>CBDFIZ010000001.1:0-967393 GCA_965248385.1 Dehalococcoidia bacterium
GGCGGAGGGCCCGGTGAAATTGCGGTGCCCGTGAAGACGCGGGCGACCCGCGGCAGGACAAAAAGACCCCGTGGAGCTTTACTGCAACCTGGTACTGGTCTGGGAGCAGGAATGTGTAGGATAGGTGGGAGGCTATGAACCCTTCACGCCAGTGAGGGAGGAGCCGCCCTTGAAATACCACCCTTTTCTGGTTTTGGTTCTAACCCGCAACAGCGGGGACAGTGCCTGGCGGGCAGTTTAACTGGGGCGGTTGCCTCCCAAAATGTAACGGAGGCGCCCAAAGGTCCCCTCAGGGCGGATGGAAATCGCTCAAAGAACGCATTGGCATAAGGGGGCTTGACTGCGAGGCCAACAAGCCGAGCAGGGACGAAAGTCGGGCAAAGTGATCCTACGGCACCTTGTGGAAGGGCCGTGGCTTAACGGATAAAAGCTACCCCGGGGATAACAGGCTTATCTCGCCCAAGAGTTCACATCGACGGCGAGGTTTGGCACCTCGATGTCGGCTCGTCCCATCCTGGGGCTGAAGGAGGTCCCAAGGGTCCGGCTGTTCGCCGGTTAAAGGGGCACGTGAGTTGGGTTCAGAACGTCGTGAGACAGTTCGGTCTCTATCCGCCGCGGGCGTAGGAGGCTTGAGGGATTCTCTCCCTAGTACGAGAGGACCGGGAGGGACAGACCTGTGGTGTGCCAGTTGTTCCGCCAGGAGCATAGCTGGGTAGCCATGTCTGGTGTCGATAACCGCTGAAGGCATCTAAGCGGGAAGCGCTGCCCAAGATTAGGCCTCCCATCCCTGGCTTGCCAGGGAGTAAGACTGCAGAGAGACTATCTGCTTGATAGGCCGGATGTGTAAGTGGGGTAACCCATTCAGCTTACCGGTACTAATCGGTCGAGGGCTTGACCCACGACAGGGACTCTAAGTTACTTCCTATTCTCATCCATACATCCGAATCGGGACGGAACGCCACCCGCGGTTCGTCCCTGCCACATACGGCGCGGGGTGGAGCAGTGGCAGCTCGTCGGGCTCATAACCCGAAGGTCGTTGGTTCGAGTCCAACCCCCGCTACCAAGTAACATAAATAAAAACTCTCTCCAGTGGACACCGGGGAGAGTTTTTATTTTTCTAGGAGACTGTCTATGCGAAGATGCTTAGGGCTGATGTTCCTTGTAATCATGTCCACCGTGGTCTTCACAGCGTGCGGAGGCGACTCCTCGGACCCTACTGAGGAAGCCCTGAAAGCCCGGGCTGAAACCTTCGGGTCTGCTATCATGAATGGCGATTATTCGACACTTTATGAGTTAGGGGTCCCTGAATGCAGATCCGTGCTCTCCAAGGAGGAGTTTCTGTCCGAGGCGAACGCCGCAGTAATGGCTGAGGCTGTTGCCATGGGCCTAGATGAAGATACCACGCCGAAACAGCTGATACGTGCAAACATAGGGATCGATGAAGATGCGGATGTGGAAGTCCGCGCCTCCAATGTCGAGATTACCGGAAACCAAGGCTCAGTACTGATAGAATTCTATCTAGATGACAATCTCTTCGGCAACCAAGGGGGCGACGACAATGATATGTGGGTGCTTTCAGACGGACAATGGTATTTGGGCTCGGCAATTGACTCGGACAGCTGCTGATCGTTCTAGTTTCGTAAGCAAGTAGCCACACCGCTACGGCGCCGGCCTCATAAGCCAAGGTCGTTGTTCGAGTCCAACCCACGCTGCCAAATCAGAATCATAAAGAAGGCCCTGGGCTGTTCCGGGGGCTTTCTCTACGATTCCCCGATCTGTTCACTCGCAAACAAGGACTTTGGATACAGACCCGAATAGCGAGGCCAAACCTTCACTCCCGCAGGTGAGCCGTCACCTGTAACCGACCACGAGTGCCGGGAAGTCGGGATAAGTCGCCATCATCGTCCTGTTCTCGCCGTCCTCGAGCTATATTGGGTAGGCCAGCATCTCCTGAATGTGGACCTTTTCTTGAATCTGAAACCATGTGGTTATGCGAGTAGGAACCACTCTGGCACCAAGCACAGTACGCCTTACTCCTCGCACACCACACCGTCGCCGTCCCCATCGCGGGCACCGGGAACCATCGGCTTGGGGAAGCCTCTACCGGGGCCGCTCGTGCCTTGGACTCGGCGTTCTCCTGACGCCTCGGCCTCTTCGCAAGAGGCGTATGTGGCGCCTTCAGACGGGATGGCGGTGGGCGTGGCGGTCGTTGTCGACTCGGCGGTGGGGGCCTGTTCGCAGACCACCCCATCCCCGTCACCGTCGCGGGCACTGGGAACCATTGACTTGGGGAGGCCTCGGCCCGGCCCATTGCTGCCTTGGACTCTTGACTCGCCAGCAGCCTCGGCTTCCTGGCAGGAGGCATAGGTGGTCCTGTCGGAGGGTGTGGTGGTGGTTATCGGTATGGAAGTCGGTTGCCCGGCGGGAGATTGCTCGCACACAACCCCATCATCGTCGCCATCGCGGGCACTGGGCACTAAGGCTTGCGAGAAGCCCATACCCGGTCCCTTGCTGCCCTGAATCCTACGTTCGGCAGCCTCTTCGGCTTTCTCGCACGAGGCATAGACGCCACGCGCGGACGGCGTGGGGGCGGGCGTAGCGATGTGCTCCTCTGAGGAGGTTGACTCCTCAGAGGAAGTGAAGGTAGACGTAGAAGCTTCGTCGGCTGGAGGGTTGGCGGTAGAAGCTTGTGGGACAGCCGTCGGCTCCGGCAGGGCAACCTGTGGGATTGGCTCCATGGGCCGGTAATCGGCGGCAAGCCGCTCGCACACGACCCCGTCATTGTCGCCATCGTCGGTGCCCGGCACCCTTTCTGCGAGGAATCCCTCGCCCGGACCTTCGCTGCCACGAACCCACGGCTCTCCCGCCGCCTCAGCTTCCTTGCAGGTGGCGTAGACCACTGCAGTACTAGGTGATGCGTCAGCCAGCGGCGTTGGAGCGGCAGTGGCACTCGATGCCGGAGTGGTCGCGTCGAGTGGCCCGCTCGTAGCGGGACCAAGACTGGCCATAGTCGGGACGCTCAACGGGGCGGTTGGCGGTCGCTCGCACACTACGCCATCACCGTCTCCATCGCGAACGCCGGGCAGCAACACTGCCGCGAATCCATGCCCCGGCCCTGACCTGCCCTGCACCGTTGGCGTGCCCGAGACTTCAGCCTCCTCACAGGAAGTGTAGGTCATCAGAGTGGGTGCACTCGCTGCAGGCAACGTCGGCGGCGGTGGAGCAGTTGTCGACGGATGGAAGGTGGCTGCAGCGGCAGAGTAAAGTGTCCGGTCAAAGGCCATGGGTGTAGCCGTGGCCACGGCGGGGTTGGACCTGACCTCAGGGGACACCGGAATCGCAGCGATCTCCGGAGCATGTGACTCACACGCGAGTATGGTCACGAGGGCCAAGGACGCGGCAGTCAAAGACACGCAGCGCGACGGAAACAGACCCAATGTGAAACCCCGTCTGTAAACAGTAAGGTCGCGGGCCACTTTGCCACAGCGGACCTCAAGCTAACTTGAGGCAGTAAT
This sequence comes from Dehalococcoidia bacterium, assembly GCA_965248385.1. GTDB lineage: Bacteria > Chloroflexota > Dehalococcoidia > Lucifugimonadales > JAAXIE01 > JAAXIE01. Next base: position 3,516 of record CBDFIZ010000001.1, read on the forward strand.
GGAGTGGGGCCCGCATCCCGATGGCAAATGCCTAAACACGATTTAGACAGGGAAACTGGCGGAGCCGCTATGGTGCTGGCACTATATCGCCGTTCACGCGGCGCGTCAAAGGATGCGCAGGCGAACAGCAGAAAAGTCGATAGATTCAGGTGGAGGTGGTCTCAGGCGAGACCAGACTACTTGACTACTCAGTTTCCAGCACCGTCTCATGTGAGCACATTTCCAGCATCTCGCGCAGGGCTTCCGCCTCCCGCGCTGTCGCCGTCAGACCCCACTCGTTTTTGATGGTGGCCCAGTCGAGAGCGTAGTCGCACCAATAGCCCTCGTCAGGCGGGCGCCAGTCTTCAGGGCCCTTGCTGCCCTTGGACCGGTTAGCGGACCTGGTGGTCGCTATGAGGTGGTCGGCATATTCGAGCCTATTCGCGTATTCCGCCTTGCGCTGCTTGTCCCACGCCCAGCCGCCGGAGCGGTGGGCATTGGCCAGTGGCACCATGTGGTCGACATCCAACTTACCCGGGTCGCTGACGGCGGTCCCAGTGTAAGGCCCGATCCAATTACCCGACTCCACCCGGCACTCATCCGCGGTCTTGAACACCACTGTCGTGAGGGACTCGGCCACCAAGACCTCTTGGCGCGCATCTTGGCAGTCGCTGTCGGCATCCCGCCAGTGGCGCCACTCCTTGCGGTCGTACTTCGGGAGGTCGTCGGGGATTTCGGCAATTGGCAGGGTCAGAACGACCGCCGTACTGGTAGAGTCCCCTGTAGGAATCGGAGTGGGTGCCGGCGTAGGCGTGGCCGACATGGCAGCGGAGGCGGTGGATACCGGCGTCGGTGGCGGTGTGGGAGAGGGAGACGGAGAGATAATATCGCAAGCCACAAGACACAAGGCCACCAAGGAGGCAACGGCAATCCAAGATAGTTTTAGATGGTATCCCATTATTCGATTTCCACCACTATTTTCGAGTGGCCCTCCCTTTCAGTGCGGCCAGAGCTAGACCCAAGCTGACCACGCCCACCGCTGCAACAGCCACGATCCCCTTGACCAACTCCATAGGCTCCCACCCCACGGACACCAGTGATCGGAGCGCAGCGAGGAGGTAAGTAACCGGGTTGTAGTCAGCCGCTGTCGCCAACCACCCGGTCATGGCTTCTTGCGGGACGAACAGCGTGGTCATGAAGAGGAAGGGGAAGAAGAGCAGGAAGCTTATGTTCACTGCCGCTGGGTTCCCCGTCTTGAAGGCTATGGCGTAGGGGAATCCGGCATACACCAAGCCCCACACACCAGCCAATGCCATGAACACCAGAATGCCTGGGACCCCAGTGACGAAGTGGACCCCAGCGATAACTGCCATGATGATGACAGGCACGGTCAGCACCGCCACCAAGGCGAAGTCGGCGACCAACAGCCCCAACAGCAGGGCCAAGCGGTTCACCGGGCTGATGACTAGCCGGTCGAAGTAGCCGGTCTGGATGTCGGTCACCACGGTCATGGCACGGGAGACCCCGGTGACGGCGAACAGCACGGCAACGGGAATCTGAAAGGCCCTGTAGTCCAAGCCCGGTATTCTCTCGGCAAAGTCCTCTAGGGCCCCCACAGTCATCAGATACATGAATACGGGTATGACCAAGGCGGGAATGATAACCTCGGTGTCGCGGACAGTGGCCCGCAGCGCACGCTGCGAAACGGTCATCATATCCCGGAGGAACCCTCCTTTTCGGGCACGCACTCGTGGTTGCGCGGCGACAGCTTGCATTAGGTCTCCTTTGTGGTTTCGACACAGTTTGAAGGACTAGCCCCTAGTACCAGTCTGGGCGTAATCAGTCGCTGGCTAGCCCGGCTGGAGACGCGTGTGTGGACGCCGACTGTAGTTCCTGCCCATCCCGGAAACGGGCACCGGTCACTTGAAGGAATACGTCGTCCAAGGTCGGTGTGCGCAGCGTGAGCTCCTGCACGGTGATACCGCGCTCATTGAGGGCCAAGGCGACGGTGCTGACCAATGCCGCCCCGTTAGTAACGCCCAAGGTGATTTCCCGGTCGTGGACCTCAACCCTGCTCACTGAAGCAATGTCCTTCAAGACTTCAGCAGCCTGTCCGGCGTCACCTTCCAGCCGCACCACGATAAGATCGACCCCCCGCGCCCGCTTCAGGTCGGCAGGTGTTCCTTCCACCGCGAGACGACCGCGGTCGATAATGCCGATGCGGTGAGCGAGGGAGTCAGCTTCCTCCATGTACTGGGTAGTCAGGAAAATGGTCACGCCCATCTCCTCGTTGATGGCGTGCACCTCTTCCCATATGCGGGTGCGGCTTATGGGGTCCAAACCGGTGGTGGGCTCGTCGAGGAAGAGTACCTCGGGTCGGTGAATGAGGGCGGCGGCCAAGTCGAGGCGACGCTTCATCCCACCGGAGTAAGTGCCGATGAACCGGTCCATGGCATCTCCAATGTCCACCAGCGACGACAGGTCAGCGATACGACTGTCGGCTTGTCGTCGGGAGAGGCCGTACAGCTGGGCTTGCATTCGCAGCAGCTCCCGTCCTCTCTGCTTCGCATCCAGCGCTGCGTCCTGCAGGGCAACCCCGATATGCAGTCTCGCTTCATCGGGTCGCGCCAGGACATCCACACCAGCCACGTTGATGGAGCCTGCCGTCGGCGCCAACAGCGTGACAAGCATCCGTATCACTGTCGTCTTGCCCGCCCCGTTGGGACCAAGGAAACCGTATATCTCGCCATCCCGTACATTCAGGTCGAGGCCGTCTACAGCTCGTACTGACCCGAACTGGCGCACCAAGCCCTTGGTCGAGATGGCGTTCTTGGCAAAGCCTGCCGCATTGAAGGGGGCTGTTTGTTGAATCAATGGCGTCCTTCTTGTCCAATATCCACTGCCAATCGGGTATCCTCTGCCAATCGGGGAGGTGCGGTCGGGTTACACTCGAGAGGAAGAGCGCGCCGGAATCCGACACGCGGTGAGGAGGCGGAATCCCTTGGACCACACTCTCATAGTAGAGGCACTCTTAGTTCCCTAGCAAGGCCCCGCTGTCATTCTTGACGCTTGGCTTGGCGCCGGGCCTGAGGCGAATCTGCCCCAAAGGTTACGACTTCCTTGGTGGCCCGGTTTTTGCTAGCATCGATGGTAAGCGTCAGCCTTAAGCCGCCAAGAGACTGACAGCATCGCACTGAGGAGGCCTGACAATGGGAGTCTACCGCTTGTATACCGGCGACGACGGCGAGAGCCACATCGAGGAGATACCAGCCAGCGAGTTTGCCAACGCGAAGGAGTCGGGAGCGGCTATGAGTTTCAGTGTACAGGACTTAGAGCCGGGCCGGTACCTGGACTGGCACCCCGCGCCCTTCCGCCGGTGGCAGGTGGGCTTGGTGGGCCGCACAACCATCGGCCTGAGCGACGGCACGTCCCGCACGTTCCTTCCGGGCGATGTGCGCCTCATTGAAGACACCACCGGTAAGGGCCACACCACCACCTACGACGACGGCTACACGGTCACCATGCAGATAACCCCCGCCTAGCTTGGCGTAACCGCTTTCCCGCAGTCCTTTCTATCCGTCACACTTTCAACGACACCTTCCCCTTGGCAGGGGAAGGTGTCGTTGGGGATTAAACGGGATTGACGCAAGCCCCCACTGGTAGTGTGCGTACGCTGGATACCAGCTTTCACCATATGACTGCGGGTTATGGTCGCGTGGATCGCTTGGGGGCGTCGCACCGTCACGATTCCGGCTGATATAGCTGGTCGGTTTTGGCGGCCATGACGAAGTCGTTGCGGTGCAGGTTCCGTATCTTGTGCGTCCACCAAGTGACGGTAACACGCCCCCACTCGGTGACGATACGCGGGTGATGGCCCTGTTCCTCTGCCAGAGCACCCACGGCATTGGTAAAGGCCAAGCTGGAGATAAAGTTGGGGTAGCGGAATACCCGCTGAAGCTTGGGGATTTCGTTCTCCTCGACAATGGCCCACTCCGACACCACAGGCTGGAGTTGCGCGATCTCATCGTCGGTGACCCGTGGCGAATCAGCCCGGCAGGCTTCGCACTTCTCGTTAATCAACTCGGTCATCGTTCGCCTCCCTGACACGGCTGCGTAGCTACACTTCCAGTGTATCACGTGCCTGCCAACCCTCAGGAGCCTAAGTACGCCGACCTCGGAGGCTGGAAGCCCTCGTTTGACACCCGCGGCCCGCCCCGCCTACACTGCCATTGAAAAATCGTATCTGAAAACGTGTTACCGCGGCCGTTGGCGGCTTCGCGGGGCAATAGGAGGTCGGTGGATGTCGGTGGAGCGTAAGGACTTTGGCATATTCATGGCCCCCTTCCACCGGGTGGGGGAGAACCCCACTCTATCCTTGGAGCGGAACATCGAACTCATCCAGTGGCTGGACGACCTCGGCTACGACGAGGCTTGGATTGGTGAACACCACAGCGCGGGCTGGGAAATCATCGCCTCGCCCGAGGTGTTCATGGCCACAGCAGCCGAGCGCACTCGCCACATCAGGCTCGGCACCGGGGTAATCAGCCTTCCCTACCACCATCCCCTCATGGTAGCCAATCGCATGGTGCTGCTGGACCATCTGACCCGTGGCAGGGCGATGCTGGGCATCGGCCCCGGCGCCTTGGTGAGCGACGCCCACATGCTGGGCATCGAGCCGACTCGCCAGCGGGAGATGATGGACGAGTCCATGGGCGTCATCATGCGCCTCTTCCAAGAGACCGAGCCCTTCACCCACGTCAGCGACTGGTTCGAGTTGCACGACGCCGTTCTGCACCTGCGACCCTACCAGCGTCCCCACATGCCGATAGCTGTGGCCGCAGCCCAATCGCCTTCGGGCCCACAGGTAGCGGGCAAGTACGGGGCTGGTCTGCTCTCGCTAAGCGTTCCGCGACAGGAGTATGGCAAGGTCACCCTAGCCGACGTCTGGGGCATTACCGAGGACGCCGCCGCCGAGTCGGGGGCCACTGTCAGCCGCGACGACTGGCGCTTGGTCATGCCGGTGTACCTAGCGGAGAGCAGGCAAGAGGCTTTCCGCGAGGCCCGCAAGGGCGCGGCCATATGGCTCACCGAGTACTTCCACGAGACGTTAGGCCAGCCGTTGCCAGATGCCTCGCCGGAGCGCATCATCGACGAGATGGTGGACCGTGGCGTCTGGATCGTTGGCAGCCCCGACGACTGCATTGCCCGTATGCAGCAGCTTGAAGAGTTGAGCGGCGGCTACGGCGGCCTGCTGGTGACCGTCGCCGAGTGGACCTCCCGCGAAAAGATGTTGCACAGCTACGAGCTGCTCGCTCGTTACGTCGCCCCCCACTTCCAAGGGAGCCTCACTGGTCTTGAGACCTCCCGCGACTGGGCTAGGGACAATGTTCAGCTGTTGGATGATATGAGGAAGGGCTCCATCAAGAAAGCCCGCTCCGACTACCAAGAGCGTCGCGGAGCCGCCGCACGCATTTAGGGTCACCGCCGGATCCGGGTCCACATTGGGGAGGGGCATCACTGTGACTATCACCAACGATGCGGGCCGGATATTCGCCGACGCCCGCGTCATGTATGCAGCGGCTATGGACCGGCTGGATGCTGAGGATGTCCGTGATGCCGCGGAGAAGGCATGGTGCGCGACAAGGCGGGCTACCGATGCCCTCATCCTCTCTCGCACCGGCACAGAGCCCGAGAAATCGCCCGACACCACCCGCGGTCTCGACACGCTGGCGTCTCAAGACTCAGAGGTGAGGTCCTTGGTGGGCCGCTATTTTTCCAGACAAGGCCAACTACACGGCCTGTGCTTTTACTTTGGCTGGTGCGAACCTCTGTCCGAGACAACTCGCCGAATTCGCGAGACCATCGACTACATTGAGGACGCCGAGCGTCTGGCAGATACCTAAACTGCGCTCTGACGGCGCGCACCAAGGCCCCAAGCATTCAACCGCAATAGGAGAGGCAACAATATCTCGGATATTCCTAGCCCTTGTATCGCTAATTCTCATCGCAGCCCTCGCTTGCGGCGGAGGCAGCGGCCCTCGGATGACGGTCGAAGAATACGCGGAGGGGTGCACCAGTCTGGGCGACAGGTTCGAGGATTTGGATCGCAGCGCCGACCAGGGCCTCGGCGCCCTCGAGGATGCTCTGGCTGAGGTCAAGAAGTGGAATCCGCCTGAAGAGTTGCAGGAATTCCACAACCTGCAGGTCATGAGTCTCGAATTTTTGTTGAATGCGTTGCAAGAAACCGACCTGTTGCAACTCATGCAAGACCTCGAGAAGGCATCAGAAGGAGACGCGGAGAGATTTCTGGAACTGCTGGGGGATATGGAGGAACTCGAAGGCCAAATGGGTGAATTGGAAGCCCAAATGGCGGAATTGGACGAAGCTGTTCAGAGGACTGAAGACGATCTGTCCCAAGGTACCCGAGAAATCTTGTCGAGCGCCGGCTGCCTGTAACCCAGACTAACGGCTCGATTCAATCGACAGGGGCCAGTGCCCGTCGCACCTCCGCCATAGACTCCCCCATCCGGCGCGACGGGTAGTCGGGTAGCGAGCCATCGTCGTAGGCCACTTGGAGGGAGACGAAGGTCGGGCCTGGGCCTTCCAGCACCTCTTCAAGAGTTAGGACTAGCTCCTCGAGATCTTCGAAGCTGAAGACCCGCTTGTAGCCCGAGTCGTGGGCTAGGGTCTTGTAGTCCAGCCTCTCCAGCGGGCCGATGGGCATCCCGTCGGTGGGGAGGCGGGTCTTGTCCTCCAAGAGGAAATGGACCATGTTGGACGGGGCAGCGCTTCCCACGGTCGCCAACGCAGCGAGGTTTGAACGCAGCACGGTGTCGCTGTCCAACACCATTACCTGCCTACTGGGTTGGGCTAGGGCCAGCCCCAAGCCCACCGACGACGCTTTGTCCATGCAGTCGGAGAGGTCGGCGTCAAGGTCGCGTCGCTGGGAGACTTCTCCCCAGAGGCGCAAAGGTGTGGTAGTGGCAACAGCCACAGCGTCGGCGCGACGGTTGGAGATGGCTTGCAAAGCTTCTCGAGCGGATATCATGGCTGGTCGCCTCTAGTTCTCGACCTGTCGCATATGAGCGATGGCCCACATGCCTCCCAGCATGAGCGCTCCGCCCACGATGCCGATGGGCACGTTGGAGTCGATAAAGCCCTTGGCTAGGGCCCAGAAGCCTACACCGAAAAGGGCCAAGCCAATGGCTCGGCCCAAGAGTCCGGCTCCAAGTGCCTTAAACACAGTGGCATGCCTCCCAACAAACACCCCCTCTGCCTATGGGAGAGGGCCGAGTGGTAAGGACGCTGCGCTACTGTCCCAGCGCCTTGGGTAGCTCTTCCATGGCGGTGTAGATGTTGCGGCGGGGACGCTGCCGGAACTGCACCGGGGTGTTTTCGATTTCCGGCTGCACCTTGAGGCATATGAGCGAGGGGCCCTTCTCCTCCAAGATGCGCCCGACGCTGGTGGCCAGTTCCTCGGTGTCCGAAATCTCGTGGGACACAGCGTAACCGGCATCTTTGGCCATGTTCCGGAAGCTGATGGCGTTATTTCCCGGTATGGGCTGACCGCCCGTGACCGCGTACACTCCGTTCTCGAACACGAAGTGGTACAGGTTCTCCGGCGCCTTGTTGCCGATGGTTACCAAGGTGCCCAAGTTCATCAGCAGGCTGCCGTCGCCGTCCAGCACGATTATCTTGCGCTCGGGGTGTGCGAGAGCCAGCCCCAAGGCGACGGAGGATGCCTTGCCCATGGCCCCGGAGACGGGCAGGTCGAGCTCCTCTTTATGGCTCACGGCTGGCCAGCCGAACTTCCAGTTACCAGCATTCATGGAGGTGATAACGACGGCATCACCGCGGTGCTCTTCCACAATCCGGCAGGCGTCGTAGTTGGTGATCATCTTGCAGGTCTCCTATTCTTCCAAGTCCGTCTGGGGACCACTGGGGCCTTATGAGCCAAATTCGGTGCCTACCAGCACCGCCACAGGCTTCTGGGAGCGCTCTGCTTCGTCCATTGCCTCGCTGATGCGGGTGGCGTCCTCGTCGGTCTCCACCAAGTAGTAGTTGATTCCCCAAGCGTAGAGGATGTGCTCGATGAACTTGGCCGCTGAGTCGCGGGTGACGCCATGGCGGTCCCAGCCCCGGTAGCCCACCAGCATCACCAACGGCTGGTTGACATCGACACCCAGCCCGCGGATGGAGTCGCCCGACTCGAAGACGCCGGTATTCTGGATGAGCACTACTGGCTTGGCGCCGCCCAGCCACAGGCCAGCGGCCACCGCCATGGTCTCCCCTTCCCGGCAGACGGGAATGAGGTCGACATCGGGGTCGGCGGTAAGCTGGTGATACATGAAGTTGGTCTCACTGTCGGGCAGCCAGACCACATGGGTAATCTTGTTTTTTTTGAGCTCGGCTAGGATGGCAGCAGGATGCAGGACAGTCTCTTGCATCGGCCTTCCTTTCACAGCAGAGTTGGGATTACAGCTAGCGCATTATAGTGGAGTTGTTAGTCGGTTACAATTGGCCGCAGGCTTGGCGGAGGGGTCATGGCCCGTTGGGTTACAACCAATCGTGTATCGACCCTAGTCGTGATTTCGACCCTCCTGGCAGCCTTGGGAGCTGCCCTCTTCATCGGACTCTTAGACGCCTCCGACCATGGATGGTACACTTGGCCGCCACTCACGATGGTCTATGAGGCCCCCACCGGCCCTGACTCGACCAGAGAGGTCCATCGGTTCATATACAGGTCTTGGTCCGACTGGACGGACATGGTAATTGAGTCCGACCCTATCGAATCCCCATCTCTGGGTACGACCTATAGAGTAGGGTCATATCGGCACTCAAGCGGCGCTCGGTACGAGGAGTACGACTCGGTCAGCGGTGAGCTTGACGTGGACGAGTTAGAGGATGGCCCTATCCACGTTCCCAATGGGTTTGTACAGCCCCTCGCCCCGCCTCAGGTGATCTCAGCGCACAGGCCAAATGGGGGCACGGAGTTACCTGATGTCCCTACAACCGCAACGGTCTGCTATCGCACGCAATGCGACGACAATGTGGTGGGGAGGTTATTCACAGGCGGACGACCGGAGCGCATCGTGCTAGATGCTCCTCGCTGGGGCATACCACTCCAGAGCGGGAGCCGGTTTGTAGTGCGCGAACTGCGGGTTAACGCACCACCACCCAAGGGGGAATGACGTCTTCACCCTCTCGCTAGTCTTTACAACCCCGGCAGCGTGCCCCAAAATAAACGATGCGCGGGTGTAACTCAGTGGTAGAGTATCTGCTTCCCAAGCAGAGGGTCGTGGGTTCGAATCCCATCGCCCGCTCCACCAGATACCTGCTACCGTACCTCAGTTCCCCCCCTTAGGCTTTCCGCGTCCACATAGGCCCAGCAGAGTCCGTCCTGATAGTTCTCATTGTCTAAGCGCTCCTCAAGCGGGACTCGGTGGGGATGGACTTGCCAACCATATCCAAGGCCTCGATATGCCAAGGAATAGCCCCCCGCATATGCTCGAAGGCCTCCTTTAGGGAACCTCTGCTCAAGTCCCTTGAAGCTGTGCCGGAGGGCTTGGCATGACAACCGACATTGCGGGCCTCGGAGGTTCGCATTTCTGTCGACTTTGTGGTGTTCCAGTGCTAATTTTTTGCATCTCCCGTTTACTGTTAATGCTATATCCGTCGTAAACTGTGTGTACATTATTGCACCGGCATTTGCGTCGGCGCAGCTACGCGTCAGCTTTGCTGTAGTGAAGAGGCTAACACACGATTCACGATTTTTGCGTTTTCGTAGCTGATGCCTGTGCAATTTGTAACGTCCGTGTATCCGGTCCATATCTGAGACATCGTAGAATCCCCCGGTGGCGGGTGCCTCTGAATCTGGGGGGGTACGGCGAGATACGGGTGGGGGCCCTATTCGGAGGATAGGCGGGAAGAGCGGCCAGGGTCAACGGGCGAATGTCATGGGGGTTGCTTGCACAACTTGCACAAGTAATTACGCGCTGGTCGGAGACCCTTCCGGATACTGGCTTTCGCTGGGATAACGGAGTTGTTGAGACCAACCCCAGGGTATTACCGCTCCTAGGGTATTGCCGCCAGAGAAGCACACGGGAAGGTCCGACACCGTAACTCCAAAGGTGCTCCCCGGGTGCTCGTGGACCACCACCGCATATCTCACCGTGGCCAGCCTCCTGCTTTGCGGCCCTCTGCAAAGATGGTATCGTACCCCATGTCATCCGTATCAGCGGAGGTGTCTCATGGTGAGCCGCGAGGAACTGCTGGAGCGGGCCCGGAAACTGGTGCCTAGGCTACGAGAGCGGGCCAGCCATACGGAGGAGTTACGACACGTCCCACAGGACACTATCGACGACTTCATAGACCTCGGCCTGCTGCGAGCGCCCCAGCCTGCCCGGTACGGTGGTCATGCCTTGGACTACCGTGTCATGCTTGAAATCGCCTCCGAATTGGGTAGGGGCTGCGGTTCCAGCGCGTGGTGCTACTCCATCTGGGCCAGCCACAACTGGTTCGCGGGCATGTTTACGAAAGAGGCCCAAGAGGAATACTGGTCCGAGTCCTTGGACACCCTCGCCTGCACCTCTTTCAACCCTTCCCGCACCGAGGTGACCCAGTCAAGGGTGGCTTCCGCGTCACCGGTCACTGGAGCTTCTCCAGCGGGTGCGATGCCTCCACTTGGGGAATGCTCACAGCAGCAGGACCGGCAGGCCCCATGGTGTGCCTCATCCCCAGCACCGAGTTCCGCATCATCGACAACTGGTACGTATCAGGCCTGCGGGGAACGGGCAGCAAGGACGTGGTGGCCGAAGATGTATTTGTGCCGGAATACCGCACTGTACTCTACGCTGACGCCGGAGAGGCCAACACGCCGGGCCGCCAAGTACACCCTGACGAGCCCAACTTCCGCGTGCCGCTGCACAGCATCTTCGCCTACACCTTGGCTGCGCCCATTGTGGGGATGGCCCAAGGGGCCTTGGAAGCATTCCAGGACTACGTCACGGACTTGGTGTCATCCACCCGGGGCAAGATGGCCGAATCGGGCGGCATGCAAGGGAGATTCGGCGAGGCATCCGCTGAGTTCCTGGCGGCCCGGACCATCATGCAGACCGACGCCCAAGAGATGGCAGACCGGGCACGTCGCCACGAGAATCCCACCATGTCGGAGCGCGCCGCCTATCGTCTCAAGGAGACTTATGTCGCCAAGCTAGCGGTGCGCTCCGTGGACCGCATCTTCGAAGCCAGCGGCGGCAACGGCCTGTACAGCGACAGTCCCATCCAACGCTTCCACCGCGACGCCCACGCCGCGTCACACCATGTGGGCCTCGGCTGGGACGTTGCCGTGGAGCAATACAGCCGCGACCGGTTCGGCCTGGAGCAGCCCAACCGGCGGTTCTAGCCCTCCCTACTGGCAGTCCGGGGCCTTCACGCCCAGATGCCGTCGGGTGGTATCCACACGATCCGGTCGACGTAGATGCCCGGGGTGTGTACCTCGTCCGGCGGAATTGCGCCGGGTTCCTCTATGGGGCTCTCCACCTCGACGATGGTGACGGCAGACGCTGCTGCCATGATGGGATTGAAGTTGCGTTGCGACCTTCGGTATTGCAGGTTCCCTACGGTGTCGGCCCGCCATGCCCGGATGAGGGCGAAGTCGGCGGGCAAAGGGTACTCCAACACGTAGGTGCGCCCGTCGATAACGCGGTGCTCCTTGCCCTCGGCAATCTCGGTGCCCACACTCGTTGGGGTGTAGAAGGCGCCGATCCCCGCCCCAGCAGCACGCATGCGCTCGGCCAGCGTACCTTGGGGCACCAACTCGCCCTCGATGCGCCCCTCTTCGTAGAGACGGGCAAAGGGGGTGATCATCGAAGGATGCGGCATGGCGGTGAAGGCACAGACCAGCTTGCGGATCTGCCCAGCCTCAACCAAAGTCCCCACGTCCATGCGCCCATCCAAGCCTCCATGGTCGTTGGTGATGCCGGTGATGTCCTTGACGCCTTTGCTATGAATGGCTGCAATCAGGTTCTGTGGCGCGCCAACGCCGCCAAAGCCCGGAAACATGATGGTCGCGCCGTCCGGTATATCGGCGACTGCCTCATCGAAGGTGGTTAATATCTTGGACTTCAAGTGCCTCTCTCCCGAAAGCAGGGACGCCAAGCTAGTCCATACCTAGACAAAGCACAGCGCGTTGCATACTCTACAACTCACGGAAACCGTTTGGCCATGCTCGCCAGCCCAAGACCATAGGCACCTCCCAGCCAATGAAGTCCTACTCCTCCACTGAGAAACTGCTGTTCCAAGGCTTGGAAGAGTGCGGCTTTGGCACCGGAATGCTCACCCCGCCGCCTCAGGGCCGTCTCCTGCAGGGAGAGCCTGCCCGCCAGATGTGGGAGCTACTTGACGCCGCCGAAGGAGAGGGAGGGGCAGCGGTTGGCCTGCTGTACGCCAACGGCTGCTTTGCCGTGGGCAGATACGACGATGCTGCCCGAATATACCAGTCTCTGCTATCGGAACGACCTCATGACATCACCGCTAGGTTCAACCTCGGCCTGACCTTTTTGCGCCTCAGAGAATGCGAATTGGCCGTGCGGGAGTTCGACGCTCTTTTGGCCTTGGAACCCTCTCTGGTAGACGCTTACTACCAACGCGGCAACGCGTGGGACGAACTGGGTGTAGATGGCCGCGCTCTGTCGGACTACGCGGCGGCCATCCGGCTAGCCCCCGACTATCTGCGGGCCTACTACAATCAAGGCGTAGTGCTGGCACGATCGGGACGCCACGACGAGGCGGTCCAGGCTTACGATAGGGTTATCGAGCTGCGCCCCGGCCTGTCCAACGCCCACCTCAATCGCGGTGTCTCCTTGGAGGAGATGGGCTGGCACTGGGAAGCAGTGGAAGAGTACAGCGCTGCCATTGACCTAGACCCCATGAACACCAGCGCCCTGTTTAACCGGGCCAAGGTCTATTACGCCCACACTTACTTCTACGAGGCCATGGAGGACTACTCACGAGTTATCGATCTGATGCCTGAGGACGCTGAAGCCTACAACAACCGCGGGCTGACCTACGATGCCCAAGACAATTACCAAGCCTCCCTCGCCGACTTCGACCGCGCCATCGCCCTGCGCCCCGGTTTTGCCGAAGCGCTGAGCAACAAAGGGGCCACCTTGGAGACGATGGGACGCGTGGAGGATGCGTTGGACGAGTACCTAGCCGCTGTGGAGGCCGCGCCCGACTTTGCCTCGGCCCACTACAATGCCGCCCGCTGCCTCGCACAACTAGCAGACTTAGAGCGGAGCGCCGGTCATCTGGAACGGGCGATGCAGCTATCTCCTGAGCTGGAGCAAGAAGCCTCGAGGGACGACGAGCTGTCATGGATTCTCAATCTGCGACGCCTTAAAGCCCAAGAGCCATAGGCCGGGCATCAACGGTCGCAACAGGTGGTATCATTACCTCCACTGACGGGCTTCGAGACTAGCGGGCCTTAGTCACCAGAGGTCTTCAGTCACTAGCGAGCCTTAGTCACTAGCGAGCCTTAGTCACTAGCGGGCCTTAGTCACTAGCGGGCCTTAGTCACCGGAGGGTCTTCGGCCAATGAATGTCGGCATCTTCGTTCTTCTGACCAGCAAGTCGCCTGACGTTGCCGTACTGGCCAAGCGGGCTGAAGAGTTGGGCTTCGACTCCTTCTGGGTGCCGGAGCACATCGCTGTGCCAGCCCGGGTCGACTCGCTCCATCCCCGCAGGCATGAGGACACCGACTACGCAGATGAGACGCCCCCCGCCTACTGGCAAATCATGGACCCCTTCGTTGCCTTGGGGCGGGCGTCGGCCGTTACCAGCCGCATCAAGCTGGGCACCTCAATATCTCTAGCTGCACAGCACCACCCTGCCCACCTTGCCAAGCTGGTGGCCACTGTGGACACGTACAGCCAAGGGCGGTTCCTCTTCGGGGTGGGCACGGGCTGGCTGCGCGAAGAACTGGAGCTATTCGGAGTGGACTTCGACCATCGCTGGACGCAGACGGCGGAGGCGTTGTCGGCGATGCGGGCTATCTGGTTGGGTCCTGAGCAGGGGTTCAAGGGTAAGTACTACGACATACCGGCGATCGACATGGAGCCCAAGCCGGTGCAGAGGCCTCACCCGCCCATCTATCTAGGAGGCTGGCCCACCAAAATCTACAAGCGCTTGGTGTCCCACGCCGATGGCTGGCTGGCGCCCCGCTTGGGAGTGGAAGACACGAGCGTAGCCCGCGCCACGCTGGACGAATTGGCCGAGGACGCAGGGCGTCAGCGGGGTTGCATCGACATTGTGGTGTTCGGCTTGCCCGACCACTCGACGGACCGCGACCTAATAGCGCAGTACGCCGAGGCCGGGGCAAACACCGTTGTGCCTTGGCTCTTACAGGACGACGAGGAGAAGGCCTTGCGGGGGATGGAACAGATCGCGGATAGGCTGATTACGTAATCGAGCTAAGAACACCGTCATTCCGGCCTACGGAAGACTCACTTGTCAACTAGTCCGGGCCGTGGATTCCCGCCTGCGGAGACCCTTGCGTAACAAGCCTCCACCCTGACACCCGCCCATTGACCGGAGTTGGCCTTCCGCGCTAGCCTGTACATAGGCTGGCCTACCCCCACCTTGTGACCTTGCAAAGCCGCTTTCCCCATGAGCGGCCTTGAGTGCCCGCGACCGGAAAGATTGTGGCCTGCCCGGACCTGGTCCGGAGATGAGGATGGGGTCCCATTCCAACCTGGACTTTGCTGAACACACTCTATGACAATGTCACAAGAAAGCAAAAAACTAGGCGCGATGCCTGGGACTAACACAAAGCTGATTTGTAGCTACGCCGATACAACTCCCGGTGCAATACTATAGGAATGAATTAGCACTCAAATACAATGGGATAGATACCTAAAGACACAAGGAATATCCATAAAGTGGTATTGCAATGCAACATATGTGGCATCCAAGGCCCACTATGCCCACAAGGCTCGCAATGTCGCCCACCATGTCGCCCACCATGTCGGTAGTTGTGCAAAGGTCTCCGTGCTCGGGAATGACGGGTAGGTTTTGGTTCCATGGCCGCAGAACTATAAGGAGGAGCAGAGATGATAGACAGTCTGGTGCCTTTTGACCTGAAGGGTTGGATTGAAGAGAACAAGGACTCCTTTAACCCGCCAATGGGATCGCGGGTGCTGTACAACGACCCGCAACTCATCATGATCGTGGTGGGCGGACCCAACACCCGGGGCGACTTCCATGTGACTGACTCTCCGGAGTTCTTCTATCAGATACAGGGAGACATCGTGATCGAGTACTTCGAAGGCGGCAAGCGACTGCGCTCCGAGGTGAAGGAGGGACAGGTGGCCCTCATACCCGCCATGGTGCCCCATTCCCCCCAGAGGCCCGCAGGAACAGTGGGCTTGGTCATCGAGCGGAAACGACGCCCCGACGACGCCGACGGTTTCGAGTGGCACTGCAACAAGTGCGACGCCAAGCTGCACCAAGCCGAGAAGTGGGACGGCCGGACTCTGCGGAGCATCGGCGAACTGACCGCCAGCTTCGAGGCCGAGGAGTCGCAGCGCACCTGCAAGAGTTGCGGTCATGTGCAACCGGTCGCCGACGGGCCGCGGCTGTAGGCAGAACAAGCAACGAATATCTAATGAGGTGCTGAGATGGCTACAGTGGGCATCGCTCCGTATACTTACGAAGTGGTCGAGAGTTGGGGCAAACTACCCGATGGCTGGACTTACCGTGAGGCGGCGGCCGTAGGTGTGGACTCCAAGGACAACGTGTACGTGTTCTCCAGAGGCGAGCACCCCATCATCGTGTACGACAAGGACGGCAACTTCCTGCGGTCGTGGGGTGAGGACCTGTTCCGGCGGGCCCACGGAATCACCATGGGGCCCGACGACACCGTCTACTGCACCGACGACGAAGACCACACGGTGCGCAAATGCACCTTGGACGGCCGTGTGCTGCTCACCCTAGGCGTCCCGGGGCAACCTACCCCCTTCATGAGCGGCGACCCCTTCAACAAGTGCACCCATGTTGCCTTAGACCCCCAAAGTGGCGACATCTACGTCTCCGATGGTTACTGCAATGCCAAGGTGCACAAGTATTCGCCCGACGGGAAGCTGTTGTTCTCTTGGGGGGAGCCTGGCACTGGGCCCAGCGAATTCAACATCGTGCATAACATCGCTACAGACAAGGACGGCTGGGTGTATGTGGCTGACCGAGAGAACCACCGCATACAGGTGTTCGACCGCAACGGCAGGTTCGAGACCCAGTGGAACAACATGTCCCGCCCCTGCGGTCTGTACATCGACCCCAAGGAGTCTCAGACCGTGTACGTTGGCGAGTTCGGCTCTGCCATCTTCCTCAACGCCGATGCCCCCGGACTTGGCCCGCGCGTGTCGCTGATGGATACCGGAGGCAACACGTTGGCGCGGCTGGGGGACGGCCCCATGAGCGAGGCACCGGGACGTTTCATTGCTCCCCATGGGGTCTCGGTCGATTCCGAGGGCAGCATCTACGTGGCTGAGGTATCCTGGACAATCTACGGTCGAAACCAGGACCCGCCACGCGAGGTGCGCACGATTCAGAAGCTGGCCCGCACTGGCTAACGCCCCTCTCTGGTAGCAGCCCCTACATACAATACCGGTCTGGGTAGTGGCACTAGCCTGACCGATGATGGACGGACACATGACCACATACATTGGCAGGCCCATGACTCGCAAGGAGGACGTGCGCTTCGTCACCGGCCGTGGCAACTACACCGACGACTTCAAGTTCCAGCACCTTCTTCACGCAGCTATTCTGCGCAGCCCCCACCCCCACGCCCGCATCCTCTCCATCGACGCCTCCAAGGCACGGGAGATTCCGGGAGTGGAAGCGGTGTTCACCTCCCACGACATCGCCGAGAGCATCGGGTTGCGCCACATTACCTTCCGCATGGCCCCGCTTCCGGGGCTGGAACGCTTCTTGCAATACCCCATCGCCCATGACAAGGTGCGGTACGTAGGCGAGCCCGTTGCGGTTGTAGTCGCCTCCAGCCGTTATGTCGCCGAGGACGCCTGCGACGCCATCGACGTGCGCTACGAGCCCTTGCCTGCCGTGCATGACGTGGCGTCCTCCGCCGCGGACAACTCCCTTCTGCATGAAGACAACGGCACCAACCAAGCCGCCCACTACTCCCGCGTTCACGGAGACCCGGACAAGGCATTCCAAGATGCTGAATACACCCGTAAAGAGACCTTCCGCAGCCACCGCCACACCGCCAACCCTCTGGAGACCCGTGGATTGACCGCCTCCTACGATCCCGGCCGGGACCAGCTCCACATGTACGGCATGACCAAGGTGCCCCACTTCAACCGCAACGTCCTGTCGGGATTGCTCGACATGCCCGAGCACCGCATCCATTTCATCGAGGGTGACAAGGGCGGCGGGTTTGGCGTTACGGGTGAGTTCTACCCCGAGGACTTCCTCATCCCCTTCGCCTCCATCAAGCTGGGCAAGCCCATCAAGTGGATCGAGGACCGTCGCGAGCACCTCATGTCGGCCAACCACTCCCGCCAGCACGAGTGCGAACTGGAAATCGCCACCACCAAAGAAGGCGTGATCCTGGGCCTCCGGGCCAAGGTGTCCAGCGACATCGGCGCATACGTGCGCACTCACGGGGGACTGGTGACCGCAGTGCTGGTGGGTGCGCTGACCGGCCCCTACCGCATCGAAAATTACGGCTGGGAGGCGAGCTACCAGGTGACCAACAAGGTGTCGGTAGGCACCTACCGCGCTCCCGGCCAATACGAAGCTGCTTTCTTCCGCGAGCGGCTGCTGGACATGGCGGCCCAAGACTTGGGCATCGACCCAGCAGAACTCCGCCGCCGGAACCTGGTGCAGCCCTCCGAGATGCCCTACAACGCAGGCGACCTGCGCCCACCCGGCTTCCCCACCATAATTTACGACAGCGGCGACTACCACGAATCGCTGCGCCTCGGTTTAGAGGCCATCAACTACGAGGGTCTGAAGGAACAGCAGGGCCAACTTGTGGACGGCAAGTACCACGGCGTGGGCCTCGCCTGTTTCGTCGAGAGCACCGGGACTGGCCCCCCCACCGAGCCTGCCCGCGTCTACGTCAGCGGCCCCAAGGACGTTGCGGTGCATATTGGCCTTACCACCCTAGGACAAGGCCACGAAACAATCATGGCCCAAATATGCGCCGACGGCTTGAGTGTTCCCATCGAATACATCACCATCTACCACGGCGACACTGACCTGTTGCCCTTCGGCGGAGGCACCTTCGCCAGCCGGGGCACCGTCATGACGGGAAACGCCGTCTACTCCGGGGCGCAACAACTGAAGCAGCGAATCCTGGAAATCGCCGGTGGTTACCTCGATGTGCCGCCCGAGCAGCTGGAGTTCGTCGACGGCGAGGTGCATCGCGTTGGCTCCACCCTCGAAGGCGCGCTACTGGACTTGGGACAGGTGTTGGAACTGGCCGGCCCCAACAGCCAGTACAACCAAGGCGAAATCGGCTTGGACGTGATGGCCTACCACCGCCTCCAAGGGATCCCCTTCGCCTACGGGATGCACGCCGCACATGTGGCCGTCGACCCAGAGACCGGCAAGACCGACGTGCTGAACTACGTAGTAGTGGAAGACGTTGGCACACCCATCAATCCGCTGCTGGTGCACGGCCAGAGCGTAGGCGCCGCGGTGCAGGGCATCGGGGGCACCATGCTAGAGGAACTGGCCTACGACGAGAACGGCCAACCTCTAGCCACCACATTCATGGACTACCTTCTGCCCACCAGCGCCGAAGTCCCCAACCTGCAGAGCCTAGAGCTGAACGTAGCCCCCTCACCCCACAACCCCTTAGGAGTCAAAGGCGCAGGCGAGGGAGGCATCGTCTCCACCGGCGCCACCTTGGCTAACGCGGTGTCCAACGCCCTCTCCTCTTTCGGAGTGCAGGTACGCGACCTGCCCCTCAGCCCATCGCGGCTGCGGGAGTTGATGAGGGGTAACGAGTAGGGACTTCAGCTAAAAGCGACAAGCTTGGCACTGATATATGCTGTTTAGGCGAGAGGCAAGACCTCCGTATACAAGAACCACGTCGCAGGGCGGTGTCGCCTCAAACGCCCGCGAGGAACGGCAGACGGCCAAAGGAAGGGAAGCGGGAGCCATAAACGTAACGGTCACCATCTGCATCCGCCAGAACCCCGATAGCATCTGGGAAGCCCGTTCTTGGTGGATACGGGGCGCCGATTGCATGGCGCCTAGGCAACATCTGGAGTCCATAGGCTTAGACGCCACGGGCCAACGCATCTACGGATTGGCCAACGGCAGCGAAATCCGAATGGACGTTACAGTTGGTCAACTAGAGTTCATGGGCAAGATCATCGGCGCCACCATCGTTATGGGAGAGGCGAACGCCGAGCGCTTACTCGGAGTGAGAGCCCTCGAATCCGTGGGCATCGAAGTCGATCCTCGTAGTCAAACCCTGAAGGGGCTCCCATTCCTGCGACTCAGGGGCTTCTCGCCCTGTGGCGCGGTTGACTAGGCATCTCAGTTAGACCCCGAGGGTCCTTTTAGCCGGCAAAGGGCCACTGACAAAGGCATTCTTCCCCAACCATCCCATCGCGGATTCCGTCTTTCTAGCTCTTCTGCTTGCCATATCCCAAGCCTTCATGGTTGGTATTCGACGAACTATTGACATGCCAGGCACCGCGTTACTATCATAGCCAACTTTCTCGGCGATACTTGGCTCGTTACTTACCTCTGGGGACACTTATGAAGGAGTGAATTCGTAACGTAGACCGGAACCTATCGCATGAGCTTACCCCACCTGTCGAAATCTTTGCGTGGAGGCCGACCGTGGTGAACAGAATCCGGAGCCGATGGGCCCTCGTTGCAATCTCTCTTCTTATCCTTTTGGTGGCTCTCGCCTGTCGGGAGGAAGCCACCCCCACAGCAACCCCGGACACAGCCGCGGCCGTGCAGCAGGCTATACAGCAGGCCCTAGCTGACCGCCCCTCCGGGCCCCAAGGGCCGTCCTCGGAAGATATCGCCGCACTGGTGCAGTCGGCGGTAGCGGCCAGTGCGCCGGAAGGCGCCTCTGCTGAGCAGATGCAGGGGCTGGTAGAGGCAGCCGTGGCAGCGGCCGCTGGCGGATCGGGAGTCAGCGAGGCAGAACTGCAGGCAGTGGTGGCCATGGCTGTGGAAGCAGCGGTAAGCGAGGCCGCAGCCCAAGCCACCCCGGGAGCCATGCCGACTGACGCCCCGATGCCCACCGACACCATGACAGGCCCTTACGGGACGTTGACGGTAGCGGTGGAAGACTTGGGGCCGCCCGTGTTCGTGCTGTCCCAAGCGGGGTATCCCACATACCGCTTCTTGAACCTCTCCACCGACGAGATGATGTTCGCCACCAGCGCCGACGGCAAGGTGGTAGGGCGACTAGCGGAATCGTGGAACTTGGAACAGACGGCGGATAGCGCCCTATACACCTTCAACCTGCGGAGAGGGGTCGAGTTCCACGATAACTTTGGCGACTGGGGAGAGTTTTCTGCCGACGACCTCCTCTTCTCACTGGAGGACGCGACGAAGGAGGGCACGCAGCACTCCGGGGCTGCCGGCGTGCGCCGGGTGTGGTTCTGCGACGAGTGTGAAATAACCAAGGTGGACGATTACACCGTGGAGCTCAGGCGCCCTGAACCACGGTTCGACTTCACTTGGGACATCCGCCATCCCTTCGCTGCAGGCGTTGCAGTGCACAGCAAGAAGCATTTTGAGACCGTTGGCGAAGATGCAGCGGTGGGCCAATCGGTAGCCACCGGGGCTTGGCAGATGGAAGAGTTCAGGACTGGAGACTTCTTCCGAATGAAGGGTGTGCAGGACCACTGGCGCAATACGCCCGACTGGGAAGAGTTCGAGTGGCACCTGATCAGGGAGGAGTCGACCAGAATCGCCAATTTCCTCACGGGGCTCATCGACACGGGGAAGTTCGTCGCGGAGTCCGTCCAGGTCATCAAAGGGGAAGACCTGCCCAGCACCAAGTACCTGACCTTCCCTGGCGTCACTTGGCAATTCGTCCCCCTCCTGGGGCAACAGTACAACACTGACCACCCGTCCCATGTGGGGGAGAACCCCACAGTGCCTCTGGGGGAGAACGTAGGCAACGAATACGTTTGCAACGACGCGCCTTGGGTCTCGTGTGACCGTGACACGAGCTCGGCAGAGTGGCAGAAGGCGCTCAACGTACGCTTGGCCATGACCTTGGCAATAGACCGTCAGAAGATGGTGAACGCCTTGGCCTTCGGTGAGGGCGACCCGTGGCACGTAAGCTACTGGCACGGGCACGAGGGCCGCCTGAAGCAGTTCGGCCTTGACGAGCTTGTACGCGAATTTGACCTTCCCCGAGCCAAGCAGTTGATGGCCGACGCGGGCTACCCTGACGGGTTTGAGATCGACATGGCCCTGACCGCTCGGGCGTTTGAGTCGGCAACGGCGACCTGCACCATGTGGCAGGAGATCAACGTCGAGTGCAGCATCAGGCCCACCGAGTACAGTGCTTACCGGCCCACCCAGGTACGCCGCACCGCGGTGGGGGCACGTAGCAACAACCTCCCAGCCCAGATTGAGCCCCTGAGACTTTACCCCCTCTTCTATTCTTCAATGAACGCGAACAACTATGGGCTGGAGCACCCTGAATTGCAGAAGCTGATAGATGAGGCCCTCAACTTGTTTGACGATGAGGCGCGGTGGGCCAAGCAGGCGGAGATCGCCCACTGGTTTTTCGACAACGTAGTGGACATGTCGCTGTACGCCGAGGCGGATGTGTGGCCACTAGGACCCGAAATCGATGTGTGGGAGACGATGCCACCCGTGAACGGCTGGATAAATAACTGGGACACGGTTCCCCATCGCCAGTAAGCCCCAACCAAGCAAAGGCCGGCTGCTCCCATTCAACACGGGGGGTGGCCGGCTTGGGACGCACATGCTCGCACGCAGCGTGGGGCGTCCTGCACCCACCGTCCCTGAGTTTTGGAGGCAGTAGCACCTTTGCGAAGGAAGTGATCTCGTCACGTAGACCGGAACCTATCTCATGAGCTGACCCCCCTATCGAAATTATCGTGTGGAGGTCGACCATGGTGAAGAGAATCCGGAGCCGATGGACCCTTGTCGGAATCACAGCGATCCTTCTCTTGATGATCTTCGCTTGTAGCGAGGAGGCCTCGCCCACCGAAGCACCACCTACTCCTACGTAGACGCCACGGCTGAGGCCGCTACACAGCAGCCCTCGGCCCCCACGGCTACAGCCACAGCGGCGACTGTGGCAGCCCCGGCAGCTCCCACCGCGAGCTGTGCAGGCAACCCCAACGACTGCGGCGCAGGCAACCCCAACGGCGACACCGATGCCCGCGCCGACGCCCGTGGAGACTACGACAGGGCCTTACGGGACTCTACGAGCGGCGGCCGCAGACTTGGGGCCGCCCGTCTTTTTGCTGTCGCAGGCGGGTTACACCACGTATCGCTTTCTAAATCTCTCCACCGACGAGATGCTGTTCAGCACCAGCGTCGATGGCAAAGTTGTGCCGCGCCTCGCCGAATCCTGGAACCTGGAGCAAACCCCTGAAGGCGCCCTCTACACCTTCAACCTTCGACAAGGCGTGCCATTCCACGACAACCACGGCGATTGGGGCGAGGTCACCGCTGACGATGTCCTCTTCTCGTTCCGCGATGCCACTAAGGAAGGCACACAGCACTCCGGCGCAGCGGGCGTGAGGCGGATCTGGTTTTGCGACGAGTGCGAGGTGACCATCGTGGACGACTACACCATAACACTGCTACGTCCTGTGCCACGTTTCGACGCCACGTGGGACGTCCGTCATCCCTTCCCAGCTGGGGTCGCCGTCCATAGCAAGAAGCACTTCGACACCGTGGGCGAGGACGCAGCAATTACCCAGTCCGTGGCCACAGGCCCGTGGCAGATGTACGAGCACCGTAGTGGAGACTACTTCCTCATGAAAGGCGTAAGTGACCACTGGCGCAGTCCCCCTAACTGGGACGAATTCCGGTGGCAGTTGATCAAGGAGGACTCTACACGAATCGCCAACTTCCTCACCGGCCTCATCGATACCGGGAAGTTCACCGCCGAGGCCATTCAAGCCATCAAGCAGGGGGAGTTGCCCAGCACCAAGTACATGACCTTCCCCGGCGTTACTTATCATTATGTTCCTATGTATGGGCAGCAGTACTACACGGAGCATCCAGCCCATCAAGGGGAGACCCCCAAAGTGCCGATTGGGGAGAACGTAGGCTACCAACATATTTGCAACGATGTGCCTTGGGTGGCCTGCGACCGGGACGTCAATTCGGCAGAGTGGGACAAGGCGCGCAAGGTGCGCTTGGCCATGACCATAGCCATCGACCGCCAGAAGATGGTGAATAACCTCGCCTTCGGCGAAGGTGACCCATTTTTCATAACCTTCTGGCAGGGGCACGCCAGCCGCTTGAAGCAGTTCGGTTTGGACCAGCTGGTGCGCGAGTACGACCCTGTCCGGGCGCGGCAGCTTCTTGCCGAGGCGGGCTACCCCGATGGGTTCGAGGCCGAGTTGACGCTGACCCTGCGAGCTTTCGATTCCGCAATGGCTGCATGCACCATGTGGGAGGACATCGACGTCCATTGCAAAATCCGAAACGAGGAGTTCAGCTCCTACCGGCCCACACAGGTGCGGCGCACTAGGGTAGGGTTGCGCAGCGGCAACATCGCGGCCCAAATCGAGCCGTTGCGTTTTTACCCTCTCTTCTACTCGGCGAACTAAGCCAACAACTTCGGCTTGGAACACCCAGACCTGCAGGTGTTGATCGATGAAGCCCTCAGCCTCTTCGAAGACGAGGCGCGATGGGCCAAGCAGGCGGAGATTGCCCGCTGGTTCTTCGACCAAGTGGTGGACATCTCCCTGTATGCCGAGGCTGACGTCTGGCCCCTAGGGCCTGAAATCGACGCATGGGAGCAGATGTCCCCCGTCAACTCCTGGCTACAGAACTGGGACACGGTGCCTCACCGCCAGTAGGTGGGGGCATATGGTATTTGCGAGGTCACGTGGGCGTAGGGCGATTTGCGAATCGCCCTACGCCTGTCTATCCGGTCGCGCAGGCACACCATCTATCTATGATCCTGACTAACCCAACACCCCCGGGCGCTTGCCTTGGGCGGGTGACACTTGCTCGTAGGCGTGGGCGGCTTGGAAGAGGAGGGCTTCTTCGAAGGGGCGTCCCATTAGCTGGAGGCCGATGGGAAGGCCCGACTGGGTGAAGCCGCAGGGGACGGTGATGGCGGGGAGGCCGGTGGCATTCCCGGGGTAGGTGTTGTGGGAAATCATGCCTGAGCCGGGGCCTCGCACGCGATGTTCCTCGCCTCCGAGGGTCATGGTGTCGGCGTCGATGCGTGGGGCAGGCACTGGTGACGTGGGGCTGACTAGGAAGTCGACTTCTTGGAAGACGCGGGCGTACTCCTCCTTGATGAGCCGTTGCACTTTGAGGGCCTTGGAGTAGTCGCGCCCTAAGACGAACTGGCCTGCGAGGGTGCGGTAGAGGACGTTGGGGCCGTAGTCGTCGCGGTTGCTTTCCAAGTAGGGCTCATGGGTGACCAAGCTGTCGGCCATAGCGGCGACGCGCACCGCGCCCACGTACTTCATCATGGGCAGGCTGACCTCCACTGGCTGGGCCCCCAGTTCTTCCAAGGCGGCAATGGCTTGGCGTACGCTGGCTTCCACCTCGCTGTCCAGTGAGTCGAAGTAGTGGTTGGTAGGGATGCCCATACGCAGGCCGCGGACGCCCCCATCGAGAGCGGCGGAATAATCGGGCACTGGCACGGGGACGGTGCTGGGGTCCAGCGGGTCGTAGCCTGCCATGACCTGCAGCATCAGGGCGGCATCGGCCACGGAGCGGGTCATGGGGCCGATGTGGTCGCCGTTGAAGCTGGTGACCATCAGGCCGCGCTGGCTGACGCGGCCGTAGGTCTGCTTAAGGCCCACCACACCACAGAAGGTGCCCGGCAGGCGCACCGAGCCGCCGAGGTCGGTGCCTAGGGAGGCGAAGGTGACCTCGGAGGCCACGTTGGCCCCGCCACCGCCGCTGGAGCCGCCGGGTATGTGCTCCAAGGCCCACGGATTGCGCACCGCGCCGTAGTGGGGGTTGTTGGAGGTTGCGCCGGCGGCGAACTCCTCTAGGTTTTCCTTGCCTAGGATAATGGCCCCTGCCTGCTGGCACAGGGCCACCACATGGGCGTCTTCTTCGGCGATGTTGTCGGCCAGCACCTTGGTGCCCACGGTGGCGCGGACTCCGCCGACGGTGATGTTGTCCTTGATCCCCACGGGGATACCTGCGAGGAGGCCAGGGTTGTCACCACGCGCCAAAGCTGCCTCTTGCTCGCGGGCTTGGGCCAAGGCTTGATCGCCCATCAGAGTGATGAAGGAGTTGATGGAGGGCTGGAGGCGCTCGGCTTGGGCGAGGGCGGCCTCGGTCAGCTCTACTGGCGAAACTTGGCGCCGTCGCACCATGTCCGCTGCTTCGGTGATGGAAAGTTGCAGCAGGTCGTCGTTAGCCATTGTCTTCACCCCCTTCGTCGGCCCGCATCAAACGGCCAGACATTACTGCCGACAGGTCGAGGTCGCGCAGTTGACCAACTTCCTTCAGGTAAGACTCTACCTCAGGGGTCACCAAGTCCAACTCCGCGTCGGACAACTGGATACCGCCATACTCGCGAATCATGGCCTTCAGGGTCTCTTTAGAGATTGGCAAGTTTTACCTCCATCGATCCATTCCTAGGCATCCGTACATTCCTGGGCATCCGTACATTCCTGGGGCATCTGCCGCATCCTCGGGGAGATTTGTATCTGGGGCAGGGGCGCGATTTCAGGATTTCACAGTGTTTGTATCTGGGAACGATTTTTTGTAGCTGATTTCTGTGAAATTTCTGCAATGCCCTTCCATTGTCGCGAACCTGTAAAGGATTACAAGAATGACACATTCGTGCAATCCTTCCCCTGGCTACCGGCTGCTGATCATTGAGTCCGTTGACCATCAGGCTCCGTTGGGCCTCGTTTTTGCGAGTGTGCCTAGGGGATTATGTGAAGAACCTAGGGACATAGTACACCTTGGCCATACGCGCCAACGCAAGGGCCCGATGTCATGGACTGAGGCGTCTGTTCTTCGCTGTTGGCCACCCTCACTTGACCGGCGTTCGGGCCGTGGCATAAGCTGCCACATCCGGACCGTTGCGTTCCGCAGCATGTGCTGCCTCGCATAATGCCAGCCGATGATACCGAAGGGAGGCGCCTGTGGCCACTGATGTTAGGGGTCTTGCCAACTATGAAGAGGGGCTTCTGAGCCGGCGCATCTTCAGCGAGCAGGAGATTTACGAGCAGGAGCTGGAGAACATCTTCGCGAAGACCTGGCTCTTCCTGTGCCACGACAGCCAGATACCGAACCCCGGCGACTTCTTCACGACTTACATGGGTGAGGACCCGGTGCTGGTGACCCGCGACGCAGAGGGACGGGTGGGGGCCTTCCTCAACGTCTGCCGTCATCGAGGCAACCGGGTGTGTCGCGCCGACTCAGGCAACGCTTCCGCATTCGTCTGCGCCTACCATGGGTGGACCTACGGCAGCGACGGCAAACTCATTGCCGTGCCCAGCTTGAAAGAGGCCTACTACAACGAACTGGATACCGACAAGTGGGGCCTGATGCCCGTGGCCAAAATCGGCAGCTACAAGGGGTTTCACTTTGCCACCTTCGACCCCAACGCCGAGTCACTGCTTGATTTTCTGGGTGAGATGACTTGGTACATGGACTGCTTCTTCGACCGGCGCGAGGGTGGCGTTGAGGCCATCACCGGGGTGTACAAGTGGGTTGTGCCCTCCAACTGGAAGTTCGGCTCGGAGAACTTCGGCTCTGATCCGTACCATGTGCCGTGGAGCCATGCCTCGGCGGTGCAGACAGGCTACGCGAGCACGGCCAGCATCCGCGGGATTCCCCAAGGCCGGGTCGTATCGCCCTGCAACGGCCATGCGGTGTTGGCCATCGGAGCCAAGGAGCCTTCGGACCCGCCGATTCCCGCGCTGGTGCAATACGAGGAGGAGATTGCGCCGGAGGTGCGGCGACGCTTGGGACCGCGGTCGGAGTTGTTGAACCCCATGGTGGCCACGGTGTTCCCCAACTTCTCGATAACCCGCGCAACTGCTAGGACTTTCCGGGTATGGCAGCCGAAAGGCCCAGACAAGATGGAGATTTGGGCTTGGATTTATGTCGACAAGGATGCCCCGTCGGAGGTCAAAGAGGCCCTGCGTTTGGCGGGCGTTCGCTCCTTCAGCCCTGCTGGCACCTTTGAGCAGGACGACATGGACAACTGGCAGGAGTGCACCCGGACCAGCCGTGGCGTGGTGGCCAAGCGCTACCCGCAGAATATTCAGATGGGCATAGGCCGGGAGGCCTTCGATGAAGACCTGATGGCTGTGGCTGGCAAGTACCGCTATAGCGACAGCAATTTGCGGGAGTTTTACAAGTATTGGACGGAGTTGATGATGGCGTAGGGGTGAGGCCTTGAAGGACCTTGTTCCACCGAGCGGGCGCTACGCGAAATGGGCTGACATTTGGGACGCAGGCAACAGTAGCAGCCATTTGACGCATCACAAGCGCAAGCTACAATGGGGCCGCAGGAGGATAGATATGGCCACCGTCGTGAAGCGAAGTATCCCGGTGCGACGCCTTTCCAGTGCGTCTATGCTGGAGGCGCTGGACACCCGGTTGCGGCAGTATGAGATCCGGTACGAAATGTCCAGCGAGAGGATGGCCGCCTTGCTGGAGATGGACGCAATCCGCCCTACTGCCGAGGTGATCAAATGGTACGCCGCCTATCACGGGGCGCTCTACGCCCGCAGGGCGACCCCCACGGCTGGAACTCCTGGGACCACTACCGTACCATCCACGAAACCCGATTAAGCCAGCACGCCTTTGTAGCCGATCGTCCAGACACCCTCGTCTTCGATCATGGAGATGGGGGTGAAATTTCTTTGATAGGGCGCGTCTATTGCGTAAAGGACGTGGTCTTGGAAGTGGAGAAGTGGTTCCAGACCCAATACTCCGGCAACACGCTCCGCGTGCGCTGCCACACCTATTCTTACATAGGGTGGTTGCCGGGTTTACACCTCCTCCTCAAGTACCATAACCTTCACAGGGACAGAGACGAATACCACCACCGACTCTACGACCCGGCCACAGGCGAAGGGATTTTCCATGAAATCCTGGAAAGACGACAGTTTCCCACCTTCACCGAAGTATTGGACGAGTTACAAGCCCTAACCGAAGACTTGTAAGGCAGGCGCGGGTTGTAGTCTTGCCCCCGGTAATCCTGAGACCATATGAGTCCCCAAGATTGGGGCGTTTGGACTCCCTCCCCTACAGCTGCGCGATTACCTCGTGGCCGAAGGCTTGGAGCCAGTCCAGCTTGGCGTCGAAGTCGGTGGGGAGGTTGTAGAACTGGCAGGTGGCGTGGGTGAGGCCGATGGTGGCGGCGCAGTGGCGCAGACCGTGCAGGATGTGAGAGTAGTCGCCCATGATGGCCCATTCCGCCACGTCTTCGCTGCGTAGCTCCAAGGCTAGGGGGACCATGGTGGCCTCCTGCATCGCGCCCCCTTGGTAGCGGGGAAAGGTCAGGCGACCGCCGGCAACAGCCTTCTCATAGGCGTCGCTCGGGTCGTTGCCTACCAGTACGGGTCTCCATGCGCCGACACGGGTAGGGGCCTCATCGTGGACTTGGCCCCAAGACTCGCGGAAGGTGGCGACCAGTGTTGTCAGGTCGTCGAACTTCACCTGCGGGCCTGCCACCATGCCTTCGAGGGTGCGTCCAGCGCGAGTGGCGGCCCCGTGGCTGTGGGCCGAACCCCAGAGGGGCGGGTGGGGCGACTGGACGAGGGGCAGAGTGAGATGGGTGCCTGATACGCTGTAGTAACGGCCCTTGTGCTCGACGGGTGAGTTTGCCCAGAACTTCCGCAGGACTTCTACCGACTCTTCAAAACGGCCCGCGCGCTGCGAGCGGGGAATCCCTGAGGGCTCAAGCTCCATGGGGTGGTAGCCCAGGCCTATGCCGAGGTCGAGACGGCCCTCAGTGATCTGGTCCAAGGAGGCAATGTTGTAGGCTACATCCATGGGATTGAGCAGTGGAAGCAGCAGTACCTGCACCGCTAGGCGCATCCGGCCCGAAACGGGGGCCAGCCGGGCGATGAGGGGGGTCGGTTGCATGCCGCCAGCCAAAGAGGCGTGGTAGGCGTGGCTGAAGACGGCAAAGGTGAAGCCTGCCTGCTCCATGGTCTGGAAGAGCCGTTCGGCTTGGTCCACCCATGTGGCGAAGGGGCGGGTCGGGCTGGGTGGCCCGCCCATCAGTGACATGAAGACAGCGCCAAGTTCCATGGATTCCTCCTCAGTGAGGCAGGTTGGGGATAGCCTAGATACTACCGCTAACTCCCAGAGACTTCAGTTGGTTGGCTTGGGGTGAACGGGTTCTCCACGCGGATGCCATCGTAGTCTTGGGTGTGGCTCAGGTCTTCGGAATAGACGACATCGCAGCCGGTTATTTGGGCTGCTGCTAGGATGGCAGCGTCCCAGTAGGAGACGCCAAACCGCTGGCAGATGGTGAGGGCTCTGAGCACCAACTCCGCAGTTATTGGCTCGATATGGAACCGCTGTAGTGAATAGACATACTCGACTGCTTCAGTGTGGGTCAGTGCACCGGGTCGAGACGCGCGAGTTGCCTGATGGCTAAACTCCTGCAATACCTGAGCTGACAACGCGATGTCAGAGGCCGACTGTTGGAGCAGAGAAATAGCCGTGCGCCTTTTGTCTGACTCTTCAGGTATCTTGCTGACGGCGTAGAGAAGGACATTCGTATCAACGAAGCGCATCGCGGTCGTACAGCGCGTCGCGGGGCAGATTGTCGGCTGCCCGCAGCCCGGCGCCACGGGCGTCAATGCTCTCCAGCACTTTGTCCTGGAGCCGGCGCAGGCGTTCGAACTCCTCCGCAGAGACGGGGCTAGTGACGGGATCCTGCGCTTGGGTGCTGATGAGCAGTTGGCGCAAAGAGTTGCAGACCAACTCACCTATTCTTAGCCCTTTGCGGGCCGCCTCTTTCTCCAGGGCTTGGTAGGTCTTTTCATCGACCGATACGGTGATGTTCTTCATGTCCATAGCTTCATGACCTCAGTGAAGTCCATTATGGGCACTGCCCTGAGGTGTAGCAATATCATGCGCCCTCAGCTCTGCCCTTCGCCAGCGCCCTTAGCTTGTCGGGGCTTAGGGGGAGGTCGTGGACCTGAACGTTCAGGGCGTGGGAGACGGCGTTGGCTAGGGATGCGCCGGTGCAGACTATGCCACCTTCGCCTGCGCCTTTGACGCCTAGGGGGTTGAGGGGGGATGGGGCGAGGTCCAGCTCGATGGATTGCACGGGGGGCATGTCGGTGCTGGTAGGCAGCAGGTAATCCATAAAGGTGGTGGCGAGGGGCTGGCCGTTGGAGTCGTAGGCTAGGTCCTCCAAGATGGTTGCGCCTATGCCTTGGGCGGCGGCCCCTATCACTTGGCCCTTGACCAGCAGCGGATTGATGACCCGGCCCACATCCTCCACCACAACGTAATCCAGAACCTCGATTTTGTATGTCTCAGGGTCGACGGTGATGTGGGTGGCGTGAGCGCCGTAGGAGTAAGGTATCTGTTCGGTGCGGAAGTAGTAGGTGGTCTCCAAGCCCATTTCGCCTTGGTTGTAGCGGCTGGTGGGCCCTGCCAGTTCCAGCACCTGCCCCATGTCGAGCAGCGGACCTTCGATGCTGGAGCCGACGCGACGTATGTGTCCGTCGACGAACTCCAGCTGCTCCGGCGGGACATCCAAGTAGCCGGCGGCGATGCGGACGATTTTCTGCCGAAGTTCTTGGGCGGCCTGGTAGACGGCGTTGCCTCCCATCACGGTGACCCGGCTGGCGAAGGTGCCGATGCCGAAGGGCATCTGGTCGGTGTCCTTGTGGTGGAAGGAGATGTGCTCCATGGGCACACCAAGCCCGTCAGCGCAAATCTGGGCGATGGCTGTCTCGTGGCCTTGGCCCATAGTCGCCACGCCTAGGTAGACGGCAACCTGCTCCGGGCCGGTGACCACTACGCGGGCCCCCTCGAAGGGGCCAACTCCAGTAGGCTCCACCATGGAGCCGAATCCGATGCCATGGAGCTTGCCGTCGACCAGCTGCCCTTGGAGGTGCTTGATACTGTCGTAGTTGATGGCATCGAGGGCGGCTTCCAAGGCTGCCGGATAGTCGCCGCTGTCGTAGATCACATGAGGCATCACCATGTTGTCGATGCCAGTGTCGTAGGGCATCTCTTCCGGGGAGATGAGGTTCTTCTTGCGTAGCTCTACGATGTCGATGCCCAAGTCTTGGGCCATTATGTCGAGGAAGCGTTCACGGGAGAAGCTTTGCTCGTAGCCGCCTGGCCCGCGGTAGGTGCCCGTGCCGACCTTGTTGGTCACCAAGCAGACAACGCGCCCCTCGAAATTCGGCACACGGTACGGCCCCGCCATGTTGGAGGCAGTCAGCGTGGGCACGATGACGCCATGGGTGCGCACGTAGGCCCCGATGTCGCCATAAACGATGACGCGCAGGCCGAGAATCGTCCCATCGCGCTTGGCAGCAACCTCCAGACGGCAGATGTGCTCGCGGGAATGATTAGCCGACAGCAAGTGCTCGCGCCGGTCCTCAATCCACTTAACGGGCGGCCGAGCTTGATGGAGGCAAAGGGGATGATGAAGTCTTCGGGGTAGAACTCGCCACGGACGCCGAACCCACCGCCCACATCGGCTCGTAGAAGTGGATGCGGTGCTCGGGCATCTGCAATAACGATGACATTACCTTGCGGTTGAAGTGGGTGGTCTTGGTCTCACCCCAGACGTTCAGTTGGTCACGCCCCTTGTCGTAAGAGGCAAGTATGCCCCGAGTCTCCAAGGGGTTGGCGGTATGCCGCTGGACGTGGAACTCCTCGGTGCGGGTGTACTCGGCATCGCGGAAGGCCTGCTCCACATCCCCTGTGGTCATAGTGAAGTCGCAGGCCACATTAGTGTCGTTTTGCTCGTGCAGCAGCGTCTCGTTGCGCAGCGACTGGTAGGCATCGGTGATGGCCGGCAGGGGCTCATAAGCGACCTCGATGAGGTCCACGGCATCCTCGGCTAGGTAGCGGTCTTCGGCAATCACCACGGCTACCGGCTCGCCCACATAGCGCACCTTGTCTTGGGCCAGCGGGTACTGCAGGAAGCGGTCTATCCCCGGCAGCGGGGCCATGCGCATAGGTATTGGGCGTATCTCCAGCGACTCGGCGGCTTCCTTATGGGTGTAGACGGCGACAACTCCAGGCAACTCCAAGGCCTTTCCAGTGTCGATGGACAGCAAGCGGGCATGGGCGTGGGGGCTACGCACAATGGCAGCGTGAAGAACGTGCTGGACTTTGACGTCGTCGGTGTAGGTGGCCCGGCCAGTGAGAAAGCGGAAGTCCTCTTTGCGAGTAATGGACGCACCGATGTAAGTCTGAGTCATGGTGACTCCTAGCAAGGAGAATGAAGCGGATTCGTGTCGAAGGTGGTGAGATTATATCACCGGGATAGCGCTTCCATCGGGCCTGCCATGACAACGCATGATTGCCCCCAGACTTATGGGTCGGTACACTGCCGCCAAAATCGGAGAAGTGATGACGAGTCCCGTGGTATGAGAAATATCTCGTCAGCCCTAGTTGCGGCCATGGTACTGGTGGCCGCCGCGTGTACGGGTAATCCGCCAACTCCCGCGCCGGACCCGCGCATCGGACAACTGGAGGAGTTGACCAATATCCTTTCTGATGATATCGAGCGGTTGTCCGGTCAGATCGGACAGCTACACGCAACTCCCGCACCTGTCCTCACCCCTACACCCGGGCCAACACTGGAGCAGATTGAACGTGTGGTGGAGGGCACCATCGCAACGGCGGTGGAGGAACTCCCGACACCCGCTCCGCGACCGACATCTGAGGACGTGCGTCGAGCGGTGCAGGAAGGGATCGCGGCCTACGACGCGTCGCGGCCAACACCGACGCCTGGGCCTAGCCCTGCCCAGATCGATGCCTTGGTGGAGGACAGAATCGGGACAGCGATTTCAAGACTTCCGCCACCACCAACACCAGGGTCGACGCCTGCGGAGATACAGGGCATGATTGATGACGAAATCGCAAGCGCTATCGCAGCGCTGCCGCCTGCGCCCACACCGGGCCCTTCACTGGACGAGATACAGGGAATGGTTTCGAAAGAGGTCGCCGAGGCTGTGTCCCGACTGCCCAGCGTATCCATCATACCCCAGACATCGGCATCCAGCCGGACGGCATTGACGGACGAACTGACCCTCTCGGTCCGTCCCGGCAGGCCCATCGCGGGACGGGACGTCGAATTCTTCCTGGAAGGTTTGGAGCCGTGGAGCAGGGTGGAAATCGAGTTCGTCGACCCTAGAAACGAGCCTGCGGAGTGGGTGACGGATGATGAAGGCCACTTCACCCGGGAGAATGGCGACCCCGTAACCAAGCACACGCTCTACGCCGACGGCGCAGGCACACTCGATTGGCTGCGAGTTGCCACCAAGGACGCGGAAGGGGTCTGGACGGTTCGGGTCGACATCGATGGCGTCAGCCACACCGTGACCTACCCGGTGAGCCAGCTACAGCTATCGATGGAGAAAGTCGACACCGTGGGACTGGAGATGCGCCGCTATCAAGGGAGCGTTTCTGACTCTTACATCGCCTCCCTCGTTCCTGCCAGCTTCGCTGTAGACCTGCAGGCCCACCTAGATTGGGTGGTGCGGCGACTCAACGAAGAGTATGGGCTGCGCAGCACCCAGATACCGGACATCTTTTTGGTGGGGGACAGGACGAATCTGGAAATTATTTCGAGGGCGACGGGCCGGGAGGTCGGGTTTGAAGCGGGGTTTTACCGGAATACAGGGCCCCGCCCTGGCATTTACATGACCACAGACGAGTACCGCACGGGGGTGCAGCGGCTTCTGACCCACGAGTATGTACATCTCTTGGTGGATGAGTTGGCGAGGGGCCCGGAGACTCCGGCTTGGCTCAACGAGGGGCTGGCGGAATACCTAGAGGCCAAGCTGGGCCTGGAATCGGAGCGACCGAGCGTGACCCGCCTTCTGGTATATCGCCAGATGGACCGTGTGCAGCAGAGCCATGCGGCGGGGCTTGGTTTAAGTTTGCCGGGACTGGAAAGCCCACTAAGCTGGAGCCAGCAAACGGACGAGAACAGGATCCGGCTTCAGTACGGCACGGCCCACATGGCGGTTAAGTACATGATCGAGGAGCTCTCTGCCGAGGGGCCCATCGAGATCATGCGGCGCATGGGTGGTGGGGCGTCTCTTCCGGAAGCACTGCGGGATGTCCTAGGAACGTCGTACGCGGAATTCCAGCAGCGGTTTGGTGCTTGGGTTAGTACGTGGACGGAGACGGAGCGGGAAGAGGTCCGAAGCTACATAGAACCCATGAACTCTCTCTATGATGCCGTGGAAGAGCAAGTCGATCTGAGGAATGAGTCGCTGAACGACGGCTCCGGCGCCTCGCAACGGGGCCAGGTTCTACGGAGAGTGGTAGAGGCACTCAGCGATATACGAGCGGAACTTGCCACCGTGGCGTCTCCCGCAGCCGTCCAACCCCTTCACGATGAAATCATGGCATACGTGGAAACAGTGGTCCAATGGCTCACGTTGGAGCGGGATCATACGTTAACGGGTCAGGATGCCAAGCGAGTCGACGCCAACAACATGCTCCCGGAAGTGAACGCACGAGGGGCACAGGTCTGGCGCTCCCTCAACAACCTGCAATACGTCTATCAGGTAGGAAGGTATTAGGAAGTGCGAGAGAGAATCAAAGCGCCACCCGCAGAAGAGGTGGTGGAGTACCTGTTCCGGCCCCGGGCACTGACCTCGCCGGGACGGGACTTCCGCATACTGCTGCGCATCAACCGCGCCCATGTGGTGATGCTGGTGCGCCAAGACCTCATGACTCCAGAGCACGGTGCGGCGTTATTGCATGTGCTGTCGGAGCTGGAGGCCGACGGCGTGGAGTCCCTGCCCTTCGACCCAGGGCTGGAGGACGCCTACCTCAACATGGAGCACGCTATCATCCAGAAAGTTGGCAGCGACATAGGCGGCAGGCTCCACACCGGACGCAGCCGCAACGACATCTACGCCACCATGACTCGCATCGCCGTACGGGAGGCGATGCCTTCCTTGGCGGCGCCGCTTCTGTCGTTCATCAATCTTCTCCTGAACAAGGCGGATGAGCACCTCGACACGGTGATGCCCGGCTACACCCATCTGCAGCCAGCCCAGCCCACCACCATGGGCCACTACCTAGGCAGCGTGGCCATGGCTCTGGAGCGCGATGCACAGCGGCTGCTCACGGTATACCCGCGTCTGAATCTGAGCCCCATGGGGGCCTGCGCCTTCGCCGGAACAGGCTTCCCTATCGACCGCACTCTGATGGCGCGACTGCTGGGGTTCGACGGAGTGGTGCAGAGCACCCTAGATGCAGTAGCGTCCCGCGATTACGTGTCGGAGTTGCTGTCGGCGACGGCCACCATGGGCGTGACTCTGAGCCGCTTGGCACAAGACCTCTACCTGTGGTGCACCAACGAGTGGAGCGCGGTCGAGGTGGCCGACGAGGTGGCGATGACCAGCAGCATCATGCCCCAGAAGAAGAACCCGGTGACCTTGGAGTACATCAAGTCGGCCGCGGGCGCACTGACGGGAGCGCTGGTCTCCAGCCTGACGGTGCAGAAGGGGGTCAACTTCATGCACTGCCAAGACATGAGCCATGAGGCCGTCGCGCCCGTGTGGGACGCCCTGGACAAGGGCACGGCTATGCTGCGCCTAGCCCACCGTACTATCGACGGCCTGACTATCGACCGCCAGCGACTGCTCCAGAGGGCCCGCCAAGACTTCTGCACCGCGACAGAGTTGGCCGACCTGATGGTGCGGGACAAGGGGCTACCCTTCCGTGAGGCCCACGGCATTGTAGGGAACCTCGTCAACGAGGTGCTGCAACAAGGGACGCCTTGGGATGAGGTGGACGCTGCTGCCATCGACGGGGTGGCCCTGCGAATATCCGGACGAGAGCTGGGCCTCACCGACGAGCAAGTCAGCGGCTGCCTCGACCCAGTACGTAACGTCGAAGGCAAAACAACGCCCGGCAGCCCTGGCCCAGGGCCGACCAAGGCCCTGATCGCCGACGGCAGGCGGGCTCTGGCAGGCCACCATGACGCGCTAGCCGGTTGGGCTGACCGAGACCGTCAGTCACATGATGAACTGGCGCAAGCAGTGGTCGACCTGTCTGCCTGACACTCACCGGGCGAGTCTGATTGACGCGGCCCAAGGCCGCCGGTATGGTACGGGTAACATCAGCGGACTACTGCTGTCAGAAGTCCGGTACGGGAGGTAGGCAACCATGGCCAACAGCATATCGCCGGAGCAATTGAACGACATGTTCCAAGGGGACTCGACCTTTGCTCTGATTGATGTCCGCGAGGCGGGCGAGTACAACAGCAGCCACATCCCCCGCTCCAGCCTCATATCTCGCCGCCATCTTGAAGCGCAAATATGGTCGGCCGTGCCTCACTTGGGTACCCATGTGGTGCTCTGCGATGACGACCAACGCCGCGCCGACCTTTCGGCCTCAACGCTGGAAAGCTTGGGTTACACCAATGTATCGGTGCTGGCAGGCGGGCTTAACCGCTGGGTCAGCCGCGACTTCGCCTCCGAGTGGGGCACCAACGTGCCCAGCAAGGACTTCGGCGAAAAGATGGAAGTGGTGCATCACGTCCCCGAAATCGACGCCGATGAGCTCCACTCCCGCATCGAGCGTGGCGACAAGCTGGTGATTCTCGATACCCGCACCCCTGAGGAGTACCAGCGCTTCTGCATACCCGGCGGTCGCAGCGTCCCCGGAGGAGAGCTGGCACTGCGCATCACCGACATCACGAAAGAACTGGACGACGACACCACGGTGATCGTCAACTGCGCTGGCCGGACACGCTCCATCATCGGCACTCGCATGTTGCAACGCATGGGCGTCACCAACGCCGTCGGCCTGAAGAACGGGACGTCGGGCTGGGTGCTGGCGGGCTACAAGCTGGAAACGGGCGCGGACCGTCTGGACCTGCCGGAGCCGTCAGGCGACGGCACAGCCACCGCCGAAGCCTATGCCAACCGGCTGGCATCCGAGGACGGCGTCTCTTACATCAGTGTCAGCGAGCTACAGGACTTGCAAGCTAAGGCAGGGTCGGAGCCGATTTACTTCATCGACGTGCGCACCGAGGAGGAGTACGAGGCGGGGCACATACCCGGCTTCCGCTGGTTCCCCGGCGGCCAAGCGGTACAGCGGTCCGACGACGTGGCCGTGGTGCACAACTGCCCAGTGGTCTTCTGCTGCGACGGCACCGCACGAGCGACCTTCACAGGCTCCTGGTACCGGCAGCTGGGCACCCAGCAAGTGTACGCCGTCAACGGCGGGACAGGTGCGTGGACCGCGGCTGGCCATTCTTTGGAACAGGGGATGCCTGAGTCCGTGGTCTTGGGGCGTGAGGAAGCAGCCAGCAAGGTCAAGCTGGCCACGCCTCTGGAGTTCATCAACCGGCGCCTGACCCACATCGTGCACGTCAGCACATCGCAAGACTTCGCCCGCGGCCACATACCCGGTTCCCACTGGATTGCCCGGGGTTGGCTGGAGTTGCGCATCGAACAGATGGTGCCCTCCAAGAATACCCCCATCGGCGTGGTCTGCACCGACGGGCGGAACTCCCTGTTCGCTGGGGCTAGCCTAGCCGACATGGGCTACGACGAGGTATGGGTGCTGGAGGAGGGAATGGCCGGGTGGCGCGAGGACGCCTTGGACATCGAGCAGGGTCTCACGGGCGTGATGAGCCCTCCCAGCGATATGGTGCCGGCTGGCCCCGACCGCAACTACGCCGACGCCATCCACTACCTCCGCTGGGAGACCCAGCTAGGGGAGAAGTACGCCGGCGCAGGCGGGTAGTTAGGCCTGAAACTGCTCGCTCATCCCAGCTTTGAACGACACACCGCGACTATTCGCCAATTAGTAGGTCAATAGTCGTGCCGAGGGCTCCGGCGATTCGTGACAAAGCCGAAGCGGAGCCCGTCTTAAGCCTCCGCTCAATCTCCGATAGGTAGCTGGCGGAAATCCCAGCCCTCTGGGAAAGCTCCCGCAGGGTGATGCCTTGGTGTTCCCGTAACGCGAGGATTGGACTCTTGCCACGAATGATAGCGAGAGCAACCTCGTGGGGAATGCGACTGCTGTCCTTCGCATCAAGGGCGGCCAGCTTATCTTCGAGTTCGCCATTGCGATCAAGTAGAGCATAGTATTCTGCGCGGGCGATGGTGATGGTCTCTTGGTTAGTCATAGACGTTCCCCCTGTGCCGAACTCTCAAGATCACCATCGTAGGAGCCCCATTGCGCTCGATGCTGAAGATGACACGATAGTTACCGACCCTCAAGCGCATGAATTCACCACCGGTCAGCGTGATCACCTGATTGGCCATCGACGACGGATTCTTAGCGTACTGCTCAATCTTGTCTATGACCCTCTCGCGATCACGCGCAGCAAGCCGGCGCATATCCTTGACTGCATTGGTCGCCCATTCGATGGTGGTCTCTTGATTCACACCAACCATGTTCGCAGATAGCGAACATGGTCGTCAAGGGCCAGCGGGACCAACAGCCCCGGAGCCTAGTGCCATGTCCCGCTGTTGGTTGACATGACACGACAGAAGCGCCACACCAACACGCCGACTCTTGCCTCAATACCGTCCGGCCAGCACATCTAGTTAGTCAGCCGCGACGGGCGAGGTCGCTACTCCCTCGAAAGCAGGCATGACTTCTTCGGCGAGTATTTGCATGTGTTCGAGGATCACGGCTTGGGGCGTGCCGATGGGGTGACTGACGTTGACCCGCTTCATGCCGGGGTACCGTTCCTCCAACCGTTTGAGGGAATCGAGGATCTGGGACGGCGGCCCGCATAGGTAACCGCCGCCGTTGACGGATGCCTCGATGCTGGGCAGGTCGGCGTAGGGGGCCCGGGCTGGGTCGGCCATATCGCTCATCTGCTCGTCGGATAGCCCGCGCACTAGGCGCAGCGGGCCGAACATCTTCAGGTTCTCCTCGAAGTACTTGGAGGCCTCTTTCACCGCTTTCTCTTGGCTGTCGGCAATGTGGAAGTGGACGCCGATGCTCAGCCCTTCGCCCAACTCCGTTTCACGCCCAGCTCGCGCTTGGGCCTCCTGCCAAGCCACGATCACGCGGTCCATGGCCCCGCCCTCGGCTACTCCGCCACCAATCATGCCTTGGATGTTGTACTTGGCCATGAAGTCCAAGGCTCGCTCGGTGCCGCCTTGGATGGGCTGCCAGCACTCCACGGGCGTCTTCAGGGGACGGGGTACTAAGGTAATCTCCTCCAAGTCGTAGCCGCGATAGGGCACATGAGCAGGTATCTGGTAGTGCTTACCCTGATGGGAGAAGGACTTCTGGTTGAAGGCCTTGAAGATGATCTCGACCTGCTCCTCGAACAGCTCGCGGTTGGCTGGCTGGTCCAGCAGAGGCGAGCCAAAAGTCTCCACCTCGCGGGTATGGTAGCCCCGGCCTACACCGAAAATCACCCGGCCCCCAGTGAGCCGGTCAACGGTGGCATAGTCCTCAGCCAGCCTCAGGGGATGCCACATGGGGCCAATGTTGAAGGCACAGCCCAGACCCAGCCTCTTGGTCAGGTGGGAAAGGTGCAGGCTGGCCAGCAGCACGTTGGGCAGACACTCATAGCCCTCGCGCTGGAAGTGGTGCTCCGCCATCCAGAGGGTGCCGTATCCCGAGCGCTCCATCAGCAGGGCCATGGCCGTCATCTTGTCGAAGACCGTAGCCAGATGGTCGTCGGAGAACCACCGCTCATTCACCGGGGTGCCAGCGTACCCCACGTTCTCCATATCCACATGCCCTGCGTACAGGCTATCGAAAGACGTAATCATCGGACACTACCCCCTGTCGATATGACCTAGTT
Source organism: Dehalococcoidia bacterium (assembly GCA_965248385.1). Taxonomy (GTDB): domain Bacteria; phylum Chloroflexota; class Dehalococcoidia; order Lucifugimonadales; family JAAXIE01; genus JAAXIE01. The sequence continues at coordinate 43,672 of CBDFIZ010000001.1, forward strand.
GCCCTTTACGTTCAGCACTTGGCGGAACTCGTGAATGACATCCACGAGATCGCGGGACTGCTCCATCACGTCATCGATGTCCTTGTAAGCGCCGGGCAGCTCATCCAGAAACGCCTCGTCGCGGCGGACAGATATGCCGGCCATGGACCTGTCGAAATCTTCCATGGTGAAGGACTGCTTCGCCTTTTTGCGGCTCATGCGACGGCCTGCTCCGTGGGGGGCGCTGCAGAACGAGTTGGGGTTGCCCTTCCCCTTCACTACGTAGCTCCGGGTGCCCATGGACCCCGGTATTAGCCCGTACTGACCCTCCTGAGCGCTGATAGCGCCCTTGCGCGACACTAGGACGTCCACGCCGTCATGGGTCTCTAGGTTGGTGTAGTTGTGGTGGCAGTCGATTCGCTGTAGCTCATCCACAGGGCCCAGATGGTAGGCGATGGCGTCGGTCACCCGGTCCATCATCTCGGCCCTGTTGTGATAGGCGAAGGCTTGGGCCCACATCAGGTCATCGATGTAGGCATCGTATTCGTCCGTCCCGTCCTCGAGGTAGGCGAGGTCTCTGTTGGGAAGCTCTGTGCCTCGCTTCTCGGTGAGCTTTTTGGCAATCTTTATGTGGTATTGGGCCAGCTTGTTTCCCACACCCCTAGAGCCGGAATGGAGGAACGCCCACACCGAATCATCCTCGTCCAGCACAACCTCAATGAAGTGGTTGCCCGAACCCAGGGTCCCCATCTGTAGTTGCCACTTGGGGTCCAGTTTTTGAATCAACGCTGCTTGCCGGTCCTCGCGGAACAGGCCCTTGACGGTGCTGACCTTGTCCTCAGCGCCCCACTTCACCTTGCTGTTGTATCCGCCCGCGCTGCGGGGTATCCGCGATTCGATAGACTCCCGCAACGGCGTCAGGTCTTCCGGCAAATCAGCCTTGGTGTAGTTCGTCTGCACCGCCGTCATGCCGCAGCCTATGTCCACGCCAACGGCGGCAGGAATGATTGCTCCGACGGTGGGGATGCAACTGCCGACGGTGGCGCCTAGGCCAAAGTGACAGTCCGGCATGACCGCCACATACCTGTGTATGAACGGCATCTGAGAGGTCTGCTCTATCTGGGCGATCGCCTCGGCTTCGATGGATTCCGGAGGCGCCCATGATATGGCTCTATCGTTTATTTCGTATGGCATGGCTAGGGCTCTTCGCGTAAGATGGGTAGCCTGCAAAAGGTGAGCAGAGGGTGAACGATAATTATGCGCCCCGTCGCCGCGGGAGTAAATAGCCCACATTCCGACGGGCGGGCAGGACTGGGAGCCAGCTATGAACATCGGGTTTGTCGGCTTGGGAATCATGGGCGGCAGCATGGCCATGAACATCCGCAACGGGGGCCACGACATGGTGGTCCATGACCTGCGCCGGGAGGCTGCCACCCCGTTGCTGGAGGCGGGAGCGCAGTGGGCCGACACCCCACAGCAGGTGGCTGAGGCCAGCGAGGTGGTGTTCACGTCGCTGCCGGGCCCGGTGGAGGTAGAGGCCGTGGCGTTGGGTGAATCGGGCCTGCTACAAGGCATGGGGCCGGGCCAAGCCTACTTCGACCTCAGCACCAACTCACCTACCGTGGTGCGTCGCATCAACCAAGCCTTCGCCGATAAGGGCGTCGACATGCTGGACGCGCCAGTGAGCGGAGGTCCTGCTGGGGCCCGCTCAGGCCGGCTGGCCATCTGGGTTGGCGGCGACCGGGCGGTGTTCGAGCGTCATCTGCCAGCGCTGCAAGCCTTCAGCGACAAGCCTTTCTACGTGGGGCCAATCGGCTGCGGCTCGGTGGCCAAGCTGGTGCATAACTGCACCGGTTATGTCGTGCAGACGGCGTTGGCAGAGGTGTTCACCATGGGTGTGAAGGCTGGCGTCGAGCCACTGGCCCTGTGGCAAGCAGTGCGACAAGGGGCGCAAGGACGCCGGGGTACCTTCGAGGGTCTGGCGGAGCACCTGCTCCCCGGCAAATTCGATCCTCCCGACTTCGCCCTGCGCCTAGCCCACAAGGACGTTGACCTCGCCGTAGCCGTGGGCAGGGAGTACGCCGTCCCCATGCGCTTGGCCAACCTAGCCCTGCAGGAACTCACCGAGGCCATGGTCCGAGGCTGGGCCGACCGCGACTCCCGCGTAGCCATGCTGCTACAGGAGGAGCGCGCCGGCGTGGAGGTGCGGGCCGACGAGGACCGCCTGCGGGAGGTATTGGAGGGGTAGCGGTCTAATTGGCCACACGCCTCAGGGGGGACTAATTCGATTATTCGAATAATCGAATATTCAGGCAGACTTCAATTGGCTTTACCTCGGTGCCGGCAGGAAATGTAGGGAGATCTGTCAAAAGGAGCTTCGCATGAAGCTCGGAGTCATCTTTCCACAGCAGGAGATTGGGGCCGACCCCGGCGGGTTGCGTGAGTATTTCTTAGCCGTGGAGGAACTCGGCTACGACTACGTCGGCGTGTACGACCACATACTCGGAGCCGACACCACCAACCGCCCCAATTGGGACGGCATCTACGACAAGGACGACATGTTCCACGAGGCCTTCGTCCTGCTGGCCTATGGGGCCGCCCTCACCAGCCGCATCCAGCTATGCACGTCAATAATGGTGCTGGGGCAACGGCAGACTGCCCTCGTTGCCAAGCAGGCGGCGGCCATCGACGTCCTGAGCAATGGACGCATGCGGTTGGGGATCGGCGCGGGCTGGAATGCCGTGGAGTACGAGGCTCTTGCTCAAGACTTCAGCAATCGCGGGAGGCGAATGGAAGAGCAGATGGAGGTGCTGCGGGCGCTGTGGACACAGGAATCGGTCACCTACGGCGGCCGCTGGCACACCATCCACGAGGCCAGCATCAACCCGCTGCCGGTTCAGCGTCCCATCCCCATTTGGATCGGGGGCCGCGATGACCGCGTTCTCAGGCGCACCGCCCAACTGGCCGACGGCTGGCTAACCCAGAGCCACCAAGTTGAGGAGGGGCAGGAGGCCATCGACCGCCTGCGGGCCTACGCGACACAAGCGGGCCGCGACCCTGACAGCATCGGCATTGAGGCCCGTGTCGGTTCCCGTCGCAACACGGCCGCCCAAAGCAGCGGCGCCGATATGTGGCGGCAGGAAACCCTAGCTTGGCGAGACATGGGCGCCACCCACCTCAGCTTCAACGCCATGCGCTCCGGCCTCCAAGGCGCAACCCAGCACATCCAAGCCATCCGCGCCTTCAAGGAGGCGATGCCGGGGGACATCTAACCGCCTGCGGTTCTTTGCTTCAAACACCTGCAGCCTGATATAGTCCATCCGAGGGTTACCCTTTGGAGGAAAGTAAATGACAACCGAAAGGAGGCTGCAGACCATCGAGGAAACTCTCCGAATGATGGCCGACTTGAACGAATCAGTTGTAGCCATGCTGGCCTCTCATGATGGACAACTGGCCGATCACACCGAGCAACTAGCCTCGCTCCATGAAAACAGCCAGCGAATGGCAGAATTGAACCAGACCCTCGCTACAATGTTGGTCTCCCATGACGAGCAATTGGCTTCCCTCCGTGAGGACGCCAACAGAACGAAGGACCTCCTCGCTGAAGCGCGCGAGGACAACAGAATGACTCGGAACCTGTGGGTCAATCTCGCCAGGAGATACGGCTGGCTGGATGACGAAGACCTCCAAGGTTGAAGAAACGGACCGGAGCGCCTCCTACCCTTGCCACGGAGCAACCCCTGACATGACCAACCCAACCACCCGCCTCCCTTGGGAGCAATCCCTCGGCGCATTCCTCGCCGAAATCGTCCAGCGCAACCCCAACAAGACCTTCCTCGAGATTTCCGGCCAGGAACTCACCTACCGCGACTTCGATGACGCCATCAAGCGCACCGCTGGGATGTTCCAGGCCGCCGGCATCCGCCACGGCGACCGCGTTTGCCTGTTCCTGCCCAACTGCGCTGAGTTCATGTACTGCTGGTTCGGCCTGTCCCTCATCGGCGCCATCAGCGTGCCCATTAACACGGCCTACAAGCGGGATGAGGCGGCGTATATCCTGAACAACGCTGGGGCATCCGCCTTGGTGACCCACACGTCCCTGCTGGATGTGGCCCGCGAGGCCGGCCGCGCTTGCGCCTGAGGTGCGCCACAAGCTGCTGGTAGGTGGCACAGAGCCGGGCTGGACGGGCTTCAGCGAGTCGATGGCCAGTGCCAGTCCTATCGACGCACCGGAGGCAGTTTCCCCGCAGGACATCTGCATGCTGGTATACACCTCCGGCACCACGGGCAACCCCAAGGGTGTGATGCTCACCCACCAGATGTACGTCGCCTCAGGCCAGGGGTTCGCCCACTGGACTGAGGCCAGCAGCGACGACCGCTTCTTCACCTGCCTGCCCTTCTTCCATGCCAACGCCCAGTACTACTCCACCATGGGCACCTTGGCAGCAGGGGCGACGCTAGTCGTGGAGGAGCGGTTCAGTGCCTCCCGCTTCTGGGAACAGGTGCGGGAGGCCAAGGCCACCGTGGTCAACTTCATCGGCATGATGATGCCCGTGCTGTCCAAACAGCCCGAGTCGCCCTTGGATAGCCAGAACACGGTGCGCCTCTTCTACGGCTCGCCCTCCTTCGACCCGCCCTTCCTGCAAGCCTTCCAAGAGCGGTTCGGCACCGACATCATCGTCGGCTTCGGCATGACCGAGTGCTGCTACGGCAGCATCGAGAAGATCGGCGCTGACCCGCCGCCCCAACTCATCCGGCCAGCCACGCCAACACCCCGACCAGCGTTTCCAGAACGAGGTCGCGATCGAGGACGACGACGGCAACCCCTTGCCGACTGGCGCAGCAGGCGAAATCGTCCTGCGCAACCCAGCAGTAACCCCCGGCTACTGGCGCAACGAGGAGCAGACCCGCGAAGCTCTCCGCGACGGCTGGCTCCACACCGGCGACATGGGACGCTTGGATGAGGACGGCTTCCTGTATTTCGTGGACCGCAAGAAGGACGTGATAAGGCGTCGTGGTGAGAACATCTCGTCCCAAGAGGTGGAGGACACCATCAAGGCCCACCCCACCGTCCTCGACTGCGCCGTCATCGCCGTCCCCTCGGAACTGGGCGAGGACGACGTGAAGGCCTACGTCACCGCACGCGCCGATGCCACCGTCGACCCCGAACAAATCGTCCACTGGTGCGCCGCCCGCCTTGCTTACTTCAAGGTGCCCCGCTACTTCGAGGTCCGCGACGACCTGCCCCGCACCCCCAGCATGCGCGTCCGCAAGGACATCCTCCGCCGCGAGCGCGACGACCTCACCGCAGGCTGCTTCGACCGCGAGCAGGCGGGCATCCGTATTCGCTAACGAGCAACCGTCATTCCCGCGCAGGCGGGAACCCACGGCCCGGGGTTAACCAGCAACTTGCTACTCGTAACCCATTGGCTCTCCGCCCTCATCCACGGCTGACACACTGTGTAGTATCCTTGTGGCAATAACATCACCAGTCCCCACCCCTTATCAGCAGAGGAGGCGCCCATGACCCAGTCTGTCGAGCAAGCAGCTCAAGTCCCAGGCCGTGTAATCGAAGACGTGACGGTGCAGCCCGCCGGAGCATTGGGCGCGGGTCGTGCCCCAAGGCAGCCGTGTGCGCTTCATCGACCTCGAGGGCAAGCAGGCCATCGACTTCCTCGCCTACAACGCCCACGACCCCTCCGAGCGCTACAACGCCGCCGACACCATGAAGTACGCCGGCACCATCTTCCTCACCAAGGGCCACGGCATCTACACCGACATGGGTCGAAAGCTGTTTACCATCGTCGAGGACACCTGCGGTCGCCACGACACCATCGGAGGCTGCTGCAGCGCCGAGAGCAACCAGCTTCGCTACACCGACGCCAACACGCCCAACTGCCGCGACACCTTCCTCAAGGGCCTAGCCGAACACGGCCTCGGCAAGAAGGACATCGTCGCCAACCTCAACTTCTTCATGAACGTCCCCGTCGAGCATGACGGCGCCATGGCCCTAGTCGAAGGCTACTCCCAACCCGGCGACCTCATCGAACTCCAAGCCGAAATGGACGCCCTAGCCGTAGTCTCCAACTGCCCCCAAACCCGCAACCCCGTCAACGCCTTCAACCCCACCCCCATCCGCATCATCCTCTGGCAACCGTAGCGGGACGCGCTAACTAGGTAAACCGTGGCTCTACACACACTATCTTCGAAACCGCTCCACTCCTTGCTATGCGATTTGGGACATGTTATAAAGCCCCAACTCGGAAGACCCCGCATAACATGGATGTCGGCCGCCCAGCAAGCGCCTACTCCATTGAACCGGCGTAAATCAACCAAGCTACTACGAATTTCGTTATTGGCCAAACAGTCGACCGCAGCCCCTATCCGATGGGCGGCCCGAACACTAGGGCGAGATGTTACTTAACGGAGGTATCGCGATGATTTTAACGTCGTTCATAAATCGCAAAGCAATAATTTGCTCCTTTTTAGCGTTGGTCTTGGTGTTCGTCATCGCATGTGGCGGTGAGGCGACCTCGACACCTCCGTCGGCAACGGTGGCCCAAGCCACCCAAGAAGCCACTGCAGCGCCCCAGCCCGAGCCCACACCCACATCGATTGCCATCGCCCGTCCTCAAGCAACCGATGTTTCAATAGCGGGCCCGATCGCTGCGCCAGAGCAGGGGCTGGCCGACCTGGGCATCAGCGCTGCAACCATCGATCCTGACCGAAGGACCCCGCACGGAACACTAACTGTCGGTCTCCACTACAATCACTCCCCCAAATGGTTGGACCCACAGGAATATAACTCTCCGGTGTTTAATCACTTTATCTACATCGTCCATGATGCCTTGATAAAGCCTATGGCTGGCAATGTGTGGACCTACAGTTTAGCCGAATCCGCAGAGATGCCGGAAGACTATACCTATGCTAAATTCCGCCTGAGGGAGGGGTTGACGTTCCACGACGGCACACCTCTCACCACCGAAGATGTAAAATGGTCCTTCGAAAACTATCGGGGCACCCATAGTGATATTTTGAAGGAAAAGACCGCCAGGATAGAGGTTCTTGACGACCGAACTATCACCTTCCACTTCAATGAGCCTTTTCTGGATTTCATCGATCTTTATACCGTAGTAGGCGGTGCCAACTGGGTGCTGCCACGCGAATATTATGAAGAGCTCGGCGCAGAAGCCTTCAAGCAGAACCCAATGGGAGCCGGCCCGTTTAAGTTCGTCAGCATGAACGTTGGTAAGGAGATGGTATTCGAAGCGTGGGACGATTACTGGAGGAAAGTGCCTTACGCAAAAACATTAAAGGTCTTGGGCATCGGCGATCCTGCCGCACAATGGGCAGCGGTTCAGGTGGGAGAACTGGATGTTGCTTATTTGGTGCTTAGTCCACTGTGGCCCGACGTGTTCGCAAACCCCGATCTGCAGTGGGACGCCAATCATACCTCTCCATGGTTCCTGATGTTTCCCGACTACAATCTGGAAGGCAGTCCCTTCGGCGATAAGCGGGTTCGTGAGGCCGTTAGCCTTGCCATAAACCGGGAATTCATAAACCTGCAGGAAATCCAGAGCCAAGGAATCATGTTTGGTAACTGGATAGGTTCTGATACTCCGGGCGTAGTGCAGGACCTCCCCATCCCCCAATATGACCCGGAAAGGGCTAAGCAACTACTGCTAGATGCGGGCTACCCTGATGGATTCGAAATTGATTCGTTGACGCCGTTACCGCCATTCTTTTCCAAGGCTGAACGGATCCTGACGGACTTGCAAGCTATAGGCATCAAAGGCTCCGTTCAAATCCTGGAGGGACCGGCATTCCTTGAAAAGATCTCTTTAGGCTCGGAGGGCTGGCCTGGTGGTAAGGCCATCGTGGAGAATATCTCCAACAACCCGGGGAACGCTTCCCATTACATCACTAGGTACGCAACATGCGACTCTTCCCAGTCCTTCGTCTGCGACCCAGAGGTGGATGCCATGTGGGCCCAATTCCAGTCCAGCGCAGACCCGGACGAGCGGGCACAACTCCTGGACAGTGTCCAACGGAGGTTGATCGAGGAATTCTTGATAGTCCCGATCTATATCAACTCCTTCCTTCACGTGGCAGGGCCCAACGTGACAGGTGACATCAGCGACTACTACCAGATGCCGCAAGCTTGGGGTCCCTGGCCCTTCGAGGAATGGCAAGTTCTGAATTAACGGTGGGACACCGGCAGGACAAGGAGGTTCCCACGATCCCCGCGGCAACCTTCGCTGCATAACTGGGGTACGGGCAACTGTTTCGGCTATCGGGTTGGGGTTGTTAAGATACAGCCTCAATTTTGGCCTCGCCGAGGTTGCGCCGCGAGCTGGAGGATAGATTGGGACGGTTTGTTCTTAACCGGGTCTTCTTCAGCATCATTACACTCTGGATCCTCGTTACCATAATCTTCCTGCTCGTCCGGGTTACCGGTGACCCAACTCGTATGATTGAACAGGTGGGCGACGAAGCCTATATTGAGAGAATAAGGCACGACTGGGGTCTGGACAGAGGTCTCCACATTCAATACCTCAACTATATGGGAGACCTCTTGCAGGGCGATCTTGGCACTTCCTACGCGAATTCAGTGAGTGTCAGGACTATATACTTTGAGCGCCTGCCTGCCTCGATCAAACTAGGCGTTACCGCATTCCTCATTTCTATCGTGCTGGGCGTGCCCATGGGTATGCTTACAGCAATCAAGGTGAATACTTGGTGGGACAATTTTGGCAAGGTATTTGCTCTCTTGGGGCTCTCCATCCCCAATTTCTTCGTCGGCATAATTCTTATCATCATTTTCGGCTTGGAGTTAGGCTGGCTTCCAGTGCTGGGCGCAGGGGACGGCTTCTGGGACTGGAAGCACCTTATAATGCCGTCATTTGCCTTGGGTTGGTACTTCTCCGGGAGCATGTTGCGTATAACTCGCTCCAGCCTGTTGGATGTGCTGGGTAGTGACTATATCAAGTTGACCCGCCTCAAGGGAGTGCCTGAGCCAGTGATACTGGCCAAGCATGCCCTGAAGAATGCGATGATCCCCGTGGTCACTTTGGGGGGGCTGAACCTGCTGATCATGGTGAACGTGGCTATCGCCATTGAGGTTGTCTTCAACTGGCCCGGCGTGGGCCAACTGCTTTACGATGGGATGACCACTCGGGACTTCCCCTTGGTGCAAGGGGTGGTGTTGCTAGGGGGCGTCATGATCGTGGCGCTTAACTTCGTCATAGACGTGCTCTACGCTTGGATGGACCCGAGAATCCGGTTGCCGGGGTAACTAAGAGTATGGCAATCGTACCCGCCAACATCCCCGCAGTTAGCCGCACTGTAGGGCGGGCCGCAAGGCAAAGCTGGAACTTTACCCGTGAAGCGCCCACCATACCCGCAGTTATCCTGCTCACCCTAGTGTTTGTGGCCATATTTGCCCCGTGGATAGCCCCCCACGATAAGCTGGCGCCCGTCACGCCCAGTGATGGTCAATGCATGGCCAGATACGGTATCGCCAACTGTCCTTACATCGACGACGTTCCACCATTCTGGGATAGCGAGGGATCGTTTCGGACCCCCTTGGGCACCGACTACCTAGGCCGAGATATTCTGAGCAGGCTGATGCATGGGGCCCGGATATCCATTTTGGTGTCCTTGGTTGGCACAGTGGTCGCCGGGACTATCGGCACCATACTGGGTGTCATCGCGGGTTACATGGGCAGATGGTGGGACCAGGTCATAATGCGCATCACCGACGCTTGGTTAACCATTCCCACGTTGGTCTTCGCCATCCTTTTGTCCGCCGTTACGGAGCCCAGCGTCAAGAACGTGATTATTATCCTTGCTGCGGTGTTCTGGAGTCGGTATGCTCGATTGGTGCGTGGCGAGGTACTGACCCTTAGGGAGAGAGACTTCATCAAGTTGGCCGAAGTTACCGGGGTAAGCAGCTTCCACATCATCTTTAGGCATTTGATTCCAAACGTTATGAATACCGTGGTGGTCTTTTTTACCCTTATTGTGGGCGTCGCCATTATCATCGAGGCAAGCCTGAGCTTCCTCAACGTGGGGGTGCCACCACCAGAGCCAGCTTGGGGCCTCATGATATCTCAGGAACGGAACTCCCTCCTTGAGGGAAAGTGGTGGTTGGGTGTTTTCCCTGGGGCCTGCATTGCCTTGTTGGTGCTGAGCGCCAACATGTTCGGAGATTGGCTTCGGGTTCGGCTCGACCCACAGCTTAGAAATCGGTAAGCCATGGCAACCTGACTAGACTCCTGTTGAGGGTTACCGACCTTCAAGCCTACGTTTCCGCCTGCCCCCCTAACACCCAACCCCTTGCCAAACCACCAGAACTAATGTACTATATCCCCCATGATCAACGCACCCAACACATCCCTGAACACCCACGCCACGCCTACCCGCACCCCGATCCGCAGTCCCCGATTCCCTCGGCAAAAGCCCCTCAAGGGAAGGCGCCACCCATGTCACACTGTGACATCTCTCCAGATACGGACCATGTCACAAATGTCACACTTTTGTGACATCGGTGATTTTTCAGATACGAAAAACATGTCACACTGTGCGCGTATCTGGCCAGCTAGCACAATGTCACAGATGTCACACTTTTCAGCTACAAAAACGCGTTTTTAGCTACGATCGCTGTGACATTGTGACATCCCCGACAAGGTCTACGCTCCACCACACCACTGGTTCAGGCGCGACAAGCCCCGTTCTGGTGATGGGCGCTCGGAGGGACGTCCAAGACTGGGTTGGTGTCGAAGAAGCCAGTGGGTTTCAGGCTGAACCCGCAGTAGGCCACTGGGGAGATGGGCCAGTCTTCGGGGCGGGGCACATGGTGGTAGCCGACCGTGTACCAGAGCACCAAGTCGGTGTTCTCCACATTGCGATCATTCTTGGTGTACTCAGGTAGCCCAGCGCCGCCCGGGTGCTGATTGGGGTACGGCCCCGTGGCCGCCATCTCGTTCTGGTCGTAGGGTGTAACCCAAAGGTGCTTGGTCATGAAGCCAGCCCGCTTGATGACGCTGGCACTGGGATGGGCAAAGGGCAGGATGTTCTCCCCCGGCATCAACTTATAGCCAACGGGACTCCCCAAGGCGTTCTTGACCGATGGGTTGGAAACCACCCAGTAGCGGCCGCTCATGGGGTCGACCACCCTCTGGGCCTGCAACTCCGTCTTGAGCGGGGTCGCCTCGGCATAGAAGGCGTTGGCGTGGGGGTTGTCGGGCCCCAGAGGCTCAGACACGGTGTTCACTTCGTAAGCCGTGTTGACCTCGCCCTCCACGCTCATGTCCAGCCGGAAGTTGAAGAAGTGCTGGTGTATGTGGGCATTGAGCCCAGGGGCTACCAGCGTCCCATGCTTGGGTGTCTCTCCTTCGGCGATGCCTGCGGTGTTCACGATGCCGGTGAGCTTTATCTCCATCTGGATTGTGCCGTCTTGGTAGAAGTACCAGAAGAAGCCGTACTCGTAGTTGCCGACGGTTGCGATGCTGGACACCACCAAGCGCCTAGAGCGGCGGACCTCCGTCTGACCGGTGCGCCAGTCCACATGCTTCCACAGTATCCCGTAGTCCTCCTCGTGCATGCACACGGCATTGGGTATGGTGAAGGGGTCTCCATGACTATCGTTCATGACCGCGTCGAAATAGTGAATCTCTCCAAGGCAATCGCATCCAAGGGTCAGGGAGTTGGTCAGAGAGCCGATACCATATTCGCCAGCATCGAAAGCGTTCTTGCGGTAGTGGTCCTTACTGGGGTCGCCGTAGGGCACGACCATGTCGGACAACGCCGCCCGGTAGAGAACCGGACGCACCCGGCCTTGGTCCTCATACCCAACGGTGTAGATCACCAAGCCCTCTCTCGGGGTAAATCCCACGCGCAAGTGCCACTTCTGCCAAGTGACGCTGTAACCGTCGACTAGGAAGCTTGGACCCTCGGGTTGAGTGATCTCCAGAGGCTTAAGGTCCTGACGGAATTGGCCGACAAACTCGGCGGCGTAGTTGCCGGGGTTGGGCGGCAATGGGATGACGCCATAGTCGTCCACGCGGACGACTTCCATATTGTTAAGGTCGACCAACGCGGTGAGGCCTTCGATGGGGCGGGCGTAGCCGTTGTCCGTCGGGCTTGAGCGCAAGAAATTACGGGCCAGCACCAACCGCCTCCCCTCCTCGTCGTCGAACCCGTAACTGCCCGCCGACCAAGGGTCCACCATGACCAAGCTGGGGTCGGTGATGCCGCGTTTCTTGAGGGCGGCTTGGAATTCGGGGTTGGCTCTTACTGCGGCCTCGCATTCGGAGAACTCATCGAACATCACCCTAGGCTGCACACCCGGAACGTGCTTCCACGAGATGACACGCCGTTCGTTGAGTGACACCACCGCCTCGTAGGTCGCCGCCTCATCATTGTCCAGAATGACCACAAAGGCGTTCCGCTGTATGTGGTCGCCGGGTTGGAAGTCGAGCACCATGTCCTTGTCGGGCTCTTGGAGAACAATGGTCTCGACACGCACCCGCGGCCCCAGTTGTCTTTGGGCCTTCAGGATGGACATCGCCTCGGCTATCTCTTCGGCCGTCAGTGGGTCGAGTGGATGGGAGGCAGAGGGTAGGGTTACAGTGCCTGTCTGTTCCTGTGCGGAAATAGCCATGACGACCTCCTCGATGAGACTTAGGGTCTACAAGGATCATTGCAAGGATGGGTCGATTCTCGATCTTGACGCCAATGGGCTATTGTCAAACTTGCGGCCGACCAAAACTCGGAAGATCGCCGGCTCCTGTTCATGCTGTGGGAGTGCTAGCGCTCTGGGGAACAGCATCAGCAGCGCAGTTATGCCAAGGATACCACGGGCCCGGGCCCGTGGTATTTGAAGTGCCCGCTTTCTTGACAACCTGACCTGCTGGGAGTAGCTTTCCGGCAAGCATGGGGGCTGCCGCCCCTCTGCTTTTGCGCGAGGTGAAGAGATGACGATGAATGGCCACAGTACCAACGGGACGAACGGTGTGCATGGGGCCAATGGAACGAACGGGGCCCATGAGGCGAACGGTGTAAATAAGTACACGCCGCGGGGCGCGTCGGGCATCGGAGTGCATGACTACGTGCCCGAGATGGGCTACCGCGAGTACTGGTACCCCGGCGTCGAGGAGAAGGACATCCAGCGCAAGCCCGTCGCCATGCGTATCTGTGGTGACCAAGTGGTCTTCTTCCGCGATGAGAATAATAATGTGGTGGCCTTGAACGACGCTTGCCCCCACCGTGGCGCTTACCTGTCCGGGGGTATCAGCAGCGGCAAGGGCAACAACGAGTTCAAAGGATTCATTACCTGCCCCTACCACGGCTACACCTACGACGGCACAGGCCAATGCGTGGCCGCCCTGACCGACGGCCCCAATTCCAAGCTGGCCCCCAAGCTGAAGGCCCGCAACTACCCCACGGAGACTCACAAGGGCATCGTGTACATCTGGATGGGCCAGACGGAGCCCGTGCCACTACAGGAGGATGTGCCCGAAGAGTTCTTCGACGACACGGTATCCATCGAGTCTTATGTCAAGATTTGGCCCATGAACTGGTCCCTGACCATGGAGAACTCCCGCGATTCCCACAACAGCAAGATTCACCGAGGCCAGTTCCGCCGCATCTTCAACCTAGCCTTGTTCAACAGGCTGCCCGCATTCTGGGAGGGCACCGAGATCACCGAGGAGGGCGACAACTACATCTGCATCGCCCCCAGGGTCGTGAAGGACCAGCAGCAGGGGTATTTCCCCGGGATCGGCAAGAAGTGGCCCCAGCACATCTGGTGGCGCTTCCGTGGCAGTGAGAACCCCCTGAAGGCTCAAAAGAAGGCTTTCGACAACGTCCGCCCTGGCGGACTGTACCGCCTGCCCTCCATCGCATGCCCCAGCCTGCGCTTCTCCACGGTTCTGGTCCGCTACTTCACCCCCATCGACGCCAATAGCGTGCGCATGTTCAGCTTCGCCCTCAGGCGCACCAGCAAGAACCCGTTCGCACGCTTGTGGTGGAAGATTTACTACAACTGCTGGTGGGTCTACTTCAACTCGCCCCAGTCGGTGAACGAGAAGGAAGACCTGCCGGTGCAAGCCGTGGGCGCCCTCGACACAGCCGCACCGCAGAAGCTGGGCGCCACCGACGCCGCCATCATCTTCTGGCGCAGGCGCATGCCTTTCAAGTCCCGCGATGCCCAGCGGGTGTGGGGCAAGAGCACCGTCGAGGCTGCTGCTCTTACCATAGAGCAGCAGGAAGACCGGGAAGCAGTCGAGATCCCTCTGCTAGCCGACGACGACTAGTCGGAACGCTCTACCCATGACGGGTCTCCTCTCTAACGCCGTAGGCAGAAGTGAATCCCCTACGGCGTTACGTTTTTTCCATGCTCTGGTCGATAACCTGCTCGACTACGTCATCCCCGCGGTGTGTGGGACACCGTTACACCATTCCGACCCAAGAAGCCAGAGGCACGTCAGCGGTCTCTTGCCTTGACCATCAGCCGTATTGAAAGGAAGGAAGTAAATGGCCGGACAGCCCCTGCAGCCTCTTGATGAGAATTGGGGAAAGGCCCTCGCTGTGGTAGCCCATCCCGACGACTTGGAATACGGCGCTGCAAGCGCCATCGCCAAATGGACGTCGGAGGGCAAGACGGTTATCTACGTGCTCGTCACTAGAGGTGAGGCGGGCATCGACAACATGGACCCAGAGGAAACCAAAAGGGTCCGCACCCAAGAGGAGATCGACAGCGCCGCCGTGGTTGGCGTCAGTATCGTCGAGTTTCTCGACTACAAGGACGGTGTCGTCGAGTATGGGCCACCCCTGCGCCGGGATATAACCCGCGCCATACGGGCCCACAAGCCTGACGTCCTCATCACGGGCAACTTCGATACCCGCTTAGGGGGCGGCAGGACCAATCAGGCAGACCACCGAGTCGTCGGCCTAGCGGCCTTGGATGCCTCGCGGGACTCCGGAAACCGCTGGATATTCCCAGAGTTGATGGACGAAGGGTTAGAGCCGTGGAGTGGCGTAAAGCGGGTGTTGGTCAGCGGCTCTCCCCATGCTACTCACGCCGTCGACGTGGGCGAGTTCATCTACAAGGGCGTCGAATCGCTGGAGAAGCACGACCAGTACATCAAGGGCTTGGCAACCAGTATGGACCCGGAGATGTTCCTCACCATGAACGCCAACGCGACAGGCGCACGACTTGGCTGCGACTACGCCGTCAGCTTCGAGGTGTATAACATCTGACTGAGTCCACTCGAGGACGGCGAATGTCATGCAAGCGGGCCGGCCAAAGACGTTTGTGGCGGAGCCACTTCTCGTGCGCGACATCAACCGGTCATATAAGAGGCACCCATGACACTTCCACTGGTTAATGGGTTAGGATTACTACGCTGCTTGGACTACCCGGGGCCCCAACTTCAAATTGCCTAGGGCACTGGTACCGGGTCAAGAAGGAGGGACGCAATGCCGTTTTATACTAGGGGCGATGTCCGCATCCACTATGAGGAATCTGGGGCCGGTTTCCCGCTTCTGGTGACCCCCGGCGGGGGCTTGAACTCTCGGATGGACCTTTGGCCTACGCAGGTGTTCAACGCGATGGAAGAGTTCAAAAACGACTTCCGCTGCATCACGATGGACCAGCGCAACGCGAGTGGGGGAGAGTCCACCGGGCCGGTCCAGGTCGACGACCCGTGGGGGGCTTTTGCCGACGATCAACTGGGGTTGATGGACCATCTGGGCATACAGGAGTTCCTCTTCATGGGCTACTGTATCGGCGGCCCCTTTGCCCTCACGCTCATTGAACGGGCACCCCAGCGCGTCGCAGCCGCCGTGCTCTGCCAGCCGGTTGGGCACTCGCAGAAAACGCCGGACGCGATGTATGACGCTGGCCGCGATGTCTGGGGCCCTGAGTTGTGCGCCCAGAGGCCTGACGTGACGATGGAGACCGTCGAACAGTACCTGCACAACCTCTACCGCATCCAGCCGAACTTCATGTACACCGTGTCGCGGGACTTCGCGCGCTCGTGCCAGACGCCAATGCTGGTCATGCCCGACGACACACCATCACACTCGTACGATGCGGCCATGGACCTAGTGGCGTTGGCACCCAAGGCCCAGGTGACGGAGTATCCTTGGAAGGAGTCGCCGGACGTGAAGGCCAAGACGATAAGCCAAGTGCGGGACTTCCTTCTGGCGCATCAACCCGCGACGGCTGCCCGTTGAAAGCCCGCTAAAAGGTAGCACCTCGAGCTGGCCGTAGAGCGCACTGCCCACGGCACCAACCGTTTCGAACAATTGCTCTCTGACTAAGGCTTGGCCAACGCCTTACTCCTGAGTCTGGCGTTGGCCGCCGCAGCGGGGGAGAGGGCCGAACTCCGTAGGCTTCACTTGTCGTGGTATTGGGCAAAGTCGAGAAGTACCCCGGACGGGTCCCAGACGAAAGTGACAAGCGCGCCGTACGACTGTTCTTTAGGTTCCTGGAGCCGGGGGTAGGCGTACCCGCCCTTATCTATCACCTTGGACGCGTGCTCACACCAGGTCCGAGCACCGTCTACGGTGATGTGCATCATGAAATTGTTCGCCCAGTCTTCGCTGTAGTAACTCGGCAAGACTGTCGTCTTCAGCTCGCCAGTTGATGTTCCATCCCATTGCCTCATAGAACTCTAGGGACTGGGCTGAAGTTCTTGGCAGGGACGAACACCTTCACGTCGCTCGCAATCGGTGTGTCCATCGGAATCTCCTCGCAGAGGAGACTAGGTCCGGGTGTGCATCCACCGAGTCTGGTGAGGATGCTAGTCTTGACTGTGTCGTAGACTTACTCCTTCTTCGTGTTTTGTTTCACCGCCTACCCGGCTCAAGTCTCTGGATGAAAGCGCGTCATGGCCGTAGCCGACGCCCCGGTTGATTTGCTGGCGATCAAGAATCGTCACGCCCAGGCTGACATCGTGGAGACTGCGGGGGGCCGACTGAGGGGAAGGCAGTGTGCGCCAAGGTGTGTGAGTCTTCCAATATGAGGCAGAGGGGAGATTCAGGTGCACGGCTACCCGGAGCGGACTGCTTTCGACTGCGGGGCCGGTAGGGACATGCAGGACTTCATCCAGCCCACCCAGGGCTGAACTTTCCGAAGCGATACGGAAGCTGGCTGGCAGTCCGTCACTGGCCACGGCAACCCACAACCGCCCCGGAATAGCCAAACGCTTGGACGCCTCAGTAGTACCCCACGCCCCACTCGGTTGGCGAGATTGACTCGCTTGGACGGCACCCACCGCTCAACCGTTTCGCCTTGAGGGATAGGCTTTTGCGATGGGAGGGCTGGCGCACCATAATGTTGCCCACTCCAAGCTACTCTAGGAACTGGCAGGTATGATTGGGGCAAGACTTGAAAAGCCAGCGTCTCCCGTTGCTGGGAGACGCCGCGGTAGTGGTGATTACGCTGGTGGCATTGTATCTGCTGGGCAGTGTGCTGCTGGTCATGGGCATCAGCGTGGTGATTGCCTATGCGCTCCTGCCTCTAGCCCGGCTGCTGGAGCGGTTGATGCCATGGCGGCAGCGCCGCCCCGGCCTAGCCGCGGCCTCGCCATCGGGCTTATCTACCTTGCCGGACTTGGCGTCTTTGCCGGGATTCTCATCTTGGTCATTCCCCCCCCGTGCGGCAAAGTCAGCAGTTCATTGAAGAATTCCCCGGCTTCTTCGACTCAGCGCGTCTGGCAGTGGAAGGCAGGATTGACCGCTACGCCGAACTGATTCCCAGCGAATTGCGTGCCCAGGCGGAAGGGGCTTTGGCCGACGCAAGCGGCATCCTAGGCCGGGCAGCTTGGCAGGTCGTCTCTCAGACACTAGGAGTTATCTCTGGCTCCCTAGAATTTATCCTAGGTCTGGCCACCCTGCCGATGTTAGTTTTCTACCTGAAAGGATCCCGGAACGATTGCAGAAGCCCTGTATGCGCCCTTTCCTGCGGCTCTGCGCCCCTTCCTGCGGGACATCCTGGACATAGCGGACCGGACAATGGCCAAATACATCCGGGGCCAGCTGATCCTGGGACTGGCTGTCGGGTCTATCGTAACCGTTGGGCTGCTGTTGTTGGGGGTCCCATTCGGCTTCATTCTTGGCATCGCCGCGGGCTTGACCGAACTGGTGCCCATTGTCGGCCCCTGGATTGGCGGGGGCGTCGGCCTGCTGGTGACCCTAGCTACGGCACCGGAGAAGATTGTCTGGGTCGTCATGCTGTATCTTGCGGTCCAACTCTTGGAGAATACCCTTCTGGTGCCACGAATTCAGGGCAACTCCCTAAATATACACCCGGTCGCGGTGATTCTAGTGATAGTTGTCGGCAGCCAGTTTTTCGGCCTCTGGGGCGTCATCGTAGGGCCGCGTGTGGTGGCGATGGCGAAGGATATGATCGTTTACTTTGTCCAAGAGTGGAACCAGCCAGCGGCACAGAATGGCACAGGCTTGGCTGCCGGGATGGATGAGCGCGGCAGCCAAGGCACCGAACCGGAGGTAGAGGAATCCGCGGAGGGTTAGCGGTGGCTCTGGGGCAAGGAACGCCAACAATGCTAGCGCCTACTGGATGAAGTCAATGGCGGCGCTGGCAATGCCGAGAAACAGGAGAAACCCAAACACGTCGATGAAGGTTGTTACCACTACTGCCGAGGCGACTGCAGGGTCCCACTCCAATACGTCGTAGAAACAGAGGTATTGCAGCACCAACGAAGCCTGCAATGACCATGTTGCCCAGCATCGTAACTCCCAGCACAAGGACCAGGCTTGGATTCTGCTTCCAGGCCAGCGCGATTCCGGCGACTAGGAGCCCCAACCAGATACCGTGGGTTAGCCCCAGAACAGCTTCCCGGACCAGGGAGACGCTTCTTGAGGATGAACCCTGTCGAGCATCCGGGAAAGCACCCGAGAACCCACATGGGCCGCGAACTGCCCAGCCTCAATGGGATTCATCTAATGCAGAATCCAGACTACCGTTTCCGGCGACGTTAGTTCATGAGGTTACCCGGGTTCCTTCGCCCAGAAGCAACGCTTTCCCAGCAGGAGATAGACCACAGCCTTCGTGCAATGGTGTACGAGGGAATCGCGTCGGGAGCGATGTTCAGCTTGGGCAGCGGCGGCTTCATGGCGGCCTACGCTCTCGGGCTGGGGGCCAATAACCTTCAGGTAGGGATTCTGGCAGCCCTGCCCTTCATTACCCAGGTGGTGCAACTGCCGGCCATATTGGCGGTTGAACGTTTTCACCTGAGGAAAGCGATCGGTCTGCCTGCTTGGTTGCTGTCGAACTTGATGCGGCTTCCAATCGGGGCCGTGCCGTTTCTAATCAATACGCCCGGTTCCGGTGCGGTCGCGCTGGTAGTAGGGTTGTTGGCGCTGCGGGGATTGTTTGCCCCGGTATGGTTGACAAGCTGGGCCGGCAGGATGCGAGACATCGTGCCGCAGCAAGTCATGGGTGGCTACTACGTCCGGCGCTTGGCGATGATCACTACAGGCCATCATCGTGGCAGGACTGGGCGGCAGCTTTTTCGTGACCTAGCGGGAGAGGATAGCGGCTCCCAGCGATGCTTGTTTCTCAGGACCTAGGGCCCGCTTGCTGATCGCGTAGGCAGCAAGACGGTGTTATCGCTTTCGGCTTCGCTCTATCTGATCGTTATCCTCGGCTGGACTTTCACCACCCTGCCGGAACGCCACTCCCTCACGTTGCCGTTGCTAATGACGCTGCACGTCTTCACCGGAATCGCCTCAGTAGGAGTGACGCTGGCCGTTGGAACCATCGCGTTGAAACTGGCCCGGGAAGACAATGCGACGCCGTTTCTTGGAGTAGCGGGGATCGCGACGAACATTGGCGCCGGCCTTGGGCCAATGGTGGGCGGACTGGCGGCGGACTACTTCTCGTCCCGGTCGTTCGCCATCCAGTTCAGTTGGTCGTCACCCGGCGAAGTGTTTAACCTCCCGGTGCTGACTCTGAGCAGTTTCGACTTTCTCTTTGCCATCGCGTTCCTCGTTGGGTCGCTATCGCTGAATATGCTGGTCGCGTTGCGCGAGGAGGGCGAGGTACAACGGGACATTGCCCTCGCGGGGCTCACGGCGCAGCGTGGCGCGGATGGCCCGTGCGGTGTCGTCCGTGCCGGGCCTCAACGCCGTGGCGGCGTTTTCGTACGGCTACCTGAAGCGCATCCCAGGCGCCGACGTGGCCATGGGGGTCAGCGCCTACCAACTTGCGTCGTCAACGCAGGCCGCCGTGGCCTCGGCGAGTCGGCGAGCCGTGGCTTCCATTTCGTCGGTGAGCTCGCCCGGAGCGTCGGGGAAGCAGTGGATGCTGCGGTGGAAGATGTGGGCGATGTCACCGAGCATGGTCTTGAGCTTGCCCGTCATGCGACCCGGAGCGCGATCCATGGGATGAGCCATCATCCCGGCCAAGTCAAAGATGTATCCCGCGGGGCCGTGCTCGGTACGATTCGCTCGTTGGCCGGCCAGAGCGTGCCAGCCCGTCACTCCCTGCGGGGAGCAGGCTATGGGGCGGTGCAGGGGGCGGTTGAGGGTGGAGAGGACCCCGGCGCATCGGCCGCCGCTGCGCGGCGCGCGAATTGGCTGCGGAACTCGGGGTTACCAGTGCGGAAGCTGCGGTGGCGCTGGTCTCAGGGGCCATAGAGGCCGCCACGGCTTCAGGAGAGGACGCCCTTACTGCCGTTCGCGACGCCCTGCCCGATGAATTCACCGAAACGCGGGCCATACTGGTCAAGGACTGAATGCTAGCCCGAAACTTCCGGGTATCCTCTTTATTCTTTGCTGTTCCTTGCGAAGGATATTGTCTTAGTTAGCCTAGTGCCGTCAACAAAACGCCTCGTCATCCAGGCCTTCACTGGAAAGCTAGTCGCCATCGCGCGGGGAGCCGGGGAGCCCGCTCTCCGGAGGTGCATCGCCGGTTTCGTGCATCCGCGCTATCCTCTCTTCCAATAGCTGCCAAAGTTCATCCTGCTCCTCGAGGTGCTCCATCGCAGCGACAACTAGGGGGTCATGCAGACTCCGATGCGACGCAAACGCAGATTGGCCCGTTGATTGCTGATGGCCGGGTTGAGGTACAGGGGAATCGACATCAATTGAATCAGATGAATAGGTTGAACCGGTGTGTTCCAAGCCGTCGGCGGGGTGGGGCTCTGGCGAGACGGAGTCGTCCGTGAAAGTATCGCTGAACGCCGACTCAAGTACCCGATGCACCCTGAAGCTGATCATCCCCATGGCCACCGCCGGCCCGAGCAGCAGCAGCAACGACAGCGAAGCGGACAAATTGCCCAGCAGCCATAGTTGAACGATCAAGGGCAGACTCAGAATCAGCAACAACGCCAATAGCACGGTGGCGAGCCCGTTTTGGACCATCGCCCGCAGACTACGCCAAACCGGATCGTTGCTGTGTCGGTCATCCGGCGCATGGGGATCTCTGGTAGCGAGACGGGCCAAGGTCTTGAGGGAAAGCCAAATCTTGATTGCCGAAGGCGTGCTCAAGCCTATAATTATTCCGACCACTATCAGACCGGCAATTGACTCCGAAAGGATATTGCCGATGATTGCCGGTGTAGCAAAGAGCACCCCGGTGCCGACAGCGGCGAGGACAACTATTACGCCGATATTGACGAGTATGAGCCGTCCGGCATTGCGGAGCTGCGCCCCGGTCTCGCCCCGCAAAGACATCGCGGACCAAAACGTATTTACGCCCAGCCTGGTGGCGAGCATAGTGCGGTGCAGGGATTCGGGAGAGCGCCGATCAATCCAACGGCACAACGGGAGTGCTGCGCGGGAGGTCATCGGGGCGAGCATAGAGGTGATGGCCGTAGCAATGGAGAGGACGGACACTAGGGCAGACCCGCCCAGAGCATCCGTAGGGCTGACGCGGCCGATGGCCAGCGAGAATTCTCCCATTTGAGGCATCGTCATGCCGACCCTCATAGCATCCTCGGAGCTATGGCCAGCCAGTATGGAACCCACGGCATTTGCCACAATCTTTCCGGCCATGAATACGCCCACCACCACCAGCGCGGGCACGATGAAATCATCTAGGGTGCGGTAGTCGATGAGCATGCCGATGGACAGGAAAAACAGTGCACCGAACATATCCCGCACCGGATTGACCAGCCGGGTTACTCGACCAACAGCTTCGGTGTCGCCAATTACGACCCCGATAAGAAATGCCCCGGCAGCGGCGGACAACCCCAGCAGCTGTGCGCACAGCGCCAGCAGGAAGCAGAGACCCAAACTGGCAACGAGCAGCGTTTCGTCGGGTTGGGACCGCGATAGTAGACGAATCAGCCTTGATCCCAACAAGGTGCCAAAGACAAGCACTGCGATGCAAAACGCTCCCAGCTTCGCCACCAGCAAGCCTGCATCGACAAGGCTTGCCGAACCAGTCGTGGCCAGACCGGACAGTACAGTGAGGAATATGACAGCTGCAACGTCCTCCAGCAACAGGATTCCCACGATGGCTTGACCCCAGCGAGAATTCAGGTTACCGGCATCGCGAAGCCCTTTCAGCAGAATGGCAGAGCTGCTGATGGCCATGGCTCCGCCCAGGTACAATCCATGGCTGCCATCAATACCCGGCAGGATGCTGGCAATCCAGATTCCGAAGAGCGTCAACACGGTAATTTCGACCACACCGATGACCAGCACCTGAAACCCAATGCTGCGAATCCGCCGCCAACCCAACTCCAAGCCGATGCCGAACAGAAGAAGGACCAACCCCAGCTCGGCGAGAAGTCCGATGACCTCCAGATTGCTGATGAGTGGGTTGGGCAGAGTGAACGGCCCAATGAGGAAGCCAGCAAGGAGGTAGCCCAACACCGGTGGCTGTCCTGCCAGTCGGGCCAAAGCCAGACCGCCGGCAGCGATGGCCATGGCCACGGCGAAGTCTTTCAGCAAGCTGGCGCTGCCGTCAGATAAACCGGCGGTGGGGACTGACAAAAGTATGTCGATCAACGGTATGTCATCGACGGTATGTCATGGTAAGTCTGATGATGGCGCTCCGCTGAGGGTAGGGGCCGATATCCGGCGTTACAGGAAGCTTGTCAGCCATCGCGGGCCGTGAAGCCGGGGGCCACAAGAGAGGAGGCCAACTCAGTCGTGGCTCGCGGTCCGCTACTCACTGGTACGGACAGTCCGCCGTCTCCGTACTCGGCCGCCTTACCATCTCAGGGCATGTGTTCCTCAAAGAAGGTTGCAACCCGGCGGACATAGGCTGCGCGATTTCTTTGGTAGACGTTGATGTGTTCAGCCCCGGGAACCAGCCAGAGACGGTCTTCGGGGTTGTTGGAAGCTTGGTGCAAGCCTACCGTCTCGTCAACCGAGATTACCACGTCTTCCCGTCCGTGGATGAAGTAAATCGGCTGGGCTATTTGATCGACCACTTCCACGGGACGCACCCGCCGAAAGTCCGTCCGGTAAAGGGTGCGCCCAGCCCAGAGTATGAAGAATGAAAACCAAGACGGCAGGTAAAACCCCCATGCGTTGGTATGAATCAGGCGGATGTCCGAGACGTAGTCCATGAACCCGCTGTCGCTCACGATGGCCGGGATGCGAGGCTCCTGAGCTGCCACCAGTATGGCCACTCCGGCCCCCAAGGAAAAGCCCAGCAGCCCTATGCGTTCCACAGGAATGCCCCGGTGCTCCTAGCCGCTAGCCAGCAGCCTGCCCACAGAACTCTCCACGGCTTTGCCTTCGGTCGAGTCGCGCACCCACTTTCGCAGTTCCCGGCGCACGACGGCCCCGGTCAGCCTGTGACGCCGCCGCTCTCTGAGCTCCTCCACCACCGTCCTAGCTGTTCGCATTCACCATTGCTGGAGGAGCTCCCATGCCCTGCGGAGTGGGCGGTGGTCGCGATATCGTTCAGGACGCGGGATGAGGCTCCGGATCGCCAAGTCGAGGGCTGGAGACGTGGGAGGAGCTCCACACCCGCCAGAGGGTGCGCAGATTGAAGGCTGTGACCAACATGGTCCACTCGGCCGCCACGTTAGCGAGGCCACGCAGCAGGAACCTCCGTGCCCCCTGTTGCTCCTTGATGATTCCGAAGACCGGTTCGACCAGTTGCTTTCTCAGCCTGTAAGCCTCTTTGGCTGCCCAGGTGGACATCCAGGCACGATGACGACGCAGCACTGCATCGTGCGGCCCTATTGCCAGGCTCCGCCCAATCTCTCCGGCCTTCGTACAGGCTCTGAAGGCCGGGCATGCCTGGCAGACAGCACCTGTAGCCCGGTACAGACGCAACGGGACTCCGTTCGCATGCTGTATGCGGACGAACGCGAGCGTCTGTCCCTGGGGACACCTGAAGTTGTCGCTCTGCTCGTCATAGGTGAATCTGTCCTTGTGATATGGGTCTTCGAGGAACCGCTGCCGTGCCTCTGACCCCACCACCTTCTGACCTCGACGGTCGCACTCAGCTAGGTGACTGGCGGAGAAGTATCCGGCGTCGGCCAATGTCATCTGCGACTTCGTCCCCGTAGTCTCCTCGGCCTGCTCCATCATCGGCACCAGCAGGGCATTGTCATTGGCCGCATCAACCACGTCCACGGCTGTGACCAGCATGCTTGTCGCTCCCCCATCGGTCTCCATGGGTGAGACCATAGCCTGGGCGTTGTAGCCAGCCACGATGCCCTGCCTGCCCTTCATCAGCCGGGCCTCCGGGTCGGTCAGGTTGATACGCCTGTGGCGCTTTTGACTCGCAAGATCGGCCATCGCATGCTTCACCTGCTCTCTCAAGACCTCCTTGTCAGCCAACTTCTCAGGCAGACGGGCAACGGCAGCTTCTTCTCCCGCCTCGTTCTGTGTCTCAAGGTCGGTTATCGCCCGCTCCAACCGATCCAACAGCCCTCTCAGCCCCTCGGCATCGTAGCTCCTGTTCACTGAGGCGTTGGCGACCACCTTCGTACCATCCACCGCCTGGACCGCCAGATCCACCAACTTCATGGCCACCGTCGTACGCACGGTACGCTCGAACAGCTTCCTCATGGCCTGCCGATGCCCTTTGTAGAACCGCCACAGGGTATTGTGGTCGGGATGCTGCCACCCGGTCAGCCACAGGTACGGTATCTGGTCCCGGCAGGCCGCCTCCAGCTTTCGGCACGAGCGCACACCGGTCATGAAGCCGTACAGCCACACGCTCAACAATGCACGAGGATGGTAGGCTGGCGCTCCCATCGAGTTACCTTCGATGTCCACGCCAAGCTCCGCCCAGGCATCTCGATCCAGAGCATCGACGAACTCGGCAACGAACCGCGCCGGATGATCCAACGGCAGCAGTTCGTCAAGCGTCGGCGGCAACATCCACATCTGCTCTCGGCCCATCGGTCGAAGCGGCATATCAATATCTCCCCAACTGATGTCGCTTCAAACGTACACCTGACCCATACCCAACGCCAACCCAGACTTCTGAGACAGGCTCAGTACAGTACACTCTGGTCCCTTGTCATGCCTCCGCAATGTGGTGTGGCGACTCGTAGAGGTGTCGGCCTTACTCCCGTGGTCCGAGGGCTGCAAGGCGCTTTTCGATGTTCTCAAGCACCTCCATGATTGCCAACAGCACGTATACGTGAGCCTCCTCTACAGGCATGGGCGGCCCATCCGGGCCGCGCTGAGCCGTTAGATCGGCAAGGGTGTCTTCGGCGAGTTGCTTGTGGGTTCGCTGCTCGCAGCGACCTGTTCGAGAGGCGCCGGGTGCTCATGGAGCAGTGGGCGGAATATGTTTCAGGGACAAAGGGTACATGACCAACGGGATGCCAAAACGCCTGAGTCGCCTGGAGGGCGAGATGGAGCTATGATGGCCGCTGGGCTACGGCAGTGCGAATGGACGTATGTCGCAGTGGCAGCTTGGGAGTCTTGGCGCAACGGGCTTGCTATTGACAAGTGTCTCAGCCGACCGCTAGCTAGCTGCTCGTAGCCAAAGGCCCTAAGGGTAGGAGATCCATTCGCCCCAGGGTCCCGACTAAAATAAAAGAAGGCATGGCATGAGCCGAAAACTGGTGCTGGTAGTCCTATTGGTGTGCCTGTCGATCGTGTTCGTTGCCGGGAACGGGTATAACTCCGAGGGTGATGCCAGCGAAAAGGAGGCTGACGCGCCCGTCCCCAGGGAGATTGACCCTCGCATCGTTCGGCAGATGCCTTACGTAAAGGCGGTCAAACAGATAAGGGAACTTCAGGAAGCTGAAGGGCTTGAAGGCTTTACGGGCCTGAGGCTAGTTGAGGACCGGGAATTAACCCTCTACTGGAAGGGCAAACTCCCTCCCAGTGTGGAGTCGCTGCTTCGGACCCTGCAAGAGGAGATAACTGTCCGTGTTGTAAAGCGCCTCCATTCCCAAACGGAACTTCGAGCCGAGACGAAGCGGATCGCCGAATCGTTCCGCCAGCTGCAGGCGCAAGGAATCACTATCACTGAAGTGGGGCCTTTACCTGACTCTTCTGGTATCCGAGTCGGCATTGAAGTCCTTCCTGGTCAAGACTTCGAGGAAGAAGCCCAGAAGGCGCGTGCCATCATTCAGAGCCCCATTCCGCTTCAGTTCACAGTCGGGAGCGAGTTGGACCTGTTCAATGGCCGCTAGGATGACACACCCCCTTTTTACGGGGGTGCTGCAATCCGCCACGACGAAGGATGGTGGATTTTCCATGATTGGACATACTGTTCCACTGGGTTTGCCGTGGATACCCCTTCTGGGGATGAAGGCATGCTAACAGCAAACCATTGTGGCTGGGGCTGGGATTACGAAACGATGGGAGGCCGAGAGGTTGGCACGATCTCCCACCCTAGCAGTTGCACCCTGGATGCTGCCACCCTCATCGGGATGGACTACTCGCCACGCGCCTACATAGGAGATTGGGAATCCGGGGCAAGCATGCCCGTGTCTGCATGGACATACCCCGCAGTGGGCCAAAGTATCTATCTATCGGGTGGTTTTTCCGGTGAGCATGTAGTGACAGTAGAGGCGACTGGGATTCGCCCACCCGGTGGGCCTTGCTGGCAGGGCTGGAGAGGGCCTGGCTTTTGGACGGTTGACCCCGAAGGCGATGGTTCATCGGGAGATGGGGATAGTGGTGGACCGGTATATACGTATCATGACGACGAGAGCGCCGTAACTGGCTTGGGCATCACCATGGCGGGGGACGCTCAAACCCGTACGGACTGCGAGGGGATAAGAGCCAATTGGAGGCGTTGTGCATCAAGGGCGTTCCACACGAATCTCGGGGAAATCCTCGATGACCTTGACCTGACGCTTCAGTAGCCCGGACTAAAAGAGTGGTAGGGGGGCCGGAGTTGGAAGAACACTCCGGCCCCTTGTCAAACTCCCGCGCTAGGTCCGAGCCCATGAACACCACCCTCTGCCCTTCGTCTCCTGCCGCCGTGGCCCGTCCCTGCGCAATCTCCAGTGGAAAGGTCTCATATCCCCGGTCGGCCCCCACCGTGTACCCCACAACAAAGTCTGGCTGTTGGAACGCGTTGCTCTGGTCGTCAGGGTTCATGAGCAGCAGTACTCGGGGAACCGCGGCGGCCACGCCGGCACATCTTCAACCTGTTTCACGACGTCGATGGGCAGAGGTGTGAGTCCGTAGGAGAAGGGAACGCTCGTCGCGTCGCGAACCAAGACCTTGTCCCGAAAGTAGGTTGAGCCGCCTTCCACTAAAGCGCTCAGCTTTGTGGCTAACGCGGCCATCACCACCAGGGCCCATATCCCAACCGCAATGCCGATGACGGTCAGCGCGGTACGCAGTTTCCGCCTCGTTAGGTTGCGCAGCAGAGTCATGGGATGGTGGCTCGTGCGGTTGCCAGAAAACGAATGGGGTGGCGTTCAATCATCGGCTCATGGTCTGGCTTTGGCCAAATCATCAACCGAATTTTACACCCGGGGATACCGTCGCTGATACTCATCGTCCCCCAACCCAAGATACCTCAGCGCAAAAGCGACAGGGCGAACCACTGGTCGGCCAGGGGAGGGCGAAAGGTAGTCTTCGCACGGAAGGAGCCCTAACCGCGAGACCTTTCCCCACCGCTCGCGACGGTTTTTGCCCGAAACGAGGATGTGTCAGGCACCATGGCGGACACGCCCAGCATGCCGATTCTGCCCTCGCCTTTAAGCCGCTCCAGGGTGGGTAGGTGAGTCTGCCAGTCGATCATGTTGTGGACTTGGAAGAGGTCGATGTAGTCGGTCTTCAGCAGTTCGAAGGAGCGGGCAATTTGGGCCTCGCCGGCCTCCTTGCCCTCGGTGCGCACCTTGGTGGCGATGCAAAAACTGGTCCCGAAGGTCCTCGGTGATCTCGCCCACGACCTGCTCCGCGTGGCCGTACCAGCCGGCGGTGTCGATTAGGTTTACCTCGCTGTCCAGGCAATTGTCCACGATTTGTCTTCGGACGGCTATCTCATCGTCGTCGGTAACATCGAAGGTTCGTAAGGTTCCTAGGCCAATGGCTGAAACATCCAAGCTGCCAAGTTTGCGGTATTCCATCTTTTGCTGACCTCGCCCAAGTGTCTAATTCAAACATGGATATACAGGATACGCGGGATGAGAAACTTTGATAAGGTGGAAACTGTCTCCGACAGGGCAATCGCGTCTTATCAGTTTCAAGCCAACCGCACCTTTTTTGTCAAGGATACCCTGGACCAACAACGATTCCATCGCAGCCGCAAGCTGGGGTTTTGATCACCGCTTCACTCGAATCGGCACCTTATTCCTCTCGAGGGTGAGGTTCCGCTTGTAGATATGTGGCGACCAATGGTGCCCCATTTGGCGTATGCCTTGTTGTTCCGCCAGTTCATCGACTATCAGCTTGGTCTCTGCGAATGTCGTGCACACCGTCAGGAGGACGGGACATCTGGAGGTGAGAAAGCCCGAGAGCCTCGGGGTTGATATATGGAGGCGAAACGCACTGGAAAGGCGACAAATCGCCGCAGGGGTCTCCTTAAACGGGCGAGTTCGCAGTTCGGTACGTATTGGTGGAGCTGAGGGGATTCGAACCCCTGACCCCCTGCATGCAAAGCAGGTGCTCTCCCATCTGAGCTACAGCCCCAAAGTGGTGTGGGGTATTGATTATATGCATGGCGCGGGTGGGTGGATAGGGGGTGAGGGCGGGGACGGCTGGAAGACGATGAGCCAGTGAGGGCGTCAGTGTGTAGAATAGGGGGCGATAATCTCTAGCACGACATCTCTATTCTGCCAGCGAGGTATACATTATGACTAGCAGCGACAGGGTAGTTGGCCAGCCCATTGGCCGCTTGGAAGGCCCTGAAAAGGTCACCGGTCGGGCAGCCTACGTGGCTGACCTGAATCCTCCGGGTGTGCTTGTGGGCAGGTGCCTGCGCAGCCCTCTGCCTCATGCCCGCATAGTGCGCATCGATGCCACCGAGGCTCGTCGCCTGCCGGGTGTGCGAGCCGCGCTTACGGGCTTCGATATTCCGCCTCACATGGTGGGGCGCGCCATACGCGACCTGCCGGTGCTGGCGCGGGACGTGGTGCGATTCGTCGGTCAGAAGGTGGCCGCCGTTGCAGCCGACACCGCCGAGGCGGCCGAGCAGGCATTGCTTCTGATCGAGGTAGAGTACGAGGAGTTGCCGGGCGTCTACGACATCGAGCAGGCCGTGGCCCCCGGAGCGCCTGTCCTTCACCCCGACTTCAACGAGTACGTTGGCAGGCCCGCCGACCAAGATGCTCCTTCCAACGTCGCTTCCCATCAGCATTACGAGATGGGCGACGTGGACGAGGGTTTTGCTCAAGCCGACCGCGTATTCCAGCACACCTTCACCACCTCTCACCAGCACCAAGCATACTTGGAGCCCCACGCCTCGCTGGTTGATGTGGACCAAGCAGGCCACACTGATGTCTGGGTCAACAGCAAGATGCCCTTCCAAGTGCGGAAGCAGATGGCCGATGGCTTAGACCTGCCGGAGTCGGAGATACGCTTGAACCCGGCGCCGATAGGTGGCGACTTCGGGGGCAAGGGCTCCTTCATGGACACCCACATCGCCTACCACTTGTCCCAAGTCGCTGGCCGCCCTGTGCGCATGGTCATGGACTACATAGAGGAGTTCCAAGGGGGCAACCCGCGTCACCCCTCTCGCATCACCTACAAGACAGGGGTGAAGAACGACGGAACGATTCTGGCCCGCCAAGTGACCATGCACTTCAACAGCGGGGCCTATGCTGCATTCAAACCCTCGCCTTTGCTGACCTATGGTGGACTGAGGGCAGTGGGCCCCTATCGCGTGGACAACATTCAGGTCGACAGCTACATGGTCTACTCCAACCTCGTCCCCTGTGGGAGCCTGCGGGCCCCCGGGGACCCCCAGACCATCTTCGCTGCCGAGTCGCAAATCGACATCATCGCCCGAGAGCTGGGTATCGACCCTTTCGACATGCGCATGCGGAACCTGCTGCTGCCCGGCGACATGCCCGCGTCGGGCCATCACTGGGAGGACATGCAGGGGGAGGAGATCCTGCGCCAAGCCTGCGAAGTGAGCGGCTACTGGTCTTCGAAGCCGTCTAGCGGGCTGGCAGTGGGTCGGGGCATAGCCATGGCGGAACGGCACATCGGAGGGGGCGAGTCCCGCTCCCAGATATCAGTCGAGTCCGACGGCTCGGTGACCCTGCGCACCGCAGTACATGACACCGGCACCGGCATGTATACGATTCTGCGCCAGATCGTGGCCGAAGAACTGGGCATTGAGCCGGGGGAGGTCCGCCTAGTGCAGTGGACTACCGACGAGACCGACTTCGACACCGGCGTCGGCGGCAGCAGGGTGACTCATGTGCAGGGCACGGCCACCATGATGGCCGCCGCGCAGGTCAAGGAGAAGATGGCCGCCCTAGCTTCCGACCTGTATGGCTGGAACGAGGAGGCCATTACCTTCACGGGAGGACGGCTGCAGGCTAACGGGAACTCCACAACGTTCGGCGAGTTGGCGTCACGGGCAGGCGGGCCCATTGAGGCCGACGCCCACTACCAGCGCACTCCCCACGAGGTTACCGCTTTCGTGGCACAGGTGGCCGAGGTAGGCGTGGACACCGAGACTGGGCAGGTGCACCTGCTATCCTTCACGACATCCCACGACGTAGGCACCATCATCAACCCCATGGCCCATCAAGGCCAGATCGACGGCGGCTTTGCCCAAGCGTTGGGCTTCTCCGTAATGGAAGAGCTGCAGCACGACGAGGGTAGGCCCACCACCGTCAGCTTAGGCGACTACAAAATCCCCACCTCCGCCGACATGCCTGAACTACGCACCGTCCTAGTCCACGCTGAGGGCGGCCCCGGCCCCTACTCCAGCAAAGCCATCGGTGAGCACTCCGTCCTCACTACCGCGCCTGCCATCGCGAACGCGATACAGGATGCCATCGGCGTGCGCGTCACGCACCTGCCCATCACCGCAGAGAGGGTGTATCGCGCGATGCGGGGATAGTGGTTGGGTGATGCTCTCCAGGCGAGAGCGTACCGTGGAACTTGCTACGGGAGCAAACAATACGATGTGGCAAGGCTGCATAGTGACATCGACTTCGACGTCTTGGCGCGTCACACCGACTTGCAGGTCTACGGACGCGAAACCCGATAGCTGATGCGATGCCTTATAAATTCTTACGGGAGGCCCACATATGACAAACAACCACGGACGACTGGCAGGCAAGGTGGCGATTGTAACCGGCGCGGGATCGCGGGCTGAGGGGATTGGCAACGGGAAGGCGACTGCTGTGCTGTTCGCGCGGCAGGGCGCCAGTGTATTGCTGGTGGACAACATGGCGGAGCGGGCCGAGGAGACGCGGGCCATGATTCGAGAGGAGGGAGGCGAGGCCTCTGTGTTCCAAGCCGATGTCACCTTGGCCGAAGACTGTCGCCGTATGGTGGAGGCCACCGTGGAGCGCTACGGGCGGCTGGACATCCTAGATAACAACGTGGGCATCTCCGCAGGGCGCACCGTGGTGGAGGTAAGCGAGGAGGACTGGGACCGGGTGATGACGGTGAACGTCAAAAGCATGATGCTGGCCAGCAAGTTCGCCATCCCCCAGATGATCAAGGACGGTGGCGGCTCCATCATCAACATCTCCTCCATCGCTGGTATCCGGGCCCACAGCAGCACGCCTTACACCACGTCCAAGGGCGCGGTGGTGGCCTTGACCATCTCCATGGCAGCCGACCATGCCGCCGACAACGTGCGGGTCAACTGCATAGCGCCGGGGCTTATGTACACCCCCATGGTGGCAGGACGTCTCAGCGACACCAACCGGGAGCACCGTCGCCTTGCCGCCCCCATGCAGACCGAGGGGACCGCTTGGGATATCGGCTGGGCAGCCGTCTACCTAGCCAGCGACGAAGCCCGCTGGGTCACGGGCGTGGTCCTGCCCGTAGACGCGGGCCTGACCGTCACTACCCCCGCCACCTTCCAGCGTCTGGAGCATCTGGGGTGAGGCATCGGCGCAGCCGAGTTGGCTTGAAAAGGCGCCCGCTACGGAGAATCGAGACGCTATAATACCCCAGCAGCACGCGCCCGGAGGTATGGACTGGAAATGACGACTGCTAAGCCGCAACTTCTGACCGCGGATGACCTGTTGCGCCTCGACAGCCAGGGTGTTCGAGGCGAGCTGATCCGGGGGGTGCTGTACGAGACCATGCCAACAGGACGACAACACGGCAAAATAATGGCCAAGCTGACCATTCACTTGGGCTCTTTCGTCGAACAACGAAGGCTGGGCAGCGTGGAGGTCGGAGACGTTGGCGTCTGGCTCGAACGCGACCCCGATACAGTCCGCGCCCCTGACATAGCCTTCTTCTCACTGGAGAAGGACCCTCCGGAAGAGATCGCTGCGGGCTACGCCGAGGTGGTGCCCGACCTGCTGGCAGAAATCGTTTCCCCCAACGATACAGCGCGAGAGGTGAGGGAGAAGGCAGAGATGTGGCTGGGATTCGGTGTGCGTTTGGTGTGGGTGGTCAACCCGGACACCCACACCGTGGACGTGCACCGCCGGGGCCACCCCATTATCACTCTCACAGACCAGGATGCCCTCGACGGCTTGGACATCCTCCCGGGCTTCACCTGTCTCGTAAGGGATATCTTCGGCACCTAGGGGATAACGTAATCCCGCGCCTACTCCCGGCCACCGGACCGCGCTTACGGGAACGGGTTCTACACTACTTCCGTGATTCCTACGGATATAGTGCTGCCCACGTAGCCAATGCCAGCGTCCTGATCCCCCCAAGTCTGGTTTTGCAAACGCCTCCCTCACGGCGATATGATGGATTGCTCCTATTGGCGCTTAGCGCCCGCCTTTCCGCGGGAGGTAAGGAGGCCCTCTTGGTACTCGACATCAGCGCAGCCCAAGGCGCAATGACCGGCAGCCGCTATTTGGAGAACTTGGCCGATGGCCGCGAGGTGTGGCTCGACGGCCAGCGGGTCCAAGACGTCACCAAGCACCCCGCCTTCACCGGCGTGGTGCACGAACTGGCCCGCATCTACGACCTGCAGCACAGCGACCAGTACCGCGACCGCATGACCTTCGTCTCCCCGGAAACGGGGAACCGCTGCAGCCTGTCGTGGTTGCTCCCACGCTCCATCGACGACCTGAAGCGGAAGCGGGTCAACAGCGAGCTGTGGAACCAAGAGTGTTGGGGGCAATTGGGACGCGGCCCCGACATCCTAGCCCCCTACATCATCATGCTATATGACGCTAGGGAGGCCCTCGGCTCCCTCAAACACCCCAAGTGCGACTTCCGCGAAAACGCAGTGAATTACTACCGCTACTGCGCCGAGAACGACCTCTTCCTCACCCACGCCTTGGGCGATCCCCAAGTGGACCGCAGCGAGCAGCCCCAGAACGAGCAGCGACTGGCCTTGGAGGAAGAGCTGTCCCTGCATGTGGTGGAGGAGACCAACGAGGGAGTGATAGTCACGGGAGGCAAGCAGCTTGCCACGGCAGCCCCCATCAGCAACGAGTGCTACGTGTCGCTATCGGCCACCTTCGTGCGACGGGCCGACCCACGGATGGTGCTGGCTTTCTCCATATCCACCAACAGCAAGGGCCTGAAGATTCTCTGCCGTGAGCCCGCCTCCCAGTACCCCAGCGGCTACGGCCATCCCTTGGGGATGCTGTACGACGAGCAGGACGCCATGCTCTTCTTCGACCATGTGCTGGTGCCTTGGGACCGGCTGTTCATGCTTTATGATGCCTCCCCTCAGCTCCAGCGTTTGGGCGCAGGCATTAACTTCATAGGCTGGGCCAACCTCTGCCGGGTGCACCAGCGCATGCGCTTGCTGACAGCAGTGGCCACCCTCATTGCCGAGGCCATCGGAGTCATTGAATACCGCGAGGTGTCGGCCAAACTGGGAGAGATGGCCACCTACTGTGAGATTTGGCGCCATGCCATGGACGGGGTAGAGTACAACTCCTTCATGACCCCCGGAGGCTTGATGTCACTCGGGGACATGGCGGGCATGAACATCTTCTTCTCCCAGACCTCCGCCCGGATGGTGCAACTGCTACGGGAGATATGCGGAGCCGGCCTCATCATGCAGCCCAGCGAGAACGACCTAACCAACCCGGAACTACGACCCTACTTGGAACGCTACATGCGGGGCAAGGGCGTAGACGTGGACTACAAGTCGCGCTTGTACCGGCTGGCCAACGACCTAGCCGTCTCCTCCTTCGGCATGCGCCAAGAAGTCTACGAGTACTGGCATGCTGGAGACCCCAACCGCAACCGCATCAACCTGATGCGCAGCTTCAACCAAGCCGACATCACCGGCCGCATCAAGGACCTCTTGGCACAGCCTTTGCCCCATGCATAGATATCGACCCCGGCGGATATGCCCAAGAGGGGTGACGGTGTGGGTGTGTAACCTGGGCCGGGTTATTCGAAGATTCGATGGCAGCCATGACCACCAAACGCCTCGCCTCGCGGGCCGTGACCTTCCCCGAACGGCCCCGCCGGGAAGGCATCCAGAACTCAATTTACCTACACTACCCAAGCCAGCCGGCCTGCGGCGGCATTTCGGGCCTACATAAACAACCTTGGTCATCGGCAACATGCCCATCGGCTGGAACGTACGACGCCAGCACGGACTGTTGTACCCGGACCTGATGGTGGCCTTCGACGTAGACACCGCTGCTGCGATCGCCCAGCGGGGCTTCGGCATCGACGATAGAGGCAAGCCACCAGACTTCGTCCTTGAAGTGGCTTCGCTAAATACCCCGTTGAACGACTACACCATCAAGCGGTGGCTACGCCGCACACGGCGTGCATGAGTATTGGCGTTTCGACCCCACCGGCGATGACTACTATCCGATCTCTCTGGCCGGGGAGCGCTTGGTGGAAGGCGAATACCAGCCAATACTCATAGAACACACGGCTGAAGGCTGGCACAGGGGCCACAGCGAGACACTAAACCTCTCGCTGTGCTGGGTAGGATAGACAACTGCGCTGGTACGACCCTGTAGGACGGGCTTACCTGCTCACACACGACGAAGCCTTGGACGCGTTGGACGCCGCGAGGGACGCGCGCACCGAGGCCGAGGCGGCGCGCACATCCGCAGATGACCGTGTGCGCCAGTTGGAAGAGGAGCTGCGCCGCCTCTCCGAATGATTCGCCACCGCCGGCTGCGGGACAAGGTTGGCGGATATCCCAACCTCGCCACCGGGCAGCCACTAGGGCTGCCCCTACGGGTTGCTCGGAGGCGTTAGCTGGTAGGGTGGTGTGAGACGCGGGGTGATCATCTCCACGATAGTGGGGCGCTCCCCGGCGATGGCGTCTTGAATGGCGGCTGGCAGGTCGGCGGTCTTATCCACGCGAATGCCTCGTGCGCCAAAGCTTTCCGCTAACTTCAGGAAGTCGGGGTTGTGCAGCTCCGTGCCAACCACTCTCCCTTGGAACCTAGAAGATTGGTCGGCGAAAGAGGCCCCGAAGACACCGTTGTTGAATATCACCGCCACCACATTGATGCCGTACTGCACTGCCGTGGCCAACTCCGACGCCGCGTACATGAACCCGCCGTCACCACACAGAGCAACGACA
Organism: Dehalococcoidia bacterium; assembly: GCA_965248385.1. GTDB lineage: Bacteria > Chloroflexota > Dehalococcoidia > Lucifugimonadales > JAAXIE01 > JAAXIE01. Next base: position 79,694 of record CBDFIZ010000001.1, read on the forward strand.
GGCCGGTCGGGATTGCCCACCTTGGCCCCCAAGGCTGTCGGGAAGGCGTAGCCCAGCGTGCCCATATAGGACGGTGTTATGAAGCTGCGTGGGCTATTCATGGGCAGGCAGACGTTGCTCCATGCCGCCGTGATAGTCACCCCAGCGATCACGATGCCGTCATCGGGTACGCCTGCTCGTATGGCGTCCACCAAGGCAAGCTGCTCCGGCGCAGCGTGTGCAATGCGGTCCCGCGCTCGGGTCCTCATCTGCCCAAGCTCATCCGAGCCCCACTCACTGGCCGACCCATCATCACCAACAGCCGCTACCAAGGCGGCCAGCCCTACCCTCGCATCGGCCGGTACGCCCAATGTGTCAGCGCCTCCCTGTGGTGCCTTTGTGGGATCGATGTTGAGGTCGATAACCGTCTGGCCAAGGCCCGGTGTAGCGTTGCCGGGGTAGACCAAGCGCGTGCCCACGGCCAGAATCACATCAGCCTCTGGCACCACATCCACGGCAGGCCCCCATCCATAACCCGAAGAACCCAACGACAACGGATGGTTGTCCGGCAGGCTCGCCTTGCCCTCCGCCGTAGTCATCACCGGCGCATTCAACCGCTCCGCCAACTGGCGCAACTCCTCCCAAGCACCCGACTGGTGCACCCCACCACCACACCAGATGAGGGGACGCTTGGCCCCAGACAGCAAATCAGCTGCGCGACGTACCAAGTCCTGGGCGGGCGCGGGATAGGGGTAGGGTTCAGGCTCAATCAGGTGTATGTCGTCGGACGCGCCCAGAACATCGGGAGGAATCTCGATCTCCACAGGGCGGGGTCGGCCTGTGGCAAGCTGCCGCATGCCCTCATGGACCGCCGACGGCACCTCGGCCGCTGCCAGCACCCTGCTGTTCCACTTGGTCACCGGCTTCATGTACTCCAGTTGGTCGTGAACATCGTGCAGGGCGCCTTGGTCCTGCCCAATGGCCGAACTGGCCACCTGGCCTGCGATCATCATCACCGGCGAGGAGGCAGCGTACGCGGTGGCCATGCCCGCGCCCGCGTTGTAGGTACCAGGGCCGGGCACCACCAAGGCAACGCCCGGTTTCCCAGTGGTACGGGCATAGCCGTCGGCCATGAAGGTAGCCGTCTGCTCGTGTCGCACAGTGATGATGCGCACCTCACCGGTGTCGAAGAACCCGTCATAGATGTGCATGATCTGCACACCCGGCAACCCAAACACCACGTCGACCCCCTCAGCCCGCAACGCCCTCACCACAGCTTGGCCACCGGTCATCACTGCCATGTCTGTCCCCCCTCGCGTGGACTATAAGTCCCTTACCGCTGGAACGATTATTGGGTGCGTCCCGCTGGGTGTCAACGCGATGAGTCATCCGAGCTATCATCGGTCTCCGCGGAGGTCTGCAAGATTTCCTCTGGCACTTCGATGTCAATGCCGTACTCCCCGTTCTCACCGCCAAATACCAAGCGGCACCCGCCCTGCAGCCGGATCATCGTCTCATAGCTCTCTATGTGGTGGGTCTCTTCATCCACAGTCAGGATGCTAGTGGCGACCCGCTCAGTCAGCGGCTTTAAGGTCTTGATTACCATCTTCCCGTTGTCACGGCTGGCAATAGAGATGTTCTCGTCGTTGCCCAGAGCTAAGAGAGAGGTGAGGACGGTGAACGGATTCGGATGTGCGGGTGCCCAGCGCGTTGCGTCAAAAATGGCTCGACCAGTGGTGGTTTCCCATCCTGTGCTGCCTTCACTCCAGTATTCCGACCCATCGAGGATCAGGTAATGGTCGTCGCCCTTGCGATAGCGGACTATCTTGGCCGATACCTGTCCGATACCACCCAACTCGTAGACTGCCTGGCCCATCCGGTGATGGCCACAGGTACCACCACTCCATTCTCCGGATACATGCAGCCTGACCGACCCAGCCTCCTGCAATACGCGGTCGACCTCACGCAATACTTCATGCACCTGCCAGTAGGGGCTAGGGGACTGGGGGTCGAGGAGATCTTCGTTCAGAACGATCAGCTCCCTAATCTCGTCGATAGCCATCCCGGGCCTTATCAATGGGTGGGAATGGAGCCTGATCAGCTCTTCGTCGACCACTGAAAGGCCGCTGTCGCTTGCGAGACGGGTGTCCAAAGCCATACGGTGTCCGATTGGCACCACGATGTGCATCAACTCGTGCAATACGACATGCCTGATCTGGTCAGCAGTCACGCTTGGGTTGTCAATCTGCCAGACCACAAAGGTCCCATGTCTCACTACTCCAAATTCGTTATGCTGCGAAGCGCAGCCGCCATAGTCTATGCATCCCTCCAATGGTGTCTCATCGGCAAAGGACCTCGGCACGCCTACATAAGCTTCTATGTCGACTTGTGTCTTCTCTGCAACGTTCTCGAATTGGAGATTCAACAATGACGGAAGATCACTGAGCATTAACTTAAGTATCCGGATATACTCCGGGTGTCCAGTTGCCCACACCCTCACCGGCCTGTCCAAGTCCCACTTCTCTGCTGTACCGAAGTACCATCCACCACATCCATCTTGTCTTGAGGCCTCGCCAGCCACGGAAGTCAAAGCCGGACGGTCGCTATAGCACTCCCAGACATACCGGTCGACGCCCAAGATTCGTTCCGGCACCTCCAGTTGCACATTGTCCTCATCCTCTCCGAGCGAGACTTCCAAGGTGCTGCCCATCGGCGCCGTGAGGGGAAGGTTGTCGCCTGCGGGGCCGAATCCATTGGCGAGCCCGATTGGCAGTTCCCCGCCACAATCGCTCAGAGTCTCACCGTCTTGCTGGCACACAACGGTTATGACCTGGCTATCGCTAACCTGCTGATACCCGTCGTTGCGAAGTGAAGCCATGATCTCGACCTCAGCTGTGCCATTGGACCAGTAGCCAGTCACATTGACTTCGGCTTGCATGGCAAGGCTTACTGCTGGCTTGGACGGGACCTCTACAGAGGTCTGCTGCACGTTGGCATCGCCCCAGCGGTAGCCGTCATCGAGGGCACCAGCGAAGATGATTACGGGAGTCTCTCCCTGAGGCAGTGTAAGCGTCAGGGCAACGGTGCTGCTGTCGCCGGAGGAGATGGATTCCATGTCCACCGACTGTGCGCACCCCCCTATCGCACCGCTCGGACAAGAGAGACCAACACTGATAGGGCCGCTCGGTGCTACCCCGTCATTCCGCACTCCAAGAACCGCTTCGACGACTCCGTCCCCATCATTCTCGTAACCGACGACCATCGCGGAGTCCAAGCTCGGGGTCAGACTCACATATTCCACCTCGATGGTGGTCTCCGTCCCGTTGTTGTCCTGCACTGCCTCCAAGCTCTCGGTCTCTGCGTTAAGCATGATGATGTGCGACCCGGTAGGGACCTGCAGGGGTACCGTCACCGTTTGGCTCTCGCCTGGGGGCAGTACGCCTACGACATAGCTATCGGTTTGGGTCGGAGGCGCATCCGCTGCCTCTCCTAGAGCCTGAGCCAAGTTGGCGGACACGGAAATATGGTGAGCGGATGCGTCTCCTGTATTTGTGACTTTCACGCTGAGCTCGATTGAACCATCACCAACGATGGTATGCCCTACTGGCCTCATAACGACGTCGGCTGCGCTAGCATCTACGTGAAGGGTCTGCTCCGCATCGCCGACTCTGAGCAGTATGGTGTGCTGCCGGGGTTCCATATCGCGGATGACGCTGAAGCGGACAGGGTTGGCGTCAAGCGGACGGTCCGCCTCCTCCACGATTTCCGGGTCCAGTCCGTCTATCTCCATCACCACCGGTATAGTGACCGGGCCACCGGGACCGCCCACGTTCTTGATGGAGAAGGAGAACTCGGCCGTGACGACGCCATTGCCTGCCCCTATCAACGTAGCTTGGAGGTCATCTATAGCGTAGACCGCAGGCTCCGGAGGAGGGGTAGGCGTGGGAGAGCTTGTCGGATCCGGTACGGGAGTTGGCTCGGGGGAAGGAGAAGCAGCAGGCATCCGCGACGGGGTGGTGGGCTGCAACGAGGGGGCAGGTGTGGGTGCAGGTCGTGGCGTGCCGGAGGCCGCAGGCTGGGGGGTAGCGGTGGTTGTGAGCTGAGGCTTCGGGGCGGTGGTGGACGGTGGTGGCACAGTGGTCGTGGGTTCGACTGTGGGGGTGATTTCCGGTTGATTAGCTGTTTGCTCAGGCCCGTCGCACCCTGCTATCAACGCGAGCATAGCCAAGCATAGGCATCCAAGCAACGCGGTGCGGCAAACAGCCCTTGGAACATTGGTTAGGGAGGCATGTGTGAACACCGACCCGACCTCCTTTGGCGACTACCGGCTCCCCGTCGAATGTCGGCGCAGTTTTATCGGCCGCTAGATCCAAGTGTCACCTAGATTCCAAGGCCGTCGATGACCTTGGCCGTCCGGCATCTCCCCCGTGCTGGTCTACTCCACGGCGGCGCGAAACGTTTGGTCGAAAGTCTTGATCTCACGGACACCCCGCCTGCGGCAGCTGGCCAGATGGCAGAGGTCGCGGGCACTCAACCCTGGATGCTGCTCATGCAGTTGACGGGCAAGCAAGACATCCTCACTTTCGAGGGGCCACACTTCCAAGCCAAGCTCCGTTACTAATGCCAAGGCGTTCTCGAAGAGTTCAATACGGCCTGTGGACTTATAGATGTGAAGCATCTCTTGCAGTACTTCCGCGGACGTGCTGAGGACAATACCTTCCTGTATTGCCTGCACGAAGAATTCTTGTGCCTCGGGCTGGAGGGGATGAGGCTTACCCACAGCGTACATCACTGCATTGCTGTCTACGAAGGTCATGTATCGTGGGACCAAGATGGCAGCTTGTCGATTACCCGCTTGCTCTCTTCCCAATCAGGCTCCCGTCCCGGCCCCGCTCGCTCATTGCATTCCCGGAAGAATTCCCGCAATTCTTCCACGGACTCAAATCGCTTCGGCTGTTGCTTTGCCAGACGCTCTTCAGCCGCTGCCCGGAGCCAAGCGCTGAATGTCATACCCTCACGTTGCGCTTGATAGACGTAGCGGTTGCGATCAGAATCAGGTATCACCAACTGGACCCTAGCCATTCGTGGACTCCTCTTCCCCATGAGGATGTGTATGAAGGTTACACATTCGGAGCCGCCCAGTCAAACCTGTTATCAGAAGGGCATCCTGCGAGGGGTCTCAAGGCGGCCGCATCCGCTATAATATGGGCCTGCGCCGAAGTGGCGGAACGGTAGACGCGACGGTCTCAAACACCGTTGGGGGTAACCCCGTCCCGGTTCGAATCCGGGCTTCGGCACCAGCCTTTATTATCCCTTGTTATATGTATCTAGCAAGCGTACTTTTTGATCTTTATCTGGTGCGTATGCCGACATTAGTAATTTCCTCGGGCATGAACAGCAGCTAGTGGTGCTTCCGCAGGTGCCGGAGGATCTCCATCATGACCCTGCAGTCGACGTGGTTATAACGAGCAATCTCTTGCATGAGGTCGGTCTCGCCCATTGTGCGGCCCAGGGTGGCCGCTTCCTTCGCGCACGACCATGCACCCACCATCGCGCCCAGACCGTCCGCCGGACCAGCCTCCCAGTTCGTTTCGATCAACCCGTGGCGGTATAGCGCCTTCGCCACCGCCTTCAGGCCGAAGTCAAGAGCGCCGCGCACCACTAGGGGCTCATTCTTCACAACTCGACTCAGCAGTTCGTACCATTGCGGACTCGTCCAGTTCTTGTCTGGATGGCGTTGTATCGCTGGGGTAAACGCCGTTTCCAGAGTGGAGGTCTCTGCGTGGGACCAGTGAAACACGTTGGGCAGATCTCCTAGCGGGTCGAGCCGTCGGCGTACCTCGTCCATGTGTGCGTACCAGGTGTCTATGATGTGGGCCTCGTCCCGCTCCGTCATGGCATCGGCAGTGAAGCAGGACCAGCGCCAGTCGCCGTTTTCGAGGTGACCACAACCGACCCATGAAGATAAGCGGCTGGCCTCCCTTCTCTGGCAAGTTCGCGAAGTCGTCATCCAGGTCACTCACCGTCTCGAAGTCGACGTAGAACTCCAGGAGCGGTTCGCCCCGCCACTCCGCCTCGCCTGAACTAACCTTGGACGGCCTCACAGGAGGTCCATCGATTAAGCGGTTGACGTCAAGAACGGCGTCTAGCTTAGGGGCATTGGTGGTTCTAGTGACGCGAGCGACCGCTGCCGTAAACGCAGGGTCTGACCAACGGCCCACGCCGAATTCCATTGCGGACTCAGGTCCGCCGACGCCTACCTGCCACAGCATTGTCGGATCCGCGAGCTCTAAGGCGATCCCGGTCTTGGCCGAGTGCCAGGGATAGTCGGATCCGTTTCTCATATTGGGTCGTATCTCGGGCACGGTCGGCTTGGGCAACACCACCCAGGTCCTTCCGTCGCGACGCACCCTGCGTATCCACTCAAGCGACTGTCCTGCTGCTTCCGAGATGAGGGGCCTATTTCTGCCGATTGTGCCGCCCATCGGCACAGGGCCAAGTCGCTCCAAGCAATTCGAGCCGCGATCGCTCCCCTTTATCCACCCTCGGCCAAGAATGTAGGCAATCGGCGGTTCGAATCCTTGGACTCTTCCGAGTGCACAGTTGTAGATGAAGAGCTGCAACTTGTATGATGGCACGGATCCTCCGTTGTACAAGCTCCCGTTGACTAGAAGGCCCAGGTTACGGTATTTGATGCCGATTACCCTGTAGTGATATCCAAAGCCCGACAGGGCAGATGCCGAAGCGGTAGCCTCTTCAGAATCGATGGACCCAGGAAACAACTGGAGGAGTACGTCGCTTCTGACCAGCAAGTCAGGGATACCGTAGGTTAGGTGCTCAGGGTCGCGAAGGACGCCTTGGTGGATGATGGGTGCCCCGGCCTCCATGGCAGCGCAGGTTTCCTTGGCCTTATTGAGGTCTCGAACGTCATGTGGGCTAGTCGCGATAGTAAGGACATCGTAATTTGGACGAAGCAGGTTTACGATGGCGGTCTCGAATAGCATGCCTTTGTCTAAGATGAACTTCGTGTAGTCGGTGCGGAGGTCGTAGCCTGGAAGCTGATCATCGCGCTGAAAGCGGAAGTCGCTTCCGTACAGGTCAAGCCAGTCCAGCAACGGATCGGCGAGAACGTAGTTCCGTGTCTCAGTGGCGCTGACCCAATCACCCCAGTCTGCATCAGACTTAGGCAAGTCAACCGTCCCGTCATCCCTATGTGTTAGAGCTTCGATGCCCATCCGTCCGTCCTTGTCGATTTGTCGTTGGCGTGCCCTGTCTTGGCATTGGGCGAACCGTAATAGTGCCGGTCCCGGCTGGCGAGCGAGTAAGTGTGGGCATTGCTGATGAGACGAACCAGTTCAGGAAGGATGCCACGGCAACCAATGCCGCTGCTGGGGCGCCTCGGCCGACTTACCTGAGACGGCGCTATCTTGGCAACTCCACGATAGATATCCAGCACGGCCCGTTACCCAATGGGACTGTCTCCGACAAGGTTAGCGAGCCGGAATCGGGATTGACGCTGAATATGGCCATCTGGCCCGAATCCTGGCCGGCCGAGTAGATGTACCGGTCCCCGGGGCCAAGGCACAGCGCGTTGGGTCTTGCCTCTGAAGAAACTATGCCGTTGGAGGCCAATTCGCCGGTGCTAGTGTCCACCGTGTAACAGGCGATGCTGTCATGGCCCCGGTTGGGCGCGTAAAGGAACCCGCCTGCCCCGGTGATCTGAATCTGGGAGCATGTGTTCCTCTCGTCAAAGCCTTCTGGAGGAAGAGTGGTAATGGTCTGGAAGATCGATAGCGTTCCCGCCGCGGTATCTAAGCGGTAGCCGCTCACGCTGCACCCCTGCTCGTTGGAGAAGTAGAGGACGTCCAGGGAAGGATGAAAGCAGAAGTGACGAGGCCCCAGGAATTCCTCCAGTTCCACTATCGCCGGAGAGTTGGGAGTGATATGGCCCGTGTCCTGGTCGAACTTGAATTGCCATATCTGGTTGGGGCCGTTTCCCGCGATGTGAGGAACGAAAGCGTAGCTGTTGGTCGGGTCGGTCTGCATCGCGTGAGCCCCGGTCGCCGTTTCCAGCAATACGACTGGGACCCCTCCCACCGATCCGTCGTCCCCGATGGGGTGCACAGCCACGCGTGCTCCCTGGTAATAAGATGACAGCACGAACCTGCCCCTCCGGTCCGTGTTCACGTAGACCGGCCACGAGTCCAGCGGCACCGTTCCCGTCTGCGTGAGGCCTCCGTCGGATTGATCGATCCTGAAGCTGGTCAGCTGAGGGGTTTCCCGGGTTCCGCAATACAGGTGATTGCGGTCGGGACTGACCGCTAGGGTGAACGGCCCGCCGGGGACAGCCACGTCGCGCTGGTGCGTGAGACCTCCGCTTTCGGGATCCACGGTAAAGACCGAAATCTTGTTGTCCGCGTTCACGGCAACATACATGTAGTAGGGCATAATTCCCTCCTTAAATGGTCAGCGAAGCGAGAAGCAAGAAACTCCCGTGCCTGTTGGGTGCACCACTCCGGTGGATGGCGTTAATGCCGTGGCCCAGGCCGGGATAGACCGCCAGGTGACAATCCGGCAACTGCTCGGCCATGAACCGCTGTGCTGATCCAGGGTCGAGGTGGGCGATTCTTCTCCCACCAGAAGCAGCGTCGGAGTCTTGACCTCCTTCAGGTAGGGGCTGAAGTCCAGCGTATCGAGGTATGCCTGGAGGCTCCGCCCGATGGAGGAAGACATCCGGTCCATTTCGGCGATGTACCAGTCGTGCACGTCACGGACGCGTTCGACGGGCCGGATACCAATATTCCTTGTTGTCGGTGGGCGGTATGCGGCTGCGACGGTGCAGGGGGTCGGCCCACACCTCAAAGGGAGGAGAACCGTCGACGGCCTGAGTCCTCCGACGCAGGTGTTTGTAGCCACCAGGATAGCCGGACAACGGCTTGGACATCAACTTTCCGATCCCCATCCGTCCATTTTCTTGGTGGACTGGTGTTCCTTCCGGCGTTGTCGCTAAATGGGCAGCGCCTCTTCGATGCGGTCCTCTGGCAACTCCACGCCAAAGGCGTTGACGTTGAACGCCAGCATGGCGTAGCAACCCATCAGAGTTGTCAGTTCGGTCGCGCCGTTGACCCCGAAATGTGCCACCACTGCGTCGAACGATTCCTGGCTGACGCGACGGGTCCGGAAGAACTCCCGTCCGTAGTTTATTACCGCCATCTCGTCCTCTGCGGGACTGGGTAGTTCCTTCTTGTCCCGAAGGGCGTCGACCAACTCGTCGCGCAGACCCTCGCGCCTGGCCGACAGAGCGTGGGCGTTCCAGATGAACTGGCAGTCGTTCTCCCGAGCCGCCAGCAGCATCGCCAGTTCACGGATGCGGGTCGAAAGCGACGTCTCTGTGCGTAGATAGGCAGCCAGACCGAGGGCGCGTTGGGCGACCTCAGGGGCGTTGAGCATGACTGACCCGGGTCCGGTGGCGGGGACTTCCCCCCTTGCCGCCACGAAGGCATCGAAGGCTTCACGTTCTCGTTCAGGCACTGATTCCCTGGTGACTGCGGGCGTTCTGGCCATGCTTCCCTTCCTACTTGCGAATCTTATGGAGATATTATATTTCGCCAGTCAAATATCGGATATACGATCACCATTGGCCTGAGTTCCATATCCCCATGGCTGCCTCTTACTCACACCCTTGACCTCGCCGAAGGCATGCAGGCATTTCGAGATTGAATCATTGATATCCGGCTCATCCATCTTAACTCCCTCTGCATCATCCATCAGGAGAGACAGGCACGTCATTCTTATGGGTCATCTAGACAGAGACCTCCACCTCGCGTCGGCTACCGGATGCCGAGGGGGAGACGCGGGAACCGGAGGAGACGTAAACCGAGGCTCTTTCAAACCTTGCGCTCCTCTGCCCCGGCGTACCACAATAGTGCGCAGAGAGCCTCAGATAGTGTCACTGGCTGCTGCCGAAGCTCGCAATACGGACTCATTAGTCCCACCAATGATCTTTACCTAGTACCTCTGCCAAGTGTGAGTCAATTTACGATGGCAAATCGGATCCTGTTATCCGTGGATAGGTGAAGTATGCGGACAGGCGCAGAGTACAAAGAGAGTTTGCGCGATGGGCGAAGGCGCGGTGGCAGATGTCACGACCGACCGGGCGACGTCGGCCATGGTGAATGAGTACGTTGCGTGGTATGACCGCCACTTCGCCGCTGACTGGCAGGATATTCTTCTGACTCCGCCGGATGGAGACGGCCAGCGGCATCCTCTTGCCTTTATCCCGCCTGAGACGTCTGCGGATTTGAGGCACTTGGGGAAAGCAATCAGTGCTGTGCATTTCGTGGCCGGGGGAAACATGACTCACAACCCAGGCTACGGCGCCTTGATTGCCTTGGGGCTGCTGAATGTTCTCAAGCAGCTGAACAACTCCTCCGAGGAGATTGGGGCGGCTGAGGCGTATCTGGAATCTCTTACCAGGAGTGGCAGGTTTCTCACCTTTGCCGGAGCTGGCACACTAATCGGGGCGCGGCTCCGTCAAGCTGAGAGCGAGAGGGTGGCACTCCGTCTGGTGAGCGAGACCGCTGAGGGCATCGTGGTTAGTGGCAAGGTCCAGATGCACACCAGTACGCCCTTCGCGGAGGACGTGCTGATCACCTGCAGGGATGAGTTGCCACTGGGCAGCAGGAGGTTCCTATGGTTCATCGTGCCAGTGAACTCCCGGGGGATCCGAGTGGTGGCGCGCCGACTCGCTGCCAAGCACGAGAACCCATTTCTAGGACCCTTAAGCAGCCGGTTTGATGAACTAGACGCCATGGTCTGGCTGGAGGATGTTTTCGTTCCCCGCTCTCGCATTTTTACTGCGGAACCTCTGATGCTGAACCTATCAGGGCGCCATTCGCTGGTATCCTGGCTGCTTTGGCATCATAGCTACGGGTGGCTCGCCAAGGCTGAATTGACCCTGGGGCTCGCGCTGGCCTTGACTGAGGTGATGGGGCTAAAGGGCAGTCCACAGACAATCAAGCAGTTAGTGGAGCTGACCGTCAACGTCCAGACCACCCGCACCTGCATGATGGCAGCGGAACTGGACCCGGAGATGACGGAGAGTGGGCATGCCTTGCCGAACCAGCTCCACCTAGCTGCTGCAGGAATCAACACCCTCAGAGTCCGGCAGCGAATGGCTGAAATCCTGCGTGGCCTTCCCGGTTCGTCCTTGGTCAACGCCCCTGCCGACACCGACTTCGCAGATCCGAGGATGGCTGCGGAACTGGAAGATGCCTTTGGCGGGGGCGGCTACACTGCGCTGCAAAGAGCGGCGCTCTTACAGCTCACCTGGGACCAGGTCTCGTCGGGTCTAGACGGACGGGAGTCGGCCTTCGAACTCCATCCCAGTGGCGGGCTGGAGATATGGCGACGCCGGTTGTGGGCTTGGTTTGAAAACCGCAATGAGCTGGCCAATGGGCTACAGGAGCTTCTCGAGGTAGGCATGCCGCCCATGGACCTGACCAGCCTGCAGAAATTTTAGGGCGCAGCGCCGACCCGGATGCTTCCGCCAGAGTTGGGACGGGCCAGACCTAGTAGGTTGGGAGGGACGGTTCCCTCGTTTGCTGGCCGGTCGGGCGTTAGAATGTCACGTCTTCGATGGAATGTATCACCACCAACAGCACCGACGGCCTGCCCGTACTTCCCGCCGAAGCGATTGCGCAGGTCTCGAAGCACAGCCTCTGGTTCCTCGCCGCGCAAGACCTGCTCTCCCAGACCGAACATTTCACTTCGAACCAAGAATTGAAATCCATCTTGGCCTGCCAACCCTAGATTAGGACGCCGTAGCCTGCCTTGATCGAGAGCCACTGACACTTTGGAGCCGTGGAGCAGCGCAACTCATAAGGAACGCCTCTACGGGCCATGGATATGCCCCTTGGAGCAGAAGAGATGCTTAGAAGGAGGCAGCCCGGTCGTAGGCCGGTGCCAGACTGAGGTACCTGTGCCCTGAGAATAGCCAAACGGGTTAGGGTGCTTGTCGGCATCAGTTCAGTTCCGTGTCTAATATTCCCCTTCTCTGACTCTTAATTCACCGGAAGTGGGTAGCAGAGTATCCCTCGGAATGGTCAGGCTGCAGACAGCGCCGGTGTCGCTAGTGATCCTCGCAGGCTGCTGAAGAATAGCACCCTCCCCTTTGACAGTGGTGCCGTCGGCCGCGCGTTCCGGGGTAGGTGTAGGCGCCTCTGGCAGGTCGACGCGCGAAGGCCGAAGAGGGGCTGTCATAAGGTCGATGCGGACGGGGTGATCGGGGAATCAGACGACAGCAGTCGCGTTTATCAATGAAAGGCGCTTGTCGCACAGCCCGCAAAACTAGCACTATCGCTGGTACAGAAGATGGGGCAGGACTACGTACTTGCGTCATCAAACAGGGCGTTTTTCCTTGTCCACGCCCCTTTTATGTGTATACTGCGCGTGTATAAAGGCAGCCGATGCCCACCAGAATTGCCAATCTATTCTTTGATTGCTGCCCCGGCTTTAGCGCCCCTCGCTCCCTGACGTACATCTGCGATGCTTCTAAAGAGCAAAATTCACTACGCTTGGTTCATCGTGGCGATCGCCGCGGTGATGGGCCTCATCAGCTCTTCGATGCGGTTCGCCGGTGCTGCCTTGGTGCCCCATCTGAACGACTCCGTAACCGGGTTCGGCTGGAGCTATGGCGCAATCAGCCTTGCATTCAGCCTCCAGTGGATAGTCCTTGGGCTGGTGAGTCCCTATGTGGGATGGCTTGGAGACCGGTACGGCGTTCGCAGGCTCCTATTCCTTGGAGCCCTTCTATTCATACTCGGCATGATGCTCACGGGCATCATGACCCATCTCTGGCAATTCTACCTCTTCTTCGGCGTGGTCCTGGGCGTTTCCGCCACCATGTTCGGTGTCCTGACAATCTCTGGCGTCACCCTGTGGTTCAGGAGAAACCTCGGAGTCGCCATGGGCATCGTCTGGTCGTTCCAGGGAATGGGCACAATAGGCTTGCTCTTACTGATTGGCACAGCCTTCGACCAGCTTGGAATGCAGTGGATATTCTGGCTTCCCGGCATAGCAGGCGGGGCGATAATGCTTTTGTTGGCCCGGTTCTTCTATAACGGACCCGCCGAGATAGGCCTGCGGCCCTTCGGCGCTCTTCGAGATGAGCCGGTCCAAGCCCGGCAAAGGGACGAGTCCGCAAAGGTACGAGCCAAGGTGTTCATCCAGCAGGCCAAGCGCACCGCTACCTTCTGGAACCTCATCGGCATCCACTACTGGGGATGCATGGGACACAACATTATCAACGTGTTGGTCGTGGCCATTGCCGTTGACCGTGGCCTGTCCTTGGGACTCGCCGCCGGCGTGCTCGCAACCCAACAGGCCGTCGGAGTCTTTGCCCGGGGGGCCATGCCTGTTATAGCGGAACGCTTGGGTTGCAGGACGGTCTGGGTCGTAGGCATGTCCCTGCAGGTTTTCCCGCTTCTGATCATCCTCTTCGCCCACGACCCATGGGCCTTCTACCTGTTCGCCGTCCTCTTTGCCTTCGGCCAGAGTTCCGAAGTGCCCACCTTTCCCATCGCCAATCGCCAGTACTACGGCAACGTCCCCCAGAGCAGTCTCTACGGTTGGCAAAACGTGGGCAACGGCCTCGGCATGGGCATGGCCCCCGTATGCGCTGGATTTCTGTGGGACGTTACGGGCACCTATGCAGCGCCGTTGATCATGTCCCTCGGCTTCAGTCTGTTGGCCCTCGTCTCCGCTTGGTTCCTGCCCTCACCCCGCGTCAGGCAGATTCCCGACTGGGAGCGCCACCTCCCCGCCAGCCTCCAGACCGCCGGTTAGTGCAAACCACGCGCTCGCTCGACGGTGGATACCGGTTGCGAGCGTTGGCCTTGACCAAGCCCAGCGGCGTAAAACCTACTTGGTCAGCAGACTCAAGTGTCAAAGTTCACTGAAAATATCCGGTTGAGTCTCCAGCACAAGAGTCACTCGGTTAGTTCCTCGAACCCGACCCTTCTGGTGGGAGCCGAGGGGATTCGAACTCCCCATCTACCCCAGGTGCCTAGCGTGGTGCTCTCCCAATCGAACTGCGCCTCAGCCGCTCACTAGCCAGCCGGTTCATGATCCCGCCCGCCTCGCGAGCGCACACCGGGCAACTCCGTCCTAGTATCCTGACGTTGCAACAAATGCTAGGTGGGAGTACTCCCACCGTGGCCGGTGGTTTGAGCTATCTATCCTTCGAGCATGAAACAAAACTACACAAAAAGTTCCATGGTGTGCTGTGACGACGACGACGCTGGCTAGGCGACGCCCTCGCGGGATGTATCCCAAAGAGCGGCAGATGCAACGGGTCTCCGGAGGGAAAGGTTCCACACTGCCGGAGTACCTGGAGCAGGCCGAGGTCGAGGCCTTGATCCCATCCTCACCGCTACATGGCTATTCCCCCAAGGCCGCCTGGCGTAGTATTTCATTGATCCTCGACTGCCAGCCAGGGCCGGTGGCCCGGAAGTGCTCTACGACCGCAGCGTCTAACCGGATCGGGACCTTTACCTTCGTGGGGGCCTTCTGCTTCCCGCGCATCCGCTTCGAGGCTGCTACAAGCTCCGGGAAGACTTCCTTGACGGGCTGTAGGGGGCCAACGGATACCCAACCTTGCTCCTCGGGGTCGTTGGCAAGGGCAGACTCCATGGCGGCGTCCTCTTCCTCGGTTAGCGAAATGTGGTCCGGCTTAAGCTTGGGCATATTTCCTCTCGTCTCTGCGGCCTGCTGCCCACATGCTGATAATGCGGACTGTCTCACCGCGCATAGTGAAGATAATGACGTGGAGCTGGGGGCCAATGTAGCCAATGGTTCGGAACCGCAATTCTCCGCGACGCACTTGGGGCTCGAAGTAGGCGGTCTCCCAATCGAAGCTGTATATGGACTCGAAGTCAGCGCGATGCTTGGCGAGATTGGCAGCCCGTTTGTCGCTGTCCCATCCGTACTCCACAATCTAATTGTATACCCACTTAGAGAAGGATGCCAAGCAGATTGTATCCCCAGGTTGGCCTCTATCAGCTTATCGGGACGGAAGCTCATGAATCGCACAAGTTTCGTTGCGTAAATCAGGTTGGTAGCTGAAGGGGGGTCTCACCAGTATCAATAACGGCGACCGCACTTTTTGATACTGCTCAGCAGATACAAAAGGGTCTGGAACTCACCACCCGAAGAGTTGGGTTATTGAGAACTCTAATCGCCCCGTTTGGGTGGGGTGCACTATCCGCCGTCCCATCTCGACGGGCCCGATCCACGGACACCTCCGAAGTGGACGGCCCAGGCGCGGGTGACCGCATAGGTGTCTGCTGGGGGGCAGCAGCTCCTCGATGGCAAGGTCCTTGGGCTACATCCTCCACCGGCTCGTTCAACATAGCCTTCCCGTGTATCGTGGGCACCCTTTTCACTTGTTCCTCACCCTCTGTTTTTGCTTTGCCTCATCCGGTCGTTCCAGAGCTAGCGCTCTGGCTGCTGCCAATCAGGGCGTTGGAGGTCCATCCCGACGACGTTGGACGCAAGGGAGAAGTAGTTATATTTGTACCCTTCCTCATCCGGTGGTGTTGAGTAACCGCCATGAAGCACGGCTAAGGCTTCCCCTTTGGCATTGACGATGGCCCCGCCACTCGACCCAGGAGCCGATACAATGTCGATAAGGAAGTAATCCTTGTATGCCCCGAGTTCATACAAGGCCGCCAGTGTTCCCCTAGTCAGGATCAATGTGTCCTGTGACAGGCGTTGACCAGGGAACCCAAAGAGAAGGATCTGCTCTCCAATCCGGTAGTCGGTGGCAATCGGCAGTGGCCTTGTTCGGAAAGACCCGGCAACTCTCGTCAAAGTGGCCACGTCCAGATCGGGGTAGCGGTGCTTTACGCGGTACTGCGCTCTTTGGGAGTAGAGGTCGTTGCCGATCCATATCTCCACCCAGTCGTACTGCTCCAAGAGCTCGACGACATGGAGCGCCGTGACCACAGTTCCCTCTTCGTCGATGTAGAAGCCGCTGCCGAAGCACTCACGGTTCTGGTATTGGATGCAGACAATGCTATCCCTAACCTCCTCGTAGATGCCCCGGGAGTCCAAGGTGGATATGCCAGGCTCACCTTTTGGGCCCTGCTCGCCTTGCGGGCCCTGTGGCCCCCCTGCAGGGCCTGGGACACCTTGCTCCCCGCGTGGCCCTTGCAAGCCAGTCGCTCCTGGAGTTCCCGGCGCCCCTGGGCTCCCACTAGGACCTACGGGGCCCTCAACCCCTTGACGACCAGCTGGTCCTTGCTCTCCTTGTTTTCCCTGCGGCCCCTGCCCACCATCCTCCCCCGGAGCCCCGGCTGGGCCGACCTCGCCCGTCGAGCCGCGCGCACCCTGCGGTCCGGCGTCACCCTGGGGACCGGCGTCACCCTGAGGCCCCGCCTCTCCGTGCGGGCCACGCACTCCTTCTGCCCCCACCACCCCTTGGGGTCCTTCAGGGCCACGCTCACCCGCCGGTCCCATCGGACCGGCGCAGGCCACTAGAAGTAACAACGTTGTTGCAAACAACCCGAGCGCTTTCACTACTCCTCCTTCGACGCCCCCAATTTGAGTGCCTGTTCAGCTTGGCAGGTAGCCCACCCACGGTTGCGTCTTACTCCCCGCCATGGGAAGCACCGAAAGAACCACGTGTGGTCCGCGCGGAGCTCATCAATTCCCTCTTTCTGGTGGCTTCCAGTAGCTCTTGCGCTTCGGGGCATTGTCGTTTTGCGGATGCGGCCCATGAAGTCCAACGAATTGGCTCGCAGCTATAATACAGTAAAGGCAGATTGTAACGGCCAAACCGCTCGAAGCTCAGCTTTCAAGGGCTGGGCATGTGGTTAGAGCCGATAGCCGAGGGCAAAGGCCCCCAAGACGCCGCCTGCAGTCGCCAGTATCAACACCAGCCACAGCAGGGGGCTGACTGGCGTAAGGACCGCCAACAAGCCGAAGGCCCCGAAGAACGCGATCCCGGCGGAGATGGGAGACCGGCTCATTCCTGCAATGGCCAGCGCCAGTCCAGCCCAGATTGGGCGCGGACGGCCGGCGGAAGAATCAGGAGGGCGGCCGCTACTGCGACTAGGACCCAGCTGAACCAGGGAATGGTATTCCCGTTCATGGGCACGGGATTCACAAGTCTATTTGGCAGGCAATTCATCTGAGAAGCCTCTTCAGAAGATGCCACGGCATGGTCCCCAGGGTAGCCAGCTTGGGATCGGCGTCAAGTTTGGTGGGCATGAGGAGACTACACCACTAACTTTCGCGTGGTAAGCCGTCCTCAGCTCAGGAGTGAGATCCATCCCGAGCCAACACCGCCAGTCTATCTTCCACCTCCCGTGCCCCCGTTTGTGCGGAGCGGGCACTCCGCACAAACGGGGGCACATGCCTTGGAGACTAACGCACCAAGACCCAGCAATGCCTGGTTCCACTGGGTGTTCGGGCCCTTGCGTCCGGCCAGTTCACGCAAAGAAAGTCTGAGTCGCCAGTTCGGTTGAAGGAGGCCTTCTCCCAACACCCTGCGGGCTATTCTCTGTGTGTTCGTGTCCATCATCACACTGGAACGTCCAAATGCGAAACAGAGCACGGCGGAAGCTATGTAGTCCCCCACTCCCGGGATGGCGACCAATTCCTGCCAGCTGTCGGGAACCTGTCCGTCCAGCCGACCCTTGACGAACGCTGCTGCTGCAACGAGATTGGCAGATCGCCAGTGAAGCCCCAGCGCACCCACAGCGAAGGCAGGGTTTGGCGGACTTGCGCCGAAAGGAGCCTCAGTCGCAGCAGATACCGGACAGCTACCGGCGACCAGAAGGGCCAGAGGACAAGGCCGAGAGCGGTAAGGGCAATTACGCTCCAATAAGTGCACCGTGTTCTTGTTGTCATGCCCCCTCCGGTTAGGGCTGCTGCTCCAGCATGGGGCTCTTTCCGGTGGTTTCCAGTAGCCCTCCTGCCCCCTGTTCGCTGGGTGGCCCTGCGCAATGCCTGCAGGGAGCTCGGCACCCGTCCACACAATCGCACCCATCACAGTCGCACCAGCAATAGCGGAAGGGCCCACGCACTTCCGGGGTGGCAGAGGGAAGCTGTCGACGCCTTCGCTGCGGCCATGGAAGAGGAGCAAGGAGCCACCAAAAACGCCGACAGGAATACCGACATTTGCGGCTAGGTAGCACATCACCCCACGGTGCTCCACATAGGCCCCTCAGGGGTGTATCCTAGCGGACAGAATCTGACAGGCCATTAGCAGACCAAGGCCTAGGCTTTCCGGCTTCGGCACCACACCCGCCCACACTGGAGCACTCTACATGGACATTGGCATCTCCATACCCTCATACATCGATGCTTGGCGCGAGGTGCGAGCCGCCGAGGAGGGAGGCTTCACCCACGCATGGTTCTTCGATTCACAGCTGATATACAGCGACGTCTACGCCACCATGGCCCTCGCAGCCCAGAACACCGAGCGTATCCGGCTGGGCACGCTGGTCGCCATCCCCACCAACCGCATTGCCCCCGTCACCGCCTCCGCCATTGCCACCATCAACAAGCTGGCCCCCGGACGCGTCACCCTCGCCTTGGGCACCGGCTATACCGGACGCAACACCATGGGCCTGCCCGCAGTGCCTGTCGATTACTTCAAGCAGTACGCCTTGGACGTAAAGGGCCTTCTTGCCGGGGAAAACGTCCTATTCCGCGAGGGGGACCGTGAGCGATGGATTCGCCTCGTGCATCCCGACCGCGACAGCTTCATCAACATCCACGACCCCATCCCCGTCTTCATGGCGGCCAACGGCCCCAAGGCCCTACAGGCAGTGGGAGAAATCGCCGACGGCTGGGTCACCATTGGCGCAGGCCGTAACCTCGACGCCGACCGCGACGCCGTGGTCCAAGCCGCCCGAGCCGCTGGCCGTGGCGACTTCAACCCCTACACAGTGGCCAACATTGCCGGCTGCGTCCTCTACGAAGGCGAGTCCATGACCTCCGACCGCGTCATGGCCCATGTAGCCCCGAACTTGGTGATGCGAGTCCACGCACAATGGGAGGCCGGTTATGGGCCCGGCTCCAACCTAGGCCAGTCGGGCACCACCGGAACAGCCGCCGAATACGATGCCTACATACGGGCATACGCCGAAGAGAGGGGTACCCCTTCCGACCGCCTCTATCTCGACGTCCACCGCGGGCACATGGTCTTCATGAAACCAGGCGAGGAGCGCTTCGTCTCCGAGCAAGACATCGCCCGCACTCTCACCGGCTCTCCATCGCAGATCATGCAGCGCCTCGAAGCCATCGAAGCCACTGGTGTCGACAACCTCGTCATACAAACACCCAACGCCGCCGCCGCCCGCGATCTCATTCGCGACTTCCCCCGCGAGGCGCTGGCTAAACACGGCTGATCATCCGCGACCGCGGTCGGTGGGATCTTGGATTGCAGGGGCCGTCGGTGACCCCTTCCCACTGGGAGGGAGAAGGTTGGGATGGGGTGGTGGAGTGACCAGTCGCCCTCCACCGTCCATGCCCCTGTGGGTTCCGGTCTTCACCGGAATGGCGCCGTGGGCGTAGGACTACCCCGTACCTACCCAGCCGTTCTCGGTGACGTCGACTACTTGGCCTCCAGCGCCGCGGTACCGACACTCGTAGTAGAACTCCCCTCCGCCGGGCGGGGCGTGGGAAGGCAGTTCTTCGGCGCCGTACTCCGCGAGCCGGGCTTGGGTAGCCTCCAAGTCCCCCACCTGAAACCCGAAATGGTCGATGCCAGCGGGGGTCTGGAAGCCTGCGGGATTGTCAGCGTTCACATCCCTTGCCTTCAGGATTGCGAGGTTGATTTCGCCGTCGCTCAGGTAAAAGCCACCCCGGCCCGCCGGGCCCGCTCTCTCCAGACCAAAAACATCCACATAGAAATTGGCTGTCTTCTCCGGGTCAAGAGTGAAGATGGCCATGTGCTTTATCCTGTCCATCACCGACCTCCTTCAGTTCTGTAGGGTCGCCCACCAGCTGGCAGGCGTTCTCAGCCTACGGGCAGCTTGGCCCCTTGGAACGGTCCTTGCACAGCCTCGAAGGACTTGGAGAAAGCCATCAGCTCATCGTTGGGAGAGTCGAGGTCTACCTCTGCGCCGAAGCCCTGCCGGACGTTGTAGCCCGTCTTGTAATAGAGCTCTACTATGTTGTCTTCGGGGTCGTAGAAGTAGACGCTCAGGGATATGCCGTGAGTGATGGTGCGGGCTATGCGGACGTTCTCGTCCTGCAGTCGGTGGTAGAACTCGCGGAGGTCGTCCAAGCCCTTGACCACAAAGGAGACCTGCCCGACACCTTGGGTCCTAGAACGGGCACCCATGGGGTGGTCCGGCCCGCGGGCCTCGCCCAAGTTCAACTCGTGGTGTTCATTGCCAGGGTCGGCGCTCAGGAAGCAGCTTCCCCGGTCCGGGTCCTCGTCGGTGACCGTCAAGCCGATAACACGAGTATAAAAGTCGCGCATTTTCAAGAAGTCATCACAGATGATGCCTACGTGCCCTAGTCCTGTTACTTCAGGCATGGTGTTCTCCTCTCGGCCAAAGGCCTCTTGGTGGATGGGCCCTTTGGGTTTGGGCCAATTTTACCTGCGTGGTCGCTGCCAGTCCAACCACTCCATCGGAACGTCCCCGTTGTAGCGATAGTTGCAGGGGATTGAGGAGAGGTGGGACGGTCGGGACAATATGTCCCGATGGTGGGCGTGTTTTTATATCTGTAGAGGGTACGAATGGGACACGGTTCGTAGCTGGCGCGGGTTTTTTTGTATCTGATTCTGGTCTCATTTGTCTCATTGTTGCTCTGAACAGCTTTGGAATCGGGTTGTTCATGGGACACTCGTGTCCCGGATTTGGTCCACTTGCCTTTCTTTTGCGTGGGGCCCTCGGGTGGGGCGCGATGCTTACGCAAGGGTTTCCTTGGCTTGCCAAAGGGGGCCCTATATGGATAGTAGGGAGGAAGGGAACCCCAGTCAACGGGCAGATGTCACTAGCGTGGGGACGCCCCCATCCACGGACCAAGTCGGGGCAGGCCCTAGATTCAGGTTTTCGCCTAAATGACAGGCTATCACCCAGCCCGCACGCCCTCGGTGACTATCACTCCCGCCTCCACCAAGCGGTCGAAGTCGGCGCCCAACCCCACTTCCTCCAGTATCTGTCGGGCGTCGGAGCCGGGGCGGGAGGCGGGGTTGCCGGGACGCACCGGTGTGCGGGAGAGGCGCGGCGCCGGACCACAGGTAGTGATGAGGCCGAAGTCTTCGTGCTCGCGGGTAATGCTCAGACCGTGGGACTGCACCCAAGGGTTTTCCATCAGCTCGCGGACTTGCGTGATGACCCGTTGAGCGCCGATGCCAGCCTCCATGAGGCGGGCGACCCACCCGTCGGCGGTGTCGCCGAGGAAGCGCTCCTCCAGCGATTGCGCTAGGGCCTCGTCCTGCAGGTCTTCTATCCCCGACAGTCCCGAGACTTGCGCCATGCGGGGCAGGTCGGACTCTTTGGCGCCGACGAAGAGCCATGCGTCGCTGGCTTGGTACAAGCGGTTCAAGGGTCCGCTGCCCAAGGCCTCCTGCCCGCTGGGCTCGTCCCAAGTCTTGCCCTCGTAGCGCTGCATGTAGGGCGACTGCAGGGTCATGGCAGTGTAGGCGAGGGAGGTGTCGACATGCTGCCCCAACCCCGTCCTCTGCCGGTGCAGCAGGGCCAGTGCCACGGCGTAGGCCCCCATGTACCCCGTGCCGTAGTCGTTCACCGGGTTGGGCTGCACGGCAGGGGCGCCGTCGCCGCCAAAGCGATTGGCCATTCCGGCGGCAGTCTGGGCGAACTGCTCATGACCGGGCCGTCCCGCCCACGGGCCGAGATGGCCGTAGGCGTTGAGGGATGCGTAGACGATGTCGGGCTTGCGCTTGCGCACCTCTTCGTAGCCCAGACCTAACTGCTCCAGCTTGCCCGCACGGTAGTTCTGGGCCACCACGTCGGCGTTCTCCAGCAGCTTCCAGAAGACCTCTCGCCCTTCCTCCGATTTCAGGTCCAGCAGAATACTGCGCTTGCCACGGTTAATGTCGTTGTGTCTCGCTACCGTCGACCCACGAGTGGGGTTGTCTATCTTTATGACGTCGGCCCCGAACTCGGCCAAGGTCCGCCCCAAAGTGGGGCCCGCCAAGATGATGCAGAGGTCCAGTACGCGCACGCCCTCCAAGGCAGCCCGCAGGAAGCCTTGCGGCGGAGGTTGGCCGGTCGTGCTGGTGTGGGCATCCAACTCGGATAGCAGCGTGTTGCGGTGCTGGTCGATGGCTGGGGCTGGGCCGCGCACCTGTCCCGGAGTGAGGGACATGCGGGCGTTGATGCCGGGCTGGAGCACCTTACCGTGGGTGGGGTCGTCCACCTCCACCACCATCTCCGACTCCCGGGCGTGAGGGTGGTCGAACCACTCGTCGCTGGTGCGACACACGGCCCCCTCGCTGCCCGCCTCGGCAATCAGGTCCTCCCACTCTTGGGCGGTCCTAGTGCTGAAGAGCTGACGTATCCACTCCTGAATCTGGGCTACCTCACCTGTGCTCTCCGGCAGCGGACGGTCCAGTTGGATGAGACCATCGTCCTCCCACGACTCAATCCCCGATGCCTCGACGAACTGGCGGAAGTTCTGGTTGCCAAATCCGCCGAACCGCAGCCACCGGCCGTCCTTACACTGGAAGAAGCCACCCCAGATGGTGGCAAAGGTCAGCGGCTCGGGCCTGGCATCGTGTATACGCAAGCCGTGGTGGCCGATGGAGGGAAACATGGCATCGAACAGAGGCACCTCAATGTGCTGCCCCCGCCCGTCCCGCTCCCGCGCATTCAACGCCAGCACAATGCTGGCAGCCGCTTGGAAGGCAGCATAAGTCGACGCAATCGGTATCGCGGTGTACACCGGACGGTGCGCCCCCCTGTGCGACGGATCGGCAGGCCGGAAGCTGGCAGCAGCCGCAGCCACCACACCCTCCCAAGCAGGCATCCTAGCCCGCGGGTCGTCCGACGCAAACCCCGGCACCGAGCAGTACACCAACCGCGGGTTGGCCTCCGTCATCTCCCGCGCCCCCAAGCCGAGGCGCTCCATCACCCCCGGCCGGAAGTTCTCGATGACCACATCCGCACCCTCCACCAGTCGCCGAGCCACGGCCAGGTCGCCATCGCTCTTCAAATCAAGAGCAATACTCCGCTTCCCTCGGTTCCAAGTGGCATTGGCAGGCGTATCCCACAACGGCCCGCCCGGCGGGTCCACCCGCACCACATCCGCCCCTTGGTCCGCTAGAAGCATGCCCAGCAGGGGACCGGCGATGTACTGGCCGAAGTCGATTACGCGTAGGTGTTCGAGTGCGGTCGGCATGGGTATGTTCTCCTACACTGGACGAATTGTGCCAAGCGATTTTTGTTAGGCCAGTATCTGCGTACGATCAGACGCGAGTTTTCACTCTTTTTCTGTTTTCCCGTTCCAAGGCCCGTCTTTCCGATACGGTGACAACTCTGCCTAGCACCTTATGAGTGAACCATCCTTGGGGGCTCACAAGTGCCTCTCTGGTATATGCCTCGTACCTCTCGTCCCTAGCAGCTTCAAGGTCGAGCACGTGAATATCGTCAGCAGATAACTTCCCCTCGCGCACTTGTGTCCACAAAAAGCTTTCTAGAGCTTGCTTCGACTCTAGTGACCATTCCGTTAGTCCAAAGTTGCGGAATTTGTGTATCCGATAGTCATCGGGATAAATGGGCGCGACCTGGTCTTCTTGTCCTCCTCGACTCAAGGTCACAATAAATTTCGCCTCAGATCCGTATGAGCGACCTTTATAGGTCAAACGTCGAGGCGACAGTACAGTGGTCGTTATATTCGTTCCTATCTGGTCCAGCCAAGGGTCGTCGGAACTCTTCGCGTCCGACCTCGGATAATGGCGTCCAAGCGAGGTAATCAACAATATGCGTGTCCGAACCTTCTTGTCATTGAAAAACCCAGTGACGCGTTGGTTCCCATGAGAATAGAAGTCAATTGGGTCATATTCTTTCTGAAAACCCGCGTACGGATCAAGGGTCAACGGCTCCTGTGTGAAATCCTCTACTTCGATGTACAAGCCATAGCCTATCTCCAAATATATTTTATGCACCGTGACAGCCCGGTCCTTTGCATTTGCTAATCTGATTTCAGAGACCCATTTTTTCTTGGACCGTATAGAACTGGATATTGCAACGTTACAACGTATGTCCACGCCACTCTTGCGTCGATCTCCCCTGACTGCAAAGACTAAAGCGAGCGACGCTACTGCAAATGAGGCGAACGCCACAACGATTGCTAGCTGACTAAAGTCCATTTCCTCAGCATCCAATTCGCGACGACTTCAAATCCCACCCACCTAATACGACCGCCAAGGCCGCCTCTCCCTCCAACCACTCTCCACTGGATCAATCGCCACATCCACCACCGCCGGTTGGCCCGGCGCCAACGCCGCCCGCACCGCATCCTGCAGAACCAGGGGTGGCGATGCGGACTCCCTTCTTTGTATGGTCCCGCCTACCAGCCGGCTGGCTTGGTGATAGGGCCGTTGGCATCCGACAGTGTGTCCGGGAACAAGCTAGCGCTCAGCGGACCTTGGCGCAGTGCTCTGTACCATGACGCCGCGCTGTGCAACTCGAAGCTCCGTCTCCGACTTGGGTCGAAGATGATCGCCGACTCGTTTTCGCAACCTGTCACGAACCATAGTGATGGGCAGCTGAAGGTCTGAGTCGTTCGACACTACTACTGCCATCTCGTATGCGTCTTCGAAGCCATCCAATAGCAGGTAGGACGCTAGGTTCACGTCGGAGCCCTTCTCCTCAGTATCCAAGACCTCAACGGTGCGTGGTCCGTTTTCAGGTGGCGATGCCAACGGCCTCCTCTTGGTCTTTCCCAGGAAGTGCCCGTAGTGGATAGTCAAATTGGGCAAGGTCTGTAAGGCACGAAGGCAGATTTGCTGTCGTTGCGCCTGCGTTGGGTCATCTGGACGATTGGAAACGAGGGAGGTGAAGTAGCGTATCCGGTTAACCTCGTGACCCGGCAGCAATAGGTGCACCAGTTTGCCAAGGTCAAGCCAGCGATGAGTCGTACCTCTCACGGCACGATAGTAGAAGTTAAAGCCGTCGATATAGACGTTGGTGCGGATGAGGGGTACTGCCCAGAAAAAGCTGGCTGCCTTTCGGCAGCCTCGCGCCCTGCCGCCGAGGCGTCCAGGGGGTGTACTAACCGAGCGTACCCGCACCAAACGGGACTGTCAACCACTAATACGACCGCCAAGGCCGCGTCCCCTCACTATCACTATCCTCAGGATCAATCACCACATCCACCACCGCAGGCTGCCCCGACTCCAGCGCCGCCCGCAACGCCGCCCCCAACTCACCCGGCTCTTCCACCCGAATCCCAAAGCAGTTGTACGCCTGCGCAATCCTGCTGAAGTCCTGCGGACTGAACGTCGCCCCCTCCGGGAAGACCTCGCCCGCGTACTCCAAGTATCCACGACGCTCCATGCCGAGGTTCTGGTTGTTGATGACCACGTTGACCACCGGCAAGCCCAAGCGTAACGCGCTCTCCAGCTCCATGATGTTGTAGCCGAAAGCGCCGTCCCCCGACACGCAGATCACCCGCTTGCCCGGCGCAGCCGCCTGCGCCCCGATGGCCATGGGAAAGCCGGAACCTAGGGCAGCCGCCCCCCGCGGATAAATGGCTTGGTTCTCGGGGTTGAGGTCGAGGTAAGCAGGGGCCCAGTAGGAGCACCCGCCAGCATCAAGCACCACGATGGTGTTGTCGTCAATCACACCCTGCAACTCGCGGAACAGCCGCGGCGTCTTGATGGGCGCGGAGTCGGACGTCATCTGCGGATTGAACTCGCTGCGCCAAGCCTCCATCATCTCGGCGATGCGCCGCGCCTGCGGCGTCTCCGCCACCACCGTCACAGCGGGAGTCCGCTCCGCCAGCACGTTCTTCAGGGCCTGTAACGCCAGCTTGGCGTCGGCCACGATGCCCACAGCGGCATGCATGTTGCTGCCGATTTCCTGGGGCTCGATATCCACCTGAATCAGTGTGGCCTCCGCTGAGGGCACGGTGTTGTTCATGGTGGTGCGGCTGTCCATACGGGTGCCCACCAGCAGCACCACATCGACCTCGGCCATGATTTCGTTGGCGATGCGTCCACGGCTGCCTGCGTTGGCCGAGCCCAGCAGCCCCAAGCTGAGGGGGTGGGCACTGGGGAACGCGCCATGGCCTGCATGGGTCACGGCCACCGGGATGGCGAGGTGCTCCGCCAGTTCGATTAGCTCGTCGGAGGCATCCGACAGCTTGATCCCCCCGCCAGCTAGGATGGCCGGGCGCTCGGCGCTCGCCAGCAGATCGGCTGCCTGCTCGATGACGTCAGGCGCAGGAGGGGTGCGCAAGGCGGGGAAATGGGATGGCACGGCTGCGGGGTCGCCAAAAACACCGTCAGCGAAGTCGGCCTCTCCAGCCCAGAGCGGCGCAGGCACGATGATCGCCGCCGGGCCCGTGCGCCCCGTTGTAGCAGCATGCAGAGCCCTGCGTACCATGTCCGGCAGAGCAGCCACGCTCTCAGCCCGTAACGTCAGCTTGGTCACAGCTTGGAACATCGCCTGCTGGTCGTAGTAGGCTGCCCCGCGCCACAAGCTCGCCGTCCCCACATCCATGCTGATGGCCAGTATCGGCACGTCCGACAGGTGCGCCTCATGCATACCCAACGCCATGTGAGCCGCGCCGGGGTTCGACGAGATGCACACCCCAGGCCTCCCGCTCGTCCGGCTGAACGCCGTCGCCGCAAGGGCAGCGCACTTCTCATCCCGCACCGTCATCATCCTCATACCCGCCCGTATCGCCGACACCGTAAACGGCACCTGCCCGCCCACCGTCATACCGAAAACATGGTCAACCCCACAAGCCATCAGGGTCCGCGCCAATGCCTCTCCACCCGGCATCCTTGGCATGCCATGCCTCCTCCAGCGCCCCTTCACAAGCCCGTTAGGTGGCGCCTCTCACAAAGCCCAATTCTACGACAGCGCGAGAGTGCTCTCGCCGCCCATGCCCACTCCCCTTGCAAAATGATCAGAACTAATGTACCATATCTCTTATGCACTCACACCTAAGCGTACCACTCCAAGAAGACACCCCAACGGCCCAAACCGGGAAAAGGGACCATTCAGTCCAAGCTGCACCAGGTACGACAGTGAGACCAATGAGACCACTTTCAGATACGAAGAAACGTTTTTCAGATACGGCACTGGTCTCACTGCAGATAGGACGCAGTCCAACTCACGGTAACATTTCAAGCTGCCCGCCCCGAGACCGGTCCCTCTCAGGATCGCCCGCGGCCTTCTTCCTCAGCTTGGGTTCCAGGTCCGACGGGCCAAAACTGCGGCACACCGCGGCAAGCTGGCCAAATACGGCAGCGCGGCACCCGCCGCGCGTTTCACATACAAGCACCTTCGTTTTGGCTAGGGCCAATGCCGCGCCCAGCTACGGACTTGCAACGTTGCGCTGCGATCAAACAATGGCCCCCCCAATGCCCCCCGAGGAGTACCTATGCCGCAACCCATTCGAAGGCGAGGGTAGCATAACGAACGAAAACGGTCCCAAACGGCGCGCCCAACGGACCGTTCACCGCCAAGAGTGCGATGGTGTGTTCTGCGCCAGGAACGGCCTTATCGGTGACCACAACCCGTTGCGGCACGTTGAAACCCTGGATGGCTCCCCGCTCCCTGTTGCATTCGCCGTCCACCCAAATCTCCCCATAGTCGTCGATGCACGTCTCAAACAGGACTCGTACACCATCAACCGGGTGCCCTTCCACCGTTTCGGGCAGCGTGACTTTGATGCGATACCAAGCGAAGGTGAACCCACGGGATACCCGCTGCGTTAGGTCCGTAGATACCTCCCAGCCGGAATCATCGTAGTCCGGCAGCCGCGCCGGACTGCCGTCGGCCTCTTCCACCAGCCCCTCATTGGGTTGCCCCGGCACATATCCACGGGCGAACTTCCATTGGCTGTGGGTTGCCGCCTGCCCCGCGGAGTCTCCCAAGGATAGAGTTGTTCTTGCCATCTTAATCTCCTTATGTCCATACATCCAAAAGTATCTCTACTTTGGCTGCTTAAATGAGGTGCCTACGAAACGCCACTAGAACCAAAAGGGCCTCAGAGATTGCCTCTGAGGCCCAAGGGCTTCCGGGTGGGATGGGTTAAGCAGCGACTTCGGCAGCCTCTTGCTTTTGGAGTTCCTTGTCCGAGTTGCGGAGCCAGGACTCGATGTAGGACAGCTTGGACGCAACCACGCGCTCATCGAGGTCGGAGGCGATGCCAGGGTAGCCAGCTCGCTCGATCATGCGGGGCAGCTTGCCCTCGCGGAAGCGGTCGATGGTCCACGCCAGCGGGTCCTCCACCAAGGTGGTGTCCCAGTAGAGGCGCTCGTTGCGGGCGCGGGGGCCGTAATGGTAGTGGGGAGCAGTGTAGAAGCAGTCGAAGGCCAGGAGTTCAATCTCCTGCCCAGCTACGTCGCCCAAGACGTGGATGGCGGGTCCCCCACCGCCAGCCGTGCGCCGGATTTCCAGCCCGAAGCGGATATTGCCAGCCTCGACGATCTCCTTGCCCCGGCTGTGGGTCACGGTGGCGCGTCGCGTCTGGGCCATGTCGCGGGCTGTCGCCTCGGCCTCAGGCAGCGCCTCCATGAGGGACGTGGCGTTGACCCTAGTGGCAATCTCAGGGTATCCAGCCTTGGTCAGCATCGCAGGCAACCTAGTGCCGATCTGCTCGAAGGACCAGCCGATAGGGTTGCCGCTGACCACTGGGTCCAGCATCACTTGGGTGTTCTCCCGTGCCGGTGCGTAGTGGTAGTGGGGCGCGATCTCGAAGCAGTCGAAGCGCAGAAGCTCTGTGTCCTGCCCGTCAACCTCGCCCCTTACCTGAATGGAGACTCCTTGGTCGGGGTTGTTGCCACCGCGCATGCCTGGCGCAGTACCGTGGGCAACGCCTCCATCGCGGGAGAAGTAACCTACGGCGAATGTGACGGCGCCAGCGTCGATTCGGGTGCGTTCCATTGTCATTGTCTCGCCTCCTCTAGTGTTTGGTGTGCTTACTCGTCCCATATTGTATCAGAACCAGAAGCAAGTGAATTCTGATAAGATGGGGCCTGCTAACCCAACAAGCGGGAGGCCGTTATGCCTTTTGGCGGGAACGATTGGCTCGCCCTTACGGAGGAGCCAACGCTGGAGCCGGATCTACCCATCTGCGACCCCCATCACCACTTCTGGGACTACCGGCTGGAGCGCATCCCCTACCAGCGATATCTGCTGCACGAGTTGGCCGACGACATCAATAGCGGGCATAACGTCCGCTCTACGGTGTTCATTGAAGCTAGGTCGATGTACCGCGCCGACGGCCCAGAAGAGATGCGCCCTGTGGGCGAGGTCGAGTTCGTGCAGGGGTTGGCGGCAGCCAGCGCCAGCGGGCTGTACGGACCGGGCAGGGCGGCGGCCGCCATCGTTGGACACGCCAATCTCAACCTAGGCGAGGGCGTGGCCCCAGTGCTGGAAGCGCTGCAGGCTGCCAGCCCCAACCGCTTCCGGGGCATACGCCACTCAGTGACTTGGGATCCACACCCCGAAATCGAAAACACCTCCGCCCACAACCGCCAGGGGCAGCTCGCCAGCGACGACTTTCGCGCCGGAGCCCGTGTGCTGGCCCGCATGGGGTTCTCATTGGAGGGCTGGCTATTCTTCCCGCAGCTAACCGAGTTGGCCGACTTCGCCAAGGCGGTGCCCGAGCTCACCATCATCCTGAATCATATTGGCGGGTTGCTGAGAGTAGGCCCCTACGCCAACCGCGACGAAGTGATGGATACTTGGCGCAGCGGCATCGCTGCTGTCGCTGCCTGCTCTAACGTTTATGCCAAGCTAGGTGGCATCGGCATGCCACGCACCGGCTTTGACTGGCACGAGCGTAACCGCCCCATCGGCTCCGAGGAGTTGGCAAACTCCATGGCCCACCTTGTGAACTACTGCATAGAGCAGTTCGGCCCCGAACGCTCCATGTTCGAAAGCAACTTCCCGGTGGACAAGGTCTCCTACTCCTACAACGTGATGTACAACGCCTTCAAGCGCATGTCCAAGGACTACTCGGCCTCTGAACGCGCCGCCATGTTCCACGACACGGCGGCGCGAGTTTATCGAGTCGCTGTGTAAGGCGGTCTTCCGATTGAAGAGGTTTCTGGATTCCGGCTTTCACCGGAAACACGCAAAGTGGATTGTAGACAGTCCCGGCGGACACTAACTCGATAAGCGAAGGTGATGCCATGCAGAACGCACCTAGGACCATACCCAACGAGACGGACATCCTGATAATCGGCGGCGGTACCGGCGGTGCAACTCTCGCCGGCATCGTCGCCCGCGACACCAACCACCGGGTTACGCTGGTGGAGGCAGGCCCCGACTACGGCCCGCCCGACCCCCAAGTATGGCCCGCCGACCTGCTGGACCCACGCCCAGGCTCCACCAGTCACGACTGGGGGTACGCAGGCATCGCCCACCAAGCGCAGGCCGAGGCCATCCCATACCTACGCGCGCGGGTCATCGGAGGCTGCTCCGCCCATAACTACTGCAACGCTTCGGTGGGGCACCGCTGCGACTACGACGGCTGGGCCAAGATGGGCAACCCCGGCTGGGACTGGGAGTCGGTGGCCCCCGCTTTTGCGCGAGCCCAGACAGCCATGCGTGTGCACACCCCCGACGCCAACGAGCTAACGCCTTACCACGTCGCCTTCCTAGAAGGGGCAGCCGAAGTCGGCATACCCAAGGTCCCAGAGTTCAACAACCCCGACGAGGAGAGGGGCGTGGCCCCATTCCCAGTCAACGTATCCGGAGGCATGCGTTGGAATAGCGCCTTCGCCTACTTGGACCCGGTGCGCAGCAGGCCCAACCTGAACATCGTGGACAATGCCTTGGTGGAGCGGGTGGTCTTGGAGGGCGACCGGGCAGTAGCCGTAGAGGTGTTCGCCGACGGCGCTCGCCATATTATTCGTGCGAGGCGCATCGCCGTTGCGGGCGGAGCCTACTGCTCGCCTTCAATCCTGATGAAGTCCGGCATCGGCGAGGCCGACGCGTTGCAGCGCATCGGCGTCAAGCCTCTCCACAACCTGCCGGGCGTGGGCCAGAACCTCACCGACCATCCCCTGCTCCTCCTCCTCTTCAACCCCACTGACAAGCTGGAAAAGCAGATGGCCCAGTTGGGCGAAACAGCCCGCCGCTCAGAGGTCCGCGCCATGGCCAAGGTGCCCAGCCCCCATTGCAGCGAGGGGTTCGACCTCGACCTGATTTCGCGCACCCTCTACTACCCCGAGACCGATGAGATGCAGTACGGCGTGGTTATCACCATGGTGGCCCCCCGCTCCCGTGGGCGCCTGACTCTGACTTCGGCCGACCCCGAAGCCAAGCCGGTCATCGACATGGGCTACCTGACCGATGGCGCGGAGAACGACCTGAATGCCGTTGTCGACGGCATGGAGATATCACGGAGCATCGGCGCGACCATCGTCCGGTCTGGCCTTATTGACGGCGAACTCGCTCCCGGTACGCCGGTGACCACACGACAGGGGCTAGGGCAGTTCGCACAGCGCTCAGTCAGCACCTTCGCTCACCCCTCGTGCACCTGTCGCATGGGACCAGCCAGCGACAGCGGTGCCGTCGTCGACCACAACGGCAAGGTGCATGGCGTCGACGGCCTCTACGTCTGCGACGCCTCCATCTTCCCGGTGGTCATGCGCGCACCGACGAACCTGCCCACAGCCATGGTCGCGGAGCACCTAGCCGCCCGCATCGGGGACATCCGCTAGGCGGGTGCGACTCACGAGCTTGATGCTGAACGGCTGCACCACCACCCGCATCTTCTGCCGACCGAACTGCCCGCCGGGCAGGCGTACAAAGACGTGGCACCGCGTAACGTTCGCATCGGTGGAGGAGGCATCAGCCAAGGGCTATCGCCCGTGCCGGGTGTGCTTGCCGACGGATGGCGAGCCGGGGCCTTGGCGGCCCCAAAGGGGAAGCGTCCATCGAGTGAGTAAAGGACAGCTGGTGGCTGGGTCCAACAACAGACGCGTGTGGGCGTCAGATTGGACTGGGTCAGGAAATTTCCAGCCTGTAGTCGGCGTGGCCGACGATGCATTCGAGTAGACCGTTCGGCGGATCATACTCGATATGCCAGTGGTTGATGACGTTTCGGCCGACCAGTGACGGAATTCTTTGGCCCCCTTGCGCAACGCTTGGGACCCCCGAGGGCCTCTATGAGTTGCCTCAAATAGGCTTCATCCATCACCGGACCGGTTTCGCCCTTGCTCAGCCCACCACCCATCACATCCTGCTCTTGCATCGCGACCGATCTGCCTGGCCAAGCCCGACGGGCTAATCAACTACGGGCATCGAGACGGTGACAGTCGGCACGGGGAAGCGAGTGCGATGGCCTTTACCGGTGAGGTCTTCCCACAGGCGCAAGTCCTCGGGGCCGAAGCTGTGGACGGAGCCGTCGGCCAGTTGGATGTCGATCTGGCCGGTCAGGATGGTGAGCCAGCGGCGTTGCGGGGCCGGGTGGAAGTCGGAGAACTCGCCAGCTTGGGTGATTTGAAGGGCACACCCCGACACCTTTTTCAGCGACTCGAGCTTGGGGTCCGAGGGCTCGAGGGACTCGATGTAGCTCTGCCCATCATCGCCAGTGTACATCCTGTAGATTCCCAAGTTGTCACCTCCTGAATGGGCGGACGCCCTATCCCCGCACTACTAAAGTTATCAATAAGCCAATCTGGGCTGCACCTATGGCCATCATTCCCAAGAAGAGGCGGTCGATGCGGCCACCGACCTCTCGGATCGCAGCTCTCAAGTCTTGAACTGACGCCGAGAGTTCACTGATCCGTCCTTCAAGGAACCCAAGGCTGCATCATCTGTTGCCGATGTCATGCTGTATCTCCCTCACCGTCGGCGTCTCAGGTCAGCTGAGGCGGGGCGCTACCTCTTCACCGAGCAGACGAATCGAGTTCAAAACGCGATCGGGTGGCAGTCGCAGTCCGGTGCTGACCTCTGCGATGACCATAGAGAGACCCAAGTCTTCCCGCAGTTGTTGCAGCCTCTCCACTACCACATCAGGCGTGCCAAAGGCTACCTTCTCCCGGAGGACTTCTTCATAGCTGATTTCCGCCAGCCTGTTGGCCCGTTGGGAGCGTTCGTCGTTGAGCTCTCGGCCTTGCGCCCCACTCTGGACCACCATCCGTCCCAAATTGCGGAAGAAGGACATCACGCCTTCTTCCGGTTCTGACAGTGCTTCGTCCATTGTGTCGGCTACGTACACCGGTATGCGCATGGCAAGGTCCGGCTCACCCGGCTGCCCTGCGTCATGCCATGCCTTCTTGTACTCAGCTACCGACTGCTGCAGGTCCTCGATACTAACCGTGCGCAAACTCAGAAAGATCGGCAGACCCATCTGGCCCACCAGCGGGTACGTCTCGTTCGAGCCTGCTGCCATGCGTATCGGAGGGTAGGGAAGTTGGTATGGCTTGGGGGCTACTGCTACATTGTGGTAGCTGTAAAACTCGCCCTCATAACTGAACGTGTCCTCCGTCCACGCCTTCCGGAGGATGTCCAGACACTCGTAGAAGCGGCCTTGGCTCTCGGCATAAGGTATGTTGTACCCAACGTAAGAGCGGGCTAGGCCACTGCGCCCTATGCCGAAGTCAAAGCGCCCTTGGCTGATGTGGTCCAAGGTCGCCACCTCTTCCGCCAGACGGAGGGGATTGGTCAGCGGCAGCACCTGCACAGCAGTGCCCATGCGCAGACGTTTGGTCCGGGCAGCGATAGCACTGGCCACCACCAGCGGCGAGGCCAGCACCGACCGGTCGCCAGCAAAGTGCATCTCGGCCAGCCAAACTGAGTGGAGGCCGACATCCTCTGCCAGGTCGATCTCTGAAAAGGCCTGGTCAAATGCATCGGCCTGCGTCATGTCATGGCTGCGGTCAAAGGTCAGGAAGAGACCAACATCCATTGTTTACCTTTCTTTCGGCTCGATGGCCATAACCTCGGGGGCAATCCCAACCTCCCCCATTGAATGTGGGAAGGTTGGGATGAGCATGTGAGACGCCCCCTAAAAGCCCAGTTGATTGAACCCCAGCGGCTCGTTGTTAGGGCTGAGGCTGTCGCCATCCACCACCAAGCCGTCCTTGATTACCATGGTAACGTGCGCCCCGGCCTTCAGAACACTGATGTCGGCGATGGGGTCGGCATCCAGCAGGATGATGTCGGCCATTCGGCCTTCCTCAATGGTGCCCACCTGTCCGTCCAAGCCCATGACGTAGGCGTTCTCTTTTGTAATGGACTGAATGGCCTCCATGGGAGTGTAGCGGCCCTCCTTCACCAGTATTTCCGGCTCGTTGGCGTGGAGTTGGCCATAGGGCATGCTGGGTGAGTTGCCGGTATCGGTGCCACAGAGGACCTTGATGCCCAACTCCCGGCTGCGCTCCATGACAAAGCCTTGGGCCTCGATGTGATGCCTTACCAAGTCCAGCTCGGTCTCGGAGCGGCCCGAAGCCACGCCCAATTCCAAGGCACGGCGCAGGGCGGTGCAGGTGGGGACGATGCGGCAGCCCGCCTCGGCTACGGCATCTAGGTCAGCTTCGGTAGCTAGGTCGGCGTGCAGAATCCAGTCTACGCCCGCTTGGGCGGCGTCCCTAGTCGAGCCGGAGCCGCGGGAGTGGATGGTGACGGGCACGTTACGGCGATGGGCCTCGCCCACTACGGCCTCAAGCTCCTGCTTGGAGATAGTCTGGGTCTCGCCGAACTGGCTGTCGGCCAGCTTGATGAAGTTGACGCCGTGTTTGCACTCGCGTCGCACCTCGGTAATCATCTCGTCCACGCTGTTGCACAACTTTGAGAGCGCATGCTCCGGGCTGCCTGCCCAAGATGGCTCGTTGTCCAGAATACTGCCGTAGGTGGAGATGAAGCGCCCCGCACAGTTGATGCGCGGCCCCTGTATGAGGCCGGAACTCACGGCGTCGCGCAGGGCTATATCGATGAACCAAGTGCCCCCCGGCGAGGCCACGCTCGTCACGCCGGAGGCGAGTATGCGACCTAGGTTTCGCGCGGCTCGCAGGGTGCTGAACTCAGGGCTGGTGGTGCCCTTGGCGGTGGGCACACCGGTCATGGGGGGGTTGCCAAAGGAGAGGTGGCAGTGGGCGTCGATGAGGCCGGGCATTATCCAGCGCCCGGTAGCGTCGATGACGTTTACCTCACGGTCCTCCAGATTTACATCGGGTGGAAGGCCGCCCACGCTGCGAATCCGGTTGCCCTCAATAACGACCGCCTCGTTGGGGGTGGGAGGGTTCCCCGCGGCGTCAATCAGTGTGCCGTTGCGGATGACCGTCGTGGTTCCGTTGCTGGCCATAGTGTCCTCCTATTCTCGGGTGGCGTCCTTATGTTCCCTTTATGCTCGCAAGAGAGCACTTCGGACATGTAGTCGTTGCGCATAAGCTAGCACTAGAGGGCAGGTGGGTCAATGGACGATAGCTGGGTGTAGTATCATGCAGTCTGCCCGAAGAATGGCTTGGATTAAGCATGCCGTAGATAGGTCGGAACGCAGGCAAGGAGTCAATTCATGTCCCAGCAGGAACCCGTCGAAACGCTTTATGACCGCAGCGTGGTCATTGATGCGCTGAACATTAGCAACTGGGAGAGCCCAGGGGTGTATGACAGCCTGCACAACGGTGGGGTCACTGCCATCAACGCCACCATCGCCGTGTGGGAAAACTACCGCGAGTGCATGGACAACGTTGTGGCATGGCTGCACCGGTTCGAGCGCGACGAGCGCTTGGTGCAGGCGACGTCGGTGCGCGACATCCTCAGTGCGAAGGAAGAGGGCAAGGTGGGCGTAGTGCTGGGCTGGCAGAACGCTTCCCCAGTTGAGAACGACCTGAACCGCCTTGCCATGTTTTATGCCTTGGGGGTGCGTGTCATCCAGATCACTTACAACGAGCGCAACCTGCTGGGCAACGGGTGCTACGAGCGGAGCGACGACGGCCTGAGCAACTTTGGCGTGGACGCAGTGAAGGAGATAAACCGGCTGGGCATTCTCATTGATCTCTCTCATGTGGGCGATCGCACGACGTTGGAAACCGCCGACCTCTCGGAGCATCCCGTGGCTTGCACACATGCCAACGCCCGCAGCTTTTTCGGCCATGTGCGAAACAAGACCGACGATGCCCTGAAGCTGATCGCGGAGAAGGGCGGGGTCATAGGCGCCAACGCCTTCCCGCCCTTCATGCCCAAGGGCTTCCAGTCGACGCTGGACGACTACATCGATGCCATCGACGACTTGGTAGAGCGGGTGGGAATCGACCATGTCGGAATCGGAACCGATTTCACCCAAGACCAGCCCAAGGCTTTCTTCGACTGGCTCTTCTCCCAACAGGGCACCAAGCACCAAGAGCGTTCAGTGCACTACCCCGACCCAATGATTCACCCGGAAGGCATGGAGACGCCGGACAAGTTCTCCAATATCGCAGTTCGCCTAGCCCAGCGAGGGTACAGCCACGATGATGTCGCCAAGGTTCTGGGGGGCAACTGGATGCGATTGTTCAGCCAGGTGTGGGGAGGTTAGACTCCGGAACCACACTCAATGGGCCGATTTCGGGCCTAGCGCTCAACTCAACGACCACCTTCCGCGACCGGCCGCCCGCTAGGACGTCCAACGTCACCTCGTCGCCCGGTCTGTTGCGCTGCACCATGTGGGAGACGAGGTCGTCGATGCCTCGCACAGGCACGTCGTCGATGGCCGTGATGATGTCGCCGTCCACTGGATAAGTCACGCCATCCACGTCGCGCGTATCCTCGGCCTCCACGAGGCCAGCCTTGTCGGCAGGGCCATCGGGGACTACGCCGACCAGCAATACCCCTCTGGTCTGTGATGGCAAGCCATTGATTTCGGCTAGGATGTTCCCCAGCGTAGTGCCGCTGATGCCTAGATAGGCGTAGCTGTAGTCGCCCTCCTTGATGAGCACGGGCACAATGCGCTTGGCCGTGTTGATGGGAACGGCGAAACCGACACCGGAACTGCTGCCGGACCGACTGATGATCTGGGCGTTGATGCCGATGACGTTGGCGTAGCGGTCCAGCAGTGGCCCTCCCGAGTTGCCCGGATTGATGGGGGTGTCGGTCTGGATGATGTTGGGGGTGCTGAACCGGCTGGCGCCAGAAGGAATCACCCGACCTAAGGCACTGACGATACCGCCTGTCATGCTGAATTCCTGACCGAAGGGGCTGCCCACAGCGAACGCCAGTTGGCCCACGCGAAGCTGGTCGCTGTCACCCTGCTGCACTGGCTGCAGACCGCCGTCGGGCGGTTCCACCTTCAGTACAGCCAAGTCGGAATCGGGGTCGCTGCCCAGCACTTCGGCAGGCAACTCGAAGCTGTCTGCGAAGACCACCATCACTTTGTCCGCGCCTTCGATAACGTGGTGGTTGGTCACAATGTGGCCCTCGCTGCTCCATACGAACCCGGACCCCTCGGAAGGCACAGGCCTCAGCTCGCCTCCGATTATGCCTCCCGTAGGCACGTTGGTACGCACCTGCACCTGCACGACAGATGGCAGGATGGACTCGTAGATGCCGACCAGCACTTCCTCGTATGCAGACAGCGAGAGCTGCGGGTCAATCACCAATCCGGGCGGCAGGGCCGTAATCACAGGTGGCGCGGTATCCTGAGACGTCGGAGCCGGCATGGCTTGGGGTCCCTCTGACGCCGCTACGACAGGGGGAGGCGTGGCTGTGACTTGGGTGGCCAAGGGCACTGCCGCAGGAGTTGACGCGTCATCTGTCGACACATCTCGTCCACATGCCAACAGGGCCAGAGTCAAGGCCAACAGTAGTAAGAAACCAAGGTAAACAGGGGGTCTCATCTTCGCTCCAGTCATTGGCACCACCGTCTCTTGCATCCGTTATACCCAGGAGGTCTTCCTGCCGCTTCTCGACTGCTGGTCCGGTCCGGCGTGGGCTGCCGCCTCTACTAGCCAAGGGGAGGCATTCAGGGAGGCCTCCCACGAGCTGGACGCGCACGCGGACTAAGTAGATGTCGAGTCCGTGTCCGACTCCCCGGGATCGGAGGTGTCGGCGTCTTTGTCCCACTTGAAGCCTCGACCGTGGAGCCCGTGATGTCGGCCGAATCCCTTGCCGCTTAGCGGGCCAACCCCTTCGGGTCGGGAGTCCAGCCACGCCTTGTACTCGTCGGCCTGCTCTTGGGTGATGCGACCCGATTCCACCAAGGCATCCAGCCTAGCCTGCAACCGCTCCTCGTGCATCTCCTGCCAAGCCTGCTTCATTGCATCGGCGACAGTGTCTTCCTCCAAACCCAAGGTCTCGGCTACGCGACCCGTGAAGCTCTTGCTACCATCCGCGTCCCCAGTCGACTGCGCCAGTACGGCGCCTGCAGCCACAGCGATGGCCAGTGCCAGCACCACCACCGGAATAACTAACCAGCGTTTCCGCATCCACCAACCTCCTGGCACTCCAGTCTCCCGGAGCTGATGACCACAGCTTACCGGCCAATGATGAAGAACTTATGAAGAGGCTTCGAAATTTGGCTAAAGAGCGGTGGTAGAGTTTGTACTGCAACCCGATTGCTGTACTCTCACTGTCCTTCGGCACCCTCACGCCCCAAGCACAGGCGCTGGGAGCCCTAGCCAAATTCCTGGAATCGCTTCCCGACAGCAGCTCCACAGCAGCAGAAACGGAACCTCTGCTCAAGTCCCTTGCCGCTTTGCCAGAGGTCTTGGCATGACAACCGACATTGGGGGCCTCGGACGTTTGCTTTATTGTCGCATTTGTGGTGTTACAGTGCTACTTTTTGCATCTCTCGGTTACTTTCAATGCTATGTTAGTTGTAAACTATATATATTTTATTGCACCGGGATTTGGAACGGCGCAGCTACGCGTCAGCTTTGCTGTAGTCAGAGGCCGCGACACTATTCACGATTTATTGCGTTTCCGTAGCTGATGCCTGTGACATTTGTGACGTCGTTGTATCCGGTCAATATCTGAAACATTGTAGAACCCCCCGGTGGGTCCCTCTGGATTCGGGCCCAGGGCCGGGATGCGACAAGTGCGGATGGGCACCTTATGGGGAGGATAGGCAGGAAGGGCGGCTGGGGTCAACGAGGGGATGTCATGGACCTTCAATCTTTGGCCCGGAGTCCATATGGATTGAGTCCCTCGTGGGAAGACTCCGGGATTGCGTTTCCGAGTGCGGTTGTTCTCGTCGCGACATCGGGTACCGGTGCCTTGCGATGCCCGGTTCTTCATCTATATGATTCTAGTAGTGAGCCTCGCTGCAATTGCTGCTGGTGCGAGGTGAGGTCCGGCACACCTGCCGTCAAGTCTCGTGACAGCCATGCTGATCGGCCTCGCCATCGTTGTTCTGCTAGCCGCTTGTGGCGGCGCAACCCCGACACCCGCAGCCGAGTTAATCAGCACCCCAACACCCGCGCCTGCTCCGGCCAGCACGCCCATGCCCATCCCAACCGGTACGCCCACACCATCGCCGTCAAGCACGCCAGCCAGTACCGCCGACAGCACACCTACGCCAACGCCCGAGCCAGCGGAGCTGGGGGTCGCTGGCTTCCTGCAGCAATGCGAGCAAGCCACATTGGCTTTGGCTACGCCGTTCATGGGAGGGGCCATTGACCTCAATCAGATGGCCCAGAGCGACGACATTACGTGGGGCAACATTGCAGACATTTATGCCTCCGCAGTGGATGCCTACGGCGAACTCAATCCCCCTGATGAGCTTCAGGAATACCACAACGCTTGGTTAAGAACCGGTGAGGCCTTTCGCGACCATGCCCGGACGCGACCCAGCGAAGAATCGTTCATCGGTGAATTCTTGGTGCTCCTCTTGGAGACTGTCTTCCCTGCCTCGCTGGAGATAGGGTTTGACCCGGATAAGAGCGAAGAGGAGAAACAATGGCTGCTAGAGGCACTCTTGGACCCGGATTTCGCGGGCGCGGGCGCGGCTCACGACGAGGCCTTGCGGGCCCTATCCGCCGAGACATCAGCCCTCTTGGCAGAGTCCGGCTACTACTTCGGCCTCACGCCCTTCTCTGAAGCCGAGGGACAGGGAGGACTGACCTTAGAAGGAGGGTCGACTGTCATCCGGGATATCGACGACAACCACGGCGACACATTCGAGGGCGCCTCAGCGATAGCGGTTGATGTGCCTGTAGAAGGCGCCATGGATTACTTCGGCGACTCAGATTTCTTCCTGTTCCAAGCCACGGAAGGCAATGTCTACAAGATATACGTCGAGCCAGGGACGCTGTCCAATCCGCTGACGACCCTGTATGGCGCTGACAAGCAGCAGCTGGACTTCAGGGATTCGACTGCTATTTTCTGGGAAACCCAAGTTCGGGAGACCATTACGTTGAGGTTACAGCCTGGAGCGACGACACGGGCTCTTACGTCCTCACCGTGTCGAACGTAGACGACGACCACGGCAACTCATTGGCGTCAGCTTCTCATGCAGTGGTCGGCCAGCCGGTCCAAGCCGAGGAAGGCCAGTCCTGCCAGATCTCTGTGAACTGGGGACACCGTCCGAAGCGTCGTTAACGTTGTACAACGTCGATAGGTTCCTCCAAGCCTTTGGGCCCGGACCCATCGACTGGGAGGCCCCAGCATCGGGTGACTACTACGTGGAGGCGACCGCGTTTGGCGAGACCGGCACCTATCCGTGAGCGTAACCGCTACGGGCAGCTAAGGCGGAACCCCAACCCGTTGGGGGAATTTGCCCGCACGGTTTCGGTTCTCGCAGATACAAGGTGCTTTCGGGGTGGGGGGCGTGTTCACGCGGCTGAAATACCTAGAGTCAGTTGGGGAGAGGCTGGCTAAGCCCGCATGAATTGCCTCAGACTCCAGACCGAGCGGCACCCACAGGGCCGATTGTGGTATCGTGCCATTGGAGTTTCCACGGAATGAGGTCTGGGAGGCAGTCCTGACCACACCACCTTCTCGCAGTCCACGCTATGAGCCCCATGAGAACCCGTCGCTCCGGTCTTCGCTGGGATTCGGTGCCCAGTTCAGCCTGACAGCTTCGGCCACACTGCTAGTCACCCCGGTCATCGTGACCAATGAGTCGGGCTTGGGCGAGTCCTATATTGTCTGGATGGTGTTCGCCTCCTTATTAGTAGTGGGAGTCTCCACCCTACTACAGGGAGATCGCGATCTGCACCACTGCTGACACCAGCACCTCGAATCTAACATCGAGACTTGTACTGTCTTGTAAGAGAACAACCGCCTGCATCGGAAGCCGATGCAGGCGAACGGTATTTGCGCAATAAATTCGCTTCGTGTCAACGAGGCGACCAGATAACACCAGCCCTGAGGCCTATCAAGCCCCATAGCGTGATTGGGTAGGTCTCTTGGTTCAGCTCCAGGTTCATCGTGGAGACTAGGTGCGACCAACCGTTAGTCGGATACCGCAGTCCCATAGGAGTAGTCGCGGAAGTGGCGGGGGTACATGACAGTGCCCAAGGCCAAAGCACCGAACAACACATGCGTTATGTTCTCCCACAGGGTCACCCAAAATATCCCCAAGGTGCCGTCCCCGCCTCCAGCGACGATAAAGCCCGCTACTCCCACACCTGCCAGCAGTACGCCTTCCACGCCTAGAAATGTGCGCTTCCAGCTGGAGGTCCATGTTTCTCCCGACAACAGGGCGACCAACCCAAGCACCAAGTACGCGATATTCTGCCCGATGTCCAGATGATAGAGGTCGCCCTTTTCAGTACCGATAAAGAAACCGGCCACGCCCACCACGGTCATCAGCGTTCCAAGGGCCATCAAGGCTCTGCGATTGGTCAGTCCCTTGGAGTACTGTTTCCATACTGGGCCATACTGCACCCTGACCATAGCGACCTCCGCACGGGCAACTTTGCTCCTGAACGTACCCGCCTCATACAACTGTGTCAAGACGAGCTATAGACGCAGGCACATTGACGCCCAACCAGCCCCTTGATAGACTGAAAGTCCCTTGGGCGGTTAGCTCAGCTGGTTAGAGTGCCGCCTTGACATGGCGGAGGTCGGAGGTTCGAGTCCTCCACCGCCCACTCAACTGGACAAAATGAAGAACCTTCACCGTTGAGGTTCAACCCCAGACCTGTAGACACGCCTCCTCTCGGACCCGCTCTACGAGTTGAGAGAGGAGGGTTGACTGCTGCGCTGCAGAAAAAATGCCGCCCCATCCCCGTATAGACGTTGCCGACTCGCGTAGCTTGCTGGCCAAGGCTGCCCTTGACCACAAGAGCAGGGCTAGGTGCAGCCCAAAGGCGCGGGTATCAGATGGCGAGGGCGGCAGCGACACCATGTGGGCACCCTGGAGCTGCAGGTGCAGGAGGGCAGCTACTTCCCCTCCCTTCTCGAACAGCGCCGGCGCAGCGAGCGTGCCTTGCTCGCCGTCGTGCAGCAGGTCTACTTGGCGGGCGTCTCCACCTGCCGCGTCGAGGACCTCGTGCAAGCGCTTGGCTGCGACGCCGTCTCCGAGAGCCAGGTCGCGCGCATCCGCCGGGAGTTGGATGCCTTTGGTCGACTCGTTCCTCGGCCGTCCCTTGTACGGCGGGCACTATCCCTACCTGTGGCTGGATGCACTGACCCAGAAGGTGCGTGAGGACGGACGAATCGTCAACGTTAGCACGGGTCAATCGCGAAGGGAGTGAGAGGTGCTTGGCATCGACGCAGGGACGAGCGAGGACCGCGCGTTCTGGCTTGCGTTCTTTGCCCTGACCAACCAGCCGGATAGGGACATCAATCCGTCCCTATTTTCAAGGATGCCCGAATCAAGGCTTGACTGGCACCGTGCGCTCTGCAACTGCTCTTTCCTCCTCAGGCGGCTTCACGTTGCGGAACATGAAGAACAACGATATGTCGTAGGCGATCTTCAGCACACCGCAAGCTATGAAAGGGGCGCTCGCTGAGATGGCGCTCCAGAGAGCTGCCGCCACCGGCGGCCCAGCGGTGCCTGTCATGCTGCGACCCACGACGCTGATGCTGGCCATAGCCACCCGTTCTTCCGGGCCGACCACAGCCATGGTGTACGACTCGCGAGTAGGCACGTCCATCTGCCCTAGGAAGGAGCGAAGCTGCCAGAAAAGCACGGCCAGCCACCCTGCAGGAGCAAACGGCATCGCTATCAGAAATATGCTGGACGGAATGTGGGTAAATACCATTGTGTTCAAGAGTCCTATCCTGTTTGCTATCTTGGCGGCTAGCCAAAGGGACAATGCGGCCAACGCATGAGAAATGAAGAAGATGAAGGCCAACGACGCTAGATCGATCTCGAACCTGGTGGCAAAAAAGTAAGCCACCAAGCTTTGAATGATTATTGAACCGGCAAAATGATCGACGCTGAAAAGTGCCGTCAGCGTAAAAATGATACGTCGAGACCGCAGCTGGAGTGGATTCATCCACTGTTTGCTTAAAACAGCGCCCTCCGCTGAGACGGATAGAAACCTATAAAGCATCACCCCCATCAGTTGAAAGGCTGCGAAAGCGAGGAACATCACTTTCAGAGAATAAAGATCGTCGACCCCCAATGCCCTCTGCAAAATCTCCGGTGTCGCGGCAGCCAGCGCTCCCAGAGCGGTGCCAACCCTCGCCACTATCCCATAAATGGCGAATAGGTCAGTACGGTGTTCGTCTGATGCAGTGTCGGGGAGGATAGCCTGCTCCAGAGGTTGAATAGGGCCTTCAGGCCCTGTTGTCAGATTGCCGAAGAAGGAGACAAATAGCAGTGCGATAAAGCTGTCAATAAAGAACAGGAAGGCGCCGGTAGCTGCTGAAATGAAACCAAAGGCTATCAGCAGCCGGCGTCTGCCCAGCTTTTCCGAAGCTAGGCCCACCGCGAATGCTGAGGAAGCAGACCCGGCGACGCCAGCGCTGAGGATCACCCCAATTTGGACTAAGCTAAACCCAAGCTTGTCTAGGTAGAGGGCTAGCAGGACAGCTATGAATCCCTGTGCAAAGGTTGCGCACACCTCTGGCGGAGATAATCAGCTTTCCATCCCGACTTATCCAAGCAAACCGCTCCAGCAGCACCGAGAGCATCAAATAATTTCTAATCCGGATAGCGTATGTAAAGCAGGTCTCCGCAGCTACCTGCGTCCCCTACCTTGCCCGTCAATCACTGACGGGGCCATACCATGGAAGACCGAGTACGGACATAAAGGGTCTTCCTAACCAAGCCCCTCCAGGCGCTGATATTGTACACCCCCTCACGGTGCTCGTTGAGGATTTCGCTAGCACCCACGACCATGTTGAAGTCCACGTCTGTCACGGAGTCAGCCCAGCGGGCACCATCGCAACGGGAGACAAATGGCTGTCCGCACCGGAACTACCATCCAAGACCTACCTAAACACCCTATTTGAGCATAGCACACATTTTTAGCTATGACACCTCTACGACGATGTGACAGATGCCGGGCAGAATGGTTAATCAGTTGTTCAGCAGGACGTAGACCCCAGCCGATGGGGTCAGGTCGATGTGCGTATGGCCCTTGCCGGTGACGTCCTCCATCAGCCGGATATCCC
Source organism: Dehalococcoidia bacterium (assembly GCA_965248385.1). Classification (GTDB taxonomy): domain Bacteria; phylum Chloroflexota; class Dehalococcoidia; order Lucifugimonadales; family JAAXIE01; genus JAAXIE01. The sequence continues at coordinate 124,339 of CBDFIZ010000001.1, forward strand.
CGGCTCGCAGCACCCGTTTCGCGCCGTCGCTGGCCCCGGTCTCCACCTCGCCGGACAGGTGGATAATCAGCCTGCGCTCGGGCAGGGGATGGAAGTCCATGTGGCGCGACCCGTCAAACTCCCTGAACCCGCACCTGGGACACATCGGTCAACATCCCCAGCTCCGGGTGCTCCGCTAGGTTCAGATCCTCGATGTGGCTCTCGCCGTCGGCGTCCGAAAATACTCGATATATCGCCATTCCGCCTCCTATACGTTTATGTAATGGATACGCTGGTAAACTCTGTGGCAATCACTATCAGAACAATAGCATCTTGATGACACAGGCTAGCACACTGGACAGAATCAAGAACCTTCACTCTGGGTTCGTCCTGGACCTGTAGTCGTATCTTACACTCCCCGTAGGAATCCGGTCCGATGACGCCATTCCGGCGCCTAGAAGCCGCGCCTCGCTCGACAAGTATGTAGTAGATAGGTGCCAGCGTCGTCTCCAAGTCAAACAGGTGCAAAGCAAGGCGAATTCCTCGTCCCCCAATGACTGTTCCTCCCCCATGACTCAGCTCCCTTCATTTACTTTCCACTTGGCCAGGACTTTGAAGAGGCCCTGTTTCCACTGACACCCCAATGGACGCACCCCTTACCGTTGCTAGACTGACCCGGCACCCACCAGAATGTGGCCAGCGGATGCTGCAACGGCGTCCACAAGAAAACTTCATAGAAAGTAGGGCGCTTGCACCAATGAAGATCCATCACCTGCTCGCATATCTGCAGGTCAACGCTGCCGCTAGGGCGATCGAGTTCTATACGTCGGTTTTCGGGGCAACTGAGAAGTTTCGACTCACGGATCCCAACGGGCGCATTGGCCAAGCCGTGCTCGATTTCGGCGGTACCACGCTCATGCTGGCTGAAGAGTTCCCTGAATACGGCATCCTAGGACCGCTGACGTTGGGCGGCACCTCGGTCACAATGCACCTGCAAGTCGACGATGCCGACGCGGTGATTCGTCGCGCGGCCGAGGCGGGCGCCGAGATCGAGAGCGACCCGGAGGACCAGTTCTACGGCGGGCGGGCGGGCTGGGTGCGTGACCCTTCTGGCCATCGCTGGAACATCGGCCATTTTCTCGACGAGGTTACGCCGGAGGAGATGCAGCGGCGCTTCACAGCGATGATGACCGGCAGGGACAGCTGATGCGACCAACTAGTCTTTAAGTCCCCGATCCCGTCCCTCCTACCCACCGCGCTGGACAAGATCAAGAACCTTCACACTCCGATTCGTGCTGCGCCTCTAATCAGTCGTTGTGCCATCCTGCGGTTGGAATGGCCGTCACGCCCGGAGAGCCGAGCTCATGGTGGACCGAGCCAGAGAGCCGCACAGTGTCGCCTAGAGTTTGTGCCAATGGGACAGCTTAATCAGCGCAATGCTCGGCAGATTCCCCTCAAGCTGGATGAGACGGACCTGCGCCGTCCGGTGATTACCCCACGGAAAACGGGCGCTGCTCGCCACTTTCAGCGAAGAACGCTGTGCTAATTATCTCCCAACCGACAGCCTCCAGAACGATAGCCACGTAGTTAAATGTGCGTTGGTGGTCCCGCATATGCTCCGAAAGTAGTCCAAGATACTTGAGGTTGGCAGCAAGGGCGACCACCCATACATCCCAGCCAAGCACCTCTTCCGAGAGGCGCCCACCGGTGGCAGTGGCATAATCGCCATAGGTCATGCGCTTAACGTAGCGGCCCATCGGTTCCCCTTCTAGGCCCGCCTCGGTCGCATAGTTCAGAGTCCTCAGGTAAGCCTCATCCTCAGTCAGAGCCGGGCCTTCTGGGAGAATGCGGTCCCGGTGCCGCAGGGCGATGGTGTAAAACTGGGGTCCGGCCGCGTCGTCGTTCGGTGTGGGCGTGCCTGCAACGAGTTTGAGTAATACGAGCCATAACCTTTGCCCCAACCTCTCCTTGCCCGTCTCCCACCCCCCTGATACGCTGGAGTCCGCCCAGGATGTACCATCGCAATGGGAGACAGATGACGACCCACACCGGAAGTGCCAGCTATGACTCAGCTACAACGTTGTCACAAATGTCACAGGTCCCAGATACAAGACCTTATCTTTCAGATACGAACAGTGTGACATCTCAGATACGGACCGGCCACGCCGGTGCCCCACTCCAGCTACGAAAAGCCACCACGCTGGCCTCTCAAATGTGTCATCCTACCCTCGCCCCATGCCTTCCGACGGGGTGACTCGTGAGGGGGCTTCGGTTCTGATTTTGTCCAGTCAGACCCACTTTTTCTCTTTTTCCCGCACCCAGTATCACATAGTGGTTGGCTGAATAGTAGTCGACGCCTCCAATAAACCATGAGTAGTCACCGGCAGCTGCATGTTGTGTTGGGTACACCTGCCTTACCCTGGACGATGTGCCGGTGTCTTGAGCTTGGACATCGATTGTGATGTACCATTAGGTCGTTCCGGTGTGGAGACCCGCTTGGCGCGGTGGAATCCCAGTCATCCTAAAGCGGTGCCCGCCATTGCCAAGGGACCAGTGATTGAGGGTCTTAGCCGCTGAGGCACGCAGAGTGGCATGGGGCATTCTGTTTTCTTTGGCAGCCGTACTCCTGATGTCCTCCTGTGGCTGAGACGACTTGCAGACGTCGGAGTCGACACCGGCAACCACATCCACCGCCACGCCGACGCCCACAGGCACCGTACACCCCAGCCCTTCCGCAACTTCTTTCTCCACCGCCTCGCCCGCCCCTGTCGACTCTCCCACGATTACGGCAACGGCAGCGCCCACGACCACGTCAACACCAACACCAACACCGATGCCCACAGAGACGCCGGAGCCGACTCGACGCCCCGTTCCATCCCCGCCCCTCACGCCTATTGCCGGCGCGACGCCGAGGCCTGTTCCGCCGCCAACCACCACGCCCACGCCAGAGCCAACTGTCAAACCTCTGACCACCCCGGAACCCACGCCTGAGCCTACAGCCCGCTACACGGCCATCAGTAGCGGCTACTTTCACGCTTGCGCCTTACTGGAGGATGGTGCGAATATATGTTGGGGTGCGGGGTCATCCGAACCGGAAGATGACTTTCCCTCCGTCCATCTGGGGCAGGCGTCGCCACCGGAAGGGGAGCGGTTCACTGCCCTTAGCGCCGGTGCGTTTCACACCTGTGGTTTACGTGAGGACGGGACTGTAGCCTGTTGGGGAGCACAGCCGGGTGACAGGGCCGACCGGTACGGCGAGGTCGGCTTCGGCCAGAGCAATCCGCCCTTCGGCGGGATATTCACGTCTATCAGCAGCGGAGCCTCGCATACCTGTGGACTGCACGAAGACGGGTCCGCCTTCTGCTGGGGGAACGACGATGAAGGACAGTCAACTTCACCGCAGGATGAACGACTAACAGCCATCACCAGCGGTGGCTACCACACCTGCGGGCTGCGGGAAGACGGCACGGCAGTCTGCTGGGGGCCCGAGCCGCATTCAGCACCTTCGAGGGATGGCAGGAGACGCCCGAGGATGTCTTCGTAGCGCTGTATGGCGCTAATAGGTACACCTGTGGGCTGCGCGAGGGAGGCACCACCGAATGCTGGGGTGCGTGGTCCGATGTCAGCTACAGCGGGCAGTATTCAGGCTTCGATGCTGGTCGATTGACCACCATAAGCCTGGAAGGGTTGGGCGGCTGTGGCCTGTGGAAGAACGGGACACCTTCAGCTGGGGCTTCGCTTTGCACCCCTACCCCTTGAGCGAGCGGTTCAGCGCCATCAGTAGCGGTACGGACCATACCTTCGCCATCCGCAAGGATGACGAAGGAGTGGTCTGCTGGGGCTCGGACGAGTACGGGCAGTCGTCTCCGCCGAACGGCGAGCGGCTCATCGGCCTGGAGTCAGAGCCGGAGGACCGCACGGCGCCCGACGTACCCCTCGTCACAATAACGAGTGGCGACGAGCCCGCAGGCGTCCTCGGCGGCGACGGCGTCGCCCACCGCTGGGGGAACAACGAATACGGTCGTTCCACACCGCCTGCAGGCGAGAGGTTTCTCTCACTTGACTCTGGCGAGGAGCACACTTGCGGGCTGCGTTTGGACAGGTCGGTCGTCTGCTGGGGAGTGGACGACTACGGGCAGGCATCACCTCCCGAAGATGCCGGGCCCTTTACCTCAGTCAGCAATGGGGGTTGGCTCACCTGCGCCCTACGCCAGGGAGGCGGGGCCGTCTGCTGGGGGGAGCGGAGCCAGGGACGCAGAGTCTACCTTGGAGGGGAGCGATTCACGTCCTTAGCAGTGGGTTCAGTCATGCCTGCGGCCTGCACGAAGACGGCAGTGCACTGTGTTGGGGAACTAGCCTGTGGAATGCGGCCTCACCGCCCGACGATGAGACTTTTAAAGCCATCAGCAGCGGCAACGCCCGCACGTGCGCCCTGAGGGAAGATGGGTCTCCCGTCTGCTGGGGCTCTCCCAGCCCTTGGTTTAACAGTGGGCAGGCATCGCCTCCCGGACGCGAGAATTTCGCGCAAATCAGCAGTGGCTTATGTACATACCTGTGCCTTAAGGCCGGATGGCACGCCGATGTGCTGGGGCGGCGCGGGTGAGCGGACGGACTGGGGACAGGCTTCCCCACCGCCCGGCGAAAGATTCGTTGACATCAGTAACGGACTGCGCTCTACGTGTGGTCTGCGCGAGGACGGTTCCCATGTTTGCTGGCGTTTTGGTCTTACGGGAGAGCCACCCGAAGGGGTGAGCAGTCAAGGACTCAAGTCTGTCAGCGACGCAAATTTGTCCTCCCTGAGTGCCGGTGACAGGTTCACCTACGCGCTTAATGCGGCCGGCACGCCGGTGTGCTGGGGTATTGACGATTACGGCCAAGCATCACCCGCTGCTGACGAGAGGTTCGCCGTTGTCAGCAGCGGTGCGCGTCACGCCTGCGGCTTGCGGGACGATGGAGAAGTCGTCTGCTGGGGAGATGATGGCCAGGGGCGGGCATCTCCACCCCTAGGGACCACTTTCAAGTCGATTAGCAGTGGTTGGGCCTACACTGCGCCCTTGGTGAAGATGGTGTCGCCATGTGCTGGAGACGTAACCGCCACGGCGAAGCCTCGCCGCCTGAAGGCGAACGGTTCGAGGCCATCAGCAGCAGCAGAGAGCATACCTGCGCCCCTCGCGTTGATGGTTCAGCGTTGTGCTGGGGCTTAGATGAGGATGGTCAGGCAACCCCGCCCGAAGACGAAAGGTTCGTGGCTATCAGCAGCGGACGGGCCCACAGCTGTGGCTTGCGCGACGACGGAATCGTTGCCTGTTGGGGCGACCTAGAGGAGCGGGTCACGATACCGCCTTATATCGAAAGGTTCGTCTCCATTAGGGGAGGCACGGGCTACTCATGCGGGCTACGCCAGGACGGTACGCCGGTGTGCTGGGGAGAGGGGAACTTAGTGGCTCCTCGTGGTGAACAGTTTGTCTCGATTGCCATCGGCCCCGTACACACCTGCGGGCTGCGCCATGATGGTCGGCCCGTCTGCTGGGGTGACGGCTACGATACGCCGACCGAGACGGCTAGGAGGTCGCCGTTAGAGGCGATCAGGAACCAGAACGCGATTGCCATTACTAGTGGCTACCGCCTTCAGGTGGATGCGGGAAGTGGTTGCGTGAGTCCCACCAAAGATGCTATCGCAGAGGAAGCTTACCCGCTGGTTATCGGGCCCCTGTACCTCTACGTCAACAAGTCCAGTCTGGAGCGTCCTGAGGTAAGAGCATTCGCCGAATTCTACATGCATCACGCCTTCTGACTCTCACCACAGGCCGGGTACGTTGCCCTGACAACTGACCAATACCGGAAGAACCTCGCCCTGATCAAGCGCTGCACAACCCCGGAGATGCGCGAGCGGGACGGGAACATCCTTGACGAGTTGGGGCTGCCTGATTGCTCCGAGCCCCTACCGACATTCCCACTACCCCAGATGCCAACCTGAGCCCGACCCTGCAGAATGACCGGCAGGTGCTCCTTCAGCGGACCCGTGCCCGCTGAGTTGGTCAACCTGTCCAAGCTGAGGTGGTTCCACCGCCAAGAGAATCAGCTCTCCGGGAACATTCCGGGTTGGCTGGGTGAGATGCCAAGCTTGGAGATACTCGAATTGCAAGACAACATGTCCAACGGAGCCATCCCGCCGGAGTTGTGGGACGCGGCAAACCTGGAGTGGATATACTTCTTCGGCAACCAACTGAACGGGTGTGTGCCGCGAGAGTTGTTGAACATCAAGAACCACGACCTCAAGGATATGGTCCTTCCATTCTGCTAAGTATGAGTGCTGAGGTTGTGACGCCACTTTCGACTAATTGCCTGAATAAGACCATGGCATGAGAGTGCGCATCGCACGCGTGTCCGTGCATCGGCTTAAGCGAAAGACTCGTCAAGCAGTCGCACCTGCTCAGGGGTAAGGGACCATTCACCAGAGGCGCAGTTCTCCTCGACGTGCTGAATCCTGTTGGCCTTGGGTATGGCCACGACACCCGGACGGGAGAGGCACCAGTTCAGGGAAACTTGGGCCAGCGTCTTGCCCGTCTCGCTAACCACCCGTTGCAACGCCTCGGTGGCGTGGCGTCGACGTAGCCTAGGCCGCACGGCCAACCCGCCACGGTCCAGCGGGCTGTAGGCGATGATGGTGACGTCGTTGCGTTGGCAGTAGGGCAGCAGGTCCTCCTCGATTTCCCGGTCGACCAGGTTGTAAAGCACTTGGTTCGATGCAATAGGGTGTTTGCGCATGGCACGTTGCGCCTCTTCCAACTGGCGGGCGGAGAAATTACTCACGCCGATGTAGCGCACCTTGCCTGCGTCCACCAAGTCTTCCATTGCGCCCATGGTCTCGGCGATGGGGACGCGGCTGTTGGGCCAGTGAATCTGATACAGGTCCATGCAGTCGACTCGGAGAAGTCCCAGGCTCTTGTCGGCCGCCTGCATCACCTCTTGATAGCGCAGGTGGCTGCCCGACACCTTGCTGGCCACGAATACCTGTTTGCGGATGCCACCGATGGCATCGCCCACCACGTCTTCTGTGCGGTACATCTCTGCCGTGTCGATGAACCACGCGCCCAACTCCACACCTCTGCGAAGCGGCTCCACCCCGCCACTGTACTCCCACGTACCCAGCCCGATGACAGGTATGTCGACTCCGGTCTTGCCCAAGGGCCTCAGTTCCAACTGCCACCTCCTAAAAATAGGGCCTCACAAATGGAATAGATGGAGCCTGTCTCAGGAGTCGCCTCTTCTCTTCGCGGGAGAGGGCTGGGGTGAGGGGGTTCGTGTAAATGACCAAAGAAAGAGGGGCCCTTTGTGGCCCCTCCTTCTTTGGTCACGTAGTGGTCTCTCGGCCGCGGACTAGCCGCAAGCCAATGCGTAGAGCTGGCTGGCGCCCTCGGGCAGGTGATGGTCGGTCCAGAACTCGCCACCGTCGTCACTGGCAAAAACCTGTCCACTGCTGGACGCGCAGAACATGTTTTTGGGGTTGCGCTGGTCGATGGCCAAGCCGAACAGGGTGCTGTCCAACTCGTGGCCTATGTTGACGCGCATCCAGTTGGCTCCCCCGTCGTCACTGTGGAACATCGCGCCAAGGTTGCTCTGGAAGTTGGCCCCGGCAGCGATCCAGATGGACCGCGGGTCGCCTGGGACCTCGCGAATCTGGCGGCAATAGGTCTGGCCCTTCTCGTTCAGGGGGTCCAGCGGCATGTGGGTCCAGTGGTCCCCTCGGTCAAGGCTGCGGAACAGGCCAGCCCGCGATATCTGGAGCACGGTATCGGGGGTGAGGCGGCTGCACAGTACCCCGTGTATGTCCACCAAGTCGTCGTTGAGGTACTGGCCATGGCTCACGTTGGTCCAAGTGTCGCCGCCGTCGAGGCTGCGAATGAGGCCGCCGACCTCGACCGCACCGTAGAGGTGGTCGGGCGAGGAGGTGCTGGCCGACATGTTTAGCACTCGCTTGGCAGGGTTGGCTCCCGGTCGATAGGTGATTTCGGGGAAGCGCACACTCACTGGGAGCTGCGCCCAGCGCTCGCCGCCGTCGTCGCTGCGGAATATCTCGGTGTTCTCATAGCCAGCGTACATGACGTTGGGATCACGGGGGTGGAACAGGATTGACCATACGGGCAGGCCGTGGTCGGCGATGTTCACCTTCTCCCAGTGGTCGCCGTGGTCGTCGCTGCGGTAGGGCCCATCTTGGGTCCCAGCATAAACTACGGAGGAGTCCATCGGGTGCACCACCGCGCACCGGATGGTTGGGTCCTGCGGCAGTCCGTTGGTAAGGCTCTGCCACTCGCCCTCTCCTGCTGCCATGCGATAAAGGCCGCTATTAACCTCCCGACCTGGGGCGGTCTCCCCGGCTAGACCAGCGTAGACATATGTCTTGTGGCTTGAGGCCATTGGACTTCCTTCCTGCCGGCTACCTTATTATCGCCGACCTTTAGCTATATGTGTCATTGCAACAAAAAAGGGCCTACTGTGTCAACTGCCAACTGGCTATCCGGACGCCAACTCGGCCTCCAAGCTTTGTACTGAGAGCCTGCGTCCCCAGCACAGTGGCCCGCTCTGGTAGTAGGCGTGGTCGGGGACTAGGTCGGCTTTCTGAAGGTCAGCCACCACGTCCCGCAATGCCTGCAAATGGCTGGGTGAGGTCTCGAACCAACCCACCATGGTGCCCGGCACGGCGTTGGGCAGCGACTCGTGATAGAGGCGCCGGTGCACTATGGGAACGATGGGCTCCGATGCCAGCACATGCCCGGGCGCTACCACCTCGTCGTTCGCCCCAAGTCGCGGGAGAAACATGGCTTGACGCTGCATGGGCGAGAGCTCCCACCAAGCGGGGGTGCGACGGCATGGCCACAGGAGCACTTCAGGGTGCTCTTCCCTCGACTGCCGACCCAGAGCCGGGTCGTAGGCGATAGTGGCTATGGTGGCGCTGGTGTAGCGGCGATCGCGCACCTCTACGGGCATGACCTCTATTCCTTGGGCGGTGCCCAACTCATTGAGGCATCGCTGCGCCGTCTCGGCCAGCAACGCCTCGTCCGACGACTCGAAGCACACCACGCGAGACGCCGACGCCAAGGGCGGGGCGTCCCAAGGCGCTACAGTAATGCTGGGCGCAGTGGAGTACACTGCCACCGCCACGGTGCTGGAAGGCACGGGTATGCCGGCAGTAGGCTCCTCCGAGTCCGGCGGGAAAGTGACACGCGCCTCCACCAAGAGTTGTCGCAGGCGGTTGCGCTCGGACTCGCCGATACCGGCGGTATGGTCCCAGCTTACTATGATCGCTCTTAGGCCCATGGCTGATCGCTCGCTAGTCCTTGAAAGCAGCGCAGGCGGTGACCAAGGCGGGCATTCCGCCGAAGAGGAAGGCGACCTGCACGGTCTCGGCGATTTCCTCTTCGGTGGCGCCCAAGGCGCGGGCCCGGTTGGCGATGTTGCGGCAGCCGTCCTCGTGGGCGGTGATGGCGTCGCAAACCAGAGTCATCAGCGTCTTCACTTTGGCGGGCAAGGCCCCGTCGGAGAGGATGTGCTCCCGAATCTCGTTCACATGATCGGCCATGTGGTGGTCGTTGGCAGACAGCTTGGCCATAAACGCCGGAGCGGCAGGTGTGGTCATAAGACAACCTCCTGATTCAATGTTGGGATGGCCCATGGTAACAAGCAGGGTGGGGCGTGTCTATGGCGAGGTCTCCATAGCAGGGTCTTTCGATTGTTGTATGTGACATGGTTAAAACGCCGTGAATCACCCTCACTCCCGGATCAAGTCCGGGGCAGGCTCTAGCCCTCTCCCTTGATGGGAGAGGGAACTGTTGTCCGCTTGTTCAGTTCGTTTCTCGAATAATCGAAAGTCCCTTTCACCCCCTGAAGCCAGCAAAGGTGTGTGGGTGTACCACGGCATGGGCAGAAATCGTATCTGGGAAGGGTACGGATGGGACACTCGTCGTAGCTGAGAACGCATTTTTTCTATCTGCAATGTGTCTCATTTGTCTCATTTGGGGCAGGTCCAGCTACGAAATGACGGGGTGTTAGTGGGACACACCGGTGCCATTGAGAGGCGACGTAGGTGGCAGGGCGGCGCGGCCGCAACAAATGGGTCTGCCCGGTGGCGTGTTGCTGCAAGGGGTTTCGGACAACGGTTGTTGGCGGCCCTGCTACGGGTGTTTTTGCTGATTGCGTTTTCAGAACCATATGTCGAGCCTAGAGGGGCAAGGGCGACGGTGTCAACGGCCTGATGTCACTGGGTCTTTATAGCCGTGGGCCTACCCGATGCGCCAAATTGCACCGCCATGAGGCGGTGACTAGAATGGGCACACTCGACGAACGGAGATTTGCATGACCACCCTTTCGATTATCAATCTGGGACTCATCCTGTCGGGAGAGCTTGCGCAGCCGTTTGCCGCGGGGGACTGTGTGCTGGTGGAGGACGGCAGGATCAGCGCGGTGGGGGATGCTTCGCAGGTTGGTGGCGCCGAGGCCGATACTGTGGTCGACGCGGTTGGCGGCGCGGTGATGCCGGGGTTGATCGACTCGCATTTCCATGTGGTGTTCGGGGAGTACCAGCCACGCCAGAAGGTGGTCGACTTCATCGACAGCTACGTACATGGCGGGGTTACCAGCATGATTTCGGCGGGCGAGATACACACGCCGGGCCGGCCACGGGACAAGGCTGGGGTGAAGGCGTTGGCCATCGCCGCCCAGCGGTCTTACGCTGCGTTTCATCCCACCGGGGCCAAGGTGCACGCAGGGGCCGTGGTGCTGGAGCCGACCCTCGATGAAGCGGACTTTGCCGAGATGGCTGATGCCGGGATATGGCTGGCCAAGTACGGCTTCGGCGACTACGCCGACCCCTCGGACGGCGAGCCGCAAATCAGGTGGGCCCAGCAACATGGCATGGTGGTCATGTGCCACAGTGGGGGTACCTCGATACCCGGCAGCAAGGCCATCAGCGCGGAGCATCTGATGCAGCTGCGTCCGGATGTGTGCGGGCACGTGAACGGCGGGCCCACTGCGCTGGAGGACGAGGGGCTGCGACGTCTTATGTCAGAGACCGATATGATCATGCAGTTAGTGCAAGCGGGCAACTTGCGTTCATCCCTGTTCATTCTTGGGCTGGCCCAAGAATACGACACCATGGAACGGGTGGTGGCCGCCAGCGACACCCCTACCGGCACGGGCGTGATTCCATTGGCAGTAGCCAAGACGATCACCGAGTTGTCATCCCTGGGAGGCATACCTGCGGAAACAGCAGTCTGCTTGGCCACGGGCAACAACGCCAAGGCGTGGGGCCTGAACTCAGGTGTCATCGCACCGGGACGCGATGCTGATTTGGTACTGTGTGACGCGCCCGGAGGCTCCACTCGGGGAGACCTGCTGTCAGCTATGCAAAACGGCGACATACCTGGAGTGGGCATGGTGGTCATTGACGGCCAAATTCGATTGGAGCGCAGCCGCAATACTCCGCCTCCACAACGGATGCCCCAAGTGGTGAAGCGGGCGGCAGGGACGCAAAGTAGTTCGCCCTCGCACTAACACGCGGGCGTTTGACGCATTGCTCGGCGTTCAAGTCCTAAATCAGCATGTCGACTCGGGAGAGCTTTCCGGCCACTGGATCTACCTGGAACCCTAAGGTCTCCAAAGCTGTGACTCCAAGGACTGCCGGTTCACCCTCTTCTCCGAACGCCACTGTAATCCCAGCCACCTCCCCATCGTAGGCTAGGTTGACCGTGCCGACGTCTCTGATCAACGTGCCACCAAATCCTCGAAGCCGGCGCTGTCCAATGCGTTGTACTCCGAGGCTTTCAAGCAGCGCTGCAGGCGCCACACTTAGAGTGGCGCCTGTGTCCACTAGCGCACGGATTCGCTCGGTAGCCCTCGAAGAATCTTGCTGTTCAGATGGATTTGACAAGCCGATATCTACGTGAATCAGACCCAAGAAGTACTCCCTCTGCGATAGCTACTGGCATCATTGTTGCAAAAAAGAGAGGCATGTGCCAAACCCGTTGCGGAGCGGCACATGCCTCCATTCCTTGTTTTGCCGGTTGCCCTGAGGCTCGTGGCCTAGTTGCCGTCGGCCATAACGGCGTGAGCCTCGGCTACGCTGGGAGGGCCCCAGCCCCAAGCGTGAGGCTGCTCGCCCTTCTCACATATCTGACCGCTCTTGACCGTCACGAATGGGAAGAGGGCCTTGGATGCCGTGCGTCCTATGCCATCGGCGTCCTTCAGCCACCACTCACCGTCGACCACGTCGATGACGCAGATGTCGGCCTCGCGCCCTTCGGCCAAGCTGCCAGCTTCGTTCTCTATGCCCAAGGCCTTGGCGGGGGCCATGGTGCACATGCGCACCACATCCTCCATGGAGAAGCCCAGTTCCAAGAAGAAGGCGCTGTACTCCAGCATGCCCCGCATCAGGTGCGTGCGCATGCCGAAGCCCGGCTGCACATCAATGTCGGTGCCGATGGTGTCGGGCAACACGCCTTGGGACATCACCAGTTGGGAGCGGTCCCAACCGAAGTTGAAGTCGCCGTAGGACGGGTCAAGGTTCACTCCCCGCTGCTGGGCCTCGACCAGTGCTGGCAGAATCCTGCCTTCTCGGTCCACCGCCCCGCCTGTCAGCGGGGTGAAGATGTGGGTGACAATGTCGCCCGAGGACAGCAGCGACAGGGCTTGGGAAGTCAGTTCCGGCGGCGTCTGCGGCAGGTCTTTGCTGCCAATGTCGCCGATGTGCATCAGCACCCTCAGGCCCGCCTCTTGCGCTGCCTTGGTGGCCGCCTCCACATGCTTGATGCCCATGAGCTGCACCGCGCTGGGCTGCACCAAGCACTTGACGCCCTTGACGATGCCAGGGTTGTCAGCGGCCGTTTTTACGATGGCGTCGATGTCCAGCAGCGACTCGTCGTCGGGCAGGTTCCTGTCACGAAACACGCTAAGGAATGAGTAGACCTTAGTCTGCGCCTGCGACACCACGTCGTTGAACTCTTCCAGGTTGTGGGCTCCGCAGCCGCCAGCATCGGCGATGGTGGTCACGCCGCCCCAGACGCCTGCGGCGTCGGGGTGGTTGGGGTTGCGCCTCGGCTGGAACACATGGGCGTGAACATCGATGAAGCCCGGAGCTACTACCTTACCCTGCACATCGACAACCTTGGTGGCCTCCTCGGCCGCTATGTCGGATGCGACGTGGCTGATCACGTTGCCGGTTATGGCCACGTCCAGCTTCTCGTTTCTGCCTTGGGCCGGGTCAATGACCGTCCCACCTTTAAGTAACAGATCGTACATCAGAAGCACCTCCAGCGAACTTGGTTGCTATTATAGCAACGGTTGGGGCATGGGCCAAATTGCAAATGTAGTGATGGACACTACCCGCAGTGGAGGCAGCGCGCATTTTCGCCCGCGAAGATGAGTTGCGAGTCGCCGTCGGCCATCGCGTAGTCCAAGAGCACACGGGCTACCTTGGACTGATCGCGCAGACGGTGTTGCTCTGCAATGCTGCTCAGCCACTCGGCTTGGTCACGCTCCACCTCTAGGGTTATCGACACCTTATCCTTGGGCATGGTGTGCCTCCTTGTCCTGTTTATGAGCTTCTAGCGAGAGTGACTGCTAGTGTACCAGACTAGGAAATCGAGTTTGTTTCTGGACGCCATAGAGAGTGTGGTAGTCTGGAATTAGCAGGACCTGAGACATCCGCGGAGTAACGGACTCGCGATACAGGCGATCAAGCGGATGGCAGTCAAATCCTCTACAAAAGGAGGCCTTGGGACATGGCAGAGTTTTTCGGCGACATCGAGCGGTTCCTGGCCGACCTGTATCCCTACAGGTGGCCTCTAAGTGTCTTGGCTCTATTGGTTCTCACGGGTGTCGTCGCCCTTGGCTACCGCAAGGGGTGGCACCTGCTAGTGTGGCAACGCCGCATGGCGGTAGCCATTATCGGCACACCGGTGCTGGCTCTGCTGATAGTCTTGGGGTTGTGGTTGGGGTCTCCACTGTTTACTAATAAAACAGTGGTGGAGGAGTTTCCCTTCGCCGCAGCTGCCGAGGTGCCATCGGGGATGAGTCGCGACGCCGTGGAACAGGTGATGGACACCATGGCCAAGCTCGACAGCGCCTTGACTGAAGCCATGCCCGAAATGATGGAGTCGGGGGTCGCCACCAAGGTGAAATCGGGAAGCTTCCGAGACGCCGACAGTTTCCATAGGGGAAGTGGCTTGGCCAACATCTACCGCGGGCCGGATGGAGGCCATGTGCTGCGCTTGGACAGCTTCAGCGTGACCAATGGCCCGGAATTGCATGTGATGCTCTCACCCCACCGCGACCCCACCCGTGGCAGCGAGGTCAGGACGCAGGGATACGTCGACTTAGGCAAGCTCAAGGGCAACAAGGGCGACCAGAATTACGAAATCCCCGATAGCGTGGACGTTGGCATCCAAGGCAGCGTGGTCATTTACTGCAAGCCTTTCAGCGTCGTATTTAGTGTGGCGACACTGGAGGATGCGTCCTGAAAATGAGAGGCGCCTCCCACAAAGCAGGGACGCCTCTTCAGAGAAAGAGGCGTCCCAAACTGTAAACGTTGTACCAAGGCCGTAGGGATCGTCGTATATCAGGGCAGACGGCTAATGAACTCCTCGCCGATCATCTGCAGATATTCGAGACGGGCTTTGTGCTCCGATGGCAGGTTGAGTGTAGCCAAGCCTATGAACTCCAGCCCGTCCTCCTCATGACAGCGGGCAACGCGCTCGGCGCACTCTTGTGGAGTACCGGTGATGGCCCAATCGGGCAAGGTACGACCACCACCCAAGCCGAAGTCCACGGTGGTGGATTCCTGCATCTCAAAGCCGCGGTACTGGGCAGCCTTCTTCTCTCCGGTGGCCAAGGCCTCGCGGATGGCAGTGTCACGGTCGCGCCCGATGGCCATGGAGCGGTTGGCCGCCAAGGTACCCGTGGTGCCATATTCCTCCAATGCCTCGCGATACATCCCTGCTAGGGCCTTGTAGTCCTCCCATTTTGGTTGCGGACCGATGATGGCGGCGTCGCACATACGGGCGGCACGGCGCACCGCGGCTCGGCTTTGCGTCGCCACCCACACCGGGGGATGGGGTTTCTGAACGGGCAGCAGTGAAAGCCTTCCCTCGTGCACGGTCCAGTGCTTACCCTCGAAGGTAACTTCGTCGCCGGTCCAAAGGAGCTTCATCAGCTCTAGGGATTCCTCGAAGCGGCTAGCGCGGTCGCGGCGGTTGGTACCGAAGGCTTCCAGTTCCTTTTCGCGGTAGCCCAGCCCCAACCCTAAGGTAAATCGCCCATTGGAGATTTGGTCCATGGTGACCGTCTGCTCGGCGATATCCACCGGATTGTGGTATGGGAGCATGATGATGCCTGTGAGCAGCCGCAGTCCCTTGGCTTCGGGGGCTAGCCGAGAGAGTATCTGCATCGGCTGAGGCCACACTGTCGGGTATCCAATGAAGTGTTGCGGCATGTAGATGGCACTAAAACCGAAAGAGCCAGCCACCCGGCAGACCTCGGCGGCTTCCTCTATCTGATCATACATGGGTCGAGTAGGGTCCTCCATGTAATCTCTTATGTAAATGCCCACCTGCATGGCAGCCTCCAGAAATCAGGATTGTGACGTAGAGAACAAATAGACAAGGAAGTCTAATTTAGCGCATAGGGACAGTCAAGACGCATTAGAAATTCTGCGACGGTTTTCGTAGCGCGAAGCCGAGCGATGGAACGTCCTTAATAACGCATAATTCGCTCCCAGTCCCGAGCGTCGGGACTGGGAGCGAACTGTTTGGCCAAGAGTCGCTATTTCGATGCAAGGCGTTTAGCGATAGAAGCCCCGGTGGCGCGGGTCTTGACCTCGCCGCAGGAAGCTGGGTACGTCCAAGTCGTCCCCATCGCCTGTTGGAGGGAGCACCTCCTGAGTGGCAGCCCTTTGAATGCCCATCCGAATCTCCGTTTCGTCTCCTTCGCCCACGAGGGGGAAGGCGGCAGCCACGAGCGTCACCTTGACCTCGTCCTCCATGGACATGTCCTTGACTGTGCCGAAGATGATATTGGCTTCGGGGTCGGCGATGCTTTCGATTACGTTGGCCGCCATGTGCAACTCGTTCAAGGTGAGGGACGGTCCGCCAGTGACTACGAATAGCAGGCGCTTCACGTCCTCGATGCTCATGTCCAGCAGCGGACTGTTGATGGCCATGGTGGCGGCCTCGATTGCCCGCTTCTCGCCTCTGCCGGTTCCGATGGCCAACCAAGCTTGGCCCGCCCCCTGCAATATCGCTTTGACGTCGGCAAAGTCGACGTTAATTTCACCTGGTATGGTCACCACCTCAGTGATGGCTTGTATACCCTGCTGCAGCACCGAGTCGGCCATTACCAAGGCTTGGTCCCAAGTTAGCGGCGCTTCGGATTGGTCGCTGACCTCCAACAGTTTGTCGTTGGGGATCACCAGCATGGTATCAACCACATCCTTCAATTGAGAGATGCCAGACTCAGCGTTGCGCCTTCGCTGTGCTATCTCGAAAGAGAAGGGCCGGCTCACAACTGCCACGGTAAGTGCGCCTGCGTCTTTGGCAAGCTGGGCAATCAGCGGACAGCCTCCGGTACCCGTGCCGCCACCCATACCGGCGGCAATGAATAGAAGGTCTGCGCCTGCGACTGCCTGCTCCAATTCTTCCCGGCTCTCCTCGGCAGCCAACCGGCCCAGCTCGGGATCGCCCCCCGCGCCCAGACCACGGGTCAACTCTCGGCCCACGGTAATCTTATTGACCATCTCACAACGGGATAGGTGCAGAGCATCAGTATTAATGCCGTAATACTCCACCCCGGCCAGGCGGTCCTTGTACATACGGGTAACCGCGTTACAGCCACCGCCTCCGACACCCAGCACCTTGATGACCGGAGAGCCCAGCTTGCGGCCATTAGTGCCGAGGTTGGCTAGCGATTCGGCGAACGCTTCGAATTGGTCGATAGACTGCGACCCATCGGAAGCCATGGGTCCCTCCTTGTACGGATGTGGCTCTTTGTTACCGACTCCTGCCCAAATGAAGCAGCCGGCCCATGAACCCACCACCCTCACTCTTGGCTGGCTTAGCGCCTTGCCTTGGTCGACGGTCTCCTTGGTGCTTGATACCCCAGAGTAGCACACCGACGCTTGCCGAATAGGCTGGCTGGCGAAGGTTACCCGGAAGTCCCGGGAACCCGCGGGGAGCCCCGATTCGGACAGGGCTGTGGAAGACGCGCTTTGCCAAGTCCTCCAACCCTGGTAGCTCCGCTGTCCCCCCGGTGAGCACCAAGCCCCCAGGAGGCAGGTCTCGCAGTCCTGCCAGCCTGATCCTGTCCCGCACCAATTCCAGCAACTCCACTGCACGGTCGTGTATGGGTTCGCACAGGTTCTTACGTGGCACAGAGCCAGGGGCCTTGCCGAAAAAGGCGGGGATGGGAACCTCCTCCGAAGCGTTCAGGGTTCCCGGGATTGCGTGACCGTATTCCTGTTTCAGCTTCTCAGCGATAGGGTGCGGGGCCCCGCCTAGGGCCACCGCCAGGTCACGGGTAACCTGGAACCCGCCTACGGGGATTACACTGCTATACCAAGGGTTCCCACCACGGTAGATGATGATGTCGGTGGTGCCCTCGCCGATGTCGGCCAGCACCACCCCCACCTCTTGCTCGTCTTGGCTCAGGACGGC
Organism: Dehalococcoidia bacterium; assembly: GCA_965248385.1. Lineage (GTDB taxonomy): Bacteria > Chloroflexota > Dehalococcoidia > Lucifugimonadales > JAAXIE01 > JAAXIE01. The sequence goes on from CBDFIZ010000001.1 coordinate 142,017, forward strand.
CTCGCCTGCGGCTATGGATTGGATCACCAGATTCCGAACCTCGAGCTTGCAGGCCTCAACCGCATTGCGGGCGTTCTCCAGCGGACCGATGTCGGCGGTAACAGAGTGAGTGTGCACCTCAAGAGTCTCGGCTTCAAGCCCCTCCGGTGATCGGACACCTGAGAAGCCGTCCACCGCGAAGTCCATGGGTATGTGGTGCAATAGTTCTTTGCCTAGGGGTATATCGGGCTGGCTATCGGCCATTAGCCGGACGATGTCCTCACGGGATACAAGGGTCTGGCTTGACCGATGCAATACGCTGTTGCCGTTGTTGCAGACGATGTGGCTCCCGGAAACACCGAGATAGGTCCAATTCGCTAGCCTGCCCACGTCCCTTTGGGCTTCGGTGAGGGAATGGGCCACGGCAGCCTGGGCCGCCGCCACATCCACTACCCGGCCCTTCTGTATCCCTCCAGAGACGGCCTGCCCCATGCCATGTACGAGCAGCCCGCCGTCGGGACGGACACTGGCGATCAGGGTCACTATTTTACTAGTGCCCATATCAATACCGGTATACAGTCCTTCTCTCGCCACTATCACTTCCCTCGGATGAGGTCTCGGGAGTCAGAAATACACTCTCAAGATGCCCAGCCATTGAGCTTAGCTAGGGGATATAGCGCGCCGTGGAGACATGCCCCGGCACCTCTGAGGCGCACGGTCTTCAGCCAAAGGGATCATCGAGGCTACGACCGACTTATTTACTGTGCGTGTGACAAATAGAGGACGCACAGTGTCTATTACAGCATAACAGCTACCATATAGAGTGCGCAATACTGGGGAAAGGGGTGTCTGCGAAGTTATGCCCATCCGTCGCCCCCGCCGGAGGCCTCGATTGCCCCCACACCCGACTCATGCTACGGTGGGCCGCAGCGGAGCCCTATGCACTTCGTCTACCCGCCGCTCACGTTTGTTCGTGGGAGGTAGTAGGGAAGTTGGTGCACAGGCTGCACTGGTGGCAATCCTGCTTGCCGTCTCCCTCGCATCATGCGCCAGCGATTCCAAGTCCGGCGTTTCGGACGAAGCTACGCCCGTGCCGCTGTGGCGTCCCCGGCAGTGCCTACGCTGGAGCCTCGACCCACGCCGACCGGTGCGCCGATTTCCCAACCTGCACCGAGCTCCCTGCCTTCTCACGCCGTTCCGCTCGTGCAGACGGCGCCTCTTGCCCTGCCGCCTGCGACTCGCGCCCCGAAGCCAATGCCCATCGCCACCCCAAAAGCTCCGTCTCCACTAAGCAGTCTCGAAAATGGGCCCCGATTGGAGCGGGAGGACCCGGAGGTGGCCGACTCGATGAATAGCTTAGGTTGGGTGCAGGATGGCATCGACGACACCGAAGTCCAGCGCATCGAAGCCCTGCTATACCTAGGTGTGACAAGTCCTACTGTAGCGTCGGCGCTCATCGCTCTGGGATGGGTGCAGGACGGCATCAATAACGATGAGGCCGATGCCATTGGCCTCTTGACACGCATTTCTGACGTGGATGCTGAGCTTGCGTCGTCGGCTGTGTCGTTGGGATGGGTGCGAGACGGCATCGACGACGAGACGGAGGGCCGCACCATTGCACTTCTGGAACAGGTTGGAAGCGACAATGCCGGACTCGCATCGTCCTTGGTCTCGCTAGAATGGGTGCAGGACGGCATCGATAATGATGCAGAGGTCGGTCTCGTCAAGTCCCTGAAATACATTGCTAGGACAGATACTGGGTTCGTGGAGTCCATCCTATCGCTGGGGTGGGTACAGGACGGGGTGGACAAAGCCGCGGAGGGCAAAGTCATCGGATTCCTAGGCCTCCTGGAGAGGATGGGCAATCCGCAGTTTCCGTCTTATCGCCAGGGTGGGTGCAAGACGGGATCGACGACGGATCGGAGGTCAGTGCCATTGAGTCTTTGATCCACATGTTTGCGGCGGATGCCGGGCTGGCATCATCCGTTTTGTCGTTAGCATGGGTACAGGATGGCATGGACGACGAGGCAGAGGTTCGCTCCGTTGCACTCTTAGAAGAAACTGGCTGGGACGATACGGAACTCGACATCTCCATTGTCTCGCTGGGCTGGGTGCAGGACGGGATAGACAACGAGACAGAGGTTAGTGCTATCGAACTCCTGAGCCTCATTGGAAACAAGGATGGGAGGCTCGCATCATCTATCGTGTCGCTGGGCTGGGTGAGGGATGGCGTGGACGAGGATTCAGAAGTAAGCACCATTGGACTGTTGGGGAACTTTGCGGGAACGAGCACTGACCTAGCGTTGTACGTTGTCTCGCTGGCATGGGTGCAGGACGGAATCGTCAAGGATGCAGAGTTCGATGTGATACGAGGCTTGGGTTCAATTGCTGCTTGGGATGTCCCACTCGCATCGTCCATTGTCTCGCTGGGCTGGGTGCAGGACGGCATCAACACGCTGGAATCCAGGGCACTTGGTCAGGTAGCCCGGATTGCCCGTGGCGTGTGCAATTATGCCCCCGACGGAAGCGAGATATGCTCCAACAATGTCCCGCTCGCATCGTCCGTCTTATCGCTGGGCTGGGTACAGGACGGCATCTACAACGACGCAGAGGTTAATAACATTGGATTCTTCGAATACTTTGCCGGGACGGATGCCGGGCTCGCGTTGTCTGTCTTATCGCTGCGCTGGGTTCAGGACGGCATCGACAACGATGCGGAGGTCAATGTCTTGGAGGACGTGAGTTCTATCCGTGATGGTACGCTCGCGTCGACCGTGATGTCCCTGAACTGGGTGCAGGACGGCATCGACCCTCTGGAATCCAAGGCCCTCGGTTTGGTCGCTCAGATTCCTCGTGGCGCGTGCAATTTTGACCTAGACAGAGGCTTGGTGTGCCTCGACAATGCTGGGCTAGCATCTTCTGTCGTATCGCTGGGATGGGTTGAGGACGGCATTGACAGCTATGCAGAGGTTAGTGTCATTGCAGCTTTGGAATATATTGGCGGAAAGAATGCCGAACTCGCATCGTCCGTCGTCTCGCTGGTCTGGGTGCAGGACGGCCTCGACAGCCAGGAGGCTGAGGTGCTTGATCGAGCTAGATACGACGTCATTTCCAACCCCCTCATACTGCGCGTCTTCTCGCTGGGCTGGGTGCAGGACGGCATCAGCAGTCTGGAGGCTGAGGTGCTTGATTGGGCGAGGCTCATCTCCAACCCCTTCATTTTGCGCGTCTTCTCGCTGGGCTGGGTGCAGGATGGCATCGACAACGAAGAAGAGGTCGATACCATTCGGTATTTGTACTTAATTGCCGAGAAAGATGCCACCCTCGGCGAGTCCGTTATCTCGCTGGGATGGGTGCAGGACGGCACCGACAACGATGTGGAGGTTAATACCATTCTCTCCTTGCTCCTCATTGCCCAGGAGGATGCCCCGCTCGCCGAATCCGTTGTCTCTCTGGGGTGGGTGCAGGACGGCATCGACGACGATGTGGAGGCCACGTTGTGGGCAATCGTTGGTCGTAATCCCGGATTCATCAACGTCCTCCTTGACCCTGATCGGCTCATGGTGGAGCAGCGCACAATCACATTTGCCTCTGGCGGGGGACGTCTTGCTTGCCATCATACGCACAGGTCCGGGGGCGACCCGTTCGATGGACCTGCTGGAACACTCAGTACGTACCATAGAGGCCTTCATGGAAGCGCCTTTTCCGACAAGGTATGTGGGACTGTTGTACGATGACGACGCCTTTGGCTTTGGGGGAACGTATCACGGCACCCATATCGCCATCCTTGCAAGATACGACCTTGGCGACAGCGATCACGACTCTGAAGTCGGTGCCTCCATCCTTGCTCACGAGGTAGGTCACTACTATTGGAATAGCAATGTATCTTGGATTGACGAGGGCCTAGCACAGACTATGGTCCGGTTGGTCGAGCGCGATCGGGTGGGCTCGCCTGTAGAGCCTCGGTATGTTCCCTGCCCCTATGTGCGCACAATCGCGGAATTAGAAGCCCTTGCCCCGAAACCGGGTGACGAGGAGTTCCACTGTAATTCTTTGGGTGAAGGCTTGTTCCTGGACCTGTACGGTACGCTTGGAAAAGCCAAGTTCTTCCAGGGAGCAAGCGAGCTGTATGCTATGTCCGTAGTGCAGCCCGTGGGAATCGCGGAGGTGCGGGAGGCCTTTGGCGCAGAAGGAGGACCGGCCATGGCTGTCATAGACCGGTGGTACCACGGCACCGAGTCGTGAGGCGCTCATTAGTATTGCAAGGGCGTGTGGTTTCTGGTACAAGAAACTTGCTTCAACCTCAGCTACAATTCCACCCTAGTTACATTGGGAGGCAACCATGGATCTGGAGATGCAAGGAAGAGTCGCCGCCATTACCGGCGGCAGCATGGGAATTGGCAAGGCGACGGCCTTCAACATGTCCCGAGAGGGCGCGAAGGTCGCTATCTGCGCCCGCAACAAAGAGAGACTGGAAGCTGCTGCCCGCGAGATAAGCGAACAGACGGGTAACGAGGTCCTGCCCGTGGTCGCCGACATGAGCAACAAAGATGATGCCGACAACTTCATTGAGGCTACCGTACGCCACTTCGGGCACCTGGATATCGTGGTCAACTGTGCGGGCGCATCCCCGGGAGGCCAGTTCCAGACTTTGGAGGATGACCAGTGGATGATCGGCCTCAACCTCAAGTTCATGGGCTATGTGCGGACCGCTAGGGCGGCCCTGCCGCATCTGCAGGCCCGGGGATGGGGACGCATCGTCAACGTCATCGGCAATGACGGCGTCAAGCCCACCTTCAACGAGATATGCCCCGGCGCATGCAACGCTGCCGGGATCAACTTCACCATGTCCCTCGCCGAGCAGCTTGCTCCCCAAGGGATCACCGTCAACTGCGTTAACCCTGGGCCGGTGGACACCCAGCGCTGGGACGGTTTGGAGGCTGGGATCGCAGCGCGTGAGGGACTGACCGCTGCGGAGGCGCGTGCGCTGACCAACAAGAGCATGCCCATGGGGCGTATCGCTCGGGCCGACGAGGTGGCCGATATGGTCACCTTCCTTGCGTCGGAGCGTGCCAGCTTCGTGACCGGAGCTTCCATTGCCTTGGATGGCGCCCAGCGCAAGGCGATCATCAATCCCCTCTAGCTCGGTGAGTGCCATGAAGGGTCGCTAGACCAGCCCTGCTAGAGAATCTGTGGGAACCCACAGATTCTCTAGCTATTTGAGGAGTTGAATGCACATTGACGTACATGCCCACCTGATGCCCCAGAAGGCACTGGAGATAATGGAAAGGGACCCCTCTCTGTACAATGTCAGCATGAAGGAGGTGGAGCCGGTAGGAAATTGTGTCTCCTTCGACCCTGGCCCCACCATTCGCCCTTTTCCCCCAGGACTCATCGGCGATGATATGCGCTGGGAGTACATGGAGAAGGCGGGCGTGGACCACGAGATACTCTCGGTCTGGGCCGATTGCCTAGGCTACAGCTTGGAGGGGGAGAAGGGGGCACGATGGAGCCGTCTGTTAAACGAGACTACTGCCGAGATCGTGCAGCAGCACCCTGAGCGGCTGTCGCTAATGGCGACTGTGCCGCTACAAAATGGAGAGCTGGCGGCCCAGGAGTTGGAGTACGGGGTGAAGCAGTGCGGTGCCATCGGGTGCGTGATCGCTGCCAACATAAATGGAGGCAACCTGCACAGCCCTGATCTCAACCCATTTTGGGAAGCCGCTACTGAACTGGAAACGCCCATCTTCATCCACCCCACCCAGCCGATTCCCCTCCCGCGCACTTCGGAGTTCAACTTGGCGGTAATCTGCCAGTACACGTACGACTCCACCGTCACCGTCGGCTGCCTGCTGGCTGGGGGCGTGATGGACCATTACCCCAAGCTGGACTTCATCCTCTCTCATGGTGGAGGGTACTACCCGTTCCAAGTGGGGCGGTTCGACAAGGTGTTTGGCAGCTACCCCAACCGCAGCGAGTACCCCACAGAAGTGCCCTCCAGCTATCTGAGGCGGTTCCACTACGACACGATCCTGCACGCCCCGGAGCCTCTGCTGTACCTCAAGAACCTGGTGGGAGTTGACCGCCTGCTTATGGGCACCGACTTCCCGTTCCCGGTGCAGGACCTGATACCCTTGGAGATATACCAGCGGGCTGGCTTCACCGACGAGGAGGTGCAGGCAGTCTGCTATGACAACGTCGTGCGCCTGTTCAAGAAGAAGGTGTCTTGGGGCTAGGACAAGACCTCTCTACCGCGGATATATCAGGGGCGCCCTTTGTGGGCGCCCCTCCTCGTTTGACCTAGGTTGTAGGTCTAACCTACGGAATGAGAATCAGCTTGCCCGTGGTGGCCCTGCTTTGAAGTTCCTGGTGTGCCTCTGCCGCCTCGGAGAGAGGACGCTCGCTATGAATGGTCAGCTTTAATGCGCCGGAGGACACCCAGCCCATCACATCGTTGGCGCGCCATAGGAGGTCTTCTCGGCTGGCGGTATAGGCTGGCAGGCCTGGACGGGTCAGGAAGAGGGACCGCCCACTTAAGAACCCCAAGTCTTGGGCTGGCACAGGCCCGCTGGCAGCGCCGTACAGCACCATCATGCCCAGTGGGGCCAAGCTGGCGACGCTCTTGTCGAAGGTGTCCTTCCCCACGGCGTCGTAGACTACGTTGACGCCCTTGCCTCCGGTGGCCTTCTTGGTCTCCTCCGCGAAGTCCTGCTCCGCGTAGTTAATCACCACGTCGGCTCCAGCGTCCTTGGCAAGAGCGGCCTTCGCAGAGGTGGACACGGTAGTGATGGCGGTTGCGCCGATGTTCTTGGCCAACTGAATGAGAAGCAGGCCCATTCCACCTGCGCCAGAGTGTATCAGGCAAGTCTCACCGGCCTGCAGCTTGTAGGTGCTCATCATCAGATAGTGGGCCGTCATGCCCTGCAGGAAGGCGGCAGCTGCCGTTCGCGCGTCGATGTTGTCGGGTAGCTTCACCAGCCTGTCCGCTGGGCAGACGCACTGCTCGGCATAGCTGCCTTGCACACTGGAGAAGCCCACGCGGTCTCCCACGGCCACATCGGTAACACCCGCGCCGACGGCGGAGACAACGCCACCCGCCTCGCGGCCTAGGGTGATGGGCAACGCGGCGGTATCGCCAGCGCGGCGGCCGTTGACGTCAGCATAGTTGATGCCCGCCGCCTCGATTCTGACAACCGCCTGCCCAGGCCCTGGGTTGGGTTCGGGTGCGTCCTCGTACTGCATCATCTCAGGTCCGCCGAATTGGTGGATACGAATAGCCTTCATCTCGCCTCTCCTTGCTTCTTACTGACCGCCCCTAGGGAACCTCTGAAGAACCAGAGTATCACGATCCGTGATTTCACTGGGTATGAACCTGGTTGTAGCTGGACTGATTCGTACGTGTGAAAACTCCGTAGCTGAGTTTCACACCGATCGTATCTGGAAGAAACATTTTTGTATCTGAACAATGTGAAATTTGTGAAATCTTGTCGCCTCTCAGATACGATTGAGGGCAAGAACGTTTCACACTGATGTGAAACCTCTGGGAAATCGGAGTATCACTTTTCGTGATAGAGAGACACCTCAGAAAGCTGTCCGGAGGCCCCACGATTGCGGTGACGGAGTTCGGGTACATGGTCATCATGATAGCAACGACCGGGGACGGCCGTCGATAGGGGGATGTCATCGATAGAGGAGAGCCGCCTCCTAGGTCAGCATGTGGCGCGGGAAGAGGCTCGTTCTATTTGGGCCGTGCTCGCTAGCTCGGCGGGGTATTCAGCCCGAATACCCCGCCTTGTGGGTCAAACAGCACCGTGATGGTTCCTGCTACGGGATGAGAAGCACCTTGCCAGTGGTAGCGCGACCTTCCAGTTGGCGATGGGCCTCTGCCGCCTCGGACAGGGGGAACTCGTGTTCGATGCGCAGTTTGAGTTGCCCAGACTTGATCCAGTCCAGGATGTCCCCCGCCCGCCATTCCAGTTCTTCGCGGGTGGCAGTGTGGTCCACCAAGCTGGGACGCGTGAGGAACTTGGAGCCGGGGTTGAATATCTGGGGGTTCACCGGGTCTACGGCACCGCTGGCTTGACCGTAGAGCACTAGGAAGCCTCGCCGGGCGGTGCAACCAAGGCTCTTGTGGAAGGTGTCCTTGCCCACCGAGTCGTAGGAGACGTTGACGCCCTTGCCATCAGTGGCATTCATGGTCTCTTCTTCAAAGTCCTGTTGGGTATAGTTAATGACTATGTCAGCTCCCGCGTCGCGAGCCAGTTGGGCCTTGGCCTCGGTGGAGACAGTGGTGATGACCTGCGCACCCAGATGCTTGGCCATCTGAATCAGCAGCAGACCGACACCACCAGCCCCGGCATGCACCAAGCAGGAGTCGCCCGGCTTCAGGGGATAGGTGCTGTAGGCTAGGTAATGGGCCGTCATACCCTGCAGCATGGCGGCTGCGCCCATGCGAGCGTCGATGCCGTCGGGCATCTTCACCAACCGAGCGCTAGGCACGGCCTGCTTCTCGGCGTAGGCACCCGGTACGCCGCAGTAGGCGACGGTGTCTCCCACGGCTACCTCGGTAACTCCTTCGCCAACGGCTGAGACAACTCCGGCAGCCTCTTGACCAAGGATGGCTGGCAGGTTGGCGGGGTTGGCCCCCTTGCGGGCGTACACATCGGCGAAGTTGATTCCCACGGCTTGAACGTTCACCAACGCCTGTCCTGCCCCTGGTTGCGGGTCGTTTGTGTCTTCGTATTGGAGCACATCAGCCCCGCCGGGCTGGTGCATACGTATTGCCTTCATCTGGTGACCTCCTAATCGGGTATACAGGCGACCACGGTGATTTCCACCATCAGATCCTGCGCGTTCAAGTCTACATGCACCGTGGTGCGGGCTGGTTTGTTGGTGGGGAAGTACTTGTTGTACTCCTCGTTGTAGGCGTCCAGGTATTCTCGCCCGGTGAGGTGGGTCAACACGCTGAGCACGTTGTCCAGCGATGTGCCCGCTGCTTCAAGAATGACCTGTATTTTGTCCAACGTAAAGTGGACCTGCTCGCGGATGTCCCGGCCTACCTCGCCGGTTACGTGATGACGCCCCGTCTGCCCAGCCACGAAGACTAGGTTACCGAAGCGGGTGGCGGTGGACAGGTTGACGTTGGGCGCCGCCATATCCACCTGTACGATTTCCTTTTTGGGCATGTTGTTCTCTCCTTAACCCCTGCTAATCGGGTATCACAGCTATGCACTGGATTTCCACCAGAAGACCGGGGCCCATCAGCTGCGATCCAACGGTAGCCCGCGCTGGCCGGTTCTCCGTGAAGTAGGAGGCGTAGACCTCGTTGAAGGCGGGAAAATTGGCGGTCTCTGTGAGCCAGCAGGTGGCTGTGACGACGTTATCCAGAGATGTCCCAGCCTCCTCCAAGCACATCTTGATGCGCTCAATGGCGTTGGCCGTCTGGGCCCCAACGTCATTGGGCAGATCGTTGGTTACGGGGTGACGGCCTGTCTGGCCGGACACGTATACGGTGTTGCCGAACTTGGTGGCGGGCGAGAGGGGCGGCCCCGCGGCGGACAACGAGGCTGGTGAGATGATTTCCTTCTTTGGCATGGCTATTCCTCCCTTTGGGTGTTTAATTGCCTTCCATCAATGCTATGTGGGAAGCGCGCGAGGCAGGAGAGATCGAACACTAGGGTTTTCACGAACTTCACACTGGTCGTAGCTAAATCGATGTTTTCGTAGCTGATTTCAGTGAAATTTGTGAAGCGGCCTTGGCCGGTGCTCCTGGGTTCCAGTAGTCGGTGGCCTCGGAGATGGCAGCAAAGGAGGCCGGTTTCTTCTGCAGGGAGCTGGCTCCCGAGAATTTCCAGTTTCTCCTCCATTTCGGGTCATTTCCGCCCATTTCCGCCCATTTCCGTATGTGGCTCGCAGGTGCTCGCCGAGCGGGATAGCCCGCTTCAATGTCTCATGGATATCCTAGCCCTATCAGGATGCGTGGTAAAGGGCAAAATGTCATGGCTGATTCCGACCGCTAGGCGATGGTCCTTAGAAGATGGCGATGGGATTGACCGGTGAGCCGGTGGTGTTGTGCAGGCGCAGCGGCCCGATGGACATCATGAACTCCCAGCGGTTGCGCTGGCGGCAGGCCTGTGCCAAGTCCTCCAGATTTGCGTTGTCCAGTATCCAGATGCCCATGGCCACTATGCCAACTTGGTGGATGGGGTTGGTCACCTGCTGATACTGGCGAGGCATCACGTCGTTCCCTGTGTCCGAGCCAATCATGGCGATGTTGCGCTCGTGAAACAGGGGCAGACAGGCGGCTTGGCAGGCCGTGGAGCCGGTGCCCGGTATGTCCCACGGGCCCTCGACCTCTCGCCGGTGCAACTGGCCGGTGCGCACCAGCAGAATGTCACCCTCTTCCACGCGAAAGCCGCAGCGTCGCTCCGCCTCCAAGATGTCTTCAGGCATCGCACCCTCGCCCCGGTCCAGCCAGTCGATGCCACGCACCATGGGCACGTCCACCAACACAGCGCGTGTCGTGATGCCGTCCTTTGCCACCTCCACCGACTCCACGGTAGCCCCCAAGCTGGTGGAAACTAGGTGGGCGGGTCGGCCGTTGTACATCTTCCCTTCCCAGAAGAAGTGGGCCAAGCTGTCGATATGGGTGATGGCAAAGCCGTGGAATATCATACCGAAGAAGTCGGTGGAGGCTTGGTTGATGCGGGCGCTGACCTTGTCGCCGCTGCCCCAGCCCTCGCCGCTCTCCACCATGTAATGAATGGGAGGCGAAGGGACGTCGGCCGTGGGCTCGAACCGCACGGTGCGGGCGCAACTGAGAGTAGTCCCTTCCTGCACAAGACCCACAGCCCGCTTGGTCTTCTCCGGGCTGAGGAAATTCAGCGTACCCAACTGGTCATCTTCGCCCCAGCGTCCCCAGTTGGACAGGGAGTTGAAGTACCCTAGCACTTCTTCTTCAGTGGGTATTCCCTGCTGCGCCATCGCGCCTCCTGCTTAAGGTAAACGTTTGTAATGCGAACCTACTCCAGTATCCCGAAGAAGCGGGCCTGCGCCCCCTCGGTGTCGGCCACCTTGTACCATGGACCGAAGAAGTTGAAGCGGCGGCCTGTGACCGCTCCCAAGTTGGTCATCCCCTCCATGATGGTGATGCCTGAACCCAAGATGATGCGGTGCACCACAAAGTCCTCGGAGTTGAAGTCGGGGAACCGCGCCATGTACTCCTCGAAGAAATCGAAGCCTATAGCCTTGGGCTTACGCTCCACCAGCCAGTTGGCCCCTTCCGGGGTCAGGTAAGGGGAGGTGGTGAAGTATTCGGGGAAGTTGCCCCACATACGGTCAGTCCAGTCGGTGCGCAGCAGCACGATGTCGCCCTGGCGCACCTCAACGCCACACCGTTCAAAGTCGGCCGGAGTGAGACCGTGGCTAGGGTCGCAGGGAGTACAGTCAAGCACCACGGCCTCGCCAATCACGTTGTCCAAGGGCACCTCGGCCATGGTGATGCCGTCCTCGAAGCAGTGCAGTGGCGAGTCGACATGAGCTCCTGTGTGTATGCTCTGGTGAATGGAGCACACCCGCCAGAAACCGGGGCCACGGTGGAAATACTCCAACTCCACGCGTACGTTGGTGGAGGGAGGCCCCCGAGTCTCACTGTCCACCAGCACGCTCAGGTCAACCAACTGCGACATAGTATGCCTCCCAAGGCAGATGTCGTGAAAAATACAAGGGAAGAGAGCAGGCGAAGGATACCAACGGGCCAGAAAGGGGTCAAGCTGCGCGGACCGGCGATGAACGTCGACAGATAAAACTGACGAGTATACGACTACGGCTGTCTTGCCTCTCTCTAGATGGGGAATCCTCCCTCAGGGTCCGGCATGTGAAGATCCTTCCAGCAGTTGGCGAAAGGCCTTGGGAATCTGGGGCAGTTCGGCAGCGCGATTGAAATTCTGAGTTGGCGCAGGCTATCAGATGAAGAGATGTTAGCATCCATGAAGATGGGCAGTCTGAGGTGGACCGCCATGGCCAGAGCCGCCGCTGCATCCACTTCCACGTCTTTCAACCCTTCTGGCATCACCAGACGCAACACCCCCATCACTTCTTCAGGCCGATCCAAGTTCTTAACGATTACATGGCTAACTTCAGCGCCCAAGATTTGTGCCGCGTGGAGGGCCATGTGGTGCAGTTGGCAGTGGTCAGTAGCTAGTCCCCGCATTTCTACGGCCAGCATACGCGCCTGCTCCAAGGGGAGTTGCACCACGTAGGCCGACCCACCGTCCTTGAGGCGCAGCAGCAACTCGCCCCCAAAGGCGGACTCAGACCTGCGTATCAACATTCGCAGTACACAATAGACACCAAAAACTCCGGTACTCTTGGGCAGTGGATTTGGACAGAAGGGGATAGAAGGTGCGGTCACTCGATTGCCGATGCGCGTAAGCCCAAATGCCCCGGCATCAGGGAGCTTGACTGAAGGTCGTCGAGTTGGGGTCGGCCCTCTTGTGGCCTACCTGCGGCACTGCGATGAACGGGCTGGACGATGTATCGAGCGATCTGTTAGTGTCTGACTAGCAGGATATTGAAGAAAGCTGTTTTCGGTAGCGATGAGTCAAGACTGGACGTTACTCTCGGCCGATAGTCCCCGATCGCGTCGCCTTCCAAAGGCGGTTATTTTCGACCTCGACGACACCCTGATCGATTCCTTCGACTCCCGCCGGTATGCCCTCGAAAAGGTGTTCCGACTCGCCGGCATACAAACGCCTACCCCCACGAGGTTCCTGACGGGCCTGAGCGGTCGCCTGCCCGACGGCGCCCTGGAGACGTTGGCGCCCGGCCGGCACATCGGAGGGAAAAGCCTGTCGGCAGCATATAGAGACTTCTACTGGAGTAAGGAGCCAGGACTCATAAGCCTATTCCCTGGGATCAGGCCTCTGCTCCAGGACCTCCACTCGTCCGGTTGTAGGCTGGGGGTCCTTACGCAGAAGGAGCGGGAGTTCGAGATCGAAGGACGACGTTACGGAGCGTCCAACGAGCTCGACGAACTCGGAGTGGCGAGCCTGTTCTCAGTGGTGGTTGGATTCGAGGACGTGGCCCACCACAAGCCGGACCCCGAGGGTGTCGAGCTCGCCTTGGACCGGCTCGGCGTCCTCCCGAAGGATGCGCTACTGGTCGGGGATAGCGCCACAGATATCGACGCGGCCCGAGCTGCCGGATGTCCGAGCTGCCACGCCACCTGGGGCATACAAGGCGACGCCGCTTCCCCTAGCACCCCGCCGGACTATGTCGCAAGCTCCCCCGCCGAGCTCCGCTCCCTCGTGCTTTGACATGTGGCGCGATTCACCCAAGGCCAAGGCTCACAAAGCGACCTCCCACCGAAAGTATGAAAATACAGGTGTCATAGCCGCCTCCTGCGCACTATTGTCGCTATATGTTCAGGTGATATGTCCATACTATTTCATATAGTTAGTTTATCCACAGTCTCGTGCGAAGTATCAAGCTTACCAGATGCATCGACAATGCGTCTAAGAGTATGAGAGGCACGGAGAGGCTTGGATCGTGAGGCGGGCGTCGTCGATCCTCTAAAGACACCGATTGCCTTTACAAGCTGTCGGGCGATCGAAGAAACTCTCGTTAGGACTGAGCCTCGTACTGGATCGTCAACAGCGAGCGCCAGAGACGGACAGCACGAGAGCAGGATTGCCACACTCAGCAGGATTCCCTAACGGCAGCACGTTCCATCCGGCTTAAGGAATGGCGCCCACCTCCCGCAGCAGCGCAACCGTGCCCCGCAGGTCGCTTAACGACCCAAGGTCGAGGTCAGGGGGGGTCAATGACGAAAGGGGAGGCAGCCCCGCATCGGGGGCTACGCCAGGTACAAGAGGATACTCTTTGGTGTTCTGGGAGAAGTAGGCTTGGGCCTCATCAGATAGTAGGAACTCCACGAACTCCTCTGCCCCGCTTGAGTTATCGCTTCCCTCGATGATCCCAGCCCCAGCCACTAGCACCAGTGCTCCCGGATCCCCTGCACCTAGGAAGTGGTTCCGCGCCCCGAAGCCTGTTCCCTCTTCTTCCAGAAACCGCTGCAAGTAATAGTGGTTCACGAAGCCCACGTCGACCTCGCCTCTGGCCACGGCCTCGACAATGGAGGTGTTGTTGGGGTATTCGCGTGGCTCGTTGGCCCTGATGCCCTCCAGCCAAGCCCGGGCTGCATCCTCGCCCCACTTGACGCGGAAGGCAGTGACAAAAGCTTGGAAGGAGCCATTCGTAGGGGCCCAGCCGACCCGGCCACGCCATTCAGGCTCGGTGAAGTCACGTATGGAATTCGGCAAGCCGGTGTTGGGGTCAACTGTCGAGGTGTTGTACACCACCGTGCGGGCACGACCCGATGTCCCTACCCAATGGCCCGCCGGCGAGCGAAACGCCGGGTCCACGTTGTCCAAAAGGTATTGGGGAAGTTCGGAGAACATCCCGGCGTCCGACAGGCTGCCCAAGGAGCCTGGGTCCTGAAGGAACACCACGTCGGCTGGCGTGTTTTTCCCCTCCTCAAGGACAGTGGCGGCGATGGAGGCACTGCCAGCGTACTTGACGCGCACATCCATGCCGCTCGCCTCCTCGAAGTCTTGCAGTAGGGGATTGACCAAGGTCTCGGACCGCCCGGAGTAGATGATGAGAGTGTCGTCACCACCCCCACAGGCGAGGGGTGTGATGATCACCGTTGCCAATATTGCGACGGCAATCAGCATTTGGGGAGTCAGGTTCTGCCAACGGGACCTTGTCATATTTCCTACCCTGTCACGAGCGCATTGTCGCGGGCGGATACCACCTAACGAGCGCCTTCTCTAGACATTCTACGCGACTATGTACAGACTAACTATATGTTTGAGCAGAGGATACATCACGATGTTATTACGCCGTGTCAACGAGACATTATGGTCAGGCCCATAGAGTTTGGCTGGAGAATACGACCCACGACGGACAGTGGAGAGCACAGCAGTCGGGACGCGACCGAACCAAACGTCCCGTCTTACGCCTATCGCTTCATGGAGCCACGCCTCTGATATGGTCGAGAAGCACACTCGAATTGTCTGTGAAATCTCTATCCACAAGGGCCCGTGTGGTGCCAAGGTGTTTCGTATCATCCAGCTCCCAGATAGTAACTTCAGGGTTCAGACGCAAGTATCGGTCTTTCAGAAGCAACTTGGGCATAGCGGTCGAAGCTTGGGACAGCAGCATAAGGGTGTAGGAAACCAGCTTCCAGCTTCCCCACCCAGTCAGGAGGCCCCATCGTCTACGCTTGGCAAACATGTTCCTCACATGGCCGCTGCCGATGGACAGCACCCTTATGTGGTCCACAGAATTCGCAAATGCAGAGACGGCCTCCGTTAACGCAGCAATATAGACGGATTGTTTGCCCAGAGCTCGCCGTCTACCAAAAGGTCCTGCCCTATCTGCTTGGGGTCAAAGTATATGGGCGCGGCACAAGATGCTAGGACAGAGTCCCTCAGAAGGACGTCCCCATCCTGGCCGTACGGCTCCCACTGGTCTCCCGCATACTTTGATTTGAAGATCCGGGCCTCCCCGGTGAAGCGACTGCTGGGCGTCGAGGGTTCTTGACGTCAAGCCGACCTAGGTTTGGACCAGACAGTGGCGCAGACTGTGATAACCTCGGTGGGCAACTACGGGGAGATATACGGCCGATACTTGGGGCCGGACGGGATAGGACTGCCACGAGAAGGTGGCCGGAACGCGCTTTGGGCTGAGGCCCCATGCACGGACTGTCCCAAGGGTGGGCAGATATACGCAGTTCCATTGCGGTAGCCGTCTGGAAGACGCCATTTCCGACCATGTGGCAGGCGACA
Source organism: Dehalococcoidia bacterium (assembly GCA_965248385.1). Classification (GTDB taxonomy): domain Bacteria; phylum Chloroflexota; class Dehalococcoidia; order Lucifugimonadales; family JAAXIE01; genus JAAXIE01. The sequence goes on from CBDFIZ010000001.1 coordinate 157,847, forward strand.
TCAGCCGAGAGTGGCGACGACCTGCTGGAGTGATGCGCTGAATTCGCGCTGCTGCCACTCGCGGACCTCAGCGCTGGCTAACTCCGCCTGCAGACTTTCGGGGTATCGGGCCAGTCGTTCCAAGCTCACCGCTGGCCATAGCAGTCCGGGATTCAGTCCCATATCCTCTCCCACCTGATTGCGCCATTCCTTCAAGTTTCGCAGGCGGACCTCCACCCTCTTGCGCTCCTCCGGGCCCAACGGATCTTCTGTCATCACCCGCTCCGGTCTCTTGACCGGCTCCGACTTAAGCCCGCTATCAATCGCGTCCTTCAACGCCCTGCTGCTTGGCGGGCGGGCAAACCGGCCCAACCCTTTGATGTTCGACAGTTCGCAGGTAGGGTCTGCCGAAAGCTGTACCAGTGTGGCATCGGGGACGACCTTGAAGACGGGGCGGTCCAGACGGCGGGCCTCTTGGTCCCGGAAGTGACATAGCGAGCGCAGAATAGCCAAACCCTTTTCACTTAGCTCGCGGCTGCCCTTGATGGAAAAGAAGGCCATCTCTCTATCGGGAGGCGCGTACCTCGCGTCCTGCAAGCGGACGCACTCCTCCATCACCCACTCCAGACGCGACAACTCCCTTAACTTCTCGTCAAGGACTTCGCGGACCCGCGAAAGGTGCAGGACGTCGTCGGCTGCGTAGATCAAAGCTTCCGGCCTTAGAGGACGCAATGTCCAGTCGGAGCGCTGCAAGTTCCGGGACTTGGCCAACTCTACTCCAACGTGTTTCTTCAGCACCGCCTGCATCCCCAGTTGCGTGGAGCCAACGAATGCGGCAGCGATGCTTGTGTCGAATAAATTGTCGACTCGGAAGCCCCAGTCGCGATGCAGACTACGGACATCGTTGCCCGCAGCATGGAAGAGCTTCTCCAGTGACCCGTTCGCGAGAAGAACGCCAAGAGGGCGGAGATCGTCGATAGCCAGCGGGTCGACAACAAATGCGGTATCGCCAGCAGCGAGCTGCACCAAGCAGATACGTTCGTGGTAACGGAAGAAGCCGTTGGACTCCATATCAACGGCGACACGCCGCTCGTACGACAGCAGACCGACAGCTTCAGCGAGCCCTGCATCGGTATCGATTAACTCGATTTGGCCCATCAGTGTCTGGCGAAGTCGTACACCGGCATTGAACTCGACCTAGAAGCTTTTGAACCGCTATTCACCATCAGGCAGACCTACTCCGTCGTTCACTGCTAAAGGCTTGCTCACCACAGCGCGTACATACCACAGCCAGGCTGCCTCCCACCAGAATGTACCGGGCTTCCAGGCGCAAGCCTCATCTACCAGTTCCGCTCGCGTCTCTGCAGCATGACTCAACGCGCGCACAGGCATGCTATCGCTTGGTAGCGTAGTCAAACCACTCGCCGGGAGTGTATCACACCACCGTCACCGGGTTGGTTCCAGCCCCCTAGCCTGCGTCACGTCGAGACACCAATGATTGAAGATGCGGCTCTTCCTTAAGTTGGCGGAGACAGAATCCAAGGCTTGGAGCGGATGCCTCCGTCTATCGCGGCAAGATTGACTGTCGGGTCGATGAGGCGGGTTGCCGGGCGGCTGTTGAACGCGACGTAAGCGTCGGCGCGGACTTCGACGCTGCGATTGCCACGGCTCGTGAGGTCATCTCGGATGATGTGGGCCGTTGCCAGCACTAAGTCGGGCTGGTATGCCATGCGCTCGACCTGTGTTGGCGTCAGGTATTCTTCCGGGTAGATGAGGCGCTCCCCGTCGGTGGTAGAGCTTTTCATACGAAAACGCACGAGTCCTGTCTTCTCCGTCACTAGTACCCTCCACGAGAAGCGATAGCCCTCTTCCGTCCATCGCACGTCTCCAGCGTAGGCCAAGTGTCGCAGGGGCACGAGCACTTGTACTGCGAAGAACAGGGCAACGAGCACGAGCGCGACCCGGACAGGCCACGTTGCAGGACATCCGTGAGACGCCGCTCGTCCTAAGAGAGGGGGCCCGGGTGGCAGACGATGCGGTCCACGCAACCGGCTAGCTACACGAGCGGGCCAGTCAGAATCGAAGAATATGAGGGCCGCCCCAATCATCATCCAGGGGAACATGCCAATGGCAGGGAACAGCAGCCCCGTTGCTATGTGGAACAGCACCAGCACGCCGTAAGCGTAGGGGCGTGACCTGCGCCACAACAGCCACACCACGATTGTCAGGTCGAAGAAGGCCCCGGCCCAACTCATGGCGTATGCAACCCACTGCTCGCGGACGAACGCGCCGATCAGATGTGCGTCAGCGCTGTTATAGAGCCAGATAGTCAGCGGCTGAGCGTCAAACAACCAATCGGGGTTCAGCTTGGCGAGGCCAGCAAAGACATACACCAAGCCCAATTGCGCCCGCAGCAGCCACAATGTTGCCCGGGGAACCACCGGATGGACGTCGGCTGGAGTTTTGCGCGAATCCAGCGAGGCCACTCGCACCATGGGCAGGAACGCCATGATCAGGCTGAGCAGACTCACCAAGTAGTAGTGATTGAGGTAGGTCGTTTGGTCAATCAGCTCCACGTAGGTGAAGAGCAGGAAGAAGGCAATGATGGACTGCCGGTAGCGGTACCCCAGCGCTACACCAAGGCTGGCCAGCCCAAGGAGGGCGAAGTGGACGTACATCCCCCAAGCAGGCCAAGGCTGCACCCACGCGAACCCGGCATAGCTGAAGTGATAGGTGGGCTCGACGTACACCTCTGAGATCCAGCCGTTGGCCACGAACCGCACCACAGCGATAAAGCCGAGCAGGCCGAAGATGACGCGGAAAGCGGCCAGCGAGGATGGCGACACCGGCTGGCGTCCAGCTTGGATAAGCCGGTCGAGTAGGCTAGAGATCGCTGTTGGGGCATGTTGCGCAGAGGCTATTCGTGCAGTGGGAACGGACGACGCTACCACGGAAGCCAGCTAGCGCAGGCTGTCGCCGTCGGTGTCAGTAAACCCCACCGACACGCCGAGAAGGCTGACCAATTCCGTGGCCATGGTTAGCTGCAACCCCGCGAGCCTGTCGTTGGCCTCGTTCACCTGACTTGGCTGCTCAGCTATGGCAACACGTAGCTGTCCTCGGACCGCGTCGAGGGCCTCGATGGCGTCCGTGAGCTGCTCCCGCAGGCGCTGGTCGGTGTCCTCCGACAGCGGGCGAACCAAGGCCGCGATGCCCAAGCTGTCGGGGCCAGCTCCTTCGTAGATGCGCTGCATGCCCCGCAGTTCGTTGCGCAGGTCTGCCAAGCCGTTGTCGGCAGCGGTGCCGGGGATGGCCGATGGGTCGGCCCCGCCATCCCGCAGCCCCAACGCCGACGCCAAACGCATGTCGACGATATCCCGAATCAGGAAGACCTGAGTCCGCACTACCTCGGCCACTCCTTCGCTGGCTAGTAGCGCTACCTCCGACCGACCGGTCAGGTAGTCACGGTACGGTGGCCCTCCGTCACCCTCGACCCACGCCGATAGAATCGCGTCGGCCTCCTGACTTGCGACGGATGTGAGCGCGGACAAGAAGGCGCATCTTGGCGAGGGACCCTGAAGAGAAGCAGTCGCTTCTTTGTCGAATAAGACATACTCCATGGCCCCGAACCCTCTCTGATTGGAGGCAAGCGCCTCGCGGATGTCAGTGGCCGTTGGCGCACGTCCTTGGGCCAACAGTCCCTCAATGCCGTCAATGTCAGTAGGCGACCAGTCCAGCAGGCTGCGGGAACGCCTCTCCATCACCGGCCCAAACCACATCGCCTCCGATGCCATCCAAGATGCGCGGGCGGCGTGCCACGCTTGTCGGGCCGCCTCCACGGATACGTCGTCAGGATTCTGGCATACGGACTGTGTGGCCTCATCCAGCCGGGCTATATCTTCAGCAACGGCTTGGAAGGCGGGGACGGCGACCTCGTCGGCGAGGCTGATCAAGACGTCGGCGTCCGAAGGGCCTCTCGGTCCACAAGCAGCAGACAGCAGCGCCAACGCAGCCAGAATCGGGGCCAGCGACGCTAGGACGGGCCTCATGCTACAGCGACTCCAGGAATCTCAAGAGAGCCTCGCGCTTCTCGGCGGTAAGACCCATGAAGCGTTGGCGAGAGCCCTCGGCCTCGCCGCCGTGCCACAGAATGGCTTCTTCAAGGCTGCGAGCTCGTCCGTCATGCAGAAACATGGTGTGGCCGTTGACCGTTTCAACAAGGCCTATGCCCCACAGAGGCGGGGTGCGCCACTCTGTGCCCGAAGCTTGGCCGTCGGGCCGATGGTCCGCCAAGCTGGGACCCATGTCGTGCAGCAGCAGGTCGGTATAGGGGAAAATCGCCTGGTCCCTCAAGGGGGTCAGCGGGTGGGTATCTCCGGTCTCGTGCCTAGTAGTGTGGCACAGGGAGCATTGAGACTGCACGAACAGGCGGGCGCCCTGTTGCACCGTCTTGTCTTCAGGGTCACGCATCGCCGGTACCGCCAAGGTCTGCACGTAGACGGTTACCTTCTCCAGCCTGCTGTCGGGTATCTCCGGGACGCCCCCGTTGCGGGCTTCCAAGCACTCCTCTTGGCTGGACGGGCAATTCTCGTTTGGAAACAGGCTGGAGGTGATACCGATGTCGCCCAGAAAGGCTCCAGCCGCCTGTTGCTCGACAGTAGGCTGGTTTGCCTTCCACCCGAAGCGTCCGAGGGCCAACTCTCCCTTCCTGATGTCCCAGACGTAGTTGGGGCGACCGGAGATGCCGTCTCCGGTGGCATCGTCGGGGTCAGCTTGGGCTAGAATATTGGCTTCGGGAATGGCTTCCAGCAGCCCCATGCCGATGGTGGCGGAAGCGATACGCGGCGAGACCTGCACCTGCGAGTGCACCGGGCCGAAGGCTAGGTCACCGATGCTGTAGGTGGGCTGCCTCAGGCTGTATTCCGTGCCGTCGGGGTACTTGCCGGGTAATTCTTGGTAGCTGATAACGATGCGCCCTTCTACGGGCACACCCAAGACCGCGCGGTCCTGCAACTGCCCGCCGTAGCTAGGCTCATCGATGGGGCCATCAGGCCCAGGTATGCTGAGGCGAAGAAGCAGGCCCCTTTCCGAGTCGTCTGGTCCGTCGGGGGGCTTGCCTCTGCCGTCGTGGCTGTGGCACGAGGAGCAGGATACGGCGTTGTGAGTGGGACCCAAGCCGTCCCTAGCCTCGGTGCTGGCAGGGGCTGTCACCCAGTTCTGAGTAAAGAAGCTGTCGCCTACCTCGAATACCCGGCGCAGTTCATTGTCCAGGTTACGCGCCGATAGCTCAAAGGCGTTGCCGCTTCGTGAGAAAGCCGTGGTGTCTCCCCCCAAACGCACATCGTAGACCGTGCTCAGATCGATGTTATCGCCTCCACCGCAAGCCACAATGGCTAACAACACAACCGCTGGCAGAAGCGATGCCAGCGGTTGTGTCCATGGCCTGACCGTAAGATTGGAAGGACGCATGTAACCTTAGCTGACGTTTATGGTGATACCCACCTTTTGGGCCGCGAGCACGATGGTATCGGTCTGGTTCTCCAGCGCGACGATTGTGTCGAGGACGGCCCGGCGTCCAGGGTCGCCATCCGCGCGCCCCTGCGTTAGCAGGTCGTCAAAGGGGGTGGGGATAGACTTGGCTAGTGACACTGAGCGGTTGATCTCGGCCTCCAACGAAGCCGCCAACTCCTCGTCCTCCGAAGCAATCAGGTCTCGTATGCCGGGGCCGGAAACATCGCCGTAGTCGCCCGAATAAACCCTCTGCACTCCTAGTGCGTTGGCAATGATATCAGCGTTGGTGTTGTCGGAAAAGCAGGAGTGCTCGTCTTCTTGCGACCGTTCCTCGTAGGCGACGGTCATACGCTCACCAGCCAACTCACCTCGGCTCATCTCGCCGATGCCGGTAATTATGTCGGTGATGGCGTCATCCGAATCCTTGCCTACGAATTGGGAGCGGTAGTTGCTCTGGCCGGGGGCCCAAGCTTCCACCATATCTCGCAGGTGCCCGATCAGGACGTCGGACGCGACGGCGAGGTAGGCGCTGCGACGGTCGGCGTTGGAGTTAGCGGTGTAGTCTTCTACAGGACGGTAACCTGGCCCGTCGGGGTTGAGGTCCTGCCCCCAGAGCAGGAATTCGATAGCATGCCATCCAGTGGAGACATTCTCCTCTGCGCCTTCTTCATTGATGGAGACCAGCAGACCGGCATCAATGGTCGGGAACTGATCGGGATTGTTGATGACCCCAGCACTGGCGTTGCCTTCCACGTAATCGATGTAGGACTCGTCCAAGGGCCAAGCGTTGACAAGCCCTTCGGGACCGTCTTCCTCATTGTCGATAGGGCCGTTGTAGAAGCGGTATATCTCGGTGACTCCATAGTCGTCTCTAGCGTAGAGCCAAGCCCGCTTGGCGGCGTCGAGCCTCGGCTGCGACGGGGCAGCGAGGAAATTGTCTATCGCAGCGTCCAGAGTTGTGGCAGAGTTCAGGCTCCTGACGTAGGAGGCGTGGGCTCCGGCCGCGTAATTCTCGACGACTGACGCCTTGAGTTCGTCGCTTGCACCACCCCCGTCGCCTGAGCAAGCCGCCAAGGCTAGAGCCGATATAAGGACCGACAGAACTAGCAGACCAAGTGCTCTCTTCCACATATGCTTTCCAGTGCTCCTTATGGAATTTTGAAGGTCCATGGCATACTTACAATGTTGGTTAGTGTATCCATGGTATATATTAATGTAGAGGCGATGATATATACCTCGTAAGTGATTGTCAATAGTTTAGTAATAGCTACTCCCCAGTAGTAGGCAACGCATATTGGAGGTGCCCGGAAAGCCGTTCTCTGCCCGTATGACAGGACGCGACCCGGATTGGAGACCACAGACTCCAATCCTCAGCATAATTGAGGCCACTCCCGAAGGCGCTAAGCCTGCACTGCTAGGTGCTGTCGCAGGTCAACCAGTCGATGGTGTGGGCGGTGGTGGTGAGGGTGTCATCGTCCACTGTCCAGTCGTCGGAGCCCTTCAGCCGGTACTCCACCCGGTGATTGCTGGTGTTGGACACTGCGTCCCAGCTAGTGGGCACGTTGGTCTCGTCAATAGTGCCGATTGTCAAATTCTGGGGCGGCGGTGGCTGGCAGAAGAGGAGACCCAGGGAGCTCAAATCGTTGTTGGTCATACGCTCCAACTCCACCGGTATGCACCCGGATAGGGAGTTGCCCGATAGCTTGATCTCCTCCAAGTTGAACAGCCAGCCCAACTTCGAAGGTATGTCGCCAGTGAGGGAGTTGGAGCTCAGGTCCAGTACCGTCAGCTGGAGCAAGTCGCCTATATCTGCGGGAATCGTTCCGGAGAGACTCTTGCTAGAGAGCTGCACTTTGGTCACCCGGGAAGTAGTAGTGCCCTCCACAGTGATCGCCTCCACGGTGATTCCCTCCCAGCCGGTGATTGCCGGGTCGGCGGCCCAGTCCAGGGTTGCCGTCCCCGCCAAGGTGTCCTCGATGCCAAGCAGCACCCCGCAGTCGCGCACCAGTCCCCGGTTGTCCTCGGGGTCGGTAACTGCCGTGCCGTTGGCACAGGCGGGAACTTCGGAGTCTGGGCCGGGGTAAAGGTGGTAGTGTCACCGTCGTTGGGGGTGATGTCGTCGTAGGCCCCGATATCCGCGTAGTAGTCGTCCAGGTCATCCACGTTCTCAATCCGCTTCCCGGCGAACTCGCCCTCGGCGGCAGCCGTATCAATCCGAGTGCCCAGGTTGGTGAGGGTTTGAGTGTGCCCGGGATCACTCTCGGAAGTCCCATAACGGACCGCATCCACTACACCGTCGCCGTCCGTCTGCAGGTCCCACTGTTCTACCATTTGCCAGGCCTCAACGGCGATGGCGTTGTGGGCGCCCATCGGCCTGGGCTCTGTTGGCCCGCCTCCACCTACCGCGTCCACGTCCCGACACTGGCACGTCCATGTTTCGAATAGTGGTGTTCCTGGGCGGATCACACGTACTGCACCAGAGTAGGGCTAGACCTTTCTGCTGGGCCGTTGCTACCGCGTCATCCAGAGACGAGAAATCGCGCTCAACCAGCATTTAGACTCTGTCTCTTGAGATCGCAGGTGACAGCTCCCGTCCTGGCTGTCTGCTCTGTGTATTATCACAGTGCGGGTCACTGTGTTACTGTTGAGTCGAAACTTCATCACGATCTCTCTCTGTCGATCTGAGGTGGTGTGAGCTTCGGAGGAATCGGCAACTCACACGGGGCGAGGGCAATAAGCGAGGGATACTCGGCCGTTTTCACCACGATGTTGTGGAAGTGCTCGTCGTCCTTGGATCTTTCTCTGAGCACCTCCAACCATAGATCGTGGTACTCGCGCAACTCGTCTGGAGGGCTGGCCTCCTGCATGATGGCACTGGCACGATCAAGAGACTGCTCGTTGCTCAGCATCACCCGAAGCCACGCGTCACACACCGACGTGGCATATCGTTCCCATGATTCCTTCTGTTTAGGAGCGAGCTCGGCGTCCTGAGTGGAAGGTCTATCTTCATCCTCCGCATAGGTGTCAGCGCTCAGGAAGCCGGTGATCTCGAAGAACCACTCAGCGTCTACGGCATTGGTCTCATAATCGATGGAGCCCCCTCGCAGGATATCCATGCACGGAGTCGTAGGCCACATCCATCTGGTCAGCACTTTCGTCAATGGCGTACTGGAGCATCTCGAACAACTTGTCGATAGTACGAAGGTTCAACGTCGCGTGGGATTCGCCCTTGTCGGCTACCGCCACGAAAACCTCATTGTCCCTGACAGCAACCAAGATTGGTACGATTGTGCAGGCCCCGAAGCATTTGGGCGTATACTCGAACATGTATTCGTGCGGACGTTGGGACTGCCACAGCGCTCTGTGTTCGTCCAAATCGGCCTGAGCATCTCTCAAGATGGCTGAAACCCCGCAGCCTGCAAGGGCCACAAGTATAAAAAGGACTGAGAGGACTGCACGATACATGGTCTACTCCCCTTTTTGCGTCGCATCTGTGATCGAGAAGCTCCAGTCGTCATCGACACCCTTGATGTGGCCGAAGTTGTTGACCATGACCGGATGCTTTGAAACTGGACGTAGGCCACGTCCACTAAGTCGGCCTGCTCAAACGGCGTACCGTGGCATTAACAGGTAGCGCCGTCTGGGCAGGTGCAGCAGGGGATGGCGCAGATGCGTTAGGGTCCTGTGTCGTCAACTCCATGCGCCCCAGAAATAGGATCGTACCCGTGGCCCTGTCCCGGATCAGGAATATGAAGGGCCGGTCCACGACCCTGGTCGGATCCAGCGCCTGCCCAAGCAGTTCGAAAACTACTCCGGTGGCAGCTGCTGCCTGCGTGCCCTCTTCATCCATGGACACGAAGGCCTTGTGAATGACAGCCTCTAAGACCAGGCACCCATGCCTCGGGCACGATATGCCGGTCATCCCTGAGAAGTCGGCGTTCCCTCTGTTGAAGGCGTTGGGCATCCCCATAACTTTGAGAGTTTCAGCCAGCCTGAACTGGGATTCGAGCTCGAACTTGGGCATGGTCAACAAAACGCGCTTAACCTCGATGTCCTCAATAATCCGGCCTACAAGGGCGACGTCAATCGAATCCTCGAACTCCCTGAATCGCCCTTCATCGGGAAGCAGGATGGTCATCGACAGCTCGCCACCGTGGTACGGCAGGTCCACGACTTGGTATCCCTCTCCTCTTGCATAGCCGAACCGCGCGGTTGCGCTCATCATCGGCACCTGAACCTCTGCGCCATCAAGCAGATCGAAGGGACGTAAGCGCGTGGAACTCTCGTCGAAACGATGGAGCCACGCCGCATTGAAGTAGATGGCGTTCGTGAGCACCAACCGCGTGAACTCGTCGATGACGTCCGGGGGTATCAAGTCTTTGATCCTGTCCTCCGTCCGCTCCGCGACCCAGTCGTTGATCGTGAGCCGCGAATCCTCCGGGTCATCCACGAAGTCCACCGGCCTCACACCAGCCCCGTAGCTTTCGGCCAGCACGTCGAGGAACGCCTCCAGGAACTCAAAGTCCCTCTGACCCCAGACCGCGTTGGCGATGTTCAACCGAAACCCCTCATCATCTTTACCCTGCGTCCCTCCCCGGCGGGAGGCGAGTTGGAGGTCCAGGTTGTTGAACGCGGGATGCAGTCTGTCTTGGGGAAGGAGGAAGCGGAGAGTATCCGCCATCTGGCGCTCCGTCTCGCCCCTCGCGCCGGCATATGTCATGGCTAGGGCCAGGGAGATGCTGTAGGGCGAGAACAACAGGTTCCCGTCTTCGATGGCGAGAGCCTTGTACAGCTCGAAGGCGAAGGCGTTGTTGCCATTGACCAGGTCCGCTAAGTCTGCACCCTTGGTTGATGGCGTGGCTCGCTCCTTGGTCGAGCGCAGCTCACCCGATACGGTTGGAAAGGTCGGGCCAATTGTGGCTGTAGGTGCGGATGCCGGCGTCGGGCTGATGGTCGGTGGCGGCGTGCGTGTGCTCGTAGTGGTCAGTTCGCTGGTGGATGCTGGAATAGCAGGAGGTCGTGGCTCGTTGTCGCATGCCGACAGCAGGGGGGTGACTATCAAGCACAGGGCCATGACGGAAACAACTGACCATGAGGACCGCCTCAGCTTGGTCAGGCCGATAGTCCTCTCAAACATCCGTTACCTCCATCAGACCCCATGCCTTGCGGCTGGTGCAATGCGAGTGGGTCTACACCTTGGAGTAAGACGTATCGGCTTAAGCAAAGGTTCCCTCATACGTCGACGTTGCGCAAGACATGGAACGGGATACGGCTGAAGCGACTAGGCGACCCTGAGTTTGAGGTCCAGCCTCGACCGCTCCAATAAGAGGTGCACAGTAGGGGAGCTTGTCCTCACCTGCACTTGTGGGACGAGTCTACGTGGGCCGAGAACTTTCCTAGAGCTGGTCGGAACATTCTGGCGTCCGTTGTCCACTATACCAGAGCGATCCCAGAAGCCCAGAGCGTTCTCGCCGCTGATTGCCCGGTGACGGACTCCATAGGTAGGGTCACGGCACGGGCCGTAGGAAGCGGCGCGAGCCGGACCACTCGTTCTGAAAGGACTGGCTGGATACAGGAGAGGGACTGGTTGAAACTGGGGGCAGCAGCAGTGGAGGAGGCAACCCGCGCCTACCATCCACCCCCCGCTTCCATCCCGACGGGAAGCCTGCTTCCTCAGGCTCTTCGACGTAGCGTCGGGGTTGCCTGCGAGAAGCAGTTGCTCTCGGTCGGAATAAATGCGTAGCCGACCACATCGACCGAGGTAAGCGGTGTTCAAAGAGACGTCGGCCTCTAGCCCCCTAGTCCCCGAAACGACCGCTCAGTCCAGGACGACCGCGTACACCCGGAAAGCTCCCCAGCAACTCTCATAGATCAACGCCACGCCTTCGGGGAGCAAGGCGTATGACTCTATGTAGTTGGATAGCTGACGGATTTAGTTTGTCTTTAGGTTGAGTGCGAAGGCGCCCGTCTGGCGTTCGCCGGGTGGACTCATGGGCGCATCGCAGGACTCTACCACTGTCCAGACTACGAAATCGCTCGATACCAACGGCAGCGCATGGAGGCTTCCCCCCTGCGCGATTACACGCTTGTGTCCGGTGCCGAGCTCTAGCAGGTTGATGTCGGACCCGCGGTCCTCTCGAAATTCTTGCCATGTGACGTACTGCCCGTGTATGGAAGGGGGGCCGATGTAACCCCCGGACTCAAATAGTGGCCTCTCTTCGCCAGTGCTGAAGTCGTACGAGTAGATGTCGAACTGATTGGCCGGGCAGTTGGTGCAGTTTGCCTTGACCGTTCCCATCAGAGGGCTGTTCCTGCTGTCCGACCAGACGACTGTGTCCCCTTGAATCGCCGGCCAACGCTGGGCCCCGGGTTCGACTGCTACCGGGTGTTTTCTCGCCGTCCGCTAAATCGAAAGCGTAGATATCGAAGTGGGTGGGGTGTTCTCCAAGTTCGTTTCGGCTGTCATGCCACACTAAGCGGGAGCCCGCAATCTGGAGACCGCTCCGTTTTGCCGGTCCGTCGGTTATCCGGCGTTCTTCGCCCGTATTCAGGTCGAGCAGGAATATGTCATCACTGAATTCTGGAGGAGCAGGAGTATTGGTTCTGGGCAGTTCGGTTTTCGTTCGCTGATCGGTCCATGCGACGTAGTCAGTGGAGATTACAGGGCCGAACTTTCTGTGCCCGTCATTGGTGAGCTGTCGCATCTCGCCAGTCGTGATATTCACCAGGTAGAGCTCACCGTCTGAGCCTATCCCGACGTGCTCGTCACCGAGGAGGTCCGTGGGCCGAACATCCTTGCTCAACTTCACGGTCCTCATGTCGCTCAAGGACAGCGACGTCGGTACAGGTGGGACAGCGTTGTCCTCCTCACTGAAGAGGTCCGTGGGCCGACTATCCTTAAGCGACAGTGTGATCGTGGATGTGGGTAACGGTGTAGCAGTGGGCGTGGGTGACGGCGTCGCAGTGGGTATGGATGACACAGCGGCAATAGGGCCAACCGACTGAGCGGTGGAGGGCGCCACTGTAGGACTTGGACCCGTCTTGGACAACGGGCTCTAAGGTTGGCTCATCCGGAGCGTGGGAGAACAGACATCCGCCCAGTAGCACAGTGCAGGCACCAAGCAGACCGAAGTAACGGGCTACGGTGAGTACAGCAACTCGGGTGAAACGAGATTCTATTTTCCGGTTCTCAGACTTGCCGGCTTGAGTCTCCACGGATGTCTACTATCAGCCGGACCGGATTGAAAGTGCCTTGTTCCTAGGCGACTCCCTAGTCCCCACTCCCCAATGTGATTCTTTGCCGGAGACGGAGTCAATGCTCAAGACATTGCCCAGACGATTATAATTGGGGAGAGGACTTACCCACCAAGCAGGGACATACCTTATGCCATTTGTAATAGTCGCCCTGATAGCCATAGCCGCCGTCGTCATATGGTATCTCTCCGGTGAGAAGAAGAGGCGTGTTGATGCCCATGCGGAGAAGGCCGAGAAGAAGGTGCGGGAATCCGAGATGATCCTGGTGGCGGACATAGAATGTTAAGGCGAATGGACTCTCCGCTGCTTGCAGATGCTATCGACCTAAGGCGGAGGCAGCTGGAACGTCAACAATAACCCGACTAGTCTACCTAGGAAAATCCCATTCTATTTCCGTGCCCAACTCCTCCCTAACCTCCCAGATGGCCCAGTGGCAGGCGTCCCACTCGTCCGTCCCCTGTTCAATGTAGGATTCCGTCAGCTCACGAGTCGGGTCGGTCATATCCAACGCGTTGGTATCGACGCGACGAGCTGTTCGACAAGATTCACATGCCCTGAGGCTGGACGACAGTCGAGTGGAGGTGATCTTTGATCCAGGTATGAGCTTCCCCGTTCTGACTGCCGTGGACTATGACGTCCATGTCGTGGATCACGGGTGGAAGCTCTCTATCATAGGGGTGGAATGGGTCTCCGATCGATGTCGGATATGCTCTTGCGGAGAAGGAGCGCTGATATCAATCTTGGATCGTTGCTGGTGGCCTTGCGCTAGAGAAAGAAGCCGCAGGTCGTCCACCAGCCGTGAGAGGAGCAGGGTATGGTCGTAAACCGTGCCCACCTGCTCTTGGTCTAGTGGCAACACGCCGTCCATCACGCCCTCCAGCTTGCCCTGCATCACGGTTAGAGGACTGCGCAGCTCGTGGGCAATGTCGGCCACCATCATGCGCAGTTGTAGCTCAGTAAACTCCAGCCTAGACGCCATGAGATTGAAGGCCCGGGCCAAGTCGCCGACCTCGTCCTGATTGGAGACGTTCACTCTCTGCTTCAGGTCGCCGACAGACATTTGCATGGCGGCCGAGGTAAGCCGTCGCATCGGAGCTGTGATCTGCCGAGCGAGGAAAAGGGCCAACAACAAAGCCAACGCCCCAGTACCCGACCCGGACCATAGGAGCCATCTGTTCACGCGGTCGAAGAAAATACTCCAGCGTATTCCCTGCCGGTTGAGCGAACAGAAACCAGCCCGTCCTCTGTTCACGGCGGCCGAGGGGCATGGCGGATGCCAGCAACTCAGGGCTTGCGACCTCGCCTTCGGTGTCGATATGCGAGTCGAAGACAACATCCCCTTCCCGCCCTATCAAGAGAATGCGGTCATTCCCCAGCCAAGAGCCGATCGAACTCTCAGGCGCGGCGGGCCCCACGCCTGCCCTTCGGCGGGCGCTGTCCGGCATTGGGGCAGGCTGTTGCAGGAAATCGTCGATCCCTGCCCAAGAACCCGTCACTCTGTGGTACCAGAGGGACAGAGGTGCCGCCTGCTGGGCTCGCTGCTGCGAGGTTTGGTCGACAAAGGCAGTGAAGCCTCCGGACGCCGCCCGTTCGCCAGAAAGAGCATTAGCCCCGTACCCACCAGTACCACCAAGCCGAAGGCAATGAGCAGCTTGACAAAAAGGCTAGCCCTCATCGATGGCCCCAGCGAACTTGTATCCCAAGCCGTACACGGTAACCACATAGCGGGGCTGCGGGGATCGGGCTCCAGCTTGTGACGCAGGTTACTGATGTGGGCGTCGATGGTGCAATCGTACCCATCGTAGGAGTATCCCAACGCCTGTTCTATTAGTTGCAGGCGGTTCAAAGTCCGCCCCGCGTTCTGCATCAGAGCATCCAGCACCGCGAACTCAGTGCGTGTCAACTCAATAGGTGCGTCATTTACAGTAACCGCGTGGGCGGCCCTGTTCAACAGGATGGGACCGCCCCTGATGACGTCAGTTTGTGGCCGCTGTCCCGAGGCTCGTCGCAAAACAGCCTTGACCCAGGCTACGACCTCTCGCGGGCTGAAAGACTTGGCCACGTAGTCATCCGCCCCCAACTCCAGACCCACCAATCGTTCCGCTTCGTCTACCCGCGCCGTTACCATGATTATCGGGACGTCCGAGTCCCGCCGGATGGCGCACGCCACATCTAGCCCATCCACCTCCGGCAAGCCCAAGTCCAACACCACCAGATCGAGCCTGTCACGCCGGAAGGACGCCAAGGCGGCCGTCCCATCATGCACGGCCGACACATACCCAGCCTGCTCCAGGTAAGCCCGAAGTGTGCCGGTTATGTCACGGTCGTCATCCACGACCAGAATCTGCGCAGCCATGCCAACATCGATTATACGTTGCCGGGACGCGTACCCATCGTTGCCGTGCACGTTGACCTGCGTGTAACCCTTGGACCAGCGCACGGGATCCCCTTCCGCCTCGATCGGGGAAGGTTGGGATGGGGGGATGCAAGACCGGATTTACGGGTTAACTCTATGCTGTGGGCTCACGCGGAATTCCCGCCTGAGGAGCCTTTCGCGTAACTCGGTACACAATAGTGTCAATTCCGGTCAGAGGAGGAATCTATGATGCTGTGCCACAGTCAGCGGACTGGTCCGGCTAAGGCCCCGCCCTCACTGTCACGGGTTTGAGATTCCTCAAGGCGTTGAAATGACATGCGTAGGCTACAGAAAGGTCTCCCATCTCGGGAACACCGTGAACGGTCGTCGCATCACAGACCAGCTGCGCTCTCAGAACGTGTCGGCGTCCTCGCCGAACCACTCCTCAATGAGGTCGTTCAGCGTACCGTCTTCTTTCATGGAAGAGATAGCGTCGTTCAGCTTCGCCTTCAGCTCTACATCATCCTCTCGGACACCCACGCCGGTGCCCGAGTCCCGGAACACCTCGGGGCCGATGATCGCCAGCTTTCCCCCGGTCTCCATGATGCTGTCCAAGGCAAACCCTCGGTCCACCAGCGTCGCATCCACCTCGCCGCTCACCACGGCGAAATCATCTCCTCCGCCAATGCGTACTCAGGTGTGACGCCGGACTCCGACAGGTAGTCGTACTGGATGGTGGCCACTTGCGCCGCCACCTTGCCGTTGATCGCCGTGTCGCCAGAATCCGCTAGAGCCATGTAAACCGAAGGGCTGGGAGGGAAATAGGGTTGGGTGAAATCTATGACCTCCTTCCGCTCCTCGGTAATGCTCATGCCAGCCATGATGGTGTCGCACTACCCGGCCTGCAGGTTCGGTATCATATTCGCCCATATATCGGTCACCCAATTGCATTTCAAGTTGGCCCTCTGGCACAACTCGTTACCCAAGTCGATCTCGAACCCCACCAATTCACCGGCATCATTGATGAAGCTGTACGGATCATAGGCCCCCTCAGTACCCATCCGTACTTCTTCCACCTCTCCCCCCCGGACAGGGATAATGCCATGAGCACTATCACGGCAAATAGGAGTTTAGTCATGGGAGTATTACCCCTCATTCTTCGCTGGCTTGGCCTAGGAAGACTCGAGTCAGAATGTCCGTATCGCGGACGGAGTCGGGGGTGCCGTAGTGGACGACTCGGCCGTTGGCCAGCACATAGGCCTTATCAACGATGGCCAGCACACCCTTGATGTTATGCTCAACCACGAAGATGGTAGTGTCCAACCTGTCGCTGATTTCCTTTACCTTCTCGAAGACCTCTTTCACAATTATGGGGGCCAGACCCAGTGTCGGCTCGTCCAGCAGCAGCAAGTCCGGGGACGCCATGAGCCCGCGGCCCAGCGCCAGCATCTGTTGCTGGCCTCCCGACATCTGGCTGGCCAGATCGCGCCGCTTTTCATACAGAATGGGGAATAGCTCCATCACCGAGTCCAGACGGCGCTGCTTCTCAATGCGGTCTCCCAAGTGCAGGCAACCCATCTCCAGGTTTTCGGCGATGCTGAGATGGGTGAACACTCGCCTGCCTTGGGGCACGAAGGAGATGCCCTCCTTCACGATCTCGTGAGTGGCGGCCATCAGTGGCTTGTCACGCCAGTAGACCGTGCCGTTCACCACTGGCGCCAGCCCCATGATGGCCTTGAGGACCGTGGACTTTCCTGCACCGTTGGGGCCCATGATGGCCACCATCTCGCCCTTATGTATGCCCACCGACGCCCGGTCCAAGGCCACCACGACGCCGTAGTGGACGGAGACGTCCACCAGCTCCAGCAGCCTCTTCTCGTCGTTCACTTCTTGTGCAGCGTCCATGTGGCTCGTCTCCACTGCGCCCTTCTCCACTGAGCTTGAGGGCGTGGGCTAGAGGCCCAGGTAGGCCTCGATCACCTCTTGGCGGCTTAATACCTCATCCACATCTCCCTCGCCCAAGAGGGTGCCACTATCGAGCACAATCAGGTGCTCCGGAAGTTCTCGAACGATATCCATGTTGTGGGAGATGAAGATGATGGTGCGACCCTGTTCCTGAAGGTCCCTTACGATTCCCTTCACGCTCTCGATCATCTGGGGGAACAGCCCAGCGAAAGGCTCGTCGAACAGGTAGGTGTCAGCGTCCATGGCGATGGCGCGGCCGATTTCCAGCAGCTTGCGCTGGCCGTAAGACAGGTCCATGGCCAGCGAGTCCCGCTTTTCCCACATGCCAACGCTTTCCAGCACCTGCTGTGCCTTGGCTCGGCGCTCAGCACTCGTTCGTTGCAGCAGCGCCGGTAGCAGGGGACGCTTGGTGAGAACAACCATTATGTTGTCCCATACACTGATCTGGTCGAAAAGCCGCACCTCCTGAAACGTGCGCGTGATGCCGTGATTGGGGGTGTCGTAAGCCCGTACGACCCTCAGCCCGTGGCCATCGATAATCACCATTCCGCCATCCAAGGGCAGTGTGCCGCTCAGCAGGTTGACCAAGGTCGACTTCCCCGAGCCGTTGGGGCCGACGATGCTGGTCATGATTCCCCGCGGGATGGAGATGCTGAGCTCGTCGACCGCCTTCACAGCACCGAAGCGCTTGGAAATCTTGTCCGTCTCCAAGGCGAAGTCGGTGCGGGAACTGTTGTCGGAAACACTCATAGCCGATATCTCCCCACCAAGCCTTGGGGCCTGAATAGCATGAGCAGCACTAGCATGATGCCAAGCACCACCTGACGCGCCTGCCCTGTGTATTCCGCAGGCACAAAGGGCAGGAAGCGCATTCCCTCCTCCAGCAGCACGAAGGCCATGGCACCTAGCAGCGAGCCCCAGATGGTGGCCAAGCCACCCAGAATCACTATAGCCACCAGCAGCACCGACTCCAGCAGTATGAATGAGTTGGGGTCGATAAAGGTGGCCCAACTGCTGAACAGCCCTCCAGCTAGCCCTGCCAGCATAGCCGCGATTACCCAGATGGCCAGCTTGTATTGGGTGGCGCGATAGCCGAAAACCTCGATGGCCTGCTCGTCCTCCCTGATGGCAGTGAGGACTCGCCCGAAGGATGAGGTCACGATGAGCCAAGCCACCAGCATCACAACGGCTAGAAACACGAGACACAGCAGAAGGAACTCGACCTCGCCGTCGAACAGCCAGCCGCCTATCTCAGGCCGGGCTATCTCGTGAATCCCGAACGCGCCCCTAGTCACACTGCGCAAGTTGAGGAACACGTTGAAGGAGATGATGGCGAAGCCGAAGGAGACCAAGACGTAGATGTCGTCCCGGAAGCGGTTGAAGACCACACCCACCACAATCGCAACCACTCCAGCCGCCAGCATGCTGATGGGCAGAGCGGCAAAGAACGGCCAGCCAAAGGTGGGGATGGACTCGGTACGCAACTGCTCGTAGGCAGGATCCGAGGTGAGAATGGCCATGGCGTAGGCCCCAATGCCGAAAAAGCCGATGTGCCCTACCGATAACAGCCCGGTGAATCCCAAAACGAGGTTCAGGCTGACAGCCAGTATGGCCCAGATCGCGAACACGGTGGCCACGATTACCGCAAAGCCACTACCCTGCCATAGCATGAAGGCCACTGCCCAAGTGATAACCAGCAGGTTGGCCCACAGCTCAATGTTTCCTTTGGGCATGCCCAAGAGTCCTTGCGCCCCGACTGGCAGCCTCATCTGTATCCTGTTGAACATCCGACTACTTCCTCGGCAACATTCCCTTGGGCCAGAAGGACAGGAACAGAATCAGCAATATGAATGATATGGCGTCCTTCCACTCACCGGCTAGATCCCAAATGCCGAACTGCTCAACTATCCCTAGGGTGAACCCGCCAAGAATCGCTCCGTAAAGGTTGCCCATGCCCCCCACTACTGAGGCGATCCAACCCTTCAGCAGTAGCAACAGCCCCATCCGGGGTTGGATGGCGATGTCATGCCCGCTCAGAAGGCCCGCGAGGGCGGCGAAGACTGCGCCGATGAAGAACACCGAAGCGATGATCGCCGTGGTGTTGATGCCCACCACCTTCGACACTTCTTCATCATCTCCGATGGCCCGCACCGCTTTCCCGAAAGCCGTCCTCTTGAGAAGCAACAGGAGTCCCAGGAAGCCGACGATGGCAACCCCAATGGCAAATACATTGAATCCTTTGATGGTGGCCCCGCCGATGGCCCACGGCTGGCTGCCAAAGGCCTCGGGCAGTGGCCGTGCAGTCGCTTGGAAAAGAATCGTGAGCAGGGCGATGATGGCCAATAGAATGCCCAGCGTGGCCACCAGCATAATGAGAGGTGACCGGGCTCGCTGCCGAATATGCACGTAGAGTCCGCGGTACAGGGCCAAGCTGACTGTCCCGGTAAGGAGACACGACACTCCCCAGCTCAGGTAAAGCCTAACCCCAGGAGCGCCGGAAACCAGCACCCCACAATAGGCGCCCAACACGGCCGCCAAGGCTACCAGCACGAGGAACGGTCCCATGCGGCCAGCGGGCCAGATGCGCTGATAGGCTCGATGGAACGGCCAACCTGCCACCAGCGCGGTCAGCACGCCTATCGCCGGACTGAGGACTACGTTCAACTCGTGAGGGTAGGCAAGGATAAGGCCTACGTAAGCCCCCGCTCCCACTGCCACCACGCCCTCAACGACTCGCAGCAAGATGGGGCTGGCCCGGGCCCGCAACCGGGAACCAAAAGCCTCATGAAAGGCCCAAGCGGTTACCCCAGCGGTTACCGCCGCCAATATTATGTTCACATACAGGTTGTTGGACTCAAACGAGCCAAAGCCGACCGTCTGGGCTCGCAGGTAGAAAACACCGTAGGCGCCCATGGCGGCGGCGGCCCCATAGTACATGTCGAAGAACCAGACTGTGCTGTATACGAGGGTGAAGCCCATAGCCAGCAGGGCGTAGGCCGCACCTACCGACAGTCCATTGAAGGTAAACTGCAGGGCTTGATCGCCCGACTCCGTAATCTTCCAGACCACGTAACCCGCCGCTGCCACAGCCAACAGAATGGCCAAGGTCTGGGAGAGGCTTGGTAAAGAGAGTCGGCCCTCGGCGATGCGGTATCTGAGCAACGGAACCCCTCGAAGCAGATTTCGGCAAAGTCGCAGGAGCCGCGCGGTTGAGGGCGGCCCCTGCGACACATTAGCTGCTATATTTTGTCACCCAGTCTACTCTGCCGGTGCTGGGCCCAAGATGCGGTAGCCCTGATTCTCCGCCGTCCTCTCGGATACGGGCAGGACCTGCACTACTACGTTGGCCAGACCAACGACTTCGCCGTTCGAGTCAAAGCTGTACTCTTCTCCGATGGTACCGTTCCAAGTGATGTCGTACAGGCAGTCCCTGAAGCCGTCGGCGTCCCGGTCATCTCCAGTCTGCTTGAGGCACTCCGCAGTGATGTACACATCGTCGTAGGCAGAACCTATGTACCAAGGGAGTGTGACGTACTCGTAACGAGCCCTGAAGTCGGCGAGAAGTTGCATGGCCTTGGTGTTGTTCGGGTCCAGCTCAGTGATGATCGCCTTCAGGCCAGTGGCCGCCTCCCCGGCAATCTCTAGGGCGGTGGCCCCGACAGGCACGATTTCTGAGTAAATGGGGCCTTCGTAGCCCAACTCGCGAGCCTGCTTGACGATGGTGCCCCCGCTGGACTCTGCCTGGGCCGCGACGTGAAGGGCATCTGGGTTTTCGCTGAACAGCTTGGTCAGCTGACTCCTGAAGTCGATGATGTCAGAGGCATAACCCTCCGCCACTACGACCTCGCCTCCCCGCTTCTCGAACTGCTCCACCGAGGTGCGCCTTACTCCCTCGGCGTAGTCCGTGGTCTCCGTGATAGTAGCCACAGTGCGGATGCCGTCGGCCCACATTACATTGCCCGTATCGATGCCCAACTGGAGGTCGTTCAAGGCAGTACGGAAGATGTAGTTTCCGGCATTGGCGATATCCGGGTTGGTGGCCAAGCCGGAAAACATCACTACACCGTCCTCTTCAGCCCGAGGGGCAGCCCCCAGCATGGCCCCGCTGCAGGAAGTACCCAAAATGATCTTCACCTGGTCCACGTCGGTCAGCTTCCTATAGGCGATAATAGAGTCTTGGGCGCTGCATTTTGAGTCTTCCACAATGAGCTCTAACATGCGGCCATTAATCCCACCGGCCGCGTTGATTTCGTCGACCGCCAACTGTTTAGCCTGGACCGCCACGGTTCCGTAAGTCTCGCCTGGGCCTGTCAGTGATTCCATCACGCCGATCCGGAACGGCCCGGCTTCCACGGCCGGCCCGGTGGCTGCGGATGTGGGCGTTGGCTGAACTACCTGCGTGGCGGCAGGCGTAGGTATCGCCGTGGCGGCCGTGGGTGTCGGCTGAGTCGCAGCAGGCGTAGAGGTCGCCGTGGCGGCTGACTGAGCTGCTTGGGTGGCAGCAGGCGTAGACGTAGACGTCCCATTACCACCACATGCCCCTACCATGAGTACGAGGATCCCCAATAGTGCGATCAAGGTCAGGGAAATCTTCGACAGACGCTGCATCACACCCTCCTCATTATGGTTGTGGCTATCCAGTCCGATGGTGGCTAAGCTTTTCCCATCGTACATCAATGGTGTCCCTTCTATAGCTAAACGAGACTATCGGTCAAAAGCTAGTCAATGCGTTGACACAAGTCAACGCTTGTGCAAGGCAGTCCACGCCACCGCAAGTTATCAGACCACGAGGGAAGTGCCACTGCGTCGCCACGGAGTCTTGACTATTCGACGCCAAAACGCAGAAAATCGCGGCTGAACTTACGATTTCGGGAGAGTGCAGATGGACTACTACAAGGCCGAATACATCTGGATAGACGGGGGTCAGCCTACGTCCAAGCTGCGCTCCAAGTGCAGGGTCGTGGCGAAGGGTGAGGAGCTTCCCATCTGGGGCTTCGACGGTTCCAGCACCAACCAAGCCACCGGCGACAACTCGGACTGCGTCCTTAGGCCCGTATACAGTTGCGGAGACCCCATCCGCGGTGGAGACAGCAAGCTAGTGATGTGCGAGGTGCTGCTGCCAGACATGTCGCCCCACCCCTCCAACACCAGGGCCGCCTGCGCTGAGGCAGCCGAGCGGTACGCCGACTTCGACACTTGGTTCGGCATAGAGCAGGAATACACCTTCTTCGACGGCATCAAGCCTCTGGGCTGGCCGGACAACGGTTTTCCTGCACCCCAAGGCGGCTACTACTGTGGAGTGGGCGCGGACGAGGTCTTCGGGCGCCCCATCGTCGAGGCCCACATGGACGCCTGCCTAGACGCCGGGTTGATGATCTCCGGCATCAACGGCGAGGTTATGCCAGCTCAGTGGGAGTTCCAAGTCGGCCCGACGAATGCCCCCGAGGTGTGCGACCAACTATGGGTGGCCCGCTGGCTCCTTTACCGCGTGGGTGAGGACATACACATTTCGGACGTGGACCATCGAGGTGTCAGTGCCAAGCTCGACCCCAAGCCGGTCCAAGGCGACTGGAACGGCGCCGGGGCCCACACCAACTTCTCCACCAAGGACATGCGCGAGAGCTACGACGCTTGCGTGGCCGCCGCCGAGGCCCTCAAGGGCAACCACGAGGAGCATATCGCCAATTACGGGCATCGCATCGAGGAGCGCCTCACCGGTCACCACGAGACCTGCTCCTACCGCGAGTTCCGCTATGGCGTAGCCGACAGAGGCGCCTCTGTCCGCATACCCTGGCAGGTGCATAAGGACCAAAAGGGCTACATCGAGGACCGGCGTCCCAACGCCAACTGCGACCCTTACAAGGTCGTACGCCTGATCCTGAATACGGTGTGCGCGGCCGCTTCCGCTGCCTAGCGCTTTCCAGTAGCAAACCTAGACGGATAGCCGCTGGGCACTCGGCAGCTATCCGCCTACAGTCATTCTCCGGTCTATCCGGCAACAGGAATCGCTGGGTTTCTTGCGCGTCACGCGTGGGGAGTCTCGAATCCATCGCCCTACACTTCACTCATAGGATGGGCATCATGTCACACCAACTCCGGCTCCCCTGGTTTCTCGCACTTCTCCTCATAGTCTCCATGCTGGCCCTCATGGCCTGCGAAGGCGACGACGCCACACCCACGCCCACCCCCGAGGCCGACGCGCCTGCGCCTACGGTGGCCATTGGCGCAACGGCCACGCCTGCGACGCCAGTACCCCAGCGGTCGTCGCCTACGCCATCGCCCGCCACCCCTACACCCCAGCCGGCAACACCCACTCCCCAACCTGCAAAGCCGCAGACGGTGCCACCGGCTCTTCCAACTGCACCGGAGCAGCAACTCAGCATCGTTGACCAGCTCAAGAAGAATGCCCACGAATTCGAGTACGCCATTGGTTGGTCAGGAGGCTCCCTGACCTACGCCACGATCTCCGAACCGCTCACTCTCAACCTAGCCATCGCCAACGATGCCTCATCCTCAGGCGTCTTGGGGTACCTCTTCGAGGGCCTCACCGAGACGTCTTGGCTGAATGACCAAGTGGAGCCTGCCCTTGCCAAGTCGTGGGAGCGCTCCGACGACGGCCTGACTTGGACTTTTTACCTGCGCGAAGACGTGCAGTGGCACGACGGGCAGCCCTTCACCGCCCACGACGTGGACTTCACCTTCAACCGCATCATCTACAACCACGACATTGCTGCCAGCAGCCGCCCGACCTTTCACTTCCGCGTCCAAGACGCGAACGGCGTGTGGCAAGAGTCGCCCATGACCGTGCGGGCGGTGGACGACTACACATTGGAGTGTGTCCTGCCCGTACCCTTCGCGCCTTTCCTGCGCTCCATGGGCACCGCCATCTACCCCAAGCACATTCTGGAAAAGCGCGTGAAGAACGACACCTTCGAGGCCACTTGGGACATCGAAACCGACCCAGCGGAGATCATCGGCACTGGGCCCTTCACCATCGAAAGCTACGTACCGGGTGAAAGGGTGGTTTTCCAGCGCAACCCCAACTACTGGCTCAAGGATGAGGACGGCAACAGCCTCCCCTACTTGGACCGGATCGTGCAGGTCATCGTCCCAGAGCTCGAAGACGAGCTGGAGAAGTTCAAGTCGGGCGAGTCGGACACCCACGGCGTCCTAGGTGAGGAACTCGCCCAACTGGAGCCGCTACAGGAAAACCTGAACTTCACCATACACAAGCGCGGCCCTGCCTTCGGCACCACGTTCGTCGGCTTCAATATGAACCCAAGCCAAGACCCGGATACAGGACTCGACTATGTGGCCCCTGAAAAGCTGCGGTGGTTCCAGAACACCCAGTTCCGCCGAGCCGTGGCCCATGTCATCGATAAGGACACCATCATCCGCGACGTCCAGTTTGGCGTTGGCTACCCCCAGTGGTCCTCCGTAAGCCCGGCAGCAGGGGACTTCCACAACCCCAACGTCCGCCGCTACGAGTACGACCTAGCCAAGGCCAACAGTATTCTCGACGACCTAGGCTGGATCGACACCAACGGCGACGGCGTCCGGGAGGACGAGGCAGGCAATCCTATCGCCTTCACCATGGTCACCAATAGCGGCAACAGTATGCGCCAGATGGTCGGTGAAATAATATTTCAGGGGATGGATGCCGTCGGTCTTGACGTGGACTACCAGATCATCGAGTTCGGAGACCTCGTGACGCAACTGACGAGCACCTACGACTGGGAGGCCATGATTATCGGGTTCACTGGCGGCCCGGACCCGTACAGCGGGATCGGCTTCTGGCACACCACCGAGGATCTGCACCTCTGGTACCCCAACCAGCCGCGCCCGGCCACAAAGTGGGAAGCCCACATCGACGAGCTCTACGTCACGGCCAGCCAAGAGCTGAATCACGAGAAGCGCGTCGAGCTATATCATCAGGCCCAAGAGATAGCCGCCGAAAACGTGCCAGTCATCTACACCACTCTCTCGGAGAGGCTGAGTGCCATCCGCAACGCGTTTCGCAACACTACCCCCACCCTGTATGGCTTCTGGGACATCCGGTACCTGTACCGCACGATACAGTAGCAGGCAATGAAGCCCTGTCCCTTGGCAGCGTAAGACCGCCTCCGCTGCCTTGACGGGAGAGGACTAAGTTGAGGGTGATCTTCGCTTAACCGCGACCGTCGCATCCCCAGCTACGCGGTGGGAAAGTTAGCATCTGCATGAAACGGCTGAGGGCGAACGCCAGATGCGCTATTCCCGCCGTTGGTCGTTGTCCAAGCGACGCTCAAGCCGTTCCAGGGCGGCTTGGGTCGCCCTTATTTCCCGCAGCAGGTCGTCCCTCGACACCGGAGTCTCCACCTCGCGCAGCCGCTCGGCCTTAACCTCGTCGAGGTTGTTGATGATGATGGCTATGAACATGTTGATTACCACGAAGGTGCCTATCACCACGAAGGTTACGAAGTAGACCCAAGCCCACGGGTAGGCCTTCATAGCGGTGTTCATCACCTCGGTCCAGCCCTCCAAGGTGATGATGTTGAACAGCGTCAGCACCGAGATACCGAGGTTGCGCCAGTTCTCTGGGTCGTGCTCATGGAACAGGTGGTAGCCCATGATGGCATAGATGTAGACCACGATGCCCATCAGCATCATCACATGGCCCACGCTGGGGATGGAGCGCACCAGAGCAGCGACAATCAGGCGCAGGTCTCGGATCGTGGTGATCAGCCTCACCACCCGCAGCAGGCGGGCCAATCGGGTGATCATGGCGAAGTCTCCGGTAGCAGGCACCAGTGCGAGGACGATCACCAAGAAGTCGAATACGTTCCAGCCCTCTCGGAAGTAGCGGTGTGGCCGAGGGGCCAATGCCAGCATCTTTAACAGCGCTTCGACGATAAAGATGCCCAAGGCGACTCGATTGCCCAGATGAAGCCAGTCACCGTAGTGTCTCTCCACGCTGGGGGAAGTGGCCAGACCCAACAACACAGCGTTGGCTAGGATGACAGCTATGATGAAGTATTCAAACCAATTGGACCCCACCAACCGGTGCGAAAGGTGTACAGCCCGCATAGCGCCTGCGGGCTTTGCGGCATTTTCGTTAAGTGCAGGTTCAGACAATCGGACGACCACATCCGCGCTTCACAGGCTAGTTTGCTCCGTTAGGCGCCACTGTCTCAAGACGCGATGTCCTACGGGAAGCGCTCTGTCAGCCCCTGCAGAGCGATGTTGGCATCGCGCCGCAGTCTGTCGGAATTAGTCCTCTCCTGGTCTACTGCCTTGAACACATCGACAGCGAAGGGACGCCAGGAATTGCGCAGCGCTCGGATGGCCCCTTCTTCCCTCCCAAACCCATATACCAGCAGTGTGTACACGGGCAGCAGGAGGCTGTCTTGTGGCAAGTCTCTGACCTTGCGTCCAAGTTCTCCAAAGTCCAAGTTGAATTGGTCCAATGCCTTCAGAACGTCGATGCGATCACACCCGCCTTCGGTTTCCTGCCAGTCGTTATAGTCCCCCTGGAAGTCGCTCCATTTGGCAAGCAGGCGCCTATAGGCGTTCTCGAAATCCAGCAGTTTTGCCAAGTCCTCGGCGGGGTCGTCGTCCTCAAGCTCCTTGATCGTCTTTCTAGTCTCTCTGAGTAGAGACTGGCTCTGCGCAATGCTGTTTTCCATCTCCCCCAAGGTGCCTTCCAATCCCACCAAAGTGCCTTCCACGTCCTCCAAAGGAGGAGGTGGCTCTTCTTCATCCGAGGGGGCCGGGGGGGTCAAGGAGGCGCTCAGGCTTCGAAGTGTACTCCGTTCCGCTGCTGCCGCTCTCCGCAGGGGGCTGGTCATGCTGTCGGTAGCATCCAGGGAGGGCAACGCATATATGGCATCTACTATGTCGCCATAGTTGCTGGCCAGCCGCGAAAGTTGCGCCGTCAGGTCGTCGGGGTCCAGCCTCTCAGCTTGCTTCAGCAGGCCATCATACTCGTCGTGCAGGCCTTCCCACTCCATCTTCAATGAATCGAAGGCCCCGGAGAATTCAAGCACCTCTGCCTCGCTTGGGCTTTCCTCAAGCTCCTCACGCGACTCGTCGATTTTGTCCTCTACCTCTTTCTGAGCACTTGCAGAATCGGCACGGCGTTGCTCCACCACTTCGAAGAAGGAGAGGTTATTGGGCTGCCAGCGGTCTCTCAACGTACGGTAGGCCGCCTCTTCTTGTTCGGCGGCTTGGATGAGTGAGTCGGCCAACTCTAAGGTGTGGGAGCTTCGGGGAAGGCCCCGGGCCTGTTCTGTAACCTCGTTGAACCCGACGGCGAAACCACGCAGGGCCTCGTACACCGTGATTCCATGGCAGGCAGTAAGCCCTACGCGCCACTCGTGGAACTGTTGATGGAACTGGTCCCAATCGTCATCGAGAGCCTGCTTCTGCTTCAGGAATTTCTCCGTCGCCATCCGTGCGCTCTCCGGCAGGGGGGTGGCGCGCAGCGCGTAGCTCGTGTCCGGGACCACCGTGATGGGGTTGGGGTAGTAGTCGTCCGTATCATCGCACGCCACCACAGAGCCGAGCAGCAGCGCCACCAGTAGCAGCGTCAGACAGGAGCCGAATCGCGCTTTCGGAAACAGCATTCTTATTTCCCTAAGGCCCGAGGTCGCTCTATTGCTGCGGGTCATTTGTATCCAAGGGCCGCTGTGCCCCGGCGGGTCCCTTTAGCACCCCTATGGAATCACTCACTAGATCGCTTCTGAATGCGCCACCAAGCAAGCGCGACACCGCACTCGTCAAGGTTCCGGGTGTGTCGGCCAACACCACCATCACCTGCCTGTCCTGGTTTTGGTCGAGCACGGTAACTGCCGTGCCCTCCAGCCCCAACTCGGGGGCGAAGGGCGTACCCAACGTGTCGTCAACCCGCACTCCTGCGGCTTGCAGGTATTGGCTCACCTCGGCAACATCCTCGTACAGGCCTAGAAACACAGTGTCCCTGCTTATGTCTTCTACTCCCTTTATTTCCGCCGACAACCCGTAGGCAGCTAACCCGTTCTTCAAGTTCAAGCCAATGCTGATGAAGGATGGGTCGACCAACAGGATATCGACGGTGCCACTATAGAGGTGAGGGAAATCGGTCAGCTCGTAACTCCGCTCACTGGTTGTCAGGTAGTCGGCTATGTTGGAGAGCAGCTTGCCGTTATCCAGCAGCGTATCTTGCGGAGGCGTCATAAAGGTGAAGTCGGCGATGGACAACACGTTGCGCCTGTCACCCCACGCCATGGGGGAGTGCCTGTCGGTGGACTCCAGCAACGAGGACTCGGTATTGAGGTCTGTGAATGCTAGGCCGGAGCCCGTCGACTGTATGGAACCTGCTCCATACAGGGTGATGGAGTTCAACCCAGCGGTAAGCGCGTCCGGCTGGAAGTCCCTGATGAATATGTTGCTAAAATTAAGGTCATGTTCCACTTGGTTATACAGGTAGTCGGGCTGGAATTTAAGGCCGAAACTCTCCGCCAAGCTGTTTATCTGATGCGGTCGACCCGGGTCGGAGACGAGGAGTAGCTTCCCGCCCTTTTTCACGAACCGCTCCACCAAGGCCGCTTCCAATGGACCGAAGCCGTCCTTGGGAAGAATGACCGCGAAGCTGTCGGCCCCCCGCAGCCCCACCTCCAACAGCTGCAAGCGGCTTGCCTTTTCTAACGGCTGTAACCCTCCAAGTAGCCTCATGTCGTACCCACGGGCAGACACTCGCGTCTGGAGGGACAGCAGCTCCTCTATCACAAACCCGTTGTTATGCAGAGCGTCCACCAGCAGGAGCCCGCTTCGCAATCGGGGAGTGGTAAGGTCCGTTGCCGTTCTGGGGAGTAGTCCTGCCGATGTTGGATAGTGGAGCGGGACCTCCACCCGCGGCGGAGGCTCGTACCCCCGGCTATAAAAGAGGAAATAGGCAGCCCAAAAAGCCGTGAGGCCGGTGACGATGGGCAACAGTACCAGCAGCGTCAGTCTAAGGATCATAGCCCAGATACAGGTAGTAGATGTTGGGGTGATTTATCTCCAAAGGGAGACTTGGCAATGGGTCTTCCTGGCCCGGGTTACGAATCCCAGATGTTGCCAGCTCTCGCAAGGTCTCCAATGTCGCCGAACCGCTCCCGGAGCGACCCGCTTGGGTCTGTATGACAGGCCTAGCGGAATCTCCCTCCTGCATAGGCGCTATGAGTAACTGGGACAAGGGAGACTGTGGCCCGTCAGTCAAAGGCTCCAGTATGCGGGCGAGGTCTTCAGCAAAGCTTCTCTGGACCTCAATGTTTACGTCTACCAAACCGTAGTTGGAGATTCCAGCAAGCTCCGCCGCCTTCTCTAGGGCATCGGTGTCGGAGCCCATCTCATCGACCAAGCCCAATCGCAGAGCCTCTCCGCCAGCATAGATTCTCGCTTCCATCAGCTGCTCCGCTGAGAGGCGGAGCTTGCCTCTGCGTTCGGCGATTACCATATCAGCGAAGGCCCTCTTGAGTTCGTTCACCTTCCCAATCCAGTCCCGCCTAGAAAATCCGGACAGCTTGTAGGGTCCGCTGGCCACCACGCCCTCGTCCGGCAGCGGAGGAATCAGCGGGCCGGCGAAAGCGATCACACCCACGCTCCCCACCAGGACCGAAGGCGTTGCATAGGTGTGATTTGCCCCCATGGCCATCATGTACCCTCCGCTGGCGACTAGATCATGCATCACCAGCACCACGGGCTTTTCTTCTCGCAATGCTCTGGTTTCGTTGTACAGGCGCTCGCTGGCAGCAGCTCCCCCTCCAGGGCTGGTCAGCCTGATCACCACCGCCTTTATGGAGTCGTCGTGGCGGGCATAGTCCAGGTGTTCGCCGATTAGGTAAGCCGAGGCATCCTCTATGACGGTGTAGGGCACAGTTATGACGCCGATCTTGGGCTTGCCTGGGGATACGAAAACGAATATTAGCAGACCTGCCGCGACACCCAGACCGGCTATAACCAGTACACCGGTATATCTACTGGTAAGGAGCCGTCCTAATGCGGAGAGAAAGCCCATGGCCTAGAGGGGCAATGCCAGGGCGGTGGATTCTAGGTGTGACCAGTGCAAGTGTGCCCTAACATCCCTGTCCCACCCAAGCCAGTCGGCTGGGACTCGTTCGCAGTGGGGGGAGCTTCCAGATGATACGTGCCCAACAGGTCGAAGGCAAAGTGTGGATGACCATATCCAGCCTGCCTCAAAATTAGCATACTCAAACTGCGTTGTGTAGTCCCCCCCGTCGGGCATTCCAGTCGACCAACCCACAGATTCATGGCATCACGACCTTCCATGCTATACTCTGCGCGGCCTGGACACGGGGCCATATCCCCCTGGTTTAAGGGGTCTGGACTGGGGCTGGTTTGCCGATGAGCTGGGCCGCGAGAAGAATGCCAACGGAGGTGCTATGGTCACGCTTAACATCGACCAAGAGAAGCTGACGGTAGTGAAAAGACCGGCAGGAATTTACCTCATCTCCGTTGCCTTGTTGGTGGCCCTCTACTTCATCCTGACACCGTTCTTCCCGGAGTCTTTCGACGTGACGATCGTCTGGCATGTGCTGGACGCACTGATGCTCCTAGGTCTGCTCATGGCCCTAGGATTCAACTACCTTTACAAGCGTGACCAAGCCGACCGTGACAAGAGCATGGCCATCACCCGCCAGTACCTAGAGGCTAATTTGGTCTTTTTCGTCACCGCTGGCCTGACCATCTGGTTCCTTTATAGCTGGTTCTCGCTGCTGTCCTACGGCGACGACTACCTCAATGGCAACTCTCCCGCATGGAACATCTGGAATGTCGTCGATATGGTGCTGCCCATCACCTTCGGTGTCGTCGGCTGTCGCTTGTGGAGAGAAGGGTCCCAATCCGCCGTTTAGGTGTCAGGCCCAGAGTTCGCAGGGAAGCCCCTGAGCCGCGGAGAGGCTTCCCTATGCCTACGGTCAGTGGCGCAATCCGGATTGCCTCGTAAGGGTTTAGTAGCCTGCTCAAGCCACTAGCGACACATGCGTCGCGTTCCGCTGTGTGCCAGACTTAGCTAATCTGAGGTGCCTTGTTATGCGAACGGCTCCCGGGCGGCGATCAGCTTGATGTAATCATGGGCCAGCCGGTCTAGTTCGCTACCCTCGGTGTAATTGGCAGGAACTGCAAACTGGACCCGACCTTCCCTCACGAACCTCTTCGCCTTCTCGCGGGCGCCTCGGGTATGGGGCCGGTAGACCGCGATGGAGAGCCCTCCCTGTTCCTTCACCAACCGGAAGCACGGCACATCCGTCTCGCCGTCCCCGATGTACACCATGTTCTCGAAGGGAACAGGCCTGTCTTTCTTCTCCACATAGCGGTTGATGGTTGTGTCGTCGCTAAGGTCGTGGGCCCCCTTATTAATGCGAAACAGGTACTGGGTCTTGGTCGTGTAGTTAATAGCCAAGGCCGGCCAGACAGCCACGCCGTTCTCATTGAACAGGAACTTGGAGGCATATATCTTGGCGAACTTGGGCGCGATGGGGGTGCCTTCGATCATCTCAGCATTGCCTGCGGAGACGATGTAATGCTCGACTCGGACGCCCTCGGCCCGCCCATACCCGTTCACCCGGTCGAACCAGTCGCGGACGCCTTCGAATAGCTCGATGTCCTGGCTGCCCGCCTTGAAGTCCTCCCGCCTGACAGGCACCCCAGCCTCGCCCGCCTTCTTCAGCATATCGTACATATACATGAGAGTGCGGTCGGCCTGGTTGGTCTTGGCCAAGCGGTTGACACCCTCCCAGAAGTCATCGGGAGTCATACCGACATCGGGGATGAACTGAGGCTCCTGAACGTTCCCCGGGGCAAGTGTACCATCGAAGTCGTACACGATGGCCATCGGTATGCGCCTGCGCGGCATAAGCCTCCCTTACCCTCCACGACCGACCAGCCTGAAATCTTCCGTCAATTATAAGGTCGAACTCCCAAGCAAACGCAGATAAGCACACGTCGTACCGGACAGGGTGGCAAGAGGGCAAGTTCCTGACTATCGGGGCCTAGGTCTGCCCCACACTCGGTAGAAAAGAGTAGCCAGCACTATTCCGTCAAGGCAGACCAAGGCCACTATCACCAACATCAGCCATAATGGGAACGGTTGGGAAGCTGGCACTGGGCGTACGACAATGGGCACAATTGGTGGCGGTGCGACGGGCGGGGCTTCCGATATGCTGTCCTCCGACAAGACGATGGTTGGCGCGAGGGCTGCGGCATCAACAACCTTCGATCCCTCTTCGGAAACCGCTACTGCTTCCGAATCCTCCATAGTAGCCACAACTCCAGCAGTCACCATTGCTGCTTCGGGTCCCGTATAGCTAAAGCCGGTGTGGCCGCTGACGGCGCCGGTGCCCGAGGAACTGTTTGTAGACGGCTCTGGGGACGGGGGAAATCCATCGGACGAATCGCTGGCAACTACACCTACAGGTGCGGTCACGTCGGGGACAGTATCAGCATGGGACGCCGGGGGCACATCGGGGGACGTGGTGAACTTCGAGACGGCTTCTCCGATAGTTTCTGGTGCCGGTTCCTCCACATTCATAACATTGACAGTCACGTAGATGCTGCCATTCCCTCCCATGCCATCGCCTGCGGTCACCCTCACCAAGTAGGAAGAGCGACTCTCAAAATCGAACGGTCTCTTGGCCACCATCAGCCCCGTCTTGGCTTCCATGGCGAAAGCGCCAGAGCCATCTCCCGACAACGAGTAGGCCAGCGTATCCCCTTCAGGGTCGTTGGCAAGGAGCGGTTCTCCGACAACGGTCCCTGCGGGTGAGTTCTCAAGCAGAGCCAGCACGACAACCGTCTCGCGGCTGAATGTTGGGGCTTCGTTCACGTCTGTAACTTCAATGCTTAGGCCGACCTCGTCACTACCACCCCGACCATCCTTTACGCCGACCTTCATTCCGTAGGAAGCGCGGGACTCGTGGTCCAGCCGCTCCTTGGTCATCACCTGCCCAGTGTTAGTCCCTATCGCGAATGCGCTGGCGTCGTCTCCGGACAAGAAGTAGGCTAATCGGTCTTCCTCCGGATCAAGTGCCATGAAGGGCTCACCCACCGCGGTGCCGGACGGGGAGTTCTCGCCAACGATGAAATCTGCCGAGATCAAACTGCTGAAAATGGGCGGTTCGTTAACGTCGCTGACTTCTATATTCACATCAATAGAGTCCTGACCTCCCCGGCCATCCTCCACCCCCACCTCAACCCTATACGTGGAGCGAATTTCTCGGTCCAATATCTCGCGAGTCCTAATCTGCCCTGTCCCAGCATCGACCCTGAAAGCCAACTCATCGGTGCCACTGAGGGAGTAGGCCAGCGTATCGCCATCTGGGTCGGTCGCCTGCACGGGAAACCCAACAACCGTGTCTACCGGCGAGTTCTCTGGCACCGTGCGCGTCGTAGCTCTACCCTCGCCAAACACGGGAACCGTCAACTGCAACACGGTGATGCTGAGCACAATGCTGCCCACACCTCCTTTGGGGTCGGCAGCATGCAATGTCACCTGATAGACACCGGGTCTCAGGTAAATCAGCCTTCTTGCGATACGCACTTGCCCGCTGGCTGGGTCGACCTCAAAGAAGGCTGAGTCCCTTCCCGTCAACAAGTAGGTCAAGATGTCATCATTGAAGTCCGTCGCTGTCACTGGCCCCCCTGCTAGCGCACCCGGCCTGCCAATTGCTATCTGCCGACTGGCCTCCTCGCCCTCAGCGAAGCTAGGTGGGAAGTTGAAAGGGACCACCGCAGGCTCAGCGGTCACAATGACGACTACGTCAGGATAAACAACGGGGCCGGCTGCAACGCTGGCAGCTTTCCTGCCGGTGCCCGTCCCATCATCATAGGCCACAGTCGCGCGCAATAAGTTTCCGTGATTGAATGATTTCGGGATGTACCTGGGCGACATAGCTCCCACAATAGGCGCCCAGACCGGCTCCGGCTGGTCGGGTGAACTCTCCCACTGCCACTCCGCGTTGGTCACATCTCCATCCGGGTCGGCCAATGTGGCCGTTACCCCTGTGCCTACCTCCGGCGTGTAGTCTGACAGACTGATTGTGCCCTCCCGGTCGACGGGTGCTGTTGGCAAGCTCCTAGCTGTTCGCCCATCACCACTAGAGTCGGTGTACATTGCTGCTGCGCGCAGCCGACGACCCGCATCATTCGGCTGCGATGTGTAGATAGCAGACTCCGCACCAGCAACCACCGCCCATGGAGGCTCGCCCCCAAAGGCGGATCTCTCCCATTGCCACACTACATTGGCGACGCTGTCGTCTGGGTCCGTCAGCATCGCCGTGAGCGCCGTGCCCGCCACTGGGAGGCCGGAGTCCAAGCTGAGCACGCCGGGCTTTCCAACTCGATCGGTGGCAGGACTCACCACGGCTCGCCCGCCGCCTATCGCATGGTAGTAGACCACTGTGGCCCGCAGAAGCATCCCCTCGTCAGCCGTCGTTGGCGAGTATGTAGCGCCTTCCGCTCCCGGCACATCGCTCCACGAGGGCGTGCTGCTACTCGGCGACCGTTGCCACCGCCACTCCGCGTTGGTCACCATGCCGTCTGGGTCAGTCAGCGTTGCCGTCAGCTGGACGCCCACATCCGGGGCATTGGAACTCAATCCCACGGCTCCCCGCTGGTCCACCCGGTCTGTTGGCGCGCTGACGGCGGTCCTGCCAGTCCCTATTTTGTCGTCGTAGGTCACCGTGACACGCAGAAACGCGCTCACGTCGGCAGGCGCTACCGGTGTGTAGCTCGCCATCAGCACTCCATCGATGGTCTCCCATGAGCCAGCGCTTCCCACCAAAGATTTCTCCCACAACCACACCTCGCCGGTAATATCCCCGTCTTCATCAGTCAGCATCGCCGTCACCGTCTCCCCCACCACCGGCATCGATGGAGACAGAGTAACCATGCCCCGCTGGTCCACCCGAGCAGTAGGGCTGCTGGCAGCGCTTCTGTTCGTTCCATTCCCGTCCCGATAAGTCACCTTAGCGCGTAGTAAGCGCCCTGCATCCGTTGTGACTGGCGTGTAGCTGGCCGCCGTCGCCCCAAGGATGATGCTCCACGAAAGCTCCCCGATTCCGGGCGAACTCTCCCAACTCCAAGTCTGGTCCTCCGGCGCACTTTCCGGGTGAGAGAATCGGGCCGTCACAGGTTCCCCCACCTTGGGTGCGTCGGGAGACAGCACCACCGTCCCAGGCTGGTAAACGGGCGCGGTAGGGCCGCTGGTCGCACTCCGTCCGGTTCCCGTATTGTCGCTGTAGGTCGCCATCGACCTGAGGCGATAGCCCGCGTTACTGGTCACCGGGGTATAGCTGCCTGCGACTGCCCCAACAATGACCAGCCAATCATCAGAGTTCCCGCTGCTCGACCGGTGCCATTCCCACGTCTCTTCAGCCACGCCCTCATCCAAGTCGAAAAGCATTGCGCGAACAGGTTCCCCCACCTCGGGCTGCAGGGTTGACAGGTTGACTTCACCGGGCTGGTCGACAGCCTCGGTCGGCCCACTCCACGCCATCCTGCCCGTGGCAAGGGCATCGCTGTAAGTAACAGTCGCACTTAACACCATGCCCGCGTCCCCCGCCGACGGTTCGTAGCTCTTCGAAACCGCCCCTGGAATGGAAATCCAACTAGGCCTTGGATGGTTGGGTGATCTTTCCCATCGCCAAGCTTCATCGGTGACACCACCATCGGGGTCGGTCAGCATCGCCGTCAACACCGTGCCCACCACAGGCTCGACGGGGTCCAGAGTAACCACGCCCGGACTGCCCAGAGGCCCAGTCGGCATGCTGGCGGCAGTCCTCATAGCGTTAGCTTCGTCATAAGTCACCACGGCACGCAGAATCATTCCCGCCAACAATAATGGCGGATTGTAGGCAGCTAATTCCGCACCCGTGATCGGCTCCCAGCTCGGCTCACCGCTTGCGGTCGAGCTCTCCCAGTGCCACCCCACGTTCCGAATGCTCACATCCTCGTCGGCCAATGTGGCCTCCATCATTTCGCCAGCCTCCGGCGTCTGCGTGGACAACGTGACGACTCCTGGCCGGTCCACTACGCCGGTGGATGGGCTCTCCGCAGTCCGCCCGAGTCCAACGCCGTCGTCATAGGTCACCGTCACACGCAGTATCTTGGCCCCGTCGGCATCGGTTGGCGTATAGGCATCTAACACGGCGTCATCAATGACAGCCCAGACCGCTTGGTCCTGCTTGGGCGACCTATGCCATTGCCAGTTTTCGTTGACGGCCTCATCAAGGTCGGTGAGAGTCGCGATCACTTCCTTGCCCACCGCCAACTCGGTGTACGTGGAAAGTTCGACCTTTCCCGGTTGGTCTACACGTTCCGTCGAGAGGCTGGTTGCCCTCTTACCAGAACCCGCCCCGTCGTCATAGGTCACCGTCATTCGTAGGATCTTGCCCGCATCATCCTCCAGCGGCTTGTAACTACTGGACTGCGCCCCCGCGATGGCCATCCACACCAGTTCCGACTCAGTCCCGTACGGTGACCTGTCCCACCGCCACACTTCGCTATCAACCATGCCATCGGGGTCGATGAGCTCCGCGTCCTGCCAGACGCCCACCTCTGGCATGTCCACCATCATGTTCCTGGACTTCACGCTGACCGTTCCCCGTCGATCAACCCGCATGCTGGCCGAAGCGGTTGCCATCCGCCCGCTCCCACTCCCGTCGGTATAGATCACAACCACCCGCAACCGCTTGCCCGCATCCGAAGCTAGAGGGGTGTAGGTGGCAGCGCTAGCACCAGCAATGGACGACCACACCCGGTCGTCTTGTGCCGGCGAACTCTCCCACTGCCATACCTGGTCCTCGACGCTTCCGTCGGCATCAGACAGCGTCGCAGCCAAGGCGACACCCACCACCGGTATGGTGGAGTCAAGGCTGACCTCACCGGGTTTGCCCACCTTCTGGCTGGCAGCACTGACCTCACTCCTAGCGCTGCCGATAGCGTCGTCGTAGCTCACTTTCGCACGAAGCACCATCCCTTCGTCTGCGATAGCCGGCGTGTAGGACTCTTCATCTGCATCGGAGATGTCGCTCCACAAGGGCGTCGCTGTACTGACCGAACTCTGCCACTGCCAGATCACCCCCACCACACCTCCATCCGCATCACTCAGCGTCGCCGTCACCTGTATCCCTACGTCAGGCACGCCCGTGCTGAACGTCACCTCGCCACGCTGGTCTACTCGCTCCGTCGGTGCGCTAATCCTGCTTCTCCCGGAACCCGTCCCGTCCGTGTAGGTGACGACCACCCTGAGTCGCTTACCCGTATCGACCGAGGCTGTAGGCGTGTAACTCGAAGACTGGGCACCGCTGATGGCACTCCACTCAGGCTCGCCCGTACCCGGCGACCTCTCCCACTGCCATGCCTGACTCGTTACGTCGCCATCGGCGTCTGTTAGCGTCGCCGTCACAGCCTCCCCAACGATGGGCGTTGCAGGCGATAGCGTCACCGATCCACTCTGGTCTACCGCCGCCGTCGCCGCAGACACAGTCCTTCTACCGGTCCCAACTGCGTCGTCGTAACTCACCATCGCCCTCAGCACCTGGCCCGCATCAGCCACCACCACCGTGTATGTGTCCGCCTCAGCACCAGTGATGACGCTCCAAGTCCGTTCCTCTTCGTCCAGCGAGCTCTCCCACTGCCATACCTTGCTTGCGACGCCACCATCAAGGTCTTCCAACGTCGCCCTTATCTCATCGCCCACTACGGGCTCTTCCGACGACAGGCTAATGGTCCCCCGCTGGTCCAAAGGCGCGGTACCATCGCTCGCTGCCTCCCTTCCCATACCTGTCGCGTCGTCGTAAGCGACGACCGCCCTCAGCAGCTTCCCTGCCAGCGACGCCGATGGCGTGTGCGTCGCATTCTCTGCACCCGATATCGCCACCCACTCTGGAGGGTCTTCGTCCAGCGAGCTCTCCCACTGCCACCCTGTGTTCAGGACCTCGCCATCACCGTCCGTCAGAGTCGCCGTCAACGCCTCACCGACCACCGGCATACTTGTCGTCAGCGTGATTACCCCCAAACGGTCCACAGCTAGCGTCGATGGGCTGACTGCGCTACGACCGGTGCCGATCGCGTCATCGTACCCAACGGTCACACGAAGTATCTTCCCGCCATCATCCTCAGCACTCGGCGTGTAAGCGCTGGTCGTCGCCCCAGTAATCACCTCCCAATCCGGCGTACCCGTCCTCGGTGAGCGTTCCCACTTCCACACTTGATTCGACACCATCCCATCGGCATCCGTCAGCGTCGCCGTCACAGCCTGCCCCGCCACCGGCGGCGACGGATCCACCGTCACCATCCCCTCCCGGTCCACCCGCTTTGTCGCCTCACTGGTAGCACTTCTCCCCATGCCTGTCCCGTCGTCATACGTCACGACGACCCTAAGTATTTTCCCCGCATCGTCCGATTCCGTTGGCACGTAGCTGCTGGACTCCGCCCCGCTGATCGTCGCCCATTCAGGGTCACCCATCCCCGGCGACCCCTCCCACTTCCACATCTCATTCGTGATACTTCCGTCAGAATCCATCAGCGTCGCCCTCGCTGGCTTCCCCACCACCGGCGGCTCCGGCATCACCGTCACCGTGCCCCTAGTGTCGACTTGCGCCGTTGCTGCACTGCTCGCAACCCGCCCTAGACCACTGCCATCCTCGTAGGTCACGATCACTCTTAATACGCGTCCAGCATCCCCAGATACAGGCGCGTAGCTGGAAGAGTCTACGTCGGTGATGGCCGACCATTCCAAGTTTTCTTGTGCTATAGAACTCTCCCATCGCCACACTTCACTCGACACGGTACCATCGTCATCGGTCAGGGCCACATTGACCGCCATGCCCACGACAGGGATGCTGGAATCCAGACTTACCACTCCCGGCTTGCCCACCTGGCTCGTCGCACCACTTGTGGCGTTCCTACCACTGCCGAACGAGTCACCATAGCCCACTATCGCGCGTAGCGACTGTCCCTCGTCAGCCGTCTTTGGCGTGTAAGTGGACGCCGTGGCGTCAGCGATGTCGCTCCAAGTCGGCGTCCCTGTACCCGCCGCCCTCTGCCACTGCCAGATCACACCCGTTACACCTTCATCCGAATCCGCCAGCATAGCCGTGACCGCGATGCCCACATCCGGTACGATCGTGCTCAGCGTCACCGCCCCACGTTGGTCTACCCGCTCCGTCGGTGCACTGGTCGCACCCCTTACGCTGCCCGTACCATCGCTATATGCCACC
The DNA here is from genome assembly GCA_965248385.1 of Dehalococcoidia bacterium. Classification (GTDB taxonomy): domain Bacteria; phylum Chloroflexota; class Dehalococcoidia; order Lucifugimonadales; family JAAXIE01; genus JAAXIE01. The sequence goes on from CBDFIZ010000001.1 coordinate 197,147, forward strand.
ACCACTCGCAGCAGCTTCCCCGCATCCTCAGGGGCAGTCGGCGTGTAACTCGCAGACTGTGCCCCACTTATGATGCTCCACTCAAGGATGCCTATCCCGGGAGACCTCTCCCACTTCCATACCTCATTCGTCACGCTCCCATCAGCATCCGCCAGCACCGCTGTCACCGCCTCCCCCACCACCGGTGTAGTGGGAGACAAGGTCACCGCACCCCTCTGGTCCACTGCCGCCGTCGCGGCCGATACCACACTCCTCCCAATCCCCACACCATCGTCATACGTCACACGCACCCTGAGCAGACGCCCCGCATCCAAGGTTACCGGCGTGTATGTTGCCGAGTCCGCACCAGAAATGACGCTCCAATCCAACGGGTCTTCGTCAGGCGAACTCTCCCACACCCATACCTGATTCGTGATACTGCCGTTTGCGTCGGTCAGCGTCGCTGTAGACACTTCCCCCACTACTGGTTGGTTGGTCGACAAGCTCACCGTGCCCACCCGGTCTACCGCCGCTGTTGCTGCGCTTACAGCAGCCCTGCCAGTACCGGTGGCATCGTCATAAGTGACCGAGGCCCGAAGTAGTTTTTCGACATCCGTAATAGTCGGCGTATAGCTGGCCGAAGTGGCGCCCGATATCGTTGTCCAAGTCGGTGGGTCCTGGTCGGGGGAACTTCCCCACTGCCACACCTTGTTAAGCACGCCCCCATCTGGGTCCGTGAGCGACGCCGTCAGCGAGACTCCCACTTCCGAAGTCGTAGACGACAGCGAGACCTCGCCAGGCTGGTCTACCGGCTCGTTGACCGACGGGAAGCTTCCGTCGGTATAGGAAAAGTTCCAGAACGTAGCGCTGTCATGGAGCATGGCATAGGCACCGAAGTTCCCGTTGCTGAACTCTCCATCCAAGTCCAGCTCCAAACGTCCGTCAAGGTAAACCTCAATGCTCTCACTGCCGAAGTCAATCACGAACTCGTAGTCTTGCGGGTCGTAACGCGTACTACCCTTACTATCCGCTTCCTGCAACTCTTCCAGACCGCTGGACTCGCCCGTGCCATCAAGGTTCACGTGCTGCCAGAACTCGTCACAGTCCGGTATGCCTGTCACCCGCGAAAGCCTCAGCCCAATCTCCGCTGACCCGCCAGATGACGTGGAGTCGCCTCCGAAATCGTTGCTCTGCGACTGCTTTTTCCAGTCAATGAGCAGGTAGTTGGCGTCCACATTGGTCGAGTCGCCACCATTGAAGCCGACCACGAATCCGAAGAAGTCGTCGTCATTGCCAGGGTGAACGGTAGCAGTGAGGCGTTTCCCGTAGGCGTCGAAATCGCCGTGAAAAATGGATGGCGATTGGCCTCGTGTTTCCTTGGCCCTACCGTTGGAGTCCACGGTCCAAGTACCTGAGGCACAGTATTGGGTGTTGGTCTCGTAGTCTTCAGCCGTCCAGTCACTGAGGTCGATGGTGACTGACACCCTGATGGTGACCTCGATGGTGTCGTCTATGGAGGTGTCCTCAGCTCCGCTATCGTCAGCGCCGTCGGTAACCTGCACCGTGACGAGGTAGGAACCTTGGGTATCGTAATCGAGAGGGTCCTTGGTGAGTATCTGACCAGTCCCGGACCCAATGCCAAAGTGCCCGGCGTCGTCCCCGGCCAGTGAATAAGTGAGAGTGTCGCCGGGGTCAAAGGCTTCCACGGGTTCGCCCACGTTCTGGCTAGCCGGAGTGCCCTCGGCGACCACACGAACGGCAGAGTCTCCTTCTTGGAATTCGGGGACTCGGTTCGCTTCCTGAGCACTGACGATAGGAAGTCCTACCGGCCAGAGCAGGACGTACGCTGATGCCGCGGTGGTAACGACCAGCGCCATCAGAGGCACGAGACGCAATACGCCGTGGAACGGTAAACGCTGTGGAGGGACCCAAGTTGGCTTGAAGGGGATACTAGCCGACTTGGTTCAAGGAGTTAGACACAACAGCAGCCTTGTAGCAGGGTGACACATCTGTGTCAAGTCGGCTGCTTGCCCTCCATGTGCCAGCCAGCGATTGCCCTAGGGCCAACGGACTTCGCCAAAACTGCCATTGTTCGCCCCACTCGATATTGCTAACCCACAGCGTGAACTATCAGCGCGACCACGAGCACCAACCCGACTAGGAGTGCAAGACACCCAACGCGCGAGCCTTGGTGGGTCCGGCTGCTGGCTTCCCTCGCTTGTGCCCGGTAGGCCCAAGGCCGCACCTGCTCTTGCGCCCCAGACCAGACCCCCAGACGCTCCCGCCGGGCGTCCTGCTCCGCCGCCAGAAACCCCAGCGCCCGCAGGCCATATTCCCCACGAAAGTGACGCAAGCAATACGCGTACCCCTGACGCACCATCGCCAGGTTGATGGAGCGCCCACGGCCGTGGTCTCGCCAGTAAAGCAGCCCGATGGCCCGGGCGTACCGGTCGTAAGCGAACACCTCCATCACAAGCTCGCCCCTCCTATCGAGGAGATGGGCCAAGGCGGCGTGCGATGCCAATCCGAACTCCTGCTGAGCTTCGGGAGCGTCGATGCCATACAGGCGTACCCGGATGGGTTGGGAGAACCATCCCGTCTCCCACACCACTAGCGAGTCCCCGTCCACGACCCGCTCCACCCGGACAGACGTAGGATCGCGACGGCGCTGTGACATGGTTGGAGCAGGACGACGGTTAGAAACCGCTACTCGGCGGCCATCAACTCCGACCACCGTCGGAAGAAGTTTCGCTGGTTGATTTCGCTGTAGCGGTAGTCGCTAGCCCGCGCCATCAACTCTTCGTCAAACCCCTCGTGGCCTAGGCCCATCTGCAGGTTCAGCGGTATCTTGCGTGACACATGGCCTTGGCAGGTGTTGGTGCACTCCTGCCAGTTATCCATGTCGTCCTGCTCCAAGATGCCCGACGGGCCGAAGGTGCGCAGGCTGCTGCGACGAATCGCATCCTTCACCTCCTGAGGCGCATCCCTGTCGGCGAACACACCTGCCCAGACCTCAGTATGGAAGGGGCCCCGCGGTTGCCACAGCCGGAAGGTGTAGGTGGTGGCCCGCACCAGCCCCAAGTTGGGAAACAGGTTGGCCACGATGGGCTTGCACGTCTGAATCCGAGGCCCCAGACGCGCCTCTACATCGGAACGCACCCGCGACTCGTAGTCCTTGACCAAAGCATTGGGTGGGTCCGACGGGTCATCGGGATGGACCACCTGCACACCATGCCCGTTCTCAAGAGACACCTGCCTGCCCCTGAGCTCCTGCCTGCCAACACCCGACCCCTCAGTTACCCCTACCCTGAGGGCAGAGATGTGAGTCCAACCGAAATGATACCCGTCCCCAACAAAGCTCTCGGCCGCGAACTTCCAATTGCAGGGCATAATCCACTTGTGCAGTCCAGGGAACACCTCTATGCCGCCCTCATGCCGGTCGAAGAAGGCATCGAGGTACCATGCTGTCTCCCCCAAATAGTCCCGAAGAGAAGGGGCGTTCGCGTCGAATGTGGCGAACAGCAGCCCCTTGTAGCTGTCCAATTGGGCCACAGAGGCCAAGCCCCACTTCTCGGTGTCCAACTCCCCGTAGTAGGCTTCCTTAAGGCTGGGTACCGCGATGAGCTTGCCGTCGGTCCCGTAGGTCCAGCCATGATAGGCGCAGACAAAGCTGGAGGCATTCCCGGCATCGGCCCGGCACACCCGGTTCCCACGGTGGCGACACACGTTCAGGAAGGCATGCACCTTGCCCCCGCCGTCACGGGTCACCACCACCGGATCCTCACCCATATAGGTAGTGAAGAAATCGCCCGGGTTCGGTATCTGGCTCTCGTGTCCCAAGAAGAGCCAGCACTTGGCGAAGATTTTCTCCATCTCCTCTTGGTAAATCTCTTTCTCGACGAAAATTCGCTTGTCTACCAGACCTACATTAGCGTCAACCAGTCCCCTAACGTCCGTGGCCATACCAACCTCCGTCATCCGGTACTGGGTTTGTACCGATATAGCACCATGTAGGGTAAGCGTCAAGGCGGCCCACGGCTTAGCAACTGTTCGGTGTACGTGAGGCGTGTAAAACACTACCGTCATCCGCATAATAATAGCCGCGAGCAGACAACCAGCGGACGGTCCCCGTCATTGCTTCGAAAGCAGACCCGAACCCTCAGCAATCCGCCTCTCCCGTCGTTCCTGCGCAGGCGGGAATCCACGGTCCGGACTACTGGCCAAGTCAGCACCCCATATCCGGTCCATCTTTTCATCGTCGTGCGTGGCCCCCCAACGGACCATGGGCAATTCCCGCCTTCGGAGGCCTTTGCATAACCCCTTCCCTCTAGCGAGCCCGTTTCAAAAGTCCCCTCTCCCCCCGCGTGGGAGAGGACTAGGGTGAGGGGGTTAGCCTACAGTTGGCTCAAGGCCGGACTAACAGAGCAACGTCAGCCTGAATCCCTAGCCTTGGGCGGATAACTGTTCAGCATTCGTGCGGGTGGGGTTGGGTTCTTTTCTCGACCCCTGATTTTTCGGTCCATTTCGGGACATCCAGCTCTGGCAGGGTGGTGAGGCTGAGCCCATATCGGCGGGCAAGGCGGAACATCGATACAGGGTAAGGCCGGGGCCTCTATCTTTCAGTGTATCCGGGCAGTGTATCCGGGCAGTGCATCATGGTTTGGTCTCCTTTGTCGTGCCGCGGCTGGGTTCAGGCCGGTGGCTGGGGTGGCACAATACAACACATACAACTGTAGAGGGGTTGGGGCTGAATTGGGAAGGAGCGGATGTCAGTGCCGAGTCCACGAGGGCCATGAGCGCCGACAACCTCGACGGTGTCTCCGACTGACCTACGGGGAAGGCGCCTACGCCGAAAGCGCCCATACTTACGCAGGTCTTAGCTCGTAGGGACAGCCCTGTGGTTGCCTTGGAGGTTTGGACGTCCACAAGGGATGCCTCTTAAGACCACAGCATCAAGGCTGAACCCCTAGCCCTAGGCAGCTGGGCAGATTTACCGCTCGGTGAGGCATCGGCTAGAATGCTCAATTGGATTCAGAACCAAAGGAAGAGACATGCGCCCGATAGCAGAGATAGCAGAGGCGATGGGCTTGGACGCCCAAGCCATCATTCCCTACGGACACTACAAGGCGAAACTTCCCTTGGAGGCCATCCGCAAGGACGGCCCCAAGGGCAAACTGGTGGTGGTCACCGGCATCACCCCCACACCCGCAGGCGAGGGCAAGACCACCACTACGGTGGGGCTGGCCCAAGGCTTGGGAAGGCTGGGCAAGCGCGTGATCGCCACGCTGCGAGAGCCTGCCTTGGGCCCCATCTTCGGCATCAAGGGCGGGGGCACTGGCGGAGGCAAGGCCACGGTGCTGCCGGAAGACGAAATCAACGTCCACTTCACTGGCGACGCCCACGCCGTGGGCACAGCCCACAACCTGCTTGCAGCATTCACCGACAACGCGGTGCAGCGTCGCCAAGCGGCCGGGCTGGACCCCAGCGGCGTCACCTGGCGTCGAGTAAGCGACGTGGAAGACCGCGCCCTTCGCCAAGTGGTCACCGGCTTGGGCGGTTCAGGCAATGCTCCATTGCGGGAGACCGGATTCGACATCGTCACCGCCTCAGAAATCATGGCGATTTTGGCGTTAGCAGCCGACCTCGACGATCTGCGAGCCCGTCTTGGCCGCATTGTATTAGGCTTCACCCACGATGGCGCCCCGGTCACTGCCACCGACGTGGACGCCGTGGGCTCCATGATGTCCCTGCTCCGCTACGCCATCCAGCCCAACCTAGTTCAGACCAGCGAGGGCCAGCCAGTGATAGTGCATGCTGGCCCCTTCGGCAATATCGCCCACGGCTGCAACTCCGTAGTGGCCGACCGGCTGGCCCTCGGGTACGCCGACTATGTGGTAACCGAGGCTGGCTTCGGGGCCGACTTGGGGTTCGAGAAGTTCATGCACATCAAGGCGCGTTTCAACGACCTAGAGCCCCGTGCCGCTGTGTTGGTAGCCTCGGTCCGCGCCCTCAAGTCCCACGGTGGCGTCCCCCTGCGTCAGTTGGATACGCCGGATGTCGACGCGGTCAAAAGAGGTCTGCCCAACCTGGAGCACCTCATCGGCATGATTCGCTCCTTCGGCCTACCCGTGGTGGTCGCGGCGAACCACTTCCCCTCGGACACTGCGGAGGAGATGGAAGTGGTGAAGGCCTGCGCCGAGGCCATGGGAGCCTCGACCGCCGAAAGCCGGGGGTTCGTCGAAGGCGGTCAAGGGTGCGAGGAGTTGGCGCAGGCGTTGATAGACGCCACCGATGGTCCAGCCCCTGCCATCTCCTATCTATACGGAATCGACGACGGTATCGAGGACAAGGTCAACGCTTTGGCCCAGAAGGTCTATGGGGCCGACGGCGCCCAGTGGACCCCCGCGTCGCGTCGTACTCTTCGCCGCTACGAGGAGTTGGGATGGGGCAACCTGCCCGTCTGCATGGCCAAAACCCACCTCTCCATCTCCCACAATCCGTCGCTGAAGGGGCGTCCCTCTGGCTACACCTTCGAGGTCTCCGACGTGCGGGCATCAGTAGGGGCTGGATTCATCTACCCGCTGGCAGGCTCCATGGTCACCATGCCCGGCCTGCCCTCCAATCCCCGCAAACTGGACGTTGACGCCAGCGGAAATATCCTCGGCCTCTAACCGTTGCGCAACGCTCCGATGATGAGGAACACACAGTCTCTCGCCGGAGCCTGTCCCATAAGCCTCCTCTCCCCCGAACGGGAGATGGCTATCGCCTGCCCCGGACCAAGTCCGGGGGGAAAGGGTGATTAACGTCGCTCCAAGCCTCCCACACGCAACAATCGAAAGCCCGCCACCCGACTGACATCAGTCCGTTGACACTGTTGCCCTTCCCCTCTAGGCTCGACATATGGTTCCGAAAACGCAATCAGAAACAACGCCCGTAGCAGGGCCGCCAACAACGGTTGACCGAAAACTCCTTCCAGGAATATCCCCGTTCGGCTACCCAAGTGTTGCCGTCGAACCGCCGCGCCGCCACCCGCGCGGCCTCTCAATGGTACCAGCGTGTCCCATAAAACTCCGTCATTTCGTAGCTGGACCTACCCCAAATGAGATAAATGGGACACATCACAGATACAAACTCGCGTATCGCGTGTCAGCCCCTTGACTAAAGCAAAGCTGGCGTGTAGCTGCGCCGGTCCAAATCCCGGTGCAATAACATACACACAGTTCACAACGGATATAGCACTAGACGAAACCGGGACATGCAAAAGACTAGCATTGGAACACCACAAATGGCTCAGAATACGGACCTCCGAGGCCCGCAATGCCGGTTCAACCGGCTAGAGCCATTACGGAAAGTCAACACGGTAAGGGGTCCCGAAAAATGACCACTGACACAGCCGCCCTGGAGGCTGCCCTTCAAAGCATCGACGGCATGGAAATCGCCCAACTGGGTGCCACCATGGGCTCCATTCCCAGCCCCACAGGGCGCGAGCAGGCCATGGGCGACTTCCTTTGCCAGTGGCTCGACGAGCAAGGGTTCCAACCCGAAAGACATGAGGTGGCCGACGGCCGCTGCAACGTGGTGGCCCGGCTGAAGGGCACCGGCGGTGGCAAGTCACTCATTTTTAACAGCCATATGGATACGATCCTCTACGGCGATGAGGACGTGTGGCTGGTACCCCATGAGGAGTATCACTACAACCATGGCTGGGTTGAAGACGGCAAGGCATTCGGCGAGGGTGTCGTCAACGACAAGGGGCCGATGGCAGCATTCATGCTGGCAACCCGCGCCCTGCGAGACGCTGGCGTCAAGCTGCGGGGCGACGTCATCATGACAATGGTCATCGGCGAGATCGGCATGGCCCCCATCGACGAGTACCAAGGCAGCCGCTACTTAGGCAAGGGCATCGGAGCGCAACAGCTCATCGACCACGGCCTGTGGGGCGACTACTGCCTCAACGCCGAGACCACCAGCTTCGGCATCTCATGGGCCGACTGTGGAGCGGCCTATTACAAGGTGACCCTAGAAGGCGGCCGCAGGCTCTACACCCCCTTTATCCGCCGTCCCTACTCACCACAGGAGCAACCCAACGCGATTATGCGCATGGCACACTTCATATCCGCTGTAGAAGAGTGGGCCTTGAAGTACGAGGAGTCCCATACTCGCGAGTTCGAGGGTGGCAAGATTATCCCCAAGGTGAATATCGGCGCCGTGCGCGGCGGCGTGCCCTTCAAACCCGCCAGCACAGTGGGCGTATGCAGCGCCTACGTCGATGTGCGTATACCGCCCGGAGACGGCCCCGAGGAAGCGCAGCGAGAACTGGAACGGCTCTTGGAATCGCTGGGCTACCCAGGGACCGTCGAATGTTACATGTTCCGCCGCGGCCACATTGGAGAGAACATGGGCCCCTTCCGCGAGGTCCTAGAGAAAGCCCACGATCATGTAATAGGTGGCAAGCCTGCTTTCGCAAGCTCGCCCGTTTCCAGCATGTGGCGCGACATCAACATCTTCAACGGCGCCGGCATCCCCAGCATCACCTACGGCCCAGGCAGCGGCCCCAGCGAAATCAGCTACCTCTCCATCGACGAGCTGCACCGCGCCGCCCAAGCCTACGCAGCAACGGCCTACTACGCCTGCGTGTAAGCCTGCCTTGGTTGAACGATTGCAGCGAGGGTGCTAGCCTAGCACGAGCACTACCGCCGACCTCGGCACGAGGAGGACTCCATGGCCACCACGATGAACCCTGCCATCGACTACCACGAGCTTATCCACGAGGACCGCATACATGGCAGCCTGTACCGCGACCCCGACATCTTCGAGGAGGAGTTCGCGAAGATTTGGTACCGCTCATGGGTTTACGTGGGCCACGAGAGTGAGGTGCCCGAGCCGGGGGACTACCGCACCAAGCAGATAGGCCGCCAGCCCGTCATCATGGTCCGTGACGAGAATGGCTCAGTGAACCTGCTCCTCAACCGGTGCGCCCACCGCGGCAACATCGTCTGCCAGAACGAGCGGGGTAACGCCCACGTCTTCCGCTGCGCCTACCACGGCTGGACCTACAGCAACCGGGGAGACTTGCTGGGCGCAACCTTCGTCGGCGCCTACGGCGACTCCTTTGAAAAAACCGACTATCGGCTGGCAAAGGTGCCCCGAGTCGATTCCTACCGGGGCCTGATTTTCGCCAGCATGAGCCCCACGGGCCCCACGCTGGCGGAGCACCTAGGCCGGGTCACGGAGTACCTTGACTCCTTCATCGACTTCTCCCCCGACGGGGAGTTGGAGGTACGGTCGGGCGTGCAGAAGGCCAAGTACCACGGCAATTGGAAGATGATGGCGGAGAACTCCTTGGAGGGTAACTACCACGGCCACTTCATCCACCAGTTCATCTTCAGCTTGAACCGGCAGCGGCAGGGCGGCAGCCTCGACACCAACAACCTCAACAACGAGGAGAGCCCCGACAAGGTCGTCTACCTCCCCGGCGGCCACATGGTCGAAGACCTTGCCGTGTCGCCCATGCCCATGGTGGACAAGGAAGGCGAGGCTTGGAACCAGTACGTCGGGGCCCTCGCGTCGAGGTTCGGCACGGAACAAACCGACTACATGATGAAGTACGGGGCGCCCCTCATTTTCATCTTCCCCAACCTCATCATGATTCAGTCCCAGATTCGTGTGTTGCAGCCCGTCACGCCCACCGAAACGAACGTTTGGTATTATCCGACGCTGCTCAAGGGCGCACCGCAAGAAGTCAATACCCTGCGTCTGAGAGGCCACGAGCGGAGCTACGGCCCCGGAGGCTTCGTCTCCGCCGACGACCTTGAAATCTGCGAGCGCAACCAGCTGGGCATGGAAGCCCAAGTCGACGAGTGGCTGTGGCTCAAGCGCGGGTTGCACCGCGAGAAGGTCTTCGAAGATGGGCGGACGTCCGGCCACGGCATGGACGAAAACAACCTGCGGGGCGTGTGGCGCCACTACAAAAAGGTGATGTCCGAGTCCTGATGCTTCGACACTACGCCCATTTCAGGCACCAAGGGGAATCTGCGCTTGGCATTTGATCGTCAGCAGGTTGAGGACTTCATATACCGCGAGGCCCGTTTGGCCGACGAGCAGCGGGGCGATGAGTGGCTGTCCCTCTGGACCGACGACGCCCTCTATTGGGTGCCCGCCAACAGGGACGACATCGACCCGACCCGCGAGGTGTCCTTCGTCTACGACGACCGCCGCAGCATTGGCGACCGGGTCGAACGCCTCAAGCAGGGCTTGGCCTTCGCCCAAGATCCAGCCTCCCGCATGAGGCGCATGCTCTCCAACATCGAAATCGCGGAAGAGGAGAGCGGCGAGCTCACCGTCTACGCCAACTTCATGGTCCTCGAGTTGCGACGCCGGCAGCAGAACACTTGGGCTGGCAGGATGATGTACCGCCTGCGACGCGAGAACGGCGACCTGAAGATGGCTGTGAAAAAGGTCATGCTAATCAACAACGACGAGGAGATCCCCGGCTTCCAGTTCCTTTTGTGAGGAGTGGACAGCTGGCGTCGATACATGAACGATATTGAGCTATCCAACGAGTTCGCTTGGGTGCGACTCGAGAAGGAAGACGGCGCGGCCAACGGCCCGCGCCTGATGCTGCGCGACATGCGCACAGGCCGCACCATGTACCTTGATCCCCTTGAGTTGGAAGCTATCTCGTGGATGGGACACCAAGAGTTGCTATCGCTGCTGGCCCCTGCCTTCACCCGGGCTCGCGAGGCGGCCGAGCAGTCAGGAGGCTGACCTTAGCATGGACCACAAGCACATAGTCGCCTTTGGCGGCCTCCGAGTCCGGCCCGGTGCCATGTCCCCAGTCATCGACTACATCTTGTCGCTGCCACAGGAGATACTCCACCTGCCTCAGAAACCACGCCCCCGCATCTGCATGATTCCCACGGCCACCGGCGACTCTCCGGCGTCGCTGCTGGCGTTCTACAACAGGGTGCCGGGGGCATGGGCCGCGCGCACTCACCTCGCCCTATTCGATCGCACCGTGCGCGATATACGCAGCTTCCTCCTCAACCAAGACATCATCATGGTGGGCGGCGGCAACACCGCCAACATGCTGGCCGTGTGGCGTGTGCATGGCGTCGACGAAATCCTGCGGGAGGCATGGGAAGCGGGGATACTGTTGTGTGGCGGCAGCGCTGGCTCTCTGTGCTGGTTCGAGTGCGGCACCACAGACTCTTTCGACCTCAACGACCTTCAGCCGCTGCACGACGGGCTCGGCTTCCTGCCCGGCTCTCACTGCCCCCACTACGACGGCGAGGAGCAGCGACGCCCCCTGTACCACCAACTGATATCCGACGGCTTTCCGGCTGGCTACGCTATCGACGAGGACGCGGCGATCCACTTTGTGGGTACCGAGGCCGCCAAGGTGGTCACCGGCAGGCACGGGGCCACCGCTTATCGCGTGGAACTGCGAGAGGGCAAAGTGATCGAAACCGCCTTGGAAGCGGAGCTTCTCGACCGGCCCCGCTCCCCGTAGCCACACCTAGACCTGCCTGCTCCTAGCCTTTCTTCAGTCTGCGAGACCCCTCTACACCGCGTTCGACGGCCTGTCGGGGCGGTCTTGCCCCGCTAGGCGACTCTACGTCAGTGAGCTTCAACAGTGTGCGGTAGGACCTCGCTGGCTGGTCGGCCTTCTTCTCGATTTTCCTACCGCTCAGGGTGCTTGTCGGTCCAACCGCAACAACGGTCATAGCGCTGTCCCCAGTCCAGTAACAAGACGTCCCGTCTTTTTGGCAGCTGCAGCCAACAATTGCCGGTAAGCCCTACCTACTTGGCTAGAACCAGACTTAGGCACTTTGACCGCAACGACTCGAATATGTCGACTTAGCCAGTTGTTTGGTTCCCGTGGCCCAAGAACAGCATCCCGTAGCGTCTGGTTCACTCGTGTCCGCCAGTCTTTACCGCTCGCCCGGAACTAGGCCTCAACGTCGGGGTCGAGACTTATCCTAGTACCAATGGTAATCGTCTTCTGTTGGCCCTGCGCGTGAAGGTAGGCTTCCACGATATACGGCACAACTTGGATGGCTTGCTGGGCGTTCTCCCAGGTCCCCCACCATTCGGGGTCCTCTGGGTTCCGGGCAATGCCTACGTTGATAGCGGTCTCTTCTCCGTACTCGGTCTCGATCTGGATTTCGCTCATATCGCTTGTGACCAGTTCATCAAACGTCAACCAAGGTGGACCAACTTTGCCCACCGCCTCAGAATCTCTGGCCTCAGCGCACCTTGCGTACTCCAGAAAGGGCAAGTCGAGGATGTCAATTTCGTCTCTCCTACTCTTCCACTGTCTCGGCAAACGGGTCTAGCTATCTTCCCTTACACCTCACGCCCTTCGTGATCGACATGCCGAATCGCCATCCTCAAGTCGGCCAGCGACGGCTCAATAGCCTCGCCGTCGCCCACCACCAGCACCATGGGTTGAGCCTCGACATGATCCTGGACAACCCGATGCACATCGGCCAGCGACACGCCTTCCCCCTGCGGCGCATGAGTACGGTGGTAGTGCAAGGGCAGGCCGAACACCACTATCTCGGCCAACTACTGCAACACTTGGAACCCCGACTCGAAGTTGGAGGGTACTGGCGGAACAGGGCTGACTTCGACCTCAAACTCCTGGTGGCTCATGTGCCAGTCTCCCCGCACCTCGGCAAACTCCTTGAGCGTCCCAGACAGCAGCAGCGGTGACTGCCGTTTGTAGCTGCCCCCAGCAATGAAGCGCGAACAAGCCCGCTGGGCGTCACTCGCCCTTTGCCCCGCTGATGTCCCTGCGCTGAAACATCCAGAATGTGGCGGCGGCAAGGACAACTATGTACGCCAGCATCACGAAGAACGCCTGTACGGTGTCCGGCTGTTCAGCAGAGCCCAGCGCTTGCGCAGCAGAGGTCTCACCTTGGTACATCCAGTCGCCCACGTTCTGGCTGAGGAGCGCTTCCGAGACGTTCTCCAGAAAGTCGCTGAGACCGAGCAGGGGCGGCAGAATCAGCGCCTCCACCACGTAGTACACCATCGATAGGGCGATACCTTGGGCGGTGGACTGGGTCAGCACCGTCAGGAACATCCCCACAGTCACGTAAGGAGCCAAGGCGTACAGGGCCTTGCCTAGTGCTTCGGCAGAGTCGAGCCAGCCATCGGAGAAAATCAGCGGCCCCTCCTCGCTGGGCGGTATCACGCCCGCGATGATGCTGGCAACGGCGACGGCTGCGGATATAACCAAGAGTCCGCCGATGCCCGCTAGCAGGACAAGGATGAACTTGGCCGCCAAGTACTGCCAGCGCCCGGAGCCCCGGCTCAACGTCGTCCTCAGTGTGCCCCAGCCGTACTCCGCCCCCATCACCGACGCTGCGAGAATCATGACAATGATGACGAAGAACAGGCCGAAGAGGACCTCAAGGTTCGCGCCGATGCTGTAGGGCAGGGTGAATACACTCCGGCTCTCTTCGGGCGAAACGTAATCTTCGCACCTCGCACTCCACCGCGCGACATCCTCCCCGATCATCAGGAGTTCCGCGTCTGCCAGCGGCGCTAGTTTCTCTTCCACGCGCCCCTCTGCAACGTCGGCGCAGGTCAATTCGACGGTTACGGGCCCGTTGCGGTACTCATAATTCGGAGTGAGAGACCCGAAGGCATCGTCGCTGACGTGATACGCGACATGAAACCCCCACAGGATGGCTTGGGAGAGCAGGAGGGCTACGCCCAGCAATATCCAAAGCAGCCAGCGGCGGCGCAGCTTGTACCATTCCCCTATCGTGAGTCGAAGGATGTGAGACGTCATTCGGCGCCTCCTTCTTGGTTGCCCGTGACTTCAAGGAAGTACTCTTCCAAGGTGGTCTGGACGGGCGCCATCTCGGTGACATACACCTCGGCCCGGCTCAGGGCGGCGGTCAGTTCGCCCGACCGCGTCACCGGCGCCGCTACCAGCAGGGCGCCTCCCGCCGCAACGGCCACGTCCTCGACCCATTCCAGCGCCTCCAGTATGGCCTGGGCCTTGCCGTCGTCAGTGGTCCTCAAGCGCACCTGTTCCCGCCCGCGAGAACGCACCAGCTCGGCAACCTCCCCTTGGGCGATCAGCCGGCCCTTGCCTAGGATGGTAACGCTGTTGCAGACCTGCTCGACTTCATGCAGCAGGTGGCTGGAAAGGAGCACCGTCCGGTTGCCATCGCCGAGGCGGCGTATCAACTGACGCACCTCGATCATGCCTTCCGGATCCAAGCCGTTGGTGGGTTCATCCAGGAACACGAGGTCCGGGTCGCCCAGAAGAGCGTAGGCTATACCCAGCCGCTGCTTCATACCTAGGGAGTAGGTACGGAAGCGGTCGTCGCCACGACCCGCCAAGCCCACCCTTGCCAGCAGTTCGTCCAACTCGCTCGGCGCGCCACGCCCGGAGATGAGCTGGAAATATGCCAGATTCCCGCGCCCCGACAGGTAGGGATAGAAGGCCGGAGTCTCGATGACGGCGCCGATGCGGCGCAGGGACTCCTCGTGCCGGGCTGTCGAGCCGAACAGGCTGAAGTTGCCTGCCGTCGGCCTCAGCAGGCCGAGCAGCATACCCATCGTCGTCGTCTTGCCAGAGCCGTTGGGTCCGAGCAACCCATAGACGCGGCCTCGGCGCACCTCCATGGAGAGGTTGTCCACCGCGACGTTCTTGCCGAACCGCTTCGTCAGTCCGTTGGTCTGAATTACCAAGTCGTTTTCATGGCTAACCGCCATGTCGCCACCTCTCGTTGGTCTTGGTGCTGGGCCGCGCGTGAGTGTAGCCGCCCGTTCCCTAGGCGACAATCGGCCGAAAAACCGGAAGGCGAAGCGAGAATCAACGCTCCCACCGGTGCACCATCAGAGGATGCCGCAGCCAACTACCAAACGATGACAGCCTGGACTGCGAGGGAAGGCCATGAAGACAATACCGGCGCCGGCTATCGACACTACGCCATAGCCGGTTGCTTCACCCCTTCTGTGGACAGGTGATCAAGCCCTCGAAAACGAAGCGACCGATGTTCCCGCGTGAGCCCGAGAAATCGGATTCACCAACTAGTCTTCTAAACTTCCCGCCCCTCGTGGTCCACATGCCCAATCGGCAGCCCCAGTTCAGCCAGCGAAGGCTCGATGGTCTCGCCGTCGCCGACCACCAGCACCATCGGCTGCTCCTCAATGTGGGCTTGGACAACCCGATGAACGTCGGCCAGCGACACGCCTTCCACTTGCGGTGCGTAGGTGCGGTGGTAGTCGAGAGGCAGGCCGAATACTACGATTTGGGCCAACTGCTGTAACACCTGTAAGCCCGACTCGAAGTTCGAGGGGTACTGTCGCAGCAGGGCTGACTTGGCAGTGTCGAACTCTTCCTCACTGACGGGACGGGAGCCCCGCACCTCAGCGAACTCCTTAAGGGTCTCTGACACGGCAGCAGCAGTCACATCGGTCTGTACGCTGCCCCCAGCGACGAATCGGGATGAGGGGCGCTGCCACTCGAAGGCGGACCTGTAACCATAGCTGTAGCCCTTGTCCTGCCTCAGGTTGCGGTTCAGGCGGGCCGTGAACTGGCCCCCAAACAAGTGATTGAACACCGTGAGGGGGAAGTAGTCTGGATGATGCCGCTCCACTCCGAGGGAGCCAGCCCGTATGACCGACTGGGCCGCCCCCGGCTTGTCTAGGAGGTACATCATGCCAGCCACGCCGGTCAGCCCGGCGGCTTGCCCGTCGGCGACAGACGACTTCCGCCCGTCCTGCCAACCTGCGAAGTGCTCTTCGGCCAGCCTCACCGCCTCTTCCATCGACACATCACCCACCACTGCCAAGGTGGCGTTGCCGGGCCCGTAGGCACCTTGGTAATGCTGCAACAGGTGGGCTTTAGTCAGGTCTTGGTACAGTGCCTCGCTGCCCTCTACGGGATGGCCGTAAGGGCTGCCCAAGCCGTGCATCAGCGATGGCATCACCAAGTCTGCCAACGCCGTGGGGTTGTCCCGCTGGCGCCGGATGGCGGTCTGACGCTGGTCGCTCAGCCGGACCAACTCCTCCTCCGGGAATGTGGGATGCCGTAACAGGTCGGACACCAATTCCAAGGCTCTAGGGAACTCGCGGGTCAGCGACTCGCTACCCACCAACGTGTACTCCCGCCCCGTGGAGGCCAGCAACTCGCTGCCCAAGAACTCGAACTCGTCCGCGATCTGGGTGCTGGAGCGGGTGGTGGTGCCTTCCTGAAGCATGGCCGTGGTGAGGCTGCTGATCCCGCTCAAAGACGCAGGATCGCCTGCCGCCCCCGTCTCAAAGATGACTCCGAAGGCGACCATGGGCACTTCCCGCTTCTCCACCACCAACAGTTGCAAGCCGTTGGAGAGGCGGTGTTGCTGGGGCAATGGGGCTTGAAACGTGCCCGGAGAGGCAGGAGCAGGTCGAACAGTCCGGTCGATGCCGGGGGCAGCGTGGCTCAACTTGGGTTCCGGCAGCACCTGCAGACGCACCACACGGTCGCCCGCGTAGGCGCGGGCCACGCGGCTTACGTCCTCAGGCTGCACGGCTAGGAACCGCTCCATGTCGCGGTTGGCCAAGTCCGGGTCGCCTGCGAAGACGTTGAAAGAGTTGAGGCGGTTGGCCTTGCCGCCGAAACCTCCAACGGTAGCCATCTGACGCACACGTGACCACTCAATGCGGTTCTTGGCCCGAGCCATTTCATTGGAGGTTGGAGGCTCAGACTTCATCCGCTCCAGTTCCGCGCGCACCACTGCCTCAATCTCCTCAGTGGCGTGCCCCTCGGCGGCCGTAACCTCGACGCCGAAGTCTCCAGCCACCTCGGCAGAGTCGTTGTAGACCCCCACCGATTGAGCGATGCGCTTGTCGTGCACCAAGATGCGGTGCAGGCGGGAGCTCTTGCCATTGCCTAGGATGTCGGCTAGGACGGACAAGGCCGCCTCATCCTCGTGGAACCTAGCCACGGCAGGCCAAGCCAAGTACAAGCGCGGCACCAGCACCTTGTCGTGAAGCGTGATGTGGATCGGGCCGCCCAGAGGCGAGTCAGCCCGGTTGGTGCGCACCAAGCTGTCGCCCGGCGGCAGATCGCCAAAGTACCGCTCCACCATTTGCCGCGTCTTCTCCGTGTCGATGTCGCCTGCTATGGAAAGGCTGGCATTGGACGGGGTGTAGAAGCGCTGGAAGAAGGCATGAGCGTCCTCCACCGTCGCTATGTCCAAGTCCTCGTGGTAGCCAATAGTGGGCCAGTGGTAGGTGTGGGGCAGGGGATACAGGGCCTCTTGGATGCGCAGTCCGGCCATACCGTATGGGCGGTTCTCGTAGCTCTGCCGGCGTTCGTTCTTTACCACATCCCGTTGTATGTCGAAACGCTTCTGGTCCAAGGCATCAAGCAGGAAGCCCATCCTGTCCGACTCCAGCCACAGGGCCAGCTCCAAGTACTCCACAGGGACGTTCTCCCAGTAATTGGTGCGGTCCAGATTGGTGGAGCCGTTGAGGTTGGCCCCCACCTGCATCAAGGGCTCAAAATAGCTCTGGTCGTGGTGCTTGGACCCCTCGAACATCAGGTGCTCGAACAGGTGGGCATAGCCTGTCTTGCCGGGGATCTCATCCTTGGAACCGACGTGATACCAGACATTCACGGCCACCACGGGCAGGGAGTGGTCCTCGTGCAGGATGACGTCCAAGCCGTTGGACAAGCTAGTCTTCTCGAAACTGATAGTCTGCATGCGAGACTCCTGGGTCGAATTCTTCTATGGCCTTCAAGATAGGGCCTTAGGGGTATATTACTCCTGTTCGCCCGCCATTTTCAGGTCCTTCCGTAGCTGGCATAACACACCATCCGTAGCTACGAGAAAGTTTTTCGTAGCTGAATGATGTGACAAATGACCCATCGCCGTAGCTGGCCAGCTTTGGGACACTGTGACACGAGGGCCCTAGTGGCAGGGTGGGCCCCATGTGTCTCGGATCGTAGCTGGGGCGCGGCAATGGCCCTAGCTGAGACGCAGTTTTGTATCTGAAACGTTGCCGCGCTGGCCGCGCTGTCGTATCTGGCCAGCTTGCCGCATTCGGCCGCAGTTTCGCTTCCCCGGGCCCTCCGAAAGAATGATGTGACAAATGTCCCATCGCCGTAGCTGGCCAGCTTTGGCAAACTGTGACATGCGTGCCCTAGTGATAGGGTGGGCCCCATGTGTCTCCGCTCGTAAGGGTGGGCCCCACGTGTCTCGGCTTCGTAGCTGGGGTACGGCCATCTCCCTAGCTGAAACGCAGTTTTTTGTATCTGAAACGTGCCGCATTGGCCGCGCTGTCGTATCTGGCCAGCTTGCCACATTCGGTCGCAGTTTTCGCTTCACCGGGTCCTCCGAAAGAAAGTCAGTTCTGGCACCCGTCCTTCGACTGCGCTGCGTTGCGCTCAAGACGAACGGGGAGGGCCAAAAAGAAAGGCAGGGGTAACCCCTGAGGGGTCAGTCCCCTGCCTGCGTTCCTAGAATGATGTTATCGGGGAGGGCGGGGAGGTGTCAATGTCTTGATGTCATGGGGGACCTGATGTCCGCGGGTTGGCGCCAGGGGCCTGTTGACGGGGTATCCGCATGCGTCTAACTTAGCGCCAAAGAACCCGCCACACCACTCTCGGAAGAAAGGGGTCCCATGCCTATCATTGATTCCGATACCCATGTGGACGAAACCGACGAAACTTGGGAGTACCTAGCGGATTCCGACCAGCAGTACCGGCCCGTTACCGTGACCCAAGAAGTCCCTGGCGGCTCTGATGGAACCCCCCGTGGCTACAACCGCTACTGGGTCATCGACGGCAAGCTGCGACTGCGACGCATACGCGACGACCAGCGCACCGGCACGGTGCAGGCCCAGCGCGAGCTCACCGATGTCCCCGCCCGTCTGCGACACATGGACGAACTGGGAGTGGATGTGCATGTGATGTACCCCACGCTGTTCCTGACACAGGTGAGCGGACGCCCGGAGGTGGAGATGGCCTTGTGCAAGGCCTACAACCGCTGGATGGGCAGCAAGTGGGCACAATCGGGCGGGCGACTGCGCTGGGTCGCGCCGCTGCCCCTTCTCAGCATGGATGAAGCACTGGAGGAGATGGCTTTCGCGAAAGAACACGGGGCCTGTGGAGTACTGAAGAAGGGCCGGGAGTGTGGCGGGCGTCCCGCGGGCGACTCCTACTTCCTTCCACTGTACGAGGAGGCCGGCAAGCTCGACATACCAGTATGCTTCCATCTCGGCAGCGGGGACCCAGACTTGCCCGACGCCGTTAGAGGCATGGGCATCCTAGAGATGATTCTGCCGGTGGTCGATGCTTTCCACTCGCTGCTGACCTACAACATCCCCACCAAGGCGCAGGACGTGAGGTTTGGATTTATCGAGACGACTGCATCGTGGGTGCCTTACATGGTGACTGAGTTGAACCGCACCCACGGGCGCATGGCTTGGATGCGGAGCTTCGATCTGCGACAGGACATCCTCGCCGAGAACCGGATGTACGTCAGTTGCGACAACTTCGACGACATGAACCACATCATGGGCCTGACGGGCGACGACAACTTCGTGATCGGCTCCGACTATAGCCACGCCGACATGTCAGCGGAGATCGACGCCCTGGCGGTGCTGGACCGCAAAGGGCAGGAGGGCGAGCTCAAGAAGGAGTCGGTGGCCAAGATTCTAGATGATAACGCCCGCGCGTTGTATGGCATCAGGGGATGAACCTGCAAGCCCCCAATACCACTAGTGAAGGAAACTCCCGACTGAGGAGGCATCCACTTTGGCCCCTGACACTTCCGACATCATGGACTCATAACCAAGGCCCCGTGGCACGAAGCGGTCACATACCGCGAGACATGGCCCCACGAGTACGTCGTAATCCAGAAGGACGCACAGCAGGAACTGCTGGCTGCCTTTTGCGACCGCATCCTCCGAGGAGAGGGCGTCGAGTGCCACTTCTTCCACCAGACGCGCCCATATTTGTTCCTAGGCGGCTACAAATACTGGGTAATGGACGCCGTCGATGGCATAGACCCCGAAACCTACAACAGCGTCCTGAACCGCGCCCCGCTCTACCGCGACCGCCGCGATTTCGTGATAAAGCCGGGCGACTCCGGCATGAAAGAAAAGTGACGTACATGGCCGAGCAGGACGAGGGACCCGCACCAGTGGACCTCCGCAAGAAATGGCGCAATGAGGCGTATGACTTCACCCCTTGGCTCGCCGATAACCTGCATTTGCTAGGCGACACAATAGGGTTGAAGCTGGAGCCGGTGCGGCAGGAGAAACAGGTAGGCAGTTTCTCCCTCGACATACTGGCGAGAGAGACCAACGAAGACGTGTTGGTCGCCATTGAGAACCAGTTGGAATGGACCGACCACGGCCATTTGGGTCAGTTGCTCACTTACGCGGCGGGTTGCGATGCACGGATCGCCATATGGGTGGCGGACGAGTTCCAACGGGAGCATGCCGAGGCCCTGCACCGGCTTAACCAGTGGGCTGGGTCTAACATCAGGTTCTATGGGGTCAAAGTCGATGTCGTCCAAAGGCCTGACAGCGACGAACTGGAGCCAAGGTTTCACCGTGTCGTCTACCCCTATGGCTGGGACAAGAATCTCACCCTATCTTGGCCGCCTCCGGTTAACACGGAAATTGAGAGGCACAGGGCCTTCTTCAGCCCCCTGATTGCCAGGTTACTTGAGCCGGAGAGGGGATTCGCCGATTCTTGTCGGCAAGCCTTTTGGCACCGTGACCGCTTCTTTCCCTCCGGCTTCAACGAGTACATAGGGTATAAAGCAGAGATAGGACGCTCTGCTTGGGTCGGCCTTTTTCTCAGGACGTGGTCTGGAGTTGACCTCAACAACAAGCTTTTCGACGCGTTGAAAGCCGAGCAGGAGGAGATTGAATCAAGTATCGGCTTCTCATGCGAATGGCGATGGAGCAAATACCCCGGATACTCGTTCTCTACCATCAACATTCGCAAGGACGGGACTATAGACGACCCGCCGGAGAAACTTGAAGAGACCAGGGCGTGGATGCTGGAGATGCTGCCCAAATTCAAGGACGTTTTCGAGGGGCGGGTGGAAAGCCTTCTGACCAAGTTGCGTACTCCGCGCGGGAATGGGGCTGGGCAGGCATGACAAAAACCCCTTGCGCCCGCCGCCCTCCATGCTCCATCATCAAATCGTCGCCCCCGGCTATCCGGCCACCGGCCAGACCCCGGCAATCTATGGCGAGCAGTACCGGAACGGCAGGAGAATCATTGGAAACCCAGGCATGCAACCCCCCGACTGCAAAGAATGACAGCCCGCACTCGCCCAAAACACCCTCCCAGGGGGTGTCACACTGTGACACTATCTGGCCAGCTAGCACAATGTCACACTTTCAATTTTCTGTGACATCCCCCAGATACGAAAACATGTCACACTGTGCGCGTATCTGGCCAGCTAGCACAATGTCACAGATGTCACACTTTTCAGCTACAAAAACGCGTTTTTAGCTACGATCGGTGTGACATTGTGACAGGGGCTGGGTCCGCGGGGGCGGAGCAGGATTGGTCAGGGGCCACCAGGAATGGTGCCCGTTCTGACCGGAAGAGGAGGCAACCCCCATGTTTGAAGGCTTCGAGCAGCGTCGCATCACCACCAGCAGTGCCGAAATCAACCTAGTGGTCGGTGGCAGCGGTCCGCCCCTGCTGCTTCTCCACGGCTACCCCCAGAGCCACGTCATGTGGCACAAGGTGGCTCCCCTCTTGGCCGAGGAGTTCACCGTGGTAGTCCCCGACCTCCGGGGCTACGGCGACAGCAGCAAACCGCCCGGAGACCCGGAGCACGCCAACTACGCCAAACGCGCCATGGCCCAAGACCAAGCCGAGGTAATGACCGCGCTGGGCTTCGACACCTTCTTCCTAGCGGGCCACGACCGAGGGGCGAGGGTGTCGCACCGCTTGACCAAGGACCACCAGCGGCGGGTGCTCAAGCTGGCGACCATGGACATCATCCCCACCCATCGCATGTTTCAGGTGGTCAACCAGGCCATGGCCACCGCCACGCATCACTGGTTCTTCCTGATTCAGCCCTACGACTACCCGGAGCGGATGATCGGCGCAAACGCCGACTACTTCATCCGCCACCGCTTTGAGCATGGCCCAGACTCGGCCGTCCACTACCCGCCGGAAGCCGTCGAGGAATATGTGCGCTGCGGCTCCGACCCAGCGGCCATCCACGCCATGTGCGAGGACTACCGCGCCGGGGCCAGCATCGACTTGGTGCATGATGAAGCCGACTTCGACAACAAGATCGCCTGCCCGATGCTGGCCCTATGGAGCGCAACAGGTTACACGGGCCGCTCCCAAGACGTGCTGGCAACATGGCGCGACTACGCCACTAACGTGCGGGGCCACTCGCTGCCCTGCGGCCACCACCTACCCGAAGAAATGCCCGACCAAGTCCACGCCGACTTGCGGGCGTTCCTACTGGAATAAGCCCTCGCTAAATAATCCTCTGCCTCAGCAAAAGGAGCAGAAGCCATGAAGAAAACCATCTACAACCCCGACACCATCGGGCCTCCCGTGGGCCACTTCGACCGCGCCGTCCGCTTCGACGACTGGCTCTTCATATCGGGCACCTCAGCCCTCACAGGCCTTACTGGCCCCATGAACGAGCGCCGCCTAGAGCCCGGCATCGAGAGGCAGACGCAACTGACCCTCGACAACATAGAGAAGGTCATGCTGGCCGCGGGAGGCTCCCTAGCCGACATCTACGAGGTGCGCATCATCGTGAAGGAGCGGGAGCACTTCGCCGTCGTCGACCGCCACCTCAAAGAACGCATCCCCAACAAGGGCTTCATCGCCCACGGCTACAAGGGCGAACTCCTCCACCACGAAATGGAACTGGAAATCGAGGCCTACGCTTATCTGGGTGAGTTGGAATAGGTCGCCCCACGACGGCTAGAATATAGCTGTAGCCACAAGGAGTCACGCGGGGGCAATCATGCGGATTTCCCAACGAGGTCAGATCACCATCCCCAAGGCCCTCCGGGAGCGCTTTGGGATGGATCACAACGTCGAAATCGAGATCACCCCCATGCCCGGGGGGTCTCCTCATTAGAAAGGCGAAAACCGGGGAACGCCCGGGCGGCGCTAGCGGTACACTCGACAAAGACCCTGAAGACCCACCCGACGGCGAGACCGTGTCCGAGAGGGTCCACCGGATTCTTGACGAGAGAACCGGGATGCACCCGGTTGATCGCGTGAGCGGGATACTTGGCAAAGATGCCTTGGGAAAGGGTGTCAGCGTCGATGACTACATCGAAGAGATTCGGGGCAGGTGATCACAGCAGTCGACACAAACGTCCTGGTAGACGTTTTCACTGACGATGCGCCGGATCACAACCGTTCAGAGGAGCGGCTTCGCACCGCTCTCGAATATGGTCCAGTGATCGCTTGCGACATCGTATACACAGAACTGGTTCCGTCTTTCGATGACCGCTCCGCATTGGACCGAGCTCTGGGGGCGGCCGGTGTGAGGCCGTCGCCCATCGATTCGTCCATCGCGAATGAGGCCGGACTACGCTGGATGCGCTATCGCCGCGCCGGAGGTCCAAGGGAACGGATCATGGCGGACCTCCTGATTGGCGCCCATGCCATCGCCACGGCTGAGATGCTCCTGACGAGAGACCGTGGCTTCTATGGCACTTACTTCCCGGAATTGATGCAGTCCTGAAACACCAAGGCAGAAGTGCTGCTTACCCGAACGCCTGCAGGAACCGGGTCATGATGCGGCAGGTTTCCTCGGGCTGCTCGTAGCCATAGAAATGGCCGCACTTCTGCATGATTTTCATGTAGGAGTTGGGGATGGCTGCGCTGAGGCCCTCAGCCTGCCCCACAGGGGCGCGGGCATCGTCCTCGCCCACGACGATCAGCGTCGGACACTCAATCTCCCCCAGCCGTGAAGCGATGTCTGCGCGAGTGGCCCCAATCAACTCGGCGTAAGACTTTGGGTCATTGCGCAGCAGCGAGCGTCTGAGCTTCTCCACCGCCTCGGGTTTGTTCTCCACGGAATACGGGCTATAGGCCCCAAGGCTGAATTCGAAGGTCGCCTCCACGATTTCCTCAATGCTGGCACCCTCGGCGGCCATCTTCAGCCTCACCGCGAAACCGGACCGGTCTCCAAGAGTGGAGCTTGGAAGGGGGCTGCGCGACCCCATGAGGAGCAGGGAACTGGCCATCTCTGGGTGCCGTATCACGAAGTTCATCGCAATCAGACCGCCCAGTGACCAGCCTGCTATGGCTGCTGCCGGGACCTCCAAGCGGGTCATCAAGGCAGCCAAGTCGTCGGCCCATATGTCATCGGACAGAGGGACATCGCTCTTTCGGACAGTCTTACCGTGGCCCCGCATATCGTACATGTAGACCTTGAACTGCTGGTTGAGGATGGGGACAACGTCATCGAAGCTCTGGCTGTCGGCGCCGGTCCCGTGCACCAGCACCAAGGGCGGGCCCTCGCCACTAACGTCATAGTAGAAGTTGCAATCGCCGACCTCTGCAAACATGGCTATCGCTCCTGATGCATTGGGTATGGGCTTATGGACTAGGCGCTGGGGCAGAACTCTCGTTGCGTAGCGCCCAAGGTTTGAGAATACCGTAGAGGGCGTCGTTGAGGGGAGTGGGCACCCCAGTCTCGCGACCCATGCGTATGATGACACCGGTCAGGCCTTCCAACTCGGCAGGGCGTCCCTCCATAAAGTCCTTGGCCAAGGAGGCGCGGCCCTGTTCGGGGAACCTGTCCAAGGACTCCATAGCCCATTCGTGTGAGTCGTCCATTATGGGGTCGCCTCGCGCGCGCCCCACGTCCAACGCCTCCTGCACCACTCCACTGATGAGCGCCCTAGTTTCGGGGATGGTTCTCATTTCCCCGTAAACTGAGCCCGTGGCGGTGCATACGGCCGCTGCCCCCGCGATGTAGGAGAACTTCTTCCAGAGCATGCCCATCATGTTCTCGTGTAACTCCACCCGCCAACCGGCGTCGGCGAACACTTGGCAGAGGTCGCGCCCCCGCTGGGTGATGCCGGGGCGCACCTCGCCGAAGTCGCAAGTGCCCGGCCCGCCTTGGCTTACCACCCCCGGTTCGACCACCCGTCCCTCCAAGTACACCGATCCAATCATCACCCGCTGCTCGCCGAACGCGTCAGCCAACTGCTGCCAGTTGTCGATGCCGTTCTGCAGGGTCAGCACCACGGTGCCGGGCCCGACGATGGGCCGGATGGCTTCGATGGCTGGCCCGTTTTGGTACATCTTCACAGTGAACAGCACCAACTCCTGTTCGCCCAAGTCGCTGGCATCATCCACCGCCTGACCGGAAGCGACGAAAGAGCCGCTCTGACTGCTCTCCACCGCCAGACCCCGGTCACGGATGGCCTCCAGATGAGCGCCCCGCGCGATAAACGTCACTTCATGCCCAGCCTGAGCCAGGAGCCCGCCAAAGTATCCGCCAGTGCCCCCACTGCCCATGACTGCTATTTTCATGCCGTCACCACGGTTTCAATTGAGAGTCCATCGCAAGTGTCGGGGCAATGATGCACGCAAGGACTCGGGGTGTCAAAGCAATGCTTTCAGGCGACTCTTGCGCCTAGGACTCACCTGGCGTTCTCCCCGAATTGCCTGCCGAAGAGGCCCGTCAGCAGCGCACTTGCGATGGTTACGCCGAGGCAGAGATAGCCAATTCCCTCGTAGCCTGTGCTCGCGAGCAGCACGCCAGCGACTGCGGCCCCCAGCACACCGCCCAGTTGGTTGCTCAGGCCCATGAGGCCGACACCGGTGGCCTTTGATTCGCCCGAATACTCGGTGCAGGCGGCGACCAGAGCGGGATGTGTGACGCTTAGCAGACCTGTCCCAACCGTTGCCACCGCTACTGACACCCAGAGCTGTAGCTCCACTGCGAACAGCAGGAACCCACACATTCCTCCGGCGGCTGAGGTAGCAGCTATGAGGGCAGCGCGGTACCTTCTCCCTGCTACAA
The DNA here is from genome assembly GCA_965248385.1 of Dehalococcoidia bacterium. Taxonomy (GTDB): domain Bacteria; phylum Chloroflexota; class Dehalococcoidia; order Lucifugimonadales; family JAAXIE01; genus JAAXIE01. The sequence goes on from CBDFIZ010000001.1 coordinate 223,135, forward strand.
ATGCCGAGGAATAGCTGCCGACCATCTGCCCTATTGCGGCTATCGCCAGTGGCAGGGCTACAAATCCCACGCTCACGTCGTACCTATGTATCAAGTACGCTGCGAAGAAGCTGATCGTTCCCCAGTAAGCTATGCGCTGCGTCATATTGACTGCTATGGCTACGCGGAAAAACCGTAAAGACAGCAGCGACCAATATCTGGAGAAAAATGCCCAGTTGTGGACTCGGGTCCCGGCGTGTCGCGGAAACCAGAGCCAGTTCGCTAGGAACACTGATGCTAGGAACAGACCTGAAACCATGAAGGCAAATCGCCATCCGTCCCAGTCCGCCAACAGGGCGACCATTGGGACGGAGACAGCCGAAGTGAGTGCGCTAATGGCCAGCAGGGCGCCAATCGCTTGGGCCCGTCTTGCCGGGGAAATCACATCCGACACGGCGGCTGCTGCATTGGGCGGGAGCATCCCTCCAGCCAGACCGGTCAATACTCTCAGAGCAAGAAGTGCTTCGATATTGGGGGCGAAGGCCGACCCTATGACGGACGCGGAAAGAACGAGCAAGCCGGCGAGGGCGACTGGGCGACGGCCGAAGGAATCGGACAAAGGGCCCACCGAGACCACAGAAACGCCCCAAGCAGCAAAGGTAGCGGTTGCCAACTGGCCCGTTATTGCGACCGATACCTCGAACTCAGATGCGATTTCAACCAAGAGCGGCGGAATAATCAGCACCGCACCGTGACTGGAGAGGACGGCAAGGGAGACCACGGCAAAGAACCAAGCCTTGTTTACCTCTCTCTCGCCTGCTTGTGCCAGCTGCGCTCCGATGCTGTCTACTCCCCCTCCGAGAGGCTGGCCGACACCGCATCAGACAAGACGCGGTCTATCAAGCCAGTCCAGGTCACTCGTAAGGAATCTCTCCGCCACAGTGAGGGCAGATGATGGGCTGGTTGTTATTCCGGCGCAGTTCTTGGACGAACCCTGAGCCAAGGATGCCTGCGGGCAAGGCGAACAGCCCGATACCCATCACTGCCATGAGACCAGCCAGGATACGACCCCAAGCGGTTACGGGAACGGCGTCGCCGTAGCCCACGGTGGTCAGGGTGATCACGCTCCACCACATGGCTTGGGGAATGCTGGCGAACTTCTCAGGCTGGGCCCTGTGCTCCGCGAAGAACATCAGCGATGCAGCAATCAACAACAGCACCCCCAAGACCATAATTACCGTCAGCAACTGGGAGCCCTTGTCGTGCAGCACTCGCGCTAGAGTGCGTATGCCGGAGGAGTAGCGGCTCAGCCTAGCCACTTGAGCCAAGAGCCGTAGCGTCCGCAGCAAGCGCAGATCCAAGGCGCTGAACACGCCAAAGAGGGCCATGTAGAAGGGCACAATCGCCAGCAGGTCGACCAGAGCCAAGGGCGAGGAGGCGTACCGCAGCCGCCCCCACACGGGGGACGAGTACCGCTGATCGAGGGTGCAGCACCAGACCCGCAACAGGTACTCCACGGTGAAGACGCCAACGGAGAATATCTCGAAGACACGAAAGGCCAGCGGAGCCGTATCGTGAATCTGTTCCACCGTGCCCAGAATCAGGGCTACGGCGTTGAGAGAAATCAGACCGATAAGAAAGATGTCGGTGCCACGGCTGACCCAGTCTTCGGGCGAGGCCGCCTGCAGGATGTCGTGTACCCTCTCCTTCATGGCGCAGGTAGATTAGCACACGCCACATCAGCAGGGCCTTTTTGCGGAGTCGCAATGACACCGGTAATCGACGCTCAGACATCCCCTCTAGAGGAGCCCTTGCGTAACGTCACAACCTGTCGTCAGGGACACTTAGGGGGAGGAAGTCCCACGGATGCCGCACAGTCACTCCGGTTTTCGCCAGAGTCCAAGGGCTGGTGCGGAGTTGTCCCACAGGGCGTTGACTGGCACAGTGTCAACTGGCCGTAGATTCCCGCCTGCGCGGGAACAACGGAGCGGCGTCTGGCTAAGAGTTCGAAGGTCGTTTTCGTGGCGGTAACGAGTGGCCTCAGCGAAGGGGGCGCCTTCAAGACCGAGAGCTAGGACGACCCGCTAGGGCGCGCCCACCCAGCCGTTGGTGGTGATGTCGATGGTCTGCTCGTTGGGCCCCGTGTACTTCACTTCGTAGTAGTAGTCGGCGCCATCAAGGGGGGCGTGAGAGGGAAGCTCTGCTGAGCCGACTCCCTGCAGCTTCTCGACCGTTGCTTCGAGGTCGTCCACCTTGAAACCGAAGTGGTCGAAGCCCAAGCGACCGGCAGGACCAACCATACGGGCGTCGGAGGGCAGGATGGCGAGGTTAATATAGCCGTCGGTGAGGTAGACTCCGCCACCGGCGGGGCCAGCAACCTCCAAGTCGAAAACCTCTTGGTAGAACTTGGCCGTGGCTTGGGGGTCGTCGGTGAAGAGGGCCACATGCCTGAGCTTGTTCATGATGCCTCCTTGGTATGGGGAATTGGCACTATGTGAGACAGAGGTCATTCTCGTTCAGCGCGGCGCCAAACGCAATCCCGCCGCGGCGCCTATAGTTGTCTTCTCTGTTGCGTCCCATCACGCTGCTTGTTGCGCCTCTACGCTGTCTGCGCGAGTCCCTTTGAGTGACCAGCCTGTGGACAGTCCAATCACAAACCAGCCCAATCCCAATATTCCTACCGCGAACAAGGTGTCGCCTATGGTGCGCAGCCAGCGCAATATCTCAAGGGCCGGCGTTTGCAGAAACTCCGCGGACCGGGCGTACCACATGCCGTGTTCTACGCTTGCCCATGTCTGCGCAAGTCCTACTGGGAGGAGACTCAATAGCACCATGAGCAGCAGCCCGATGTTGACTGACCAGAAGGCGAAACTAATGACGCCGCTCTTCCATTCCTTCCGAATGGTAAGGACTCTAAGGCTCAGGAGAGTAAGGCCAAGGCCGAGATTGCCGTAGACACCGAACAGTGCCGCGTGGGCGTGAACGGAAGTGGTGTTCAGCCCCTGCATGTAATAGAGGGCGATGGGCGGATTGATGAGGAAGCCGAACAGGCCCGCCCCCACTAGGTTCCAGAAGGCAGCGGCCACGAAGAAGAACACCGGCCATTTATAGTGCTGAATCCACGTTGTTCTCCGGGTCATGGAGAGGTTCTCGTAAGCCTCGAAGCCCACCATCACAAGCGGCATCAATTCCAAGGCGCTCATGGTCCCGCCGACCACGAGGATGATAGGCGTTGTTCCGGAGAAGTAGAGGTGGTGGAGCATCCCCAGCACGCCGCCGGACAGATACAAGATCGTGCTGAACAGGACAGCCATGGTAGCGGAACGCACGCGTACCAGTCCCAAACGCACGAATATCAGGGCAATGATCGTGGTGGCAAAGACCTCGAAGAAACCCTCAACCCAGAGGTGGACTACCCACCATCGCCAGTACTCGCCGATGGCAAGGTTCGTGTGCTGCATCGGTATCAGGCCCGGCGCGTAGAAGAAGGCAATAGCGGCCACGGAAAGCATAAAAATGCCTAGGAACTGCCTCCTCCGGCTGCTGCCCTCAGCTTGACGCCACGCGAAGAGCAGCGGGCGCAGCATGAGAGCCAGCCACAGAAGAAGCCCGACAAATAGCAGTATCTGCCAGATGCGTCCCAAGTCCACGTACTCGTACCCTTGGTGCCCGAACCAGAAGTTGGTGCGGTCGCCCAAGACTTGGTGTATGGCCAAGGCCTCCCCCAACATGGAGCCAGCAACGACTATGATGAGGGCAACCAGTAGCAGGTTGACGCCGAATCGCTGAAAGCGCGGCTCGTGGCCCGCGATGAGTGGTGCGAGGCACAAACCCGTCGCCAGCCAGGATGTCGCAATCCACAGCATTCCCAGTTGCACATGCCAAGTCCTAGTCAGGGAATACGGCAGGACGTCTGCCAACGGAACGCCGTAGAAGCCGGTGCCCTCCACACCGTAGTGTGCCACGATTATGCCGGCGATTATTTGCGACACTGCCAAGGCGCCCACTACCCAGAAGTACTTGTGGGTTGCCATCATCGAAGGCGTTGGCTCGATATCGATGAGGGGGTCGGTGACCGGCGACCGTTCTTGGCTCCGCCATGTGTCCCGGGTTGCAGCAAAGAACCACGCCAGCCCTCCAATGCCACCGAGCAGCAGGACGAAGCTGACGACCGAGACCACCAGCATTACCGAAGTTGGCCGGTTACCGACTAGGTCTTCCGGCGGCCAGTTATGGGTGTAGGTGATGTCCCGGCCGGGTCTTTCGGTTACCGTCGCCCAAGTGGCCCAGAATATGAAAGCGGTAAAGGCTTCCCGCCTTTCGGCATCAGGGATAACCGAACTGGGCATGGCATAGCTCTCGCGCAACTCACCCAGAGCAGGGTCGTCCCCAAAGAGGGCGAGATAGTGGGACTGCACGGCGCCGATGGCCCGAGCCCTGTCGGCAGAAATGCTTACCACGCCCGTCGTTGGGTCATAGGTGTTTCTTCGCATCTCGGACTGCAGCCTTGCCTGAAGGGCAGCCGACTGCTCGGGGCCGAGTGAATCGTAGGGGACGCCGTATTGGTCCTGCGACCACCCATCAACTAAGGTAGTAGCCTCTCGATGCAGCCAGTCGGCCGTCCAGTCTGGAGCGTTATAGGCTCCGTGCCCCCAGACCGACCCCAACTCCTGGCCGCCGATGGAGCGCCAGACATCCTGACCCCACCGTACGTCGTCCCCACTGAAGAGCTGCTGCCCTTCGGATGTCACGACGGCATCAGGGATGGGGGGCGCGACTTGGTAAATCTCGCGCCCGAAATAGAGCAGGGCCGCGAAGGACACCGCCACGATGACGATCAGGATCAGCCATAAAGTACGAAGACCCCTGCGCCTGCGGGGTATGCCGCCAATTCTGGGAGCGAGTTCGGGGACTGATGTGGCACTGTCCATGTCGGGCTCCCGTTATCACCTACTGTTCGCTTGCGTTCGTTAGCGGGGCAGGCTCTAGCCCTCTCGCGAGTCCCTTGCCGCTTTGCCGGAGGTCTTGCATGAGAACCGACATTGCGGGCCTCGGAGGTCTGCATTCTGGGCCATTTTGTGGTGTTCCAGTGCTAGTGTTTTGCATCTCTCAGTTTCTTCCAGTGCTATACCCGTTGTAAACTGTATGTATGTTATTGCACCGGGATTTGGACCGGCGCAGCTACGGGTCAGCTTTGCTCTAGTCAAGGGCTGACACACGATTCACGTTTTCGTAGCTGATGCCTATGGAATTTGTGACGTCGTTGTATCGGGTCCGCTTGGGCCGGCATGAGTATGGAAGGCGGTCTATGGGGTGAGACATGGTGTCCCGGTTTCGTCTCACTGTGTATCACGGCACGGGCAGAAATCGTATCTGGGAAGGGTACAGATGAGACACTGGTCGTAGCTGAAAACGCATTTTTCGTATCTGCAATGTGTCCCATTTGTCTCATTTGGGGTAGGCCCAGCTACGAAATGACGGGATTTTTTGGGACACGACTGTGCCATTGAGAGGCCTCGCGGATGGCAGGGCGGCGGGGCCGCAACGTTTGGGCTGCCGAACGGGGGTATTCCTGCAACGGGTTTTCGGACAACCGTTGTTGGCGTCCCTGCTACGGGTGTTTTAGCTGATTGCGTTTGTGGAACCATATGTCGAGCCTAGAGGGGAAGGGGCAAGCGTGTCAACGGAGTGATGTCAGTGGGCACGGGGCTTTCGATTGTTGCATGTGGCAGGCTTGGAGCGCCGTGAATCATCACCCTCACCCCAGCCCTCTCCCTTGATGGGAGAGTGGACTGTTGACCGCTTGTTCAGTCCGTTTACGAACAAACCGAAAGACGCTGGCGGCACCCCTACCTCATTTTCTCCTGCAGGACCCGCCAGACCTTCTCCTCTTTGGCGGGCATGGTGATGTCTGTGACGCCTAGGGGGGAGAGGGCGTCGGCTACGGCGTTCATGATGGTTGCGGCGGAGGCGATGGTGGGGCTTTCGCCCATGCCCTTGGCCCCGATGGGGTTGTTGGGGCTGGGACTGACGGTGCTGTCGAGGATGAAGGTGGGCAGGTCCTCGGCTGTCGGAATGGCGTAGTCGAGGAAGGTGCCAGTCAGCATCTGGCCCTGCTGGTCCCAGAGGGCCTCCTCCATCAGGGCTGGGCCGATGCCTTGGGCTAGGCCGCCATGCACTTGGCCCTCCACAATCATCGGGTTCACCACAACCCCACAGTCGTCCACGGCCACGTATTGCTCCAACGTCACGCGGCCTGTGTCCGGGTCGATGCTCACGAGGGCAACGTTGGCACAGAAAGGGAAGGTGTAGTCCGGAGGCTCCCAGTAGCAGGTGGCCTCAAGCCCCCGCTCCAAGTCGCTTACCACAGTACGCACCCCGTAGGCTTGGGTGCCGATATCGGCCCAAGTGACCTCGCGGCTGGGTATGTCCTCAGCCACGAAAGTGCCGCCCTCCAGCACGACGTGTTCGGGGTCGGTGCGAAGTAGCTCGGCGGCGATCTGAAAGGCCTTCTCCTTCACTTGGCGGCTGGCCTGTATCAGAGCGGTGCCACCCACTACCAAGGAGCGGCTGGCAAAGGTGCCCACGCCGGGAGGCACGATGTGAGTGTCGCCGAATATCACCTGAACGTCGGAAACAGGCACACTCATCTCGTCGGCCACGATTTGGGCAAAGCTGGTTTCGAAGCCTTGGCCGTGGGGCGACGAGCCGGTGGCCACTGTCATCTTGCCACTGGTTTCCACCCGCAGGAAGGCGCTTTCGTAGCCGGGACGTGGCGTCAGGCCGCCCGAGGGGCCGAAGCCTGAGGCGTCCACGGTTGTGGCCAAACCGATGCCGACGATCTCTCCCCGCTCCCTAGCCTGCCTCTGGCGCTCCCGCAGCCCATCGTAGTCGGCCACGCTGAGGGCCTTCTCCAAGGTGGCATGGTAGTCGCCACTGTCGTAAGTCAAGCCAGTGGGGGCGCGATAAGGGAAGCTGTCGGCGGACACGAGATTTCTGCGACGCACCTCGGCGGGGTCCAAGCCCATCTCGCCAGCGATGAGGTCCATGACCCGCTCCGCGATGTAAGAACTGGCGTGCTGGCCGTACCCGCGATAGGGGCCGACAGGCACCTTATTGGTGTAGATGCCGTAGCTGTTCCAAGCCACGTTACGCACTTGGTAGGCCCCTTGTATTCCCAAGGGCGTCAGGCCTCCGACCACCGAGTGGGACGGCCCACGGCAGTAGGAACCCATGTCGGTGTAGTAGTCCACTTTGAGGGCGGTGAGCATCCCGTCGGCGTCGTAGGCCCCTTCCACGTACTGGACTTCGCCGCGACCGTGAACGGTGGTAGTGAAGTGCTCCCGCCTCTGCTCCGCCCACTTGACCGGCCGGCCTACATCCTTGGAGAGGACTGAAGCAATTATGGTCTCGGAGTAGGTGTCGACCTTGGCCCCAAAGCCTCCGCCCACATCCTTGGAGTAAATCCTGACACGGCTGTGGGGTATCCCCAGCATCGTGGCCACGTTGTCGCGCTCAAAGTGGGGGCTCTGGGTGCTGACCCAGATTTCTAGGTTGTCCGTACCGCGGTCGTAGTCGGCGACCACGGCCCGGCCTTCCATGGAGTTGGGCACCAGCCGTGGCTCCACCAGACGCACCTTGACCACGCCGTGGGCTTCTTGGAAGGCCTCGCCCACGTCGCCCACCTCGTTGGAGGACTGCACTGCCAAGTTAGTGCTGAAGTCGGGATGCACCAAGGTCGAATCGCTCTCCATGGCTTGCTCCATATCGACCACGGCAGGCAGGGCCTGATAGGAGACGTCGATGAGCTCAACTGCGTCCCAAGCGGCTGAAAGGCTGGTAGCGACAACGGCGACCACAGGCTCGCCCAAGTAGCGGGCCACGTCGCTCGCCATAGGCCACCGGGAGCGCGCGTTCATCCCTTCGCGCACGCCAAACAGGCGAAAAGTGGTAAGGCACCGGTCGTTCACCTCAGCGCCTGTAATCACCGCAACTATGCCGGGGTAGGCCTTGGCGTTAGACGTATCGATGTTGAGGATGCGGGCGTGGGCGTGAGGGCTGCGCAGCACCGCCATGTGCACCGCGCCACGAGGGTACACGTCGTCGGTAAACTTGCCCTGCCCGGTAATCAGGCGCGGGTCTTCCTTGCGCTTTATCCGGGCGCCAATCATTTTCTGCACCAAGATCCCACCCCCCAATGAGTAGCTTGAGGAGATTATAGCGGGTGAGATTCAGGCGGCGTCTATGAAAGGTGCGGAGGCCTGTCTACGAGCAGGACGACGGAAGGCATGAAGGAGGATAGCGATGTTGGTTATCGGAGGGGGCGTTGACCGCAGCAGGAGAAGGGATTGGAGCGGAAGATGGGATTCGAACCCACGACCCTCTCCTTGGCAAGGAGATGCTCTACCGCTGAGCCACTTCCGCTTATCCGGCCTTGGGCGAGGTGCCGAGGGACAGACTCGAACTGTCGACACCGGCATTTTCAGTGCCGTGCTCTACCACCTGAGCTACCTCGGCCGGTATTCTCATTCTTAGCCGGTACTACTCAATCTTAGTAGGGGGCTGCGTTTAGTGTCAAGACGATGTGGCCTGCTCGCTAGGGCCGTTCGGTTGTCCAGGTCCCGGCGTCTCCAACTCGCCCTGAGCGCAGTGGAACGACAAGAGGGTAGCCCGTTGCCTCTAGGAGTCGAAGAGTGGGTGCCCTTGGGGCACGACGTCTCACCTATCCTACGACCACGCAGAACTCCGCTAGGCACTCCGTTCTGCTTCGCCAACGGGCTAACAGGAACTTGGGACAGTCGAGAGGCCCGGAGCCCGGAAGCTGCTTTTCCTCCGAGCTTTCCCAGATGCGCGAACTGCGTTAGCTAGTCTGCTGAGACTCTTCATTGGCCGCCCCAGTTGCCGCCAATTCCTCTGCTTCCAGCTGAGCATATTCTTCTTCGAAGGTTAGTTCCGGTTCTGCGACGGCTGCTGCTGCCGCGGCCTGTTTTGGCCGGGGCCCAGCCCACCTGCGCTCCTTGATTCGGGCGGCGCGACCTCGCAGGCCCCTCAGGTAGTAGAGTCGGGCACGACGCACCAGACCACGGCGGACGATTTGCACGCCTTCAAGCCGGGGGGAATAGAGGGGGAAGACCCGTTCCACTCCTATGCTGTAGGTCACCCGGCGCACGGTGAAGGTGGCGCCCACTCCACCACCGCGGTTGCGGATGACCACACCTTGGAACACCTGCACCCGCTCGCGCTCGCCTTCTCTGACGCGGAAGCTGACGCGTACGGTGTCGCCTGGGGCAAAATCTTCGACTTTGGGGTTGCGTGTCACCGAGACCAAAGCTTGGGCTTGCATGGTCTTAATACCTTCCTAACGCTTCGGCCCATTGCTTGGGCCTGTCACTGTGCGCCTTTAGCTAGTCAACCGGCAGATTCTAATACCAACCGCCCCGCTTAACAAGGAGTCCGAACGCCTGTGGCGACAGATAGGGCCGGATGCCTACCCTTTCGCGTAGCCCTCATTCTGTCACGTAGCCCTCATTCTGTAGGAAGGCCACGTCCTCGGGTTGTAGCAGAGCGGATTGGAGCAGGTCGGGGCGGTGGCGCAGGGTGCGAAGCAGCGACTGCCTGCGCCTCCACTTCTCTATCTCGGCATGGTTGCCTGAAAGCAGCACATCCGGTACGGGCCATTCCCGGTACACACTGGGTCGGGTGTACAGCGGGTGCTGGAGCACGCCCGTGGTTATGGAGTCACCTTCCACCGAGTCGGCGGAACCCACTGCGCCGGGGAGGAGACGGCACACCGACTCTATCAGCACCATGGTAGGCAGCTCCCCTCCACTGAGCACATAGTCACCTATGCTCACAACATGGGTCGCCAAGTGTTCGGCCACCCGCTCATCAACCCCTTGGTAGTGGCCACAGATGACAACCATGGCAGGCAGCTGGGCCAGTTCGTATACCAGTCCCTGCTCTAGACGTCTCCCTTGCGGGGACGTGAGCACCACTGACGCATCCGGCCCAAGGCGGGCCAAGGCGGCTTCCGTGGCCTCGAACACTGGCTCGGGTTTCATCACCATGCCAGTGCCGCCGCCGAACTGGTAGTCGTCTACAGAGCGATGCTTGTCGTGCGCGTAGTCGCGGATGTCGGTGACGCCCAATTGCAGCACACCGTTGGCCATGGCGCGCGCCACAATGCTGCTTTGCAGCGGTCCCGGGAACATGTCGGGGAAAAGGGTGAGGACCTGCACCTGCATGGTAGAGCCTAGTGGCCCGTTGGGTGGTCCGAGGTCTGCTCTTGCAGGATGTCCAAGGCATGGCCCAAGACCGGCATGATTATCTCCAGACACTCGGCAACGCCTCGTGGGCTGCCAGGCAAGGTAACGATTAAGGTATGGCCACGTATTCCGGCCACGGAGCGGCTGAGCATCGCCATGGGGGTCTTGGACAGGGTGCCCGCCCGCATGGCCTCGACTAACCCTGGCACGGGCCGCTCGATGACCGACTGCACCGCCTCAGGGGTCACGTCCCGGGGACTCAGCCCTGTGCCTCCGGTGGTAACGATGAGGTCGACCTCTCCGCTATCGCTCCAAGAGGTCACGCGGTCAGCGATCATATCCTCGTCGTCAGGGATCACCTCATAGCGAACCTGCTGATAGTCAGGTGTGGACAGCAACTCCGAGATGGCCCGGCCGCTGGTGTCTTCGCGGGCCCCGTGGAAGCCGGATGTACTTATGGTAAGGACTCCTAGGGAGCGCATGTTTGCCTCCTGCCAAGATGATAGCACACGACATCGAGGAAGACAGGGCAGCCCTTCGGCAGCCCTGAACTTTGGTTAGAATTCAAAAAAGTCTTAGAAATTCTCTATGATTAGGCTTGAAATCGTAATGCTCGAACCTTTATCTTCACGAAGACCAACGTCAGTCTGACAAACGAATTGCGGCCTACCTTTGCCTTATTTATTAGTCTAAAGATAAGGTGAAGTCTAAAATTAGCTGCATGTTTATGTATAACGATAACAGGAGACCGGCAATTGATTCTCACGGCGCCAATTATTGGCCACCCTCCGGCGACTACGCAACCCGTAGTCCAGCGAGTTGACGCCATGGGACAAGTGATCCATCACCATCCAGTCATGGTGCAGGAGGCGCTGGACCATCTTGCCATCGCCCCAGGCAACACCTTCATTGACGGCACCGTGGGCCAAGGAGGCCATTCGGCCGCCATCCTAGCCCAAGCCGGTCACGGCAGCCGCCTGCTGGGGATGGATTTGGACGACGACGCTCTGACGTCATCCCGTGTACGGCTGGCCGAATGGGAGGGCTCAGTCCATCTGGTGAAGCACAGCTACTCCAATATGGACGAGGCCGCTGCCAGCCTCGGCATTGGCCAAGTGGATGGTATTCTCCTCGACCTCGGGCTCTCGTCGCTTCAACTGGAAGCCAGCGGGAGAGGCTTCAGCTTCCGACAGGACGAGCCGCTAGACATGCGGTTCGACACCAGTGGCGATCTGACAGCCGGCGAGATCGTCAACACCTACCCGCTGAATGATCTGGTCAACATCATCGCCCGTTATGGCGAAGAGCCACGGTCCCGCTCCATCGCCCGCGCTATTGTCCAAGGTCGGCCTTTTTCTTCCTCGCGCCAGTTGGCAGACGTCATAGCAGGTGTGACGGGAAGGACACGCCGAATACACCCGGCGACTCGCACCTTCCAAGCCCTCAGAGTGGCGGTCAACAGCGAGTTGGACAGGCTGCGAGCTGGCATTCATTCAGCCATAGGGCTGCTAAAGCCTGGAGGCAGGCTAGTGGTTATCAGCTATCACAGCCTTGAGGACCGCATCGTAAAACAGGCCTTCACTCACGAAGCAAGGAATTGCGTGTGCCCTCCGCGGGTCCCGGTCTGCATCTGTGGACACATGGCCACCCTTCGCCTGCTGAACAGGAGGCCCCTTACTCCATCAATGAAGGAGGTGCAAGCCAACCCCCGCAGTCGTAGTGCCCGCATGCGGGCCGCAGAAAGATTGCCCGGGCAAAACGATGACCCAACCTGTGAGGAAGAAGTAGTGAGGAAGGACCGTGGCTAGCGACACCTTTTACGCAGCAGTAGACATAGGTACCACCAAGACTTGCGTCTTGGTCGCCAGACTTGCGGACGGCGACACCTTGAAGGTCACCGGAGTGGGTTACGTCTCCACCGCAGGATATGCCAAAGGCAAGGTGGGGAACGCCAACCAGGTGCAGACTTCACTGAAGACGGCCATAGACGAGGCTTACCGCTACCTTGGCCGCAACGTTCCAACGAAAGTCTACGCCACAATTTCCAGTGAGGCCATCAGGTGCTTCAACTCCGAGGCAGAGATCACCGGTCTCGGGTCTAAGGGCCCCGTAGGCTACGGCGAAGTGGCCAAGCTGGTGGCCTCCTGTCACCCGGACCCCTCCGTTGGCCACTCGGTGCTGCATGTCATTCCGATTGAGTACGAAGTCGACGGCTTGAATGGCGTGCGAAACCCCGTGGGCCTGCAGGCAGACCATGTGCGAGTGAACTCCCATGTGGTCGTCTGCGATAAGGAGGGCGTCAGAGACATTGTTGGCGTGATGAACGCCTGCAACCTGCCTCCGCGCAGCCTGGTTGCCCAGTCACTAGCGTCTGGGGAGGCGGTGCTCACGGAGGGCGAGCGCGAATTGGGCGCAGTGCTGATCGACATGGGTGGCGGGACCACCGACGTGACAATCTTCCGGTCAGGCAACCCTTGGTTCAGCTCCGTCATTCCACTGGGCGGGATGCACATGACCAGCGACCTAGCCGCATGCCTCGACCTGCCTTTGAATGTGGCCGAGGAGGTGAAGTTGGACTGGGGCCATGTCATGCCCCAGACCCTGGACCCCAACGAAGAGGCCACCATACCCAGCATCGATGGGGAGTCCGAATGGACCATCTCCCGACGGTCTCTGTGCCAGCCCCTGCACGACCGTTTGGAAGAAGTTTTGCAACTGGTATTGCTGAGGATGCAACAGGCGGGGCTCAGAAATCTCCCTCCGGGCGGGTTGGTAGCCACCGGCGGGTGTGCCGAGATGCCCGGCTTCGAAGAGATGCTCCGCTCAATGGTGGGAGGCCCCACCCGAGTGGCGTGGCCAACGGAGGTTGCGGGGCTGCCCAGCCACTTGGCTCGGCCTGCCTTTGCAGCCCCAATAGGCACCCTGCTCTGGGGGGCAAAGCACCAAGGACGTAGCCGCATTTACAACGGGACCGAATCCTCCTGGTTGGAGAAACTAACGTTTAGGCGGGGAAGGCGAGAGAGCCGTGAGAAGGAAATGGCCCTCGTCGCTCGTCGGTAGGAGGGAACAATGACCATTAGCACCAACGGCCCCAACCACAGCATGATTGCCACGCAGCCTTTTACAGCCCTGCCCATGCATGGACTGGCTCCTGCACCTGCCCCCAGCGCCGAACCCGAGATGAAGTCCTACGCTTCGGGCATGCCGGTATTGAGGGTGTTCGGCATAGGGGGAGGCGGCTGCAACGCCGTCGAGCGCATGTGCCAACAGAACCTCGGGGTAGTGGAGTATTTCGGTATCAATACCGATGCCCAGCACTTGGAGCGTTCCCACATCGGCAAGCGCATAGCTATCGGGGAGTCCATAGCCCGCGGCCTTGGGGTGGGCGGAGCTCCTCAGTTAGGCGCGCAAGCGGCCGAGGAGAACGTTGCCGAGCTGTCCCAAGCCGTTGCCGGCTCCGATATGGTGTTTATCGCGGCCGGCATGGGAGGAGGCACTGGGACAGGGGCAGCGCCCGTGTTGGCCCGAATCGCCAAAGAGTCGGGCGCACTCACTGTGGCCTTTGTAAGCCGGCCCTTCTCGTTCGAGGCCGCCGTACGACAGAAGAATGCCGAGGAGGGCATCGCCCGTCTGCGAGAGTATGTGGACACCCTCATTATCATTCCCAACGATCGCCTGCTTCAGATTGAGGACCATGGCAGCACCGACTTCACTTGGGGAGAGGCCCTCAACCTAGCCGACTCGGTCCTGCTACAGGGCATTCAGGCCATCGCCGAGGTGGTGACCGTGCCCGGCGAAATCAACGTTGACTTCGCCGACGTTAAGGCAATCATGGCCAACGGCGGTAGCGCCTGGCTGGCCATCGGCAGAGGAGAAGGCGTTCATCGGGCTAGGGACGCCGCCCAGATGGCCGTCAAGAGCCCTCTCTTGGATATCGAACTAGAGGGCGCCAAGCGGGTGCTCTTCGTCGTCACCGGCGGCCCCGATATGACCCTGAAAGAAGTCTACGAGACGTCCGGCGTCATTCACGAAGTCGCCGACCCCGACGCCAACATCATCTTCGGGACCTGCAAAGACCCGTCGATGACCGACCAGATCAAAGTAACCATGGTGGCTTCCTCGTTCCCCATGGAGTCCGACGGGCCCACTCCCGTATATGACGAGCCTCTGCCAGAGCTGCATAAGACCATGAGCGTTCCTCCCAGCGAGGACCCCAACGACTGGCAGGTGCCAAGCTTCCTGCGCCGGGAGGCCCAGCGTCGCCGCAAGGGGATGTCGGGCTAGCACCCCTGACCAGGAGTAAGATTCTCGGCCACTGGCCCCACCCGCTCTAGCTCATCGACCTTCCGGTGGCCGAGAACTGAGCCAGGCCGTAGCTCTTAGGGGCTACGGCCTGGATTTATTGTGGGCCCCGAACATCCCTCCCCTTCCTTTCACAACGCATCCATATGTCGTATCTTGCGGCACACGCCCCACAACTGATAGTGCCAGATCCGCCTATTGACACCCCAAATGGCGGGCATGTTAGAATCCCGCCCTATCCACAAGATATTGTGGTACGGTAGAGCCGGGAGGCTAGATGGGCCATAAGGTATTCATCTGGATGCCGGAGGCCGTGAGACCTCGATATGCACTGCCCTTACTGTGGCCACGAGGACTCGAAGGTAACGGACTCGCGCAACGCCGAGAACGGCATACGCCGAAGGCGCGAGTGTACGGGCTGTGGGCTGAGATTCACCACCTACGAGAGGGTGCAGTCCACTGCTCTGCTCATCGCCAAGCGCGATGGCCGGCGCGAGGACTACAACCGCGAGAAGCTAACCAACAGCATACGCATAGCCTGTACCAAGAGGCCCATACCCAATCGCGATATGGAAAAGCTGGTAGAGGACATCGAGGGCGAGTTGCAGAAGCTGGGCAACGCAGAAATCCGCTCCACTGCCGTCGGCGAGATGGTTATGGATCGCCTGCGCAAGCTGGACAGGGTGGCCTATATCCGGTTCGCCAGCGTCTACCGCGACTTCCAAGACTTGGAAAGCTTCGAGGAAATGGTGCGGGACTTGCGAGACGAGCCCGACCAACTGACCCTCCTAGAGGGCACCCCGCCGGTGCAACCGCGACGCCGCGCTAGGCGCACCGCGGGGCGGGCACAGGGCAGAGCCTCAGAAGGTTAGCCAAAGGCTAAAGGGCACAACATCCGGAGGCATCATGGCTAGGACCAGCGCAGGCAAGAAAACGGTCTCCCTCAGGCCCAACACCCGCAAGACAAGCGTCAAGCCGCAGCATCCCCGGCGCCCGAAGAGCAGCAGGGCCTTAGCAGAGTGAGGGAATTACATTGCGAGAGTTAAGCCAACAGCTAGCTAGTTTCCTTGGAGAAACGCAAGGCAGAACTGTATCTAAACGATTAGGCGACGGGCTCTCACACTTGAGCGGTGGGGCATTGTCCGCCCAGTCGTCCGAAAACATAGCCCACTTGGCAATGATAGCCTTGGGAGCCGCGGCTTTATTCAAGGTCGCCCGGCCTCGTCAAATTTCCGTGATCGGGACCTGCACAGCCCTCGTTGCATGGCAGGCTGGAAGTCCAACGAGGTGAGGCCTCGCAACGAGAAGATAACAAGCTGACCTTCGATAGCCATGGCGGGCTACCAATGGCACCCGCCAACTTGTGAAAACGAGGACTCACCAGCATGACCGTAACGAGCTCCGACCTCCGCACAAGCAACACCACCATCCGCCAGAGGGTAATGAAGGCGCTTGTCGCCGATGGGTTGATGGACCCCCAACGGGGTCCCAAGCCACGGATCACGTCAAATGCCGAGGTGGTGCTGCAACGACGCTATCTGGCTAAGGACCGCGAGGGCAAGCCAGTGGAGGTGGTGGACCAAATGTTCCGCCGCGTGGCGCGGAACCTAGCCGGGGCTGACCGGCTTTATGGGGCCACCGAGGACGAGGTATCGGCCACTGAGGAGACGTTCTACCGGGCAATGAAGGGCTTGGAGTTCCTGCCCAACTCGCCAACCTTGATGAATGCTGGGCGTGAGCTTCAGCAGCTCTCCGCCTGCTTCGTGTTGCCGGTAAAGGACTCCCTAGACTCGATTTTCGAGATGGTGAAGGCCACCGCCCTGATTCACAAGAGTGGCGGGGGCACGGGCTTTGCCTTCAGCCAACTGCGCCCCTCCGGCGATGTCGTTGGTTCCACCGGGGGCATTGCCAGCGGGCCGGTCAGCTTTATACGCGCATTCGACACCGCCACCGACGTGGTGAAGCAGGGGGGTACACGGCGAGGGGCCAACATGGGCATCCTCCATGTGACCCATCCCGACATCATGAAGTTCATCCGCTCCAAGGAGGATGGCCAGAACCTCTCCAACTTCAACATCTCGGTGGCCGTCACCGAGGAGTTCATGCGCAAGGCGGAGAAGGGCGAGGAGTACGACCTCATCAACCCCCGCACTGGCGTTGTAACCAAGCAGCTCAACGCCGGCGATGTATTCAAAGAACTGGTGGACATGGCTTGGACCACGGGTGACCCCGGCATCATCTTCCTGGATCGTATAAACCGCGACAACCCGAACCCCCAGTTGGGCGACATCGAGAGCACCAACCCCTGTGGCGAACAACCACTGCTGCCCTTTGAATCGTGCAACCTAGGCTCGCTGAACCTTGCCCTGATGCTGAAGGCCAGCTCAGAAGGGGCCATCACCGACTGGGAGAGGCTGGAGCGCTCGGTGGACACCGCTGTCCACTTGCTGGACAACGTGGTCGACATGAACAACTACCCTCTACCCGAAATCGACGAGATGAGCAGGAAGACCCGGCGCATCGGCCTCGGCGTGATGGGCTTCTCCGACATGCTCCTGCAGATGGGCATCCCATACGCGTCGGAGGAGGCCCTCGAGGCCGCCGAGCAGGTGATGGGTTTCATTTGTGCGAAGACCCAAGAAGCCTCGGCAGCTCTGGCGTCGCAGCGGGGTTGCTTCCCGGCTTGGGAAGGCAGCATCTACAACCGCGACGGTGCCTCGCAGCCGATGCGCAACTCGGCCCCCACCACCATCGCGCCCACCGGCACCATCAGCATCATCGCCGGTTGCTCCTCGGGCATCGAGCCTTTGTTTGCCCTTAGCTACGTGCGCAATGTCATGGACAACGACCGCCTAGTGGAAGGCAACCCCTTCTTCGAGGCCGTGGCCAAGCACGAGGGCTTCTACTCCAATGCCCTCATGGAGCAGTTGGCCCAGACGGGCAGCCTTCAGCACATGGGCGACCGCGTGCCCGAGTGGGTGCAAGACCTGTTTACCACCTCCCACGACGTCACACCCGAATGGCACGTCCGAATGCAGGCGGCCTTCCAGCGACACACCGACAACGCCGTATCCAAGACCATCAACTTCCCCAGCGAGGCCACCAAAGAGAACATAGAAGAGTCCTACATGCTGGCCTTCAGAGAGGGCTGCAAAGGCATCACCATCTACCGAGACGGCAGCAAGGACAACCAAGTGCTAAGTCCGGGCCAAGGCCAGCAGACATCCATCGAAGCGACTCCCGTGACTCCGCACACGTTGGTGCCCCGGCCTAGGCCTCTGGAGATGGAGGGACGCACAGAGCGGATCCGCACCGGTCACGGCAACATGTACGTCACTATCAACTTCGACTCTCAGGATGGGACGCTTTTCGAGGTTTTCAGCGCTCTAGGCAAAGCTGGAGGCTGCGACTCGGCCCAGTTAGAGGCCATCTCCCGCTTGGTTTCCCTATCGCTGCGGTCAGGAATTGACCCCGAAGCGGTGATGGAGCAGTTGCGTGGTATTACATGCTGCCCCGCTTGGGACCAAGGCGTACTGGTCCGCTCAGCTCCCGATGCCGTTGCGTTGGCACTGGAACACGCCTTGCGCCAAGGCCCGCCACGCGAGGCGGTGCAACTCAAGCTGGCAGGCTCCCGCGAAGTGGAGGCCGCTTGGTCCGGGATGCTGGAGGGTCAGACCAACGGCAACCGCGCGTCAAGCCACGGCAACTCGCCCAACGAACGCAATCGGTGCCCAGACTGTAACGGTTCCCTAGCCTTTCAAGAAGGCTGCCTACTTTGCTCCAGCTGCGGCTGGAACCGATGCGGATCGTAGTGGCGATAGATAAAGTCTGGCTCTTCCTAGAGGCTTATATGTCCCGAAAGGGCCGTCCGCTGTCAGTCGTCGCCATGGCTGCAGGGGTCCACGAGTTGTTTCTTCTTTGGCGGCCGGGTGTAGTGGTACCCCACCTCGAACCCAAAGAACTGAAGAGGCTCGAGCGGGCCGCAGGGTTAACGTCAGGGTTGTTAACCCACCTTGCCGAGTCGCCTGACGAACTTAGCCGAGAAGAAGCTGATGCAGTAGCCTGTGTCTACATACGACGGGATGGTGCCGAACCAGGGCCTGGAGATATACCCAGTATCCTTGGAGTAATCCGGAATCCATCCCCGGAAGCGCGTTCTGTCGAAATGTCGGAGTGCAAGACGTGCGACACACCGTATCCTGGTAACGGACGATGCCCTGAATGCCATCGTGTCCGCTAAGGTAGTATGAGGACGTACGCGAAACGGCCAACCATAAATCTAACGCACTACCTTGACGCGGCAGAGTCCACGATAGAGGACTTCCTAGCAACCACGACGTCGCCCGAAGAGGGATTCGTCACTTGGCAGGATATGGTCAGTTTAGCGAGATTTCATGGCGTGACTTGCGTGGTCAAAAGACCATTGAGCCTGTCCGGTCTGTCCGTGCCAGTCGGGTCGCAGTGGGCAATAATCGTCAGGAAAGGGGAGCCGCCAGAACGACAGAGATTTACGCTTGCCCACGAGATAGCACACCTATTCGTCAACGAAGAGGTCAAGGAGCAAGTCTGGCAAAAGACGCCTATTGGGGCTATTGATGCAGCACGACAAGTATTTGAGAAATTCTGTGATGACCTTGCCTCGAGGATTCTGATGCCTAGGTCTATGTTAGCAAAGGACTTAATAGGCAATGAACTGAGTCCTTCACTACTAGTGGACCTGGCGTGGAAGTACGGAGTCTCTCTCTGGGCGTTCAGTATACGAGCAGTTACGATGCAGAAGGGTGCTTACAATGTCGCCGAGTGGGTTAAAGCAACGAATAGTCAATACCCGTTACAACGCCGTTGGCGGGTAGCATCCCGCGGCATGGGTGGCCTAATGCCTGAAGTCACAAGCCTCCATTCTCCAGTCGGATCCTTGTTTAACGATTGCTTACAATCCGATAACGCGGAATATGGAGGAGAAGTCATCTCTGCAACCAAGGCAGTGCCTGTAAGAATACAAGCTTCCCTCCTACGCAGGAACCCTCGAGCTGCTGTCCTGACCGTTGCCCAGCGTCTCAAAGCTTCGCAGCACAAGAGCTTGGAAACCTTGGCTGGCATAGCCCGCTAACTTTTGAAATCCTCCGTCCCTCCTCTTGGGGGCCCCTGGTTCCTCCCACCGGGGGCCCCTTTTTATGCCCTGCTATATGCCCTCCTATATGTTAGAGTAACCAGCGAATCGCCCCAGTGAACCGCTTCAACACACAGCTTGGAGGCATCCATGGCGGAGCAGAGGAAGCCGGTGGTGGCCGTGACTATGGGAGACCCCTGCGGCATCGGGCCGGAGGTCATCGCCAAGGCCCTGTCATCGCCTGAGGTGTATGAGACTTGCCGCCCGCTGATAATCGGCAACGGCTGGTGCATGGAACGGGCTTTGGAACTGGTGGGGTCAAACCTGAAACTGCACCGCACCAACACACCCCTTGAACCCAATGGTGCCTCGGGTGCGGTCGACCTGCTGGATCCAGGCAACCTCAATGCCGAGGACGTCACCGTCGGGCGGATTTCACCCACCTGTGGCAAGGCTGCCATGGAGTGGGTGGCCGCTGCCGGGGAGCTCGCCATGGCGGGGCAGATCGACGCCATCGCCACCGCCCCGGTGAACAAGGAGGCCGCCAGCCTCGCTGGCTACAGTGCTATCGGCCACACCGAGCTGTTTCAGGAGTTGGCCGGCTCGCCTACAGTCGCCACCATGCTTATGTCGGGCAGTCTGCGTGTAGTGCACCTGACAACCCACCGCTCCCTGCGTCGCGCCCTCGACTATGTCACCAAGGACCGCATCCTCACCTTTCTACAACTCACCCACGACACCTTTGGTCGCTGGGGCATGCCCAACCCTCGCATAGGCGTGGCGGCGCTGAACCCTCACGGCAGCGACGGTGGGTTGCTGGGCCACGAAGAAGGCGAGGAGATCGGCCCAGCAGTGGAGGCCGCCTGCGCTGCTGGCGTCAACGCCACAGGACCGGTGCCAGCCGACAGCGTGTTTCACCAAGCCATCAGTGGCAGGTACGACGTAGTACTGGCCATGTTCCACGATCAAGGCCACATTCCGGTAAAGGTGCATGGCTTCGAGCGCAGCATCACCGCCAACCTAGGACTGCCCTTCATACGCACCTCCGTCGACCACGGCACCGCCTTCGACATCGCGGGGCAAGGCATAGCGGACCACCTGAGCATGATCGAGGCCATCAAGCTGGCCCAAACCTTCGCCCGTGGGCAAGGTCTGGCCTGAGAAGGGCGATGATATAATTTAGTCAGCATTCTGCGCTAACTAAATTCATGCATCTGCGAGGTGAGGCTTGAGGCTGTCCTTCATAGGCGGTGGCGCCATGGCTGAGGCCATAATCCGCGGGGTCTTGGACAAGGGCATCGCCCCCGCCTCTAACATATCCGTCGGAGAAGCCGTTGAGCAGCGCTGCGAGTTTCTTCGCCAGACCCATGGCGTGACTGCCACCACTGACAACATAGAGGCCGTTCACTCAGGCGACTTGGTAGTGCTGGCCATAAAACCTCAGAATCTGCACGAGGTCCTGGAACAGTTGGAAGGCCGGTTGGAGTCCCACCAAGCTGCGCTCTCCATAATCGCCGGGGCCAAGATGTCGACCATCACCCAAGGACTGAAGCATTCTGCAGTGATACGCGTTATGCCCAACACCCCGGCACAGATCGGCGAGGGCATCAGCATGTGGACCTGTTCGAACACTGTAGATGGCAAGATGCGAGAGCGTGCCAGCGCAGTATTGAGCACCATGGGCCCGCACATTGAGGTGGACGACGAGAAGTACATGGACATGGCAACTGCTCTCAGCGCCAGCGGCCCTGCCTATGTCTTCACCTTCATCGAGGCCCTCATCGACGCTGGAGTGCATCTTGGGCTGCCACGCGACATGGCCCGGGCCCTAGCTTTGCAGACAGTCCTCGGCAGCGCATCCCTGACCAAGCAGACGGGCAAACACCCTGCCGAGTTGCGGGACATGGTGACCTCGCCCGGAGGCACAACGGCGGAAGCGCTGCTAGCTTTGGAACAGGGCGGCTTTCGAGCAGCGATAGGCAACGCTGTCTTGGCTGCCTACAGGAAGTCGGTAGAACTCGGCGCCAAAGAATGAGATGAAGCCTTGATTCTGGTAACTATACTCAAGGCGTTCATCGTTGTCCTCATCGTAGCCATCTTCGCTAGAACGATACTTTCATGGTTCCCCACAGCCAGCAATCTGAACCCTCTTGTGGCCCTCATATACCAGGTGACGGAGCCTGTACTGCAGCCCCTGCGGAAGATCATACCGCGGATGGGCATGTTCGACTTAACCCCCACCATCGCGCTGTTGATACTGTTCCTAATCTTCAGCATCCTGCCCTAGCCGGTTCAGTGCTGAGGCAACCCAACCGCCCAACCAACTCCCCAACGTGCCCCACAACTGGGAAACCCAGTCGTGAAGAACAGGCGCACCGCAAAGAACGATTGCACAAATTTCAGTGAAATCAGCTACGACAAAACGCGCGACAGCTACGACCTGTCTGAAATCGCTGCTAGAAGGCAGAAATTCCCACTCGCACACCAATTCGGCGCAACCGTCCCCGAAGCCGCCCCTTTCGCCGGTATCGCCCCCCGTACTCCCAAGCCGCCTCTTGTTGACGACGAAAGGCGCCAGCCGATAGAATCGGCGCAACACGTAGGTACAGGTGCAAGCATGAACCAGAAAGAGTTGCTAAAGGGCAATACGGAGACTCTCCTCCTGTCCCTGCTTACCCAAGAGTCAATGTATGGCTATCAGATCGTCAAGGAGATGGAGCGTCGTAGCAGCGGCTACTTCCAGTTCAAAGAGGGCACCCTCTACCCGGCATTGCACCGGTTAGAGGAGGCGCGGTTGGTGGAGGGACGTTGGGAAGAGGCCAACATCGGGACGCCACGACGCTACTATCACATCACCGCTAAGGGCGAGCGCGTCCTGTCTGAGCGCACCAGCGAATGGAACAAGTTCGCCACGGCGGTCAACGCGATAATGGTCCCGCAACTCAATCGTAAAACGTCGACGAGGTAGCCTTCGTTGGACCAAGAGATTCGTCACTACCTGAGTAGCCTTGCCAAGAGGCTGCGACTCGACCCTACTACGCAGCGTAATATCCTCCTGGAACTCCAAGGCCATCTGGAGGACAAGGCAGGCGACCTTCAAGCCGCTGGCGCCTCCCGCAAAGAGGCCCTGCAACGAGCTATGCAGTACATGGGCAAGCCAGCCCTCATCGCAGGTAGCATATACGCCGTACACAGCAAGGGCTCATGGCGCGACATACTGTTGGCCACCGTGCCCCACCTGCTGCTGGCCGCCCTCTTCGCGCTCAATCTCTGGACGCGCTACGCCCTCTTGGTAGTAGTGCTTCTTGGCGTCGCCATGGTGGCGATACGTTGCTGGCGCAAGGATAAGCCCAAGTGGAGCTACTCTTGGCTGGGTTACTGCATGGCCGCGCCTGCACTCTCTTGGCTCCTAGCCACCATAGCCTTGGTCTACGGGGCATGGATCTTCCTGACCACGGGAGGTCTACCGCTCACGCCAGCGCTTTACCTGCTGATACTGGCGTACATACCCTTCTCGCTGTGGATTATGGCCCGGGTCGTAGTGCCTCTAGTAAAGCAGGACTGGCTGATGGCTTCGCTAACCGCCCTGCCTTTCCCCTTCCTTACCACTTGGCTGCTATTCTTCAACTCCCAAGGAAGTCTGTGGGGCCACGCCAAGACAGGCCTGCGCGAGACTGACGGAGACCGCGCCTTGGTATTCCTCGCACTGGCAGTCACCACAGGCGCCTTCTTCATGATAGGCAACCGCCTGCTGAAGATTGGCCTCCTCATGGTGTCCACGGCTTTGATGGTTGCCTTCACCATGGTAACGATACCCATTAGCTTCGGCATACTGGCTGCCATCCTCATCATCCTAGCGTCGGTGGCATTCCTTTTGAGCCCTGCGGTGTTGGGGTCGAAACTGGAAGACGAGGATGAGGCCATGGACCTCTTCGAAGGCGGCGAGGTTCCGCCCCGTTGGTCGACCAACACCAGATAGCCCCCCAAGTAGCAATTGTCGTAGATAGCAGCGCCTGCCTGCCTGACTGCTTTGTTCAGCAATGGCAGATTACGGTAGTACCCCACACCCTGATCATTGACGGCGTTCCCCTGCAGGACGGCGTCGACATGCAGCCCACCGATTTCTACCGCCTGCTTCGCCTAGGACAAAAGGACGTCACCACTTCGGCGCCGAACTCCAATGCGTTCCTTCAAGCCCTTACCGCGGCACACGAGCTTGCGCCCAATGTCTTATGTATAGTGGTCGCATCCCGCTTTAGCGCTGCCTACGAGACCGCTAAGGTAGCTGCAGCTACGGCCAGCCAGTCCACGCCCGGCCTCCGGGTCCATGTGATGGACAGCCGGACCGCAGCTGGCGCCTGTGCCCTGCTCGCCCTCGACGCCGCCCAAGCCGCCAACTCCGGCCTGCCATTGGACCTCATCGTGCAGCGCGCCGAACACGCCATCCCCCGGTTGCAGCTGCTGGCGACAGTGGACGACCTCAGCTATCTACGGGCCAGCGGCCGGATCAGTTGGTTAGGCTATTCCGCGGCCTCTGCGCTGCGCATCAAGCCCGTGTTCGAGCTGCGCCAAGGCGAACCCCACCTGTTGGCCAAGCCCCGCAGCCGCACCCGCGCTATCAACTGCATGATAGAGCAGATGCGCACGATGGCCGGCAACGGTCGCATTCACGTCAACATCATGGAGGCCGATGTCTCCACAGAGGCCGAAGCACTGCGCCAAGAGATTGAGGCGTACTTTGACTGTCGTGACATATTCATAAGCCAAATGACACCCGTAATTGGGGCCCACACGGGGCCAGGATTGCTAGGAGTGGCTTTCTGCATGTCCCCGGAAGAAGCCTCCACTCTTTCAGAGATATAATGCAGCCAAGCGGGCATTCTTGCCTCCCTGAGAACACAAGATTGCCCCTAAGGCCAGGTTAAGGAGAAGCCGAATGCGCATGACCGTATCCCATGGCGATGCGACCCAGACCTCTACTCCCGCCCTCATCATCAACCTGTTCGAGGGTGTGACGCACCCCGGTGGCGCCACTGGTGCGGTCGACCGGGCACTGGACGGCGCCATCTCCCAGCTGATTGCAGAAGGCGAGATCAAAGGGAAGAAGGGCGAGATGACCCTCGTGCATACCTTCGGGCGTATCCCTCCCTCCCGTGTGCTGGTAGCTGGCTTGGGCAAGTCCGACAAGTTCGGTGTCGACACCATCCGCGAGGTGACCGCCGAGGCGTGCCGCTTCCTGCGCCGTCGTGGCATCACCTCAGCGGCCACTATTGCCCATGGCGCGGGCATCGGCGGTATCAGCCCACGCAACTCTGGCCAAGCCATCGCTGAGGGGGCATCTCTCGGCCTCTACCGTTTTACCGAGTACCAGAGCCGGGACGACGACAGCCGGGGCAATTTGGACGAAATATCGATCATAGAGGGGGACGTCTCCAAACTGGACGAGCTTGAGAAGGGCGCACGACAAGGCTCCGATGTTGCAGAGGGGGTCTCTCTGACGCGGGATATGGTCAACTCGCCTCCCAACGTGATGACACCCACCCGCATGGCGGAGATTGCCATGCAAATGGCGGCCGTCGAAGGGCTGGACTGCGCCGTATTGGAGCGTCACGACATGGAGGAGTTGGGCATGGGCAGCTTCCTTGGCGTAGCCCAAGGAAGCGTCGAACCGCCCAAGCTCATCACCCTTCAGTACCGGGGCGACCCCGCCAATCCGGGCAATAACCTAGGTCTGCTGGGCAAGGGCATCACATTTGACAGCGGCGGACTGTCGCTGAAGACAGCCCAAGGAATGGAAGACATGAAGCGGGACATGGCGGGCGGTGCGTCGGTCATGGGCGCGATGAAAATCCTAGCCCGCCTTCAACCCAAGATAAACGTCACCGGCATCATCGGGGCCACGGAGAACATGCCGGGAGGCCAAGCTCAGCGCCCTGGCGATATCGTCAGGACCATGGGAGGCAAGACCATCGAGGTGCTGAACACCGACGCCGAAGGCCGTCTGGTGCTGGCCGACGTCATTTGCTACGCCAAGCACTTGGGGCTGACACGCATGGTGGACATCGCGACCTTAACTGGGGCCGTCGTTGTAGCGTTAGGCAACCGAATTACGGGGGTCATGGGCAACGACCAGCCCATGGTCGATCGGGTGCTGGCCGCAGGAGAGCAAATGGCCGAGCCATCTTGGCAGCTGCCTCTGCACGACTACAAGGACATGATTCGCAGCAACGTGGCCGACATGAAGAACACAGGAGGCCGCGGCGCGGGGTCCATCACCGCCGCGTGCATCCTAGCCGAGTTCGCCGAGGGCGTGGCTTGGGCCCACATGGATGTGGCGGGCACAACCTACACCGACCGTGAGAAGGGCTATATGGTGAAGGGCGCCACAGGCGTACCCGTACGCACCTTGGTGGAGCTGAGCACATCCTTGGCCACAGAGGCGTAGCAGGCGCACCTACTCGCCCCATCAGAGCCCACACAAGACACTGAGGAAGGAGTCTCCCATGCCCCAAGGAGACCTGCTTGTACGGCAACCCTTCGACCTAGGACGTACTCTCACCATGGGCTTGGTCCTGCGTTGGCGCAAGGAAAACGGAGGCTGGCGCTCAGGGGTCGTCGGAGACAAGCTCTTCATGCTGCGCCAGACCGCCGAGGACAAAGTGGAGTTCCGCACCAGCGAGCCCGAGGAATCCGACGGAGAAACGCTCCGCCACTACCTAGGGCTCGAAAGGGACCTCCCACGTCTGCACGAGATACTCAGTCGGTGCGACTCCGGGATGTCCGAGTCGCTGGGTCGACACGAGGGCATGTGTCTGATGCGACCGGATCCTTGGGAGTGCTTAATCACCTGCGTCTGCACCCCTGGGCAACGTGTCCGCAGGCTCTCATCGGACATAGAGCGATTGTGCGAATACCATGGAAAGCGACTGTCTCTAGACACCGTAACGCGCTATTCCTTCCCCAAGCCCGACCGCCTAGCCCAAGTCAGCGTAGCCGACCTGAGCAGGGTAGCCCTCCGTATGCCAAGACGTGCCGAATACGTACACCTAATCTCCGAGGACGTGGCCAGCGGCGCCCTGAGCTTGGACGCGCTGAGCATCAAGCCCTACTCCGAGGCCAAGGAGAGCCTGATGCAGTACGGAGGCGTCACGTCGAATGTCGCCGACTGCGTGTTGTTGTTCTCTTTGGACAAGTATGAAGAGCAGGGGCAGGAGTAGCGCACATAGCTGGCTGAGAGGTGAAGTGTGTCCCTGCTCGCTTGGCAACCATTCGACCTCAATCTCACTCTCACTATGGGCCAAGCGCTTCGCTGGCGCGAGGGGGAGGATGGCTGGTACGTCGGAGTAGTCCGGGGCAGGATCATCAAGCTCCGCCAGACCCACACTCAGGTGGAGTTTCGTAGCAGCGGACCGGAAACGTCCATGGAGTCGGTCCTTAACGATTATCTGAGGCTGGATGAAAACATTGCACCCGTACACAAGGCTTTGATTGACCACAGCCCTCAGATGGCACGCTTGGTCGAACTGTACGGCGGGCTACGGGTCCTGCGCCAAGAACCGTGGGAGTGCCTTATTACCTACGTCTGTTCCCCCAGAAACATGGTCGAGAACAATATTCGCGCCGTGGAACAATTAGCCATCAACTACGGCAAGCCACTCTCCTTGGACGGCATCAAGCGGCATGCTTTCCCCACACCAGAGTGTTTAGCCACAGCGAGTGTGGACGCCCTACGCTCGCTATGGCTCGGCCTCCCTCGACACGCAGAATACGTCCACAGGCTTGCCGAGGCTGTGGTAACTGGCTCTTTGGACTTGGATTCTGTTATGCGTAGGCCCTACACCGAGGCCAAGCATCGTCTCATGCAATTGAACGGCATAGGTGAGAAGGTCGCAGACTGCGTGTTGCTGTTCTCCCTGAATAAGCCAGAGGCCTTTCCCATCGACACCAACATACGGCGTGCCCTGCGAGAGTTTTACGACCTGCGGGGGTCGGACTCGGAGCTGCTGGGCTACGTTCGAGAGGGCTTCGGCTCCAACGCTGGCTACGCCAGCCAACTTTTGTTCCATGGCATAAGGAATCGGGCAATCTGATGCAGGTGGGGCTCCGTCCTCTTATTCCACGTTGACGTAGCTGGCCGCCAGCCTTTAGACTTTAGCGTCAGTATCTCGTGGTGAGCGTAGCAAAGTGGTTAATGCGCCTGACTGTGGCTCAGGAGATCGTGGGTTCGAATCCCATCGCTCACCCCAACCAACTCCCACGGAAACCCTTCTAGCGCTCGTAGCTCAGTGGATAGAGCACCTGGCTTCGGACCAGGGGGTCGCGGGTTCGAATCCTGCCGAGCGTACCACACCTTTTCGCCCACTATGCCCGAGCCACGCCTCGGACAGGCCTGGTTCCCGTTACACCTTGCCTGACTCGCGTCGGACCGCCTAGCGTCTCGAGGTATTGGCTGGGGCGATGATGCCTTGCCTCCCGGCGGCGAACATGTACACGATGGCGTGGCTGCGGTAGGGTGACCAGCGGACTGAGAATTCCTCTACGTCTCGGTCGGTGAGGGTCCGGCCATCGAAGTAGAGTTGGGACACCACCCGCTTCAGGGCTAGGTCGCCTGAAGGGAAGGCGTCGGTGCGCGAGAGGGCGCGAATCAATAGCCAGTTGGCCGTCCAGTGTCCAACGCCTCGCAGTCGGGTCACCCGTTCCACAACGTCGTCATCGCTGGCGTATTTCAGCGCCTCCAAGTCCAGCGTCCCCTCCTCCAACTCCTTGGCAATGCCCAAGACATACTCCGCCTTCCGTTGGCTGAGCTTCATCTTGCGCAGGCCGTCGATGCCAGCTTCGAGCAATACCCCCGGCGTGGGGAAGGCAAAGTAGGTCTTGCCGTCCACCTCCAAGCTGTCGCCATAGGTCTCAATGAGCAGGGTGCGAACGATACGGGCCACGGCCGCAGCGATCTGCTGGCCGAGAATCGCCAGCACCATGGCCTCGAACACGGAGACCGCTCGAGTGGGATGCAGGCCATGGAGTTGGGATGCGATGCGCTCCAATACCGGCTCACCCTTCACCGATTGGTAAAAGCCCTCCATGTCCGCATCGATCCCCAAGTTCCAACCCACGATGTCGCTCACTGCGGCTAAATCGCTCTCGCTTACGTGAGGGCCTTGGGCTACGACTGAAAGGTTGGGGTCGGTCGTAGACCCCGTAGATCGCACATGGGCCAGCACCAACCTGTTGTCGATGTTGAGCAGGCGCCGGTAGTCGCCTCCCTCCAGCATGTCCGCCCCGTATGTGCCTCGAAAGTAGGTGTGGGAGCCAGCCGTAAGGTCGAAGTCGAAGGGGGCCACGGGGCGCAACTGCGTGGTGCGGGACTCCATCATCACCTCCGCTGCCATGAGCCATCGGCACTCAGTTTAGCCGTCGCTTGAACGTCGTGTATCGAGCCGCCGGGCAGGAGCGTTGTGCGCATCAGGCAGACCTCGTCGACTAGCCACGGCTCTGCCCGGCTTGGATCCCAAGCATCCATCGCCCTCTGCAGCATGGCCCCATCCGGCGGTTTCTCGCCTTCTCGCACCCGTCCTAAAGTAAGATGCGGAGAGTAGGGGCGTCGCTCGCGAGGGTGACCCAGCGGTACGATCGCCTGCTCCGTGCGCTCTTGCAGAGAGATAAGCTGCTCCATCTGACCGGAGACTCCGCACCATATCACACGGGCACGCTTGGGATTGGGGAAAACGCCCAGAGATGCCAATTGCAGTTGGAAGGGGGCGACGTCCTTGGCCGCAGACCTCATCCCTTGCGCTACAGCCTCGACTTGGGAAGCAGGTATATCGCCTAGGAACTTCAAGGTCAGGTGGATGCCTTCAACCCGCACCCATCTCACCCGATCCAAGCCATGGCCACGCAGGCTAGCGATGGCAGACTCCAAAACGGCCCGCTGCGCTGCGGGAAGATGCACGGCGACGAAAATCCTCTCAGTGGAGCTCATGCCTGCCTAAAACCAGCCACATATCGGGCCAACTCGCGGTACCAGCCGGCTAGGTCTGACACCGAGTAGCGGGCATTGGCAGGGCTCGGGTTGGGCGTCACGAACACTTTGGTGTCGCCTATTGTATGGGACTGCGCGCCCAAGTCTCCACCCACAAGGCGGACGCCCTCGGCATGCCACAGATAATTGCGGTAGGCCATCATGCCATGATAGCAGGCTACCAGAGGATGGTACCGCTCCAGCTTCTCCTTGAGCACGGGCCCCCACTCCCGGTAATCGGCAGCGGTAAGCCCCGACCCTTGAGACGTGGGGCGCTTCACGACATCCGTCAGGCCGATGCCGTGTTGTGGCAGGGTGTAGTCCAACTCCGGTCCGGTCTGTTCCTCGACCAGCCCCGACTGATTGAAGGCCGCCCAGAAACGGTTGCGGGGGTTGGCGAAGTAATGGCCTGCCTGTACAGAGATGGTGGAGGGATTGAGGCCAACGAACACGATGTCGAGCCCCGGCTCTAGGTAGTCAGGCAGAGTGTCCATGGCTCAGAGACCCAACAGCTTCGCCGCGTTGCCTCCCAGCACCTTTTCCTGGACATCCGGCTCCAGCCCAGACTCGCGCGCCTGTCCCAAAGCCCTGTGATACCCCACCAAGGGGTAGTCGCTGCCGAAAAGGATGCGCTGGTAACCCGCCGACTGAACGGCCGCAGAGTAGACGGCTGGCCTATATAGAAGGGGCGTGGCGGCGCTGTCGAAGTAGACGTTGGCCAAGCTTTGGCCCACTTCAGGCATCAGTGCGTAGAAGGGCAGGCCCCCACCCCAGTGGGCGCAGACGATGGTGTTCTCGGGGAAGTTGTAGGAGAAAGCGTAAAGTTGGTCGGGTGTTGTGTGCCCCTTGCCTGGATACTCGTGGCCCACAGGCTCGGAGGCGTGGGTGAGGACGCACAATCCCAATTCACGCGCCGCGTCCATCAGCGGGGCCATGGCTTCCCGATCAGTGATATCCAGTCCTTGAGTGTCGGGATGCAGCTCACCTATGCCTTTTGCCCCTCCCCGGGCGCAGCGCTCCAACTCGTACACCGCAGGCCGACCCCATGCCGGATTGAGTGAGCAGAAGGCCACCAATCGTTGCGGGTGGCATGAGGCGCTTTCCAAGAGGTAGTCGTTGGCTTCTCGCGCCACCTCGGCGTCGGTCCAGCCGTAGCCCATCACCACTGCAACGTCCACTTCGGCCCTGTCCATTGCTGCCAGCAGTTGCTCGGCGGTGGCAATCCTAGCTTTGGGGCTGGCGAACAGGGCGGCGAAGGTAGCATCGCGTCGCAGGTAGTCCTCCCTATGCTGCTGGAAGCGGGCAGGCAGGACGTGGGTATGAAAATCGATTATCACTTGGGCGATTATAGGGAGCAGCGGTTTCGAATGTACATATGGACACCAATTCCGAGGGCCCATTATAATCGGCCCTGCTACTGAACCAGAGGAGAACGAATAGTTGGCCACAAAAAGCAATGTCTCCAGCCGCGACAGCCAACCCACCATAGAAGAACTGGAGGGCATCGCTCGAGAGCTACGGCGGGACGCCATAGAGACCATCTACCAAGCAGGCAGCGGCCACCCGGGCGGCTCTCTTTCCGAGATGGACATCTTGGTGGCACTCTACTTTGACGTTCTCCGCCACGACCCCTCCAACCCGAGCTGGCCAGACCGCGACCGCTTCATCCTCAGTAAGGGCCATGCTTGCCCCGGCCTATACGTAGTGCTGGCCAAGCGGGGCTACTTCCCTCGCGAGGAGCTCTGGGGTTTCCGCAAGATGGGCGCCATGTTGCAGGGCCATGCTCATCCGCGCACACCCGGCGTGGAGATGAACTCTGGCTCACTGGGGCAGGGTCTATCCTTCGCAGTAGGGGCCTCTTTAGCCGCCCGGCTGTCCAACAAGCGGTACAAGGTCTACGCCCTGCTGGGAGACGGCGAGTGTGACGAAGGGCAGGTGTGGGAGGCAGCTATGTCTGCTTCGCACTACGGTCTGAGCAACCTCGTAGCCATTGTGGACCGTAACCGCATTCAGAACGACCGTTTCACCGATGACGTTATGAAGCTTGAGCCGCTGGCCTCCAAGTGGCGGGCCTTTGGCTGGCGGGTGATTGAGGTAGACGGTCACGACATCTCCCAAGTGCGCGACGCCCTGCGACAGGCAGGACGCACCCGAAACCGGCCGACCATGGTGCTGGCCCACACCGTTAAGGGACACGGAGTCAGCATCATGGAAAACAACCCGGACTTCCATGGCCGGGCCCCCAATAAGGAAGAGTACGAGTTGGCCATGAAGGAGCTAGCCTAGCCCTGCTCGTCGTTCTTTGCCACCATGACACCTCTGACGACCACCCCGTACTCCCTTAAGTGAACGACAAATGGCCGGGGGAAGACTCCTCTCCAAGCCTCGACCAAGACGAGGACTCCAAGACTTTGCTTTGGTCTTGCATCTCCCGTTTTCAGGCGCCAGTTCTGCTACTTTACCTGCTCCTCGCCATTCCAAGCTTGGCTGTGGTGGTCGTGGTACAGGTGAGAAGTCACGGTGGTATAATCGGCACTTGGTTTGCTACGATCATCCCTCGTGCAGCTGCCATGGCACTGTCGGGGATCACGGCCTAAAGCACAATTGAGGCTTGGACGGAACGTTGGTGCTCGCCGAATCCATTCGCGACGGGATAAAGGCCCGTCGGAGGAAGCAGCTCGCACAGGCCAGCGCCCAGGCTCGTGCCAAAGCATTCGGTGCCGAAGCATTCGGTGTTTACGAGGCGCGGAACCACCGCCGTGTCGAGGCGGAGGCTAAGGGCGAGGCTTTCCACGAGCCACCGCCTTCGCGAAATGGTGAACGGCCCGACTAGTCCCTGCCCGGTTGCCCTATGCAGCATGAATCGAGGTCTTGATGGCAACGGCTCCAACAACTGCTTCAACCCGCGAAATCTATGGCAGGACCCTGCTGGAGTTGGGCCGCGAGAACGAGGACGTGGTGGTCCTTGGCGGCGACCTGAACAAGTCGACCTTTACCCACTTATTCGCCGCCGAGTACCCAGATCGCTTTTTCGACTTCGGTCCTGCTGAGCAGAACATGATGGGTGTGGCGGCAGGCCTGGCCGCTTCAGGCAAGATACCCTTCGTAAGCACCTTTGCCGTATTTGGTATGGGGCGCCCCTTCGACCAGCTGCGGGTGGCCATAGCCCAGCCCCACCTGAACGTGAAGGTGGTATGCACTCATGCCGGCCTGCTCACCGGTGAGGACGGTATGTCGGCCCAAGGGATCGAGGACCTAGCATTGGCCTGCTCGCTCCCCGGCTTCACCGTAGTTGCCCCCTCCGACGCGGTGGAGACACGACAAGCGGTACTGGCGGCCGCCGAGACCCCCGGCCCCTTCTACATCCGCCTCTACCGGCCTGCGACCCCGGTGGTGCATTCCGAGGACTACATCTTCAAACTGGGCAAGGTCGACGAGATAGCCTCGGGCAACGACGCGACTATCATCGCCACCGGGACGATGGTACCCGTAGCCCTGCAGGCATCCGCCAACCTTGGCGAGCAGGGGCTGAGTGTCCGGGTACTCAACATGCACACCCTTCAACCGGCAGATGAGGACCCTGTGCTAAAGGCGGCACGAGAGACGGGCGCAGTGGTCACCGCCGAGGAACACTACGTGCATGGGGGCTTGGCCAGCATCGTCGGACGCGTGCTGGGTCAGCACCAGCCTGTGCCTCTGGAAGTCGTGTCGCTGACAGGTTATGCCGAGTCAGGGCACCCCGCCCAACTGCTGACCAAGTACGGCTTGGACGTATCCGACGTGGAGGATGCGGTGCGGCGGGCTGTTCAGAGGAAGGGCTAGCCAGCACCTCGTCACCGCTAGAAGCTGGCCCCCTCTAACAGCCGGTACGCCCGTTGGTCCCGGTCTCTTGGTCTTGGTCGGAAAAGACACCTGCCTCACGCCCTTGGAACACATGCACGACGAAATCGTCCCGCAGTACACCCAGCACATCCACCAACTCCTCATCGATGGCCTCAATCAGCTCTTGGATGTCCTCGGTCGTGAAGCTCTCCGGCACACATAGAGTGGCGTGCACCGTGGTATTGGTGAAGTGCAGGTCGACCCGACCGACGGCCTGATCATCATCAATGACGGCGTAGGCCTCGGAGTGGGGAGTACGGCAGTCTCGTTCGAACCAGTAATCCGGCGTGGTGACCCTCCTGATCAGGACTGTATCTAGGGCTATTGTGGCCTCAATCGATGGATCAGGGTCTTACTTGGCCAGTGCCCATGACCACCCACTTATAGGTCGTCAGCTCGCGCAGGCCCATGGGCCCCCTAGCGTGGAACTTTTGAGTGCTGATGCCCACCTCGGCCCCTAGGCCGAATTCGGCCCCGTCGGTAAACCTAGTGCTGGCGTTGACGAACACGGCGGCAGCATCCACTTCATCGAGAAAGCGCATAGCCGTGGTGTAGTCCTCGGCAACTATCGCCTCCGAGTGGCCCGAACCGTAGAGTTCGATGTGGTCCAGGGCATCGTCCAAAGAGTCCACTATTCGCACGGAGGCGACGAGAGCCAAGTGCTCCTTGCCCCAGTCCTCGTCGGTGGCTTCCTGCACGGCCTCGTTTCCGTTTGGAGCCAATATGCTGAGCGCCCTGCGGTCGCATCGCATCTGCACGCCTGCCTGCCCCCACTCTGAGGCGATGCGCGGCAGCCAGCTTGGCGCGACCTCGGAGTGGACGAGCAGAGTGTCCATGGCGTTGCAAACGGTGGGCCTCTGCACCTTCGCGTTGTACGAAATGGCCGATGCCATATCCAAGTTGGCCGATTTATCTACATACGTGTGGCATACGCCAACTCCACCCGTCACCACGGCCATAGAGGCATTCTCCCCTACGTAACGAATCAGGTCAGCCCCCCCGCGAGGCACAAGCAAGTCGATGTACTCCCGCATCTCAAGCATGCTCTCCACCAGCGCCCGGTCCGGGTCTTCCACGAACTGAAGCACTCCGCGTAGTACATCGGACTCTTCCAAAGCCCGCCAAATCAGCTCCACCAACGCCTTGTTGGAGCGTAGGGCCTCGTGACCGCCGCGGAGGATACAGGCATTACCGGACTTGAAGCTCAGGGTAAAGATGTCGATGGTCACATTGGGGCGGCTCTCGTAGATGGCTCCGATGACGCCCAGAGGCACCCTTCTCTTACCTATAGAGAGGCCGTTTGGCAGAACCCGGGCATCGATCATCTCACCCACGGGGTCGGGGAGCGACGCCACGCTGCGCACGCCCCTTGCCATGGCCTCCAGCCGCTCGGGGGTGAGGAGCAGCCTGTCGAACCAAGCCGATGAGAGGCCATTGCCCTTTGCCTCATCGCAGTCCGCCCTGTTGGCCAGGAGAATGGTCTCCTGTTCCGCCAGAAGGCGGTCTGCCAAGTTTAGCAAGGCCCGATTCTTGACTGCAGTGCCCAGCTTAGCCAGTTGGCGGCCGGAAGCCCTCGCTTCCTTGCCCTTGGCTTTCAGGATATCCTTGGATGTCGTCGTCATTGCCCTACAATAAGACCATGTTATTTCGGTGTATCACTTCTTGGCCGAAATGATAGCCCAGAAGCTCCCAGATGCGGTCCGAGTGTTGCCCCTTGATCCGCTCCACGTCCTCAGCGCTGTAGTTGGTGATGCCACAGGCCAAGCGTGCTCCCCCGGACCCGAGGACGTAGACCGTGTCGCCTCGCTGGAATCCACCGCTGGCCTCCATTATACCCGGAGGCAAGAGGCTGCGGTGTTCCTGCAGCAACGCGCCTTGCGCCCCACTATCGACGGTTATCTCGCCGTGGTTGTTCAGCCCGCTGAGCATCCAGCGCTTGCGACTCTCCATGCGGCTTCCGGCAGGCACGAAGTAGGTGCCAATGGGCTCTCCACAGGTGACGCGCAATATGACGTCCGGCTCGGCTCCGCGACAGATGACCATGGCAATGCCGGAAAGGGTCACCTGATGGGCCGCGTCCAGCTTGGCGCGCATACCACCACGGGAGTTCGCGCCGTGCTCCGTGCCAGCCATGGCCAGCACCGATTCATCCACCCGCTCCACCATCCGCATCAGGCTGGCGTCAGGATCGTGGCGA
The DNA here is from genome assembly GCA_965248385.1 of Dehalococcoidia bacterium. Taxonomy (GTDB): domain Bacteria; phylum Chloroflexota; class Dehalococcoidia; order Lucifugimonadales; family JAAXIE01; genus JAAXIE01. The sequence continues at coordinate 258,888 of CBDFIZ010000001.1, forward strand.
GGATCGGCGGTGTAGAGGCCTTCCATGTCCGTCAGGGTTATCAGCAGCTCGGCGTCCACCAAGTTGGCCACGAGGGCTGAGAGGTGATCGTTGTCGCCGAAGTTTTCACCGATTTCATCTACGGCTACCACGTCATTCTCGTTGAGGATGGGCACTACGCCCAGACCCATCAGCGTGGCCAGAGTCCCCCGTATGTTCAAGTAGCGTTGGCGGTCGGAGAGGTCGTTCCAAGTTAGCAAAGCTTGGGCTACCGTCACGCCGTAGTGGGCGAAAAGTTCCTCGTAGGTTTTCAGCAGACTGCCCTGCCCCACTGCCGCCAGGACTTGGCGGAAGGGGATATCGCGACGCTCCTGGCTCCTGCCGATAACCTGCCGCCCGGCAGCGATTGCCCCTGAGGTAACCAGCGCCACCTCCACACCCCACTGCCGCAACTGGGCCACCTGTCGGGTTAGGGACTCCATCACGCTCATGTCCAGACGGTCAGCTGTTGCCGGTTAGAACGCTGGTGCCAGCTTTGACCACTACACGGCGGTACTTGAGGTCACTTATGTCTAACTGGTTGCGGCGACTAGCCGGCTCAGGGCCATTGTTGGCCAACTCCAGATTCCTCCTGATAAGCATAAAGCTGCGCATCGCCATTATATCAGCCTGCCGGTACTTGGCTGGCCCAGCAGCCAGCCGCCTTGTATCGGCTTTGCGCCAACGGTAGAATCAAAGCCAAGGGCTGCCCGCCTTGGGCCGGCCCCAAGTTTGTTGCCTTAAGACTGGAGGTTGAATGGGTCTGAAGGGCCTCTTCACCGCATTGGAAGAGACCCAAGCCTACAGAGGCTTGGTTGAGCGGATCGAGAATCACGGTGAATCTCCTCAGGTAACGGCATTGCCTGCCGCGGTGCCTCTATTATTAGGGGCCTTGCGGCAGCGACTGTGTGTCCCGGTGCTGGTCATCGCGCCCCGTCCTGACGACGCACGACGGCTGCATGGCGAGCTAATCACCTACTGGGGCCAAGACGAGTCCCTGTACTACTTGCCCGAGCCGGAAGCGATACCCTTCGAGCGTCTGGTCTCCGATGGGTTGACCAACAACCAGCGATTAGCCGCACTCGCCGCCATAGACCCGCATCATGGCTCCGACTTCATGGTTGTCACCTCTGCAGTGGGGGCTTTGCGCAAGACCATTTCCCCTCAAGCCTTTCGGGGGGCCAGCCACACCCTGACCGTCGGACAAAGGGTACGATTGGGTCACATGCTGGCCCAATGGGTGGAGTTGGGGTATCGCCGTGAGGATAGCGTGGAGGTGCCCGGCTCCTTCAGCCTGAGAGGTGGCATTGTGGACGTCTACTCGCCCCACGCTACCCTTCCCGCAAGGTTGGAACTCGTTGGAGACGAAATCGAGAGCATCCGCCTGTTCAACCCCAGCAGCCAACGCTCGGTGGAAGCCGTCGAATCGGTCACCATCGTGCCTTGCCGTGAGGCACTGCCGTCGCTGGCCAGCCACGACGAGGTCTCGCGCCTCATCGCCGGATTGAACTTCTCCGACTGCACCGCCACCGTCAAAGACCGCATCGAGGAGGAGTTGGCCTCGATCTTCTCCGGTCAGGGCACCGAGGAGCATGCCTTTTATAACGGCTTGCTCAACCATGGCTGCCTCTTGGACTACCTGCCGGCAGAAGCCCTTGTGGTCTTAAGCGGAGCCCAAGAAGTCGCTTCCTGCGGCCACGACCTCACGCACCGCATGTGGGAGCTGCGTCATACCCGGGAGGGTCGGGGCGAGCTGCCCACCAATTTCCCGGCGCCTCAATTCGACTGGCCGGACTTCGACAAGAGGCTGGCCCAGATGCAGCGCCTCTCGGTGCAGATGGGCGGTGATGACGCCAGCGTCGGATTCCATACACCTCCGCTCTACTACGGCCGGCTTGAGCAATTCGCGGAGCAGGCAGCCTCGGACGCGCGGAACGGCGCCCGGGTGGTGGTAGTGAGCCGGCATGCTCGCCGGGTGGCAGAGATTCTGCAGGAGGCGGGTGTCGGCGCATCCATACACGATAACGTGGATGAGGCCCCTGCCGCGGGCAGCATTTCCCTAGTCTCCGACTTCCTGCACAGTGGCTGGTCGCTGGACTCTCAAGGGGTCCGCACCACCGTCATAAGTGACGCAGAGCTTTTCGGCGTGTCCAAGGAGAGGCCTTCGCGGAGGAAGTCGGTGGTGCGGGGCAACGCTCCCGTGTCTCAGCTTACACCCGGCGAGTACGTGGTACATGTGGACCACGGTATAGGTCGGTTCGCTGGCACGGAACAACGGGAGGCCAACGGGGAGCACCAGGAATACCTCGTGCTGGAGTACGCCGAGGGAGATAAGCTGCTGGTACCCACAGGCCAGCTTGACCGTGTATCGCCCTACCTCGCCCCCAGCGACCAAGCGCCGTCGCTCACCAGGCTGAATACCCAGGAGTGGGCGAGAGCCAAGTCGCGCGCCAAGGCCTCCACAAGAGAGATGGCCCAAGAGCTTCTACAGCTTTATGCCTCGCGTCAGGTGGCGCAGGGGCACCCTTTCCCCGTGGATTCGGCGTGGCAGCGAGAGTTGGAAGACTCCTTTCCCTACGAGGAAACGGAAGACCAGCGTCGCACTATCGACGAGGTAAAGACTGGGATGGAAGGGCTACAGCCCATGGACCGGCTAGTATGTGGCGACGTGGGCTACGGCAAGACCGAGGTTGCCTTGCGAGCGGCCTTCAAAGCCGTAGAAGACGGCATGCAGGTGGCCATCCTAGTGCCTACCACTATCTTGGCCCAGCAGCACTACGCCACCTTTACTGAGCGCCTCGCCCCCTTTCCGGCACGGGTTGAAGTTCTTAGCCGATTCCGCTCCCCCAAGGAGCAGGAAGATGTGATTGAGCGGCTGAAGCTGGGCACCGTCGATATCGTCATCGGCACCCACCGGCTACTCCAGAAGGACGTGAGCCTGAAAAACCTCGGACTTGTCATCGTGGACGAAGAGCAGCGCTTTGGCGTGGTGCACAAAGAGCAGCTGAAGCGTCTGCGCCGCGAGGTAGACATCCTCACCCTAAGTGCGACACCCATTCCACGCACTCTCTACCTGTCGCTGTCAGGCATCCGGGACATGAGCACCATGGAGACGCCTCCCGAAGAGCGGCTGCCCATCAAGACCACCGTATGCGAGTACAGCGACGACGTGATACAGGAAGCTATCCAGAGGGAGTTGGACCGGGGCGGGCAGACCTTCTTTCTGCACAACCGGATCCAGTCCATCCAGCGGGTCGCTGACCACATCCAACAACTGGTTCCCCAAGCTAGCATCGCCATCGGCCACGGCAGGATGCACGAGAACGAGTTGGAGGAGGTGATGTCCCGGTTCGCCCAAGGGGAGATGGATGTGCTGGTATGCACCTCCATCATCGAGTCGGGGCTGGACATACCCAACGCCAACACCCTCATCATCGACCGGGCCGACCGGTTCGGCCTCTCGCAGCTGTATCAGCTACGAGGCCGTGTGGGTCGTGCCACCCAGAGGGCTTACGCCTACTTGCTGACGCCCCCGAGGCGACGCATCACCGAGGCAGCTGGCAAGAGGCTGGCGGCTGTGCTGGAGGCGTCGGAATTGGGCTCGGGTTTCCGCATCGCCATGCGCGACTTGGAGATTCGCGGGGCGGGCAACATCCTCGGTGCGGAGCAGAGTGGCAATATCCACGCAGTTGGTTTCGAGCTCTACTCGCAATTGCTCAATCAAGCAGTCGGGGAAGCCCAGCAGGAAGTCGGTGTCCCTGACTTGGACGTCTCCACCAGTCCTATCATGGCTCAGGCTAGGGTCAACCTCCCACTGACCGCCCACATACCCGAAGAATACATATCCCACTTGCCAGCACGGCTGGAGGTCTACCAGCGGTTGGCCCGGGCCGACTCCTCAGAGCAGGTCGAGGAGATTGGCACGGAGATGCGCGACCGTTTCGGCCCGCTGCCCGATCCCGTGGCGGACTTGCAGTACGTCTCACGAGTGCGAGTGTTAGCAGACAAAGCAGGGCTGACCTCACTGACATGGTCCGACTCCAACATCGTGCTGCGACTGGCGCATCCTGTGGGTGGGGCCAAGCCCGCACTTGAGAAGGCCTTGGGGCCTCTTGTTCGCGTGGGCAACAACCAGCTTCAGTTAAGTCACAGGCGTGGCGGTCGGCCATGGCAGGATCAACTGGTGCTCACGTTACAGCGTCTGCTCCGGTTCATGACCAGACTACAGTCGGAAGAACTGGAAGAGGGGCAGGGAGTTCCTGCAGAGGCGACTGGGGCAGACTAAAGGCTAGTTGGAGGCGTCCAGCAGGCCCTCAAGCTCCGACAGGCTGCTGATGCGTGGACAGTCGAGTACATCGCCCCGCAGGCCCTCACGGTCCAGCAGCACCGGAGTGATACCTACAGCCTTGGCCCCTTGAACGTCGGCCTTGTATTGGTCTCCTACCATGTAGGCATCGGCGGCGTCCACGTTGGCTCGGTCGAGGGCGGCGCGGAAGATGGGTGGGTAGGGCTTCTCCGACCCAACCTCGGAGGAGGTGACACAGAAGTCCAGTATCCCCTCCAGCTTCAGTTGCTTGGTAAGGGCGTTCATGTCTCGGCGCAGGTTGGAAACTACCCCAAGTATGAACCCTTTCTCCTTGAGCTGTTGCAACGCTGGCAGCACGTCTTCGAAAAGCTCGAAGTCCTTTTGTATGAGCATGGCCATCTGCCACACTTGGTCGGCCAGCTTCAGATTGACGTCGACACCGGCCGCCAGCAGGATGCGCCTCTCGTACTCAGCGAAGAACTCAGCACGGGCCTCAGGGCTGCGCAGAGCCAATGGCTCTTCGGCGTTGGCCTCGTTAAAATACTCGTCGGCGACCACATAGCCTCTGCGGATGTCGGTCTTCCTGAGGGTCAGGCCCAACTCGCAACAGGACGCCTGCTGGATCTCATCCAAGGGAGGCCAGAATCGTACCAAGGTATTGTAGAGGTCGAAGAATACAGCCTTTTTCATCTATGACGCCTGACCGGTCCTCGAGTCCGCTCCCCAAAGGGAAACGGGAGCTACGGATAAGCCTCGTAGCTGATTAGTTGCCACATTCTATCACAAAGAAGGGGAACAAAGGAAAGGCCAAGAGTATGCCGGTGCGCTTAAAGCAGGTCGTAAATGCCACACTGGACTTCATATTCCCCATCAGCTGCCTAGGCTGTGGCGCAGAAGGCGCGTACCTATGCCCCGATTGCCGGGAAGGACTGCCCGTACTGCGCCAGCCATACTGCGCCCACTGTGCCCAGCCTCAGTCCGGTACACCCTGCCGCTGGTGTCGCGCCGCACCCCTAGCTCTGGACGGCATCGTTGCGCCATTTCTGATGGAAGGCGCAGTACGGGAAGCAGTGTTGCAACTGAAGTACCACCAAGTGCGTGGTTTGGCCCCCACGATGGGAGGCCTGCTGGAACAGGCGTGGCGGGCGAAGGGGCTGTCCGCCGACTTGGTCTTGCCCGTTTCCCTGCACTCTCGGAGGCTGCGACAGCGCGGCTACAACCAGTCGGCCCTTCTGGCCAAGGCCCTGAGCAGGGTACTGGGCGTCCCTTGCGACGACGCTGCACTGGTGCGTACACGAGACACCAGCCCACAGGTAGGACTGAGCAGGGAGAAAAGGGTACTGAACGTGCAGGACTGCTTCCGCTCCAGCGACGCAGTGGCTGGCAGGGCCGTCGTTTTGGTGGACGACGTAGCGACCACCGGCAGCACCCTCTCGGCATGCGCCGAAGCGCTGCGCAAGGCTGGGGCCGAATCAGTGCAGGGGCTGGTGCTGGCCCGCGAGGGGCACCCGTCCACGCAGGGCAACGACAACCGCCCGTTCCGGCGGTGGCGGCGAGGCTCGCGGACCTACTCCGCTGGGGTCTAGCCGTACGTATCTACCGGAGAGGCGTGCCCGCGAAACCCGGACCGAACCCGGCGGCGTTGGCCGCCCACGAGCCTGCCACGCGCCCACTGAAAAGGGCCGGACCAAGCATAGTGCCTTCGAGTCCTGCCTTCCCGTTGATGTGACCGCCAGCCATGCCGGCGAGCTCGCCTGCGCCGAACAGCCCTTCGATGGGCTGGAAGTGGGAGTCCATCACTTGGCAGCGCAGGTCTGTCTTCACCCCGCCAAAGCTCTTGCGTGACAACGGGAAGAACTGAAGGGCGTAGAAGGGGGCCTGCTCCACCTTCTTCCTTCCGTGCAAGGGCCTCCCAAAATCGGGGTCGCGCTGCAACCCCTCGTCGATGTAAGCGTTGTAACGGGTAATGGTCTCTTCCAGCGCCGCGCCGGGCACCCCCGTCTCCAAGGCTAGGCCTCGCAGAGTGCCGGACTCTTTGATGTTGGGCGACTTCTGGAACAGGTCGTCGATGCGGTCCCAGTGCTTTATCAGGCCGTCTCGATAGTAGGGATCGGATATCTCCACGGTCTCCCGGCCCGTCTGGTCGATGATGGCCCAGCAGTAGGCTGGGTCTTGGGCCAGCACGGCAGGCGTGGCCGACGCTCCACCGCTCAGGCCCTCGTTGTGGAACCGCTGGCCTTGGGCGTTGACCCACACGTAGTCGGGCAGGCCACGCACTACCAGACCACGCTCCCCCTCCGGGTCGCGGTAGTCAGGAGTAGCGTAGGCGTACATCCAAACATCGCCCATGTGGGTCAGAGTGCCGCCTGCGTCCGCCACCAGCTTGTGGCCCCGGCCTGTGGCTTCCACATGGGAGCCACCCAAGATTCTGTGCTGGCGCAGGTCGGGCCGGTACTGGTAGACCATATCCACATTGGACATGAAGCCTCCAGAAGCCATGACCACCGCGCCAGCCGTCAGGTCGCGCTCCTCGCCGGTACTACGGTCACGCACCCGCACGCCGGTTACCCGTTCGTCGTCCTCCAGCAGAGCAATCGCCTCGGTGCCCATAAGCCATTGGTCGATGCCGCGGGCACGGGCGGCGCCTTGCATCGCCTCGAAGATTGCCTTGCCGTTGCCCACCGGGTGGTGCCAGCGGGGGACGGTGTTGCCCTCTTGGTGATTGAAGCTGTCCCAGACCACTCCCATGGCCGTGAGCCACTCGTAGAGGTCATGGGCTGAATGCTCGATGTAAAAGCGGGCCCACTGTTCGTCGGCAGAGCCCTGTCCGAAATGCACCCAGTCGGAAAACGCCAAGTTGGGGTTATCCTCAATGCCCTTTTCCCGCTGGAAAGCGGTGCCAACCATGCAGCACCCACCGCCGGAGATAGCAGTAGCCCCGCCCGGCTCGGGGTGCGAGTCAACGATGATTACGCTTGCCCCGGCATCATGGGCATCGATGGCTGCAGCTACTCCGGCCCCGCCAGCACCCACGACCACCACGTCGGCATCTCGTCCCTTGTCCATTGCGTTCTCCTCCCAATACGGAATCTGTCAGACCGCCGTCAATCAACCCCGATGCTATTGGCGGCGCCGATATCTGTCAATGTTAGCAGAGACATACAGGGTCCTTCGGTTATTCGAAAAACGCACTGAACAACCGGATCTCTCCTAGCCCTCTGCTATCAAGGGAGAGAGGTCTGGCAGAGGTCTAGAGCCTGCCCCCGACTCGATCCGTGGATGAGGGTGATTCGCGGCGCTCCAAGCCTGCCACATGCAACAATCGAAAGCCCGTGCCCACTGACATCAGCTCGTTGACGCCGTTGCCCTTCCCCCTCTAGGCTTCGACGTATGGTTCTGAAAATCCAATCAGCCAAAACACCCGTAGCAGGGCCGCCAACAACGCCCAACAACGGCTGGTCGAAAACCCCCTGCAGGAACACGCCACCGGTCAGCCCAAGTGTTGCAAGCCCCGCCATCCCGCCTTCCGCGCGGCCTCTCAATGGTACCGGTGGTCCCATAAAACCACGTCATTTCGTAGCTGGAACTGCCCCAAATGAGACCAATGAGACACATTACAGATACAAAACATGTATTCTCAGCTACGACGAGTGTCTCATCTGTCCCCTTCTCCAGATACGATTTCTGCCCATGCCGTGGTACTCAATGAGTCCAAACCGGGACACCAAGTCTCACCCGTTAGACCGCCTTCCATATCCATGCCGGCCCAAGCGGACCCGATACAACGACGTCACAAATGTCATAGGCATCAGCTACGAAAACGCAGAAACTCGTGAATTGTGGGTCAGCCCCTTGACTTAAGCAAAGCTGACGCGTAGCTGCGACGGTCCAAATCCCGTTGCAATAAAGTACAGGCAGTTTACAACGGATATAGCATTGGAAGTAAACCAGAGATGCAAAAGACTAGCATTGGGACACCCCAAATGCCCCAAAATGCGGACGTCCAAGGCCAGTAACGCCGGTTGTCATGCCAAGACCTCCGGCAAAGCGGCAAGGCACTCGTGAGATGCCAACGGGACCGGGGTTCGGGTTCCAGCGTAAGAGGTCGGCAATAATCCCGAGGGATGCGGCATGGGGCAGCAGAGCGGTGATGATGTTGGAGCGAGAGGGGGAGGGCGCAACCCTGCACCATCCCGCTTCATCATGTGGATATAATACGAACAACTCGCCCACATCAGGAGGGATGCCATGCCCGGACCCAGAATTACCGTTGCCATGGAGCATTACGACCGCCATCTACCCCTCTTGCAGGGGGCAGTCCAAGGAGAGGGTTTCGAGTTAGAAGCCGTCCACGTAAGCACCGAGGGCGGACGCCACGAGCGGATGCTGCATGAGCGGGCTTGGGACGCCGCCGAGCTTTCCCTCTCATCCTACCTGATGGCCAAGGCGCGGAATGCCGAACTCACCGCGGTGCCGGTTTTCCCGCGACGCCTCTTCAGCCAGTCGCAGATGTACATCAACGTCAACTGCGGTATACAGTCCCCCTCCGACCTGATCGGCAAGCGCGTCGCCCTGCGCAGCTACCAGACCACCCTGTCGGTACTGGCCAAGGGCGACTTGTCCCACGAGTACGCTGTCCCCTTGGACTCGGTGACTTGGGTCACCAGCTCCGACGAGCCGGTACCCTTTGACACCCCGGAAGGTGTCCGTATCGAGCGGGCCGACAAGGGCATTGAAACGATGCTGGTGGAGGGTGAGGTGCAGGCCTTCATGACGCCCCGCATGCCACGAGCTTTCGTCAACGGCGCGCCCCAAGTAGCTAGGCTCTTTGGGGAGGCCCGTGCCGAGGAGGAGGCCTACTTCCAGCGTAACGGCTTCTACCCCATCATGCACGTACTAGCCATCAAGCCCGAGGTGGTGGCGAAGACACCCGAAGTGGCCGCCGGCCTGATGCAAGCCTTCCAACAGGCCAAGGAAATCTGCTACGACTACTACAGCGACCCCAACTGGAGCCACCTAGCTTGGGCGCCCCATCAGCAGGTCCAGGAACGCAACATCATGGGCCCCGACCCCTGGCCCAACGGCGTAGCCCGCAACCGCGCCAACCTAGAACGCTTCATCCAGTACGAACTGGACCAAGGACTGATCGACCGCCGCTTGGAGGTTGACGAGCTGTTCGTCGAATCGACGCTGGATACGTAGGCAGACTAGAGCGCCTGAAGTATGGGCAACCAAGTTTGGCCCTAGCGGGACCCGAGACCGCCATGGGGCCTCTGTAGCTGGTCGCCGCACATGGTGCAGAATCCGGCGTCGCCCCGGTTGGCGTGGCCGCAGTGGCTGCAATAGAGTTGGCCTGAAGGCCTTCCCGCTGGCGAGCCACAACTGGTGCAATATCTGCTAGCAACGCTGATGTGCGCGCCACAGATGGGACACATGAATCTGGGGTAGTTTCGCCGGTAGCGGAAGGGAGACACCCTCCGTGCCCAGCCGTAGCGGCTGAGCACCCACCACAGGCCCGCGACCACTATCCCTACAGCAGCAATCGGGAACACCAGTGCAGTGACGTTGAAGAGGCCATGCACCACGGCGGCGCACGCCACTCCTGCCACCACCACTACTGCCCCACCTGATCCCCCTTGGGCCTGCTTGCCAAGGGCATACCCCCAGAACGCGCCGAATATCACATGGGCCACCGTACTGAGGGGCGCCCTCACTATCATTACTTCTGGACCGAATTGCAGTATGTATAGGAGATTCTCCAAGGAGGCGAACCCCAAGCTGGCTGCCGCTGAGTACACCAACCCCTTGACTGGCTCGTCGAAATAGAGCGAGCGGAACGCGTGAAGCCTGACTGCTAGGAACTTGCTAGTCTCCTCAACAGGGCCAACCACGAACAACATCGCCACTGCAACGGACACCGCGTCGCTGAAATCACCATCCAACAAGCTCTCATCGAGGAGTACGACATGGATGATCCCCGCGGGAATGGTAGAGAGCATGCCTAAGAAGAAGGTAGAGGCTATCAGCCTTTTGGATTCGGGTCGGTAGGTGTTCCGCTTAAGGAAGAACCAGAGCCAGAAGGCCCCAGGTGCGAACGCGAGGATGGCAAATGCCGCGAAGATCATCGACGACGTTCATCGTCGGTAAACGACGACCGTGTCGCAGATGAGATCATGCAGGCCTCGCTTGTCGGAGCGGAAGGCGACCATCAGATAACCCGCAAACAACAAAAGGGCAGATAGCTGTGACGCCAGATATCTCGCGAACGCGCGCCCCACCCCCACTCTTGAACCGTTGGGCCGAAGCACATAGATGCCCACGACCCGCTTTCCGATGGTGGTGGACCAAATCGAAATAGAGAGGGTGTAGTAGGCAACGGACATGATCAGGGCGATGGTATCCAGAGCAGTCCAGGAGAGGTCTGATGCGGTGAGTTCTGTGGATGACGCTTCCGGGAGCGGCTCCTGGAATTCCAGTCGGTCGACCCCGGGCCACAGGGCACCCAAGAAGATGAAGACCAGAAGCAGTACCCCGCCATCGATAAGGGCGGCTACCGCCCGTATCCAAAAACCGGCAGGCCTCCCTACCGGAGACACCGTGGCGGAGCGTGGCCGGTTCTCGTCATCAAAGGGCAGCCCGCAGGAGTAACAGAAGGCAACGGTCGGTTCGTTGATGCTGTGGCATCGCGGGCATCTCGGCTCTTCGCTAGGAGCAATAGGGGCGTCCAATGATTCCTCAAGGTACGTCCCACATGACCGGCAGTATCGTGCTCCCGGCAGGCGGACGGCCCCGCAATTCGGGCAAACTTCTTCCAGCCGCGTCCCACACTGGATGCAGACCAACGCACCTTCCGGGACAGCCGCGTTGCAATTGGGGCATTGCATCGGGTCGCCGCAGCCCTAGCGCCCTTCAGCGCCGGAAGCGAAGCATGCGAAAGCCTTCGGCGTACTCGTAGCCGGGAGTCTCGCCCGTGTCGTGGGCGTTGTCGCGCAGGAGCTTGCCTACGTCGAGGTCGGGCCGGTCCGATACTTGACTACGGTGGCACATTAGGGCTTGTATCTTGGCGTCCATGCTATCGGTGATGTCGACGAAAGCGTTGGGCTCTTCGGCCCCCCACAAGAGGCACATGCCCGTCTTGAATGGTTCCAAGCCTTCCGACTCCCATAGCTCCAGGAAATGCAGGCGGTCCCGGGCGTATGGAAAGGAGGCGTCTATACTCACCTGACCAGTAATGCGATGGTCGCGGTGCCAGTAGAAGTTGCGCCGGTAGGGGTCCGGGCACAGCACCACATCGGGCCGGAACCGCCGTATGGCCCGCACGATGTCCTTGCGGAACTCATAGCTGTCTTCCAGATCGCCGTCGGGATACCCCAGCATCACCACGTCCTTCACTCCAAGGAGAGCAGCGGCCTCGCGCTGCTCCTGCTCTCGGGCGGCGGCTATGGCTTGGGGGTCGGCGTTGGGGTCGCTGCTGCCCTTGCCACCGTCGGTGCAGAGGACGTAGTAGACCTCGACCCCTTCCTTCGCCCACTTGCCGACGGTGCCTGCGCAGCCAATCTCGGCGTCATCAGGGTGAGGGGTTACGACCAAGGCGCGTTCGGGCATCTCGATAGTCTCAAGGGTATCCGGCATATTGCGCACTCCAATGGGGTTGTTCGAAGAGGCAGGGGTTGTTCGGAGATACCCATGCTGCTACAATCCAGCCTAGCCTGTCAAGGCCGCCAAAGTTGTCGAGGCTCGATACGGCTGATGTGCGCCCTCCCAAGAAACCGCCCAACCGGATAGGCGTTTGGCGTGCGCAAGGCTGTGGGTCGAGGTGATGTAGGATGTCTGCGCCACGCACCTTCCGTTGGGAGGACCTCCCTTCCCTGCTTGGGCTGATGCGCCAAACGCGGCGCTCCGACGGTGATCTGCGGATCCTTGACGAGGCCTCGCTGGAGGAGTACCTACGAGACCCGGGACTTGACCCCGAGCGCAACTGTTATCTCTTCCATTCCGGCGCCAACCTGCAAGCCTACCTTCTGTTGCATCACGAACCCCCGCTGCGTCGCACGGTCTTGGAGGCCGCGCTGCACCCTGAACACCGCAGCGACGAACTGCGGGGAGAGATTCTGTCCTTGGGAGTGACGCAAGGCAAGGCCGTGGGCAGCAGAGTAGCGCACCTGTGCCTGCCTCACGTAGACCGCTCTTGGGATGCCCCACTGGACAAGGCAGGGCTTTCACTGGTGCGCAGCTATTGGCTGATGCAATGGCAAGAGCTTGAGCCTCCTCAATCGCCGGCCCCGGACGGCTTCGCGGTGCGCACCTTGCAGCCGGGCGAGGGGCATGTTTTAGCCGCAGTGCAGAATGCAGCCTTTGGCCAAAGCTGGGGATTCTCACCCAACACCCCGGAACAGACTGAGTACCACGCCGCCGTGCGCAGCACCGGCCCCAGCGGTGTCCTCCTCCTACAGCATGGCGACGATATAGCAGGCTATTGCTGGACCCTGACGGAGGAGCAGGATGAGGGGCCTCCCATCGGCACCATCAGCATGATCGGGGTGCATCCGTCCTACCGCTCACGCGGTCTCAGCAAGTCCATTCTAGCGGCCGGGATGCAGCACCTGTGCGCCAACGGCGTGGGCTACGTCAAGCTGGACGTGGACTCTACCAACCAGCCAGCCATCGGCTTGTACACCAGCGTGGGGTTCAAGAAGGCCTACGAGCTTCAGTGGTTCGAGGCGTCACTCTGAGACGAGTCCTCGGTCGGCGAGCTATCCGGCAGCGCGTTTTCGGGCCGCGGGTGTAGCACCGCCTCTGGCGTGAGAATTCCGCCGGATACGATGAGCTTCATCGCCTCGTCCACGGAGACGTCAACAGGTATTGCGCTCTCTTCGGGCATAATCAGCAAAAACCCCGATGTGGGCACCGGGGTCGTGGGCACGAACACCGCCACCGAGGGTTGACCATCCAAATCCTGGACTCGCGACGTAACCAGACCTATCGCCTTGCTTCCGGCCATAGGGAAGTCCACCAGAACCACGCCGCTGTATTTCTCCGTCGACTTGTCGACGGATAGCATTTCAGTGGCCAAGAGCAGGGTGTTGTAAATGCTGCGCACCACCGGCACAGCACCAAGGATGCGATGGCCATAGTCGAGGAGGCGGCGGCCCAGCACATGGGTGGTGAGAAGGCCAGCGATGTATATGAGCACTACTAAAGCGCCTATGCCCATACCCTCCCGGTACTGATTCGGCCCCAAGAAGGAGTCAAAGGCCGGCTTGAGCAACGGATCGAACCAGTCCACCAAGAGGTTGATGATAACGGCGGTGACTGCCAAGGGGATGGTGACGATCAGGCCAGCGGAGAGGGTGCGTCTAATATGGGCGCCTGCTGTCCTGAGTACCTGCGAGGCCGTGTTCATCGGGAATTCCTTCTACGGAGAGCCGCAAATGGATGTGTTGGACTCATAGAGTTCCAACACGTCGGCTGCCACCCGGTCCCATCCCATGCCCTCAGCCCGCTTTCGGCCAGCGTCACCCATGCTCCTCTTGAGGCCGGTGCTGGCCAGCAATACCTCCAAGCTATCGGCGAAAGGTTCAGGGCAGCGCCACGAATGCAGGTAGCCAGTCTGCCCATGTTGCACCACCGTGGGCAGGCCTCCCACCCGGCAACCGACCACCGGGGTGCCACAAGCCATCGCTTCCAACGCCACTAGGCTGAAGCTCTCGTAGTAAGAAGGCACCACACAGACATCAGCAGCGCTGTAGTAGAAGGGTAGGGTATCCTGGTCGATGCGGCCCATGAACTGCAGTGAGTCGGCAATGCCCAAGCCTTGCCCTAGGTTCCGCACCTCGCTGATTTCTTCTTCGGAATCCAAGTCGCCGCCGACTATGAGAACTTTGAAGGGTTCGTCCTCATCCAGCATGGCGGCGGCGCGACAAAGCAGGTCAAGGCCCTTCAGAGGTTCAATCCTGCCGACGTACAGTATCAGCCTCTCGCCGTTCAGGCCCAGCTTCCTCCTAGACTCGCTCATGTCCAAGGGCCGGAAGAGTGAGAGGTCAACGCCACAGGGCACGATGCTGATGCGCTCTTCCGGTGCTTGGTACAGGCGGCGCATGGACTCCTTCTCTTGTGCGCTCAAGGCCATCACCAGTTGGGCCGAGGCCATGAGGTCTCGTTCCACGATGGCGCGCAGTCTATGCTCCCGCTCCCCGGACCGGGCTTGCTTCTTGATCTCGGCCAAGGTGTGAAAGGTCACCGCATGAGGGACGCCCCATTGGCTGGCAACCTTGCGCCCAACCCATCCTGAAAGCCAGTAATGGGAGTGGACCATCTGGTATTCGATGCCCTCGGATTCACCGTAGGCAAGAACAGCGTCGGCGAATTGGGGCAGGTAGGACACCAAGTCGTCCATAGACGCGCCATCAGGGCCGCCGTACAGGTGAACGATACGGACGTTGTCATCCGCCTCCACGGTATCGGCTTCCTGACCGGCGTGGCACCGGGTAAACACATCCACTTGGATTCCCATGGCCCCCAGATGATGGGCCAACTGCCTGACATATACGTTCATGCCTCCGGCCTTGCCCTTGCCGATGAGGGTGTTTGGGCAAGTGTGAAAGCAGACCAAGGCCACTCTTTGGACGCTCAACTTCTCTTCACCACCATCCGATACAGTGGGTAGTCCTTGCCACCCAAGTCGTACTTATAGGGTTCGTCTCCCCTCAGGAAGTCAAAGAAAGGCAGCCCCGCCTCAATGGCATCGCGGATGCAGAGAGCCTTAAGCAGGAGGCCGACGCTGTAGTAGCTGTACTCGGGATTGAAACCACTATTATAAAGCATCCTTGACCCGCCATAGTCGAAGCAGAGGGCCGAAGCCACGGGCTGGCCTTCCAACTCCATGAAGAAGAGCCTCACAGTGCCCAACTCGGCCATAGCCCCGATGACGGTGCGAAAAAAAGACTCCCGCTTGGGCGTCATGAAGCGGTCCTTGTCCGCCCGGCTGAGTCGCACCAAGGCTAAGAAGTGGTCAAGTTTCCCTTCCACCTCCTCAGCGCTTTGGCAGCAGTACCAGCGGTAGTCGCCCGCGCCTTCCAAGCGGCGCAGCTTGCGTCGCAGTTCGTGCCTGTCCTTCTTGGAGAGCCTGCTTAGGAACTCGTCCCAATCAGCAGGTAGCTCCACCCCGGGACAAACATCCTCCTGACGTATCTCCACTTCAAGGCCACGGGAGGTCGCCAGGTCGGGAACAAGCTTCAAGGTAGGAGACGTTGCCTGCAACGGGAAAAGCTCCAGTGAGTCCCACTGTTCAGTCTCCAGATGTTCCAGAAACAGCGGGTAGAAGCTATCTTCCGTTCCAGATGCCACCAACAGGTCGTTGTAGTCGTAGAGGTCTTCATCACCCATCAAGGTTATCTTGCCCTCGCGTCTTATCAGCGGTGCCAAGGCATCCAAGCCGTCATTCCCTGGCAAGGACAGCAGCAGAGGCTCGGCCCCATCGCCGAACTCACCCCACCACACCTGTTGCCACTGGGGCATGACGAATATGGTATCCAGACTTCCTTGAGGCAGCAGGGCCAACCAGTCCTGCTGAATCTCCTGAATTGACGAGGCTCTGTGGAACGAGGTCACGCTATACGCTACCTCCTATGCAACTGGCTGTGTAACTGGGCCATAAAATCTTGGCGCCCGATAACCCCGCGGGCAAAGGGGCCGCGCGAGGCACACGTGACCACCATGCTGCCCGGTTTCCTCACGCCACGCATCGACATGCACAGGTGCTCGGCCTCAAGCACCACTACCACACCGTCGGGTTGCAGGGAACGGTACACTGCGTCGGCGAGCTCTTGGGTCATACGCTCCTGCACTTGGGGGCGACGCGCCACGACGTCCAGCGCCCGAGCCAGCTTGCTGGCCCCCGCAATCTTCCCGCTAGGCACGTAGCCCACATGGGCGCGCCCGAAGAAGGGCAGCAGGTGATGTTCGCACATGGAGAAGAAGGGAATCTCCCTAAGCACCACCAGTCCACCCTCGGGACCCTTTCCCGAGTCACCTTCCGCCTCCTCGCTTTCCGGCTCCTCGAACACAGTATCGATAGCATCGGCTGCATCCAAGCCCACGCCTGAGAAGAGCTCATTCATCATGCGGGCCACTCTCTGGGGGGTGGCCCGCAGGCCCTCCCTTTCGGGGTCTTCGCCGATGGCGGTGAGAATGGCTCGCACGGCCTGCTCCACTTCTTCCAGCCGGATCACGAGCTTATTCCTCTCCATTGAGGATACCTGTGCGTGTTGGGAGACCTGTGCATGACCACTTCCCCGTTGAAGGGGGAATGTTGGAATGGGGGTTGAAGGGCCGACTCCGCAGCTAACGTTTCGCCACCAAGCGCCTGAATTCCGGCTATACGGGTAGTCGACTTGCCCAAAAGCGAGGGCCGTGGATTCCCGCGCAGGCGGGAACGACGGAAGCGGCTGGTTATGTACGCTTGGAGGGTTATGTTCATAGGAACAACGGACAGTGGTATGGCCGCGGGATCGGAGTCATAGGGGTGATGTCTCTGCGTTGTCATCAGGAGGTCAATGCCATCACCGCTGTCTCCAACTCCTTCAAATCGGCGGAGATTTCGATAGGCTGTGTCTTGGAATAGGTGACCGCTGTCTCCCGATCCTTCAACCCCGTACCGGTGATAACACACACGGCGGTCCGGCCTTCCAAGTTGAGGCCCTGCCGGTGCATCTTGACCAGTCCCGCGTAGGAAGCCGCCGAGGCTGGCTCGCAGAAGACACCCTCTTGGGTAGCGAGAAGCTGGTAGGCCTCCATGATTTCATCGTCGGTCACCGAATCAATGACGCCGCCCGACTCGTCCCTAGCCATCTCCGCTGTCTGCCAGCTAGCTGGGTTGCCGATGCGTATCGCAGAAGCTACAGTCGTCGGGTTAGCCACCGGGGCGCCATGGACGATGGGCGCGGCTCCTACTGCTTGGAACCCCATCATGCGGGGCATCCCTTCGGCCTTGCCCAAGTCATGGTACTGAAAGAACCCCCGCCAATAGGCGGTGATATTCCCCGCATTGCCTACCGGGATGAAAAGGTAGTCGGGTGCGTCGCCAAGCTCGTCCACGATCTCAAAGGCGGCTGTCTTCTGCCCTTCCAGACGATAGGGGTTCACCGAGTTCACCAGCACCACGGGGGAGCTTTCGGTAAAACGTCGCACCAAGGCCAGCGCACCATCGAACCCGGCATCCACCACCATCACCTTCGCCCCGTAGGCAACGGCTTGGGCCAGCTTCCCCGAAGCCACCTCTCCCTTGGGAATCAGGACCACCGTCGACAGGTCGTAGCGCGCACCATAGGCGGCCGCCGAGGCGCTGGTGTTGCCTGTTGAGGCGCAGATAATGGCCTTGGCCCCTCCTTCCATGGCCTTGGCCACTGCCACCACCATGCCACGGTCCTTGAACGAGCCAGTGGGGTTGCATCCCTCCAGTTTGAAGTAGAGCCGGTCGCATCCCAAGGGCTTGCCCAAACGGGCAGACCTGACCAGAGGCGTGTTCCCCTCTCCCATGCCAATCATAGGGGTGGAATCGCTCAGGGGCAGGTATGCCCCGTACCGTTGCATCACGCCTTCGCTCATGTCGTCAACCCCAAGTCACACGCCTTGCGCGGCAGACTGAGCCAGGCTCAGTCAGAGGCGGCATTGGCTGCGGCGTATCCGGGTCCGCCATAGGCGTACTGGTGGCTTCATCCCCATTCCGCGTGGAGTTGGGGCCGCCACATGCCGCGACTATGACGATGAGCATCAACGTAATAGCGAAGCTTCCGGGGATAAGCCGGGTTGACGGCCCTTGTGGTCTGGTATTTCCAGCACTACGCCTTCGCTCATGTCGCCGACCGCAGGAGCACTACCATTCCTCTATTCTGATCATGTTACACGTTTCCACCACGTCCAACCCATTCAGCATGGTGAGAGAGCGTTGCACTGCCGACTCACGGGCAGGATGGGTGGTGATGACGATTTCGGCGGTGCGTGTGGCGGGGTCAGAGTGTTTCTGTTGCGCTTCGGCGATGCTGATATCCAAGTCCCCCAACACTCGAGCGATCTGGGCCAATACACCGGGGCGGTCTGCGACCCACAGGCGCAGGTAATAACGGTCCACCAAGGACGACATATCCGCGACCGCCAAGGGACGGTTGACCCCAGTTGGCTCACTGGCCGCCCGGCCGGAGCAGATGCCCCGCGCTACCTCAATGAGGTCGGCAATGACCGCACTGGTGGTGGGTTCGCGTCCCGCTCCCGGGCCATGGAACATCACGCGATCTATCAGGTTGCCTTCGACCTCCACGGCGTTGAAGGCCCCGTCCACTTTGGCCAGTATGTGGTCTTGCGCGATGAAGCAGGGATGTACCCTCGCCTGCACCGAGTCACCGTCACGAGCGGCCACCGCCAGCAACTTGATGGCGTAGCCCAACTCTTGCGCATATCGGAAGTCTTGGGCTTGGAGGCGAGTGATGCCCTCGCAATAGACGTTTTTGATGTCGATGGGCGTGTGGAAGGCGAGAGCGGCTAGAATAGCCAGCTTATAGGCGGCGTCAGTGCCCTCCACGTCGCTGGAGGGGTCGGATTCGGCGTACCCACGGGCTTGGGCCTCTTCGAGGGCCTCGGAGAAGTCGACCCGGTCTTGGGCCATGCGGGTGAGGATGTAATTCGTGGTGCCGTTAATGATGGCATGAATGGACATTATGTCGTTAGCCAGCAAGTCCCGTGTTAGCGGGGCGATGATTGGGATGCCTCCCGCCACGCTGGCCTCGAAGCGCAGACACACCTCGTTGCGGCGCGCCTCCGCCATCAGCTCAGGGCCGTACTTAGCCATGACCTCTTTATTGGCCGTGACCACATGACGGCCCGACTGCAGGGCTTGGCAGATGTAGCTTTGGGCAGGCTCTTCTCCGCCCAGCAACTCAATCACAATGGATACATTCTCGTCGTTCAGGACCTCTTGGGCATCGATTGTCAGCATCGCAGGGGGCAGCTCCACCGAACGAGGACGGGAGGCGTCCCGCACCAGTACACGTCGTAGGTCGACAGGGCAACCCACCTTGAGGGCCATGGACTGGGCATCGTTCAAGAGGGCGTTGGCGACGCCACCGCCTACGACACCGAGGCCCATCAAGCCTATTCCTATACGCGAAGCTGATGGCATGACGGGCCTAGTTGCCCTGCCCCTGGGCTTCTTCCTGTTCCTCTCGGACGCTCTTGTTGTACTGCTCTACCACCCACCTGTACTGCTCACTGTCAGTGTGGATCTCCACCCAGCCCTCCAGCCGTCCCAAGGCCCATTGGTCTTGAATCCATTTCTGGAGGGCCTGCTCTTTGAGGCCTGGTAGCCAGTCATCGTCCAGCGGGCGTACGTCCACATCGGAGAGGGCCGTGACGATGTAGGTGGCGTTCAGGCCGGTGATGGGTCTACTGACCTCGCCCTGTGCCAAGGGTTGGGGGCCGAATATCGCCCCGTCCAGGTCGAGATAGGCTCCCTTGGGTATCCAGCCTTGGGGGCCGCTGCTCCCGCCTATTTCCATCGCCACATCGTCAAAATCTTCGTCCTCCAGCCTCTCCAGCACCTCGTCAGCTGTCGGCAGCGGGCTCTCCGAACCGGAGGTCTCGTTAGGGAGCGCTATCCAACTGACGTCCATGTGCTCCGTCTCTGCCGGGGCGCCCAGGCCCATTGCGTTGGCCCACCGCTCTTCGACAGGGCGCACCTCAACCTCAGAGAGGGACTTCACAAAGTAGACGGCATTTTCGCCGACTATGGGCCCGGTAAACTCGTCTTGAACCAAGGGTTCCGGAGGGTCAGCGCCAAAGAGGGTTTCGTCCAGCTCAGGGAAGACCCCCTTTGGCACCCAACCTTGAGAACCGCTGCCTCCACCGATGTCGATTGCCACATCGGCAAACTCCTCGGTGCGCAGCCTCTCCAAGATGTCCGTAGGAGTTGGTGGTGGGTTCTCTGGATCGGGCGCATCGTGGGGCACCAGTATCCAACTAACGTTCGCATGCTCGAAATGTTCCGGAATCCTCTCGCCCAGAGCCTCCCTGAGGGCAACGCGGTACACTTGGTCGGAGACCAACACCCGGTACTCTTCGTCTTTAATCTGTGCTTGAGTGAGGAATGACTGATAACGCTCCTGATATTCGGTGTCGAGCTGGCCCGGCTCCACCTCTTGGTCCTCTGGGGCTTGGGGGTAGAAGTTGACTCGTAGGGCGGCGTCCACGTCCTCATCAGTGACCACCACGCCCTCAAACTCGGCCCCCTGCCTGATGAGCTCCGCCTCCACCATGCCGAACAAGATCTCCCAAGGCGCACGGCCAAGGTCGACGCTGCCGGTGGTTGCGTTGATCAGGCGCAAGCGTTTCACCAAGTCGCCTTGAGTGTAGACGGTGTCTCTGACTTTGGCGGCTTGGGCACGGGGTGGTGCGATGAAGTTGGCATAGTAGGCGTAGGAAAGGATGCCTACCACTACTATGAGGATGCCACCAATGAGCGCCCACGCCAGACGCTGCCGTCGCACCTCGCGGTCGGCACGAGACCGTTCTATACGCCGGTCGCCGGGCCGGGCCGCGGCACGCGGCCTACGACTTCCGCCACGGCCTGCTCCGGCATCACTACGTCCTTGGGGCGGACGCATCAAGCCACCTCATATCGGGCGATGAGTATTTACAACCAGGGGGAAGGTCCAAGGCTAGCGTCGCGATGCCGTGGGAATCACGCGATTCCCGTGGTGACCCTGGTATGAAAGGGAGCTGTGGGCAGTAGCGCCAGGTGCCGTGCCCTCTTGATGGCTACGGCCAAATCGCGCTGGTGACCGGCGCACACGCCAGTCTTGCGGCGCGGATCAATCTTGCACCTCTCGCTGATGAAGCGACGCAGGCGTGCAATATCTTTATAGTCTATGATTTTCACCTTGTCCACGCAGAAACCGCACACGCGCCTGCGTGGCGGGAAACGTCTCCCTCTGCCTCTGCCGGGAGGACGGCTTCCTCCTCCTCCTCCTCTTCGCATCGCCATCAGCCAGAGTACCTCTCTTTCAACCTCAAACAGCTATTCCAGATAAGCTAGTTCAGATCAGGATTGCCTCAGAAAGGCAGGTCGTCAGCTCCAAAGTTGTCGCCACCCGGGGGTGGTGCATAGTCGCTGCCTCCAGGTCCGGGCGCAACTCCCTCGCCGCCACTCTGAGTGCTCAGGAACCGCACATCTTGGGCTGTGATCTCCAGAGAGACTCTCGTCTCTCCGTTCCTGTCTTGGTAGGTACGACTTCGCAGCCTGCCATCCACATAGACCTTACGACCCTTGGCCAAATATTGGTTGCACGTCTCAGCCTGCCGCCCGAACACCGACACACGGAACCACTCGGTCTCATCCCGCTGCTCACCCTCAGCGGTGTTGTAGCGGTAGTTGGTAGCAACGTTAAAGTTTGTAACCGCCTGCCCGTTAGGGGTGTACCGCATCTCAGGGTCCGAGCCCAAGTTGCCGATCACGATGATTTTGTTCATCGTCATGGCCCGTACCCCCTACGCACCCTGCCGGACTTCATCAGGCTCGTCCGGGTCCTGATCGTCAGCAGCAGGCTCCTCTGCCTCCCCGTCGGCCGTAGAGGCTTCGGCGGTGCTGTCGGCTTCCTCGGCAACGGCAGGCTCCGGATCGGGGTCCGTGGCCACGGGCTCGGATTCTTCAGCAACAGCCACGGGCTCGGATTCTTCCATAACGGTCTCGGCGGCCTGAGGTTCGGATTCCTCAGCAACCACTGACTCCGCTTCGGCGGTGGCCTCAGCTTCAGCCACGGGGGCCTCAGTGTCCACGGGCCCGGATTCTTCCGCAACAGCCTCGGCCTCGGATTCCTCCATAACAGCCTCGGCGGCCTGAGGTTCGGATTCCTCAGCAACCACTGACTCCACTTCGGCGGCGGCCTCAGCTTCAGCCACGGGGGCCTCAGTGTCCACGGGCCCGGATTCTTCCGCAACGGCCCCGGCGACTTCGGACGCGGATTCCTCCGCGACAGCCTCAGCGCCGACGGACTCCGGCTCGGCAACGGCTTGAGCCTCTGCCACGACAGCCTCTGTCGCGGGCGCCTCTACCTGCTCAGTAGCTTCCACCGAGGGAGCCTCACCCGCAGGTGCGGGCACCTCCGCGGCTGGAGGGGCTGCTGGAGCTGGCGCACTGGGAGCCTCGCCTCGCGGAGGCTCAATGGGACGGGGCGACGCACCGATGGGCAGCTCTGCCCGCACTAACAAGTGTCGGATGATGTTCTCCGACAGCCTCAAGTGTGACTCGACCTGCCGTGTGTGGCTACCGTCAGCCTCGAACCTAGTCAGGTGGTAGTTACCTTCCAGAAAGCGGTTGCCAGCCTTCCTTATGGGATAGGCCAACCGGCGGGTGCCCCATCTCTCCTGATGAGTGACGGTACCCCCGTCGGCCGTTATCACAGCATTCAGCCGGTCCCAAGTGTTGGTGACCTCTTCCTGGCTGAGGATAGGACTCAAAATGGTTACAAGTTCGTATTCGGGCAAGAACCGGCTCCTAACTCAATGCGGGAATCAAGGGTGCCATTATAACACCCCGATTCCACGAGACTCAACTTAATCATCGAGGCCGGGAACAGGAAAGCCTGAGGTCAAGTCGGCAACCCGCCTCCGAATGTCGTGGGCGGCGGCCTCGTCGGACCCACCTGTCGAGGAAATCCCCGACAGCGCCTCCACCAACAGCGCGGCGACCTGCTTCATTTCAACGGGGCCAAAGCCACGGCTGGTGAGCGCCGGAGTCCCCAGCCTCAAGCCGCTGGTGGTCCTAGGAGGCAGAGGGTCATAGGGGATGGCGTTCTTGTTCACCACTATGTCGACCTGCTCCAGACGCTCCTCGGCCTGACGCCCGGTGATGCCCAAGGGTGTGAGGTCAACCAACACCAAGTGGTTCTCGGTGCCACCGGACACGATGCGCAGGCCAGCCACGCTGAGGGCGTCGGCAAGGGCGCGGGCGTTCTCCACTACGCCGTGGGCATAGACGCGGAAATCATCGGTCCGGGCCTCCCCGAAGCATACCGCCTTGGCAGCAATGACGTGCATCAGCGGTCCGCCCTGCACCAAGGGGAACACCGAGCGGTCTATGCCCCGGGCGAGGTCATCATGGCACAGAATGAAGCCGCCCCTCGGGCCTCGTAGGGTCTTCTGCGTTGTGGATGTCACGACATGCGCGTGGGGGAAAGGTGAAGGATGCGCATCGCCCGCAATGAGGCCAGCGATGTGGGCCATGTCCACCATGAGGGTGGCCCCGACCATGTCGGCTATGGCGCGAAAACGGGCAAAGTCGATCTGGCGGGGGTAGGAACTGTAGCCAGCCACGATTATCTTGGGCTTGTGCTCCAAGGCCAGCTTCTCGACCTCATCGTAGTCGATGGTCTCGCTCTCGCGGTCGACTCCATACGCAACGAAGTTGTAGAGCTTGCCGGAGAAGTTGACAGGGCTACCGTGGGTGAGGTGCCCTCCTTGGTCCAGCCGCATGCCCATTACCGTGTCGCCGGGTTCCAGCAGAGAGAAGTAGACCGCCATGTTGGCCTGCGCTCCACCATGGGACTGGACGTTGGCATGCTCTCCGCCAAATACAGCCCGCGCCCGGTCCAAGGCCAACTGCTCTACCACATCCACATACTGGCAACCGCCATAGTAACGCCTACCCGGATAGCCTTCGGCATACTTATTGTTCATCACCGACGCCTGAGCTTGTAAAACCGCCTTGCTTGCATAGTTCTCAGAAGCTATGAGCACCAAGCTGGTCCGCTGGCGATCGTCCTCCTGCTTCAGGGCGGCGGCTACTTCCGGGTCACGTTGTGACAGGCCAACCATCTGGCTCCTTACTCAGAAGGCCCTTATGCAAAGGCAGAGCCTTGAAATTAGCCTAGACCTACCCCTTGGCAAAGTCAACGAACCCGCCAGTAACTGCTCCGAGCTAAGGGGCCTTGCCACCCACCCACACTATCTTGAACAGCTACGCATGACACCCGCCCGTTGACACCAACACCCCTCCCCGCTAACCTCAATACATGGCAGGGGACCGACCCCTAGAGGTCGCCCCTGTTTTTGCTTTTCGGCCCCCTTTCGAAAGGAGCGCAATGCGAAGGGAATGCGGACAAGCCTTTATAGCTGACTCAGATACGACAACGCGAGAAATGCGAGACCCTACAGATACAAAAATATTCGTTGCAGCTACGATCAGTCTCGCGGCCCAGCTACGAAACGCGATATCCGCGCAACGCCCTGCACACTGTGCCAAAGCTGCTCAGCTACGACGATCGCACTAATTGCACGGAAATCAGCTACAAACAACTTCGCCGCAGCTACGAACGGTTTGCCGTCCCAGCTACGGAACGGCCCCAAAATAAAAGAATGTACATAAGAATATGCCTTCAACTATCTTGCTACGCTTCCACATATATGCTACAGGTTATGCAAGAAAGCGCATCAGCCACCTACTGATACTATGACCATACGAGGAACATGCAGGCCCCCAATTGGCTGACAGAGAGCAGAACTGATACCCATGGCCCTACAGGCAAGAAGTCGGGTAACAAGACGCCCCACAGCCTCATCCAGACGCCTCCAATGGTGGCGGGCGTCCTTGCTCGTTTGCTTTGCACTAGCCTTGGCTCTGGGTGGAGTCGGAATAGCATTGGGGCAAGAGCGGCACGCTTTGGTGGCCAAGGTCGACGGGCAAATCAACTCGGTGACCCAACGGTACATAGAGCGCATATTGGAAAAGGCAGTTGAGGGCGGGGCCGAAATCGTCATATTCGAGTTGGACACGCCCGGCGGCCTCCTAGACTCCACCGAGAAAATCGTCGAAGCGCTCCTAGAAGACCAAGTGCCTACCGCGGTCTACGTGTCGCCGCCAGGGGCCTTTGCCGCATCGGCGGGCACCTTCATCACCGTGGCCGGGCAGTTCGCCGTGATGGCGCCGGGCACTAGCATTGGCGCCGCCTCCCCGGTGGGCCCAGGCGGTGAAGAGCTGCCTCCCACGCTGTCTGCCAAGGTGCAGAACGCCGTCGACGCGCTGGTACGCAGCGTGGCCGACGTGCGCGGCCGCAACGCCGAAGAACTGTCCAAAACGGTCACGGAGGCCAAGACCTTCACCGCCGTGGAGGCTGCCGAACTGGGGGTGGTCGACTACGTGGCCGACGACCTGTCTCACCTGCTGGAGCTACTCCATGGTGAGGAGGTTGTGCTGAAGACCGCAACCGGGGCCGACGCGCGTCGGCAACTGGAGACCGAGGGGATAACCGTTCGAAGAAGCGATATGACCTTGGTGGAGCGGTTTCTGTCGTTCCTCGCCGACCCCAACGTCTCGTTTATCCTCATCTCCATCGGTGGCTTAGGTATCGTCATTGAACTCTTCAACCCAGGCATGTTTGTTCCCGTGGTGGTGGGGGTCATCTGCTTGGTGCTGGCCTTCCTCAGCATTGGCGCACTACCTGTCAACTGGGCTGGTGTGGCCCTCATCCTAGTGGCCATGGCACTGCTGGCGGGGGAACTGCTGGTGGCTGGATTCGGCGTTTTAGGTATCGGAGCCATCGTATCCTTTGTTCTTGGAGCACTGATTCTCTTTTCGGGGCAAGAGCTGCCTGACGCGCCCGACATCGGCGTCAACCCGTGGCTCGTTGGCGTTCTGGGCGGCACCATCTTTATCGGAGGCTGGTACGTGCTCTGGACCATACGCAAGTCCAGCGGGAGCACTGAAGTGGACGACAGCATCTTCCCCAACCTAGTGGGTGACGAAGCAGTTGTAGTGGACCGGTTGGACCCTCGTGGCCGGGTGAGGCTACATGACGAACTCTGGAGCGCAGTAACAGACGAGTCGCGCTCTATCGAAGTCGGGCAGCGGGTCAGGATTCTGAGGGTGGATGGCACCATCCTGAGCGTGGAAGCGACTCCAACGGAAGATGCCTGAACCCTTATGCGCAATGAGTCAAGGGTTCGAGTTCATGGACACTGGCCAATGCTGGTGCTAAGGTTACGGTTGGAACATTCGACTGAAAGCGTCCAACTCTTGGCACATCCTGAACACGTTGGATCGGGGGCAAAATGGCATCTGGCATAGTGATCGTCAAGCAGTTCGAGAGGCTGGTGGTGCTGCGGTGGGGGCAGCTGGATAAAGTGGCAGGTCCCGGCTTTCGCTTTTTGATGCCCATCATTTACAGCGGACGGTCCGTGGACCTGCGGGAGCAGGTGGATAGGGTGCCCACCCAAAAGTACATCACACGGGACAACGTGGTCATCGACATGGACTTCGTTATCTACTACCGCGTATTAGCCGAACAAGCGGAGAAATCCGTTTTAGAAGTAGTGGACTATCGCGTCGCCGTCCGCTCTCAGTCCGTGGCCGACCTTAGGTCCATCATCGGAAACATTGTGCTAGCCGATGCTCTTGCCGAGAGGGAACGTATCCAGAACGAGCTACAGGTGGCATTGGACCAGAACACAGGGCGTTGGGGCGTAAAAGTCCAGGGTGTGGCCATCAACGAAATCGACCCCCCGGTGAACGTCAAGACTGCTATGGAGCGGGAAAAGTCGGCAGCAGCCATCAAAACCGCCGACATCACCGAGTCCGAGGGGCAACGTCAAGCCGCGATTAACCGAGCCGAGGGAGAAAAGCAGGCGGCTATCCTTCAGGCAGAGGGCCAGAGACAGTCTGAAATCCTAGAGGCGGAAGGTGATCGCCAAGCCGCCATCCTCCGCGCCGAGGGCTTCAGTACCGGCTTGGACCGCATCTACCAAGTAGCCAACACGGTGGACAACAAGACCATGAGCCTAGAATACTTCGAAACTCTGAAAGAACTCGGGAAGAGCCCAGCCACCAAGTTCATCTTCCCTATGGAGTTCACCTCCATGCTGCAACCCTTCCTAGGAAGCTTCGGCAATCGGCAGGGCAACGGGGACGATAACTCTTAGCCGGATAGCGCACGGCGCCACGCTCGGTGACGGCGGACGCCGTGTAGGTGTTGTTCAGGGTAGGAGAAGCGTAATTCCAGCCGTCGCAGGAATTCAGGAGTCCTTACCTCGTCGAAACTGGATCCTGCTCAAGGCCGGAATGCGGTATAGGCTAGGGACGAGCGTTCAAGACCGAACCTTCATGGCGCTGGGCTCCTACAGCGAGCGCCTCCCGTTAGCCGAGGCGCTACCGTTACGGGCAGCGGGGCCGATGGGTATGTTGATGTAGCCCTCGTCCTCGCAGCCGATCATCTCAGTGAGACCAGCTTGGCTGAGGCGGCCGGTGTAGGCGGTGAGTACCGCGTCGCAACGGTCGTGGTTCAGGTTCTTGACGTAGGGTTCTAGTCCGGGGACGAGTTCCGGAAGACGCTTCCGCAGGAACATCAAGCTTTCCGGATTGCTCTTGGCTGGCACCTTTCCGTTGAACAGCTTGACCTTGGTGGCATAAGGGTAGGCCTCGATGACTGTATTCCCCTTTTGCTCCAATTCGGCCCGCAACTCAATGGCGCGGTAAATCAGCTTGCGCACTATCGAACGTTTGTTGGTGTAGAAGCACCCGATGCCATTCGAGGCGAGCTCCTCCTCGGCAACGCGGCCCTTTCTGCCCTCGACTAGACTGCAGGAACAGCTTTCCTCCAGGCAGCAGAGGCCCGACGGAAGGCTCAGAGGAGCGCCGATCGCAACCAGCGAGGGCCCCAACCGCTCCAGGACCGCCAGCAGTTCCTCCGTAGCCTTGAATGAACCTAGGCCACCAACCGCACCTTCTTCGTCTAACACGATGTAGGTGCTGGGCTTTTTGCTTGACGCGCTCAAGTCTATACCTAGTACACTCATCAACCACCCCCTGCACAAAAGACGGGCCTCCGCACGGATACCACCGCGCGTCAGGCCTCGCTGAATTACCCTATGTTGCTGGTAGCGAACAGCCTACTGCTCAGGGAAGGGTCCTGCAGTAGACGCAATGCGGCCGAGTAAGGCTCGGCCTCCCCATTCTTTACCGACTCGAGCGTAGCGACCACCTGCGGGTCCCGGAGAGCCATCTGTCTTGTGCGACGGCCCAACTCCTCGTCTACTACGGAGAGGAATTCCGCTGCATATCTCTCATTACGGCGTGCCTGCAACTGACTGGACTGCTGCAGGTGACGTCGATGGGAGTCGATGGCGTCCCTGAGTTTGCCCACGCCCGATTGGTCATCGACACCCGTTTCGCGAACCGCCTGCGTCACCAGCACTGGGGGCATCCAGTCGCCTTTCACGGGGCCGGTGTGCAACATCGACTCGATGGCAGTTACCATGCGGTCAACTCCACCCAAGTCTCCTTTGTTTACAACGTAGATGTCGGCGATTTCCATCAAGCCTGCTTTCATGGCCTGCACCGCATCTCCTAATTCCGGCACCAAGACCACCACTACGGTATCGGCCACCTGCATCACATCCAACTCGGTCTGGCCGACACCCACTGTCTCCACCAGCACCAAGTCTTTTGCGGACGCATCGAGGAGCCGGACTATTCCCTTGATCACCCGGGGCACTCCTCCGCGGGTTCCCCTAGTTGCTATGCTGCGGATGAACACCCCTGGGTCTAGGTAGTGCCTCTGCATCCGTACCCGGTCCCCTAGCAGGGCGCCTCCGGTGAATGGACTGCTGGGGTCCACAGCCACCACACCCACTGTGTAGCCCGCCTGCCTCTCAAGCTCCACCAAGGAGTCAACTAAGCTACTCTTGCCCACACCGGGCGGACCGGTTATGCCTATACAGTAAGCCGACCCCATATGCGGATACAGCCGTTCCATGGCGGTTGCCACCTCGGGGTCGGCCCTCTCCATCAGGGAAATGAGGCGGGACAGAGCGCGATGGTTGCCCTCCAAGAGCGAGGAGACAACGGCTTCCATCGAGCTACTCATCGGAGGGGGATGTAGAACTCTAGCACCGGGGCAAAAGTCGATGTCAAGGAGAGCGCGTTGCGACAAACTCAACGGCCTAAGCTGCTAAATACAGGCAATCCGCCTACCTTGGCAAGCGAGCCATGCTATCAACACGTCGGATCTTATGTATACCAATGTACGCAATCAGGCATTTGCCCAATTCCGCGGGTCTCTCATTCTCACGTCCTCCGCGACATCCCGCCGCCTTCCCGAGATGCCGTCTCGATATGGCCATTGACTACCGCAGAGCATAGGTGCTAGCATTGCCAGACAGTAGCGACTAACAGATTTGGCAGCAGAAAGAGGGGCTGGCATGATCGTAACGGATGAGGCCGTTGAAAAGCTGAAGGAAGTCCTGCAGGAGAACGGTGAGGCTGCAGCATCATTGAGGGTCATAGCCGTGCCCGGCGAAACTGGTGGTGTCCAATACATGATGTCCATGGAGCGGGAATCGCAGCAGGGCGATATGGTCATGGCCTTGGACGGCTTGAACTTCTTGGTGGACGAGGATAGCGCTCCCTTCTTAGAAGAGGCCACCATCGACTATATGGAAGACTTCCCTCGAGCCGGTTTCGTCATTAGCAACCCCAACTTCTCCTCCGGTGGCTGTGGCAATGGCAGCTGTGGCTGCGGCAACGGCGGCTGTGGCTGCGGCCAAGGTCAATAGCCTTACACTTCATCTAAGCACCAACAAAGAAGGCTCCTGCTGGCAGGAGCCTTCTTTAATTCGCTATCTAGGCAGCAATATGGCCTAGCACGAGTACCGGGTAGTCTCAACAAAACACCAACCCATATAAGGTGAACATCATGGGGGGTCTTCCAAGTCCGGATGGCGGTGGGCAAGCCGAACGGCTCCATGGCGCAGGTTACCGCCCCCGTCGATCCTGAGGCTACCTACTCCATGCTTCACCTATCCAGCGACTCGACTTTCACAGTTCTGCCGGTGGTGCACGACTCGATCATAGCTGACGTCACTTGGACCACTCTCAGACCGTCGAGGCCACTGGCAGGGGGGTCCTCGTCCGCTTCCACTGCGCGCTGAAAGGCCTGCGTTTGCAGGCGGAACAGGCCGAGCGGCTCCGTCTCGTAGGACCGGGCGAGGTTGACCGTGTCGCTTACAACTTCCAAGCTACCTTGCAGGGCTTCCCATAGGGAGTCCGATGCAATCGCCCGCCCCGAAGTTCCATAGACCACGGCATCGTTGCGGGAATCGGGCATGCGCCGACCACAGCACATGGTGCCAATGGTGCCCCCTTGAAATCGCAGGCAGAGAGCTGCAGCCTGTTCCAATGGCTTCGCAGCAGTCTGGCCGTCGCTGATGGCCGCCACTTCCGTCACTGGTTCGCCTAGGATGTAGTGAAGTAGGTCTATGGCATGGACGCCGGTGCCCATCATGGTGGAGGCGTGGCCGATGAGCTCAGGGGCTTCCCACCAAGAGCTTAATCCAGTCCGGGCAGGCACCTCCAATTGACCACGTACGGCCCGGGTGCCCCATTGAGCTTGGGCCATAGGTATGACCCCCAGCACGCCGTCCTGTACCAGACGCCTCATCTCTTGATGGGCCGGATGGGTACGCAACTGGAAGGCAACTCCCAGCGTCACGCCGGCGCGCCAACAAGCCCCGACCATCTCCCGAGCTTCGGAGACACTCACAGCCATAGGCTTCTCAACCAGCACATGTTTGCCAGCTTGGGCCGCGGCGATGGTGTGCTCGGCGTGCAGGCTGTTGGGCGAGCAGACGAACACCGCGTCAACACGGGAGTCCTGCAGCAAGTCATCCACCTCTGAATAGGCAGCGGAAAGGCCGTGCAGCGAGGCGAAGGCCTCGGCCCTGCTGATATCACGGCTGAATGCGGCTACAAGGTTGGCGCCTTCGACGCTGGCCATGGCTGGCGCCACTTTCGTGTCGGGATGCCTCCCCGTGCCAATGAACCCCCATCCGACTGTCAACGCTATACCTCCCCAGTTTGGCGTTAGAGCGTACGGCCTGTCGAGATGATGTGTCAAAGATACACCCCTATTAGTCGTGCCAAACCGTCTAGCGTTACATATGGCCTATTACTCGCCGAAACACGTTGAAATGAGTGGAACACGGTGTTAGTGTCGCCGCGCTTCCAATGCCATGCCTGTGCATGGGGCGTTATTCGCAGCAAATCGATACTGTTGGCTAACTTCAATTGGAGGGATCCATGGTGCCGGCAAGCAGAGGACTAACAGCCCTACTCGGACTTCTCCTTCTACTGGGCCTATTCATCGCCTGCGAGGAAGAAGCCACCGTGGGCCCACCGCCGAGCCGACGGCCGCTCCCACTCCCGCCCCAGCAATCGCACCCACGGCCACTGCTGCCGCGACGCCGTTGGCCACTCCCACTCCAACGGCTACTCCACCACCAGCCATGACAGGGCCTACTGGAACGCTTAATGTGGGCATGCCTGAGTTGGGGCCTGGCGTGTTCGACCTGCCGAATCAGGGTTACGAGCAGTTCAAGTTCGACGCTATCACTACCCACGAGGCCATGTTCGCCACCTCTCCCGATGGGGCCGTGCTGGCCCGTATCGTGCAGGACTGGAGCGCCGACCCTACTGGCTTGGTCTACACCTTCCACCTGCCCGATAACGCCCAATGGCACACTGGGCACGGCGATTGGGGTCTGCTCAACGCCGACGACTTCATCTTCTCCTTGGAACGGGTCTCTATCGACGGCACCACCCACTCAGCAGGCGGCCATATTCGCCGGATCTTTACCTGCGATGCCTGCGCATTGGAGAAAATCGACAGCCACACGGTGCAGTTGACGCGCCCCAGACCCACGCCTGAGATTACCTGGCGCAGCAGGTCGCCCACGGGTTCCGCCTCCGCCTTCCACAGCAAGAAACATTTCGACTCGGTGGGGGAAGAGGGGGCATTGCAGCAATCAGTGGGTACCGGACCTTGGGAGTTGATGGAAGTCAAAAGCGGTGATTCCCGCACCATGCGGGCAGTGGGAGACCACTGGCGCAGGACGCCCAACTTCGAGGAGATGGTCTGGTTCGACATCTCCGAGGACTCCACCCGCTTGGCCAACTTCCTCAGCGGGACAATCGACACCGGCTCCTTCGGGCCGGACCAGATTCAGGCCATCAAGCAGGAGAATATGGCTGGGGTCAAGTTCATGACCTTCCCAGGCGCAGCCGACTACTACCTCAACCTAGAGGGTCAGCAATACCTGCCGGACCACCCTTGGCACCAGGTCGAGCCGGGCGCCGAAACCGCCCGGATTCCCTTGGGGGAGAACGCCAGCTATCTGGACCATTGCGGCCCCGATGCCCCTTGGGTTTCCTGTGACCGTGACGTGACCTCTCAAGAATGGGCCAATGCGCAGAAGGTGCGTCTGGCCATGAACCACTCCATCGACCGACAGAAACTGGTGAACAACTTAGCCTTTGGAGATGGGGCTCCGGAGTACGTGACCTACTGGATCGGGCACGACGGACGGTTCAAGGAGTTCGGATTGGACCAGTTGGTCTACGAGTACGACACTGACAAGGCGAGGCGGCTTTTGGAAGAAGCAGGCTATCCCGACGGGTTCGATATCGACATGGTCTTGACCCTGCGTCCCCAAGCAGGGGCGGTGGAGGCAGGCCAAGCCGTTGCCACCATGTGGGAAGAGGTTGGGATAAGGGCCAACCAGTTCAACGAACCCATGTCATCCTTCCGGCCCAAATTCGTCAGGCGCACGGCCTTGGGGGTGAACACCCATTCCGGTACACCGCCCATCGAACCCATGACCAACTATGCCTCGTTCTTCAGCGCGAAGAACGCCCTGAACTTTGGATTCGAGCACCCAATGCTTCAAGAACAGATAGACAAGGGGACCCTGGAAATCAATGACGACGCCCGTTGGGCCCTCTCAGCTGAGATTGCCCGTTTCATATTCGACAACGCGATGCAATTGCCCCTTTACACGGTGTCGGCGACCTTCCCGTTGAGCCCCAAAATCGACGCTTGGGCGATCATGGCTGGGGCCAATGATTGGCTCAGCAACTGGGAGGACGTGCCACATAGGCAGTAGCTACGAAATCAAGCGGGTTCAGGGCCCCAATTTTGGCTGCCAGCCCGATTGACAGGCGGCTACCGCCGTGATAGGCTTCCGCCCAATCCGCCCGCCTAGTCCGTGGGGCGGTACCATTAACAAACGAGTGGGCTTAGCCCAAGTGCCTCTATAGTAAGCCTGGTTTCGCAACTAGAGGAGGACGGACGGCATCCAAGCTAGCGCAAGTGGCCTAGGAAGACAGTAGGCTGGCTCTCCCCCATTGATCCCGCCTCTCGTTCATTCCTTGGTGTGCACGGCTGGATAGTGCCGAAACCGGACCGACTGAGGCAAGAATTGGGTATTGCGTACACCGTTATCGGTTACTTGGGTCGAGAATTCTTTGGAATACTTCTCGCTATGCCTCTAGGCCTGCTGGGAGTTCTAGTAGGCTGGGGCATGTTCCTGATGTTTGGCGCACCCACCGACTGGCACTTCTGGTTCTGGAGCGTGATGGGGGGGGCAGGCGTCATGGCCGCCGTAGGAGCATCCTTAGCTTGGCTCCTGGGGACCACCCCTCGTCCCGCCGTCGCCTCGATAGCCCTGTTCGTAGCAATCGGGGCTGCAGGTGTGATCGGGGCCTACGCTGGGTACCATTGGGGACAAGGTGTGGACACACCCTGCTGCGCGAGGCCCGACAACAGCGTCTTCGGATACACAGCCTCGGGAGCCATGGCGGGCTCTCTACTTGTCGGCACCATCCTAGGCATCATCAGCCAAAGATTATGGAGACTTCCGAGGGCGCCCCTCGCCTTGCTGATGTCCACCAGGTCGCGGTCTTCGGATAGTCCACTGCTTTCAGGCACGGAGAATCCACAGGGGGCTCGCTATTCCCAAGACACGGCAGCTTCCATGGCCTCGGCAGGGGCTATAGCGCCAACGGTTGCAGTAGAGTAAGCTACACGCACTAGCTGGGCCCACGACTATTTGCGGGGCTTGAAGCTACTAGCAGGGATAGGAGGAGAGGATGCAGAGGTTTATCGCCAGACGGGTTGTAGTATCCATCATCTCTCTTTTCGTCATATCCTTTATTGTCTTCGCTCTGGCCCGGCTGACGGGCGATCCGCGGTCCCTGATGTTGGACGACTATGCGGGTCCGGAGCAATGGGAGGAGTTGGGCGAGAGGCTAGGCCTCAACAAACCATATATCGTTCAGTACGGCATCTTTCTCAAAGACGTCGGCACACTGAACTTCGGCGAGGCCATCAACGACCATCGCCCGGTGATGGACCTTATTAGAGAACGGTTCCCTGCTACTCTGCAGCTTGGCTTGGCAGCGTTCATCTTTTCGGTGGTTCTGGGCTTTCCGCTAGGCATCCTGTCCTCGATTAAACGTAACAGCATATGGGACCACGTGGGGAAGATCGTAGCCCTGCTGGGGCAATCGATGCCACCCTTCTGGCTGGGCATCATGATGATCTTCTTCTTTGCGGTGAAGCTGGACTGGGTGCCACCATCCGGTCGACACGATTGGAACAGCTTCATTCTGCCATCCATCACACTGGGATGGTTCTTCGTGGCAGCCAACATGAGGCTGGTGCGATCGGCCATGCTGGACGTGCTGGACTCCGAGTACATCAAGATGGCCCGTGCCAAGGGCGTATCGCCCAGCGTTGTCATCTGGAAGCACGCCCTGCGCAACGCCCTGATCCCGCCTCTCACGTTTGTGGGCATCACCTTGGGCTTCCTGATCACTGGCTCCATCGTCGCAGAGACGGTGTTCCAGTGGCCCGGCATGGGCATGCTGGCCTTCACTTCCCTGCAGAAGTCCGACTACCCCACGTTGCAGGGCATTGTAATGGTGTTCGCGGTTATCTACCTGTTCACCAACTTCGTGGTGGACATAGCCTATGCCTACATCGACCCCAGAATTCGTTACTCCTAGACCGCCCAGGAGGTAGAAGAAGATGGCTGGCCTTCCAATTGCAGTACCGCAGCCACGAAGCTCGATTGACTCTGTACGTCAGGCAACGCGATGGTTCGGACGTCGCGTCCTCCTGATCTTCTCGATCGTGGTGCTAGCCATTCTGCTGCTCACCGCGGTCCTGGCCCCTTTGATCGACCGCCACGACCCGAAGATTGGCGACCTAGACGACAAGAACACGCCGCCCTTCTGGATGGCGCCGATAACGGTTACCAAAGTGGTGGTACCGGGGATACCGCAAAACGAGCAGACAGAGATATCTCTACAGAAGGCCAGCAACCTCTCCACGTCCGAAAAGATTCTGGACGTGAACGGGATTCCGCTGCCTCAGTCAGCGATCTACCTGACTCGCGACGTGGAAATCGTCTCCGATGTCACCGACCCCACGGCCCAGATAGACTTGAGTAAAGCCATGGAGTTGGCCAACGCTGGCCTACTTCTCCAGCGCAATGACGACAAAGCCTTCACGCCGGCAGAGGTGGAAGCACTGGGGCGGGCCGATATCAAGCAGATTTACTTGGTCGTCGCCAACCCTGATCTCCAGCTAGCACAGAGCGACGCTGTAAAACAGGCAGAGGCAGGCAATCTGCTTGACCTGTCGGGCAACCCCTTGACTAGGGCCCAAGTAGAGGGCCCAGGCGCGTTGGGTATGGAGGTACAGGTCGGAGCGGCCGCTGCAACCGAGGCCCGGGAAGTCCGCGGCGATGACCTGATAGTGCAGGAAGTGCGACGTCCAGCCGGAGTAGGCAACTTCCCGCTGGGGACCGATCCGCAGGGACGTGACCTTCTCAGCCGCATTATCTGGGGCGCCCGCATCTCGCTGATAGTCGCGGGTGTGACCTTGGTGGTGGGCGGAACCGTCGGCGTGGCCCTTGGCCTCATATCGGGTTACTTCGGGGGCTGGGTCGACGAGGTAATCATGCGGATGGTGGACATCATCCTAGCCCTGCCGCTGGTGCTGGTCGCGCTTGTACTGGTGGTGGCAGTCGGAGAGTTCCACATCCCCTTGTTGCCACAGAAAGAGGTGCACCTCATCGCCAGCGTGCTGTCGCTCTTTATATGGGTGCGATTTGCCCGCCAAGTGCGAGGCGAAGTACTGCGCCTCAAGACGATGGACTACGTGGCGCTGGCGCGCATATCGGGCTGCTCCACAATGCGCATCCTGACGGCGCACTTACTACCAGGAGTTCTCAATACAGTTATCGTAGTCGCCACCCTACAGGTGAGCGTGGTCATCCTGCTGGAGTCCATCCTCAGCTTCCTAGGTGCCGGCGTTCCACCCCCCACTCCCGCTTGGGGTTCCATGGTGTCCGAAGGACGGAACTTCCTGCGCACCGCTTGGTGGGTGAGCACCATGCCTGGCTTGGCCCTCTTGGTGACAGTGTTGGCCTTCAACCTGCTGGGTGACTGGATTCGCGACGCCTTGGACCCACGGCTACGGAACATCGAATAGCCCCAGCCTGACGCTTTGTAACTTGCAGCAAGCCACTCGGGAATGCCAGATGGCGCCCCGGGTGGCTTGGCAGGGGTGGACCATTGACGACATTGGATGACAAGGAAATAGTTCTAGACGTACAGGACCTGCAGACCCACTTTCGCACCAAATTCGGGACGGTGAAGGCCGTAGACGGTGTCACCTTCTCCCTTAAGCGGGGCGAAACCATGGGCATCGTGGGCGAGTCAGGTTCAGGAAAATCGGTCACCGTACTCTCGCTGATGCGTCTGGTGCCGATACCTCCCGGCGAGATAGTCGGCGGCAAGATATTCCTCGACGGCGAGGACATACTTGAGCTCAGCGAGTTGGAGATGGTGAAGGTGCGGGGCAGCAAGATCGCCATGATCTTGCAGGACCCCATGACCTCCCTCAACCCAGTGTTCCAAGTGGGGAGCCAGGTTGGTGAGGCCATCCACATCCACCAGAAGCTACAGGGCAACACCCTGCTGGACCGCGTCATCCACGTCCTGCGACAAGTCAAAATTCCGGCCGCCGAATCCCGCATAAAGGACTACCCCCACCAGCTCAGCGGTGGAATGCGCCAGAGGGTGGTCGGCGCCATCAGCATCTCCTGCGAGCCAAAGGTGCTCATCGCCGACGAGCCCACGACTTCGCTCGACGCCACAGTTCAGGCCCAGTACCTGAAGCTGCTGAAAGACATCCAGGAGGAGTCAGACCTAGCCATCGTCTTCATCACCCACGACTTGGGGATCGTTGCCAAGATGTGCGACAAGGTTGCGGTAATGTACGCAGGGCGTATCGTGGAGACGGGTAATGTGCGTGACATCTTCTACAGTCCCAAGCACCCTTATACCGAAGCCCTGCTTGGTTCACTGCCTCGACTTGACGTGGATGTTACACGCCTCGACTCCATCCCTGGTCAGCCGCCCGCGTTGCATGATCTGCCTCCGGGATGCCCCTTTGCCCCCCGATGCAAGTATGCGATGGATAAGTGCTTGGAAGAGTACCCGCCTGTCTACACGATAAATGAAGGACACTCCGCTAGATGCTGGAGGTTGGAAGAATGACGACCGAAGCACTTCAGACCAATGGCGCCGACACTGGCGATAACCAATATGACATTGTCCTCGAGGTTGCAGGCCTCAAGAAATATTTCCCCGTCACCAAGGGGATAATTGTCACCAAGATCTTAGGCCAACTCAAGGCAGTGGACGGCATCTCATTCGGCCTCCGACACGGTGAAACCTTGGGAGTTGTGGGAGAGTCCGGCTGCGGCAAGAGCACCACCGCCAAGATGGTTCTAATGATCGAAGATCCGACGGAAGGCGAGATCAAATTCAAAGGCCGAACTATCCATAGAAAATCGGCACCCGCTCTGCGCAAGGAATATCGACGCTCAGTGCAGGCGGTGTTCCAAGACCCTTGGAGCTCGCTGAATCCGAGGATGCGAGTCAAGCACATCATCGCAGAACCCATGGTGGTCAACTGGACCCTCTCCCGCGATGAGGTTCGCGACCGGGTCAACAAGTTGCTAATGGATGTGGGTCTTAGCGAGTACCATGGCAACTTCTATCCCCATGAGTTCAGCGGGGGGCAGCGCCAGAGGTTGGCCATCGCTCGCGCCCTCGCCCTCAGCCCTGACATCATCGTGCTGGACGAGCCCGTCTCTGCACTGGACGTATCAATTCGCGCCCAGATAATGAACCTACTGAA
Organism: Dehalococcoidia bacterium; assembly: GCA_965248385.1. Classification (GTDB taxonomy): domain Bacteria; phylum Chloroflexota; class Dehalococcoidia; order Lucifugimonadales; family JAAXIE01; genus JAAXIE01. Next base: position 297,297 of record CBDFIZ010000001.1, read on the forward strand.
GGACCTGCAGGCGGAGTACCAAGTCAGCTACTTGCTGATCGCTCACAACCTAGCCACTCTGCGCTACATGTGCCACCGCGTAGCGGTGATGTACCTCGGTCGGCTGGTGGAAATCGCCGATGCTCGTGTGCTCTTCGACAACCCGGTACATCCCTACACAAGGGCCTTGATATCGGCAGCCCTGCCTGACCACCCCGACCTACAGCGCGAGGAAATCATTCTAATGGGCGAAGTCCCTTCGCCGCTGAACCCGCCTTCAGGTTGCCACTTCCACCCTCGCTGCCCAGTAGCAGAAGACCGCTGCTCGCAACACGACTTGGCGCTACAGGAGATCGAGCCCGACCATTGGGTCGCCTGCGTCAAAGCCCCCGGCTACCGGTTGCCGGGCTAGCCAAACCCGTCAGGGGATCCCTAACGGTCCCTGCCCCCAAGCCGGATGGCGGAACGTGGGCTGAGGGCTGGCGTCAGATGGCGGATGGTTCGCTGTCTTACCAGTCTGCCCAGCTTGGGGAGGGGAATCGTCCTTAGGCTTTGGAACGCGTGGCATTTGCCTTCTGCCGGAGCGCCGTGTGTCCAAGTTATTGAGGTTTTGCGCCAATTCTTGCAAGCTGGCTAGGTTATGCACCGGCAGGAAGTCGTCCACGAAGGGTAGGGCTGCCTGCATCCCCTGCGCTAAAGGCTGATAGCCTTCCACTCCCAGCAACGGATTCAGCCAGACCACTCTATAGCTGCCTCGCTGCAAACGCTCCATCTCTTGGGCCAACAGCAATGGCTCGCCGGTGTCCCAGCCATCGGAGATCACCAACACCACAGCGCCCCATCCCAGCACACGACGCGCCCAGCGGAAGTTGAACCGCTTCAGGTTCTCACCAATGCGAGTGCCACCGGACCAGTCGGGGACAGCCTGCGACACCTCCTTTACGGCACGGTCGATGTCACGGTACTGCAACTGCTGAGTAACGCGGGTGAGACGTGTGGCAAACAGGAACGTTTCCACCCGCTCCAGTTCACCGGTTAGCGCGTGGATGAAATGCAGCAGCATGCGGGTGTAGCGCTCCATAGAGCCACTGACGTCACACAGCAGCACCAGAGGTCGCGGCCTCACCTTGCGGCGCCGGTGGGACAACTCCACAGCCTCCCCACCATATTTCAAGGTGCGTCGTAGGGTAGTCCGCAGGTCCAACTGCTGACCTCTACCTTGGCCCGAGGCCCACCGGCGAGTTCGGCGACTCCCCAAGTCCCACACCATTTGCCTCATCATCGCCTTGGCATGCGATACCTCATCGGCAGTAAACCGCGCGAAGTCCTTCTGCCTCAGTACCTCGCGGGCGCTGTAGGTCTGGGTCACCTCGATGTTGTCGACCGGCGCATCGCTGCCTGTGTCAGTGGGGTCCGATGAATTGCGCTCCTCCAGTGGGGGCGGACCCACCTGTGGCTGACGATAACGCCTCTGCTCGCCTAGGGAACGCAGGTCCATGGTAGTGGATCGGTCTGGACGACGCCGCCAGAATGTGCGGAAAGCCTCGTCGAACAGGGGCAGGTCGCGACGTCGATGGACTAGCAGGACGCGCAGGGTGTGGTAGAAATCTTGGCGACGCCCGATGTCCACAAACTCCAATGCTCGCAGCACATCCAGCATGCGTCCAGGATGCGTGCCCAACCCAAGGTGGCGCAGCACGTTGCCGAATATGAGCAGGTTGTGGAGCAGGTGGCCCCGGTCAGCGGGATCGCGGGCTTGCATATCGATGGCGCTCGGCAGAACTCAGCCGCTACGGCGGGCGCCCCGCGCCTTGGCACGGTTCAGCAACGCCCGGACCTCTTCCCCACGCACCGACTGGATGTCCTCGCGGTACTTGAGCATCATGCCCAAGGTGTCGTCGATCACTGAGGGGTCGAGTTCCCGCTGGTCGAGGGCCACCAGAGCAGCAGTCCAGTCCAGCGTCTCAGCAATGCCGGGTATCTTGTAAAGCTCGGCAGTGCGAAGCTCCTGCACGAATGCAGTGACCTGCTCGGCCAACTGTCGCGGGGCTTGGGGCACTCGGCTGGTAACAATCTGGAATTCCTTTTGCAGGTCGGGGTAATCTATCCAGAAGTAGATACAGCGCCGTTTCAGGGCGTCGTGTATCTCGCGGGTCCGGTTTGAGGTAATGACCACCACAGGAGGCTCCGGCGCGTTGAACGTTCCCAACTCAGGAATGGTGATTTGGAAGTCGGACAGCAGCTCCAACAGGTATCCTTCGAACTCCTCGTCGGCCCTGTCTATCTCATCAATAAGTAGCACCGGCGGCCTTTCCCAAGCCGCGTCCAGTGCCTGTAGCAATGGGCGTCGGATGAGAAACTCTTCGCTGAAGAGCTCGCTGGAAGCAGCTGTTCCTTCAACCGAGCCACTGGCTTCCATCAGCCGTATCTGCAGCAACTGACGGGCGTAATTCCACTCGTAGACGGCGTGATTGATGTCGAGGCCTTCATAGCACTGGAGGCGTATCAGGCCCGTACCTAAGGCCTCGGCAAGTACCTTGCTCACCTCGGTCTTGCCCACGCCAGCCTCACCCTCTAGGAAAAGCGGCCGTTGCAGCTTCAAAGCAAGAAAGATGGACAGGGCCAGACCGCGGTCCGCCATATAGAGGTGGTCACGGAGCAGCCTTTGCAGGTCGTCGACCGTGGCCGGAAGAGCATCCTTAGAAGCCAAGGCCGCTACCCAACCTGCTGGGAAGCCCGCAGGAGGGCTTCCCTCACGTATGACGGCGCCATAGCACGGCGGTACTCTGCGGATGCAAAGATGTCGCCCAGCAGCTCCTCGTCGCCTAAGTCCTCCACAGCCAGAGCCGCAGCTTGGGTGATCGCCCCCTCACTTAGTGGGCTATCGGCCAAGGCCTGCTCCACTCGACTGGCCCTGATTGGGCGGGAGACCAAGCCTCCCAGCGCCACGCTGGCCGACTGGCAACGTCCACCCTGTACTGTCAGCACCACGGCCGCCCCGATAACGGCGTACCGTGATGCGGGATGGCGGAACTTGGCGTAGGCCATGCCCTGCCCCGCCTGGCGCACAGGCACAATCACATCGGTTAGGAGTTCGTTGGACTCAAGAGAGGTCTCGAAAACACCGCGGAAGAAATCGCCCACCGCGATGGCGCGCTGACCAGCGGGGCCGGTAGCCCTGAAACTAGCTCCCAACGCCGTCAGAGCCGTAGGCAGGTCGGCCGCCGGTTCGGCATGGGCCACACTGCCCCCGATGGTGCCCCGATTACGCACCTGCGGGTCCCCTATGAGGCCAGTAACCTCGGAAAGCAGTGGGCAGAAGTCCTGCATCGTGGGCGAGCCTGCAAGGTCAGCGTGAGTGGTAAGGCACCCCACTCGAATCTCAGCGCCCTGCCGGCGGAAGCCCCGCAATGCACCTATACGTCCGATGTCAATTACAGCAGGGGGACGGCTCAAGCGGAGCTTCAGCAACGGGATGAGGCTGTGGCCCCCTGCCAGCAGCGAGGCTCCGGGGTGCCGCTCCAGTAGCTGCACCACTTCGGTAACCGACTCAGCTGCGTAGTAGTCGAAATCCGCGGCATACATATGGCCTTCCCCTTTTACACTTGTTGGTGAATGGCGCGCCACACCCGCTCCGGGGTGAGGGGCATCTCAATGCTCTGCACGCCCAGGGGCTTAAGGGCGTCAATGACCGCGTTGTAGACGGTCACAGTCGATGCGATAGCCCCGGTCTCGCCCACACCCTTGACCCCAAGGGGATGGTGCGGTGACGGAGTGGAGGTGGAGTGCACCTCCAAGTCCGGCAGCACATCGGCCCGAGGCAGGGCATAGTCCAGCATCGAACCAGTGAGCAGTTGGCCGTTCTCGTCGTACACCGCACCTTCCCACAGGGCTTGGCCCATACCCTGCACCACTCCCCCATGCACTTGGCCTTCCACAATCATCGGGTTTATCTGCAACCCGCAATCGTCCACTGCAATGTAGCGCTTCAGGTCTATCGTGCCACGATTAACGTCCACCTCCACCAACGCCACATGGGCCCCGAACGGGTAGGTGAAGTTAGGCGGGTCGTAAAAGGTGGTGGCTTCGAGCCCAGGCTCCATGCCTTGGGGCATATTCCAAGCCACATTGGCCATCAGCGCAATGTCCTGAATCGACTGAGCGCGGTCGGGCGATCCCCGGACGAAGAACCGCCCATCGGAGTACTCAATATCGTCGGCAGAGGCCTCCAACAGATGGGCCGCCAGTTCCCGGGCCTTGTCCTTGATCTTCCGGGCGCTAAGGGCTACGGCCGCGCCTGAGACGGCAGTGGTGCGACTGCCGTAGGTGCCCCATCCCATCGGAGTATTGTCGGTGTCCCCGTGGAGGACTTCGATGTCATCCACGGGCACTCCCAACTCGTCTGAAATCACTTGGGCGAAAGTCGTCTCCTCGCCCTGTCCATGAGGTGATGTGCCTATCATGACGTTGACCTTCCCGCTGGGGTGGAAACGCACGATGGCGCTCTCCCAAAGCCCGCCTCCGAAGCCTACCGCCCCTGCTACTTGGGAGGGCCCGAGGCCGCACATCTCCACGTAGGTCGTGACTCCGATGCCGAGGTAGCGTCCTTCCTGGCGGAGCTGCGTCTGCTGCTGGCGCACTTGGTAGTAGCCCGCCTCTCGGAGGGCAATGTCCAAGGTGCCCCGGTAGTCGCCACTGTCGTAGTTCAGACCGATGGCTACGTCGTAGCCATCCTCGAACTTCGGTATCAGGTTGCGACGCCTGACTTCCACCGGGTCTACACTGACCGCCGCTGCCAGCTTGTCCACCAACCGCTCCAGAAGGAACGTGGCTTCGGGACGCCCTGCACCACGGTAGGCATCCACGGGCGTGGTGTTGGTGAAAGAGCCAAACACCTCGCAGCTGATTGCCGGGATCGTATAAGGCCCGGAGTACATCAGCCCATGGAGGATGGTGGGAATGCCGGGAGCCGCCGTGGAGAGGTACGCTCCCATTCCGGCGTACACCCGGCCGCGGATGCCGGTTATCTTGCCATCGTTGGTAGCAGCCAGCTCCACCTCTTCAATGTGGTCTCGGCCATGGGTAGTGGCTTGGTAGTTCTCACTTCGGGTCTCGGTCCACTTGACGGGCCGACCCAACTTCATTGCACAAAAAACGGTGATGGCCTCGTCGGCGTAGAAGGCTATCTTGCTGCCGAACCCGCCTCCCACCTCAGGAGCTATGACCCTGATTTTATGTTCAGGCAGGCCAGCAACCAGCGATAGCAGCAACCGCACGATGTGGGGGTTCTGGGTGGTGCTCCAAAGGGTCAACTCTCCAGTGACACCCACCCACTGTGCTAGAGCCGCGCGCGGCTCCATGGCATTGGGGATCAACCGTTGCTGGACGATTCGCTCCCGCACCACCACTTCCGGGTTCCTGAAGGCATCCTCCACGTCGCCACCGGCGGCGACCCAATGGAAGGCTTGGTTGTTGGGCGCGTCTCCGTGAAGTTGGGGCGCGCCCTCCTGCAACGCCTGCTGGGGGTCGATCACCGGTGTCAAAGGCTCGTAGTCGACCTCGATAAGCTCCAAGGCATCCTGGGCTTGGTGGCGGCTCTCAGCCACCACCACGGCCACGGCGTCGCCCACGTACCGCACCACATCACGCGCGATGGCAGGGTGGGCCACACCCTTGATGTCGGAGTTGGGAATCATCCAAGCGCAAGGGATGGGACCAATGACGCCTTCGAGGTCAGCACCGGTATAGACAGCCACAACTCCCTCTGCCCTCGCTGCACGGGAGGTATTCACCCTCCTGATGCGGGCGTGGGCATGGGGGCTGCGCAGGATGGCGGCGTAGACGGCGCCGGGTAGGGTTATGTCGTCGGTATAGGTGGCCCGGCCACTTATCAGGCGTGGGTCCTCCCGGCGCCGGATGCCGGAACTGAAGATGCGGGTGGTCATAGCCTACCTACCTCCCATCGTCTTGGCGGCTTCCTGTACGGCGCGCACTATGTTCTGGTAGCCGGTGCAACGGCATATGTTGCCTTCCAGCCCGTGACGTATCTCTTCGGTGCTCGGGTCCGGGTTGGTCCGCAGCAGTTCGTGGGCCGACATGATCATACCCGGAGTGCAGTAGCCACACTGCAGGCCATGCTTGTTCCAGAAGGCCTCCTGCAACGGATGCAGACCGCCATCCTTGGCCAGCCCCTCGATGGTCGTGATTTTGCAACTGTCGGCCTGTACGGCCAGAGTAGTGCAGGACTTGACTGCCCAGCCGTCCAGCAGCACCACGCAGGAGCCGCACTGGCTGGTATCGCATCCTATCTTGGTGCCGGTGAGACCGGCCACTTGGCGGATGAACTGCACCAAGAGCAGGCGTGGTTCCACCTCCGCTTGGTAGTTCTGATCGTTGATGCTGACGCTGACCGGCAACCTCACTGACAACACCTCCCATCGTTGGCCTAGGGCGTAAGCCTGCCTCGGATGTATCTGGAGAAAATGGGGAGTACGACATAACTATCTTAGCCAGCGGTTAACCTGAGTGTCAAACAACTGACCAACGTTGTTATGGCAATTTAGGCTTGCCTGAGTCGAGCTCGGGCAGGACCGTCGGGCCCATCGCCCCCGCGCCCACGTCTCTTGAGGGCAGGTCCACCTCATCGGTGGTGCGCTCGCGACTCGGGCGTCGCGCCGTGCCCCTTACACCCGCCTCCGACGGCGGCCGCGGGGGTACGGCGCCCTCCAGCAGCGACTGAGGCGACCACCCTTCGGGGAACTGCAGGGTGCGCACCGGGTAGTTGATGACGATGCCCTCTTCCGCAAACCGCTGGTGCAATTCCCGCATAAGGGTGGAACGCACGATGAAGCTGCCGAGCCGGTCCTTGGCCTGTAGGAAGAGCCAGAAGTCCACGTTCGACTCGCCGAAGTTCTCATAGCCGAAGTAGCAGCCGTACTCTTTCACAGCTTGCGGTTCGATGTCCAGCACATCCTTCATCACCTCGCGGGAGACCCGCTCCACCACCTCGAGGTCGGTGTCGTAGCTAACTCCGCAGACGAGGTACACGTTCACTTCGGGGGTCGGCTCCTGATAGTTGGTGATGATGGTCTCGGCGAACCGCGAGTTGGGGATCACCACGAGGTTGTTGCTCCAAGTGCGTATGCGGGTGCTCCGCCAACCCACGTCCACCACATAACCAGCGATACCGTTTTCCAACTCGATGTAGTCGTTGGTGTGGATTACGCCCTCGGTCATCACGTAGGTGCCGGCAAACAAATTGGCTAGAGTGGGCTGGATAGCGAGGGCCACTGCCAGCCCTCCCAAGCCCATACCTGCTATCAGCGGGCTGATGTTTACGTTCAGTTGGTCCAACACCACAAGGCCGCCCAAACCGTACACCAAGGCAACCGCTGCGCGCCGGAACAGGGGCATCAGCCGGTCGGCGGTGCTGGGCTCAGTGTCGCCGATGCTTCGTGTCATGTACCACGAGAAGGCTGTAGAGACCATGGAACTCACCGAAGCCACTCCCAGTATGACGGCCAGCACCCGGGCCACTGTGTTCACAACCCGCTGAGGCGTGTCGCTCAGGTCAAGCAGGGGCAGGGACAACGCTAGGTAGCCACCCAGCAACACGATCCCCAAGGTTATTGGCAACCTGAGGGCGGATACCAACCGGACGTCGAAGTCTGAGGGCGTCCAGATGGCGATGCGAAGGAGGATGCGGAACCCTAGCTTGTGGAACAGAAATGCCAGCAACAGGGAGAAGAGGAACACGCCCGCCGCCAGGCTGGGGTCCAGCCAAGCGGGGTCGCCCAGTCCTAAGCGGGGTTGGATGGCATACATTCCATCGGCTCTTGGAGCACAGTTTTAGGGAGAGGCGCCGGATTATATCACCGGCGCCAGAGAACCTCTGCTCAAGTAACTGTTCCGAGTTCGGGTGGTGGGTCCAGTCTTTCTCCCGACCCCTGATTTTTCGGTCCATTTAGGTCCATCTCGGGTCATCCAGCTTTGGCTGGCGTTAGGGATGACGCGATAGATGGCGGGCAAAGCGGAAGTTAACGCAGTGTGAGACAGGGGCCGCTAGCTTTTGAGGGCCTCGGGTGTCGCATTGCTCGCGCATTTGTGGCATTCTGGTGCTAATCTTTGGCATTTCTCGTTTACTTCTGGTGCTTTATTAGTTCTAATTCTAGTGTACTTTATTGCACCGGGATTTGTATTGGCACAGCTACGAGCCAGCTTTGATTTAGCCAAGGGTTGCGCACACTTATTCGATTTTCTGCGTTTTCGTAGCTGAATTCCTGCAACATTGCCGCATCGTCGTATCTGGTCCGTATCTGAAACACTGCCGCACCCCAAGGGTGTGGGTCTCTCCGGATTTGGGTATCGAGGCGGAGTGCTACAAGATGGCGCTGGGCCCTATAAGAAGGATAGGCGGGAAGAGTGGCCGGGGTCAACGGGGGGATGTCATGGGAGTCTGGTTATGCAAGAGTTTCCCTTGCTGGGGGTGAGGTTGGGATAAGGTGAAGAGTTGCGGTCGGAGACCTTCCTAGATACCGGCTTTCGCCGGTGTGCCGGAGTTGTTGCGACAGTCGTGGATAGTGCAACCTTATCCGGGGTGTCGTTCATGCTACACTGGGTCCGCCGTCGAGGCAGCGGAGGTGCAGTATGAGGCTTGAAGGAAAGGTCGCATTCATCAGCGGTGGAGCTAGGGGCATGGGGGCCGAGGAGGCTCGCCTCTTTTCCCAAGAAGGGGCCAAGGTCGTCATCGGTGACGTCCGCGAGGCTGAGGGCCGCCAAGTGGAGGCCGAAATCAGTGAGCGCGGCGGCGAGGCGCTGTACCTCCACTTGGACGTTACCAGCGAGGACTCGTGGGCTGACGCCATCAGCACAACCGTTGCCCGCTTTGGCAAGCTGGACATCTTGGTCAACAACGCGGGCATCGGGGCTGCGGGCTTGGTGGAGAACACCACTGCTGCTGACTGGGACCGGGTGATGGAGGTGAACGCCAAGGGCGTCTTCCTAGGCACCAAGACTGCTATCCCAGCACTCCGTCAGGCGGGAGGCGGTTCCATCATCAACATCTCGTCCCAGTTGGGAATCGTGGGCAGCGACCACAGCAGCCCCCACTACCAAGCCTCCAAGGGCGCGGTGCGCCTGTTCACCAAGAACGCAGCCATGCAGTACGCCAAGGACAAGATTCGTGTGAACTCGGTGCATCCCGGCCCCATCGTCACGCCCATGACCGAGACCGGACGCTCCAACCCGGAGAACTACAGCCGGATGCTCAGCAAGATACCCATGAACCGCTACGGCCGCCCCGAAGAGGTGGCCTTGGGCGTCCTCTACCTAGCCTCCGACGAAGCGTCCTTCGTCACGGGCAGCGAACTCGTCATCGACGGCGGCTGGACAGCGCAGTAGTCTGGCGTGTCCAGCCCAGCCTTACCGCACCACCTCCGGCATATCCCCACCCGATGTGATGACCGCCCTCCGCGCCCTGTCGCCGTAGCGGTCCAGCAGAGCGTCCTCGCGGCTGAAGTCGTACTGCATGCTTGCCGCCAGCTCTGCTTGGTGTCACACCCGCTTTCCGTGGGGCCAGGAACCGGGATGAAAGGGACAGTGACCTATGGGGTGGCGACTTGCGCAATGGTCCGGGCCGTGGGTTCCCGCCTTCGCGGGAAGGACGGGGGGTGGCGTGGGTTTCGATGTGGGATCTTGCGTGGCAGTCCGGGCCGTGCGTTCCCGCCTTCGTGGTGATGTTGTAGGCTTGGCCGATGCAGCGCGGGTTGCCCCCATCATCACCATGGCACGGGCTAGGGCAACCCTGATTATTGCCGAGGACTTGAAGGAGTTCGGTCCATGGATTAGGGGCGGACTGCCTCTACCACTGGTCGGTGCCTTGTGCCAACCAATTCTCCATCATCACCCCAGCGTTGTGAGGGTCTAATACTACGGGAAAGTCATGTTCCAGCATTCGTGATCCATGATCGCGCTAGCCTACTGGGCCGGTAGCCCCAGTATTGCGCCGAGTTCGTTTCGAATGTCAGTATTCGAATGGTCCTGAGGGTCGAGAAGAATGTCGAAGATCTCCCCGGTGGTCAAAGGGCCTTTGTTCTCTCTCTTTCTGTCCTGTGCGTAGATTTCTCTTAGCGATTCGAGGATCTGTGTTTCTCCAACATGGTAGGCAACCCATCCTATCACATGCTCTCCGAGGTATACTTGGCAGCGAGAGCTACGCTCCGTCTGGACAGACTCAGCATTCGAGATTGTAGCGGGCGCTATCCCTTCCCTCTCGCAGAATTCCAGCGCACCTTTTCGCATATGAGCCGTTACGTCATTACCCACTACATCGGATGGCGGCGAATCGACGTTTCTTTGGGCGATTTCTCCAATGTACTCGGCGACACCTTCGTAGAACCAGTACGGACTATTCCTCTGTACGAAGTAATAATGGGCGACTTCGTGAGCAGCCAAAGACGTCCAAGTAATGCTCCTCCCGATTAGGTAAATGCCTTTACCGAAATGCACTCCCAAGACCCCCTCAAGCTGTTCCTCGAGGTACACACGGATATTGCTCTCAGTAGCGGGGAATCCCATTATGCGCTCGACCTCAAGGATGGACTCGATTATAGTATCTCGGCTATGCCGAAGCGCCCCTTCGACACCTATCGACCTGGTTTCGGGGGAACGCTCGAACTCAGCACCGGGGCTGGCCCCCACCATGACAAGTCGGTCCGGATTCGCGCCTGTGGGAAGCGCCAACTGCTAAAAGGATTCGCTGGCGACAAAAGTCGGATTATAGAGGAATCCATCATTCAGGAATCGCAAGAACTCCATGGTAGGGAGGTCATCCTTGGTCAAGCCGTCCCGTACCCAACTGAGGCTGACCATCAATTCTACGGTACTCGCGATTCCGTTGACGCCTAGTGGCTTAAGGAAGGCAAGTACATCGGCCTCTAACCTGGTAACCCCATCAACAATAAACTCCGGTATCGACCGGTCAAGGTTATATACCTGGTTCCAGATCTGGATAGCGCTCGACTCGTAGTCAGTGATACCGTCTCTCACCCATTGAAGGTCAGCGATGCCGACTATATTCGGAAGCGGCTGTCCTTCAGGCGGTCTTAGCCAACGCCTGTCCCTATACACATAGTCATAGCTATAGCCAACATCCCTATCTATTTCGAAGAAAAGCAACCAGAAGACCGCATCCCCGAAGGAAGCCTCGTCCTTGGTGACGCCGTCCCTAAGCCAGTAAAGTCCGTCCAGGGCCATGGCCAAGGGGTAATCCATAAGCCGCAGTTCGAGAAGGTTGTAAGCAGTATCGCATTCAGGTGCGTCGTCTTCGCAAAGACTTCCTGTGTCATGATAGTAGCGCATAATAGAGTCTTCACTTGGAGGTGGATATAATGCCCCTTGCCATACATACCAGTGCAAGTTGCGATTCCCGGCTGCATACTCCGGGCAATCCGACGCGCGATAGCAACTAAAGAGCGGCCCCGGCGTGAACCGGTTCCCAAGGAGGGTCACTTCAATCAGGTTGGCGAGGTTCCCCCACTCCGGAGGTATCTCTCCGCTCACCTGGTTCTGGCCGAGAACCAGGTGAGTCAGGTTGGCGAGGTTGCCCAACTCCGCAGGCATTTCTCCGATCAATCGGTTCTGGGTGAGGGTCAGCGCGCCGACGCGGGCCGCGTCGTCAGTTCGGACACCAGCCCATTCTTTAATTGGCTTGTCGCTCAGCCAGTTGTCGTTACGGAACCAGTTCCGACCGTCAGTAGCGTTATAGAGGGCGACCAGAGCTTCCCGGTCCGTTTCGAAGGGAGTTGGCATTGGCAGGGGCGGCCTGTTGGAGTCGGGAGGGTTCGCTCAGGCGAAGGTAGGGTTGTAGCAATGGGAGCTGGTTCTATTCCAGCGGGAGATGGAGTTGGCATTGGAGGGGCGTGCCTGTTGGTGTCGGGAAAGTTCGCTCAGGCGAAGGTAGGGTTGTAGCAATGGGAGCTGGTTCTATTCCAGCGGGAGATGGAGTTGGCATTGGAGCAGGATGAGGTGAAGTGGGCGTCGGCGCCCTGGAAGGTTCAGCGGTTACGGGAGTGTCCGTGGGGGTGTGTACAGTGCTTGGACCAGTCTTGGGAGTCGGTGAAGGGCTTGGATTGGAAACGGAGGCGAAGGTCGGGGCTTGGGTGGGCGTCGGGGTGCTACAGCCTAACAGCGAAACTGCGACGAAGCAAGCTGCGCCAATGGAAACAATTCGACGTACGTTAGCGAGCACGCAGCCCCTCCCAAGTCAGGGTGAAGTAATAGAAGAAACGGCTCTGGCATTGACCGTTTCCGTAAATCGACTGCTGTGAATCACAGGTTTAACATTCTAGGATTTATTACCAAGGGTTGAAGATCTTTGAGCATGGCACCATACCATACAGCTACAAAAGCCGGAAACCTGCTAAAAGAACGCCGACCCCCCGTTTACGCGCAAGGTCTGGCCGGCTATAAACGCGCCGTCGCCGCTGACTAGGAACGGGAAGGCGGCGGCTATTTTCGCGGTTTGTCCCTGACGGCCCAGGGGGATGCCGGAGCCGTTGGGCGGGCAGTTGCCCGGATACAACTCCAGGTTGGCCCGACTGGTGTCGATGCTCCCCAGCGGCAACACGTTGACCCGCACGTTATGGGGCGCAAACTCGGCAGCCAGGCTGCGGGAGAAGCCGACCAACCCCATCTTGGCGGCGCAGTAGGCTCACGCGTCCAGCCCAGCCTTACCTCACCACCTCCGGCATATCCCCACCCGATGTGATGACCGCCCTCCGCGCCCTGTCGCCGTAGCGGTCCAGCAGAGCGTCCTCGCGGCTGAAGTCGTACTGCATGCTTGCCGCCAGCTCCGCTAGGTACCAACGCAGGGTGTCCTCGGTGCATCGCCGTGAATCGTATTCGGGCCAGAAACCGAAGTGCTCTCTAGCCTTGTCGATGCTGGCGATGCGGCTGTACTGCCACGGGAAGGGCAGCAGTTCGCGGTAGTTCCCGGCTTCTTCCAGCACGTCGGCGTAGTCCAAGTAGACCACCTGCACATCTCGCCCCATGAGGCTGGCAATCATCTGCAGGTAGCCGTTCAGAGTGATGGCGTCCGGGCCGGTGATGTTGTAAGCCTGCCCAATACACCGCGAGTTCCCAGCCATCATCCCCATGGCACGAGCTAGGTCTTGCACATGGCCGTACTGGATGTGTATGTAGCCGTTGTAGGGCAGGAAGACAGGCCTCCCCAACTGCACCCTGAGAAATACCAGTTGCTCGCGGGATGGTATGGAATTGCCCGGCCCGAACACCATCCAAGGCCGCACGACGCTGACGGGAAACCCTGACTCACGGTACGCCTTGAAAAGCACCTGCTCAGTGGCAGCCTTGTTGCGCCCGTAGGCCAGCCCCTCCACCTGATTGTAGGGGAAGTCCTCAGTGACAGGCGCGGTCCAACGCCTCTCGTACACCGCTGAGGTGCTGACGTATATGTAGTGGCCCACGCGGCCAGTCAGCAGCTCCATGGTGGTCTGCGTCTCCGGCGGCGCCAGTCCTGACACGTCGTACACCACGTCGTATTCCCGGCCTGAGAGCGCCGATGCCACCTGCTGTGGCTCCTGCCGGTCAGCGTACAAGCGCCCCACGCCTTCAGGAAACTCGGCGGGCGTGGTCCCGCGATTCAGCACGTCAACCGCATGGCCATGCCGCACCAGTTCCTGCACCAACCTAGGCCCCAGAAAACGGCTACCTCCAAGCACCAACGCCCGCATGGTCCTCCTCCCGGCAGTACTCTTCCGCCCCAGCATAAAGCGCAGGCCGGGGCCGTCAAGTGTGATGCCACATGGTGCGCTTGGCTTCAAGCAGCCTTTCGCCTATGATGCCAGCGACGTCGCCCATGGGAGCCGCCGCAATCATGCCGGAAGCGCCTGATCTCAAGGTGGTAACCGAGATCCTGACCCGCCGCATCGTGGGTCGGGCAATCGTTCACGCCACGGTGCAGAAGGCCACGGTGATGCGCCTCATGGCCAGCCAGGACTTCGATGCCGACATATCAGGACGCACTCTGGAGAGCGTCTTCCCCAAGGGCAAGTTTCTATTCATCACGTTAACGGGCGACACCCACTTAGTCATCAACCCTATGCTCACTGGAGGGCTACAGGTCTGTCCCTCCTCCGACAAGCCTTTCAGGCGCACTAGGATGACCCTCAACCTGGAAGGCGACCTTGACCTACGCTACCTCGACGACCGGGAGATGGGTCGCGTCTACTACGCGCGGGAGGACCAGTTCCCCGAGATACCCCAGCTTGATGAACAAGGCCCCGATGTGCTGGCGGACGACCTCACTTTCGACGAGTTCAAAGCCCTGCTGCGCCCCTACTACGGCGAGATAAAGGGCATCCTCTGCCGCGGTAGGGTGCTGGCTGGCATCGGCAACGCCTACAGCGACGAGATACTCTTCGACTGCGGCATATCACCCTTCCGCAAGAGGCGCAGCCTCTCCGACGACGAACTGGAGCGCCTTCACCACAGTACCCGCAAGGTAGTGCTGGAGGCCACCGAGGTGCTGCGGGAGAGGATGGCCGACGAGTCCCACCATAAGATTCGCGACTTCCTGAAGGTCCACAACAAGGCAGGCCAGCCCTGCCCCGCCTGTGGCGGCCACATCACCCAACTGACCGCAAACCAGCGCATCACCAGCTACTGCCGCCGCTGCCAGCCGGGAATGCTGGTGAAGAACTGACCTTACTTGGCGCCCAAAACAAGGCCCTCCGGCGGTGTACAGCCGGAGGGCCGTTTGTGTTCGCGAGTTCGGACGGGCGACGCTAGTCCGCGGTGGCGGCCGCTGCGGTCTCCTTCTTGATTATGTCGCGGTCGAGACCGAAGTAGTTGATGACGTTGCCCGCGAGGATGCGGTAGGACTCGTTGCTGGGGACGTTGGCGTAGATTTCCTCCACCAAAGGCAAAGTGTTGGGGTACTCGCACTCGATGTGGGGGAAGTCGGTGGCGAACATGATGTGGTCTATCCCCACATGATGCCTTAGCTCCACGGCCACATGCTCATACTGTACGCTGAACGAGACATGGTCGTTAACGTACTCGCTGGGCTTCCTCTTCAGAGGCTGGAAGCCTAGAAGCTCTTGGGCCCAACCCACGTGGCGGTCGTACCACAGGTCGGCGTGCTCCAACCAGAAGGGCACCCAGCCCAAGCGCGTCTCGGCAAAGTACATCTGCAGCGTGGGGAAGCGGTCGAACACGCCCGACATCACCATCTGGGTCACGGAGACGGCGGGCCGCAGTCCAAAGTTGGTGATCCACTCCAGCAGTGGACGACGCACCTTGGCCATGATCGCAGGGTCCTCGTTGGGGTAACGGAAGGTCGGCTGGTTGGCCCGCTTGCCCGTATTGTTGAAGGCCACATGGCAGGTAATGGGCATCTGCATGTCGACGACTGCAGCCCAGAACTTGTCATCCTCAGGCGTTGGATAGTTGTTGGCACTGGGCAGGGTGCCCAGCATGACGCCCTTGAGCCCCAGCTTGGCGCAGTGCTCCATCTCTTCGATGCAGTCGTCGACGCTGGTCCAAGGCAGCACGCCCATGCCGATCAGACGCTCACGGTTGACGCTGCAATACTCCTCGCCCAGCCAGTCGTTGTAAGCGCGTACCATGGCCTTGTAGGGCTCATCATGAGTGATGTTGCGCCACAGGACAGGCCCCGCCACCATGTTGGGGTAGAGCACCTCGGCCGCTAGGCCGTCAGTGTCCTGCTCGCTTAGCCTCTGCTCCGCCGAGCCAGTGCCCGCAGCGTCCTCCACCTTCGTGCCGACAGGGGACCAATCGCCGGAAGCGCGCCCAGCCCGCAGGTCGATGAAGTTCTGCTCCAGCAGGGGCTGGCCCTCAATGAGCAGGCCGTCGGCGCCATCGGGCAGGGTGATGCTGCGGGGAGCGCGGTCACGGTACTTGGCAGGCACACGGTGCACCCACCGCTCGGGCTTCACCTCTAGGTGACCATCGGCGGATATCGGCTTGAAGTCCAAAGCCATAGTCATTTCCTCCTGTTTCGTTAGAGCAGGCCCATGAGCCTTGTTGCTAGGAATGTACCACACGACACGCCTGTAGCCAACGGCTTGCCCGTGGCGGCTGCTTAAAGTACCATCCTGCTGCCGTTACCAACGACAATTCCGTCGCGCTCTAGGCAGAAAGAGGACATGTCATGGAGAAGCTGCCTCCCAATATGGAGGACTACGAGGCTACACGGCGCAACTTCCGCTTGGACGTGCCGGAGCACTTCAACTTCGGTCTGGATGTAATGGACCGCTGGGCCGAGGACCGCACCAAGCTGGCTCTCATTTCCGTAAGCCCCGATGGCCAGCAGGCCGAGAAGCACACCTTCTGGGAACTGAAGGTCGCCTCCAACCGGTTCGCCAACGTACTCCGCGGGTTGGGCGTGGGCAAGGGCGACCGGGTGCTGATCATGCTCCCACGCATTTCCCAGTGGTACGTAGCCATCCTAGGAATGATCAAGCTTGGTGTAGTGCCCATGCCTGCCACCACTCTCTGCACCCCAAGGGACATCGAATACCGGGTGAACGAGGCCGAAGCCGTCGCCCTGATCACCGACACCGAGAACGCCCACAAGGCGGAAGAAGCAGCGGGGACCTGCCCGTCTCTCAAGCACCTCATGGTCGCCGACGGCGAGAGGCGCGGCTGGATACATTGGGACAGGGAGATGACCGCCGCATCCCCACGGCTCGACGACGTCGAGCGTACCCGCAGCGACGATCCGATGCTGGTCTACTTTACGTCGGGCACCGTGGGCTACCCCAAAATGGTTCTCCACACCCAAGCCTCCTATGCCATCGCCCACACTACAACCGCCCGGCTGTGGCAGGACCTGCGTTCCACCGACCTGCACTGGGCTATCTCTGACACCGGCTGGGCCAAGGTGGCATTTGGCAAGCTCTTCGGCCAATGGACCGAGGGCGCGACCATCCTGCAGCACAACGCCCAAGGCCGCTTCGACGCAGCGCTGACCCTGCGCATACTGGAGAAGCATGGCGTCACCTCCTTCTGCGCCCCACCCACCGCCTTCCGCATGCTGGTGTTGGAAGACCTGAAGGCCTACGACCTGAGCAACCTGCGCCACTGCACCAGCGCAGGCGAGCCTCTTAACCCGGAAGTAATGCGGGTGTGGGAGGACGGCACTGGGCTCACCATTTATGACGGCTACGGCCAGACAGAGACAGTGCTCATAGTAGGCAACTTCCCCTGCCTGCCGGTGAAGGCAGGCTCCATGGGCCGCCCCGTCCCAGGCTACGATATCGCCGTCATCGACGACGACTTGAAGGAAGTCCCCTCCGGCAAGGAGGGACAGATCGCCTTGAGAGTCAAGCCCGATCGCCCTATCGGCCTGATGAAGGAGTACTGGAAGGGCCCGGAGATGATGGAAGAGGCCTTCCAAGGCGACTGGTACCTCACCGGAGACAAGGCCTTCCAAGACGAGGACGGCTACCTGTGGTTTGTGGGCCGCACCGACGACGTGATTATCTCGGCAGGCTACCGCATCGGCCCCTTCGAGGTGGAAAGCGCACTGCTGGAGCACCCCGCCGTTGCAGAGTCCGCAGTGGTTGCCAGCCCTGACGAGATACGGGGCAACATCGTCAAGGCTTTCGTCATCCTCAAGCCAGATTATGTCCCCTCCGACGAGTTGACCCTCAGCCTGCAGAAGCACGTTCGCAGTACGACTGCCCCTTACAAGTACCCTCGCTCAGTTGAGTTCGTTTCCGAGCTGCCCAAGACCATCAGCGGGAAGATACGCCGCACCGACCTGCGCCAGCGAGAAGTGGAGCAAGCGGCTGGAGGAAAGCTATGACGACGCCGACGCCCGATCGCCAGACCGTTCTCAGAGACCAAGCCGATGCTGCCGCCGACCGTAACCGATTCGCCTCCAAGGGCGCCATACAGGGCAAAGCCATGACCGATGCTATCGTACAGGCCTCCGGGGCTGGCTCGGGAACGCGGGCGCTGGACGTGGCCTGCGGCTCAGGCGAGCCGACACTAGCATTGGCCCAAGCAGTGCTGCCCGGAGGCACCGTGGTCGCCAGCGACTTGGTGCCCGATTACTTGGAAGCGGTGCTGAAGAGCGCCGCAGAGTTAGGCCTGACCAACATTTCGGTGCAGCAGGCCGACGCCGAGAATCTGCCCTTCCCCGATGAGTCATTCGATGCGGTGACCTGCCGCCTAGGGGTCATGTTCATGGCCGACGCCGAGCAAGCCCTTCGCGAGATGCGCCGCGTTCTTGTCCCAGGAGGCCGCGCCTCCTTCGTGGTCTGGCAGGCTTTGGAGAAGAACCCCTTCCATACGTGCACCCACGGCGTCTTCAGCAAGTACTTGCCTCTCCGAGGTCCGGACGCGCCCAGTCCCCACCGCTTCGCCGAGCCGGGGTCTCTGCCAGCCGCGATGGGCCGCGCCGGTTTCCAACATGTGCAAGAGGAGTCGCTGGAACTGCCCTGGCCTTGGGCCGGCACCGTGGAAGAGGCTTGGGACGCCGCGTGGCGGCGACAAGGCTCCTTCCGGAACGCGCTGGAACGCATCGACCCCGCTCTGCGGCCACAGGTCATACAGGAAGGCCACGATGCCGTCCGGCCTTACTACGACGGCACTACGGTGAACTGGGTGGCCAACATCCATCTGGTGACTGGAGCGGCCTAGCCGAGGACGTCTCCTTGCAATTTCCGAGTGGCGGACGTTTGACGCCATAGGTCGGCCTCGTTAGACTTCGGAAGTGTGGCGATGGCTAGAGGAGAAACGCTATTGGATTGCGTACTACCTAGCCTACCCGATATCTGTTGTCATCTTGGCCGCCCTCAGCGGACCGCAAAGTATCGCCGATTGGTCTGCCGTCGTCACCGTATCGGCTGGTATCGCCACAGGATTCGCGATTGCCGTGGAGGTAATAGGTAGAATGGTGCTCCTCATACCGGGGACAATCAGGAGAATACGTCGAGAGGGTATCCGAGAAGGCATAGAGCAAGGCTTTAAGCAGAGCAATGAGAGCTGGAAGGCTTGGCTGGAGCGCAAGGAAGCTGCCGAAGCCGCTGGGCTGCCCTTCAACGAACCCTCACCCGCTGACCGACAGACCACGGATGCTTAACAGTCCCGCTTTCACCCTTGGAAGACCATGGCAACTTCCTGCTGGGTCCATGTGCGCCCTGTGTGTGACGCAAGCATACCTAGTTATCAAGCAGACCGCCCCATCATGGGGAAGATGACGTCCCTGAAAGCCTCTACCTCCGGCGTCGGCATGTCGTAGCCGCTCTGCACTGTGTGACAGGGGAAGATGAAGAATCGCTCCACCCCTGCCTCTTCTGTGGCTCTTAAGAGCTGGCGGCCACACTCCTCAGCAGTCCCGAACAACCCCATGGCCTCGCATATCCGTGCCGCCATGTCCTCGGACACTTGCTCCGGGAAGATGTCGTCAGCGATGTCGATGCCTGCCTGCCTCAGCCAATGGAAATTGGCCCTGCTGGGGTACGCCAACCAAGGCAACCCTGGCCCCAACCAACGCTGTGGCCAACCACGGGACTCACGGGGGTCGTCAGAGACGGCCATGGAGGTTATGTAGACCACGGGGAAGTCAGACAGGTCGCGCCCGGCTCGCGCGGCGCCACGCTCCAAGCATTCCCGCGCTGCCGCCACTGCCTTGGGATGCAGTCCCACCATCAGGAGCACACCGTCGGCGACCTCGCCTGCAAGCTCAACCATCCGGGGCCCAGCAGCGGTCATGAAGACCGGCACCGGGGTATCCGAGAGGTTGCGGATGCGAGTGACGTTCGGCCCGAACTCCAACTCCTCGCCCCGCAGCAGTCGTCGTATGCTGAGCATGGCCTCACGCATGGCGCCCACCGAGGCTCGCGGACGACCGATGGAGCGCACCGCTAGAAAACCGGGGCCGATGGTCAGCTTCACCCGGCCCGGCGCAATTTCCTGTAGGGTGTTGGCCAAGGCCGCCAGCACCATGGGATGGCGCGTCACCGGATTGGAGGTTACCGGGTAGAGGTCCAAAGTCGAAGTGCGCTGACCTGCTAGCGCGAGGGTAACGTAAACATCGCGTCCGCTGTGTTGATGGTCATGCACCCCTACGCCGTCAAACCCGGCCTGCTCGCAGCCGAGGATGAAGTCAGCCATACGCGGCACGGGCAGCCCCACCGGCACCCGTATGTCAACCCTCAGCGACGGTGGCTGGCTCACGTCAGAGGTCTTAGCAGGAGATATCGGCTAGGACTGCAGGAACTCGAGGACAGTGCTCACGAACTCCTGAGGCTTCTCCAGCTCCGGCACATGCCCACAATTGTCGATAAACTTTAGGCTGGAGCCAGCGAGTGCCTTATTGTACAGCTCGCCGCAGTTGACAGGGATGATTGCATCCTGCCGACCCCATACAATCAGGCTGGGAATTCTCACCTGCTGCATCAGGAATGGGAGCCGGGGATTGTACATGTAGGGCTTCCAAGTGTAGCGCACCGCTGTCTCGCGGTTCTGGGTCAGGATGGCCTGCACCTCAGGCGGGGGCTCTTGGCCGAAAATCTTCTGATACTCAGGGGATTGCGAGGAGTCGTGGAACAGCTTGTCGACGACCTGCTCAGGGCTAAGAAGGAAGATGTCGGTGATCTCACCCACTTCCGGCTTGATGCCGGCGGGAGACCCAAGAACCAGCTTGTTGAAGCCGTGGGAGCACATAGCCACCAACTCGGAAGCGATCCATCCACCCATGGAGTGACCCATGAGGTTCACGCCGTCCAAGCCCAAGTCACGCAGGAACCATGTGTAGAAGTGGGCCACATCAGAGATGGTCTCCATCCAGTCGGGACGCTCGGTTTCCCCAAAGCCTGGGTGCGATGGGACCAACACATCGTAGTGCTCCGCAAGGGCATCATGGTATTGCAGCCAGCCCGCATTGCCACCGGCGCCGTGCAGCACCAGCAGCGGGGCGCCCTGTCCACCACGATGGAGCTCGGTGCGAACTCCCGCTATCTCAACAAAGTCCCGCGTCCAGCTAGCCATAGACCACTCTCGCTTTTCAGAAATCGCGCTTCGAATCGCGCCAGCGTGGCCCGACCACATGGCCGGGCCACGTCATATTTGCAAGACCTTACGAAGCAATCCCGGATAGGCCGGCCACAGCGCCTTGGGGCCGGGCACGGCCTCCTTCAGCCCAGTCGCTCTGCGCGACTGGGAGGCTACATCTTGACTTCGGTCTCCCAGCCGGACTGGGACATGTCTAGCACCACGCCGTCGGGGCCAGTGAACTTGGTCTCGGCATTGCTCGGGCCGGGGCCGAAGCCGAAGAGACCGCCGGTGCCGGGGGTGGCTGTGCGGCTCAGGCGAGCACCGCCTGCCTTGTCCAACTTCTCAGCTGCGGCCTCGATGTCGTCCACTTGGAAGCCGATGTGATGGATGCCATCGTAGTAGCCGCCGTTGGGGCCGGGGTCCTCGTCGTTGGGGGTCTTGTAGTTGAGAAGGGCCATGTTGATATACCCGTCGGTGAGGAACACTTGTCCATTTTCGCTCCGCCGCACTTCGGTCATACCGAAGACTTCCTTGTAGAAGTCGGCCAGCTTGCTGGGATTGTCACTGGTCATCGCTATATGCCTGATCTTGGCCATGATGCCTCCTTTTTCCTGTTGCGCTCTTTACTCTTCCCATCGTGGTATCGGATTTGGACTTAGTCGGTCCCCACCCAACCCGACTGGGATACGTCGACGATAACCTCAAAGGGGCCCTTGTACTTGGTTTCCACATTCTGCTGCCCTGCACCCATGGTCTGGTCGGCCATAACGCGGGTGCGTCGGTCTGCGCCGATGTCGTCGAGCTTGGAGCAGGTAGCCTCGGCGTCATCCACCTGGAAACCGAAATGATGAAAGCCTGTGAAGCTGAGCCCGTCCTCGCCCATATCGGCAGCCTCCAGGCTCTTGAAGTTGAGGATGGCCAAGTTGATGTGCCCATCGCTCAGATAGTAGCCATCGGCCAGAGGCGAGTCCACAGGGCTGATCTCCTCTAGGTCGAAGACCTCCTTGTAGAACTGAGCGGTCTTGGCCGGGTCGGAAGTAGCAATGGCAATATGCTTGATTCTGGCCACGTATTCCTCCTTTAGAATTATGGACTACGGAGCTAGGGAAAGTTTGCCGTAATGGTACGTCCGGCCTGGTAAGGTGTCAAGGAAACAGCCATGCCGACAGGCACGAGGCCTTGAAAACAACGGCACATAATGGCACTATTAACCGATGAGAATCGGTGCCTTCGAGATAAACGAACCTGTGCCAGAGCTGCATCAGCCGCACGCCATCGCTATGGTCCGCCCTTGGGTCGACGTAGGCAGCGTAGGAACCTTGACTCTTCGACGCCTTGAACGCCACTTCGACGCAAAAGAGGTTGGCAAGCTGGCCCGGCCGGGTCACTTCTTTGACTTCACGCGCTACCGCCCCACTACCCGCTTTGTAGATGGGCAGCGGGTAGTTACCGTACCCAACTCCGCCATCAACTACGCCCAACCGGAGAACGGCCCCGACTTCCTCTTCCTCCACCTGCTGGAGCCCCACGCCATGGGGGAGGATTACACCGAGTCGGTAGTGGAGTTGTTCAAGTTCTTTGGGGTCAGCCGGTACTGTCGCCTAGGGGCAATGTACGACGCCGTGCCACACACACGCCCACTGCTGGTCACAGGGGCCTTGGGCGGGGCCACTCCCTTGGAGGGTAAGACTGTCCCCATACAGGAGCGCCAAAGCCGCTACCAAGGGCCGACGACCATCCTGAACCTGATCACCGACAACGCCAGCGAGTTGGGCATCGACACCATGAATCTGATGGCCCACCTGCCCCAGTACGTGCAGTTGGAAGAGGACTTCCACGGCACCTCTCGGATGCTGGATGTGTTGGCCTCCTTCTACGAGATACCGGAGGAGTTGGCCCCACGCCGCAGGGGGGAGCGCCAGTACCGCGAACTCGACTCCGCAGCGGACCGCAACAACGAACTCAAGGGCCTCATAGCCCAGCTAGAGACCTACTACGACTCCCACTATGACACCAAAGGCTCCGAGGAGAGCAGCAGCGGGACCAACACACCGCTCCCCCCGGAGATCGAACGCTTCCTGCAGGGGCTGGACCAGCAGTTGGACGAGCCTCAGAACTAAGTCTTACTAAGCCTTGGGCCCGTCCTCCGCTGCTCCAATAACTCCTACGCGTCCTCTCGCCTGAATACCGGAGTGCCTACGCTGCGGATGGGCTCGCCATCGAACCAGTCAGCGCAGGTCTCGCGCCACTTGGTGAAGTGAGGGGCCTGCCGGTGGGCGTCCAAGGCCGCCTCATCCTGGTAGACCTCGTACAGGTGTATCTGGTTGGGGTTGCTGTTGTCCTCTAGGACGTCAAAACGAAGGCACCCCGGCTCATCCTTGTTCGAACCGCGAGCGTCGTCCAACATCGAAGCCATGAAGGCTTCTTTGTGTCCGGGCTTGATGTTGATCGTGACCATTAGGGCTATCATTCAGCCTGCCTCCTAGTATGTCGCCTCATATAGTTCGATGGGCTTAATTATATCACCGACCGCCCATGCGCCTCGGTGTCCAGCCAATCCCTCAGAAAGGGCTGCGCCTGCGCCTTCAGCTGCGTCCAATGGTCGTCGACCGACGCTAGCTCGGAGTCGGTCAACTGGCTGTAACGTTTCCCCAAGTCAGAGAACTCCCACACGCTGAAGGCCCAGAATCCTGGGACAGGTCCAAGCGGACCCGGAGTCTGCGCCACCATGCCAGTGGCTCCCTTCACTTCCCAGCAAGCCAACAGCCGCCCGCTTTCGGCAATGGCCAGCGCTTCAGTCCAACTGGCTTGTCGGCGTTCGGCCGAATAGGGGCGCATCAGCTCCAGCAGCCGCTCCACCCGCTGCTCGTCTGAGCCGTTACCTGTCAGTCGACGGGTCAGGATGCTCTGCCAACGGTCACCCAAGGCGGGGATGTTGAGGCCTCCGTCCGTGCAGACTGCCAGCCTCGGACCTACCTGCGACCAAGCGGCAGCCTTCTCGGCAGCAATCTCGTGATGGGTTGTGGCCGACTCTTCCGGCGGGGTGTACTCCACCAGACCCGCTTCAGCCGGACTCAGGCATGCCAGCGGCAACCCATCCAGCATCCACCGCAACCTAGCCTGTTTGGCGAGGTTAGTGGTTGCCAGCAGGATGGGCTTCGTCTCGAGTGGCACCGCGCCTAGCCCCGAATAACGGCGATGGCCTCCACCTCCAGCAGCATGTCGGGGCGGAGCAGGTTGGTGACCACCGTGCTGCTGGCGGGAGGATCGGTAGGGAAGTAGCGGCTGCGCACCTCGTTGAAGGCTGCATAGTTGGCGGGATCGGTGATGAATGCAGTCGTCTTGCACACATCCCCCAAGCTGGCGCCAGCGGCCTCCAGCAGAGTCTTGATATGCTCATAGATGAACTCCGCTTGGCGCCCGCAATCGCCTTGGCCCACGATGTTGCCGTCGCTGTCGAAAGCCGCTTGGCCCGACACGAACACCGTCTGCCCCATGCGTATGGCAGGCGAGAAGTAGGGGCTGGCCGAGATGCCCTCTGGCTTAATCACCACCCGGTCTGGCATTGGTTTCCTCCCTTAATGTCTGGTTTTCGAGATGGAGTTACAGGTCATTATAGCCAGTAGCCTCCCAACGGTGCGCGGTTTCGTCGTATTGGACAACCACAAACGTTGCCCAACGCGACGTAGCTCCACTCGTAGGGGCAACCCTTGTGGTTGCCTAGTCTCGCCTGACTTGTGGTTGCCCAGTGTCGCCTGATTAGTAAGGCGAGAGGCCAAGGCGAGGCCACTACGCCCGTGTGGGCTTTTGTGGTATCGTGGCGGGACTACACGGGGGCTAACCTTCACCCAGGAGTGATGATCATGACCGTCAACGGGCCCAAGCTGAACGGCGAGCCGGTACGCACTATCGTATGGTCGGACTACATCTGACCTTGGTGCTACATCGGGGCGGCCAGCCTCGACAAGCTCGCCCAAGAGTACAACATCACCATCGAGAGGCGCCCCTTCCTGCTGCGCCCCGACATCGGGCCCGAAGGCATGGTCCGCGAAGCCCGAGAGGGAGAGACCGGCGACCGGCTGCGCGAACCCCTAGGCAGCAGAGCAGAAGCCGAGGGTCTGGTCATGCGCCGACCGTCCTTCACCCCCTTCACCATGCCATCCCTTGAAGCCACTGAGTACGCCCGCGAGGTGGGTAAGGACGAAGCCTTCTTCGGCCAGACCATGAAGGCTTACTGGGAAGAGGGCGTCAACCTGAGCGATATGGACGTACTGGAGTCGCTAGCCAATACCTCGGACTTGGACTGGGACGTCCTGAAGCCACGACTCGAGTCGGGCCACTACAGGGACCAAGTGATGGAGCAGCACCGCGAGGCAGTGAGCTTGGGCATCCAAGGCATACCTGCCTTCCTCATCGGCAACCTCCTGTTCACCGGGGCCCAGCCCTACGAGGTGTTCAAGAAGGTCATCGATCGGGCGCTGACCCCAGAAGCAGCCGCCGACTAAGGGAAACGACCGCTCAATATGACCCAACTGAAGACGCAGCGCAGCGACGACAGCGTCGAAGAGTACCTCAACAGGCTGGACGACCCTCGCAAGCGGGAGGACTGCTTCGTGCTTCTGCAGATGATGCGGGAGGTCACCGGCGAGGAGCCCGCCATATGGGGGGGCACCATCGTCGGCTTCGGCTTCTACAAGTACCGCTACAATTCAGGGCGCCGCGGCGAGTGGTTCATCACCGGGTTCGCTCCGCGGAAGCGGGACTTGACGGTCTACATCATGCCGGGTTTTGACGCCTATCAGCCCCTCATGCAGAGGCTGGGCAAGCACAAGACCGGCAAATCGTGCCTCTACCTCAGCAAACTGGAGGTCATCGACCTCCCCACGCTGCGAGAGCTAGTCAGCCGCTCCGTGGCCGACATGCGCGAGAACAACCCCTACCAGCACGTCAAGGACGACACGGAGTAGCCTGCCGGTGCCACTCGTCCCTGAGATACCGCCACGCATCACCCCAGCCGACGATGCTGGCTACCTAGAAGAACTGACCAAGGCCATCTTCCGCGCTGGGTTCAGTTGGCGGGTGATCAACGACAAATGGCCCCACTTCCAAGAGGCCTTTCAACGGTTCGAAGTGTCCAAGGTCGCCCACTACGGCCCGCCAGACTTGGAGCGCCTGCAGGGCGATCCCGGCCTCGTTCGCAACCGGCGCAAGCTGGAGGCCACCATCAGCAATGCCCAGCGTATGCTGGAACTTATCGACGAGCACGGCTCCTTCCACACTTACCTGCGCGGCATCGACGACCTGCCCTACCAAGGACGGGTCAAGGCCCTCACCTCCGAGTTCAGCCACCTAGGACGAACCGGCGCCTTCGTCTTCCTCCACTGCGTCAACGAGCCTCATCCCCCGTGGGAAGAGCGATAACGTAACAAGACCCTTTGCCCAAATCGCCCCAACACAAACAGGAGGTTGCCCCTTGCCTACCGACCAGCAGACCCGCCGCCGCTCGACTGTCACAGGCGTGACCGCCTACGACCCGGAACTCGCCTGCCCCGGTTACGTGCTCTATACGCCGACACAGGGGCCGGGGCATGTGGACCTGATTGACCTCCAGGGCACAGCGGTCCATCGCTGGGAGATGCCCTATCCGCCTGGTCTCTACGGATACCTGCTCCCCAACGGCAACCTCTTCTACCTAGGGAAAACCCATGATGAGACTTGGGACCGGTTTCCGTCTTGGAAACGCTTCAAGGGCGGGATCATGCTGGAGGCTGATTGGGACGGACGCATCGTGTGGGAACACCGCGACTCCGACCACCATCACGACGCGCGCCGTACCGAGTCGGGGGGCGCAATCTACATGACCGTGGAGAAGATGCCCGACGACTTGGCGGCCAAGGTACAGGGCGGCATACCCATTGAGGGTGTCATGTGGGCCGACGTGCTTGTGGAGGTCGACTCCGCTGGCAAACGAATCTGGGAGTGGCACGCCTACGAGCACCTTGACACCGAGACGGACGTCCTCACTTATTGCGACCTGCGTGACGAGTGGTCCCACGGCAACACCCTAGTGCCCCTGCCCGACGACCGGGTGATGGTCAGCTTACGCCACATTTCCACCGTGGGAATCATCGACAAGAAGACGGGCAAGTGGACTTGGAAGCTGGACTACAATACGCTGGCCCAACAGCACGACCCTAGCATGCTGGACAACGGCAACGTACTCATATTCGACAACGGCACTCACCGCAAGAGGCATCCCATGCCCCACTCACGGGTCATCGAGGTGGACACCTCCACCAACGAAATAGTCTGGTCCTACCAGGACACCCCTCTGTACAACTTCTTCAGCCCCTACATATCCGGCGCACGGCGCTTGCCCAACGGCAACACCCTGATCACTGAGGGCATGTTCGGGCGCCTCTTCCAAGTGACCCCCGACAAGCAGGTGGTGTGGGAGTACATCAACCCCCACTACTTCGAGACCGAGGACGAGGGAATAAGCAACCAAGTCTTCCGCGCCAACCACTACCTGCCGGAACAGATACCAAATCTGAGGTGATGGAACCCTCTAGGTGATGGAACCCTCTAGGTAAATAACGCCAAATGGCCGAGCCGAGTGTGGGCCACGTTGGCCTCGTCCTGCTAGGCCAAGCCCGCACAGAGACCGCTGCTAGCGACCCTCACCAGACATTCCCATAGGCCCGGCCACGTTGACCAGCCTTCCCTGACGGGACTAACATTCGCCTATTCCGAGCACTCAACCATTCGCGAGTGCGTTTTGCGTGAATGGACCTCAGCCTACGCTGCGAAGGAGGCCCCATGGCTAAACCAAAGATCGCTGTGTTCTCCGGACCCAACTCCACCATCGCCAACTCGCCTACGCTGGTTACCAGCAATAAGGGCAGGTTGCCCAGCGAGAAGATGCTGGAGGGGCACTACGACCACCTAGCTCCACAGCTGATACACGAGCCGGTGATGGTGCGCATACGCAAGTTCACCGGCCATCCCCTAGAAGAAGACGGCCGGGCCGTGTACCACGACGACGGCCGCGACTACTACGAGGTGGAGCTACGCCCCGAAGACGGCCCCTATCTGCTCCCCTACATGGCCCGCCGCAGGAACGGCGGCGAGACGGGCACGCCCTTCGAAGACGCCGACCTGTCCAGCGAAGCATTGCAGCAGGGCGGGCGGCAGTTCTTCTACCCCGACGCCTCCCGCATGTTTGCCGAAATCGACCGCACCCTGTCCGGGCGCGACGAGCACGGCGTGGGCAGCGTTCTGGACCGCCGCGCCGATTTCGACTTCATCCGCGCCCTGCCTCCCGGTGGCTACACTCAGAAGGGGGAGCGTGCCGGCGTCGACTTCTTCCCCTACAAGCCCAGCCGCTATGGCACCCGGGTGCAGGACATTGCAAAGGCCGCCAACGTGGTGGCGGCCAACCTCGCCAGTGGCAACTACGCCGGCTGCATCTGGCTGGAAGGCAGCCCAGCAGTTGAGGAGACCATCTACTGGCTCAGCCTGCTAATCGACACCACTCTGCCCATGGTTGGCAACGCAGCCCAGCGCCCCCACGGCCAGTTGGCCAACGACGGCGACCGCAACATCGTCGACGCCGTCGATTTCATCATCTCCGGCGAGGGCATTGGCATCGGGGCCGTAGGCGTCCAAGACGAGCGCATCTTCGCCGCCCGCGAGTTCAAGAAGGCCGACGACCGCCCCGGCAACTACAAGGCCACCGGCGGCCACGGCGGCGTCCTAGGCACCGTTGGGCCCCCGGTAACCGTCTGGTACGTCCCCAACTACAAGCACACCGCCAAGTCCGACGTCAACCTGAGTCGCCTGCCCCAAGTGCTGGAGTTCCCAGACGGGCAGGGCGGCACGGTGCATCTGGCCGTGAAAGACAATGCCGGGGACCTGCGAGGCGAGATCATCCCCCGGGTGCATATCGTGAAGTACGGCAACTACCAAGAGGAAGACGAGACGGGCAATCCCGACCACGAGGTCGACATCCTAGCCCGCATCAACAAGGCCCAAGAGCAGCAGGGGGACGGCAACGGCGACACCCCCAAGCTGCACGGCCTCGTCATGGAAGGCAGCTCCCCCTACGGCCAAGGCTCCCGCAGCCAGATGGCAGCCCTCGAAGTTGCCACCTTCAGCGGGCTGCCGGTAGTCCGCGTAGGCCGGGCCGACACCGGCGGGCGCGTCCCCTCCGACGACACCGACGTATTCATCGAGGGCAGCAACCTCGACACCAACAAGGCCCGCCTGCTCCTCATGGCCTCCATGATGAAGCTCGGCCGCATGCCCGCCGCCCGCGACCCCCGCAACCCCACCGCAGCCGAGCACAAAGCCGTCATGGCCAAAGTCGAGCAGTACCAAGAGATCTTCGAAACGCACTAACAGCTCTGGGAGGAAACCAGTGTGGGGTTCCCTCGGGTCTTTGGAGGACGATGCATATAGAAACCATCGCCGTTCATAGCGGACGCTCCGTAGACCCCTCCACAGGCGCGGTCGCTCCGCCGATACATATGTCCACCACCTTCGAGCGCGAAGCCGACGGGACGTACCCGCACGGATTCGTGTATGGGCGCACAGGCAATCCTTCGCGCACCCTGCTAGAGGAGTGTGTGCGAGACCTTGAAGGAGGAGAGGTGGCCGCGGCCTTCGGGTCAGGTATGGCCGCCATCCTGAGCATCTTCCAAGCCATGTCTCCTGGGGACCACGTCATCGCTCCTCAGGACGTCTATCACGGCACAGCTCGTGTACTCCGCGAGCTAATGACCAGATGGAAGCTGGAGACCTCTTTCGTTGACATGACGGACATGTATCAAGTCCAACGAGCCATCAATCCCCGTACTCGACTCACACTCGTTGAGACTCCTTCGAACCCCCTGCTGAAGATCACTGACATCGCAGCGGTGGCAAATCTGGCCCATCGGCACGGTATAACCTGCGTCTGCGACAATACTTGGGCCAGTCCGGTGTTCCAAAGATGCCTCGAATTGGGTGCCGATTTGGTCGTCCACTCGACTACGAAATACCTAGGCGGCCATGGCGACGTGACCGGAGGGATAGTCGTGTCGGCACGTAGGGACGGCCTTTTCGAAGAGATTAGCAGGATTCAGCAGAACGGCGGTGCGGTCCCGTCTCCCTTTGACTGCTGGCTGGTGCTCAGAGGTATCCGGACCCTGCCTTATCGCATGCGAGCGCACTCGGAGAACGCTGCCAAGGTCGCTTCGTTCCTCGACGTCCACACCAAAGTACTGGAGGTGTGCTATCCAGGACTGGAAAGCCATCCCGGACACCAAGTCGCCCGCCAGCAGATGGACCTGTTCGGAGGCATGCTTTCTTTCCGAGTCTTAGGGGGAAAAGAGGAAGCCTTCAGGGTTGCGGCCCGTACTTCTCTCTTTACCAAGGCGACCAGCCTAGGCAGCTTCGAAAGCCTCATCGAGCACCGGGCGTCAATCGAAGGACCCGAAAGCCGCACCCCAGATGACCTGCTGCGGGTATCGGTGGGCTTGGAAAACGCAGACGACCTCATAGCAGACTTGGAGCAGGCACTATCCGCCGGCGGATGAGAGACCCGCGGACGTAAGTCCCGGTGTGAACGGCGGGTGCGGAGCGTGACCGGGCAAAATGCAAGGGCCGTGCCAACAGTGGTGGGACTGCCGCACCGTCACCATCGCGCGACGGGAACTGCCCAAGTGGCTGCGCGCCCCACCGGCGGGACCGCCGTCGAGCAAGCGGTGGGGAGGCTGTTCAACAATCGGCCGCTCCCGTCATTCCCGCGCAGGAAGCCTTTGCGTAAGTCTGAGCGAGCGCAACAAAAGTTCCTTCCCCCTCGCAGCAGGAAGGTGGGGGAAGGTTAGGCTGGGGGTGATGGGATCAATCGCAAGCTACGGTTTGATGTACCAGTCCCTTAGGTATCGGTCTTCTCCCGTATGGCGGAGGTTATGCAAAGGCCTCCGCAGGCGGGAACCCACGGGCCGGACTAACTGACCAAGTCAGCACCTCATAAGTGGTCCACCTTTTCATCACCCATACGTGGCTCCCAACGGGCCATTCAGATATGGAAGCTCTGGCATCTCATAGCTAAAACCGCCTCAAAATGCGAGTCAGTCTGGCATCATGATCACCCGCATTTCCAACAATCGAAAGACCCTGCCCACCCCCCACTGCCAGCTTGACCCCATTGGGGCACATCGCTACCATGGTAGAGGTGGCCCGTTCCTGGGGCGTTCCGACATATACAGCATAGCTGCCCATTAGCGAACTGGAGGTTAGAAAATGGCTACTGCAACCTATCTGGAGTCAACGGAGACCATTACTCCCAAGGTCAAAATCACCGAGATGGACCACATCGTGTTGCGCGTGAAAGACATGAACGCTTCGCTGCGCTTCTACTCTGAGGTCTTGGGTCTGGGAGTGGAGAGGCTGGAGGACTACAGCGCGGGCAAGGTGCCCTTCCCCTCGGTGCGACTCAACGCCGACACAATCATCGACCTGTTTGCCTTCCCCGACCAAGATCCCATCAGCGACGGCCCCAAGAACCAAGACCACTTCTGCATGGTGGTCGAGCCCACCGACCTCGCCGAGGTACGGGCCGAGCTCGAGGCCTTGGGCATTGCCATACGCGAGGGCCCGGCCAAACGCTGGGGTGCCCACGGCGACGGTACCTCCCTCTACATCTTCGACCCCGACAACAACGTGGTCGAGCTGCGCTACTACTCGTAGCCACCAAAGAAGACCTTCGCGCCCCCACCGTCATTCCGGCCAAAACCGGGATCCAGAGAGGGCACTAAGCGAGGGATAGTTTGCAAATAAGAAAGCCCGCCTTACCGGCGGGCTTTCTTATTTGCTTGGGCTTGTTGTCGCCCTGCAGCTCGCTCCTAGGCGATGCCTCGCTCCGCCAGCTTCTCCGGCGTAACCATCTCGTAGAACTCAATCTCGTACGAGGTGAGCATGGCCTGCATCTCGCCATTGAGAGTGCGCACCGCCGCCGGAACCTTGGAAGGCCAGTTGGGCTCAATGGTCTCTTGAGTCCACTCAGCAAAGGCCACGTTGGGCGTCCCCGGCATCCCTTGGGACACGTAGACATGGGCCTTGGGCCGGCCATCTCCCTCGTAGGCAGCGCAAATCTTGGTCAGCAAGTCGGCAACCTGCCACACCTTCCCCGCCTGTGCCTTGGCAACCCGCCTGATAACGTACATGAAGTCAGTCTCCTTTCAGCTTATGGCAACCGGAATTATATCCGCGAACCCACACCTGCACCACAAGCCCCGTTCCCATCTGCCTCAGCGCCCTTCACCCCACACGTTCTCGCGAATGTGGGAATCCCCACGCCCGGACCTTGGGCGGGGCTTACCTACGCCACTCATCCACCCACCTGACATCTACCCGTTGACTCAACCCTCCCATCTCCCCTAACCTCAATCTACGCTGGGGACTGACCCCCTCAAGGTCGCACCAGCTTCTTTATTGCGCCCGGCCCAAGGGGCATTCCGTTTGCAAAGCTCCCGGTGATGTCGGACCAATGAGACAGCTAACTCAGCGGCGGAAATGAGAGGGAATGCTAGGAACAAAAAGGTCCCCGTATACGGTACCCTCCGCTGTCGCGATGCGATGACTCCTTAACCTTATCGTCTCGCCTCAGCCCCCTTTTCTGTTCCAACAACCCACCAATTCCCTTGCAGAGACAACAACCAATCGACACAAGTGTCGTGACAAACTCCTTCGGACCAAAGCTGAAACGGGTAACAACTCGACCAACTCTACACTTCTCAGATACAAACATAATTTTTCAGATACGACGCGTGTCGAGTCCAGCTATGGTGGATTCGGCACTCCCGCCCATCTCAGCAACGGCGCCACTACACCGGTGTCGTCGCCCCATGTCGGCTTTGACCAACGTCTGGAACGACCGTATGGGCGCAGCCCGCTTCAGGTATAATCCAAGTTGCCCTCGCAAGGTAGTGACAACGAACGAAGGCGGTAGACGGACTTGTTCACAGTAGAAGCGCTGGCCAATATACAGGAGCGGATTCAACGGCGGGCAGCCGCAGGGGAGCAGGTGTACCTGGTGATGTCATTGACGGATGGAGAAGGGGCGTTGGTAAGGGCCATCGACTTCCCAGACCCACCCAACGGGGTGGTGCAGTTAGAAATCTACCAGCCTGAAGCCAAGAGCAAGTCGGTCAGCATCTTCGTCGCCCCAGAGTCCATCGCCCGCGTCGAGGTGTGGAACGAGCGCCCGCCGGGAATCGACGCCATGGGGCCCATGGGCTTTGAGACGGCGGACCGACAATAGTTCGAGCAACTTTGACGGGGCACGAGTCTTGTCCATACAAGGCCCACCAGCTACGTAAAGCAAACTCAGCAAAGCTATCTCAGTAAAAGCTTCAAGGAGGAGAATATGTCAGTAGAACGCAGCAACCCCAGCACCCTAGCCGAGCCAGGCGGATACTCCCATGTGGTGAGGGACGGCAACCAAGTGTGGATCGCGGGGCAAGTCGCCCGTGACTCCAACGGCAACACCGTGGGCGTGGGCAACGCCGAGGCCCAAGTGGAGCAGGTCTTCAAGAACCTGCAGGCCGCCTTGGCATCGGTGGGATGCGACTTCACCAACGTGGTCAAGATGAACACTTTCATGACCCACCGCGAGGACATCGGGGCCTACCGCACAGTGCGCCCCAAGTACGTGAACAGCGACCTGCCCGTCAGCACCCTGATCCTGTGCTCAGGCTTGGCCGACCCCGAATTCCGCATCGAGATCGAGTGCACCGCCGTCGTACCGTCCTAAGACGCTCGCCCGCCCTTGGAGGCCTTGGCCATGAAGGAGCCTAGGCCTTCCCTTCCCTCTTCTAGGGGGAAGGTTGGGGGGCGGGGGTGACGAGGCCTGTATCGCAGGGTTGTCGCCCTTTTGGTAAAAGGCCAGCCAACTCACAATCCACTGCTACCGCAATAGGCGGCTAGCAAGGAGGAATATCATGCCGAGACGTGTGCCCATCGTCACCCGCGACGATGTATCGCCAGAGTTCCAAGGGACCTACGACGAAATCACCTCAATACGCGGACACGCACCCGTGCAGGGCCCGACCTCGGCGATGATTCACAGCCCTGAGATGGCCCTGCGAGCCAACCGGCTCTCGGAGTACTTGGAGCAGCTGAGCGAGCTTCCTGCGCCTCTCAAGGAATTGGCCATGTGCATCGGGGCGCGCTCCATGGACTGCCAATTCATCTGGAACGCCCACTCGGCGTTAGGCCGCCGGGTTGGCCTTAGCGACGCCATGATAGACGCGGTGCGGGACAAGCAGCCCCTGCCGGATACGCCGAAGGATGAGGCGATCATGGCCCGCTACGGGCTGGAACTCACCAGCACCAACAGGGCGAGCCAAGAGACATTCCAAGCCGCCTTGGACTTGCTGGGGGTGCAGCAACTCACCGAGTTCACCTCACTCATCGGCTACTACCGGATGCTGTCGCTCAACGCCAACGGCTTCACCATCGACCTGCCTGAGACGCGCACCGAACCCCTGCTGCCCATTTAGGCGTTAGCGAAAGGCCGTACCCCTCGGTGAAGACCTTCTAATAACCCTTCCCCCTCGATGGAGACCTTTGCACAACCCTTGGACGGGGTACGACAAGAGTCCCTTCCTCCTCAGGGAGAAGGTTAGAGCTTGCCCCGGACTTGGTCCGGGGATGAGGGTGGATGAGTCAATTCCGTACCTGGCTCTGGGCCATCCTACCTCCTGGATTCCGGTCTTCGCCGGAATGGCGGAAGTTACGCAAACCCTCTCCCCGATGGGGCAAGGTTGGGATGGGGGTGAAGGGCTAGACTACAGGCTACCCCCGTTGAGAGTCCGGCCGAATACCCGTTTCCGCCGGTGTGACAGAGGCTACGCCTACCGGCGGGCTACCCTCGTGGCAGATTCGTTGAACCGATAGCCCACCTTCCACTGAGTGACGATCATCCGCGGGTTGTGCGCGTCGTCTCCCAGCTTCTGGCGCAAGTGCTGCATATGCACCTTCAGGTAGTTGCCGGCGTCCGCCCGCTCCGGCCCCCACACCTTGGTCAGCAAATCCTTGTGGGGCACCACCCTGTCGGCGTTCTTCACCAAGTGGGACAGGATGTTGAACTCGATGGGCGTGAGCCGTACCTGCTCCCCCCGCAGCCATACCTCGTGCCGCGCGAAGTC
Organism: Dehalococcoidia bacterium; assembly: GCA_965248385.1. Lineage (GTDB taxonomy): Bacteria > Chloroflexota > Dehalococcoidia > Lucifugimonadales > JAAXIE01 > JAAXIE01. The sequence continues at coordinate 332,519 of CBDFIZ010000001.1, forward strand.
CACCCGCAATTCTCCACTGACGTAGGGTGTCTCATCGACGGGGGCTCCTTGCTCCCGTTGGACGCGTCGCATCACGGCGTTGGCCCGGGCTTGGAACTCGATCGGGCTGATGGGCTTCTTGATGTAATCGTCGGCCCCTGACTCCAGACCGCGAGCCACATCAGTGTCCGCCCCCCGGGACGACAGCATGATGATGGGCACCGGCGACGCCCGCCTTAGCTCCCCGCACACCTGAATCCCGTCGCCACCCGCCAAGTCGCGGTCCAACACCACCAAGTCCACGTCCTCATCGGTCAGGCGCGCCACTGCCTCAGCCCCATCCGGCAGGACCACAACCGCTGTCCCCGGCCACCGCACCTGCAAGCATAGGGATACCGTGTCAGCGACTTCCGGGGAGGAGTCGATTATGAGGGCTTTCATGCGGCCTCCGGGAAACATTACAAATCGAATGGCACGCTTACGGACTTAACCCTTGAGGAGTATACATAACGCAGACTTATCGATACAACAGAAAATGGCGTATCAGCCCATCGGTTCCGACAGGAACGGTCGACTCTAGGCCAAAGCAGACCGACGGTAATAGGCCTAGGAGAAACGCGCTCTCCGCGTCAGCAGGGCCGAGCGTGGAAGCTGAGTGTCGGTTGCCCGATTAAGTGCCAAGTCCGCTTGGCTCTGGTGGACCAGAGGACCGCTCTTCGGGCCGGAACCAGCGTCGGCTCTCCCTTCCAAGGCAGACGCCCCGTAAAACACAATGGATGGGCCAATAGCTGTGCAAAATGAGACTCATAAGCAAACATGCCACCGAATCTTAGTACCCTAGAGACTTCATTGAGTGCTTCAGCCGGCTGGGGAACACGGTAGCAAACGCCGAAGTCAACCACCAAGTCAAAGGAACGGTCACTGAATGGCATCGCCAGAACATCACCTAGGATCAAATGTGCACTAATTCCCGTCGCACGAAGCCGATCCTGAGCTTGGTCCAATTGGGCCTGGTCTAAGTCAATTCCTGTGATGGACCGGGGATTGCGCAGCTTGGCCAAGGCCACTAGAGCAATGCCATTCCCACATCCCAAGGCCACTAGAGCAATGCCATTCCCACATCCCAGGACCAATATGTCCCTGTTGGAACGGACACCTAGCAACTGGACCATAGTGGGCACTTCCAACGCGCCATGGACAAGGTCTCGGATGAGTTGCATCAGCGTAAACCTCGGTGAGGGACGGGTTAACCGCCAAGCCGCCTAATAAGGCTCGAACCCCTTGAGGGCGGGGATGACCTGCTCGCCGAAGAGGCGGATGCTGCGCATCACGTCTTCTTCGGGCATCCAGCCTAGGTTTAGCTCGGCCATTACGGTGTTGAAGACGCCTTCAGTCGCGGCCTCCCTGATCTGGCGTACAACCGTTTCCGGGGAGCCTACGAAAACCAGGTTGCGCTCCATTAGCCACTCCACGTTGGTCATATTGCGAGCGATTTCGGCAGCGCCCCACTCACCGCGCTTTTCGTAGTTGGCAATGAGACGCTTGGCGTCGGCGAAGCCGCCATCGCCCACACCGAACACCTGGCCGAAGGCGTGGTTGATCTGCGGCGTGGCCTTCTGGATCGCAAGCTCGTCGGTCTCGTCCACGTACACCAAGGTCCAGTAGCCGATGTTGGGCTTGCCGTGGTGCCCCGCCTCCTGCCACAGGCGCATGTACTCCCGGTAGCGGGGCTCGGCCTCACTGCGAGGATAGAACAGCAGGTATCCGGTATGCACACCTTCTTGGGCCAAGGTGCTCAGCGTTTCGGGATCGCGGGACTGTATCCACATAGGCGGGTGAGGTTTCTGCAGGGGCTTCACGGACAAGTTAACGTCCTGCAACTGATGGAATGGACCTGAGAAGCTGAAGGCTCCGTCACCGGAGAAGGCCGCCTTGATCATGGGAACAATTTCGTTTGTCAGTTCCCTCCGGTTTTTGAACGCCTCTTCTCGTGACCGGCCATAGTGACTGTAGTTGCTGTAGTACTCAGGCACGATCCCCGACACCATGCCAATCTCCAGCCGGCCATGCAGCACGTTGTCCAGCACGGCGGCTTCCTCAAGGATGCGCACGGGGTCGTACAAGGGCACGATGTACCCCATGGGTCCGAGGCGCATCTGCTTGGTGTGGTGGGCCGCCCCGGTGCAATAGACCGTGGGGGAGGTCATCCAGCTCTCGTGGGGCAGGAAGTGATGCTCAACAGCAAACCCGTACTCGAATCCGAGTTGGTCTGCCAGCTCCAACTCGCGCCAGAGTTGGTCGTACCGCTCGGCAGCAGTCATGTCGGGCTTGTTCCACACATGGGAAAAGTGAGCGAATTTCATCTTTCATCCTCCAATGAAGCGCCGTGCGCCTGCGTTGCAATTCCGAATTGAGAAGTCAACACGCGCTATAGACATGCGTCGACTCGCGCTATGTTGTTGGCCATGGCAGAAAGCTGTCAAGGCAGCAATCACTCGAACGACGCCCATCAATCGGCATATTTAATTCTAGTGCAAACGGTGATGAATCACTACCATATTGGTACAGACTCACGTCCCGTTCTTCCGTTGACAGTATCTATCGCCGATTGCTAACCTCTAATGTTCCCTGTAGGCCCCAGCGCTCTTCAAAATACGTGCGCCGAGGTAAATATTGTCTAGAGCAGTGGAGGTAAGTATTGCTTAGAGCATCAGTTGTAGGACTTCTTATCGTTCTCCTAACGATAATCGCCGCCTGCGGGGAGGAAGCCACTCCCACCGAAGAACCCGCTGCGGCCACGGCTACCACCGCAGCTACCACGGCCCCTGCGACAGCGTCCGCTGCCACCCCAGCGCAAGCTGCCTCTGCAGCGACCCAAGCCCCTGTAACAGACACGACCGCCACTTCCGCCGCTGCTCCAACTCCCGCGCCTGCACAATCGCCGACGGCAATGATGGAAGCCACCGGTAGTCTGGACTTCGCGACACCTGAGTTGGCGCCCCTGATTTCCGATCTGGCCAACATGCCCTACGGCGTCTTCCGGTTCTTGAACAAGACGACCCACGAGAGCATGTGGGACACCAACAACGACGGCACGCTGAGGCCCCGCCTAGTGCGGGACTGGGAACTCGAAGAGGGCCCGAATGACGCCACCTACACGTTCTTCCTGCGGGAGGACGTCAAGTGGCATGACACATACGGTGATTATGGAGAATTCACCGCCGACGATTTCATATTCTCCATAGACCGCGTTGGCACCGCCGGAACCCCCCACGCAGCCTCCAGCGGCATCCGCAAGGTCTTCAGTTGTGCGGATTGCAGTCTGGAGAAGGTGGATGACTACACGCTCCAGCTGACCCGGCCTCAAGCCACCTTTGAGGTCTTCTGGCACAACAGCAACCCCATCGACGCCATTCTGACCTTCCACAGCAAGGATCAATTCGAGGCTGAGGGCGAAGATAACGTGGTGCTCAAAGATGTGGGTACCGGTCCTTGGCGGATCGACCCTGACAGGTTCGTCAGCGGCCAGAGCTACACCATGGAGTCGGTGCAGAATCACTGGTTCCACACTCCTGAATGGGAGACCATGACTTGGACCGGGATCGCCGAACCTTCCACCAGGGAGGCCAACTTCCTCACGGGCCAACTGGACACTGCCACCTTCGACCTGGAGCAGATCCAGTCCATTCGAAACCTGGACCGCAGCGATATCAAATACATGGTCTTTAACGGCCAGAAGTCAATGCGCGTACCCATCACCGGACTGCAGTACAACCTGGATCACCCTGCCCATGTGGGCGAGACCGCGCCGGTGCCGGTGAAGCTCGAAGCTCTCAGGTGCGACGTGCCTTTCATCTCCTGCGACGGTGATATCAGTTCCGCAGAGTGGGCGCAGGCCCGCAACGTGAGGTTGGCCATGGCTCTGGGCATCGACCGTCAGAAGCTCATAAATAACTTAGCCTTTGGCGAAGGAGTGCCCCGCTATGCCGACTTCTTTGCCGGCCACGACCTCCGGGCCAAGCAGTTTGGCTTGGACAAGCTCGTCTGGGAGTACGACCCTGACCGCGCGAAGCAACTGCTGGCCGCCGCCGGCTACCCCGACGGCTTCGAATTGGATGCCGTTCTTACTCTGCGGGGCATACCGCAGTTGGAAGCAGCCTGCAACATGTGGAAAGCCATAGACGTCGCCTGCCAAATACAGAACGAGCCATTCTCGTCTTTCCGGCCCAAGCTCGTGAGCCGCGACGTGGACCCTGTGGTTTTCAGCAATTTCATACCCCCGGTTATCGAGCCCCTGTGGATCATGAATCTGTTTCACAGCTCTAACAACTCCCTGAACTACGGATTCGAGCATCCAGAGTTTCAGGCACTACTGGACGAAGGGCGTGACGCCAACGACAACGACGCCCGGTTCAAACTTCAGGCAGACATCACCAAGTGGATGTTTGACAACGTGATGACCTTCCCCCTGTACGACGAGAACGCGGTGTTCCCGTTGGGTCCGGAAATCGACCCCTGGGAGCAGCAAGCCGGCGGTCTCACCTGGCTGAGCAACTGGGAGTTCGTGCCCCACCGCAAGAACTGACCCCGTCAACGCAGCGCACCAATAAGCCCCGGCCCATGCTTCTCCCAGGGCCGGGGCGCCCTTTTGTTCCGGGATGCTCCACCTCGGGGATTCAAGCACAGTGTAGGAACCGGACGTAACCATGGCCCACGTTAGGTCGCAGTGCCCTGGTATTTGTGCTCTATTGTCGTAAGGAGAGTGACTGATCGCGACCAATCTAGTAGTGTCGCTGACTATACAACCTGCATTGACACCATATGTGGCCTATTGCTATGCTCGCGAATCACTGGTGGGCCTGCGAATTCTTCTTTATACCTAATCTGGAGGTGCGTATGCTACGAGCATCGATAGTCGGTCTACTCATTGTTCTCTTGGCGATAATCGTCGCCTGCGGGGAGGAGGCTACCCCCACCGAAGAACCCGCTGCGGCCGCGGCTACCACCACAGCTACCGCGGCCCCTGTGACAGCGTCCGGGGCCACCACCACGCAAGCTGCCTCTGCTAGCGACCCAAGCCCCGGTAGCGGCCACGACCGCCACTCCCGCCGCTGCCCAAACTCCCGCGCCGGCACAACCGCCGACAGCAATGATGGAAGCCACCGGTAGTCTGGACTTCGCGACACCTGAGTTGGCGCCCCTGATTTCCGATCTGGCCAACATGCCCTACGGCGTCTTCCGATTCTTGAACAAGACGACCCACGAAGCGATGTGGGACACCAACAACGACGGCACGCTGAGGCCCCGCCTAGTGCGGGACTGGAAACTCGAAGAGGGCCCGGATGACGTCACCTACACGTTCTTCCTGCAGGATGGCGCCAAGTGGCATGACACTTACGGCGATTATGGGGAATTTACCGCCGACGATTTCCTGTTCTCCATAGAGCGCGTTGGCACCGCCGGAACCCCCCACGCAGCCGCCAGCGGCATCCGAAAGGTCTTCAGTTGTGCGGATTGCAGTCTGGAGAAGGTGGATGAGTACACGCTCCAGCTGACCCGGCCTCAAGCCAACTTTGAGCTCTTCTGGCACAGCAGGAACCCCATCGAAGCCATCCTGTCCTTCCACAGCAAGGATCAATTCGAGGCTGAGGGCGAAGATGACGTGGTGCTCAAAGATGTGGGTACCGGCCCTTGGCGGATCGTCCCCGACAGGTTCGTCAGCGGCCAGAGCTACACCATGGAGTCGGTGCAGGACCACTGGTTCCACACTCCTGAATGGGAGACCATGACTTGGACCGGGATCTCCGAACCTTCCACTATGGAAGCTAATTTCCTCACGGGGCAATTGGATACGGCTACCTTTGACCTGGAGCAGATCCAGTCCATTCGAAACGTGGACCGCGCCGATATCAAATACATGACCTTTACCGGCCAGAAGGCAATGCGCGTACCCATCACCGGACTGCAGTACAACCTGGATTACCCTGCCCATGTGGGCGAGAACGCTACGGTGCCGGTGAAGCTCGAAGCTCTCAAGTGCGACGTGCCTTTCATCTCTTGCGACGGTGATACCAGTTCCGCAGAGTGGGCGCAGGCCCGTAACGTGAGGTTGGCCATGTCTCTGGGCATCGACCGTCAGAAGCTCATAAATAACTTAGCCTTTGGCGAGGGCGTGCCTCGCTACGCCGATTTCTTTGCCAGTCACGACCTGCGGGCCAAGCAGTTTGGCTTGGACAAGCTCGTCTGGGAGTATGACCCTGACCGCGCGAAGCAACTGCTGGCCGATGCCGGCTACCCCAACGGCTTCGAATTGGATGCCGTTCTTAGTCTGCGGGGCATACCGCAGCTGGAAGCAGCCTGCGCCATGTGGGAGACCATAAACGTCGCCTGCCAAATAAAGAACGAGCCATACTCGTCTTTCCGGCCCAAGCTCGTGAGCCGCGACGTGGACCCTGGGGTTTTCAGCAACTTCATACCCCCGGTTATCGAGCCCCTGTGGATCATGAATCTGTTTCACAGCTCTGACAACTCCCTGAACTTCGGATTCGAGCATCCAGAGTTTCAGGCACTACTGGATGAAGCGCGTGACACCAACGACAACGACGCCCGGTTCAAACTTCAGGCAGACATCGCCAAGTGGATGTTCGAACATGTGATGACCCTCCCCCTGTACGACGAGAACTCGGTGTTCCCGTTAGGTCCGGAAATCGACCCGTGGGAGCAGCAAGCCGGCGGTCTCACCTGGCTGAGCGACTGGCACGCGGTGCCCCACCGCAAGAACTGATCCCGTTAACCCAGTGCACCAATGCGCCCCGGCCCATGCTGTCCTAGGGCCGGGGCGCCTTTATTCATGCGTGCCCCATATGGGAGTTGTCTGAACAACTCCCGTCATACTGCCCAAAACCGGTCATCGGAAGGTTTCTGACCGACGCGACGGAGACAACGCTTCATACTCGTCCTGACCTTCCTCCCGGTCAAGGATGCCCCTGCGGGGGTCGCGTCTCCTATGACATCCCCTCGTTGACACGGGCCAGCCTTCTCCGCTAGCCTCCGTATAGGCTCCCAGTACCCCATGTAACCATCCCGCCCAAGCCCAATTCACAGGACCTACAACCAGGCGATAGCACAGTGCGTCAGATACGGACCAGATACAACGATGGCACAGATAGCACAGGCATCAGATACGAAAACGCAAAACATCGACATCGGAGTCGGAAACGCCTCGCTGCATCAAAGCTGGCTCGTAGCTGCACCGCCACAAATCCCAACGCAATATAATAGGCATAGATTACAATGGATACACCAAAAGACGTGAACGAGAGATGCAACAGATTAGTACTCAACTGCCACCAATATCACACAATGCGACATCGGAGGACTCTGAACAACCCCCCCCCTTTCCCGCCGACTGGAGAGGGCCATAGCCAAGCTCAGGGCTCGACTGGGGAGGGGCTAAATCGGAAGCTGGCACTTGATGCACATCGCCCCTCGATACCTGCGTTCGCAAGGATGACCGGGCTACCCAAAGATCTCCCGCAAGGCGGCAAGGGACTTAAGCAGAGCTTCCCTGAAGGTTCACAACGTTGAGAACGAGGAGGTAGCCATGGCCCAAGTTATTGATGCCGATACTCACATCGCCGAGTCCGAGAGCATGTGGCAGATGATCGACCCCGACATGCACCACCGGAGGCCGGTAGTTGTGTCGGTGCCCAACGACACTCTCTATAAGACCCGCGATGCTTTCTGGCTCATCGACGGCAACATCTTCCCCAAGCCAGCCGGCAAGGGAAGTTTCCCTTTGATTACCCCCTCGGCCCAGACCCGGGAGATGGGCCGTGACGACATGCTCATCGCAAGCCGCGAGATGACCGACATCGGGGCTCGTCTCAAAGATATGGACCGGCTGGGCATCGGCAGCCAAGTGGTCTACCCCACCTTGTTTCTTATATACCTGACCGACGACGCCGATTTTGAATTGGCATTGGTACGGGCATACAACCGCTACATCGCCCAAGCCTGCGCTCTGAGCGAGGGGCGCATACGTTGGGTGATGATCCCACCACTGAAATCGGTCAAGGACAGCATTGAGGAGATGAACTGGGCCAAGGAGAACGGGGCTGTGGGTGTGTTCTTCCGGGGCATTGAGGGGGACCGCACGATGGACGACCCCTATTTCTTTCCCATTTACGAGGAAGCCCAGAGGCTGGACTTGCCCATCTGCGCCCACGTTGCCGCTGGATGCCCACCCTTCACCAACATCTTCGACCTAGAGCGCAATCACACCTTTGCCGCCATCCGCCTTCCTCCCATAATTGGCTTTCGAGACTTGGTGGCCAACCGCATACCGGAGATGTTCCCTCAGCTACGCATCGGGATCATTGAGGCTGGCGCCTCCTGGGTGCCTTTCATCATGCACGCGCTCAAACGCCAGTTGGGCGGGAGTGAGTCCGACTGGGGGCCATCGCTGTTCCGCGACTACCGTCTCTACATAGCCGCCGAGGCCGATGAGGACCTGCCCTACCTGCGAAATTACATCCCAGACGAACACATGCTCATCGGGTCCGACTACGGTCACCACGGGGATCCAGCGAACGAACCGGAACTCGTAAAGATGATGGAGGCGAGGCAGGACATCCCCGCTTCACAGCGTGGACTGATGATGGTGGAGAACCCGGCGCGGTTCTATGGCATGTAGAGGGTAATAGCAATTGAGCCCGATCGTTTGTCATAGAGACCAAGCCAGCGTTTCCGCGGGAGTATTCTTACTCTGGCGACCAACACAAGGAGCATGAGGCAGCGGTCGGACTTGGAAGATGAATCTTGGTTCGCCATGGTAGCCACAGTGGATGAGGCAACTGGCCGACGCAGAAGATGCTCTTGCCGAGTTCGTGGAAATCTTTGGAAAGCAGGGCAGGCACATCCCACGACGCAGTACCATTCAGGATGTCGAACTAGGATCTAGTGAGATGGTGGTTTACATCCCGTCGAGGGCTCCCTCCCACGGTTCACCACGCACATTCTCGCCACTCCCATCGGTTGAAGTGAAATGGAGAGCCCAATACCTAGACTGCTATGTTGACAGATCACCTCTTCGGCCGCTAACATTGCCCAATTAGATACACTGTATCAATAAGGACTTGGGACCATGGGCGGGGCTCGGCGAACTAACTTCTGTAGGGGGGTCACCTCAAGCTCCCGGATTACTGAATTTGGACTTCTTACCGGTGTGCCCTCGATCCTTCCGCCTGCTGTCCCATTCCCTCGACCCACTTGCTTGCCGTTCCCGAAAAGCCCTACCCTATAAAAGAGTCTCTTTTTTTGAGTACTACTGATACTCTGTCTCGTTACCAATGGCATGGAGATGCGAAACGAATGCAGACACATCACGAGCGTCATTATCGGAGGAGGAATTACCCCATGTCCCGGAACTCTGTGAAGCTGTTCACTTCCATTTTGCTGCTGCTCTTGCTGACCGCAGCTTGCGGAGATGGTTCGGCGGATAAGTCTCCACAGCAGTCATCCGCCAATGACTCATCCCCTGGCTCAAACCAAGCGAGTGGCGACACTCCTCAAGTCCAAGCCCCGCTGGCAGAAAAGTTACAGGTGGTCACCACCAGCACAATCGTCGGCGACTGGGTGCGGGTAGTCGGACAAGACCGAGTAGTGGTCCACTCTCTGCTACCCACCGATGCCGACGCCCACACCTACCAACCAGGGGCCCGCGATATTGCCCGCATTGCTGACGCCGACATGGTAATGAGCTTCGGTCTTTCCCTTGAAGCGCGTTGGCTCGACAAGCTGATAACAAATGCTGCCCAAGACCCTGATAGAGTCGTGGCCTTGGGCGACGCCGTTGATCCACTCGCCTCGATGGAGGACGAGTTCGATGGGCACGGTAAGGATGAGCACGACGGGGGAGAAGACCACAACGAAGGAAAGGTCGTAGAGGGTGAGGAGGACGACCACGGCGAGTTCGACCCCCACTTCTGGTTCGACCCGCTCAGAGTGAAGCAGGCCGTCAAAAGCATCGCCGCCCATCTCTCCACTGTAGATCCTACCGGCCAGACCTCATACCGAGGGAACGCCGCAGCCTATAACCAAGCGTTGGACGACCTCGATGACTGGATTCAAGAGCAGGTGGCGACTCTGCCAGACGAGCGACGGCTACTGGTGACCTCGCATGACAGCTTCCAGTACTTCGCCGTCCGCTATGGCTTTGAGGTAGTGGGAGCGATATTCCCGCTCACCACCGAGGCCGAACCCACCGCCCAAGAGTTATCAGGCCTCATCGAGACTATCGAACACGAAGATGCGCCAGCCGTGTTCACCGAAAAATCCCATAGTGACCGGTTGGCGCGGCGCATAGCCGAGGAGACCGGAGCAGACCTGATTGGCGGTCTGTATACGGGCTCCCTCAGTGAGTCGGAGGGTGCGGCCGGGACCTATCTCGACCTGATGCGGTACAACACCAAAACCATCGTGGAGGCATTGCGATAGCCATGACAGCCAGAGAATCGACCTCAGATCCTGCCCCTCTAGCCGCAGAGGAATTGACAGTGGAGCGTGGCGGAGTGGTTGTGCTGGATAAGGTTAGCTTCAGCGCCGGCCCCGGGTGCATCATGGGTGTGGTGGGGCCCAACGGCGCAGGAAAGAGCACGCTGTTCAACGTGATTACCTCCATGTTGCCTGCCACTTCGGGCCGTGTACTGGTGCACGGTAAGACCATGGAGGAAACTCGCGGGCTGGTGGCCTACGTGCCCCAGTACGAGCGGGTGAACACACGTATCCCGATGAGCGCTTGGGAAGTGGTGATGCAGGGAAGGATCCGTCACGCCGGTTGGTTCCGTCGGCCAGGACGCGCTGACCGGGACGCCGCGGAGGATGCCCTCAACAGAGTGGGGATGTGGGACCGGAGAAAGTCGCAGATTTACGAGCTTTCAGGAGGTCAGCGACAACGGATATTCGTGGCCCGCGCCTTGGCACAGGGCGCCGACATTCTGCTGTTGGACGAAGCCTTCAGCGGGGTCGACCTTGCCTCCCAGACGTCCCTGATGTCCGTACTGTTGGATTTGCGGGACGACGGTCGCACGATAATGATGTCGTCTCACGACATTAACCACATGGCCCACTTTTGCGACGAGTGCCTCTGCCTCAACTGCAACGTTTGCGCCTGTGGCCCACCGCAGGATGTGCTGACCGAAGACGTGATGACGCGACTCTACGGGCCCTTCGGAACCATCCCATTCCACGGCCACGGCTTGGCAGGAGACGAGCATGGACATCATCACTGAGGCTCTGGTCGGTCCTTTCGAATACACCTTCATGGTGCGGGCACTGATCGTGTCTGTTCTGGTGGGAGTGATGTGCCCGCTGCTGGGGGTCTATGTGGTGACGCGGGGCCTCGGATTCATGGCCGACGCCTTGGCCCACTCGGTGCTCCCGGGTATGGTAGGGGCGTTCATTCTAGGGGTCAGCCCCTTCTTAGGGGCCATACCCATGGCCATCGCCGTTGCGCTGGTCAGCGGCTATCTGATACGGCGGGCCGGCGTGGGCGAGGATACCTCGGTGGGCATCATATTCGCCGGACTCTTCGCCTTGGGTCTGACTATGTTGACCGCGGCCAAGGGTATACCTGTCAATCTGGAAGACATTCTGCTGGGACAGGTGCTGGCAGTGTCACAGACCGACGTATACGTCACCTTGGGGCTGAGCGCGTTCGTGCTGGTAGCGACTTACGCCCTGCACAAGGAGATGCTGTTCGCCAGCTTCGATCAAACCGGGGCATCCGTCGTTGGACTGCCCACGGACAAGCTGGAATACGCCCTGCTGGCCCTGCTGGCCATTGTCATAGTTCTTGCGCTACAGGCAGTGGGGATCGTACTGGTGATTTCCATGCTCATCACACCAGCAGCCACGGCCCTGCTGATAGTGCGCAACTTCCAGCACGCCATGGCCCTAGCCGTGGCATTCGGGGTGGCCGCTGCTGTCGCAGGCCTCTACATCTCGTACCACTTCAACCTGCCCTCAGGGCCGGTCATGGCACTGGTGGTGGCCGCCTTCTTCATCCTAGCCGTCACTTGGAGCCAACGCCCCGCTGGGATCCTTCGACAGCAGAGGGCCTAAGGGGCCTCCAAATCTTTGACTATTCATGCCAAAAGGCAATCGTGGGGCAACCCTTGTGGCTGCCCTAGCGTTTTGCCCTGTGAACCTCCGCCTGCGGACACATTCTAGGTACCCAAAAGAAGCGCCCCCACCGTAGGATTACTTCCACTCAGGTGGGACTACGCGTAGTCCCTAGATTGCAGCATCGCCTTGACACCAGGAACGGGCGACTCCTATAGTCAGGGCCACATTCCCCGAAGGAAGAATGCTGTTGACTACCACACTGCCGGGTAGAGAATTGGCCGCCGAACTTGAGGCCGAGAGCCGTGGGATGATCGCCACCTCACCTCTGGACCCAGTGATTGAGGAGGCGGCGTCCGGCAGCCTCTCTGAAGACCAGTACTACAAGCTGATCGGGCAACTCTGGGCCTTGGAGCGGATGTACTACTATGTGTACGGCGCGTGGGGCAGCAGCTTGGTGATCAATGAGTATCCGCCGTCGGTGGACTACCTTTTCTCCAAGCAGTTGTACGACGACTCCACCCACGAGATGCTCTACGGTCAAGCCATCATTCAGCGGGGCTGGGCCAAAGGCCAGCGCCTCGCCTTGCAACACCCCTACTGCCAGTTCCCCTACGACTCCGGCTTGGCGGTGTTCATCGGCTCCATGCGGGCCTTGGGGATTTACGCCCAGAACGTGCGCCTGCCTGCCCTGAACCTAGGGGCCAAGGTGCTGGAGGTCGGCTGGCTGGAACGCATGGCCTCGGCCGTGCCCGACCAGTACCTCAAGGACCTGTTCGCCAGCCAGTTGCCTGAGACACGCAGTCATGTGCAGATGGGCCGCTTCGTGGTGGAACGGTACGTCTCGCGTCAGGTGGACATCGAGATGTGTCGCGCCATGGTCAACACGGCGCGCAACGACTACAATGCGGCCCTCAGCTACATCTCCGAGTTCGTCTTTGGCAACCGCACTCCCTCGACCCTCACCCAGTACGAAATGCCTGACGTGGACTGATCACCATGACCACCCTACGCATCGATCACGAGAAGTGTACCGAGTGTCGCATGTGCCTCATCGCCTGCGAGGAGATCGGCATCAACGCCGTCTATCTGGAGTTGGAGCCTCGACACCGGCACGAAATCGACGTCCACAAATGCACCTACCCCGGATGCGTGGTATGCCTGATGTATTGCCCCGCACCCGGTTCCATCGTGGAGGCGGAGACAGGGCGCTCCTTGGTGCCACCTCCACCCGACTTGTGGCGTGATCGGGAGAAGAAGTGGCTCCGGGACTCCCTTACCTTCAAGCCTCGGAGACCAACCCCCTAGACCAGTATAGAGCCAGCTTAGGAGGCGCTCATGGATCTGCACCCCATAACTGAAGAATGGTTGAACGACTGGGTATGGCCTACTCCCTTCCGAGGGCCGGGAGTCGACTTCCGCATGCGACTCACCAAGGAGCGCATGGTGGAACGCTGGAACACACGCGTGATTCGTGTGCTCGAAGGCGTGGAGCGCATGGATGGGGGCTGGGACGAGGGGCAATTCGGCCCTGCCTTCGCCGGCTATTGCAGCGAGGGACCCAGACACTCCCTCAACCAGATGTGTACCCAACTGCTCTCCGTTTCCATATCCGACCAAGAGGACTACCTGGACCTGTTGCGCATGAGGGCCCGCCAAGTGTGGGACGAGGTGAAGCACGGCGGACTGCACGGCGACGTGCTCATTCGTGGCGGGCAGGCCAAGAAGGAAACCGATCTGATGGAGGAGTCCAAGGCCAACTTCCAAGGTAGCCGCAGCTACTTCGGCATGGTGGCCATGTTCCCTCACATGCACCCGCTGGCGCGGGCAGCTTCCAACTACTACGTGGAGGCGGGGGCCTGCTTGGGCATTCGGGCCATCCTCGAGAGCAGCAAGCACAGCTTGTCCATCCATGAGAACTTGAGCCAGTATTACGAAGAGGTCATGCACTTCATGGAAGGCAAGTACCAGATGGACATGTACTGCCTCACCGAGGCGGAGCAGAAGCCGGTGGTGGATGCCTTGGACTTTCTACAGTCGCCTGACTTCCTGCGCAGCACCTCCATAGGCGGCTGACCACTTGACTACTCAAAAGGTCACCAAGGTCTACATCGACCGGGAGTATTGCATCGCCTGCGGGTTGTGCCGCGAGGTATGCCCGGTGGGCGCCATCCACCCCAAGCTGCACGACATCCACCACTGGCTGGAGGTCATACCGGACGAGTGCACTGGGGATCTCTCCTGCTTAGAGTACTGCCCAGTGCCGGAGGCGTTGGTACAGTACGAGTAAACACACTTCTCTATAGTGCTGGGGGTGCGTGCGATGGGTACTGACTTTTTGTCGGGGTCCGGTCTACAGTCTGGCTTTGTACTTGCGGTCATCATCGCCGCGGTGTTGTTGGCCAACCATCTAGGCGGTGGTGCAGGCTTGGCGCGGAAGGCCGCCCAGGTCGCCCTCGGGCTCGCGCTGATGATGCTGGTCTTCAGCGCTACCACAGCCTTCCATGGGGCGCCTGATGTTCCCATAGACCAGATGGAGAGCATTTTCGAGTCCGATGGCCCCAAAGAGTTCCTTGAGGCTAGCAGAGATTCTGCCGCACGGAGTTCCCAGGTTGGGACCATTCACATTGGTCTGGGGATCATCTTCGTCGCGCTGGGCGTGGTCGTCTTCCGAAAGCTGGGGGGCCTGACACCAGGCCTCCTTCTGGGAGGCATCCTCCTGATCCTGCTAGGCGCCCCCGACGGCGGTGGGGACCAGGCCAACCCACTGAACGCGCTGACCGGATTACTAGGCGCGGCATTGCCGGGGAACTTCAGCGACGCTGGAACTGCGCAAGAGATCGCCCGATTCGCCGTGCTGGCAGTGGGAACCCTGCTGCTGGCGGCACTGCTCTGCTGTTGGGACCGCAAGGTTGGGACAGCGGCCTCCTCCGGGGAGGTCGAGGAGTCTGAAGACTCGTAGACGCCGGTTCAGCCGCGCAGCAGGTCCATTAAAGGAACCAGACTCGTCTGCTGTTCCAGCGTCTCAAGCATACCCCACAGTTCGGCGGTCTTGCTGTCGGGCAATACGCGTCCTGCGCAGGCTTGGAACTTGGCGGTCCGCTCTTGGTAACTCATTGGGTTGGCTGCTGAGCCGCGGAAGTGGCGGCATTGGCCTTCCAGTGTACGTCCGTCGGACATCTCGGCCACCGCCTTCACTGTGGGGTCTGGCGCGGTCTCGAGCCTGATTTTCGGCAGGGTATCCTCGACGTCGGGGGAGAATCGACGCTGGTCGGTGAAGGAGTCGATGCCGACGGCACCATCGAGCAGTGCAATGGCGGCGCAGTACTGGATGCTGAACTTGCCATCAAGGCCGGAGCGGGGCAGTGGGCCGGAATGGCTGCGGTGAGGGCCGGTGATGGTCACGGCCCGCATCTGCGTTGCTTCAACACCATGGTGCTCTCGGAGGTTCAGCACTGCTTCCATGGGGCGCTGCATGTATATCTGGGCGGGGAAGCGCTTTATGTCAAATCCGGGGTCGAGTAGCCGGTAGGTCGTGCCCAGCCCTGCCGTCACCGCATCCCAATCGAGTTGGCGTCCGAACAGTGCTTGCGCGTACCCGGTCTCCGACTCCAAGGCTTCATCGGAACTGGTGTACCCAGCGTGAGCCAGAATCGCAGCCTCGGCACCCATGCGAGCGGCGTTGCCCGGATGAGTGGACTTCACCATGGTACCTGTGTTGGCGGTCAGGCCGCCGGTGCGGGATGCGGCGATGCCAAGGGCCATGTTGGTCTGCTGAGCGTCCAGCCCCAATACGCTGGCAGAGGCTGCCGCCCCGCCCAAAGGGCCTACCAGACCGGGAGGGTGGTAGGCGTGGGCAGTGTGCGCGGCTGATGCGGCCCGCAGGCGACCCTGGATTTCCCAACCTAGGACGTAAGCAGTGATGATGGCCTTGCCAGGCATGTCGTTGGCTTCCGCAAGGGCTAGGGCCGCCGGTAGGCAGGACGATGTGCCGTGTGTAGGCGGATAGCCTTGAATCTCGAAGTCGAGGCAGTGGCCGAATACACCGTTGGCAAAGGCTGCGGCCGGAGGGTTGGTCTTGAAGCCCCAGCCGACTACGCTGCATTGGGGCGTACCTCCCATGTCCTTTGTGTATTGTCCGATGGTCTGGGCCAAAGGCTGGGCCGAGCCAGCCACCATGTTACCGACACCGTCGATGATGGCGACCTTAGCGGCATCCACCAAGGCTTGTGGTAGCACCTCGTACCGGAGGTCGGCGATGAACTGCGCCAGAGTTGCAGTAGGTCCCATAGTTATCGTCTCGCCATCGGCCTAGAAGCCGCCCTCCGCCTTCTGATTCTCGGGGTCATAGACCCAATTGGTCAGGGGGCGCCCTTCGGCAAAGGCCTGTAGCTCGCGCCGCCATAGCTTGCGCCGCATTATCACCGTGGCGTCGGACCGGCCCAACCTGTCGTTGCGGCGGTCGGGGTGGCCTTGGCCTATCTGGGCAATGTCATCCTGCAGGCGCACCATGTCGGTGGTCTCATGCACCACATCATCCAAGCGCATTCTGCCTTCCAGTATGGCTTGGGCCAGCACTTCCTTTGGAATGGAACGGTTGGCCAGACGCACGTCCCGCATCTCCACATAGCGTTCGGCGTCGGCCGGGGCCACCCGTATGGCGTACACGGTGAATTGGATGTGGCTCTCGTCGTCCACTGGCACCCACCACGCTAGGAACTCACGGTAGGGGGCAGTGGAAGTGTCGTTGGGAAGGGCAGTGATATGGCATGTGTTGGGCATACCGTAGTGGGCGGTGCGACTGTTGGCGCTCCCCACGCGGCGACTGATCACCTTGACGCCCCACTCCGACTCTTCCGCCTCGATATCGAGCCTCTCGGTAAAGCCGTCGAAGGAGCCCTCCATGCCACGGTGCACGAACCCCACATGGGCCAAGTCGCCGCCATTTTCCAAGTTCAGGAAGTAGTTGCTGCCACGGGGGTAGCTGTCGATTTCGAACAGCCCCTCGAACTCCTCGAAGTCGGGGTAGCGGGGGAACTCAGGAGGCGTCCCCTCTCCAATGGGGGCACCCAGATAGGCGAACACCAAGCCTAGGTAGTCTTGGACGGGGTAGCCGCCGATGCGTATCTTGTCGCAGAAGGGCTGGGGCTCGGCGGGCTGCTCAACGCACTGGCCCGTGCCGTCGTATACCCAGCCGTGATAGAAGCAGCGGATGGTGTCGCCCTCAACCCAGCCGGGAGAGAGTTGCATGCCCCGATGAGCGCATCGAAAGTCGACCAAGTGCGGCTCGCCGTTCGTGCCTCGGTAGAGGGTGTATTCCTGATTCATGATTTTGATGGGCTTGGCGCGGCCGGAAGGCAGGTCATCGGAGTGATACACGGGCTGCCAGAAGGACCGGAGGTAGTCCCCAGCCAGAGTGCCTGGGCCGGTGGGCGCAAAGTTATCGTAGTCTTCCGGACTGTACTTGCCGTTGGTCTTCGGACTGGTGATGGTCATTTGGCCCTCCTCGCGGGTCGTGTGAAGCTTGGCAAATTGGATTTCAGACTGTTCGTATCTGTCGCGAATTTTTCCGTAGCTAATTTCTGTGAAATTTGTGCAATCGCAGGGTCTGGTTCGCAGCTACAAGAGTCTTGCATTTGCGAGACAGGTCTGGGAAGCAGCATTTTGGTAGCCTTCCGGGTGCCGATGGTCATATGTCCTTTCCAGTGCCTGTACAGGCTGGGCTGACTAAAGCGTACCAGCCGGGCGGTAGTCGGGCAATAAGCAAATGTCAGTCTCCTCGACACGGAAATCGCATCCGCCTCCCCCCTCCCTGTTACCGGCTTCGCACAAAAAGTCCCTGACCGAAGAGTGCGGGCCTCATTGCAGGTAACGCCGGCCCGAAGGAGCATGAGCTCTTCCACGTCGTAGCGCCAGTCGGTGAGGGGCCTCCGGCCCTCAGAACCGCAGTAGGGCGCGCATTACTCTATCTAAATCAAGCTCTCGATAGTTTTAACAACCGCGGCCCTCCAACTCCTCATCGGTGGTTTCGGTGTCGCGCCCTTCTTCAAGCGATTTTTCCATCTCTTCCGAGGAGGCCCCAAATTCTTCAGACGGGGCTTCTTCTTCAACTACGGGCGTAGACGTTTGATTGCCTCTCAACAGGGCAGTGACCAGCTAACAAACTCACGGAGAGCTTGCTGCGCATTTCCTTGATGCTTGGGGTTGTGGTCGGCAATGACTCCTTGGCCGATCTGACGGCGACGTCGTCCTGTAAGCGCCAAAACGGCTCCTCATCCATTTTATTTGCTTCTGCTTCGTCGGTGAAAAACTTGTAGATAACGCCGTTGGTAAGTATGCCGATTTTGGCTCCGACACGAAAGAGAAGTAGCGTCTGATTAATTTCGTCAGTGGAAAGCCTGTTTGATAGCTGTTTACACTCTGCAATGAGGGGACGCTCCCCCGACATCAAAGCGTAGTCGGCCTTCCACCTGTCCTAGCAAAATCGCAGTGTATTCGGGTACTACTTCTGCTGGGTTGGTCGTACCCAAGTGCTCGTATGAACTAGAAACTGTTTTGTCTTTGCCTCGCAGCATCGGCTGCAGGCTAGGTACACGTTCTGCCAAATCCCGGCCATGCTGAATTCCTTTGCGTTGGGTTTGCAGATTGTCTTGGGGATCAAGGTTGGCGTCCGCGACGGACTTTTTGTGCAGCGACTTTTTTGACTTTTTGTGGCCGAGAGGGGCCTCACGGCCCGAAGGAGCATGAGCTCTTCCAGGTAGCGCCAGTCGGTGAGGGGCTGGCCCTCGGCGAGGGCGCGCAGTCGGGTCCATAGTCGAATCATGATGACGCCTGCGTGGGCGTCCCCATCGCGGTTGTGGTCGGCAATGACTCCTTGGCCGATCTGGGCACGTCGTCCTGTAAGCGAATCATGTCGGTGCTGCTGCGGTCCACGTCGTCGATGTGTATTCTGCCCGCGAGGATATCGGCGGCTAGTTGCTCCTTGGGGATGGTGCGCTTGGCCTTGCTCGGCACGGCGGGCTAGGTAATCGTCGTCTTATCTTGGGGCATCCGCACCGCGTTGACGGTGAACTGGATGTGAGAGGAGTCTCGTCCACCATACCAGAAACTCACGGAAGCCTAGGACCTCCGGCTCGACGGGCAGAGCCTTGGCGTGAAAGATGTTGGGCATGCCGAATTGGGCCACGTTGATTTGACCGCCGGGACGCCGCACGGTGTGGGTGAATCCCCAATCAGTCGGTGTCGGCTCAATGATTATTGGCCCCTCAGTGGCTCCGTCCCAAGCCCCTGCGCCTCCGCGGTGAACAAAGCCCACATGGGCACTGTCGACGCTGTTTTCGAGGTTGTTGAAGTAGTTGCAGCCCCGGAAGTAGGAGTCCATCTCCAAGACACCGTCGATGCCATCGAAGGTGGGATAGCGTGGCATCGGTGGAGGCGGGGCCTCCCCTTCGCGGGCGCCCAGATAGGCGAAGACCAGCCCCAAGTAGTCCTGCACCGGGTAGCCGCCGATGCGAATCTTGTCGCAGAAAGGTTGGGGCTCGGCAGGTTGCTCCACGCACTGCCCCGTGCCGTCGTAGACCCAGCCATGATAGAAGCAGCGGATGGTGTCGCCCTGCACCCACCCAGGGGAGAGTTGCATACCACGGTGGGCGCAACGGGCATCCACCATATGGGGCTCGCCTGTCTCACCACGGTACAGGGTGTAGTCCACGCCCATGATGCGTACCGGCTTGGCGTGACCGGCGGGAAGGTCGTCGGAGTGGTAGACCGGCTGCCAGAATTTCCGCATGTACCGGCCGGCCAATGTGTCTGGGCCGGCATGGAAGAAGTCGGTGTGATCTGAGCGGGCACCACCGTCGAGTTGTCGTACCACTATTCACCTCCATTCCTAGCGTACCCCAAAGGGGGAAGGGGCTTCCGGTTGAGGTCTTCCGCGGCCATGGAAGGGTTTCCCCTGAGCGAGGGAGCCTCGGATGTTGCTCGCATTTCCTCTGGGTCCTCGTAGCTGGCGGCGAGACTTGTCGTATCTGGAAACACTCTTTTTGTATCTGAAAGTACTCGAAATGCTCGCGTTGAAGCTTCAGGTCCAGATACGATTCAGCTATGAACAAAAAAAGCGCGAAAACCTTGCGGCCTAAGCGTACTTGCTGCTCGACTTGAGCGTTGATCCCTCTCCTTCGGCAGGATATTCGAGACGCAAGAATAAATTAGGTGGTTGCACGGCCGCCACCAGCGGTCTGTGTTGAGGTTAGCGCGCGAGAGTGGGAGGCGTCAACCGAGAAATGTCATGAAGGGATTTGCAGAGATGTCGCGTGCCGGTAGGCTTCGGGCCCTACGGCACATGGGTCTGTCCCAGATACGGTCTCTCCTCTCGTCATATGCACCACCCGTTAGGACACAGGCGGCAGGTGGTGGGCCCATGGACGGGCTTCCTCGAAGGCTGCCGAAGCTCTCAGCACTGCATTCTCCTGACCCTTGGCTCCGATGATGTGCAGGCCGATGGGCATGCCCTCGGACGAGAAGCCACAGGGGACGCTGGCGGCGGGCAGGCCGGTCATGTTGAAGGGCGAGGTGAAGGGTGTGTAGTCCCACGCAGGGCGCACCTGCCTACCCGCGATGGTGTGGGGCGCATGGCCGATACGAAATGCTGGCACGGCCATGGTCGGCGTCATCAGCAGGTCGTACTTTTCGAACAGCTCGTCGAAGCGAGAGCGCAGCACCTCCACCGCCCTCAGGGCGCGGGCGAAGTCCGCTCCTGTTACCTGCTGAGCGTGTCGCATCGAGTCCAGAACATAGCCGGTAAGCTCGTCCTCATGCTCTTCCAGAAGGTGGCCGTTACCCACGTATCCCGTGGTGCAGAAGATGTCGAGGAAGCTGGGTATGGGGTCGTCCAGTGCGATGCCCGGTTCATCCACGCTGCAACCCAACTCTTCGAACAGGCGGGCCGACGCGCTGGTAATGCTGGCCACTTCAGGGTCGACGGCGGCGTAGCCGAGGTCCGTGCTCCAAGCGACTCGCAGCCCGCGAACGCCGGAGTCCAGCTCTGAGGTGAAATCAGGAGGCTCTTCCCGCAGGGAGTTGGGGTCGCGCGGGTCGTAGCCGGCGAGGGCCTGCAGGAACATGGCGGAGTCGCGTACCGTCCGTGACATGGGGCCTGGGTGCGATGCTAGATTGGGCGACGGACGCCCCAGCCCGCCGACGCGAGGCACACGTCCGAAGGTGCCCTTGATGCCATAGACCCCACAGAAGCTGGCGGGGATGCGTATGGAGCCGCCGGCATCGCTGCCTGAAGCCAAGGGGCAGAGGCCAGCCGCGAGGGCCGCCCCAGCGCCTCCGCTTGAACCGCCAGGGGTGCGTTCAACGTCCCAAGGATTTCGGCAGGGCGGGCCAAGCTTGTTCTCGGTGATGCCCGCCGAGCCGAATTCGGGGGTGTTGGTCTTGCCTAGGATTATTCCACCAGCGGAACGGACCCGCTCCACCAAGGCCGAGTCTTGGTCGGGTATGGTCTCGCTGAACACCAAGGAGCCCATGGTGCTGCGAATACCCTTGGTCAGCTCCAAGTCCTTGATGGCCACGGGTAGCCCCAGCAGGGCACCGGTCTCGCCGCGGGCAATCTTTTGCTCCGCCTCCTTGGCGGAAGCCCGCGCCTCGTCGCCGCTGACGGTGAGGAAGGAGTGCAGTTGCCCGTCCAAAGCTTCAATACGGCGTAGGTAGACTTCGGTCAACTCCACTGGCGAAAGCTCCTTGGAGTCCAGAAGTTCCTTCAGCCTCCAAGCTGGGGTGAAGGCCAGTTCGTTATCCTGCATAACCCCTCCCTGCTGTGCCGTTTATATGCGGCGCGTCTACTTGCTGAATATGTGAACGGTTGTGACGTCTCCGGCACCCGAACACTGGGCTAGGCCGACCTTGGCGTCAGAGATCTGCCTCGGGCCGGCATCGCCACGTAGTTGGAGCACTGTCTCGTGTACTTGGCGGATACCCGTTGCGCCGAAGGGGTGTCCCATGGCCAACAGGCCACCGTCGGTGTTGACGGGGATGTCGCCGCCAAGCTCCGTGCGCCCGTCCAAGGTGGCTCGCCACGCCTCGCCGGGGCCGGTCAACTGCAAGGACTCAATCTGTTGCAACTCGCCGATAGTGGCCGCGTCGTGCACTTGGGTCAGGTCCACGTCTTCGGGGCCGAGGCCCGCCATCTCGTAAGCCTTGTCAGCGCCGGGTTCGGTGCGGTAGGGGCTGAAGGCCGAATGGTCGCTACCCCGACCGTTGTAGGAACCGGAGGTGAGCACGGAGGCGGCCACGGTAACGGCGCGACGGCGGTCAATGCCGTAGCGGTCGAGGGCATCCTCGGCGCAGAGCACGGCAGCAGCCGCGCCCTCGCTGGTAGGGCAGCATTGCAACAGGGTCAGCGGGTCGGCGATGGGTCGCGAGCGAAGCACCTGCTCTTGGGTGTAGGTCTCCTTGCGATGGGCGTAGGGGTTGAGGGCCGCGTTCTTCCGCGCCTTCACCGACACCTGAGCCAGTGCCTCAGGGGGTGCGCCCGTCTCCTCCATGTAGCGCCGAGCCCTGAGGGCATAGCCAGCCATCATGTGGTCGCCGCCGATGAACCGGTCAGGGCTGTCGGCAGCCGTAACCGTCACCGGCCCGCGAGGCACCAGCTCGGCACCAAAGGCCAATGCTAGGTCGTACACGCCGCTGCTGATGCCCCAGTAAGCCTGCCAGAAAGCGGTGGAGCCACTGGAGCAGGCGTTCTCTACATTGATGATGGGGATGCCAGTCAGGCCAAGCGGCCCGAGAGCCGTCTCACCTACCGACATACCGTGATAGTAGACATGCCCGAAGTAGGCTACGGGGATGGCCTTCCATGGGACGCCGGAGTCTTTCAGGGCATCAAGCACCGCCTCGCGGGCAAGAGTGGCTAGTTCCTTGCCTCCAAAGCGGCCAAAGGGATGCAGGCCGACCCCCGCCACCATCACCGGACGTCCAGCACTCATTCAGAGCCTCCTGCGTCGACGCGCCACTTGTAAACGGCTTTCTCCTCGCCGGTATCCGGCACGGCCACCGTACGCAGCGCCAGTGACATCGACATCCCTACGCTCAACGCATCAAAAGATGCATCCACTATCTCGGCCATGATGTGAGGGCCTTCCGGCAATTCGACCTGCCCCAAGATGTACGGGACAGGGCCGGGCCACCCAGCAGGGGGCACATGCACCAGAGTATAACTATAAAGAGAGCCGCGGGTGCTAAGGGTTACCTCTTCCAAGGCACCGGAGGTGCACCGCAGGCACATCACCGCAGAGCCGAAGGCGTAAACCCCGCACTCGCCACATCGCGCACCCAGCAGAACGCCATCACTGCCGTCCTCTGCCGTCAGCCTCAGCCGTGTGTCGTCGATGGATGTGACCACGAAGATGCTCCTCAGAAAGGCCAAGCCTAGCCTAGGGAGCTATGGCGCGTCAACGAACTTGGTGTGCCACAGGGTCTTTCGATCTGTTGCATGGGGCATGGTTAAAGCACCGTGAATCACCCTCGCCCCCGGATCAAGTCCGGGACAGGCTCTAGCCCTCTCGGGAGTCCCTTGCCGCTTTGCCGGAGGTCTTGGCATGGCCACCAACATTGTGGGCCCCGGAGGTCCTCATCCTGTGGCGTTTGTGGTGTTCCAATGCTATTCTTTTGCATCTTTCGGTTTCTTCTAATGCTATATCCGTTGTGAACTGCATGTATTTTATTGCACCGGGATTTGGACCGGCGCAGCTACGCGTCAGCTTTGCTGTAGTCAAGGGGTTGACACGCGAATTCACGTTTTCGCAGCTGATGCCTGTGCATTTGTGACGTCGTTGTATCCGGTCCGCTTGGCCCGGCATGGGCATGGAAGGCTGTGTATGGGTGAGACATAGTGTCCCGGTTTGGTCTCGGTGTGTACCACGGCATGGGGAGAATCGTATCTGGAAAGGGTACAGATGGGACACTCGTCGTAGCTGAAACGCATTTTTTGTATCTGCAATGTGTCTCACTTGTCTCATTTGGGTAAGTATAGCTACGAAATGACGGGCTTTTATGGGACACACACGTACCATTGAGCGGCCACGCAGGTAGCAGGGTGGCGCGGCCGCTACATGTGGGTCTGCCCGGTGGCGTGTTGTTACAAGGGGTAATGGCAAGGGGTTTTCGGACACCCGTTGTTGGCGGTCCTGCTACGGTTGTTTTTGCTGATTGCGTCTTTGGAACCATATACCGAGCCTAGAGGGGGAAGGGCAACCGCGTCAACGGGCAGATGTCAGTGGGGCAGGGTCCTTGGATTGTTGCACGTGGGCAGACTCAACCGGTCGGCATCTGCGTCAATTCGCGGCGCACCACTTCGGCCAGCGCTTGTATCAACTCCGGCATCACACATGGTGTCTGGATGCGTCGTAGCTCAATGCCCGACTCTTCGGCTTGCTCCCTTGCTGCGACGTCGATGTCGTAGAGGACTTCCAGGTGGTCGGAGAGAAATTGTACGGGGACGACCAGCGCATGCCGGTGGCCCGCTTGTCGGAGTGTGGGGAACAGTTCTTTGATGTCGGGGCGCAGCCATTCTGGGGGGTGTGGCCTGCGCTTTGGTAGGCGAACTGCCAGCGGTGTGAGGGAAGGCCGACCCGTTGGGCCACTGCGTCGGCGGTCTGACGGAGCTGTTGCAGGTAGTCCGGCTCTTGGTCTGCGACTGCTTTGGGCAGGCTGTGGGCCGTCATCAACACAGCGACTTTATCGCGTTCGGCTGCGGGGCACTCGTCCAAGGCATCGCTTAGCCGGCGAGCGAGGGCATCGATGAAGGCGGGAAGGGTGTGCCACGCGCCAGCAACTCGCACAGGGAGGTGAGGCACCACTGCTTCCCGCGCCTGTTCCAAGGCGCGGTGGTAGCCCCCCATGATGTGGGGAGAGTACTGGGGGGAGAGTATGAGGCCCACGACTTGGGACACGCCCTTAGCGACGAGCTGCCCAAAGCCTTCCTCGATGAAGGGCGGGGTGTGGCGCATGCCGATGGTTACTGTGAAACGTTTCTTCTGCGTGGCCTCACTGGATTCCGGCTTTCGCCGGGATGACGAATGAGGAAGCCGGGATGATGAGTCGAGGTGGTCCTGGGACTCCAGCAGCGACTCCAAGGCCAGTGCTTGGGCCCAAGTGTTGCGCACGAGCGGGGAGCCTCCCGCAAGGCGGTAGCGTCGCTGGAACTCGGCGACCAATTCCGGGGGTGGCTTCGCCCGTCGCACACGCTCCAAGTAGGCTGGGACGTCTTGGGGAGTGGCGGCGGCGCCGAAGCTCATGAGGAGGACGCCGAGTGGAAGAGTCGGCCATGATTAGCCCTGCGACGCGAGCATCCGGGCGCTGCTTTGGTGGACGTGTTCCACCAGCCGGGCTAGGTCGGCTGGGTCGGTCTGAGGTAGGACTCCGTGTCCCAAGTTGAAGATGTGGCCCGGCCTGCCAGCCGCCCGCGCCAGAACGTCGTCGGCGCCAGCGCGGGTTACTTGGAAGGGGGCCAGCAGCATGGTGGGGTCCAGGTTGCCTTGGATGCCGTGGTGGTAGCCGATGCGGGACCAAGCCCGGTCGAGGGGTACCCGCCAGTCGACGCTTACTATGTCGCAGCCCACGTCGGCCATCAGCTCCAGCAACGACGCAGCCCCAGTGCCGAAGTGGATAGAAGGGACCCCCAGCCTGCGCAGCTCGCGGAATATACGGCGTGCATAGGGCATCACGTATTGCTGGTACTGGTCGGGGCTGAGAACGCCCACCCAACTATCGAACAACTGCACCACCTGCACCCCGGACTCGACTTGGCCCCGCACGTAGAGGACCACCACATCGGTGATTTTCTCCATGAGGTCGTGCCAAACTGCGGGTTGGCTGAACATGAGGCCCTTGGCGTGGGCGTAGTCGCGGGACGGGCGGCCCTCAATCATGTAGCAGGCTAGGGTGAAGGGGGAGCCTGAGAACCCCACCAAGGCAGCCCGGTCGCCCAACTCTTGGCGTAGAAGCTTAATTGCCTCCAGCACGTAGGGGGTGCCCTCTTCCGGGCCGGTGATGCGGATGGCATCCACTGCTGCGTTAGTGCGGATGGGGTCGGGGATGATGGGACCAATCTCCGGCTCAATGTAGAAGGGAACGCCCATTCCCTCCAAGGGCAACATTATGTCGGCGAACATTACTGCTGCGTCTACACCCAACTCATCCACCGGCAGCAGAGTCACTTCGACAGCTAATTCGGGGGTTCGGGCGATGGTCAGAATCTCGTGCTTCTCGCGCAGGGCCCGGTATTGCGGAAAGACCCTGCCCGCTTGGCGCATGAACCACACGGGCGTGGCATCCGCATGCTGGCGTCCGCAGGCGGCCAGCATGCGTTGCGCCCCACTGAACTCCGTAGTAGTCATCGCCTCCCTGCTCTGCCGTTCGCCGTCGTCAACGCCGTCGATATCGTCGGCTATTCTAACAGGTTGGGCCATTCCGTCGGAGTGTCTTTCGGGTATCGGAAGTCTGCCACCTCCTTTCCCGGTCGCAACCTGGGTTGAGTCCGGGGGAGCAGGCCTTCCACTGCGCAGAACTCCGCAGAACCGCTAAACGCTCCGTTCTGCTTCGCTCAGGACGAACGGAGAAGAGAGGATCTCTCAGTGAGGGCTGGAGGCCCAACGTTGACCTGACTTTGGGCGCGATGCTAGCCTACGCCAAAGACCCGCCAAGAACAGGGACAACCGACCGCAGGCGGGGCAGTAGTCAGGAGGAGCCATGCCTATCCAGGACGCGCGGGAATGGATACGGGACACCGAGGCAATGGGCGAGTTGACCCGGGTGGACGGGGTCGACTCTCATCTGGAACTGGGCGGCTTGGTCGACCTGTACCAGTGGGACATGGAGAACCCAGCCCTGCTCTTCGACCACATCAAGGGCTTCCCCCAAGGCCACCGGCTGCTGGCCAACGTCTTCACATCCATGCGCCGGGTGGCCCTCAGCCTGAACATGCCCTTGGACTTGGGACGGCGCGAGTTCGTGGCGGCTTGGAAGCAGCGGCTGAAGGAGATGGTGCCAGTGCCGGGGCAACTGGTTGAGTATGGTCCGGTGCTGGAGAACCGGATGACAGGCGACGAAGTGGACCTGACGCGCTTCCCCGCTCCGCTGTGGCACACCCACGATGGCGGTCGCTACATCGGAGTGGGCGACATCGTTGTGACCCGCGACCCTGATTCGGGATGGGTGAACTGTGGCACCTACCGGGTGCAGGTCCACGACGCCAACACGGCGGGCATCATGATTTCGCCGGGCAAGCATGGACGAATCATACGTGAAGCCTATTGGAGCCGGGGTGAGGCTTGCCCTGTAGCTGTATCCCTCGGCCACGACCCTCTGCTGTTGCTCATGGGCGGCATCGAAATCGACTATGGCGTCAACGAATACGACATAGCCGGGGGCATCCGGGGCGAGCCGGTGCAACTCATCAACGCGCCGCATACGGGGTTGCCGGTCCCGGCGACTTCAGAAATCATCATCGAGGGCGAGATTCCACCCAACGAGGTACACCCTGAGGGGCCATTCGGCGAGTGGACAGGCTACTACGCTGGTGGCGAACGCGACATGCCGATCATCCGCGTCCACTCGATCAGCTACCGCAACAACCCCATCGTGCTCGGCTGCCTGCCGGGAAAGCCGCCCAACGACAACACCTACTTCCGCAGCCCGCTGCGGGCCGCCATGATTTGGGATGAACTGGAGCGCGCAGGCATCCCCGGCATCACCGGCGTGTGGTCCCACGAGGCAGGGGGAGGCCGCCTGTTCAACGTGGTGTCGATCAAGCAGATGTACCCGGGCCACAGCAAGCAGGTGGGCATGTCGGCGGCAAGCTGTCCCGCTGGAGCTTATGCCAACCGCATGGTGATTGTGGTTGACGACGACATCGACCCCACCGACACGAACGAGGTGCTGTGGGCGCTGAACACCCGCGCCGACATGATCGACGACGTGGACGTGATGAAGCGGTGTCGCAGCACCTCCTTGGACCCCATGGCCTATGGCGACGGTGAAGGCGGCCGCTACTACAACAACCGTATGATCATCGACGCCTGCCGTCCCTACGAGAGGCTGAAGAGCTTCCCCGCCGTGGCACGGAAGTCACAGGAAGAGGCGCAGGAACTGCGAGAGCGGTGGCCCGAGCTGTTTACCTCCGACGGCAAGGCGCGGCGAGATGCGACTCACGTCTCCCGGGTGGAGGCCCCTTAAGAAGCCATATGCACTTAAGGACACCGGGGGGTCTGTTGGCTTTGGTCCTGATGTTGGCGTTGGCTGCGCCTCTCCACGCTCAAGAGGAGCAACTGAAGGTGCCGACTATTCTCGAACAGATGGTGGGCCCTTACCAGATGTTGGTGCAAGCCTTACCCAATCCGCCGACACAAGGCCTGCTGAACCTCCACGCCACCCTTAAGGACCCGAGTACAGACGAGTACGTCACGGACGCCCGAGTACGAGTGTTAGCTCAGCGTCAGGA
Organism: Dehalococcoidia bacterium; assembly: GCA_965248385.1. GTDB lineage: Bacteria > Chloroflexota > Dehalococcoidia > Lucifugimonadales > JAAXIE01 > JAAXIE01. The sequence goes on from CBDFIZ010000001.1 coordinate 361,122, forward strand.
GTCGGCGGAACGAGGGCTGGCCTCGCTCTTGAACTCACCAGCAGCGCCAACCAGCTACAGCACCCAGCTAAACATTCTGGAAGAGGGGGCTTGGACCTTCACCTTTGAAGTGTCGGGCGCCTTGGGAGAAGGCTCGGCAGAAGTGATGCTCGAAGTCGCCAAGCAGCCTCGCAGCTTGGCCGGATGGCTAGCGTGGGCTGGGATGACCTTGGCCCTGCTGTTAGTGCTGGGGCTGGCTTGGCGCAATGCCAACAGGGTCAAACGCTTGGCAGGTCGTTGACGCCGACAGTGATAGTGGCTAAGCTAAGGATTAACCCACACCCTAGGGGTAGGGGTTGGAGGTTGGAGTGGACCCCAAGGTGAAGGCGGAAGCTTCCCGACGCCTCAGCTATGCCGAAGGTCACCTGTCGGGCATCAAGCGCATGGTTGAAGAAGAGAAGTACTGCGTCGACATACTGAAGCAAACCTACGCCGTGCGTCGCGCAATCCAGAAGGTCGAAGCGGTAATCCTGCAGGGACACTTGGAGACCCATGTGGTGGAAGGCGTACGGGACGGCCGCGAGTCTGAAGTGTTGAACGAGTTGCTGGAGCTATACAGCCTGCAAGAGCGGAACTGAGCAGGAGCGTCCCATCGTGGTCAGCAAGCAAGTAACGCGCGTGACTATAGGGGTACAGGGCATGACCTGCGCCTCCTGTGTCCGCTATGTGGAGGAGGCGCTGACCGAGGTCCCCGGCGTGGAGTCGGCCAGCGTAAACCTAGCCACTGAGCGGGCCACCGTAGAACTGGACCCGCTGACAGTCCCCGCATCGCTGCTGTCGGACGTGCTGGACGATGCGGGCTACGGCGCAGTGGTGGACGTGGTCACCATGAACGTCGGAGGCATGACCTGTGCTTCTTGCGTCGGTTATGTAGAACGGGCCTTAAACGAGGTGCCAGGCGTCGTCTCTTCCAGCGTGAACCTCGCCACTGAACGGGCCACGGTGCGCTACCTTGCCGGGGCGACTGGCGTCGACCAGTTGCGAGAAGCCGTTGACGACGCGGGTTACTCAGTGGAAGGTGTGGCGGACGACACCGCAAATGAGGTAGCTGACAGCGAGAGGCTGGCCCGCGTCCGAGAAATCCGGGACCTCAAGCGCAAGGTAGCTCTGGCTGGCTCAGTCGGTATCGTCCTCATGACCTTGATGTACATCCCCTTGGAGGTGCTGGGACTCACCGCCTTCCAACTGAACCTGGTTCTGTGGGTCATGGCCACGCCAGTGCAGTTCTGGGCAGGGGCTCAGTTCTACCGCAGTGCGTGGGGCGCGCTGAAGCACACGACGGCCAACATGAACACCTTGGTGGCCGTGGGCACCAGCGTGGCCTACGCCTACAGCACGACCGCGACCTTCTTCGGAGGCGTGTTCGAGGAGGCTCACCTGCTGCATGCGCACAGCGTGTTCGGCCACAGCACGGGCACCTACTTCGACGCCTCGGCCATCATCATTGCTCTAATTCTGTTGGGGCGATTGCTGGAAGCGCGCGCCAAGGGGCGCACTTCGGAGTCGATCCGCAAGCTGATGGGCCTGCGCCCACGTACTGCTCTGGTAATACGAGACGGGCAACAGGTGGAGCTTCCCATCGACGAAGTGGTGGTGGATGACGTGGTGGTGGTTCGCCCGGGGGAGAAGGTGGCTGTCGACGGCGCGGTGATCGAGGGGGCGTCCTCAGTGGACGAGTCGATGCTCACCGGCGAGAGCATGCCCGTAGAGAAGACCGCAGGCGACGCGGTGTACGCTGCCACCGTCAACGGCACAGGCGGCCTGCGCTTCCGGGCCACTCGTGTGGGGGCGGATACTGTTCTCTCCCAAGTGATACGACTGGTGCAGGACGCCCAAGGCTCCAAGGCCCCGATACAGCGGACCGCCGACGTGGTGGCAAGCTACTTCGTGCCCGCGGTGCTGACCATCGCCGTGATCACTTGGGCGGTCTGGCTCTACTGGGGGCCACCACCTGCGCTGACCATCGCCATCCTGAACGCCGTCGCGGTGCTGGTCATCGCCTGCCCCTGCGCATTGGGACTTGCCACACCTACGGCCATCATAGTCGGCACGGGCAAGGGAGCGGAGCGAGGTATCCTGATACGCAACGCCGAGGCGCTGGAGAGGGCGCATACGGTCACCACTGTTGTGCTGGACAAGACCGGCACCCTCACCAGAGGGCAGCCCGTGGTGACCGACCTGATCACCGCCGACGGGATGAGCGAGAACGAGATGCTCCGTTTGGCAGCCTCGGCGGAGTCCGGCTCAGAGCACCCACTGGGACAAGCCATCCGCACGGCCGCCACAGAGCGCGGCCTGACTCTGGCGGAGGCTGCTCAATTCCAAGCCTTCCCAGGTCATGGCGTGCAGGCCCAAGTGGAGGGCAAATCAGTAGCCCTCGGCAATGCAGGACTAATGCAACAACGCGGACTGGCCTTGAATGGTATGCAGTCCAGAGGCCAAGAACTCACGTCCCAAGGGAAGACGGCGATGTGGGTGGTGGTCGACGGGAAGGTAACGGGCCTGTTGGCCGTGGCCGACACCCTGAAGCCCGGCGCGAAAGAGGCAGTGAGCGCCCTGCGGCGCCTTGGGCTGGAAGTTGTGATGCTCACCGGCGACAACCGGCCCACTGCTGAGGCCATTGCCCGAGAAGCGGGCATCGACAAGGTCGTCGCCGAGGTGTTGCCTCAAGACAAGGCCGCGGAGGTGAGGAAGCTGCAAGAAGAAGGCCGGGTGGTGGCCATGGTGGGCGACGGCATCAACGATGCCCCTGCCTTGGCGCAAGCCGACGTGGCCATCGCAATGGGCACCGGCACAGACCTCGCCATGGAGACATCCCAAATCACCCTGATGCGCGGGGACCTGCGAGGTGTGCCCGAAGCTATCGCCCTGTCCCGGGCCACCATACGAACTATCCGGCAGAACCTGTTCTGGGCCTTCTTCTACAACACAGCCCTCATACCCATAGCCGCTGGTGTACTCTACTTGGTGTTCGGCGGCAGCGGAGTGCCCATCGGTCCGTTGCGGTACATCTTGGGTGACTTCGGGTTCCTGAACCCGGTCATGGCCGCGGCGGCCATGGCCTTCAGCTCCGTCTCCGTAGTGAGCAACTCGCTGCGGCTCAGGGGCGCGCGCATCCAGACTTAGCACAGGCATCACAGGCCGGCAGGAAGCCGCAATACGATTAACCGAGGGACAATGATGGACTACGTAGTACGTTCCCCGATGAACCAACCCGATGTGGTTGAGGTGCGGTATGACTGCCCGTGCGGCTGCAAACCCCGGACGCGGTACGAACGCGGCTCGGATGAGGCCGGACACGAGCAGTGCTGCTGCGGGCGGATCCACTTTGTGGGTACGGACGCACTGCAAAAGCTGGAGACTTACATCCAGCAGGAACGAAACGGCGAGGCCTACAGCCTGACCTTAGACGGGGTCACGGCGCCTTGGGGCGACGAGATCCCCGTGGCCTTTGGCCTCCCGCAAGAACCGCACCACCATTAGCCGAACCACGTAGGGGCGAGAAGGGGCGTACAACATGGCATCAGCCGACTACGATGTTGTAATTCTGGGCGGCGGTATTGTTGGGCTCTCGGTGGCGATGCGGATGAGCCAGCTATGTCCGGGGCGCGGCATTGCCGTGGTGGACAAGGAGAAAGAGCTGGCCACCCATCAGTCGGGCCACAACAGCGGCGTCATTCACTCTGGCATCTATTACCGGCCCGACTCGCGCAAGGCTGAGTTCTGTGTCACCGGGGGTAAGCTGCTGACACGCTTCTGCGACGAGAACGGCATTCCCTACGAGCGTTGCGGCAAGATCATCCTAGCGACCCGCGAAGAGGAGTTACCCCGGCTGGAGGAGTTGCAACGCCGTGGGTTGGCCAACGGAGTGGAGGGGCTGGAGATGCTCGGCCCAGGTGAGTTGCGGGAAATCGAGCCCAACGTCGAGGGCGTCCGGGCACTCCACTCTCCCAACACAGGCATTATCGACTTTGTTCAGGTGGCCCGGACCTATGCCGACAAGTTTCGCCAAGCTGGCGGCGACATACTGACCGGCACACGGGTGCTGGGCATAGACCGTGTGGGGGAACGGCTGCGGCTGCGCACCAACCGCTCACCGATTCAGGCGCGCCACCTGATTAACTGCGCTGGCCTGCACGCCGACAGAGTAGCCCGCATGATGGGCGTGTCGCCGGGCCTGAAGATCGTGCCCTTCCGTGGCGAGTATTACAAGTTGCGGCCCGAGAGCAAGCACAAGGTGAAGGGGCTGATTTACCCTGTGCCCGACCCTGCTATGCCCTTCCTAGGAGTCCATTTCACACGCACCATCCACGGAATCGTGGAGGCGGGCCCCAACGCAGTCTTGGCGACAGCGCGGGAGGGCTACACCAAGCGCAAGTTCAACCCAGGAGACACTTGGGACACCTTCAGCTATCCCGGATTCTGGCGCATGACGAGCCGCTTCTGGAAGGTGGGCATCGGCGAGATGCACCGCTCCTATGTCAAGTCCGTATTCGTACGCGACCTGCAACGCCTTATGCCGTCGATACAGGCCTCCGACGTGGAGCCGGGAGGCAGCGGTGTGCGGGCGCAAGCGGTCGACGGCAAGGGCAGGCTGCTGGACGACTTCCACATTGTGGAGAGCGGGGGCGCAGTGCACGTCCTCAACGCGCCCTCGCCCGGCGCGACGGCATCGCTGGCCATCGGCAATCATGTTGCTGGCCTAGCCGCCAAGTCCTTCGGGTTCATCAGCTAAGCAACTCGGGCGCGGCCACCATGTCCACTCCCTGGCTGATTGTGAGTGGGCATCAGGACGAGATTGCAGGCAGTCCTCTCGTGGCATACCAGTTATATAGAGATGCCTGACGATGGGACGCAGTTGGTTATCCCTTCCCTTGGATCACTCCTACCGGCGATATTCGTCGCCGCAGTCGCCGATGATCTGGTAGAGGTCACGAGACTGCGCAAGGACATGCTCAATGACTTCCAAGTCTTCCGCGTCCAGTTGTATGCGGAAGATTTGGGCATTCTCTTCGATGTGTTCAGCTACTCCCAACCTAGCGCCGATGATGACGCCGGCGACGGACGGACGGTCCAAGACGTATCGCACTGCGACGTTGGCGATGCTGGCGTTGTATTTATCGGCGACAGCCCTGAGCGCCGTCAGCAACTGCTGAAACAGGCTCCAGCCTCCCCAAGCGTCGATCATTTGCTTGTACTTGCGCAGGCTGGCGGTGTTCAAAACGGCGGTAGTCGGTTCCGCATGGCCTAGATACATATCCGACAGCAAGCCGCCGCAGAGGGTCCCGTAGGCCAGCAGCGAGGCCCCATGCGACTGGCAGAACCCCGCCATTGCGACTTCGGGTCGACGGTCAATCAGAGAATACTGGACTTGATTGGACACCACTCGAATACCGTGGTCGGAAATCTCCTGCATCCGTTGCGTGTCGAAGTTGGTCAGGGCCAACTCCTGAATCTTGCCTTCATCGCGGAGGTCTGACAGGTGGGTGAGGGCCTCTAGGTACGCGCCATCTCGATAGTCCCACCAATGGAACTGCAGCAGGTCCAGCTTTTGCACCCCCATGCGGCGGCGGGATACATCGATGTTGCTCTCGACGACTTGGCGGGTCATGGGTCCTGGTCGAGGCACCCACTTGGTGAAGGCTTGGATGCCGGATACGGCTTCTCCGCCTCGGTCCGACGCCAACCTGCGCCGGAACTCGCCGACGAAATCTTCGGCAGGACCATAGTGGTCGGCCAAGTCCCAAGTGGTAAACCCAGCATCGATGTAGTCGAACATGCTGGCAATAGCCGCCTCGGGGTCAATGGCGCCGTGAGCTCCGGAAACCTGCCACATCCCGTTGAGGATGCGGCAAATCGGTAGGTCGCTGGTCAAATCGAACCGGGTGTTCTGAGGAAGAGTCATCATCACCTCAATGGGATTTGGGGCTGAAGACCTACATGGAAGGGACCGCTTGCTGCTGGATGAGCTACGCGCATGGCTCGGGCGGGCGTGTCTGGGGAGTTACCGCCGTCAAGTCTGCTCTGCTCGCTTGTATTGTGGCCTGCAGGCCCGGCGTCCCCTCAAAGAGGGTGGGACCTCAGCTGCTCAGCAGCTCTCTGATGGCGTCGTCTACGAACTTGGTGTCATCCTCATTGGCCCCCGGCCCCCCTGCCAAGTGTCCCCAGATGGACTCGATGGGCCGGAGTTCGGCGTTGGGCATCTGGCTGACCTCAATCGCGTTGTCCTCGGGCGGGAAGTAGAGGTCGGTCCGACCGGGCATTACTATCGCCTTGGCCGTGATGGCCCCCAGCGCCTTCTTGAGGTCGCCACCGTGAATGGGATTCGCGCTGATGTCTCCGTTCTGCCAACTCCAGAGCATTGCCAAAAGATCGTTGGCATCGGCGGCCATCCTCCGTCCTTCCCAGAAGGCGATTAGGTAGTCCTCCAAGGAAGAATAGCCTATCTTCAGATAGACTTCTTCCCGGTAAAAAGCTTGGGAGACGGCCCAACCAGCGTAGACCCGTCCCATGGCCCGCAAACCCTTGGTGGGAGGCTTGTCGTACCAGCCGTTGGCCCAAGCGTCGTCTGCAGTCAATGCTGCCTTCACCCCTTCCAGGAAGACGAAATTGTGATGCGAGGTCTTGGCTGAGCCACAGACCGGGAGAATTCGCTCGACCATTTCGGGAAACAGGCTGCCCCAGTGGTAAGTCTGCTGGCCTCCCATTGACCAGCCGGTGACCAAGGCAATGGTCTCGATTCCGAACTGCTCGGTCAGCAGCCGGTGCTGGCACATGATGTTGTCGTACAAAGTAACTGCAGGGAATCGCCCTCTGTCGTAGGGACTCGGTGTGTTGCTCGGCGAAGACGAGAGGCCGTTGCCGAACTTATTGGGAACGATTATGAAGTACTTACTGGGATCCAAGGCTTTTCCGACGCCTATCTTTCCCTCGTTGAGAGCGTGCTGGCTCCCGTAGGACGTGGGATACACAATCACGTTGTCCCGTTTGGGACTCAGTTCTCCGTAAGTCTTGTAGGCCAGCTTGGCGTCCCGCAGTGTTGCTTCGTGTTGCAACACCACATTGCCCAAGTCGAACACATCGTAGTCAGGCATAATCAGTCCTGTCAGAAGGAATGGTGGGACTAGGTCCAGTCGGGTCAGTGGGGCCAGTATATCCAAGCCGGAGTCTGAATTACAGTCCGCATCAGGGCATGCGCCACTGGGCGTATACGCAACTTCCACGAGGGATGTTATCGCAGTAGATAGGTCTGCTCGTCTCTAACCTTTCCCGTTCGATGGAAGAAGGTTAGGATAGGTTGAATGGCCCGCATTAGAGTGCTGCGTTGAGAGAATTACCACATTGAGGAGAAGGTCGGATGGATGACGTACTGATTCGAGGCGGACAAGTGATTGACGGCACTGGGACCCCGGCACGGGAGGCCGATGTAGCCATCAGCGAGGGGCGCATCGTGGTCGTGGGCGATTGCGATGGACGCGAGGCGCGGCGGGTGATTGATGCTTCGGGTCAGGTAGTAGCTCCGGGATTCATCGACATACACACGCACTCCGACTTCACCCTGCCACTTAACCCCTTGGCGGAGAGCAAGATACGCCAAGGGGTGACCACCGAGGTCGTAGGCAACTGCGGCTACTCCACTGCCCCGGTGTTGCCGGGCAAGGCCCAAGCACTGCAGGACTACCTAGGGGCTGGAGCGCCTTGGCTGGACTACGAGCCGAGAAGCTTTGGCGACTACATGGATGGATGGCCTGCCACTTCCGTGAACACGGTGATGCAGGTGGGTCACGCTACGCTACGCCTTATGACCATGGGGATGGAAGCGAGGTCCCCGACGGCCAGCGAGCTTTCCCACATGGAATCCCTGCTGGCGGAGGGGCTGGAGGCGGGCGCACTGGGTATGTCCACCGGCCTGTTCACTGCACCAGGCAACTACGCCCAGAGCGAAGAGCTCTTGGCCCTAGCAGGAGTGCTGAAGCAGCACGGCGCGACCTACGCCTCGCATGTCCGGGACGAGGCCAACCATGTGTTCGACGCGGTGCGCGAGGCCATCAGCATTGGCGAGACGGCGGGTGTGCGGGTGCAGATTGCCCACCTGAAGCTGTCGGGAACGGACAACTGGGGCGATGTGTCGTCGCTGCTGTCTGTTATCACAGAGGCCCGGGAACGAGGCGTCCAGCTCTTCTGCGACCAGTACCCCTACACTGCGGGCACGAACCCGCTGCGTAACCTGCTGCCGGTGTGGGTGCATGAAGGCGGCGTGGAGGCAATGCTGCAAAGGCTGCGCGACGGCGAGGCGCGGGAACGTATGCGGGGCGATATTCTGCAGAACGGTTTGACCAACTTCGGCAGGGTGGACTCGTGGCACGCGGTGCGCATCGCCATCAGCCCGGAAACACCGGACCTGGCAGGACAGACGGTGGGGCAGGTAGCCGAGGCGAGAGGCATCGACCAACTGGACGCTGCTTGCGACATCCTGTTAGAAGACAAGGGTCACACGCGCATCGTGGTGACCTCGATGGAGGAAGGCGACGTGCAGCAGATACTACAGTCGCCGATGATTCTGGTGGGGTCCGACGGCAACTCACTAGCGCCCTACGGCGTCACCAGCCAAGGCAAGCCCCACCCCCGCTTCTACGGCACCTTCGTGCGCGTGCTGGGTCACTACGCCCGCGACTTGGGCCTGCTGCCCCTGCACACCGCCATACACAAGATGACGGGTGGCTCGGCGACGGCGTTGCGTTTGGTGGACCGCGGCACCTTGGAAGATGGCAACTGGGCGGACGTCACCATCTTCAACCCCGACACGGTAGCCGAAGTCGCCACTTACGACGACCCGCACCAATACGCCACGGGCATCTCCACAGTGCTGGTTAATGGGGAGGTCGTCATTGACGGGGGCGAACACACGGGTGCGCTGTCTGGGCGGGTGTTGAGGCGCGGGGCGAACGGGGTGGGGTGAGCAGAGGGTTGCAATCTGGAGATGCTAGTTGGCCTCGCTCACCCCGATGTCGAGACGCAGAAAGGCCCCTGTCCGCTGTGACAGGGGCCTTTGATATTGGTCTGTTAAAAGCGGCTCACGAGTTGAGGTTGTCACGCTCAGCAGGGGACGGCTCAGGAAACACCACGCCAGCCCGCTCAGCCGCTTCCTTCCATGCTACCCACTTCCGACGCTCCTCCAGACGACCCTCATCCTTGAGTTTCTTAATCTTAGCCAGTGCCGGTAACATTACCATCAGTGCTCCCTCCAACAAAAGCGCTACCCCAGCAGCCATACCAAAGGACACCGTGACTAGGGCAGCCCAAACCTCTATGTCACTCCAGGCCGGCCGGAGTGCAATACCCAGACCAAGTAGGGCCGCCGGATAGGTCAACACATAGAGTAGCCAATACCGCTCCAGCCATCCTACTTCCCGCAGTCGCCTCCACCATCTATTCAGCACCTCAAACACTGCCCATGGTATCGCATGCCGGCCCTGCTATTCGACGCCGCTGGCGTTCGTTGTAACAGCAATGCGATTCCGAGTCGATCTCCCCCAACTCCCACACTTCAGTGTAGATTCAATTGCGATTGCTACGCCAAGCCCGCTCCGCTAGAACTGGGCTACCAGCAGGCGGTGGCAGAAGCGGGCAGTGTCGTGTAGCTCGTCGAGCTTGACGTACTCGCGGGTGGTGTGCATCTCGTTGGTGGACATGCCCACAACCAAGGCGTCGATGCCCCGCTCTAGGAACACGTTCCCGTCGGTGCCGCCGCCGGACGGACTGATGTTGGGCGAGAGGCCCATGTCTTGAAACACATGGCTCAGCATCTGCACCATCCGCCCGTCGGGGTCGATGTGGTACATGCGGAACAGCACCTCAAGCTCCTCGTCGATGGAGGCTTCTTGGTACTTCTCGCGAGCCGCTTGCAGGACAGACAGCACTTGGAGGCGCGTAAGCTCTAGGGTCTCGGTGTTGCGACTGCGGAACTCGCCGGAGAAGGTGACATTTTCCGGGACGGCGTTGCGCACGGACCCGCCGGAGATCAGCCCGACATTGAAAGTGGTCTCCTCGTCAAGCCTGCCTTGGGGAAGGTGCGAGATGATGTCGGTGGCGATGCCGATGGCCGACAAACCCTTTTCGGGTTCGACGCCGGCATGGGCTGACCGGCCTTTCACTTTGACGTCGAAGCTCACGTAGGTAGGGCTGCTGGCGGTGACAGTATTGACCGGGCCGTTGCCATCGAACACCACTGCCTCTTGGGCGGTGAGTATGCCGTAGTCCAAGTATTGCGCCCCCACCAGCCCGATCTCTTCGCCACGGGTGAACACGGCTTGGATTGGACGGCGGGTTGCGCCCTCATCCTTGATGGACTGGAGGCCTTCCAATATGGCAGCCACTCCTGCCTTGCAGTCGCCGCCCAAGATGGTGGTGCCGTCAGAGACGATACGGTCTTCTTCGATGCGTGGCTTGATGCCACGGCCGGGCTCCACGGTGTCCATGTGGGCCGAGAGCAGCAAGGGGTTCTCGCCATCTTCTGAGGCGATGACGTTCCCATGGGAGTCGCGCTCTATTCGCAGGCCCAAGGCGGTGAGTTTCTGGGTAAGGTACTGGGCGACAGCCTCCTCCTCCCCCGAAGGGCTGTCGATGCGTACCAGCTCGCAGAAGGTATTGACCAGTCGCTCACGCTCAATCATGGGTACTCCTCTCGTATGCCCTTATTGGGGCGATGTTCTAAGGGAGCAGGACGTCACATTCCGTGACATTTTGTGGCTAGGTGGGAACCAGAATCGTATCTGGCGATTGTCCGAATGCCACACTCGTCGCAGCTAAAACGCGGTAGTTTGTATCTGAGATGTGTGACATTTGTGACATTGGCGCTCAATTCAGCTACGGAATTGCCGTGATTCCATGTCACATCCTGCGGCATCTGGCTACGCTTTCGCTTGTCTTTCGTCCCAAGAGTCGCCTCCCAAAGAGGCGGAGCGGCCTAGGCCCCATATGGAGGCTAGAGGGGAAGAGCAGTCCGTGTCAACGGGCAGATGGCAGAACGGTGTTAGCCGGAGGCTAGCTGAGCCACCATCGATACATCCTGTGAGTCTCTGACATCATAGTATACTGATAGAAAGTCCGAAGTGTTACGAGGGGGCTTCACGGCGCGAGCAGGACGCATAAAGTACGCCCGGCAAGCCATACCCAATCCCCTCAAGGACTGGCAGACAGAGCACCCCGAGCTTGAGCTTATGTGGGTGGAGCGCGCCATTGTGGAACCTGAGCATCAGCTGACCGACCGAGGCCGTACAGTGTATTTCAGCAGAGTCCCGGAGATAGGCAGGTGGCTGCGGGTGGTCTTGGAGAATGACCGCCTGCTGACAGCCTACCTGGACCGACGCATACCAAGGCGATTGGGGGTACTATGACCGCACATGAGCCGATGGACTCACCACTATACATTAAGTACACGCCCGAAACTGATACGTTGGTTCTATCTGGAATAGGGCCTGTGCTGGGGGCTTATGGCGACACGGTAGCGCGCGATCTCGTGGCCTTTACCAATGAGCAGGGCGATGAGGTGGTGGGCGTTGTGTTGGAACATGCAGCTGAACTGCTGCGCCCGTATCTCTTCCCCACCAACATGGGTGACCACAAGCAAGACGCCCCACCACAGCGGGCAGGGAAACGAAAAAGTGTGCGGGCCGGTGACTAAGCGTTCCTTCTTGTTCCCGTTCCCGCCCCGTTTGGTTCACACAGACGCCTAAGGCTAGCTGCCGGGCCTGACAGAGCAAGTTCGATACTCTCGGGTAAGCCCTTCGGCAGGAATAATCTTCTCCAAATCCCAAAAGCCAGATGCCATTGGTCTGACTGCGCTCGCCGATTCCATGAGGCAGGTTAGAGCGAACTCCGTTCTAGGATCCTACGTGCCGACCTTGAGGGGGGAGACGATTTTTCGCAGGGAGGCTAGGGTGGAGAGGGCGGTGAGCATCCCAGTCTTGGGGTTGCTGGGCGAGGGGACGTTCTGAATCTTCATCTGGATGATGCCGAAATCGCCGGTGACCACGATCTCGTGGGTGTTGTGGACTACGGTAGGGTCGGCAACGATGCGCACCTTGGTTTCGTGGGGGCCGAGACCTGCCATGGCGACGGCTGCCGAGACGTTGATGTTGGCGGGGAAGAGGCGGCATGCCTCGACAGCAGGGCCTTCGAACAGGGTGGCGGGCTCGGTCAGGGTGTCGAGGTCGATGGGGCTACCCACCATACCGGGGGTGTCCTTGAAGCCTTCGGGGGGCTTGCTGCTGATCATGGTTAGGGAGTCGATGTTACCCATGGCGGCGCCCATGATGCCATCCAAGCAGGCGATGGCCCCTGATGGGGCGTAGATGCTGACGCCGTTGTCGGCTGCTAGTGTGAGCAGGTCATCCCGATCCAGCAGGGCCCCGCAACTGAGCACCATGAGGTCCTTACCGGAGCGCAGTGTGGCTTGGGCGATGGGGTCCACGGAGTCCTGTCCTGCCGCCTCGATGACGAGGTCGACCAGAGGAGGCACCTCTTGCATGGTGACCACAGGCGGAGGGGTCTCCAGCGACTTGGCGAACTCCATAGCCCGGCCCAAGTTACGACTGGAAAGGGCGCCCAACTGGACGCCGGACACCTCGCCAGAGTCGAGGCCGGTGGCGACGCGGCGGCCGATGGTGCCCATCCCGATGATCCCGACTTTCATGCTAGCCTCCTGAGGAGGGCGCTGGACTCTCGCCAGCGTCTGCGACTACAGGCGTCTCACCCCCATCCCAACCTTCCCCCTACCAGGGGGGAAGGAGGTTGACGAGTGCCCGTGCTCGACATTCTACGGCTGCGCCTTGTCCTACAGTGCGGGCCGTGGGTTCCCGCCTCCGCGGGAATGGCGGGTAGGTCCGATAGCTGAAGCAGATTGCTCAAGGGCAGGAACTAGGGAGGGCGTGCCCTCGCGCCCTCCCTAGTTGCGTTGTTATGCCTTTACGTGCTCGTCGAACCAAGCCATGGTCTTGCCCCAAGCATCGCGGGCTGATTCGGGGCGGTAGCTGCCTCGGGCGTTGCAGTGGAAGCCGTGGCCACAGCCAGGGTACATGTGGAATGAGTAGGTCTTCCCGTTCTGCTTCAAGGCAGCTTCTACCGTGTCGACGTCGGCAGGAGTGGGGTTCTGGTCCTCCTCGCCAAAGAGCCCGAGCACGGGGCAATTGATGTTCGCCACCTGCTCGACAGGGGCAGGCCCATCGCCCAGAGCCCCGAGCATGCGCCCGCCGTAGAAGACAGAGGCGGCCTTCAGCTCGGGTATGTTGCAGGCCGACAGGAATGAGACTCTGCCTCCAAAGCAGAAGCCGACGATGCCGATGCGATCGGCGTCGACATAGGGCTGTTGCTGCAGCCATGCGACGGCGGCCTTGACGTCGGCCACGATATTCGCGTCGGTGCAGGCCCCCATTCGGGCGAAGGCGGTCTCCATCTCCTCATGCATGCCCATGACCATCCTGCCCTCGCGGTGGAACATGGAGGGGGCAAGGCCCACATAGCCGGCGGCTGGCAGCCGGTCGGTCACGTACTGGATGTGAGAATTGACGCCCCACACCTCTTGGATAACGATGACCGCTGGGTGCTTCTCGTCATCGTTTGGCTTTGTCAGGTAGGCGTCCATAACCTGACCGTCTACGGATATATCAACCCAACTGTTAGGCATAAAAGTCCTCCACTTTGAATCTGCGGCGCTATGCGCCTGCCGTCGCTCATTCTAGCACGTTGCGAGAGTTCAGCGGGCACCCGCTACCCCGACAAGCTGGGGACGAGCGAGAGGAAGACGCCCGCAACGACGGCGGACCCGATTACACCGGCGACATTGGGGCCCATGGCGTAGGGCAGGATGAAGGTGTCGGGGTTGGCCTCTTGGGCCACTACGTGGGACAGCCGGGCCGCCATGGGGACCGCCGACACTCCCGCGGAGCCGATAAGGGGGTTCACCTTGTCCTTCAGAAACAGGTTCATCCCTTTGGCGAACATGATTCCTCCGGCGGTGCTGAAGGAGAAGGCCACCAAGCCCAAGCCTAGGATCCGCAGCGTGTCGAGGTTAACTACCTGGTCTGCCGTCACTTGGCTCCCCACTGTGATCATCAAGAATATGGTGGTGATGTTGAGAAGTTCGTTGGAGGCCGTTTCCATCAGGCGGGGGACTACGCCGCTCTCACGGAACAGGTTGCCAATCATGAACATGGCGATGAGAGGCGCAGAGTCGGGCACCACTAGGATGATGAGCGTCATGGCAGCCGCGGGGAATATCAGTTTCTCCAAGCGTGAAACCTCGCGGGGGGGCTTCATCTCGCGCCCGCGCTCGGCCTTGGTCGTGAGTAACCGCATGATGGGCGGCTGGATGAACACAACGGCGGCCATGTAGCTGTAGGCAATCACACCAATGGTGCCCAGCAACTCCGGGGCAAGTTGCGCCGAGGCGAATATGGTGGTGGGGCCATCGGCGCCTCCAATGATGCCGATGGCAGCCGCCTCTTTCATATCGAACTGGGCAAAGAGGGCGCCCCAGAAGGCAAAGAAGACGCCTATTTGGGCGGCGGCCCCCAAGAGCATCGTCTTGGGGTCAGCAATCATGGGGCCGAAGTCGGTCATGGCACCCAAGCCTAAGAATATGAGGGGAGGCAGGATGCTCCAGAATGACAGGCCGTAGTGAAACACGACGCCGAACATCCCGGAGGACTGCACCTCGGTGGAGCCGGGGAGAAAGTCGGCCAAGCCAGTGAGGGGCAGGTTTCCTAGGACGATGCCCAAGCCCAACGGCAGAAGGACGTAGGGTTCTTTTACCTTGACTATGGCAACATAAATGAAGCCGGCTCCCACCAACAGGAGCATCACATTGCCCCAAGTAAGGTTGGCGACGCCGGAATCGTGGAATAGTTCCGATATGGCTTCCAAGAACACCTAGCCTGCGGTGGTCAATGGGTGCCGAGACGTAAGGGATGACATCATAGATACCGGCGAGTAGGCCGGCCCGAGCGACCGGCCATGATGTCGCGGCGGCCTTGTACCGCCCAGCCAGTAGAGGCGGCGATGGAGACCGTAGGAGGACGCCCCCCCGTGGTGGGAGCCCTTCTGTCCAGCCTCGCTGCCACTATTGAGGCGGCAATCATGGCAGCCATCTCCAGTTCGTCTTCCCTTGGCGGGTCGAGTTCCGGTCCTTCCACTCCCAACCGCGTGGCCCTAGCCACTCTCCAGCGCAGAATCCTGCCCATGGCTCCCGTAAGCCCCGTGAGCAGCACGAGAACCAAGAAGGCCATGCCAGCGCCCCCGGCCGTCACCACCAAGGCGTTGCTGAGGTCGAAGTCCAGGGCGCTTCCCTCCAAATCTAATGCGTCTGATGGGCCACCAGCCCGCCAAGGGGCCATGAGGCCGCGAGACGCATTCTATGATAGCACGCCTCCCCACTTCCTTCCGCCCATTTGACACCTACGCAACTACCACGGGGACAACAGGAGTCCTTCCCCCCTTTACGGAGGCCTTTGACAAACACACAAGCCTGTCATTCCGAGTGGAGCGAGGAATCTCAGTAATCTGGGGCCTCGGTCCATCAGAACACTCTCGTAGCTAGGTTCGGCCTATGAGCTTTGGACAACGCTCCTTAGATTCCTCGGGCTGGTCGGAATGACATGCATATACCGGTTGCGCAAAGGTCTCCTTGGAAAGGGGTGTCAGGGTGGTGTGGGAGGGCCAAATACCAAGCTGTCGTTTGATGTGCCCAGCCCCTGAACACGGGCTTTCGCTGGTAACACGCAAGTTGCCCGAGTCTTCCATTACACTAGCTTTAGCACGCTTGCACTAGCTTTGGCACGTTGCGCTCGGTGCCTTGCATTACGCTTGCGGCGCCTATCTGCTATCATTGCGAAGGTTAGCGGTGTACCCACAAATTGACCGGAAAAGGGGCGACCATCGAGAGGCGAATCGAGGTCGGGAGAGCTAGTCAGGAGCCAGACATCGCACCGGACACCTCGGGCATAGCGGCCACCCCGTACCAGCAGGCTGGCCCTGGGGCTGAAGAGTCGCTGTCTTCGGCTGAGCTACGTACCGTTGATCTGAGCGTTTACTACGGCGCGTTTCAAGCCTTAAGCGATATCACAATGGACGTGCCTACCAAGCAGGTCACAGCCATCATCGGGCCATCGGGTTCCGGCAAGAGCACCCTGCTGCGAGTGTTCAATCGTATGAACGACCTTATCCCCGGCATACGGGTTAATGGAAAGGTGCTGTTCAAGAACGAAGACATTTACGCACCAGGTGTAGACCCCACCGAGACCCGCTTCCGTATCGGCATGGTTTTCCAGAGGCCCAATCCCTTCCCCAAGTCCATATTCGACAACGTGGCCTTCGGCCCGCGGATCAACGGGTTCACCGGAAACCTTGGCGACTTAGTTGAGTGGGCCCTGCAGCAGGCAGCCCTGTGGGACGAGGTAAAGGACCGCCTCAGGAATCCGGGTCTGGCCCTATCAGGAGGCCAGCAGCAGAGGCTCTGCATCGCCCGCGCCTTGGCAGTGCAGCCAGAGGTCATCCTGATGGACGAGCCCTGCTCGGCCTTGGACCCCATCGCCACACTGGCCATCGAAGAACTGATGCGCAACTTGTCGCAGGACTACACGATCGTCATTGTGACTCACAACATGCAACAGGCCGCACGCGTGTCTGACCAAACGGCATTCCTGCACATGAACGACAGGCGTGCGGGTTATCTGGTGGAACAAGGTGAAACGCGGCAGTTGTTCACGAACCCCAAGGACGAGCGCACCGAGGCATACATCACCGGCCGCTTCGGCTAGGCAAGGAGGGCACAGATGGTACAGAGAGCAGCGCCCCGAGCCGATCTGGACCGCCGCCTGCGAAACTTGGAGCAGGAACTTGTAGGCTTGGGACGCATGGTGGAGAAGGCCATTTCGCGTTCCTTGCTGGCCCTTGCACAGCGCGACTTGGAGGCGTCGAGGGAAGTAATCAGCGAAGACGATTATATCGACGCGAAGCGGTTCGAAATCGAAGACGAATGCATCGACATCATCGCCGCGCACCAACCGGTGGCGCGGGACTTGCGTTTACTGGTGGCCATGCTTCATATCGATACCGAGTTGGAGAGAATCGGCGACTATGCGGAGGGCATCGCCAGGATAAGTGTGATGATGGGCGAAGAGCCTACTTTGAAGCCCCTGATCGATATACCGCGGATGGGAGAGAAGGCCTCGGCTATGGTGAAGCGCAGCCTGGAGGCGCTGGTGAACCGCGACACCGTGTCCGCCATGCAGGTGTGTGCCGATGATGACGAGGTCGACGCCCTCTACGATCAGGTGTATCACGAGTTGATACTCTATATGTTGCGCGACCCGCAGAGTATCCAGAGGGCCACATATCTGTTGTGGGTATCCCACGACTTGGAGAGAGTAGCCGACCGGGCCACCAACATCGCTGAGCGGGTAGTGTACCTGGTCACCGGTAAGATGACCGAGGTCAACGTCTCCAAGTACTAGCAGGCAGCATGTACGCTTTGATCTTATCAGGGGGCCGCGGTGAGAGGCTCCGGCCTCTCACCGACAACCTCCCCAAACCGATGGTGCCGGTGGGCGGCAAGCCTATTCTGCAACGCCAAGCCGAGTGGCTTGTGGAAGCAGGCGTCACCGACATCGTGTTCCTTGCGGGCTACTGCTGGCAGGCGATACGCGACCACTTCCAGGATGGCGAAGCCAACGGCTTCCGCGCTCACTACCGCATCGAAGATTCCCCTCTAGGTCGTGGCGGTGCCATCCGTCAGGGCATGTTAGATCTTCCTTATGGAGAGGGGCCTCTGATAGTGACCAATGGCGACATCGTGACTGACCTGCCCCTATCCGACCTTCTGGTAGGCTACAATCAAGCTACTAGCGCCAACCCGGACCACATGGCGACCATTACCGTGGTGCCCTTCCGCAGCCCCTACGGAATCGTGGACCTGAACGATTCCGACGGCGTGACAGGATTCCGGGAAAAGGTGGAGTTGCCATTCTGGATTAACGCGGGCATTTACGTGATGCGCCGGGACATCGAACCCTTACTGCCCGCCCTAGGAGACCACGAGGTAGAGACCTTCCCCGCCTTGGCGGAACAGGGCAGGCTATCGGCCCTTCGCTACCGTGGCTACTGGACCAGCGTCGACTCCTTCAAGGACCTGCGGGAGGCTGAGGAGCACCTGACCGCTGCGTGACGTAGCCTCCTGACCTAGCGGCGGAAGGCAGGCATGACTTCGCGGGCGAACGTCTCGATGGTTTCCCCAATGATGGAGGCGTCCCGACTGTTGGTGGCCAGCAATAACTCATCCACACCCAAATCATCATAGACGCGCACCTGTTCTATCACCTCGTCGGGAGTGCCGGACAACGAGGGCCGCGGATGCCGAGGGGCGGTGCGCGTCCCTCCCAAAGGGGGGAAGTCCAAGTCGAGGCGCACCGAAATACCTATGCCCTCCGGGTCGCGGCCCAAGAGCCGGGCCTGCTCGTGAAGGTACCGCATCCCCAATCGCAAGTCCTCAGCCCCAATGGATGTTGGGTGCCACACATCGGCCTCCCTAGCAGCGCGACGCACCGCGGGGCGGCTGTCCCCACCCACGTAGATGGGCGGGTGGGGGCGCTGCATCGGCTTGGGGGAGAAGACCATACCGGAGAAGCTGTAGTGGCGTCCCTCGAATTGGGGCAACTCCTCTGTCCATAGGGCCTTCATTGCTTGGATGGACTCGTCGGTCACCGCTCCGCGCTGGCTGAAGTCGGCCCCCAAGGCTTGGAACTCCTCCTCGATGACGCCAGCCCCTATTCCGATGTCCAAGCGGCCTCCGGAAAAGACGTCCAAGGTGGCCAACTGTTTGGCTAAGGCGACTGGATGATGATAGGGGAGCACCAATACGGAGGTGCCCAGCCTGATGGACTTGGTAATCGCCGCAACATGGGTGAGGGAGAGAAGCGAGTCGTAGTATGGCGCGTTTCCCAAACGGGTGCCGACATAGGACACGTTGAACACATGCTCGCTGGTCCAAAGAGAGTCGTAGCCCAACTCCTCGGTCTTTGTGCCCAAAGCAAAGAGGACGCTGGGGTCCTGGATGCCCCAGCTATTTGGGAAAGTGACACCGAACTTCATCACGCCTCCTGTCACAAGCCATCGCCCTGATGGCGCCATCAGGGTATCATAGAGGGACGACGGATATGGAACGGAACGCACGGAGTCCTCGGACAGGACGGCGCGATCCCTTCGTATATGCTGGTGCAAGCTGATGCGTCGCTCTGGTTGCCCGTCTCAAAATAGGCGTGCTATACTCGGTTTCAGTTGCTTCTCTCAGGTGCGGTTGCGGTAGCATCCTCAGTTGAGTTGGGGCGAAGCTTCTCACTGAAATAAGGGAAGGCAGGCTACATGTTACAAACGCCAGAGCGTCCTCCACAGCCGGCAGAGCGTCCTCCACAGGAGGCAGAGCGTCCTCCACAGCAACGGGAGCCTATCACTATGAAGGCGCTGCTGGAGGCGGGCGTACACTTCGGTCACCAGACGCGGCGCTGGAACCCGCGCATGAAGCGCTATATTTTCACCCAGCGCAACGGCATCCACATCATCGACCTCCAGCAGACATTGGTGATGCTCAACGAGGCTTGTAAGGCTGTCACCCAACTGGTGGCCGACGGGGGCGACATCATCTTTGTCGGCACCAAGCGGCAGGCACAGGATGCAATGCAGCAGGAAGCTTCCCGCTGTAGCATGCCTTATGTGAACCAGCGCTGGTTGGGCGGGTCGTTGACCAACTTCGGCGTCATCCACTCTCGGGTGGTGTACCTGCGAGAGTTGGAGGAGAAGAAGGAGAAGGGTTACTTCCGCAGGCTGCCCCGTAAGGAAGCCTTGAAGCTGGAAGACACCCTGAATAAGCTCCACCGCTACTATGACGGCCTGAAGGCGATGGACCGGGTGCCTGACGCGATGTTCGTGGTGGACTTGGGAATGGAGAAGAACTGCGTGGCCGAGGCGCGACGCATTGGCGTCTCCATTGTGGGGCTGGTAGACACGGATTGCGACCCCTTGCTGGTGGACCACGCCATACCCGGCAACGACGACGCCATACGCTCCATCCGGCTGATGTCAGGGCGCATCGCTGACGCTGTGATTGAGGGCAAGAGGCAGCGCGAGGCGATGATGATTGAAGAGGGTGAAGGCGAGGAGCCGGAGGACATAGTAGAAGAAGTATTCGAGCCTAGGGCGATTTACGATGCCGAGGCAGCGGCTCTGGCGGACATGGCGGACAACGCGGGACCCGAGGACGCCTCGGCAGAAAATGTAGAACCCAACTAGAGCGGAAGATCAATTTGGAAGTATCAGCTGAAATGGTCAGAGCCCTGCGCGACCTGACGGGAGCGGGGGTAATGGACTGCAAGAGAGCCCTAGAGCAGACCGACGGTAACACCCAGAAGGCCGAGGAGTTTCTCAGAGAGAAGGGCCTCGCGGCCGCTTTGAAGAAGACCGACCGGGAGACCCGAGAGGGCTTGGTCTCGTCCTACATCCACAGCGGCGGGCGACTTGGCGCTGTGCTCGAATTGAATTGCGAGACCGACTTCGTGGCCCGTACCGAAGACTTCAGACAATTGGCCCACGACCTTGCGATGCAGGTGGCAGCCATGGCCCCCCTCTACCCCGACTTGGAAGAGGTTGAGGGCGAAGTGCAAGGCCCCCCAGAAGTGGTCTCCCTGATGCACCAGCCCTTTATCAAAGACCCCTCCAGCACCGTACGCGAGGTCATCCAAGGCATGATGGCCAAGGTAGGCGAGAACATCCGCGTGCGACGGTTTACCAGGTACGCCCTAGGGGACTGACCGCCGGCACTACTCAGGGGGAAGGTCAGTGGCAAAAGGCGTTTTCCGACGAGTCCTGCTCAAGCTCAGCGGCCAGTCGTTGCAGGGCAATGAAGGCTACGGCATTCATGTTCCTGCCGTACAGTACGCGGCCAATGAAATCCGCTCGGCCACGGATAGAGGCGTGGAAATAGGCATAGTGGTGGGCGGAGGCAACATCTGGCGAGGAAGTGTCGCCGAGCAGTACGGCATGGAGCGTGGGACCGCTGACTATGCTGGAATGCTGGCCACCATCATCAACGCCCTCTCCCTTCAGGACTCGCTGGAAAAGCTGGGTTTAAACGTCCGCACCCAAAGCGCCCTGCCGGTGCAATCCGTAGCCGAGCCGTACATCCGAAGGCGGGCGTTACGCCATCTCGAAAAGGGGCGCATGGTCATCTTCGCAGCTGGCACAGGCCACCCCTACATGACCACCGACACGGCCGCAGCCCTGCGCGCAGTGGAAATCGGCGCTGAGGTGCTGCTGATGGCCAAGAACAACGTGGACGGTGTGTACGACAGCGACCCAAACACCAATCCTGACGCCTGCCGTTTTTCGTCGCTGGGTTATATGGAGGCCATCAGCAAGCGCTTGGACGTTATGGACAGTACCGCGCTGTCCATGTGCATGGACAACAACCTGCCACTCATCGTCTTTGACCTGTTCCAGCCAGGCAATCTAGCGAGGATTCTGGAGGGAGAACGTCTAGGCACTATTATTGCGGGGGAAAGGCAGCGAGATGTCGTCCCAACAAGGTGAAGAGACCACAGTCGATAGTGTGCTGGCCGACGCCGATTCGCGTATGGACAAGGCACTGGAGTTCCTAGGCCGCGACGTAGGGAGCCTTCGGACCGGCCGTGCTACCGCGTCGCTGGTGGAAAGCGTCACGGTGGACTATTACGGCACACCCACTCCTCTGAACCAGCTTGCCAGCGTCACCGTGCCCGAGGCACGACTGATCGTAATCACGCCCTACGACCGGCAGGCCATGCAGAACATCGAGAAAGGCCTGCAGCGTTCGGATACGGGGCTGAATCCCTCCAGCGACGGCACGGTGATACGTGTAGCCGTACCGCCCTTGACGCAGGACCGCCGCCGCGAAATTGTGAGGACGCTGAAGCGGAAGGTGGAGGACTCCAAGGTGGCTGTACGCAACGTGCGCCGGGATGCGGTGGAGCGCCTACGGGCCATGGAGCGGGGTAAGTCGCTTACACAAGACGACAACCGCCGCGCCCAAGACCGATTGCAAAAGTCCACCGACGCCCACATCGGGCAAGTGGACCAGGTTTCCTCCGCCAAAGAGGCAGAGATCATGCAGGTCTAGGGGTGGCACAAGCATCCGGCGCGTTCGCCAGCCATGGGGCCAGCGACGGCGCCAAAGTGCCCCTGCATGTCGCCATAGTGATGGACGGCAACGGGCGCTGGGCCGAGCAGCGTGGGCTCCCCAGGCTTACCGGCCACCGCGCCGGAGTGGACAACATCCAGCCTGTGCTGCAGGCCTTAGCCCGTAAGGGCGTACAGTATGTCTCCCTCTACGCCTTCTCCACTGAAAACTGGAATCGGCCTGCCACCGAGGTCGCGGGCCTAATGGACATCCTCCGAGAGTCCATTGAGAGGGAGACCCAAGCCCTGCATGAGCAGGGTGTACGAATCCTCCACCTAGGCCGCCTAGACCGGCTTTCTCGCGAACTCAGAGAGTCCATCATCCAAGCGCAAGAGCACACGCGTAACAACCAAGGCGTGACCCTCAGCGTGGCCTTCGATTACGGCGGGCGCGCGGAGATCGTCGAGGCGTTGAAGAACATCATCCGCGACGGCTTATCGCCCGACGAACTGGATGAAAAGTGCATCGCCCGTTACCTCTACACCTCGATGCTACCCGACCCTGACCTCATTATCCGGACTGGCGGCGAGCTCCGGCTGAGCAACTTCTTTCTGTGGCAGACTGCCTACTCTGAGTACTACCCAACGCCCACCTTATGGCCCGACTTGGGCCCTGAAGAGGTGGGCAAGGCGTTGGAGGACTACAGCGGGCGGCAGAGGCGCTTCGGTAACATCCGCAATGGGGCCTGAGAGTGGCCCTGCGCCTAGCCACGGCCTTCGCAGGCCTGCCCATTTTGCTCGCAGTAGTGTGGGTTGGCGCACCTTATCTGACGGTTGCCGTCGCCCTAGCGGCTGCCTTGGCTTGGGCCGAATACCATCGCATGTTTGCCCACGAGGGCGACCGCCTTACCCTAGCCTATGGCGCGGTGTGGGCGATGGCCCTCGTGGCCGGCGGACACTTTGCGTCTCACTGGGAAGCAGCCGGCCTGCCACTGCCTTTGTATGTGGCTTTTGGTGGCGGGGGTGCGCTGGCCGCGGCATGGGCACTATGGCGACCATCTGACTTACCGGCGCGGCTGCGTTTGGCCGTGGGGCCGGTGTATGTCGGCTTTTTGGTGGCCCATGCCGTAACACTTCGCGAGGCCCCAGGCATCCCAGGGCGGGAGTGGCTGCTGTTCGCGCTGCTGACGACATTCGCGACCGATACAAGCGCTTTCTTCGTGGGTCGCTGCATAGGACGTCTTCGCATGGCTCCAACCATCAGCCCAAGCAAAACGTGGGAGGGGGCCGCGGGCGGCTTCCTCGGCGCAGTGGGGGCGGGCGCGGGCCTGGCTGCTCTGACGGACCTCTCCTTATGGCCTGCGCTGCCCGTGGCAGCTGGAGTGGGTGTCGTAGGCCAAGTGGGCGACCTGCTGGAATCGCGCCTGAAGAGGGCAGCCGGGGCGAAGGACGCAGGAGGCCTGCTGCCGGGTCATGGCGGACTGTTGGACCGATTGGACTCGCTTGTGTTAACAATACCCCTCGTCTATTATCAAGCTATAGTGGGTGTAGGGACATGAAGAAGCTAGTCGTATTGGGTTCAACGGGGTCCATCGGCCAGCAAACATTGGACATCGCGCGGGCCTTCCCCTCCATATTTCAAGTGGTGGGCTTGGCTGCAGGCACCAACGTAGACCTGCTTCAGGCGCAAGTCCGAGAGTTCCAGCCGGAGATGGTCTACTGCGCCAGCAGCAAGGACCTAGAGTTGCCCCCTCACGCCCAGTGGGCGCCAATGGAAGAGATGTCCACCCGCGACGACGTGGACTTGGTGATGGCCGCCACTATCGGCACCGCGGGGCTGCTGCCGACCTTTCGCGCTTTGGAATGTGGCAAGCGCGTAGCCTTGGCAAACAAAGAGGTCATAGTCATGGCTGGGGAGCTGCTGAAGGCCGCGGAAGCGCGTTATGGCGGGGCAATACTACCGGTAGACAGCGAGCCCAGCGCCATCTGGCAGTGTATGCAGGGGGAGCCCAGTGCTCTGCGACGCATCATCATCACCGCCTCCGGTGGCCCCTTTCGAACTGCCGACCCAGCGCGACTTGGAGAGCGTGACACCTGAACAGGCCCTAAAGCACCCGACTTGGCAGATGGGGCCCAAGATAACCGTGGACTCCGCCACCCTTATCAATAAGGCATTCGAGGTGATCGAGTCCCGCTGGCTGTTTGACCTGCCCTTCGAGAAGATAGAGGTGGTGGTGCACCCTCAGAGCGTGGTGCATTCCATGATCGAGTTGGCCGACAACTCGGTGAAGGCCCAGATGGGACCGCCGGACATGCGCTTGCCCATCCAATACTCCATGTTCCACCCTGACCGGATGCCCAACGACCTGATACCGCGCTTGGATATCGCCAATCCCTACAGCCTCACCTTCCAACCGTTGGAATTGGACCGCTACCCCTGCTTCAGCCTAGCCCTCGACGCAGGCAAGCGAGGAGGCACGTACCCGGCAGCCCTGAGCGCCGCGGACGAGATAGCCGTGGGCCTGTTCCTCGAACGGAAGATCGGCTACATGGACATTGGCCGTGTCATCACCCGGGTGCTGGAAGACCACGAGGTCTCCTCCGAGCCGGACTTGGAGGAACTGGTGGAGGTCGACCACTGGGCCCGGGTCCGGGCCAACGAGGTCGCCCGGTCGCTGGCATAGTGAGCTTGCAGAGATGCGCGTAACCAAGCCCTTGTTGACGGCAGAGGAGCTTCTCCACCTTCCCGATAGTGGACGCCGCCTCGAACTTCTGGAAGGGGAGCTTTCCGAGATGCCACCAGCCGGGGGGCCTCATGGCAACATTGCCATGACAATTGGGATGTTTATCGCTGCTCACGTAAGAGAGAGACAGCTCGGACGAGCCTTCGCGGCTGAGACGGGGTTTGTTCTGGCCCGCAATCCCGACACGGTCCGGGCCCCGGACGCCTCATTCGTGTCCTACCACAGACTGCCTCAAGGCGAGTTGCCATCAGGGTACATAGAGATGGCCCCTGACCTAGCAGTCGAGGTCACCTCCCCCAGCGATTCGGCGAGAGATGTGCAGGAGAAAGCGGACGCTTGGCTTGCGGCAGGCACGTCCGAGGTCTGGGTCGTGTCCCCACAGCACCGTACGGTCACGGTGAACCGGCTTGGTGAGCCAGCGATGGTCATCGACGGATCGGGGTACTTGCATGGCGGCGATCTCCTTCCGGGGCTAGTAATATCCGTCCAAGCTGTCTTTGAGTAGAGAACGACAAAGATGAGCCTGCAGAAGACGCGTGTCAAGAAGACTAGGTTCACGGCGGAAGAGCTTATCCGATTCCCCGACACGGGCCGCCGCCTCGAGCTTGTGGAAGGGGAACTGTACGAAATGGCTCCAGCCGGAGGCAGGCACGGCGAAGTCGCTATGAACATTGGAATAGCCGTGGGCTCTTACGTCAAGCGCAATCGGCTGGGACGTGTGTTAGCCGCGGAGACAGGATTCATCCTCGAACGCAACCCCGATACCGTAAGGGCGCCAGATGTTTCATTCGTCTCTGCCGGAAGACTGCCGGCTGGGGAATTGCCTCAGCGATTCCTGGAAATGGCCCCCGACTTGGCAGTCGAAGTGACCTCTCCCAACGACTCCGCCAGAGAAGTCGAACAAAAGACGGACTCTTGGCTGGCAGCGGGGACCTCCGAAGTCTGGGTTGTGTCCCCGCAGCACCGCACGGTGACCGTGCATCGACTTAGTGAGCCAGCGACGGTCTTCGACGAGTCTGAAACACTGACTAGTGGAGAGCTACTTCCCGGCTTCGAGGTTTCAGTCCAAGAGCTTTTCGAGTAACGGCGTTCCCCCCTTAACATGACGACGACACCATGATCACCGTCCTCATTGCCATTGCGGCCTTCATACCTGTGCTGGGCATTTTGGTGGTGGTCCACGAGTTGGGACACTATTGGACAGCCAAAGCGTTCGGCGTCAAGGTCCTGGAGTTCGGCTTTGGCTACCCACCACGTATCTTCGGCATTCGTACTGGCAGGACGCGAGTGCGTACCGACTCAGAGACTCGAATCTATCGGTATGAAGAGGATGCTGACCGCGTTCGCGTCGGCGACTTTGTAAAGCTTTGGCTGGTGGAGGACGAGAACAAAGAGTTGGTGGCGCGGACCATCATCGCATACCACTCGGGGGTGCCCAAGGGCAAGGCCGCTAGCTATGTGGACACCTCCAGAGAGGACGACCTGCAGACCGAGGGCATTGTTAAGGCCATGGAGGGCGACACCATGGTGGTGGCCGACATGCTCTACTCAATCAACATACTCCCCCTCGGCGGATTCGTCCGGCTGGCTGGAGAGAATAACCCCAAAGTCCCTCGCAGCCTAGCCGCTCAGGGAGTAGGCCCGCGCCTCATCGTGCTGGCGGCGGGCGCGTTTATGAATGCAGTGCTGGCCATCGCCGTGCTCACGGCAGTGTTCATGCTACCGCGGGACGTGACTATCGGTGACGTTACAATCACCCGCACAGAACCAGGCTCGCCAGCCGCCGAGGCCGGGATCCTGCCTGGGGACGTGGTCACCGACGTTGCGGGCCACGAGGTCGAGAATAGGACCGACTTGGCACGGGCCGTAGCCCTCAATTTAGGGAACTCTACTGAATGGCAGTTGCAGCGTGGCGGACAAGACCTGCTGGTTGAGCTTACTCCCCGGTTCGCCCCGCCCGAGGGCGAGGGAGCGGCTGGCGTGGCGGTGGAAGTCGACAACTCGAATGTGGAGAAGCGCGCAGACCCGCCGTGGAGGGCGCTGCCGGAGTCCTTCGTAGCCACCGGCGAAATGATGGTGCTGTTCAAGAATGAAATCTCCAAGTGGACCAACGGCGGCGCCGCTCCCGAACTGGCAGGACCTATAGGGATAGCCCAAGTGTCCGGAGAGGTGGCACAGCGGGGCGACATACGCCTGCTGCTTGCCTTCGCTGGCTTCCTCAGCATGAACCTAGCCATCATCAACATTCTGCCCATCCCCATGCTGGATGGGGGACGGATTATGTTCGTGGCGATTGAGTGGTTCCGCCGTGGCAAGCGCATATCCCCCTCTCGAGAGACGTTCGTGCACATGGTAGGCTTCGCCCTTCTCATAGGCTTGATTCTGGTGATCGCCTTCGGCGACCTAGTGCGAATAGTGAATGGCGACAAGCTGCTGGGGTGACGGCCCTGACGGCCTCCGTGGAAACGGCGGTTTCCATGGAGGCTGACCGAAGCGGCATTGCCGAGCTCATGGTGGGACGGGGTACAATAGGCAACACCATGCATCGGCTGCCTAGGTTACATGACAATGGTGTCCGACAAGTGCCCATCCTGAATCAAGCGATACAGGACAAGCCCACCCGACTAGAGGAGCGTTAGACATGGCCAGCAGACGCCCTACTAAGCCACTGGCGGTAGGAGGGGTACAGATCGGGGGCAGCGCGCCCATCACCGTGCAATCGATGACCAAGACTGACACACGGGATGTGGACGCCACTGTTGCGCAGATACGTGGTCTGGAAGAGGCGGGCTGTGACATCGTCCGCTCCGCCGTCCCCGACATGGAAGCCGCGCAGGCGATTCCGCGCATCAAGGCCCAAATCAATATCCCCTTGGTAGCCGACATCCATTTCCACTATCGGCTCGCCTTGGAGTGCCTTGCTGGCGGGGTGGACTGCCTGCGCCTGAACCCAGGCAACATTCGTGACCCGGACCAAGTCAAGCAGGTGGTAACCGCGGCCAAGGAGCGAGGAACGCCCATACGCATCGGCGTGAACTTCGGCAGCCTCCCCCCTGTTGGGGGCATCGGTCAGACCCGTGGTTTCTCCCGGCATCTGGACATGGTGAACCGGTTGCCCAAGCAGGGCCACGAGGGCGAGGGTGACTACAGTCTGGTGGACCACATGGTGGCCACCGGCCTGTGGGAAATCGGCATCCTAGAATCGCTGGACTTCGACCTGATCAAGATTTCGATGAAGGCTTTCGACGTGCCGACGACAGTGGAAGCCTACCGCAGACTGTCGAGCCTAGTGCCGTACCCATTCCACTTGGGCATCACTGAAGCAGGCACCGAGCGCGCCGGCTCGATACGCACCGCCGTGGGCTTGGGCACACTGCTGTATGAGGGTATAGGCGACACCATCCGCGTCTCTCTGAGTGCTGACCCACGAAAAGAAGTCACAGCGGGCTACGAGATACTGAAATCCCTGAACCTGCGTCAGAAGGGCCCCACCCTTGTGGCCTGCCCCAGCTGTGGGCGCGCCGATGTGGACGTTATCAAGCTGGCCAACACCGTTGACGGGCTGCTGAAGGACATCAAGTCCGAGGTAAAAGTCGCGGTGATGGGCTGCGAGGTGAATGGCCCCGGAGAGGCGAAGGACGCTGACGTGGGCATTGCCGCCGGAGCGGGCCGCGCTGTCATATTCCGTAAGGGGCAGAAGACCCGGGTGGTCAGCGCTGAAGACATGCTCTCGGCCTTGATGGAAGAGGTGCAGGCTGTGGCAGCGGGCGCTGCCACCGGCGACTCCGCCTCTTAGGGAAGCCCCCTCAGTGCGACTGCAGACACCTGAACCGGATATGAGGATGTAGCTTTGCGCCTCACCAGACTGGTATCCAAGACCCTGCGCACCGACCCCGCCGAGGCGGAGACAGCAAGCCATCGCCTGATGCTCAAGTCAGGAATGGTCTCCCAAGTCACGGCAGGCGTCTACTCATATCTGCCCTTGGCATGGCGTGCGCTGCGCAAGGTGGAGAACATCATCCGCGAGGAAGTTGACGCCGCGGGAGGCCAAGAGTTGCGGCTACCCGTGTTGCAGCCGGTGGAGCTGTGGGAGCAGACAGGTCGCAGGTCGGCCTTCGGAGATAACCTGTTCACCCTGCACGACCGCCGACAGCGAACCTTGGTGATGGCCCCCACCCACGAAGAGGTCATAACTAACGTGGCGCGGGCCAACGTGCAGAGCTACCGCGACTTGCCCTTGATGCTGTACCAGATACAGACCAAGTTCCGCGACGAGCCTAGGCCGCGGGCAGGGCTGATACGTGTCCGAGAGTTCGACATGAAAGACGCCTACAGCTTCGACGCCGACGAGGACGGCTTAGACGTCAGCTACCAAGCCATGGCCCAAGCCTACCGCAACATCTACCGCCGCTGCGGCCTTACTGCCCTGATGGCCGAGGCCGACTCCGGCGCCATTGGAGGCAAGGATTCCCACGAGTTCCTGCTGGTGACGCCATCCGGCGAGGACACGGTCATCACATGCCCCCAATGCCAGTACGCGGCCAACGCCGAGAAAGCCCGCAGCACCATCGCGCCCTCCACCGACGAGGCCCCGCAGCCGTTGGAGGAAGTCTCGACTCCCGGCATCAAGACCATCGCAGCTTTATCCGAGTACCTCGGTGTGCCAGAGAGCCGCACCCTCAAGGCGGTATTCTATGCGGCCGATGGAGAGTTGGTGTTCGTCACGCTCAGGGGAGACTTGGAGGTCAACGAGGTCAAGCTCAAGAATGCCTTGGGCGTGAATGAGGTGCGCCTAGCCACCGATGAGGAAGTCGCCGCAGGACGGCTGGTCGCTGGTTCCGCATCACCTGTCGGATTGGAGGGTGTGCGAAAGGTCGCTGACCCCTCGATACAGTTAGGGGCTAACTTCGTGGTCGGAGCCAACCGGCCCGACACCCATCTGCGCAACGCCAACTATCCGCGTGACTTCACCGTGGACCTGCTGACCGACATCGCTCTAGCCCAGCCAGGTCAGGGCTGTCCCAACTGTGGCGCGCCCTTGCAGGCAGCCCGGGGCATTGAGGTGGGGCACATCTTCAAGCTGGGCTCCTTCTTCAGCGAGGCCTTGGGCGCCCAATACCTAGACCGCGCAGGCCAGTTGCGGCCCATGCTCATGGGTTGCTACGGAATAGGCGTGGGGCGTCTCCTAGCGGCCGCCATCGAGCAGAATCATGACGACAAGGGGATCATGTTCCCAACGCCTATTGCTCCCTACCAAGTACATCTCGTGGGCCTGAAGCTGAGCGACCCCGATGTGGCCTCCGCCGCCGATGCCCTTTACCAACAGCTGTGGGATGCTGGGCTGGAGACCCTCTTCGACGACCGAGTCGATGAGTCAGCGGGAGTGAAGCTGAACGACGCCGACCTGCTGGGCCTGCCGGTACGATTGCTGGTGAGCCCCCGCAACCTGCGCTCTGGCATGGTGGAGTTGAAGGGCAGGGCGGAGTCGGAGGCCACCATGGTGCCCGCCAACGAGGTAGTGCAGCAGACGCGGGAGCATCTCAGCGTTCGTCAGTAGCCCGTCGGGCAGCAGGGGCAGCAGAGTCAGGAGGGGGTATGGCAGGGATATGGCCCGGCAGCACTCAGTGTGGCGCCCTCATCAGCTTCGACGTGGACGGCGTCTCTGCCCTGATTCGACGCAACCCTGATTTCGCCCATTACCCCACCATGATGTCCATGGCCGAGTACGGTCCAAGCGTGGCCACACCACGCATCCTGGATCTGCTTGACGCCCACGGCATCAAGGGCAGCTTCTACGTCCCCGGCTACATCGCCGAAACCCACCCCGACTTAGTACGTGAGATCGTGCGCCGCGGCCACGAGGTGTCCCACCACGGTTACATGCACGAGCCTCCGGCCTCCATGGACGCCGAAGAAGAGGAGCAGGTGCTGGTGCGGGGCATCGAGATCTTGGAAGGACTCACCGGACAGCGTCCGCCGGGGTATCGCTCGCCCAGTTGGGAGCTGAGCGAGGTGTCGCTGGAACTCCTCAGCTCCTACGGCTTCTCGTACGACTCCAGCATGATGGGAGACGACGCCCCATACACGCTCGAAACCTCCCAAGGCAAGATCGTGGAGGTCCCCGTCCACTGGCTCCTGGACGACGCCCCCCACTTTGCCCACGCACCGGGAGCAGGGCGCCTAGGCCCCATGAAGAACCCCGACGAGGTGTACGCGTCATGGGCCGCCGAGTTCCAAGGGCTATACCACTATGGCCGGGCCTTCATCCTCACCATGCACCCCCAGTACATCGGCCGCCCCGGTCGCCTCATGATGCTAGACCGCCTCCTCCACCACATCAAGACCTTCCCCAACGTAGCCTTCATGACCGGCCAGGAGATGGCCGCGCTGTGGGCAAGCCACTAGCCCCAACAGGCTAGGTTTCTTCTTGGACAGCTCGAGGGATTCACCATGCGAGAAAACAACGACGACCGCGAGGACCGATTGCGGGAGGGCGAGGCCCGCGTGAAAGTCTCCAGCTTGATATCCGCTGTCGAAAGATATCGGGCCTTGGCCGAATGGAGACATGCGAAGAAGCCGACCAAGCCCAACTGACAGCCGTATTGACGATGGCTGAGGGGTGGGAACCAATCGAATGCCCGCATTGCCACACAACTCCCACTATCGAAGAATTGGCCCGGGACCGTCCTCCCTGCGAGGAGATCGGACACCCCGAGCAGATGCAAGGTAGGCACTTCGCCAGCCTGTATCCTATCCATCGCCTTCTTTGCGGTGAGATCCTGGGTTTCAGTCCGCCCTTGGGTCGTCGCCCTCATTTCTGGTTACCTCTTTTCAGCAGTCTGGAGGTCCCTCCACCATGACATCCTTCCGTTGACAACCCCACCCTCCTCATCTAGCCTGAATACAGGCTGGGGACTGACCCCTCAAGGTCTCCCCAATCCTTTTGCTATCCGGCCCCTTGGAACGAGTGGATCGACGGGAATCGATGCAACCCCGCCTCTCAGACACAGCCCTTATGGTTGCCCCCACACCCACGATCGAAACGCGATCAGAGAGGACGGCCAAGTCGCAGTCCTCTTTCGAAGCTGTCTCAGCTAGGAGAGTTGCACGAATTGCAGGGCCTTCAGCTACCAAAACATTTGCCTCAAATACGGACACCCTGCAACCCCAGCTACAAAAGTGCCCGTCGTTGCACTCCGCCCCGGCCTCTCCGGGAACCCCCCCCGCATGTCACACACTGTCCGTAGCTGCGCAGCTACGGACATGGCACAAATGTCACAGGGTACAGATACAAAAAACATTTTCGCAGATACGAACGGTGTGCCATCCGGAGCGCCTGAGCCGGTCTCCCGCCACAACTCCCAAGCAACAGATAGGTCCGCCGAAATCCAGTTGACACCTTCAGCCGTAGTTGTTAGAGTTGCGCGTGCTTCCCCAGATTGGGGCGAGGAGATTTATGCCCACGGTTAATCAGTTGGTCCGAAAGGGTCGTACGCCCCAGCCCAAGAAGACCAAGGCGCCGGCCTTGCACTGGATACAGACATCACTCACGAACCGTGTCCGGTTCGGCCCAGGTGCGCCCATGCGCCGTGGCGTCTGTGTTCAGGTGCGCACCATGACCCCGAAGAAGCCCAACTCGGCGCTGCGCAAGATTGCACGCGTACGTCTGACCAACGGCATTGAAGTGACTGCATACATCGGTGGCGAGGGTCACAGTCTGCAGGAGCACTCTGTAGTGCTTGTGCGGGGAGGCAGGGTGAAAGACCTGCCCGGTGTGCGCTACCACGTAGTACGGGGAGCCCTGGACTGCGAGGGTGTAAGCGCCCGTCGCAGGGGACGCAGCAAGTATGGAGCGGTGCGGCCGCGCGCCTAGCGCAGGTCGGCCAGGACGGTTGAGCAGCAGAGATGTCTCGTAGACGCAGAGCAGAGCGCCGCGAAGTGCCCCCGGACTCACGGTTCGGTAGCATTGAAGTTAGCCGTTTCATCAACAAGATCATAATGCGCGGCAAGAAGACCACGGCGCAACGCATCTTCTACGGCGCGTTGGATATGGCCCAAGAGGAGTCCCGGCGTGACGCTCTGGAAATCTTCCAACAGGCATTGAGGAACGCTACCCCACTGGTCGAGGTGAAGCCTCGAAGAGTGGGCGGAGCAACGTATCAGATACCCACTGAGGTGCGACCAGGTAGGGGCGAAGCCTTGGGCCACCGCTGGATCATACGGGCGGCCCGGGCTCGCAAAGGCATGCCAATGATTAGACGGCTTGCTCTCGAGTTAATGGACGCCTCCCGAGGCGAAGGCGCAGCTGTGAAGCGCAGGGAAGACTTGCACCGCATGGCTGAAGCCAACCGCGCATTCGTACACTATCGTTGGTAAGGCCCTAATTCGAGACAGGTTTGTGAGAGTCTTTTGTCATGCCCGGTTCTTTTCCTATAGATCATATCCGTAATATTGGCTTCATAGCCCACATCGACGCTGGCAAAACCTCGGTGACCGAGCGTGTGTTGTTCGTTAGCGGGCGCATACATCGTGTTGGCGGCGTGGATCAAGGCACCACAGCCATGGACTGGATGCCCCAAGAGCGCGAGCGGGGCATTACCATCACCTCGGCGGCGACTACCACTTATTGGCGGGACTTCCGAATAAATATTATTGATACTCCAGGTCATGTTGACTTCACAGCCGAAGTCGAACGAAGCCTCCGTGTTCTTGACGGAGGCGTTGTTGTGTTGGACGCCGTAGCTGGTGTGCAGCCTCAATCGGAGACGGTGTGGCGTCAGGCTGACAGGTACGAGGTGCCCCGCATCTGCTTCGTGAACAAGATGGATCGGGTCGGCGCTAGCTTAGATCGCACCATGGATACCCTGAGGCACCGCCTTGCGGCCAATCCCGTTGCCATTCAACTGCCCCTAGGCAGCGAGTCTTCCTTCCGGGGCGTCCTCGACCTGATGAACTGCAAGGCCTTTGTATACTCGAGCGGAGAAAACACGCCCCCGGAAGAAGGCCCGGTGCCCGACGAGGAGCAGGAACGCTTTACTCAGTACCGGGACTCCATGATCGAGAAGATCGTAGAAACTGACGAAACTCTGATGATTAAGTACTTGGAGGGCGAAGACCTAACCACCGAGGACTTGTCCGAAGCCCTGCGACGCGCAACCCTCTCCCGAGGCTTGATACCTGTACTTTGTGGCAGTGCCTTAAGGGGCATAGGCGTCGACCCGCTGCTGGATGCCGTCATACGCTACCTGCCAGCCCCTTCCAATGTTCCGCCCGTGCAGGCCATGCTGGGCGAGGATGAAGAGGTCTACCTAGTGCCCGACGAGGACGGCCCCTTAGCGGCGTTGGCCTTCAAAGTTATGGCCGACCCCTTTGTGGGGAGGTTGGTCTACCTGAGGGTGTACTCTGGGACGCTGAAGGCTGGGGCCACCGTGGTCAACTCCACCAAGAACGTGCGGGAACGCACAGGGCGAGTACTGACGGTTCACGCCAACCGCCGCGAAGAGGTGGAGGGCGTCGGGGCAGGCAACATCTGCGGAGCCATAGGTCTGAAGAACACCTTCACCGGCGACACTATCGCTGCCGTGGGCAAGCCCTTGGTGCTGGAGCCTCCAACCTTCCCCGAGCCGGTCCTGTCGGTGGCCATCGAGCCTGCCACCCGAGTCGACCAAGAGAAGCTGGACGAGGCCCTGCGCAAGCTGGAGGAAGAAGACCCCACCTTCCAGGTTTCATACAACAAGGAAACGGGCCAAGCCCTCATTGCCGGGATGGGCGAGTTGCACCTGAGCGTCTTGGTGGACCGCATGAAGCGAGAGTTCGGCGTGGAAGCCAACGTGGGCAAGCCACGAGTCTCCTACCGCGAGGCTATCACTGCGCCGGTACGCTCCGAGGGTCGGTTCGTACGGCAGACGGGTGGCCATGGACAGTACGGCCATGTGGTGCTGGACTTGGAACCGCGTGAGCGGGGCGAGGGTGTCTTGTTCGAGAACAAGATTACCGGCGGGGTGATACCGCGAGAGTACATCCGTGCGGTGGAAGCAGGAGTCAAGGAGGCCGTCAACAACGGGCCCTTGGCGGGCTTCCCCGTGATAGACGTGAAGGTCACATTGGTGGACGGCAGCTATCACGAGGTGGACTCCTCGGAGTTGGCGTTCAAGGCGGCCGGCTCCATCGCCATCAGGGATGGCGTGCGCAAGGCAAAGCCCATGCTGCTGGAGCCCATCATGGTCGGAGAGGTCGTCACGCCCGGAGAATTCCTAGGGGATGTGATTGGCGGCTTGGGTACCATGCGGGGCCAAATCACCAATATTGAGGGGCAGCAGAACACCCAAGTGGTGCGCGCTCTTCTACCATTGTCCGAGACTTTCGGCTACACTACTATCTTGCGGTCTCTGACCCAAGGCAGGGCAACCCACACGCTGGAATTCCAGAGCTACGAGCCTATACCGGACGACCTACGACAGGGTATAATTCACGGCGGTCGTCGCTAGCGACGGGACAGGATAACCCGATGACAACAAGACAGAAAATACGTATTGTCCTCAAGGCCTTTGACCACAGGGCGCTGGATCAGTCTGCGGGGCAAATTCTGGAGACCGCAGAACGCACTGGGGCCGTAGTAGCCGGGCCAGTGCCCTTGCCCACGCGGATAAGGCGGTTCTGCGTCATACGCTCGCCCCATGTGGACAAGGACTCACGGGAGCACTTCGAAATCAGGACGCACAAACGCCTGATGGACATACTGGAGCCAACGTCAAAGACCATTGACGCCCTCACCCGGCTGAACCTGCCGGCAGGGGTGGACATCTCTATTAAGTTATAGCGGGAAGCTATGTCAGTACGTGGAATATTAGGCACAAAGGTGGGCATGGCCCAGATTTTCCGTGAGGATGGTCTGGCGGTGCCGGTAACGGTGGTCAGGGCTGGACCCTGTACCATCACGCAAATACGCACGATGGACAAAGACGGCTACGAGGCGGCCCAGCTGGGGTTCGGAGAGGCCAATAGGCTCAACCGCCCAGAGCGAGGACACCTGAGGCGCGCAGGGGTTTTCTCCCGCCATCTGAAAGAGTTCGCTGTCGACGATATCGGCCCTCTGCGGGTCGGACAGCAGCTTACCGTGGAGATGTTCCAACCGGGACAACGAGTAGACGTGGTGGGCACCTCCAAGGGCAAGGGCTTCCAGGGTGTCATGAAACGCCACGGTTTCCATGGTGGCCCCCGGACCCGTGGCCAATCGGACAGGGCGCGAGCCCCCGGCTCCATCGGAGGCGGCACAACCCCTGGAAAGGTGTACAAGGGCAAGAAGATGGCAGGCCACATGGGCAATGTGCGTGTCACGGCCAAGAACCTAGAGATCGTGGATGTAGACCCAGTGCGGAACCTGATCATGATAAAGGGGGGCCTGCCGGGCTCTACCAATGGGTTAGTCATGATCAAGCGAAGAGGCCAGGACGAGGCGGCTGAGTGATGGAGCTCCCCCTGCGAAATGCACAAGGCGAGCTCACCGGCACCGTTGAGGTAAGCGAGACCCTCTTTGACCAACCGATGAACAAAGCATTGGTGCACCAAGCTGTAGTGATGTACCAGTCGAACCGCCGGTCAGGGACCCACAGCACCAAGACTAGGGCCGAGGTATCGGGAGGCGGGCGTAAGCCTTGGCCTCAGAAACACACCGGTCGCGCCCGACAGGGCAGCACTCGATCCCCCCAATGGCGCCACGGTGGTGTGGCCTTCGGCCCCAAGCCTAGGAGCTACCGCAAAGATATGCCGAGGCGCATGCGCCACCAAGCCCTGCGGTGTGTGCTCTCTGAAAAGGCGAGGACGGGTAAGCTGGTCTTGGTTGAAGGATTGAACGTGTCGACAGCCCGTACCAAAGAGATGGTCGGGCTGCTCCAGAACCTCGGGGCCAGTCGCTCCACTCTGATCGTCACCCGCGAGCCGAACGAAAACGTAGTCCGCTCGGCCCACAACATCGATAGGGTGTGGACGCTCCCGGTGCGTCTGCTCAACGCCTACGAACTGCTGCGTCGCGACGGCGTGATCATGTCAGTGGAAGCGGTGCAGGAAGCACAAATCCTCTGGGAGGACGAGACCCCTAGACACAAGTCGCGTATAGTGGCGGACGACATCCTCGACGACGAGACAAGGGATGAGGTAGCAGAAGAGACAGACGAGTCTCCAGAGGACCCTGCTGAGGAGTTGGAAGAAAGCCCGGACGCGGAGGAAGAGTCCGGCACAGAAGCAGACGAGGAAGGGGAGGAGTAGCGCATGAACATCCACGAAGTGCTGCTGCGACCCATGATCACAGAGAAGAGCACCATCATGGCCGACATGGGGAAGTACTCCTTCCGAGTGGCCCCCAAGGCCAATAAGATCGAGATTAAACAAGCGGTGCAAAAGACCTTCGGCGTCACCGTCGAAGACGTGAACATTACCAAGCTCAAGGGCAAGGTCAAACGCTACGGCTCCCGCCTCAAGAAGCGTCCCGACATCAAGAAGGCTGTGGTCACACTGAAGTCGGGCGACAAAATCCAGCTGATTGAGGGGCTGTAACATGCCTCTGAAAACGCCTAGACCGGTCACCCCCGGGCTCCGAGGAGCGAGGCTCCCTGCCTTTGATGATATCACCCGCGAGAAGCCGGAGAAGACGCTGTTGCGTCCCATGCGCAAAACCGCAGGACGCAACAGCCAAGGTAAAATCACCGTACGCCATCGCGGCGGTGGGTCCAAGAGGCAGTACCGTATCATTGACTTCAAGCGGGACAAGCCTGGCGTGCCCGGCAAAATCGTATCGATTGAGTACGACCCCAACCGCACCGCCCGCATCGCCTTGATTCACTACCGTGATGGCGAGAAGCGTTACATACTGGCCCCCATCGGCCTGGAAGTGGGGGCGACTGTGGAGTCGGGGCCTGACGCTGACATCAAGCCGGGGAACAACCTGCCCCTGCGCAATATTCCCACCGGCACCCAAGTGCATAACGTGGAACTGACCCCCGGACGGGGCGGACAGTTGGTGCGGGGCGCTGGGACTTCAGCCCAAGTGCTGGCGCGAGAAGGCGTTCATGTACTGGTGCGCCTGCCTTCCGGCGAAATGCGGCGCATGCTGGCAACGTGCCAAGCGACTGTGGGACAGGTAAGCAATACTGATCACAAGAACATCAATTGGGGTAAGGCTGGCAAGACGCGGTACCGGGGTCGGCGCCCTCAAGTGCGCGGCGTGGCCATGTCCCCGCGGGACCATCCCCACGGCGGTGGCGAGGGGCGCTCCCCGATCGGCATGCCCGGGCCCAAGACCCCGTGGGGCAAGCCTGCACTGGGGTATCGCACTCGCAACAAGCGAAAATCCAGCACAAAAATGGTGGTAAGGCGGAGGCGTTAGCACGTTATGTCACGGTCTATCAAAAAAGGGCCATACGTTCACGAAAAGCTGATGAAGAAGGTCATGGCAGCCGAGCGCTCGGGCTCGCGAGCGGTGCTGCGGACCTGGGCCCGCGCCTCCACCATAATGCCCGAAATGGTCGGGCTGACTATCGCAGTACACGATGGCCGTCGCCATGTGCCGGTTTTCATCACAGAGAACATGGTGGGCCACAAACTGGGAGAATTCGCCCCCACTCGCAGCTTTCGCGGGCATGTAGGCGGCTCCAGCTCAGAACGCACCACCAGGGTGACACCCAGGGTGACACGGAGATAACTATGCCTCCGGTAAAGGCGACAGCAAGAAACATAGGAGCCTCGCCCAAACGACTCAAGCCCATACTGGACTTGGTGCGGGGCATGATGGTCAGCGAAGCAGTGGACACTTTGGGGGTGCTCACTTCACCTTGGGCGGTCACCATCAGCAAAGTAGTGCGCTCGGCGGCAGCCAACGCCGAGAACAACATGCTGATGAACCCGGATAACCTGCGCATATCCACCATCGTGGCCGACCAAGCCACGCCGCTGAGACGGTTCCGTCCCCGGGCTCGTGGCCGCATAGGACGGATCACGAAACGGGCCTCGCACATAACCGTAGTGGTAGACGAGGAGGGCACCTAGTTGGGTCATAAGACGCACCCCATAGGCTTCAGGCTGGGTATAGTCAAGGACTGGGAGACCCACTGGTTCGCGCCTAGGGCTAGCCAGTATCGTGCCTTGGTGCTGGAGGACTTGGCAATACGGCGCGCAGTCCACGGCGAGTACGCTACTTTCTCCGATGCAGGCATCGCTCGGGTGGAGATTGACCGCGGGGCCCAAGATTTGGTGATAAACGTCCACTCAGCCCGTCCAGGAATCCTCATCGGGCGCGATGGCGAGCGGGTGAAGCGCCTGCGCAGCAGACTGGAAGAGGTGGCAAAGAAGCGCATCCAGTTGAACATCATCGAGGTGGGGCAACCGGAGCTTAATGCATATTTGGTGGCCCGCAACATCGCCGACCAACTGGAGCGTCGCGTATCATATCGACGGGCTACGCGCCAAGCGGCTCAACGGGCCATGCAGGCCGGCGCGGAAGGCATCAAGATAATAGTCAAGGGCCGGCTGACGGGCGCGGAAATCGCTCGGCGCGACAAGGTGATGCAAGGGCGTGTGCCACTACATACGCTGCGAGCCAACATCGACTACGACCTGGCTGAGGCGAGCACCGTGCAAGGGCGACTCGGTGTAAAAGTGTGGATTTATAAGGGCGGTGTATTGCCCCCTGCCATGGAAGAAGAGCTAGAAGAGATGGAGCCCATTGAGGTTACCATTCAGTCACGAGAGGACGACGATGCTGCAACCGAGGCGAATCAAGCACCGGAAGGTACATAGGGGTCGCCGCGCAGGCAAGGCTACCGGTGGCGCCGAACTGAACTTCGGGCAATTCGGCCTGAAAGCGCAGGAAGCCGGCTGGATTAGTGCGCGACAGATCGAGGCGGCTCGTATCGTGATGACCCGTCACCTGCGCCGTGGCGGCGACGTCTGGGTGCGTCTCTTCCCCGACAAATCGGTGACAAAGAAAGCGGCCGAGACCCGCATGGGTGGTGGTAAAGCCAACGTTGACCATTGGGTAGCAGTGGTGAAGCCGGGCCGGGTTATGTTCGAGCTTGCAGGAGTTCGAGCCGAGGATGCCATGGAGGCCCTGCGACTCGCCTCCCACAAGCTGCCCATAGCCACACGCACCATCGCGCGATTCGAGGTTGCCACGTAGGCCCGCCATGAGGATCAACGAAATACGAGAGCTTACTGATGACCAACTGGAACAGGAGCTGGAGGACACATATCGTTCTCTCCAGAACCTCCGGTTCCGCCTGGCTACCAAGCAGCTAACGAACACCTCCGAGGTGCGGGCAACCAAGAAGTCAATTGCCAGGCTGCTCACAGCGCACCGAGAGAGACAGTTGGCGGAAGGATAAGATGGCCAGGGAGACGAGAAAGAAGCGCCAGGGGCGGGTTGTCCGTAACACTATGGACAAGACGGTCATTGTGGCCGTGGAGTGGCGTCAACGCCACCCGTTGTACAAAAAGAGTGTACGTCGGATAACAAAGTTCTTTGCACACGATGGCGAGAACAAATGCCGGCTGGGAGACGTAGTACGCATTGAGGAGACGCGCCCCATCTCCCGCATGAAGCGGTGGCGAGTCATGCAGATTCTCGAGCGTCACGAAGTGGCCGAGGTGAAGCCCATCGAGCTGGACCAGCCTGTCTTGGAAGAGGTCTCAGATATCGAGGCTGCCGCTGCCTCTGTCAACGGCGACGGCTCACCGGAAGTCCTAACGGAGTTGGCGGGCTTGGAAGTCCTCGACGACATGGATGATGGAGACGCTCTGCTGTTCGCCGAACTGGAGCGCGAACAGCGGGAGGCCACGCAACTGGACGATGACGAAGACGATGCCTTGGACGGGACTGCCAATGAAGACGGAGCCGACGAGGCCGAGGAGCAGCAGCGGTGATTCAGACCTTCTCCCGGCTTAACGTGGCCGACAATAGTGGCGCCAAGAGCGTCATGTGCATCAACATACCGGGCAGCAGTCGCCGCCGCTATGCTTCCTTGGGCGACACCATCGTAGTCACGGTCAAGGAAGCGACCCCCGGAGCAGCCGTCAAGCGTGGCGATGTGGTGCGGGCAGTTGTGGTCCGCATCGCCAAGCCCTACCGCCGGCCTGACGGCTCGTGGGTCAGCTTTGACGACAATGCAGCCGTGGTAATCAACGACCGGCAGGGAAGCCCACGGGGCACCCGCATCTTCGGGCCTGTGGCCCGGGAGCTGCGCGACCGCGGCTACATGCGCATCATCTCCCTCGCTCCAGAGGTCGTGTGATTCCAATGGTGATGTCATGAAGATACACAAGGGCGACCAAGTAATGATTGTGTCCGGCAGGGACAAGGGCAAGCAGGGCAGGGTAGAACGAGTGATCCCTGCTGATCGTAAAGTCGTGGTGGCCGGGCTGAACACGGTAACCCGCCATGTGCGTCCCCGGGCCGGGGTGCGCCAAGCAGGCCGAGTGCAGCAGGAGGCCCCCATGGACGCCTCCAACGTGCGGTTGATGTGCAGCGCGTGCAACCGTCCGGTGCGTACCCGCTCGCACAACTTGGAAAACGGAACGAAGGTACGGATATGTCAGAGGTGCCAGGAAACGATCGACTGGAGCAGGGGCAGCGCGTAGAGCGTAGCTCCGGCAGTTCCAGGCGTCGCAGAACCGAAACAGGCTCCGCTGAGGGAGAGCAGGCAGCAGCCAGCCCTGAAGGGGCTGGGTCTGCGGCGAGCAACGGGGCACCCCCGCGGTTGCTAAATGTCTACCGCGATGAGGTGGTGCCCACCATGCTGCGGGAGTTCAACTACCGCAGCAACATGGAAGTGCCACGCCTGCAAAAGGTGCTGCTCAATATCGGGCTGGGTGAAGCGCTGACCAATTCACGTGCCATGGAGTTTGCCGTGCGAGACCTGACCATCATCACCGGCCAAAAACCGGTGGTCACTCGGGCCCGGCGTTCCATTGCCGGTTTCAAGCTGAGGGAAGGCAACGGCATCGGAACGACTGTCACCCTCAGGCGGGCGCGCATGTTCCACTTCGTCGACAGGCTGTTCAACGCGGCGCTCCCCCGTACACGGGACTTCCGCGGAACATCACGCAGCGCCTTCGACGGACGAGGCAACTACTCGCTGGGGATCCGGGAGCAGATAATCTTCCCGGAGATTGACTACGGCCAGATAGACCGTATTCGCGGCTTCCAGGTGACGTTCGTCACCAGCGCTCGCAACGACACCGAGGCAGCCCGGCTGCTGGAGTTGCTGGGCATGCCCTTCGCCAGAGTAACCGAATAGCCCAGCAACTAAAGTCCCAGAACAAGGAATAAGGAGACAGCGACCCTTGGCAAAAACCTCAAAGATAGCGAAGTGGAAGCGGACCCCCAAGTTCCCCGTGCAGTACCACAATCGGTGCCACCGTTGTGGCAGGCCTCGCGCCTACATCCGCTATGCGGGGGTGTGTCGCATCTGTTTCCGCCACCTGGCCCTCAAGGGCCAGCTTCCTGGGGTGCGCAAGGCCAGCTGGTAGAATCTGAGTTTCAGACCGCGAGGTTTACGTGACCGATCCTATAGCCGACATGCTGACACGAATACGCAACGCCTTAGCAGTGCATCATGAGGGGACGAATATGCCCGCTTCAAAGATGAAACTGGCTATCGCCCGCATCCTGAAGGGCGAAGGGTTCATACGCGACTACGAGCTGGTACGCGGCCACCGTCACCCCACCATGCGGGTGCACTTGGCCTACCAAGACCAGCGGCAGCCTGCCATTAGCGGCTTGAAGCGGGTGAGCAAGCCTGGCCTTCGAGTGTATGTGGGGAAGGGCGAGATACCTCGCGTCTACGGAGGTATCGGCATCGCCATTATCTCGACCTCCCGAGGGTTGATGACTGGCCGTGAGGCGTGGCGGGCCGGAGTCGGAGGGGAGCTTCTCTGTTATGTCTGGTAATGGGACTACCAAGAGCGAACCTACCCTCTCGCGCGTAGGGCGACGCCCAGTGCCCATACCGCCCGGTGTCAACGTGTCGGTAGAAGGCGGAGTTCTTACGGCGCAAGGGCCAGCGGGGACCCTCAGCCACCAGATTCACCCCGAAGTAGTAATCCGGGTAGAGAATGGAACGGTGGTCGTGGACCGCTACTCCGCGCGAAAGTTCCACCGCTCACTCCACGGCCTGTGGCGCAGCTTAGTGTCCAACACCATTACCGGCGTCACCGAGGGGTATCAAAAAACCATAGAACTGGTGGGCGTCGGTTATCGTGTACAGCAGGCTGGCGATGGAATTGTTCTCAACGTAGGACTGAGCCATTCAGTAGAGGTGCAGCCCATGGACGGGGTGATCCTCACCGTGGAAGGGAACAACAGGATTCATGTCCGCGGACTGGACAAGCAGCGCGTCGGGGAGATGGCGGCCCGCATCAGGCGAGTAAGGCCCCCCGACCCGTATAAAGGCAAAGGCGCCCGGCTCTCGACTGAAGTGGTACGACTAAAGCCTGGTAAGGCCGGACGTAAAACAGGATAGGATAGGTTAGTCAGATGCCCAAGGACAAGACTGCAAGACACCCCCGGATGGCCCGGCATATTCGCCTGCGCAAGAAGGTGTCGGGGACACCAGAACGCCCACGGCTGGCTGTTTTCCGTAGCCATACCCACATCTACGCGCAGATCATCGACGACACTTCGGGGCGCACCCTGCAGTCGGCGTCGAGCTTAGATCTGAAGCGTCGCGATGGCGCAATCGAAGGCACCAAGACGGATTGGTCGCGGCGAGTGGGAACAGAGATCGCCCACAAGGCTCAGGGAAGCGGAATATCCAAGGTGGTGTTCGACCGGGGCGGAAACAACTACCACGGACGTGTTAAGGCTCTGGCGGAAGCGGCCAGGGAGGAAGGTCTGGTCTTCTAATGATGATGGCCCCCCCAAGACGCGGCAGGCCCGATGCAGCGGACCAAGGTCTGACCGAACGAGTGATCTACACCCGACGTATCGCTAAGGTAGTCAAGGGTGGCCGCCATCTGCGCTTCAACGCGCTGGTTGTGGTTGGTGACGGCGAGGGACAGGTCGGCGCTGGCATGGGCAAGGCCACGG
This sequence comes from Dehalococcoidia bacterium, assembly GCA_965248385.1. Taxonomy (GTDB): domain Bacteria; phylum Chloroflexota; class Dehalococcoidia; order Lucifugimonadales; family JAAXIE01; genus JAAXIE01. The sequence continues at coordinate 405,177 of CBDFIZ010000001.1, forward strand.
CCATACCTGACGCAGTGCGCAAGGGAAACACCATTGCCAAGAAGAGCATGATTCGGATTCCCCTGAAGGGCAGCACCATTCCCCAAGAGTGCTACTCACGCACAGGGGCGGCCATCGTGCTCATCAAACCCGCTCCGGTCGGCACAGGTTTGATCGCAGCGGGAGCGGTGCGGGCCGTCTTAGACTTGGCGGGCGTAAAGGACGTCGTGGCCAAGTCACTGGGGTCGCGGAACCCCATCAACGTCGTGCAAGCCACATTGGCCGCTCTGCAGAAGCTGAAGGACCCGCAAGAAGAGATTGCACGGCGCACCGGTCGCAGACCCAGACAAGCGGCCACCGTCGAACAGCCTGAGGAGTAGAGAGTGGCCTACCTGAAGGTAACGTGGCGCCGTAGCGCCATCGGCCGAAATCGCAAACAGCGTCGCGTCATTGAGTCGTTGGGCCTCAAGAGGCTCTCCGACAGCGCAGTGCATCGCGACAGCCCCGGGATTCGCGGCATGATTAACAAGGTGTCGCATCTGGTTGAAGTAGAGTTGGTGGAGGACGGGGCATCGGACGCCTCGAACCACTCCACCGGTAACTAGGAAGGCGTCATGAGGGAACATGAGGTAGGAGCCCCACCGGGGGCCAGACGGCGTCGCAAGCGGATAGGCCGGGGCGACGCGACGGGCAAGGGCACCTATGCCGGTAGAGGCATGAAGGGCCAGAAATCCCGTTCCGGCAAGTTCCTTCGTGGCTTTGAGGGCGGACAGATGCCCTTGGTCAAGGGGCTGCCCACTAAGCGCGGCTTCACCAACATCTTCCGAGTGGAATACGCAGTGGTGAAGCTGGAGCGACTGGCCGACTTTCCCCAAGGAACACGAATCACACCTGAATTGCTGCACCAGCAGGGATTGGTGCGCAACCGCAGGGTTCCGGTAAAGATACTGGGAGACGGCGACTTGGGCGTCTCCCTCATAGTGGCTGTGCAGAAGCTCACCGCATCCGCCCGCGAGAAAATCGAGGCCGCGGGCGGTAGTGTGGAGGAGTACCAGGCCTGATGATGGCCCAAGAGGTCGGGACTCGCCCGCGGCTGCTCCAAGCCGCGGTGGATGCCATGCGTATTCCAGACCTTCGCGGGAAGGTCCTCTTTACTTTGGCATTGCTGGCGATCTATCGCTTCATTGCCCATGTGCCTATCCCCGGCGTCGATACCGCTCTCCTGGACCAGCAATTCCGGGACGACCAGCTCCTAGGATTCCTCGACCTCTTCAGCGGCGGAGCGCTGCGTCGGCTCAGCGTGGCGGCGCTTGGCGTCTACCCCTACATCACGGCCTCCATCGTGATGCAGTTGCTAACGCCGGTCATACCCAAGCTGCAACAGATTTCGCGCGAGGGCGAGGCTGGCCGTCAGAAGATCAACCGGATGGTGCATTGGCTCACGGTGCCCATCGCTCTGGCGCAGGGTTTTGGACAGATGCAACTACTTCGACAAGCCGGCGTGGTGGAGGGCATAGGACTCAACGTCGAAACCCTAGCCATCATCATCTCACTGACTGCAGGCACCATCTTCCTAGTCTGGATGGGTGAGCTGATCACCGAACGGGGGATCGGCAACGGCATCTCGCTGATAATCTTCGCCGGGATCGTGTCTTCCATCCCCGATATCGTGCAACAGGGATTTCTGGATAGAGACAACACAGCAGGCCTGCTCGGGATGATAGTGGTTGGGCTGGCGATCGTTGCGCTCATCGTCATGTTCAACGAGGCGCACCGGCGCATACCGGTACAGTACGGGCGCAGCATCTTTCGCAGCGGGCGAATGTACCGCCAGACGGGCTCCAGCTACCTGCCCATCCGCGTGAACTCGGCGGGCATGATACCCTTGATTTTCGCCTTCGCCGTAGTGATTCTGCCCGGCACTATCGCCAGCTACGTAGGCACCAGTGGCGGCTGGGTCGGCGACACCGCGCAGTGGTTCCTAGGGGTATTCAGCCCCACCTCTTTCGTCTACTGGATCATGGTATTCGCGCTCGTGGTAATGTTCACCTTCTTCTATACACTGGTGACTTTCCAGCAGCAGAATTTGGCGGAAAACCTCCAACGAAACGGGGGCTTCATACCGGGTATCAGACCCGGGCAGCCAACTCAGGACTTTCTGAACCGAATAATCATCCGGCTGACTTGGGGAGGGGCCTTCTTCCTTGGTTTTGTCGCCATAGTCCCATTCCTAGCGTCCAGCATCACCGACGTTCAAGCCATCCAACTTAGCGGCATCAGCCTGCTGATCGTGGTTGGAGTGGCACTTGATACGCTGCGCCAGTTGGAGGCGCAGCTGCTGATGCGCAACTATGAAGGGTTCTTGAGGTAGGTTGTTATAACCCATGCGTCTTGTCATGTTGGGATTCCCCGGAGCGGGAAAGGGAACACAGACCAGATTCCTAGCGGAGTCGCTTTCCGTGCCGTCCATATCTTCGGGCGATCTGTTCCGCCGTCATCAACGCGACGGCACCCTCCTCGGAAAGCAGGTGCGCAGGTATGTGGACAGAGGCCTCTTGGTGCCCGACGGAATCACTATCTCCATGATGATGGAGGAGATCAGTACGCCATCCTATTCCGTTGGGTTCGTATTGGATGGCTTTCCACGCAACGTGAATCAAGCGGATGCGTTGGACCGGGCATTGGAGCAGCAAGGAATGGCCATCGACCGTGCCCTCCTGATTGACGTGACCCAAGAGGACCTAGCCGACCGGCTGGGTAAACGCTTGGTGTGCACTCAGTGCCAAACGATATATCACGCGGAAGCGAACCCGCCCCTCACCACGGGTGTATGCGACGACTGCAATGGACGTCTGGAGAGGCGGGCCGATGATGAGCCACAGGCTGTCGCCAGACGTTTGGACGCCTACCGGGAGGAGTCGGCCCCAGTGGTGGACTTTTACGCTAGAGCGGGTAAACTTGTGAAGATCGATGGCACAGGTACAGTGGAAGGAGTAAGACAGCGCATCGAGGAAGCCATTAGCACTCATGTCTCCCGAGTCCAATAGAGTTTCCGGGAGCGGCAGGCTTTCTAAACCGGTGCAATAGTCGTAAAATGGCGTATGACTAGCGGCGGAACACGACAAACACCCAAACGCGAGACCGCCTCCAATTCTGCGTCGCCCTACAAGGGCGGTATCACCATTAAGTCGGAGAAAGAGATGGAGGCTATGCGCAGCGCTGGGGCTATCGTGTCCGCCACCTTGGCAGCGTTACGCGAGGCGGTACGTCCGGGCATACGCACGCGGGACTTGGACGCGGTGGCCGACCGTGAGATCCGGCGCCATGGAGCAGTGCCCACCTTCAAGGGGTACCGTGGCTTCCCTGGCTGTGTCTGCACCTCAATCAACGACGAGATAGTTCACGGCATCCCCGGAAACCGAGTTATCCAAGAGGGCGACCTAGTAAAGATGGACGTAGGGGCCACGATTGACGGTTTCATTGGCGACGCGGCTATAACCGTGGGAGCGGGCAAAATCACCCCCGAAGCCGAAGACCTGATCGAGGTCACACGCCTCTCGCTGCAGGAAGGAATCAAGGCAGCGAGAGGCGGGGCCCGTGTGGGCGATATCGGGGCCGCCATTCAGAGCTTCGCCGAGGGCAGGGGTTACAGCATAGTCCGCGAGTATGTGGGACACGGTGTAGGGCGGTTCCTGCACGAAGACCCCCAGATAGCCAACTATGGGACCCCCGGGCGGGGCCTGCCCCTGCGCAAAGGCATGTGCATCGCCATCGAACCTATGGTAAACGCGGGCGACTGGCACACCAAGGTGCTGGACGACGACTGGACAGTAGTGACTGCCGATGGTAAGCTGTCGGCCCACTTTGAACATACAATAGCAATTTGTGATGGCGATGCCGAGGTGCTCACCCGGCCCCGCTAGCGGAGTGTCCGCACAACTAACTTGGGAGGGCTATGGCCAAGAAAGAGGCGATCGAGGTCGAGGCAAAAGTCACCGAAGCCTTGCCCAATGGTATGTTTCGGGTAGAATTGGCCAACGAGCACCCAGTGCTGGCCCATGTATCGGGTAGGATTAGGCTCCACTTCATCCGGGTCCTTCCAGGAGACCGGGTGCTGGTGGAGTTATCGCCTTATGATCTGACACGAGGCCGAATCACATACAGGTTCAAGTAGGTAACTGGCATGAAAGTAAGGGCATCAGTCAAGCCACGATGCGATAAGTGTCGCGTGATCAAGCGCAAGGGAAGAGTGCGAATAATATGCACCAACGGGCGCCACGCTCAGCGGCAGGGTTAGGTTCAATGCCCGGGTACGGTATGGCTAAACATGGAGGCAGCATATGGCCCGTGTAGCAGGTGTAGACATCCCCGATGGCAAGCGGGTGGACATCGCCATCCGCTCCATCTACGGCATCGGCCCAGCCATGTCGGAAGAAATCATGGACAAACTGGGGCTGGAAGACGGGAACCGGCCTAGGCTCCGGGAATTATCCCAAGACCAGTTGGACCGGCTGCGAGAGATCATCGACCGCGAGTACAAGGTCGAGACGGATCTGCGCCGTGAAGTGAACATGAACATCCGGCGCCTCATTGAGATCGGGGCCTACCGCGGGCTCCGCCACCGCCGCGGCCTGCCAGTTCACGGTCAGCGCACCCGGACCAATGCCCGCACGCGTAAGGGGCCACGCCGCACCGTTGCTGGGCGCGGGCGTCGCACCGGCGGCAAGAAGTAACAGGGAACAGGAAACAGAGGGGGAACATGCCCAGACCCAGACAGAGAAGAAGAGAGCGAAAGGTAGTCCCTCGCGGACGCGCCTACATCCATTCCACTTTCAACAACACGGTCATCGCCCTCACCGACATGGTGGGGAACGTCATCGCGTCGGCCAGCGCTGGCACGGCTGGCTTCCGTGGGTCCCGCAAGGGCACTGCCTTCGCAGCACAAAGAGCTGCAGAGTTGGCTGTGCGCCGCGGGATGGAGCACGGCCTGAGGCATGTGGATGTGTACATCCGGGGCCCCGGGGCGGGACGTGAGGCGGCCATTCGGTCATTGCAGCAGGCGGGCTTGGGCATTAGCGCCATACGCGACGTGACCCCGATCCCCCACAACGGATGCCGTGCTCCCAAGAAACGCCGTACCTAGTGCGACGCCGTACTTAAAGCTAACAGCGCAAGCGCACAGACTTAGAAAGAGGAACAATGGGGCGCTATACAGGACCCGTCTGCCGGTTGTGTCGGAAAGTCAACGAAAAGCTGTTCCTGAAGGGGGAACGCTGCTTCAGCCCGCGGTGCGCCGTGGAGCGTAGGCGCAGCACCCCCGGAAGCCGCGGTGGCGGTCGTCCCAGAAGGCTGTCGGATCATGGCATCCAATTGCGTGAGAAGCAGAAGGCCCGCTACATCTACGGTGTGCTGGAAAAGCAGTTCCGCAACTACATGAATCAAGCCTTTCGTAGCCCCGGCGTTACTGGCCAGTACTTGCTTCAGATGCTGGAGCGCCGACTAGACAACGCCGTCTTCCGGCTGGGGTTCGCCGAGTCTCGCAACCAAGCGCGACAGCTGGTTCAACACGGGCATTTCCAAGTGAACGGGCGGAACACGAATATCCCGTCTTACATTCTCAACAAGGGCGAGGTCATCGGCTGGAAGCCAGCCCAGAAGGAAAAGGACTTTTATAAGGTCCTCGTTCAGGATATTCCCCGCCGTCCCGTGCCGGAGTGGTTGCAACTCGATACCGAAACCATGAGCGGCACAGTAACCGGCCTTCCCAGTGGCGAAGACGTGATGGCCACCATCGAGTCCCGTCTTATAGTTGAATACTACTCTAGGTAGTGGGGTGTGATGCTGGAGCCTACTGTTCTGACGACCAGGGCCGGAGGCGCCCCTGAACCTCCGAGCCCCCAGACACGCATGCTTGAATCAGGGGAAAATTGGGCTAAGTTTGCAGTGGAGCCCTTGGAGAGGGGCTTTGCCATTACCATCGGCAATGCCCTGAGGCGAGTGTTGCTCAGTTCCATGCAGGGCAACGCCATCACTTGGGTTAAAATCGACGGCGTACTCCACGAGTATGCCTCGCTGCCCTACATGAAGGAAGAGGTCACCGAGTTCCTCCTCAACGTGAAGATGGTACGCATCCGTGCCAGCAACAACAGGCCGACCAAGATGCGGCTGGAGGTCAGTGGCGAGGGTCGGGTGTGCGCTGGCGACATTGCCACATCCGCCGACTTCGAGATTGTGAACCCCGAGTTGCATCTGGCTACCCTCGACACCAGTGATGCATCACTTTCGGTCGAGTTCAACGTGGAGCCGGGCACGGGCTACGAGCCCGCCCTCTCCGCCGATGGCCTACCTGGCATGCCCATCGGTGTGTTGCCTGTAGACGCCATCTACAACCCGGTGCGCAAGGTGAACTACCTCACCGAGAAGACACGGGTCACCAACTACGAGCGACTCCTGCTGGAGGTGTGGACCGATGGCACCGTCACCCCGTCGGAAGTGGTGCGGCGGTCCTCCGAGATTCTCGTGACCCACTTTTTCCTCTTCAGCGGCTTGGGGCGCGCGACCTCAGCCCAAGAGGAGCGGTCTCTCTCCGTGCCTCCTGAGATATACCAGATGCCCATCGAGAAACTCGAACTGTCGCCCCGCACCCTCAACTGCCTGAAGAGGGCCCACATGTCCAAGGTGGGACAGGTGCTGGAAACTCCTGACGACGAACTGCTGAAAATCAGGAACTTTGGCGAAAAGTCCTTGGAGGAGCTCAAGGCCAAGATACAGGAGTTGGGACTGGATGGCTCAGGGCCCATACGTGCAGAGGCGTTGGTAGACGCTGTGGAGAAAGATCCCGAATGGCGTGCGGCCTATGCGGACTTGGACGAAGACCTTCCCGTAGGATTCACCGGCGAGCGTACGGCCGCAGACACTGACATACACGAGGACGACGACGAAGAGGACTATTTCGACGAGGACGAGGATGGAGACCCGGTGGTCATGGCCGCCTTCCGTCCCGTCGTCTCGGAAGACACTACTGGCGACGGGAACGCCGCCGCCGAGGACTACGAGCACGAGGAAGAGGGCTAGCTTCCCGCCCATTAGCTGGGAAGGGTCCAAGGATAATTATGAGACATAGAGTCGCAGGCAGAAAACTGAGTAGACCCAGCGCCCAGAGGGAGGCTATGTTGCGCAGCCTCGTGGGCGACTTGGTGCGCCACGAGCGCATCACCACCACCGAGGCCAAGGCCAAAGAGGCCCGCACATTCGCCGAGAAGATGATTACCCACGGCAAGGTGGGGTCCCTTCACCATCGGCGCTTGGCACTGTCGTCACTGCCGAACCCAGGGGTGGTAAAGCGTATCTTCGACGAGCTTGCCCCGCGGTACGCTGAGAGGCAGGGTGGGTACACCCGTATCACCCACCTCGGTCGACGCAAGGGAGACGGGGCCTCGATGGCAATGCTGGAGTTGGTGTAGGGCCCGCCGCAGTGCCGTGGTTGACCTCCTCCTACAGCCCCCACCGCAGCTTGCCAACCAGCCTTCCATCGACGACCGAAGGTCAGTAGCACAGCGACGATCAGTAGAAGAACGCCGCTTGGCCTTGGTCGTCGAGTACCAAGGCACTAACTACCACGGGTTCCAGCTTCAGGACGACCAGCCGACCATTCAAGGCGAGTTGGAGCAGGCCCTCCACAGGCTCACCGGCCAGCCTGTACGCGTCCGCGGAGCCAGCCGCACGGATTCTGGGGCCCACGCCAAGGCTCAAGTTGTCGACTTCCTTACGCCGGCGCTACTTTCAAAGGACGTATTCATGCGTGGCCTGAACTTCTACCTGCCTCCGGACATCAAGGTGCGGGCCAGCTATGACATCGACTTAGACTTTCATTCGCGGAACTCGGCCTCGAGCCGTACCTACCGCTACACTTTTCTGAGCAACCCGGCGCCTTCGCCCCTGATGCGCGAGTTTTCACACTGGGTGCGCGACTCGCTGGATCTGCCCATAATGAACCAGGCGGCCACCGCACTCCACGGCGTCCATGACTTTGCGCCACTGGCAGGTGCGCTCCCGCCAGGCAGGAGCGCCGTCCGCGAAGTAAAGCGTTGGGAGCTATGGCGCGAGGGCGACCTCGTGCTCATGGAGGCCACAGCCAATGGCTTCCTGCCGCACCAGATACGTCGTGCGGGGGCGGTGCTGCTGGCGGTTGGACTGGGGCGACTGGCCCCCCGTGTATTGCAGGATATCTTGGCATGTGACACCGCGGTCCCAGCTTGGTGCGCCGCACTCCCGGCAAAGGGCCTCTGCCTTATATCAGTGGACTACAACGACTTCCCCCCGGAGAGCAAAGGGACATGAAGAGAATAAGAACTTTCTCGGCCCGCCCCGCAGACCTGCACCCCCAATGGCACGTCTTGGACGCCTCCAACCAGACGTTGGGACGGATGGCAGCCCGCATCGCCCGGACGCTGCAGGGTAAGGACAAACCGACTTATACTGCGCACCAGCTGACCGGCGACTACGTGGTGGTCATCAATGCTCAGCACGTCAAAGTTACGGGCCGTAAGCTGACGCAGAAGGCCTACTACCGCCACAGTGGCTACGTGGGCAACCTCAAGACTTTCATGCTGCGGGACATGCTCGAGCAGCACCCGGACCGGGTCATCCAGCTGGCCGTACGTGGCATGTTGCCCGCGAACAAACTTGGCCGCGACATGCTGCGGCGCCTTAAGGTATACTCCGGCGACAGCCATCCCCACCAGTCACAAGTTGGACCTGCACCGTCCCAGGATTAGGCAGGCAAGCCACGATCGAAAAAACAGGCAAGCAAGAGAAGGCGTAGGTAGATACAGTGGTGCAACAGGCAAACCAGCAATATTACTACGGAACCGGCAAGCGAAAGACGGCCATCGCCCGCGTGCGACTGTATCAGGGAGACGCAGCCCAAGACCAAGTAAACGGCAAGCCGCTTGAAGAAGCCATACCGTGGGGAATATGGCGTCAGCAGACCCAGGAGCCGTTGCGGGTCACCAACCTGCGGGACCGCTTCACCATCCGGGCCAAGGTACAGGGCGGTGGCGTGTCAGCCCAAGCCGACGCCATACGCCACGGCATCGCTTGGGCCTTGGTGGCCTACGATGAGACACTCAAGCCGGAGCTGCGCAAGCACGGCTTCCTCACCCGCGACGCGCGCATCAAGGAAAGTAAGAAGTACGGTCTGAAGCGGGCGAGGCGGGCGCCTCAGTACACCAAACGGTAGCCGCCAAAAGGCACAGCCATCAACCCGCAACTGGGTTTCACAAGAACGGCCCATCGCCTGTTATGGGTCTCGTATGAGGATGAAACTTGGTCTGCTGCTGTACTCGTATATTCGACTGATTAACCACGCCCGTGGATTCCCGCCTACACGGGCGTGGCGATCGTGCCTGCTGGCTCGTCTAGATTCCCAAGAACGCCGCCGTACCCTTTAGTATCTCCTGCACCTTTTCGGGGCTCTCGGCCTCGGCGTAAATCCTCAGCAGCGGTTCGGTGCCCGAAAACCGCACTACTACCCAAGCGTTGTCGAACAGGTAGCGCCGCCCATCAATGCTGTCGCTCCCTATCACTTGGAGTCCTGCTAACCGATCGATGCTCTCCGATTCCAGCTTCTGCAGAATGGTGCTACGGTCCGCGGGCGAAAAGGGTGCATCCAGCCGGTCATAATAGTGGGGCCCCACTCGACTGTGGAGGTAGTCCACAAGCTCCGACGGCCTCTTTCCCAACTTTGCCATCAACGACAGGAAGTACAACCCGCTCAGGACCCCATCCCGCTCTGGGATGTGGTCGCGGAAACCGTAGCCCCCGCTCTCTTCGCCGCCAATCAGCGCCTCCGGTTGCATCATGAGAGGACTGATGTACTTGAAGCCGACGCGAGTCTCATGCACGTCCACTCCATACTGCTCGCCTAGGCGGTATGTCATAGCGGTGTTAGTCAGCGACTTGATTAGCGTGCCACGCTTGCCCTCGACCTCAAGCAGGTAGAGGGCAAGCAAGGCAAACGTGTGCAGCGGTGTGAGGAAGACACCCTTCTCGTCGACCACTCCCAACCGGTCAGCGTCGCCGTCGAGGGCGATCCCCACGTCGGCCCCGTTGAGGGGCACAGCAGCTGCTAGTTCGCCCAAGTTTTTTTCTATGGGCTCCGGCTGCCCCATACCCGGAAAAGCAGGGTTGACCTCAGCGTGCATCTCGCTAACCGACGTGACCCCCTCCCCCAACAGAGTGGAGAAATAGCCGGAGCCAGCACCATACATGTTGTCGACTTGAATCCTGAGACCCGCAGAGGCGATGGCTGACAAGTCCAGCAAGGTGTTCAAGTGGGCCAAGTAATCGGGCATGGGGTTGCAGTCTTGGAGCAACCCCTTCTCGCTAGCGTCGACTAGGGACATGGAACGCGGCGCCTCGTTGCCTTGAGCGCGTATGTTGGCCTCCAAGGCATCGGTGACTTCCGTGGTGGCGCTGCCAGCATAGGGAGGCTTGAACTTGATGCCGTTCCACAGGGACGGGTTGTGGCTGGCGGTGACCATAGCCGCGCCAGCGGCCTTGCGCTCCAACACTTGGTAGGAGACTACCGGTGTGGGCGCAGGCCGGTCGGCGAGGAATACAGGTATGCCATTGCCCGCCACCACCTCGGCTACGCACTCAGCGAACTGGCGCGAGCCAAACCGAGTGTCGTAGCCGACCACCAGCCCTTGGGAGGCCGTGCCCTGCTGTTGCAGGTAGGTCGCGATACCTTGGGCGCAACGGGCGACGTTCTCGAAGGTGAAGTCGCGGGCGATAAGGCCCCGCCAACCGTCGGTGCCGAACTTGATAACGCTAGTAGTGGTCATCGCCCCCCTCGAAGAATATCCCTAACCCCGTTGTAACCCCCCTGCCACTCAGGAAACGAAGGATGAGGGATTGGATTGCCTGGCGAGTCCTGGAGGGCCTTGAACACAAGGGGAACCGACTACAAGCCCGCCTCAGCGCGCAGAATATCAGCCTTGTCAGTGCGTTCCCAAGGAAGGTCCAAGTCAGTGCGCCCGAAGTGCCCATAGGCGGCAGTTTTCTGGTATATGGGGCGGCGCAGGCCTAGGTCCTCGATAATCGCCCCAGGACGAAGGTCAAAGTGTTCCCGGACCAAGTCGTCGAATTTTTCGTTGGGCACATGGTTGGTGTCAAAAGCCTCCACCGAAACCGAGATAGGATCGGCAACCCCGATGGCGTAGGAAACTATGACTTCGGCCCGGTCCGCCAAACCGGCGGCGACAAGGTTCTTGGCAACGTAACGGGCAGCGTAGGCACCGGAACGGTCTACCTTGGTGGGGTCCTTGCCCGAGAAAGCGCCTCCGCCATGGCGGGCGATGCCACCGTAGGTATCGACCAGGATCTTGCGTCCGGTAAGTCCGGTGTCACCTTGTGGACCGCCAATCACGAACCAACCGCTGGGATTGACGTAGTACTTGGTATCTTCGTCCAGCATGTGAGCGGGCACCACATGATTGATCACATGGTGGATGATGTCGCCTCGGATTTGCTCGGTAAAGGCGGCCCGGTCATCGGCGTCATCGTGCTGGGTGCTGATAACTACGGCCTCGACGCGGTGGGGTTTTCCGTAGCGGTACTCGACGGTGACCTGGGATTTTCCGTCCGGACCGAGGTAGGGGAGGGTCCCATTCTTGCGGACCTTGGCTAGGCGCTGAACGAGGCGGTGTGAGAGTTCCACGGTCAAGGGCATCAAGCTGTCGGTCTCGTTGCAGGCGAACCCGACCATCATGCCTTGGTCGCCAGCCCCGGTGGCGCGCCGGGCGTCCGCGGCTTCGTGTCCCCGGTGTTCCAGCGAAGTGGTAACGCCGCTGCTGATATCAGAGGACTGCCGACTCACGTGGGCCATGACTCCGCACGAGGCGCCATCCAGCCCGTATTTGATGTCGGTGTAGCCGATGCCCTTCATGACATCGCGGGCGATGCCGTCGAAGTCCAAGCTGGAATTGGTGGTGATTTCACCGGTGACCATGACAAAGTTCTTGGTAGCTACGGTTTCGCAAGCGACCCGTCCCATGGGATCGTCGCGGAGGACGGCATCCAGCACGGCGTCGGAGATCTGGTCACACAGCTTGTCGGGGTGCCCCTCGGTTACCGACTCGGAAGTCAGCAGGTACGAAGGCGAGTCCATGAATGTGAAGCTCATTGGAATATCCTCCCTAATTGCATCAAGTCCCGTCTATGGTTACATTAAGTTCCTTCTTGCCAGCCCGCCAAATAGCTGGACTGCTCCTCGCTAAGACTGTCGATTGCTATGCCCATCGACGCTAACTTCAGGCTTCCTATCTGCATGTCCAAGTCGCGGGGCACTCCGTAGACACCGGGATCCAGCTTCTGCTTGCCGGCGACAAGGTACTCCACGGATAGAGCTTGGTTGGCGAAGCTCATGTCCATCACGCTGGAGGGATGCCCCTCGGCAGCGGCTAGGTTGATCAGCCGACCGTCGCCCAGCAAGTAGATGCGACGTCCGTCTCTCATGGTGAACTCTTCTACGTAGGGGCGCATCTCGCGCCTGTTGATGGACATCTCCTCAAGGGCCGGTATGTCGATCTCGACGTTGAAGTGGCCACTATTGGCCAGAATGACCCCGTCAGGCATCACCTCGAAGTGCTCCCGCCCTAATGCCTTGAGGCCACCGGTGACGGTCACATAAACTTGGGCTTGCCTAGCCGCCTCAACTGAAGGCATGACGCTGAAGCCGTCCATCACAGCCTCCAACGCCTTCACCGGGTCGACCTCGGTGACAATCACATTGGCGCCCATGCCTCGGGCCCGCTGGGCGATGCCCCGCCCGCACCAGCCGTAGCCACACACTGCCACCTTGCGCCCAGCCCAGAGCACGTTCGTGGCGCGGGTGATGCCGTCCAAGGTGCTCTGACCAGTGCCGTAGCGGTTGTCGAACATATGCTTGGTGTCGGCTTCATTCACGGCGACGATGGGGTAAGTGAGCAGGCCCTCTTCAGCCATGGCCCGCAACCGTATGACGCCGGTGGTCGTCTCTTCTGTGCCTCCCAACAAATTGGGGAGCATCTCGCGGCGTTCCGTATGCAGCATAGCCACCAAGTCGGCGCCGTCGTCCAGAGTCACTTGGGGCTTGGTGTCAAGCACGCTGTTGATGTGTCGGTAGTAGGTGTCGTTATCCTCGCCCTTGATGGCAAAGGTGGGAATATCGTAGGTGGTCATCAGGGCTGCTGCCACCTCATCCTGGGTGCTCAATGGATTGCTCGCGCAGACGGTCAGGTCTGCGCCGCCATCCTTAAGGGCCAAGGCCAGATTGGCAGTCTCAGTGGTGACGTGCAGGCAGGCTGCCATGCGCAGGCCCTCCAAGGGGCGTTCCTTGGCAAAGCGTTCCCTTATGAGGCGCAGCACAGGCATCTCTCGGCCAGCCCAGTCGATGCGTTTGACTCCCGCATCGGCCAGCGAGACATCCTTCACATCTCCTCGTTGAGATTGGTCTTGCAAGTCGTACTCCTCTCTTTGTGCTCCTACGGCTCGTTGCCGTAGGACGTGGGGTGATTTCTCTCGATCCAAGTGGGCGTGCCGTCCTCAACGTTGTAGAGCACGTCAGACGGCATTCCCAAAGCAGCCGCCATCTCGCAGGCCAAGCCGCTTCGGACGCCAGCGGCGCAGATGAACAGCAGCTTTTTGCCCTGTGGCAGCTCGTCGATCCGGCCCATCAGGTCGTCGATAGGTATATGGATTGCCCCTGTGACGTGTCCGCTGACCCACTCGTCGTCACGACGCACATCCACCATCACCGAGTCGGCGGGCTCCGCCACCAAGATGACGGCGGCCTCATCAGAATCTACCCGGAAGAAGGGCTCGCCTGGGTCTTGTCGTGCCATTTATCCTCCCTGTTCGATGTACTTGCCAATGATAGGATGCAGGTTCTGTCTTGCCTCGGCGGGGATGGCGTCCCGTGCCGTAATCACCGCGTCACGAAGGGCCGTCCCGCAATCGCAAGGGCGCTCCGCGGTCATAGCGGGCAGAAGCCGACGCAGTGCCTCCTGCGAGGCCGCGACGTTCTTCATCAGGTTGGCCACCACCAACTCGACGGTCACCTGCTCTTCGGTGCTGTGCCACACATCGTAATCAGTCACGCAGGCCAGCGTGGCGTAGCACATCTCGGCTTCCCGGGCCAATTTGGCCTCGGGCAGGGCCGTCATGCCGATGATGTCCGCCCCCCAAGAGCGATACATATTCGACTCCGCTAGCGTGGAGAAGGCAGGTCCCTCCATCACGATGCACGTCCCACCCATGTGGGTAGTGACACCTGCAGCGACAGCCGCGTCATGCAACAGGCCGCTAAGGTGGGGGCAGAAGGGGTGTGCGAAAGCAATGTGACCCACGATCCCGCCCTCAAAGAAGGTGCCCGTCCGGCGGTAGGTCCGGTCGATAAGCTGGTCGGGCACCACCATATCCAGTGGCCGCAGATCCTCCTTCAGGCTACCCACAGCGCTGACGGATATCAGACGCTCCACTCCCAACTTCTTCAGTGCATAGATATTGGCCCGCACCGGCAACTCGGTGGGACTGATGCGATGCCCGCGACCGTGACGCGGCAGAAAGGCTACCGGCACCCCGTACAAGTTTCCCAAGACTATGGAATCGCTTGGCTTCCCAAAGGGAGTGTCCACATCCACAGCCTCCACATTGGTCAGGCCGTCCATGGCATACAGACCGCTGCCGCCCACTATTCCTATAGGCGCAGGACCTATATGGGAACCGCCTGTCATAGTCGCTTACCGACCCGCTCTCGCCCGTACAGCCAAGTCCAGAGACTCGGTGTAGGGAGGGCGCGCTATGCCCTGTTCAGTGACGATGGCATCAATGTAGCGGTGCGGCGTGACATCGAATGCTGGGTTCCTAGCGGCGATGCCCTCGGCAGCAGTGCGCACCTCGCGAAATCCGGTGACCTCGGACATGTCCCGCTCCTCAATGGGTATGTCGTCGCCGGAAGCGATGCTGAGGTCGACCGTGCTGGTTGGGGCGGCTATGTAGAATGGAAGACCATGTTCCTTGGCCAGAACGGATAAGGAATAGGTGCCGATTTTATTGGCAGTATCGCCATTGGCAGCGATGCGGTCGGCGCCGGTTATGACGCAGCTGACTTCCCCACCGCGCATCAGCATCCCCGCCGCCGAGTCCACCACCAGAGTCGCCGGAATCCCCAGTTGCACCAGTTCCCATGTGGTCAGCCGGGCACCCTGTAGGACGGGCCGCGTCTCTGTGGCGAAGACGTGAAAGCGCTTCCCGCCTTCCCATGCAGCCCTGATCACACCCAACGCGGTGCCGTAGCCCGCAGTTGCCAAAGCACCGGTATTACAGTGGGTAAGTACGGCGCCACCTTCAGGCATCAGCACTGCCCCATGCGCTCCCATCCGGCGGTTGGCGTATTCGTCTTCCTGCTGAAGTCGCCGCGCTTCTGCCAGCAGGGCAGCGCGTATGGAAGGTGCGTCGGCATGCTGGCTGGCCACGTCCAGCATGCGCTCCACTGCCCAAGCCATATTCACCGCGGTAGGCCGAGCCGAGGCAATCTCCGACCCGGCTTGGCGCAGGTTCTTTAAGAATTCGTCGCGTATCGGATCGTCGATGTGGTCGGCAGCCATGACCACGGCGTAAGCCGCGGCTACTCCCAGTGCGGGCGCCCCTCGGACACGCATCAGTTGCACTGATCGGATGACCTCGTGGTAGTCATCAATCCAGACGACACAACACTCTGCGGGCAAAAGGGTCTGATCGAGGAGTCCGAGTTTGCCGTTGGCGTAGCTTATAGCGTTGATTTCAGGCATAGTTTCAGACACATGGCGAGTTGTGGAGGCACTAACAGCCTTGGGCAGAAAAAAGCTTCTCACGAGGAGAAGCAGGAATTCTTCACCCTTCCCCATCTTTCCCCGGGGCTCACCCGGGGCCGGACTTGGCACCGTACCGCGCGCCCTAAGACGCCGGCCGGTTGCCGGGCTTCGCGGGGCCGTTCCCTCTGCCTCTCTGGATAAGGGGGTCACCGATTAAATTGTGTCTAGTATGCTACCCGACCAGCCCCTAGCTGTCAAGATTGGCGTGTCATGTGGCGATGGTGGATGGGCTTGGAAGCTACCAACGGACTGCCTCGCCTCTTCCTGTTCCGCCTCATTCTCTTCTAGATCTTGCTCTTCCATCCACGACCTAGTGGGCAGGTCCACTTCGATGTCCGGGAAAGTCGAGCCCTCGGGAAGCAACCGGTATTCCAAGAAGGCGTGCTCTGTTAGAAGGGTCTCTTGGCCTTGCTCGTCAACTTCGTACCTCGCCGACCTCATCAGAAAGGGGCGGTGCTCCACATACTCAAGCCTGCTTACGCTCGCTTCATCATGTTGTTCGGCTGGACGGGACCGCTCGAATATCAAGCTAACCTGGTTGCCCAACTCGCCTTGCCTCACGAAGCTAAATCCCCTAGCTTCCATCCTGTTAGTGATGCTGGTGACGTCCCAACGTCCGTTGACCCATTCGGCATAACCCAGACCGATGCCCATTGGCATGTCGAAATAAACCCCTCTTATAAGGTCGTTACAGGTGTTTCACCCCGTCCTTCAACTTTGAATGCCCAATGAGCTCGCCGTCGAGGTCTCGCCTAGTGGATATGCTCGTTTCGATGGCGCCATCGGAGCCGATCACCACCCAGACCTCGTCTATGACCCTTTGCGGGTAATCCCTCCGCCCCAGGGATCCCAGCCTGACCCTTCTGTAGGCTTCGGACCGGATGTAGAGGATTTGCCCTTGGGCCAGTCCGTCAACCAAGGCCTGCTTATCCTGCTGGGCGACGGCCCTTTGCTGGGCAGCCGTAGGCGGGCTAGTGCGTCCCCAATAGGCGATAGCCAGCCATATACCCACCCCAAGTAGAATAGCCACAAGGGCGGCCATCATTACCCGGTTCAGGCGCATTGGCATCCTCTCATCTTGCCCTAGCGCTGATTGTACTAGACCGCCTGCTTCGTTGAGCGTCCTCGCAGTGCGATGCTAGAATAGGCACAACGTCCCACTCTCTCCCGGCTTGCCAAAAGGAGGCGCATGGCTACCAAGGATGAACTACGACAACGGGTGCAGGCTATGCGCGAGAATCTGTCCCAAACGATGGACGGCATGGACTACTGTCTCGATTGGAAGCCGAACGACGGGGAGTGGTCCGCCCGCGAGGTCCTCTACCACTTGGTGGACACACCGCCGGGCGGGATTCACGCCGCAGCCCGTGCTGTGCTGCAGGGCGACATCAGCGAGCTCACCCTGCCCCCTGACGTGACCGACACCAGCGGCGACAAAGCGCAGGCCGACATGGCGCAAATCATGTCGGAGATCGAAGTGGTGTTGACCGGATTAGAGGGGGTCATTGCCGACGCCAGCGACACCGACTTGGAGAAGTCGCTACCTGTGCACTTGCCAGCCCGAGGCACGACCGAAACACGCACCCTAGGCCGCATTATCGAGGGCAGCATGGATTACCACTGGGCGGACCACTTGGGGCAACTGGTGGCTTTGCGGGAGGGCTTGGGGCTGGCCTAGTTAGTCCTGTCCTGCTTCCACCTTCAACAACGCTAGGAAAGCCTCTTGGGGCACCTCGACGTTGCCAAATCTCTTGAGGCGCCGCTTGCCTTCTTTCTGTTTCTCCAGCAGCTTGCGTTTGCGCGTTATGTCGCCCCCGTAGCACTTGGCCAGCACATCCTTGCGCAGGGCCCGCACCGTCTCGCGGGCGATTATGCGACTACCGATGGATGCTTGGATGGGCACCTCGAATAGCTGGCGGGGAATGATGTTGCGCAGCTTCTCAGCGAGTGCCTTGCCGTACTGTAGTGCCTTGTCCCTGTGAATGATGGCCGACAAGGCGTCCACTGGCTGGTGGTTCAGCAGGATATCAAGCTTGACCAGCGACGCCGAGCGGTAGCCCGAGAAGATGTAGTCCAAGGACGCATAGCCTTGTGTCTTTGATTTCAGCTGATTGTAAAAGTCGGCTAGGAGTTCGGCCAAGGGCATGTCGTACTCCATGACGACTCGCGAGGCGCGCCGCTGATGCGTACCCTCATCCTCGCCGTTGGAGGCGTCGGCCCCTTGCAGGTAGTCCATACGCTTAAACTCGGCGCGGCGGGCGGCCATGAGCTCCATGACGCCCCCGATGTAGCTGTCTGGGGCCACCACTGTCAGCGACAGCCACGGCTCCAGTATCTCTTGGAACTCGTTGGGCTGGGGGAGCTTGGAAGGCGCGTCCACCTGTATCGTAGTCCCGTCGATCAGCACCACCCGATACGCCACGCTGGGGGCCGTCGCCACGATATCCAGCGTATACTCCCGCTCCAAGCGCTCCTGCACGATGTCCATGTGCAGCAGGCCAAGGAAGCCGCAACGGAAGCCGAACCCCAACGCGGCCGAGCTCTCAGGCTCATATACCAAGGCGGCGTCATTCAGTTGCAGTCGCTCCAAGGCCGTTCGCAGCGATTGGTACTCCTCGCCTTGTGAGGGGTAGATCCCGGCGTATACCATGGGCTTCAACGCCACGTAGCCCGGCAGGGGTTTCTCGGCTGGGCCGCGGGCCCGCGTGATAGTCTCGCCCACGCGGCACTCCCGCACGTCTTTCAGCCCAGTAGCAACGTAGCCCACTTGACCCGACTCCAAGCTCTTGGTGGCACTGAGAACCTGGGTAAATATGCCCACTTCCGGCGGCTCAGAGACCTTGCCGTTAGACATCAGCAGCATCGGCTCGCCCAAAGAAAGCTCCCCGTCCACGACCCGAATGTAGGCCACGATCCCCTTGTAGCTGTTGTACACCGAGTCGAATACCAAGGCCCGCAGAGGCGCCTCCCGTATCCCCTTGGGAGGGGGCACACGCTGCACGAGGGCCTCCAGAAGCTCATTCACACCCTTACCATCTTTTGCCGACACGAAAAGCATCTCTTCGCGGGTGAAGCCCAAGGCCTGCTGTAGTTCGGCAGCCACTGCCTCGGGCTCGGCTTGGGGCAGGTCGATCTTGTTTATCACGGGCACCAGCGTCAAGTCGTGCTCCAAGGCCAGATAGGCATTGGCCAAAGTCTGGGCCTCGATACCCTGACTGGCGTCCACCACCAGAATCGCACCCTCGCACGCCGCCAAGGCCCGGGAGACCTCGTAGCTGAAGTCCACATGGCCTGGGGTGTCTATCAGGTTGAGCAGGTAGTCCTCTCCTTGGTGGCGGTATTCCATGGAGACGGCCTTGCCCTTGATGGTGATGCCCCGCTCCCGTTCCAGTTCCATCTGGTCCAGGAACTGCTCACGCATGTTTTCCCGGCTCACCGTGCCGGTGACCTCTAGGAAGCGGTCGGCCAGTGTGGACTTACCGTGGTCGATGTGGGCGATGATGCAGAAGTTGCGGATGTGGGATGCGTCCATAATTACTAGACGTACCCGTAGCCCGGTGCCTTGATGCACGACACCCAGTGATCAGTGGCCACCTCGCGCAACTCCGGCATCACCTCAGAGCACCGAGCCTCGGCGATGGGACAGCGAGGGTGGAACACGCAGCCCGACGGTGGATTCATGGGACTGGGCACCTCGCCCGTCAGCAGGATGCGTTCCCTCTGGGCGTCGAGCACCGGATCGGGTATGGGTACCGCCGACAGGAGGGCCCTAGTGTAGGGGTGGACGGGGTTGTCGTATATCTCCTCCCGACTGGCGATCTCCACGATGTGTCCCAAGTACATCACCGCCACCCGATCACTGATGTGGCGCACCACCGAGAGGTCATGCGCAATGAACAGGAAGGTCAGGTCAAAGCTCTCCTGCAACTCTTCCAGCAGGTTCACAATCTGGGCCTGAATTGACACGTCCAAGGCGGATACCGGCTCGTCGCAGACGATGAACTGGGGATTCACTGCCAAGGCACGCGCCACGCCAATGCGCTGCCTCTGCCCGCCGCTGAACTCGTGTGGAAACCGGTCTGCCATCGATGGGCTGAGCCCGACAACGCTGAGAAGCTCGGCCACCCGCTCGCGGTACTCAGCCTTCGAGCCGCTCATGCCATGAACTATCAAGGGCTCGCCGACGATGTTGCCCGCGGTCATCCGAGGGTTGAGGGAGCTGTAGGGGTCTTGAAATATGACCTGCATACGGCGGCGCATCTGTCGCAGGTTCTTGGAATTCATGGTGCACAGGTCTTCGCCGTCGAACATAATTGTCCCGGAGGTGGGCCGGTAAAGCTGGAGGATGCAACGGCCAGTCGTCGTCTTCCCGCACCCACTCTCGCCCACCAAGCCCAAGGTCTCGCCACGACGTATGAAAAAGCTGACGTCGTCCACGGCGCGAACATGGGCCACGGTGCGTTGAAAAATCAGGCCGGAACGCACTGGGAAGTGCATCTTCAGAGAGTCCACCTCTAAGAGGCGGTCACCCCTCGCGCCGTTGCCTGTTCGCGTTTCCATCTGCTATCTCGCCAGCCTTATCAACAGTTGCGACCCAACGTATGGGCTACCCAACAGGCCGAGCTATGTCCCTCTGACACGGGCATCAACGGCGGTATTTCCTGCGCACACCGTTCCTCGGAGTAGCGGCACCGCTCCCTAAAGGAGCACCCATCGCCTAGGTTGCCCAAGTCGGGGGGCTGACCCTCGATCGGGTCCAACCGTTCCTTACGGGGCAGGTCTAGGCGAGGAACCGAGTTCAGCAACCCGATGGTGTAGGGGTGCCTAGGGTTGTAATAGACCTCTTTCGCCGTGCCCCTCTCGATGATTTTACCAGCGTACATCACGTTGACCCGATCAGAGTAACGGGCCACCACGCCGAGGTTGTGGGTGATGATAACCAAGGCCACGCCGCGCTCTTGGGTGAGATTTTTCATCAACTCCAATATCTGGGCTTGGATGGTCACATCCAAGGCGGTGGTTGGCTCGTCAGCGATCACAATCTGGGGGCCACAACTCAGCGCCATGGCAATCATCACCCGCTGGCGCATACCACCGCTGAACTGGTGCGGGTACTGGCGCGCCCGGCTGCGGGCATCGGGTATGCCCACCTCCTCCAAGCGCCGCACCGCTTCCGCCTTGGCTGCGCCCTTGCTCAAGCCAAGGTGAAGCTCCAGAGCTTCGGTCAACTGGCGTTCCACGTTGAGTACCGGATTCAGCGAAGTCATCGGCTCCTGGAAGACCATGGCGATATGTCTGCCCCGATTCTTCCGCATCTCCTCGTCGGAGAGTTCCAGCAGATTCTCGCCATGAAACAACACCTCTCCGCCGATGATCTTGCCCGGCGGGTCCGGTATCAGACGCATGATGGAGAGAGCACTGACGCTCTTGCCACAGCCGCTCTCTCCCACCAAGGCTAAAGTTTCCCCCGCTTCCAATTCAAAGGAAACACCGTCGACAGCCTTGACCACACCTTCCTGGGTGAAGAAGTGGGTCCGCAGGTCAGAAACTTCCAGTAGCGGGCTCATTGATGCTCCACAAGCATACTTCGCTCCCGCCGCGCCCATCTCCGGGAACCGCATCGCCAGACGTCCCGAATATGATAGCACTGGGAGTCTCCCAAGAATAGAACGACGGCAGGCGGACTATGCCTGGAACATCTCATGCTCCCTCTGGCCGTAATCCCGCCAGAGGGGAGGAAGTCAGTCGCAACATCCAAGCATGTAGAAGAAGCGTCGGTGAGCTAGTGGGCGATGATATTCTGGTACTCGTCGGCAGTCAGCAGGTTTTCCAGCTCGCTAGCATCGGTGATTGCCATCCGGACTAGCCAGCCTTGGCCGTACACATCTTCATTGACCAACTCCGGCTGGTCCGTCAGCAGCCCATTCAGCTCCACCACCTCGCCACCGACCGGCGTGTACAAGTCGGACACCGTCTTGACCGACTCGATTTCACCCATCATGGCGAACTGGGCCAACTGGGTGCCCACCTTGGGCAGGGCCACGTAGACCACGTCTCCCAACTCTTCCTGGGCAAACTCGGTGATGCCGACCAGTACCCTGCCATCGGGCTCAAGCAATGCCCACTCGTGTTCCTTGGAATACTTCCTGTCACTAGGGTACATTCGCCCGCACTCTCCTTGCTGGCTCCCGCTATTTCTGCCCCAAAAGGGCCGCAGGAAACATAGTCCAAGGCTCAAACCCTGTCAAGCATCGAATGAGCTTATGCTGTCACGCCCATTTTAGTTACATTCGCAACGGTCTGAACAACTCTGGACACCGGCTTTCGCCGGCATCCGCAAGGGTCTCCGACCGGCACGACTGCTTCTGCAAGCAACCCCCATGTCATCAGCTCGTTGACCCCCGCCGCCCTTCCCGCATATCCTCCGCGTAGGGGCCCCACCCGCATCTTGTTGCATCCCGGGCCCACATCAAGAGGGCCCCGCTACCAGGGGGTCTACAGAGTCTCAGAATTGGACCACAACGACGTCACAAATGTCACAGGCATCAGCTACGGAAACGCAAAAACTCGTGAATCGTGTGTCAGCCCCTCGACTGGAGCAAAGCTGACGCGTAGCTGCGCCAATCCAAATCCCGATGCAATAATGTACACACAGATTACAACTCATATAGCACTAGAAGCAGGCCAACGTTGCAAAAGAATAGCACTGGAACACCACAAAGTCGACAAAAATGCGAGCCTCCCAGGCCCTCAATGTCGGTTGTCATGCCAAGACCTCCGGCAAAGCGGCGAGGGACTTGAGCAGAGGTTCCTTAGAAATACGCGCCAGGCGCAAAGGCACACTTGGAGGAGGCTGCATTGCAACCGGAACACGTAACGGCTGTGGTCAAAGAGTCGGCCACAGCACTGGGTTTCGACCTTGTGCGCATCACCTCCTCCGAGCCTTTCGCCAACGACGAGCAGGTCGCACTCGACCGGCTGGAGCGTGGCCTGATGGATGGGCTGCCTTGGTACAACGAAGCCCGCGTACGCCGGGGTTCCCGCCCCGAAGGGCTGCTCCCGGGCGCCAAGTCAATCATCGCCTTGGGCATGAGTTATCTCCCGCCGAAGGAGACGGGGCCGCCCCACGATGGCGGGCCACAGGGCCGGGTCGCAGTCTACGCTTGGGGCGACGACTATCATCGGGTGCTGAAACGCCTCATGAAGGCATTGGTCGAAGACGTCTCGGCCAAGCTTGGGCGTGATGTCCAATCGCGGTGGTACGTCGACGATGGCCCCATGCTGGATCGCGGCGTGGCACGACGCGCCGGCACCGGCTGGTTCGGCAAGAACACCAACATCCTCACCAGCCAATTCGGTTCCTGGGTCTTCTTGGGGCAAGTTATCACTGACTTGGAACTGACGCCCGACGCCCCTCTGAAAAAGACGTGCGGCAGCTGCACACGCTGCCTCACCGCCTGCCCGACAGCCGCATTCGTAGGCCCCTACGAGCTGGACAACACCCGTTGCATCTCTTATCTAACCATTGAGCACCGCGGGGCCATCCCCCGCGACCTGCGACCCCTCATGCAGGACTGGGTCTTCGGCTGCGACATCTGCCAAGACGTTTGCCCCGTAAACTTCAAGGCGTCTCCCAACAACCAGCCAGCCTTCCAGAAAACCGACTCGACAACCCTCGACCTGCTCTGGCTACTGGAGATGAGCGAGGAACAGTTTCGCGAGCGTTTCCGGCATAGCCCCATCAAGCGGGCCAAGCGCGTCGGCCTGCAACGCAACGCCTGCGTAGCTCTGGGCAACATCGGCGACGAGGCTGCTGTGCCCGCCCTCGCACGGGCGTTGTTCGACGGCGAACCGCTGGTGCGGGGCCATGCAGCGTGGGCCTTGGGGCACATTGGAGGTCCGGAGCCGGAACGCGTACTCATGGACGCGCTAAAGGACGAGAGCGACGCCGAAGTCGTAGCTGAGATTCGCCAAGCGCTTGACGAGGTCGCGACATCCAGCAGTTGAAGCAGATGCCCCCGCCCGTTACAATCAACGATTGTGAGCCTAGGCTCGCAACTCGAAACGAGGAGTCACCGCTTTGGAAGGAAAAGTTCAAGTCGAGATCACTTACTGCGTACCTTGACAGCATCACGCTACCGCCATGTGGATGGCGAATGAGTTCTTCCGGGCCTTCGGAGGTGATGCGTCCATCACCATTACCCCCAAGGGGCAGGGAATCATGGAGGTCTTTGCCAACGGCGAGAAAATCTTCGACAAGATAGCCGAGGGCTACCCCGATCTGGCACGGGTGCGCAAGATGAAGGCCGCCATTGCTGAGAAAATCGAGGCTGTCCCGGTAGCCGCCGACGACTAGCCCGCCCTACGCCTGAGACACCCCGAACTAACTACGGCCTGGAGAGCGTGTATGCTCCCAGGCCGTTAAGTTTTTACTTGGGGTCGCTGCTGCCCAATCGCGCTTGCACTTCTTCCCATATTTGTCGGGCCAACTCCGACTTAGGTTGGCTTGCGTCCAGCACTACCCACCGCTCCGGCTCTTTCTCAGCCAGCTCCAGGTAACCGCGCCTGACCCTGCGATGGAAGTTCAACGGCTCGACTTCAAATCCCCTCTGCCCTTCCTCCTCCTGCCGGACCATGCCGGTCTCCCCTTCCGCATTCATTGAAAAGAGACTTAGCTGCGGCTGCACTCTTGCGAGTCCGCCAGCCGGAGCCAAGTCCAACAGGAAAGTCACGTCAGGAATCAGGCCGCCAGTGGCAACCGCGTTCACGCTCTGCACCGTCTCCAGATCAAGCCATCGTCCGTACCCTTGATATGCCATAGTGGAGTCGGAGTAGCGGTCGGCGACCACATGTACACCCCGATCCAAGGTCGGGCGCAGCACGTTGGTGACCAGTTCGGCTCGGGCGGCGCAGAAGAGCAGCAATTCCGCCTCGTACGTGGGCGCGACGCTCTCGTCTTTAAGGTATCTACGAAGGTATTGGCCCAAGCTGGTGGAGCCCGGTTCATGTACCAGAACCACTTGAAGGCCCGCAGCCACCATGGCTTCGACCAGCATGTCCGCTTGGGTCGACTTACCGCAGCCCTCTATGCCTTCGAAAGAGATGAACACACCAGCAGCTTTCGTTGCTACGTGTATCGTTTGAAGAGTAGCTGGGGGCTACTGCCGAGCGAAGGTGACGTGGCGTTGCGGCTCACGCCCGGCACTGCGCGACGTTACCGAGTACTTCGCCGCCAGCATGTGCTGCAGGCGGCGGATGTACGCCGCCTGCGGGAGGAGCGTCACCGTGTCTTCGTCGCCCTCCATCACCCGTTGCGCGGCCTCGTGGGCCTCCTGCAGGGCCTCGTCCACCTTGGGGTCGGCCCCGTTGGCCCCGCCCCTAGCCTTCAGAAATTGCTGCACATGCGGCGCGGTGTTCTTGCGGAGCACATACACTGGCTTGCTGGCCTCTTCCGCTGCCTTCACCACGCGGGAACCACGCCGGTAGTGGGTCTTGGTGGTCAGCACCACATCGGCCACACGCAGTTCGTTGACCACGTTCACTGTCACGCCCGCCTCTTGGGCCGCTTCTTCCACCCGATCACGCCTCACACCAAACAGAAATAACTTCTGAGGCGGCCCATCCCCCGACTCCGTTTCCGGCACAGGCGCTCTTTCCGTAGTCCGCACGACAGGCGAATGGGCTATAGTGGTGCTCGGTGTTTCCCGCACCTTCACCACTCGGCCCGGCTCGTCCAGCCAGCGGGTTTCGGGCACTATGGGCAGACCCCTCAGGTACATATCCACCACGCGGCTCACATTGTCATGCACCGCCACCCGGTCCCAAGTCTGTATCTCCACCACCACATCAAAGGTCGGCGGCGCCTTGCGCTCCAGAATCGCTTTCTGAGTGCCTCGACGCCTAGCCTCGTCGTCGCCCAAAGTCACCGATTGAACACCGCCCACCAAATCGGAGAGAGTGGGGTTGAGCACCAGGTTCTCCAGCGTGTTGCCATGGGCAGTGGCGATAAGCTGCACCCCGCGCTCGGCGATAGTCCTCGCAGCCAGCGCTTCCAACTCAGTGCCCATCTCATCAATAATAATGACCTCGGGCATGTGGTTCTCCACCGCCTCAATCATCACCCCATGCTGCAACGTCGGTGTGGCCACCTGCATTCGCCGTGCGTTACCAATGGCGGGATGAGGGATGTCGCCATCACCTGCGATCTCATTCGACGTGTCCACGATAATGACCCGCCTGTGAGCGTGGTCCGCCAGTACACGGGCTACCTCCCGCAGCATGGTGGTCTTGCCCACACCGGGGCGGCCCAGCAGCAGGATGCTCTTGCCCGACAGTACTTGGTCTTCAATGATCGTGATGGTGCCGAACACTGCCCGCCCCACACGGCAAGTGAGACCCACCACTTTCCCCTTGCGATTCCTGATAGCAGAGAAGCGGTGCAGCGTCCGCGTTATGCCAGCACGGTTGTCGTCGCCGAACTGGCCTAAGCGTTCAACCACATACTCCAAGTCGGCATCAGTTATCTCTACGGGGTCGATGATCACGGTCTGGTAGGGAAAGCGGGCTTCGGGGACGCGGCCTAAGTCCAGGACCACTTCCAGTAGTTCGTGCAGGTCCTCCCTTGCACGTAACGCCGTCGCGATGCGTAAGGGCAGGGCGTCGATCAGCAACTCTAGGTCGTCCAGCACCCGCCTGTCGGTAGCCGTCACCTCGTCGCCTCCGGCGCAGCCATATCAAGGAAGTACTGATGCATTCGAGGGTCACCGCCCAACTCGGGATGGAAGGAGGTGGCCAGCAGGTTCCCCTGCCGCACCGCAACGGGTCGTCCGTCAGGAAGTTTGGCCAGCACCTCGACCTCCGGCCCGACCTCGCAGATCGCGGGGGCGCGTATGAAGATGGCCCGCAAAAGTTCCGCGCCAAGGCCAGCCACCGGCAACTCAGCCTCGAAACTGTCAACCTGCCGGCCAAAAGCGTTCCGTTCCACCGTTATGTCCATGAGGCCCATGGGCGTCGGCGTCGGCTCAGTCAACTCCCGTGCCATCATGATTAGGCCGGCACAGGTGCCCCATACTGCTGCCCCACTGCGGGCGAACTCGGTGATGGGCTCGCGCAGGTCGTAGAAGTCCATGAGTTTGGCGAAGGTGGTGCTCTCACCGCCAGGGATTATCAGTCCGTCCAACTGCTCCAAGTCACGGGGCAACCGCACCTGAATCGACTCCTGACCGATGCGCTTCAACGCAGCTTGGTGTTCTGCAAAATCACCCTGAACGGCCAGCACCCCTACCCTCACCGGCGGACGCTGTGCTCGCAATTCCGCTTCCGCCAGTCAGCCCTAAACGCCACGCGTTGCAAGGAGCTCCGCCTCTTGCAGGGTCCTGATGCCGATTCCAACCATGGCCTCGCCAAGATTCTTCGACACCTCGCCGATAATAGCGGGATCGTTGTAATGCGTGGTGGCCTCCACGATGGCCTTGGCCCGCGGAGCGGGATCGTTGGACTTGAAGATGCCTGAACCTACGAAGTTGCCGTCGGCCCCCAATTGCATCATCAGGGCGGCGTCCGAAGGGGTAGCGATGCCTCCCGCGGCGAAGTTGACCACGGGCAGGCGTCCCAAGGTCCGAGTCTCGATAAGCAGGTCGAGATTGACGCCAAGGTTCTTGGCCTCGGTGACCAACTCGTCGTCGGGCATGTTCTGCAGCTTGCGAATGGCGTCCATGACGGCCCGCATATGACGCACAGCCTCAACGATGTCGCCAGTGCCCGCTTCACCCTTGGTGCGTATCATGGCCGCGCCCTCGGATATGCGACGCAGAGCCTCGCCTAGGTCACGGCAACCGCACACGAAGGGCACCTTGAAGTTGTGCTTCCACACATGGTGCTCCTCGTCGGCAGGCGTGAGTACCTCCGACTCGTCGATGTAGTCAACGCCCATTGATTCCAGCACCTGAGCTTCAACGAAGTGACCGATGCGGCACTTGGCCATCACCGGAATGCTCACGGTCTCCAGAATCATCTGAATGCGGGACGGGTCGGCCATGCGGGCCACGCCACCATCGGCGCGGATGTCCGCAGGCACGCGCTCAAGTGCCATGACTGCTACCGCGCCTGCCTCTTCAGCTATTGCCGCCTGCTCAGCGGTCACGACGTCCATGATGACGCCGCCCTTGAGCATCTGCGCCAAGCCTGCCTTTACCTTGAATGTGCCTGTAGTCAAAGCTCCTCCTTGAGGAACGTCAATTGGTCCTGCCCTTGGCACTATTATACGCTGTTGCCTTGTGAGGACACTATTGGGGCTATCGCGCCGGTTGGATTCCGATAACACGATAGCCGCCGCCGCCGCAGTAGCCTATCCGCTGAAAACGCCGATGATGGGCTGGTGGCCCCCGTTCTCCTCGTAGGCTTCCTCGCGATACAGACCGAAGGGCTGTTGCAGCGGGCTGTCGTCATAGGTGAACAGCACTGACTCTTCCTCGGCCACATGCTCGTGGAACGCCCAACTCGGCACCACGAAGGTGTCCTTGGCCTGCCAGTCAAACCGCTCGCCTCGAATGATCGAGTGGCCCTTGCCCTTGATTACATGGAATATAGTCCCGCCCGTATGACGGTGCGCCTTCGTGTGGCGCCCTGGATCCAGCAACTGCACAAAGCAGGCGATGGTGGCCATGGCCGGCCCACCCGTCTTGGGGTTGGTGTACTCCAAGCAAATGCCATCGTAAGGGCTGCCCTCAGTCTCTTGCGACAGTTCCTTCAGGGTCTCGTACGCATGCTGGAACTTGTAATTGAGCAGTGGGGTGTGCAGCCCTTCGTGGTGCTCCCAAGTCGGACGCAGAGAGCCTGCGCCGTACAGCCGAAGGGACATGTCGTCCGGCCGTTTCAGTTCCTGGGCTTGGGTCTCCATCTGGTCATAGAAGCCCACCTCCAGCGAGTTGACGAAGGGCACGTCCAGCCCGTCGAGCCACACCATGGGGGCATCGCCCTCGTTGCCGTGGTCATGCCACGTCCAGCTGGGCGTGGTGATGAAGTCACCCTCGTTCATGTAAGTCTTCTCGCCCTCCACAGTGGTGTAGGCGCCAGTTCCCTCCACAATGACGCGGAAGGCCGACGGGGTATGGCGGTGACTGCGGGCAATTTCGCCCGGATTGATGATCTGCAGGTTGGCCATGAGGGTGCTGGTGGCCGAAGGCCTGCCGCCCAGCCCAGGGTTGGCGAACACCAAGACGCGACGCTCTGCCATCTCCACAGGCACCAACTCCGAGGCACGGAACATCAGAGGCCGGAACTCGGACCATTTCCACATGAAAGGCAGCGCCTTGGGCTGGGGTTCAGTCGTCAGGTTGTCGCCGCCAAGGGTCCACAATCCTCTGCTGTTATGCTTCTGTACCTCTTGATAGAAGAGGTCGAGTTCTTCCATTTGTGCGCCGGGTCCAGATGCCATGTGCGCCTCCTCAAATCCAGTGATTTCCCAAGGAGTTGTTCGCCGTTAGTATCCTTCTCTAGGTTCCAATGTGTCAACGTGAATCCTGAGCGCTGCTGGCGCCGCCGAACCGGCGGCGGTGTTGTCGCAGCGTTCAATCATCCATCACAACCGGGATACCAGCCTGCCGAGCCTTTTCAGCGGCCTCCTCGTTCACCACCCCGTCCTGCATCCAGATGTAGCGCGCCCCCACCTGGACCGCCTCTTCCACTACCGGCATCACCAACTCCGAGCGGCGAAAGATGTCCACCATGTCGATGGGCTCGGGCACCGACGTCAGGTCAGGGTACGACTTCTCACCCAGCACCTCATCGACGGTGGGGTTCACCGGGATGATGCGGTAGCCTTGGCTCTGCATGTATGCCGACACACGGTGGCTGTCGCGGTCCGGGTTGGGCGACAGGCCCACCACCGCGATGGTCTTACTGTTTCGGAGTTGCTCTTCCACCAAGTCCATGGGGCTCCTCCTTTAGACTTGTCGGGTAGACTTGTCGGGCGACCTGCCGGGCATTGCAGCGGGGCTGCAACCATCGTGGCAGATTGTAGCCGGAGTACGGCTAAATTGCATCGGCCGCGGGAACGATGAGTTGTGCAGAGGTATGCCATGGGCGGGAACGTGGTCCCATGTTTGTAGCTGGAACGAGGGACCAGGCGTTCCCACATTCGTAGCTGGGGGATAGGACCAGACGGGACCAGGCGTTCCCACATTCGTAGCTGGGCGCGGGACCATGGTCCCGCGTTTGTAGTATTCCAGTGATGGTCCGACAGACATACCGTATAACTCTCGTTGACTTCTGCTGACATACCCGTGGCGAGCCCGGTGCATAGTATTGCACCGGGATTAGTTCCTGAGCAGCTAGGAGTCAGCTTTGAGTCAGCCAAGGCGGACGCCGCGCGAATCTGGAATTGTTCCCGCGTGTGCACGTGAAGCGGGGGAACAGTTGCGTGCCATCCGGTCTGTACCGGTCTCCCGAGACGCGTCAAACCAGCGCCATCTTGAGCTGACCTGCGTGCTGCCTCTCCTCGCGGTACCTCTCATCCAGCTGCCACTTGACCCGCAACGAGTCCAAACGGGCCATTATCTTCTGCGCGTACTGCTTGGGGGCATACGCCCCCCGGTAGTAGTTGGCGTAGAGGGGCGCAAGGTGGGGGTAGGACTCGCGTATAAGGGGCATGAACCATTCCTTGGAGCCTGGCCTGAGGAACATTACGTTGCCACCTAGGTACTGCGCCTTATGGGCTGCCGCGGCTCCCACCAACTCATCCAAGCTCTCCTCGCTGTCCGACAGCCCCGGAATAATTGGGGCAGCCACCACCCCAGCGTGAATCCCAGCCTCCACCAAGGCCTGCATCGCCTCAAGCCGGTGCCGCGGGCTCGGCGCGCCCGGCTCCGTGGCCCGCCAGACCTCCTCATCAAGGCAGCCGATGCTGAAGTTCACACGCACGTCAGCCACTTGGCTCAACTCCTGCAGGACGTCGATGTCCCTCTGTACCAATATACCCTTGGTGGTGATGCTCACCGGGTTGGCAAACTCTTTCATCACGCCCAACACCTTGCGGGTCAGCTTGTAGCTCGCCTCGGCAGGCTCGTAAGGGTCGGAAGCCGTCCCCATGGCGATCGGCTCCCGCTTCCAACTGGAGCGTCGCAGCTCAGAGCGCAGGACCTCTGGGGCGTTCACCTTGGCGAAAACCCTCTGATCGAACTGGCGCCCGGTACCCAGACCGAGGAACTCATGGGTGGACCGAGCGTAACAGTAGCGACAAGCGTGGCGGCAACCGCGATACGTGTTGATGGTCCAGCGAAAGGGCCAGTCTGGCACCTTTACCGGATTGATGAGAGTGGTGCAGCGGATTTCTTCTACGTCGGCCCTAGCCATGGCTTCATCTCCTGAAACGTTTGTTCTCATTAGATATGTAAAGCCAAGGCCATGTCAACAAGCGGATGTCAGTGTCGCGTCTGGCTGCCCTAGGTCACCCTAGGCTGTCGCCGACGGCGCGAGGGCTTCCAGTGTACGTTCCATTGCTTCGGGGGTGGCCCCGTGTGGGAAGGAAAGCACCGGCATGTCAGCCCCCGCCTGCCGGTAACGCTCCACCTTGCGGAGGCAATCAGCGCGGTCGCCGATGATGGTTATATTGTCCAGCATCTCATCACTGATGGAACTCGCTGCCCGGTCGCGGTCGCCCGCCTCCCACGCCTCGCGCACGCGGGCCGACTCCTCCGCGTAGCCGTAGCGTCGGAAGAGGTCGAAGTAGTACGTCCCCATGCCTCCCACGTAGTAGGCCATGTGCGCCCGGGCCAAGTTGCGGGCGTGAGTGTTCTCTTCCTCGGTGGCCGTAGCAAGAGCCAACACTTGCGGGGCCACTGTAACGTCCGACGCTTGCCGTCCCGCCGCCACGGCGGGACGCACTACCTGCTCCCGCATCTCCGGCAATCTCAGTACGTCCACCCAAGTGGGCAGCCAGCCATCGGCCAACTGACCTGTCAATTCCAGGTTCTTGGGGCCAAGTGAGGCGACATATATTGGCAGACGTTCCTGGACCGGCTCAGTGGCCATACGGAACCGCTGCACTTGATAGTAGCGCCCGTCGTAGTTCACCCGCTCTCCCGCGAGCGCCATGCGAATGATTTCAATGTACTCCCGCGTTCGCAGCAGAGGCCGGTCAAACTTCTCGCCGTGCCACTGCTCAATGACCAACCGCCCACTGGTGCCGAGACCGAGAATGGCCCGCCCATGGGAGATGGCATCCAGTGAGGCCACCGTCTGGGCCAGCAGCGCTGGAGTCCGGCTGTACACTGGCACGATTCCTGTGCCCAAGCGCACGTTCGTTGTGTGGCAGGCAATCATGGTAAGGAGTGTAAAGGCGTCGCGCCCCCAAGACTCGCCGACCCACACGCTGGCATACCCCAAACGGTCAGCCACGCGGGCCATGGATACAATCTCCTCAGTGGACACGTCGCGGCGGCTCCCAATGGCCACTCCCAGCCCTTCCATGCGCCCTCCTTGCCCCAAAGTCGCCCGCATTCTAGCATAGGGACGCATCAACTCTTGGGAAGGACCGAAGCGCATGCCCAAAGCCCTGTTGGAGCATTTGGAAGAGGCGATTGCACCCCAGCGTGACGGCGCCGCCTCCGGCCTGTTCCTCGACATCGACGGTACCCTGTCCGAGATCGTGCCCCTGCCTCATCAGGCGACCATCAGCCCAAGCATCAAGACAGCCGTCGCCACTCTCGCATCCCGGCTTGCATTGGTGTGCGTCGTAACGGGACGCCCCGCGGCCAACGGCAAGCGCATGGTTGGCCTAGACGAGCTCACCTACGTGGGCAATCACGGCATGGAGTGGATACACGACGGACAGGTGTTCACCGACCCTACTGCGGCCCATTACGAGGCCGATGTTGCCCGGGCACTACAAGCGGTGAAGCAGGCCTGCGCCTCCACCGACGCCATCATCGAGGAGAAGGCCTGCTCCTTCGCAGTCCACTATCGCGGCTCTCGCGACCCCGACGGTGTGCAACGCCTCGCTCTGCAGGCTGTCGAGTATCAGGCGTCCGCCAATGTGCGAGTGCTGACGGGCAAGGCCCACATCAACGTGCTCCCTCCCGTGACTCTGAACAAGGGCACCGCGGTGCGCTCATTGGTGGAGGGCCACAAGCTGGGCTGGGCGCTAATCGCTGGCGACGACGTAACAGACATCGACGCCTTCCGCGAAGCCCGCGCCCTAGCCAACGCCACGCCATTCCGCTGCACCAACGTAGCGGTCCTAGGAGAGGGCTGCCCCCCTGCCCTACTGGAGTTGGCCGACTACACCCTAGAGAACGTCGTCGAGATGGAGCACTTCCTCGCTTGGTGGGCCGTACGGGCATGAAGCCGGCCCTACGCGGCGCAGACCTTGAAACAGCCTCGCTCCTTCGTGGTGTAAAGGCATTGAGGGTCTGGGCGGGCTTCACCGCAATAGCCTACGGCGGAGGTATAGGGTTCATAGTCGCCCTGCTGGTCTGGCAGGGCGACTATGCCGACGTGCGGACGGCGGCGTTCCTAATAGCGCCGGCGTCGATATCGGTTGGGGCCTTCATCTGGGGGGTTGTCGTCTGGAATACCCGGCTTGCCTGGGCGGTGCGTGTAGTGGCATGGTTCGTACTCGCGGGCAGCACTGTTTACCCGTTCATCAGCTTTTCGTTCGTGCTGTCTCCCTTGATTCTTACCGCCCTACCTGCCCTTTGGCCGTGGCAAGTCAGATGGAAGAAAACATGCGCCTGTTGCTGACCCCGCCAAGAGTACTACTCTGGTCAGGTGGAAAAGGTCCGCCCTAAATCCCCCTGAACCACTCGCTGAACTGACTGATAAGCCCAGCATCCCCCTCGGCCGTCAGCCGACCACTGGCCATAGCCTCGTTTGACGGGAGTCTGCCGTAGGACATCAGCAGGAAGGTCTCGGTGTCGCAGCTACAGGTGACATCGGCCTCACCCTCGGCACTCTCCAAGTGAACCCTGTCACTCTCCACCACGATGTCGGCGTTCAAGTCCACCGGGTTGCTCACGTTGAACCGGAAACGCACCGGCTTGTCGAGACCGGGGCCGGGCCAGAAGGCGTAGGGTAAGGAGCCAGACGCGAAGGAGTTCAGTATCAGAATTATCATCGAGGGCATACTGGCTGGCAGCATGTGGTAGTCCGACTCCAATCGGGACTTGATGTCCCAGTCGTGGAGGCCCAATTCCTTGAACCGCATGTCCACGAAGTTGCCGGCAGGCACATAACCTCCAGGATGGTAGCAGGGCTTGGGGTGGTCCTCGGGTTTCAGGTTGGCGAGCACGTTGATCAGTCGGTCGCTTTCCGCGGCGAGCTGCGACACTACTTGGTCTCCCAACTGCTCCCGGGCGGCCAGTGCTCGCTGGTGGATGCCCTCATGAGACGTGGCCCCGGTCTGCGAGCCTGCGGGGGCCCGCCCCGGCAGCGTCTCAAAGTTGCCCTCTCTGCCGCGCTCCACCGTCGTGGCATAGAACTCAGCCACGCCGACTAGGTGCGCTACCACATGGCCTACCTGCCAGAGATCGCAGGCGCTCTGGGCGTTCCACGACTCCGGAGGCAGGGCCCTCAAGTAGTCAGCGAACAGCTGTGATTCGCCCCGCAGGCTGTCGAGGCGCTCTTGGAAACTGGGGCTGCCTTGCATAGTAGTCATGTCTCACCGCTCCCTTGCAGCAAAAGTGTCTCAATATCCTGTAGCTGGGACTCCAGCCAGCGCGGGTTGTCCTGCTCCTCCACAGTAGTCCGCAGGCGCTCGGCCCGCTGTGCTCTCTCTTCAGGAGCCATGGTGAGGGCTTGGTACATAGCCTGCATCGTGCCTTCGATATCGGCAGCCGACACCGACAGCGCCCCGACCGACAGTTGCCGGTGCGCCCCAGCACCAACTGAAAGCACCAGTACACCGTCGCGCGTATTGACCACCGGACCCTCTTTGGCCACCAAGTTCATGCCGTCGATTACCGAGTTTACCACCAGCACATCGTACAGCTTCATCCCGGCGATGGCTTGGGTGTAGTTATTCTCCAAGTACGTCCGTATGGGAGTCCAGTCCTCTGTGCCATGCTTGGAGTTTATCTGGTCGATGATTTGCCGTATCTCTTCCATGTACCGTTGGTACTGGCGTATGTGCGTACGCGACGGCACCAAGAATGCGAGGAAGACCACCCGTCCCTTCAGCTCCGGGTGGCGCGTGAGAAGCAGGTCGAAGGCACGGAAGCCTCGCACTACATTCTTGCTGGGCTCAGCCCGGTCCACCCGCATAATGGTCAGCTCGCCGCATTCCGTCTGCAAGTGCCTCTCATATTCCAACGCCCGTGGCCCAGAGGCGAGCCGTCGTATCTCATCCACATTTATGGAGATGGGGTAGCAGCGCACATGCGTGCAGTGCCCATTCCGTTGCACCGTCTGCGCCACATGGTCCACCACAACGTCCGGCAGCACCTCCTCGCAGGTGTCAAGAAAGTTCCTGACGTCGCTTGGGGTCTGGAACCCCACGATGTCGGCGCCGCACAACCCGTTGCAGATGCCCTTCAGCATATGCGCTGGCAAAAGCTCCCAGTAGCGCACGGCAGGCCACGGTATATGCACGAAGTGCTGGATGATGGCTTGGGGCGCCTTTTCCCGCACCATCGCTGGCGCGAGGTACAAATGGTAGTCGTGAAGCATGACCACTGACGGCTCGGAAGCACTGCCAATCTGGTCTGCAACCGCTTGTGCGAACGCTTGGTTGACGGGCACGTAACCATCATCCCAAGCATCGTAGACCGTGGCATCAATGTTGGGGTTGTAGGGCGAGTTCCACATGTAGTGCTGCAGGAACCAGAGCAGCGGGTTGCAGAAGACGTTGTAATACTTGTGGTAGACGCGCCTAGAGGTGGCAACGAACCGTACGTTGACCCGGTGTCCCTGAAGGGGCGACCGCAGCGGCTGCCCACCCGACGCCTCCCAAGCGCGGCGGTCCCCCTCGCTCATCGCTCCAGCCACCCAAGTGAACTCTGCTACGTGGGTGAGGGAGTTGAGGGCGGTAACCACGCCACCACTGCCACGGCGCACCTCTTGGCGTCCGTCGGCGGTGTACTGGTACTCTACCGGCCCACGGTTACTGGCGAGCACCAACTGGCGTTGACCCAACACGCGGCGATAAAGCTCCGCCACCTGAGCCTTGTGGGCCGTTGCGATTTCCATTACAGCCCACCTCCTCCACCCAAGTCTCTCGCCTCGTCCGTCACTCCGGGACAGCCCATACTAGCCGTTTGACTGGGCGGCCGGGCCGTGCGGCCTGCTCCTGAAGACCTTGATCTACAACCTCGGACCGGTGGCCACAGGCTGGACGTAGCCACACGCCTCGCAACTTCGCATTTCGGTGTCGACGTTGTATCGCTCGTTGGCCTTGCGCAGGTCCACGAGCAACTCGTCCTTGCCACGGTTGAGTTCGTATATCTTGGCGTCGCACTGCTCGCAAAACCAAGCGAACTTCTCAGGCTCGTCCTCAGCCCGCACCCGCTCCACCACCAAGCCCAGCGTGTTTTCGCCCCGCTGAGGGGAGTGGGGCACGTTGGCGGGCAGCAGGAAAACATCGCCCTGATGTATCTCCGCCTTCTGGCGCTGGCCGTCGCCATCGATGTACTCCAAGGCAATATCGCCTTCAAGCTGGTAGAAGAACTCATCACCGGGGTCAATGTGGAAGTCTCGCCGGGCGTTGGGCCCGCCGATGACCATGATGATGAACTCAGAGTCCTTCCAGACCATCTCAGCCCCCACCGGAGGCTTCAGCAGGTCACGGTGCTCGTCAATCCAAGCCTTCAAGTTGAAAGGTGTCATGGTGCTGGCCACAGTATAGCCTCCTACCTACAACGACAGGGCCCGGACGGCCCCATTTGAGAACCTTTGTAAACGATGCCACAGGGGCTGTCAACAGACGGTAGCACGGGAGCGCGCAACCAACATTAATGCTTCTGAACCATCGCTCCTCTGCGCTGCAGCAGTAGCGGAACGGGGCATCACACCGCTATGGAGTTTGGCGACCTCGCAGCTCTTCTCCCAAGCGACGTACCTCGGCTTCAGCGGCCAAGCGAGCTTGGGCCTCGGCATCGGCACGGGCATCAGCGGCATCGGCACGGGCATCGGCGGCCTGACGAGCGGATGCCTCAGCCAAGCGAGTGGCTCTCTCATCTTCGAACGTTGGCAGGTAGCCCCTGGACGCAGGATCCCAGAAGCGCAGGGTCCCTTCTTCCCAAGACAGGGCCAAGCCTAGGGCATCGCTATGGCCCCAATAGTGGCCTTCTTCTGTCTGATGGATGGCAATCGGCTCATAGACGTTTCCCGCCAGCCGGTCGCCCGCCAAGGGCGCTTGGTATTGTTGCCCACCTGTCGGGTCGAACCGCCAGTACTCCCCAACACCCATGGCGGCGTAGGCGTCCCGCTTGTCGGTCTCGTCATTGCGTGCCGTAGTCTTAGACGCCACCTCC
The DNA here is from genome assembly GCA_965248385.1 of Dehalococcoidia bacterium. Taxonomy (GTDB): domain Bacteria; phylum Chloroflexota; class Dehalococcoidia; order Lucifugimonadales; family JAAXIE01; genus JAAXIE01. The sequence continues at coordinate 442,516 of CBDFIZ010000001.1, forward strand.
AGCACGAAGTCTGGCGGCTTGCCCTGCTCCGGTATCAGGTAGCCGTTCCGTGCGGTGTCGGCCTTGGGGTCCACTCCAAAGGCGACCAGCAGGTCGGGGAACAAGATGCTTTCGTAGCTCTCAGTCTCCCTGAGCCCTACTGCCAGCTCGCTGGTGATGACGGTCGTCTCCTGGTTCCCGAAGTGGAGGGACAGAGAGGCCGGGTATGCGGGATAGTTCACATGACGGAAGGCAGTCATCTCTTCTGGGGGCACGTCCGGGAATTGGCGAACTTTTTCTGTATCCGGCGTAGCAGTTACAGGCCTGCTGGTCATGATGGGCCTCGCGGGGTCGTTTTGAAGGCATTATACCCAGTGCGGCTACCCACAGGCCAACCGGATGTCCACCTTCAGGTATGCATTGAACGTTGCGGGGCCGAGGGCGTCAACCCTGATGCTACCGTCCCGCCTCATCCATCATCGCCTTCACCGTAACGCCGATGTGAGCAGGCGAGGGTATGATGCGGGCCCCTGCTTGGCGCAACGCTTCAGTCTTGGCTGAGGCTGTCGCAGCCTCGCCGGTGATCACCGCTCCCGCATGGCCCATGCGCTTCCCTTGGGGGGCGGTGGCCCCAGCGATGAGGGCCGCCACTGGCTTGGTCATCCCATCCCTAATGAACTCGGCGGCTTCCTGCTCCATGGTGCCGCCGATCTCGCCAATGAGAGTGACCATTTCGGTCTCAGGATCGTTCTCGAACCGGCGCAGGATGTCCACGAAGCCGGTGCCCACCAACGGGTCCCCACCGACACCGACGCAGGTGGTCTGGCCGATACCCAAAGTAGTTAGCTGCCCCACTGCCTCGTAGGTGAGGGTGCCGCTGCGGGACACCAACCCCATGCGCCCCGGCATGTGAATGGCCCCCGGCATTATGCCGACCTTGCAGCGGGCTGCCGGGGTTATCATGCCGGGGCAGTTGGGCCCGATCAGCGTCACAGCCCGGTGCTCAATGAAGCGCACTACCCGCACCGTGTCCATAACAGGCACGCCTTCGGTAATGCAAATCACCAACTCCATACCCGAAAGCACCGCCTCTATGACCGCCTCAGCCGCAAAGGGTGGTGGCACGAAAATCAAGGAAGTGTTGGCCCCAGTCTGAACCACAGCCTCATCCATGGAGTCGAACACAGGCACCGTCTCGTCGAAGACCTGCCCGCCACGGCCCGGCGTCACCCCCGCCACCAGATTGGTGCCATAGGCTCGGCAGGCGCGGGCGTGGAAGCTGCCTTCTTGGCCGGTAATACCTTGGACAACCAGCCGTGTGTTCTCGCCAACCAGAATGCTCATGTGCGACCCATTCCCTGCATCACCTTGAAGCGGTCAAAGCCACCGCCACTTCCGACAGCGATTGCGAGAAGGTCACATCCAAGCCCGAGTCTCTCAACGTAGCAGCGCCCTCTTCTACATTGGTGCCCAACATCCTGACGAATATCGGAAGCTGGGAGTTGGTCTCCCGGAAGGCCTGCACGACGCCTGCTGCTGCGATGTCACAGCGCAGTATCCCGCCAAACACGTTCACCAGCACCCGCGTGACGCTTGGGTCCGAGAGCATGAGGCGGCACGCTTTGGCCACCTTTTCCACGCTGGCCCCGCCCCCTACGTCAAGGAAGTTGGCCGGGCTCATGCCCGCACCCTTGATAACGTCCATGGTCGCCATGGCCAGCCCAGCGCCGTTCACCAAGCAGCCCACGTCGCCATCCAATTTCACATAGGCGATGCCAGCGTCAATGGCTTGGCTCTCCAGAGGGTCTTCCTGCTCAGAGTCGCGCAATTCTTGGGCTTCCGGGTGCCGAAAGACAGCATCGTCATCCAAACTGACCTTGCCATCAAGCGCCAGCAGGTTGCCATCGGCAGTCACAACCAGCGGGTTGATCTCCACCAGCGAGCAGTCCAAGTCATCAAACAGCCGCGTTAGCCCCGACATGATGTCGCTGGCTTGCCGCCCTTGCGCACGGTCCAGCCCCATACCCTCGGCGAGGCGCCGCCCTTGAAATCCTTGGAAACCAATTAAAGGGTCTACGCCTTGGCGAAGGATTCTCTCGGGAGAGGTGTTCGCCACCTCCTCGATGTCCATGCCACCTGCCTCGCACCCTATGACCACCGCCCCGCGATAAGTGCGGTCGATGGCCAGAGCCAAGTACAACTCCTTAGCCACATCGACCGTCTGCTCCACCAGCAAGCGATTCACCGGGGCGCCTTCAGGGCCAGTCTGGGCGGTGACCAACCGCTTGCCCAACAGAGAGGCTGCAGCGTCCGCGGCCTCTTGGGGAGAGTTGGCCAGTACAATGCCTCCGGCCTTGCCCCGCGCTCCCGCATGGACTTGGGCCTTGACGACGGACCGGCCGCCAAGCTCTTCCGTGATGCGCCTAGCGTCGCTGGGTGTGGAAGCAATCTGTCCTCGGGGAATGGGCACACCGTACCGGGACATCAAGGCCTTGGCCTGATATTCGTGAACCTTCATAGGGCTAGGCTTGGTTCCCGATCTCTGTGTGGGCCATGGCCTCAATGAAGTTCACGATGGCCGAGTGGTCCAAGTCCCCCTTGCCGTCGTTGACCAAAGCTCCCAGCATCTGCTGCAAGAGACTGGTCACCGGCACCGGTACGCCCAAGTCCTTGGCCGTCGCCATGGCGTTGTTCAGGTCCTTCTGGTGTAACCGTATCCGAAAGCCGGGTCGGAAGTTGCGCTCCATCATCATGGGAGCCTTGGCCTCCAAGGCATTGCTGCCTGCTAAGCCTCCCCGTATAGCATCGAAGACCACCTGCGGGTCGATGCCCGCCTTTTGCGCTAGCGTCAGCGCCTCACCGATGACCTCGATGTTGGCAGCGACGATCATCTGGTTGGCCACCTTGACCACGTTGCCCGCACCTACCTCGCCCACTCGCACAACGCTGCGGCCCATCACATGCAGCAGCTCTTCATGCTTCTGAAAGATCTCCTCGTTACCGCCCACCATGATCGCCAGCGTTCCCGCGATAGCCCCAGGCTCGCCCCCACTGACGGGAGCATCCAGCATCTCTACGCCATGCTTGGCGGCCTCGGCGCCTATCTTCTGGCTAACAATAGGGTTGATCGAGCTCATATCGATGATGGTGGCCCCCGCAGGAGCGCCCTCCAGGACACCGTTCTGCCCTAGGATGGCGTCTTCGGAGTTGGCCGAATCAGGCAGCATGGTGATTATGACCTCACTGCCCTCCGATGCTTGTCGACAGGAGTCGGCCATACTCGCGCCCTCGGCTGCCAACTCCTCCATCGGCTCCGCCTTATGGTCATGCACCACCAAGGAGTAGCCTGCGTTGATCAGGTTGCGCGCCATGGGCTTCCCCATGATACCCAGCCCTATAAAGCCCACTTGGGCCACGGTCGCCTCCTATAGCTGAATTCCAGCCGATTATGTTGTGACACAGATACGGTGTCAAGCGGAATGCGAGACGCTTACACTCTTCGCTTTCAGGCAGGAGGTTCGAAACGTGGAGATCCTCCGCCTTCAGAAGAAAGATGGAATAGCTCCGTAGATGTCCTGTCACAAGAGTCCTAGGAGGCTACTGTTGTCTCGGAAAGTCACTGGTCAGTGTGTCTATCGCGGGTTGAGGGGCATCGGGATAAAGTTCCGCTAGCACTGAGGGACTTACATCTTTACTAAGCGATCCATACCCTACAAGTTCACGCACCTGTCGGCCAAATGTTATGACGTCTGTATCGACTTGGTGAACAAGATCTATCGCTTGCTGATAGTCCGAGGACACTTGGCACTTATCTACTCCGTCTTGCCCGAAGGTCGACCGGACCTTATGCAATGCAAAGGCTGTTGCGACAGCTTCTTCCAGGTACGTTGAATGATTAACACCGTTCAAGCAGTGGACTGCTTCGTGTCCAGTCTCGTAATAGTAACCGATACGGCTTCGACCTCGAGTGAGGAATACTAATACCTTAGTTCCATAGTTGATCGTTTCGGGATACTTCTTTTCTTCGGTGATTCTCACCTCATATTGCAGCTCTGGTCGCTTTGGGCCAAAAGCGTTTTCAGCATCTGATAGGCAGTCCCAAAATATGGACTGGATTTCATCATCCGGTGGGACCAAACCCCAAGTGCTATCCATTACTACCTCCAGCAACGAGCGCGAAGATGGGAGTGAATACGTTGGTCTCTACTCCGCCTGCGCCCTGCCCCGCTGCCACAGCTCCAACAGGTGAGTGTCTCGTGGAAAGGCAATGACAGGCAGCGCGTCCGGCGGGAAGAACCCCAACTCCAAGGCTTCAGACCCGGCAGCCAGCGTCCCACCCGTCTCCCACGCCTCGTAGGCCACTAGGATTACGGGGCGGCCCGCCTCAGAGAAGAGGCCCAGCAGACCGCCGACCTCCACCTCTAGCCCTGTTTCCTCCAGCACCTCGCGAGCTGCGGCTTCCTCCACGACCTCCCCCCGGTCCACGTAGCCTCCCGGCAAGCTCCATAGCCCATAACCCGGTTCGTTACCCCGCCGTATGAAAAGCACCTCTCCCCCTCGCGCAACCACGCAGACCGTCGACACCTTGGGGTCGTAATACACCACTCGCCCACACGCCGTACAGACGGGCCGCTCCTTCCCCTCCATAGACTGCACCTCGAGGCTGGAGCCGCAGCCCGAGCAGTACCGGTCACCGTGCATCGTCATGTCGTGGTCAGCTCACTTGGGAGACCTTCAGGCCAGCGCGATTCTTCCATCGCTACTCCGACGCAACGAATTCCCTGAGCCGATGGACGATAGGCGCGACGGGCGCGGCCGCGCGGAAAAATCTCTCGTCCGCAGTCCAAAGCTGGCAGCCGAGGCTTTCAGCGAGCGCCAAGTAGTACGAGTCGTATACAGCTCCCTGACGAAGCTGATTTGACAACTCCAGTGTTCTTCGCAGAAGGGCTGGGTCCTCTCGCAACTCAATCCCGGAGGCCAACAGATTCTCCAGCAAGCGCGCTGCGTCAGCCACGCTTAGCTCCCTTCTGAACACTCGTCGATGTAGGGCATTGGCTACCTCTATGGTCATCAAAGGCGGCGCTACCAGCTTGGTTCCCTCACTACGCCAGAACTGGGCGAGAGCGGCCGCCGTACCTGAACCTTCCTCTTCCACCAGCCATTTTACCGCCAAGCTGGCGTCCACGACGATAAGACCGTTCACCGTTCTGATCTGGACTCACGTGCCTCCCGTATAAAGTCTGCCGAGTCTCCGGGCAGCTTTCTGCCTTGGAAGATTTCTTCCCGAAGCGAGACCAACCTATCTATGTCTATTGTCCCGTTACCTTGGGGCAGGCTCACCACCTCGTTGGCCTCATCTTTAGCCAATTCATTCTCGATCGCGGTCTGACAGTATTGGCGCATGCTTATTCCCTTGAGCGCCGCAACGGCCTTCAATCGCCTCTGTAACTGAGGGTCCAAGTCGAGAGTGACGCGCTTCTTCTTCGGTTCCATCTCAGGCACTCCAACATGTGTGGCGTAAATACAGAATACCATCTGGCCTCCGGACCATGAAAGCCACTGGTGCTTCAGCCCGCGCCCCGCACCAACCCCTCCACCTCAAGCCTCCTCGGCATCGCATCCTGTGCCCCGGTACGCGTGACAGCCACCGCCCCAGCAGCCGTGCCCCACCGCACCGCCTCCGCTAGTGTGTGTCCCTCGGCCAAAGCCACCGCCAACCCAGCATTGAAGGCATCGCCCGCTGCAACCGTATCCACAGCCTTCACCGGAAAAGCTGGCACTTGCCCCCTCTCGCCTTCCGCCAAGTAGTAAGCCCCGCGCTCGCCCATCTTGATTACCACCGACTTGGCGCCACGCTTCATCAACTCCTCGGCCGCCTGGTGCGCCGAGTCAGTATCCGAGATCGCGAACCCGACCAGCGCCTGTGCCTCCGTTTCGTTGGGCGTGATGCAATCGCAGAGGCCGTAGAAATCCTGCGGCAGACCCCCTGCCGGAGCAGGCGCAGGATCCAGCACCACTTGGCAGCCATGGGCGCGGGCGGCCCCCGCGGCCTTCAATGACACCTCCACCGGGGCTTCAAGTTGCAGCATGAGGACGGATGCCCCTGCCAAGGCAGTCTCCACACGTTCCACCTCTTCCTCGCCACAGCTCTGGTTCGCGCCCCACACCTGCACAATCTGGTTCTGGGCAGAACCATCAATCTGAATCACCGCAATCCCCGAAGCCGACCCAGACTCCACCCCAACCCCCTCAACATCAATCCCTTCTATAGCCAGTCCATGCCTAAGCTGATGACCAAACGCGTCATCTCCCACCCGCCCCACCATTCGCACTTGTGCCCCCAATCGCGCAGCCGCCACCGCTTGATTCGCCCCCTTACCGCCCGGATACGTCGTGAACGCCCGCCCCACCACCGTCTCCCCCGGCACAGGGAACCGCTCGACGGTAGCCACTAGGTCCATGTTGATACCACCCAGCACCACGATGCGTGAAGGCTCCATGTCTCAACCCTCCGGGAAGGTGACGGCACGCTAGCACCAGCTCCCACCTGAGGTCAACGATCGGTTATCCTTCCAACAATGCGCAGCCCATAACGTTGGAGCTTAGATTGACACCAGAATGCATTGATGCGATGATGTTCCTATGCGAACAACGCTGACAATTGACGACGATGTGCTATCGGTTGCACGTGCTTTGGCAGAACAAAACGACACCAGCCTAGGCGCTGCGGTGTCCGAGCTCGCCAGACGAGGGTTCCGTCGTGCTTCTTACAGCGTAAGAGACGGTGGTGTGCCCGTGTTTCGAGTCGACCCTGACGCCCCACCCATAACCAGCGAAGACGTTTACCGAGCGCTAAGCGATTGGCCATGACGGCGCTCCTGGACGTTAATGTCCTAGTTGCATTGGTATGGCCGACCCATGTGCATCACGACGCTGTTCTCTCATGGTTCCAGGAGCATAGCCGTCAAGGGTGGGCTACATGTCCCTTGACCGAGTCTGGGTTCGTCCGGTTGTCGTGCAACCCGTCGATAGTGCACCAAACTATCACTCCAAGTGAAGCGATCGAACTTCTCGCTGAACTGCGCGTTATCGGATCGCACAGCTTCTGGCCACTTAACTTTTCGATGGTTGACCTGCCAGAGAGCATAGCTCTCCGACTCCAAGGGTACCGGCAGATTACGGACGCTGTGCTTGTGGCGACCGCCATGCGAAACGAAGGGCAGCTTGTGACGTTAGACAATCGGTTGAATAGGCTCGTCCCAGAAAACGACCGACAGGTTGTTAGCGCAATTCCATTATGAGTCTGGACGAGCTGATGCCTTTTAGGGAAGGACCCTAATTCCGCGAGGCCACCCTACCCCTCGCCACCCACCCCTCAGTTGATACCCCTCCCGCTTTAAGCTACATTCTGCCCCAACAGGCCGCCTAAAGTCGCACGCACCAGGAGGGCTTCGATGGCCACAGCTACCGCACCCCGCGACGCCGATACCGCGGCACTCCAACACGAACTCCAGCAACGCATCGCTGGCGATGTGCGGTTCGACGACTTTTCGCGCGTCCTCTACAGCACCGATGCCTCCATCTACCAGATGAAGCCGATCGGCGTGGTAATTCCCCGCAACGCCGACGACGTGCAAGCCGCCATCGAAGTCGCCGCCAAGCACAGCGTCCCCATCCTCCCCCGCTGCGGTGGCACCAGCCTTGCCGGACAGGGCGTGAACACCGGCTTGGTGCTCGACTTCAGCAAGCACATGAACCAACTCTTGGAGGTGAACGCCGAGGAAGGGTGGGCACGGGTCCAGCCGGGCATCGTGCTGGACCACCTCAACCGCCAGCTTTACTCCCACGGCTATCACTACGCCCCCGACCCAACCACATCGAACCGCGCCTGCGTCGGTGGGGGCATCGGCAACAACACCTGCGGCTCCCACTCAGTGATTTACGGCAAGACCGTCGACCACGTCATGGAGGTCCAGACCGTCCTCTCCGACGGCAGCCGCGCCCGTTTCGGCCGCATCGACGCCTCCGAGCTGGAAGGCAAGCTTTCCGGCGACACCCTGGAGTCGCAGATATACCGTGGCGTCATCGACATCGCCCAAGCCAACCGCGACGAAATCGAGGCCCGCTACCCCAAGGTGATTCGCCGCGTCAGCGGCTACAACCTCGAAGACTTCATGGACCCCTGGCCCGCCGCCCCGGACCACGAACAGCGAAAGCCCCTCAACATGGCCCGCATGGTCGTCGGCTCCGAGGGCACCCTCTGCACCGTCACCGAGGCCAAAATCAACCTCGTCCCACGCCCCGTCATGCGCGGCCTCGCCGTCGTCCACTTCCAAGACCTCATTCGCGCCTGCGAGGCCACCATACCCATCCTCGAACACCACCCTTCCGCCGTCGAGCTCGTTGACCGCATGATGCTCGACCGCTGCCGCGAGTCCCTAGGCTTCGCCCGGAACATGAGCTTCCTTGAAGGCGAGCCCGACTCCCTTCTGCTCGTCGAGTTCTACGGCGAGTCCGAGGAGGAGTTGCGTTCCAAGCTGGAAGACCTCAAAAGTCGCATGCTCGCCCCTGGCCGGAGGGGAAAGGGGGGCCACGCCCAGCTGGCCTACGCCTCCGTCAACATGACCGACGCCGGGCAGCAGGCCAGCGTTTGGGCTATCCGCCGCGCTGGCCTAGGCCTGCTGATGAGCGTCCACGGCGATGCTAAGCCTCTGCCCTACGTGGAAGACACCGCCGTCGACCCCGACCGCCTCGGCGAGTACGTGCGCCGCTTCGACCAAGTGGTGCGCGACCACGACACCAAGGCAGGCTACTACGGCCATGCCAGCGTGGGCTGCCTCCACATCCGCCCCCTCGTTAGTCTCAAAGACCAGCAGGGCATCGACCGCATGGTCTCCATCGCCGAAGCCGTCAGCGACCTCGTTCTCGAGTTCGGCGGCTCCCTCAGCGGCGAGCACGGCGACGGCATCGTGCGTGGCGTCTTCACCGAGAAGATGTTCGGCCCCCAGATATACGACGCCTTCCGCCAAGTCAAGCGCGTGTTCGACCCCAAGGGCATCATGAACCCCGGCAAGATCATCGACACCCCCCCGATGACCGAGAACCTGCGCTTCGGCACGGCCTACCAAGCTTCCAGCCCCATCGCAACCCTCGACTTCTCCGCCGACACAAACTTTGCCGGCGCCGTTGAGCAGTGCAACGGAATGGGAGCCTGCCGCAAGACCGAGGGCATCATGTGCCCCTCGTACATGGTCACCCAAGAGGAGGAGCATTCCACCCGGGGCCGTGCCAACCTCCTACGGGCCGTCTTATCCGGGGCCCTGCCCAAGGAGACCCTCACCAGCAAGCGCCTCTACGAAACCATGGACCTATGCATAGAATGCAAGGGTTGCAAGGCCGAGTGCCCCTCCGGTGTCGACATGGCCAAGCTCAAGTACGAGTTCCTCGACAAGTACACCCAAGCCAATGGCCTCTCCTTGCGCGGGCGAATCTTCGCCAACGTCAACACCCTCAGCCGCTTGGCCTGCCGCTTTGCCCCCATATCCAACTGGCTCGTTGGCAACCGCCTCAGCAAGCGCCTCATGCACTCCCTCCTCGGCGTCGAAGCCAAGCGCCAGCCCCCCGCCTTTGCCCGCCCCACCTTCCCCGCTTGGTTCCGCAAGCACCGTCCTCTAGCCAGCGGTATACGAGGAGAGGTCGTGCTCTTCAACGACACCTACATGAACTACAACTACCCTAACATTGGCATCGCCGCCACCGAGGTCCTCGAACTCGCCGGCTTCAAGGTAGTCCTAGCCAACCCCGTCTGCTGTGGCCGTCCCATGCTCTCCAAGGGACTCATGGCCAAGGCCGCCGAGAACGCCCGCCAGAACGTCGAAGCCCTCTACGAGCATGCCCAGAAGGGCACCCCCATCGTCGGCTGCGAGCCCAGCTGCCTCCTCTCCCTGCGCGACGAGTACCCGAACTCGTGCCCGGCGAGAAGTCCGCTACGGTGGCCCGCAACAGCTTCCTCATCGACGAGTTCCTAGCCAACTCGCCGAGTCGCGACGACCTCGGCCTCGACTTCACCAAGACCTCCAAGAAGGTCCTCTTCCACGGCCACTGCCACCAGAAAGCCCTAGCCGGCACAGACTCTGCGACACAGATGCTCCGCCTTCCCCCCAATTACGAAGTGGAGGACGTCAACGCAGGCTGCTGCGGCATGGCCGGCGCCTTCGGCTACGAGAAGGAGCACTACGACATCTCCATGTCCATCGGCGACATGACCCTCTTCCCTGCCGTGAAAGCCAAGGACGATTCATGGGAGGTCGCCGTCAGCGGCGTCTCCTGCCGCCAGCAGGTCGAGTCCGGCACCGGCCGCCGCGCCCGCCATATAATCGAAGTCCTACGCGACGCCCTGCATTCTTAGCCATATAGCTCATATATCTGGGAGGTAGCTATGAAAAACAGCTCCACGCGCATCCTGACCACCCATGTCGGCAGCTTGGCCCGCCCCCAAGAGGTCATCGACGTCATGCGGGCCAAGGAGTCCGGCCAACCCCCCTTGGGAGAAGAAAGGGCCCAGCAACTCGCCACCCTCCTCCGCTACTCCGTCGGGCAGGTCGTGCGCCGCCAAGTCGAAGCAGGCATCGACGTCCCCAGCGATGGCGAGTTCGCCAAGAGCAGCTTCTCCAACTACGTCCACGACCGCCTCACCGGCTTCGAGCCCGACCCCGATGCCCCCGATGAGCAGTCCATGCGCAACGCCTACCGCGACCGCCAACGCTTCCTCGACTTCTACCAGCAGTACGACCGCGACATCGGCGGCGCCTCCGTGGGCACTGTGGTCTGCACCAGCCCCATCACCTACCGCGGCCAAGACCTAGTGCAGCAGGATATCGACAACCTCAAGACGGCCTTGCAGCGCTTCTCTCCCGAAGAAGCCTTCATCCCTGCCGTCGCCCCCGGCACCATCGAGTTGCAGCGTAGGAACGGCTACTACGCCACCCAAGAGGAGTTCCTCACCGCCATCGCCGAGGCCATGCGCGAGGAGTACCGCGCCATCGTCGACGCCGGCTTCATCCTCCAAGTCGACGACCCCCGCGTCGTCACCCAGTACGGCAACCCCGACCCTGCACCCACCATCGAGGACTACCGCAAGTTCGCCACCCTCCGCGTCGACGCCCTAAACCACGCCCTCGAAGGCCTGCCCCAAGACCGCATCCGCTACCACCTTTGCTGGGGTAGCTGGCACGGCCCCCACACCACCGACGTACCCCTGCGCGACATCGTGGACATCGTCCTGCGCGTCAACGCCGGAGCCTACTGCATCGAGGCCGCTAACCCCCGCCACGCCCACGAGTGGGAGGTCTGGGAGACCACCAAGCTGCCCGACGGCAAGTGCCTCATCCCCGGCGTCATAGCCCATACCACCAACCACGTCGAGCACCCCGAACTGGTCGCCCAGCGCATCACCAACTACGCCCGCATCATCGGACGCGAAAACGTCCTCGGAGGCAGCGACTGCGGCTTCTCCCAAGGCGCCTTCACCCCCCGCGTCCACCCCTCCATCATGTGGGCCAAACTCGAAGCCCTAGTCGAAGGCGCAGCCCTAGCCAGCCAAAAACTCTGGAGCTAGCACACTAGGTTTACCCGCCGCAGGACAAGACCCGCTGGAGCCGTCGCCCGCCTCCGTCATTCCCCGGCAAGGAGACCTTGCATAGCTGCAGAACAGGCGCAACCGGGAGTCCCTTCCCCTCGAGGGGGAAGGTTAGGATGGGGGTGACCTCTATACCCAGAAAGCAGACGCCCCCATCATCTCGGTGCCCCGCGTTCGTCATTCCCCAGCAAGGAGACCTTGCATACCCGCTGAACGGGCGCAACCCGAAGTCCCTTCCCCCTCGGGGGGAAGGTTAGGATGGGGGTGACCTCTATACCCACAAAGCAGACGCCCCCACCCTCTCGGTGGCCCACCGCGCCATTCCCGCACCCCATTCCGTCATTCCCGCGAAGGCGGGAACCCACGGCCCGGACCAACACGTCAAGTCACGGTAGGAGAACGCGGCCACCCCATCCTTGTCCATCAAAAACATAGAGGCACCCGAAGCCGCACCACTACCCCCGTCATTCCCGCGAAGGCGGGAACCCACGCCTGCCCCGGACCGCGATCCGGGGGTCCGGACCAACATGCCAAGTCACGTCGGGAAGACATGCCAACCCGTTCCACGGAAAGAGGGGAGGCACCCGAAGCCGTACCACCTCCCCGTCATTCCCGCGCAGGCGGGAACCCACGGTCCGGACTAGCGTGGCAAGTCACATCTCGAAGACATACCAACCCGTCCGCCCCACCAAAAAAGGGTGGTCACCCGAAATCGGGCAACCACACCCGTCATTCCGGCGAAAGCCGGAATCCGGAGAACCTCCCCAACCCATGCCCCTCCCTTCAATCGGGAAGGGGCGCCACGCCAGTACCCCCTAAGCCCCCGTCAACCGGTAAGGCACGCTCTTCTTCACCGCCTCGTCGATAACCTCCGGCTCCACCAGCACCGCAATAGCCACCTCCAGCGCCCCAGCAGCCCCCACCGTCAACGACACAGCCGTCTCCGACGCATTATCAGGAAGGTCCGCGATCATCAGCAGGTCCTGGTCGCCAAACACATACTAGAACGCCTCCAGCTCCCCCCCGGCCCCCTCAACAGCCTGCGCCAAAGCAGCCCGGCGCCCCGTACCACCCTCCTTCATCAACCCCTGCAACCCCGCCTGCGTATAATTCGCCCGCAACATGTACTTACCCACGCCTCACCTCAAGAAATAGATTTTTGTGCAGCATGACCCTCGCATGGTGCGGAGGCACCCTACGTTATGTCAAGCGATGGACTCAACCAGCAATCAGACACCACCGCGAGGCATATCCCCACTACCGTGATGAGACCACGCCAATGATCAGTCCCATGCCAATAGCAGCTACCCCTCAGCCACTGGCCGCCCCCCTCGTCATTCCCGCGGAGGCGGGAACCCACGCCCCGTACGATGAAGCAAGTCGTCATACATTAGGTGAGGCCCCTCTCTCCATGCGTAATCCGCCGTCCAATGCAGCCCCACCTCTGAGCAATCACTCACCCTTCGGTGGATTCCGAGCGACCCAATCTATGACGCTCGACAACTGGGTTCCCCGAGACGAGGTCCACGTGGCACACCTATGACCTTGACAAGTGGCAGCCGGGCGGGCAGCGGTTACTGATTCGGGGATACATCGGGAGCCGAGCGGAGGTGAAGCCCCGGGGCGGGTTACAGTTCTCAATCGGTAGGGCCTGGCAAACGACAGGGTGCCTTACGCCCGATGCCCAGCATTCACGACAGAACTCACCCATATCAATTGGTCGTAACGTCAGTCTGCGTGATAAAGAGACGCCCGCGACGATGGGCGTCAATCAGACCCTCGACGATTTCTTCGCAACACTCCAATAGAAGTCTTAGCCGTTTGACGACACCTAGGTCTGCAGAATAGTGTCGCGCACCCAGCATCCCAAACTGGCCGACTCGGAATACATCACTGTCGGCCTCAGGGTGAGCCGGATACCTCGTGGGCATGTTATGTGGCCAGAAAATGCAACCGAAGATAAACAGGCCCAATAGCGGGCGCACGGATGGGAATCGAACGTCAAATTCCCTGTTCACCTCCTTAGGAGACACGGTCTCCGCCGGGACGCCGCGAGCCAAAGCCATCTGTTCCCGAAGAAGCACGAGAGCACCCGGGGCCAGGGGCCCATCGCGCTTCACAGCGTCATACGCACTAACCAGTTGGTCGACCTCGTCAGCGCTAATGCGAAATGCGGAGAGGAAAACAGCTCTCCAATCAGCGTCAGTCAACTTTGCACGGCCAGATCTAGGGGACGCCAGATGATCACGTGCATCGGAAAGATGGACGAAGGCATCATACGAACTGCCCCCCTTATAGAAGACAGAAAGAACCTCATTCACCACAGCAACGAGCCCGCTTCTTTCGAGAACGTCTTCAAAGAGAGACAGGTACAAGTCAGCGATGTTATGGCCGAACTTAGTCTTCAAATCCTCGTGGGTGTAACCTGAGGCTGCAGCCAGAGCCTTGACGGACATCTCCAAAGCTTGCTGAAGGTGAAAAATGGCCAGCGGCTCCAAGCCCGGTTTCCTGAGACGCTTGGCCGCCCGAACGTTTCTCTCGGATTCGGCAAACCACTTTGTGGCGAGTTGCGCTCTTTCGGCGTCCACTTATAGTCGGCTCCATGTACCCAGCTTGGGATCCCAGGTCCAATAGCCCCCCTTCAGTTCCTCTAAGTTCTTTTCGGCCAGTTGTCGATACGCTTCCTCTGGTAGGCCATCCACTAGAACTATTTCAGTCCTGGTATCCTCGTCCGACAGGGTGACGCTTCCGTTTGAGTTCCGCCGAGCGCGAAACAGCCTGGAAATCAATCGGCGAAGTCCTTGATATGTATCTCGTCCGGCCTCTTGCCCAAATCCTTTAAGAAATGCCGTGAAGAAGACCGCCACAGAACCCATAAGAAAGATGACCCATGGGAGTTCGTCCGCGCCTCTCCTAGAAAAGGCTGCCTTAACCGATCCTTCCATCCCTTCGTCACGCAGGACATCCGTTACGGCAGTAATTTCTGCAGCACTGGCACCCGAGTCCAAGAGTACGTCAACCTTCATCTAGATGCCCTCCAACCATATCGTAATCGTCGACTCTGCCCACGACTCAATGTCAATGCTAGTGCCTCTCGCCTTGATCAGCTAGGAATCCCGTTCACCCGCCCCTCCCTGGCGCCCTCCTCTTGACAATTTCCACACATTAGTTCTAAACTACGCCCAGTAAGCGCGCTGGGGACTGACCCCAAAAGGTCGGCCCCAGCTTTTTATTTGCGAAGCACTCCCCTGGGGCCAAAAATCAGACCCCTAGGAGGAATATTCGTGAGACCGCCCACAAACACGTCAGCCCCCGGTGTGCTGCTCCCACCCACCCTAGCCGCCAGTGCTTCCACCCATGCGGCACACCGCGGAAACGCAATTCCTATCTACCCCAAAGCTATCCCTCAAGCAGAAATGCGGCCATCGCCGCATCCAGCTACGGGTTGGCCGCACTCACGGGACCGCCCAGCTACGACCATGGGACGACTGCCGCCGCCTTCAGATACAGGAAAACGCGTTTCACCTGCGCCTGTGGTCTCACGCCACCTACAAGCACGGTCCCAACGGGAGCGCTCTCCAAAAGCGAGCCTGCACGGAAAAACAGGCTACCGGGAATCCAACACGAATTCGACACCTCCGAACTGCTTTCACAGCTACGGCCCAGCTACAGAGAAGGACAATTACACGAGAAATTCGAGTAGTTCCAGATACAAAAGCATTATTCCCAGATACGACCAGTCTCGTGGTACAGCTAGGGAACAATTGCTCCGCGTCCTCCTCACAGCTACGGGTTCCTCAACATTGTCTCGAGTACCTCGCCCTCCCGCTGCGCCTGGACGCCCCGCCCCTTTCCATATCCTGAGTCCCTTTGTATCATGACCCCCTACCCACCCCAGCAGCAGGAGCGCACTCCCTCATGACAATCATGGTCACCGGCGGTACCGGCTTCATCGGGGCCCGCATCATCCGCAAGCTCCTCGAGCGCGGGCAGGAGGTCGTCTCCTTCGACCTCGCACCCCCTCGCCCCACCCTCGACTCCGCCATGAACGCCGTGCCCTTCTACCGTGGCGACGTCACCGACATGGCCCACCTGATGGAGGCCGTCAACACCCACCAAGTGTCCCGCATCATCCACCTCGCCGCCCTGCTGCCCCCCGCCAGCGAGAACCGCCCCGGCCACGGCCTGCACGTCAACATCCAAGGGGCCAACAACGTCTTCGAGGTCGCCCGCTGGGCAAGTATCGAGCGCGTGGTCTACGCCAGCTCCATCGCCGTGTACGGCGTCCAAGACACCTTCGGCCAGCGTCCCATTAACGAGGACGACCTCACCAACCCGGTGAACGTCTACGGCATGACCAAGGCCGTCAACGACTTCGCGGCCGCCAAGTACCACGATATGTACGGCCTCGACCTGCGGGGCATTCGCATCTGCACCGTGTTCGGCCACGGCCGCTTCACCGGCATGACCGGCCTCATCGGCGGGCTCCTCATGTCCAACCCCGCCGTCGGCAAGCCCATCGACATCCCCTCAGACCCAGCCGAGCCTTCCCCTATGATTTACGTCGAGGACGCCGCCGAGATTTTCGTCCGCGCCATCCTCAGCGACTCCCTCCGCCACCCCGTCTACATCAGCGGAGGCCACCTAGCCACCCTAGGCGAGATGGCCGACATGGTCCGCGACTTCATACCCAACGCCCAGATCACCACAGGCACCCGCCCCGTCCCCCACGTCTACATGGTCGACAACAGTCGCATGCTCGCCGACATCGGCTACGAGATGCCCCCCCTCCGAGACCGCGTCCTAGACCACATCAACGAAGCCCGCATCGAGCTCGGCTTGGAAACAGTGGCCCGCAGGTAGCCCCCAAGTAGGCCCCAAGTAGGTGAGTGCATCATCCCCTCCCCCCGCGGGGGTCCCACAGCCCGGACCAGTCGGCAAGTCAACGTCTCCACTC
Source organism: Dehalococcoidia bacterium (assembly GCA_965248385.1). GTDB lineage: Bacteria > Chloroflexota > Dehalococcoidia > Lucifugimonadales > JAAXIE01 > JAAXIE01. The sequence continues at coordinate 459,090 of CBDFIZ010000001.1, forward strand.
CAAACACCCGCAAGGTCCTTTGAAAAGCAGAAAGCCCCAGCGGAATTAACGTCCGCCAGGGCTTTTTTACCTTGCCAGCGATTAACGGTTACTTATCGCTGGCCTTGAGGTCTTCTTCAATGGCTTTGCGCTGTTCTGCTGTAAGGCCTACCTTCGACGCCACAAGCTCAAGCACTTCGGCCCGCCCCTTAGTGCGCCCCTTCTCTTCGCGTTTTTTCAAGAAAATCTCTGCCAGCATCACACTCACTTCCACTATAGCATATGCCAATGGCGCCGCCACGACGGCTAGCGGTTCTAAGTTACGCCCAGTCTGTAGAATTACTCCTATCCAGGTTCCCCCGTCCGCAACAGCGCCGGCTATGGCGACTCCCACCGATCCAACGAAAAGCAGGGCATACACGGCCACATACTTTCGCGGAATGGGTGCCACACAGAAATTATGGCTTTGACCGCTGCCAATGTCTACGCCAATCCCTTGGGCACGGACATGACACCCGCTCGTTGACAGCCCCCGAGCCACCCCCTAATCTTGAATGTGCTGAGGCTTGACCCCTCAAGGCCATCCCCAGCTTATTTTATCGAGACCGCTTGGGGTCGGGCCACACCCGCAGATGTACTCGACCTCCACCATGAGAACGAAAAGAAGCGAAAAGCAACAGCCGATAGCACAGTGCGCCAAAGCTGACTCAGATACAACTATGTCACACATGTCACAGGGTACAGATACAAACAAACTTCTTTGCAGATACGAGCAGTGTGCCATCCCAGCTACAGGACGGCCCACCAAATGCCCCGAAATGGGTACACGCCTGCATACCTCCCAAGCATTAGAGGGACCCTAGGAAGGAGCCTTCCATGAGCATCAGGATCGGCTACATGCCGGGGGCCTTCCCCGAAGAGAACCAAGGCCGGAAGTTCTTCCGCGACTTGGTGGAGGTCGGCGACCGCTACGGCTACGACTCCATCTGGTTCTCCGACCGCGTCGTCACCGAGCGCTACGCCCCCGAACCCATGATCGCCATGTCCCTGGTCGCCGCCTACTCCGAGAAAATGAAGTTCGGCACCGCCGTCATTCAGCTCCCCCTGCGCAACCCCGTGGTCCTAGCCAAGGAGATGGCCACCCTCGACCACCTATCCGGCGGGCGCTTCCTTCCCGCCATCGGCCTCGGCCAAGAGGACCCTCGGGAGTACGAGGCCTGTGGCGTCTCCAAGGAAGACCGGGGCAAGCGTTGCGACGAAGCCATGGCAGTGATGCGCCGCCTCTGGAGCGAGGACTTCGTCACCCACCACGGCGAGTTTTTCACCTTGAACGAAGTAAGCATCACCCCCAAACCCGTGCAGCAGCCCCTGATGCCCCTCTGGGTCGGCGGTCGCAGCAAAGCAGCCGCCCGCCGCGTAGGCCGCTTGGCCGACGGCTGGCTGGTCTCAGCCGCCACGCCCCAAGAAATTCGTGAAGGCACCGACATCGTGTTCGCCACCGCCGCCGAACTCGGCCGCGAGGTCGACGACGACCACATCGGAGCATTACTCGGCTTCTACATCGCCCCCACTGCCGAGGAGGCGGCCATCGCTGGCGAGCCCTACATCACCCGCGCTCGCCCCGACGCCCACTTCACCGAGTACAGCGCCCTCGGCACCCCCGACCAAGTCGCCGAAACTCTTCACCGCTACCTAGACGCCGGCGCCTCCAAATTCGTAGCCCGCCCCCTATGCCCCCCCGACCAAGCCATCGAGCAGCTTGAACTCCTAGGCCGCGAAGTCCTCCCCCGCTTCCACAAGAAGTAGCAATGCCCGCGGCAGGCTTCCACCGCCGCAAACGTCATCCCAACTGTAGGGGCGATTCGCGAATCGCCCCTACGCCAAGCTATTCCCCGCAGCAGTCGGCCTAACCCATCGTCCCAGCGCAGGGGGGGCCACGTCCCGCACCATCACCGATACGGTTGAGCAAGACGGCTAGCCAGCGCATCGCACAAATAAAAACCGCTCTTCCTAATTAAAGAGCGGTTTTTATCGCCTCGCCGACACTACTGGCCGGGTCTTCGGCTTCTATTTGGGCCCTGGGGCGATGGTAAACATTTGCCTGGGCCCGACCGGCGGACTAGACGCTCCCGCCGGCTGTCTTGGGTACGCTAGTCGCTGTCACACCTCGACAGATGCTTACCATCGCCCCGTTGACCTAAATTATGTTTCATATAGATCACCTCCTTCTACCTCCCGCCTCCGCAGAGGCTAGGAGACCCTCTTGCCAGAGTCCCGCAACCAGCGAGCAGGCCCATGCTAGCCGCGCCCCAGCGGGTTTGTCAAGCACGGAGTGTGACGGATTCGCTGGAGTGCGTTCCCGTGCAAATTGCGAGTGGCACGCCAGTCTACTAGACTGCCGATATCATTGAACAACGACCGTCCTTGATAGAAAGGGAGAACCATTCATGTCCACACCAACCCCCCTCACCATACCTCAAGATCTCCTCGAAGCCGTCTACCGCGAGGCGCGAGCCTCGTTCCCCGAGGAGTGTTGCGGGTGGCTGGTTGGCTCTCGAGACGGAATCGCGGTGTCCGCGGTGCGACGGTGCGACAACGTGCAGAGCGCGGGTGGGCATCCCATCGCTGCCGAGCGTGGGGCGGAGACGGCGTATGTGCTCTCCGCTACCGACCTGCTTGAGTTGAACCGTACCTTGGACGGCGACACGCCGCCCCGAATCATCTATCACTCCCACCCCAACGGGCAGGCCTACTTCTCCCCCACCGACCAGACTGTCGCCCGCGACCCTTGGGGCGAAGGGCCAGCATACCCAGTGCAGCAATTGGTGGTGGGCATCGACGGCGAACAGGTCGTCGAGGCGGCCCTGTTCGACTGGTCCGACGAAGCGGGTGAATTCGTGGCCATCGCCCGCTTTCCCGGGGCATCTGTCTAGCGCACGGGTGCTGTAAGGGCGCTAGTCCTTAGCTCTGTTGCAAGGCGTAGATGACGTATAGGCCACCGAGGTACAGGGCGCACATGGCCCCTGAGGTGGGCAGTGAAGGCAGGATTCCCCGCCCTTGACGTCGCAGAGTGAACTGGGCCATACCGATCGCCATCAGGCCCACTGCGAAGCCGCTCGCCGCCACTAGGGCCACATCAGCGCTCGCCGAGCTCAGGATAGGCCCGCCACCATAAAAGGGGTCGGCAACCGCCAGTATCAACACGTTGAAAGCGCAACTTCCATAGACGTTACCTGCGGCCAAGTCCATTGCGCCTATGCGGATGGAGGCTATGGTGACGGTGGCTTCCGGTAGCGTCGTGACTAAGGCCACTGCCACCACGCCCACGAATCCAGCGCCCAAGCCGGTGATTTCAGCAATTTGGTCGGCGCTGTAGGCCATCCAGTAGGCGGCTACTATGACTCCCAGCGCTGCCAAGCCAAAGTAGGTCCATACCCGCCTCAAAGTGATGGAGGGGTCGGCGTCCTCCTCGTCTCCCTCATCTTGGGGGCGCTTGGCGTAGACCACTTTCATACCGGCCACATAAAGGAGCAGGATGATGGGCGTGGCGATGCCCATGCGAGCGAAGGTGACGTCCGGGCCATAGGCGGCCAATATGCCAGCGAAAGTGGTGAGAACTATGCCGACTACGGCCAGATACACATGCTCCTGCGCCACCCCGTCGAAGAAGCGGCGGGAGCCAGCTGCCATGGTTCCCAGAAGCCTTACAGGATACGAGCCATAAGGACTGAACTGGAATATGCCGCCTGCCCCAAAGAACATGGCCACCGAGGCTAGAACGAACATGTTCACCATGTTCGCCCCGAATACATTGCCCTTCACCAAGTCGGGGGCATCGAGAAGGGCGCCGGATGCGCCGGTGACCAGTTCGGGTAGCGAAGTAGCGCCTGCCAGCAGAAGCGTGCCCACCCACAGCCGGCCCCAACCTGTCTTGCCCGCCAGCAGATCGCCATATTTGGCCAGCTTTGTCCCACAGAACACCACTACCGAAGCCGAGCCAAGGAACAGGACGATGACGAGAGGAAGGCTCATGTGCGCAGACCTTTCCCCAAAGGCAAAGGCCCGGACGTTGGCAGGGGTTGGCCGGAGACCCGGCAGCCTATGCCAAGGCATCAAGGATACGAGTGCCCATGTCTTCCGTGCCTAGGGCTGTGTCGTTCTCTGTTGCTAGGTCGGGAGTGCGATGGCCCTCCTCGAGCACCGTCTCCACTGCTACCTCAATCATCGCTCCCTCTTCCGGCAGACCGAGGGAGTAGCGGAGCATCAGGGCGACGCTGAGAACCGTTGCAATGGGGTTGGCGATGCCCTTGCCAGCGATATCCGGGGCTGAGCCATGGATGGGCTCGTACATCCCCATGGTGGTAGCCCCGGCAACGGGCACACCCGCCAAGCTAGCCGAGGGCAGCAGGCCCATGGATGCCGACAGTACCGCTGCTTCGTCGGTAAGGATGTCGCCGAATGTATTCTCGGCTACGATCACGTCGAACCGTGTTGGACGTTGCACCAACTGCATGGCGCAGGTGTCCACCAGCATGTGTTCCAGCGTCACATCGGGGTACTCAGCGGCCATATCAGTGGCGATGCGACGCCACAGTCGCGAGGTCTCCAGCACATTGGCCTTGTCCACCGAGCAGAGGTGCTTCTTTCGCTCGCGGGCCGACTCGAAACCCACGCGCAACACCCGCTCAATCTCCGCCTGGGAATAGCGCATGGTGTCGACGGCGCTCCAGCCACGCTTGGTCAGTTTCCGACCGCGGGGCTTGCCGTAGTAGATGCCTCCAGTAAGCTCCCGCACGACCAGCATGTCCACCCCCTCAAGCACACTGGGCTTGAGAACACTGGCATCGACAAGAGTTGGGAACACTTTGACGGGTCGAAGGTTGGCGAACAGCCCCAGCCGCTTGCGCAGGGCCAAGAGACCGTCCTCAGGTCGTGTCGGCGCTTGAGGGTCGTCCCACTTGGGGCCGCCTACCGAGCCGAACAGGATGGCATCGGCCCCAGCGGCAGCATCTAGGTCCTCGTCCCGAAGGGCTGTCCCATGGCGGTCGATACATATCCCGCCAACATCGTGGTACGAAAGATCAAAGGCATGGCCAGAAGCCGTACCCACTGCCTGCAACACGGCAACGCCTTGGGCCACCACCTCCGGCCCAATGCCGTCACCCGGCATGACTGCAATACGGAAATCCACCGACTGTCCCTCCCAAGGTCGCCGTCTCGAACGGGTACTACTATAGGGCGGGTGCTAGTATAGTGACAGTCGCGCCCCGAATAAAGCAGGCCAGCGCCTAACGCATGGCCTTTCTATTATCGGGACTTAGACCTTATGCGTTCGTACTGAGCGGTGTGGGATGGCACGCGGGTAGCGCGTCGTCCCACGGAGTCGAAGGGCGGGTTCCTTCCTGAGGAGGACGTCTCGCTTGCCAGCGCCCCGTTCTTCAACTCCACTTTGCTTCGCTCAGAGCCTACCCCAAACCTGATCTGGGGACGAACGGAAAACCTAGTAACCATCATTCCGACCAGCGGGAGGGATCCCGGATGCTGTGCCACGACGCCCCTGGCATGGATTTGAGATTCCTCGCTGCATTCGGAACCACCGGCATAACCTCGGTCATTCCGGTGAAGGCCGGAATCCAGGAATCAGGCACAAGGGGCGGCAGCTTGCAATACAGCCCTTCCACCCTCTTCCCAATCTTCTCCACCTTCCCATTCGAGGGAGAGGGGATTACGCAAAGGTCGCCGCTCGCGATAATCCGAGGCTCAAAAGGCTGCAACTGAGTTGAACGTCATCTTTGACCGTGGCATCTATCTTGCCGACCTCGACGCTTGGCTAGATGGCCGGGTGAAGCGGGCGCAGGGCTTCATCTCCCACGCCCATTCGGACCATGTGGCGCGTCACGCTTCCGCAGTGATGACTCCAGCCACACGACTCCTCTTGGGTCCCCTGCTGAGAAAGAGCGAGTGCCGCACCTTGGAGTACCATGAGCCTCTGAACACACCCAACTACACCATGACCCTGTACCCCGCGGGCCACTGCCTCGGCTCTGCCCAAGCCCTTATCACGTCTCATGCGACGGAAGAGCGCATCCTGTACACGGGCGATCTGAAGCTGCGCCCCAATGCCATGGCCGAGCCTGCCGAGATCGTCCCCTGCGACACCCTGATCATCGAGGCGACTTACGGCCGCCCAGAGTACCGGTTCCCCCCTGAAGAGGAGGTTCTGGAGCAGTGCTTCTCCACACTGCGGTCGTGGCTGGAAGCAGGTCACACGCCAGTGGTGGTAGCCCACCGCACCGGCAAGGCCCAAGAGCTTCTGCACCACCTGCTGACGGCCGGCTTCGAAGTCGCCTTGGAGCCTTCGACTTGGGAGGTCACCCAGCGCTTCCAGGAGGCGGGCATCACATTCCCTTCAGGCTCCCGCATGCTGGAGAACGGGGCTAGGGAGGGCGAGGTCATACTGCGGCCGCCGGGCCGCAAGAAGGCAGTGGAAGGCGACTTGCCAAGGACGCGCACCATAGCCCTCACAGGTTGGGCCGTGGACCCGTCCCTGCGCTACCGTGCTGGGGCCGCCACGAGCCTACCCTTCAGCGACCACGCAGACTTTGAGGACTTGGTGTCTTACGTCGAATCGGTGAAACCCCAACGCGTCTTCACCGTCTACGGCTTCCCCCACCTAGCCGCCCACCTGCGCCAGCGAGGCTACGACGCCACCCACCTAGATGGCCAAGCACTCCAGAAGCAGTTGAGCCTGTTCTGAGATCGCCCCCCGCTACCAGCGACCTCTCCGCGGACCTAGCCGGTCTCCCTTATCGAGTATTACCCTCTCCGCCGGAAGAAATTGTCCCGCGTTGGATACCATTACTAGGGCTACGGACGGCCCCACAGAGTCCATTCCGTAGTCGGCGTTGATCCTTCGAGTCAGTTCAAGGATGGCATCGTCAGTGTAAGCGGTGACCGTGATGGTTGACCGGCACATCGTTCGGCCCTATGCGTTGGGTCGAAGCTGCCGCGCCATCTCGGCGACGGCGGGACGTAGGGGCGCTTGGTACGCGCGATACTCTTCCATCAGTTCCGGGCTAGCAGATGACAGGAAGTGGCTATAGGTCAGCAGGTCGGCCTGCTTGAGCCTGTGGCCAGCCACCACCTCGCCCAAGAACACCTCTCGGTCTCCCGCGTCCATGTGGTTCACGACACGACACTCCATGTAGGCCACTGCCGACTCGAGCAGCGGGCTGCCGGTGACACCGATGGAGTGGGGCAGGGGGCCCAGCTTGTCACGCCCTCGACCCGATGCGGTGGCCAACCAGCGCACCAAATCCAACTCGTCTTTGGAAATCAGGTGAACGGCAAACGCGCGGGACTCCTGCACCAGCTCGTAGGAGTAGTTCAGCTTCATCATCTGCACCGTGAGGCGCATGGGGTTGGGCGGGGCAAAGGAGGCGCAGGTGACCGAGCTGGCGATGAAAGCGTTCTTGCGCTCGCCCGACGCTACGGTCACTGCAGTGATGGGTGACCACAGAGAGAAGAGCACGTCTTGGGCAAACCCTTCATCCATCGCCATTGTTCCACTCCTTCCATGACCTGCGGGCTGGATGCCCAAGTGTAGCGCGGGACCAGAGCCATTTGCGAGGCGGAGGCTCGCATGCCATGACCTTTCGGCTATCGCAACACACAATCATTCCGGCGAAGGCCGGAATCCAGGAACCGCGCAATGAGGAGAGGCCACCGCGCTGCGGGCCGTCCACCCATCCGAACCTTTCCCGATCGAGGGGGAAGGGGTTACGCAAAGAGGTCTCCCTTCGCCGGAAAGATGGAGCGAGCGTTGGCTGTGCGGTCGGCTCATGCACCGCTCGGAGGGAAGTAGTAAGCTAACCATCTATCCGTCCTACCTATCTGAGTCGGGAGAAACGACAATGACACTGACCGACGGCCCCAACGGCGGCCCTACCCGGCAGTTGGCCCGCTTCGTTTCCGAGCTGAGGTATGAGGACTTGCCAGCGGAGGCAGTTGCTGTGCTGAAGATGCTGTGCCTCGACACTGTGGGCACCGCCTTGGCCGGCACCACGCTCGGGCCAGGATGCAATGAGGTCGCCCGGGTGGTGCGCGACGCTGGTGGTGCGCCGGAGTGCACCGTTATGGGATATGGCGTCAAAGTCCCCGCGCTGACGGCCGCCTTCGCCAACGGGGCCACGGCCCACGCCCTCAACTACGACGCCTTGGGTGGCGAGGGGGGACACTTGGGGGTGTCCACACTCCCTGCGCCGTTAGCAGCCGCCGAACGACGGGGCAGCGTCTCGGGCAAGGAGCTCCTCGCAGCCATGGGGGTCGCCGCCGAGGTGACGGCCCGGCTGGCGGGCGCGCTCTTTCGCGCCAACGTGAAGGCCAACGAGACCTTTCTGGAGGGTCAACTGTTGGGATACTTCGGCGCAGCGGCGGGCGCCAGCAGGATCATGGGCCTCTCCGTCCAAGACACTCACAGCGCCTTGGGAGCTGCCTTGATGCAGGCGAGCGGCACCATGCAGGTGGTGTTCGACGGCGACCCTCCGGCAAAGGCCATCTACGGCGGCTTCGCCAACCTAGGCGGAATGCTGGCCGCCCTGCTGGCCCAACAGGGGGTGGGGGCTGAGGTGCGTGTCATCGACGGGCAGGCTGGACTCTACGGGATGTTCTACCACGGTACGTACGACCGCGGCGCCATCATCGATGGCCTAGGCGAGGACTTCGACCTGCTGAAGGCCCGCTTCAAGCCTTGGCCCACCAGCGGCATCGTACACCCCTTCATCGAGGCCGCCTGCACCTTAGCCCAGCAACACCGGCTAGGAGCGGACGACATCGCCAGCGTGACGGTGCGCAGCAACGACCACTTCATGAACTGGGTCGAACCTCAAGCCGAGCGTCAGCGCCCGCCCAACGCCGCGTCAGCAGCCAACAGCGTGCAGTTTGCGGTAGGAAAAGCCTTTGCCCACCAAGCGGTGGGCCTTGCCGACTTTACTGCTGAAGGCTTGGAGGACCCAGAGGCACTAGCCATCGCAGCCCTGACCGGCTACGAGGTGGTCGAATCAATGAGGGGCCTCACGGGACAGGTGGAGGTCACCACCCGCGCTGGCGATGTGCTGTCAGAGACGGTGCCGGTGCCCCTAGGCCATCCCAGCCGCCCTCTCTCACTGGACCAGATCGTAGCCAAGCTGCGGGACTGCGCCAGCCACTCCGCCCACCCCATCCAAGCCGACGCCTTGGAGCAACTGGTGGAGCGAGTCGACCGTCTGGAGGGCTTGGAGGACGTGCGGGTGCTGGCCGACTTGGTGCGCGGCGACTAGGCCGAGTCCCAAGAAGGTGCTTGGGGTGAGTGACCTAGCGTTCCGGACCATCTGAGAACCAAGGCGCGCTGTAAGGAGAACTCCGGGTCCCGGAACGCGCAACCTACAACAGGAACGAGAGGTTAGTGATGGGTAGGTGCCGGTTGATGAGCACCACCTTCTTCAGGGCGATGCGCCAGCAACCGTCTTGGTTGCGCAGGCGATATTCACACTTGGAGGCTAGTGCCCGCTGGTCGCCAAGCCCAAGTTGCAGGTGATCGCCAATCCTGATTTCGTGGACCACCAAGTTGCAGCGCACAAACGCCTCGTCTTGATCGGCCTCTTGCCATACCTGGACATTGGTCACTTGGTGCAAGGTGCGCGAGGGGGGCATCTGGGCGAAGTTACGCTCGTGGAATAGATGGGTTACGCGAAGTTGGCGCAGGGCGTCGTCGTCATACAGGATTGACGTCTCTCGAGTAGGGTCCGAGTCCTCGACGATAGGTATCCAGTAGATGGCGCCCTCTATGAAGAGGTCCAGCCACTCGGTGAAGTGGCGCTCGTCAATGAGGCGGGCCTCTTCAAAGAGGAAGTCCTCCGCCTCCTGTCGGGTCAGCTTGGGAACGCTCGCCATGGGTTGGGAGCCTCTTCTCCGTCCTAGTCCAAGGCTCCGTTTTCAAGGGCACGTTGAGACATTAGCTGCTGCCAAGCACGGTAGAAGGCGCGCTGGGGCGTCTCGTCTGAATGCTGTCCTACCCGCTCGCCGGAAGGCAGCACCTCCTCCATCTCCATGCCGCGACACAGCTGCAGCCAGTTCATATCAGCATGGAGTCCCGTCTGGTTGGCAGCGAACATCTCTAGGTCTGCGGGGTTCACCATGCCGGTCGTGCTGAGCTGCCGCGTTACCTCGTACAGCCGCCGCGCGTTGAACTCCTCGGGCACGCCTCCCAGCCGGAAGGGATGGGAGTATACCTCAGTCTCCTCTAGGGTAATGGGCTGCACGATGCGCACCAAGTCATCGAATAAGTAGACGTTAGGGAAGATGAAGAGATGGCGGGAGCTGACCACCTCCCGTGCTCGGTCCTCACCGTAGTTTTCGGTAAGTTTGGACATGTAGTCCTCGAACATCTCAGGCAGGCTTCGGGCACTGCCCCGGCCCTCGGCATAGCCTCCCTCCAAGGTGGAGTGGCCGCCCGGAAAGCCCCGGGTTGTGCCGTCGGTCTTGATGGAGGGGCGGTTCAGGTACCGGAAGACGCCTCCCTTAGCGAAGGAGTCGAAGGCCGACTCATGGACAAAGGAGGCGTGGTAGCCATCGACGCCGTTCTCGGCTTGAAACTTCCAGTTGCCCAAGTAGCCGTAGCGGTGGGGCAGCTGGAGCGTGTTGCTACCTTCCAGGCTCCTGTCGGCCCAATAGTCGATCTGGTGCTTGATGCCGGCTAGGTGGTCATCCAAGTCTGGGACGTTGGCACTGAGGCTGGCGAAGATCAGCCCTTGGTAGGCACCCACCTTGGCCGCGCTCAGCAGGTCCAGTCCCTCGCCGAATCCCTTGGGATAGCGTGTGCGGTCGGCCACGCCCAGCAGCTCGCCGGTATTGGCGTAGGTCCAAGAATGGTAGGGGCAGCGGAAGCTGAAGGAGTTGCCCGCCTGCTCCCGGCAGATGGCATTGGCGCGGTGTCGACACACGTTCAGCAGCACGTTGATCTCGTTCTTGGCCCCGCGGGTGACGATCACCGGTTGGGTGCCGATGCGTCGGGTGACGTAGTCGCCCGGGTTGGCTATCTCGCTCTCGTGGGCGACATAGACCCAGCCGTTCTCGAAGATGTCATACAGCTCTTGCTCAAAGACGTCCGGGTCCGTGTAGACATTGGAATGCACTCGGAAGTCGGCGGGGCCTTCCTGCACAAGGTCAGTAATCCGCGCCGGTTTGGGCTTCACGTTAGTTGCCACGTCCCACTCCTTCTAGAGCCTCAGATAGGGGGTGGATAGAGAACTGCCTTCATTGCGCTTGTACCCCCCTGCCCTCAGTTTGTCAAGTGCGACGGTCCATGGGGGGCCCACCGTGGGTACACCGGTGCGTTGATGAGGGCGAAGGTATTGGCATGGGGGGTACCGGTGAGGCACAGGGTTTGGCGGGGTAGTTGAGACGAGGGGTTTCATTTGGGTCTCGGCGGAGTGGCCCGGCCAGATACGATTGGGGTGTTAAGTGAGACACCGTTTGTAGCTGCGGCGAAGCGATTCGTAGCTGTTGGGAGTCTCATTTGTCTCACGGGGGCCTGTTTCAGATACGATTTGGGGGCGCTGCGTGAGACCGGGGTGGCCCAAATCCGAAGCGTCGGCTTGTTCGGCAATGAGGCCCAATTTGTGTGCGGGGAGGAACTTCTGGCTTTCCAGCGGCGATTTCAGAGTGGTCGTAGCTACCGCGCGTTTTTTCGTAGCTGATTTCACTGAAATTTGTGCAACCATTTTTTCCAGTGCGCTGGTTGGTCACGGCTACATCTCCCGGTTGTAGAACAGGCTTGGGTTGCTTGGGGCGCCTTGGTCTGAGGTTCTATGTGCTTCCCTCCCAAGAATGGCTCGGAGAAAAGCCGGGGCGACCTGTGACGGGTCAGTCCCAGGTGTCTACGTCGATATTAGAACGCATGTGCGGGACTATCAAAAGGAGGATGTCAGGTCCATGGGAACGGATGCCTCCAAGTCTGCTGGGACGGGCCTTAGCGTGGGAAACTGACCGTAAGTTTTGTCATAATTTTGAGTTTATACCTAATGAATGGCATCGCCGTGATATAAGGCACGGGTCATATAACTAGGGATAGTAGCGCCTGATTACTTGAACTCCACCATCTAGCTAACATAATATTGTTGATTATCGTTTTATATTACGCCTAAAAAAGTATTGACATATGCTTGCGCCGCGATATACTCGGTTCATCGAGTTACTTCGTTCCGGGGATTTGGCCCCTCCAAAATCAAGAGAGAGAGAGGGCAACATTATGGAAACCAGGCGATTTACCATGCTAAGCGACGGCATCATCAAGATGGACGCTGGCGTTATGTTCGGGCGTATAGCAAAGCCTCAGTGGGAAGACCAAGTCTCGACCGACCGGAGGAACAGGCTAACGATGGGGCTCAACTGTGTGCTGACGCAATTCGGCGGCCACAACGTGTTGATCGATACCGGCGTCGGCCACAAAGACCCCGATGGGCGCCGGGAGCAGTATGGCTTGGTCCCCAGCCGGCTACTTAAAGACCTACGAGCTATGGGCCTCTCCCCCAAGGATATCGATACCGTCATTCTGTCACGGTTGGACTTCGACCATTGTGGCGGCTGCACCAGGCTGGACCGGGCTGGCAACTTCCTCCCAACTTTCAGTCGCGCCACCTACTACATACAGGAAACCTGCTACGAGGACGCGCTGAGCCCAGACGAGCGGTTCTTTGACATGTACCGCGAAGAGGACTTCCTGCCCATTCAGGAGCGAGGGCAGTTTGCCATGCTGAACGGTGACTATGAGATTATGCCGGGCGTGGAAGTGAAGGTAGCTGGAGGCCCTTGCCGCGGCCACCAGATCGTTCTCCTCACCTTGGGTGGTGAGCGGGCATGCTATCTCGGGGACCTCGCGCCCACACCCTTCCATCTCGATTTGGCCTGCATTCCCGCATTCGACCGCTACCCTGAGCTCACATTGCAGACGAGGCGAGAAGTGCTGAACCAAGCCGAAGAGGAGGGCTGGCTGTTGCTCTTCGCCCACGGCGGGCCGGGAGAGCGGGCAGGCTACCTAGAGAGGCGCAACGGGCGTCGCCGCTTCCGCCCTGTGGGAGTGGACGAGCCGCCCAAAGTTGCCTAGGCGACACCGATGGTGTCTTCCACCAAAGACGCGTAGACGGCTTGAGGGCCCGCCTCTTCCAGGCGGGCCCGAGTCATTTTATTGGACAAGTCCCGGTCACTCACCGTCGTCACCCTCAGGTAGCTGTCGGTAAGCCCGCTGAAGCGCCAGCCCGTCCCCTCTTTCGCCGTGGCACGCTCCCACAGCACGGGACGTATCTGCCCCACACAATCCTGTGCATAAGCCGCGCGGGACTCCTCAGCCACTGCCAGCATAGCGCCCATGCGTACCCGCTTAGCCACCTCATCCACTTGATCCCCCATGTGGGCCGCGCCGGTGCCGGGTCTGCGGGAGTAGGGGAACACATGCATCGAAGCCAACGCCATTTCCGTTACGAAGGCCAGCCCTTGGTCAAAGTCGTCTTCCGTCTCACCGGGGAACCCCACTATGACGTCCGAGGTCACCGACGATACCGCTAGACGGCTGCGTATCCTATCTACCGCCTCCCTGTACATCGCCGTTGTGTAACGACGCTGCATACGCCGAAGCACCGAATCGGCTCCACTCTGGAGCGGCACGTGGAAGTGGGGGCAGAGCCTCGGGTCCTGCCACAGTTCCAACAGTTCCTGGCTTATCTCTTGTGGCTGGAGGGATGAGACACGCAGCCTAGGAATAGTCGTCTCGGCTAGCAGGGTCGCAATGAGCCGTGTCAGACTCTGGCTGTCTAGGTCGAATCCATAGGAGCCCAACTGGGTGCCGGTCAGCACCACCTCGCGATACCCTTCCGACTCTAGGGCTTGCAGTTGAGATGCCAGTTCTGCAGGCGGGATGCTCTGCTCCCGGCCCCTGACCTTGGGTACGATGCAATAGGCGCAGACCTGATTGCATCCCTCCTGGATTTTCACCATAGCCCGGGACCGTCCCGGCGAATACGGAAGGTGTTGGGGTGCTTGCTTATCCGTTAGAGATTGAGGAGCACCGCAACGCGTTTCCCGTACCCTCTCCACTAACCCCGGCTTATCTGTGTTCCCCAACACCAAGTCCACTCCCTGCAACGCTGTGATGGCCGCAGGGTCGCGCTGGGCGTAGCAGCCTGTGGCTACTACCGTGGCGTCGGGGTTGCGGCGGTGGGCCGAACGGAGCGCCTGCCTTGCCTTGCTATCGGCCACATGGGTCACTGTGCAGGTGTTGACCACATAGACGTCGGCGTGCTGAGGTGGAGACACCAAGCGGTAGCCAGCCTCTTGAAAGCGCCTCGCAAGGGTCTCGCTATCGGCTTGGTTGAGCTTGCAGCCGTGGGTCTCGAGGGCCACTGTGCCCCGGAAACTTCCTGTTCTTCCTCGGGTGGCGGCTCAGAGGCCTCGTTGGGCAGCGCTTCAGCGCTCAAGGCTATCCTCTTCACGCGACTCGCCAGACTCGTCGGAAGGCAGCAGACGCCAAAGCCTCTGCACGGCCGCAGCCACCTCTTCTACATCCATGACCAAGCGGCGAGTGTTTTCCCGCGGGGAGTCGTGCAGCCGATCGAACATAGTGGCATAGCCCGATAGCCTGCTGAAGGCGTCACGGATGCGTCGGTCCTTCATCTGCTGGCCCAAAGAGCGGGTGTACTCTTCCACTTGGGCATTGTCCTGCAAGGGCTCGCCTCGGCTCCAAGCCACGGCCTTAACGGCAGCCACTACACTGCCCCACAGCAGGTCTTCCGCAGGCTTCCAACGTCCGCAGGCGACCTCCACCATGGCATTGTCGATGTAGCGTCGGCTGAGAGCGTAGTAGCGCCTAGCCTGACGGTCGCCCTCGGAGGCTGGTGTTGCCGCTTGTTCCATAATCGCTCATATTGTAGCATCCAACCTAGGCACAGCCATCTTTACTAAGGCCTTTCGATTATTCGAGAAACGGACTGAACATGCGGACAACACTCCCCTCTCCCTGCGAAAGCCTGTCTCACAAGTCCCCTCCCCCCGTCGTTCCCGTGCAGGCGGGAACCCCGTCCGAAGTTGCGATGCGTCATGCCGTAGAGCCCCGTGCCCACTGACATCAGTCCGTTGACACACTTGTCCTTCCCCCTCTAGGCTCGACATATGGTTCTGAAAACGCAATCAACTAAAACACCCGTAGCAGGGCCGCCAACAACGGTTGTCCGAAAACCCATTGCAGGAATACCCCCGTTCGGCTGCCCAAGTGTTGCGGCCCATCCGCACGGACTCTCAATGGTACGGGTGTGTCCCATAAAATCCCGTCATTTCGTAGCTGGACCTACCCAAATGAGACAAATGAGACACATTGCAGATACAAAACATGCGTTTTCAGCTACGACCAGTGTCTCATCTGTACCCTTACCAAATACGATTTCTGCCCATGCCGTGATACACAGTGAGACGAAACCGGGACACCATGTCTCACCTTATACACCGCCTTCCATACTCATGCCGGCCCAAGCGGACCACGGCCAGTTCCAGAGAACGTGAATGCGAACTTACAAGACCAAGGCCAAGCTGCAACAAGGCGAGATGGCCTTCAGCACCGCCGTGGGCTTCGATTCTCCCTGTACGTGGGAAACCGGCCACACCGGCCCCAAGCCCCACACAGTGCCCCACTACACTGTCGAGTCCCATCCTCAGATATAAGCCCCAATCTGGACCAAAACCCCTACTCGACAAACTCTACACACCACAGATACGAGAAAACACTCTCCAGCTACGACCGGTATCGAGTGGATCGAAAGCGCAAATTCCTCGCGGCGGTACCCGACGGGACGGAACGCCTTCCACTCCGAGTGGGTCCGATATGCCTTTCCGCCCAAGGAGCGGAATGGTTGGTGGAGCGGAGTCTGGAGCTGGTGGGGCTCGACGCTCTCTCAATCGACCCGTTGGACAGTGAAGACTCTCCGGCGATGCGCCTCCTTCTGTCGACAGGCACCCTTGCCGTGGAGTCCCTTGACCTGACGGCAGTGCCCGGAGGAGACTACGTGCCGTATTGCTTGCTGTTAAGGGTAGCCGGAGCGGAAGCTGCGCCGGTCAGAGCGATACCCGTTTCTTGAGAAAGCCATAGAGGGTTGCAGAACACTTTGTCGACACGTAGGTGTGTTGTATAATTGCAGGAAGAGGCGGGAGACTGCCTGTTACCCACCGAGACAGTGTTGACGTAAGAAGCACGAAAAGCGGAGTGTCCATGAGCAGCAAGATCAAGCGCGTTACACTGTTGCAGCCGGCTTCAGCTGGGGGCAACTTTGAGTACATTGCCATCCCGCGACAGGGCCTTCTCTTTCTTTCCGGCGCCCTCAAGCAGTGGGATGGCCCTTACCTCTACGACCGAGAGGTCTGGTTCGAGGCCCGCTCCGGCAAGCTCGACCCGGACAAAGACCTAGAGGGCGTAGATATCCTCATGATTAGCGCCCTCATTAACGAGGCTCCCAGAGGTTACGATGTGGCGCGGCTGGCCAAGGAGGCCCACCCCGACCTCATCACCATCGGCGGCGGCCCTCAGATGAGCCCCCTGCCCCGGGAGGCCATGGAACTGGGCAAGTTCGACGTAGTGGTCAACCGCGAGGGCGAGGACATCATCGGGCAACTGTGTGACGTGTTGCTCTCCCTCACCGGCTCCGAGCGAGAGAAGGCCCTCTCCAACATCCCGGGCATCTCCTACATGTCCGGTGGCCAACTGGTGCAAACGCTGCGCCGGGGCTTGGTCTCCCCCGACTTCGTAGAGTTGCCAGACTTCAACGCCATACGCGACCTGACGCCCATGAACCCCATGGCTGGCGGTGTGCTGGAGACCGTACGGGGATGCACCGAGAAGTGCACCTACTGCCAAGTGATTCAACAGTTCCTCGGCTACCGCATGGTAAACCGGGAAACGGAAATCAAGCGTCTGCACCAATTGCAGGAGTTGGCCGCCGACGGCCTGATTCACTCCCGCAACGGCCGCTTCGCTGTCTTCGTCTCCGACGACCTGCACCCGCCCCCTCTGAGGGCTACCAAGTACCGCAACGAGCGGTTGGAGCGGGTCAAGGCTTGGAAGGGCCACTCGGATGGCATGGCCTTGGTCTGCCAAGCCCGGGCCGAGGTCGGCCAAGACCCAGAGATGGCCCACGCCCTGCGGGAAATCGGGATGGGAATGCTCTACCTAGGTGTCGAGTCGGACAATGTGGCCAACTTGGAGGCGGTGCGTAAACGCCAGGAACCCGGCCAGATGTTCAAAGACTTGGAGACGTTGAACTCCACAGGGTTCAGCGTGGTAGCAATGACCATCATCGGTTTGCCCTTCGATACCGAGCAGAGCATCATGGATATGGCCGAGTGGGTCACCCAGATCAGCCGCTACCAGACAGCCAACTTGCTGACGCCACTGCCTGCCACATCCAACTGGACCGATCTCACCCCCTTGGACGAAAATGGCAACGTGCTGGAAGAGGGAGCGATACGCCCCTACCACCTCTACACTGGCGAGCAGTTAGTGCATCTGGACGAGCGCTGGTCTTTGCAGGAATCTCAAGACCTGTTCCAGCGCTACTACAGCAAGCTGAACCCTGTGGACCGGTTCTATGGCCGCATATTCAGCATGATGCAGAATTATAAGGGGTTCGCCGGTCAGCAACGGGAGCTGTCTCCCAGCATCTCAGTACGCATTGCCGAGCTGAAGGAAGCCCTGAACCGCTTGTCGGAGTCCACACGCAAGGAGATTGGCGACGCCGTCGCCATTCGGGTCAACGATGTGGGCGAGGCCCTTCGCAGCGTGTCGGACCAAGCGATGACCGAGCTTCAACAGACCGTTGCCGAGCAGGTCGGCTATATGACCGACACCCTCGACGATCTGACCAAATCCTCGCGGGCACTCTCAACGGCTGTGTCCGTGCGGATGAACGAGATGAGCGAGGCCCTTCGGTCTTTGGCCACCCCTTCCTCACTCACGGCCTTGGCGGACGAATAGACGATGGAGCAGCAGTCCCCCTCTGGGGCCGGCCGAGTCTTCGTTACCGGGCTCGGGGTGATCAGCCCTCTTGGTCTTGATGTCCAGACCACTTGGGACGCTCTGTTGTGTGGCACTTCGGGCGTAGACAGCATCTCCGCTTTCGACGCTGAGAGCTTCGACACCCGCTTCGCCGCCGAGGTGAAAGGCTTCGACGCCGACCGGATACGCGACAAGAAGCAGGCCCGGCGCATGGACCGGTTTGCCCAGTTCGCCGTGGTCGCTTCCCTAGAGGCCTGCCAACAAGCCAGCCTTGAGCCGGAGAAAGTCGACCCTTTCCGTGTAGCCGTTATAGTGGGCAGCGGTATCGGGGGAATCATCACCCTCTCTCAGCAGTACGACGTGCTGCAGGAGAAGGGCCCTCGCCGAGTCTCTCCTTTCCTCATACCGATGATGCTGGGCGACATGGCCCCAGCCCAAGTCTCCATGGCATCGGGTGCCATGGGGCCCAACTTCTGTTCAGTGTCGTCTTGCTCCAGCGGCGCCGACGCCATCGGCCAAGGCTGGCAGATGATACGGCGGGACGAGGCCGACATCGTGTTGGCCGGAGGCAGCGAGGCCCCCATCTGTCCCATCGCCGTTGCTGGCTTCAACTCGCTGCGCGCCCTCTCCCGGCGCAACGACAACCCCAAGGGGGCCAGCAGGCCCTTTGACGCCGAACGTGACGGCTTCGTCATGGGCGAGGGAGCAGCGGTCTTGGTGTTGGAGAGCGAGGCCAGCGCCGTACGTAGAGGGGTCACACCACTAGGGGAGGTCGCAGCCTACGCCGCCACCTCCGATGCCTACCACCTGACCGAGCCAGCACCCGGCGGTCCTAGCGCCGCCAAGGCAATGACCCTCGCCTTGGAGCGGGCGGGCTTGGCGCCTCATGAAATCGGCTACCTGAACGCTCACGGCACTTCCACACCCCTCAACGACCGGCAAGAGACACTAGCCATCAAGAGCGCCATGGGAGAGGCTGCTTATCGCGTGCCCATCAGTTCCACCAAGTCTATGACCGGCCATCTGCTGGGGGCGGGCGGGGCCTTGGAGGCAGCTGTGTGCATCATGGCCTTGCGAGATGGGGCCATCCCACCGACAATCAACTTGGAGAACCCCGACGAGGAGTGCGACCTAAGCTACACCCCCGGCGTTGCCCGCAGACTCCCCATCTCCTCTGCGATGAGCAACTCCTTCGGCTTCGGTGGCCACAACTCGGTGCTCATATTCACTGCGGCTTAGACCTCCTGGGAAGGCATCCATACCGTCATCGGCATCTATGCCTACGGGGGCCTACGCGGTATGGAGCCGTGACCTTGGGCCTGACGTAGGCCCTGATGTCGATGGAGTGGTGTGGTTAGGTGACAGTTGCTCATAACACTAAACACTGGCGAGTGCTGGCTCTCGCCCCTGATGGAGCAGTGGAGGCCAAGGACGCCCCTCCAGCGATACGCCAAGTCCTCTACCACCGTGGTCTCTTCACCAAGGAGGCCATCGATGCCTTCCTCAACCCCGGCCCCAAGTGGATGCACGACCCTTGCCTGCTGCCCGACATGGACACGGCTTTGGACCGCCTGCAGCAGGCTGTGGCCCAAGGAGAAACCGTCGGCATTCTGGGAGACTTCGACGTAGACGGTGTCACGGGCACAGCGTTGCTTGCCTTGGCTCTTGGGCAGTTGGGCGTCACCGTCGTACCCTACCTCCCCCATCGGGTGCGGGAGGGTCACGGCCCTAACCCGGGTGCCATACACAGCCTGCAGGAACAGGGATGCACCCTGATGATTACCGTGGACTGTGGAGTCAACGACGTGGAAGAAGTCGACCTAGCGTCGCGCTTGGGGATGCATACAATCATCACCGACCATCACACGCCCCGACCCCAATTGCCCCACGCTGTGGCGGTGATAAACCCCAAGGTGGCCTCCTCTCCTCATTCTTCAGCAAATGCCGCTCAAGTGAGCTACCCATTCGTGGGGCTATCGGGTGCGGGTCTGGCCTTCAAGCTGGTGCATGGCCTATACCGGCGCATGGGCCTGCCCTGCCCCCCCGACCTCATAGCCCTCGCCGCCATCGGCACCGTGGCCGACGTGTCCCCCCTGCTGGACGAAAACCGCTACCTCGTACAAGCGGGGCTGCGGGCCCTAGCCACCACGCGTCATCCCGGCCTGCTGGCCCTGTACCGGCGGGCTGGATTGAACCCGCAAGGCATCGGGATGGAAGCCATCTCCTTCGCAATTTCCCCGCGCCTCAACTCAGCAGGCAGGCTCGATAGTGCCTCGACCAGCTACCGCCTCCTGACCAGTACCGACTACAACGAGTCCGAAGAGCTGTCGCTGAGGCTAGAAGAGATGAACCTGCACCGCCGCCAGGAGACCGAGCGCAGCCTGACAGCAGCCCAGGAGCGGGTAATGCTACAGGCGAACTTGCCATCCATCCTTCTAGTGGGCGAGGACTGGTACCATCCGGGCATCGTAGGCTTGACCGCAGGCCAGTTGGCGGAGCGGTTCAACCGGCCTGCCATCGCCATGTGCTTGAGTGACGACGTAGTGCGGGCCAGCGCCCGCAGCATCCCCCAGTTCAACATGGTGAGCGCATTAGAGCAGTGCGGAGACCTGTTCTTGCGCTACGGGGGACATCCGCAAGCTGCTGGGTTCACCATGAAGCGGGCGAACTTGGAGTCGTTGTACGAGCGTATGGAGGCGCTGGCCGACGAGGAACTGGCTGGTATGGACTTACGCCCGAGTATACGCATCGACGCGGAAGCCCCGGTGACCAGCCTGATGGGTGCAGGTTTCGAGTGGCTTCGGGCGTTGGGCCCCTTTGGCGAGGGCAACCCTGATCCGACTTTTCTGGCTAGGAACTTGGAGGTGCGGGAGGTGCGACCCCTAGGCAATTCGGGCCAGCACCTGAAGTTGAAACTCCGAGAGAACCGGGCCACATTCGACGCGGCCGCTTTCGGGTTGGCGGAGCGCTGGACAGAAGGTGTGGACCGTATCGACGCCGTTTACAGGCTGGAGACCGAGCGCCGTGGCGGTGCCGAGGTGGTCTCACTGAGGCTGCTGGACTTCATTGATGCATCAGGGGCATCAGCGACCGCGTGACGCCGTCGCAGACCCGCGACGACGGCGCGGTGGGGCCTGTGGGGTTTGCGGGCGACGTGGCCCGGGGCGCACCAACTGGGCCCTGTAGGCCAGCAGAGGCACCACGATTATCAGAATGGCGATGCAGACCAACTGTGCCTGGTTCAAGTCCCATATCTTGTCGGAGTCCAGCCGCAGGAAGCTGATGAAGAAGCGGCCAATGGCATAGAGCCCCGCATAGAGGGCGAAGATCATGCCGTCGGGCCGTAGTCGGTCTCGCAAGCACCAGACGACCCCCAGTATGGCGAAGTCCAGCAGCATCTCGTAGACAACGGCGGGGTGAGTGGGCGTACGTGCAATGATGCCCTCAACGTTGGCCAAGGCCGAGTTGGCGTACAGGGCAACGGTTTCGGGGTGAGTGTAGACCACAGCCCAAGGCAGGCTGGTGGCTGAGGCAAAGTGCTCGCCATTAATTATGTCGCCTATGCGCCCAATGATCATCGCGATGAGGACGGCGGGAGTGGCGAGGTCGGCTAGGCGGCCTACGGTCGGCAGCTCCGCCCTAGTGGGTTCGCCCAGCCACCGGAAATATTTGCCCCAGAAGTCCAGAAAATTGGGGTGATTACGGACAATCATGTAGGCTGCGCCAAGGACAAATCCCCCGGCAATGGCACCGATGATGGTGATGCCGCCGCTCCATACTTGAAGTATCCGCATGGGGTCCGAGCTGTAGTAGCCCCACTGGTCCTGCACATGCAGAGCCCGCGAGCCGATGATGCCTCCGATGATGCACCACAGGGCTACTGAGTAAATGGCGTCAGTGTTCAGCGCCTGACGACGGCCCAACTGGGCCACGATGATTACGGCTGCGGACACAGCAATAAAGGTGAAGAACCCGTGCCATGTGAGCGTGAATCCTCCTCCGCTGAACAGAGTCGGGTCCATCCCAATACGAATTTCCATTAACCCTGGCAAATCGACTCCCACCCCTTCTCTATCGTGCTAACAAGGTATGTCCGCCAACCCTCATCTTGCAAGTGCTCGCCAGCCCGTTCCCCCTCGGTCTGAGACTCGAAGACCGCGTAGAGGCCTGGACCACTGCCACACAGGTGCGCTTCCGACGCCCCAGCTCGCAGCATCGCCTCCATTGCGCTGGCAGCACCATCGTATACCTGTCCGGCCACACTGTCGAAGGTGTTGCATAGGCAACCGGACGGGAACCGTCCCTCTCGGATGGCATTGACCGCAGCAACGTACACCGACCCGTCGGAGTAGCTGTCCGTCGACAGGCTGCGGTACAAGCGCCCGGTCTTGCCCCCCGACTCTATCGAGGGGTCAATATCGGGACATAGCAGCAGCACCCAGCGTTGCGGGACTGCCGGAATGGGGCTGACCTGCTCGCCGCGGCCCTCGGCCTTGGCCGTCCCTCCCACAAGAAAGAAGGGCACGTCGGAGCCAAGCTCGGCAGCAATACTCGCCACCTGTCGGGCGGACAGCGACAGGCCCCAAATGGTGCTCAAGCCCACCAGAGCGGCCGCTGCATCACTGCTGCCACCGCCCAACCCCATGGCAACAGGAATGTGCTTCTCCAGATGTATCCGCGCACCATCTCCCACGCTGGCCACCGCGCGTAGACGAGCAGCGGCTCGCCAAACGAGGTTGTCCTCGCCCTCCAGCCTATCCGCCGAGCATGTCAGGTACATGCTCGGAGCAGGCTCGATATGGAGCACATCATAAAGCCCTACGTTCTGTAGGATGGTCACAACTTCATGATAGCCGTCGTCGCGACGCCCCAATACCTCCAAGGTGAGGTTGATCTTGGCGTAGGCGCGTAAATGCACCGTCAGGACTCCACCGGACTGCATACCAACCAACTGCGATACAACGCAACCCACTCGCGTAGGCTGAGTGCGCCGGGCCGCCGCGTGGAGTCGATAGAAGCCCCCCGCAGTATGCGCAGTCCCTCGGCAGGCGAGACGTTCAGTCCGCGGCTCAGCGCGTTATGTAATTGCTTCCTCGGAGCGGAAAAGGCTGCCTTGGCCAGCTTAAAGAACGCCGACACATCTCCTGAAGGAAGCAGGGGGCTGGGTTTGACGTCTATCCTAACCACCGCGGAATGTACCTTAGGGACGGGCCGGAAGGCGGAGGATGGCACGGTGCAGACGACAGAGGCGTTTCCGTAAAACTGCACCGCCACCGATAGCAGGTTCATCTTTCCCGGAACGGCGGCCATTGATTCGGCTACTTCCAGCTGCACCATAACCACCAGCAATTCCGGGCGTGGCTCCTCCTCCAACAACCGCCGCACGATGGGATTGGCAGCATAGTAGGGTAGGTTGGCGATAACCTTCCACGGGTGCCCCTCCGGGGCCAAGCTACTGTAGTCACAGCTACGGGCGTCGCCGCACACAACCCGCAGGTTCGGTGCGTTACCGACTCGGTGGGGCAGGGACTCGGCCAGCCGCGCGTCCACCTCGACCGCCACTACTGTCCCTACTTGCTGCACCAGTCTGGACGTCAGGGCACCCTGACCCGGGCCGATCTCCACCACCAAGTCAGTGGGCTTCAGGTCACCCGCCTCGATGATTTGATCGGCGATCTGTGAGTCCAGCAGAAAGTGCTGAGCCAAAGCTTTAGCAGGGCGGTGGCGCGTGACAGCACCGGTTGAGGGGATCGAGGTGGTCATGGTGATAGGTAAGTAAGAGGCCGTGCACCGCCCGTCGACGAAGGCCCATGGACATGTCCTTGAGAGTAGCTCCAGCCAGGCAAGCCCACGGCACCCGAAGGCCCCTGCTTACCGTTGCTCCTTCCGGCCTGGCGGGATTCACAGGTCTCCGCCGCGTGGGACCCAGCCTTCGATACTACGCTTTCGGGATAGAGGCGCACCAGCCAAGCCTCGGGGTGGAATTCGACCTCGCTATAGCGGATTGCGAGTTCAGGGCACCGCTAACTCCCCGCCTAGCACGGCCTCACATCCATGGTAGGTCACCGCCAAGCCGGGTGTCAAACAAGAGCGCTCTTTGCATCGTCACTCCTGCGCAGACCGGAGTCAACACTACCGGACTGTGGATTCCCGTCTGCGGAGGCCTTGCGCAACTGCAGACACTTGTGGGCATTATGGGCATTAGATGCCATATTTATTGCATTCTAATACTATGTTATTGATATTTTCTATGTCGTTCGATGCCTATACCATTGTAGTCCGGTACTAATTTATTACCATATTCTTGCGCTGGGATTTACAGCGGCGCAGCTACGAACCAGCTTTGCTTTAGTCTAGGGGTCGCGTGATAGTTGTTTTTGTGTTCTTGTGCCATATCATAGCGTGCGCTCAGCAAGGTTCAGGTTGCGATGGGGCCCCAGCCTCATCTCCGGACCAGGGCCGGGCAGGCTCCAGTGTTCCGCTCAATGGGAAGCGGTTTGGCAAAGGTCACAAGACCGGGTTGGGTTCTTTTCTCGACCCCTGATTTTTCGGTCCATTTCGATCCATTTCAGGTCATCCAGCTTTGGCAGGGTGGTGAGGCTGAGCCGATAGCGGCGGGCAAGGCGGAACCTTGACACAGGGTAAGTGTATCCGGGTGGTGCATTCTGGTATGGTTTGGCCTCCTTTGTCGTGCCATGGCTGGGTCCAAGCCAGTAGATGGGGTGGCACAATACAAATACAACTGTAGAGGGTGGGGGCTGAATTGGGAAGGAACGGATGTCAGTGCCGAGTCCACGAGGGCCATGAGTGCCGACAACCTCGACGGTGTCTCCCACCGACGCTTACGCAGGTCTTAGCTCGCAGGGACAGCCCTCGTGGTTGCCTTGGAGGTTTGGACGTCCACAAGGGATGCCCTTAAAACCACAGCATCAAGTCTGAACACTTACCAACGGACGGGTGTCAGGATGGAGTCGCGTTACGCGAAGGTCTCCAGTTGCGAGAAAAGTCGGCCGCCAGAGGGAACGGACATCAAATGGCAGTATTGCGGCCCGGCGGTCCAAACCCTGTTTTTCCCACGGGCCTTCGCCACGCTAAGGAAGCGAGACTCTCCGGAAGACGCCGGACGTTACTTTTCGGCTCGATGTGTAGACGGCGGACGTTAGCCAGTCTGGCGTGAGGATAGACCGGGGGCTACGGTCGAGCAGTCTGGATTTCCTGCGCAGCGGGGAGACGGAATGGGCCGTGACGTGAGGATGGATTGGGAGGCTATGGTCGAGCAGTGGACGACCTTGCGGTTGGGCTAGTGGAGAGAGCTAGCATTCCTTCGCAGTGACTGCATGAAACTTGGGACGCGCCTTGCTTCGCATTCTACGCGCCTTGCCCATTCTAGCTACGCAACTCATTCTGGATATTGACCTACGAGAACGCCCTCGTATACGCTAGATAGCGATGGTAGTCATGGATCAACAAGCGGATGTGGCTACCACTTGGCCCGCTAGCTCAACTGGCAGAGCAGCTGACTCTTAATCAGCAGGTTCTCGGTTCGACCCCGAGGCGGGTCACCAAGACTCGATAACCATATTGGCCCGATTCCTCCGTCACAACGGGAATCGGACTTGGTTTTTGCTAAGGCTCCAGCTAGGAAGGCCGGCGATGCGACTCCGTCTCCGACCCTTTGACCCAAAGGTCAAGACTAACCTCCGTGGGTACGTTTTTCAGTGCTCCCTTGCTGCCGCCACCCTGCTGGTGATCCTCTCCATTGTAGATGTGGTGGACAGAGCCGTGATCGTCGCTGCCATCGGCTCCACGGCCTTCGTCCTCTTTGTGACACCCAGCAGCAATATGGCCCGGCCTCGCCATGTGTTCGGAGGACACACCGTCGCGTTGCTGACTGGCATCGTAGCCTCTTTGTTTAATCCGGAGACCACTGTACTTTTTGCGCTCCAGGGTTCGCTGGCAGTTGGAGTAGCTCTATTCCTGATGGCGGCGACCGATACCGAGCACGGCCCCGCTGCGGGAACAGTCTTGGCGGTGGTCATCGGCGGGTTCAGTTGGAGCCTCGCCGCACTCTTAGGCACCAGCGTTCTGGTAATGGTGGTGGCCCACCAGTTGCTCAGGTCTCGTCTTCGCGACCTGTATTGAGCCTCCTGCGGCAACTGATCGGGGTGGGTGAACCTGCCAGAGGCCCCTCCGTCCTTACCATGGGAATAGACCCCGAGCGCACAGCCAACTGCCGATCCCATCATTCCCGCCTCCGCGGGAATCCACGGCCCGGACGATAGGGCAACCCCGGTCCACGTAGGCCGTACATTTTTTCACCCTAATACATGACCCCCAACGGGCCATGGGCAATGCCGGCGGAAACCGGAATCTGCGAATCTCTTCCATGCTGAGTATTGGCCTGTAATTGCGCTTTCCGGATCCCGGCTCAAGGCCTGAATAATGGTGAAAGCCTAGCCTGGCTCCTTAATCCTGAACAGTTACTCCCCGCACATCAGGCTTGACCTCTTGGCCCGCCCCTCATACGATGGCCCTTGTCCTAAGTATGCTTTTCAAATGGAGATGAGCTATGGCCTATCACGATATCTCCCTGAATCTGTCCGAAGAGACGGCGCGCTGGATTAACTCCGCGCCCTACGAGTTGGCCGAGCGTCGGCGTACCAGCAAGGGCGACTCTGCCAACACCTCAGCGGTCAACATGAGCGTCCACGCTGGCACCCACCTCGACGCACCCTTCCACTTCATCGACGGCGGTGTGACCATCGACGAGATCCCAGTGGAGGCTTTCATAGGTCCGACCTTGGTATGCCAAGTCGACGCCGACAAATACATCACCCGCGAGCATGTAGAGGCAATACCGCTCCAGGGCGACACCAAGGTGTTGTTCAAGACCAGAAACTCCAAGCTACTGCACGAGGCGGAGTACGTGGCTGACTTCGCTGCCTTCTCAGTCGAGGCGGCCGAGGCTTTGGTGAGCCGTGGCGTGCGGTTGGTAGGGCTGGACTACCTCTCCGTAGCCCATGCCGACACCCAAGTCCCGGTGCACCGCGCCTTCCTCGACCACGGGGTCGTCTTGCTGGAGGGCATTGACCTCTCAGATATTGAACCGGGACGCTATGAACTGATGGCCCTCCCCATACGCCTGCGCGGCGCCGATGGCGCCCCATGCCGTGCCGTACTGCGGGACCTGCCGACGTAAAACCGCCTCATGTTACAATCCACCCGCGCAACTGCCCATCGAGCAGTCAGCGCGGACACCCGAACCACGGCGACATGCGGTCGCCACGCCTGACCCCACTCACCAGGGGGAGTGTCGGAATTGGCAGACGAGCATGACTTAGGATCATGTGCCGAAAGGCGTGGGGGTTCGAGTCCCCCCTTCCCCACTTTTCGCGGCCGTCGCTGACTGGAACGAGCCTCGAAGGAACTCAGATATTGACGTGCGAAGCCTCTCTCGCCCCCAACATCTCATTCAGGTCTGGGTCTAATTCCGGTAGGTTGTCAGGGTCGTCTAGCCCCAAGGCAACATTCAGTCGATTACTGAAATTCCGGAAAGCAACCGAGGCAATGATTTCAAGAATATTTTCGTCGCTGAAGCCAACATCTCGTAGTTCCTCTAAGTCTTGCTTGGTCACATGAGTGTGGTCTAGCGTGAGTTTTTCAGCGAATGCGAGCATGACCTTGTCTTGGTGGTCCAAGTCGGAAGTCCTGAAGTTCATCCCAATTGCTGCTACTGCCTTCTTGTCGGTGTCCGAAGCTTTACGGAGCAACTCTCCGTGATTCATCACTCAACCAGTACAGACGCCCAATGTCGCTCCGAAGAAATTCAGAAGCTCCTCGCGGCGCCTGCCAAGGGTAGTCGCTTCATCGCATACGGCATTCCGTAGAGTTTCCCGTCCCCGCAGCACATCGGGTCTCAGCGCCAGCACTCGGGCCAACTCAGGCACGGCACCTCGCCTTTCCCGGTAGCGGTCGAAGACTTCCTTCACATATCCCTCTGCCTCGCCGTCGTTAACGTTTCTGAGCCATAGCATCCTGTTGCCTCCTTTAGCTTTGTGAAGCGAAAAACTCTAGTATAGGTGGCAGTTAACAGTGTGGCCCGGTGCTATCTCTTTAGGTTGAGGAATTTCCACACTACACTTGTCCATGGCCATTGGACACCGTGGATGAAACCGGCAGCCGGTAGGCGGATTGATGGGTGAAGGGACCTCGCCAGAGAGGACAATCTCTTCGCGGTGCACATCGGGATGGGAAGGAAGGGCCGCCGAGAACAGCGCTTTGGTGTATGGATGCAGCGGCTCTTCGAAGAGCGCGGTGGTGGAAGCATATTCCACAAATTGTCCCAAGTACATAACCGCCGTCGCGTGGGCCATGTATCTAACCGTGGCCAGATTATGGGCCACTAGCATATAGCTTACCCCAGACTGGTCCTGAATATCCTTCAGGAGATTCATCACCTGGGCCCTTATCGATACGTCCAACGCGGATACCGGCTCGTCAAGAATCATCAGCTTGGGGTAGGATACAAGAGCGCTAGCTACAGCAATGCGCTGCCGTTGGCCGCCACTGAACTCGTGAGGATAAAGTTCTCCCTGCGCCGGGTTGAGGCCCACTTGCATCAACACTTCTTCGACTCGGCCTTGCACTTCTCCAGAGCTCGTCTTCCGATTTACTACCAAGGGCTCCGCTACGATATCCTTCACTTTCATTCGCGGGCTCAGGGAAGACCAAGGGTCTTGAAACACGGGCTGAACTTGGGTACGAAACTCCTTCAAACTCGGACCGGTCAATTCCTGGATGTCATTGCCTTGAAGATAAATCTGTCCCGACGTTGGTTGTTCAAGTCGCAGCATCAGCTTGGCAGTTGTGGTCTTGCCACAGCCGGACTCACCGACCAACGCTAAAGTCTCCTTTTCGCCTATTGTGAAACTGATCCCATCGACGGCTTGAACGTAACCAACCGTCTTCATGAGAATCAGGCCCTTGGTAACGGGAAAATATTTCTTAAGGTCCTTGACTTCGATTAGCGGAGTGTTCACTGTTCTACAATCTTCCAGCAATCTGCGGTGTGCCCTGGCGTGACCGTAAAGCTATGAGGGTACTCGGCCTTACACCGATCCGTCGCATGGGGACATCGCGGGGCAAAGCGACAACCATCCGGAAGGTCCATCAATACTGGCGGCTGGCCTTCAATAGAATAGAGACGTTCTGGGGGTGCGTCCATGTCAGGCACCGATGCTATC
This sequence comes from Dehalococcoidia bacterium, assembly GCA_965248385.1. Lineage (GTDB taxonomy): Bacteria > Chloroflexota > Dehalococcoidia > Lucifugimonadales > JAAXIE01 > JAAXIE01. The sequence goes on from CBDFIZ010000001.1 coordinate 488,379, forward strand.
AACGCTTGAGTATAAGGATGCGATGGATGGTTCAATACATCCCTGACAGGCCCATGCTCCACGATGCGTCCCGCGTACATCACTGCTACCCGGTCGCACATGCGCGCCACGATTCCAAAGTCGTGGGTTATAAAAATAATTGCAAGCCCCGTGTTTTCCTGGATTTCCTTCAGTAGCCTGAGGTATTGCAGCTGGATCGTTACGTCCAGCGCAGTCGTGGGCTCGTCGGCTATCACCACTCCCGGCTCCTGGGCCACAGCCATGGCCCCAAATACTCTCTGTTTCATGCCACCGCTCATCTGATGAGGGAAATCTCTCATGCGACTCTCAGGGGCGGCTACCTTTACATTTTTCAAGGCTTCTACTGCACGTTGGGTCATAGATTGCGTATCACCCTTGAAGCGCATCCTGAAAGCTTCTATCAGTTGGTTGCTGATATTTAAAACTGGGTTGAGGGAAGTCTGTGGGTCTTGCAAGATCATTGCCATCTTGCGACCTCGTACCTTTCGCATCTCTTCGTCGGTAAGGGATATCAGATCCTCCCCATTGAGTCTGACCTCCCCGGCCACGATGCGTGCTGCCGGCCGCGGTATCAATCGTAGTAACGATAGCGCCGTCATCGTCTTGCCACAGCCTGACTCGCCAACAATGCCCAGAGTTTCGCCATGCCACAGTTGGAAGTTGACTCCGTCGACAGCTTTGACAACTCCGCGCCGATTGAAAAAATAAGTGCACAGATTATCGACCTCAAGTATGGGCCGATCATGCTCCAAATTACCCGGGGTCACAGCTGCCTCAACTTCGGGTCCAACCTGTCCCGCAACCAGTCTCCCGCCAAGTTCATAGACAAAACCGTAAGTAGAATAGCAATACCGGGGAAAAAGGAGACCCACCAGTTGGCTACGATCAGGTCTCGCCCTTCTGCTACCATCAGGCCCCAAGCGGGCGTCGGTATCGGTAGTCCTGCGCCGAGGAAACTAAGGGTGGATTCCAGCAATATCACATGGCCAATCTCAAGTGTCGCTACCACCAATATCGGGTTCACAATATTGGGCAGGATATGCCGTATCATTATTCGAACATTGGAACATCCGGACGCTCTTGCCCTGGTAACAAAATCCCTGGGCCTTATGGTCAAAGCCTCACCCCGAGCCAGCCTAGCAAAGCGTGCCCACAGTAATATTCCGATCGTCACTACCACGGTACCGAAGCTGCTACCAAATATCGATACGAGAACTAGTGCCAATAGTATGAACGGGAATGCGAGGAAGGCGTCAACGATACGCATAATGAAGTGGTCAACGACCCCTCCGTAGTAACCGGCCACCAGACCAAGCGTAGTGCCAACGATGCCTCCAGCAGAGATGGCCAGGAGTGATATCATGAGTGATATTCTGGCCCCGTGCATCATGCGACTGAATATGTCTCTTCCAGACCGGTCAGTGCCAAGGAGGTAATTTACACTCTCCCCTTCTTCGGCCGCTGCTCCATCAGCTGCCCAGAATGGCGGGGTAAGCCTCTCGCTCAGTTTGCCGATCTCCGGATCATGGGGGGCGAGGACATCGGCGAAGGCCGCAGGCACTATTACCAATGCTACAATAAAGAACACTGGTACTAGTGGCCATCGTCGGACCATGGCCCACCGGCGCAAGACATCTTCGACGCTATACCATCGCCGCTTTTGGGGAAACGCTATCGCCATCCGGGCATTCCTTCCGGCCTTGCTTGGCTAACACTAATTGTAGCGTATTCTAGGGTCGAGATAAGCATAGGAAATATCTACCGTCAGGTTTATAGCAATTACGCCAAGAGCGCCCCAAAGAGCTAGGGCCTGCACCACGGGAAAGTCCCTTGCCTGCACCGATTGAACGATCAACAGCCCCAATCCGGGCCAAGCGAAGACGGTTTCAATGGCCACTGCCCCAGTTAGCACTATGCCCATGAGTATGCCAAGGTAGGTCAGTGGACCGATGGCGGCATTCCGCATGCAGTGCTTCCAGAGCACTTTCCACTGGGGCAATCCCTTGAGGTGGGCCGTCTTCACATATTCGCTGTCCAGAACCTCCAGCATAGCCGAGCGGGTCAGGCGCATTAACGCGGCTACTGAGAAATAACCCAAAGTGAAGGCGGGCAAGACTATGTGATCCAGGCGTTGGAAGAAACTCTCCTCGCCCCTCAAGCTCACAGGCAACCATCCAAGCGTGACTCCAAATATCCATATGAGCACTATACCCAACCAGAAACTAGGAACTGATTGCCCCAAGAGGCCGAATATCTTTGCACCATAGTCGAAAGGAGTGTCCTTCTTGACCGCAGATAACACTCCTATGGGCAGGGCCAAGAGGATTCCAAAGCCAACGGCGACCGCTGTGAGCTCCAGGGTGGCTGGCAACCGGCGTTTTATCAATGATACGGCCGTATGCCCTTTGAATCTTAGCGACTTGCCAAAATCCCCTTGTACCGCGTTAGTCAGGAAGAGCCAGTATTGCTCAGGATAGGATTTATCCAGCCCCCAATTCGCCCTGACCTGTTGAAGGTCTTCTTCCGACATGTCGTCTGAGGTAAGAACGTTGATCGGGTCGCCGGACAACCGGGCCAAGACGAAGATAACCATGCTGATCAAGAACAGCGTTAGTATGGATTGCGCTAGACGGATGAGGATGTATCGTTGCACAATGCCCCTTGTCTCTAGCCTGCCCGCTCACTAGAACCGGACCCATTTGGCCACATGGAAGGCCAGACGTTTAGGGTCTTTTGGCCCTCACACGGAGGTGGTGCGAGGCGATGCCCCTACCTCCGTGTAGTCACGCTGATCATATCTTGTCGACTACCTAGCTGGGACGACGAACTCCAAGTCACGGACTCCGTTGAGGCCTGTCGTCAAGAACTCAGCCACGACACTGGGGTTGGCTACGTACCGTGGTCGGACTGCAGCCAGCGGCATCAAGGCGAAGTCGTAGAACAGCTCATTGCCCATCTCTTCCAATATGGCGTGGCGTTCGTCTTGAGGTACAGTCGTCTCCAACGTGTCGAAGTTTCTCTGAAGCTTTTCTGTCACATACCACTGCTGCTGGTTTCGTCGCATGTTGTGGTGGAACCCGAACCGGGTCGAAGGCAGATTCTCCTGCGCAGTCCACCAGAAGGCCCAACCACTGTGATTGAATTGCCGGTACTGGTTGCGGAACTCCTGGAATTCCAGCTCTTCTACGTTTAGATCGACTCCTATTTCCCTCATGTAACCCACGGTGGCTTCAACGAGCTCTCTCCAGGGCACACCCGGGCGAGCAAATGCCTTCCACTCGGCCGTGAATCCATCGGGGTAGCCAGCTTCAGCTAACAGTTCCTTAGCAGCTACTGGGTCATACCTGTAGAGATCAGGGAAGTCTTCTACCCATTGGGGGTTCCAACCGTCGTTCCTCGGCCACCACATGGGCGGACCGATGATTGGAATCGCTGAGTCCGCGAAAAGCTCCTCGATAAGCTCGTTCCGGTTAATCGCCATGTTCATCGCCTGCCGCACTTCCTTCTTCGTCCACGGCAAGTCCTCGTTGAGCAATGGGAACGAGTAATCTGGATCCCCGTTTTCTAGAGGTGAACCTGCGAAGTTGCCACCAAACACCCCGAACACTACCGAGGGTGCCAAGGTGGTAAGCCACTGCCGCAGCCCCTGCTGTTCACCTTCTTCTGCCAACTCTCGAGGTAGGTCGGCGATATGGGCCTGCTCACCGAGCAGCATAGCAAGTCTAGTCGAAGGCTCTAAAACAAAGAATATCTGGAGCTCATCAAACGCTGGCTCTTGGAAATAATGCGTGCCGGGAGCGTTCTCGAATATGCGGTTCTCGCCGACGTTGGCCTCAAGCAGTTGGTAGGAGCCTATACCTGCTGGCGTCTTGCTCCATTCGTCATAGGGCTCCGCGAGTTGCGCCTTGCTCAATGCTACCGCCTCGAAATAGTCGGTCATATCGTAGAAAAAGCGGGCATCGGTCTCGGCCAGATTGAACACGAGTACGTTAGGGTCGGAGGTGTCTATTACTCCTTCAGGAACCGGGCCAGGAGAATCGGCAGGTAAGCCGAACTTTAGCTTGTAGAACCGCTTCCTGGAGACCAAGCTTTCGTCACGAATCAGGAAGTCGAATGTAGCTGCCCAGTCCTCGGATGTCATGGTCCCCTTTCCGAAATGGAAAGGAACGCCTTCGTTAAGCTCAAAGGTCCATGTCCTACCGTCGGGGCTGCCTGACCAACTCTTGGCGGCGCGCCCTTCAACGACTCCTGTCTTGTGATTGAAGCCCAATAGATTGTCCATCATGGGCAGGAACTGGAACTGCTCGAATGTTCCGATCAACGAGGGGTCCAAGGCCTCAGGCTGAGGGGGTATGTTGGCTACTAGCAGCCGGGTTATTGTAGAGGTGGTCGGGGGAGCCTCGATGGGTGTCGGGGCTGGAGACGCCGTGGGGGTGGCCGCAGTAGGGGGAGGGTCGAAGGCCGTCGTCGGCGCAGGAGTCGGCGCGGGCGTAGCCGATTCACCACAAACAACCGCTCCTACTACCAGTAATACTGTCAGCAAGCATAGCAGGCTCGCGTGGCGAATCATATTCATCTCAATAGCTCCATACTACAAGTTTTGCCACATCCAAGCAGATTATGTTGGCGGAAGTCGTTTCCGAGTCTAAAACGGTGATTCGAGTCTGTCAACTAGCATATCGTAGCGTGATGGATTGACATGGTCCGGTACTCTTGGCTAATCCTAGTGGAGGTATCCGACCGCACCTCTGGCAAAAATGTGGGGGAAGGCCTTTCCTGGACGCCTAGACGACCAAGTGCGTGGCCAGTCGACGTTGGTTAAGCCTCTGCCCGAGCCGATTATTCCTTGGAAGGCCGCAGACGGAGTAGAGTTAACGAATTACATTCAACATATCGGTATAGGAGTATGTGCTTTCGCTCCATTGATGAGAATTGCGATTGACAATAGTTCGAGACTATGGCAAGAATTGGAGAGATAACTACGTACCAAAAGGACCCACGGTCTGGAGCGAAGCTTCAGGAGGGAGTGCTATGTCGTACATCTATGCAGGTCTGGCTGGGGATACGAGCCCCGGTATCGAATGGGTGGAGAAGCACATGGGAATGAAGATGACCGTCAGAAGTGGGCTGTTCCGGAGGCCCTTTGGAGAGGGCAACTGGGAGCCGATTACTAGCGGTCTTCCAGATCTCCCTGAGATCAGGGCGATTACGGTACACCCATCGAATTCCGATACGGTCTACGTTGCCACCCAGGATGGCCCCTACCGCACCAATGATCACGGAGACCATTGGGAGCGGGTAGATGTTCCCAGCCACGGCCTTCCCATGTGGTCGCTGTTATTCCACCCGAGGGACCCCAATGTAATGTATGCGGGCTATGAGAACTGTGAGATATACCGGAGCGAAGATGGGGGAGAACGGTGGAAGCAGTTGCCAATTAGTGTACGGTTTCCCCAAATCACCATGCCACCTAGAGGGATACCGGCCAAGCGAGTGTTGATGATGGGTGCCAGCGCCTCCGACCCGAACCAGCTGTTTGCGTCCCTTGAAGTTGGCGGTCTCATCAGGTCCCTTGATGGCGGCGACCATTGGGAAAACCTGAGTGACGGCCAGTACCTCTCCGACGATACGGTGGATATGCACGGTGTGTTGGTGAGTCGTTTCCGGCCCGACACCGTCATCAGCATCTGCCGCGTAGGTGTCTTCCGAAGCACTGACCGTGGGGACCATTGGGAGAACGTTCCCATCGAGAATTTGAACCCACACAAAGGCACAACATACTGCCGGTCCATCCGCGAGGTGCCAGGCGACCCCCGCAGTATTTGGATATCTGCTGGCGGGGACTTCGAGAGCAACGTAGGCGGTCTGTTCCATAGCGAAGATGGAGGCCTGAACTTCAACCGCGTAGACATTGGCTACGAACCGAACAGCACTCTCTTTGGGGTCTCTATAGACCAACGGAACCCAAGGAACATGTGTTGCGCGTCTAAGAACGGCCAGGTATTCGCGAGTGCCGACGGCGGAACTAACTGGACGGACTACCCATTACCCGCAGGCTCCTCCCAAGTCTACTGTCTGGCGACTGCCTGAAGACCACGCTGGTAAGAATCAAAAGAATGCCGGTCGGGGACCCGACCGGCATTCTGGCTTCTGCCGATATATCTCAGGGAAGGACAGAATGCTAGGCATTCACCTGCGGCTCCTGATAGTCCTTCGGTTTGTTGTAGACTTGCAGTCGGCTCCGCTGACAGTCCACGACAAACAACCGGCCTTTCACCGCGTCGAACATGACTCCTGTTGGCAAGGCAAACCGCCATTCTGATTCAACGTGGTGGGCGCGGCGTCGCGCTCTAGCGTAGTCGGGGTTAGCGTCAATCGCCTGCTGTGCCCATTTGGATAGCTGTTGAGAATCGCCAATAAGCTTGGTGATGTACCGTCCGTTAGCAGCATATATCAGCACCCGTCCGGGATGATAGTCGTTTTCCCCCCAGTCGCAAACATACACATCCCCATCCGGGTCCACTGCTACCCCTGTGGGTAGATGTAGTCGTCCGTGCCGATTACTTGGTCCTCCAATTTCAGCTACGAACTCACCGGTGGCGGTGTACTTCTGCACCCGGTGGTTCCGGTGATCGGCCACGTACACGTAGCCCTCATCGTCGACGGTGACACCCCAAGGAGAATCGAGGTCGCCAGGACCGCTCCCTTTCTTCCCCCATCGTGTAAGGAGCCTGCCATCATAGCTAAATTTACTGATTTGATGGCTGCGACCATCGGCTACATAGATGTTCCCCGCTCCATCTATGCCAATCCCAGAGGTGCCATGATCCCCTTCATCCGTTTCATCGACCGTGCTCCATTGCCGGAGATAGGCCCCATCTCGGTCAAAGACCGAGACCCGGTTAAGCCACTCATCCGTGACATAGATGTTTTCACCGTGATCAATGGCTATCCCTGCTGGCCAGATAAGCTGTCCGTCTCCAATCCCGTAGCTGCCGAAGTCAGACAAGAGCTCTTCATCGCCAGGCGTTGTGCCAACTGTAAGTTTCCCAACCCGAGCGCCCGTTCCTGTTTCGCTCCAGTGTACGTTGCTGGTAGTTTCGGATCCCCTGCTGAGCACGTACACCGTATCCCCGGCACCTACGGCTATTCCTACCGGGTTACTGAACCCCACCCCTGATTGACCCTGCCGACCAACACTATGGCTGTAGTCATACACCCGGCCTGCCGCAAATTGAATGACCATTCTATCTGTCTCCATTGCCATGATTTAGCCAGGATTCGAGAGATAGCCGTCCTGCAGTCACACGCTATAGTTGGATTCCACAAACGAACCACCATCGGCTGACCCAGGCTCCGTAGCAAGCAACGCCCCAGTACACTATCTCGTGGGGTGGTTGGCTGCTAGAGGATAGTCGGCTTCTCGAAGGTGCCTTCCACAATTGAAACAGCGTCCAAGCCCAGCCAGTCCTCCAGGAGGGCGGTATAGAGTCCCCTGAAGTCCAGGTTGGGGACCAAGTCGCCCTGCTCCAGGTCGCCCTGCCTCATCGAAGGATATTCGCTATATTGGCCTCCCTTGACTCTGTCCCCGGCAACGAGGGCGACACCGGCAGCCCCATGATCCGTTCCTGATCCATTGTCACGCACCCGACGGCCGAACTCAGTGAACATCAGCATGATCACATTGTCGCTAGCGTCGTGCTCTCTCAAATCATCGAAGAAGCTCTCCACTGCCTGCGATACATCATGCCATAGCTTGTTGTGGGTCCCCACTTGGTTCGAGTGCGTGTCAAAGGAGCCATGATCGCAGTAAAAGATGCGAGTGCCGAGATTCGCTAAGTGAATCTGCGAAATGCCCTTCAGCTTCTTTGCAATAGTAGTATCTGGGTACTCCACAGTGGAGCTGTACATGCTCGGCACTTCGCTCAAGATGTCAGCGCCCTTCAGGGTATCCAGTCCTGTCTGCCCGAGGTACTCCATGGTAGCAGTAGTGCCCACGTAGGGAGAGTACAAACGGGAGAACTTGTTGAGAATCCTAGACCTCTGCCGCTCTTCCGAGATTCCCGGAAGTAGGCCATAAGTATCCAAGTCATCGACACAGGCCACTGGCACACCAGTCAGGGCCAAGGCCCGGAATAGCGCTGGGCCAAAACTAACACCAGTCAGCACATTTTCCTTGTTAGGGTCAATGTCTCGAATCGCCCGACCGAGCCAACCCTCGGTTCCCAGCTTGTCGGGCTCGCATGTGTGCCAGATGTCCATGGAACGAAAGTGTGACCGGGGCGAGTTGGCATATCCTATCCCGTGAATAATCGCCAAATCGCCTTGATCGTACAAATTCTTGATCGGTCCCATCTCAGGATGCAGGCCAAGCTCATCGTCGAGCGGCAGCACTCTGTCCAGTGGGACACCCACGTCACGACGGTTCTCTTCGTAGAGCGGGTTTGAATAGGGGACCACCGTATTCAAGTAGTCGTTACCACCGCTTAACTGGAGAACTACCAGTACAGGGTCCTTGGTCAAGCTGGTCATTGGCGCCCTCCTCGCTCGTTCCTGTGCATCCTACGCATATTGGTACTCCCGCAACGCGACGATGAGTTGCAATAACTCTGCTATCCTTTCAGTTGAAACCCGAGACGAGGCCTCGTCATCCCAGCTGAAGTCGCCACCATATTTGGCGTACTCGATGAGTTCTTCGTGGCTTTCGGGATGGACTTCCAAGGAGCCTAGGTACTCAAGGCAGCTATCCACCACTCGGTCGGCGCTCTGATCGCCCTGCGCCCTTATTCGTGTGATGATTGAGCTCACACCCGGGCGGGTAGTGTCGCCCACCAGATTCGCAGTGAAGTTGATGCGCCTCATAAGGGACCCACTATTAATCCATTCTGTGCCGGTGTGCCAACCTTCCACACTTGGGGGATTCAGGAGATCCTGCCCCATATAGGCCGGTTGTCTGGCTAGGTCGCCGAGTCCCGGAGCTGGAAATGCCCCGCCACCCACCAACCTCAGTGTGCCCACTACCACCTCTGCTGGGCTCTTGAGCCTAGCAAATCGTGCTTCCTTGAAAAAGTTTGAATTGAACATGGCCCGCAGCACTGAACGGAGATCGTAGTTGCTTTCGGTGAATACCTTGCACATCATATCGATGGCCGCTGGGTCCTTAGGAGGGGTTACTGACCAAGCGGGCACCTGTGGTTCGTCGGCAACGAAGAAGTTATACAAATGGCGCGCTACGAATCGAGCTGTTGCAGGTTGCTTGCTGACTATGTTGAGTATGTCCTCGCCATTAAATTCTCCGGTCTCGCCAAGGAAGGTCTTTACTCCGTAGTCATGGTCTTCGGGCTTATATTCAAAGAACCAATCATGGCGCCCGATGGGGTCCCTCGGTAGCTTGGGGGCGATAGTCCAGCCGGTAAACGCCCTTGAGGCTTCTCGCACGTCTACTTCTGTGTAATTTCCTACGCCCATACTGAATAGTTCCAACAGTTCCCTACCCCAGTTCTCGTTCACTGCGTCGGAATGATTTTCGCAATTGTCCAACCAATAGATCATGGCCGGGTTTTTGGCGAGGGCCACCAACAAGTCACGAAAGTTACCCATGCCCTTGTCACGAAACAGAACAATCATGTCCATGACTTCATCGTAGTGATCCACTTTGGAAACCCCTGCCGCGAACACCCCATGCCAGAAAAGAGCCATCTTCTCTTCCAATGGCCTTTTGGTGTTCAGCATGCCGTACATCCACTCGGCTGCCCCCATCCCAGCCATAGTCCCTGGACGCCAAGTCCACGGGTGGTAGCGCAACACCTCCGCACGGTCAATCGGCTCTTGCTCTTCAGGGCACAGTAGCTCTTCCACGGTTGCCTCGTACCCTTTGGCAGCACGAACTTCCAACTCGTCCCGCGTAGCACCGAACCCAGCCCGCCGCATCAGATGGGCCATCAGAGAAACATCCTCGTTAGCCATCGCCTCTCCTCCTGCTGGATGTTACGAAATCCGACGCTTATTATCGTGTTATTGGCACCGAAATACTAACCGGGAAGCAAATATCAGTCAACCCGCTATATCTGTTTATATCTGTGCCTCCCACGGGACGCTTCTACTCCCTTTCCCGTGAGCTTGCGTTTTGGCTAGGCGTAGTAGGTGCCTGCCTCATCTGCACTCCACGCCGAGTGGACTTGCGCATTGCACAAAAACACCGCCAGTTCTCCCTGTGCTTACGCTCGCGATCCCGGGGCAGGCGCCACACAGAATCGTGACCGGTCCTCAGTTGAGGCTGAAGCTTTTCGGCGACCACTAGCAGAACAAAGTCCGCGACAGCAATCGTAATGTCATCCACCATCAGCCTATGAAAGGACCATCACGATGTGGTCGGTTAAACCTATAGATACGCATCTCTCACGCTTCTGGCCAATCAACTCGGGACTGGCCTGGGCCCACGACCTTCTCGACAATCCCTTAAATTGGCCGCCACACCAAACCCAACGAAAATGGCGCAGGCTCGGGCACGTCACACTGCAGACGCCACTCTCAAAGCAAGGAACTACACAAGACCTTCATAGGGATCAACTGCTTGCCTGGTTAGGGGGGACAAATTCCATCGGAGATGCCTGGGGGAGGTCGAACGAGTCCTGCACCAACGCGGTCAGCTCGGCCTGCCCTCCTCAAGAGTTGGTGGCTCGGCACACTGTACAGGGTCGCCGGCTTCTTCAGCACCTTGAGCTGGTCTCTTGTACGTACTAGGGGACCCGGCTCAGACCGAGTGGCGGGATGACGGACTGTGTCCCCGGCACATGGCCCGCTTGCAGGAGGAGCGAGGTGTCACATAGGCACCCCCAAGCAGAACACCCCGCAAGGCCGGGGTCCTGTGATTAACTCCGCGCCCTATGAGTTGGCCGAGCGTCGGCGTACCAGCAAGGGCGACTCTGCCAACACCTCAGCGGTCAACATGAGCGTCCACGCTGGCACCCACCTCGACGCACCCTTCCACTTCATCGACGGCGGTGTGACCATCGACGAGATCCCAGTGGAGGCTTTCATAGGTCCGACCTTGGTATGCCAAGTCGACGCCGACAAATACATCACCCGCGAGCATGTAGAGGCAATACCGCTCCAGGGCGACACCAAGGTGTTGTTCAAGACCAGAAACTCCAAGCTACTGCACGAGGCGGAGTACGTGGCTGACTTCGCTGCCTTCTCAGTCGAGGCGGCCGAGGCTTTGGTGAGCCGTGGCGTGCGGTTGGTAGGGCTGGACTACCTCTCCGTAGCCCATGCCGACACCCAAGTCCCGGTGCACCGCGCCTTCCTCGACCACGGGGTCGTCTTGCTGGAGGGCATTGACCTCTCAGATATCGAACCGGGACGCTATGAACTGATGGCCCTCCCCATACGCCTGCGCGGCGCCGATGGCGCCCCATGCCGTGCCGTACTGCGGGACCTGCCGACGTAAAACCGCCTCATGTTACAATCCACCCGCGCGGCTGCCCATCGAGCAGTCAGCGCGGACACCCGAACCACGGCGACATGCGGTCGCCACGCCTGACCCCACTCACCAGGGGAAGTGTCGGAATTGGCAGACGAGCATGATTTAGGATCATGTGCCGAAAGGCGTGGGGGTTCGAGTCCCCCCTTCCCCACTTTTCGCGGGCGTAACTGACTGTACGCAGTACCGTCTCTTTTCGGAGTGTCCGTAGCACTGATGCGTGAGGCTTTAGTCCGCTACCAATTCTTGGCTGTATTGCTCGTCAACAGCTGGGAAGCGCTCCCAATGATTTGGAAAGGCGCCGGCCTCTGCGGTCTCCTGTTCTGTCCCCATGGTCCTTGACTGCCTCGAACCTCTAGGCTACACATCATCTAGCAGGCCGTTCCTGACGGTCCATACCACGATTTCCTGCTTCGTCCTGACGCCGAGTTTGTCTTGAATGCGGTAGATGGTGTTGCGAACGGTTACTTAGCTATTGCCTTTCACTTCTGCAATCTGGGCATATGACTTGCCACTGGCGAATAGCATGAGTATCTCCCGCTCCCCCCGTGTCAATGTGTCCGGACCGAGCCGGACCGTTCGCTCCGGCTCGTCACGTATCGTTGCGAAAACCCATCTCACGGCGTCCCCCGGTATATGTAGCCGGTCATCAGCGACATCGCGAATAGCAGCTATTAGTTCCTCTCTTCCGGAGAATTTCTGCACGTACCCAGTGGCGCCGGCTGCGACAGACTGTATAACGGCGTCTTGTTCGGTCGAGGCCGTAAGCACAGTACGCGAGTGTCCGGCAGAATATCCATGATCTCCCGGCAGGCCTCCACCCCATCTCTGCCCGGCATGATCACATCCATTAATACGACGTCTGGCGTCAAGCTCTTTGCCACATTCACTGCCTCCACTCCGTCTGCGGCTTGGCCCACGACCTCAAAATCCCCTGAAAGTTCCAGCAACTGTCGTAGGCCGTCCCTCACAATGACATGGTCGTCTACCAATGCCACCCTAGTCCGGTTGGTTGAAGGCATCTCAGTAGCTTCCTTCTCTCTCTTTATGGGGCACGATGCAGCCTATGGTCGTGCCTCCCTCCGGGCCACCTGTTTCTACTATGAGCCTGCCTCCCATTGGCTCCGCATCTGCCTTCATGTTCCTGAAGCCATGTCCCCTTTGGGCATAGTCGTGGGGGAGGCCTACGCCATCGTCCGAGACGGGCAGCCGGATGCAGTCGGGCTGCAAGTCTAGACTGAGTTCCACCCTGTGGGCTCGCGCATGTAGAAATGCGTTGGTAAGGGCGTTATGCGCTATAGCGAAAAGCCTGGCCCGGACCTCCGTGCTGAGCAATGGGTCGGTCCCCGACTGCACCATCTCGGCAGGACAGACGCGATCGTCGTGAATGACGACGTGTGGGACCTGAGAACGCTTCCCAGTGCCCTGCCCTCAAAGATATGGCCCGCATCGAGCGGGCGCCTCAACTCCCACATGGTCGCCTTTGACAGCGCGGGAGTGGCCTCTAGTGTGGCAGGGCGAGTTCGCGGTCCTCGTCGAGGACACCGGCAACAGCGGAAGTTCCTATACGGACACCACCGTGGCGTCCAACACCAGGTACGTCTACCGCATCAAGGCGCGAAACACATCAGGGCTTACCAGCGAGAGCACATCGTTAACGTCACAACCCTCGTATCATCAAGCGTCCACCCGGACTCTGTCCGTGACGGAGCGATCGACCTTGGCGACATCACCACCACGTTGACACCGGGCTTTGCCAGTGGGACGGTTGCGGACAATAGAGATGCCATCGACTACTACCGAATCACCCTCACTGAGTCGATGAGGGTCGGCCTGGGACTGCGTCAGCAGAATGCGAACGCGGACCTCTTCCTGGAGAGCGCTGACGGAGATGTCCTCCAGGAGAGCAGGGAGGCAGGCAAAACGAACAAGGCGATCAGCAGAGGGTTGGCGGCTGGGACCTACTACATCCAAGTCCACGCCCAGGAATCTCGGACGAACGATTACAAGCTTCGGTACGGGGTCTCGGCGGTGAACCTGGAGAACGAAGCCGATGATTCCTAGGATACTCCGGAAATCCAAGACCTGCCAGTATGGGAAGTAGCAGGAGACCGCATCCTGATAGATGACGGCTCCCAGCTGGGCGATCAACAACTGGCATCGGTTACCCACCCACTCAACGGTCTGGAAACACACAACATCAATCATGCCTACGATGTCGACTGGTTCAAATTGAACTTGGATAAGGACAGTCTGTATGTTATCAAGATGAAAGGGCGCGGGGTTGGCAACATGACGGGCCTTAACTCGAGAATCCCGCGATATTCGCCGTTTACAACAGCGACGCTCAGCATTACCCCTATACCTAGAGGTAGACCTGACCTGGTTGTCCACTCAGCTTCGGTCAGCGATAGGAGTGTCGATGCTGGAAAACGCTTTACGTTCTATGCCACCGTCGAGAACCAGGGTGACGGTCCGTCGGACTCCACCAGGCTGCGCTTGTACCGCGCAGGCTCAGGGGAACTGGGCGTGACCATATGGATGGCCTTGATGCAGGTAGGGCCATTGATCTGGTGAGCATTGAGACAGCGCCGTTGAGCGCGGGCGAGTAGCACTACTGGGAGTGCGTAGATCCCGCTCCTAGGGAATCCGACACGCAGAACAATTGCTCCGACAGGGTGAGCGTAACTGTCAGGGGTAGACCTGGCCTGGTTGTCCACTCAGCTTCGGTCAGCGATAGGAGCGTCGATGCGGGGAAAGGTTTACGTTCTATGTCACCGTTGAGAACCAGGGCGATGGCCCGTCGGACTCCACCACGCTGCGCTACTACAGCTCAGGCTCAGGGGAACTAGATATGGACCCTGTGGATGGCCTTGATCGAAGTAGGGCCTTTGACCTGTTGAGCATTGAGGTAGCGCCGTCTAGCGCTGGCGAGTACAACTACTGGGTATGCGTCGATCGGTGCCTAGGGAGTCCGACACGCAGAACAACTGTTCCGAAGATGTGACAGTAAGTGTTACGGCACCTACCAGCCTTGACTTTGTTGCTGAGGTGACCTCGATCCCGGGTTGCCCCCGACCGGCGAACCATATTACGCGTACCCCAAAGCACCTGTTGTCGGTCACCGCTACCGTTACCAACTTCGGCAACGTTACCTCGTCCTCGACCCCTCTGCACTACTACGTCTCTACCGACTCCAGCATCAATCCGAGGCATGATACTCTTGTCGGCGAAAGCCGTGTAGTCTCTCTTGACCCCAACCGGAAAGCTGAATATTCAATCGGCTCGAGGGCACCGTCGAGTGCGGGCACATGGTACTACGGGGTGTGTGTAAAAAAGCAGCCGGGGAACCCAGACTCTGTGGAGACTGCTCCTCAGGGTTTGAAGTGAGTGTTCTCGACCCTGTTTGGTTCGATGAACTAAGCCTTGAATGTTACGGGTACACCAGCATAAATCCTTTCGATCTGGGACCTAGATATAGAATCCAAGGCACCGTTGTCTCCCGTGTAGCGCTGAAGAATGTAAAGGTCTACGGATACGGCATCGACTACTTTGATCGCACTATACAGTAGGCCATGATGATTTGGGGAGTATGTCTGCATGGCAAAGGAAGGAGTTCTCGATCACCGGGGAACTCAACATCTACACGCATTGTGATTATGAGCTGCGTTTCGAACACTACTCGTAGCGGCTGGACGCAATTGTTAGCCAGTTGACGGGCTGGACTACTCTAGCGGCGGTAACCTCCGATGGGAACGGACCAGCTCCCTACGGTAGCCAGTTGGCAGCGTGCTACTCTTCGAAAACTAGAAGTGGGCCACTGGACCCATGGGCCCTCGCGGTTCGCACTCCCCCCTCACTCCTCCTGCGACAACCTCTACCTCCCAATCCTGAGACATTCCCAAACCGGGCGTGGAACCAAGTTACACCCTTCCCCTGTTACCTTTTGGTATCCCACGAAGACCATGGCCTGTTGATGGTTGTTCAGCAGTGCCAGGATTGCACATATGAGCAGCCGGACTAACCATATCTGAAAAGACGATGCTACTTACCATCAAATCAGCCCACCACACTATACAAAATCAAGAATCTTCACCCTCGAACCCATATATGGGCGGTCTTGGCGACTCCCGCCTGCTCGAATCGCCTGCAGGCCAATCTTGTTGATCGCGGTTTGGAGCGGCCTTGAAAGAGACCATCCTGCGGTGGTGTTCTAAGACTCGAACTGGTCGGACCAATCTGCCATCTGGTCTTCGTCTAGAGCTTGAGCGCTTAGCTACCCGCTAGGTAGCATAGAAGCTTAGTAGTGAACGGCCGAGTTGCCTCATGCGGCGGGGCCGCTTCGGGTTCTACGCCGATCGACCCCTTTTCGATGGGCCCGGACGGTCATCACCTGTGTGAGCCTCAGCAGAACCGCACCGCAATTGCCTGGCTAACCGGCCTTCAGTTCCGCACCGGCCTTCAGTTCCGTCAGCTTGCTGTCGATGTGTTCCGCCTCCATCGACAACCTCTCCCATTCGTCCCAGAGCGATTGTGTTTCCTCTTTGAGCACACGGTACTGCTCTCCTGAGACCGCAATCTGAGTCGGCCCTTCAAACTGCTCAGGCTTGGAGAACATGACCTCCAACTTCGCCATGCGTGTCTCGTTGTCAGCCAGCGAAGTGTTTATCTCCTCTATCCGCGTCGCTAGCCCCCGGGCCTCTCTGCTAAGCGACCGCCGCTGCAGCTCTTCGGCGCTCACTGGCCGTCCCGAGCGCCTTCCAATCGGGGTCTGTCCTGAAGCGCCTCCAGCCGTTCCGTTGGCTGTTGAATTGACACTCTTTTTGTTGGCTTCAGCCTGCTTCTTGTCGGCCTCAGCCTGCTTCCGGTACAGATAGCTGTCGTAATCGCCGGGGAAAACAGTGGGTTGGCCGCCGTTAATCTCAACGATCTTGTTGGCAACCTGCCGCATGAGGGTCCGGTCGTGGGTTATAAAACAAATAGTGCCATGATAGTCGCCAAGGGCGTCCGCAAGTATCTCCCTCGAATCAATGTCAAGGTGGTTGGTCGGCTCATCCATCAGGAGCAGGTTGCTTGGCTGGAGGAGCAGCTTGGCTAGAGCCGCCCGTGCTTTTTCACCACCCGACAGCACGGATATTGGCTTGCGGACATCGTCCCCGCTGAACAGGAAGCCGCCGAGCGTGGTACGCAAGTTCTGCTCCGACTCGCTCGGCGCTGCCTGTTGCAACTCCTCGATAAGCGTATTGTCCGGGTTGAGGCGTTCAAGCACATGCTGTGCGTAATAGGCCGCCACAACGTTGTGGCCTGTCTTTCGTTCTCCTTCATCAAATGAAATCACGCCCGCCAGTATCTTCAACATGGTAGTCTTGCCGGCGCCGTTAGGTCCGACGAGGGCAACACGATCTCCGCGGGAAAGGGTCAGGTTCATGCGGCGGTAGACCACGTTGTCGCCATAGCTCTTGCTTATGTTGGTCAGCGACAAGACTTCAGAACCGCTGCGCGGCGGCTCCGGGAAGGAGTAGTGGATTTTCTTGGTCGCCCGTGGCAACTCGATAATCTGGACCTTCTCAAGTTGTTTCAAGCGGCTTTGTACTTGGCTGGCCTTTCGTGCCTTGGAGCGAAAACGCTCCACAAAGCGCATCTGCTTCTGGATCTCGCGCTCCTGCCTGGCTGCCGCCGCCCGCTTGACCTCCAGGGACCGCTCGCGAGCAACGAGGTAATCATCGTAGTTGCCCCTCAGGAGAGCCACCTCGTCCGGTTCAATGGCAAGAACTTGCGTTGCCACTTGGTTCAGAAAAGCGCGATCGTGAGATGTGACGAGCACCCCGCCCTGAAAAGCGCTCAGGTACTTCTCAAACCAGAGATTGGCATCAAGGTCGAGGTGATTCGTGGGCTCGTCCAAGAGCAATAAGTCGGGCTTCCTGAACAACATCCTCGCAAGACCTGCCCGCATAACCCAGCCACCGCTGAATTCACCCATGGGCCGCAGAAAGTCGCCCTGCTTAAAGCCAAGGCCTGAGAGAATCGCCTTGGCTTCATAATCTCGGTCGCCTCCGCCAGAGGCCTCCAGCTCCATGTCGAGCTGGCTTAGGCGTTCCACCAGCTCGGCCTGCTTCACGGGGTCGCTCTCCGCTGAAAGGGCTTCTTGCGTGGCGGTTATCTGGTCCGTGAGGGCATTCACCTCTGACCTAGCGTCCAACACCTCTTGGAGCAGAGGCTTGCCGGTAAACGACGCAGCCTCCTGCTTGAGATAGCCCATAGTGAGGTTGCGCTGCTTGGTGATGCTCCCTGTTTCTGGAGCGGTGTCGCCTACCAGAATGTCCATCAGCGTAGTCTTGCCGGAGCCGTTGGGGCCTATCAGCGCAATACGGTCCCCAGCGACCATGTTGAGCGTAAGGCCACTGAACAGAGTCCTAGTTGAGTAGGCTTTGCTGATGTTGGATGCAAATAGCATTTTATTCGGCGCAAACTAATATCCTATCCACTCTACCCACTGGATGCAAATACAGGACAACCGAGTTCAGGGCCCTTCGGTTATTAGAAAACGGACTGAACAAACGGACAACGGTTCCCTCTCCCTCGGCCTCGCCTTGATGGCAAAGGGTTGGAGCCTGCCACCTGCAACAATCGAAGCCTCTGCCCACTGACATCAGGCCGTTGACACGCTTGTCCTTCCCCTCTAGGCTCGACTTATGGTTCTAATAACGCAATCAACAAAAAAACCATAGCAGGACCGCCAACAACGGTTGTCCGAAAACCCCTTGCAGAAATACCCCCGTTCGGCAGCCCAAGTTGTTGCGGCCCCGCCGCCCTGCCATCCGCGCGGCCTCTCAATGGCACAGTCGTGTCCCATAAAATCCCGTCATTTCGTAGCTGAACCTACCCCAAATGAGACAAATGAGACACATTGCAGATACAAAAAATGCGTTTTCAGCTACGACCAGTGTCTCATCTGTACCCTTCCCAGATACGATTTCTGCCCGCGCCGTGATACACAGTGAGACGAAACCGGCACACCATGTCTCACCCCATACACCGTCTTCCATACTCGTGCCAGGCCAAACCGACCACGGCCAGTTACGGAGAACGTGAATGAGTTGTACTTTGGTTCTGGCTGCAGGTCATGGCGGGGTAGCGGATTCCGGCGATGATATAATCGCGCAAGCTGAGCGTGAGGTGAGAGATGCCGCTGGACCCGCAGGCCGTGACCGTAATCGAGAGAAGGGACGCTTCCATTCAACCCCCCCTAGGCCCCGATGCCTCCTTGGCAGACCGAAGAGGGCGCTTCAATCAGACTTGGCGGGAGATGGGGCCTGAAGTGGGCAAGGTGGAGGACCGTCTCCTGTCCGGTCTTCGGGGGGACATACCGGTCCGCATCTATACCCCTTCTGGCAGTGGCCCTTTTCCCATCCTGATGTTATTCCATGGGGGCGGGTTCGTCTTCGGGAACATCGACACCTACGACGGGAACGCGCGGCGTATCTGTGTGGGGGCCGACTGCATAGTGGTCAACGTGGAGTATCGGGTTGCCCCTGAGCACAAGTTCCCTGCTGCTCCCGACGATTGCTACAGCGCTACTTTATGGGCGGCGGAGAACGCAGCCAGCATCAACGGTGACGCGGGCAGGATGGCCGTCTGTGGTGACAGCGCCGGAGGCAATCTGTCGACGGTGGTGTGCATGATGGCTCGTGACAAGGGTGGGCCTCGCATTCGGCTACAGGTGATGCGTTGCCCAGTGACCCACCGGAACTATGAGCCTCTGACTGTCGACCTCGAGATTACGCCCCCCAGCAGCAAGGACTGGTGGTGGAAGCAGTATCTTGACGATGAGGCCGATGCCCAGAACCCCTACGCCTGTCCGATGGCGTCTAAAGACCTCTCCGGGCTACCGCCAGCCCTGATCATCACCGCCGAATATGACGAGCTACGCGATGAGGGCGAGGCCTACGCCCGGATGCTTGAAGAAGCAGGGGTGGCCACCACCTGCGTGCGGCACGACGGGATGTTTCATGTGTTCCACATGTACCCGGCCTACATCGATAAGGCTAAGGAAGCCTTGGCGCAGGAGTTCGCCATGCTGAGGGAAGCATTTGCCCGTTAGTGGACTACGCCTGAGTTACAGCGATGCCGTCGATTTCGATCAAGTAGTCGGGGTGGGCCAGCGACTTCACCTCGACGAGGGTCCCAGCGGCTGGGTTGGCCTTGTTGATGTACTGGTTGCGCGCCTGCTGGAACTCATCCAGCTTGCTCACGTCGGTAACATAGGCGGTGTATTGGACGATATCGGCCATGGTTGCGCCCACTTCCTCCAGAGCTATCCTCATTCTCTCGAAGACGCGCTCGGTCTGGCCGCGCATATCCCCCACGCACACCACTTGTCGATTGGCGTCCACGGCTACATGGCCTTGCAGGAATATCATATTCCCGACTTTCACGCCACGCGCCCCGTCGTCGCCATCGCCTAGTTTCTGACTTCTGATTACTGTTTTGGCCATTAAGTTGCTCCTGATTTTTAGGTAGGTGGGTCCGAGACGACCCGGAAAAGCTTGGCGAGTATAGCATCGCCCACTCGCCCCTGCTACACTGGCTCACTCGCGGCGATTGTTCAGGATTTTGAGGAGCCAGCTTGGGCTTTCCTTGTCATTACCATGAAGATAGTCCCCAAAGACACGGCTGATTGCTCCCGGGTTGTCTTCTCTTTTCATGGCAATGACGGCCACTTCGCGAGAGGACCAGTCAGGGCAATGTTTGGCCGATGAGAAGTATTTGGAGGGGTTTTCTTGATTTACGAGATGCGTACCGATACCTTCGCCCAGAATAACGATGCGGTAGATTTCGTGCAGAAGTTGGGCAAGGTCATCGAACACCGCAACACCTTTTCCCCATTGGGGGCTCTGTGGCTCTCGGAGATAGGAACTCTCAACCAAGTGATACACGTCTGGCCATACGAAGACCTGCAACACCGCAACGAAGTCCGTGCTGCGGTGGCCAAGGATGGTAACTGGCCCCCGCCGGGAATCACGGGGCTGTTGGGCGAAGACGTCGAAATACTCAACCCAGTCCCCTTCATGCGTCCTTGGGAAGGCGTCCAAGAGCTGGGCAGCTTCTACGAGGTACGTAGCTATGTCTGCAAACCAGGCAGCATACGTGAAATGGTGCGGCTGTGGGGCGAGTGCATGCCAGCCCGCGAGGAGTACTCTCCGCTGGCAGCCTGCTGGTATACCGAGTTTGGCACGCAGTTCAAGTGGGTAAGCGTCTGGCCATATGTCACACTCGACGAACGGGCTAGGCTAAGGGCCGAGGCGTCCAAGAATGGCGCTTGGCCGCCCGCCACGGGCCACCTCATGATGCGACAGGAGAACCGCATAATGACGCCCGCTTCCTTTTCGCCAATGCGCTGAACATTTTACCAACGGAGGCACTGGACCATGGCTGTGGACATCACCTTCGCCTGCTACTTGTACGATCGGACGCTTGCGCTGCAGAACGGCTCTGTCCGACCTAATGGTATAAATCTGCATTATCTGTCGATGGCCAACGTGGGCGAGATCTTCCGCCGACAAGCACGGTATGCCGAGTTCGATGCCTGCGAGATGTCGCTTTGCACCTATACCACGCTGCACGCGCAGGGTGACCGGCGCATGATCGCCATACCCGTGTTTCCCTCCCGCAAGTTCCGGCACTCGGAGATATTCATCAACACCAACGCGGGCATCACCGAACCCAAAGACCTCATTGGCAAGCGCATGGGAGTGCATGAGTACCTGCAGACGGCGGGCATCTGGCAGCGGGCCCATCTGCAGGAGCATGGGGCACCTCTCGACCAGATGGAGTGGTATTTCGGGCCCATGACCGGCCCCGAGCCGAATTACCGCGAGCGCATTCGAATCGAGTTGCCTGCGTGGATGGACACCCACTTCGTCCCAGAGGACAAGTGGTTGGACAAGATGCTGGACAATGGGGAGATCGACGCGGTGATGTGGGCCAACGACCCGCCCTCCTTCGTGAAGCGCTCCCCTAATGTGGGACGCCTGTTCCCCAACTACCAAGAGGTGGAGACCGAGTACTTTCGGCGCACGGGGATATTGCCGATCATGCACACAGTCGTAATCAAGCGTGAGATATACGAACGCAACCGGTGGGTGGCGTTGAGCCTCTGCGAGGCGTTTGTGCAGGCCAAGGCGGATGCTATGAAGAGTCAGCGCAGCATGAGCCAGCTGTTCTCAATGGTGCCATGGATAGGGCCGCACTTGGAGCACCAAGAATCAGTCTTGGGGCCGGACCCATTCATATATGGCATGGAGGCCAACCGGGGGTTGCTGGAGACCTTTTTTCGCCACATGGAGGAGCAGGGCCTGACCAAGGGACGGGTGACTCCCGAGAAGATTTTCGCCCCCGAGACTCACGACGCCATACTGCATTGAGCCTGGACGGTTTGGTTCGCAGCTATGCGTCGAGCAGGGGCATGACCTGCTCGGCGAACTGTTCCATCGCCTTCAGGTAGGTGGTGAAGTCCGTCTCGGTGCTGCGCAGTATGAAGGTGTCGACTCCGGCGTCGGCGTAAGCCTGCGCCTGTGACGCCATGTCCGCAGGCGAGCCCTGCAATGCGACCCGGTAGGCGGTGGGCAGCGGCTTGTCGCCAAGGTGCATGGGTATGCCCAAAGCGGTGGGGAACCCGTCGACCGGCAACTTGTGGGCCTGTCGCATATCCAGCAGCCGTTGCCTCTTTTCCGCCAGCTCTTCGGGCGTCAGGCGGATGGGATGCCAGCCGTCGCCAAGTAGGGCGGCGCGACGGATGGCTGGTGGGCTGTCTCCCCCGACCCAAATAGGCGGGTTGGGTAGCTGAAGGGGTCGGGGCAGTATCCTCGTGCCCTCCACATGATAGTGCTTGCCGTGGAAGTTAAGTTCTTCCCCCGTGCAAACAGCTTTGAGAAGCTGGATGTGCTCGTCTGCGACAGAGCCTCGCTGCTCGAAGTTGGCGTCCAAGGCAGTGAACTCCTCGCGGCACCACCCGGTGCCCACCCCCAAGATGACGCGCCCGCCGGACAAGACGTCCAAGGTCGTGACCATCTTGGCGTTCAGAAGGGGCGGACGGTAGGGGAGCACCTGCACCGCGATGCCCAGACGCAGCCGGCGGGTGATTCCTGCAAGGTAGGCGAGAAGGGTGAAGGACTCATAGATGTCGTGCTGAGACGTAAACTCGGCAACGCCCGTGGAGCTACCCACGTAACGGGTCTCAGGCTGCACCGGAAGAGCGATATGGTCGCCCACGAACAGACCATAGTAGCCAGCCTCTTCTATGCGCTGGGCATAGGGCTCGATGGCTTGCGCGTTCGGAATGCCACCTAGGTTGGGGAGCATGGCGGCAAAACGCATGGTCAGCACGACCGGTCCGTGTACATCGACTCAGGCGCGCCCTGCTCTAGCTCTTGAGGAAGTCGAAGTAGGCTCGCCCAGGCTTGTTGGGGACACGTGGGTTCAACCTAGCCTCATAGGGTGCTGTCCCCATGAAGGGCGGATGTTCATCCACGTACTCTTGGGCCCACGCGATTCCCGTCTTGTGCAGCAACTCCCTGTCTGCTTCTTGGGAAGCAGCCTTGGGAACGTGGCGCACCGTGTCGCTGGTGTAAGTCGGCACCACACCGTTCTGCCGGGGAATCGGAGAGGGCTCCTCACCTCGCGCGAGGGCCTGGATTTGCTCGCGGAACTTGTTGCGGAGCATGATGACTCCGCGGTCGGTGTCCGCCAGATGCTCGAAGTCATGCACGGCTATGGGACGCTGGGTGATGATGGCAGAGCCGTCGCTGGGATGCACTTGCCTTTCCTCGAAGGGGTCGTCCCAATCGGCGAGTTCCCCCCAAGAGCGCGGAGGCTCGGGTGCGTCCTCAGGAATGCGCCTCAGTGCGAAGGTTACGGAATGGGTGTCGTCCACAGGCACAAACCACTCGGTGACATAGCCGGGCCAGAAGGGGTGCTCCGTTAGCCCGTCTTCCTCGTTGCGGTTTATCTGGGCAAGGTTGGGCAGTATGGCATCGGTCATACGTAGCCAGATGTTGTCCTCCACGCGACGGGCTGCTATGTACACCATGCCAGCAGGGGTGCTGAGGAAGTTGATGACCGGAATGGAGAGGAACCCGGTGGAGAACTGTACCCCGCTGGTCCGGGCGTGGAGGAAGGTTGTGTGGACCGGGTCCATTACGTTCTCGTAGTTCTGAAGCCAGTTGCAGGGCGCTAGGTAGCCTCCGCTGGGGATGAGTTTCGTGCCTGGAACGGCAAAGGTGTCGTAGATGGGGAACTCCGGCCGCTTGTCGGGAGGCCCCATGTAGGCAAAGATGAGACCGCTGTACTCGTGGGTAGGGTAGGCCCCGTGGCAAAGCTTGTCTTTGTAGGTGCTCTCCGGCGGCTCGCCCGGGGTGTCGAGAATCTTGCCCCCGACGCCAAATAGCCAGCCGTGATAGCAGCAGCGTATCCCCGCTTCCTCTACCTGACCGTACAACAGAGAACTTCCTCGGTGGGAGCAATGAAGCTCTACCAGGCCAAGCTTGCCGTTCCCTGCCCGGAAAAGCACCAAGTCCTCCCCCAGAACCCTCAAGCCCATGGGCATATCCGTCAAGTCAGACGCTAAGGCTATGGGGTGCCAGAAGCGACGGAAGTACTCCCCTGAGGGAGTCCCTGGGCCGACCCGGGTTAGCTCCGAGTCTTCCGCTGGCACTTGGCTGTGGTGGTAGCCAGCATATTCGTCGGTGAGGAAGGGGGACTGCCTCGTAGCCATCTAGTTGCCTCCATGCGTGATTCTTGCCAACCTTACCAATACTCAATGGGGCGGGCAAGTTGGATTCGAGGGTCAGAAGTTGGGCATCACTTCGCGGGCGATCTTCCGCACCAAGTCCAGTTTGTCAATGCCGGGAAGGCCAGCGTAGAAGAGCCAGTTGGTCACGCCCATATCGGCAAGCTCGGCCAAGCGGTGGCTGATATCGCGCGGAGTGCCCCAGAGTCTAGCCGACCGGTCGACCAGCCAGTCGTATACCCCCAGCTCCTTGGCTCGCTGGACCGTCCACGTCCCTCGGTCCACATTGTGGTAGGTGGCCGAGAAGCTGTGCTCATCGTGCGTCAGCTGTATCAGGGCTTCACGGTACTCTTCGGGAATCAGCTTGCCTTCCATGCTGCCCATAGTCATCCAGTTGGTGTTGACGCCTAGGTTGGTGCGCATGCCCTCTTCCACGCTGGATGAGAAACTGAGGGCCGTCTGCCACCACACCTCCAACTCGTCCGGGTCGCGGCCGACTTCAGCGCAGCTATCGGCAATGATGCTCTTGATGTACTGGATGTTCTCCGTGCCGTAGCCCATGGACATGATCAGTCCATCCGCCACTTGGGAAGCCATGGCCAGCACCCGAGGCCCGGAGCAGGCAACGTATACCGGAATGTCGGAGGGCGAGCCGTAGTCGGACCAGTGGTGCGAGAAGGTAGCGCCCCTATAATGCACCTCCTCGTTACACAGCAGCCCCTTCACGGCCAAAATGTACTCCTTGAGGTGGCCCACCGTGGCGATGCCCTTCTTGCCGATGCCCCAAAGAGCGCTGTCGCCGGTGGCAAGCCCCAGCCCAATTCTGCCTGGTGCTAGCTGCTCCAAGGCGTATACGCCGCTAGCGGTTACCGAGGGGTGGCGGGTTACCGGATTGGTTACGGCGGAGACCACTCTGACCCGCGATGTGTTCATGGCGCAATAGGTGGAAACCACGTAGAGCTCTTTAGCCAGCATCGGCGAGTCGGAGACCCCCAGCATCTCCAGCCCGGCGTCTTCGACGGCGCGGCACATCTGCAGCATCTCGGCATAGGAGCCATGAAGGACGCCGTTGACTCCGAACCTGACTTTTCCGTTGGCCATATGGCTCCTTACGATGGAGCGAGCTAATCCACCGTTGCTTACTCCTGGTACAGAAGCAAGACATGAGCCCTGGAGGGCCAGGGCTCATGTCCGATGTGACTAAGGTAACGCGGGTCGGGGCCTATTGCTCCCTGTGGGTCACGAACTCATAGTTGTTCAGCAGGTTCGAGCCCAAGGCCTGCAGAGGCCATACATTAATCTCGCTGCCCACCGGGGCCACGGTTGCTTGTCGATACAATGGCATCACCATCACATTGTCGAACATCCACTCAGCCATTTCTGCGAGGATGGCCCAACGGGCGTCGTCATCCAGCGTATTGCCCGCTTCCTCCAGCTTCTGTGTGAACCAAGGATGCTCGAACCCTAGGTTCAGACCGCTGCTGGGGTCGAAGAACAGGTCGTAGGATGGCAGGGGTGATAGTCCCGGATTGTCGCCCAATGGGAAGACCGCCTTGGCGGTACGGTTCACCAAGCTTGGCCTGTAGGCAGAGTAAGGTTCGATAAATCCTTTAGTGGTGACCCCCACGCTTTCCCACATCGTACCGACCGCCTCTAGGGCGGGTATGACGCCTGGGAAGAAGCCTTCGCTGAGGGCTAGGTCTATCTCAATTCCATCTGGAGCGACTTCCGCCAGCAACGCTTTAGCTTGGTCGGGATCGTAGTCCCAGCTTAGTTCGTCCAAGCCGAATTGCTGCAGCCTGAAGTCGTGGCCCAGCCACCATTGCACGAACCACGGCTCGCCTTCGCCGAAGGCCAAGTTGTTGAGAAGCTTCTGGCGGTCGATGGCCAAGGTCAACGCCAAGCGCACCTTTCGGGCCTTCTCCCACTCGTCAGACTCTAGGTCCGGGTCGCAGGCCACGTAGGCCACGGAGCAGTCGTAAGAGTTCTCCCCCAAAGGCACGCTGATATTGCCTTCGGCATCGGGCTGGTGAGCGGGGTGGTCGGTCTGGTACTGCTGGCCTAGGAAGTTCAGGTAGAGAGTCGCGCCGCCAGGCACCTGCATGAACCGGGCCCAGTCCAAGTCCTCCTGCTTGATCGTCTGGACGTCAGCCGTGGTGAACTGGCCCGTATCCAGAAGACCTATGAGGAAGTTAGCTACCCTGGTTGAGCTCTCCTGAATCTCGTGCCAGACCATCTGCTGGAATTCGGGGGTCTTGCGCCAGTGGTCAGAGACCGCCTCGACGACTCTTCTGTCGCCGCTCCTGAACTGGGTGGCCATCCACGGGCCCGTGCCTACGGACTCCGTGTCGGCTTGGTCCTCGCCCACTGCGTTGTAGTGGGCCTTGCTGTGCATGGCCATCACCGAGCCAGAGCGGGGTGACCGGCTGTGCCAGGTAATCTGGAAGGTGGGAGATGGGCGGGTCAACTGGACGGTGTTGTCGTCGATCTTGGTAAGTTCACAACCGTCACAAGTCCAGATACGCCGCATATGACCGGCGGCAGCATGAGGCGAGCCAGCGGCGACCACGTCTTCAATGGAGAAAATGAAGTCGTCGGCGTTGAAGTCGCCGTAGCTTCGGTGCCAAGGCACACCCTGCTTCAGATTGAGAGTGTACACCAACCCAGTAGCATCGCTACTCCAGTCTTCCACCAGCCGGTTCTCTACCCTGTTGTCAGGTGTGGTAGCGAACATGTGCTCGTGGGTGACTAGGTTATCGAACCGGAAGGCCGACAAGGGCTGGTTGTGCAGCACGTTGACGTTAGCGCCCAAGTCAACTACGCCCACGTCCAACACCCCGTGAGGCCCCATCATCGTTGGGATCTCGGTGGGGGCCGGAGTGGCGGCGGGTGTCGGCATCACCGCCATCTGATCGGACACGGCCATCTGTACCAGCCTTGCTATATCCTCCGCCGATACGTCGGACTGGGAGGACAGGGCTTGTTCCACCATGGCTGCTATCGCCTCTGGCGAGAGGGCCGCGCCGGTGGTCGACTCCAGCGAAGCTTTCACAGCTGCCTGTATCTGGGTAGCGATTTCCTCAGTGGTCGGGCCGGATGAGCCGGGTGCGGGAAGCCCCTCCAGCGCCTTCTGTACCGCCATGGCGATCTGTTCGTTGGTGTCAACTGGCTCCGGGGTAGGCGATGCCTCGCCACCGCAAGCCAGGATGATAGTGAGTAATATAGCGGCTGCTGCCAGAGCTAGTGCCTTGCCTTTGACAATCAATAGACGGTCTCCTCCCGAGTACAGTTTAATCAGAATAGGCGCGATACTATCTTGCTATTGTGGTTAGCGTCAAGGCTGCCTACCGGATATGGGGCATGGTTCGGAGCAACATACATTATGAGCAATCGTGTTCAGGCCTCGTTCTTGACCAAGAATCCTTCAATCAGGAAGTTGAACACGTCGGGCTTTTCCCAATAGACGGAGTGAGCGGCGTCGGGCACCTCGGCTAAGACTGAGCCGGGCAACAACTTGTGTGCGCCGCGGACCGTGCGGGGCGAAGCGACCTTGTCCTCTTGGCCTACAATGAACATGGTGGGTACGCCGGAGGCGATCACTGCATCCGGCGCCGGGCCTATGTACCCGCTGTCCCTGAGGGAATGGCGGTTGGTCTTGTTGAAGGAGTTGAGTTGCAGGAATAGCAGCGACATGGCAGGTTCTCGTACTTGGAACCCCCTCGACACGGCGCGATCAAGCTGCGATAGCTTGTCAGACGCTTCCCGGTCGGCGGCGGTCATAGCCTGAATGCCCTCGTCTTGCATACTCCCCACAGTGTCAGCCATAACCAAGGCCGAGACACGGTCCGGATATCTAGCGGTCAGTCCAAGGCAGGCGATGCCTCCCATGGACTGGGCCACCAACGCAGCCTGCTGGAGTTCAAGATGGTCCAGCAAGCCATGCAGGTCCTCCACGAACTCGGCGCGGTCAGGCCCTTCGGGTATTTCCTTTGAGCGGCCGAACCCGCGGTGGTCGAAGGTAATGACTTGGCGGTTGCGAGCGAAGTAGGGCACTTGCTGGAACCAGACCGAATGGTTGCCGCCTACTCCGTGGGCGAATACGATAGCGGGGCCTTCGCCGTGGGTCTCGTAGTAAATCTCTGTGCCATTCACGCTGGCGTTAGGCATCTTGGCCTTCCTTTCTTAACGGTTCCAGGTCTTAACGGTTCCGGTCCTTAGCCGTTCCGGTCCTTAGCCGTTCCGGACGGCTTGGGGGGCGGTCTCCAATGACGGGTTGGCCATGTATATCTCTACCGCCCGTCGGCCAGTCTGCAACAGTAGCTCCCAGTCCTCTTCGGGCGTAGGCGCCGGTGGGACACGCCACACTGAGTTGTTGGCGTAGGTGGTGACCACCTCGCCGGGCGTACGAAGGACTCCTTTGGGGTCCCTCCCCTCACGCACTGCTTGGATGCCATCCCGCACCAAGCCCCTCAGCATGATGACACCCCTGTCCGTGGTTCCCAAGCGCTCCATGGCATGCACAGCGATGGGCCTCTGGGTTACCTGAGCGTCCCAGTCACCTGGGGAGCGTTGGCGGGCTTCGTAGGGCCGGTCACCGTCTTGGCCGAAGGATGGACCCGGCGGAGGGTCGCCTTGGCGCTGGCGTCGCAGGACGATGGTGGCACAGTTGGTGTCGTCTATGGGGACCAGCCAGAAGGTGGAACTGGCACGATAAAAGCCGTGCTCCTTGGAACCGTGCTCAGCGTTGGTTGCTATCTGGTGCAGGGTTGGCGATATGTAGTCGGTCATCCGCACAAAGACGTTGTCGCCCACGCGACGGCAGTGGATGTAAATCATCCCTATAGGAGTCTCCATCCAGTCCAAGGTGCCCAACTCCTTGTGGGCATCGCTGAACCCATGGCCCATTTCGATGGTGTGCAGGAAGGCGGTATGCGAGGGGTCCATGCAGTTGTCCTTGACCTGAAGCCAGTTGCAGGGCCAGTGATGCTTTGTCACGGAGTAGCGATCGTATCCAGGTAGATTGCCGGTGTCGTATATGGGGAACTCAGGTACATTGTCCGGAGGCCCCATATGGGCGAATACCAGTCCTTGGTATTCACGGACGGGGTAGGCCCCGTGGCACAGGCGCTCCTTAAACGTGCTCTCCGGGGGTTCACCCGGCGTGTCGAGAATGGCGCCGTCGACGCCAAACAGCCAGCCGTGATAGCAGCAGCGGATGCCTTCCGCTTCTATCTGGCCGAACTCCAGTGACGTCCCTCTATGGCTACAGTGCAACTCCAGAAGCCCCACCCTGCCGGAGCGGTCGCGGAACACGACCAGCTCCTCCCCCATAATGCGGACTGCTATGGGCAGGTCCTGCAGTTCAGCACTCGAAGCTACGGGGTGCCAGAACCGGCGCAGGTACTCCCCGCAAGGGGAGCCGGGCCCCACATGGGTGAGCTCCTCGTCTTCCTTGGGTACGAACCGATGGTGGTAAGCGCCGTAGCGCTGGTCCAAGAAAGGCGCTCTCGTACTCACTGTCGCAGGCTCCTTTCCGAGCGAACATGGGACGGAACCGTACCATCCCGGCGGGAGATAGAACCGGGCCGTCCAAGCAATCTACGCGTTGGGTACGATAACATCGCCTCCCAAGCCAGCCTGCATGCCGGTAGGCGTGTGCTCAGCCCTGATTTCGTTCGAGTTGGGTTGCCAAGCTATGCAGTTCAGCTCGCCGAAGGTCTGCTCAATGAGACGCCACGTATCGCCGACGTCGTCGCTGGCCCATACCTCTCCGTTAACCGCGCAAGCCACCACCCGGTCAGGGTCGGCCGCGTTGGTGTGAATGCCGAACACGGTGGAGTTGGTGTGCTTGTGTAGCCCCACCGGCTCCCAACTCTGTCCGAAGTCCATGCTGCGGAATATATTGCCGGCATCCCCGACGTTGAAGCTCCCAGTACCCATGAACATGACACGATGGTCGTCAGGTTTGTGAGCCAGCCACCGCTGGTATCGGGCGCCACCTATCTCATTGGTAAAACGCTTGGTGCCCAAGGGCTCCCAACTCTCGCCCATGTCGGTGGTGACGTAGAGCTCCCGCGGGGTCAGCGCAAAGACCCGCTTGGGGCTGCCTTCGCCGATTACCATGCTATGGATGTCTTCATCAGGCACGGGGATGCGAGCCCAGGTATCACCTTGGTCGACACTCCTCAATATCCCGTCCACCTCAATGCCTGCCCAGACTATGCGGCTATCGTCGGGATCAATCACCATCTGGGTGACACGAGGGTCTCCTACCTCACATTCAGTGGCCAGAGGAGGCAGGGACAGCTTCTCCCACGTATAGCCGCCATCACGGGATCGATGAAGGCCGGTGGGGCTGACGCCAGCGAACATGGTGTCGGGGTCGTCTTGGCAGATGGCGATGGACCACACATTGGTGACTTCGCCGGGTCTACTGATCATCTCCCAGTTGCGGCCGTTGTCCACGCTGCGATGGACGCCTCGGTCGCCGCCGGCATAGACGGTGTGAGTCTCCGACGGATGGAGGGTGAGGGCCCTTACAATAGGGCTCTCTGGGGGGAAGAACCACTTCCGCTGGAGCATCCATGATTGTCCTGCGTCTAGACTGTTCCAAGTGCCCCGCCCCGTGGTGCCGATGGTGATGCTGTAGTCCTGTGACCCATTGTCCTGTGGCATTGAAGGCTCCTCTAGGCAACCATTGAAGCGCCTGTTTAAGTATCGACACTCATGATACCCGACTGCCCGTTGCTACGCCAACCGCAGCGTGGTCACGCCGCAGACCCTAGGAGACCGGCGGCTGCCATCGCTGGTGGACCACTCGCCAGCCGAAAAAGGCTAGGACAGCCAGGACGAGCACGGCCAGCGTGGCTGCTTGATATGGCTCCAAGAAGTCTCTGATGTCTTCCCAGTTTTCGCCGAGAACGCGGCCGACGTAGGTCAAGACCAAGTTCCATGCCGTCGCGCCGAGGGCCGTGTAGAAGAGAAAACGAGGGATTCTCATCCGCGTATAGCCAGCGGGGAACGAGATGATGCTGCGGATGATTGGGATGAGCCGCCCGAAAAGGATGACCGCCTCCTCGTAGCGTTCGAACCACGCAGCCCCACGGTCGAGGTCTCTCTCGGAAATGAAGACGTACTTACCGTAGGCTGCCACCAGTCTCCGTACGCCAGCTTCGCGCGCAACATACCCCACAGCGTAGAGCACCACCGCCCCGGTCAGTGAACCAGCGGTCCCCGCTGCAACGGCGCCCCAAAAGTTCATCTCACCCTTGGCCGACAGCGCGCCGGCAAACGGCAGCACGATCTCGGAAGGTAATGGGGGGAAGATGTTTTCGAGCGCCATCATAAGAACAATGCCGGGATAGCCTATGGTGGCGATCAGCTCTTGGGTCCAGCCACCAATTTGCTCAATTGATTGGGTCATCCTGCGCGTTCTTCCATCGTGTTTCTACGTTGGTCCGTGTCCTGGTAACGTACGACGACTCGGAGACCTGGGGCAGGGCGGTGGACGGTATGTATATCTCCGGGCGTCGGAGAAGCGCCTGATCGGGCCAGCCGAGTGAGTTGGACCGAATTAGGCACTTCACGGCAGTCACTCAACGGGCATCGCCGGACCGAGGGTCCCATCTTCTTTTGAGGAGATCTTTGCATAACCTCCCTTGCTACTACGAGAATGGGCGCCCCGCATTCAACCAACAGCCTCGATCGTCGTTCCCGCGCAGGCGGGAATCCACGGCCATCGCCGTTGGGCAAGTCGACTGCCCATAGCCCAGCGCCCACTTTCATCCTCATACGTGGCCTGAAGGTGCCATCTGCGATTCCGGCTTTTGCCGGAATTCAGGGCGCAACGGCAACCACAGAGTCGACCCTTCCGCTCCATCCCAACCCTTCCCTTTAAGGAGACCTTTGCGAAATTCCCTCTCCCTCCGGAAGAGGGTTGGGGGGAGGGCGTTCCACAGCTACGGGAAGGCCTTTGGTGCCGGCTTTCGCCAGTATGAGGGAAGGTGGTGCAAGGGTCTCCTAAAGCGGGGCCTCCCAGCGAAACATCTGGAGTGCGGGCAGGACGGGTCTACCAAATTAGGCGTCTGCACCTCGCTGGTCGCCTGGTCACCCCAGAGTGGGTGACCAGTTATAAATCTTGGTGAGGCTTCCGCCCATGAGTATGGAGCGCTCTGCATCCGACAGTTGGTCCGTAACCCGGAATGCCTCAACGCCCTGCTCATAGGTCAACACGTTCACGGCGCGGGTCCAGTCGGTGCCCCACATGCACCGATCAAGGCCGTAGGCATCGAATATCCTGCGCAGGGACTCCCAGATGTCCGGGTATGGGAATGGCTGATGTGACAGGGTGCAGGCCCCGGAAATCTTGATGACCACGTTGTCGAGTTCAGCCAGCGAGAGCACGTTGTCCAGATCGGCGAAGGGTTCCGGCGAGGCAGGCGGCTCGAAGGGCTGGGCCAGACCCAAATGGTCAATCACCAGTTGGGTATTGGGGTTTCGGCGGGCCAACTCACGCAGTAGAGGGAGCTTCCCAGAACACATGACGTTTACCGGAACATCGGCTTCGGCCCCGGCGGCGAGTATGCCGTTGACCCCTGGGTCGTCCGCTTCAAACGGCTCGGCCACAAGCATGACCCGGGCTCCAACCACCCCTGGCCTACTCGTCCACTCCGCCATTTCCTCAGCGATGGTCTCCGAATGGGGATCAAACGGCTTGATGAGACCAAACTTCCCTGGGTGCTTCGCGTATACCTCAAGGGCGTAGCTGGGGTCATAGCGATACATTGAGAAGGGCGAGACCAGCAATGCCCCGTCAACGCCGACAGCGTCCATGGCTGCCACCATATCGTCGCCCGTCACCTCGTCGGGGCCAACCAGAGTGCCGCTCCAAGGACGTCCGGGGTGATTGCGCTCATAGGAATGTACTTGCACGTCAATCATGGTAGTCCGAGTCGCCATCGTCCTTCTCCTTGTCATTCATGAACTTTGAGGTTGGCGGTGTCAGGCCCTGCTCAGGACATCCCAAAGTGCGACAGACCGAGCCATGACACAGAGGAGCCATGACAAGTTTACACCTGAGCCAAGCATCGAGGGGCAGTCCGCGGGCTATCGCTGGGAATTAGCGGAGGGCATTGGGTAGTCTCCAGCTGGGAGGAAAGACGAGAGGCTGAGACACGAAACCGGCATGTAGGCAATGCTGCTGGCACGGAGGCAAAGATTCTGGGGTACGTCTACGGCGCTACCCTGCTACCCAGCGCTACTTGAAACGAGCCGGTGCCATCACATGTGGCGCGGCTAGGATCCATCCACCGCCCACCGCCATCAATCCACCCAAGATCATGATTATCAAGGCCCAAAGCGGGTTCTTGTCCACCACTTCGAACAGCACGGGAGAGGTACAGGCTGCCTGCGTGGCAGCCTGTACCTCCGGCAGGGTGTCGTCCGGGGTAAAGCGCGCAGGTCGCAACGCGGCGGCCGAGGCCGGATGAGGCGGTATCCTGAGCCTCTCGGAGGCCGCTACCATGGAGGTTGGAAGAGAGCGCTGCTGTGGTGGCTCGAGCCTCGGAGTGGGAGTTGGTATAGGAGGCGACGCTGCCCGTGCCCTGCTCGGCGTAGTGGGGAGCGGAGTCGCCTGTAACCGTCGGGCCCTCGTTCACGTTGGTGACGTTGATTGTTATATGAAGCGAGGCGGTGTCCGTGCCGTCGGATGCCTGCACCGTGACGGCGTAGTCGTTGTTCGTGTCCGAGTCTGCTGGGAACTCGTAGTCGGGGGATGACTTGAGGGCCCCGCCTGCTATGGAGAACAGGCTCTTATCATCGCCTGCCACCGACCATTCGATTTCTTGCCCTTGGTTTTCGATGGCGGCGTGGGTCGCCACAGTTGCCGTGCTGTTCTCGGAGTAAGACATCGAGGTCATCACGCTACCCGAGCCAGAACCCGAGCCAGAGCCCGAGTTGCCCGACCCGGAGACGCCCTTCGTATCACTGCCCCTACTGGAGGTCCGTACGCGGAAGTCGTCAATCAGGTTGGTGACGGTGACGACCACATCCAAAGTGCCAGTGTCCGTCCCGTCTGAGGCTTCACTGGTCACGTCATACACGTTGTCGTCATCAGAATCCGTGGGGTTCTCATGGTCGGGCGATGCCTTGAAGCTCAGTGCTCCGTTGGCGATGGAGAAGTCGTCAGCATCGTCGCCCGACAAGTCCCACGTCACGTCGGAGCCTTCGGGATCGGTGGAGGTGTAGGTAGCCACGCTGCCCGTGCTGTTCTCCGCGATGCTGATGGCGGTGTCTCCCGTCACCGTTGGCGCCTCTGCCACACCGGTGACCCATATATTGACGGTGACCCTGTCGTCACCCCCATCGTCATCGTGCACCTTGGCCTGCAACTCATACTGGGTACGCGTCTCGTAGTCCAGCGGTTCCTTCGTCTTCAGCTGACCGGTGCTTGAGTCGATATCCAAGGACGAACCATCCTGCCAGTCGATAATGCTATGCGTCAGCACCGTATCGTCGTCGTCACTAGCCGTAAGTGGGTCACCAATATCAGTCCCAGCCTCCGTATTCTCCGGCACCGTAATCGTCACCGGCCCATTGGCATCAAACTCCGGCTCAGGCTTCGTCGGCTTGGGAGGCGCGACGTACTCAGTGACATTGATCGTCACGGTGATGCTATCCGAGGCTAGGAACCGGTCCGTGGCCGTCACGGTGTAGCTGCTCTTCGTCGCATAAACCAACGGAGCCTTGGTGAGCAATTGACCGGACGACACAACGATCTCGAAGGACTCGAGATCATCGCCACCCAACGTGTAGGTCAAGCTGCCTTCGTCAGCCGTGTTCGAGTCGGTCGCCGTGACGGCGTCGCCTATGAGGCGACCAGCCGTCAAACCTTCTACGATACTGCGAGTGGTTGCCTCATCGCCAAAGTGTGGCCCGACCTTGGTTTCGCTGTGCTCGGCCCGCACAGCCAACTCCGACGTCGCCTGCGCACTCTTATGTTCGCTTCCCTGCTGGCCGTCGTTGTAGGTAGCCGTCACCTTCAGCCAGTTGCCCACATCTCCAGTAACAGGCGTGTAGGCAGCGGCCGTCGCTCCGCTTATGACTGTCCAAGTCCCCTCGTTGTGCGACTTCTCCCACTCCCATGTGACGACGGGGGACGCGATGTTGGGGTCGGTCAGGGTCGCAGTAAAGACCTGATCCACCTGGGCTGTCGCGAGGGCAGCGTGATAGTCCCGTCCTCGGGCAAGTCGTTCACAGTCACTGTGATGCTGGCATCCGCGACCGCGTCGGCCGTCCCATCAGCAGCCTTGCCGTCGCTCACCGACACAGTAGTCGTGTAGCTGCCCGTCGTCTCATGGTCCAACGGTCCCTTGGTCTTCAACTGCCCATTGGTATCGATATCGAAGACCGTCGCGCTTGCCGTGTCGAGGCTGTAGGTCAGGGTGTCGCGGATGTCTTGGTCGGTGGCTGTCAGCGCCACCGACTTTCCCGGCGACCGGGATCGGAGGCCTCGACGGGTGTTCCAATGGCTTTCACCAGCGACAGTGTTTTCTGCAATGCTCCGCTGGCCGGTTTCTGCCCAATGGATGGCGCTCCCGCGCCTCAGCGACGAATGCCGCCGACCTAGCCTCCACCGCCCGGAAGGCCTCTCCCCCAGGCGGCGTGAAAGACGTGTAGTCCTCCACCATCACAGCGTACAGTTCCGGATCGGCAGCCTGTATGGAGGAAAAGGACATGCCCTCCCAGCGTCCGTACGCCTGCTCCCTGAGACGCTGGGAATGGGACGTGCCGACATCCCGGCTTCCCAGCACTAGGCTGAGGGTCTGGCTGCATCGGACAAGGTCGCTGCTGTAGGCGGCGTCCAAGTCCACCGAGGCCAGCCTCTGACCGAGCTGCCTAGCTTGGCCTCGGCCTGTCTCGTTCAGGGGCACATCGGTGTGGCCTTGGAGCAGGCCTCGGGCATTCCAGTCGGTCTGGCCGTGCCGCACCAAGAGCCACTTAGGCATGGCCCAAGCCTAGTTGGCGCAACGGGAATGACCTAAGCATTTAGCTGGCGTCTGTGCGCTGGTGGCGGCCGATGTAGCCGATGACCAGTTTCTTCTGATCGGCCTCCCAGAGAAAGGCAATGCGTATGGTGCCGCGGTGGTAGCCGGTGCCGGTGCCGATGTGCTCGTGCAACTCCCGCTTCCTGCCACGGACCCATGCTTCGTAGTACTCCCGGTATTGGCCCATGGTAACCGGCGACTGGGCGGGAGTGTAATGCCAGCCACAGACCTGTCGCAGGGACATGTCCAAGTTGGTCTCCGTGCTGACTCCCGTCTTGGCGTCATAGTAGACCGTGGCCAGCCATTCTAACGCGTCCCAGACCTGCCGCGGATTGTCGAAAGGGATGCCGGTGTCGGACTTGGCATTCAGTTGGAGGCTGAGGCGGTCGCTGAATTTCTGCTGGGCCAAGCGCACGGCTTGGTCCACGCTCTGCACTTCGGGCATGGGTTCCACAGCGACCAAGGCACGGGAACGCCGCGACTCTTGGTAGGAGTGTCTCCAGCTCTCCGCTAGGTTGCGGCTCTCGCCAAGCTCGCTGGTCAGCTCGTTGGCCTGCTGCCTCAGATGGTCGTTGTCGGAAACGAGGCTGCCGTTTGTCTGCGTCAGGCTCTCCTTTTCAGCGCGCAGGGAGGCGAGTTCCTCTTCGGATATCAGCGGCTCGGCTGGCTCCGCAGCTTGGGCAGTGTCCGAGACCTCTTCAACAGACTCGGCGACTGGGGGCGGTGTAGGCGTCTGGACCTCCAGCACCTCGAAGCAGGCTAACGCGTCATCAATCTGCTGCTGCAGCTCCGCCCGGCGTGCCCCCCGCTCGACCTCCTCGCTGCGGACGGCGGCGATGGGGTGCACTGGTGCGTATTCCCCAAGCAACTCCGAAAGCTTTCCTATAACCCCGCGAGCAGCCTCCATGTCGGCCCATGGGTGGGTCCGCTCATTGAGTTTCTCCCCTGCGTGCCACTCGAAGAAAGCCAAAAGGTCCGCGTGCAGTTCCGCCACCGCCATGGCTTCAGCATCTAACTCAGCCACTGCTTTGGCGTCGGCCTGCTTCTTCTCCCTGATCTCGGCTACGGCCTCAACGAACTCCGCAATGTCCTGCTCCCACTCCAGCGCGTCCGGGGACAGTGCCTGCAGTATGTCGAGGGTCCGTTGGAATGCGCTTGCGAGTTCCTCCAATAAGGGGGAGGAAGACGGTGAAGCCGGAGGCAAGTCATCGGTCGCTTGGGCAACACGCCCACTGATGTAGCTGCTCATCAGCAGCAGATCGTCCTTGCTGATTTCGGGGTTCTCCTCCACCAGCCCGTCCATGGCGTCGTTCCACTGTGGGTCAGGTTGCACCACAGAGATTCTGTGGGCCGAATAATCGGGATCGCCGTTCAGGAGACCCTTCGCCCGCAGATAGGCGTCGACGCGTTCCCTTAGAGGTGTCTGGGACTCGGCCCAGACCTTCAGCACTGCACCAGCAAGGTCGCCCCTCTGCCGCGCGCAGTGCGACACCGGCTCTTGCAGCAGCGGGGGCGGGGCCAGCTCCGAGTTTCGGAAACCGTCCACGGTGACGTAGGAACCCACTGCCCTTCGAAACGCGGCGCGGGTCTCTCCCGACACTTGGAGTTGTCCCGTCAGCGCCTTCTTCACTACGCCATCGCTGAAGTCCTTGGGCATCGCCGAAAAGAGATGGGTGAGGCTCACCATTTCTGGGTCTGCCTGATGGATGCCATTAACCGCAGTCATTTCCGTACCACCTCGGATGATTCTTAGACTTTTCCAATATCCTAGGACGTACTCCAGCCGACTATCTAGGCAGGTTAGGGCCTCTTTCCGGCCTCATTGTCGAGTCTCTCAGGTCAGCCCCGTCACACCCTCGTCACACCCCCTGACATTCGCCCGTTGACGCCGGCCCCACGCCCCTGCTAACTTCAATACAGGAAGCAGGCAGGGGACTGACCCCTCAGGGTCGCCCCTGCCTTTCTTTTTGGACTATGGGCTTGTTCACGAAAGGCGCAATGAGAAAGTGGTTATCGGAGGACCCGATGTGGCGAAACCGCGGCACGACACGGCAAGCTGGCCCAGATACACGAGCGCGGCAACCGCGGCATGTTTCAGATACAAAAAAATGAATTTCAGCTACGGAGAGTGCCGCAGTCCAGCTACAGCCGGGAGACACGAGGGGCCTCATGTTACAGCGTGACACTGGCTAGCCAGCTACAACGACCTCAAAAATGACGCGGCCGTTAGCTACAAGAAACCACTTCTTTAACTACAGGAAACTACTTTTTGGGCTACAAGAGGCTACTTTACAGATGCGAACAGCGACATCCCAACTACGGTTCTTCCTCGTTGTCCAAGGGCAGCCGCCGGTAGGAGATCCCCCAGCGGTTCATCAGGAGCTGCACCGCAGGCTGCTGCAGTTCCGTCAGCTCTCCGAGAAACCCCGCCAGCGCGTGCGCGGGCATCATCTCTTGGGAGCACACCCAGCTTCTCTCCGCTGGGACGACGTAGAGGAGCCCCCTCTGGTGGCTGCAGCTTAGCTGGACCCGGCTCAAACCTTCACCTTGGCGTATCTCCAAGCCGTTGTTCTCCAAGGATGCGCCTCCAAAAAAGCAGTGGGTTGAGGCCCATTATACACAGGCCCTCCGGCAGTCGCCTGGACCGTTATCCAGCAAACTGGGCAAAAGACGGCCATTCTGACGCACCGCAACCCCGATATCGTGGTATAATCCCGCCTTGGCAAGCAAGCCAGAGGATGTTCTGACTAAGAATGTATCAACCCCCAAGAAGAGAACCTGAAGTAGACTTGGAGCAACTCTTGGCGAGAGTCCGGGGGTTTTTTGGCCGCTTTGGCGGGGGCAGCCTCCCCACCGGGGGCGGTTCCGGTCTTGCTCCCTTGGCCGTCTGGGGCATCCTCCTCATTGCCTTCATTGCGTGGATGCTGTTTGGCATTCACCAAGTGCAGCCCGGCGAGCAGGGCATCCGACGAACGTTCGGTAAGTTCAGTGGCATTGAGACTACGGGCCTCAAGTGGCACTGGCCCACACCCGTCGGACAGACCCGAGTGGTGGCCGTGGAACAGACCCGCAGCATGGAGTTGGGCTTCCGCCAAGCGAGTGGCGGCGCGTTGACCGAGTTTCAGAAGGAAGCTCGTATGATCACTGGTGACCTCAACGTAGTCGACGCACAGCTGGTGGTCCAGTACAAAATCAATGACTTGCAGGACTTCATTTTCAACGTCTCCGACCCAGGGGACCTGGACCGGGTCGATGTGATCGAGCTCGGCAGCCCTGAGGGGCGCACCCTGAAGGATGCCACCGAATCCGCCCTGCGCTTGGTCGTGGGCCAGCGCTCGGTTGACGTTGTGCGCACACAGAAGCGCCCTGAAGTGCAGGCCGAGACCCACCGTGTGCTCCAAGGGATACTGGACGACTACGGGGCTGGCATCCAGGTGCTGAACGTGCGCCTGCAGGACGTGGTGCCTCCCGGTGAGGTACGGGATGCCTTCGACGATGTGCTCCGGGCCAGGCAAGAAAAAGAAACGGCAGAGAACCTAGCCGAGGCCTACCGGCGTGACCAGATACCTAGGGCAGAGGGTCAAGCGGCCCGTATCACGGAAGCCGCCGAGGCATTCAAGCAGGAGCGCATCAACAGGGCAACTGGCGAGGCGCAGAGGTTCGAGGCAGTTCTCGTCGAGTACCTGCAGTCGCAGGACGTGACTAGGCAACGTCTGTACCTAGAGGCTATGGAAGAGGTCCTGCCCGGCATCCGCAAGTTTATCGTCTCGCCCGAAGCGACTGGAGGCATAATTCTGAACGCTGGCGGGCAATCTATCGTACCGGTGCCCAGCACCACTGGCACATCTCAGCCCTTGGGCACGCCCAGCCCGGTCCCAGCCCAACCGATTCCGCAGGCGGCTCCATAAATCATGAAATACGCCGTTGCGACAATAGTGATAGTAATTTTAGTGGCCATCTTTGGCACCCAAAGTATGTTCACCGTAGATGAGATCCAGTTGTCCGTGGTGACCCGCTTCGGTGAAATCAAGCAGATTTACATCCAGCCCGGCCTTAAGTTCAAGGTGCCTTTCGTCGACCAGAAGAACTACTTCGACAAGCGCCTTCTCTATCGTGACCTCCCGGAGGCCACGCTGCCCGACTCGGAAACGCAATTCCTCAACATTGATGCCTATGCCCGGTATCGAATCGGGCACCAGGAAAACGGCGTTGTGGTGACCTCCCACGGCGACGTACAGAATTTCTTTGAGACACTGACGACTCTGGAGCGCGCCGGAGAGCGCGTCGAGCGTGTGGTGGCTTCTGCTCTGCGCGACGAAGTGACGACAAGGCGTCGCGACGAGATTATCGGGGGCACCGTAAAAACCGTCACAGCCGAGGTGACCGATCCCGATACAGAAATTAATTTGGAAGAGGCTTTGACCCTCGATAACGAAGCCGAGGTGGGCGAAGAGGTAACCGTACCTTCTCTGACACGACAAGAAATATTGGACGCCGTGAGGACTTCCGCCGAGGCGCAACTCGCCCAAGTCAATCAAGGACTCACCTTGGTGGATGTGCGGATCAAGCGGGCCGACTTCCCTGAGGAGACACAGCAGGCCATCTTCACCCGCATGCGAGCCGAGCGGGAACGGCTGGCCCGAGAGTTCCGTGCCGAGGGTCAGCGCGAGCGAGACCGCATTGAGGCCGACGTAAACCGCCAGAGGGACATAATCATCTCCGTGGCCGAAAGAGATGCCAACATCGCTAGGGGTGAAGGCGAGGCCCAATCCATCAGCATTCTGGCCGAGGCCTTGGAGAAGGACCCGGAGTTCTATTCCTTCCGACGCAGCTTGGAGGCGTACGTCAAGTTCCTCTCGCAGAATAGCACAGTAGTGTTGTCCTCCGACTCAGAACTGCTGCGCTTCCTCGAAAGCACTACCACCGTCAACTCACGCTAATCACGCCATCCCGTGACACGGGGCAGTTGACCGGCTGATTCACGGGGTATACCCTTATTTATGTATTCCGACCCATACTTTGTATATGGCCGCTTGCGGCCTCAACAAAGATGACTCCTGGAGGAGCAGAATGGCAAAGCCCTACCCGGTGACCGATAGTGATTTCGAAGAGAAAGTACTCAATGCATCCCAGCCGGTGCTGGTTGACTTCTGGGCCGAATGGTGCGGCCCCTGCAAGATGATTGCTCCTGTGGTGGATGACCTTGCCCAAGACTACGACGGCAAGATGGAGTTCGCCAAGCTGGATGTGGACGGCAACTCCAACACTGCCATGGCATACGGTGTACGCAGCATCCCTACACTACTGATATTCCAGAACGGCCAACCGGTAGCCCAAGTGGTGGGTGCGGTCTCCAAGGGCGCTTTGAAAAAGCACATCGACTCGGTGCTCGACGCCTAGCCTCCGGGCTGTCGCTCGACAGGCCAAGCCGAAGCGTGGGAGTGGATGGGGCCCGGTGGCTCTTGCGGACTTCAAATCCGTTGTGCCTCGTAGCCCGGGGTAGGTGGGTTCGACTCCCTCCCACTCCCGCCATACGCCTGTCGGCCTCATTGCGTACTCTGGCCACCGACCATTTATACTCACTATGCACACCCGCTTGTGCCACTACCGCGCATTTGCGCCCGATGCCTCGACTTCTTCGCGCCCTGTCCGCACTTGCTCTTACATTGCAACCACAGGGAACCTATAACCTATAAAATGATGAAGCATCTCTAGATTGCCGTTGGGAGGTGGCCATGGCAGAGAACACCCCCAGAATAATCGTCGAGCATCACGGCCCTTACCGTGTGGTGGGGGGCGTCCCTCTGTCCCGCAAGGCGCCAGTGACGTCTGAGCACGGTGAACCCCTGACTTGGCAGAAAACCAGGACCTACAACCTGCACGGCAACTATGCCCTGTGTCGCTGTGGGAAGTCGGCGAACAAACCCTTCTGCGACGATGCCCACGAAAGCAGCGGGTTCGACGGCACCGAGACCGCCGACGCTACTGATTTTGCCGACCGGGCCAAGAGCTACCTAGGCACTGGCATCGTGGTGAAGGATGATCGGGCCCTGTGCACCCATGCCGGCTTCTGCGGCTCACGGGCTACCAATGTGTGGCGTATGACTCGCCAGACCGAGGACACCGCTGTGCGGGCCCAAGTCATAGCCATGGTGGAGCGCTGCCCCTCAGGGGCCCTCACCTACAGCATCTCTGAGGGCGGACCCGACGTAGAACCCGATCTGACCCGAGGCGTAGCCGTCACCCCAGACGGACCTCTGTGGGTGACTGGCGGCGTTCCCATCGAGCGGGCCGACGGACAGCCTTTGGAGCCCCGGAACCGGGTCACTCTGTGCCGCTGCGGCGCTTCGAAGACCAAGCCACTCTGCGACGGGGCCCACACCGAGATCGGCTTCAAGGCGGAGTAGTGCCGGGGGTGCCAAAAAGGGCAGTAAATTCGACGCCGGTCCCCTAAGGCAAAGCAAAGCTGACTCGTAGCTGCGCCGCTACAAATTCCGGTGCAAGGATCGGTACTACCAGGACACAACGGGTATAGTATGTGCAGTTACGAGAACTACAAAACAATAGCACCAGAGTGCGGACATGTGCGGCATCCGAGGTCCAAAATGTCGGGCGTAGTGCAAGTCTCCATGAGGGGCAGGTAAGGTTAGGATGGGGGTAAAGCCGCGATGCGCGAGTCGCCGATGAGGAACGTGGTGCTTTGCGTGGACACCTCCGCCGGAGGTCTGTGACATGACGCAACGGTCGAAAATCCACGAGTTGCTTTCCCGCGAGACCGCGGGCGAAGAGGTTCTCATCCAAGGTTGGGTGAGGACCAAGCGCTCTTCTAAGACGGTGTCCTTTCTACAGGTTAACGACGGCTCCACTTTGGGAGACCTGCAGATCGTGGTGGACCAAGACCTGCCCGATCATGCGCTGATAGACTCTCTGAACACCGGCTGCAGCATAAGCGTCGAAGGTACTCTGGTGGAATCGCCGGGTAAGGGCCAGCGTTACGAGATCGCCGCCACTCGACTCGAGGTCGCTGGGCTGGCCGACCCGGAAGAGTACCCGCTGCAGAAGAAGCGCCACACACTGGAGTTCCTGCGTGATATGGCCCACCTGCGCCCACGTACTAACACCTTTGGTGCAATGGCCCGGGTACGTAGCGCACTGGCGTTTGCCGTCCACTCCTTCTTCCAGCAACGCGGCTATGTTTATCTCCATGCGCCAATCATCACTGCTAGCGATGCAGAAGGCGCGGGAGCCATGTTTCGCGTCACCACTCTGGACTTGAATGACCTTCCCACCAAAGAAGGTGCCGTTGATGACGACGCCGATTTCTTCGGCAAGCCCGCCTTCCTGACCGTCAGCGGCCAG
This sequence comes from Dehalococcoidia bacterium, assembly GCA_965248385.1. Classification (GTDB taxonomy): domain Bacteria; phylum Chloroflexota; class Dehalococcoidia; order Lucifugimonadales; family JAAXIE01; genus JAAXIE01. Next base: position 532,072 of record CBDFIZ010000001.1, read on the forward strand.
TTGGAGGCCGAGATATTCGCCTTGGCCTTGTCCGATGTGTACACCTTCGGCCCGACCTTCCGCGCCGAGAACTCCAACACTTCCCGCCACCTAGCGGAGTTCTGGATGGTGGAGCCAGAAGTGGCTTTCTGCGACTTGGATGGCTTGGCCAGCCTAGCGGAGGACTTCCTCAAATACCTCTTCGCCTATGTGCTGGAGCACTGTCCAGAAGACATGGAGTTCTTCAACAAATGGTTCGAGTCCACTACCATTGGGACGCTACAAGCGATCGCAGACTCCAGGTTTGAGCGCATCACCTATACCGAAGCAGTGAACATGCTGAAGGCCTCAGGCGAGAGCTTCGAGTTTCCAGTGGAATGGGGCACCGATCTTCAGTCGGAGCATGAGCGGTACCTGACGGAGAAGAAAATCGGCAGGCCGGTCATCGTGACCGACTACCCCAAGGACATCAAGGCCTTTTACATGCGCCTCAACGATGACGGACAGACTGTGCGAGCCATGGACGTGCTGGTTCCCCGCATCGGCGAAATCATCGGAGGCAGCCAGCGGGAGGAGAGGCACGACCTGCTGCTGGAACGGATGAAGGCGGCCGGACTTTCAGAGGAGAACTACTGGTGGTACCTAGAGCTGCGCCAGTTCGGCACCGCTCCCCACTCCGGCTTTGGGCTGGGCTTTGAGCGCACGGTCCAGTTCGTCACCGGCATGCAGAACATACGCGACGCGGTGGCCTTTCCCCGAACACCTCGCCGGGCCGAGTTCTAGCCAGCCCCACCTCCATGGCATTGTCACCATATATATTGCCGAGAGGCTAAGGAGAGTCTAGCCAATGGTATCCAGCAGTCCCGATGTGGCCAGCGATTTCGTTAGGAGCATCGTCCGGGATGACCTAGACCAAAACAAGAACGACGGCAAGGTGATTACCCGGTTTCCGCCTGAACCAAACGGCTACCTGCACATAGGCCACGCCAAGTCGGCGCAGTTGAACTTCGGTCTAGCCGCTGAGCACGGCGGAATATGCCACCTGCGGTTCGACGACACCAATCCGGGCAGAGAGTCTGTGGAGTACGTCGAGTCCATCATGCGGGACATACGCTGGCTGGGATGGGACTGGGGCGACTGCCTATTTTACGCCTCCGACTACTTCGACCAACTCTATGAATATGCCGTCCAGCTTATCAAAGCGGGCAAGGCCTATGTGGACGACCTGACGGCGGAGCAGGTGCGGGAGTACCGTGGTACGCTGACGGACCCAGGGCGAGAGAGCCCTTACCGTGACCGCTCCGCAGATGAAAACCTGCGCCTGTTCGAAGGTATGCGTAACGGGGAGTACGAAGAAGGGTCGCGGGTGCTGCGGGCCAAAATCGACATGACCTCCGGCAACATTAACATGCGGGACCCAGTCCTCTATCGCATCCTGAAAGCGGCCCATCACCGCACCGGCGACAAGTGGTGTATCTACCCCATGTACGACTTCGCTCATGGACAATCGGACTCCATTGAGGGCGTCACCCACTCCATCTGCACCATGGAGTACGAAGACCATCGCCCCTTGTACGACTGGATTCTGGACGAGCTTGGCATCTACCATCCGCAGCAGATTGAGTTCGCCCGCCTGAATCTGAGCCACACGGTGCTCAGCAAGCGTCGTCTGCTGTCTCTAGTGGAGAGAGGCGACGTGAGCGGGTGGGACGACCCGCGCATGCCCACTGTGTCCGGTATGCGACGCAGAGGCTATACCCCCGATGCCATCCGCAGCTTCTGCGAGCGCATCGGAGTCGCCAAGCGCACTACCACGGTGGACATCGCCCATTTGGACCACTGCCTGCGGGAAGACCTGAACAAGCGGGCCCCGCGAGCCATGGCGGTGTTGCACCCCCTGAGGGTGGTCATCGACAACTATCCCGAAGGGCAGACGGAGGAACTGGAAGCGGTCAACAACCCTGAGGACGAGGCCATGGGAACCCGCACGGTGCCCTTCTCCCGTGTGCTCTACGTGGAGCGGGACGACTTCCGCGAGGACCCGCCCCGTAACTTCTACCGACTGGCTCCCGGTAGGGAGGTGCGCCTGCGTTACGGCTACTTCATCACCTGCAACAGTGTGGTCAAAGACCCCGATACAGGCGAGGTGACCGAGCTGCACTGCACCTACGATCGCGAAACCAGAGGAGGCCACGCCCCCGACGGACGGCGTGTGCGCGGCACCATCCACTGGGTATCAGCAGACCACGCGCTGCCTGCTACCGTGCACCTATACGACCACCTGTTCACCGTAGAGAAGCCCGATGAGCTGGGCGCGGACTTCCGCGACGCCCTCAATCCCAATTCCCTAGAGACCCTAGTCGACTGCCGAGTAGAGCCCAGCCTAGCGAACGCCGTCTCCGGGGCCAGCTACCAGTTCGAGAGGCTGGGATACTTCTGCGTCGACTCGGTTGACTCCAAGCCCGACGCCTTGGTGTTCGACCGCGCTGTCTCACTGCGGGACACATGGGCACGGATAGAACGCTCCCAAGGAACAGGTTAGCTGCTACCGGACGCTTGCTCTTCTTCCAAGCGGTGTCTCTCTCGATTGGTGATGAGGCGGATGGCCTCGTCGGCACCCATGCGGCCCACCGGGCCAGAAGCGTACATCGAGCCCAATACCACGCCGCCACGCCCGAGCAGGAACTCAGCAGGCTGGATGTAGCCTCCGCGATCTTCCGACCACCAAGCTCCCAACCCCTCTGCTTGATCCCTTGTAACGCCATAGGCCACAGGGAAGGATAAGCCGCGGCTGGCCATCTCTTCTGCCTGCTCGCGTGAGTCTGCGACCGCGGCATATATCTTGGCTCCCAGTTCCTCAAGCTCAGCCTTCTTCTCTTCGTAGGCTGCCAACTGGCGGCCACAGTAGGGTCACCAGTGGCCCCTGTAGAACAGCAGCGCCACATAGCGGCTATCGGCTTCGTCTGGAAGCGTAATGGTGCCACCGTCGGTGAGGCTCAAGGTTACAGAAGGGAATCGATCACCCTGTTGAAGCTTATCAGCCATAACTTGCCTCCGCCGCCTATTGGTGTATGTTCGGATCATTCGGCGGTAGCCTGATTATACAGGGGAGGAAGCATCTGGATAGGCTCGCTAGACAAAGATGAGGGCAGGCTCTATCCTTCGCCTACGTGTCGTGGTATGCCACGGCGGACTTCCCCACCTAATAAGGATGGAGGCCTTGAGTATGGTCAGCAGTGTACGTGCGAACGAGCTGGAGCAAGGCGGTCTCACCAAGCCACCCACTGGGCGCCCCGTGGTGTACGCCACCGAAGGCGTGATATCCAGTGGGCACTATCTGACCTCCATCGCTGGAATGCGGATGCTTCTGAGCGGTGGCAACGCCTTCGATGCACTGGTGGCAGCGGGGTTCGCTGCTGCTGTGGTGGAACCCATCGCCTCCTACTCGCTTGCAGCCGAAGGCGTCTTCATGCTGTACCACGCTGCCAGTGGCGACCTACTGTCCCTCAGCGGCCAAGGCGTGGCCCCGGCCAAGGCCAACGCCGACTTCTACAAGTCTCGCGGCCATGAGCGGATTCCCACTGGCCCCGGCCCCGACGCCCCGCTGTCCTTCACCGTGCCGGGTGTGGTGGAAGCCTTCCTTGCCCTGCAGGAGAAGTACGGCGTCAAGTCCATCGGCGAGGTGCTGGCCCCGGCCATCTACTACGCCGACCATGGCATCCCCCACTATGAGTACATGCTGGAGCGGCTGGACTCGCCCGTGACCCACCAGCAGTTCGACGCCTTCCCGCCGGGTGGCTGGGACGTCTTCTACCAAGACCGCCAAGTGCCCCAACCCGGTGCACTGATGGTACAAAAGGGCCTCGCCAACACGCTGAGCGCCATGGCCCGCGGCGCGGCCGGAAGCGCGTCTCGAGTCGATGGGGTACGGGCCGCGCGTCACGCCTTCTACGAGGGCGAGGTGGCCCAGACTATTGTGGCCTGCTCCCAGAGAGTCGGGGGCATCCTCAGCCTAGAGGACTTGGCCAACTACAAGGCCAAGTTCGAAGAGCCTGCGCTGGGCACCTTCCGTGGCTATGACATCTGGGGACAGGGAGCTTGGACGCAGGGCCCAATACTGATGCAGGCGTTGAACATGCTTGAGCCGATGGACCTGCGGGCCATGGGCCACAACTCCGCCACCTACATCCACACCATCACCGAAGCCCTGAAGCTGGCCATCGCCGACCGCGAGGCGTACTATGGCGACCCCGACTTCTCCGACATCCCGCTGAAGGGCATGCTATCCAAGGACTACGCCAAGGAGAGGGCCGCTCTGATCGACCCGAACCGGGCCAGCCCCGACACTCCGCCTCCGGGTGACCCGCGGCGCGGCGGACAATTGGCCAACGGGGCGGTCCATATCTCTGGTCTCGTAGGCAGTGCTGCTGGCTCCGACAATCAGGCACAGGACGGCACAACCCATGTGTCTGCGTTGGACCGCGACGGCAACATGGTGTGCGGCACCATCAGCGGCGGGGCTTTCGGCAAGTCGGTGTTCTTCCCTGAGATAGGTTGCGCCCTCAGCACCCGCATCGAGATGTTCAACTGCGAAGAGGGCCACCCCAACGTGGTGGAGCCCGGCAAGCGCCCACGCACTACGCTTATCAACTACTTGGTGGGGAGGAACGGCAAGCCCACCATGACCATCGGCTGCCCCGGCGGCGACAATCAGGCTCAAGCCAATCTACAGATAATGCTGAACACCCTGGTCTTCCAAATGAACCCCCAAGAGGCCATCGAAGCTCCGCGCTTCTCCAGTCAGAGTTTCGTCAACTCCTTCTACCCCCATGTGCACTACCCAGGGCGCCTCGACTTGGAAGCGGGTATCCCTGAAAGCACGGCGGAGGAGCTACGGGGGCTGGGACACAAGATAAGCAGGGCAACAGTCTGCGGCATGGGTGCCACCGTTTCCCACAACGATCCCGACACCGGGACACTCAGCAGCGGCGGAGACCCCCGGCGCGCCTGCTACGCCATAGGCTGGTAGGCGCCTCCTACTCCCATATCCTGCGGGCTGTCTCCACGACCAGCTCCAGCTTTCGGCGCTGGTCGTCGGAGGTGATGAGGTTGCCCGCTGCCACTGAGGCAAAGCCGCACTGGGGACTGAGGGCTAGGTCGTCAATGTCCACGTAGCGGGATGCTTCCTCTATGCGACGCATCAGCGTGTCCTGAGATTCCAGAGGGGCCTCCTTGGTAGTGACCAGTCCGAGCACTACGTCCGTGCCCTTGGGCATGTAGCGCAGAGGCTCGAAGCCTCCCGCACGATCGGTGTCGTACTCGAGCAGGTAGCGGTCTACGTCCAGAAGGCTGAACATCTTCTCAGCAATGGGCTCGTAGCCGCCATCGGCCTGCCATCTGCTCTGGTTGTTGCCGCGACAGACGTGGAAGGCGAGGACCGCCCCCTTTCGGTCAATCCCCTCGACACAAGCTTGGTCGGCGGCTAGGGCCTCGTCCAGCTCACTGTCTACGTCGATGCCCTGCTCCACCCACTGCTGGCGCAGCCTCTGATCGCAGAAACGCATGGGGTAGTTGGGGGCATCCAGTTGGATATAAGCAGCGCCGTCGGCAATGGCGGCCTCGATTTCCGTCCGGATGATGCGCGCCAATTCCTGTAGCAGCTCGGTGGGGCTCGCGTAGAAAGCGTCGGTAATACCCTCACGAAATCCGCCGAAGCCGAGCATGGAGGGAGTGGGCATGGTTATTTTGAATGGGCCCGGCGAGTGCTGCTTCATGAAGGCTATCTCGTGATCGGTGAACCGGCGTGACCCCAGTTTGGCGGCCACAACTCGCACCGTAGTGGGCAGCATGCCTCCCCGTGGGCCGTACCATTCGCGTACAAAGGACTCGTCGCTGGGGCGGAAACCTTGGAGGGCATCAGCGGGCCCGGTGAGGAAGGAGCCTCGACGCAACTCGCCGTCGCTGAATATCCCGATGCCCACGGAGCGGAACATTTCCAAGCTCTGCAGAATCGCCTTGTCTTCGACTTCCCGCAGCTGCTCGATGCTGGTGATACCCTGCTCGTGTGTTTCACGAGCCGCTAGAACTTCGGGTGGACGCAGCAGGCTTCCTACTTGGTCGGCCCTGAAGGGTGTCGGCATTGCTCCATACCTCCCACGTGGAGTGATATATCAAGAAACGCTAGTACCGGACTTCCCGGGACTCCGTCTCCAAGATGCCATCGATTATTTCGACTTGACCGCCTTGTCCTGCCATCTCGACCAGCAACTCCATCCGGTAGTCACCGTAGATGTTGGCGGACCCAATAGGGCGGGCACCGATGACCACGGTGCGGATACCACAGGCCATGATGGCCCCACAACACATTGGGCATGGCTGGAAGGTGGTGTAGAGGACGCAATCGCTGAGGTTGTCAGTGCCCAACGCGGGCCCAGCTACACGTATTGCCACCGTCTCAGCGTGGGCGGTGGGATCGTGGGTTGCCGACACTAGGTTGCGTCCACGGGCGACGATTTCGCCTTGGCGCACGATGACCGTGCCCACGCCCACGTTCCCTTCATCGCGTCCGTTGTGGGCCTCGGTCAAGGCTTCCCGCATGTAACGCTCGTGTTGCTCCAATTACCTGCCTCCTTATCGGGGCGCCGTCAGTGTAAGAGGTGGACCGAACCAGAAAGTGAGCGAAGGAATGAATTGCACATTGGTGTGCAAGTGGGGTGGCCTCCCGTAGCTGGGACACAACCACGCGCGTGCAAGGTTCGTAGCTGCACTTGCAGGCTGTCCGTATCTGGGGCGAAAAGTTTTGTAGCTATTCTACCTGCAATTCGTGCAACTGTCGTAGCTGGATTGTAGCTGAAAGAGCACTGCGTCTCCGGGGCGGGTCGAAGCGTATATTCCATGGCGTTCTCGGTGCGGGTGCTCATATGCCCCTCGGTCGGCGATGCGTTCCAAGTTGATATTAGCGTAGCAGGGGGTTGGCGGGTGGGCAAGACGGCAATGTCAGTGAGGGGAAGATGGACGTTATACGTTCGCTGGGGGCTGGATACCTGCTCGCATGGCTATAAGGAAAAGGTGGGAAGAGGGCTCAGATAATCCCTTCGTCGGAGAAGAACTGCTTGTCCCAATCGGGGTTGGACTTGTTGAGCAAGCGGCTGGTGTGCAGGTGGCAGGCGCGGCCCCAGAGGCCCAGCACGACTTGGTCGAGGATCTCACGGGGCAGGCTTATGCGCTGGCCGGTCTCACCAGCGAGCCATTCCTGATAGCCAGTGCTGAGGAACTCGACGAAGAAGAGGGAGGGTTCCTCGCCATCCCAAGACGCCGCCTCCAAAAGCGTGGGAGGCACCTCGGAGCAAAGGATGTTGGCCTGTTCCATGGCTATGGCCATGTACTCACTCTGGTTGTCCGGGTTCAGCATCCTTCATCCTCTCGGGTGACCTGTCTTACTATGCCCATTGACCGGGGCGTTCCAACCCGAATGACACCGGACCAGGGATAAAACAAGCCCCGGCCTTTTTGAATCGGGCCGGGGCTTGCTGTGTGGTCTCTAGATATTGCGAGCAGGCTCGGCGTAGCTGGACACCTTGTTGTACAGCTGCATACGGCTGCGCTGGGTATCTGCCACTACCAAACGGCTCTTGACGGGGTCATAGGTAACGCCTGCGGGCCGGGTGAAGTAGCCCTCCACCTCGGGCTTCCGCATCTGGCGTCGGCGCTTCAAGGAGTCGGGGTTGGCGACCACCGACATCTCGGCCCACTTGGATAGCTCGCGGGCCTCGCCCCAGAAGGTGGTGACGAATCGGCCGTCCGGCCCGAACACCTGCACCCGGTGGTTGCCCCAGTCAGCCACGTACACGTCGCCATCGGGGTCCACTGCAACGTCGGCGGGGCGGCTCAATTCGCCACGGCCATCGCCGGAGCTGCCGAATGTCGCCTCATAGCGACCGTCGGGGCTGAACTTCTGTACGCGGTCGTTCTTGTGGTCAGCCACATAGATATGGCCATTGTTGTCCATGGTGATGCCCCACGGCGAGTCCAGCTGGCCTTCGCCACTGCCATGGCTGCCGAACTTGCTTATGAACGCGCCGTCCTCTTTGCGTACCTTTTGCACGCGGTGGTTGAGGCTGTCGACGACTAGGAGGTTATCGTCAGCGTCGAATACGATACTGGAGGCGCCGTGGAACTGCCCGTCGCCCTCACCCGCGGACTCCCACATCTTGATGAAGTTGCCGTCGGCGTCGAAGATGTTCATCCGGTTGAGCCACTCGTCGCTGACGAAGACACGGCCTTGATTATCCATGGCTATTCCCGCGGGCCAAATCAGTTCACCGGCCCCGGTGCCGGGGCTGGAGAACTCACCCACCAGTTCTTCATCGCCCGGCTCCGTGCCCATGGTGAGCACGCTGATGCGGACGGCTCTGAGGGTCTTGTCCCATGTGGTGTTGGTGCCCTGCTCCCAACCGCGGTTGACAACATAGACCGTGTCGCCCTTGGTGGTGAGCACTTTGACGGGCGTGGTGAAACCCATGCCCGTAACTGCTCCGCGGCCGACTGCGTGACTGAAGTCGAACACTCGGCCCGCAACTACTTGTGTCAGCATATATCTTTCCTCTTGAGCGAATTTGCACTGCAGGGGTTTCTGCCTGTTAGTTCGAGGGCCAGCGAGCCGTTAAGCTGCTGGCCCTCGAAGTAGGCTTGGTTACTGCGCTACGCCTAGAAGTAGCTCAGTTTGTCGAATTTGCCGCGCACGATGGGGGCGGCTTCGACGCTCATCCAGTCCTCCAAGATGGAGGAGTAGACGCTGCGGAAGTCTAGGTTGGGGACCAGGTCGCCCTGCGACAGGTCCTCTTGTTTGCGGGACGGGTACTCGCCATACTGTCCGCCCTTTACCATGTCGCCGAGCAGGAACGAGGCCCCGCCCGCACCGTGGTCTGTGCCGGAACCGTTGTCGTGTACCCGGCGGCCAAACTCGGTGAACATGAATACCAGCACGTTGTCGGCGGCGTCATGCTCACGCAGGTCGGCGAAGAAATCGCCGAGTGCATCGCCCACGTCGGTCCAGAGCTGGCCATGCAGGCCGGCTTGGTTGGCGTGAGTGTCGAAGCTGCCGTGGTCGCAGTAGAAGACACGGGTGCCCAGGTTGGCTGTGTGGATCTGGGCGATGCCCTTCAGTTTCTTGGCGACGGGGGTGTCGGCATACTCGATGCTGGAGGTGTAGCTCTCGGGGGCCACCTTCAGGATGTCGGCGCCCTTCATGGCCTCGAGACCGGTCTGGCCCATGTACTGCATGACGGCGTCGGAGCCCATGACCGGCGAGTAGATGCGGGAGAACCGGTCGAGGATCTTCATCCGCTGCTGCTCCTGCTCGATACCCGTCAGAAGACCGTAGGTCTCTAGGTCGTCGATACAGGCGATGGGCACATCGGGATAGACCATGGAGCGGAACATGCTGGGGCCAAAGCTGACGGAGGTGACGATGTTCTCCTTGTTGGGGTCCAGCACCTTGGTCGCCTGTCCCAGCCAGCCCTCGGTTCCCAGCTTGTCGGGCTCGCAGGTGTGCCAGATATCCATGGAGCGGAAGTGGGACCTAGGGGAGTCGGGGTAGCCTACGCCATGGATGATGGCCAGCTGGCCCTCGTTGTAGAAGTCCCGCATGGCGCTCATGGAGGGATGCAAACCGTACTCGCTGTCGATGTGGAGGATCTGGTCGTCAGGGATCCCCACTGCGGGCCGGTTGTCCCGATACAACGGGTCGTTGTAGGGGATGATGGTGTTGAAGTAGTCGTTACCACCCGACAGCTGGAGCACTACCAGCACGGGGTCTTTTTTGCTTGTAGCCATTCGCTTTCTATCTCCTTCCTTTCTTTACCTGGATGTACTGATCTAGGCGTACTGGAACTCACGCGAGGATGCGATCAGCTGAAGCATCTCGCCCACGCGCTGGGCAGCGGCTTGCTGGTTGCCCCAGTTGAGGGAACCGCCCTCACTGGCGTGGGACACCAGTTGGGTCTTGGTATCGGAACCCACTTCGAGGGGTCCGAGGATGTCGAGGCAGTTGTCCACGAAGGACTCAGGGGACAATTCCCCTTGGCCCTGGAGATTGCTGACAATGGCTTGGATGCCCGGCTTGCTGGTGTCGCCCATCAGGCCTGCGCAGAAGTTGACGCGCTTCATCAACGTTCCGCTGTTGATCCACTCCACGCCGGTGTGCCAGCTCTCGACGCTGGGCGGGTTCATCAGGTCCTGGCCCATGTACATGGGCTGGCGGCACATTTCGCCGATGCCGGGGGCGGGGAACTCCATGCCGCCGACCATCCGGTAGGTGCTGACCACGATCTCCGCCGGGCTCTTGACCTTGGCGAAGCGAGCGTTCTTGAAGAACTCGCTCTTGAACAGCACACGCAAGATGGACTTGATGTCGGCCTTGGACTCTAGGAACGTGTTGGCCAGCAGGTCGATGGCTGCTGGGTCGCGGGGCGGGGTTACCGACCAAGCCGGTACCTGAGGCTCGTCTGCCACGAAGAAGCTGTACAGGTGGCGGGCGATGAACCGGGCTGTGGCGGGCTGGTCGCACACGATGTTGATGATGTCTTCGCCATTCAGGCGGCCAGTGTGACCTAGGAAGGTCTTCTCGCCGTCGTCGTGGTCCTCGTCCCTGTAGAGGAACTCCCAGTCGTACCGGCTGTAGTAGTTCCTAGGGGGCCCAGGATCGAAGGTCCAGCCAGTGAAGGCCCGGGAGGCCTCACGGACGTCGACCTCGGTGTAGCTGCCCACACCCATGCTGAAGAGCTCGAGGAGCTCGCGACCCCAGTTCTCGTTGACCGCTACGCCATGGTTGTCGCAGTTGTCCAGCCAGTAGATCATGGCCGGGTCCTTGGCCAGCTCTCCTAGGAAGTCGCGGTAGTTGCCCAAGGCGTGGTCACGGAACATGTTGATCTGGTTGATCACGATGTTGTAGTTGTCAACCTTGGACTGCCCAGTGGCAAACAGGTGATGCCAGAACAGCACCATCTTCTCTTCCAGTGGCCTGCCCGTGTTGATCAGGGTGTGCAGCCAAGAAGCGCTTCCCATGCCGGGGGTAGTGATGGGGCGGTCGAAGCCGGGATGGTATCGGAGGAACTCCAGCCTGTCGGCCTGTTCTCCATCTGCATCCACCAACTCGTCGACCGTGGCATCGTAGCCCTTGGCTACGCGCCTCTCCAACTCTTCGCGGTTAGCGCCAAAGCCCGCGCGCCGCATCAGGTGAGCCATTAAGGCTATGTCTTCACTAGCCATACCCTTCCTCCTATAGTTGATATGTCAATGCATCCTTACGCATGTCGGCTAAGGTTACTTGGGTATTGTCGTACTGAACGTCCAGCTTGTCAACGGCTGCGGTCAGGTTGAGGGAGGGGCAAGAGTAAACCTGACAACAGCCGGAGGGAAGGCGAAGATAGGCCGGGAGAGTCCTCAAGGGGAATGTTTTCGCGGCAAAGCGTTTAACAGGGCGTAGCTGGAGTGCGGCGGCGACTTTTGGTCTCGTATTCGTTCTGCGGCGAACGCAGCATTATGCATGAGTTTCCTATCTATGATGCGGCGGCCCCGCCGCATCATAGATAGGGTTTGGGGTGTTGGTGGCGAGGGGGTCTGCCGCACAACACCTATGCACCGATGCCGCGTTTGTAGCTGCAAAAGGCGGCGAACCTGCCGCGGAGAGGGATTGGCGGGTGGCCGGAAGGGACACATCGAGTCCGCGGAGTAAGAGCGTGAAATTGATTTGCCGAACGTTTCCGATCATTTCCGCCGCTGATGGATTCCTTTCGTTAGTTCGGTACGGCTGGGGCGTCGCAGGGGAATGGCCCGCGGGTTCCAGCGCGCTGAAGATGAGTATAGCACAAATGTGCGTGCCCAGCAAAGGACCAACTGTTTCCGCTGTTCGTTGTAGGACTCGCAAGGGCAGGTCAGCACCGGACTGCTGGCAAGTAGCACCGGGCGTTGAAGTCTCGCGGTGGTTGCAGTCGCTGGGATCCCCAGTTGGCTACCGGAGGTTGGCCCTAGCTCGCAGGCTGGGACGGTGATTGGTGATGCCTGGAGACCCTGTGGTTGTGGGAAAGAGTCCGCATGGTAAGGGGGAGGGGCTATTGCGAACGCCCCCCTGCGCATGTCCAGAGGTACTTGCCGGTGGCCAAGCCAAGCAGGGTGAACAGAGCGTCCACGAAGGGAAAGTATATGATCTGGGACGTCACTGCCTCGCCCGTCTCGCTATCCGGGTTCAGAGTCCAGAACCACTCCCAGAAGAAGAGCATGGTGAGGGCCACAGACCCGTAGAAGACGACATTGGCCGTCACTTGGGCCGAAGCGGTGGGCTGGGAGGCTTCCTTGCAGAGGGTGCACTTCCGATAGTATCCCACCACTAGGATCACGAATGTCGCGACTGCCATGAAGTAGTTCAGTACCTTCCGTACCGGGTACTCCGGCGAGCCGTCGTGGGTAAGTGGCGTGACGGAGCAGAACAAAGGCGACTAGGGCTGTCGCCACCACGTAGGCTGCCACCACTTTTTGTGCCATGTCTCTCATCGGGGAGTTCTCCTTTTTTATGAGATTTCGTATCATCTCTTACCGTGGGTTCTATTGCGGGCATCCTAGGCCATCGTGTTATACGTTTCCCATGGTTCAATTGAGTAACGTGGGGCATTGATGTAGAGTATTGACGTCGTGCGGAAACTCCTCTGGTTAGCAGCCGTCATCTCCATGATTTTTGTCGTAGCCTCTTGTGGCAGTACTCTGGAGGAAGCCACGACTTCGGCGAAGCCTCCCGCGGCTCGGCCACCAACTTCCTCGGCAACGCTCTCCGCCGCGACTGCCGCCGAACGCCCCTCCTCCCCTATACCACAAACCGCTACCACATCCACCGCCAGTGCAACGGTGGAGCAGACAGTGGCCTCGACCGACCAAGGCAAGACTGAAACGACTCCCGGCGACGAACCCGCGCAGACCACATCGACGACCACCTCAGGACAGATTTCTGCGCAGACGACTTCCGGTGCTCAGCTCTCGCCGGACACGACGGTCAGCGGGACGCTTTCAGGCACCATGACAGCCACCCCTGATGTCGAGCCGCCACCAACGCCGACGGTCGCCACTGAACCCCCTGCACCCGCACTAAGTGTGGGTGCCAACGTGGGCGAACTGGCGCCCGACTTTCAGCTGCCGGCCGCCTCCGGCGCAGACAGTTCGCTGGCGTCCTACCGCGGCGACAAAAACGTGGTAGTGGTCTTCTACCGCGCCTTCTGGTGAACGTACTGCCGCGGGCAGCTGGACGAGCTTGCCAAAGAGTACGACACCATCAACGGGCTGGACGCCGAGGTTCTGGCCATAAGCGTCGACGACCTCAGCGGGGCCACCGACATAGCGCAGAGTTTGGGAATCCCCTTCCCTGTCCTGTACGACCCCGCCGGGGAAGTGATCGATGCCTACATGGTGCGCAACCCCTCTGATGATAACCGGGCCTCACCTTCAACCTTCATCGTAGACCAAGAGGGAGTTGTCCGATGGGGGTTCGTGGGGAGCGTGAGCCACCGCACCCCTTTCAACGAAATCGTCGAACAGTTAAGAGCCCTTCAGGGGTAGAGGCTTCCATCCTCCTCGACATCTCATAATGAGTTCGGATGTCCACCCTGACCGATGACCCGCAAACCGAAACCCGTGGCATCGTGGTCATTCCCGGTCTGGCCATCGGGCATGCTGTGTTTCACTGGGTCATGCAGAGCTTCGTAGTAGTGCTGCCCGAAATTCAGGCCGCCTTCCACCTGAGCGGCATCGGTGTGGGCGGGGCGCTGTCCGCCCGGGAGGTCGCCTCGGGGCTGGTGTCGCTGCCCGGCGGGATAGTTGTTGATGTCCTACGCCGTTACTGGGGACAGTTGTTGGCTGGATGCCTCGGCGCAGCCGCGGTCGGGTCGCTGATCATGGGGATATCGCCCGTGTATCCCCTTCTGTTGGTAGGCATGGGTGTCGTGGCTGCGTCCCATGCCCTGTGGCACCTCCCAGCTCAAGCCTCCCTCTCCCACCACTTCTCTGAGAAGCGCGGGCTGGCTCTCTCCACCCACGGCGTCGGAGGCAGCATTGGCGATGTGGCAGGGCCTCTGGCCACCGGGGCGCTTCTGGCTGTGCTGACTTGGCGTGGGCTGCTCAGCATATACGGCGCGGTGCCCATCTTTCTGGCAATATTGGCCTTTTGGGCGTTCCGCCACATCGGTAGGGCTCCAGGTGACGAAGACACCAGCGTCTCCGTTTCCCAGCGGACGCAGATCACCAAAGAACTCTTGAGAAGCCCTGTGCTATGGGGCTTGACCATGGTGCGAGGTCTCCGGGGCATGGCGCTGGTGGCTTTGGTTACCGCACTCCCTCTGTATCTGGACAACGACCTGATGCTGAGCACCTTCTCCCGCGGCTTCCACATTGGGTTGCTGATCGCCGTGGGTCTGGTGGCCAAGCCTCTGGCGGGACACCTGTCCGACCGTTGGGGTCGGAGGCAAGTGTTGGTGCCGGGATTGGTGTGGTCCTGCCTGCTAGCCTTGGCGCTTGTACCCTTCACCGAGGGTGTGTTGCTGACCGTCATTATCGCCGCGCTGGGCCTCTTCCTCTATCCAGACCAGCCGATAGTTGTGGCCTCGGTCTTTGACGTGGTGGGACGGGACGTGGCGTCCACCGGCATCGGCGTAGTCTCGTGCATCGCCTTCTTCATGTCGGCAGGCTCCTCACTATTGGCAGGAGCCCTCTACGATAGCTACGGCTTCGAGGTGGTCGTCTACTACATTGCAGCGCTGTTCGCCTTGGCTGCCGGGGTGTTTGCCGTGCTTCCTCTCAAGCGCAAGAATGCCTAAGCCGCGGTAGGATTTCGATGCAGCTAGGTGAGTCAATGCCACTTTGTGCCAGACACAAATGCCGCTATAATCCACTGCAATGGCTCCTTCCTCGCCGTCGCTTGATCACCGGGAGTCAAAACCTACGCCAAAGGAGTGGACCAGAATTGGAGATTCTCAGGAAGAAGTTAGGCGTCCTAGCCGTAGCCTTGGTGGCCATGGCCGTGGTGCTCGCCGCTTGCGGAGACGGCCTGAGCGAGGAGGACGTGGAGAACCGGGTCGCGGCTATCAAGGAGCGAGGTCAACTCGTTTGCGCCAGCAACAACACCCTAGCGGGATTCGGCTTCATTGATGACAACGGCAACACAGTCGGGTTCGACATCGACCTCTGCAAGGCCTTGGCCGTCGCTGTCTTGGGCGATGCCAATGCAGTGGAGTACCGCCCCACCGTAGCCGCCGAACGTGGGCCGACGTTGCAGTCCGGCGAAGTGGACGTGATGTCCCGCAACACCACATGGACATCCACTCGCGACGCCACGTGGGGCAATTTTGCGCAAACGATGTTCTACGACGGACAGGGCTTCATGGTGCCCAAGAGCCTGGGCGTTGAAAGTCTGCTCGAACTCAAGGATGCAAAGGTGTGCGTACAGCAGGGCACCACAACCGAGTTGAACGTGCAGGACTTCGACAACCAAAACAACCTCGGCTTGGACTACATCACCGTCCCCGACAACGTGTCCGCCAATGCTGCTTACATAGGAGGACAGTGCGACGCCCTGACCACCGATCGCTCCGGCTTGGTCTCCACTAGGGCGGGGTTCGACAATCCGGAGGACCATGCTATTCTACCCGGCACCATCTCCGAAGAGCCTCTTGGTCCCGTCGTGCCCCACGGCGACGAGCAATGGTACGACATCGTCAAGACTGTCATGGCAATTCTCATCTACGCGGAGGCCTTCGGCATTACGTCCGACACTGTACCGACGGCTGTCACAAACGACACGGCGGTAGACCGGCTGTTCGGTCTTGAGGGAGGCTACGGACAGGAAGCCCTGGGTCTTAGCGAAACCGTGGCGCAGGACGTTATAAGGGCCGTAGGCAACTACGGCGAGATATATGATCGACACCTGACGCCGTTGGGTCTCGAGCGCGAGGGCAGCCGCAACGCTCTCTGGTCCAGTGCCCCATGCGCTGATTGTCCCAAGGGTGGCCAGATCTACGCCGCGCCGCTGCGGTAGCCTGCGTAAGATTGCGGCCAAGTAAGAAACCGGCCGGCGGACTGCTGGCCGGTTTCTCTGTTTGGCTGCCCCCGCTTGTCCGCTGTCACAGGAGCGCAAGTTGGGCATCCTTAGAGTAGAATACGCCGGAATCCGACGTAGTCATCCAACATATGTCTCCCATCACGCGAGCGCTTACTTACGAAAACATCCCCATCTGGAGGCACGCACGCGTCCTCCAGTGGGTATTGCAGATTGTGTCGGCCGTCGTGGTGGTGGCGCTGGTGGTGTGGTTCTTCACCAACATTAGCACTGCCATCGAGGGGCGGGACATACCCTTCGGCTTCAGCTTTCTTTCCCGCGAGTATCAGACTCCCATCGGGGAGCACTTCATCCCTTACGAGTCGTCGGACACCTTCCTCTACGCCCTCATTGTCGCCGCCACCAATACGCTGCTGGTGTCACTAGTCGGAGTCATGCTGGCGACGCTGCTGGGCACGTTTGTCGGCATAGCGCGGTTGTCGAGCAACTGGCTCGTCTCCAAGCTGGCGCTGGCTTACGTCGAGTTCTTCAGGAACGTTCCTCTGCTGGTGCAACTGCTATTCTGGCTCTTCATCATGCTAGAACTGCCCCCGGTGCGGGAGGGGCACGTACTGGGCGATATGTTCTATGTAAATAACGCGGGCGTCTCCTTCCCAGGACCTTCGGACGTGGGGAGCGGCGGCACTGCCCTGTTGTGGATTGTCCTCGTCGTGACGGGGATAGTCGGGGCCATCGCCGTGCATCGCAGGCTGAGCCAACGCGAGACGGACACCGGGCGCACCTCCTACCCCTTGTTGGCCGCCAGTATCACCGGGATGACCGTCGCCGCTGTAGCTTGGGTGGCCTTGAGCGCGATATTCGGAGACCCCCCGTTTGTGGCAAGCGTTCCAGAGCCCCAAGGCCGCTTCGGACGCATCAGCGACGGCCTCACTATTCGCGCCGGCCTTCTTGTCCTGCTGATTGGCTTGGTGATGTATACCGGGGCTTTCATTGCGGAAATCGTGCGCGCCGGTATTCAGTCCGTTGGCCGCGGGCAGGTGGAAGCCGCCCGCGCCTTAGGGCTACCCCCGTCGGCGACCTTGCGCCACGTTACCCTTCCCCAAGCGATGCGGGTCATCGTGCCTCCCCTCATTAGCCAGTGCCTCAACCTGACCAAGAACAGCAGTCTGGGAGGGGCAGTCGGATACACGGAGCTTACCAACGTTGGCATCACAATGACCCAAACGGCCCCAGCCATTTCCATATTCCTGGTCATCATGGTTGCCTACCTCGTGATGAGCCTGACCTACTCGCTGGTCGGGAACCTATACAATCGCACCCTGAGCTACGGACACAGGTAGGCCATGATCGCCATGTTCGAACCGCTCGGCAGGGCACTTCCACCGCCTCGCAGTGAGGTGGGGGGCTTGGGATGGGCACGCGCCAATCTGTTCAGCAGTACCCTGAACAGTGTCCTCACCATCGCGTCAGTCGCCTTCGCCATCACGTGCTTGTGGTTTGGGCTCAAATGGGCGTTCATCGGGGCCGATTGGGGCGTAATCTCGACCGTCGGCGGTCGCTTCATCATTGGTAGCTACAACAGCGACCAGATATGCCCGGGGAACGACTGCTTCTGGAGGCCGCAGGCGTCGTTGCTGCTGGTGACTCTGCTACTGGGAATGGCTTGGGGAATCGCGGGGGCCGGAGTGGTGCGGAGCATCGCCGTCATCACGGCCATAGTGGCTGCGCTGTGTGCACTGCTTCCTTACGGGTTGGACGAGATGGGCATTGACGTGCGGCTGCTGCTGACTGGGAACCTGGTGGCGCTCGGCGCGGGATGGGGCCTTGGGCGCAACAGCCCCTTGGGAACGCCTTGGCGTTTGGTTATGCTATGCGCCGTCTCGTTCGGGCTCATACTGGTGTTGTTGCATGGTCTGCAGGGCGTCCCCGGCTTAGAGCCCACCATCTCCGTCAGGAATTGGGGCGGGCTGACACTCAACTTGCTGTTGGCCGTATCCGGGATCACGTTCAGCCTGCCCATAGGGATCGCGCTGGCACTGGGGCGGCGTTCCCGCTTGCCGGTGCTAAAGGGGGTGTGCGTAACCTTCATAGAAACGTTTCGCGGTGTACCTCTGATCACGCTGCTGTTCATGTCGCAGCACTTGGTGCCCCTGGCATTTCCCGAGGCCTTCCCCCGGAACCCCCTGCTGAACGCAGCCATCGTGATAACCCTTTTCAGTTCGGCCTACATGGCGGAGAACGTGCGGGGCGGGCTACAGGCCCTACACCCCGGCCAAGCGGAGGCAGCCCGAGCCTTAGGACTGCCTAGTTGGCAGACCACCCTGCTTATCTCATTGCCACAAGCGATCCGCAACGTGATCCCCACTATCGTGGGGCAGTTCATAGGCCTCTTCAAGGACACTAGCCTAGTATATATCATAGGGATGCTGGACCTGTTGGAAGTGGCGCGCACCACCGTCGTCGGCCGTCCCGAGTTCCAAGGGAACGTGCAAGAGATGTTCCTCTTTGTGGCTTTAGTGTTCTGGGTGTTCACCTATGGAATGTCCTGGGTAAGCAGAAAGGTAGAGCAGCATTTGGGAGTCGGTGAGCGGTAGCCGCAGCCAACCCCCAATGGAGGCGAGATGACAACATCTGAGGCCAAGAACGCCGCGGAGGACATCATCATCTGCCGTGACGTGCACAAGTGGTACGGCGAGTATCACGCCCTCCGGGGCGTCACCACCAGCGTCAAGAAGGCCGAGGTGGTGGTGGTGTTCGGCCCTTCCGGGTCGGGCAAGTCCACCTTCATTCGCACCATCAACAGGCTGGAGGAGCACCAGCGCGGCCAGATTATCGTTGATGGCATTGAGTTGACCAACGACACACGGAACATTGATGCCATACGGCGCGATGTAGGTATGGTGTTTCAGTCGTTCAACCTGTTCCCTCACCTGAGTGTCATGAGCAACATCACATTGGCCCCCATCAAGGTGCGCAAGATGCCCGAAGCTCAAGCCAAGCAGGTAGCCCTTGAACTGCTGGAGCGGGTGGGTATCCCGGAACAGGCCGACAAGTACCCGAGCCAGCTCTCGGGAGGTCAGCAGCAGAGGGTGGCCATAGCCCGGGCCTTGGCCATGCAGCCCAAGATCATGCTTTTCGACGAGCCCACCTCGGCCCTCGACCCTGAGATGATTAAAGAGGTGCTGGACGTGATGCAGGAGCTTGCCGAGTCGGGGATGACCATGATCGTGGTGTCCCATGAGATGGGGTTTGCTAGGGAGGTTGCAGACCGCATGATGATGTTCGACCAAGGCGTGATCGTGGAGGAGGGGCCACCAGAGCAGATCTTTGACGACCCCCAGAGTGACCGCACCAAGCTCTTCCTGTCGCAGATACTGTAAGCAGCCTCCTGTGTCCAACGCCGCCGCTGTCGTTAAAGCCCGCGGACGTTACCATAGGGAGCGCCATTTCAGCACTTAAAACCTATGGGGAGGGGCAGTCTTGCTGGTTGTTTACATAGTGATCGGAGTAGTGGTGGGCATCGTTGCCATAGTCGAGGGTTTCTACGCATCCGTTCGGCGGATGCGGGGGGAGGACACCGCCGACTTGAAACGGTTCCTGCGCAATGAGAGGTGCACTTGGGGGTAAGCGCCTACCCCAGAGGGAGGGCCAGACACCGTCCTGTTCAAAAACGCCGAGCCGGGAAAGAGTGGCATCGAGATGCGGGCTTATTACTTCGTGGAGGTCCCGGAGGGAGTTGAGGATGAAGGTGTTTGCTTGTCCATCATCGACCGGCAACGAGGCAACGGAATGATACTCAACGGCTTTGCTCGCGTGCTGGACGCCATGCAGTTTGGCGACGACCTGTGGGAGGAGCAGTTTCTAGGTGACGTCGGCATCATGGAGAAGGTGATCGAGGCGAAGAGGGTGGGGTGGGATCAATCGCAGCGAGAGGTCGTCATCGGCCACTACACCCTCTGCATGTAGGGCGTGACGACGCTGGGACAACCCCGCTGCCTTGCCTTATGTCAGGGCCTGGTCTATCCTTAGGATCAGTCCCACCGGCACCGTTGCTCCGCAGGTTTGAGGTGACGTTGGGAGATTCCAACCAACCTTCGGGGCGTGCAAGGCTGTGGTGCCACCGCCTAGGGCGATTGACCGCATAATAATGTGCGAATCCCCTCCTACGACCTCCACACTCTGCACGGGGACTGTTCGGCGGTGTTACTGCGGCCGTTGTGGTATCGCCTATTGCCCTCGCCTTTGGCGTAGCGTCGGGCATACCGGACGGGGCCCTCGCTGGCTTATACAGCGTCATAGCTGTTGGCTTCTTCGCTGCCATTTTTGGAGGCACCCCGTCCCAGATATCCGGCCCCACTGGGCCCATGACAATCGCCATGGGTGTGGTGGTCACCCAACATGCCGACACGATGGAAGAAGCGTTCACCATCGTCATGCTGGCAGGAGTGCTGCAGATACCCCTCGGAGCGATAAGAATCGGCAGCCTCGTCAGCTACACTCCCTACTCGGTAATTTCCGGTTTCATGTCCGGTATCGGCATCATCATCATGGTGATCCAAGTGATGCCGTTCCTCGGTCTCGAAACTGTTTCAGGCGGTCCACTGAACTCCATACGGGCTTGGCCCGATGCTTTGACAATTTCAACTACCAAGCCTTGGCGCTGGGTGCGATCTCTTTGGGAGTAGGCATCTTATGGCCGAGCAGGGTGCGCGAGTTCCTACCCGGCCCTCTCGCTGCACTGGTCGTTGGCACCCTAGCCGGCTTCCTCTGGTTGAACGGTGCCCAGACCATCGGTGAGGTGCCGGCAGGGATTCCCGACATCCAGATTCCGCAACTGTCTCCAGGTTTC
Organism: Dehalococcoidia bacterium; assembly: GCA_965248385.1. Classification (GTDB taxonomy): domain Bacteria; phylum Chloroflexota; class Dehalococcoidia; order Lucifugimonadales; family JAAXIE01; genus JAAXIE01. Next base: position 552,993 of record CBDFIZ010000001.1, read on the forward strand.
ATTGCAGGCGTTCTGCAACCAGCTTTCATTCTCGCGCTGCTTGGGTCCATCGACAGCCTGCTCACGTCGCTGGTGGCCGACTCCCTCACCCGCACCCGCCACAATCCCAACCGGGAGTTGATGGGGCAGGGATTGGGCAATCTGGCGTCGGGCCTCGTTGGTGGCCTTCCGGGGGCTGGGGCCACAATGGGCACAGTGGTCAACATTCGAGCTGGCGGGCGCACTCCCGTATCAGGTGTGTTGCGGTCGGCCTTCGTGCTGGCGTTGGTACTCGGCATCGGCTGGATTACCCAGCCTATCCCCCACGCCGTACTGGCTGGCATCCTGATGAAGGTCGGATGGGACATCATCGACTGGCGGTTCATCACCCGAATCCGCTACATACGGCGGGACTACCTGTTGATCATGTTGGTCACCCTCGTCCTCACCGTATTTGTCGACTTGGTGACCGCCGTGGCGTTGGGGTTGATCGCAGCTGGGCTGGCGCGCGCGCAAGAGGAGGCACGGCCTGAACTGGACAGCGTGGTCTCGGTACCACTGCTGGAGCATACCTTCTTTTCCGACGAAGTAGACCTTCTGGATGCGGACCTAGATGACGAGGGCCTCTATCGCGCACGGATTGGGCTAGTCTCCCTGCGCGGCAGCTTCTCAGTGGCCTCCGCCAATGAGTTGGCGCAGGTCATCGGCAGGGACATCAGGGAGCACGAGGTGGTCATATTCGACTTCTCCAAGACCACCCGCATGGACGACAGCGCCGCGTTGGTGATGGAGCAGCTTATCGACTCCGCTAATGCCGATACTACAGAGTGCATTGTGATGAGCCTCTCTGACTCCGTCGGCAGGAACCTCCACGCCCTCAACGTCTTCCGCAAGGTGCCCAAGGAACGGTTTGTAAAAGACCTCGACGAGGCACGCGCTGTGGCAAGAACGCTGCTGGACTAACCGCCTGCCTCAGAGTGACCTGACGGCATCCTCGATGGCGGAGGTGGCTTTTTGGTAGTCCGTTCCCGGCGGGAAATTCAGAGGCTTGCCAAAGCATACCTCCACATTGCCGCGCTTGAGGAAGGGGAGCCGCTTCGGCGCCCCCAGCCTATGGACATGTAGACGCAAGGGCACAACGGGAATACTCCCTTCGACCGCCACAAGACCGGTGCCGTGCATAAAGGGCTTGATCGGCCCGCCGACAGTTAGTTCACCCTCTGGATACATCAGCACCGACCAGCCGTTATCCATGATCTTGCCCATGTTCTCCAAGCTGGGCCTCACTGAGCCCTCGCGCGCCACAGGGAAGGCATTCCCTAAGAGAGGGTTGACTATCCACCAGACGGGGTTCTTCCACAGGTCTGCCGCCCCTGCCACGGCCATGCGCCGGCGCCATATCAGGGGGATGGCTTTGATGATTAGCGGGTTGTCCAGGCCTAAGTTATGGTTGGACGCGAAGAGTACTGGCCCAGTGACGTTCGAGAGGTTCTCCCGGCCCGTCACCTTCAGGCCGTAGGAAACCGTTATCAAGGGGAAGATGATGGCTCGCTGCAGGAAGCCACGAGTCATGCGGCACCACCACCGCATTCCCCAACCGGGGAACCTCATCATTGGTGGGTTCTTCGACCCCTCCCCCACCAAGGCGGCCAACTGCTTGACCGTGGTATCAGGGCTAACCTGACCCTCATCCATGTAGACCCCCAACTCGGCCTCGATGGCCGAAAGGAGCTCCACCCGGCCCAAGGAGTCCAGCTTCAGATCATCACCCAGCGTGGCGTTGTCCTGTACGTCGGCCATGTCAGCCTTGCTAATCTCGGCGATGATGTGCACAAGGCTCCGCGGGCCGCCTGACGTGCTGCCGCCCGATGGCGCTGTGGCAGGGGCATCCTGCTGTATCCTGCCAAGGATGGTGTCAATGACCACCTGCTTCTTTACCTTGAGTGTATGGGTGCGGGGGAAGTCCTCCTCCCTCCAGACGGTGAAACCGCCAATGCGCTGTTGTTCCGCCAGTTGGCCGTTGGCCCAGACCACTACGTCTTGGGCCGCCTCGGCATCGTCTAGGATGATGGCCGCGTGCACCTCCACCGCCGACCCCCTCTCCAGACCCACTACGGTTGCGTCGGTCACATGGGGATGCTTGGTGAGCACCGCTTGGATGTCTTCAGGGAAGACGTTCTGGCCGCTCGGGAGGACAATCATATCCTTGATGCGTCCTTTGATGTGGAGGAACCCCTCCTCGTCGAAGTGCCCCAAGTCTCCCGTCTTGTACCACTCGCCGTCGAAAGCCTTAGCGGTTTCTTCCGGGGCTTGCCAGTAGCCGGGGGTAACGTTTTCGCCACGCACCAGTATCTCGCCCTCGCTGCTGATTTTGACTTCGACGTTGGGCAGCGGGCGGCCAGTGGAGTCGGGACGTCGCTCCGCCAGACTTTGATTGCTGATGACGGGCGACGCCTCGGTGGCACCGTAGCCCTGGACGATTTTCACGCCCAGCGACTCCCACTTGCCGGCTAGGTCGCCGTCCAATGCCGCACCGCCGGAGACGATGAAGTCGAGCTTGCCTCCGAAGCGCCGGTGCACTTGGGCGAAAAGGTACCGCCGAAGTGGGAAGGGCGTCTTCACCGCTATGGCCATGAGTTTATTCCACAAGGCTTGCTTACCCTGCCGCGCCACCTCCCGCTCGATGCCGTTCATCAGCAGCTCCAACCCTTGCGGGACGAGGAGCATGATGGTGGTCCTGCGCTCGCGCATGGTGCGGGACAGCACCGTGGGCTGGCGGCTGGTGGGGTAGGTGATGCTGGCCCCGGAGTGGAGGGCGATGAAGAGCCCGCCCATCTGCTCGTACATATGGCTCAAGGGAAGTATGGAGAGAAGTCTGCTGGAGGGCTTGCACGATATGTATTGGGTAACGCCTTCGATGTTGGCCGTCAGGTTTCGGTGGGTAATCATGACGCCCTTGGGGTCGCCCGTGGTGCCCGACGTGAACATGATTTCCGCGAGGTCGTTGGGGCCGATTTCCACATCCTCAGGTGCGGGCAGGTCGGTTATGGCGGCCTCTAGCTCCTCGAAGGTAATCTCGTGAACCCCTAGGTCCACGCCTTCCTTCGGAGTCAATCGGGAGGTGAAGGCCAGCTTGGGTTCCGTACGGGACGCCACTCGCATCACATAGTCTGGTGCACTGCGGAGGTCTAGGGGTACCGCGATGATGCCTGCCCTGAGACAGCCGAAGAAAATCAGCACCCAATGTGGCGAGTTCGGGCCCCAGATAATGACTTGGTCTCCTTTGACCAGACCACGGCGCTGGAGCAGGGTCGCCACCTGCCCCGACTCCCTCCATAGCCGCGAGTAGGACCAGCGGATGTACCGGAAGGCAGGCTTGAACAGAAGGGCATCGCGAGAACCGTACCTGTCCACAGCTCGCCGGAGAAAGTCGATAAGGGTGGCGCCTGCCGTGGTGCCAGACACGCGGGCCTGACTCATGGAAACCTCCTAGCCGGTTCAGTTGATACGTCGCTGCAGAAGCTCCCAAAGGGCTTTTCGTGGCTCGTTCCGCATGGGCGGAAAGTGGCTGAAGCATATGGTATCGAAGTCCAAGTCCAAAAGTTTCTCCAGCGAGCGCAATGCCTCTTTAGGTTGCTGGGTCACCCCAGGGGCTGGCGGGTAGAGCCTCTTGGCGAACTTGTACTGCAGGGCGTCGCCGACGATGACGACCCGCTTCTGCGGCAGGTGCAGGCCGATGCTGCCGGGCGTGTGCCCAGGCAAGTGCACCACCCGCACCTCTGTGCCAAAGGGCAGCAGGTCCCCGTCCTCGATGCGGTTTTTCACGGGCACAGGGCCGCCCATGAGTCTGTTCAGGAAGCTCCATCCCACTGGCCCGACCACCTTCCATTGCAGGGGGTTCGGAGCAGGTGTAGTGCCCTCGATAATGTCGGCCTCCAGCGGGTGGGTGGCAACGACGGCACCGCTGCCTGCCACCAGTTCCGCCACGCCGCCCGAGTGGTCGGGATGGGCATGGGTGATGACCACCTTCCCGAGTTGGTCCAGCGAACGGCCCAGCTTCTTCAAGGCCTGCGCGATTGCCCGCGAACTGCCACGTAACCCCGCATCCACAAGCATCAAGTCGTCACCCTCGGCCAGCACGGTCACCCGAGCGCCGATGGCCCGTATCTGGAAAACACCGTCGGTAATTTGTATCGGTTTGCCGAACATCCCCAATACCCGTGCGCAATAGTGTCCCACACAGTTTGTGGACGGTCTAGCGACCAAGGCGGCCGAGGGCCGTGATGTCTGTCCCTCGCCCCGCCTGGTGTCATAGCTATGATGGCCAGCGAGACCTCTCCCGAATTGCTGGAGCACGCGCTCCATGCGTTGCTCACCTTGGCGGTCTTGGCAGCGCTCTTCCTGCCGTTATTCGGACTGCTGCTGGACCACCATTTCACCGAGAGGCAGCCAGTGCATGCCCACATGTACCTCGACGGCAACGCACGCGAGCACCTGCACTCCTACGAGACCTATGACCATCACTGGCTACAACCACGTAGCGGCGCTTACGGCGTCAGCAGGCTAACCGAAAACGTGGTTGTCCTGAACGACAGCCATGGGGTTGGTTTAGGGTCCGCAGGGACACCCGCGTACTTGCACCAAGTTGCACGGCTTGTGTTCGAGCCAGCGGGCGAGTCAGACAGGTTTGCTCTCTCCCACGACAACGCTTTCCCAATGGATGCGACCATCCCAACCCCCAAGAAACCTCCCCGAGCCTAGCTCCTTCTCAACGCCTACGTCGGCTGATCGGCAGCGTCCCATTCGCAACGGGTCTTTTGCGCTCTGCGACCAAGCGAAACCTGCCAGTCGACGACACGTTGGCCTGATTGTTGAAAGGAGCATCGATGAGACCGTTTTCCCGGAGAATAGCTCGTGCCTACGATATTGACCGGATTGGGCTTGACCCTAGGCACGGCATTGGCCCAGAAGGACGAGAAGTCGGCGAATACAGGTTCAACGTCGGCTGGATCGACGAGCCGGCATATGAGGGCTTCAAGAACGGCGTGGAAGTGCGGGTCACCAAGGTAGCACAAGGGAGCGGCATGCCTTCCGAACACGAGGAGCAGAGCATGTCGACCAACGAGGAAGGCGACCATCACGGCAACGGCGATGACGAAGGCCAAGATGAGGACGCCTCTGCCGGCATGTCCATGGGCCAAGGAATGGGCGGCCAAAACGGAGGGGACCCTCCCGTGGCAAGCTTGGAAGAGACCCTCCAGGTGGAGGTGACCCATGTGGCGAGCGAGGCTTCACGGGTTATGGACCTCTACGCCGACCCCAAAGAGCCCGGCCGCTACACCGCGGCCCTTATACCTACCACCCCCGGTGTGTACCAGTTCCGCGTATTCGGAGAGGTCGAAGGTACGCCTGTGGATCAAGCTTTCCTCTCGAAGGGTGGTGGGGGCGGTTTCGACGACATCCGGCCGTCCGACAGCCTACAATTCCCGGAACAGTTGGCTAGCCCTCGCGAGCTGGAAAGCGCGGTGCGAGGTGCCTTGAATACAGCTCGGCAGACGACGACCGGGGGCTTGAGCGTTAGCATACTGGCCATAGTGGCGATTGTGCTGGGCGCTCTAGGCCTTGCTTCAAGTGTCGGGGGCGCAGTGTTTGCCCTCAAGAGGAGTTAGTCTACTCCGTATGAGGAAGGGTCTGGCTGCAATTCTGCTGGTAGTGGCGGTGCTGACTCGGTGCTGGAGGAGGCTCCGACGCGCGTCGCCGTCTGGTTCACCGAACCCATCGAGCCGGACCTGAGCGACATACGCGTCCTCGATTCTCAAGGGGCTAGGGTTGACGACGGCGAGAACCTCGTCGACCCTGCCGACGGGACGTACACCGTCGCTTGGAAGAACGTCGATGGCCACTTGGTGCGTGGCTCCTTCCTCTTCTCCGTAGGAGAGCCCATCAGCGGGACCTTGCTGGAAGCCCCAAGCTCGCCCCTGCTCCAGTCTCCCGTCGAGCCAGTGCTGCGTTGGTTGTTGCTGCTCAGTATCCTCACCATGGTGGGGGGATTGGTGTTCGACCTGCTGGTCTCGCAGCCAGTGCTCTTCGCTAGGCCAGCCGACCCACCGCTGCAAGATCTGGGAAACCAACTGGCCTCCCGCTCCCACGAGTTGCTATGGGTAGCCATGGCCGTTTTCCTCACGGCATCGGTGGCCCAACTGCTGCTGCAAACTTCTATCGCCCGCGACGCATCGATTCTCAGCGTCTTGGGAAGCACCGTCTGGTCGATGCTGGCGGACACTGAGTGGGGCGCATTTGGGTGTGGCGCGTCCTCACGGCCGCGGGATTCGCATTAAGCGTGGCCACTCTGACAGTTGCAGCCCGCCGTACCGACCCTGAGCATGGAGGCAGCCGCCTGCACCTCGCCACCCGCCTGCTGGCGATTGGCTTCGGCGGCGCGGCCTTGTGGACCCTCAGCCTCACTAGTCACGGCGCTGCCACGGCTGGCATCCGTTGGGCAACTCTGTCTGTGGACTACATTCACTTGGTAGCTTCAGCGTTCTGGGTGGGGGCCCTCTTTCACTTGGCTCTGGGTATCCCGTTGGTCTTCCGGAGCTTGACGCCCGACCAAGCGAAGAGCATGCCTCTCAGCCATATTGCCCCGCTTCTCGATGATTGCGGCCCTCAGCGTCGTCGTTCTCATCGCGACGGGCCTGTTCAGCGCGTGGGCACAGGTCACCATACTTCCGGCCTTGGAAACCCCCTATGGCCTGACTCTTCTGGTCAAGCTGGCAATCGTTATTCCAATCCTAGCCTTGGGAGCTTTGAACCTCATATGGGTGCGTCCCAACCTGTCGCGACGCGACCACGTAGGGTCTTGCCTGCGGCGGTTCGTCTTGAGTGAGGCTGTCCTAGCAGTGCTGTTGCTGGCGTCGGTGGGTGTCCTCACCAGCTTGGAGCCAGCCAGGCAGGTGGCAGGGCGAGAGGGCAAGGGTGTCGCGGATTCGAGAGTGTTTCAAGACACCGTCGAAGGGAGGCGTATCCGCTTGGAGGTCGAGCCCGCACGTGTCGGTCCCAACACCCTCACCGTTTCCCTAAGGGACCGGCTCGGCACCCCCATCACCAACGCATCTGACGTATCGGTGTTGCTCACCTACATCGGTGCCGACCTAGGCGAAAACACTGTATCGGCCGCGCCCTTGGGGGATGGTGTCTATGTGCTGGAAGGGAGGCAGCCTACCTGCAGAACTGCCAGACCTGTCACGGGAGGGCGGGCAGAGGTGACGGCCCAGCTGCGCTAGGCCTGACGCCACCCCCGGCAGACCTCGTGGCACATGTGCCCCTACACTCGGAGCGTACTCTCTTCCGGTTCATCCACGACGGGATCCCGGGGACTGCCATCGCGCCCTTGGGGTCGCGTATGACCGATGACGAGATATGGCACGTCGTCAACTACATCAGGACGCTTGGAAGATGAGGCTATTCCACTGCTATGGGCAGGGGGTCTTTCTCGCTGGCTAGGGCTTGGGACTCTCTTATCAGGAATCCGAGCTTGGCCTTGTCACCCCACAGGTTCTTCACGAAGTCCAGCACGGTCACTATCTCATCGTGGCTCAGGACGGTCCCGAAGGCAGGCATGCCGCTCTTGAAGCTGGGCACCGTGGGGGTCTCCTGTATCTTCCCGCCTTGGCTTACCACGCGATACAGGAACCCATCGGCGTGGTGCCAAGTGTGGCCGTCACCGTTCAATGGAGGGGCTGGCAGAATGCCGTCGGCCTTGGGGATGTGCCAGTTGGGCTGGCCTTGACCCATGGCGCCGTGGCAGGTGGCGCAGTTGGCGGTGAACAATTGCTGTCCCAAGGCCAGTTCCGTACTCGATGCAGCGTCGCTTATGGACGGAGACTCCTCGCTAGGAGGGGAGGAGCATGCCAAGAGGACGGCAGCGGCAAGCAGCAGCGCTAGGCCCAAAGACGACCGGAGCATGTGATGGCCCATCATCCTTGGTCCTGTCAGACTTCTCTGGGGATGTCCGCCATTGCCGACCAAGAGTCGAGCGAAGGTATCCCAGTCAGAGCCTAGGTTATTCACGATGGGCTCCAAGAAGCAGGAGGCGATAATCGACTTGCGGCTGGCAATGATGCCTCACAGCTTGAGGTCCACAGCCGAAGTCGAGCACTCTCTGGCCGGACTTCAGGTGGGGGAGCTGGTAGAAGGCATGGGTGTCAGCGCTGCGCCGGTCGAGGAGTTGCTGGAACTCATCGCTGTATCCCATGGTGTAGCTGGAGGTGGGCGAAGGGCTCTCAGACATGGCTACAACTCCCAGTGGGGATGTCCAGTAGTCGCGGATGCCGTTGCGGGATATTTTCCATTATACAGGCCACCAATGGGCGTAGGGATTGTGGCGAGAAAGGGCTATGCGGCGCGGGGATGCGTGCTGGGGGCGGTCCTTGGGGTCCACATCGGGGTATGGGTCCCAGCGGAAGACGGCGTCGATGACACGGCGGCCCGCTTGGTGGGGAATGAGGGATGAGACGATACCCTTGGGTTCGGGTTCGAGGTCATGGTCTTCCTTCCTCTTGATGTAGTCGTGGAGGTCAATGAAATTGGGGAAGCGGAAGCCGGCATCGGCGAGCTTGATGATAAAGGGGTGAGGCTTGGAGAGAGGCTGCTGATTGGCCTTGGCCACGGCCCACTGCTGGCAGAACTCGGTGGCGTAGGGGCGAAGGCGAATGACAGTGAGTTCGAGGGCGAACTTCCGTTGGAGGACTTGGACACGGTTGCGAATCTGGCTCAGGGTCATTTTTCGATTTCTCCTTTCATTTCCGCCCATTTCCGCCCATTCCCGGTCAGGAGGGGGTGTTCCGGCGGGATTTCATGTACTTCACACTGGTCGTAGCTGTTGCGAGTTTTTTCGTAGCTGTTTCAGTGAAATTTGTGAAGTGTGCCGCAGACGGTTCGAAGGGGACGCCGGGGTGCAAATTGGGGGTGGTGCGGGTCTTGCTTGTCGGGGATTCCAACGTGAGAACCTCCTTGAGAGATTTTGGCTTGAGAGATTTTGGCCCAAAAGAAAACGCGCAGGGATGACCTCTTGGGGTCAGTCCCCAGCGCGCTCTGTATAGGTAATGTAGAACAAATGTGTGGATGTGTCAAGGGGAGCGGTGTCATGGGGGTGGTGTCTGGGAAGGATGGGGGTGTCCTTCGACTTCGGGAGCAGGCTGTACATCCAACCTTGGGCGGTCGGATGTGCAACCTGCTCCCTTCGCTCAGGACGAACGGGGGGAGTGAGGGCGGGTTATTTTGTGGCAATGCCGGGGCAGGGGGAGCGGGGGTCTGGCGGAATGGGCTTCCGAGTTATTCTGGGCCGTGGGTTCCCGCCTCCGCGGGAATGACGAGGAGGGCGAGTGCGGGAATGACGAGGGGGGATGCGGGAATGACGAGGGGGGAGGATGGTTTCCGCTTGCGCCGGAAGGACGGATGAGTGTTACATGGAGTAGCTTGCTAGGAGCTAACCTATGTTGACGACGTCACATTAAGGGACCAACGAGGACTACAGATGTCCCTATCGGAACGGCTAGGAAGAGTCCTCTTACCATCCCTGATCCTGATCGCTACAGGGATGGCTGCTCTTGTGGCCAACTCTCCAAACGACAGGGATATTGACGTGGATATCTCCTACGCTGACATAGACAGGATCAGGGAAGATGTGAGCAGGGAGTGGTCAACCAAAGCAATATACAGGAATGAATGTGGCATGTTCCGCGATAGCTCCGACAAGAACATCATGTACGTTTATATGATGAATCCTGACTGGGTTGAAGCGCAGCGAATATACAGGGACATTTATTGGGGTGGCAGACACAGGGTGATTCCGGTCAAGTGCAACTACTCCATGAATCAACTCCGAATGTGGTTAACAATGGCCGATCAGGGGCTTCACGCAACCGGTATTGCGGCGGGATACGGAAGTCTGCGCCTCCGTGACAACAGGTTTGAGCTCACGGTAAGGCATAGGCAGTACATGGACGATTCCATCCGTGTGCTTCAAAGACTGGCAATTCCAAATGATGCGGCGCTGCTCAGGGCAAGACGCAGAGGGTTCTCCTGGCCCGTTAATCTCATCGGGTTCTCTTTATTCGCGGGTCTGATCTTCCTCGTCGGTGTCGTAGTCCCTGCTAAAGTCCGTGATGAAACCAGCGGTACTTCGCCACTCCGCTCCCACCCCACTGACAAGGGGCTGTACTCCTAAACGGATGTAGCTGCGTACCGGATACACTGCCGTCAGTGGCGGAGTGCTTGGCAAGAAATTGGGCATCGAGGTACGATGCGGCGAGTGTCTGTGTTGCATGGAGGTGAGTTGTGGGCAGGTTGGATGGTCAGGTGGCGATTGTGACGGGAGGGGCGCAGGGGATTGGGGGGGCGACGGCGCGGCGTCTTGCTGAGGAGGGGGCGAGGGTTCTCATTGCCGACATCGACATGCCTACAGCCGATGCCAACGTGGCGGGCATCCGGGAGGCGGGGGGCACGGCTGAGAGTGTGCGGGCAAACATCGGAAGCCATGACGAGATACGCGGCATGATTGACCGGGCGACGGAGCTTTGGGGCCGGCTGGATATTCTGGTGAACAATGGGTATACGCCAACCCATGGCCGGGGACGGGGCACTGCGGTGGATGTGACCGAGGAGGAGTGGGACGTGGGGATGAACCTGCTGGTGAAGTCCATTTTTCTTGGGGCGAAGTACGCCGTGCCGGAGATGGAGAAGGTGGGGGCGGGGAGCATCGTGAACATGGCCTCGGTACACAGCCTGCTGATGGCTCCAGGGAAGCTGGTGTACGAGGCGGGGAAGTCGGCGGTGGTGGGGGTGACGAAGCAGATGGCCACGGATTTTGGGCCCATGGGGATCAGGGTCAATGCCATCTGTCCGGGCCATATTGCGACCGAGCGAATTGAGGCCGCGGCAGCCGAGAATCCCTCCGGCCGGCGTTTTCTTGAAGACCAGTACCTTTTGCGCAGGGTTGGGCGTCCTGTGGACGTAGCCAATGCGGTAGTCTTCCTGTGTTCCGAGGAGGCCTCGTTTATCACGGGGCACTCCTTGGTGGTGGACGGTGGGATGACAGTGCAGTTGCAGGAGGACTTTGGAGTGAGGCAAGCCCTCTACATCCAGGCGAACCCGGACACCATCCTGCCGCACTAGGGTTGGAACGAGGGGACCTGGGCAATTTCTTTGATTTCAGACTGGTCGTATCTGCGGTGAAAATTTTGTATCTGATTTCTGTGAAATTTGTGAAATTCAGATGCCTTTCTGAAATATCTGAAATGGATGTAGCTGAGCCAGCTATGACAGGCTCTGAAATCCTCCCGGTTTGTTTGGCTTCTCCGTGGCCCCTAGGCTTTCCATGTTAGGGAGGGCCGCTTCTCCAATTCGATCCGAACCAGGAAGCGCCCTCGAAAACTCCCTGAACCAAAAACAGGGGCTGGGGATGCGCCCTCCGGGGTTAGTCCCCAGCCTGTTGCGAGATTAGCGAGGAGGGCGTGGCCCTGTCAACGCGATGATGTCATGGTGGGAGTTGGGCTAGGGGCTGTAGCCCGAGGGCGTCGTCACCTCTCTGGAGTTGCGGGTGATGTGCTCCATCAGGAAGTTCAAGTCTTGGTAGGCGCCCAAGTTGCCCAGCTGGCTGTCGAGGGAATGCAGTTCGTCGGTGAGGAACTGCAGATCCCGGTGGACGGACGGGGTGGAGGAATCGGCGTAGGGCAGGCTGCTGTAGCGGTCTGAAGACAGGGCGACCAGCGCACCCAATTGCAGGAGCGGGTTGTTCACTGCGCTGAACCTCACATCTCCTTGGCCGAAGATGGTGGAGTGCTGGCGATTGGACTCGCCAGTGGCGGGGGTTACCCACCGCAGTTCGACTTCTCCCAACCGGGAGCCGCCGCGCAGTGCCGTGTTTGTCAGTTCCAATTCATAGAAGACCGTGGTGGCAGCGCCTGCGGGTATCTCAGCGAATTCACGGCGGGCTTGGGTGAAGCTCTCGTCGGAGGTGATGCGGTTCTCGTACCCCACGATGCGCCATGACTGGACCATGCTGGGGTCCCAAGTTACTTGGGCGCGGGTCTGGTCGGCGAAGGGTACGGAGAGAGCCAGCCAGTTCTCGCGGGTGAAGGTGGCGCGGGCTTGATTGGTGTCGCTGAGGTAGCGGTACCAGCCGTTGCCGTGCTGGGCAAGCTGCTCCAGCAGGTAGTCGTTGTAGTTCTCGATACCGACGCCGATGGTGATGAGACGCAGGGGGTTGCTGCTGTCGTAATCGCCAGCAGATTCGAGGATAGCGAAAGGATCGGTGGCGTCGACGTTGGCCACGCCGTCGGACATGAGGATGATGTAGTTGTAGGCATTGGGGTTGGCGCGGCGTGCTTGGTCGGCAAGCCGCACACCAAGATCGAGCCCTGCCTGCACGTTTGTGGAGGCTTGGGGAGTCAGATCATTGATGGAGCGGGCTATATTCCGGTCGTTGGGACGGGTGTGTTCCACAGTGTGCTGGCGTATGACTTCTGAACTGAAGTGGACGACGGCGATGCGGTCACGGTCGCTGAGGCTGCGCCGGATGCTCTCGGCCGCCTCGCGGGCGATCTCCACCCTGTTGCCGGTGTCCATGGAGCCTGAGGCGTCCAGCACGAGGGTCACGTTCACGGGCGTGGAATCGTAGTTGGCTTCGGCAGCTTGGAAGGCGATGCGGGCCATGTGCATCCTGCTGTCCAGCGGATGTTGGAAGAGGTCGCTGGTGACGGCGAAGCTGTCGTTGCGGAGGGGGCGTTCGTAATTGTAGTTGAAGGCGTTAATCCACTCCTCTGCGCGGACCGAGTCGGGGTCGACCTCGTAACCGGTGCGGGCCCAGTTGAGGGCGAGCTGGTAGGAGGTGCGGTCGGTATCGAGGCTGAAGGTGGAGACGTTGTCGATGGCGGAGGAGACGAAGCGCTCTCGGACGTAGTCCTGAAAGTTGGTGGACGGGGGCACGCCGGCTTGGTGAGCGGAGGCGGCGGTTCCACTGAGCGGCCGCCATACTTGGGCTGTACTGTCAGCCGCAGGTGCCGGGGTTGCTGCGGGAGTACGCCGAACTGGTGGAGCGGCGGTAGCCGCGGGCGGGATGCGGGTGGCAACTGGGGCTGGGGCGGCCCGCTGGACGCCCTCGGCGACGGTTCGTTTCGACTCAGGGCCGCTCGTTGGGCCAGAATCGAACGCTTCTCCGCCACAGGCGACGAGCGTGAGTAATATAACTATTGCCAATGACACCACTGCTAGTAATCTGGTCATCGTGGTCACCTCCTCAGGGTGGTAGGTCTAGGCGTGGTTTGGCCAGCTCACGCCATATTCGGGGTGGTAGACAACCCATCGCGGTTATACGACGTATGGACTCCGGTGAAAGTTCCATGAATTCCGCACAGATCGCTCAGGGTGCTGAGAGATTCTGGATTCCCGCTTGTGTTGGGATTGAGCTGCCGGTGGGCCATGGACTAAGGCGAAGCGGTGCGTGGCGCGTGTGATGCTGATCAGTTCGATAGTCTGGGCCGTGGATTCCCGCCTCCGGAGACCTTTGAACAACCGCCCGCCATACGGGCGAAAGCCGGTAGCCAAGGCACTTGTACATCAAACCGCAGCTTGCGACTGATGCCATCACCCCATCCTAACCTTCCCCCTTCGAGGGGGAAGGGACTTTGTTGCGCTTGCCCAGAGTTATGCAAAGGTCTCCCTCCGTGGGAATGAGGGGAGCGGACGATGGCTGAGGGTGGGTGGCTACTTCATGGGAATGAGGGGCCGGTTAATTCCTGAGGGCGACCCACGAGGGCGGGTCTAGGCCTATGACAATGCGATGGACAGGGCCGTTGGTCCAAGGTACCAGCCTCGGTATTCTGCCACCGGCGGTACCCTGGACCAACGGGTTTGCGTCTTCGAGGACGACATCTACGTACTCGGAGAGTATTCGGAGATGGCTACGGGCTGTACCCTGACGGGCGCAGGGACTCACGGGAGTTCTGGGTGATGTGGTCCATCAGGAAGGACAGGTCTTGGTAGGCACCGAGGTTGCCGAGCTGGCCTTCCAACGACTGTAGTTGCTCGGAGAGGTAAAGCAGGCTTTCGTGGGCGGAGGACTCGAAGGAGTCGGCGAAGGGCAGGCTGCTGTACCGGTCGGCGGAGAGGGCAACCACGGACCCCAACTTCAGCAGGGCGTCGTTCAGGGTGCCAAACTGGATGTCGCCTTGGCTGAAGATGCTGGTGTGCTGGCGATTGGAATCCCCGGTGTCGGGGGTCACCCAGCGCAGTTCCACATTCCCCAACTTGGTGGCTGGGCTCAGGAAGGAGTTCTTGAGCTCAAGCTCGTAGAAGACGGTGGTGGCGGCGCCTGAGGGTATCTCAGCGAACTCGCGGCGGTCTTGGGTGAAGCTCTCGGCGGAGGTGATGCGGTTCTCGTATCCCACGATGCGCCAAGATTCGACTACGTTGGGATCCCAAGTCACTTGGGCACGGGTCTGGTCGGCGAAGGGTACGGAGAGAGCCAGCCAGTTCTCGCGGGTGAAGGTGGCGCGGGCTTGATTGGTGTCGCTGAGGTAGCGGTACCAGCCGTTGCCGTGCTGGGAAAGTTGCTCCAGCAGGTAGTCGTTGTAGTTCTCGATGCCCACACCGATGGTGATGAGACGCAGGGGATTGGTGTTGTCGTAGTCGCCTGCGGACTCGAGGATGGCGAAGGGGTCGGTGGCGTCCACGTTGGCCACGCCATCGGACATGAGGATGATGTAGTTGTAGGCGTCTGGGTTCTGGCGGCGTGCTTGGTCGGCAAGCCGCACACCCCGGTTGAGGCCCGCTTGCACGTTGGTGGAACTGTGGGGATCGAGCTGGCTGATGGAGCGTGCCACAGCGGGATCATCCGAGGGCCGGTGGTCTACTGTGTACTGGCTGAGGACATCGGTGCTGAAATGCACCACGGCAATACGGTCGTGACTGCGCAGGCTGCGCCTGATGGCCTCTGCTGCTTCACGCGCGATGGCGACGCGATTCCCAGTGTCCATGGAGCCTGAAGCGTCCAGCACCAAGGTCACATTGACGGGGGTGGCATCGTAGTTGGTTTCGGGAGCTTGGAAGGCGATGCGGGCCATGTGCATACGATTATCCAGCGGGTGGCGGAAGACATCGCTGGTGATGGCAAAGCTGTCGTTGCGCAGCGGAGGCTGGTATTGGTAGTCGAAGGAGTTGATCCATTCCTCAGCGCGCACTGAGTCGGGGTCGACCTCATAGCCGGCCCGGGCCCAGTTGAGGGCGAGGTAGTAGGAGGTGCGGTCGGTGTCGAGGCTGAAGGTGGATACGGCGTCGGCAGCGGTGGACACGAACCGCTCGCGCAGGTAGTCCTGGAAGGTGGTGGCTGAGGGTGTGCCGACTGCCTGAGGCACCGAAGTGGGGGGAGGGGTGGGCCTTGCGGTCACGCTCGGGGCTGCGGTTGCGGATGGGGCAGGGGTAGAAGTGCTGGGTATAGGCAGACTTAGGGCAGGGGTGGGCCTTGCGGTCACGCGCGGGGCTACGGTTGCGGCTGGGGCAGGGGTAGAAGTGGGGGTCGCGACCGCCTCAGGCCCCATTATCATCGCGTCTGAATCCGAGCCTGCGCGCTCGATGGCCTCGGTGACCACAGTTTGGACTTGGCTCTCGGACAGGCCCTGAGGAGCATCCGATACCGCCCTTTCTATCGCAGACTGGACCTGCTCAGGGGTGATACCCTCGGGTGTCTGGGCCAACGCCGATATGTCTTCCGCCGACAACGCACCTTCTCGGATGGAGTCAGCAGACCCGTCGGCCAAGGCTTGTGCCACGGGCTTCTGTACCTCGGCTTCTATGGCTTGTTCGGTGGGGGCAGCAGTAGGGGTTGATTCTTCGCCACAGGCAGCGAATGCAAACAAGACAATGATTGCCAAAGAGAAGATTGCCAGGAACTTGGTCATTGCGGTCCCTCCTTAGGAGTTTCGGAGTAGGGTCCGCACCTATAGACGGATGGAAGACGGGAAAGGTTCCCAGTCGACGGAAAGCCGCAAGCTATCATATAGTTGATGCATGCTCAAGGCAGCCGTCGCCGTCGCAATACTGCTGGTCATCGGGGCCATGACCTTAGCTCTGACTCGGCCTTCACCCGCACCCCAAGAGCAGACCGGCATCGTCGACGTGTATGAAAACACCACCGAAGGGTTCTCTGTCGTTCTGCCGGAGGGTTGGGCCGGCCAAGAGAACGAGGACAACTTCCCGCTGCTCTCCATACGAGGCGCGGAGGAAGACGCTGAGGGAACTTCCCCAGTCATGGGCCAGGTGTGGGTGATTCCTCGTGGGGACGATTCACCGGCGCAGGCTTGGGTTGAAGGTCAATTCGCAGGACTGACTGTCGTCAGCAGTGAGCCCCGCTCCTACGAGGGAGCCGAGTCCGCGCACCAGTTGTTCATCAGCAGCCCCACTGAGAGCGGCGAGGTGGTGGTAGACCTGTGGACAGCGGTGGCACGGGGCTCGCAGATGTTCCTGCTGCGAGTGCAGACCGGCGAACCGGACTGGGTGACATACGAGACGGACGCCAATGCCTTCACAGTCAGTTTCGCGCTGCAAGCGCCAATGCCATTCGGCGCATCTAGGGATGACTCACTGTTCCAATCCTGGGGAGAGATTCTGACCCTTGACCCCGCTCTCTCCCGCAGCGGTGCCGGTGACATCTTGGGCGGCATCTTCAGCGGCTTGGTGAAGCTGGATACCGACCTGCAGGTTGTCGCGGATATGGCGGAATCGTGGGACGTGTCGGACAACAACACCGTATTCACATTCACACTGCGGGGCAACGCCCGGTTCCATGATGGGCGCGTAGTGACGGCGGCAGACGTCAAGTACTCTTGGGAGCGTGCGTTGCACCCTGACTTGGAGTCGCCAGTGGCGCACACGTACCTCGGCGACATCGTGGGGGCCCAAGCGATGGTCGACGGTGAAGCGGAGACGTTGGAAGGTGTTGAGGTTTTGGACGACCGGACGCTGCGGGTCACCATCACTGACTCGTTCTCCTACTTCCTGTCCAAGCTCACCTACCCCACATCTTTCGTGGTGGACCGGGCCAACGTGGAGACTGGCGAGGACTGGACGGACGCCCCCAACGGCACCGGCGCATTCAAGTTGAAGGTGTGGGAGAAGGACCGGCTTCTTATCTTGGAGCGCAACGAGGACTGGTACGGAGGCGCTCCCGCATTGGCCCATGTGGTGTACCGGATATTTGCTGGCAAGCCGATGCAGATGTACGAGAATGGCGAAATCGACCTGACGGGCATCTACGTTAACAACATTGACCGTGCCCGCGACCCAGCCAACGACCTCAACAACCAACTGATTGAGGGCACCGAGCTATGTACTAGCTATTTGGGGTTCAACGTCTCCCATCCTCCGTTCGACGACCCGAAGGTGCGGCAGGCACTGGCTCTCGCCATGGAGGCGGACAAGCAGCTGGAGGTCACATTCAAGGGGTTGGCCACGCGCGCTGCCGGTTTTGTGCCCCCTGGCATGTTTGGGCACAACGAGGCGTTGGTACCTTCAGCCTTCGACTTGGAGACCGCCAAGCAACTGCTGCAGGAGTCCCGATATGGCGGGGCGGAGAACCTGCCGCCCATCACGTCCTACGCGAATGACAATGCCATCCATTGGGCATGGCGGGAGCACTTGGGACTGGAGGTTGAGGCTGTAGATGTCTTTGAGTTCTCCGACTTCCTAGAGCGTTTGGACAACGAGGAGTATGGCGTTTTCACCGCTGGCTGGTGCGCCGACTACCCCGACCCGCAAAACTTCCTGCATGTGCTCTTCCACAGTGAGAGCGCGGAGAGCCGGTTCGGCTACGAGAACGAGCAGGTGGACGCGCTGTTGGAGGAAGCGGCCGTGGAGTCGGACCCGGACCGTCGCGCCGGACTCTACAACCAAGCTGAGGAGACGGTCTTGGACGACTGGGTTGCTGTGCCCCTGCGCCACAACAACTCGTACTTTGTGGTCCGCCCCTACGTCAAGGGGTTCGAGCTCACCCCCATTGGCGTGCCGCAGCTGCAGAACATCTCCATAGAGCGTGAGCAATGAAGGGCACGCTGTTAGCCGCGCTCCTGACTCTCACCGTGGCATTGGCGCTGACGGCTTGCGGTGAACCTTCGCCCACGCCCACGACGACGCCTGAAGTTGCGATCGCTCCCGCTCCCGCGCCAATCGCGGAGGTTGTTCCGACGCCTACGCCGGTGAGCACACCCACACCAGAGCCCACCACAGCGGTCACGGAAACGCCTGCTCCAGTGAGCACACCCACGCCGGAGCCGACGCCCGAGGGTACACCCTCGCCTCCACCTCCGGAGGCTGATTTCGAGGTGAGTGTCAGCGAGGCGACGCTGCAGTTGCCCTACTCTATCTCCTTCCATTTGGAAGGGCGCGGAGAGCGCCCGATTGAGACCGTTGATGTGGAGTTTGGCGCCGACAACGCGTTTTCGTGCGCTTCAACTTCGTATTGGAGTGCCCGGACGGACATTGAGGCTGGGCAGGATGTCACCGTGACGTGGGACTGGGACATGCGTCGCAGTGGTTCCCTGCCCCCGGGAGCCACTGTCTGGTGGCGCTGGAGAGTGGTGGACGACTTGGGGCAGGAGTTCCGAACCCCACACCTAGAGACGGTCTTTGCCGACGACCGTTTCGACTGGCAGGCCCATACTGCGGGGAACGTGACCTACAACTGGTACGCTGGGGGGCCTGACTTCGGAAGTCGCATCGCCGCCGGGGTCCGCGGCGGCTTGGACAGCCTTAAGTTGGGTAAGGAGCTGGTGGCGCCCATTGAGGTGTTCATATACGAGAGCTCCAACGATGTACAAGGCGGGGTCCTGTTCGCCCAAGAGTGGACCGGCGGTCTCGCCTTCGTGAACTACAATATCGTGCTAATAACCGTCGACCCTGAAGCCTTCGAGAGGAGTCTGCCAGGAGTAGTTCACGAGTTGGCCCACCTATTGGTGCATGAGGCGACCTTCAATTGCTTTGGGGACCTGCCCACATGGCTCATCGAAGGCCTTGCCGTCTACGCCGAGGGAAACCTGCCCGACTACCAGCAACATGCCCTCAACGAGGCCATCGCCCATGATGCTCTCATCAGCCTGCGCAGCCTCAACGGCAGCTTCCCAGCAGCTGATACAGGGGCGACCCTTTCCTACGCCCTCAGCTACAGCCTTGTAGATTACCTAATCGAGGCCCGCGGCTGGCCCAAGATGCAGGAGGTTCTCGCCGTGTTAGCCCAAGGCTCGACGGACGCAAAGGCGATTGAGCAGGTCTACGGGTGGGACTACGACACCTTGGAGTCCGCTTGGCGGCAGTCGCTGGGCCTCTCCTGATCGTCGCCCACGTCTTGTGGCACCCCTAGTTCTGAGGCAGGAAGCCCTGGGCTCCTGCAGGCGCGACCCTAAGGGCTCTTACGTGGGCAAGATGCGCCACCCGGATGCAATCCCGGTCGTTGAGAGCGGAGGCCATGGAAAGCCTGTTCTCCGACATTCACGATCTGGTGCATCCCCTGGTAGGATGGGTTTCAAGCGCTTTGCTTTCCTAGTGGTGGGCTGACCTAGTGTCAGCTTGGTCTTGATTCTCTTTTTCGTCCAGGAGGGCAGGGAGAACTATGCGGGCTATGAGGAAGAGCATGAAGACCATGCACCCCAAGTCTGCTTTGCCACAGTTGTTTCTACGGCCTACGCAGGTCCGGGCTAGTCGGCGGCGGGAAACGATTGCCGTGATTTTTCTTCCTTCGCAAGCTCACCGGCGCTGAGGCGTTGGCGAGTAGGCCAGAGTGTACTGTACTGCGAACTTTTCGATGGGTAGTGTCTCTGTAGGCCAGAGCACCTTTACTGGTTCATAGGCCCGACCGACCTCGCGCCAACATTATCTTAAGTCTTGACCAACTCCCGCCTTGGGTCAGGGGTCGGCGCAGGTGTTATGGTCGTTTCCTGAGCAGGGTCCACCGGAACCGATGTGGGGTCGACGCTCCTGGCGGCTCGGGGATCGAGTGGAGTGGTCCTTGTCGACGGCGCCGTCGTCCCTGACGGCCACGCCTGCCACGGCCTGGCCGGACACTACCCTCTGTCAACCATGACTTCCAGCACCGCCGTCAGTACCCCGCCTTCCTTGTCTGCGTCAGAACCGGGATAGGGCTCCAGGCTTGTCAGCCGGATTGAGATGTCTTCCGAACGGGGCTGGGAGCTGGGTACTCTGCCCGGCCGAAGGGACAGACGAACGACAGCGCTCGTGTCAGCCTCAGTCACCGTCAGTTCGATCACCGCCTCCCCGGCCCACACACATACGACGTTCGCCGGACATCGGGAATCCTCCACCACCTCGTCAAATGAGATTCCAATACCCTGGTCGGGCAATTGGACGGATCCGCCAAGACCAATCTCAACGCGGTGAACATTCGGCATCGGCGTGGGCGCGGGGGGGACAGGTGTAGAGGTTGGCGCTGATATTGGCTGCGACTCGTCAACCGGCTTGGGCGTGGGGGACAGGTGTAGAGGTTGGCGCTGATATTGGTGCGACTCGTCAACCGGCTTGGGCGTGGGGGACAGGTAGAGGTTGGCACAGGTATTGGCTGCGACTCGTCAACCGGCTTGGGCGTGGGGGGGACAGGTGTAGAGGTTGGCGCTGGTGTTGGCTGCGACTCGTCGACCGGCGTGGGCCGATCACTGCATGCCATCGCTAACAACCCGACGACGGCGATAATGGTGATGACGGCTTTTGCTGTATTCATTCTTGGCTCAACCTCCACATGGTTCCGCTGCTTCATACATATAGACGTTGAGCGGCGGGGATTTGTTCCCGGTGGGACGCTTCCCCAGAGCACTGGTAGGCCATGAACACGACCTTTACCGGCCGAGTATGGCCGATGCGCCACTACAGCCCCACGCCCGAGGATACCCGCCTTGGACGCAGAGGACATGGCTCCGCGCAGCCCGGTTCTAGCTACAGTACAGTCTGGTGGGCCGTGTAAGACTGAATTGCGAACTTTTCGCTTGGAAATCCTGATTCCTTAGAAATGGAGTTAACGGCCTGTCACGTTACATGAGACTCACAGGTGCTGGGTCTCCCCTCAGGCCCGATTTGGTTCGCACCAGAGGCGCTTGCGGTTTGCTCCTATCTGTTGGAGCCCCGCCATACTTCCGAGTAAGATGGCAGGGTCATTGTTGCCTTGTATTATGGCATGTGTCCTCCGCTGGGTTGTTCGTACGTAGGGAGGGTAAGCCAGTAGAGGTTGTAGTATTGGACACCAACAGGAAGGGCGTCGTCACATACCTCCTGATCGCCTTCGCACTGGCCTGGGTTCTTTGGGAGATTGCACTGATGTTGGGCCCGTCCGTCGACAACCCCCTGTCCCAACTCGCCATCCTGCCCGGAGCCCTTTCACCAGCCGTTGCGGCGATCGTAGTGAGGAAGTGGGTGACTCAGGAGGGGTTTGCGGACGCAGGACTAAGGCTGAACATAGCCCGATGGCGTTACTATCTTGCCGGCTGGTTCTTGCCCCTTTTGGTGGTCTCGGTGATTGTACTCCTGGCTGTAGCTCTGGGGATAAGCGACCCGGACTTTACTCTTGACCGTGCTCTAAGGCACCTGGCACCAGAGGGAGCTACGCCTCCTTCTCTTCCTTCCGGCCTAATGGCCGTTTTGCCGTTCCAGTTTATGATCACCGCGTTGGTGGCCACCCCTATCCTGTGGGGTGAGGAATTCGGTTGGCGCGGTTACCTCCAAGTCCGATTAATGGGTCATCGACCACTGCTGGCCGCAGTTGTAACAGGTTTGATATGGGCACTCTGGCATCTTCCAATCAACCTACGAGGCTATAACTTCCCTGACCAGCCTATGCTTGGAACGCTCGTCTTCACGGTCAGCGCGATCATGCTGTCCATCATCTTTGGCTGGCTCCTCGTGAGAACAGGAAGTATCTGGGCCGCCAGTCTGGGACATTCAGCCACGAACGCCATAGGGGGCAACCTGACGCTGTTGCTCTTTTGGGGCGGGCCAAACTGGATCTTTGTGAGCTATGTCGGCATCCTTGGGTGGGTTCTGTTAGGAGTTGTCTGTGCTTGGATAGTCCTAACGGGACAACTCAGGAACGGCGAGCTGAAGAGAAGCGTCAGCTAGAAGTCAGAGATGTGGACCGTCAGCGAAAATGAAATAGTTGGGGGACAAGGAAAGGACAAGACCGAAATCAACGGTACGCTAGCACCGAGTATCTCCGTCAGCCGAGTCCGAAAAGGGGAGCGGGTCAAGCCTGACTGGGGCTGGGTGTTGCCGATGACGAACTGTTCAGTGCCAGTATCAACCGCGTGTGGCTGACCCCGGGCGGGTCTCAGCCGTATGCCACGGCGCAACGGTTCGAGTCCCCTCAGGTCTCGGATATAAACTGGTGGGCAGTAGAGGACTCGAACCTCTGACCCCCTGCGTGTAAAGCAGGTGCTCTAACCAACTGAGCTAACCGCCCTAGGTAAGCCCTATTACAGCAAGGCGGCCTCGGTGGTGTCAACCGCTCATCCAGTGAGGTGGAAGAGGCAGAGGGTTTCGGCTGGTAGCGGCGATCCTAGGGCTGTCGTATGTGTGGGTTTGGGATGGTACACTATTTCGGACAGTGGCTTGAACCTGATTTGACGGGGAGATGAGCATGGCCTCAGAGGAGGGCTATCAGAGAGGGATGGTGGTTATCGCCCATCCCGATGATGCGGAATACGGCTGCGCGGGCACCGTGGCCAAATGGTGTAAACAAGGCATGTCGATGGTCTACGTGGTGTGCACCGACGGCAGCAAAGGCAGCCCCGACCCCACTGTGGATACCGGCTGGCTGATTGAGACTCGTCAGCAGGAGCAACGCAACGCCTGTAAGGTGCTTGGTGTGGAGGACGTGGTTTTCCTGAATTACGAGGATGCCATGCTGGAGCCTACTCTGGACCTCCGCCGGGACATCGTGCGGGAGATCCGGCGTTACCGCCCCGACGTGATGATATGCGAGACGCCCATGCGCACCCTCAAGGGCCATGGGTACATGGGACACCCAGACCACTTTGCTTCCGGCGAGGCTGCCATGGCGGCCATGTTCCCCGCAGCCCGTGACCGGCTGACCTTTCCTGAGCTAGTTGCCGAGGGGTTTGAGCCACACAAGATACGCGAGTTGATGATCATGACCTTCGGCGGTGAGGACGCCGACAAGTGGGTGGACGTGACCGACACGGTGGACCAGTCCTTGGAGGCCCTCAAACAGCATGTGAGCCAAGTGGGCGACTTAGGAGAGGACCACTTCGACTTCGTGCGCTCGTGGAAGGTGAACGCAGGCAAAGAGATGGGCATGGGGGCCGCCGAAACCTTCAAGAGCTACGTAATCAACTAGATAGCCTCTGAGCCCCACTACACTTAGGGCGCCACACAGGGGGAACCTGCCTATTTCACGGCATCGATGCAGATTGTTTAGGGGATCCCTAAGTAAGTTGGGCGACCCGATACGTGGGCGATTAGCTGAAGGTGGGCGTCTTGGTGCTCAGGGGCCAAGCCATCGCCACAGACCAATACCGTAGCCGTGGACAGCCAGACCTTCCCCTGCTTACCTTCGCCCCAACAGCCGCGAAACGCCCTTGAATAGCCTGCCGATCAAGCTGGCGCGTTGTGATCGCGCTACCCGCCGGCGACTGCATTCAAAACAGGTACATGCGGCTGGATGATTGCCTCTGACGTAGTCCCGCTCTGATAAAGGCAACTCGTCGACCCTCTGTCACAGACTGTGTGCCATTGTAGCCCGCCGGTAGGGCCTTCGCACAACATCCCCAAACGACCCGTCCTTCGACTACGCAGAACTCCGCTAAAACGCTCCGTTCTGATTCGCTCAGGACGAACGGGAAGGAAGGGTGTCCGATAACCGAAAGGCCCTTCGCATCGGCTAAGGCCCATGGCCCGGGCCGTGGATTCTCGCCTGCGCGAGAATGACGGGGGCGGCTGTTGGCTGTGCGCGGCTGGCTATTCATATTGGGGCGACGGAGAGCGGCTGCGTTACTAACGGTAACGGGACGTTCTCGCCTAGTGACCGTAGTGGCTCCCACAGCAGACAAGAGAAAACCCTGGGCACATCCTCCCACAGTGTGTGCCCAGGGTCGAGGCTTGCGGTCCGCTGTATCCGGGGACTATCCGTGGAAGAGGTGGGTGAAGACGCCGACTACCTTGTTCACATGAGACTCGCGTGCGACGGCTTGGAGAACCACGTCGCCCAGTGCGCCGATGCCAGTGCCGAAGGCGATGGCCACGACGTGCAGTCCCATGAACTCCGGGCCTCCCATAGCGTAGACGCCCCATATCCCCTCGGCGGCAACTATACCAAGCAACGGGAAGGCCGCTATGCGCATCCACGAATCGTGCTTCCGGTCCAGTATGTTGTACCAAAGGACTCCGGTGGCATAGGCTACCGCCACGGCCAAGACCACTACGCTGAAGTTGTCCATGAAGTAAGCTCCTGTCTCAAACTAGTTTAGGTCTCCAGGGGTTTCCCCCAAGTTGCCCCGGGCTTCCAACCAGGGACCGTGCCCAGGAAGCATTCGGCGATCCGCACCTCCTTCTCGTGAGGGTTAGTCTTGCCCCTACCTGAATTGAGTGCTGCGTTGCGTCCTAGAGATTATGTCGTGATAGACATAAAGCTAACATGCAACACTCAACTTGCAATGCCCGATTATGCCGATCCGTGTCGCACAATACAAAGGAATTCCGAGCGGGTTTAGGCGAATTTTGAAACTTTGACCAAAAGTTGTCGCCTTGTCCGCTTCGGCGATAGAATGCGGCGATACAATCACGTTGCAGGGGGGCAGTTTATGTCTGTTGTCGTTGGCAGCGGGAAATATACCTATCAAGTGGACCAACAATGGGCCCAAATCCCGGAAGGCGTGGAGATGCGCGCGGCTGCTGTGGCCATCGACTCTCAAGACCGCGTCTACTGCTTCAACCGCTCCGGGGAACACCCGGTGATGGTTTTCGCCGCTGAGGGCTCATATCTGCGCTCATGGGGCGCGGGCCAGTTCGAGTTCCCCCACGCCATCTACGTCGATGGCGACGACTACGTCTGGCTGGTGGACCGGAACTACGGCCAAATCATGAAGTTCACCACCGACGGCGAGTTGCAACTGACAATCGGCACAAGGGGCTATCGCTCCGACTCCGGGGCTATCGAACTGAGCTCTACCGCCTATACGGATGTCACCCATCCCGGCGGACCCTTCAACCTACCGGCAGGCATATGCGTCGCTCCTTCCGGCGACATCTTTGTCGCCGACGGTTATGGAAACTGCCAAGTGCACCGTTTTTCTGCCGACGGCCAACACATGCTCTCTTGGGGCCAGCCGGGGGCCGAGCCCGGCGGCCTTACCCTGCCCCACGGCGTCTGGATAGACCGCCGTGGCCGGGTGTTGGTGGCGGAACGCGAGGGCGACCGAGTGCAGGTGTTCAGCCAGGAGGGAGAAGTGCTGGATATCTGGCAGACCGAGCTCATCGGCCCCGCCCTCTTCTACGTGGATGACGACGACGCCGTGTTCATACCAGAGCACAATTCGGGTCACACCAGCATCGTGACCCTCGACGGAGAACGTCTGGCCCGCTGGGGAGGCCCCGAACTGAAGACTTGTCACGGCATCTGGGCTGACTCGCAGAATGACCTCTACGTGGTGCAGCCCGGAGACTGGGGGCCGGGCAGGAGAGTCGTTAAGTTCAACCGGGTATAGGTCAGGGTCTTTCGGTTATAGAGGCACCTCCTTGTCGCGTTGGGGGGCTTTGCAGCTACGAATTGTGCCTCAAATGCGAGACTGTTTGTAACTGCAAGGAAGGTTTATAGCTATCTCTAACCAAGAGTGACGCGGGTTCGCGTAACTGTTCAGAGTTGGTACGGGTGGGGTTGGGTCTTTTCTCGACTCTGATTTTTCGGTCCATTTCGGTCCATTTCGGGTCATCCAGCTTTGTCAGGTGGTGAGGCGCTGAGCCGATAGTGGTGGGCAAGGCGGAGCGCCCACACAGGGTAAAGGCCGGGGTCTTTTGAGTGTATCTGGGCAGTGTATCCTGGCGGTGCATCCTGGTTTGGTCTCCTTTGTCGTGCCATGACTGGGTTCAGGCCAGTGGCTGGGGTGGCACAATTCAAATACGACTGTAGAGGGTGGGGGGCTGAATTGGGAAGGTGCTGATGTCAGTGCCGAGTCCACAGGGGAGGCCCCTTACGACCACTGCATCAAGGCTGAACACTTACGGGTTCGCGCTCTGCTTGCCCGCCTTGTGGTGGCATGCGATACTTGGTCACTCGCACTCGGAAACTTCGTTAGGCACAACAATCTGCCTGAGCTATCAAGGAGGCGCAAATGGCGACGGACCTACGTGGCTTGGTAGACACCGACCGCGGGATGCTCAACAAGCAGATATTCATTGAGCCTGAGATCTACCAGCAGGAGTTAGAGCAGATTTTCGCTCGCTGCTGGCTGTTTCTTTGCCACGAGAGCCAGATACCCAACCCCGGCGACTTCTTCTCCACTTACATGGGCGAGGACCCCGTGCTGGTGGTGCGCCACACCGATGGCTCCGTCGGCGCGTTCCTGAACGTCTGCCGTCACCGCGGCAACCGCGTATGCCGCGCCGATGCTGGCAACGCCTCCTCCTTCGTCTGCGCCTACCATGGCTGGACTTACGGCACCGATGGCAAGCTCATCGCCGTGCCAAGCCTGAAGGAGGCCTACTACAGCGAGCTGGACACCAGCAAGTGGGGCCTTGCCCCCGTCGCCCAAGTGGACAGCTATAAGGGCCTCTACTTCGGCACCTTTGATCCCTCCGCACCCTCCTTGCTGGAGTATCTGGGCGAGATGACTTGGTATCTTGACTTTTTCTTCGACCGGCGCGAGGGCGGCGTGGAGGTCTTGGGCGCGCCCCAGCGATGGGTGGTGCCCTGTAACTGGAAGTTCGGCGCCGAGAACTTCGCTGGCGACTCCTATCACATCCAGTGGACGCACCTATCCGCCGTGAGGGCCAACTTCTCCAACTCGCCGTCGGCCACTGCCGATGGCAAGGGCAGCATGCTCAATGTGCCTTGGGGTGACGGAAGAGGGGGCCACTGCATCATCTGCCACGAGCCCAACTCCGACTCCGACCCGCCTCAGACGCTGGTGCGGGAGTACGAGGACTCGGTGCGCGACGAAGTGCGCGCCCGTCTTGGCCCTCGCATGGACTTGGTGAAGCCCATATCGGGCACGCTGTTCCCCAACTTCTCCATGCTGCGCACCGCCTCCCGCCTGCTGCGAGTGTGGCATCCCCGCGGGCCCGACAAGGTGGAAATCTGGTCTTGGGCCTGCGCCGACAAGTTGGCGCCCCCCGAAATCAAGAAGGCCATCCGCCAGGTAGGTGCACGAGGCTTCGGCCCTTCCGGCACCTTCGAGCAGGACGACATGGACAACTGGCAAGAATGCACGTCCACCTGCCGTGGCGTGATGTCGCGGCGCGTTCCCATCAACAACCAAATGGGAATGGGTCATGGGCGCTTCAGCGAGGAACTCAAGGCTTGGCAGAGCGACTATCGCTGGACCGAAGAGAACCACCGCGCCTTCTACGACCGCTGGCACCGCCTGATGGGCGCCGCCAACTGGCGGGAGGTTTAGTGTTGGACCGGCAGAATTATCAGAACAAGCAGTAGGGCGATAGCGCACGAGGAGGTGCCCCAGTGAAATTCGCCCACTTCACCCAGACCTTTCCACGAGAGGGCGAGACAGCGGCTGACCGCTACGATCAGATGTGGCGCGAGCTAGAGTTGGCCGACAACGTGAATTTCGACTATGGCTTCTCCTCCGTGCACCACTTCAGCCGCCTGCGCCCCACCTCCTCCACCTATTGCACTGGCGCTGCAGCCCGCACCAAGAGGCTGCGCCTCGGCCCCATGGGCTATACCGTGGGCCTCTACAACCCCATCAGGCTGGTGGAAGAGGTAGCCCTGCTGGACAACATTACCCACGGCCGCTTGGAAGTGGGCCTGACCACGGGCGTAACACCCGAGGAGTTCCGCATCTACGGCGGCGACTGGGACGAACGCCACTCAGTAGCCACCGAGGCCTTGCACCTGCTGCGCAAGGCTTTCACCAGTGAGCGGCCCTTCACTTTCGAGGGACCTCACCACCAGTACAAGGACGTCCCTCTAGCGGTGGACCCGATCCAGAAGCCGCACCCTCCTATCTGGCTCCTCTCCATGTCACCTGGCCAGCTAGAGGCCGCGGCCCAAGAGGGGGCCCACACGGGTTACGTCTTCTTCCGAAGGCGTGAAGAGGCTGCTCCCAGCGTGAAAGAGTACCTGCGTATGTGGGGCCAATACGATCACTCTTACAACCCCAACGTCGCTTATGTCGCCTTCGTCTATGTCGATGAGACCGACGAGAAGGCAATGCAGATTGCTGCTCCCCACCTGCTCCACAGTATGAGGACGATCTATGGTCGGGCTATGGGCATCACCGAGAGTCAGGAGATCGAGTACTACCAAGCGGGGACGCAGCAAGTGACTGAGGGCTTCAATGAAGACCAGTCAGACCGCCTCAAGTGGTACGACTTCGACTACCTGAATCAGAACACCTTGGTGTTTGTCGGCTCCCCTCAGACCGTGGCGAAGAAGCTACACGACGCCTCTGAGACTGGCCTGTTCAACGTCTTCTGTGGCGAGTTCAACATCGGCCACCTGCCGGAAGAGGACCTGATGCGGTCGATTCGTCTTTTCGGCACGGAGGTCATCCCTGCGCTCAAGGACTTCGACCCCACTACAAAACACTTGTCCTGACCTATCTGTCCTGAGACAGCCCATTGGGGAGGTGCATGGTGGCAACAGACGTACGAGGCTTGGTGGATTCCGCCCAAGGTCTGGTCAGCCGGCGCATCTACATTGAGCCGGACATCTATCAGCAGGAACAGGAGCGCATCTTCGCCCGCTGCTGGCTTTTCCTCTGCCATGAGACCCAGTTGCCCAATCCGGGAGACTTTCTTACCACCTACATGGGCGAAGACCCGGTTCTCGTCACCCGCGACTCCAAGGGCAAGATCAACGCCTTCCTCAACGTCTGTCGCCACCGTGGCAATCGTGTATGCCGGGCCGATTCGGGCAATGCTTCGGCCTTCGTTTGCGCCTATCATGGCTGGACCTACGGCAATGACGGCAAGCTCATTGCCGTGCCCAGCCTCAAAGAGGCCTATTACGACGAGCTGGACACCTCCAAGTGGGGACTGATGCCTGTGGCCCAGATTGACAACTATCGCGGCCTCTACTTCGCCACCTTCGACCCGGAAGCTCCATCCCTACTGGACTACCTGGGGGAGATGACTTGGTACCTCGACAGCTTCTTCAATCGCGCCGAGGGCGGCTCCGAGGTCATCGGGGGCATGTATCGCTGGACTCTGAACACCAACTGGAAGCTACCTGCTGAGAGCTTTGGCGGCGACTCGTATCATGTGCAGTGGACCCACACCTCGGCCATGCGGGCTGGTTTCAGCGAGGCCCAAGCTGGCCAGTCCACCGGCTACGGGCGTCCCGTCTCTCCCGGCAACGGACACGGCGTGCAGTGCAACGCTCCCGGCGAGTTCACCAGCCCGCCCGTGGACCACATCCGGTCATGGGAGACGAAGATTCGGCCGGAGTCCATACGTCTGTTGGGACCGCGCACCGAACTCGTCGACCCCATCGTGGCCACTGTGTTCCCCAACTTCTCGGTGACCCGGGCCACCTCCAACCATTTCCGGGTGTGGCACCCTCGCGGGCCTGGCAAGATTGAGATTTGGATGTGGGGCTTCGTCGACAAGAATGCGCCACCCGAGGTAAAGGAAGCGCACCGGCTGAACTGCGTACGAACCTTCAGCCCATCGGGGACGTTCGAGCAGGACGACATGGACAACTGGCAGGAGTGTGCTCAGACCTGCCGTGGAGTGGTGTCGCGCCGGCAGCCGGTGAACATCCAGATGGGCTTGGGCCACGAGGGGTTCAACGAGGAGCTCAAGGCTTGGGCTGGCGACTACCGCTACTGCGAGAGCAACCACCGCGCCTTCTATCAGCGCTGGGCCGACCTGATGGCTGCGGAGCGCTGGGGCAGCGTTTAGCGGACGCCCATACGTGACCAAACCTCCCATATGACCCAGACTCTACAGGAGGGCTTGTTCGCCAATGGTCACCAGCCTCGTAACAAGAGACGGGCGCATCTTCTTCGGCTGGTTCGTTGTTGCAGCCAGCCTGCTGGTATCCTTCGGAGTCATTGGGGGCCAGTTTTCCTTCGGCGTCTTTATGATCCCGATGACCGAGGACTTCGGCTGGAGTCGCGCCACCCTCTCGCTTGCCTTCGGCACCACCTTCATGCTGTCGGGACTGCTGCGCCCCCTCACCGGCTACTTAGCCGACCGGTACAGCCCCAAGTGGGTGGCCTTAAGTGGCGTGGCCGTCATGGGGGCCATGCTGCTGGTGCTGACCCAAGTAGAGAACCTAGTGCAACTGTACCTCGCCTTCGCCATCATGGCCGTGGGCATCACCCTCGGCTCCGGCTCGGCCTTGGCCAAGATTGTCAGTGCCTGGTTCCACCGCAGCCGTGGCGTGACATTGGGACTCCTCACTGGGGGTGGCTCTATTGGGGCCGTCATCCTCGTGCCTGCCGCCTCATCATTTGTCGAGATTGCCAGCTGGCGCGAGGGCTACCTGTTCCTCGGCCTGTTCCTCATAACCTTGGTGCTGCCTCTGGGCATACTGTTCATACGCTCCAAGCCCCAGGATATGGGTCTGGAACCATTGAGGGCCACCCAAGAGCAGGCCGCCCGGCGAACCGATCCCGCGGAGATGCTGAGGGGACGTGATGCCACTTTCAGCGAGGCCCTGCAGACAGGACTCTTCTGGAGGCTGACCTTCGGGTACTTTGTTTGAGGGTACTCGATGAGCTTCGTGAATGCTCACTTCGTATCCTACTTCCAAGACTTGGGATACCGTCCAATGGTGGCAGCAGCCTGCTTCAGCCTCATCGGCATGTGGGCCATCATCGGCACCCTCGTCTTCGGCCACTTGTCCGACAAGTTCGGGCGACGCAAGTTCCTCAGTGCCTCATACCACCTGCGGGGCTTCGGGTTCTTCATCGTCCTGTTGTCCATGGGCATACCCCTGCTGAACATCCCGTCGTTGGGTCTGGCGGCCCTGCTGCCAGGCGTCATACTGGTTGGCATCTCGTGGAACGCGGTGGTGGGGATCACGGCGGCCTACACCTCGGACCGCTTCGGCGTGGGCCACATGGGGACGATTTACGGCACCATGTTTGCCGTGATGCCCTTCGGGTCAGGCTTGGGGGCCTTCTTGGGAGGGTACTTTTTCGACCAGTACGGGACCTACCAGATGGCCATCGTGATCAACCTGGCGCTGCTGGTAGCTGCAGGCCTGCTGGTACTAGTGCGGGAGCGCCCGCCGATGCTGCGGGGGACGCCGGCGGTTGCCACGTAGCTAACATTCGCGAGACACCCTAGTGGCGGTCATATCTGGGCGGGGCCACGAGTGCAGTGGTCTCGTATCTGTTACGCGAGACTCGTCGTATCTGGAAAATCATTTTTTGTATCTGAAAAGTCTCGCTTTTCTCGCGTAACTGTCCATTCCCGCTTGGGTCCGGCACCCGACAGTCTCGGATTGTTGCAGCTAGGCGCACTGTGGGGCAGGGGCTGGCCCGGATACGGAAAAAGCGATTTCCCAACCATTTGCGCTCATTTCCGCCCATGTGGGGCAGTATCATCGGTCTGACATGGCTGGGGGCTTTGCAATATGCCTCCTTGGGTTGGGGTGGTCGAAAGCTGGGGCGACATATTTAGGGGTCACCCTTGGGGGTCAGTCCCCAACCCTATATCAAGCCTAAGACAGGGCGTGGGGGCCGTCAATGAGCGGATGTCATGGGTGTTTGGAGGGGCAGCGGACGAGCCTTGCTCAAGAGCTGGGGCCGTCGGCGTTGACGACAAGCGGCCCGGTGCCGACCCGGACGACGAAAGTCTCCGTGACGTCGGGGGCAGGGTTGGACTCGCGGTGCACGATGCCCTTGCCAACATGAATGACGTCGCCCGGCCCAGCCAGCAGGGTTTGCTGTCCGTCACTGCCGAACTCGACGCGCTGGGCCCCGGACGCAATGTAGACGTAAGTGTCCCAGTCGCCGTGGTGGTGCCAGCCGGAGGTTGCGCCCGACTCGGTATGCACGACGCCGACCCAGGCGCCGTCACGGTCGTAGGCGAGCTGGCGGTGCATGCCGGGGGTTGCTGCGCGGTCGTCTGAGGTGCGCTCGTGCGAGCGGACTAGGGATACGGGTGGGGTGGTCATGGTGGCCTCCTTCATCATCTCGAAACTACTCGACTTCGTCGGAGAATCGCTTACCTATGGACCAATTCTATTCAATAAGGGCAGATGACCTTCCCGGGCCTTGAAGTCAAAAAGTAGCCTCTCTTCAATTGATACAATATCTCTCGATGATAGAGGCTCATAGTTAAACCAAGAAGCGACACCTATCTTCGTATTCGACGTCATACGACGAGATCCCAGATGTTGGGAAAGACGCTCCTGTAAATGAACAGTCTGGCCGATGTAGAGCACATCGTCCCAGATATTAGTAAGAATATAACATCCTGGGATGTGAGGGACTCGATTAGTCTCGGAAAATCGAAAGGGCACCCGGCTTGACATCGTTGGACGTAACTGCACTCGCTTCATAACCGAACCTCTGTGCTGTGTGAGCGAGCCAATGCCTGTTGAAAGGCTTCGATATACGCCCTAGCTGCGCTTCTGTTGAGACCGCTAGCACCACTTGGGCCTGGCATCCACCAGTCCGGGCTCGCTAACACACGATGCATGTCACCCAGATTGTCCAGACCTGCTCTGAAATGTTGCTTGACTGACTCAGCCGTAAAATCTATTGGGTGTGACGAGTAAATTACATTGAACACCCATTTAGATATACCAAGGAAAAAGAACAGCCCATTGCTTTTGTATACAACGGTCTCTGTCCTGTCACGGCCATCGACAAAACATGCGTCAACCGCCTGCAGATAATTGATAAGAATTCGCGCCTGTCTCGTATGGTCGGATTCTTGCCCCGACAAGGGATTTGATCCGGTGAGTATCTCGGACTTGATGAGGTTAACTATGGATGATTGCTTCACCTTTCGACGTCCGTCCAAGTCGTTGGCCATCTGTATTCGGCCACGAAGGGGAGAGTTCGAGTCCCTGTTGATCGCCTCTACAATCTTCAGTGCCCTAGCGTCGCGGCCAAGGTTGATATCACGGTTCAGCCAGTAGGGCATATATGGGAGCTGGTCTAAGCCCTGCATGTCGGAAAAACGCCTAGTAATCTGTTGGCCAAGCGATGGGTCCACCGGCACTTGAGTGGTGTTGACGATAAAGAAATGGTACATCTGATGGGTGGCGTCAAGATCAGTGGCAATCGTAACCGGTAGCTGGAAATCTCGGAGACTAGGGTCTCCCTCGCTCGCTTGACGAAGCCCTTCGAGGCGGTGCTGCCCATCGACAACGCTAAACGGGCCGACGAGTTCCGTGTCGAACTTGAGGATGCAGGTCGCTGGATCAAATTGTACCGGCTTGTCGGTTGCAAGAAACACTGTTGTAGGAAGATGGGCGTAACCTTCCGGATAGGCTTCAGTGAGATGACGTGCAAGCTTTGCCGATCGGGTCGTATTCAGTATTCTCTGAAATCCCACACCGGTATCCGGCTCCAATTTGTCCACGCTATAAAAATTATCCGTGAACAGGTCCCTAGGAGTAACGTACGTCAGATACAAGGTCAGATTGCCCTGTGTGACTCGTACAGCTTGGCGTTCAAACGTTGCCATCGATATATCCATCCCTTCAAACGAGCTTGTGGTACTCCGTACGAGTATTCAACTCTTAGACTGAGGCCTCATGCGATACTTTCTATCAAGTGTATCAGACCATGCTGCCTATAGCGCAAGGTCCCACTACCAATCCCTGTCCATGCTAAACTCCCTACACCATGACCCCCACCCTCACGCTCCTGCTGGCGTTCGCGCTGGCGCTGGCCCTGGGCTGCGCCGAGAGGACGCCCGCCACCACCCCCACACCCGCCGCTACACCCACAGTCACCCCCACTTTCGCCTCCACCCTCGCACTCTCCGCCTTCTCCAGCGACATGCCACCTCTCGAAATAGGCGAACCAGCCCCAGCATTCGCCTTGCATGGGTTGGACGGCAACGAAGTCAGCCTCGCAGCCCTCGACGGAAAGGTGGTCGTCCTCAACTTCTGGGCTTCGTGGTGCGGGCCGTGTCGGCGGGAGATGCCGGACTTTCAGAAGGCTTGGGAGGAGCACCGGGAGCAGGGGGTGGTGTTCTTGGGGATTGCGGTGGATGACACTGCTTCGGAGGCGAGCAGGTTCGCGGAGCAGGTGGGTGTCACGTACCCCTTGGCCTTGGACACGACGGGGGACGTGGCACGGGCCTACCGGATCAGGGCTGTGCCCAGCACCTACTTCATCGACCGTGAGGGGAGGCTGGCGACGACTCTGTCGGGCTTGGCTAATCAGGGGGCCTTGCGCATTTTCCTGCGAGGACAGGTAGGCAAAGAGCAGTAGCTTCGCCCGTGCTGGGTGAAGACGGCTATTGCGGATTCCCGCCTTCTGGATACCGGCTTTCGCCGGTATGACGGTTGGGCTGGGCAGGGCAAGCTGGCCACGACTTTATCGGGTTGGCTAATCGGGGGGCCTTGCGGATTTTCTTGCGAGGACAAGTAGGCAAAGAGCAGTGACTAGCCCGTGCTGTGTGAAGACGGCTATTGGGGATTCCCGCCTTCTGGATACCGGCTTTCGCCGGTATGACGGTTGGGCTGGGCAGGGCAAAGCTGGCCACGACTTTATCGGGTTGGCTAATCAGGGGGCCTTGCGGATTTTCCTCAGGGGGCACGTCAGGCCCCGACGCAATCCTCGGGTCCTTCAGCGATGAACGCTTGCGGGCAGCAACGGCTACCATGACGGCCGCAACTCGCCCCAAAACACCCTCCCAAGAGGTTGTCACACTGTGACCCTATCTGGCCAGCTAGCACAATGTCACACTTTCAAATTTCTGTGACATCCCTCAGATACAAAATCGTGTCACACTGTGCGCGTATCTGGCCAGCTAGCACAATGTCACAGATGTCACACTTTTCAGCTACAAAAACGCGCTTTTAGCTACGATCGGTGTGACATTGTGACATCCCCCGCCCCCAGACTCCGGCAACATCCTCGCGGGTTTTCATCATTTGCCGACAGCCAGCAGATAGGCCCTCCCCATACCAGGGGTGTAGCATTGAATCAAGACGAAATAACCGGTACCGGAGGGCACGAGGTGGGAGGCAGTGGCGCAGGAGTGATCATCGAGGCCGAAGGTGTCTACAAGACCTATGACTCAGGGCGTGTCCAAGTCGCCGCCCTCAGAGGAGTGGACCTACAGGTAACTCGTGGTGAGATGGTGGCCATCATGGGCCCCAGTGGCTGTGGCAAGACTACACTGCTCAACTGTTTGTCAGGCCTCGACGAAATCGATTCTGGCAGCATCAGCATCGGCGGGGCCGATCTGGTGCGCATGAAGGACAACGAGAAGACGCGCTACCGGGCCACCCGCATGGGCTACGTCTTCCAGTCCTACAACCTGCTGCCGGTGCTCACGGTGCTGGAGAACGTGGAGATGCCCCTGCTGGTGTCCCGCACCAAGGCGAGTCAAGCGAGGGGACAGGCGGAGGCCGCCATTGAGATGGTGGGCCTTCGTGAATGGAGCCGCCACTACCCCTCGGAGCTTTCAGGTGGACAGCAGCAGAGGGTTACCATTGCCCGGGCGCTGGTGAACGCGCCGGAAATCGTCTGGGCCGACGAACCCACGGGCAACTTGGACACAGAGAACTCCAACGCCATCATGGACCTTCTGAGCCTGTTGAACCGCGAGAACAGCCACACCTTCGTCATTGTCACCCACTCGGATGACGTGGCGGCGCGGGCCCACCGCATCATCCGGATGCAGGACGGCCAGATCGCCAGCGACGCGCGAGTGCCAGCCCAGCCCGTCGCGCCAGCAATTAGGGCCGACTAGCCATGGACGAGCTTTTCGGGACACCCGTAAGCGACATCGCATCGGGCCTAGCCGTCGCCTTTGCCATCATGGTTGCAGTCCTGCTCTTCATACTCATACGCGACAACGTGCTGGTGCGGATGGCCTTGCGCAACGTAGTGAGGCGCCCCATGCGTGGGCTGTTGGTGGTGGTGGGACTGATGCTGGCAACAGCCATCATCTCCAGTGCTTTCACCACTGGCGACTCGATGACCCAGAGCATCAAGGTGAACGCCACCCAGAGCCTGCGCGCGCTGGACGAGACGATTCGCTTGGACGAGGACTCCCCTCTGTGGGAGGACACGGCCCTGCCGGAACACTTCTCCGAGGAGGTCTACCATGAGGTCGCGCCCCAACTAGAGGCCGCCACTGACATCATTGACGGCGTGGTCCCAGTGCTGTCGCAACCCACTGCGGTCATCAACACAAGCTCGCGACAGTTCGAGGTGGAAGCCCTGCTTACCGGCTTGGAGCCGGTCAGCGCCGCTGGGTTCGAGAGCCTGATGGATACACAGGGCAACGCCGTGGACTTGTCATCCCTAGCCGTGGACGAGGTGTACCTCGACCGCGACGGGGCTGATGCCTTGGACGCCCAAGCCGGCGACACCATAGGTGTGGCCTTGGGGCCTGCGCAGCTTACCGACCTGAAGGTGAAGGCCGTGGTGGACGGCTGGTACTACAAGCGGTCGGAGACCAAGGTCGTAGTCATGACCTCGCTGGCCCATGCCCAAGAGCTACTGGGCAAGCCGGGTCTCGTCTCCACCATCCTCATATCAAACAAGGGCGGCTACCTCGAGGGCGAGGCACTGACAGACCAAGTCGTCGACAGGTTCAACGACTTGCCTGCTCTTAAGGAAGCAGGCTTGGAGGTGTTCGGCGTCAAGCAGCGGATCGTGGAGATAGCGAACGAGGTTGGGAACATATTCGTATCGCTGTTCACCACCTTCGGCCTGTTCTCCATCGGAGTCGGGCTGCTGCTGATATTCCTGATCTTCACCATGCTGGCGGCGGAGCGGAAGAGCGAGATGGGCATCGCCCGGGCGGTCGGCATGCAGCGCAGCCACTTGGTGCGGGCCTTCCTAGCCGAGGGCGCCTTCTACAGTATTGGGTCGGCGATTGTCGGTTCGCTCATAGGAGTGGGACTGGGATACCTGATCGTCGTGGTCGTCGGCGAGATATTCAGTTCCGACGTCACCGCCGACTTCGAGTTCACTCCGCATGTGCAGACCACATCGGTGCTGGTGTCCTTCTTCCTAGGCAGCGTCATCACTTTCATCACGGTCGCCTTTGCCTCTTGGCGCATCAGCAAGCTGAACATCGTGCGGGCCATACGGGACATACCCGAACCGCGCTTGTCCCGGGCTGGCCGTGGGACGCTTATCTGGGGGCTGATCATCACCATCGTGGGAGTCTTGGTGCTCCTCTCCTCGTGGAACGCGGACCACCTGACGGGGTTCGGCATTGGCATCTCCCTCATACCGGTGGGCATCGCTCTGATACTGCGGTGGAAGGGCGTGGAACAGCGCTGGGTGCTGACGGGCACAGGCGTGGTGCTGCTAGCTTGGTGGCTGCTGCCAGCCAGCGTGACCGACCAGTTGAAAGATCAGTGGAACGAGGACCTGTCCATCTTCTTTGTTTCCGGGGCCCTGCTGGTAGCTGGGGCAGTGCTGGTGATCGTCAACAACTCGCCCATCGTGTTGCGCGTACTGTCGGCAACCTTCGGACGCAGCTTGGCCTTGGCCCCCATTGCCAAGTCAGCTGCTGCTTATCCCTTGCGCTACGGCTTCCGCACCGGTCTTTCGGTGGCGATGTTCGCCGTGGTCATCTTTTCCGTCACCGTGATATCGGTGCTCTTGGAGGGGTTCGACAAGCTGTTTGACGACCAAGAGCGGTTCGCAGGGAATTACAACGTGCTGGCCCTTGCGGGCAACGACCTGAACCCCTTGACGGACCTCTCCGCCCGCGTGGAGGCCGACCCCAACCTGTCCATCGTAGAGCGAGTGAATGGCCAACCCCAAGTGGGCACCTTCCGCACCGACTACCAAGCTGAGGCCCGCCTCTCCGACGCGCCTGATACGGAGGATGCCGACACCGTGCTGACCGGCGTGGACGACGACTTCGTCACCTCCAACGGGTTCCCCTTCGCGTTGACCACGGCGGATTACGTCACCGAGTCGGGCATCGACCACCAAGGCATCTGGCGGGCCCTGCGTGACAACCCAGGGCTGGCGGTGGTGAATGCCGTGCTGGTGCCCAGCCGCAACAGCTTTGGCTTTCAGCCTGAGTTCGAAGGGTTCACCCTTGATGGCGTAGAAGGGCTGTTCATCGAAAACGACGTGATGGAGCCAATTGAGGTCTCGGTCCAGCACCTGAAGAGCAACACCACTATACAACTGACCATCATCGCCGTGCTGGACGAATTCGCCTCCCAAGGTGTGCTTCCCACAGCAGTGTACACATCCACCAATACCCTGAACGCCGTTCTGCCCGAGGAGGCGGACGCCACTCAGTTCTTCTTCAAGACGGTCCCTGGCACCGACGATGCCGCCGATCGGATTGAGGCGGCGCTATTCGAGCACGGTCTGCAAGCCATCGACCTGCAGGAGACCATTGCAGACTTCCAAGGGCAGCAACGCTCCTTCAACAACCTGCTGCTGGCTTTCATGACCCTTGGGCTGGTGGTGGGCATCGCAGCCTTGGGTGTGATCAGTGCCCGTGCGGTGGTGGAGAGGCGTCACGAGATCGGAGTCATGCGGGCCATCGGCTACTCCCGAGGCATGGTGCAACTGAACTTCCTAGCGGAGTCTTCCTTCATAGCCATCCTAGGCATCGCCGTGGGCTTGGGCTTGGGACTGCTGACCTCGGTCAACGTAGCGGCCGACATACAGAACGATGAGCCGACCTTCGCGCTGGCGATTCCATGGGTGAAGGTAGTGATCATCTGTGTGGGGGCGTACGTGTTCTCACTACTCACGACCTACCTGCCGTCCCGGCAAGCAGCCGCCATCGCACCAGCACAGGCGCTGCGCTACGAGTAATAGGTAAGGGGCTGCGCTCACACACAGCCCCTTGTTCTCGTTAAGGCGTCTATATCGCGGCAGTGCACATCCAAGTGGTCCAGCACCTTCTGCACAGCCCTAGGAGCAGGCGGGTTGTAGACGTCACACAACTCAGAGTAGTTGTTCACTGTCATGTTGCACCTCCAGCCGAAGGCAACAGACGTTTCGGCTGGAGCCAGCCGTAAAGCTTGTCCAATCAGCCCGCAACGTCGGCCCTTCAGCAGGGCGCGGCGCCCGGTGGGGCTGGCCTAGCCCGCAATTCCACCAAGCTCGCGCGGTCGAAAGGATTGTCGCCTGCCATCAGCGATTGGACCCACGCCGTTCGACTGGCGCGATAGTGAGCGCGACAGCTCTGTTTCGGCGATGCCTCCACCCACTCTAGGAAAGCCTCGAAATCGGCTATGGCCTCGTCCGGATGGCCTGCGAGGGCATTGGCCAAGCCTTGGGTGTCACGGGAGAGGCTGCCCAACTCGTCGGCCACCGCTTGATGGCAGAAAGGCAGCGCAGCGTCTGCTTGTCCCGTGACCGCGAGTTGCAGGCAGAGGGTGCTGTTGTAGGACACCTCCCGCGGGCCAAGCTCTTGGGCGCTGGTCAAGTCGGACAACGACTGGTCCCAGTTACCCAATTCAGAGTGCACCAGACCGCGATTGAAGTAAGGGGCGGGCCAGCCGGGGGAGAGTTCTATGGAACGGCTGAGCTCGGCGATGGCCAGTTGCAGGTCGCCGTCCTGATGGCGGGCCACGTAGGCGTTTCCGAGCGTCAGGTGCGCTGAGGGCAGCACCGGCTCGATGTCCAGCGCCTCCTCCAAGTCTTCGAAGGCCCGCTCTAAATCACCAGGCCCGCCCCTTGCGATGTAGGCGCTGGCACGGTTGACATAGGCACTAGCGTAGTCGGAACGGATATCCAAGGCCTTGGACAGGCTGGTGATGGCCCGGTCCACATCTCCGGACGCGCCACGCCCCAGATATGCCACAGCCAAATTGAGCATGGTGGCGGCCCGCTCGGGCTCGATGTCCAACGCACGCTCCAGGTCTGCAACGCCCAAGACTGCGTCCCCCGGCCTCTCACGCTCCAAGTAGGCTAGACCGCGACTGTTGAGGGCCTCCACTGACCGGGGCTTTACAGCCAGAACTTGGGTGAACAGCCAGATTGCCTCGTCGAAGTCCGCCAAGTCTCCGTCTAGGTAGGCCCGTCCCAGAAGGAAACGCAGGTTGGCCAAAGCTTGGGCCTCGGAAGGCGGCGGTTCTAATGCCCTCGCCAACACCGACTTGGCCAAGTCAAACTCCTCTTGTTCTAGGTAGAGCTGCCCCAACGTAAGCAGGGCCACATGGCGCACCTCGCCGGTCAGCCCGATATTGATAGTCGCCGGAAGCTCGGCGGGCGACGAGGCGATGTCCACAACCTGCTGTGCTTGGGACGCTGCGCCGTCAACGGGAACGGTAAAGCGGGCGATGACCCGACCGCTGTCGTACTCGCCCCAGATCACGAGCGTGGCGTTGGCGCGCATGCCAGCCTCCCGCGCGGCCTCCTCCTCTCCTATCTCCTTGGGCCACTCCACGGTGCGCACCGCCGTAAGTCCTGCCTCTTGCAGCTCGCTGTCTACGGCAACCTTAAGCCTGCCCGCGACGTTGAAGCCTTGGCCGCCAGCGGTGTAGTTGACGAAGGGTGCAAGGACGATGATTGATTCTCCTTCAGCAGCCACAGGGTAAAGTGTGTCATCCCCCGACCTGACCGCGACAATAACGACCACGGCCACCAACACTATCAGGGGTATCACTACGCCGGTGACCAGAAGGCGCCGGTTCCGCTGTAGAAAGCCCGCGAGCCTCGTGCCAAGGGCGACGCGGGGTACTGGAGGGAAGACGACCGGAGCGTCGGCTGGCTCAGGAGCAACTAGGGAGGCATCAGCAGCATCCGTGGCTTCTTCAGACGACGGGGTCGTCGTTGCCACTGGCGTGACCGCGGTTTCAGGAGAGAAGCCTGCCGCCAGCAGAAACTCATCCGTCTCCTCCGACGTGAGCCGCAGAACTTCTGCGCAGCGCCGGACGTCATCCCGGTATCGGGGGCGTGTGGTGATGCCTTCTTTCCAGCGCAGCAGGGTGGGGCGGCTGACGGGGATGCGGCGGGCCAACTCGGCGTCGCCGATGCCAGTCCGCTCCATGTAGGAGGTCAGCAGTTCGGCGAAAGTAGGCAATTGTTACAACTTTGGTACGCTGAAATCACTGAATGAACCGCATTTGCAGTTGGGAGTGTACACCATGCCGTGGGAATCTGAGTCCGTTCGCTGGCGGAACATCTCCCTGGACGGGAGGCAGAGGGTGCCAACTCCCCAGCGAACGAAAACGGCCACGAGGAGGAAAGCATGCTGACCAAGATTACGTCCTTAATCGGATTTATGGCGCTGGTGTTGGCTTTAGCCGGTTGTGGTGGGGGTGACTATGGTCACACTGCCGCTCCGGCAGTCTCACAGGCAACACCAGCTGCCACTGCCCTACCCGAAGGATTCAACGCCATCGGCGGCACAGCCACGGTGAACGACGCGGCCTACGACCTCACCTTCTTCAAGCACTATGGCGTCAACCCCTTCATCGACACTGAGGACGACCACTTTTCCACCTTCGCCGTCGACGTGGACACCGCGTCCTACACAGTGGCCCGGCGCTTCGTGCAGGACGGCAACATACCAGTGCCTGACTCGGTTCGGGTTGAGGAATTCGTCAACTACTTCGAGCAGGACTACGCTCCCCCTAAGAGCGGTGCCTTCGCCATCCACGTCGAAGGCTCACCCTCGCCCTTTGGCGGCGAGAAGCACTGGATGCTACGCGTCGGACTGGAAGGGAAGGCCATTCCCCAAGATGATCGCAAGAATGCTACCTTGGTCTTTGCCATCGACGTATCAGGCTCGATGGGTCGCGAGGACCGTCTGGGGTTGGTCCAGCGGTCGCTGCGGCTGTTGGTGGAAGAGCTGAGGCCCGCTGACCGCGTGGGCATCGTGGTCTACGGCAATCGCGGCAGGGTGCTGCTGGAGCCCACGGACGGGGGCGAGAAGCAGGCCATCATGGGGGCCATCAACTCGCTAGTCCCCAGCGGCTCCACCTACGTCGAAGACGGCCTGCGCCTCGCTTACAAGATGGCAGCCGAAGAGGTGCAGTCCGGTCGCATCACCCGGGTGATGCTGCTGTCCGACGGTGTAGGGAACGTGGGACGCACCGGCGCCGAATCCATCCTGAGGCAGATAAGGCCCCAAGTGGATGCAGGCGTCAGCCTCACCACCATCGGATTCGGTATGGGCAACTTCAACGACGTGCTCATGGAGCAGTTGGCCAACGACGGTGACGGCGCCTACCACTACGTGGACACCCTGACCGAGGCCCGCCGCGTGTTCGTGGAGAACTTGGTGGGCACCCTGCAGAACATCGCCAAGGACACCAAGGTTCAGTTGGACTTCAACCCAGCGGTCGTGCGCAGCTACCGGCTGCTGGGCTACGAGAACCGCGACGTGGCCGATGAGGACTTCCGCGACGACACCGTCGACGCCGGAGAGGTGGGGGCGGGCCACAGCGTCACCGCGCTGTATGAGGTGAAGCTGCACGACGACGACGACGGCTTGGTGGGCACTGTGTTCCTGCGCTACGAGGACCCGGACACTGGTGAGATAAATGAGATATCTCGCCAGTTCCACCGGAATGAGTTTGTCTCCCAGTTCCTGCAGGCCTCTCCCCGGTTCCAACTGGCGACCATAGTGGCCGAGTACGCCGAAATCTTGCGCGAGAGCTACTGGGCGCGGGAAGGAAGCATGCAAACGGTGGCCGATGAGGCGGAACGGCTGAGACGGCTGATACCCGAGGATGCGGACATTGCGGAACTCGCCAGCCTGACGGCCAAGGCTCAGCAGCTGTGGACTTCTGTGGGCAGATAGCCCCAACCCTCGCGACCCAGATAAAGGGCCAATCTCCGTATGGGAGACTGGCCCTTTATCTCAGCTTACTCCCCCGCATCGAGGCGTTCCACCTTGTCTAGGCCAGTCCAGAATCCGCTGGGTCGGGGTCACCAGTCAGTAGACGGCCGAGGCAGAGGCGACGATGATGAGGTCAGAGGGGGTCTCGATAAAAGTCTTCTAGCTCGTTAGCTCTGATCCCAATCGCCCCATCGACAGGAATGGCCCCAGGCCATGACTTAGCAGCGGGCTACCCTCCGGTCGCCCGACTCTGGCGGAGCAGCACCAGTGCGTAGACGGCCCCGATCGCAGGGATCACCGCCAATACGATCGGGAGCTCCCAGTCGCCTTTCACCGCGCCTTGAGCAATGGTCCACGCAAGATAAGCGTCGACTATGACGGTTGCAGTTAATAGACAGGCTACAACCAAGACCATTACCGCACCGGGACGTGGCACCGATACTAGGAAAAGCAGGCTCAAAGCCGCTAGGGGATGGAGCACTACTAGGACCAGCCTCTGCCACAATGTACCGCCGTCGGCAAAGGAACCTACAAGCGCCATGAGCACCGCTAAGGCAGTTTGAACCGTGGCCAAAACCAGAACTAGTCTTCGGAAAGTCGTCATGCCCACAACCTACTTGCAGCTACGTTCGAGTTGAACGTGGACGGGCACCATTATGTTTCAAGAGCGCGGTGCGCCCGTCCAGAAGTGAGCGCTTACCGCCCCCGAGCACAATGAACAAGGTGTCGATCACGACCCAGTAGTTGCGACGGGTCTGGCTCTGCCCATCCTCGCCAACGGTGAGGTCGTCGAACCAGTTCCAGAAGAACGGTCGGCCTCAACTCCTCTCTTTTGGATACAGGTTGTTATCAACGTGATGATTACGCCGGCTGCCATTATCCAGTTGAGGATGTGTCATACGGTGACGATATCGACCAGCTCCACGTAGAAGGGGCTGAATACAAAGTGAAGCAACACACCGATGGCCATGAGGGCCAGAATGACCGGAAGAGGCCTCTTCAGCATCTCCATGGCTATAACTCCCGTGGTAACTTGGACGACGAGGGCCATCGCCCGCCGAAGCCACCAACGCTGCCCTGCCGGCGAATCTCATAGTGGGTGGGCGCCTCCAGCCACGTCAAGCAATCTGACACACGTCTATCGCCAGACTCAAAGTACCTTGCGCTTGACTTGCCGTGGAACCCGGCAAGCGGTTGGTGGTGGATACAGGCCACTTGGCGGCGTTCACCGAGGACGTGGACTACTCCATCGGCAAGGTGGGCGGCATCCGCTCCCTGATCGCTGGCGGGGAGGGCCTCGTGATGAAATTCAGGGGCGACGGCCATGTGTGGATACAGACGCGCAACCTCGCCTCCCTAGCCGACAAGCTGGTCCCATTCCTCCCCAAGTTGAGCGAGAAGTAGAGGGCTCTTGACGCCGACTATTGCTGAAGCCAAGCTCGAGGCAATCCTGCGGGCGCGGGTCCTGATTGCGGGTTAGGAACACGTTGGGCAAAGGGGCGACAGTCCCCTCTCCCATCGAGGGAGAGGGCTAGGGTAAAGGATGCCCTGAAGGTTAGCTCCCACCCCTCCACACAGGACCATGACGGGCTTACAATGGAAGGCGTAACAATGGCGCGGTGGTGTTCACATTGCTAGTCAGACGCTCCGCAGCGTCTCACCGATGCTGAGAGCCTGTGTTGCCGAGTTTGTTGGAACCTTTGGTCTTGTATTCGCTGGCACCGGCGCCATCATGGTCAACGACCTTAGTGGGGGGCAGGTTACCCAGTTAGGCATCGGCCTCACCTTCGGAC
Organism: Dehalococcoidia bacterium; assembly: GCA_965248385.1. Classification (GTDB taxonomy): domain Bacteria; phylum Chloroflexota; class Dehalococcoidia; order Lucifugimonadales; family JAAXIE01; genus JAAXIE01. The sequence continues at coordinate 597,938 of CBDFIZ010000001.1, forward strand.
TCATTGTGGCGGCGATGATTTTCGCCACAGGCCACATCTCCGGGGCCCACATTAACCCCGCAGTCACCCTAGCCTTCGCCCTCTGCCGCCACTTCCCTTGGAGGAGAGTACCGCTCTACGTAGTTGCCCAACTGGCAGGCGCGGCCGCCGCAGGGCTGACCCTGCTGGCGATTCTCGGCGACGTGGCCCACATGGGAGCTACTCTGCCTACGGGAAGCGACCCCCAAGCCTTGGGCTTGGAGGTGGTGCTTACCTTCTTCCTGATGTTCGTCATTATGGCAGTGGCCACCGATACCCGCGCGGAGGGTGGTTTGGCCGCCATCGCCATCGGCGCAACGGTGGCCTTGGAATCCACCTTTGCCGGGCCCATCGCTGGGGCCTCCATGAACCCCGCCCGCTCTTTGGGTCCAGCCTTAGTAGGCTGGACGTGGACTAGCCAATGGCTGTACGTCGTGGGGCCGGTAGTAGGGGCCGCCGTCGCCGCGCTCCACTACACTTGGCTGCGCGGCCCTAACAACCGCAAGATTAGCTAGGCGCAAGGAGGCCCACCCATGTTCGCAGTGCTCTATCGGTGGCAAGTAAGGCCGGGCAGCGAAGACGAGTTCCGCGATGCGTGGCATCGCGCCACCGAGGCCATCTACCAACATCGGGGCAGCCTCGGCTCCCGTCTTATGCAGGCCGGAGACGGCGACTTCTACGCACTCGCCCAATGGCCAAGCCGCAACGACTGGCTCGCCCGTAACCACCCCACCGAAGCCGACCCCGTTGCCTCCCACCAGATGCGGGACGCCATTGACCACGCCTACGCGCCAGTGGAACTGGAGGTGACGGAGGACCTGCTGCGGAAGGGGGAATATAGGAGTGACGGGTAGCCGCGGGCATGGCTCACCTACCGTGAACTGTTGCGCATCGTCCCGTTGCAACGTACAGCGGCGCCCCTGACCTCCGCCTGCCATCACCCCCTACGTTGACACCTCTCGTCTGCTCACGTATTTTGCCTAAGTACACCGTAGCTGGTGGCTCGATGGGGAACAGGCGGGCCTCTGGGAGGGTCGGATGACCAGTAATGTGATGGTAAGCAATCAGTCGATTGAGACTCACAACCAGTTGCTCCATACCGTGCAGGATCGGGTGCTGTGGCTGGCCGTCAACATGGTGCACCACGCCAATCAGGTGCGCCCCAACCCCGACGGCCTCAAGGTAGGAGGTCACCAAGCCTCGAGTTCCTCGGTGGTCACCCTGCTCACGTCCCTTTACTTCGACTTCATGAAGACTGGCGACAAGATCGCCATCAAGCCCCACGCCTCGCCCGTATACCATGCCATCCAATACCTGCTGGGAAACCTAGAGCCGGAGTACCTACTGCGGCTCCGAGACCTGCACGGGCTGCAGGCGTACCCAAGCCGCACCAAGGACCCCGACGGCGTGGACTACACCACAGGCTCGGTGGGCCTTGGCGCTGTGGCCCCCAACTTCGACGCTTGGGTGGGCGGCTACATAGAGAGCCACTTCGGGACTGGTCGGCCCCTCAGTTCGAGGTACATCAGCTTGGTGGGTGACGCTGAGTTGGACGAGGGGTCGGTGTGGGAGGCCATCGCCGAGCCGACCTTCCACGACTTGGACAACGTGATGTGGGTGGTCGACCTCAACCGCCAAAGCCTGGACCGCATCATTCCGGGTATACGCGTAGCCGTGTGGCGTCAGATGTTCGCCGCCAGCGGTTGGCGGGTGGTGGACGCCAAGTTCGGCAAGAAGCTGCAGAACGCCTTTGCCCAACCCAACGGCGAGCTTCTGCGCGAGGCCATCGACGCCATGCCCAACGAGCTTTACCAGAGGTTGCTGCGCGTCTCGCCCCAAGCACTGCGGGAATGGCTGCCCACAGCCTGCTCCTATCCGCGTGATCTGGAGCGGTTCATCGGGCAGTGGGACGACGACCAGCTCTTGGATCTGATCAAGAACCTAGGCGGGCACGACTTCGACTCCCTGCGCGAGGCCTTCCAAGAGGCCGATACGGGCAAGGGCCCCTGTGTGGTGTTTGCCTACACCCTCAAGGGGTGGATGCTGCCCTCGGTGGGCGACCCCCAAAACCACTCGGTGATTCTCTCCAACGAGCAGATGGAACAACTTCGTGTGCAACTCGGCGTCTCAGAGGATTCGATCTGGGACGGGATTCCCGCCAACACGCCAGCGGGTCGGTTGTGCGAGGCCGTGGGCAGGCAGTTGGCCAAGCCCCGCCGCGCAACCAACGGACAGGAACTGGAGATTCCCCACAGCCTGTCGCGTCCCCACCAAGGTCGGATGTCCACTCAACAGACCTTTGGGCTGATTCTCACTGAGATCGGACGCAGCATCCCGAAGGTGGCCGACCGCATCGTCACCGTGACGCCCGATGTGGCCAGCTCCACCAGCCTAGGCGGCTGGATTAACAAGGTGGGCGTGTGGGCCAAGAACGAGGGCCACCCGATGCCCGAAGACATCGCACGGGCCCTGCGCTGGGAAGAATCGCCTTCCGGTCAGCACTTGGAGTTGGGCATCTCGGAGAACAACCTATTCTTGGCCCTTGGGCAGTTGGGATCGTCTTTCGAGGCGCACGGAGAGATGCTTTTCCCCATAGGCACCCTCTATGACCCCTTTGTGCGACGTGGCTTGGACGCTCTCTTCTACAGCGTGTATTCAGGCGCCAAGTTTATGTTCGTCGGCACCCCGTCAGGCGTCAGCCTTGGGCCTGAAGGAGGCATGCACCAGTCGGTAATGACGCCGTCCATAGGTGCGGAGTTGCCCGACACCGCCTTCTACGAGCCCTGCTTTGGCCAAGAGTTGGAGTGGATTATGCTCCACGCTTTGGACCAGATACGACTGCGGACGGAGTCGTCTTACCTGCGCCTGACGACCACTAGGATCGACCAAGGCCTGTTCCCCACCCCGCCTACCGAGGCCGATACAGTGGTGCTGCGGCGTCAGGTGGTGGCAGGGTGCTACCGATTGATCGACCGGCGGGACGACCCCGACTACCGTCCCGGCAACGTGGTCAATATCTTTGTCTCCGGTGCCATGGTGCCCATCGCCATGAGAGCCAGCGACCACCTGCATGAGCAGGGCACGTTGGCTAACGTGTTCAACGTCACCGGCCCGGGCCCCCTCTACCACCGCTTCCAGGAATGCGCATCGGGAACCGGAGAGCACTCCCAGTTCCTCAGCGATTTGCTGACCCCCGAAGAGCGCGCCATCCCCATCGTCACCGTGGTCGATGGACACCCACGATCACTGGCTTGGCTGGGCGGGGCCTTGGGAGCGCCCGTCTACCCGCTGGGGGTGGCGGACTTCGGCCAGTCGGGCACGCCATCCCAGCTGTACCACGAGCATGGCATAGACCCAGCCGGCATAGTCGCTACCTGCCACCGCGCCTTGGGAATCTAGGGGGCGGGCTACTCCACTGTCACGGTCTTGGCCAAGTTGCGCGGCTGGTCTACGTCGCAGCCACGACGTAACGCGATGTGGTAGGCCAGCAGCTGGAGTGGCAGGACGGACAGCAGGGGCGACAGCACACCCTCGCACTGGGGCAAGTAGATGATGTCATCTACCAGAGACCCCAAGTCCGGGTCGCCCTCAGTGGCCACAGCGATGACGGAGCCTCCTCGCGCCTTCACCTCCATGATGTTGCCGACCATCTTGTCGTAGAGGGGGCCAGCAGTGGCGATGGCTACCACGGGCATGCGCTCGTCGATGAGGGCTATGGGGCCGTGCTTCATCTCGCCCGCGGGATAGGCTTCGGCATGGATGTAGCTGATCTCTTTGAGCTTCAAAGCCCCCTCCACTGCGATGGGGTAGTCCAGACTCCGCCCTAGGTAGAGGAAGTGGTCGTAGCGGGCGTACTTCCGTGCCATCTCGCGGAAGAGGCTCTTCTGCGCTAGCACGCCGCCCATCAGACCCGGCGCACGGGCCAACTGTCCCACCACATCGACCGCCATCGAGGCCCCGCGCGCTTGCCCGAGGTAGGCGGCCAACAGCGACAGCAGGGTCAGCGAAGCCACGAATGTCTTGGTGCTGGCGACGCCGACCTCCACACCCGACCGCATGTGCAGAGTGCCCTCAGCTAGGCGCGTGGCGAGGCTGCCCTCAACGTTGCAGATGGTCAGGAGGCGCGCCCCTCGCTGCCGTACATCCTGCATAGCAGCCAGCGTGTCGGCAGTCTCGCCTGATTGTCCTATGGCCACCACCAGGGTGCGCTCGTCTATGACCGGGCTACGGTAGCGCAGTTCCGACGAACTTTCGGCCGTGGCAGGTATGCCGGCGAACTCTTCGATAAGGTGGGCTCCGAGCATACCGGCATTGAGACTGGTGCCACATCCCACCAGCATGACCCGCGACAGTTCCCTGATTTCAGCGTCGCTCAAAGGGAAGTCGTCCAAGGTCACCAAGGAGCGCTCGAAATCGACTCGACCGCGTAGGGCACTGGAGATGGCTTGGGGTTGCTCAAGTATCTCCTTGAGCATGAAGTGGTCGTGTCCGTCCTTGTCCACCCAAGCCGAGTTCGGCGGCACCTTCAGGGGCGCCTTTACCACGGTGGAGCCTCCACGGTTTACCACTTTAACCTTGCCCGGCGTAACCACGGCCAGTTCCCCATCATCCAGCGGCCACACCTCCGATGAGAATGGCACCAAGGCAGGCAGGTCGCTGGCGAACATCGCCTCGCCCTGCCTACTGGCAACAACCAGACCACCGGCGTGGCCCCGCTTCAAGGCCAGCAGCTTGTCTGGCTCGTCGCGACGCAGCGCCCCGATGGCATTGGCCCCTCGCATCTTGCCTGCCACATGAAGCAAGGCAGCCTCAAAGCTCAGGCCGTGGGCTATCTCATCTTCCAGCAGGTGAACAATGACCTCGGTATCGGTGTCGGAGGTGAAGCGGTGCCCCAAAGCAGTCAGCTTCAGTTTCAATTCTAGGTAGTTCTCCACAATGCCGTTGTGGACCAAGGCGATGTCCCCGGCACAATCGCTGTGGGGGTGAGCGTTGGAGCTGTTGGGCGCCCCGTGGGTAGCCCAGCGTGTATGGCCGATGCCTGTTGTGCCTACGGGGGCGGTCTCGCCGGGCGCAGGTTCCAACTCCTGCACCTTGCCTGCGCTCTTGCGTATCTGCAAGCTTCCGTCAGGACCGATTACAGCGATTCCCGCGCTGTCGTAGCCTCTGTAGCCCAAGCGTTGCAGACCGGCAAAGACTATAGGCCATGACTCACTGGTGCCGACGTATCCTACGATGCCGCACACGGCGCCTCCGGGCGTCTGAAGCTAAGAAAAGGGCAGGGCTTCAAGCCAAGACTACTAGAAGGGCCGTTCCCCGGCTGCCAATGCCTTCGGCTTCGCCCTCTCCTTGGTCACGATGGACATTATAGTCTCGGCGAGCAACAGCGGGTCATGCCGCAGGTAGATGCCTGCCGACAGCAGGGGCGTCTGCACCACATGATCGGCCCGCATCTTTGTCTGCTCCAAGTCGATGGGCACAGGGTACTGCCCGTAGGCGGTGTACTTACGCAGCGTTCTTTCGGGGAAGGAGGCGTCGTTGACTACCACATAATCCAAGGGTTGATTGGTCTTGAGGTACTCCTGTACCAGGCGAGCAAAGTCCGAGGCACGGAATCCGTCGGACTCGCCCTGTTTGGTCATGATGTTGCAGACGTAAATCTTGGTGGCCGGGCTCTCCCTTATGGCGTCGGCTACGTCCTCCACCAACAGGTTCGGAACCACGCTGGTATAGATGTCTCCAGGGCCAAGGACGATGGCGTCGGCCTCCCATATGGCCTTAAGCACCGGCGCATGGGCGTAGGCCGTGGGCTCCAAGTACACGTAATCGATGGCTACGTCAGTATTGTCGGTGCGCTGGTCTATGGACGACTCGCCCACCAGCGTCGAGCCGTCGACGAGGCATGCCTTCAGGGTCGATTTACTCAGAGTGACGGGCAGCACCGTGCCTTGCACGTTCATGATGCGGGAGGCTTCTTCGATGGCCGTGGCGGTGTTGCCGGTGATCTCAGTAAGAGCGGTGATGAACAGGTTGCCGAAGTTATGTCCGCTGAGGCTATTCCCCGCACTAAAGCGGTAGGTGAAAAGCTGGCGCATCAGGGCGCTGGAGCGGTCGTCGGCAGCCAGAGCCACCAAGCACTGACGCAGGTCTCCCGGCGGGAGCTGGCCTAACTCGTCCCGCAGCCTGCCGGAGCTACCCCCGTCATCCATCATGTTGACCACGGCAGTGAGGTCGCAGTCCTTCTGTTTGAGGCCTGTAAGGGTAGTGTGGTTTCCGGTGCCTCCGCCTACTACCACGATTTTGGGGGTTGACATGCGCTCTACTTTCAGGACTTGTGCCCTAAATCAATAGTGGCCCGCAATGTGGGCCTGCAGTAGGGATGGCCTGCCTGAGCCGAAGGAGGCCGAGGGGAGGGAATGACGCGATTCAGGATGATTACTGTGCCTTGTAGTAAAGCTTGGGTTCGGTCCCATCCATAAGAGCCTTGATGCGCGGGGTGTGACGCCATAGCACAAGGACCGCTACAAAGTAGCTTGCGATTGCTGCTTCGGGATAGAGGAAGTAGCAGAAGATGGGCATGGCCGCCGTGGCCACCATTTGCCCCAGCACCAACCAGCGGGAGGCCGCCACTGTGAAGAAGAAGCTCAGGACCCAGAAGCCCACGAGGAAGGGGTGAAAGTAGAAGCCCATGGAGGCAGAGCAGGTGATTCCCTTGCCTCCCTTGAACCGCAAGAAGATGGAGTAGTTGTGCCCCAAGATGGCAGCTATGCCAGCCACGGTCGCTCCGATGTGGTCGCCGCCTACGGCCCAAGGCCATGGGGCTGCCCCGGAATCCAGCCCTGCTTGTCGCGCCAGCAACCAACCAATCATGATGGCTGCATAGGCCTTGGTCAGGTCGCCTAGCAGGGTGAGCAGTGTCAGAGCCTTGGAACTGGTAGCGCGGTGCACGTTCATGGTGCCGACGTTGCCCGTGCCCCAGTCCATCACGTTCTTGCGGGTGAATATGCGCACCAGCAGGTATGCAGTGGGCAAGGAGCCAAGAAGGTATCCCACGGCTGCCGCAGCCGCCCATGTCCAGAAGCCATCGACCAAGCCGCGCCTCCCAGCCCGCGTAAAACGTCATGTTGCTGCCAGCCATATCCCATTGTCAACCGTTGCCAGCGCCGGGTAGTGTACCAGTTTACCGAATCCTCGGCGGGCGGACACTCCCTATGGTCTAATCCTTGGGAGTAGGGCCTCTTGCGCCTCTACGGGGGGTGACGTAGGTAACCGACTGGAGGTTACCTAGCTCTGCTTGGATCGACGTGAATCTTTATCGAGCTGCGACGCCCGCCGGAATTCCCGCATGGTCGACTAGGGCGTGTTCACCATTAACGCAAGGCATTCAACATAAGAGCGAATAGGGTGAAGCCGAGGAAGAGGGCATCCAGCTTCTCGAAGCGGGAGAAGATGCGAGGGAAGCCCTTCAGGCGACGGAACAGCCTCTCGGTCTCGTTGCGTCTCTTGTACATCTCCCGGTCGTACTGCCACGGCTTTATACGGGTGCTCAAGGGCGGGACCACAGGCGTGAATCCCAAGGTCAACGCCAGTTGGCGGGTCTCGTTGCAAGTGTTCGAAGACCGGGGCCAGAACCCCGTTCTTTGACCAGCGGTTCATACGCATATAGACGGTGTGCCAATTGCCGAATCGAGTAGGCAAGCCCCGCGACTTGCAGTCCTGTTCGGCAAGACATATAGGATCGCGTTGAGAACCTGCAGATTCATGCTCCTCTTGCGTTTAAACTCTGTCCTAACGACATGAGTTGGATGCCTTGGCCGACCAGACCGCAAGTTGGTCACTGAGGACTCCGGTTGATCTCGCACGCTCATCTTCCCTCGTAAAATCCTTGAGAGGCACATTCTTCTCAAACCACCTGAGACTGCATTCACACTGTGCCATAGTTCCTCCAGTCGACACACACGAAGTCGTAAAGTTCTCCTTGAACTGTTCGGGGTAAGGCTCGCCACCACTTCCGCACGCTCCAACCGTAACCACTATTATAATGAGTGATAACGCAGCCCAGAGCATCACACGATTGCTCATCATGACCTCCTTAATTGACGCTAGTTACACTCAGAATGCCCCTGTGGGACTCTTGGGAATCTCTCCATAGCCCACTCCGGTCCGAGTTGGTAGTCCACAGCGCCTTCCGCCAGTTCCACCAGCCACTCGAGTTGGTATGCTCCATGCTTCGGGGAGATTTCTCAGCCTGTCAATGCGTTGACGTCAAACCAGTACACCCCCACCTGCCCTTCCACACCCTTACCACTTTAGACGTACCCCGTCACGAGTACTTTCTGGAAGACTGATACACTGCCCAGCGCCGGGTTGAAGGGGTTGAAAGGGGGCCGTTTGACAGGCCTGCGAGGCCTGCCCATACTAGCTACCGCCCAGCGAGAGCATATGCGAGCTTTGCAGTTCAGGCACAACCCCCTGCGCTATGCCTGGGTCCGGGGGACTACTGGCGTGGTGAGCGGCTGCGCCACCGGTCCCGGCTCCTTCATTCGCTTGGCCGACATTCCCGAGCCTGTGCTACCCAGCCCCCAATGGCTGCGGATTCGCCCCACCCTCAGCGGAATATGCGGCTCCGACTTGGGAGTTATCACTGCTCGCGCCAGCGTCTATCTATCTGCCCTCACTTCTTTCCCATTCGTGCCGGGCCACGAAGTAGTGGGGATAATCACGGAGCTGGGCGCCGAGACGGGCGCTGATGTGGAGGGGTTGGAGGTGGGGCAGCGGGTGTGTCTGGAGCCGGTGCTGGGCTGTCGTGTGCGCGATATAGACCCACCGTGCCAGCCCTGCGCTCAAGGTCGCTACGGCAACTGCGAGAACGTGACCGGGGGCTGCATCGCCGCTGGGGTACAGACCGGCTTCTGCCGCGACACTGGTGGTGGTTGGGGCAACTCCTTGGTGGCCCACCGCCTGCAAGTATATCCGATACCAGAAAGTCTGCCCGACCACACCGCCGTGCTGGCCGAACCGCTGAGTTGCGCCATCCACGGCGTCTTGATGTCGCGGATATACCCCGACTCACGGGTACTGGTGGTCGGTTGTGGCACCATGGGGCTGCTCACGATCGCTGCCCTGCACACCCTTACCCCAGCAGGCAGCATCGTCGCCATGGGCCGCCATGCCTACCAGCGTGAGCTTGCCATGGCCCTCGGAGCCGACGAGGTGACCACTTCGGGGCAGGCGGGCTATCGTCGCCTGACAGAGCTGGCCCCCAGCGCCATCCACTCCCTTCCCATCGGAAAGCCTGCGGTCACTGGCGGGTTCGATGTCGCCTTTGACTGCGTTGGCTCCGGCTCGTCGTTGGAGGACGCTCTACGGTGGACGCGGCCCCAAGGGGAGGTCACTATGCTCGGCATGCCGGCCCCCGGCCACATCGACCTGACACCCTTCTGGTATCAAGAGGTCCACCTGAACGGCTCCTATACATATGCGATGGAGTCATATGAGGGCGCAGACATCCCCACTTTTCATCTAGCCTTGGACTTGCTGCAACGCGATGACATGTCGGCTAAACTGGGCGGGCTGGTGCGCCACACCTTTGCCCTGCGCAGCTACCGCAAGGCCATCGCCATCGCCATGCGCCCAGGGCGACATCAGGCTATCAAGACTGCCTTCGACTTGGAGAACGGCTGAATGAGCGGACGCCCGGCTTCCTCAGGCCCCTTCGACATCGGACCCATGGAAATCGACAAAGAAAAGCTGGTCACTTACGTGGAGGACGCCCGTCGCCGCTATCTCTTTCACAACGGCGAGGGCTTCCGCTATGAGACTCTGCCTCTCGGTACGCGGATGGTGTACCCGCCACCGCCCCTCCATCCCATTCGCGACGTGGACGGAGCCATTGAGCAGGCCTTGGAGAACCCCGTAGGTTCGGAGCCCCTCTCCGCCCGCTTGCGCCCGGGTATGAAGGTGACCATTGCCTTCGACGACATCTCGCTGCCCTTGCCTCCCATGCGCCAGCCAGACATCCGAGGGCGGGTCATTGAGAAGGTATTGGAAAAGCTTGCCGATGCCGGAGTGGACGATATTCATTTAATCGCGGCCCTAGGCGTCCACCGCCACATGACCCCCGGCGAGTTGAAGCATGTGGTGGGTCCACGGGTTTTCAAGGCCTTCCACCCCAACCGGCTCTACAATCACGACGCCGAAGACCGGAACAACCTAGTCGTACTGGGCAGCACACGCCACTCGGAGGAGGTGGAAGTGTCGCGGCGTGTCGCCGAGTCGGACCTGCTGGTGTACGTCAACATCAACCTCGTCTCCATGGATGGAGGCCACAAGTCCATCAGCACCGGCCTAACGAGCTACCGCACCCTGCGGCACCATCACAACGCCCACACCCTGCTGCACTCCCGCTCTTTTATGGACCCTCCCAACTCTGCCCTGCACCACTCGTGCGAACGCATGGGCAAACTTGCCGAAGAACACCTGAACGTGTTCAAGATTGAGACTACCCTCAACACCCACATCTATCCCGGCCTGCTGCGTCACCTTCAAGTCTCAGAGTCCCAATGGCACCCTTGGGACCACGCCATGTTTGCCGCCAACCGGGGCCTGATGGCTGGCCTGCCCTTTGCGGCGCGGCGTAGCATCTTCCACTCCCTCCGCGCCGAATACGGCATGACGGGCATCGCGGCCGGAGAGACCGAGGCAGTGCACGAGCACACCCTAGGCAACGTCACCAACCAGCAGGCGGTGCCGGTCTCTGGACAAGCCGACGTGCTGGTGGCAGGCCTTCCTTACTTGGGGCCTTACAATGTGAACTCGGTGCTGAACCCGGTGTTGGTACATTGCCAGTCATTGGGCTACCTGTTCAATCTGCATCGTGGCAAGCCCCTAGTGCGGGAAGGCGGAGTGATAATCTTCATGCACCCCATGGAGAACAGGTTCCACATGGGACACCACCCCTCCTACTACGACTTCTACCACCAAGTGCTCACCCAAACCCGAGACTCGGCGGAGATGGGCCGCAAGTACGAGGAGCAGTTCGCGACTAATCCTCGCTACATCGACCTCTTCCGCAACTCTTACGCATATCATGGCGTCCACCCCTTCTACGCGTGGTATTGGGGGTGGTATGGCCAGAGCTACGTTGGACGGGTCATTGCCGCAGGGGCGCGCGACCCGGAAGTGGCCGCCGTGCTTGGGTACGACACTGCTCCCAACCTGCGCCAAGCCTTGGAAATGGCCAAGGACACCGTAGGCCCCAATCCCAAGGTTACCGTCTTCCACTGGCCGCCCATCTTCATGGCCGACGTCAGCTAATCATGCGTTGGCGCATCATCGCCAACCCGGTGGCGGGCAAGGGTCGTGCCCGCCTGTCGGCCCCCAAGTTGGCCGAAGCGCTGAAAGACCGAGGCGACGACGTGGACCTTTGCTTCACCACTGACACCTTCAGCGCCGAGGCGTTGGCACGGGAAGCTGTGGACAGTGGGGCGGAGGGGGTGGTCGCCTGCGGGGGCGACGGGACAGTGCACCAAGTAATCAACGGGCTGATGGAGGCCTCGTCAGGGCGGGCCGACGCCGTCCTTGGCCTGCTGCCCACAGGACGCTGCGACGATCTGGCGATCTCCCTTGGCATCCCGCGCCGCGATGGCGACGCCGCCATCAACACCATCCTGAGCGGGACTTCTAGGGCCATTGATTTGGGACGAATCGGCAACCGCTACTTCGCTACCGTAGCCACCCTTGGTTTCGATTCGGAAGTGGCCGGTTATGTGGGGGAGGGCAAGCCGCCCCGGTTCCTCAAGGGCACGGCGGCTTATGTGTACGCCATCTTGGTCAAGCTGGTGCGCTACCGCGACGTGACCGTAGAGCTGAGGGGTGACTTTGGGGAGTACAGAGGCGACATTTTCCTAGCTGCCACGGGAAACACCGCCTACTACGGAGGCGGCATGAAAATAGTGCCGCCAGCCGACCCTTACGACGGCTGGCTAGACCTGTGCCTAGTAAAGTCAGCCCCCCGTCTGGACGTGATATGCATGATTACCAAGGTGTTCTCCGGAGGCCACCTGAAGCACCCGGCGGTATCGGTACACTCGGTAAAAAGACTGGAGGTAACGTCACCGCAATCACTGTGGCTGTGGGCCGACGGAGAGCCGATGACTCAGCTACCCGCCACAGTGGAGGTGGCGCCCGCATGTCTGGACGTGCTAGCCCCTGCTCTGGCTTCGATCCCCATAAGCCAACCAGCCTGACGGGGCTAGGGTATGGCCTTGACCCTCGAAAGGCCGCCGTGGTAGGCTGGCAGCTACCTTTCAGATACGGAATGGATAGGCTGGCCGCCGTGCGCCAAACGCAGCCCCATCAGTTAGAGGAGGCCCCAATGGTCGGCGCCACCGCGTCGCTGGGTGGGCCTATTGCAAGCAGTGTAACCGACATCCCAAGAATCGAGGAGTATTACGCTGGCAAGCGGCTCCTAGTGATCGGCGCCACTGGCCTTGTCGGGCGCGTACTCGTGGAAAAGCTCCTCCACAACCTCCCTTGTATTGACCGGATGTACGTCCTCATCCGCCCCCGACAGCGTGGGGAGCGGATCATTTCCGCCCAAGACCGACTGTGGCAAGAACTCTTCGCCTCTTCTGCTTTCGACCGTATACGCCGTGATCTCGGTCGCGACGCTTTCACCGAGCTGGTCGAAAGCAAGGTGCAGGCTGTATCAGGAGACTTGGGGCAACCCCACTTGGGGTTGGACGACGAAACTTATGCCCAGCTCCAGCAAGATATAGACTTGGTTATCAACTGCGCTGCCTTGGTCTCCTTCGATGCGCCGCTGGATGATGCCCTTCGCCTTAACACCTTGGGGCCGCTGAGAATCCTGGAGTTCGCCAAGGGCACCAACGGCGCACCGGTGGCGCATGTATCCACCTGCTACGTGAATGCCACGCGAGACGGGGCGGTTCCCGAAGAACCGGTGGACCCCTCGCTCCTTGGCCTCAATGCGAAGGGCGCGACCCGGCTGCCTCAGGATATCGATGCCGAAGTGGAGGCCATTCAGAAACGCATACGTCAAGTACGAGAGCAGGACTCCAGCCTGCTGCACCGGCTGGGCTTTGCAATCAAGGCCTGCATACGGCTCACCCATCGCAAGCCGGCGAACGAGAACGGGCACAGCAACGAGACGGCACGGCCACAACCTGACTGGGTGGAGCACCGCTTGGTAGCCGAGGGGATGCGCTGGGCGCGCTACCGCGGCTTCAACGACACCTACACCCTCACCAAGACCCTCGGCGAGAAGCTGGTGCAACGCCACCGCGGCGACGTGCCCACCCTCATCATGCGTCCATCCGTGGTTGAAAGCGCCTTCGAGAGCCCCGAACCGGGCTGGCTCGACGGCATGAGGATGATCGACCCTCTCATAGTGGCCTACGGGCGCAACCTGGTGCCCGACTTCCCAGGCCAAGCGGAAGGAGTAATTGACGTCGTGCCGGTGGACATGGTGGTAAACGCCTTGGTGGCCACCATACCGACCACGGCCCATCGTGGCGGCTTGGAAATACACCACATCGCCAGCGGATCGGAGAACCCGCTTCAGGTGAAGCGGTTCTGCAACCTAGTTCGCGAGGTCTACTCCAAAGAGAGCCTAGGCGCAGAAGCCACCAAGTATCCCGAACTCACCTTCCCCACCACCAAGGACTTTCTGCGTCGGTTGCGGTACCGGTACTCTCTGCCCCTGCTGTTACTCTCCTGGCTGCCCCCAGCCAGCTACGTTCTACCCAAGGGCAGACGTGTCCGAAGCTGGTACCGCGCCAAGCGCTCGGGCGTGGAGAGGCTGGCTTACTATGCCCGTATCTACGGGCCTTACGCCGAAGCCAAGTGCCTCTATCTGACTGACCGCACCAAGCAGGTGTGGGACAGCCTCACCGAAGAGGAGCAACGCAAGTTCAACTTCAATGTCGCCTCCATCGACTGGCGCGAGTACATCCAGGATATCCACATTCCAGGAGTGAAGCGTTTCGTTTTGGGACTGCGCCCGGCCCGCCCTTCGGCTGCAGCAGCTAACGGGCACAGCGCAACGGAATCCGTTGCCGAGACGCGGTCGCCAGCGGAAAAGCCGGCTCAATGGGTTCGACACATCCCACTGCCTACCGACACAGAGCTGGACCTCTGGTTAAAGGAAGGGCGACGCTGGCTGTTGGCTAGGAAGACATTCCGCTGGTGGATGACAGGTTTCCTACGCATCTTCAACAAGCTTAGCTTCGATGGGATGGGGCATGTGCCCACTCCGGGACCCTATATTCTCGCTTCCAATCACTGTAGTCACTTCGACACCGCTGTGCTGATGGCCCTGCTTTATCGGGGAGGCAAGGTTCATCCCATGGCGGCCAAGGACTACTTCTTCCGCAACAAAGTGTCGGCTTGGATAGTGCGCAACTTTGTCGACGGGGCGCCCTTCGACCGGCACAGCTACACCCCGGAGAGCCTGAGCCTAGCGTTGGGTCTGCTGTCCCGGGACCACTCGCTGATCTACTTCCCAGAAGGCGGGCGCAGCTCCAACGGCACGATGCGAAAACTGAAACCGGGGGTGGGCCTGCTGGCCTTGGAATCCGGTGTCCCGGTAGTGCCTGCGTACATCTCCGGCAGTTTCCAGACTCTTCGGAAGGGGCAGACGTTCCCCCGACCTCATCCTATCCACGTACGGTTCGGCCCTCCCCTCTACTCCGAACCCTTCTTGCACTCGGCCAACGGCGAAAGTGCCAGCGAGATGGTCCGCCGCTTCACTGAGGAGATAGAGAAGGCCGTACGGTCCCTGCGCTAAGCCGACGCCAACGATGCGGGCGGCCTTCTTCGACGTAGACGGTACCTTGGCATCGTCCAATGTTGTCAGCTGTTATGCTGATTTGCAGTTGCGCCAGAGGACCCAACCTCGGCGGATGCTATGGACACTACTTTTCGTGCCCAAGGTACCCTATTACATGGTAATGGACCGGGTAGACCGCTCCACGTTCAACCGAAGGTTCTTCAGAAACTACCGCAACATCCCGCCTTGGCGCCTCGAGCATTGGATAAACGATGGCGGGCCAGACTATTGGCAGCACCATCTCTTGCCCGGGGCCTTGCGGTGCATTGAGTGGCACCGTCAGCAGGGCGACCAGATCGTGTTAGCCAGCGGTGGTGTGGAGCAGTCCCTAATCCCCTTGGCTCGCTTGATATCCCCCGACCAAATTATCTGCGCCCGACTGGAGCGTCAGGCAAACGAATTCACCGGACGCCTGCAGAGCGGCCCGATAGTCGGCCCAAGCAAGGCTGAGGCCGTTCGTCGTCTTGGTGCGCAAGCCGATTTCGACCTATCGCAATGCTACGCCTACGGCGACAGCTACTCGGACCGCGAGTTCCTCGACTGCGTAGGGCACCCAGTAGCGGTAAATCCGGACCGCGCTCTACGGCGTCTGGCAGAATCCCAAGGTTGGCCGGTGCTCGACTGGAACTCGGACGATAGAGTCGTATAAATTCCCGAGCGGATCAACGCGAGTGATTAACCCGCTTGGCCAGCGGGAAGCTCCACCAACAGCGAACGGGCCTCGTCCTGCACGCGCTGGTAGAGTTCTTGCAGAGGGACGCCCAATTTCAGGGCAAGCTCACGACAGTCCTCGTACTCTGGGGCCGCCGACACAGGCTGCCCCTCCAAGTACTTCACCTTCACCCTTAGTGCGCCGTACTGGGACTGGAAGGATACCGTCTCACGGTAGGCAATCTGGCGTTGCACCGGCCTCACCCGCACGCCCAAGGTAGGGGTCTCCCGCAGGATGGTTTCAACCGCGGCCCCCTGCAGCGATGCGGGCACCAATACCGACAGTACTACGCCGGGCCGGTTCTTCTTCATTTGGATGGGGGTGATCCAAACATCAAGGGCCCCTTGAGCGAATAGACGCTCTTGGGCGTAGCCTATGACTACACCCTGCGCGTCGTCGATGTTGGTCTCCAGCAACACCACGGTCTCGGTGGCACCTTCAACAGCTTGGCCGAGCCAGACCGACGTTACGTTGGGCACTCCCGGCAGGTCGGCCCGCCCTGCGCCGTAGCCGATGCGATGCAGAGTCAGTTGTTGCGGTGGCTCGAAGGTAGCGAGGACGGTGAGGAGGGCTGCGCCGGTCGGCGTGGTCATTTCGTGGGAAACGCTGGTCCGCGTCTCCAAGGGTGCGCCCAGCCATGGCTGCCAATTCCAGAGTAGCCGGGAGCGGGCACCGGATAGGCCCGAGGGACGGTCCGGCTGACGATGGCCCACCACCAAGGGCGAGGCCAACACCTTCTCTACTCCGAGCCATTCCAGTCCCGACACGGTGCCCACGACGTCGATTAGCGTGTCCACGCTGCCCAACTCGTGCAGCTGAACTTCGCCTTCATCAGCGCGATGCACCCGTCGCTCCGCTTCAAAAAGGGCATTCAATACAGACAGGGAGCGTGATTTCACGCCATCGGGCAGGTCGCTGCCGCTCACTGCTTCCTGCAACTCTCGCGGGGCAAGACCCAGTCGCTCGCCAGGGATCTGCACGTCCAACAAGGTCGCCGTCAGGTGACCACGCTGTACCGATTGAATAGCGAGGTGATGCTGTGGCAGAGAGAGCAGTTGCAGCGTGCGTTCCAAATGCTCCAGGGACAGACCAGCGTCCAGCAAAGCCCCTAGGAGCATATCGCCGCTGGCCCCGCCTATGGACTGAAAATGGGCTACTCTCATGGGTTAGGGAACCTCTGCTCAAGTCCCTAAGCCCCAACGCTCAAGGCCAAAGCCCCGACCGTTTTGGCATGGACAACTCGACATTCAGGGGGCGCTTGGACCCGTCCGCATTTTGTCGGCACTTGCCATACAGTGTTCCCAGTGCTAATGTGCCTGCATAGACTCTCGTATACGTGTCTAACGCTATACCCAAGTTGTAAAGCTATGGGTACTGTTATCGTCGGCCCACACGTCCCATAGTCTGGACCACTGCTCTCCGCAGTTACGCCGATACGTATGCTTGGGCTCCTATTCGCCCTGCGTCAATGGCCACTGCCAGCAACCCGATTCACGGTTTTCGTCGGCTGCATGTCTGACGGGTACATTTGTAGAGGCGTTCCAAGGAATTCGTGATGGGGTGCCAGCTATCTCCGAGATCATCGCTGCGGAAGGGGCCTCGGGCCGGTAGCCCGGGTACACCGTAGCGTGGATGTGTGGGCTCAAGCAGCTGGATTTGATGTCGTCGTCGGGGCCGTGAAGGTGAGGCAAGATGCTGGGCGGGGAGCCCTATGGAGCGAATGATAGCCCGGGACCTCAGGGCGGCCGGGGTCAATCCGGGCGGATGACATGAGGCGCAAGCTGCATGTCCCGCACATGGGAGTCTCGCCGGTCTGGGAGTGGAAGAACCACTTGTCCGGATACAGGCGATATCCTGGTATCCGGAGTTGTTCAGACCATTCCTAGCCTTGTCCGCCGTCCTCAGAACGGTTGATGGCAGCTGGCGCTCACTAAGCCACCAGAATTCTGTCGTCAAGGCCAAGGCCCCGACCGCCAACGCTGTGGGCGTACTCGACATTCAGGAAGAGGTGCCAACTTCTGCCACGTCTCGCCTCGGTCGGCAGCTGCCATACAGCTTGCCAGAGTCGTATGCTGCAGCATAAGCACGCCGCGAGTCGCTGGCGCTGACGGCCAATCGTGACGCGGCGTGGCCCAAGCGAAAGCGATGGGACCGCACTGTCAGGTCCTCGGCCCCCAAGTCGGCGCTAGTCTGGACGCAAACGCTGTCGTGCATTCCTGCCGTAGAGCCGACACGTATCCGTCATCTGGGCTCCCCTTTCGCCCTCGCGTTGTTGAGGTCGAACTGAAACATGGGAGATACACATGCCAAGGTCTATCGTACAATGGGCAGGGGTCGACGAGAGTATGGGTGTAGAGGCGCTCCAAGGAATTCGTGATCAGGCTGCTCAGCTGGAATCGTGAAACTCCACCATCGCTGCGGAAGGGGCGAAACTCCGAAACGGGGCCTGCAGACTCTCTTCGTACATACGTAGCAGTGGCTGTGAGAAAGTGGCTGAAGCAGATGGAGTGGATGTCGTCGTCGGTAAAAGTGAAAGCTGCTAACCCGAACTGCGCCCCTATTCCGTATCTCTGTCGAATGCGAACGATGCCCCCGACCTCTAGTCCCCGCAGTGATATCGCAGTCAGGTAGATGCCCGCCTTTGAGGCTAGCTAACACAGTGTCCATGTTCGCGTTTGCCTGAACATGGGAGTATCGGGTCTCCGGAGTCAGGAACCGCCGTGTGCCAACCACTTCGATAAGGCTTCGCGGCACATCGCAAAGAAGTAGCTGAGTGCACTGCTTCTCCCAAGTCTGTCGCACGCGTCCTCAGATACGGTAGCCCCATGGCAGCGTAGGCTGCTCCGCCCACCAGAATTCTGTCGTGATTGTGCAGGACACGTCACCTTTCAACGCTGTGGGCAGTACCTCGCACGGGAAGACTGGGTCTCAACTTCGTGCCACTGGTATTCCTCGCGGCCCATCGTCAGCTGCGACCACATGCCCGAACTCGATATTGTGGGCTGCAACGGTAAGCACGCCGCGTCGTCCGACCTGGCACTGACGGCCAAACAGGGTGAACGATAGCGTGGCCTCAGCAGCGTGTGCCGGACGCGAAGCCTGCCAAGGTATCGAACCGCCACATAAGGACGGCTGGCCATGAGGGCACAAACGCCGTCGGTCACCATTCCTGCGTAGAGCCTTCTTATGTTTGAGAACACATTAGCTATCACCGCCGGGTCCCCACACAGATCCTCGTAGTCGATGATGTCGTGGGTCACCAAAGTCGGAGCTTGCGTAATAGTATTTGGTGATGTAATCCGGCAGGGTCCCGTTGGAGTAGGTGGTACCCAGTGCTCCAAACTGAATGCGTGCCCCATCTCGCGCATGGTCACATTCTTCTGCGCACAGGCTCCATATTAATCCAATGCAGTATTCATGCGGGCTTGATGTGGTCGGCCCACCACACCTGTAACTGGTACTATCCGCCCAGATGACGCTGTCGTCGGCCATCCCCAAAGGTGCCATTCGAGTACGGAGATGGTGATTCCACTGGTCCTACAGTAACTCGACGACACTTCATTGAACGCCGCGTGCAGAGAGTGGCATTCGCCATAGAGCGAGCTCCCGTGCAGGGGCGTATTGGGTCTCAGCCTCCCATCGAATCTCAAAGCCGTCTACGGCGTCCGTGACCTTGAAATCCTGCGCCATGCACCACTCCTGTCTAGGTCAGCAGGCCTACCACTGAACCATTAGCGGTGTCGTATTCTCTGGTCTAACACATTACGCCTTGACAGAACCATATTAGCACCATAGTATCTATGGGTCGAAAAACGCATATTACGCGGAGAACGGGAGTAGTAGGCGAGGCCTGCCTCAGAGAGCCGGCGGTTGGTGGGAAGCCGGTGGCAGAGAAGCGCTGAACTCGCCCGGGAGCGACCCGCCTGAATAGTGTAGGGCGTGGCGGCCGACACCGTTAACAGTCATGGAGCTGTTCTCCTCTTCTTCTAACACCGTGGGGAGGAGAAAAGAAGGGTGGTACCGCGCGGCTGACATGCCCGTCCCTTCAGGGGCGGGTTTTTCTTTTGTGCCGAGACCAGCATTCCAAGGCTCATGTGCCAGTGCCCCTTCGGGAAGGTCCCCGGTTCAGGGAGAGTTACAGAAGGAGACCCATGAAGCTCACCGGTTCGGAAATCGTTTGTGAGAGCCTGCTGAAAGAGGGCGTGGACGTCACGTTCGGCCTGCCCGGCGGGGCCATTCTGCCCCTGTATGGAGTGATGCACCGCTACCCCCAACTGCGCCACATTCTGGTGCGCCACGAGCAGGGCGCAGCCATGGCCGCCGACGGCTACGCTAGGGCCACAGGTCGCGTAGGGGTGTGTATAGCCACCTCCGGCCCCGGCGCCACTAACTTGGTGACCGGTATTGCCTGCGCCCAGATGGACTCAATCCCCATGGTAGCCATCACTGGCCAAGTGGGACGCGCGGCCATCGGTCGTGACGCCTTTCAAGAGACGGACGTCACCGGCATTACCCTGCCCATAACCAAGCACAATTATTTGGTGATGAGTGCCGAAGAGATCGCCCCAGCCATCAAGGAGGCTTTCTACATCGCCAACACTGGAAGGCCGGGGCCGGTGCTGGTGGACATCCCCAAGGACGTGCTCCAGTTCGAGACTGCCGAGTTCGAGTATCCCGAGAGCGTTGACCTGCCGGGCTACAACCCATCGCTGCAGGGGCATCCCTCCCAGATCCGCAAGGCCGCCCAACTCATCGCCCAAGCCGAGAGGCCCCTGATTATCTCGGGCCACGGCGTGATTATCTCCCGCGCCTACGACGAGGTCAGGGAGCTGGCGGAGCGGGCCCAGATTCCGGTCATCACCACTCTGTTGGGGATCAGTTCGTTCCCCACGCGCCACTCGCTGAACGCGGGTATGCCGGGGATGCATGGCTTGGCCTCGGCCAGCTTGGCAATCGACGAGGCCGACCTGCTCATCTCCCTCGGCATGCGGTTCGACGACCGAGTTACGGGTCGGTTGAGCGACTTTGCTCCCAACGCCAAGGAAATCATCCATGTGGACATCGACCCCTCGGAGGTCGGCAAGAACATCCGCCCCACAGTGCCCATCGTAGGCGACATCAAGAACGTGCTGGGGGCCTTGCTACCCCAGGTGAAATCTCAGACTCGCACCGATTGGCTGCGCCGCATGGAAGAACTGCGGACCGATCACCCTTCACTCAAGATACGCGATACCGACAAGCTGCTTCCCCAGTACGTCTTACGCGAGCTGTCGGAGGCCACCAACCACCGTTGCATCATCGTCACCGGGGTGGGGCAGCACCAAATGTGGGCCGCCCAGCACTGCTCCTTCGAGGAGGCCAACACGCTCGTTACCTCCGGCGGCTTGGGGGCCATGGGTTTCGAGGTCCCAGCCGCCATCGGGGCCAAAGTCGGCCGGCCCGATATGACGGTGTGGTCTATCGCTGGCGACGGCGGCTTCCAGATGACCATGTGCGAGTTGGCGACAGCAGCCGAGAATAACATCCCGGTGAAGTTTGCCATCATCAACAACAACTTCCTGGGCATGGTGCGGCAGTGGCAGGACTTCTTCTACGAGAAGATTTACACCGCTACGGCCTATACGGCCAACCCCGACTTCGTAAAGCTGGCCGATGCCTTCGGCATACCCGGCATCCGGGTCACCGATAAGGCACAGGTGCGCTCAGCCATCGACCAGGCCATGCGCGAACCCGGCCCGGCCTTGGTGGACTTCATGGTGGAGCCAGAGGAGAACGTCTATCCCATGATCCCTGCTGGTGAAAGCGTGAAGGAGCTCATCGAGGAGCAGATACAGGAGCGGGTGCTCTGATGGACGAGATGCATCACACCATCGTTGCCTTGGTGCAGGACAAGCCGGGTGTGCTCAACCGGGTGTCCAGCCTTTTCCGCCGTCGCGGCTTCAACATCACCAGCTTGGCAGTGGGCGCCTCCGAGCAGCCCAACCTGTCGCGAATGACCTTCGTGGTGGAGGGTGACGACGATACCGTGGAGCAGGTCACCAAGCAACTCCACAAGCTCATCGACGTAATTCGTGTCTCAGACCTGTCGGATATGGAGATCGTGGCTAGAGAGCTAGCCCTCATCAAGGTGCACTGCACGACCTCCACCCGTAGCGAAATCATGCAGTTGGTGGAGATCTTCCGGGCCAACATCGTCGACATCGGGCCCCACTCGCTGATCATCGAGGTAACCGGCGACGAGGAAAAAATCAGCGCACTATATGACCTGCTACGGCCCTTCGGCATACGCGAGGTGATGCGAACGGGCCGGGTGGCCATGGTACGCGGGGCCGCCGAGGGGCGCCCGGCACGCCAGCGCGCCTCCAGCAACGGCCACCGTAGCAGCGATGCCGGATACGCTCTAGGCAGCGTCTAAATCACGAGGAGTTGAGTATGGTAAGTGTCTACTACGATAAGGATGCCGACCTCTCCCTGCTTGCGGGGAAGACTATAGGCATCATCGGTTACGGCAGCCAAGGGCACGCCCACGCCCTGAACCTGAAGGACAACGGCCAGCACGTCATGGTGGGGCTGCAGCCCGAAAGCAGCAGCCGCGAGCGGGCTAGAGAAGCAGGGCTTGAAGTAGCCGATGTCGCGGAGGTCACGCGTCAGTCCAATATCGTCATGGTACTCATACCTGACCATTTGCAGGCGGCCGTCTATCGCGAGCAGATCGAGCCCAACATTCGCGACGATGCCACCCTGATGTTTGCCCACGGGTTCTGTATCCACTACCGACAGGTGGTCCCCTCGGCTGGCTTGGATGTCTCCATGGTGGCCCCCAAGGCACCGGGGCACCGCATGCGGGAGCTGTTTACCGAGGGCATAGGTGTGCCGTCGTTGCTGGCCATCCACCAAGACGCTTCGGGCCACTGCAAAGACATGACGCTGGCCTACGCCAAGGGCATAGGCTCCACCGGTTCCGGTGTATTGGAGACCACCTTCAAGAACGAGACGGAGACCGACCTCTTCGGCGAGCAGACGGTGCTCTGCGGGGGCGTGACCTCCCTTATTCGCACCGCCTTCGAGACACTGGTCGAGGCGGGCTATCCGGCGGAACTGGCCTACTTTGAATGCCTCCATGAGATGAAGCTCATCGTCGACCTGATCTTCCAAGGCGGCTTCAAGTATATGCGCTACTCGGTGAGCGACACTGCCGAGTACGGCGATTACACCCGCGGTAGAAACGTCATCGACGAGCATGTGCGGGACAACATGAGGCGTGTGCTGGCCGACATCCAGAATGGGAGCTTCGCCCGCGAATGGATCGCAGAGAACGATGAGGGCAGGCAGCGCTTCCTCCAAGACCGCGAATCAGCCAACAACCACCAGATTGAGGATATTGGCAGAGAGCTCCGTGGCATGATGCCTTGGATGGACCCCAAATAGGGTGCAAGCAGAGTGATGGAATTCGTAACGATACATATAACGGAGGTGGTGAACGTAGTTCGCCGCCGCACTCGGGTCATGGCAGGGCTCGGTGTGGCGGACTGCGTTCCCCTGGCGTCTGGTTGGTGACCCGGCCTTAGGGGCGCACGCCCTTGCCCCAAGCTGCCGGAGGTCGACCGTTGGGCGCCAAAACACGAAAGAGAGAAGAAAAACAATGGCTCAGGAGCGAGTAGCAATCTTTGACACCACACTCCGCGACGGTGAGCAGTCGGCAGGCACGGGCCTGACCGGCGAAGAGAAAATGGAAATCGCGCGGCAATTGGCCCGCCTCAAGGTGGACGTCATTGAGGCTGGTTTCGCCGCCAGCTCCCCCGGAGACTTCAACGCGGTGCAGGCCATCGCTCGAGAGGTCGAGGGACCAATAATCGCCTCGCTGGCGCGAGCACATCAGGTGGACGTGGATGCGGCTTGGGGCGCCATCAAGGACGCAGCCCAGCCACGGATTCACGTCTTCCTGTCGAGCTCCGAGATCCACATCGCCCACCAGTTGCGCAAGAACCGGGAAGAGGTGTTGGACCTAGCCACCTCTATGGTGGCCCGGGCCCGCGGATACTGCGACGACGTGGAGTTCTCCCCTATGGACGCCACCCGCACCGACCCTGAATACCTCTACCAAATGCTGGAGGCGGTCATCGACGCGGGAGCCAAGACGGTGAACATTGCGGATACCGTGGGCTACGCCATCCCCTCCGCCTTCGGCAATCTCATCGAAGAGATACGGCGCAACGTGCGCAACATCGACAAGGCTACGCTCAGTGTGCATTGCCACAACGATTTGGGTCTGGCTGTGGCCAACAGCTTGGCTGCGGTGCAGGCTGGCGCACGCCAGGTAGAGGGCTGCATCAACGGCATCGGAGAGCGAGCGGGTAACGCCTCGTTGGAAGAGATCATCATGGGGCTGCACACCCGCCGTGACCTGTTCGACGTGGAAACCGGGGTAGATACGACTCAGATTTACAGCACCAGCCGCATGGTGAGCCGTCTCACCGGCATGTCCATCCAAGCCAACAAGTCGATAGTGGGAGAGAACGCCTTTCGCCATGCTTCGGGCATCCACCAAGACGGCGTGCTTAAGGAGCGTACCACTTACGAGGTGATGGACCCCGCGGTCATCGGCTGGGCCGGCAACGCACTGGTGTTGGGCAAGCTCAGCGGTCGCGCTGGCCTGCGCTCCCGGCTGGAGGACTTGGGCTACGTGCTTTCGAACGAGGACCTGAGCCGTGTGTTTGAGTCTTTCAAGGTGCTGGCGGACAAGAAGCGGGAGGTCACTGACCGCGACCTGGAAGCCCTGATGGCCGAGGAGTTGCGGGTGACAATGGAGCCTGTCACCTACGAGTTGGAACACGTACAGTTCTCCGGCGGCGATCACGACATCGCCACGGCCACGGTGCGGATCATCGGTCCCGACGGCACGGTCTACAGTGATGCCGCCACAGGCAACGGCCCAGTTGACGCGGTATGTAACGCTATCGACCGTTCGGTGCACATTCCGGCCAAGCTGGTGGACTTCAACGTGCAGTCCGTCACCGAGGGGCTGGATTCCTTGGGTCAAGTCAGCGTACGGGTGGAGCGCGAGGGTCGCATCTACATGGGCCGTGCCGCCTCCACCGACATCGTGGTGGCCAGCGCCAAGGCCTACGTCAGCGCCCTCAACCGCCTGCTGGCACAAGAGGGTCTGCGCGAGGCCCCCGAGCCCCTCACCACTCCCGACTAGCTCCGGCCACCAACCCGCAGGGCCAGATACGAAATGACCCGGTTTGACCCGAAAATCGAGAATGTCGAGCCGACTTAGGGAGTTGTCATGCCACCCAAGACCCTCTTCGAAAAGATATGGGATGCCCACGTTGTGCATGAGGAGCCGGAACGTCCCTCAATCATCTACGTCGACCTGCACTTGGTGCACGAGGTCACCTCGCCTCAAGCCTTCGAAGGGCTGCGGCTGGCAGGGCGCAAGGTGCGGCGGCCGGAGCTCACCGTGGCCACGGCCGACCATAACACCCCGACATGGGATCTTTCTCTCCCAGTGACGGACGACATCTCTAGGCGCCAGCTTGAAGCCCTCTCGGCCAACTGCGCCGAGTTCGGCGTCACGCTCTATGACCGCTTCCACGCCAACCAAGGCATCGTCCACGTCATAGGGCCCCAGCTGGGCTATACCCTGCCCGGCAAGACAGTAGTGTGTGGCGACAGCCACACGGCCACTCACGGAGCCATGGGCTGTTTCGCCTTGGGCATCGGCACCTCCGAGGTGGAGCATGTGCTGGCCACTCAGACCCTGCGCCAGTTCAAGCCCAAGACCATGGAGATAAGGGTGGACAAGCCCCTGCCCTTCGGAGTCACGGCCAAGGACCTGATACTGGGCGTAATCGGCCAGATTGGCGTCCAAGGCGGCACAGGGCACGTCATCGAGTACACCGGCGAGGGTGTGCGTGGCCTGTCGATGGAAGGGCGCATGACTGTGTGCAACATGAGCATCGAGGGCGGAGCGCGGGCTGGCATGGTAGCCCCTGACGACGCGACCTTCGAGTACGTCAATGGCCGCCCTTTCGCCCCCAAGGGTGAGGCCTTGGAACAGGCCATCGAACAGTGGCGTACCCTGCCTACCGACCCCGGGGCTACCTACGACAAGGTAGTCGAGATTGACGCCCCCAGCCTGCAACCCTTCGTCACTTGGGGCACCAACCCCGGCATGGTGGCGCCCATCACCGCCCGCGTCCCTGACCCTGCCTCCTTCCAGGATGCGGGAGCGCGGGAGGCCGCCGAGCGTGCCCTGACCTACATGGGCTTGGAGCCGGACATACCCATCCAGGAGATCGAGATTGACCGCGTATTCCTCGGTTCATGCACCAACAGCCGGCTGGAAGACCTGCGAGCTGCAGCCGAAGTGATCAAGGGAAGGCAGGTCAATCCCAAGGTCTACGCCATGGTGGTGCCCGGCTCTGCCCGGGTAAAGGCCGAGGCCGAAGCCGAGGGGCTGGATGCCATCTTCAAAGACGCTGGGTTCGACTGGCGTGTGGCAGGTTGCTCCATGTGCCTAGGCATGAACCCCGACATCTTGGAGCCCGGCCAGCGCTGCGCCTCCACCTCTAACCGCAACTTCGAGGGACGCCAAGGCAAGGGCGGGCGCACCCACTTGGTAAGCCCCCAGATGGCAGCCGCAGCCGCCATCGCAGGCCATTTCGTCGACATCCGCGAGTGGTAGGACTAGCATCCAACAGCGGTCAGGACCGTCAGATGAGTACGCTATCAAGCACGGCCCTTGGTGACTACGGCCATCCCGTCTTCCAACGGGATGGCTTCACCTGCGTCTTTTGCGGGTTCGACGGGAACGGCTTTAGCCAGTGGCGGCAACTGGGCGTGAATCACCTGAGACCAAAGAGCGTCGGCGGAACGGACTCTCCCGACAACCTAGTGACTGCCTGCAATTTCTGCAACTCAGCAACAAGCCGGATGAAGTTTTCTCAAGAACAGAGCACCGACGAAATCCTGACACTGAAAAAGAAGCACGTAAGAGCACGGCTGAAAGAGTACCACCTGTTCTGGTCGGATAAAGTGGCGCCCAGGGAATCGGCGCTGACTCCGGAACAAGGGGGCGTCTACTTACCACACCCACTCGTGTTGAACCTAGGAAAAATCCGATGGACTGACGAGCAACTGGCCCAGATTTCAGCCCATAACGTCGACTTGCGATGGGAGCTTACAGCCAAGGGAGAGTTGGTCATCATGCCGCCAACGGGTGGTGAAACCAGTGTGCAGGACGGCGAATTGTATGGGCAGTTGTGGCTCTGGGCACGTCAGGACGGGACAGGCATCCCTTTCGGGGCGGCGGCTGGGTTCAGGCTGCCGAACGGAGCCTTGTTGGGCCCTGACGCTGCCTGGGTACTGCGCGAGCGTTGGGAGGCATTGAGTGAAGCGGAGCGGAAGACTTTTCCGCCAGTTTCCCCCGATTTTGTTATGGAGCTGCGCTCCAATTCCGATACGCTGGCCAGCGTCCAGAGGAAGATGAACGAATACATTGAGAACGGGGCACGGCTTGGGTGGCTCGTCGACCCCATCCAGAAGCGAGTGCACATCTACCGGCCCGGCACGTCTGTAGAGGTGCTGGACAACCCGAATACAGTGTCGGGCGAGCCGCTGTTGTCCGGGTTCGAGTTGAATCTGCAGGAAATCTGGTAGACGGTAGATTTTGTAAGCGAGAGGAGACCTGTGGAACCGTTTGTCAATCTGACGGGCGTCGTCGCCCCTATCGACCGAGTGAACGTGGACACTGACCAGATTATCCCGGCGGTGTACCTGAAGCGCATTGAGCGCACCGGCTATGGCGAGTTTCTCTTCACGCCATGGCGCTACCTTGAGGACGGGAGCCCCAACCCCGACTTCGTCCTCAACCAGCCCGCGTATGCGGCGTCCAGCATTATCGTGTCGGGGCGCAACTTCGGCTCCGGCTCGTCCCGCGAGCACGCCCCATGGGCCCTGCACGACTACGGCATACGCTGTGTGATCGCTCCCAGCTTTGCCGACATCTTCTACAATAATTGCTTCCAGAACGGCCTGCTCCCCATCGCGTTGCCTGAGGAGACTGTGCGAGAGATACTGGACCGCTCGAAGAACGAGCCCGGTTACCAACTGCACGTAGACTTGGAGTTACAACGAGTTTGGGACTCCAATGAGGACTTGATAGCCAGCTTCGACATCGACCCCTTCCGTCGTCATGCTCTAATAAACGGCTTGGATGACATCGGCCTGACGCTGGAGCACGATGACAAGATAGCGGCCTTTGAGGCGGGGTCCGCCAACTAGAGATCTCCCCGGCAGCACCCGCCTAGCGTACCCATCAACCTAGGGGTATAATCCGAAGGCCCAACCGCCATAGAGCGGAATCCTAATCGAGAGGTGCGCAGGGATATGCCCGGACAAGTAGGTGACAAAGCGCCTGACTTCAAGCTTCCCTCCCCCGATCACGGCGAAGTTACTCTCAGCCAGTATGCTGGGGACAAGCATGTGATCCTTTCTTTCCACGTCTTTGACTTCACCGCCGGTTGAACGCAGCAAGCATCCTTGTTCCGGGTTCACAACCCCCGGATCGAGGAGAAGGGTGCCCAGGTACTGGGCATTAGCTGTGATCACGTAGCAGCCCATCGGGCTTGGGGGACTGCCCTAGGCGGCATCCCGTTCCCGGAGCTTTCCGACTGGCACCCCCATGGCGAGGTGACCAAGTCCTACGACCTGTGGAACCCCGAACGTAGCGTAGGGCGTCGTGCCGTGCTGGTAGTGGACAAGGGTGGCGTGGTGCGCCACCGCCGCGAGTACGAGCCTGGAACTCTGCCCGACCCCAGCGAGTTGTTCGACATACTGGATGAACTGAACAAGTAGGGACCCGAGTCTTCGGGCAGCCTACGCAACAGGCCGGAGTTCCTTCTGGGAATCCCGGCCTGTATGTTATTTGGCCCGTCTGCCACGCGAACAGGATCGAGAATATCAAGGCAGGGAAAGACAAAAAGCGTATGGACCGTACCAATGCCACCTTTGAGGAAGGCGACATGGCAATGCTCATCGACCGCAAGGGGCGCCGCTACTTGGTGCGCCTTTCGCCGCAGGGAGCCCTGCACACCCATGTCGGCGTCCTGCCCCACCAGGATGTCATCGGGCGAGACCAAGGCAGTTGGCTGCGCAGCACGATGGGGCAGACCTTTCTTGCCCTGAAGCCCACTTTGGGAGAATATGCCCAGCACATGCCGCGTGTCACACAAGTGATTTACCCCAAAGACTTGGGGAACATCCTGATCATGGCGGATATCTTCCCCGGCTGCAAGGTCGTAGAGGCGGGCTTGGGCTCCGGAGCTCTCACCATGGCCCTTCTCCAAGCGGCTGGCCCGCGGGGCTGCGTAACCTCCTACGAGGTGCGCACCAGCCAAGTGCCCAAGGTGCTATCCAACTTGGAGACCTATTTGGGAGACATCGGCAACCTGCAGGTGCGCGAGGGCGACATCTACCAAGGCATCGAAGAGCAGGACGTGGACCGCATAGTGCTGGATGTGCCCGAGCCTTGGAACGTGGTGGGCCACGCCGCCGATACCCTCAAGCCCGGCGGCATCCTGCTCTGCTTCCTGCCCACAGTGCTACAGGTACACCGTCTTACGGGTGCGCTGGAGGACGACCGGCGCTTTCAGCTAGTGGAGACCGTGGAGACGCTGTTGCGACAGTGGCACGTCACGCAGCAGAGCATGAGACCCGCACACCGGATGGTCGCTCATAGCGGCTTCATCACTACGGCCCGCCGATGCGACCCAAGGCCAGGAATGGCGCGCCCGGCCCCGGAAACTGACGATTCCAGCGAGGAGGCTAACGATGGAGAACCAGACGATCGATAGCCAAGACATAAATCGAGATAAGGTGCTGGAGGACCTGAGCAAGTACGTCAAGACCGACACGCTGATGAGGCACCTACTGGCAGTCGAGGCCGCGATGAGGGCCTACGCCCGCCGATTCGGTGAGGACGAGGAGCATTGGGGCATTGCTGGGCTGGTGCATGACTTCGATTGGGAAATCGTGCCCAGCGTGGAAGAGCATCCTGAATATGGCGCAGGGATTCTGCGGGGGTTGGGCTACCCTGACGACATCGTGCGGGCGGTGCTGACCCACGGCGAGCACTTGCCCATCAAGCGCGAGACTCTCATGGAGAGTATGGTGTTCGCCTGCGACGAGCTTTCAGGCTTCATCCGCGCGGTGACGTTGGTGCGCCCCAACAAGAGCCTCGACGAGGTGACCCCGCGATCGGTGATTCGCAAGATGAAGGACAAGGCCTTCGCCCGGGACGTGAACCGCGACGACATAGTCAAGGGGGCTGCCGAGGCTGGGCTGGACTTCGAGGAGCATATCGCTTTCGTCATCGACAGCCTGAAACCCGTCGCTGGCCGCCTCGGCCTCCACTCTGAGGCCAACCAAGGCTAGGTCGCTTCACCCCTAGGCCACAGATATTCGTAAGTCTGCGCCAAGTGGGGGTAGCTGGCTTCCAGCAGAGGCACATGCTCTGAAGTCAAACGGGGCGGCGACAGTCCGTCAAGCAGTCCGTCCACCTCCGGCGAGGCTTCCAAGCCCCACAGCTCAGTGGCCTCGATCCCCTTGGGCCCCTTGGGCCCCTTGGCTTGGAACATCATTTGGAAGTCGCCCATACCCCCGGGCCGGATGAGTTGCTGCATCCCCATGCGGTTAGCGTTCGACTCAGCCTCGCTCCTGACGCCACGCAGCGACGACAGCCAACGTTGTATCCCCATGTTCAGCAGGAACTGGCGTTGGTTGACGCGGCCCCAGCATTCCAGCCCTACTTTTCTACCCGCTATCTCCAAAGCAGTGAAGTCGACCTGTGCCGTAATGTCCTGATAACCCACATCGCGTAAGGGGCTGTCGGTCTGAACATGATCTCGGAAGGTGGTCAGGGTGCCCCGCGCCCTCTCCGCTGAATAGAGGTCGGATGCAGACCGTCCGTAATCCACGGTGATGACGAAACCTCGATCGAGACAGGCGGATGCTTGTGCTGCCCAATCGTCGATTGCCAGATTAATCTCGGCCTCCCATCCATCGTCCAGTGAGACTCCCACGCGGGCTAGTCGCTCCTGTAAAGCTGGTGTGGACGGAGGTCCCAACTCTTCCGCCAAAAGCCCATCCACCGCCGTTACATACACTTCCCTCAATTGTCCCCGTGCTATTTTCACCCGATGCACCGGGAAGGCGTCCAGCAACTCGTTCGAGAGCACAACCCCCACTACTCCTCGGAAAGGCAATCCTAAGGCCGCCACCCACTCTTGGGGGGACCATTCGCTTGGGACATGGTCTCGCCAAGAGTCGCGCTCCACGCACACGTATCGTAGAGCGCCTCCGAACCCATGGGGTAGTTGGCTGGCGAAAGCGGTGACGTCTCGGCCTAGGAGGCCGTTGCCTGCACCGGGTTCGATAACCCAGAAGGGGCTTGGTCGCCCTAGCAGGGCCCACGCTTGATAGAGTTGCAGGGAGAGCATGGCACCGAAGGCGGGATGGGCTGCGGGCGCGGTGTAGTAGTCGGCGGAGGCTGAGCGAGTAGTGTAGTAGCCGCCATTCGGCCAGTAGAGGGCGAGTTCCATGAATTCGCGGTAGGTTATCGGGCCGCGCTGCTGAATGCGACGCCGTATCTCCTGCTCCGCGCCGGAAGCCATGACAAGGCCCCCTCAAACAATCGGGAGGCCGTAAAGGCCTCCCGACATACTTGGCTTCACTTGAATGCTGAGGCTACCGCTGGTCGAGGGGCACGTACTCCAAGTCCATCTCGCCCTTGTACTCCAACAGGGGCCGCAGAAGGATGTTGTCCGCGTACTGCTCCATGCACTGGAGCGTCCAGCCGGGAATGCGGCCCAGCGCGAATATCGGGATGAACAGGTCATCGGGGATCTCCAGCAGGTAGTAAATTGAGCCGGCAAAGAAGTCGACGTTCACGAATATGCCCCGGTCGCGGTAGGGGGCCATCACGTTCTGCTCCAGATAGGTGAGTATCTGGAACCAGTGGGGCTGGCCCTTCTCCTGTCCCAGCTTCTGGGAGCGCTCCCGCAGGTGGCGGGCCCGGGGGTCTTCGGCCTTGTATACACGATGGCCGAACCCCATGACGCGACCACCACTATCCAGTAGCTTCCGGGCGTATTCCTCGGCGTTCTCCGGCTGGCCGATCTCCAAGGCCATCTTCATGACCTCTTCCGCTGCGCCACCATGCCACGGACCCTTCAGCACACCCACCCCGGCCACCACAGCCGAGTGGAGGTCCGACAGCGTGGAGGCGACCACTCTAGCCCCGAAAGCGGATGCATTCGCCCCGTGCTCGGCGTGCAGTACGAAGTCCACGTCAATCAGGTGGTTCTCATCGTCAGTCGGCTCGGCCCCACGCAGCATGTAGAGGAAGTTCCCAGCGTGGTTCAGGTCGGGGTTGGGGGCCAACGGCTCCAGCCCATTGCGAATGCGATGGTGGGCCGCCACCAGTGTGGGGGCTTGTGCCGTCAGACGGATGCCCTTGCGCCGCGTAGCCTCCTGAGAGTTGTCGGTGACATCGGGGGTGAAGGCGGACAAGGCAGAGATGCCGGTGCGCAGGGCGTCCATGGGATGGCAGTCCTTCACCACTCGCAGGACGTTTATCACCTCGTCGGGCACTGTGCGGTCGGCCCTAAAACCGCGGTCGAATTCACCCAATTGCTGCCGGTTAGGCAGGGCGCCGTAGAGGAGGAGGTAGACGATCTCTTCGAAAGTGGCCTTCTCCGCGAGGTCATGGATGTTGTAACCGCGGTACAGCAACTTGCCCACTTCGCCATCAATGAAGCTGGCTTCCGTGGTATCGAAGTAAACGTCCTTCAAGCCCCGCTTGATGTCAAAACCCTCGGATGCCATCGGGTAACCTCCTCCCAAACCTCACCTCAAACGTGGCGGTCATGCGCGCCACTAACAAGGTAGTTGGGTATGGCTGGTATCTCTCCCTCGGGACCGCGTCAAGCCCAAATATCTAAACCCGTAGCATCGCTGGACGCGGGTGAAGGACTACAAATGTTAGCATCGGCCACTTTGGGGTGTCAAGCTGAGTGTCGTAGTTCCAGGGTCTTTCGATTGTTGCATATGGCATGGTTAAAGCACCGTGAATCACCCTCAGCCGCGGACCGGGTCCGGGGCAGGCTCTAGCCCTCTCGCGAGTCCCTTGCCGCTTTGCCGGAGGTCTTGGATGAGAACCGGCATTACTGGCCTTGGACGTTTGTATTTTGTGGCGTTTGTGGTGTTCAAATGCTAGTCTTTTGCATCTTTAATTTACTTCCAATGCTATATCCGTTGTAAACTGCATGTATTTTATTGCACCGGGATTTGGACCGGCGCAGCTACGCGTCAGCTTTGCTTTAGTCAAGGGGCTGACACACAATCCACGATTTTTGCGTTTTCGTAGCTGATGTCTGTGACATTTGTGATGTCGTTGTATCGGGTCCGCTTGGGCCGGCATGAGTATGCAAGGCGGTATATGGGGTGAGACATGGTGTCCCGGTTTCGTCTCACTATGTATCACGGCATGGGCAGAAATCGTATCTGGGAAGGGTACAGATGAGACACTGGTCGTAGCTGAAAACGCATTTTTTGTATCTGCAATGTGTCTCATTTGTCTCATTTGGGGTAGGTCCAGCTACGAAATGACGGGGTATTATGGGACACGCCAGTACCATTGAGAGGCCGCCCGGAAGGCAGGGCGGCGCGGCCGCAGCACTTGGACAGCCGAACGGGGATATTCCTGCTAGGGGTTTTTGGACAACCGTTGTTGGCGGCCCTACTACGGGTGCTTTTGCTGATTGCGTTTTTGGAACCATATGTCGAGCCTAGAGGGGGAAGGGCGACGGTGTCAACGGGCTGATGTCAGTGGGCCGGGCTTCGATTGTTGCATGTGGCAGGCTTGGAGTGCCGTGAATCACCCTCACCCCCGGATCAAGTCCGGGGAAGGCTCTAGCCCTCTGCCATCAAGGGAGAAGGAACTGTTGTCCGCTTGTTCAGTCCTTTTTACGAATAACCGAAAGGGCCTGTGTTGGCCCAAGGATGACCCTATAAGTGTGTTTTTGCCTTCCGAGTAGCGGCGTGTTAGGGTCGGTGTGTGCCGGAAACGCATAGGGACCGTGTACGTCGACACCTCGAAAGGGATGGCTGGTATTTAGCCCGATATGGTGCAAATCACGATATCTATCGGCACCCAGACATCAAGGGTATAATCACCCTTCCTCGCCACCGGACCTTAAGCCTTGGCATGGCTAACACTGTTGCGAAAAAAGCCGGCTGGGCAGACTAGGAGCGCAGTATGGTCCAATATCCTGCACTGCTGGATGGAAAGAAAGGGGCTTACGGCGTAGTCTTCCCCGACATCCCCGGTATCGGGGCCATGGGCAGCACTATAAACGAAGCCATGGCTAACGCCGAGGAGGTCCTTCGGGACTACGCCATGGAGGCACAGAAAGACGGCGAGGAGTTGGCAATACCGAGTCCTCTTGAGGCTGTCGAAACACCGCCAGGCAACACCTTGGTTTCCGTGCGCCTCACCAGGCCATCAATCGAGAGCGTCGGGGCTGGCCCGACCGGAGTGTAAGTTTCAGCCTTACACTGGAACTGAGATATTCGAAAGACCCCAGTCACCTCGTTCAACGTTGGTGGGATGACGCGCCATCGGTTATCACGGCGGCCTTCCAACGGGAGAGTGCAATATGAGAGAGCACGACCACGACGAACATGCCCATACTCTCGACTTCCGGAGCGCCAGTCGAAAAGCCTGCTTCTGGCCTTGGTGCTGATTATCGGCTACATGGTGGCCGAGGTGGTAGGCGGCGTTCTGTCGGGCAGCTTGGCGCTATTGGCCGACGCTGGGCACATGCTGACCGACGCTGCGGCTTTCGTCTAGTTGGATACGGCGAGCTCATCGTACAGGGAGGGCAGACCGGGTGCCAGCGTCTCGCCCGCATCAACCCGTTGGCGGGTAGCAGCCAACGCGGCGTCAAGGTCATCCGAGGCTGGGACGTGGATGTCTCCGGTACGGAGGAAGAGCAGGCCGGAGATGGGCATCTGGCCCGTGGCCTGCTGCAGTGCGGATGAGTAGAGGGCCAGCTGGGGCAGATAGGGGCTGGCGGCCTCTGCCAGTGTGCGGCCGCGCAGATCGTCGGTCTTGAAGTCGAGGATGTGCCAGTCACCACCGCTTTCGTAGGCGAGGTCGATGGTGCCATGCACTGGAACCCCCTGCCAATCCCAAGAGAAAGGCAGCTCGAAGTGAGCGCGGGTGTTCTCGTCGCGCAAAGTGGCCGCTAGGGGACTGGCATCCATCCGGTCCAGCATGGCGTCGACCTCGCCGACGACACTGTCCATCGTCTCCTTGCCCAAGGCGCTGTCCATGAGTTGAGCCAGAGCACCAACATCAGGTCGGGCATCGCTGGTGAACCATACCTCAATGGCCTTGTGCGCCAAGCTGCCCCGCACCAGTCCCAACCCGTCACTGTGTAGACTATAGGCATGGTCGGGTAACGGAGCTTGCAGCGCAGTGACCGGCGTACTGGAGCGGAGCGGTATGACTCGCGGGCGGGCCACCAACGGGGGCATGAAGTCCTCTTCATCACGTTCATCGGGTATCTTCAGAGGACTGGGCGGTGCACGTCGGGCGATGGCCTTGGGGTCGACAGGCAGAGGCGGGCGAATTTCCACGCCATCCAACGGCGAGATTTCAAGGGCAAGTTGAGCTGCGGCAAACCAAGTGCCGTCTCTTTCAGTGCTGTCGCCGCTTATGTAGAGCAGGTCAGCGGCACGGGTCGCGGCTACGTAGAACAGGCGCTTGTGTTCGGCGGAGTCCTCCGCTTCGTCTTGGTCCATCAAGTGGGCGTAGAAGCCGGGACGCCGGCGGTTTGCGCTCTCCTCTATCGTCGGGTTGAGAGTGAGGGACACACCCTCGCCACTGCGCCATCGCACGGACTCGTAGCTACGAGGCGGCAAAACATGGGCTTCCGGTACGAACACGATGGGGAATTCCAAGCCCTTGGCCCCGTGGACCGTGAGCAGCCGTACTGCATTCGAGTCGTCCAGGACTGCCTGCCCTTCGCGGGTCTCAAGTTCGTCGCGCCGACGCCGGACATAGGAGACGAACTCATCCAGCGAATGGTCGGTCAGGGTGCGGGCCAAGCCGGCAAACTTCCTTATGTTGGCCAGAGCCTGATCGCCTCCCTGCAAGGGGGCCCAAGCTGCCTCGAAACCCGTCAACATCAAGGCCTGCTCCAGCAACGCATCGGGAGCTGCGAATGGGACTTGGCCGCGCAGCTCACTCAATACCTCGGAGGCGCGGATGCACATAGACCGAGCTTCTCCGAGCACAGTATCCGGCGGGTTGGCTAAGGTTTGCAGGGTATTGTGTCTGGCTGGTCGCAGGGCCAGCAGCGTCTCGTCGTCGATCATGAAGAGGGGCGACCGCAGGGCTCCCACCAAGGCAATGCTGTCGTCGGGTTCGGCCAGCCAACCCAACAGGTTCGTCAGGTCGAGGACCTCCTGCCGGGTAAAGAACCCCAGCCCGGACGGAGTCCGGTAAGGGACCCCGTAACTCTCCAAGGCTTGCTCGAAAGTATGGACGTTGGTCAGTCGGCGTAGCAACACCGCCACGTCTGAGGGCCGAGCGGGCCGCAGGTGTTTGGCATCGCGGTCCCAAACTGGAGTCTCGTCCCGCAACAGCTGGGCTGCCTCCTTCGCCAACGCGTCTGCCTCCACTTTTCGACGCTCAGGGTCCTTGGCGTCGGACCCTTCCGACTTCTCAGTGGAAATGGGCATCAGCACAAAGTGGGGAGAACGAGGAGCATTGGACCCGCGACCCGTCATAGTCTGCATGGGGGCCTCGAACTCTTCCTGCGGGTCCTTGAACACCGCATCAAAGAGGATATTCAGCGTCTCCACCAGCGTGTCGTGGGCACGGAAAGACTGGCTCAACGCGCGAATAGCTCCTCCCCCGGACTCAATCTCGTGGTGCAGACGGGTGAAGTTCCGCACATCGCCGCCACGGAAGCGATATATCGCCTGCTTCGCGTCGCCTACGAAAAAGCGCTCAGGTCCCGTTGAATCGCCCTTCGCTCCACGGGACAGCAACTCAAGCAGCTCAATCTGTGCTGGATTAGTATCCTGCAACTCGTCTACCATGAGATGGCGAAAGCGCGCGCGGTAAGAGGTTGCGACCAGAGGGTGATCACGCAGCAA
The DNA here is from genome assembly GCA_965248385.1 of Dehalococcoidia bacterium. GTDB lineage: Bacteria > Chloroflexota > Dehalococcoidia > Lucifugimonadales > JAAXIE01 > JAAXIE01. Next base: position 634,750 of record CBDFIZ010000001.1, read on the forward strand.
CCGTGTTGCCTCAATCTCCAAGTCTAGGTAATCGAGGGCTGCCAGTTCCCGCTTGCGGTCGCGATACCGCCTACAGGCATCATCGAAGAGGGACCGGAGCGACACCAATACCTCGAGGGCAGTCTCATCATGTTCGTTCCAGCGCGGGAAGGAACCCAGATGGTTTGCGGTATCGCGAATACCGCGCATGATGCCCTTGACCGCTTCGAGATCGACAGCCCAATTCTTTGCGCTTCCTCCCCTTAAGCCGATTTTGGCCCCAGCCCGTTGCAAACGGTCCAACAAGTCCGACCAACCGCCTTCGTGGGGATTCCCTAAGACCGCCAGAGAATCGTGCATGTTCCCGGATAGCGCGTCTTGGCCGGGACCGGTGTAGGCATCTCGCAACCACTCCACGTCTTCCGCGAGCTGTGGCCGCAGTTCTTCCACTGCAGGGGCTATCATGCCGTCTAGCAGGTCCCGGATGTGTTCGCGACAACTCTCGACGCTATCACTACTATCTGCCCTGTCGCCGCTATCTGGCCTGTCGCCGAACATCGCTCGGAACCCGGACTCCACCTCATCGCGACGTGCCACCATCAGGGGAAGGTTGAGGGTCGCGTGGTAGACGCTGAGTTCTTGCAATGCCAAGGCACGGCGGTCGTCGGCATCGGCGGCCTCTTCCAAGGCATCAATGCAGGCTTGAGACCTCTCGAATTCTGCCTCATCCTCAGGCAGGATGCGAGCGGATGGGTCTATGGATGCCTCCACTGGGTGTTCCCGCAGAATCATGTAGCAGAGGGAATGGATGGTGCCGATGACAGCTTCGTCGATGTCGGCCCGGTGGTGCGCCAGTTCCGGGCGGGTGAGCAACTCGCGACGCACCCGCTCCCTCATCTCCATGGCAGCCGCGTCGGTGAAGGTGACAGCGTCAATCTCCGAGACCCGGTGTTCTTGGAGCAGCGACACATAGCGCTCCACCAGCACGCGAGTCTTGCCGCTGCCAGCGCCCGCAGTGACCAGCATATCGCGGCCACGTTCGGCGACGATGGCGGCCTGTTCGGTCGTCAGTCCCAGCGTTTCCATCGACTGAACTGGTTCACCCTGCAGATGTGACGCATGGCACAATAACTGGGGCAGTCAGGAACTTGAGGGTTGACACGAAAGTCGCCGGAGTCTACGGCAGTGCGCACTCCGCCCGCCACCTCTACGATGTCCTTCAATGCAGCAGCACCCTTGTCGTTCGACGAATCGAGCTCCCACCACTTGATGTTGGGCCTCACCCAAGCGTAGCGGGCGATGACCCTGTTGGCTTGGACTTCCTCGCGTCCCAAGTACCCATAGAGCTGCAACTGGACCCGGCGGCCGTCCAAGACTTCAGTCTCACTTATCGGCCGCCCCGATTTGTAGTCGACGATCACCACCAAGCCGTCTCCTGCGTCGAGACGGTCAATCTTGGCGACGACCTGCAAGGGCGGATCCAAGGGCAGTGAGGCGACGATGTCCTTTTCGGCCCCGATGATGCGATTGACGCCCAATTTCTGGCTGTGCTCGGCCTCTTTCCACAGCAGAGCTTCCAACTGGGGAAGAGTCTGGTCGGCGTCAACACGCCAAAGGGCAGCACGGCCGAAGCCATGCCGGGTGGGTGCGCTGTTCCATATCTCCCGCCCGTTCGCACGAAGGCGGACCAAGGCTTCTGGCACCGTGCTGGGCGTCAGCGGTTCCCCTCGCTCAATAAGGGGCTCAAGCGCATCACCAAGTATTTCGTGGATGACGGTACCGCGGGTGGCAGCGTCCGCCCCGTCCATCTCTTGTTCCAGCTCTCGCAGGCGCAACCCGTAGTTGCCGAAGAATTGGAACGAGCACGTCCTGTAGGACTCGATCCTGCTGGCGCTCCACTTAGCATCGGCTCCGGTAAGCCACGGGACCTGTCCTGCAGAGAGCTGGCCTTCATGCAATCCGCCGTGACTGAAGGAGCGCCGGCGACTTTCAACATTGGCTGCTAGGCGCACTATGGGCCAAGCACTCTCTGCAAGGGGGCGAAGTCGGCCTTGGCTCGCCCACTGTTGAGTGCAAGCGATGGCCAGTTCCCGGCGGGAACTGGCGCTTTCCGGCAGAGGCGCCCGCGCCTCAATGGCCTCCTGCGACGCCTCCAATGGAAAGTAGGAAGGAAAGTAGTAGGACGCAGAGGCTGGACGTCCACGGTCGTCGAGTCGGGTCTTCCACAGTGCAAGGGTGCCATCGGCCCTCGTCGACACCGATTCCCACAGCTCGTCCTCCGTCAGCCGTGGTTCGGGGGGAAGGTCAAGACCAGCTTGGTTCAGTGCGGCTATCGCAGCACCGTTGAGCAGACCCGCAGATGCCCGCGGCGCAGGGAACTCGCCAGCGATCAGGCCACCCACCGCCACGAAATCGAAACGGAGGCCGTTCAGGGTGTGCATCGGCGCCAAGAGCACACCACCAGCCTCCCGCAGCAACACCGCGGGGGCTTCCAGCTTCGCCTCGACGCGGGTGATGAACGACTCGAACTCCTCAGCCTCACCCCCGAGCGCCTCGTGGGTCGAAACCAAGTCCTGCAGGTAACCGCGGAGGGCGTCCATCTCCACGTCCGCTCCAGGGTCGCGCCGGGACGCGGCATCAATGAGCGCGTTACGCCCGAACAGCGCGTTTTCCAAGCGTCGTGCGTGTTCAGCGGTGTCGGCAGGCGGTTGCTCCAGGAGAGCCTGCAGTTCTTCCAAGGCAGCAGCCATGCCGGTGGATGCCTGACCCAAGAACCGTCGCTGTGCGTCGGAGGTGTCCGGTTTTTCCGATTCGACGCGCAGACCATCGGCGGCCCGCTGCAGGGATTCCTGCCCTGACCAGAGTTGGTTCTCTCGAGCCTTCTGGGCAAAGCTGGCGACATGGTCTCGGGAGAGCCCCCACCGCCCAAGATCGACAAACCCGCTGGAGAGCACGGAGACAACATCGCGCAGACGCCAGCCGTCGCGGGCTAGGTGGAGCAGCCGTCGTAGCCACACACCTAATGGCTGGGAATTGAGCCTCTCGCCGGCGGCAGGGTCCAGTGGCAGGTCGTACTCGGAGAAGACTTGGCGTGCTAGGCTGAGGTGGGGCGAAGCCTGCCGGAAGGCCACGGCGAAGTCCGATGGCCGGAGCGACGGCTCGTCAGCGAGGCGCTGTTTGATTTGACGGGCGATGGCCCGCAACTGCCCCTCGCGGTCGGCTGCTTCGCCCTTGATGACGGTTGGCGAGGCGGCGGCAGCATTACCTTCAAATTCCTCCCCCACCTCGAGGGGGAACAGGCGCAACTGTCCCATTCGCTTAGCAGCTTCATCCGCGATGACGCTGGAAGGAGGAGCAGTGCCGTTCCCCCGAAGTTCCACCACCTTCGGGTGTGGGAACAAGCGCAACAGACGTTTGTAATCATGCCGGGAGCGCACTCCCGCCTGAGGGTCCAGCGCAATAGTCACGTCCGCTTGCGCCACAAGGGTTTCCAGCAGCGCCAGTTCCGTACCGCGGAAGAGGTGAAAGCCGTCCAGAACGATAGTCGCGGGCAGTGGAGCCCCGGCCCTGACCGCCCCAGCGGCGGTCGATCCAATCTGCGCTGGGTGCACCCAGCCCCGCTGCTCCAGATCAACTACATACGCTGCGTATATGGCGCTGAGAGACACCAGACCGGGGGAGCCGAACCGCGCAGCAGCTCCAGAGAACGCCTGCGCCTCGACGCCCTCGGCCAGAAGGTCACCGACGGCTCCGCGCACAAGGTTCCCAAGCCCCTTGGTGCCTGATATCGGCCGGAAGTACCCAGCGGACCCAGCCTCTACCTCACGCCGCACGATACGACTGAGGAGCTCCTCAACCAACGCATGGGAAGGGACCCACACCTCGGAAGCCAACCCACGGCTGAAACGGCTGATGGTCTCCACACGCAAGCCCACCGCCACGCCACACCTACCCACGAGCCGCCGCCGAAACTGGTCGCCGTGCCGCACAGTGGGCACCAGAGCCACCGCCTCGGCGAAGGGGTCGGCCTCATACAACGAGGCCAAGCGCAAGATGATGGCGTCAGTCTTGCCCGATCCGGGACCGCCAATTATGAGAGTAGGGTTGGGCATGGGTGGATTCTATCGCACCAAGGCGAGCTGCGGCACCTGGCACGTTAAAGTTCCCTTGGTGTTCAGTCAACTTCCAGTCAGGGCAACTGACGCGGCCGCCAAGGGTTAGTGATTTCCACGTCAAGGCTCACAAAATCGCCGACATTTCGGGTCGCAATCGATAAAGCGTTGGCCTTGGCTACACCCGCTACGAGCGCGTCGCCGAGGTCAAGGGGCCGTCCAGTACCGTGGGCCTGTGCCCGGAACCGCGCGGCCCATTCTGCTCCTATCTTGTCCAATGAGAGTATCCGATTGTCGTACTCCGAGATGATGCTTGCGTTCAGAGCGCCCAAGTGATCGCGACGCAGTCCCCGCGGAAGCAACTGTACCCCGTACTCCAACTCATATATGACGATTGACGATAGCCCTAGGTCGCTTTCCTCGGACAGAAACGTAACCACATTTGGGTCCGGGATGTCTCTTGTCAACTCTGAGACAACGTTGGTATCCAAAAGATAGCCAGTCACCCGTGTTCCTCGGATATGAAGGGGATTTCTCTCCGAGACTCTCTATCGTGTGGAATTTCGAGGTTCAAGCCTCGTGGCACATTCTCCACCAACCATTGGCCCAAAGGTTTATCGGGCGCCATTTTCTCCTGCCACAGATGCTCCGGCACGACGACGAAACATTTTCTTGCCCCAATTCGCTGAGGCCCCTCTTCTTCTGCTAGACGGAGGACCTCGGACAAACGTGCCTTGGCCTCGGCCACCGTCCAGACCTTGCGGGATTCGGGCTTACGCACTGCGCATACTCCACGGGAAGAATCTTACTAGTCCATGCTGGACTATATGTAATTCTAACTCATTGGGGCATGCCGCCGACATCACGAATCATCACTCCTCCTCCAGACGCCCTTCCTGGCGCAGCCAGATACGCGCCAGCCTCAGCTCGTCATAGGTGAAGTCGGGGCCAAGGTACTCCCACACGGGACGGAAGAAGGCACTGCCGCAAGTGAGGAAGGCTTGCTCGATTTGGTTCAGCCTTTCGGCTGGGGGCAGCAGATGGGTCAGACCGAGGATTTCGCCTTGGTCGCTGATGCGTTCCAAGTGACCTAGGATAGTAGTAGCTGCAAGGCCCCGCTGCTCAGCAATTTGACTGATGGTGAGGCCTTGGGCCAGAAGCTCCTTGGTAGTCTCATAAGTGGCGCCCCGCCCTCGCTGCCTATGCCCACGTTCGCCTTCTTGCAGGTCCGGCGCAGGCTTTTCGTCCACTAGTGCGTCGTAAGTCACTGCAGGGATGCCGTTGGCCTCTGCGTAGGCACATATGATTTGCAGGAAGTCGGCGCCGTACTGCTGCAGCTTGGCTTGACCCACGCCGGGTATGCGTCCGAACTCCTCCAAGGTCTGCGGGACTACCGCGGCCATGTGGCGCAGACTTACGTCGCCGAAGACTACGAAGGGCGGGACGTTGCGGGCGTCGGCCAGACGTCGGCGCAAAGTGCGCAGCTCCTCGAACAGCTTCTCGTCGTATTCTCCCAAGCCTGGCGCACCGCTGGGACGGCGACTTCCGGACTGACGCTCATCGCTGGCCTCGGGTGTTTGCGGTCGAGGCAGGGTCAGTTTGTTCCGCTGCTGGAGGAACTCGCGGCCTTTGGGGGTAACCGTCAGGGTTGGAAACTCACCTTCGTTAAGGGCCAGCAATCCCTTCACCCGGAGATGACCAACGATTTCGCGCAACTCGGTGCGCTGGAAGTCCCTGACTATGCCGTGAACGCTGAGACGGTCGTGGCCAAGGTCTAGGATGCGCTTCTCCCGGCTACCCGTAAGAACTTGGATGATATGGACCGCACCGAATCGTTCGCCGGTGCGGATTACCGCCGAGAGTACCTTCAGGGCAATCTCGGTGGCGTCGAAGTCATCGGCCGCACGGAGGCAGACGTCGCACCCGCCGCAATTCTCCTCGGTCCATTCCTCGTCGAAGTACTCCAGAAGGGTCCGACGCCGGCATGTGGGGGTTTGGGCGTAGTCCACCATCTGGGTCAGCTTTTCGCGGGCGTTGCGCTGCTCGGTAGCGCTCTCAATCTGGTTGATGAAGTAGTCCTGCCGGGCCTTGTCGCCGTAACCGAAGAAGAGGACGCACTCGCTGGGCAGCCCATCCCGGCCTGCCCGGCCCGTTTCTTGGTAGTAACCCTCCAAAGACTTGGGCAAGCTGTTATGCACTACCAAGCGGACGTCCGGCTTGTCGATTCCCATGCCGAAGGCGATGGTGGCGACGATAATGGGCACCCGGTCCCGTACGAAGTCCTCTTGGTTCCTGCGGCGAGTTTCGGCATCAAGTCCGGCGTGGTAGGGACGTGCTTCGAAGCCGCGCTTGTTCAGTCCATCGGCCAACTCCTCAGTCTCCCTACGCGAGAAGCAGTAGATGATGGCGGACTGTCCACGGCATTTCTGTAGCATAGACATGAGCAGCGCTAGGGCATCGGACTTGGGATGCACTGAGTAGCTGAGATTGGCACGGTTAAAGCTGGAGAGAAACACCTGTCCACGGTGCAGGCCAAGCTGGCTGATGATGTCCTCTCGCACCCGTTCCGTGGCAGTGGCTGTCAGGGCAATCACGGGCACTTCCGGGAAGTCCTGCCGCATCTGCAGCAGGTTGCGGTAGTCGGGGCGAAACTCGTGGCCCCACTCGGAGATGCAGTGAGCCTCGTCGATGGCGATGAGGCTCAGGTCCAAACTGCGGAGGAAGCCTCGAAAATCGGGTAAGGTCAGCCGTTCCGGGGCTACATAGAGCAGCTTGACGTGGCCTTGGCGTACCTCCGCCTGCACCTGCTCCATCTCCCATCGCGACTGAGCGCTGTTGATAAAGCGGGCGGGGATTCCGTTGGCATTCAGAGCATCCACTTGGTCCTTCATCAAGGCTATGAGGGGCGAAACGACGAGTGTGACACCCTCGAAGATCAGGGCAGGCAGCTGGTAGCAGAGGGACTTGCCAGCCCCGGTCGGCATCAGCACCAAGCTGTCGCGGCGGGCGAGAACGTTGTTGATTACCTCTTCCTGCAAGTCCCGAAAGCTGTCGTAGCCGAATCTGCGGACTTGAGAACGGCCAGCGCGTTGGTGGCGGTCTCCACGGAAATGGTCATTCCTCCCGTGCGATTGGCCGCCGGTGGATTGCGAGGGCGGCGGGGGCTATCTTACTCCCTTGCTCCCGTGGAAGTCAGCGAGCCAATGTCAGCTGCGGCCCGTGTAAGTACCCAGTGCCTATTTGGACGTTCTCCAATCGCAGGCATAGCAACGCGCCACATAGTACGATGTGCCGCAGTAACGCCTATGCGCCCATAGAGGGGAAGGCCCCTGACCGGATGGTTGGCTCGAATCTGCGCCCGAAGGGCGATAGTGGTCCTCGGCATCTGGGCCCTGCTCGCCATAGTCGGTGGCATTCTGGGTGACGACGCTGAACTGGGCCTCAACCTTGGCCCAACGGACTTTCTCGACAGCGCGACCACCACGGAATTCAAGCTCGGCGGAGGCGCAGAGGCCCCCCGGGCCGAACGCCTTTTGCAAGACCGGCTGCGCGGCCCAAAACCAAGGACGGAGATCGTCATCGTCCAAGCGGACACCCTCACCGTCGACGACCCCGAGTTCAGGGCAACGGTAGAGGCGCTGGCTTCTGAAATCCAAGGCTTGGGCCCGGAAACCGTCACCAAAGATTGAACACTACTTCGTGCCGGAGCAACTGCTTCCTCTGCTTACGCAGCAACAGCTGGCCCAACGCGAGGAGACGGTTTCCCAGGACCGTAAGACGACCATCATGCGCTTGACGCTAACTGGCGACTTCGACCAAGCACTGAAGAACGTCGAGCCGGTGCTGGACGTCGTCCACGAGGCTGACAGCGAGGACGGCTTCAGCGTGCTGATAGTGGGGGATGCCAGTATCTCCCACGAACAGAATGAACTGGCGGAAAGCGATTTGCGCCAAGGGGAGCGCATCGGCCTACCGGTGGCCCTGATCATCCTCGTCGTCCTCTTTGGCACCATCGTCGCGGCCCTGATGCCGGTGGGCTTGTCCATCGTCTGCATAGTAGTCGCCTTCGGCATAACGGCCCTCATCGGCCAAGCCTTCGACCTGATTTTCAACCTGAACAGGTTCACGGGCTTGTTCGAAACTTCAGTGTTCGACGAAGCAGGAATCAGCTACAGCTTGCCCGACCATGTGTACGCCGAAGAGTCAAGCAAGTGGTGATGCAGGGGCCTCTCGGTTAGGGGCCCTTAAAGGCTCAGGGAGTAGCCCCGCGCTGATCCCAATTGACCTCCTTCACGTTCCGTCACCGCACAACGATAGCCTGCCTTACGAATTTAGAAGCGGTTGTACCGCGTGACGAGAGTCGGATCGGCGACGGCGCCAGTTCTACATGCCATCCTCCACTTAGCCATTTGTGACCTTTGGGGTCACCGTTTCCCGGTCGCTCCCATTACAGTGCAAGGATGTGTGCCCAATGCCGGACCAACGGGACATACCTGAGCAGACGCCCACCTCGGAAAGAGGTATAGAGCAACCGCAAGCAATCTCGCTTGAAGTGGCTGCGACCATCGCCGGGGAAGTCTGCGATCTGATCCGGGCCGGCGAGGAGCAATTCGCTTGGGAACGGCTGCGAAACCTGCATCCTGCCGACATGGGGAACATCGTCGCAAGTCTGCCCCGCACCAGTCGAGACGCAATGGTCCGCGCCATGTCTCCCGACACTGTCGCCTGGATGCTCCGGCAGATGAATCCCGTCGAGGCGGGAAGGGTAGGGGCGCGTCTCGGCGCTGGCGTTCTCTCCTTTGTAATCGACCAAGTGAATCCGCAACAGGCCTTGGAGACCTTGCGCAGTCTTCCCATCCCGCGCGCCAGAGAAGTGTCCAAAGCCTTGGAACGTCCACTGCCGGACGCGGACATCTTTCAGCACACGCCCCGCACGGCTGGGGCCCTCATGGTCACAGAGTTCCCCGCGGTCCATCTCGACAACCGAGCCGCGACGGCTCTTGATAGCCTCAGGACACTGGATGGTATGGCCCGTAAGTTCACCCACGTCCTCATCATAAATGACGACCACGAGCTTGGAAGCCAAGTCCACATGGTGGACCTAGCCCTTGCTGACGACGACGCCCCGGTATCTTCGATAGCCGTGTCCGTTGTAGCGACGGTAGATGCCGACACCACTGCCGACGAGTGCGCCCGTCTGCAGCGCCACTACAATCTCACCCAGCTGCCCGTCGTCCAATAGGGGCGGCTCATAGGCGTGCTCCTGGCCAAGTCCCTGTTGGGCGCAGCCGTGGAGCAGGGCACGAGTCAGATGTTGAAGGTGGCAAGCGTGGCGGGGGAGGGGTCTGGACGACCCACTCCTCATCTCGGTGCGCACGCGCCTCATGGCTCACGGTCAACCTTGTCACCACGTTTCTCGCCGCGGCGACAGTCGCTCTCTTCGAGTCGACTTTAACGCAGGTTGTGGTGTTGGCTGCGTTCCTGCCCGTGGTCGCCGGGCAGGGTGGGATTGGCAGGACCCAGACCCTCACCTTCATAGTGCGATCAATTGCCCTTGGCGAGTTGGTCGGCATGAGAGCCCGCAGGCTGGTGGCTCGAGAGGCCTCCCTCGGAGTCCTTCACGGGGTCTTGCTGGGCGCTCTAGTCGCGGGGATAGCACTGTTATGGCAGCAGAACCTGGGCCTGGCGATGGTGCTGGGCCTCGCCATGCTGGGCAACATGATCTAGCGGGGTGCGTTGGCGCCGGGGTACTGCTGTTTCTGTGCCGCATCGGAGTCGATCCAAGTCGCGTCTGCCGTGGTGGTCACGACTTTCACCGATGTCTTCGAGTTCTTACTATTCCTCGGCATCGCCACCGCCGCTATCGGCCTGCTCGTTTGAATGACCGAAGCGCCTTAGACACGATGTTGTCCTGTTGTCTTGGGCATCACCTAGTCGCCAGACCAAGCAGAGCTACCTGCTGGTGGCGCCCAGTGAGCCCTGCGGCCTCAATTCGCCAGCGACTCTGGTCAAGGCGGCGCCATACAGGAAGACCACTCCACCGATATAGGCCCACATAAGGAGCACCATGACGGAGGCAACAGGGCCGTATATTGGCTTTCGGCGATCACGCCGGTGAACCAGAATGAGACATATTTCACCCCCTCGAACAGGACGACAGCGACGACCGCACCGAACGTTGCGTCACGCCACTCCACCCGGGTATTGGGCAGGTGGTGATAGACTATGGCAAACACCGCAATGGTGAGGACGACTGGCAAGACGGTAGACAAGATTCCAAGTATGACGGAAGCGAAAGTCGCAGCTGCCTCCGTGGAATCCAGGAACCCTTCGCTGATGCTGACCGCAGTCTGGAAGGATGCAGTTAGCCAGATGGACATCAGGAAGAGGATTGCCAGTAACATCATAGTCAGTGCCTGGATAGCTGTACTACGAACGATCTTTCTTAACTCGGTGCCGAAGACTCTGTTCAAAGCCCTGTTCGCACCCTGGATCAAGCCGTTGGCTCCCACCACGATAGTCGCCAATGATACGAGGCCAATGGCGATGGAGTTGCTCAACAGGTCCTCGATGACCCCCCCGGATGAGGTCTGTTGAACCTGGGAAGTAGTATGACAGTATCTCCGTGAGCTTCCCGCTAACGGCTTCACTGTCCACGAATATGGTCGCCGCCACTAACACCAAGGCAACAAGAGGAAACAGGGAAAGGACAGTGAAGTAGGCCAGCGATGCCGCAAGATCTATCCCACCAGCATTGAAGAAAAGGCGCACCGCCCTGAGCATGGCTCGTAAACGCCATGCTGCGCTTCTCCGAGGCAACTCGTTGGAAAGCTGCTCCGCAATATGAGGAAGCTGCCGCTCCAAGTCGAGCGCAACGGCAGTGCGTGGATCACAGATGCTGCTGATTACGGATGCCCGAACGGTGTCCCCATGAACCGGACCCACTCGGTACGCGGCATCGACGGCGCCCATGGCCGCCGCGGCGGCCAGTTCGACCCCCACTGCATATTCCTGTCGGCCTCTTCCAAGGCCGCCTCCACCGCACTTTGGGCCAAGCCGGCAATTTCGCCTACACCCTGCTCGGAAGAGGCGACGTGGGTGATCAACGCATGCGTCGCGTCCCGCGCAGCAGCTTCTACATCGCCCCCAGCAGCGGATACCCCGGATACTACGCCGCCCACTGTAACCCTAGCAGCATCGCCAAGGTCGCCTCCAGCCTCCGCCACCGCTTCCACAGCGCCCTCGACTGCGGCCGCTACCGCCTCTGAGTTGTCGATGTCAAACGAAGCCGTGCCTTCAATCGCGTCGGCTACTGCCTCCCTGCCCGCATCACCAATGTCAGACTTGGCCCTAGTCGATCCACGGATGGCGCCTAGCACGACCTCCCGGATTACGCGTTACGGCCTCTCCCGTGCCTTGTATGACACCAATGAGGGTATCCCGAACGAAGGCGCCCGCCTCAACCGCCCATTGCGCCCACCGCTCGCACCGTTCCCTCGGCGGTCTCTCGCGCTAGGGAGTTAGGACAAAGAGGCGATGAAAGAATCAGCCACGGAAGTCAATCGTTTTCCTCCTCGTCGTGCTTCCTGGACTCGACGAACCTCGCCAAAAGCCTATCGACGAAGGCCAACTCACGTCGATGTACTTACCCACCAAGAACCCTGCCATGCCCAAGGCGCCGACGACCAAGGCCTGCCAAACGCCAATCCAGACAAAGACTATGCCGATGGCCAGACCTAATACCAGTCCTATCAGTTTCGGCTCACCCATGCGCCTAGCCACCCATCAATTTCGAGGCATCACCGCTCTCATACCGCACCCTTGCCACATCGACGCGGTCGACCAAAAGCCCGGTCAAGTTTTCCACAAAGACCTTGACACGCTGCTGAAGGTCGTCCCGAATTTCCTGTACGTTGCTGCCCAGAATGAGCCTAGGATAGCAGGTGATGATAACGCGCGCTGGCGCAACGTTACGCCTACCCTGGATACGCACCCCACACCGTAGCCTCGTAACGTTACGGCTGCTTTGCCCGGTGCGTTCCGCCAAGTAGCGCACACTGTCTTCCTCTATTGAAAGGCCGCCTTCACCCGTCACGCTGACCAGCAGGCTCATGGTCTTCTGTCCCAGACGCCACTGGGCGAGGAGCACGAGCAGCATGATTGCTGCCACAGCGATGGAGATGGCCATGGAGATTACCCTAGCAAGGCCTTCATAGGACGCTAGGTCCTCCAACTCAGACTGGAACCACGATTCCTCGGACACCAAGCCGTCGGCGACGACACCTCCGGGCAAGAAGTCGGGGGGTACTGCCTCTGTCTCCACCAGCAGAGTGACCACCGCGGCGATGATGAGAAACAGGGACACGAGGGATACGGCTAGCCTATTCCAAAGGCCCATATTGTCCCTCCATCGCCTGCTTCACCAGCCACATGCTTCACCGGCGTGGCCCATGGGAAAGCGGCCCCAATCGCTTGGGGCCGCGCATGTGTTACTGGTCGTTCTGGCACTATCTACTCGACCCTGTCGGAGACCTTCTCCGAGAAGTCGATGCCCACTACGTTAATGTTTATCTCCTTGGTGATCAGCCCGGCCATTTCCAAGACACGCTGTGCCACCACATGACGGACGCTGATCACCGTCTCCGGGATGCTGAAGCCGTACTTGACCCGCATGTCCAAGTCTAAGATAGCCTCGCGCTGGCCAGCCTCCACGGCCACGCCCCTAGCCCTCGCCTCGCGGCCGCCAACCACCTCCGCCAGAGTCCTCTTGAAGGAGCGAGTGCCAAGGGAGGAGACCCCTTCCACCTCGGCAGCCGCCAAGCCAGCTATGGCTCCGATGACCTCGTCCTCGATGTTGGTTTCGCCCCCGACTTCGATCTCCTCCAGGTTTTGCATCTCAGCCAGCCTGGCACCCATCTCCGTCTCTTGTATTCTCTCATAGGTCATTGCATTCCTCCTTGATCGTTCTCGTATCGTTTGTTGGTAGCTCGTGTGGTTTGTTGGTAGTTTGAGAACTTGGCGTATTCCGGGTTACACGACCCTCCCCGGCATACGATCGGGAAATTCAAGGCCAGCCACGCGGACGTTGATCTCCTTGGCCACCAAGCCACAGAGGCCCAGCAACCGGTCCGCGACGTTGTACCGGATGGCCACCACGGCGGCGGGGATGCTGTTCCCGTAGATAATCCGCACGGTCACGTCCACAATGGCCTCTTTACGCCCCACCTCGGCCTCGACTCCCCGCGCCGCGCTCCGCCCCTCCCAACGCCTCGGCTAGGAAGCGACCCACAGTCCTCAGGCCAACCTCGGCGACTCCGGGTATCTCCCCTACAGCCTTGGCCGTAATGGTGGCGACAACTTCTTCGCTGATGCGGGTAGTGCCGCCCACCTCGATAGCCTCCAGCCGGGCGAGGCTTATCTTGGTGGGGCAACATCTGTAGCTCCTTGATGGTCAGGCCGCTCATCACTTGGGCGATCTCGCCTTCCTTGTTTTGCTTCGGCGTAACGATCGTACCGTTTAGCAATTCCCTTTCCACCATTTCAACAACCTCCCACTGTTTTATCATTCAGGGACGCCGGTTTATTATTCAGGGACGCCGGACTATCAACGTTTCGGATGTATTGTGGCGGCTTCGCCAGCCGTTGGGCTGTGCGTCAGTGCCTCTCCAGTCTTGTCGCTCCTGAAGATGCTAAGGCTCCACTTATCAGCTTAACGGTTCGAGAGAGACCGGCACACACCCATTGCGACTATTCGGGGGGGTTCGCATGGACTATTCCCACACCTTACCAGAGGTATCCCGGACATCCCGCAGGGGTATTCGAAACGTGCCAAGTGGTAGTCGTCAGGCGCCATCAGGAGTAACGGGAGGCTGCTGATTAGTACTTTTGGCGCCAAGCGGCATCGCCGGATGGCCGACGCAAGGGTCTAGGTAACTACCACCGCATGGACGGTAACTACCCCGTATCGACGGAAGGGAACACGAGGTCGGTCACGATCCCGGACTGCAACACATAAGCCGCAGCCTGTTGTCGATTGCGCAGCTGAAGCTTGCCGAAAATGTTGCGCATATGCACCTTAACGGTGTTCTCAGCGATTCGGCTATCTCTGCGTTGGTTTGGCCTTGGGCCACTAACTGCAGAATCTCCAACTCCCGTTGCGACAGGTCATGGGTTCCCCATTGAAAAGGTCCGACAGAGAAGCCACCAAGGGAGTCGAGACGAGTACGTGGCCGTCTCCGGCCAAGCGAAGAGAGCGCGCCAACTCCTCGGGGTCCGTCTTCATGGAGACGAAGGAAGTGGCCCCGGCACGTATGGAATCCTCCAAGTGGGACCAGGTATCGGAGCCGGTGAATACAGCCACCGCCACCTCGGGTACGCGCTCCTTCACCAGCCGGATGATGCCTTCCAAGTCGATTGACGGGAATTCAGAATCGACCAAGGCCAAGTTGGGGTTCGCATTGACGATGGTGGCCACTATCTCATCGGGGTCGGCAATTTCGCCCACCACGTCGAAGTCGCCATACTTGGCCAGAAGGAGGGCAAGGCCATGCCCAGCGGCGGCGTTGCGGTGAGCGATGATAACCCTCACGCCAGACTGCCTCCCCTTCTAAAGTAGTACGCTACGAGTCCGATACTACCCAATAGTAGTACGATATCAACAGCTATACATAACGAGTTACGCGACTTTCAGCCACTTGGGCCCAAGACCGACATCCAAAGGGAGATGAAGGGTCCCACAAGCCGCCACGCAGTATTACAGTTGCAACATACCCATCTCTAGGCATAATCTCCCTGTCGACTTACCAACACTAGGGTCGGGCCCACGGTGAAGAATAACCTAGCCCAAAGATGCCAGACCGCGCTCATGCACCCGGTGACCTTGGCGGCCGTTGGCCTGCTGCTGGTCAACGACTTGGTGTTCAAAGCGCTCTGGTCCTCGCCGTGGACCACCGGCAAGCTGAGCGACCTCGCTTGGGTGGTGTTCGCCTGCCCATTGCTGGCCTTCCTGCTGTCCCTCGCTCGATCGGCAGTTGTGCCCCGCACCCGTTGGGCCGAGCGGGCGGTATTCCTCACTGCCTACGTCGGACTGCCGCTCCTTTACGCCTGCTTCAACACCTTCGACTCCGTCCACAACCTGATATCAACGTCCCTAGCTCTGATATCAGGCAGGCTCGCCGGCACCACCCCCGACCCCACCGACTCACTGGTCATCCCGCTCGGGCTGGCAGCCGCCCTGTGGGTCTGGCACCACAGCGCGACGGCACACCCCGGAATGGGACGCAGGCAGTTGGTGTTCGTAGTGGCGGGAGTGGCGGCGCTGGCAGCGGTGGGAACCAGTCCGGCGGAACCCACCTCGGGAATACGGACTATAGAGATCACAACGGACCAAACTCTCGTTGCCGGCACACCTTATCCGCTCTTTACCAGTGACGATGGTGGAATGACTTGGGCAAGATTGGAAGACTACTGGTCCGGAGACCCAGATTCCATAACGCGGGGGACGTCGAGCGCGGAAACTCCCAGAGGCGTGTACTCTGTCGAGGAGGTTGGGATTGTCTTGACGACCACAGATACGCGTGAGTTGGTCTACCCCACCGAATTCTTGAGGGACGCCGGGAGCCAAAGGTATCAGTATCACGCAACCGAAGCTCTTGGTGAGCGGGAGGTCACCCTCAATGCTGAAAGAATTGCATACCACGCGCCAAGCGGTAACGTTATCGCCACCTTCGGGATTCAGGGTGTGCTGGTGGGAGAACCCAGCGGTAACTGGCGGGAAGTTGCCGTGGGCCCGTATGTGCCTAGCGATTTCTCTCGGGCTGCCAAGTTGTGGTTTGTATTTGGCGAACCCGGGCTATGGGTAACCGCCCTAGCTCTCTGCTTGTCCGTGACGGCCGCCGCTATTGTTTTTGGCAACGAGACATCTTCTGCCGGTTTTGTTGTGCGGATACTATTCATGTCAATCATACTGTTTCCGTCTTTCCTCACACTCGGGCTCTTTTCCCCGCGACCGGGGAACGATGACCTGCCCATTCTCATGACGCTGGCAGGAATGGGGGTGTTTATGGCCCTAGTCGGCCTAGCCCTCTTCTGCCCACCCGAGCGACTTTTGCCAATTGTCATACGCTGTTTAGTGGCAATGGGCATCATATTCATGTTGTGTTTTCTCGTAGGCACGTTACAAGGTTTCCACATAGTGCCCGCTAAACTATTCGCTGGACTGCTGGTTAGTGGAGTGGGCGCGTTGGTGTCGTGGTATCTCTGGGAGAATTGGGGCAAAGCGCCATCACCTTAGCGTAGTATGTCGCCTCTCCGGCGATCCCGCCTCCTACTCCTCATCTACCCAGTTCCCCCATACCACCCCTTCGGTATAGTATGCTCGAACAACACGCCCACTACTGAGAGGCCATCAGGGAGGCGCATCGATGCAATTGCTGGAGTTGACCATGCCCTTGAACCATGAGTACATGGCGGATGAGGTGTTTCCCACGGCGACGCCCTTCATCGTTGCGCCGGGCGGGCACCCGCTGAAGGGTTTCTCGCTGGGCACCGAAGCTGGCACCTGCCTGACGCTGCCGTCGCAGTTCGCCGAGACGCGGAAGACGGCTCGCCTGCACGAGGTGGAACTGGAGAAGCTGACCCTGCGCGAGACCGCCGTGCTGGACATCCCCAAGGACGGAGGGGAGGTGACCGACGCCGACTTAGACGCAGCTTGGCGCGGGGCCGACGTGCGTTATGGAGACGCCCTGCTGATCAGGACGGGCTGGGGCGATCAAGACCTGTACGAGCGGCCCGGTTCGCGCTACATGGTGGGATCGCCCTACCTCTTGGCATCCAGCGCACAGCACTTGGCAGCGCGGATGGGGACCAACGGCAGCGACCTGCTGCTGACAGACATGGCGGTCATCGCCATGCCACAGCAACATCTCATCCCCGAATGGTTCCCCATCGCGCCACGCCCCGAGCCGTGGCCCGCGGCCAAGGCGGCTGGGTACATTCGCTCCTACACGCCGGAAAAGGCAGCCGCCGACAACGGCGCGGCCATTGCCCTCGCATCGGCAGGAATCATGACCGTCAAGCGTCTGGTGAACTGCGCTGCCATACAGCAGCGGCGCCTCCGCATCATTGTGGGGCCACTGAAACTCATCAGGGGAGTGGGCTCCACCTGTCGCGTCGTTGCCATAGAAGAATAAGGAGGCATTCCAATGCGTCTGGTAGACCTGTCGATGCCCATCTGGGAAGGCGCCGGATACGGCGAGATCCTAGCTATGCCCAACTGCTCGGTCCAGTTCTACGAGTACATGTTCTATGACGTGAACGGCATCCGCATGACCCACCTGAAGATCGACGACGAGTCGGGCAGCCCCTTCATGACCCCCTACCAAGGCTCGCCCCATCGCCGTGGCCCCCTGCGCGAGGGCAACATCTACACTTGGCGCCTCGACGAGGTGCCCTTGGAGCGGCTCATCCTGCGGGATACAGTTGTGCTGGACGTGCCCGGCGAGGACCAACACGTCATCACAGCCGAGGAGATCGACGCCGCCGTGGCTCAAGCCGACTATCGCCAGGGCGACGACGTGCTGGTGCGCACTAGCTGGGCCACCACAGAGAAGGCCTTTGAACTAGGGAAAGACTACTGTGTGTACTCCCCGTCTTGGAGCTACGAGGCATGCCTGCGCATGGCGGAAATCATGGAGGAGAAGAAGAGCGGGGTCTTCATGACCGATGCCGCCCTCATCATGACGCCCGCCTATCAGGGCTATGCTTGGTCCATAGGCGACGAGCGCATCGTCCCACGGCCAAAGTCATGGCCCTCGGCAGAGGCACGGGAGCGCCTGATGGACCTGCCGCCCGGCGTCTTCTCCCCTGCGCCACCTTCAGTCGGCCTCGGTGGCTACCGCGACCTTGTCATCAAGACCATCGCCATCTGCAAGTGCTTGGTCAACGCCAACCAGCTGACGTCTAACCGGGTCAAGATGATCATCCTCCCCATGCTCATCAAGGAAGGCGGAGCATCTCCCTGCCGCTTCATCGCAGTTGAGGAGTAGACAGAACCCGTCCCTGAGGACCATCGCCTAGATGGAAGACCCTCTGGTTCTCCTAGTAGTCGCTGGGGCGGCGCTGCTGGGATTCACGGTGGCGGGAGTGGCTGGTATCGGCGGTGGAATCATCACCCTGCCAGCGTTGATATGGGCCATCGGGGCTAGGGATGCCATCACCGCCTTGGCCTTCACCCAGATTCTGGCTGCGGCTGGCCGGATGTACTTCAACTGGCGAGACATCTCATGGCCCGTGGTGCGCTGGTTCTGCTTGGGGGCGATTCCCGCTGTGGTCGCGGGTAGCCTCGTCTTCATCGCCACCCCCAGCGAGATTCTGCCCCGATTGCTGGGGGGGATCATATTGCTAGTCGTGTTGTTCCGCCACACGCCATGGGGGAAGCGCAGGGGCATGAGGTTGCGTTGGTTCGCTCCCGTGGGATCGGTTACAGGCTTCCTAGCCGGAATGGTGGGAGCTGTGGGTCCGTTACTCGCACCCTTCTACTTGGGACATGGGATGGTGACCGGCGCTTTCATCGGGACATCATCCTTCAATGTCATAGTAATACAAGTGCCTCGGCTGGCGGTTTACGGAGCCGACGGTCTCTTGACCTTGCGGACTCTGATCGTCGGGGTGGCCATTGGCCTGATCGCTTTCGTTGGAGCCTATCTAGGAAGTCTCATACTGAGGCGGGTATCGGTGGGGGCCTTCCCCATCATCGTAGAGGTCGTTCTAATCGGAACGGGAGTGCTGCTTATCGTCAAGGGCTAAACTGCGCCGGAGCGACTGCTCGCAGACCTCGGCTTGGCAGACGACGTACAGCCGTCGCCATCCATTGCGCAGGGGTCGCCAGCTACGCCACTCGCAATATCATCGAGCACATGGTCCGTTCTAAGGGGAAGCATGTCGACTGCTTAGATACGGTGGAGACCATAAGCCAAGTCGGCATGGGAATATACTTGAACCATTAGAATCAGGGGCGACGACTAACCACTAGTCCCGATCTCCCGCTGGGACTGACACCTGCTGGTACTGCTGCCGCCTCGCCTCGTCGGGCCTCACTGGCAGGGATCGCATCTGGGGGCTGAACAGCCCAACTAGGATGGCAACCACCACTACGATCATAGCCCCGATGGCCACGGCCCAAGGCGGACTGTCTAATGCCTTGGATACGGGCCCGCCGAAGACCAGGCTTAGCGGACCTAGGCTCCAAGTGACCCCGTACAGCCCCATTATTCGTCCGCGCAACTGGTCCGGCACCAAGCTCTGTATGGCTGCGATGCCGCCGGTTATGTAAAGCGAGTGGGCGATACCCCGACGAACACCAGGATCCCCATAGATGCCACATACATCTTCTGGCTGGCAGTGAAGGCGAACAGCACCAATCCCAATCCGTAGAATACGGCTCCAGCTAGAATCGCCAGCCCCAAGGGGTGCCTGTCCTTCATGTTGCCAACAACCACCGTGCCGGTGATGGCCCCGATGCCCGCTGCCCCCAGAAGCCAGCCTATGCGCTCCGCTCCCACGTCCAGCACGTCTTTGGCGAACACCGGCATGAGCCCGATGTAGGCCATGCCGAACATGCTGTTGCAGAAGGTGAGCATCATGATGATGGAGAAGACGGAGTGTTGGCGGACGTACCGCAGCCCGGCCGCAATCTGCCGCGCCACCTGCCCTTGCGACGGCGCACGAGTCCGCAACCGCAGCACCGAAACCACTGCCCCCAGCAGGTAGAAGCTGGCTGCCGACGCGAACATGGAGGCTGGTATGCTCACCCGGTCGATGATGATGCCAGCAAAGAGGGGTCCGAAGATGCGCACCACGTTCCAGACGATGGACTCCATGGCCACGGCATTGACGATGTGCTCCCGCTGCACCAGCCGGGGAAAGATGGAGGACCTGCTGGGGGAGTCGAATGCTTGAACGGAGCCGATGATCCCTGCTACCACCAGTAGGTGCCATGGCTCGACCTTGTCCATGAGCACCATAATCGCTAGGACGACGACGCCGGTGGCTGCGATAGACTGGGAGCTGGTTACGAGAACCCGCGGCTCAAATCGGTCTGCCATTGCCCCGCCAAACACGTTGAACAGGATGGCAGGCATGGCGATGGCCAGTCCAAGGAATGCGAGGTCCAACTCCTCGCCAGTGAGTTCGAACATCAGCCATCCCATGGTGAACTGGAGCAGCATTTGATGCCCCGTAACACCGATGAGCAGGGCCACCCAGTAATAGCGGTACTGTCCATACCGCATAGATATGGGCAGAAACGAGTTCATTCGTGTGCCCAATGTTGCGATTCCGTTCGCCATGGAATCATTACGCTAGCACCGACCACGGCGCAGGTCAAACGACAGCGCTTCACGACCGCGCCTCTCGACCACGCCTCTCGACCACGCCTCTCGACCACGATAGTCCAACTGCCAGTAAGTTTATGGCAGCCTTATACGCGTGACTCATCCTGCCCATGACATTTTCCCATTGACTGGCTCCACCCCACACCGGTAACCTCGATAGAGACGCTCTAAGGATGCCATTCCTCTGCCACCTGACGTGGCCCACATAGCCCCTTCCCTCGATGAAGGAGGCTGGATCGGGCAAAGGTGCTGCCAAGCACCCATAGGGGCAGGGGGCGAGACTGCCTCTGAATAGGAGGTACCGAAAGCCGACAGGAAAATCGGGCGGTTTTGTCCCTAGCTGAATCGTATCTGGTGTGGAAGCTCCGCGGCGAGAAATTCGAGTGTTTTCAGATACAAAAGAGTATTTGTCAGATACGAATCGTCTCGCCGCCAGCTAGGAACAATGCGAAGAAATGCGGGAAAACCTCGCGAAAATGTGAGGTTCTCTCGTGCAACGGTGCCGGTCTGCCGGTACGGACAAGCAGCAGGTGCAGTCACCCAGAGCAAGCTGTAGAATTAGCCCGACGCGAACAGCGCACAACATCAAGAGAGGAGTTCCTATGTATCAGACTGATCAGTACGAGGGCATGCTGGCCGAGACCGTCTCGGTTCATGGCCACAACGGCGACGTAGTCAACGCCTATCTAGCCCGGCCAATGGGCACCGGCCCCTTCCCCGCCATGGTGGTGATTCACCACGCTCCCGGCTGGGATGAGTGGTACCGTGAGGCCACCCGCCGCTACGCCCACCACGGCTACGTAGCCATCTCTCCCAACCTCTACTCCCGCGACGGCCACGGAACCCCTGAGGACATCGGCGCTGCGGTGCGGGCTGGTGGCGGTGTGCCCGACGACCAGATGGTCGGCGACGTCACCGGCGCCATGAAATACCTCCGCTCCCAAGCCTACCTGAACGGCAAGGTGGGTCTCTTCGGCACCTGCTCCGGCGGGCGTAACACCTTCCTCACAGTCTGCCAGAGCAGTGGGTTCGACGCGGCCATCGAGTGCTGGGGCGGGCGCGTGGTCATGGCCGAGGCTGACCTAAACCCCAAGAACCCAGTAGCTCCCATCGATTTAACCAAGGACCTGTCCTGCCCGCTGCTGGGCCTCTTCGGCAACGACGATGCCAGCCCTTCTCCGGAGCAGGTGAACCAGCACGAGGCGGAGCTGAAGAAGCACGGCAAGAACTACGAGTTCCACCGCTACGACGGCGCGGGCCACGGCTTCTTCTACTACCACACCCCAGCCTACCGCCAAGAGCAGGCCGTGGACGGCTGGCAGAAAATTTGGGCCTTCCTCGAGAAGAACCTCGGCTAGCCGTCGGTTCAAACCTCAACCCGAAAGGAACACCGCAATGTGTACAGCCATAGTGGAGAAGGCCGACATCAGCGGTAGCGGCAAGGGGACCGGCGGCTGGTTCAAACTGAACAAGGTCAACGTGTCCTACGATCACCCGTACCATGCGCCACTGGAACATGCTCTCAACCTCGACTTCGTCAACGAAGCCGAGGGCCCTGGAGCCAGAGTGGCCGTGGAGCTGAGCGCCGAGTCGGCTAGGCAGATGATTAAGGCCATACAGGAGGCGCTCGACCGCGCTGAAAAAGGCGGGCACATCATCGAGGAGCTTACGCCCGCCCGCTAACGCGCAGTTGCCGTCTTGAGACGCGTTCCGTAGGGGCACCCCCACTGGGCAACCACAAGGGTTGCCCCTACGATACCGCCCCGGTGTATGGGCACCCACAAGGTGTGCCTTGGCCCGATGCGGGAGCACAGCAGAGAAGGAGTCCCATATGGCGTACGCGAATATTAATGGAGCCAACCTCTACTACGAGGAGTACGGCAGCGGACCGCCTCTCATCCTCACTCCGGGAGGCCGGGTAGACCGCGAGGGATTGCGTCCCCTTGGGGCCCTCATGTCTCTGCATTGCCGCGTAATACTGCATGACCGGCGCAACTGCGGCCGGTCCGACGTAGTCATCGGAAGCGAACTGTCGGAGCAGCACCAGTGGGCCGAGGACATGGCGGGGCTGCTGGATCACCTCGGCGCTTCCCAAGCCTACGTCGCTGGCGGGTCGGCGGGCTCCCGCACCTCCCTAACTCTAGCGGTCCGACACCCCGAAGCTGTGAAGGGTTTGTTGGTGTGGGAAGTCAGCGGCGGGCCCAACAGCGCCGCGCTGACGGCCCCCAACTACTACGGCCAGTTCATTGAGGCCGTCCAACGAGGCGGAATGGCTGCTGTAGGAGAGACCGAGTTTTTCGCCCAGCGCATCAAGGACAACCCAGCCAGCGGCCAGCGCCTCTTGGAGATGGACCCTCAGCAGTTCTGCCACGCCATGCTGCGGTGGCAGGAATCCTACGCCGCTCCCAACCCGGTAAGCGACGTGACAGAGGAGCAGCTCGCTAGCATACGCTGCCCTATGGTCATCTTCCAAGGCAATACGCCAGACGACGTACACCACAAATCGGCGGCTGAGGCACTGCACCGCCTCGTGCCCCACTCGGAGCTGCGCTCCTCAGCTTGGACCCACGAGGAGTGGGCCGTGGTGGGGCAGCACGACAACACCTTCCCCGGCCTAGCAGCCACCAACCGCTACTCGATGAAAGCCCCCTTCTACGCTGAGCAGTTGGCGGCCTTCATCACCCGAGTGGAGGCAAGCCAGCCGGTGGCCGCTAACTAGACGACTGGAGCAATGTCCCGCCGGGCACCGGCTGGAATATGTTGAACACCGCCCCTTGTGGATCCTGAAGGACGGCGACGCGGCCTTCTCCCGGTACCTCCCAAGGTGCTACCAGAATGGTTGCGCCAAGTTCTTGGGCTTGAGCGGTCTTTGCATCGGCATCATCTACGCAGAAGTAGACCACCCAGCAGGGGATACACCCTTGCATCTCAGGCGTGATCTGCAGCACTCCCGCCACGCTGGTGCCACCAGCTCGCAGCAGATAGTAGTCCATGGGCGCGCTGGTGAACTCGACCCCCAACACAGCCCCGTAGAAGGAACCCGCCTCTTGGGGATTTTTGGTCATGACCTCATTCCAGATAACAGCCCCCGGCTCGCTCTTGACCTCGCAGCCTATGTGAGCCTTGGGTTGCCACACTGCGAACACCGCCCCTTCGGGGTCCTGTATCATCGCCATGCGACCCGCCTCGAACACATCGCAGGGCGCCACAAGAACGGTACCGCCAGCCTGCTCGGCCCGTGCTGTCGCATCGTCGGCGCTATCCACGGTGATGTAGGTCGTCCAGTGGGGAGGCACGCCTCGGGCGGTCTGGTCTTCCATCTGCTGGTAGAGGCCGCACAGAGCGTGGCCCCGCATCCTTTGCATGTAGTAGAAACTGTCGGGCCCCATCGGCTGAGCATCGTTCTCCCATCCGAAAAGGGCGCCGTAGAATGTTAGGGCCCCCTCCGTGTCAGTGGTCGACAGGTCGACCCACGACGGAGTTCCGGGCGCATAGCTGGTTATCTCGGGCATTTCGTCTCCTCCATGTCTATAGGCATGTCTTGGTATAGGCATGTATTGGCGCGGGCGCGATGATATCCGGGTTTAGGGACTGGATGCAACGGGCGAATGTCACCGGATGCGGACTTCTTGCTTGAGCGTGGTCCCGTCTGCTACTGCTAGGTGACGAGAATCCGCTTCTCTTTGGACACAACGGTGCCGTCGGCCTGCTCCACCACTGCTGCCAACCGCCACCGTACGGTGCCGCCCCGGTCAGCGTAAGGCGGCAGTTCCGGAGATATGTCCAACCGAACGTGGAGCGACTCCGTGGCTCCCTTGGCTAGGGAAAGGCCCTGTAGGAAGACGGCTTGGCTGTGGACCGAGATGTTCTTGAACTCCTCGGTGACCCGCTTGGGTATGCGAATTTGCGGAGGTTGGGGCCCTCCGAAACGCGCCGGGACTACAGGGCGAGAGGCGAGCACCATGACCGTGTGCACCTCGATGAACCGCTCCCGGCACACTAACTCTATGCGGCCTTGGGCCACCTCAACGGCGCTGCGGGCCTTCAGCGACACGTCTATTTCGACGGTATCGCCCAGCCTGTACTCGCGACGCTCAAAGTCGGCATCAATTTCCAGCGGACTGAGAAACGAGAACATAATGGTGCTATCACGACGCCAAGGCTGTCGTCACCTGGTGTTCGTGCAGAGCAGGCAGCACCTCGCGGCCAAACCGCTGTATCTGGTTCATGAACATCGAGTGGGGCATCGATCCCCGGTTGAAGTGGAGCATCAACGTGTTGCTGCCCAAACTCTCAGCCAAGTCGATAATCGAGTCACGCACCTCGTCGGGGCTGCCGAAGCAGAGCCTGTCTTGGTGCTCGATGCTCTCCATGGTGGCTTCGCGGAAGGTCTGAATGCTGTTGAGGAAGTCCTCGCGGTTTTCAGGGCTGAGCCACTCCATGTTCCGCTCGCTGCGGTAGCCGGTGGCTCTCTGGCGCTCGACGTTGGCCGTGTTGCCATGCCCGAAAAGGGTGCGATAGAAGTAGACCATGTACGGGCCTGCCTCGGCCAAGGCCTGCTCCCGGCTGTCGGCCACATACGCATTGGCAGTCCCGATGATGTGCTCTGGCGTGAGGGTGTGGCCGTTCTCTGCCAGTTGCCGCCCATAGTAGCGCACCATATCCTGCCGCCCTGCCAGCGTTCCCAAAGCTCCAGGTGATATTGGCACGTTCTC
Organism: Dehalococcoidia bacterium; assembly: GCA_965248385.1. Taxonomy (GTDB): domain Bacteria; phylum Chloroflexota; class Dehalococcoidia; order Lucifugimonadales; family JAAXIE01; genus JAAXIE01. The sequence continues at coordinate 659,947 of CBDFIZ010000001.1, forward strand.
CCGCCCCGCCCAATCGAGAGTCTCCTGGCTGGCGCTCACAGGTATCCACACCGGCGGGTGGGGCTGCTGCACCGGGCGGGGCCAGATGGCCACATCATTATAGCTCCAGTACTCGCCCTCGTAGGAGAAGACCTCCTCCGTCCACGCCTTCTTGATAATCTGATAGGCCTCCTCAAACCGGCCGCGGGACTCTGCCATACTCACGTTGTAGGCTAGATATTCACGCGGGATCCCACGGGCGAAGCCGGAGATAAGTCGCCCGTTGCTGAGGCAGTCGAGCATCGACAGCTCTTCGGCCAAACGCAGAGGCTCGTGGATGGGCAGCAGGTTGCCGTAAATCAGCATCTTCATGCGCTTCAGCCGCTGCGAGGCAGCAGCAGCCATGACGTTAGGCGAGGTCATCAGGCCGTAAGGCGAGGTGTGGTGCTCATTGAATCCCACACCGTCGAACCCCAACTCGTCCATCAAGCACCAAGCTTCTAGGTGTTCCTCGTAGTTGCTCACCGCCAGTTCAGGCTTGAAGTGCTCCTTGGCCAAGGGATAGGGAAGCTCGCCATCCTCCTTCAGGTGGTCCAACTGCTGGGGGTACGCCAAGAAGTCAAAGCCGAAAATCTGCATCCAAAAGCCTCCCATGCCCTGTGCTGTGCCTGATAGGGGCGATTGTTCTCCAAGCTCCCACGCATGTCAATCATTCACCCCAATCTCACCGGCACGCCCGTCTCCGCTGATCGGTAAGCTGCCAGCACTATGTCCAAGTCATACAACCCCTCGTCTGCCGACATACTCGGCGGACGCCCTCCTGATATGGCGTCATGAAACTCCTTAAGCATGGCGCCGACTCCCAGACGATCCTCAGGATAGGTCCACTGCCGTCTGGCAGTGACAGTCTCAAGGGCTATGGTGGGCTGGCCTGGGCGAAAGGTCACCTTAGCCCTGCTCCCTGATAGGGCTACCCAAGCGCTGGGGATGCGGCGCGTGGGGGCCCAACTGTAGTTGATGAAGGCCGAACCACCGTTCGGCAGGCGGGCCGTCATCGCCAGACCATCCTCCCCTCCCATCTCCGGCAGGGCGTGAGGAAGCTTGACGGCGCTCACCTCGACAGGGCGTCCTGCTAGGTGGACCATCATGTCGACCAAGTGAATGCCGCCATCAATGAACAGGCCACCACCCATCTGCTCGGACGAGGCGCGCCAACCGCCTGGCCTGAAGGGGCCTTCCTGCTGGAACTGAGCCAAGCGCAGCCCTCCCAGCAGGCCGTCATCGATGAGCTGCCTGCATTGTCTCACCACAGGCAGGAACCGGGCGTTCTCAGCGACCATCAGCACGACACCTGCGGACGCAGCAGCCTCAATCATCCGCCACGCCTCACTCACAGTCCTCGCAATAGGCTTCTCCACTAGGACATGCTTGCCGTGGGATATGGCCAGCAAGGCATGCTCCAAGTGCAGGTGATGGGGTGTGCAGACGTAACAGGCGTCTATGCGGGGATCGGCCACAGCTTCCTCGTAGCTGCCGAATGCGCCGTGCCCTGAGTAGCGGCGGCTATAGGCTTGGGCACGGCGCCAGTCACGACTGGCAAAGTAGAGGCGGACGGGGTTGGGTTCGGCAGAGGTCAGGAGTTGGCGGGCGAAGGTGGCGGCGTAGTTGCCACAGCCTAGGACGCAGAGGGAGAGGGTCACTGTTGCGTCAGGGCGTCTCGGATTTGGGGACGCGAGGGGCCAAGGGCAGGCTCATTGCCTGCCGCACTATGGGCCTTACGACTAAGGAGGGGAAGGCGGAGCAGGCAACTCAACCTCGATACCTTTCCGCTCGAGTTCTGACTTAAGAACGTCCAAGAACTCACGCCACTCTTGGTCCTGCTCTTTGCGTCCTTGTGCAAGCCCCCGCTGTCGGCCCTCTTCTTCTCGTCGCCTCAGAAATTGCTCGGCGAACATTGGAATACCCTCCACCACGAATAGGGCAACGGCCCCCATAAATATCACGAATTGCGCCATTGCTTGGCCGATGGCTGACATCGTGCCAAAGGTCGTGTCGCCCTTCTCCTCGACAATCTCGTTCCAACATACCACGCCCAAGCAGGGTAGGAGCAGGACGAAGAACAAGAGCAAGAACCACCCTGCTCTAGATGGGTCAGGAGGCATTATTCAAATACCACGCCAACCGACACCGTTACTCCAGTATACCCCTTAACAAGTTCACGCTGTGCCTACACCGGCTTTCGGGCCCGTACGAAGCTGCTTGTGAAGCGCGAGACTATCCGCTCCTGTTCGTCCCTCGAAAGATGGGCCAAGCTCTTCCAGCAGCCGGCGTCTTCTGCGTCGCCACCGAGACTATCGAAGGAGTAGGTACGGGTGGTCTCGATGTCCACCTGCTCAAAGCCAGCACGCTGAAGCTTAGCGGTGTACTCGGAGTCGCTGAGGGCCCCGGCGATGCAGCCGGACCATGCTTCGAGGTCGCTGCGGAGGGTGTCGGGTATTTCGCCACGGACCACGATGTCGGAGATGGCGATGCGTCCGCCGGACTTGAGTACGCGGAAGGCCTCCCCCAGCACCTTGTCCTTGTCGGGGGAGAGGTTGACCACGCAGTTGCTGATGATGACGTCCACTGAGGCGTCGGGCAGGGGCACGTCCTCCATCTCGCCCTTGAGGAAACGGGCGTTGGCCACGCCCGCCTTCTCTTGGTTGGCGCGGGCCACCTCCAGCATTTCGTCGGTCATGTCCAGACCGTAGGCGATGCCATCAGGGGCTACGCGACGGGCCGACAGCAGCACGTCCAGCCCAGCCCCGCTACCGAAGTCCAGCACCGTCTCGCCGGGCTGCAACTCCGCCAGCGCGATGGGGTTGCCACAGCCCAAGCTGAACACTTGGGCATCGTCGGGCAGCCAGCGCAGGTCTTCCGCGTCGTAGTTGCCTCCCGATATGGCGCGGTCAGCGGGATCGCAACAGATGTTGCCCGAAAGGTCGTCGGCTTGGCGGGCGCGCCCAGCGTAGTAGTCACGGACTGTTAGTTTGATGGTGTTCTGGTCACTGCTGCTCACTGGGCGCCTCCCGTTGCCATATGTGGAACTTCCAGTTGTGTTACCGCTTTTGTATGAGCTCGATGCTGACGTGGTCGGGGGCCTCGATGAAGGCTACGCGGCCGCCGGAGGGCATGGTCCACGGGTCGCAGATGAAATTGACGCCACGGGTCTTCATCTCGGCGGCCGCGGTGTCCAAGTCGTCTACGGTGAAGCCGCAGTGGTCGAGGCCGTAGCGGGGCTCGGTGGAGCCGGCGACAGGGTTCTCACCCTCGGCCCTGCCGGAGATGGTCATGAGGGGTTGGCCGTTGAGTTCCAAGCGGATGGACTTGGTGGTGGAGAGGGGGTTCACCGAGCCGATGGTTGCGCCAAAGTTGTCGCAGTAGAACTTGGCGGCCGCGTCGGGGTCCTCGCTCCGAAAGTGCAGGTGGTTGCAAACGAACTCCATGGTAGTCCTCCTTTTTCGTTTTGGGCTTCTTTTTTTAGGGCTTCTTCAATTCGGGGTTGGGCCAATTGTCAGACCAAACCTGCTGCTGCGCAAGTTTCTCCATCTGGGAGGCCTGTGTGCGATGCTCTGGATGTCACACCGTTCGTAGCTGTAATGATGTTTTTTGTAGCTGAACAATGTGGCATTTGTAACATCGTCGTAGCTGTCCAGCTAGTGCCACACCGTGACATATGGAGCTGTTGGCGTCAGGGCGCGTCGGGCCAACGCCGCGAATCCGTAGCTGAGGCCAAAATGCGACCTGTCGCATTGGCGTAGCTGGATGCGGCATCGATCGTACCTGGCGCGAAAGGTTTTGTATCTGTAGCATGCCGCGTTTGCGGCAGCGTCGTATCTGCGTTGGCTTGCCGTGTTCCGCCGCACTTTCGCTGCATCCTTTCCTTCAAAAACAAAGGCAGGGGTGACCTTGAGGGGTCAGTCCCCTGCCTGCGCTCTATACATAAAGATTAGGGGGGAGGGCTGGAGGGTGTCAACGGGCAAATGTCATGGGGGATGGGGGCCGTGGGTTCCCGGGTTAGCGAGAGGACTTGATGGGAGTACGCGAATTGCGGATAGCCCATGGGCTGGTATGGGGGTGGTAAGTCCGAGTCTTGGCGGTGTTGACTTGCCCAACAGTCCGGCCCCCACTCCAGTAGGATTAGTTCGGGGAGGAGATCACTGCTGCTGCATCTTGCCCACTATCGTCGGAGGACTCCAGAATACGTGCCAACTTGGGGAGCATTTCGGGAATTGCGTCTTCGATTATGGACCATAAGATACTGTCGCTTAGGTCCGGATAGCTGTGAGCTAAACGGTTGCGCACTCCTATGATGGCACGCCATGGAATGTCGGGATACCTATCCCTGACGTCGGCGGGAACGTACATTGCAGCTTGTCCGATAAGTTGGACGTTGCGCAGAGTGGCATCGCAAACCAATCCATTGGCCTTAAAGGACCCCTCATACAATCCAGCTGTGTATGAAAGGACCTTTTGACTGAACTCGATCAGTCGCGCACATATATACGCCAGTCGAGGTCTCGTTGGCTGGGTTCAGACATCAGTCAAGTCCCGTTCCAGGTAGGGGAGGATTTCGGAACGGAGCTCTCCATCCATCGCCAAGTCAACGTGCCGACCCAACAGGTCTTCCAAGTAGAACTGAGCCCCGAAGTAGCGCCTCCAGTCGGGCTAGGGTTGAAATCGGGCCAAGATGTCAACATCGCTGTTCTCGGTGGCCTGATCGCGAGCAAAAGAGCCGTAGAGGGCGAGATGGGTCACACCGAAGCGCTCGGCAAGCACCGGGCTGTGTTGGCGCAGTAGATGGAGGATGTCATCCTTGTTCAATTGCGTCGCCTCAGTGACAGGTTGTCATCCTACCCCGACTCGAAGCAACAGTTGTTTGGGGTCCGTTTGGATACTCCACTATAGAGCAGTCCAACCTGCTTTCCAACGGTGCGGGCTGGGGCCTGCGCGGGAATGACGGGGGTTGTGCCTCTTAGTCTACGAATTCGCCGCGGGCGCGGGCTTCCTGGATGGCTTGGTGGACGCGTTCGGGTGTGGCGGGGGTGTGGGTGATGCGGATGCCGATGGCGTCGTAGATGGCGTTGAGGATGGCGGGAGTGGTGGGGATGGTGGCAGGCTCGGCCACGCCCTTGGCGCCGTAAGGGCCGTTGGGGTCGGGCACCTCTACGATGTGGCACTCCACGTCGGGCACGTCCATAGAGGTGGGCACTTGGTAGAAGGCTAGGGAGCCGGTGCGGGGGATGCCGTTGTCCAGTATGTGCTGCTCGTAGAGCGCGTAGCCCAAGCCCATGGCGGCCCCGCCTTGGATCTGGCCTTCGACCCCGGCGGGGTTGATGGCCTTGCCCGCGTCGGTGGCCGAAACCAGACGCAGCACCTTGACGTGGCCCGTCTCGGTGTCCACCTCCACCTCGGCGAGTTGGGTGGCCCAGCCGTAGGTGGCGTAGGCGTCGCCTTGGGAGGTGTAGGGGTCGACGTCTTTGGTGGTGATGTCGTGCCAGCCGGTGGTGGAGGTGCGACGGCCCAGCCGGTGCATCTCAAAAGCTATGTGTGGGACAGAGTCGAGGGGTTCGCTCTCACCGATGCGGTATATCTGCCCCTGCCTCGGTTCCAAGTCGCTGCTGGGCGCATCGAGAGTTTCGGCCGCCATATCCAGCAGCAGGTCGCGCATCTCGTCGGCGGCCTTCTGCACGGCGACGCCTTGTACGAAGGTGGAGCGGCTGCCGGAGGTGGGTCCGGCGTCGGGGGTGCTGCCTGTGTCGGCGGCTACCACGCGGATGGTGTTGGGGTGGATGCCCATGCTTTCGGCGGCGACTTGGGCCACGATGGTGACCACCCCCTGCCCCATCTCGCAGGCACCGGAGTAGACCGTGGCGCTGCCGTCCTCGGCGAGCTCAATCATGGCCGAGCCGATGTCGGCGCGGCTGAAGCCGTAGCCGATGCCGTAGAACATGGAGCCGACGCCGAAGCCTCGTTTCTTAGTCATGGCCGGTTGAACCTACCTCCATTGGTCTGGCGCTTCTGGGTTCCCGCTTGTGGAGACCTTTGCGCAAGCAATTATCGCATCCTACCCACCGATCTACTGCCGCATACAATATAGACAGTGAGGAGGACATAGGCAAAAAGAAGGCCCTAGCATCAATGGCTACTGCCTCTGTAATCTACGGGTAAGGTGTATCAACTGAATCTGAGTGGGCCTTGTGCAACGCCTCTGACACTAACGACACCCACCGTTCGCCGTGGTGGTCCCGCAACTCGTCTAACCTCTTCTGGTCAGTCTCCTGAAGCAAATCCGCTAACGCCCCGCCATCGTTATAACTCTTGATTCCCGACCCGCCAGTCTGAATGTCTACCCGTTTACCATCATGATAGACGTACAACGTGAGACGGCCATAGCGCAACGTGGTGTAATGGCCGACTTCATTGGTAACGGCCAATTCACCGTCTGGTCCAGGAGCCTTAATCGCCTGCGCCACTCGGTTTACCACCTCAATGCAAAGCAAAAGCTCCTCTGGGGACATATTGTCAGTCATCGTTCCCCCCGAAAACTAATGGTCAAAGTCCACTCTCCATCATAGTTTGGCATGGAGGCCTTTCACCTCCATCCGGGGCAGGCTCTAACTTCCCCCTGAGGGGGAAGGGACACTTGTTGCGCTCCGTCCAGTGGTTTCCCTGCGCGGGAATTGCCCAAGGCCTGCTGTGGCCCACGTGTGAGGATGGAAAGGTTGATCGCTTATGGGGTGCTGACTTGTCCAGTAGTCCGGGCCGTGGATTCCCGCCTGCGCGGGAATGACGGGAAGGGGCGCGGGAATGACGGGGGCGGCCGATTGCTGAGGGTTCGAGTCTATTTCCATAGCAATGACGGTTGGGGCGCCACGGGTCTTGGTCATGGCCGGTTGAACCTCAGACCTTGATCTTCCATGTATTGCTGGATGCGCTCCACTGTGGCTTCGATGCCGCAGCCTTCGTTCATCACTTGGCCAGTGCCGGTGGTCAGGCCGGGCTTGAGGCAGTTTATGCGGCGGAATTCTAATGGGGACATGCCCAGTTGGTGGGCCAAGCGGTCCATCTGGGACTCGTGGGCTACTGCCGCCTGTAGAACGCCGAAGCCACGGAAGGCGCCGGATGTCAGGTTGTTGGTGTAGAGGGTGAAGGTGTCCACGCGGATGTTGGGCACGTGGTAGGGGCCACAGGCGTGGATGCCCGCCTTCTTGATGACGTAGGGCCCCAGCGACAGGTAGGCTCCCGTATCGCCGTAGATGTCGCCGTCGACGAAGGCAAGGGTGCCGTCGGCCCGGGCCCCGGTGCGGAACTTCATCAGGAAGGGGTGGCGCTTGGTGTTGGCGATCAGTGAGTCGGCACGGGTGTATACCAAGCGGACAGGGCGTCCTGTCTTGAGGGCCAGCAGGCCCACGTGAATCTCGGTGGTGATGTCGTCCTTGCGCCCGAAGCCTCCGCCGATGGGGGCTTGGAGGACTCGTACACGGTTCATGGGCAGGCCCAAGGCGGGGGCGATCTGGCGGCGGTCGCGGTAGGGGTACTGGGTGCCGACGACGATGTTCAGGACGCCGGAAGGGTCGACGTAGGCTAGGCCGGACTCGGGCTCCATGGGAACGTGGTCCATGAGCTGGGTCTGGTAGGTGCCCTCGGAGGTCACCACAGCTTCAGCCATGCCCCGCTCTAAATCACCTTTGCGCACGGTGGTGTGCTGGAAGAGGTTGCCGCCCTCGTGTACTGGCGGAGCGGTGGGATCGAGGGCGTCGTCCACGGTGAGGATGGGGCGCAGGGGCTCAAGGTCCAGCTTAATGCGGCCCAAGGCCTCCTCTGCCTGCTCCTCGCTCTCGGCGGCAACCAGCGCAATGGGGTCTCCGGCGGTGCGCACCTTGTCATACGCGAGGACGGGCTGGTCCTGGACGGCCAAGCCGTACTTGTTGACGCCGGGCACATCGGCGGCTGTGAGCACCGCACGCACGCCGGGCATCGCCTCCGCCTCGGCAGTGTGAATGCCGCGGATGATGGCGTGGGGTACGCCAGCCCATAGCACACGGGCATGCAGCATTCCTGGCACATGCATGTCGCCGACGTATTGGGTGGAGCCTAGAGCCTTCTCCATGGCGTCGATCTTGGGGACGCTCTGGCCGATCCATTGTTCTTGAGTTGTGGGTGCGATGATGGTGGCCATGGCTTAGCTCTGCCCTCGGATTTCAGCGGCGGCGCGTTGCATCGCATCTACGATCTTGGTGTAGCCGGTGCAGCGACAGATATTGCCTGCTATCGCTTGGCGCACCTCTTCCGGTGTGGGGTCGGGTTGCTCCTGTAGCAGAGCGTACGCACTCATGATGATGCCTGGGGTGCAGTAGCCACACTGGATTCCGCCAAGCTCCACCATCTGCGCCTGCAGCGGGTGAGGCTGGCCACCACGGGGGAGGCCCTCGATCGTGAGCACCTCCCGGCCAATGGCATCGCCTATGAGGAGCAGGCACGCCAGCACGGGCTTGCCGTCCAGCAGGACGGTACAGGAGCCGCATTCACCTTCGTTGCAGCCTACCTTGGTGCCGGTGAGGCGTAACTCCTCACGCAACACTTCCAGCAGGGAGTGGTGCGGTTCTGACGCAACCTCGCGCCGATGTCCGTTGATGCTGAGACCGTACCCTGATTCGGCCATAGTCCCTCTATTAAGTCCGCTAATTACGTTCGATTCTCAGTTAAGTACCCAAAGCCCGTGCCAACGCCATCTCCAAGGTGCGTCGCACCAGCACCTCCACCAAGGTGCGCCGGTAGTCGGCGCTGCCACGGATGTCGTCAATGGGGGAACACTCGCCTGCTGCCAATGTGCCTGCCTGCGCCAGCAACTCCGGGGTGGGCTCACGTCCCAGCAAGGCATCCTCGGCGCGTCCAGCGCGCATGGGAGTGGGGGCGACTGCTCCCAAGGCGATGGCAACGTCGTCGATGCGCCCGGTGCCCGGCTCCAGTGTCACTTGGCTGGAGGCCGAGGCGATGGCGATGTCCATGGCATCGCGAGGGGTGAAGCGCTGGAAGCAACTGCCGGTCATGGGGGCAGGCTCGGGTATGTCCACGCCCAGCAGCAGGCCTGACGCGCCGACGATGGAGCGTCCGGGGCCGACGAATAGCTGCTCCACAGGGGTGGTGGTGGGCCCATGGCCGCCATTGGTGTATGTGACGGTGGCATGGCCAGCCAGCAAAGCAGGGGCGCTGTCGGCGGCTGGCGACGCGTTGCAGAGGTTCCCGCCGATGGTGGCCATGTTGCGCAACTGGACGGAGCCAATGACCTTGATGGCTTCCACCAAAGCAGGGTAACGGCTCACCACTTCCGGCGAGGCTTCCAAATCACCAAAGGGGACTGCCGCCCCCACTCGTAGCCCTTGCCCCGGCGTCGCGCTCCAATCACTCATGCCGGGGATGCGCTTGATGTTGACGAGACCGGCATAGGTTACGGCGCGACGCCGCAGGTTGATGAGGACGTCGGTGCCGCCCGCTAGGGCCTTGAACGTGCCGTGAGGGCCACTGAGGATGGCAGTGGCCTCGTCTAGGGAAGTGGGTTCGTAGTAGCTGAAGCGCATGGCTGGGAGTATAGCATGCCTTCTGGTTCCCCATTCCAACACCTCGCGCTTGACAGTAACGGACGGTTCGGTGATGCTGCCGGAAATGCTCTGCTTGCTGAGAGACGACACATGAAGCCCGGTGATTTTGTAGAGGCGCGGCGTCGTTTGGAGGCCAAGACGCGCTCCGGCCCCAAGGTGACGTCCATGGCCCAAGCAGCCAGCTTGGTGAAAGACGGCGACTTGGTGGCCATGGGTGGCTGTCTCTACTCACGCACGCCGTTGGCCATGCTGGCGGAGGTGTTGCGGCAGGGCAGGCGCGACCTCACCCTCGCCCGCAACCTGATGTGCTACGAGGGAGACTGGTACATAGCAGCCGGGGCCGCCGAAACGGTCATCACCAGCTGGTATGGGATCGGCCTGCGCTGGGGGCTGTCGCGGGTAATTCGCGACTCAGTGGAAGGCGGCTTGGTGCGGTTTGAAGAGTGGAGCCACTTGGCCATGGGGTTGCGGTTTCGCGCTGGAGCCATGGGGCTGCCCTTCCTTCCCACACTCAGCTTGTTGGGCTCGGACCTGATGGATGTAGGGCAGGTGAAGACCATGACCTGTCCCTACACCGGCGAGACATTGGCCTTGGCGCCCGCGCTGTTCCCTGACGTAGCGCTGCTGCACGTACACCGCGCCGACAGGCTGGGCAACTGCCAGATCGACGGCTACCCCCACATGGATGCCGATATCGCGTTGGCGGCTACAACGGTGGTGGTGACCGCTGAGCGCATAGTGGGAGACGATGAGTTGCGGTCACAGGCCGACCGCACGGTGATTCCTGGGTTCGCTGTGGACGCTGTGGTAGAGGCCCCCTATGGCTCCTTCCCCCACGAGTGCTTCGGCTTGTACGAGGCCGACTTCAGCCATTTCGATGAGTACGTTGCGCGAGCGAGAGACGCCGCCGGAGTGCGCTCATATCTTGAGCGCTACGTCTACGGCGTGGCCGACCACCGGGAGTACCTAGCCCTCTTTGGCGAGGAGGCGTTGCAGCGGCAGGCCCGATTGGCCCAGGAATTGGTGGGATGACGACAAGCGTAACGCAAGCTTTGGAGTGCTCCCCACAGCAGCTGCTGGCGGTGATGGCCTCGCGCCAGCTTGAGGGGGTGTCGTCGGTGTTCGCTGGTGTGGGCGTGCCATTGCTGGCGGCCGCCCTCGCCCAGAGCACCCACTCGCCCGACCTGATAATCGTGGTTGAGGGCGGCTCTATTGGGTCTGAGCCCAAGCCGGGGCGCCTGCCCATTTCCACCAATGAGATGAGGACAGCACACCGCGCCACCATGTTGCCTGGCATCACCGACACCTTCCTGCTGGCCCAGCGGGGGCTGCTGGAGGTGGGCTTCGTCGGCGGCGCGCAGATCGATCGCTACGGCAATCTGAACTCGTCGGTGGTGGGTGAGTACTCCAAGCCCCAAGTAAGGCTGCCCGGCAGCGGAGGGGCCAACGACATCATCACATCCTGTCGTCGAGTGATAGTGGCCACCATGCACGAGCCGCGCCGCTTCGTGCCCAAGGTGGACTTCATCACCAGCCCTGGCTACCTTAAGGGCGGGAACTCACGCCAAGAGGCAGGTCTGATTTTCGGGCGGGTGAGCCGCGTGGTCACGGACCTAGGCATCCTAGGGTTCGACGCCGACACGAAGGCGATGCGCTTGGAGGCGCTGCATTCTGGCGTAACCGTTGAGCAGGTTGTGGAGAACACCGGCTTCGAACTGCTGGTGGCGGATGGGCTGGGCGTCACCGAGCCGCCGACGGACCATGAATTGTCGGTGCTGCGGAATCTGGACCCATCGCAATAGGGAACTCCCCCATCCTCCTGCAAGGAGCATGACATGCCCGTACAGTTCGGACTTGCCCTGCGCAACTTCGTTGGACCTGGTGAGACGCCTGATATCGACGCTATGCTGGCCTATGCCAAGCGGGCGGAGGAGTTGGGATTTGAGTCGCTGTGGGTGTGGGACCACATACTGCTGGGCGTGGAGCCTGCCTTCCCCATCTTCGACTCGCTGACCACACTGACGGCGATTGCTGCCGTCACCGATCGCATCAAATTGGGGACCAGTGTGCTGGTGTTGCCCCTGCGCAATCCAGTGGTCACCGGCAAGATACTGACTACGCTGGACCACGTCTCCAAGGGACGGCTGGTGGTAGGAGCTGCATCGGGTTGGTACGCCCGGGAGTTTGATGCTGTGGGGGTGCCCTTCAAGAGGCGGGGACGCATCTTCGAACGCAACCTCGACCTGCTGATGAGGTTGTGGACGGAAGACGCGGTGACGGTGCAGGTGGACGAGCACAACCTGCGACAAGCCGTGGCAGTCCCCAAGCCGTTCCAGAGCCCACGGCCTCCAGTCCTCATCGGGGGGTACGTGGAGGCGGTGCTGCGCAGGGCGGCTCGCGTGGGCGATGGGTGGCTCACCTACTTCTACACAGCGGAGGGGTTCTCCAACTCTTGGGCCAAGGTGAAGCAGTACGCGGTCGAATACGGGCGCGATCCTGACAGCCTGACCTCCACCAACCAGTTGGCAATCTATGTCGGTCCGCCAAGGTCAGAGGCTGACGCTCCGATGCGCCACTGGCTGGAAACGGAGTGGGACGTGGCCAAGTGGAGTGACTCCACCATTGAGCATGCCATCCGGGGCACCGCTGAGGAGTGCGCCGAGCAGTTGCGTCCTCACATAGAAGCTGGCGTCGACCGGATCGTGCTCATCCCCTACCGCTACCAGCCAGAGCAGGTGGAGCTGATCGCTCGCGACGTGCTGCCTCTGCTGGCCTAGCTTCTGCCTTTGCCTTAAGGAGACTGTCACACACCTGCCGTCATTCCGGCGAAGGCCGGAATCCAGGAGACGTGCCTAGCGATCAGTAGCTTCCAATGAGGACCTTTTACCCCATCCCAATCTCCTCACCTCCTCCAGCCGAGGGGGGTGTCTCAGAAGTCCCCTCTCCCCGCGGCTGGAGAGGGCTAGGGTGATGGGGTTGGATCGGACCATATAGACGATGACGCTAGTAGAGGGTGTTCTCTACGGTAGAACGATCCTGACACCGCATCGAGGTGCAATATGAGTGACCAGCAGAACGGCCAGCAGTTAGTGGACATGATGGAAGCCGTGTGGCGCTCCATTGGCGAGTTGTGCCAAGGCTTCTCCGAGGCGCAGTGGAAGACGGCCACTGACTGCCCCAACTGGTCGGTGCAGGACCAGCTTTCACACTTGGTGGGCAGCGAGTCCCGCCTCTTGGGGCGTCCTGCTCCGGAGCATACGCCTGAGGAGACGGGGCACGTCCGCAATGAGATCGGCGCTCGGAATGAGGAGCAGGTGGACTGGCGACGCACATGGCTAGGCACGCAAGTGCTTGAGGAGTTCCGCGATGTGACGGCTGAGCGACTCGTTGCCCTCAGGGCCTTGACCCCGGAGGGTTTCGACGCCGAGACGGACACTCCCATCGGCCCCGGCACATTCGCCGACTTCCTGCGCATCCGCATTTTCGACGCTTGGGTGCACGAGCAGGACATCCGCCGCGCCGTGGGACAGCCCGGCCACATGCAAGGCCCCGTGGCCCACCACTCCATTGGGCGCACCGCCCTAGCCATGCCCTACGTGGTTGCCCGCAGGGCTTCTGCCCCGGACGGGTCCACCGCGGTCTTCCGAGTCACGGGCGAGGCAGGCCAGACGGTTTCCGTCCGAGTCCAGGAACGACGGGGGTTACGCGTGGAAGAAGAACCCGCTTTCCCCACCGTTACCCTCACCATGGACACTGAGACCTTCATATGCCTCGGCTGCGGCCGCTGGGACCCATCGCTAGCCCTCACCCAAGGCAATGTGTCTATCGAGGGCGACACCGACCTCGGCGAGGCCATTGTGGGCGGGATGAATATTATGGTTTAGGCCAACGAGGCGAGGGCGTTGAAGTGCTGCGTTGGTAGGGCGTCAGGGCCAGAAGCTCATTCGCACTACCTGCCTGCCGTCGCTCATTTTGCCCAACGATGGAAGGTGTGCGCACAGCACCCACACCTTCCATCAACCTTGACCAAGAACCGCGCACCGTTGAAAACTGGGCTCAACCCAGACCTGAACTGTGGCCTGACTCCCTCCGATACGACTGAGGCCCTAGTCCACCACCGCTCCCGATATTGCGTCTTTCGCTTCGGGGGTCATCTCGTACTGGATGGGCTTCTTCCCAGAGTTGGGGATTTTCACGCCCAAGCCTTCCAGTACGGGCCAGATGCGGTCCTTGAAGTGGGTGCCAAACGAGCCACCCGATGCCTTGGCCATCTGATGCGTGGGCCAGTGCTTTCTGATGACGGCTTGGCCTTCTGCGCTCTTGAACGCCCCGAGGGGAAGCTCTTCCACCACCGCCCTTGCCATGGCCCGCCAAGTTTCCCCCGGAGTGGGAGCTGGACTCTCATCCGGCTTGGGCGGTTCCGCTGGCGGTTCCGCTGGCGTCACCGTTGATGCCACTGGTAGCGGGGCAGACGATATAACTGGTGACCCGACGGGCGATGCCACGGGAGGCGCGACAGGCGATATAACTGGCGACACCACGGGAGGCGCGACGGGCGATATAGCTGTCGGCACGACGGGCGATGTCACGGGAGGTACGACGGAGCTCGGCTGAATCTGCGGGGGCTTGGGTGCCTCCACAGGAGCAAGCGCGGTCGGCGCGACGGGGCGCGATTGCATCTGAGGGGGCCTGGGCGATTGCATCTGAGGGGGCCTAGGCGTCTCCACAGGGGCAGCCACTGGCCTGCTGGGACGGCCTCGCTCGCCGGAAACTATGTGCAGGTGCGTGGGCGGGAAGAACTGCTCGACCGTAGTCGATAGCGGGCCTTTACGGTCGGTGACAGCCCACAGGAAGGGAGGTCGGTTGTCTATACGGGGGATTCCCGGTTCGTCGCGTATGGCAACGTATAGTGAAATAAAGTCGCTGTCGTCGCTCAACACGACCACATTGTCGACTCTGCCGAGAACGAGGTCGCTGATGGCGTTAATCGCGATGGCGATGTCGGCTGAGTTCTTGGTGGCGGACCAACTGAAGTGCTGGGTGCCATGGGCCGCAACCTGCAGGTTGCCAAATCGATGCTCGGCCCACACACGCCACAACTCCGCTTGGTCGGCTCGTGTATAGAGGTTCAGGCGCGACGGCGTTGGCCAGTTAGGTGGCCAACCATCTATCAAGGCATCTATCACTGCCTGACCATCGGGGTGCAGGTTCTCTACGTCGATATACAGCCCGGAACACAGGGGCAACGAGGTTTCATCAATGGCCAGAAGGCCGTTTTCACTGTTCATCAAACACTAGTCCTAAACGAAATCTTTTGCTAGGAAGTCCAGCCACACGGGGGCGACCCGCTCGCCCTGCAGCTTTGAGGTGACGGGATAGGGGTTGTTGCCGAACACTTGGTCCCACTCGTCCAAGGGTATTACCGGGTCATGGAATACGCAATTCGGCATGAGCTCGCTGATGGTGCGGGCAGTCTCAGTGGGGTGCACCGGGTCGCAGCCCGCCACGACTACGGCGGGAACGTCGATTGAAGCCCACTGCTCGGCGGTGGCAGTACAGCCCGCGATCGGCAGGTCGGCGCTGCCGGTAAAGGCGACGGCCCAGCGGCTCATGGTGGCGATGAACTCGTCAGCGTTCATGTCTAGCAGGCGCTGCCGGTTCCCGGGGTTGTGCTGCATCGAGTCGGCAAAGTTGGCCGTGGCAGCCACCTGCTCCATCCCGCCTGTGCGGGCAGCCTCAATGTACTGGTCGTAGAAGTTACGAGGCAACCGCTCGGCGGGATAGGGGCCTCCCGATGGCCACGCGAGCAGCATACCCTTCACCAACCCCGGATGCCTCAGGGCCAGCCAAGGGGTTGTGCGACATCCGGCGTACTCGCCCACGTAGCATGGACCGATATCGAGTTGCGTAATCAGCGCGGCTAGATCGTCCGCCCAAATCCCAGCTTCGGTCAGCTCACCGCCGATGACGATGTCGGCAGCCCCGTCGCAGTTGCGCCGGTCCCAGGTAATCACACGATGGCGTTGGGCCAATAGGCTGGCGACGGCTTCCTGCACATACCCGCCCCAGCGACCGCCGGGGGTGAGCACCACGGGCGTACCCGTTCCGATGTCCTCGTAGCGTACCTTGCAGCCGTTGACTACGATGTCCGGCATTCTTGCCTCGGCTTCATGCTAAATCTCACTCCACTGGTCTGCGTTCATCACTCGCGCCCAATGGTCGTAGAACCTGCGATGGCCCATCTCACTGATGGGGTTGTCGCTGGCGTAGGCCATTAGCTCCTCATTGAACTGGTCGCGCCCCATCCCCATGGTCTGATTGATGGGCAGCCGCCGGGAGACGAGTCCGCGGGCGGTGGTGGTGCATTCCTGCCAGTTGTCCATGTCGTCCTGCTCGAAGCCGCCCCCCATGCTAAAGCTACGAAGGGATGTGAGGCGTACCGCCTCCTTGACCTCAGGCGGGGCCTTCTTGTCAGCGAAATGCCAAGACCAGACCTCAATCTTGTCGGGGCCGCGGGGATGCCACACCCGCATCACGTAGGCGACACTGCGCAGCATGGAGAAGTTGGGGAACACCGTTGCCACAATGGGGTCGGTGATGTGATGGCGCGGTCCCAACCGCTGGGCCACTTCGTGATTTACTGCCTCGTCGTACTGGAGTATCTCAGGAACAAACGCGTCTGAGTAATCGCCGGAGCCACGGGCGATGATGCAGTGCCCGTTCCCCGGAGAAATGACACTGCCCTCTAGCTTGGCGCCCTTTTGCTGGCCGTCGAAGGCGTTGGTGGTGGTTCCCGTGCGCATGGAGGAGAGGTGGTTCCACGGCAAATGGTAGACATCGCCGCCAAAGTTCTCGGCAGCGAACTTCCAGTTGCAGGGTATCACCCACTTGTGCATGCCGCCGAACACCTCAACCCCGCCTTCACGGCGGTCGAAGAAGGCATCCAAGTACCAAGTCATCTCGCCGAGGTACTCCTTCAAAGGCGGAGCGTTGGGATCGAAGGTGGCGAACACCAGCCCCTTGTAGCTCTCCAGCTGAGCTACGGGGACGAGACCCCACTTGGAGGTGTCCAACTCGTCGTAGTAGGCTTCTTTAAGACTTGGCACCGCGATGAGCTTGCCATCGGTGCCGTAGGTCCAGCCGTGGTACGCGCAGACAAACGCGGAAGCGTTGCCGGAGTCGGCGCGGCACACCCGGTTGCCACGGTGGCGGCACACGTTCAGGAACGCGTTGATCTTGCCATCCATCCCGCGGGTGACCAGCACCGGGTCCTCGCCCATATAAGTGGAGAAGAAGTCGCCGGGCTTGGGTATCTGGGTCTCATGACACAGGAAAAGCCAGCACCGGGCAAAGATGCGCTCCAACTCCTGCTGGTAGATGTCCTGCTCGATGAAGATGCGCCTGCTGAGCAGACCCTGCTCGGTGGAGACCAGACCTGCAACATCAATAGCCGTAGCTCACCTCCTGCCGTTCATTGAACGCCAGCCGAAGCGTTGCCTAACTTCGGCCCCATGCTAAATCTCGCTCCACTGTCTGGCGGTCATCACCCGCGCCCAGTGGTCGTAGAAGCTGCGGTGGGATAGCTCACTGACAGGCCTCTCGCTGGCGTAGGCCATGAGTTCTTCATTGAACTCGTCACGTCCCAGCCCCATGGTCTGGTTGATGGGAAGACGCCGGGAGACGATGCCTCGGGATGTGTCGGTGCACTCCTGCCAGTTGTCCATATCGTCCTGCTCGAAGGTGCCTCCCATGCTGAAGCTGCGAAGGGAGGAGAGACGGATGGCCTCTTTGACGTGAGGCGGGGCCTTCTTGTCGGCGAAGTGCCACGACCAAACCTCGATTTTGTCTGGTCCACGGGGATGCCATACACGCATCACATAGGAGATATTGCGCAGCATGGAGAAGTTGGGGAACACCGTCCCCACGATAGGGTTGGCGATGTCATGGCGAGGCCCCAACCGCTGTCCGACCTCTTCCCGCACATCCATATCGTACTCAAATATCTCTGGGACCGACGCGTCCGAGTAGTTGCCCGAGCCACGCGAGATGACGGAGTGGCCGTTGCCCGGCGCGACAATGGTGCCCTCCAAGGCCGCGCCCCGTTGCTCCTTGTCACGCGAGTTGGACGTTGTGCCGGTACGCAGGGCAGAGAGGTGGTTCCAGGAGATATGGTAGGCGTCGCCGGCGAAGTTCTCGGCGGCAAACTTCCAGTTGCATGGCACCACCCACTTGTGCATCCCGCCGAAGACCTCGATTCCGCCCTCGCGCCGGTCGAAGAAGGCGTCCAGGTACCAAGCCATCTCACCAAGGTATTCCTTCAGGGACGGTGCAGCAGGGTCGAAGGTGGCGAACACCAGCCCCTTATAGCTCTCCAGTTGGGCCACGGGAACGAGACCCCACTTGGAGGTGTCCAGCTCGTCGTAGTAGGCTTCCTTCAAGCTTGGCACGGCAATGAGCTTCCCGTCGGTGCCGTAGGTCCAGCCATGGTAGGCGCAGACGAACGCGGAGGCATTGCCGGAGTCAGCACGGCAAACCCGGTTGCCACGGTGGCGGCATACATTGAGGAAAGCGTTGATTCTGCCGTCCTGTCCGCGCGTCACCAGCACCGGGTCCTCACCCATGTAGGTGGAGAAGAAGTCTCCGGGCTTCGGGATTTGGGTCTCATGGCACAGATAAAGCCAGCAGCGGGCGAAAATCTGCTCCAACTCCTGCTGGTAGATGTCCTGTTCGATGAAGATGCGCCTACTGAGCAGCCCCTCCTTGGTGGAAACCAGACCTGCAACATCTGTAGCCAAGCTTCACCTCCTGCTTCATCGGGTGCCAGCCGTAGCGGTGCCCCCGGCCTTCACTCGGGACAAGAGTAGCATAAGCCGCACGGTGCGCAGTTTCAACATGCCCATTGTCAGGTCGGCCGACCTGCTACAATTGCCGGAGTCCGAGATTCCTCGCCAACCCTTCAAGCGAACCCCTTCAAGGAGGAACAACCGTGATTGCTCAACTGGCCCATCATTGGGCCTTGCCGGACAAACTGGAAGAGGCCAATGCGGTGCTACTGGAGAATGGGCGAGCTATGCGTGCCTTTCCCGGCTTTGTCTCGCGCGAGACGCTTATCTCCGAGAACGACCCGCTGAAGACAACCACGGTGGTGGTATGGAGGCGCAAAGAGGACCACCAAGCCTGGCTGGAAAGCCCGGAGCGCAAGGCCCGGGCGGGCAGCGCGGGAAGCATGTGGTCGAGGCCCGTGGAGGCCGAGTACTGCGAGGTGATACCCGAAGCCTAGCGGCCAGCCAATTGTCTCCTCTCCCCTTTCGGGAGAAGGTCAGGGTGCGGGATTCTAGCGGCCCCCGAACAACCTCTTGATCTTGTCCAGAAATGACGTGTGACCCACGTTGCTCAGGAACTTGTCCCAGTCTTGCTGAGCGGAGACGGAGCGCTTCAAATCGGACTTACGCTCCTCCATTATGTCGATTATGCGGCGCTCCTCACCGGCATCCAGCCAGAAGCCATGCTCTTGGGGACAGTGGTCTACTTCCAAGTCGAAGCGGCGGTAGCGGAACCAGTTCATCTGCTCCGAGCAACGCGGGCATGTGAGGTCACTGCCGAAGGCTCGCATCCACATGGTGCCCTTGGCGAAGCCGGCGCCAACCACAGTGTCTTCCAAGTGGCCCAACTCGTGGTGGTCCAGCCACATGCCCTTGCAACCGGGGCAGCGGTCCACGTCAAGTCCCTTGTGCTTCTCTAGTTCCAAGTCTGCCTGACAGCGTGGGCAATTCATATCAATCTCCATACCGGGCTCTTAAGTGGCTGCCGACTAGGGACGGACCTTCCTGCTTACGAGGCGAACTTCCACAGGTTGGCGGCTGTGCGACCGAATGCCCAGTCTTTGTCTTCTTCGCTGCGGAACTTGACATGCTCCATGGGCAGGCGCAGGGCATTACGGTACCCCTCGCGACCGGCTACTGGGGGGAAGTCGCTGCCCCACATCATACGGGTTGCGCCAAAGGCATCGTAGGCCATCTCGATGTAGGGGGCGAGATTCGGGAAGGGGAAGGGTTGCACAAAGGGATCGGGGCGCGCGTTGTTCTCCCCCAAGCCATGGAACTTGATGTAGGTGTTGGGGTGCTGGGAGAGAGACAGGATTCGCTTGTAGGTGGTGTGAGGGGGCTTGCTCTCTTGGCGGATAAAGCCTAGGTGCTCAATGATGATAGGCAGGTTGGGCACAACCTTGATCGTCTCCTCGAACCCCGGCGAGGCGTACTCGTCGGCGTTCCCCAAGCCACAACTGACCACCAGCCCCAACTCCTCGGCCTTGCGCCAGATGGCCAGCGGGTCCGCCCCCGGAGAGCGCACACTGGGGCCGATGCGTACGCCTTCGACTCCCTGAGAGACCAATCGCTCCAACTCCTGCGGAGCATCTTCGCGGCGAGTGTCCACCACTGCCGTGGCGGAGAAGCGCCCGGGGAAACGACGGACGCACTCTATGAGGTAGTCGTTGTCGAACTGGCCTCGGAACTGGATGAGGACCGTCTTGTCCACATCGTTGCGGTTCATCTGATCAAGGATGCTCTCGACGGGCTCATACCAGTGTGGGGACGCATGGACGTGGGTATCGATGATCATAGATGCCTCGCTATCTCGGCGACATGTGCCGGGTCATGTCTGCCTTTTGGGACTTGTACGCTTACGAAGAGACCCGCTCCTCGTCATTAGGCCACGGGTCCGCTGGGATGTCTTCCTCGGACTCCGCACCGATAGCCTGCTGAGGCCCCATCGGGTCCGGCTCGCTGCCTCCACCCGCACTCTCGCCATAGTACGACAGCTCGGACTCTTCCGGTTCCTCGGGAATCAGCAGCCAGCAGAATATGTAGGCGATGCCCAACAGGGGTGACACAAAGGCTATACCTAGGACGATGAGTATCACACGCAGGATGATCGGCGGAAATCCGTAGCGCTCCCCGATCCCGCCGCACACCCCGACTATCCATCGGTTGCGGCGGGACCGGTGAAGTCGTCGCATAGTGGGCTTTACCCCTTAACCCAGTCCCTAAATGGGCCTGCTAGATGGTCAGCTCCAGGATATGGAGCCCGCCAGTCTGCCGGTCTACGGCGTACACCAGTCGGTTCTCATCCACGTACACGTCGTTGATGTTCACACCGGCCAGAGGACGCTCCTGCCACGAGGGTGTCTCGCCCACAGGCTCTTCGGGGATGTAGTAGGCGATCTCCTTGGGTTCGAAGGGGTTGGTGATGTCGTGAACCCTCAGGCCGCCGTTGAAGTAGGTGCCGAACACCAACTCCTCGGAGATAAAGGAGGTGGAAACAGGCTGGTTCTCATGCACGTTATGGGCCCCGAACCGGCCGGGCCGACTGAAAAAGTCATTGACGTCCGGCATGGGCAGGCTGGCCAGCATGATGGGGTTGCTCTCCACCCGCATGTCCATTACCCACGTCAGCTTGGGCCAGTCAGCCCCGGAGTCCCGTACCGACTCTTCGGTGACAACCATGAGTTCTCGCTTGAACAGGGGCACCACCGTGTGGGTGAAGCCGGGCAGGGGCGGGTGGTAGTCAAGGCGGGCCACCTGCTTGGGGCTGGACACATCGGAGATGTCCAGTATCACCACACCACCGTCCTTGTTGGCGCAGTAGGCGCGGTCAGGACGCTCGGGGTAGACGTTGGTATTGTGCATGCTGAAGCCGGAATCGAAGTCAGGGTGACGCTCCGGGGCTGGCTCATCGTCGCCCTCCAGCGTGCCCGGAATCCACCAGCGGCCTGCTTCCGCGGGCTTGGTGGGGTCGCTGACGTCCAGAATCACGTACATCTGGTCGTCTTTGGCGTTACGGGGGTTGATGTCGGGAGTGCCTGATGATAGGTGCAGGTAGTGGCCATCGATGCCCCACAGGCAGTGGCAGCCACGGGAGTTCGGGCCGGAGCCGTCCCAGTTGCCGATGATGCGCGGCGATTCAGGGTTGCTGACGTCGTAAACGTCAACGCCGGCAGGCTTCATGTTGG
Organism: Dehalococcoidia bacterium; assembly: GCA_965248385.1. Lineage (GTDB taxonomy): Bacteria > Chloroflexota > Dehalococcoidia > Lucifugimonadales > JAAXIE01 > JAAXIE01. Next base: position 681,577 of record CBDFIZ010000001.1, read on the forward strand.
GTCGAGCGCTCTGGTGTGCCACGTACAGGATGTCGTCGATGAGAGCCAAGGAGTTGGAGCGCATTTCGCGGTGGGGCAACTCGGACTGGAACATGACGTTGGGATTCTTCACGTCGGTCACGTCGACGCCGGTGAAGTCTATGACGGTCTCGTGGGCCAGCCAGAGGATGCGGCGGCCATTGGGCAGTTGCTGGATAGCCATCCCCTCGCCCACATTGCCGTACCCCTGCAGGTCGTTGTGGGATATGAGACGCATGTTTTGAATCTCTGGGCCTGTGGGCATGGGACCTCCTCGTGCGGTGTAGGCTGTTGGCGGCACTATAGCACAGGGCAGCAGGCCCAACAACGTGACCGTTTTGGGAGCAGGCGGGACCGTTTTGGGCCACTTACAGTCGGGCGGCGACCGTGCAACGGTGGCTCTATGAAAGCTGCTTTTCCTCGCCCAATGTCTGGAAGCAGAGTCCCATCACCTAGGCAATCTGGTACGAGTTCATATTGGTAGCCATGCGATCCGCCGAATGCGCAGCAGGACAGCGACTTCCACCGCTTCCCCCCTCGTTACTGCCTAGGCCCGGTGGGATTGCAGTCAGCCTAGAATCGCTTCGCCGGGCCTCAGGCAGCCGCCACCTCCGCTAGGAAGTTGCGCAGCAGGTCGTGACCTACTGTGGTCATGATGGATTCGGGGTGGAACTGGACTCCTTGGATTGGATGCTCTTTGTGGCGCAGGCCCATAATCAGGCCGTTTCCAGTCCACGCGGTGACCTCCAGGCAGTCGGGCACGGTGTCATAGTGGACTGCCAAGGAGTGGTAGCGAATGGCTGGGAAGGGGTCGGGCAAGCCTTGGAACACGCCAGCCCCGCGGTGGTGTATCTGCGACATCTTGCCGTGCATGATTTCGCCCGCCGGGCCTACTGTGGCCCCATAGGCTTGGCCTATGCACTGGTGCCCTAAGCAGACCCCCAGAGTCGGCACCTGTGGCCCCATGCGCAGAATCACCTCCTGCGAGATGCCCGCCTCCCGCGGCGTGCACGGGCCGGGGGACACCACGATTCCCTGCGGTCGCGACTCTTCAATCTGTTCCACTGTCACCTTGTCGTTGCGGACTACCGTCACGTCGGCGCCCAACTCGCTGAGGTACTGGTACAGGTTGTAGGTGAAGCTGTCGTAGTTGTCGATGATGAGAATCATGCCACCAGCTCCACGAACTCCAGCCAGTTGCCATCAGGGTCTTGGGCGTAGAGGGCCTTTCGCACAACTTGCCCGTTCTCGGTGAGGGAAGCGGGTGGGTTGATGAACTGCATCCCCTTCTGACCCAACTCGTCGTACAACTGCTCGATGCCTTCCACGTAGAAGGCTAGGTGCGAGGCCCCCAAGTCGTTGCGGGCCAACTGCTCCTCAGCGCTGGGAGGCACCACGTACTGGATGAGCTCCAAGGCGTGCCCGTTGCCCATGCTGAGGAAGGCCACTTTGAGGTAGGCATCGGGGAAACCCAACAGCTGCTGGGCGAAAGGGCCATGCCTCTCGTAGCGCCCGATCACATCGAGGCCCAGCGCGCCCTCGTAAAAACCGACTGAGGTTTCTAGGTCGCGCACCACAAAGCCTGTGTGGAAGAAGGACTTGAGCATCGCGCTCCTCCTTTCTCGACAATATGGGGAGTCCGATATTGGCTGCGTCAGTCCCGACCCTCGGCGCGGTCGATGGCCCGCAGTAGGGCCGACGCCTTGTGCCAAGTCTCTTGATACTCTGCTTCAGGGACCGAATCGGCGACGATGCCGCCCCCGGCCTGCACGTAGGCCATGTTCATTCCATCTGTTTCGCTAGGCCGCATCACGATGGTGCGTATGGTGATGGCCGCGTCCATGTTGCCGGAGAAGCTGAAGTAGCCCACCGCCCCGGCATAGGGGCCACGCATCTGACCCTCAGACTTGGAGATGATTTCCATGGCTCGTATCTTTGGCGCCCCGGACACCGTTCCCGCTGGGAAGCAGGCGCGTAGGGCGTCGTATGCCGAAAGCTCGGGTTTGATGTCCCCCACCACATGGGAGACCAAGTGTATGACGTGCGAGTAGCGCTCCACATCCATCAGTTGGGGCACGGACACCGTGCCCGGCTGGCTGACGCGGCCGATGTCGTTGCGCCCCAGGTCCACCAGCATGATGTGTTCGGCCCGCTCCTTCTCGCTCTCGCGCAGCTCTTTCTCCATGGCATCCGACTCGGCTGAGTCACGCCCGCGGGGACGGGTGCCTGCGATGGGGTGCGTGGTGACCCGTCCGTCTTCCAAGCGGACCAGCATTTCGGGAGACGTGCCAATTATCTGGAATCCGTCCAGCTCTAGGTAGTACATGTAGGGCGAGGGATTGATGGTGCGCAGGGCACGGTATATCTGAAATGGCTGGGCGCGGGTGGGCCGGGCGAACCGCTGCGACAGCACTACCTGGATGATGTCTCCTGCGTAGATGTACTCCTTGGCCCGCTCCACCGCCTGCTCGTAGTCCTCCTGACTGAAGTTGGAGGTGGTCTCCGGTGCTGCTTCATCCACAAGAGGAGTAGTAGCCGGTGGAGCGACTAGTGGTTCGGCGAGCCTCTCCACCAGTTGGTCGATCTTGCGGATGGCCGTGTCGTAGGCGACCTCAAGGTCGCCGTCCAGCCTCATGTGGCTCAGCACCTTAATGGTATGGCGCAGGTGGTCGAACACCAGCAGAGTGTCCGCACAGAGGAAGATGGATTCGGGGAGTTTTAGCGGGTCGTCTTCCGGGGCGGGAACACGGGGCTCAAAGTAGCGGATGGCGTCGTAGGCCACGTACCCCACGGCCCCGCCGTGAAACCGTGGCAACTCGGGCAGCGACACGACTTTGTGCCGCTCCATTTCGGCCTGCACTGGCCCCAGCGGGTCGACAGCCCCCTGCGGTTGGCCGGGGCCGCTCTTTAGCACACTGTAGGGTTCGGTGCCGATGAAGCTGTAACGCGCCAGACGTTCCCCGCCTTCCACGCTTTCCAGCAGGAAGGAGTAGGGAGGCCGTGCCACCTTAAGGTAGGCGGAGACGGGGGTCTCCAAGTCGGCAGGAACCTCGCGATAGATGGGCACGAGATTGCCCTGCCCCATCAGCCCTTGGATTTCCTCAAGCGAGGGATGGTAGGTTGTGGCCATGTCGTCTCCGACTCTCAACTGGTTACTCTGCGTTGGGGTTATGTCCTAAAAAACAAGAAGCCCCGTCCGTAGGGACGGGGCTCATTCCGCGGTGCCACCCTAGTTGCCAAACAACAGCCGCAGCTTCCGTTCGACATCTCCAGCGGCGCCCCCCTTCAAGTGAGGGACGCCTCGGGCCGTTTAACGGGGCCCACCCGGCTCAGCCTACTAGGACCACGACCTGAAGGTTGCGTTGCCCGTTCGGCCTGCGGCTCTGAGGTCCATTCAGGCGGTGCGCTGGCGCCGGCTCACACCTAACCCGGCTCTCTGGGCCCCGCTCGGTACCCTACTAGTCCTCTTCACAGCCTCTACCATATTGGCCGCAGTATAGGTACGGTCGAAGACGAGTGTCAATCACCCCTAGGTGCCCACCGCCACGCAGGTGGTGGTGCGTGTGACGCCCCCAGCACTGTGTATCTTACCTGTCACCAAGTCGGCCACGGCTGCCATGTCGTCCGCAGTGACAATAGCGATGACGTCGTATGGGCCGGTCACCACATCCACGGCCTCGATTTCAGGCAATCCCTTCATCATCTCGGCAACCCTACGGGAGTTGCCGACGGAGGTCTCTATGAGAATGAAGGCTTTGGCCGCCATTGTTTCATCCCCCCTGCTTGCTAGTGGTCCGATTCTGGTAGTACGTCGCTTGGGTTATTTGGGAAGCTGGACCAACCCACGGTGTACGTCTTGTACGCTGGAGCAGCCGCAGTAGCCCAGCACTCGGTCGAACTCTTCACGTAGTATCTCCAAGGCTAGGCGCACTCCAGCCTCGCCGTTCCAAGCTAGCCCCCAAGAGATAGCGCGGCCGATGAAGACGCCACGCGCCCCCAAGGCCAGCGCCTTGAGCACGTCGCTGCCACGACGGATACCCGAGTCCAGGAACACCTCGGCGCGGCCCTCCACTGCTTCCGCCACTTCGGGCAAGGCCTCGATGGAGGACAGGGTGCTGTCCATGTGCCTTGCGCCGTGGTTGGAGACGACGATGCCGTCCACACCGTGTTCCACGGCCAAGGCGGCATCCTCAGCGGTGATAATGCCCTTAATCACCACCTTCATGGAGGTTTCGCCACGGAGCCACTTGATGTCTTCCCACAGGAAGGGCGTCGACTCCGGCATCTCCCATCGCGCCGCAGCAGCGCTGCCCGGCTCCACCCCCAGACCAGCGGCGTCGCCGGTAAAGTTGGCTAGCTCCAAGCCGGGGGGACGGCGGTAACGGTTCCGCATGTCCCGCTCCTTGGGGCCTGGCAGAGGGGTATCCACTGTGATGGCCACGGCCTTGAAGCCAGCCTTCTCGGCGCGCTTCACCAGCATGGAGGTCAGGTCCTTGCCACGGTGGTAGAGCTGGAACCACAGGGGGCCAGCGGCCTCCTCGGCCACGCGTTCCAACGGGTAGTTCGAAGGAGTGCTGAGGCCCATCAGTGTGCCGGCTGCTCCAGCGGCGCGGACGGCCGCCATCTCGCCGTCGGCGTGCGCTTGCGCTTGGCTGCCGGTGGGGGCCAGCATCACCGGAAAGCTGATCTGTTCCCCCAACACTGTGGTCCGGAGGTCGCGCTCAGAGACATCCACCAGAAAGCGTGGGCGCAAAACGATATCGTCGAAAGCGGCCCGGTTGCGATTCAGGGTCAACTCGTCTTGGGCCCCGCTGGCAATGAAGTCCCACACCGCACGCGGCAAAGCCGTCTGGGCATGGGCCTCGAGGTCGTACAAGCTGATGGGTCTGAGGGTCATATCTGCCTTTCCGCCGGGTATCGGGACAAGAGCCGCCATGGCGTTCGGGGCATTATACACTGGCGGCGGGTGTTCCCTAAGTTAGTACCCTCAATGTAAAGAAGTTGCCGACCGTCTCCGCAGGCTGGACTACACGGCCCAAGACCTTTGCATTACCAGTAGGCCAGCCTCACCCGCCCGGAGAAAGGGAGGTCCCGTTAGTTCAATGGGTCGGCGACCTGTAGCAGCGGCTGCTTCTCAAGCAGCCAGCGGGCTAGAACCAGCCGGTGACAGGCATCGCCCGCCCGCTCGTAGCAGAGGAGGGTGAAGTCGCCCAACCCAGGCGAGTCTGCGACCCACTGGACCAAGTCAGGCTGGGAGGCATAAACCGCATCAAGGGCTTCCGTGTAAGCAGTTGCTAGGCCGTTGAAATCCACTTGTCCGTCACGGTAGGCCCGAAGCAGGTCGACCGCGGGGTAGAAGACCCGCAGCGTTTCCCACTGCGCGCGGCGGCCTCGCGGGTGATAGCGCGAGACGCGATAAACGGCCCCGTGCCAGTTGTCCGGTTGGTAGAAGCTGGCAGTGTAAAGGATAGTTCACTCCTGTTGGGCGGAATCGGACTGGAGGACAGCCCGCCGTCGTTTGAGCAACTGGTAGGCGAGGAAGACCACACCGCCTATTATCAGCAGGCTGAGGAAGCTGATGGCGCGGTCGAGCAGGGCAACGGGCAGGGCATCGGCCCGCGGCAGGGACACCATCAAAAGACCCACGATGCCCGGCTCCACCAAGCCTAAGCCTCCCGGCGTCAGAGGAATAAGCGTCAGCAGGGCGTTGGCCACGGCTACAAGTACGACCAGCCCAAGGCTGACCTCGACCCCGAGTGCCTCGGTCACCAAATAGAGGCGTCCTACCTCGGCCAGCCAACTCAACAGGCTGAGCAGAGTGACCAGCGGGAGCCGCCGGAAGCTGCCCAAAGTGCCTTGGTGGAACCGCTGATAAAACCCCTGGAGCCTGCCCGGCAACAGGTGCGCCAGCCGCCAGCGGAACACGGCCATGGCCATCAACACCCCCACCAAGGCGACCGACAGAATAGCCGCGGCCACGACGAAATGCCATGAGGCCTCCGACCCTCCGATGACCAACGTCAGCACCCCGGCTACGATGAGCAGGAACACCATGGTCACATCCAGCACACGCTCGGCCAGCACCGTACCGATAGTGCGAAAAAAACTCTCTCCGCGTTTCGTCGGAGTAGGCGTAGGCCCGATAGGCGTCGCCCAGGCGGAACCAGACCAGCGAGTTTACGAACCACGCCATTAGCATCAGCACCGAGCAGTGCGCCACTCCCAAGACTCGCGTCCCTTGGGGCTGCACATTCTGCAACAGCACCTGCCATCGCGCTCCCCGGAAGGCGAAAGTGGTGTAGTGAACGAAGATGGCCAGCGCGAACAGCAACGGATTGCTGGCTTTCATACGCGTCCAAGTCCCCGCGAGGTCGACGTCGAACCCTGTAACCAGGAAGGCAAGCACCAAGGCGGCGAGGGCGAAGGGGATGATGGTGGTCAGCCCCAAGTAGCGTCGCCGAGCGCCAGGCAAGTGTCTCTGGACTTGAGAGAGGAAGTTAGCCAAGTTCATGGAAGGGGGCGCCAGTGCGAATAGAGCATCGCCGCCTAAGTGTAGCTACGACAAACCATCATTGCTAAAGGGGCCGCTTCTGAGGCAACCCAGGACGCCGAGGAAACTTGGCGGGGCTGGCCTTCAGCTTGTCCACCAGCACGATGACTCGTCCGTCCCTCAGCCCCTCGGCGTCCACTGTTGCCACTTCCCGCAGCTTGCCACCCAGCACCTCCATGGCATGGAGGGATGCCGATATCTCCGGCTCCAACTCCCCCTTCTTCCACGTTAGCACCGTGCCCCCGATGCGGCAGAAAGGCAGTGTGAGCTCCATGAGCACTCGCATTAAGGCCACGCCACGGGTCGTCACCAAGTCGAAAGACTCCCTTGATGACGAATGCAGCGCCAAGTCTTCGGCGCGCCCTGTATGCACATCCACATCCGTGAGGCCCAACTCCTGCACCAAGTGCTTGAGAAAGCCTGTCTTCTTGCCCACCGAGTCTACTAGCGTCAGTTTCAGATGGGGGAAGGCGATCTTCAGCGGGACGCCGGGGAAGCCTGCGCCAGTGCCAATGTCCAGCAGGCTGTTGGTTTCGTTGTCGAGGTACGGGGCCGCGGTCAGGGAATCAAGGAAGTGGCGCACCTGTACGCCATCATAGTGGTTGACGGCAGTGAGGTTCATGCGCTGGTTCCAAGCCATCAGTTCCTGGTAGTAACACTGGAACTGGTCCAACTGGTGGGATGTAAGCGCGAGGCCGAGGTCATCCAATCCACGGCGCATCAAGGGGAGGGAGTCCATGTGGGCAAATTATATCATCGAAAGCCGTACTCCTTACGTCGCAACCGTGTTTGCGCAAGTGCCGGGGCAACCTTATACCATGAACTCAAGCAAGAGCCCCTAAGTTGAGAATGCAGGACGTAAGGAGGGGGTCTGATGGCAGATGGTCCCATACCCGCTATCGATCACTATTCAAGACGTCGGGTACAGGCCCTCGACGTGGAGCTCGCCACTGTCGATACCGGTCAGGGAGACCCCATCGTGTTCCTGCACGGGAATCCCACCTCGTCGTACCTCTGGCGAAACGTCATCCCTCATGTCGAAGGGATGGCGCGGTGCTTGGCCCCCGACCTGCTGGGGATGGGTGAGTCGGGCAAATCACCCACCGGGAGCTACCGATTTGCAGACCATACCCGCTACTTGGATGCTTGGTTCGAGGCCATGGGTTTGACCGAGAACGTCACCCTCGTAGGTCACGACTGGGGTTCGGCCTTGGCATTCAACTGGGCCTTCCGGCACCAAGACCGGCTCAATGGCGTCATCTACATGGAAGCCATCGTGCGGCCCTTGTCGTGGGATGAGTGGCCTGAACGTTCACGAGCGTTGTTCCAAGGCATGCGCTCTCCGGCAGGGGAGGACATCATCCTAGAGAAGAACGTGTTCGTTGAGCGCATCCTGCCAGCCAGTGTGATGCGCGGCCTGACCGAAGAGGAGATGGAAGTCTACAAGCAGCCCTATCTGGTAGCAGGGGAGTCCCGGCGTCCGACCCTGACTTGGCCCCGCCAGATTCCCTTGGACGGGGAACCGGCCGATGTGGTGGAAATTGTCAGTAACTATTCCAGATGGCTGTCTGCCAGCGACCTTCCAAAGCTGTTCATCAACGCCGACCCTGGAACTATCCTGACGGGCGCACAGAGAGAATACTGCCGGGCTTGGCCCAACCAGCGTGAGGTAACGGTCAAAGGCTTCCATTTCATCCAAGAGGACTGCCCCACGGAAATAGGGCAGGCCATCGCCCAATGGCTGGAGTCCTTGAGCTAGAGGTCTCCTAGTTTGACACCCCATATACCCAACTTTAGAATGTGGCCAGCCCAGCGGTGCGAAGAAAGCCCGCACTCTAGGGGGTGCCGTGACAAATCGGGCCTACATCTTGGTGGAGACCTCCGTCGGCAAGACTCGAGACGTGGCCGCGGTCCTACGGAGCGTCCAGGGTATCCGGTCGGTGGACGTAGTTACTGGGCCTTACGACATCATTGCGACCATCGATTCCCCCGATGTAAACAGCATGGGCGCCCTGATTACGGACACCATCCACTCGGTGGGCGGAGTGGTGCGCACCGTGACGTGTGTCTCCTTGGGCAACCCATAGCTCAAGGGCCATCACCCCTCCCAAGTCCGTAGCCTCTTGCCTCTGAAAGGAGAGCGCACCTGTGGATTTCAGGTTTACCGCTGACGAGCAGACCTTTCGCCAAGACCTTCTTCAGTTCATAGACCGAGAGTTGCCTGAAGGCTGGCAGGGCGGTGGCCGGTGGCCGGAAGAGTGGGACTGGGACTACACCCAGGAGATGCGGAAAAAGCTGGCGCAACGGGGCTGGCTCACTATGCACTGGCCGGAAGAGTACGGCGGCCAAGCCGCCTCGCCGGTGCGTTCCGCCATCTTCAACGAGGAGATGGCCTATCACCGCACACCAGGGCGTGACATCTTCGGTGTGCGCATGCTCGCATCCACCCTGATGATTTTCGGCACCGAGGAGCAGAAGAAGACCTTCCTGCCTCCCATCTCCAACGGCGACGTCCAATGGTGCCAAGGCTACAGCGAACCCGAATCTGGGTCGGACCTAGCCTCGCTGCAGACCCGTGCCATCAAGGACGGCGACGACTTCGTGATTAACGGGGCCAAAATTTGGACTACCATGGCCCACCGCGCCGACTGGATGTTCCTGCTGGTGCGCACCGACCCCGACGCGCCCAAACACCGTGGCATCAGCTTCGTGCTGGTGGACATGAAGACCCCCGGTGTATCGGTGCGTCCCATCCATAATCTGACGGGCAGCCACGAGTTTAACCAAGTCTTCTTCGACAACGTCCGTGTCCCACAGCGCAACTTGGTGGGAGAGGAGAACCGCGGCTGGTACGTGGCCGTCACCCTCCTCGACTTCGAGCGGTCGGGCATCGACTACTCGGCCATGGGTCGCCGCCTGCTGGACGAACTCATTGGATATGTAAAGCAAGCACCAAGCGAGGGCGGCAAGCTGTCACAAGACCCCAAGGTGCGCAATATGCTGGCAGAACGCTACATCGAAAACGACGTGGCCCGCCTGCTGGCCTACGAGGTATCTTGGATGCAGGGGCAAGGGCAGGTGCCCAACAAAGAAGCCTCCATGAGCAAGGTCTTCGGCTCGGAGACCCTGCAGCGCATAACCAACACTGGCTTGGACATCATGGGGCCCTACGGCCGCCTGCTGCGCGACGACGCCAACGCCCCCTTGGACGGGCGCATCCCGGAGAACTGGATGGTCTCCTTCTCCCACAAGATCGCCGCAGGCACCTCCGAAGTGCAGCGCAACATCGTGGCATCCCGCGGTCTCTCCCTGCCAAGGGCATAAACGTACCCGAGGCACAGTGTTTGTGGGTGACACGACACGGGGGCAACCCCTTGTGGTTGCCTTAGGTCTTGCAACGGCGGCGCCTAACTTAAAAGCAGACCTAGTCAATAGCCAATTCAGGAGAATTAGATGGACCTGGCGTTGGACGAAACCCAACAGATGCTGAAAAACAGCGCCCGCGACTTCCTGTCGCGCGAGTGCCAGCCCGAAGTGGTGCGGGCCATGGAGAAGGACGAACGCGGCTACTCCACCGAGTTGTGGGACCAGATGGTCACCTTGGGATGGACAGGACTGCCATTCCCCGAAGAGCTCGGCGGCACCGCCGCCAGCTTCCTCGATCTTGCGGTCTTGGTGGAAGAGATAGGCCGCGCCATGGCACCCGTCCCCTTCCTCTCGACAGTGGTGCTGGGAGGCCTCACCGTGATGGAGGCTGGCGACGACGAGCAGAGGCGCCAGATACTCCCCGACATCTGCCGGGGACAGGCCATCCTGACACTTGCAGTTCTCGAAGAACAGGCCTCGTACTCTGCCAGTGGCATACGTATGCAGGCCGAGGGGCGCGACGCGGGTTTCGTTCTGAATGGCACGAAGATGTTCGTACCCGACGGCCAAGTGGCTGACCTCATGATAGTTGCGGCCCGCACATCTGATGCCGGGAACGGTCCCCAAGAGGGCATCACCCTCTTCCTAGTGCCGACGGCCAGCGAAGGCGTGGAGGTGCGGCCACAGGTGACCATCGCCTCGGATCGGCAGGCGCAGGTCTCCTTCAACAACGTCGCCGTTCCCGCCTCCGCGGTCTTGGGACAGGTGGGCGCAGGCTGGCCCGCACTGGCCAACGCCCTGCAACGCGCAGCCGCGGCCAAGTGCGTGGAGATGACAGGCGGGGCTGACGCCGTGCTGGAGATGACCGTCGAATACGTCAAGAACCGCGTACAGTTCGGCCGCCCCGTGGGCAGCTTCCAAGCGGTGCAGCACCACTGCGCCAACATGGCTACCGACGTGGAGGGCATCCGCTTGGTCGCCTACCAAGCAGCATGGCGTATCGCCGAGGGCCCGCTAACCGGTCAGCAAGCAGCCCAAGATGTCGCCTTGGCCAAGTCCTGGGTCAGCGACGCCTACCAGCGGGTGTGTGCCCTAGCCCACCAGTGCCACGGAGCCATCGGCTTCACCCAAGAGCACAACTTGCAACTGTACACCCGTCGCGCCCGCATGCAGGAGACAGCCTACGGCGACGGCTACTACCACCGCGAGTTGGTCGCACGGTCGCTAGGGCTTTAGAGACGGTCGAACAAGTCACCCCGTAACTGTTCAGAACTAGGGGGAGCAGCTTGGCCTTCACCGTCATTCCTAAATGAGACGGACCCGAAACCGTCATTCTCGCGGATGCGGGAATCCACGTCCTGGACTGCATCGCAAGTCGGAAGCACGCTCCCAAGCCCCGTTTCATCCCTCATATACGTCCCCAACAGGCCATGGCAATTTCGGGCCTCGAGCCGGAAAACAAGGTGCCCCTCCAACCACTGACATCCCCCTATCGACGCCCGCCCCCGTCGTCGGTATCATATGGACATGCGCTCATGCACTACTGTCCCCACAGGCTTCCTCGCAAAGAAAGCCTCCTGCGCCACCCATCTATCACCAAACGCGATACTCCTATCCCGCAGGGGCCTCGCACAAAGGTTGCATAATTGTCGGCCTGAATCGTATCTGAGCGGGGCAAAATTGCACGAATTGCAGGCGACCCAGATACAAAAACTTTTCCCCAGATACGATGGGCCTGCAATTCAGCTACGGTATTGCAGACACACGTCACACGGTCCCAGCTACAACCGCTGCAGCGTATCTCGTATCATTCAGAGTGATACTGCGATGCCCAAGAGCTCTCTAGACTCCCAACACGGTCCACCCGGGCCGGGAAGAAGTCAGGAACGGAGTAAGGATGGCCAGCACCGACTGCATATTCTGTCGCATCCCCCAAGACCCCAACGCCGACGTCATTTACCGTGACGACCGGGTGTACGTCATCCGCGACATCACGCCACTCGCCCCGGTCCACCTGCTCATCATCCCCATGCAACACCTGGGCGGCTTGGCCTACATCAGCGCGGGGCAGATTCCCATCATGGGACAGTTGTTCGTGGTCGCCGAGGAGATGGCCCGCCGCGAAGGCGTCACCGTCAGCGGCTACCGGGTCATCATGAACCAAGGGCCTGATTCAGGGCAGGCCGTTCCTCACCTGCACATGCACCTGCTCGCAGGCCACAAGCTGGCCGACTTGGGATAATGTTGCCCTCTCCCATCGAGAGCCTGGTAGCCCGCAGAGTCGAAGCCTTGCCCAAGGGGCTGCAAGAGCACATCCACCGCGCCCAAGCTGAAGCGCGTCTGCTGGCTCAGCGTCATCGTCTGGACATCGAAAAGGCCCTTCTCGCCACCCTAGCCCACGACGTAGCCCGGGCGATGAAGGGCGAGCAACTGCTCCAACAGGCCAGCGACTTGGGCGTGCAAATACATCCAGTAGAACACCAAGTGCCCATTCTGCTGCATGGCCCTGTGGGGGCGGAGTTGCTGCGACAGGTCGACGGCTTGGAGGACGATGAGATATACGAGGCAGTCTGCTGGCACAGCACGGCCCACCCCAGCCTGAGAGATACGGCTAAGGTGGTGTTCCTCGCCGACAAGATGGACCCCCGTAAAGCACACCGCTTTCCCCAAATGCCCAAGGTCCGGGAGCTTGCCATGGAGAGCTTGGACGAGGCCATCGTGGAGTTCCTCAGCGGCGAGATGACGGCACTGATCGCAGGTGGCGGCCTCGTACACCCCGCTTCCGTCGATGCCCGCAACGCCCTGCTCATGCGCTTGCAAGAGAAGGCAGCCCACTGATGCGCCTTACGCTGGGCGACGGCCGAGTCATCGTCAACCCGACCCGCGAGGTCATCGATGCGGCCCTGCAAACCTTGGAGGGCGGCCCCGGTTCCTTCGCTCTCATGGAAGACGATGCGGGCCGGACATCGGACCTGTTCATCCAAGGCACCGGAGGCCCTGATAACTTCATCATCGAATACGCGGAGGCCATAGCCGAATACGAAGACGAAATCGAGGCCAAGCATTTCCGGGCCCGCCAACGGGTGATGCTGGAGACGCTGGCGGTGATGTTCGAGAGCTACGCCCTAGGCGACGGCACCTGGAAGGGCATGGTCGCTTGGGAGGACACCAGCACCGCCGAAGACTACGACCCCGAAGACTACGACGCCGAGGAATACGACGAGGACGCGCCCGAAGGTTCAACGTCCGACCCTTGGGCGCGCAAGTCGGGCTGCCTCGGCCTGCTGTCGTTTGTTGGGCTCGCAACGCTTGGTCTCACCTTGGCATTGGAGGTGTGGTGATGCGGTTCGGAATCATTCTGGATGGGGGTAACCTCCCCGGCGAGTCGCGGGCGCAGGCCTTGGAAGACCGGCTGGGGAAGGCACGGCTGACGCGGGAATGGGGATACCACTCACTATGGATGGGCGGCGGCTTCCTCAACAACGGCTGGCATGCATCGTCGCTGCTGGCACGAGCTGCTGCCGAGGCATCAGGTTTGGAGTTGGGACTGCTGGCGTTGCTGCCGTTGGATCACCCAGTGGCCTTGGCAGAACAGGTGTCCACCTTGGACGCCATAGCCCGAGGCCGGTTGGTGCTGGGCGTATCTCTGGGCTGGCGGCCCCACGAGTTGCAGGCCTTCAACATAGAGCGCACGGATCGCTTGCCCCGCTTCCGGGAAAGCTTGGAGGTGATGAAGCTACTGTGGACCCAAGACCGCGTCTCCTACGAGGGCAAGCACTACCGCTTGGAGAACGCGCCTGGGGCTGCGCGGCCCATCCAGTCACCACATCCTCCCATCTACGTAGGAGCCAACATGGACCGTGGCGTGATACGGGCAGGGCGCGAGGCTGACGGCTGGCTCGTAAGCTCCCGTGCCACTGTCACTACCATACAGCGTCAGATACCCCTGTACCGCGAAGCCGCCGAAAAGGCCAACCAGCCAGCAAACGTAGTGGCATGGCGCGAGATGTATGTGGCCCCAAGTCGAGAGGAGGCTATCGACGCCATCCGGCCTTATGTGGAGGCGATGTACAGCCACCGCGCCTCGCTGGGCCACAACGCCGAACTCCCCGAAGCCGACCGCATCCCCTCATCCTTTGATCAGGTATTGGAAGGCCGCTTCATAGTCGGCAGCCCCTCCGAGTGCGCCGAGCAGGTCCAAGCCTACGCCGACGCTGGCGTGGACGAGCTGGTGATGCGCTGCCAGTGGCCCGGCATGCCAGGCACAGACGCCTTCAAGGCCATCGAACTCTTCGCCCGCGAGGTGGCGCCAAAGTTCGGGTAGAGGGGACTACCCGTGCAACTCAATCACATCCTCATCTTGGAGGATGTATTCGCGGCCTACTCGCTGTCCATCGAACTTGCCCGATCCCCAGAGCAGGGCGTACTTGACCTTGCGTGCCCAGTCTTTGTGCAGGTAGTGGGCTGCTTCTTCCAGCGAGCTTCCTGTTTCCACTATTAGGGGCGATTGGTAGTCGGGCTTCCCTCCGGGGGCCTTGAGGTAGACGCGGGTGCAGTGCAGGGTGACGAACACTGCTTTCCCCAGCGTGGCCAGCAGGTCGTCGTCGGCTGCTGAGGCCGTGACCACGCCGAAGTCGTTGTCGTAGAGCTCTTGCAGCATCTCAAAAGCCTCATTGGTATCGGGCAGGTCGGCCTTGTTGCCAACAAGCAGGGCATGTTTCTGCACCTTGGGGTCTTCGGGGTCTGCTTCTTCGTCGGTGTGCAGCAGGCGGTAGCCCCAGCGCTCCAGCTCATCCATAACCTCCTCTGCCTCGGACAACGGATCGCCGGAGAGGTCCACCACGATGAGCAACAGGTCGGAGTTGCGCAAAAGGCTGAAGAGGCGGGTCTGCACGTCGTTGTCGTTGATCGCAGGGGTGTCAACCATCTGGATGAGGACATTCTGATAACGCAGCATGCCCGGCAGGGGCACTTGGGTCGTGAAGGGGTAGTCCCCCACCTTGGCGGCTGCGCCGGTAAGGGCTGCCATAAGCTGCGACTTGCCAGCATTGGGCAGTCCGATGAGCACCGCTTGGCCTGCGCCCTCCCTACGTATGGCGTAGGGCTGGTATTGGCTGGCCCCGCCGGAGCGCTTGGGGTTCTCCAACTCCTCGGTGGCACGGGACAGCTTGGAGCGCAGATCAGCACGCAGGTGATCGGTGCCCTTGTGTTTGGGGATAGCCGAGAGCAATTGCTGCAGGGCGGCCACCTTTTGGGCAGGGCTCTTTGCGGAGCGGTACTTCTGCTCCGCTTCGCGGTAAGCGGGAGGGAGGTTGGCTGGCACGTCACCTCCTGAGAGCGTAGAGCTGAGAGCTTGGGAGTGTAGCTGTTGGGCTGTGGGGTGCAGCCTGCTTGCAGGGCCACCAGAGACCCTGTGGGCGGAATATAGCCCGTGGGCAGGGCAGCGTCAAATGGAGGAACGGAAGAAGTGGGAATCCCTAGAAACGAAGATTAGTTCTAAACTGGTGCCATTCACCCCTTGATAAACAGAACGTACGTTTTTATTATAACTGGGACGTTTGTTCTTAGGGGGCATCATGACACAGGTCACGGCAAAGTTAGTGCCCGATATTCTGCCGGAACTCTACCCCTACAGAGATATCGGCTGCGAGGCGTCCCCGTCATGCTTGGAGTGCCCATTGCCCCAGTGCAAGTACGACAACCCCGGCTGGCTACAGCGGGAGAAGCGCTCCGAGCGAGACCGGCAGATAGTATATGCCTTTAAGCGGGACGGCCTGACGGCCCCTCAGGTAGCAGTCCGGTTCGACCTGAGCCATCGGACCATCTTCCGCATCCTGAGGCGGTACGAGGACGAGATGGGAGAGCTAGCGGGGATGGCCATCGCCGCATAGCCAACCCTCCTACCCCACCCGTCGCGCTTAAACGAACGGGCCAAGGGGGCGGGACTTTGACATGCCGGTAGCCAGTTATCGTACTATTGCCCCATGAAAACTCGTATTTCAGCCCTACTGATTATTCCTTTGCTTCTCTTGGGCCTCACCGCATGTAGCAGCGGGGTGCCTCAGGAGGAGTTGGACGCTGTCAACGCCCTGCTGCAGAAGGAGCAGGCCAAGTCCTCGGACTTGGAGACCAGGCTAAAGAAGGCGGCGCACCTTGAGGCCGCCCGGGGGCTGCTGGCCGACAGCTGGGAGCTTCCCGGGGCTGCCGTCTTGGCACTCGGGGCCGCCGTTCAAGCTTCCGACGATACTGGAATAAAGGCGGGCTTGTCTGACTTGGTGCAAAGCTTCCTCTCCGGGCTGGACTCTTTGCCCCCACAGTTGGTGGGAGAGGCGTTGGCAGCGGTGCAGGGGTCTGGCGACCTACAGGTGGCGGAGAAGCTGCAAGGCTTCCTGTTCGCAGCCGCCAGTGGGTCCGGTGGGGGAGTCGAGTTGCTGGAGGTGGCGCAAGCGGTACAGGACTCAGACAGCCAGCCGCTCAAGCAGGTCATCGGCAACATCCTAGAGACGCTTCTCAAGGCGCAAGAGGGTGTGCCTGACTTGGCCCAAGCAATCGCCGACATAGCGTCGGCTTCCACTGACCCGGCAGTGCAGCAGGCCCTGCAAAACTTGGGCCTGCCGCCCGATGAGTTCGTGCAGCAGGTGCAGGAGCAGTTGGAGGCCGCGGGCGTCCCTGCGCTGCAGGATGGCTTCCGCGAAGCGTACCTCGCTGGCGGGAACCCGTCGGCGTTCTACGACAGGGTCGTGGGGCAGCAACGGCAGGCGCTGGGGTTGCCTGCGACGGAGGCGCCTCAGTAGGGTCGGCCCAATGACTACGGTGCGCGCCTCTACTAGCTTCCTCCCTTCGGTCGGAATGACATGGTGGTAGCTCTATAGAACAAAGAGGAGGGCCGAGGTCGTCAACGACCTCGGCCCTCCTCGTATTACATCGCCCCGGACGGGGTGGTTGGGCTACACGCTGGTGAAGGGGTTCTGGGCGTGCATCATGCGGTGGAAGTCCTTCCGGGCTTCGTCGATCTTGGGGCTGCCCTCCCCGCTCTTCAGGGTACCCTCGTAGTAGTCCTGGAACTTGGAGGTTCCCCGGCTTAACAGTGCTCCGAAAATCTTGTTCACCATTGTTTCTTCTCCTCGTCTTGGGGACCTCTCTTTGGTGGCCCCGCTGCTCACTAGTAGTATGCCGCGCTGCCTACATGGCCACCAGAGATAGCATATAATATAATATATCTGTAAACGTGATACTGGAGACAGACAGATGCAGTTGCGCGAGTTGAAGAGCTTTTGTGTAACAGTCGAGGTACGCAGCATGTCCAAGGCCGCCGACCAACTTGAGATCGGCCAGCCCACGGTCAGCACCCACATCCAGAAGCTGGAAGAAGAGCTGGGGATGGTGCTGTTCGATCGCTATAAGCGTCCCATACAGCCGACCCTAGCCGGGGCCGCCTTGGCCAGGCTGGCGGCCCCATTGGTGGAGGGCATCGAGGGACTGAAGGTCAGCACCGCCGAGGCGGAGCGCCACGGGCCTGTCTCAGTAGCATCTACCCCGGACATCATCCCCCACACATTGCTCAAGCTGGTCGCAGCTTACAAGCACGAACATCCAGAGGTCCACATGCAAATCAGGTCAGGGCATAGGCCGGAGATACTGAGAATGGTCAAAGAGGGCGAGGTGGACCTAGGAATGGTGCCCGGCGCGGAGACAGGGCCGGACTGCGATTTTCAGTCCCTCTTTGTCTATGAGCGGGTATTGATCACACCGCCCCGCCACCCATTGCTCCAAGGCGACCTCAGCTTGGAGCGCATCTCGGAGTATGACTTGGTGATGATGGGCCCCAACACATACACCTACGCCATGCTGAAAGCTGAATTCCATCGACGCGGACTA
Organism: Dehalococcoidia bacterium; assembly: GCA_965248385.1. Classification (GTDB taxonomy): domain Bacteria; phylum Chloroflexota; class Dehalococcoidia; order Lucifugimonadales; family JAAXIE01; genus JAAXIE01. The sequence goes on from CBDFIZ010000001.1 coordinate 699,389, forward strand.
CGTCACCATGTGGTGGTGGAGTTGGACAGCATGGACATGATCAAGCGCTACGTCGCTCTGGGCATGGGGGTGTCAGTGGGACCAAGACTGGCCGTCGAGCCTGAGGACGAGGAGAGGCTGGGGGTGATCAGCTTGGCGACGTTGCTGCCAGTGGAACAGGCCGGCATCGTAACCCAGCCGGGCAAGGTGCTGTCGACACCGGCCCAAGACTTCATTGACCAGGTGATGCGGGTAACCAGCGCCCGAGGGTTCGTTCCCTAGGCCAGGGCTACTCGCTGGCGCAGAAGCGCTCCGGGCCAAAGCCGTCAATGGGCATGTCGGTCCGCCCGTCCGTAACCAAGTCGGCAGTGGCGATTGCCGTGGACGGCGCGACTAGGATGCCCTTGTGGCCCGCGCCGGTGGCTAGGTAAACGTTATCCCAGCCGACGGCTTGCCCTACTATGGGCAACCCGTCGGCGGTCTGGGGTCGCAGGCATGAGGTGTGGCGCACCACGCGGGCGTCAGCCAAGGCAGGCACCACGCGCACCGCACCCGCTATGATTTGCTCGCGGCTCGACTGCCAAGGCTGAGCGTCGAATCCGGCCTCCTCGTTGGTGGTGCCTGCCCACACCAACCCGTCCAGCTTGCGCGACAGCAGGCCTCCGACGTAATAGATGATAAGGCCGTCTGCCGGATGGGTCGTCGCCATGCGGAGCAGATCGCCCTTCAACGGGTAGACTGGGGCAAGATGCCCCAGCCACGCCTCGGCATGGGACGTCCACGGGCCCATGGCCAGCACGACAGACTGGCACGCCAGGCTCTGCTGGGCGAGGGTCACGGATGAAGCCGCGGTCCCCGTCTTCTCCAAACCCGTCACTGTGTCGTGAACGTGGCGTACGCCCATCTTCTGGGCCGCCCTGGATATGGCAAGGGTGAGCAGGTGGCTGTCGACGGAGCCGATACCCTCGATGACCAGCCCGCCAGCCACCCGATCGCTGATGCTGGGCTCCAAGCGAGCAATGTCGGCAGGCGACACGTGCTGCCGGGTGAAGGGCTCGATGCCTTCGATGGCATCCATCTCCGCCAAGCTCTCCAGCTCATCGCCAAAGGCGACCCGCAACAGGGGCAACTGCCTGCCCTGCACGTCCACGCCCGTCTCGTCTCTCAGCCGGGGCCACCACTCCAAGTGGCGGCGGTACCCTTCCAATGCGAGCGGCTGTAGCGGGCCGGGTATGTTCTCGCCGTCCAGCGGATTGAGCACTCCAGCGGCCATGCCCGACGCGTGGGCGGCGACGCCATCGCGTTCCACCACAGTGACACTGACACCCCGCTGGCATAGCACGTACGCGATGGCCCACCCCGTGATGCCCCCACCGACTACGACGACTTCTGACTGGCTTGCGATGACGCCTCTCCTTCAATGTGCCGATGGCGCCATTCTCAAGAAATCCTCGCCATGACGCAAGAGGCAAACCGCGTTGAGTCGAGCGACCGATTCGCTTACAATGCGCGTCATCATGACTACCACCACGATCACCAATACCAACGAGAAGCATATCGAAGTTGCAGGCGTTCAGACGCAGTTGTTCAACGGGGGATCAGGCCAGCCGTTGCTGTTCCTCCACGGTGCCGGGGGCAATCCCGGCTGGCAGCCGTACCACCAAGCGTTGGCTGCCAGCTATTCGGTGTACGCGCCCTCAATAGCCGGTTTCAACGGCACGGACCGCCCCGATTGGGTAAACACCATCACCGACGTGGCCCACTTCAATCTTGAACTGGTGCAACATTTGGAGCTGGACTCCTACATCCTGATGGGGTCCTCAATGGGCGGTTGGGTGGCAGCAGAGATGGCGGCCATGAACCATCGCCAACTCCGGGGGCTGGTTCTGATAGACGCCGTGGGCATCAAGCCCGAAGAGGGCGAGATTGCCGAGGTGTTCATGGTCTCTGCGGAGACCCGCCTCCAGCAACGGTTCCACGACCCAGCCCAAGTGCCCAACTACGAACAGTACACCCGCCAGCTTTCGCCTGATGAGCAAGTGGTGGAACATTCCAACCGTGAGATGGCGTCTCGACTATGCTGGCGACCCTACATGCACAACCCCAGCCTATCCCACTACTTGGCCAAGGTGGATACCCCAACACTCATAGTGTGGGGAAGGCAGGACTCCATCGTACCCCTAAATTGTGGCGAGCTTTATGAGAAAGCCCTACCCAACGCCACTCTTAAGGTGATTGACCAATGCGGTCACTCACCCGCTGTGGAGAGGCCACAGCAGTTCCTAGAGGTAGTGACAGAGTTTTTGTCCGGCCTGAAATAGGCCCGGATCAAGGAGAATGACATGACGGTAGAGGTTTACTGGTTTTCCGAACAACCCTATGGCCACGTCACGGACGACGACTTGGAGAGCTACGAGTCGGGGCGGATGCACTTCCCCAACACCTATTTCGACCCGGAAAAGGCCCATACTCTCTACAACAACTACCACGACCAGTACGCTTGGGCCGACGAGGTCGGGTTCGACGGCATCATGTCCAACGAGCACCATTCCTCTTACTGGTGCATGAAGCCGTCGGTGAACGTGGACGCTGCGGTCATCGCGAAGATGACCAAGCGGGTGAAGATCGCCATGCTCGGCAACGTGATTGCCACCACCGACCCTGTGAGAATGGCCGAAGAGATCGCCATGCTGGACTGCATCTCCGGCGGTCGCATCATCTCCGGCTTCGTCCGGGGCACCGCGGTGGAGACGCTGCATGCAGGCATCAGCCCCACGGAGAACCGTGACCGATTCGAGGAGGCCCACGACCTGATTCTCAAGTGCTGGACCGACCCCGGTCCCTTCCGCTGGGAAGGACGCTATTATCACCATCGGATGGTCAACCCGTGGGTGAGACCCATCCAGAAGCCCCACCCACCCATCTGGTTTCCCGGCACCGGTAGCCCCGAAAGCGTGATTTGGGCCGCCAGCCACCAGTACCCATACATGAACCTTGGCTCCCTCCTTGACCTGACCAAGCAGCTCAAGGAGATTTACTTCGAGACGGCCCGTGAGCATGAGTTCGAGCCCGGAAGCGAGCACTTCGGATACCTGATGCGCCTGCTCGTAGCAGATACCGACGAGGAAGCCCAAGAGCTGGGCAAGCACTTCCTGTGGACCGAGGCTCATCGCAACCGCGGGCCAGTGGAGTTCAACGACCCGCCTGGCTACCAGTCGCGGGAGGCGATGCGCATCAAGATGACCCGCCCCCTTATTGGCACCGGCACCATGGGCAAGCGCATGAGCTATCAAGACCTGCAGGACGCCCACAACATCATCGTGGGCAGCCCCGAAACGGTCATACAGAAGCTGCGCCACATACGCAAGGAGCTGGACCCCGGCTACATCCTGATTTACGGGAACGAAGGCCCCATGCCCCACGAGGCCAGCATGCGCTCCATAGAACTCCTCGGGACCAAGGTCATCCCCGCCATCAAAGAGGACTAGAGGAGGATAATGGAGTCGTAACGAAGGATTGGGTATACCATGACCACCAGGGAAATGACGGTGGAAGAACATATCGCTACGGCTCTGCAGTTCCTGGAGCAGTCGGAGCGGGAGTTAGCCTCGGGCGACATCCTCCAAGGCAACGAAAAGCTATGGGGCGCAGTTGCCCATGCGATCATAGCTGTGGGCAAGCTCCGAGGCTGGCCCACTGGGTCTCACAAGAATATGGAGCGGACGGCGCAGCGACTGGCAGAGGAGAGGAACGACCGCTCACTATTGTCTGATTTCGCTCTTGCGGGCGTGTTCCACCGCAGCTTCTATGGTCACGGCTACTTTGACCCCTTCGACGAACTCAATCCCATGGAGCGGGACCACGCTATTGTGAGCGATTACGTCCGTCGCGTCGTGGAGATAGTGCAGGAGTCTCTCTAGCCTGACAGCGTTCCTGCCGCGTCCTGCCCCCAACAGTGCCGTCAGCCGACCTGCAGTCCACAGAAGGAGTGATGACCCCATGTACGACCTGATCCTGAAGGGCGGCACCGTTGTCGACCCCTCCACCCAGCGCCACGGCGTGATGGATATCGCCATTGAGGACGGCAAGTTCGCCAGCATCGCAGCGGACATCGCAGATGAGGCCACCAAGGTTATCGACGTCAAGGGCAAGATCGTCACGGCGGGTATCATCGATGTCCATGTTCACGTCCTCGAAGGTGTCAACGCCACGGGGGTGAACCCAGATGTGGGCGGCGTGTATGCCGGGGTGACCACGCTGGTGGACGCTGGCAGCGCCGGGTGCGCCAATATCGGGGCTTTCCCTACCCTCATCATGCCCCACTGCCACACCGAAATCATCCCGCTGATGCACATATGCCAGACGGGCCTCACTACCATGCCCGATATCATCGCCGAGGAGAGCATCAACCTCGACAACACGCTGCGGGCGTTGGAGCAGTACCGGGACCTCGTGCCTGGCATCAAGGCGCGCATGGTGTCGCCCGCCTTGGAAGTCTTTGGCATGGAGATGCCCCGCCTCGCCAAGCGGGCCGCCAAAGAGGGCGGTGTCAGGCTGATGGTGCATATCGGCGACACCGAGAAACGCTATCCCGCAGAGGTCATACGCGAGTTGCTACCCATCATGGAAGAGGGCGACATCGTCACGCACCTCTTCACTGCCAACCCCGGCGGTGTGCTGGACGTCAACGGCCACCTTGTCCCCGAAGCCAAGGAAGCCCGCGACCGTGGCGTGTGGCTGGACACAGCCCACGGCAGGATGAACTTCAGCTTCGACGTAGGCCAGCGGGTCATCGACCAAGACCTGCTGCCCCACTGCATCAGCACCGACCTCACACTGCCGGGCCGGGCCAACACCGTCCACAGTATGGCGGAAATGATGACCCGCTTCCTCGCCCTCGGTTTCACGTTGGAACAGGTGGTCACCATGTGCACCTCCAACCCAGCCAAGGCTATCGGACAAGACCACCGCCTAGGGAGCTTGGTGGAAGGCCGTCAGGCCGACGTATCAGTACTAGCCCTGCGAGACGGCGACTGGGTGGTGAAGGACGTGGTGGGCGGTAGCCTGCCCGCACAGAAGGCGTTCATCCCTGTCCTAGCCGTGAAGCGGGGCCAAGTGTTCACGCCCGAATGGGGGCCCCGCACTTGGGGTTGGGAGCCGGACGCAGCGTAGTAGGGCGATTGCGTATCGGCATATCTTACCTCGCGCTCGCGGCCTTGCTTATGTTGTTCGCTTATTACGGCAATGCCGCGGTAATCCATATCCAGCTAGAGTCCGTCCGAAGACGGACCGCAGTCGTAGTTCGAGTACGCAATATTACGAGCACGCAATATATGGGTTGGCCCCCAGAACTAGTCTTTAGGCCGAAACCCCCAAGAACCCCCGCGTCACCTCGATAAACTCCTGCGGCTTGTCCACGGTAACTACATGGCCCGCCCCCGGCACATCCACCGAACTGAAGTTCTGGCCCATGGCAATCATGCGCTGGATGACCTCGTCGGAGACCAGAGGGCTTTCGGTCCCGCGCACCTCAAGGATCGGGCAGGTGATGGCCTCGACTGCCTTCCAATAGCGCTGTTGCAGCTCGCGGCTGGTCAGGTCGGTCAGGGTCATGTTGAACAGGGAGGCGTCGGCCTTCCACGTCCAAGTGCGGTCGTCCTTCTGGCGCATCTTGTCGATGGCGTCTTGGCGGGTGCGTGCTTCAGTGGCCCACGGGTTGGTCTCCAGCATCCAAGCGACGGCGTCGTCCAAGCCTGCAAACTCCATGGGTGTGGGCGGCCGATTGGCTCGGCCCGCAATGGACTCCGGGCTGGGTTCAGGACCGATGTCGACGATGATGATCCGCTCCACCCGGTCTTGGTGATTGGGTGTGTAAAGCAGCGAGTGCCAGCCACCCATGGAGAGACCAGCCAGCACGAACCGCTGCAGTCCAAGCTCATCGACGAAAGCCGTCAGGTCTTCCACGAAACGGTCACGCTCGTAGCCGGTCTCGGCCCACTGGCTCCCACCATGCCCTCGCTGGTCTAAAGACAGCACATGGTAGTGGGAAGCCATGGCTTGGGCGAACTCGTCCCAGATGTGGGCCTGCCCAGTGTGACCATGTAGGCAGACCAAGGGCATCTTGCCCTCCGTGCCCCAGTCCAGATAGCGCAGACGCAGGTTGTTGATGGTAACGAACTTCTCTTGGGCCGTGGCAGTAGCCATGGTTCCACCCCCATCCTAATCTCCCCCCAACGGGGAAGGGATATTTGGTGCGCTCCCCTTAGTGGGGGAGCCTTTGTACAACTGATCCCGCAACGTGTCGGTAATGGCGATAAGGCAGGCGCCGCTGTGCCCAGTCCAAGCAAGGGCGGGTTTAGATCCCGCCCCTATCTTTGCCGTGGGGACTTGCAGTTGGACGCAGCTATTAAGGCATTCCTCAAAGGTGTTGGTGGGGACTAGTAGTAGCGCAACTCAACGATGTTGTGGTCGGGGTCGTACACGTAGAGGGAAAGGCCGTTGCCGTGGGCTCCCCAGCGGGTGAAGGGGCCACCAATTTCGCTGAGGTTGAAGGGGTTGGCCGGAGCCATCTCCACACCCAGTCCCTCCAGTTGCTCCTTAACTTGATCCAAATCCGTGGGCTCCACGACGATGCAGTAGTGGTCCAGTTGGCGCAGATCCGGGGTGTCCGCCATGCCTTGGGGCATCTGGAAGATGTCGACCAAGGTGTCGGCGCTCAGGCGCACCGAGGGGAAGGGCACCTTGCCCGCACGCCAGTCGTCCAAGCGCTCCACCTCTAGGCCAAGGATTCCGTGGTAGAAGCGCAGAGAAGCCTCCACGTCCCGGGAGCGCAAAGCGATGTGGTCCATCTCAGTTACCTTGACGACGGGCGCAACACTGGTTGCAGCTTGGCTTTGACTAGTCATGGTCGACCTCCTGCATAAGGGCCGGCCCGCACTCTCTATTCAAGCAGGCCGATGCTGGCAGCATATCCACAAGGTAGGGACTGGTCAACCGTAAGTCGCGTGACAAGAGGTTTGGGGAGGCATGAGAGTAGGAGGGTTCGTGGCAGAAGGCAGGTCGGTGCCTTCGATTATCCGTTCGCCCTAGCCCTAGGTCGTGACATCCTCCCCTTCCCACTTCTGGCCCCAACATCTACAGTTGTCTTGTGCCACCTCAACCACCAGTCAAGGCTCAGACACCGCAAGCAAAGAAACCAATGGACCAGGATACGCCGTACGATGCGGGCCCCTGTCTTACCCTGCGTCAGCGCTCGACCTTGCCCGCCATCGTCGCCTCCACATCCCTCGCCGATGCTGCCCGCCGCTCTCGGGTCAGCCTTAGCACCTTGAAACGCTGGATGAAAGACCCCGCGTTTGTCTACGAGCTAGGCCGTCTCAACGACGCGGCCCTCGGTCTCGCCCACAGCCAGTTCCAGGGTCTCATGCTGCGCGCCGTCGCCAACCTCGACCACGACATCGACAACCCCAACGCCCACATCCGGCTCTCCGCTATCCTATTACCCTTCACTACGGCAGCAAGCTGTCCAACCTCGACTTGTCCAGACACCGGGGCCGGCCAGGTACCCCCCATCCTAATGCTGCCGATGCCCATGCGCCCTATGCCCATGATTGAAGATCAGACTTCCCCTAGAAAATTGCCTTGCCCAGCTCATTCAAGCACCTCCTCCAACCTTCCCGCCCCAAGCTCTCTCTATAGCGCCTTGTTCGCTCGCCCGCGCGCAGGACGCCTCGCACCGGGCCCTTCCCTCTCCGCCGTCAAAGCTAAATGACCCGCTTTGAGCCGGTATGGACCGAAAAACTAAGGGCCGGGACACCACCGCCGCCGGAGTTGACATACAAGGGCCACCAGCGATATGGATTTGACGGTATTAATCGAAAAGCCTTGGAAGGGCCGCCATGAGCTATTGACATAGCCCATGGCGGGGTCTAAGATTCCCATCTGGCACCTTAACAACTGGATAGTGGAAGATAAGGTAAGGTCTACGCTAGAGAGTTTGATCCTGGCTCAGGGTAAACGCTGGCGGCGCGCCTAATGCATGCAAGTCGAGCGGTCTCGTCGACTTCGGTTGGCAGGACAGCGGCAAACGGCTGAGTAACGCGTGAGTAACCTATCCCTTGGTGGGGTAAAACCTCGAGAAATCGAGGCTAATACCGCATAAGATCCCCGTGCCTTGGTGCGGGGAGGAAAGCCTTCGGGCGCCAGAGGAGGGGCTCGCGCCCTATCAGGTAGTTGGTGGGGTAACGGCCTACCAAGCCGATGACGGGTAGCTGGTCTGAGAGGACGGCCAGCCAGAGGGGGACTGAGACACGGCCCCCACTCCTACGGGAGGCAGCAGCAGGGAATCTTGGGCAATGGGCGAAAGCCTGACCCAGCGACGCCGCGTGGAGGAAGAAGGCTTTCGGGTCGTAAACTCCTTTTCCAGGGGAAGAGATAGGACGGTACCTTGGGAATAAGCCCCGGCTAACTACGTGCCAGCAGCCGCGGTAATACGTAGGGGGCGAGCGTTACCCGGATTTATTGGGCGTAAAGAGCGCGTAGGCGGCTCGGCAAGTCTCCTGTGAAAGCTCCCGGCTTAACTGGGAGAGGTCGGGGGAAACTGTTGGGCTAGAGGGCAGCAGAGGAGAGTAGAATTCCCGGTGTAGCGGTGAAATGCGTAGATATCGGGAGGAATACCAGTGGCGAAAGCGGCTCTCTGGGCTGTTCCTGACGCTGAGGCGCGAAAGCGTGGGTAGCAAACCGGATTAGATACCCGGGTAGTCCACGCCCTAAACGTTGGATGCTGGGTATGGTGGGTATCGACCCCCTCCGTGCCGAAGCTAACGCGTTAAGCATCCCGCCTGGGAAGTACGGCCGCAAGGCTAAAACTCAAAGGAATTGACGGGGGCCCGCACAAGCGGTGGAGCGTGTGGTTTAATTCGATGCTAAGCGAAGAACCTTACCAGGGCTTGACATGTTGGTAGTAGGAACCCGAAAGGGTAACGATCTTGGGGTAACTCAGGAAGCCATCACAGGTGCTGCATGGCTGTCGTCAGCTCGTGCCGTGAGGTGTTGGGTTAAGTCCCGCAACGAGCGCAACCCTTTTCGCTAGTTACACTCTCTAGCGATACTGCCTCTCACAAGGAGGAGGAAGGTGGGGATGACGTCAAGTCAGCATGGCCCTTACGCCCTGGGCTACACACACGCTACAATGGCCGGTACAACGGGTTGCTAAGGCGCGAGCCGGAGCCAATCCCATCAAAGCCGGCCCCAGTTGGGATCGCAGGCTGCAACCCGCCTGCGTGAACGCGGAATCGCTAGTAACCGCAGGTCAGCACACTGCGGTGAATACGTTCCCGGGCCTTGTACACACCGCCCGTCACGTCATGGGAGCCGGGAATGCCTGAAGTCGCTGAGCTAACCCTTCGGGGAGGCAGGCGCCGAGGGCAGGCCTGGTGACTGGGACGAAGTCGTAACAAGGTAGCTGTACCGGAAGGTGCGGCTGGATCACCTCCTTTCTAAGGAGCAACTGCTATCACTGAGGCCTCTAGAGGCACGAGGTGGCGCACAGCTCCAGGTCGGTCGGCGGGTGTCCCGAACCCACAAACCAGACAGGTTGAAGCTTCGGCTCCCCGGTAAGTGGGTGGAGGTCCCTGAGAAAGCCCGTCGCCATAAACTAGCCACATAAAACCTTTCTTCCACTATCCAGCTTAAGGTGCCAGAAGGAAGAGCCGGACCTCCTAAGGGTCCGGCTTCTTTTGTTTACTGAACGGTACGCACCGAAGTTATGTATTCTCCACGGCTCCCAGACTGCCTCGCAGCTGCCCACGGATTTGATGCCCTTATCACAGGCGACCGAAGCGTGGAATATCAGCGGAACTTGAATACTTTGCCGATACCAGCGGTCGCAATACTGGCCAGAGATACGGGTGCCCTTGCCCTCAAGCCTCTTGTATCCCAAGCGGTCGATTTGGTCTCCGGGAGTCTGGACCTGCGCGTTTAGCGAGTGACAGACTTCGTCCCTAGAATTGAATCCAACTGGGCAGTCCCGAATCTAGCTCCATGGCGTGCCCGAAGCCCCCTCAAATTGCGCCTGTGCACCAATCACGTCATAATGGCTCATTGTGAAGTCGTTCAGCTCGGGCAATCACGAGAGTTGCCCTTACCGTAGGGGGTTCGGTCATGGACTGGGGTATGGCAAACCGGATGGCGCAGCTTATCCAGGACGACGGGCACTGCGTGTTCATGCCCATCGACCACGGCTATTTTCAGGGGCCGACGCGGATGCTGGAGAACCCCCGCCGCACCCTGGAGCCTCTGTTGCCCTACTCCGATGCCGTATTCGTGACGCGGGGCGTGCTGCGCTCCTCCATTGACCCAGGGAACTCCAAGCCCATCGTTCTCCGCGTTTCCGGGGGCACCAGTATGGTGGGTGGTGACCTAGCCAACGAGGGCATCACCACTTCCATGGAGGAGGCTATCCGCCTCAACGTGTCGGCGGTGGGCCTTTCGGTCTTCGTGGGGAGCGACTACGAGCACCAGTCGCTGCTCAACCTGTCGGCTTTGGTCAACGAGGGCGAGAAGTACGGCATGCCCGTCATGGCCGTCACTGCCGTGGGGCGCGAGATGGAGAAGCGGGACGCCCGCTACCTGGGTCTCTGCTGTCGCATCGCCGCCGAGCTGGGAGCCAAGGTGGTCAAGACCTACTGGTGCGAGGACTTTGAGAAGGTGGTGGAGGGCTGCCCCGTGCCGGTCATCATGGCCGGAGGCCCCCAAGTGGACACGGAGCTTGAGGTGCTGGAGTTCGTCGACGACGGCATGAAACGTGGCTCCATCGGCGTGAACCTAGGCCGCAACATCTGGCAGAACGAACACCCCGTGCCCATGATCCGCGCCATCCGCCAGGTCGTCCACGAAGGCGCCAGCGCTGGCGAGGCCCATGAACTGTTCCAGACCCTCAAGTCTGAGGCCAACTGAGACCGACTGGAACGGGGGGCACAACGACCAATGGACTCTAGCTGGTCGGATGATAAGGCGCGCGGCCTTCAGGGGCTGGACCTGCTTGTATACCTGAGCCATCTCATCGGGGCCGACCCCGGACTCGTAGTATGGGGCGGCGGCAATACCTCCATCAAGACCACCCAACCAGACTTCCGCGGGCGCGACACCCGGACGCTGCTTATCAAGAGCAGTGGCTCGGACCTCAAGACCGCTGGGCCACAGGACTTCGTGGGCCTGCGTTTGGACGACATTGAGCCCCTGTTCGAGTTGGACTCCATGCGCGACGAGGAGATGGTGTCCTACTTGGAGCACTGCGCTCTCGACCCTCGGTCCAACAGGCCATCCATCGAGACCCTACTGCACTCCTTTATCCCCGCGACAGTGGTGGCCCACTCCCATGCCGACGCGGTAATCGCCCTCACCAACACACCTTCGTCCGACAATGTCTTGCGGGACGTTTACGGCGAAAGCATCGTCATCGCCCCCTACATCCGGCCCGGCTTCCGGCTTTCCAAGATGGTGGGAGAGCTGGTGCGCCAGCACCCCGCCATCAAAGGCGTAGTGCTGGCCAACCATGGCCTGTTCACTTGGGGCGACACAGCGAAGACCGCCTACGGCAACCACATCGACCTCGTGTCCCAAGCCGAGGATTACGCCTCACGGCACGCTGCGGGCAAGCGAGCCTTTGGCATCGTCAACACGCCAGCACCGGACGCGCAGACACGCCACCGCGTCGCCGCCACCATAGCCCCCACGATACGAGGCGCAGTAGGACGTCGGCAGCAAGGGGTGCTGCGCTACGACGACTCGCCCGATGTGCTGGAGTTGGTGTGCTCGACCTTGGGGCGCGAGGTCAGTGGTATCGGCCCCGCCACTCCCGACCACATCATCCAAACCAAGCGGCTGCCACTATGGTTGGAGTGCGACCGCCCGGAGGACGCAGAGGGTCTGCTGGCAAGGCTCCCGGCGGCAGTGGAAAAGTACGCTGAGGACTACCATCGATGGCACGCAGAGCATTCGCCTTCTTCTCAGGTAGGCGACCCCCCCATGCTCGACCCCTACCCGCGAGTCGTGCTGGTTCCCGGTGTAGGCATGTGGACCACGGGCCGGGACGCCCGAGCCTCCCTCATCACCGGCGACATCTACCACCACACCATCGACGTGATGCGTTCAGCCCAAAGCGTCGGCGGATACGCGTCCCTTTCGTCCAACGACGCCTTCCAAGCGGAGTACTGGCCCTTGGAACTGTACAAGCTGGGATTAGCCCCCCGAGGCGGAGAGTTGGCAGGACGGGTGGCACTGGTCACTGGTGCCGCTGCTGGCATCGGCCGTGCCATCGCCTTGCGGTTGGCCTCAGAGGGAGCTCATGTGGTTGTCACGGACATCCACGGCGAGGGTGCACAGGCAGTCGCAACCCAGATCGTCAACGCCTGGGGGTTGGGCCGGGGACTGGGCCTGAGCATGGATGTCACCAGCCAAGAGGAGGTAGCCGCGGCCTTCCACAAGACAGTCCTAGCCTACGGTGGACTAGACATATTGGTGTCCAACGCGGGTATTGCGCCTACTGGAGCCATCCACGAGATGCCCCTAGCCCTCTGGCAGAAGGCCTTAGACGTGAACACCACAGGCCACTTCCTAGCAGCACAAGAAGCGGTCAAAATCATGCGCCAGCAGGGCTTGGGGGGCAACCTAGTGTTCATCGGCACCAAGAACGTACCGGCGCCTGGAGGAGACTTCGGCGCATACAGCGCATCCAAGGCCGCAGAAGTCCAGTTGGCCCGCGTGCTGGCCATTGAGAACGGTGGTCACGGCATACGCTGCAACATCATCAACCCCGACGCCATCTTCGAGGGCTCCGGCCTCTGGTCTCGCGAGGTCAGGGAGCAGCGGGCCCAAGCCCACAATGTCGCGGTAAACCAGTTGGAAGACTTCTACCGACAGCGCAACTTGCTCAAGCAGCGGGTCCTAGCCGAGGATGTGGCCGAGGCGGCGCTATACCTAGCCTGCGACCGCTCGGCCAAGACCACTGGCGCAATGATTCCCGTCGACGGCGGGGTGCGCGAGGCTTTCCCCCGCTAGGGCCGTGCATCCCTCCTAGCCAAGGGTGACAATATACAGGAGGCTCCAATATGGGTACTGGTCCCGACCATCTCATCATGTACTAGGGTACCCACGAGAATGACGCCAAGGAGTTATACCAATGGCCATCGGAGAAGAGATAACCAAAGAGCAGTTCCTAGAAATGGCGAAGGCCGCCGCCTTGGACACCAACAGCCCCCACATGGAGGAGCTGTTTCCCATTGTGCGGGCGACCCTGCGCGGTCTCGGCTCCATCAACCAGCTTGACCTCAGCAGTGTGGAGCCCGAGATGGTCTACATGCCCGACAGCCAGTCATGATTACCGTAGAGCCCCATAATCTGGCTTCTTAGTGGTGATGAAAGTGACCCTGCCTAGACGTATGCCTTACACCGAGCATGACAAAGAACGCTGGACCCTAGAAGTAGGAGACTCCGGCGACATCCGATCCCCGTTCGAGCATGATCGAGCGCGGATCATACACTCCGCTGCATTCCGGAGACTTCAAGGGAAAACCCAAGTGTTCATGGCTGGTGAAGGAGATTTCTTCCGAACTCGTCTTACTCATTCTCTGGAAGTCTCACAGATTGCGAAAACCTTGGCGCTTCGCCTAGGCGTTGACACAGACTTGTTAGAAGCGGCGGCTTTACTTCACGACATCGGGCACCCACCTTTTGGCCATGCAGGGGAAAAGGAACTCAAGCTGCTGATGGCCCTCCACGGAGGGTTTGAGGCAAATGCACAGAACATCCGCATCTTTACTAGGCTAGAAAGTAAAGAGCTTAGCTATCGAGGCTTAAACCTAACGAGGGCTGTCATTGACAGTCAAATGAAGTATAAGCAACCGTTCTCCTTAGGAAGACAAAAGTTCATATACGCAAGCGATTTGGACACGGTAGGCTGGGCCAGCGATGCGGCGTGCTTGGCTGCTGGCCGGACAGTCAGGGAATATAAGTCCTTTGAATGCCAAATAATGGAATGGGCCGACGACATAGCCTACGCAGTCCATGACCTAGAAGACAGTATCCATGCGCAATACACAACACCCTCTACTCTGGAGCCCGAAACTCGTGGTGCTGAAACCGCAATTGCAAAAGTCGAAGGGGACTTTCCTAATTGCGATGTCCGTCACATTTACCAGCAGTTGAAGGACACTATAGTTGGTTCTGAGTTCAGTGTTTGGGCACCTAGGAATACCTTCAAGCAACAAAAGGCCAATAGAAAGAGGCTAACTAGGCATCTGATAGATCGCTACGTGAAAGCCGTTTGTATCACTGAACACGATGACGTAGACGGCGATCCCCTGTCCCACAGGTACGCATTTGACATTGCAGTCGACGACGCCCACAGAGTCGAAGTTGAGTTGATCAAAGGGGTCGTCATGGAGCTAGTGATCCGTTCTCCGCAAGTCCATACGTTAGAGGTGAAGGGAAGGCATATTGTCCGCAGCCTGTTCCAAAGCTTTTTGAACGATGACGCTCTATTGCCCAATGATTGGAGGGAGTACTTCGAAGATTATAGCAAACATAGAGTGGTGAGTGACTACATATCAGGCATGACCGACGAATATGCTCAGCGGGCATACGCGAAACTATTTTTGCCCAACTATGGCTCCATATACGAGGTATTCTGAACCCAAGCCCCAGTGAGAACGTTAGTCTCAATCCCATTAGAAATTGATTCGTGTGAAGGAGTTATCCATGGAACCCATTGAGTTGTGCTACCTCACTGCAGGGGACTTGGGGCGTTTGATACAGCGTCGCGAGGTGTCGCCGGTGGAGGTGGTGCAGGCCCACTTGGAGCGCATTGAGCGCCTGGAGCCTACCCTCAACTCCTTCATCACCCTGCTGCCGGAGACAGCAATGGCCACGGCCCGCCTTGCTGAGCAGGAGATTGTTTCGGGCAACTATCGCGGACCGCTGCACGGCGTTCCCTTGGGCCTCAAGGACCTCTACTACACCAAGGGCGTGAAGAACACCGCTGGGTCGCGCATCTTCGATGACTTCGTGCCCGACTACGATTGCACGGTGATGGCTCGCTTTCGCGAGGCAGGGGCCATCCTGATGGGCAAGCTGAACATGCACCAGTTTGCCTACGGTCCCACGGGCGAGAACGGTGACTACGGCCACATGCACAATCCTTGGAACCCGGAACTGGTAGCGGGAGGTTCCAGCGGAGGTTCCGGGTCTGCTGCCGCAGCGGGGCAGTGCACCATCACCATGGGCAGCGACACCGGTGGATCCATACGCATACCTTCGGCCCTGTGCGGCTTGGCTGGTCTCAAGCCGACCTATGGCCTGCTGAGTCGCCACGGCCTCACTCCGCTGGCTTGGTCGCTGGACCACCCCGGCCCTATGGTGCGCTCGGTCGAGGACTGCGCCTTGGTGTTAAATGCCACCGCGGGGTACGACTCCAACGACCCCGCCTCGGCCCACCGGACGAGCGACGACTACACGTCGGCCCTTACGGGTGATGTGCGTGGGCTGCGCATCGGCGTGCCGAAGGAGTACTTCGAGGTGCCTACTGACCCCCAAGTGGAGGCGGGAGTGCGCCGCGCCATCGACGTGCTGGCCGAGATGGGCGCAGTAATCAGCGAGGTGTCGTGGCCCATGTACCACCACTCACAAGCCATATCGGGAGTGGTGTTGATGGCTGAGGCGGCGGCTTACCACCACAAGCTGGTTAGAGAGAAGGGAGACCTTTACTATCCGCCAGTGCGCCTGCGTCTAGAGGCAGGGTACTTCATCTCTGCAGATGACTATCTGAGGGCACAACAGGCACGCACCCTGTTCAAGCGCGAGAGTCGCGCCCTGCTCGAAGAGGTCGACTTGATAGTAGGCCCGGCCTCGCCGGTGACCGCACCCCAGCTTCTGGCCACTGAGACCCCGGTAGGCGAGACCACCATGGGTACAACGGCGGCGCTGACCCAGTACACGCGACCCTTCAACATCAATGGGTTCCCCGCGATTACCGTGCCCTGCGGGTTCTCTGACGAAGGGCTTCCCATCGGCCTGCAGTTGGGCGGGAAACCCTTCGACGAGCTGACGGTTCTGCGCGCAGCCCACGCCTACGAGCAGGCCACAGACTGGCATCAGCGCCGGCCTCAACTGTAGGGGACGAGGGGTAGCGAGTTACAGGACCTGCCAGTAACGCTTCCCCTCGACGCGAACCACCCGACCGAAGTGGACGTCCACGCCGAAGTGGCCTGCGGCGATGATCATGCCCTCTTGCTCGGAGCGCTCCAGCAGTTGTTCGCGACTGTGCTGCCCCGTGGGTTTGTCCAAGTCCACGCCAGCGCAC
The DNA here is from genome assembly GCA_965248385.1 of Dehalococcoidia bacterium. GTDB lineage: Bacteria > Chloroflexota > Dehalococcoidia > Lucifugimonadales > JAAXIE01 > JAAXIE01. The sequence continues at coordinate 715,725 of CBDFIZ010000001.1, forward strand.
CAGTCGGGGTGCTCGATCTGCACGCTCATGTGGAACACATCGCCGACGACGGCACCGCTCTGCCCTTGCGAGTTAATCATCACGCAGATGTGGCCCGGCGTGTGCCCCGGCGTATGGATGGTGGAGACTTCAGAAGTGATGTTGTGGCCGGGGTCGATGAGGTCCATGACCCCCAGACCCTCTAGGGGCACCACGTAGTCCCGAACGTGCTCGTTGCGTTCCAAGGACAGGATATCGGGTTGGGTGAAATAGTCCCAGTCAGGTCGGGGCACCAAGTAACGAGCCTTGGGGAAGGTGGCTTTGGGCTGGCCGTTCTCATAGGTGACGTTCCACCCGACATGGTCGGCATGGAGGTGGGTATGCACCACAACGTCCACATCGTCAGGACCGATGCCGTGGCGCTTCAACTGGTTGATGAGGTCGCCGGTGCGGTTGCCCCTACTCACATGGGGACCGGGCCCCATGCCCGTATCGATCATGATGGTCTGCCCTTGAGACCGCAGGGCGAACAGCAGGTACGGGAGGGCGATTTCGCCGTTCTCGTCCAACTGCGACTCACGGTAAGGGCCCCACGCCTCCTTGGGCACATCCGGAAAGAAAAAGTCAACGGGCCGTCCCGGCGAGTACATATCCAACACCGAGAGCACTTCCACATTGCCCATAGTTGTAGTGTCTTGCATGTCCCTCTCCTTGGTAACAGATGTTATTAGTCTTTCCGGTGAAAGCGGGAAAGCCAGAGGTCTGATTTTTCGGGTCAAATCGGGCCAAATCAGGCCATTTCATATCTGGGCCTGAGGGCAATCTGCACGCAATCTATGCATATATTTGCAGCGGCGCAGCTATGAATCAGCTTTGCTTGAGCCAAAGGGGCCGCTACACGATTGCCGAGTTTTTTGCATTTTCCTAGCTGAGGTCAATACCGATTGTAGCATCGTAGTATGTGGTCCGTATCTGACATACTGGAGCATCGCTTGGTTGTGGTCCCATGGACTTGGGCTGGACAAGATAGGGCTGGGGACCTATAGGCAGGCTAGCGGGGAAGGTCGGCCCCTGTCAACGGGCGGGCGTCATGGCCCTTCGACTTCGGTCACAGGGCGAACGGCCTAGTATTGCATCAGGGCGAACACATCGTAGCCCTGCAGCTTCTCACGCCCGTTGAGGTCCACAAGCTCGATCACTGCGGCGATGCTGGCTACTGTGCCACCCACCTGCTCCACCAGTTGCGCCGCAGCACGGATAGTGCCTCCCGTGGCCAGCAGATCATCCACCACCAGTACAGTCTGTCCGGGAGCAACGGCATCGCGGTGCATCTCCACCACGTTCTCGCCATACTCTAACGAGTACGCGACCTGCAGGGAGTGATATGGCAGCTTGCCCGCCTTGCGCACCGGCACCAACCCCTTCCCCAAGCGGTATGCTAGAGGCGCGCCAAACAGGAACCCCCGGGCGTCGATCGCCACCACCGCATCGATGCCGCTGTTCTCGTATCGCTCGGCCATCAAGTCAATGGCGTACCGGAAGGCGGCTTGGTCCGAGAGCAGGGGCGTGATGTCCCGGAACAGGATGCCCGGGCTGGGGAAATCGGGCACGTCACGTATGTAATCTTTGAGTTCCATAGCGCTTGGGAGTGTATTTGACCCACACGCGAGGGTCAAGGCCGCTCGGTGTGACTACGTCTCCGCGTATACCGAGAGGCTTTTCCAGAAGAGGAACTTCTGCAGGTCGACGTGTATCCATTGCGCTTGTTGTGCTAGGAGGGGCGAGACCAGCACCTGCACCCCCTCGCCTTCTACTACTTGGTAGCTGGAGGTGTCCTTGCGTTGCAGGTAGGTGTCCACGGACACCTGAGGGCCTCTGGCTCAGCCGACGGTCATCACAAGGTCAAGGGCTACAGTGCCTCCCTTGGCCATAAGGTGAGTGCGGGCTTTGTCGCTAATGGTCACCTGCATCGGTAGCTCCTTGAGTGGCGGCTCGTCTAGTCCTGCGTCCAGTCGGCGTAGAAGGCCTCGACGTGCGGCTGGAGTTCCCGCACCATGCGCTCCGTCTCCAACACACGTTCCGGCGGTGGGCCCGCAAGACTCTCCTTGATTTGAGCCATCAGGTCGGACCTGTCGACGCGGGTCGACCTGCCTTCTCGCAGCACCACCTCGCCATCGATGATTACCGTGTCGACATAGCGGGACTTGCCCCGGTGCATGAAGGCGTCGATGGGATTAACGTCGGGGTTCATGTAGGGGTCCTCAATGTGGGCCAAGTCGGTTAGCACCATGTCAGCCCGACTGCCCTGCTCCAGCGCGCCCACTTGGTTTCCGAAGAAGGTGGGAGACGAGCCGTTCACAGTTGCCATCTTCATCACTTGGGCGGATGTCAGGGCTGGCGCGCCGATGCCCGGTTGGCGGTGCAGCTTGGACACCAAGCGCATCTCCTGCACCATGTCATCATCGTCGTTGATGCCATCGCTGTCGGTGCCCATGGCCACGTTTACCCCGTGTTGCAACATCTGATTGACCGGCGCGATGCCGTTCTTCAGGCGCAGGTTGGAGCTGGCGTTGTGGCACACAGTGCCCCCGTGGTCGGCCAGCAGACGCAAATTGGACTCGGTGAGCCACACGCCGTGGGCGTAGGAAACTTCTGGGCCCAAGAAGCCAAGGTCGTCCAAATGGGCTAGGGGTGTCTTGCCCCAGTGGCGGGTGCCGTAGTGACGTTGGTAGTAGGACTCGACTAGGTGCAGGTGGATTCCGGTCTGGTAGCGCTGGGCCCACTCCTTGGTGCGCTGCAGGAAGTCGTCGCTGGTCCAGTGGACGTTGGAGGGACTTATGAGGACGCGAATCCGGCCCTGAGGGTCCGTACCATACTTGGCGTACACGCGTTCCACCAGACCGAAGTACTCGTCGTCGGTGAGAGTGCCGGCGCCCAAGTGACGCCAGACCCGTTCCCCCAAGTCAGCGGGCAGGGAGTCGACGAAGGCTTTGTCATCGCCGTACACCACACGGTTCTGGGTGCGGTGGTAGACGGAGAAGGCCACCCGCATGCCGGCGTCGTTGAAGGCCCGCAGCACCTCATCAACGTCCGACTCCACCGTGGCCACGGGCGTCGATGTGTGGTTATACATCACCGTGGTTGTACCCGACTCCAGCATCTGGAGGGCGGTGTAGAGGGTCATCATGTAGTTGTCTATCGGGCGACGCGCCCAGCCATTCACGATCCAAGTCTCCAGCGAATCGTCAGGCGTTCCCATCTGGATGGTGGTGATGCCTCTGCCATGATGGTGGGCATTGACCAAGCCTGGCGACACTAGGAAGTTGGGCCCGCCGATCTCTTCGTCGGCTTGATGTTTCGCCTTCAGGGTGGCGTAGTCGCCTACGTCCTGAATGACGCCGTCCTGCTGGAACACGGCGCCATCGGATATGACTTGGCTGGAGTCATTGTCTGCTCCCGCACGGACAATCACGTACTTACCGTGGACTAGGGAAGACCGCCCAAGCTGCGCCATGCTCCCCTCCCTTCGACATAGGTTATGGGCGTCATTATACGCGGCCCGATGGCTCGTTGGGGCGGTGTACAATGACAGCCGGGTTGCGAGGACAGCCAACGGGCAGAGGAGGTGTGAAGCCATTGACCAAGATTTCTGCGGTTACATTCGACCTGTGGCAGACCCTGCTGATGGACACCCAGGAGCAGGGCAGGGCAAGAATGCAGGTGCGCCTCGATGGGGCAGTGGCAGCCTTGGCCAAGTCAGGCCGGGTATTCGACCCAGAACATGTGCGGGAGGCGTACCGCGCCTGCTATCGCACCTGCCACGCTATCCGGGCGGAGGAGCGGGACGTGGCCTTTGGCCACCAAGTGGAGATATTCATTGGCCACATTGAGGATGGTCTGCTCGCGCAACTGCCCAAGGCAACCGTGGGTGAGATTACCGACGCCTACTGCGATTCGTTCTACGTCTACCCGCCCCGGTGGCATGAGGATGCAGCCGAGGTGCTGAGAGAGGTGAAGGCGGACGGCTACAAGATCGGGCTGATCTCCAACACCGGGATGACGCCCGGCTATGCCTTCCGAGCATTCTTGGAGCAGGCAGACTTGGCCCGCTACTTCGACATCATGGCGTTTTCCGACGAGATGCTATTGGCCAAGCCGTCGGTCGCCATGTTCGACCGCACATTGCGCGACATGGAGACTGCGCCGGAGGACACGGTGCATATTGGGGACCATCTGAAGAACGACGTGCTGGGCGCAAAGGCTGCTGGCCTGCGCACCATCTGGATTGAGACCCACGACGACCGTCGCGAGCCCGTTGAAGTCGTCCCTGACGTCACCGTCAAGACGCTGGGCGAGGTGGCAGATGGCGTCCGCCGCCTCGCCCGTGAGGCTGCCTGACGCTGCTGGCTAGGCCTTGATTTCCAGGAACTCGACTTGGACGCCTTCGGGCCCTTCGAAGAAGCAGATGTGGCGCCCGTCAGGCAGGATGTTCTCCTCCAGAATCTTGATGCCACCAGCCTTCATGCGCGTTATGTCGGCCTCGTAGGTGTCGGTGTCGACGGCGATATGCTCCAAACCGAAGACTTGGCGCTCCGCGTCTTGGGTAGAAATCATGGGAGTGACGTTGAAGGGCACGCCGTGCAGGTCCATCCGGAAAGTGGGTAGCCCCTCGGCATTCTGCCCCTCGGAGACTATCGTGGCACCGAAGTTCTCAACGTACCAGCCGGCTGTCTTGCGGGTGTCAGGCGACTTCAGGTGAAGGTGATTGAATCGGTATCCCATGGGGGAACCTCCTTGTTCCTTTTTTCCTCTTGATGGGTGGCTATTCGTATGCGGCAGAATATCCGCTGCGCCAGAGAGCGTCAACTGCGGGCTTTCAGGGCTACCCTATCACGGTCGGTCGATGACCAGCGAGATGCCTTGGCCCCCGCCGATGCACAGCGTTGCCATGCCGTGGTCGGACTCGCGCCGTCCCATCTCGTATAGGAGTGTGGTGAGGATGCGGGTGCCGCTGGCGGCTAGGGGATGGCCCAAGGCGATGGCGCCTCCATTGACGTTGGTGCGGTCCCAGTCCAGCCCCAGCACTTTGCCTACGGCTAGTGACTGAGCAGCAAAGGCCTCGTTCAGTTCCACCAAGTCCATGTCGTCCAATGACAGGCCTGCCTTGTCCAAGGCCTTGTTGCTGGAAGCCACTGGGGCGATTCCCATGATGTGGGGCTCCACGCCAGCGGAGGCGTAGCTACGCACCACTCCCAGTGGCGTCAGGCCCAGTTGTGATGCGCGGGTGCCAGACATCACCACCACCGCCGCCGCGCCGTCGTTGAGGCCCGATGCGTTGCCCGGCGTCACCGTGCCTTCCTTCTTGAAGGCGGGGGAGAGGCGGCCGAGGCGCTCACTGGTAACGTCGGGGCGTGGGTGCTCGTCGGTGTCGACGAGCTTGGGCTCGCCCCTAGACTGAGGAACGCTGACCGGCACGATCTCCGGTCCGAACACGCCTCCCTCGATGGCCCGCGTCGCCCGGTGCTGGCTGCGGGCGGCAAACTCGTCCATCTCGTCGCGGGAGATTTCGTACATGTCGGCTAGGTTCTCGGCGGTGATGCCCATGTGGCAGTCAGCTAGGTGGCACCAGAGGCCGTCGTTGAGCATGGAGTCCACCACCTCGCCGTGGCCCATGCGATGCCCGAACCGGGCTTGGGGCAGGAGGTAGGGGGCTCTGCTCATGCTCTCCATGCCTCCGGCCACCATCACGTCGGCATCGCCCAGCTTGATGGCTTGGGCAGCGAGGGCAACTGTTTTGAGGCCGGAGCCGCACATCTTGTTGATTGTCATGGCGGGCACGGTTACGGGCAGACCTGCCTTGATGGCTGCTTGGCGTGCCGGGTTCATGCCCAGCCCAGCGGCTAGGATGTTGCCCATCAGCACCTCGTCCACCTCGGCGGGGTCGACATGGGCCCGCTCCAAGGCTTCTTCGATGACGAGGGCGCCGAGTTCCACCGCGGACATGGAGGACAGGCCGCCTCCAAAGGCCCCGATGGGGGTGCGGACTGCGCTTACGATTACTACGTCTTCCATCAGTTAACTCCTCTGTTCCGGGGCGAGTTGGCGCGGCCAGAGTGGTCTCGCATTATCATGACATTCCCGTGGCATTCCCGTGGTATTCTCATGACATTCCAGTGGTAGTTTTGTGGCATTCTGTGACATTTCTGTCTCTACAACTTCTGGCATGTTTGTAGCTGAGCCAGCTAGTGCCAGAGTCTGGCATTTAGGGGTGCGGGTGGGACCACTGGTCCCGGACTCGTAGCTGGGTGCGGCCAGCGTCGTAGCTGAAAAACAGTTTTTCGTATCTAAAACATGCCGCATTGGCCGCACCGTTGTATCTGAGTTAGCTACCCGCATGTGGCCGCACTTCTGCGAACTGTCGCCCGGCCAAGAGGGGCCAAGAGGGGAGTTTTTTTGGTTTCCCTATCGTTTGCGCCCATTTCCGCTCATTCCCTGTTCCGCTGAACCTTCATGCCGATGGTTGATTGCCCTGACCAAGGGTCTAAACGAAGAAGGCAGGGCGACCCTGCAGGGCCACTCCCCAGCGTTTGTAATCAGGCTAAAGGCTGGGGATGTGGCCGGTCAATGGGCAGATGTCATGGGTGGCTAGCGTCAAGGGACCCAAGGCCATGTCCTATAATTGGGCTGGCACAATAATCGGGATGACGCACCGTACCCGACGGGGAGGACGGCATGATCGACTCAGTGGTGGGCGTCACTATCTGGACAGACAACCTAGAAAGGCTGGTGGCCTTCTACCGCGACACGCTAGGTCTGAAGATGCACCGAGACCATGGCGACTTCGTGAATTTTGTCTTCGGGCCCATGCGGCTGAACTTGGGCCAACATGACCGTGTGTCAGGCCCCACATCCGACCCCTTCCGGACCATGATTCACTACGGCGTGGACGACATCCACGGCGAGCACGCCCGCCTGTCGGCCGCGGGCGTGGAGTTCATCCGGCCGCCTGAACAAGAGGAGTGGGGTGGCTGGGTGGCCACCCTGCTGGACCCCGACGGGACTGCAACTGCTGCAGGGGGCCGACTAGCCGGCGCTGTACCTCGGCCCAGACGTCTCTAGACGAGTGATCGCTCCTAGTGGTAAGGGTGTGGTTGAGATGTACGGCCCAGTTCCGATGTGATGATATCCTCGGTTCGATGATCCGGTAGGGAGGCAATTATGGAGGAGTCTACATCCTTTCATCCCATCCGAGACAGAATCAGGCTCAGCCTCATTGTCGGAGTGGCATTGGCGATCTTTGGCTCAGCCGTTTACTACGCCTACGTCAGCAATCACGACAATCCGGTGCGTTATCCCTCCGGAATCGCCGAAGGAGTAGAAGCGGTACTCCTGTGCGATGGCCTCGGCATAGGCTTGCAGCACGAAGTCGCGTCCGGCGAAGGCGGAGATCATCATAAGCAGGGTGGTGCGGGGCAGGTGGAAGTTGGTGATCATGGCATTAGTCAGGCGGAAGGTGTGGCCCGGCAGGATGTAGATGTGGGCCCAGCCTTCGGTAGGCTCGATCAGGGCATGATTGGCAGCGGCGGACTGCGCTACCTGCTCCAGCACACGCGTAGAGGTGGTCCCCACAGTCACGATACGCCGGCCCTCCTTTCGGGCCGTGTTCAGTTCCGAGGCGGTCTCATCACGATACGCCGGCCCTCCTTTCGGGCCGTGTTCAGTTCCGAGGCGGTCTCAGGGGACAGTTGGAAGTATTCGCCATGGAGTTCGTGTTTCTCTGGAGAGGCTTCGCTGACAGGACGAAAAGTATCAGCCCCTACGTGTAGGGTGACGTAGGCTAAGCGTACGCCTCGATCAGTCAGGCTTTCCAACAGTGGCTTGGTGAAGTGGAGCCCTGCAGTGGGCGCGGCTGCACTGCCATCGGCTTGAGCATACACCGTCTGATAGTCGTCGGGGTCCGCTGGCAGTTGGTGAATGTAGGGCGGGAGCGGGGTATGACCCGCCGCGAGAACGGCCGCTTCAGGTTGAAGCTCGACGGCGCATGTGCCGTCAGCCCAGCGTTCCAGCACCATGGCCGTGCCCGCGTCGCCGGACGCGCCCTCGATGATGACTTCTGCGCCGGGACGCAGTGCCCTCGCTGGACGTCCCAAGGCCTTCCAAGTGTTCCCACCGAGGCGATGAAGCAGCACGAGCTCGGCCTTGCCCCCGGTGGCTGCGCGTCTTCCCAGCAGGCGTGCTGGCACCACCCGGCTATCGTTCATCACCAGAAGGTCTCCCTCTCGCAGATGGTCGGGGAGGCTGCGGAAAGAGCTATGGTCCATGGAACCCGAATCACGGTGGAGCACCAGCAGGCGCGAGGAGTCCCGCGGCTGGGCTGGCGATTGGGCGATGAGATGCTGGGGTAGGTCGTAGTCGTAGTCGCTGGTCAGCATGGCCGCACACTCGAGAGTTTTCGATGGACCCTTTGGGCCAAGTATGAGGATGCAAAAGTGGACCGCTGATGGTGTGCCGACTTGCCCAACAGTCCGGGCCCCCGGATCGTGGTCCGGGGCAGGCGTGGATTCCCGCCTGCGCGGGAATGACGGGAGAGGGCGCGGGAATGACGGGGGAGGCTGTCGGCTCGGTCGGGGTCTATTTTCATATCAAGTCGAAGGTCAGCGTAAGACGCGGGCCAGTAGGTTCAGGACCACAGTGAGCACCACGCTTAACAAGACCATCGTGAGGATGGGTATGAAGATGCTGAAGCTGCCCCTGCTGATGAAGATGTCGCCGGGCAGTTTGCCTAAGTAAGGCAGGTGGGACAGGAGCCAGAGGGCTGCCCCTGACAGGACGATGGCCCCTCCCATGAGGAGCAGCAGTTTGGCTATGCCATCAAGCCCCAACATGCTGGCTCAGTTAACGCCGTGAATCGAGTAACGCGCCGCCGTGAGGGTATTCACCAGCAGCATGGCGATGGTCATAGGCCCCACGCCACCCGGCACTGGCGAGATGGCTTCGGCTATCTCTGACACTCCCTCGAAGTCCACGTCGCCGGCCAGTCGGTAGCCCCGCTTGCTATCGGGGTCGGGTACGCGGTTGACTCCCACATCCACGATGACTGTGCCTGCGCTCACCATGTCGGCGGTGATGGCCCCGGCCCGGCCCATGGCGGCCACCAGAATGTCGGCTTGGCGGGTGATGCTCGGGAGGTCTTGGGTGTGAGTGTGGCATACAGTGACGGTGGCGTTGGCGCCTTCACGCCTTTGCATCAGCAGTTGGGCCAATGGCAGACCCACTATCTGGCTGCGCCCGCAGATGACAACGCGTTTACCTGCGGGATCGTAGCCGTTATGGAGGAGGAGTTTCTGTACGCCAGCAGGTGTGCAGGGCACGAACCTCGGCGTACCCCCGACGAGACGACCGAGGTTGGCAGGATGGATCCCATCCACATCCTTCATGGGGTCCAACGACTCGACTACCCGCAGGGGGTCTATGTCATCGGGCAGTGGAAGTTGCACCAGGATGCCGTGGTAACGGCTGTCGGCGTTCAGCCTCGCGACGGTCTCCAGTAACTCTTCTTCGGAGGCGTCCTGCTCCAAGCGGAAGACTTCGCTGAGGATGCCCACCTCGGCACAAGCTCGCTCCTTGTTGCGGACGTAAACTGCTGAGGCTGGGTCCTCACCTACCAAAACGGCAGCCAGCCCCGGCGTCACGCTGTGCTTCTGCTGCATCTCGAGGACGCCCTCAGCGACCTGCGCCCGCAGGGACTTAGATGCCTCGACTCCATCCAGTAATTTGACCAAACGAGCCTCCAAGCTTCCGAGGGGCATGATAGCATGGGCGCATAGCTGCCTCAACGAAGCTGCGATGATTGCGCGGTGTTGGCGGCGCTGATAAGCTCCGCCACAAGTCAAACTCATTGCAGGTGACACTTGACGACGCTTAACACATACTTGGCTTTCAACGGCAACTGTCGCGAGGTGTTCGATTTCTACCGCTCGGTCTTCGGCGGCGAATTTTCGTCTATCCAGACCTTCCGGGATGCGCCCCCGGAATTTGGGATTGCCGAAGAAGAGATGGACGGCGTGATGCATGTGTCTTACTCCATCGGTCCCGCCGTGCTCATGGGCAGCGACGTTCCATCGCAATTTGGCCCGCCACGCATCGTCGGCAACAACTTCTCCATCTCAGTCAGCCCCGAAAGCCGCGAGGAGGCTGACCGCATCTTCAGGGATCTGTCCCATGGAGGTTCGGTCTCCTTTCCCATGCAGGACATGTTCTGGGGAGCTTATTTCGGCACCTTCACCGACAAGTTTGGCATCAACTGGCAGGTGAACTTCCACCAAGAGCAGTAGTGGACTATAGAGGGCATCCTCAAAACCGGCACGGCGCATAGGGGCAATCAATGCAACTCGGGGCTAGGTAGCCAGACTGGGCCTTACCGTAATTCCAGCCTTAAGCTGGCATCCAGAAAGTGCAGTGACAAGCAAACGCTCAGATGGCAAAGACCTCTGGATTCCGGCTTTCGCCGGAATGACACTGAAGTCGCTGACACTGTTCATCAACTCTGAGCAGGCACCAATCCACGCCTTATGCTGACCACGGGAGTAGATATCATTGAGGTGACGCGAGTGCAGCAGGTGCTGGACCGATGGGGTCAGCGCTTCTTGGACCGCATCTTCACCGAGGGCGAGCAGGCCTATTGCAGGGGCCGCGCCCCCAACTTGGCGGCGCGGTTCGCTGCCAAGGAAGCCACGATGAAGGCCTTGGGCACTGGCGTGCGTGGCGTCGGCTGGAAGGATATTGAGGTAGTGCGTGCCCGGAGCGGCGCCCCGTCAATACGCCTCACGGGGCGTGCCCTGCAGCGCTTCGAGTCCTTGGGCCTTTCCCATCTGGCCCTGAGCATGTCCCACACCAAGGGCAATGCCGTGGCGATGGTTGTGGGCCACTCTGAGCCCTTATCGTGAAGCTACACCGATGAAAATCGTGACCGCTGATCAGATGAGGCGCTTGGAGCAGGCCTGCATTCCCCTAGGCGTCAGCCTAGATGACCTGATGGAGCGGGCGGGACTTGCCGTGGCCCGCTGCGCTCGTTCCTTCTTGGGCGGCGCAGCAGGACGACGAATAGTCGTCCTTGTCGGGCCGGGCAACAACGGGGCCGACGGGTTTGTGGCAGCCCGTCACCTGCAGCGGTGGGGAGCGCGGGTCTCCGCCCATGTCCTTGGACGGCGCCTGCAGAGCGACCCCAAGCGGGAGCTTGCCTTGCACGAGGGAATCTTCCTCCACGACATCACCGACGAGGCCTATCTCCCCCGACTACGCCACGATCTTGCCGGTTGCGCCTTGGTCATCGACGCCGTGCTGGGCACGGGACGCGCCCGTCCCATGGAGGGATTATTGCGGGACGCGATGAGGGTGTTGCGGGATGCCCGCAACAGCAGAGGCTCCATGCAGGTGCTTGCATTGGACCTGCCATCAGGCTTGGACTCTGACACCGGCCAAGTCGACCCTGACTGTCCCCAAGCGAACGTGACGGCCGCCTTGGGCTTCCCCAAGGTTGGCCAATTCCGTTTCCCCGGCGCCGAGAGTGTGGGACGGTTGGAGGTGTTGGACATCGGCATCCCGGAAGCAGCAGCGGAGGGCATGGCCGACGAACTTACGTTGGAGCTGATGACGGCGCAGGCGGCTGCTACGCGCCTTCCCCCCCGTCCTCTGGACTCCCACAAGGGCACCTTTGGTCACGCGTTGGTGATGGGGGGTTCGCGCCACTTTGTAGGGGCAGCCTACCTAGCCTCCCAAGCAGCCGTCCGAGTGGGCCCTGGGTTGGTGACTGTGGCGGCCCCGCAGGGCATCCACCCCATGCTAGCCTCCAAGCTCAGCGAGGTGATTCATCTGCCTCTGCCGGAAGACGCAGAGGGGCGCTTGTGCGCAGCCTCCGCCAACGCCTGCCGCGACCTGCTCTCTCGCTATGATGCCGTAGCAATCGGCTGTGGCATGGCAAGCAGCTACGGCGGGGCAGAACTGCTGCGAGAACTACTGACGGCAACAAGTGCCCGTTCCTGCCCACTGCTCATCGACGCTGACGGCCTCAACAACCTCTCCACCATCCCGCGCTGGTGGCAAGCAGGCTCCCACCCCTTGGTCCTGACACCCCACCCTGGCGAGATGGCAACCCTCACGGGCCTCACCACCTCGGAGGTGCAAGAGCAACGCGTAGAGGTGGCCCAAGAGTACGCAGCTAAATGGGGAACGACAGTCGTTCTGAAGGGTGCCTACACAGTGGTGGCTTCCGAGGATGGCCGCTGCTATATGAGCCCCTTCACGAATCCGGGCTTGGCCTCTGGAGGCACGGGCGACGTGCTGTCGGGCATCATCGTCGGCCTGCTAGCTCAAGGCGTAGCCCCCGTCGACGCGGCCTTGGCGGGGGTCTACCTGCACGGCATGGCAGCCGAAGACGTGCGGGCCGAACTGGGCGAGGCTGGCATGTTGGCCTCGGACCTGCTGCCCAAGCTGCCTGTGGTGGTACGGCGGCTGGCGGCAGCTGCCCCGTCGACTGGCTTCTAGGTGTATAATACCGCGAGTTTTGAGAATGATTTCACTATCCGTACAAGGAGCTTGCAACTATGGATTTGGGACTGACCGGAAAGGTAGCCCTGATTACGGGTGGCAGCTATGGCATTGGCCGGGCATCGGCCATCAGCATGGGTCGGGAGGGCGCTCATGTGGCCATCTGCGCCCGACGCGGCGAGGTGCTGGAAGAGGCTGCCATAGAGGTCCGCGAGAAGACGGGGGCACAGGTGCTTCCCATACAGGCCGACGTCACTAAGGCCGAGGACATCGAGCGCACCGTCCAATCGACCGTCGACCACTTCGGCCGGCTGGACATCTTGGTAAACAACGCCGGGTCGTCCGCGGCCATGCCCTTCGAGGACATCACCGACGAGCAGTGGGAGGCGGACCTCGATCTCAAAGTGTGGGCCTCTATCCGCTTCTCTCGCTTGGTCATACCCCACATGAGACAGGCAGGTGGCGGTCGCATTATCAATGTCACCAACATCGGTTCCAAGACACCCGGCGCAAGCTCCATGCCTACCGCCGCCTCCCGGGCCGCTGGCAACGCTATCACCAAGGCGTTGTCCAAGGACTTGGGCAAGGACAACATCACCGTCAACTCCATCTGCATCGGTTTGATAAAGAGCGGCCAGATGGAGCGCCGCTACGACCGGCTGAAGGGCGACGATCCCAACCTGACCTTGGAAGATGTGTGGGCCCGTGGCGCCCGCAACCAGAATATCCCATTGGGACGCGTGGGTGAGCCGGACGAGGCTGGAGACGTCATTGCCTTCATGGCTTCAGCGCGCTCCAGCTTCGTCAACGGCGTTGCTCTGAACCTCGATGGCGGCGCGTCACCCGCTCTGTAGGCCAACACGTACAACCCGTGGATTCCAGCGTACGGCGGAGTAAAAGTAACCGGCCCGCTCCCGGTTTCATCTGGCGAAAGCCGGAATCGAGGCGGATCTGGCGGCTTGCGAGCCGGAGAGCCAGCACTCTGACCCCAATCCTGACCTTCCCCCATTGAGTGGGAAGAGAGTTTAAACAGAGGTTTAGTAGATGAGCGATCTCGTGGAAGAGTTCAGGCCCCCACAGAGGCTTCTGCTGGGGCCTGGGCCCAGCAGTGTAAACCCCCAGGTGCTGCAAGCCATGACCCAGCCGGTCTTGGGGCACTTGGACCCAGTGTTCTTCCAGTGCATGGACGACGTGTTCGACATGCTGTGCCGACTCTTCCGGACGTCCAACAAGATGACCCTTCCCCTGTCCGCCACCGGGACCGGGGGCATGGAAGCTGGGCTTTGCAACGTGCTGGAACGAGGCGACACGACGCTTATCGCCATCAACGGCTTCTTCGGCCGGCGCATGGCCGAGATCGCCCGTCGTTGCGGGGCTGACGTGCACACAATCGAGTTCCCCTTGGGCACCGCCATCGACCCGGACGTGGTGGAGGAGGAACTGAAGCGACACTCCCATGTGAAGCTGTTGGGCGTGGTACATGGCGAGACCTCCACCGGAGTTCTCTCCCCGTTGGAGGAGCTTTGCGCCTTGGCACACCGCCACGACGCCTTGATCATTGCTGACACTGTGTCCTCCTTGGGGGGCGCGGAGGTGGCTGTCGACGACTGGGATGTGGACATCTGCTACAGCGCCACTCAGAAGTGCGTGGGCGCACCCCCGGGCCTAGCGCCCATCACTCTCGGACCGCGGGCCACTGATGCAATGCGTAACCGGGAGACCCCGGTACAGAGCTATTACCTCGGTATGGCCGACTTGGAGACCTACTGGTCCAGTACTCGCGCCTATCACCACACCACGCCCATCTCCATGATGTACGCATTGCGAGAGGCGCTACGGATGATGGTGGAGGAGGGGCTGGAGAACCGCATCGAGCGTCACGCCCGCTGCGCAGCCGCCCTGCGGGCTGGATTGGAGGCCATGGGCATAGGGTTATTCGCAGACCCGGCCCACCGCCTGAATCCTCTCACCACCGCTGTCATACCAGACGGCGTAGAGGACACCAAGGTACGCACCCGCCTGCTGGAGGACTACAACATCGAGATTGCGGGCGGACTGGGCGACACTCGCGGGCGCATCTGGCGCATCGGCCTCATGGGCGACTCCTGCCGCGAGCCCAACGTCCTAGCCCTGCTCTCGGCCTTGGAGCGCATCCTCCCCGGCGAGGGCTTCCCCGTTGAACCCGGTGCTAGTCTAGCCGCTGCCCAGCGCTCGCTGGTGGCCTCAGCCTCCTTTGGAGAAGCCTAAGTCGACCGCCATCTTAGGAAGCCTGGCAGCGGTGCCCTCAGCGACCTGCCCGCGGTCTTGACTGGAGGCGTGGGGCTCCATTGGCAAGCGCACTAGCATGACAAGCCGGGCAGTGCGCCCGCCTGTCCTTGTGTAACGGCCTCAACCCGCATGATTCTAGTTCGAGTCTCGGAGGAGCCGAGGTGTTACAGTCCGACTGAGACCTTGAATCCAGAAGCGGGGACAAGCGTTGAACGAAATCACTTGCCCCAATTGCCAGCAGGTAAACTCGGACACCCACTCCTTCTGCATCAGATGCGGCTTCAGGCTAGCCAACGTCAACGCGCCAGACGAGGAAGTTCCGGCAGCGGGCGAAGAGCAGCAGACATTGCGTGCGGAACTGGCCCAAGCACGAAGCGAGCTTCGCGAGGCTGGGCAGCTTCTCCAGCGACTTGAGGACCGCATATCACAGTTAGAAAGCAATGCGGGCCTATCAGCCCAAGCCACCGAGCCTAGCCCAGACGCCCCGCAGAGAGCCTCAAGCCCAGTCGAGCGCCCAACCGCACCGCAACCGACCCCTCCGCGAGCCGCCGCGCCCTCAGCTCCCTCACAAGCACCCACCTCGGGCTTTTCCAGTGACCAGCCTATGGCGGAGCGCCCCATGTCGGACACGGGTGCCGTTCCTCCAAGCGCTTGGCCCAATGGGCCAGCATCCAGCTACTCCCGACCTTCTATTGCCAGCATTGATTGGGAGCAGGTACTGGGCCGGAACTGGATTGCCATCATTGGAGCAGTGGCCTTGGTGGTGGGAATAGGCTTCTTCCTGAAACTCGCCTTTGACAACAACTGGATAGGCGATACCGGACGGGTTGGCTTGGGTGTGGGTGTAGGTCTGGCGCTGATGGGCGCTGGCGAATACACCTCCCGGCGCGTCCCCCGCTGGTCCCAGCCTGTGACAGCAGGCGGCGCTGCCATCCTGTACCTAACGATTTATGCTTCCTACGGCCTCTACGAGTTGCTTCAGCCCGAATGGGCATTCCTGTTTCTAGCCCTAGTGGTTGCTCTGGCGGGTTTGCTGGCTCTGCGGTACGAATCGGTCGTAATCGCCGTGCTGGGAATCGTCGGAGCGTTTCTCTCGCCGCTATTGCTGGGTACCAGCCTGCCTGACGTCAGGCTGGTTCTGGTCTACATCCTGCTGGTGGACATCGGGATACTGGGAGTGTCGACCTTCCGCAACTGGCGGTGGTTCACGCTGCTGGGGTGGATTGGCTCCTACGGCCTATTCGCCTACTGGCTAAACGAGTTCCCAGACTACCACCCTCTTCTGGCTCAGGGTGCCCTCACAGGGGTGTTTCTGGTGTTCGCGGGCGCGACCACTCTCTTCCACCTCATTTGGAAGAGAGTCCCAGGCTCCCTCGACCTAGCGCTGGTGGCAGCCAACGCTGCTGGGTTTTTCGGGCTCACGTTCGCCATATTGTGGGATGACTATGAGGCTTGGTTCGGCTTGATTGGTTTGGGGTTGGCCACCTTCCATGGGCTGCTGGCCTATGCGTCCGTCAAGCGGTCTGGCGGTGCCTCGGATATGGCCTTGATGGCCTTGCCGGTGGCTATGGTGTTCCTGACCATCTCCGCCCCGCTTCAGTTCAGCGACTACTGGCTGACCATTGCTTGGGCTGGAGAGGGCGTCGCGTTGGTCGGGGTTGGGTTCCTGTTGGGCCGGTGGCATATGCGCACATTCGGGCTGGGAGTCTTGGCGCTAGCCGTGGGCAACCTTCTTTTGTTCGACGCTTGGTTGGACTTGGAGAGTTTCAGGCTGCTTCTCAACGAGAGGGTGCCGGTATTCGCGGCGGTAGTCGCAGCCTTATATATTGCTGGCACTATCCATTGGTTGGCGCGCGTCCATTGGCGGGCACGGGGCCGAGCTACGGAGGAATGGGAGCTACACGCCACCCCTTCACTCTTGGTGATTGCCAACGTGCTTACATTGACGCTCTTGAGCATGGAGATTATCGACTATTTCGACTACCGGGTTGATTGGGCGAGGGAATTCCTAGATTCGCAGACCGCTACCAACGGCAAGTATCTGGCTCTGACCATCGTGTTCGCCCTGTACGCCTTCGTTGTGACCGCCGTGGGACTAGCCTTCCGGGTGCAACTCGCGAGATGGGCGGGGCTGGGACTGATGGCGGTGGCAGTGGTAAAGCTACTGCTGGTCGACACCTTCCTCGTCAAGTTGGACCCACGGACCTTCGTCATCTTCCTGAACTATCACTTCCTAGCCGTCGTGGTGGTAGTGGTGGCGCTCTTGGCACTAGCCTACTGGTTCCGGCGCGAGCGGTCCCGGCTGCCTGAATGGGAGGGCTACGTATTCACGGGCTTGGTGGTCGCCCTCAATGTGGTTGTGGTGTGGGCCTTGAGTCAGGAAATCGTCCACTACTTCGATAGCCGGGAGGTTGCACTTGGAGGGGACTACCTTAGCGCCAAGCACCTTTCGCTGACGGTGCTCTGGGCCGTCTATGCCATTGGCGTAATCGCAGCCGGAATCGCGCTGCGGTCCAGTAAGGTCAGGCTGGCCGGCATGATGCTGCTGGGCATACCGGTTATCAAGCTATTCGTCTTCGATGTGTTCCTATTGGAGCAAGGTTACCGAGTTGCCGCCTTCGTGACCCTAGGGGCGCTGCTCCTAGGCACCGGGCTTGTGTACCAGCGCTACAGCATCGCCATAAGGGGGTTCTTCTTTGGCGAGGGGACCACTGCACTAGGCACGACACAGGAGGACGATGAGTCCGATTCGAGCTCTGAACCGGAGAACCCGCTACCAGACGCAGAAAAGCCCTAGGAGCCTTCCTCAGCTTGGTACGCCATATCCAGCACGTCCACTACATGCAGCACCTGGGCATGGCTTCCTTGGTTCCGCACTCCCGTCTCCAACTGCATCATGCAGCCGGGGTTGGCGGTGACAACCAAGTCGGGGGAGGTGGCTCTCACCTTCTCCATCTTGTTACGGAGAAGGCGGGACGAGAGGTCGCGTTGCAGCATGGAGTAGGTGCCAGCGCCGCCACAGCAGAGACTGGAGTCCTCCATCTCCACGAACTCCAAGCCGGGTATGCTGCGCAGGAGTTCCCGCGGCGGCTGGCTGATGCGCTGGGCATGTACCAAGTGGCAGGGGTCTTGATAGGTAGCGCGCAGCGGTAATTCACCTTGTGGCGGGTCGAGGGGCAGGGAGGTCAGGAATTCAGTCACATCCACGGTCATCTCTGCGAAGCGGGTTGCCTTGTCCACGTATGCTGGGTCGTCCCGCAGAAGCTGCGCGTACTCTTTCATGGCGGAACCGCAGCCTGCGGAGACGGTCACGATGCGCTCCAGCCCGGCATTCAGAAAAGTGTCGATGTTGCGGCGGGCCAACCGCCGCGCCGTCTCCAAGTCGCCAGCGTGGACATTCAATGCGCCACAACACCCTTGACCCATGGCCACGGACACCTCGCATCCGTTGCGGGTCAGCACCCGCACCGCCGCCTCCATCGTATCCCCTTGGATGAGGGGCATGACGCACCCAGACAGCAGCCCAACTTTCATGCGTACCGGGCCTTGGGCAGGATAGACCTCGCGGCGGGGTCCGAAGCTGCGCCCAGTGACGCGGGGCAACTGCTCTTCCAAGCTGGCGATTCGACGGGGCAGCACACGCAAAATAGTCCGCTGCTTCAGCCATCGAAGGCCGCTCCTCTGGTAGAGACGCAATAGGAAGATCCCCAAGGCCAGTCTCCGCTGGTGGGGAAGCACCCAGCGGAGAAACACCTGCGCCATCATCTTCTGCATGAACGAGCGCTTGTGCTTGCGGGCCACTTGGGCCCGGGTGCGCTCCATGAGACGGCCGTAGGGCACGCCGGAGGGACACATGGCCTCGCAGGCGCGACACTCCAAGCATGATTCCCAGTGGGAGACCACGCGGGGTGTGATCTCGATGCGGCCCTCGCTGACGGCCCGCATCAGGGCGATGCGTCCACGCGGCGACTGGGTCTCCCGGCCTGTCTCCATGTAGGTGGGGCAGGAACTGAGGCACAGGCCACAGTGGACGCAACGATAGAGGTCGGCTTCTTCGGGCATGTCGGGGCCGGAGAAGCCGGGGATGCCTTGCGAGGGAATAGGGGAAGTCATCGTTAGATTCCCGCCACGAACCGGCCCGGATTGAGTGTGTTTTGTGGATCGAGCTGCTGCTTGATGCGCTGCATCAGGGCGATGCCTTCCACTTCTCCCCACACATCTGTCTGCTCCTTGACCGCCAGCGGGCACCGCTCCACCACCAAGTGTCCGTCCAGAGACCTTGCGGCAGCACGCAGTTCGTTGATGGCTTCCACCATTCGGGCCTCCGACAGAGACTGGGGCAGAGACTCGGTCAGGGCCTCGTCGTGGCCCGGCCACATCATGCGCAGCAGGCCGTAACCTGGGTCAGCCACCATGCGTGGCAGAGCATCGGACCCTTGAAGACCCAACACCAAGGCCGGAAGGAAAGAGGGTTGGGTCATGGCCCGGAGCACGAGGTCGCCGGGTTGGGGGTCTACCCACCCCATATCGGTAACATGCTGCCACACGTCTCCGTCGGTTAGGTCCCGAATTGAGGCGGCGCCGTGCTGGGTCAAGAGGTCCCGGGTTTCCGCCATCTTGGCGGCGACGGCCTGCACTCCACCAGCGTGCTCCACCAGCAGGTACGTCTCTTCAGCATCACTCTGGGCTAGTTCTGGCAACCAAGAGCCGAGCCCCCCAGCTACCAGCTGAAGGGCACGGGGAAGATAAGAAGCCGAGAGCAGCTGATGAGAAGCGTCCAAGGCCGCTTCGACCGACTCGAAGCAGGCCGCCATCGTACCCCTCTGCGTCGGCAGAGGAGACACCTTAAAAGTAGCGCCCACAATCACAGCCAGAGTGCCCAATGAGCCGGTATAGAGTTTGTTGAGGTCGTAGCCAGTCACGTTCTTCACCACTTGGCCACCGCTCTTGGCCTGCGTGCCGTCGGCCAGGACTACAGAGCTGCCGATGAGCCAGTCGCGGGGACTGCCGTAGGCGAGACGCCACGGTCCTGAGGAGGCTGTTGCCAGCACGCCGCCGATGGTGCTGCGATCGGGCAGGGGGGCTTGCAGCGGCAAGTACTGTCCCTGCTCGGCAAGCCGCTCTTGGAGTGAGGCCAGTGTCATCCCCGCCTGCACCGAGACGGTGAGGTCGGCGGCCTCATGGGCTTTCAAGCCGTCCAGCGACGTCATCACGACGACTAGGTCGACGGCTGCGGGCGGGTTTCCCAGCCCCATTTTCGTGCCGCCTCCCCAAGGGACGACTCGCAGGCCCCGCTCCGAGGCCGCACGCAACAGATTCGAGAGTTCTTCTATCGACCTAGGCACGGCTACGACTGAGGGTGTAACGCCGTCGACAGCGTACTCAGCCAAGCGGTCGTCGGGCAGAAGTGTTGCCTCATCGACTACGCTTCGGAGGTCTGGAGACTCTGAGGTGACGCGGGCCATTGAGCGTCTCTACACGTATGCGCCGGGGCCAGCCATGGCCACGGCGTGGGGTTGGACGTTGTGCGTCAGTTCGGGGCCGCCGGGGAATATCTTGCCAGGATTGAAGGTGCCCTTGGGGGCAAAGGCGTGGCGCACCTTGATCATGGTCTGCATGTCATCGTCGGTGAACACCAAGGGCATGTAGGCTTTCTTCTCCAAGCCGATGCCGTGCTCTCCGCTCAGGGTGCCGCCGGCCTCTACGCATATTCTGAGAAGTTCGCCGCCCGCCTCGGTGACGCGCTCCAACTCCCCCTCCCGACGCTCGTCGAACAGGATGCAGGGGTGCAGGTTGCCATCGCCAGCGTGGAAGACGTTGGCGATGGGGAAACGGTAGTGCTTCGAGACCTCCTCCACCTTCTCCAGCACCATGGCTAGTTGGGTGCGGGGCACCACGCCATCCACCAAGTAGTAATTGGGGGCGAGGCTTCCCAGAGCACCCAGTGCACCCTTGCGTCCCGACCAGAGACGCTCCCGGTCTGCTGCGTCTGTGGCGGCGCGAACGTCGGCAGAGTGTGCGTCCCGCAGCGCAGGACGCACTTCGGCTTCCAACTCCTCCACCTCGTCGGGCGTCCCCTCCACTTCGATGAGCAACACCGCTCCAGCATCGTCCGGGTATCCGGCGTCCATGACGCTCTGCACCGCCTTGATGGTGAGAGCGTCCACCATCTCCATGGCGGCGGGCACGATGCCCCGCCCGATGATGGCGGAGACTGCGTTACAGGCCGAGGGCACGTCGGCGAAGACCCCTTGGAAAGTCTTGACGGCTGGTGGTGCAGGAAGCAGCCGCACTGTGGCAGTGGTGGCGATGCCAAAGGTTCCCTCGGATCCGACGAAGGTGCCCCGCAAATCGTAGCCGGGGGCTTCGCGGGTGCGGCTCCCCAAGCGTACGATGGAGCCGTCTTCCAGCACCACTTCAAGGCCCAGCACATGATTGGTGGTCACGCCGTAAGCCAGACAATGAGGACCGCCGGCATTCTCGGCGACGTTCCCGCCGATGCTGCATGCCCTCTGGCTGGAAGGGTCTGGGGCGTACCGCATGCCCGACTGCCGGACCCGGTTGTCGAGGTTGAGGTTGATGACTGCCGGTTGCACCGTGGCCAGCCGGTCCTCGCGGCTGACTTCTAGTATGCGGTTCATGCGGGCTAGGGCAATCTGAATGCCACCCATGGCTGCAATGGCACCGCCACTGAGGCCCGTCCCTGAACCGCGTCCCACGATGGGGATGCCGTGGCGGTAGCCCACTGCCACCACACGGCTGACCTCCTCTGTATTGGCAGGCAGCACCACCACTTGGGGCATGGACCTGTCGATGGAGCCGTCGTATTCATACACCAGCAGGTCTTCAGGATGATGCAGGACGTTGTCACGCCCTACGATCTTCCCCAGTTCTCGCACCAATTGTCGTGCGCCTAGGCTCATGCTCGTCCTCATATTGGTCATCAGTGGAGGGTTGGCCCTCCCTGAGTGTGCGTCTAGTATACTCCTCACCGTCCGCCCAGCCAGGCCCGCCCGCCGGTCTAGGGAGGCCTCTGGATGCCGGCTTTCGCCGGTACGACGGTGGTTATGCGAAAGCTAGCAACACGGAGGCAACCATGAGCTTCATGGACGACTTGGAGACCAAGGCCCTTCCCGTGCGGCAGGCCATACTCAGCCACCCTTTTGTAACGGGCATCGGCGACGGAACGCTGGACGTGGACAAGTTCCGGTTTTACGTCCGCCAAGATTACCTGTACCTGATTGACTACAGTAGGGTCATCGCGCTGGCCGCGGCCCGCGCCCCTGACTTGGAGACCATGGGCTGGTTCGCCCGCCTGCTGGACGGCACCCTGAATGTGGAGATGGACCTGCATCGCGGTTACTGCGCAGAGTTCGGCATCAGCAGCGAGGAGTTGGAGGCTACGCCTGTGGCCCCCACCACCATGGCCTACACCCGATTCCTGCTGAATGTGGCCTATCAAGGGACATATCCCGAACTGGTAGCCGCCTTCCTGCCATGTCAGTGGGGCTACTGGGAAATCGGTGACCACCTCCAGCGCCAAGGAGTCCCCGCCCACGCGCCTCTGTACGCCAAGTGGATTGAGATGTACGTCGACCCCGAATTCAAGAACCTGGCCGACTGGGTCCGCTCCCTAGCCAACCGGCTCGCACCTCCCCTAGGCCCCGAAGAGTCTGCCAAGGTGGAGGAGGCGTACCTGACGAGTCTGCGCTACGAGTACATGTTCTGGGACATGGCGTATCGGCAGGAGGAGTGGCCGGTCTGATTCTGCCCAACGCCTGGAGGCGAGAGGCTAGCCTCTGGCGAGTGCTTGAAGCTGTGCCAGTACTGGGATGGAGGCGATCTGGTCGTCGTCCAACTCGTGCCAATGGATGCCTTGGGGCCGTGGTGGCGGCTCGGCGCAGGAAACTATCTCGTCTGGGGTGATGAAGTAGTCCAATGGGATGTCGTGGGGCATCAGAGGTATGGCCTCTACGGTCTGGATAGAGTGGACAGTGGTGATGATGGGGGTGGTTTCGTCCAGCAGACCCGCCTCCCGCGCCAACGCATACTCCAAGTCGGAATAACCTCCGCCCTTGCCCAACCGTGCCCCGCTTCGGGTGACGGCCACAGCCCCGCAGACCACCAAGTCGATGGGCCTCATCTCACTCAGCGTCACCAGCCTCCCGAACTGGAAGGCCCCCTTGATACTGGAGGCGGCGTAAGCCCGGCTACCCAGCTTTTCGGGGTCCAACTCCACGAAGCACTGCAAAGACGTAAGGCGCGGGACGGCCATGTAGACCGTCTTGCCTGCTTTGAGGGCCCGCGAGCGAACGGGACGCTGTGGCAGGTCGGGGTTGCACTTTAGAACCTGGACCTCGGACCAGAGGTCGAGCGACGCTGCCCTCTGCGCTGCCTGCTCGGCGCCGGTGAAGTTGGGGATGCGTCCGCGGGCCCCTGGGAAGCGGGCCACGCCTGCCTCCCGCAGGGCTTGCCAGACGAGCTCCCGAATGTCTTGTTTAGCCGACATTTCAGTGTCTACCTACGGTTGTCTATAATATAAGACTGTGGCTAGAGAAAGCCTTGACACTACATAGGGCCCCTGCTAGCATCCTGCTGCATCGCTGTGCGAGGCATCCGAAGCCGAGTTAGCGGCGAATGAGTTTATTATGGCAACAACCCCCAGAGCCAGCGCTCTTTCGCCGGAGACGCACCTGCCCGGAATGTTCGGACGTTACCGGGAGTCTCTTGCTGCCGAGCTCGGTTCAGTTGTCCCCAGTGGCCCGCCCCAGTTATACGACCTGCTGAGGTACCACATGGGATGGGTAGACGCTGAAGGGGTTCCAGTGGAAGGGGCCGAATCGCAGGGGAAAGCCCTGCGACCCACGCTCTGTCTCTTTAGTTGTCAGGCCCTCAGTGGGCAATGGGAGTCGGCCTTGCCAGCCGCAGCAGCCATGGAATACGTACACAATTTCTCGCTGATACACGACGACGTTCAGGACGGCGACGAGGAGCGTCGGCATCGGCCTACCGTATGGTCGGTCTGGGGTGTGCCCCGAGCCTTGGTCGCTGGCGATACCATGCTCTCGCTGGCCGATTCCACTGCCCATCGCCTCTCCTCCCGCGGGCTGCCGCCTAGGGCCGTCTTGAGCGTCTCCAAGCTCATCATGCAGGGCTACTTGGAGATGATCGAAGGGCAGTGCCTTGACCTTTCCTTTGAGGAGGACGTCCATGTGGGAGTGGACGACTACCTAGGGATGATAGCTCTCAAGACGGGAGCGCTGATACGTTGTAGCATGGCTATCGGGGCCTCCATAGGCTCGGGTGACCAGTCGACCGTGGAAGCGTTCGCCCGTAGTGGGGCCCGTTTGGGTCGAGCCTTTCAGATTCGGGACGATGTATTGGGCATCTGGGGCGACGAGGAGGCCACGGGCAAAGCAGTCGGAGCCGACATTCTTCGCAAGAAGAAGTCGTATCCCTTAGCCTATGCCTTGGACAGTGCCACGCCAGCCACGCGCCAGCGCCTCATCGGCGTTATGCAGAAGCCGGAGTTGGACCTCGACGACGCTGACGCGGTATTGGGCATCCTGCACGAGGTTGGAGCACAGGAAGCAGCCCACGAGTTGGTATCATACAATGCCCAGAAGGCTGTAGATGAGTTGGAAACCGTAAAGTTGCCTCGCTGGGCGCAAGGCGAATTCCAGCACTTGGTAGAGTTCCTGACCAGTCGCGATTACTGACTCGGAAATCTCAGGCCCCAGAATTCCAAAGACAGTTCTAAGAGCGAGGGGAAATGGCTAGAGCCAAGAGGCCAATGGAGCTCTCATACCGGCTTGCAGCCTACATGCTGAAAAACCGCCTGCGCGGCCGCTCCCGCTTTCCGCTGGTAACGATGCTGGAGCCGCTGGAGATGTGCAATCTCTCTTGCATCGGTTGCGGACGCATCCACGAGTACAAACCGGTGATGGACCGGATGATGTCGACTGAGGACGCCGTGGCTGCCGTGGAGGCCTCTGGAGCGCCCATCGTATCCATCGCCGGCGGCGAACCCACCATCCATCCCAAGATAGACGAGATCATCAAAGAACTCATTGACCGCAAGTATTTCGTCTACTGCTGCACCAACGGCCTTCTACTGGAACGGGTGATGAAGAAGGTGCCACCCTCAAAGTACCTCTGCTGGGTGGTTCACATGGACGGCATGGAGGCGAGGCACGACGAGTCGGTGGCCCGGGCCGGAGTCTTCAAGAAGGCCATAGCTGCTATTGAGACTGCCTTGGACAGTGGGTACCGCGTATGTAGCAACACCACACTCTTCCGCGGAAGCGACGTGGAGGACCTGCACGCCCTCTTCCGCACCATGGCGGAGATGGGCATCGAGGGCTCGATGGTATCGCCGGGGTACGACTTCGAAGACGCTCCCGACCAAGAGCTCTTCCTCACGCGCCAGGAGTCGCGGGCTGTCTTCCAGCAGGTGCTGGACAAGGACCGCATCAAGGACTTCCGCCTGTACAACAACCCGCTGTACTTGGACTTCCTGCGGGGCAAGCGGGACTACCAGTGCACCGCTTGGTCCAACCCCACCTACACGGTGATGGGCTGGCGCGAACCGTGCTACCCCTTGGCTGACCGGCATACCGACAACCTAGAAGACCTCTACAAAGAGGAGTTGTGGGAGAAGTATGGCGTGGGCAAGGACCGTCGCTGCGCCAACTGCATGATGCACTGCGGGTTCGAATCCGCCACCATCTTCCAGGCTATCTCATCGCCCAAGGACTGGGTGACGCTGGTGAAATCGGGCGCGGCCCATAAGTCAGGTATCACGGCAGCCTAGAATGACACGGACGGCTACCTTCACGACTCGCCGTGGGCCGGCTGATGATCGTGGCTCTCTGCAGGATGCTGCGCCACCCGACCTGACAGCAGCCATGAAGACAGAGCAGGTAGGCATCGAGCGGGCCTTGCGACGCCAAGGCTTACCCGCATCACTCCATGTCAGGATGCTGGGAGTGGGAGCTCGGGCTGCGGACAGATGGGCCGCGTCATTGGATGGAAGGACGTGCCCGTCGGCGCTGGTCTCCATGGGATTCGCCTGTGGGCTCAACGACGCCTGTCAGTTGGGACATGTGGTCTTGTCGCAAGGGCTGTTGGCAGAGCGCGAGAAGGCGGTCTTCCATAGCGACCCACAGTTGCTGGAGATGGCGGCACAAGTGTGTCAACAAGTGGGCATGCCCTACCATATGGGCGCTTCCCTAACGGTGCTCAAGCCCGCCTTGAGCTCCGTCCAAAAGGAGAACTTCGGTCGCCAGACCGGCGCTCTGTCGTGCGCGATGGAAGACTATTGGCTAGCGAGGGAGGCGCACCGTGTGGGGGTGCCCTTCCTTTCTGCGAGGGTAATCCTCGACCCGGTGGCACAGGACTTGCCTGCCGCTATCGGAAAGTTGGCAGACTGCGAAGGAGTGACCTTGGCGCTCAGGGTGTTGGCCCAATCGTGGCGTCTTCCACTGCTGGTGCGCTTGGCACGCCAAGGCAACCAGGCACAGAGGAGACTGGGCGCCTTCGCCACCACCCTTTGCCCGCAGTTAATGCCTGCAGTTGGGTCACAATCAACTTTGTCCACTGGGGGCACCTCCTAATGGCAATCCGCCATCGAACGCGCACGAAATGGGTGAGCCGAGGGGTGGCTGAGGCCATCCAACGGTCTCAGGCCTACCTGATGGAAGAGCAGTACGAAGAGGGATACTGGTGGGGAGAGTTGGAGTCGAACCCCACCATGGAGGCTGAATACCTGCTGATGACCTACTTCCTGGAGCAGGTCAACACCGAACGGTGGCGCAAGCTCACCAATCAGATACTCCGTTGCCAAGGAGAGGATGGCTCATGGGGCCAGTACTATGAAGCCCCAGGCGACGTGAGCACCTCGGTTGAGTGCTACTTTGCCCTCAAGCTGGCTGGGGTATCGCCCGACAGGGCCGAGATGCGAAAGGCACGGGCCTTCATCCTCTCACGGGGCGGAGTTCCTGCGACACGCATATTCACCAAGATATGGCTGAGCCTGTTCGATCAATGGGACTGGAGAGGCACGCCCGTCATGCCTCCCGAACTGATTTTTCTACCCAAATGGTTCCCGGTGAACATCTACGACTTCTCCAGTTGGGCGCGGGCCACCATCGTGCCGATGATGATCATCCTCAGCCAGCGGCCCAACAAGATGGTTCCCCCGGAAGCTTCCATCGACGAGCTTTACCCCGTACCGCGGGACCAAGTCGATTACTCGTTGGCCAAACCCCCGGGAACACTGGGTTGGGCTGCGGCGCTTTACTGGCTGGACAGGCTGTTGCGGATATACGAGTCGTTGCCCATCAAGCCAGCCCGCAACATGGCAGTGCGCCGTTCCGCCCAATGGGTATTGGAACACCAAGAAGCCGATGGCTCTTGGGGCGGTATTCAACCCCCTTGGGTCTACTCACTGATAGCTCTCAAGCACTTGGGCTACTCCAACGAGCACCCGGCCATCCAGAAGGGCTTGGACGGCTTTGAGGCCTTCACCATCATCGGCGTAGACGACTGCCGCGTCCAAGCCTGCATCTCGCCGGTGTGGGACACCTGCCTAGTGCTCCTAGCCCTACAGGAGTCAAGCTTAGGAGACGACCAGCCAGCGGCCGACAAAGCCACACGCTGGCTCATCAGCCAGCAGATACGCAAGGGCGGTGATTGGCAGGTGAAGAACCGCCGCGCTCAGCCCGGCGGCTGGGCCTTCGAGTTCCACAACGACAGCTATCCCGACATCGATGACGCCGCCGAGGTGCTCATCGCCCTGAACAACGCCACCCTTCCCGGCCCCGAAGACGCCCAGAGGCGGGAAGCTGTGCAACTGGGCGTCGATTGGGTGCTGAGCATGCAGAGCAAGGAAGGCGGCTGGGCCGCCTTCGACAAGGACAACACCAAGAGCCTGATAGCCAAGATACCCTTCGCGGACTTCGGCGAGACACTGGACCCCCCCAGCGCTGACGTTACAGCCCATGTGCTAGAGATGCTGGGCAAGCTGGGTTATGCCCGCAACCATCCTGCCGTGGATCGGGGGTACAAGTACCTGCGAAAAGCGCAGGAACAGGAAGGGCCTTGGTTCGGCAGATGGGGCGTCAACTACATCTATGGCACCAGCGCTGTGCTCATGGCCATGGAAGCCATCGGCGAAGACATGAATGAGGCGTATATCAGGCGTGCCGTGGACTGGATCGCGGAGAAGCAGAACCAGGATGGCGGCTGGGGCGAGACCTGTGGCTCCTATGTTGACTTCTCCATGGCTGGCGTTGGCCCCAGCACACCATCGCAGACCGCTTGGGCCATTCTCGGCTTGATGGCAGCGGGCGAGGTAGACCACCCGGCGACCGTGTTGGGTGCCGAGTACTTGGTGAAGTCCCAACAGGAAGAAGGTTGCTGGGACGAGCCCTACTACACTGGAACAGGATTCCCCGGCTACGGCATCGGCAAGAAGCCCGACCGTTTGCCCGAGGAGGGCGAGCGTGGCCACCAAGGCTTGGATATGTCCGCGGGATTCATGATCAATTACCACATGTATCGAAACTGCTGGCCTCTCATGGCGTTGGGCCGCTATCGCAGGCTGACGGCCCTCACCCCAACAGGCACGAAGGAGCGTATCCAATGATGCAAAAGGCAGTTCAGAAGACCATGGCGATGCCAGCTGCCCCTGAGTGCATCAGCCGCAACGACGGAGCTCTAAAAACCCGTGCCTACCTTATGCGCATCGCCACCCAGAAGCCCACGGAGTTCATCGACATCACTGCGCAGGTGAGGGCTTGTGTGGAAGAAGCGGACCTTTCCAATGGCATGGTCACCGTGTTCTCCCGCCACACCACTGCGGCCGTGAAAATCAACGAGAACGAGCCACTGTTACTGCAGGATATGGAGGACTTCCTCGAGCGCATGTCGCCTCGCTACGCTGACTACCGGCATAACGACTTCACCATACGCACCGTGAACATGACCGAGGACGAGTGCCCTAACGGGCACGCCCATTGCCAATCGCTGCTTCTCGGCACAAGCGAGACCATCCCGCTCATAGACGGCCAGTTGCAGCTTGGCAGATGGCAGAGCGTCTTTCTCATTGAGCTCGACCACCCCCGGCCTCGCGAGGTGGTGGTGCAGGTAATGGGGGAATAGGCACAGCGTCCCTACCCTGGGAAGCAACACTTCCGGGCAAAGGTTCGGTTTCTCTTGTCACAAGTGGCGCTAGCGTCCAAGGACGTGGACCAGGCATACGACTGGTGTCGCGACTTAACCCGCCGCGAGGCCAAGAACTTCTACTATGCCTTCATTACCCTCCCGCCAGCGAAACGCCGGGCCATCTACGCTGCCTACGCTTTCTGCCGCCTGTGCGACGACGCCGTGGACGAGGACGACTCCCTGCCCCGTAAGCTTGAACTGCTGGGGGGCCTTCGCCAGCAGCTCGAGGACGCCTTCGCCGGTAAACCTTTGGGCGACGAAGCCACGGAGCCCGTGTTCCAAGCCCTAGCCCACTCTGCGGCCAAGTACGGCATCGACCAAGAGTTGTTCCAAGACATCATCACCGGCGTGGAGTGCGACCTCACCGCTACGCGTTATCGCGACTTCGAGGAGTTGCGCACCTACTGTTACCGTGTGGCATCGGTGGTTGGCCTCATTTGCATAGAGATATTCGGCTACAGCGATCCGCGAGCTCGCCAGTACGCCATCGATTTGGGGCTGGCGATGCAGTTGACCAACATCGTGAGGGATGTGGAGGAAGACCTGAGACGGGACCGGGTGTACCTGCCCCAAGAGGACCTGGAGCGATTCGGCTATCCCGAAGAGCGGTTATTCGCGTGTGAGATGGATGACTCTTTCCGCGAGCTCATGCAGTTTCAAGTGGAGCGCGCACGCAGCTACTTCCGGTCAGGCTTGCGAATACTGCCCCTGCTGTCCCATCGCGCCCGCCCCTGCCCCGCAGTAATGGCCAGGATATACATGCGCATCCTGGACCGGGCAGAGGACACCAACTTCAACGTCTTCAACGGAAGGCCATCATTGTCCAAGCGAGAGAAACTGTTCGTCATGGCGCGTGTATGGATGCAGACCATGCTGCCATCGCGCCTGTATTCCTCGTAGCTTTGAATCCGCAGTGTCTTCCTAGACTTCCGTCCACGCTTACAGCTGCTAGCATGGTCGAATCGCTGACACTGGCAGCCTGTTCGCCCTTGAAGATATGTGTCTTCGAGACTCGCTCCTTTGGAGACCAGGTCGCTTGGAGAGTTATAATTGACTCCCATTGAGGGCAAAGGATGAAGGCGTTGGTGTTGGCCCCTTTCAGCGAAGACGCCTTGGAGGCGCTTGGCCGCCTCATGCCGGTCATTTATCGGAGCTGGCACGACAGCAGAAAGCTGCACTCGCCCCAAGAGCTGGCGGAGGAGATTGTCGAGGAGCAGGTACAGGCGCTGGTGACTGAAGCCGACTTCGTTTTCGAGGAGATGTTTCAGGGAGCCACCTGCTTGCGCTTCCTAGGGGTCTGCCGCAGTTCCCACAGTCACGTCGACTTGGAAGCAGCTACGCGCAGCGGTGTCGCTGTGGCCTATACCCCACATCGGAACACAGTAGCGGTCGCAGAGCTTACCTTAGGGCTGATGTTGTCCCTCGCCCGCGGTTTGCCACAACTCAACTGTTATGTGAAGGCTGGTAGGTGGGAAGACCCTGTAGAGCCCTACATTGAGATGCGAGGGCAGGAACTAGCTGGGCGAACACTTGGCGTGATAGGCGTCGGAGCCATCGGCGGGACCGTGGCGCGGTTGAGCCGCTGCTTGGGTATGAAGGTGGTGGGCCACGACCCCTTCCTCGCAGGATCGCAGCGCCAAAGGCAGGGAGTGCCATTGGTTGGACTGGAGGAGTTGCTGGAACAGTCGGACATGGTTTCGATTCACGTCTCGGCAGGTGCGAATGCCGAAACGGTCCTCAATGCGGGGCATTTGGCGATGATGAAACCTGGATCGTACCTGATCAACACCTCTACGCCTTGGGCCGTAGAGGAGTCGGCCCTGTTGGAGCAGTTGGATTCGGGCAGGCTGGCCGGGGCCGCCTTGGACGTACACGACACCCATCCCATCCTGCCCAGCAGCCCTCTGTTACACCACGACAAGGTCATCCTCACTCCGCATGTGGGAGGGGCCACGGTGGAGACGGTGCGACGACATTCCTGGATGATGGTGGAAGACATCCGACGCTTTGTTCGGGGCCAACGGCCTCTAAGGTTGGCAAACCCGGAGGTATGGGCGGACCGTGTCTGAATACCTGCTGGGATTGGACGTCGGCACCAGTTCGATGTGTTGTGTTCTAACCGACACATCGCTTCGGCCCGTGTCCATCGCCCGCGCCCCGATGTCCTACTACACCCCGCCGGACTGTTCCTCCATAACATGGGAGTTGTCGGGGGCCGACCTGATTTCCCAAGCAGGCAAGCTGGTGGCCAAGGTTGCACATCAGCAGGGGGCTACCCCGCAAGAGGTGGTCGGGCTCGGTGTTACCAGCCAGCGACAGGCCGTAGTCCTGATAGACGCCAAAGGCCAAGAGCTTCTGTGTAGCCCGAACATCGACATGCGGGGGGTATTCCAAGGGGCCGCCATCGACGATCGAAGCGGCGAAGAGGTGTACGCACTCACAGGTCACTTCCCTGCTTTCCTTTTGGCGGCGTCTCGCATCGGCTGGCTTCAGGATGCCCGGCCAGCCCTCTACGAGCGGCTGGCGACTGTGCTTCCCCTAGGCTCCTGGTTAGCTTGTGCGTTGACAGGAGCTCGGGTGTCGGAGCCGTCGATAGATGCCGAGGCGGGCCTGCTGGACATCCCGCTGCGGTCCCGTTCTGCCCGCTTGGAAGAAGTCCTCGGTTTGAAAAGCTCTTGGCTGCCACCACTCTGCCCTGCGGGGGCTGTCACAGGTGGACTCGGCAGATCGATAGCCGACAGATGGGGATTAGCCGCGGGTACACCGGTTACCATAGCCGGCCCCGACACTCAGTGCGCGCTGCTGGGCTTGGGCGTAGTGGAGGCGGGCCAGCAAGCGGCAGTGTTGGGCTGGAGCGGGACATTGCAGCGGTTGACAGCTGAGCCGTACTTCGACCCCGGCAAGCGCACTTGGGTGGGCCACCACACTATAGAAGGCCAGTGGGTGGCTGAGGCCAATCTCGGCGACTTGGGTCACGCTTACCAGTGGCTAAAGGACTTGGTGCTGGGCGGTGACGAGTTACTGGAGAAGGCCGACGCCTTGGCAGAAATGGTGGAGCCTGGGGCCAAAGGAGTCATTGCCCTGTTGGGAGGCGGTCCACTCACCGCACCCCGCGCTGGCCTCACGACCGGAGGAGTTACCATACCGGTGCCGCTCACTTTCCAGACTCCCACACCCGGCCAAATCCTGAGGGCCTCGCTGGAAAGCATAGCCTTCACTCTCAAGGCGAACCTAGCGACCTTGGAAGAGGTGGCTGGCCCTAGCGACGGAGTTATATCCGTCGCCGGAGGCATGGCCTCAAGCCCCACCTTGATGCAGATGGTGGCCGACGTCACCGGCACACCGGTACAGTCCAGCAGCCATTCAGAAGCCACAGCCCGCGGCGCGGCAGCGGCCGCCGGGGTGGCCGCTGGCCTGTTTGGCAGCCTGCTGGAGGCCGTCGACTACCGCTGTGACACTCCGGTCACCTATACCCCACGCCCCTCCGAATCAGCCGACTACGAGTTTCACTACCAACGCTGGCTGGATATGGCTAACAACCTCAGGAATATCCGCTGATTTGCGAGGACTTCGAGATATGTCCGCTTCATGGCACGAGGCAAGAGAGGGACTGCTGGCAGTGGCCAAGCGAATGTTTGCCGAAGGTCTGGTAATCGGGACCAGTGGCAACGCTTCACTGCGTCTCCCCAACGCCGACGGCATCCTGATTACACCAAGGGGACTTCCCTACGAGACGATGACTGCTGCCGACATGGTAGCCTTGGACCTGCAGGGGGAGTCGACAGAAGGGGAGTTGGCCCCCTCCTCGGAGTCACACATGCACCTCGCCGCATATGAGGCCCGTCCCGACGTGCGGGGCGTGGTACACACTCATTCCGTCTATGCCTCGGCGGCGGCCGTCACGGGTGTCTCGATACCCCCCATCTTGGACGAGATGGTGATAGTGTTGGGAGGCATAGTGCGTGTGGCGGACTACGGCTTCCCCGGCACTGAGGAGCTCTCCCGCAACGCAGTGGAGGCCTTGGGTGACCGCAACGCCGTCCTGCTGCGGAACCACGGAGTGTTGGGAGTGGGTGCAACAGCGGAGGCCGCGCTGGAGGCCTGCTGCTTGGTGGAGAGAATTGCGCGTATACTGGTTCATGCCAAGGCTCTCGGAGAGCCCACGCCTCTGGCGCCCGAAATAGTGGAGATAGAGCGTAGCTTGTTCCTGATGCAACGGGAGGCGCTAGCCATGCACGGCAGGACCTCCGACGCTCGAGCAACGCAAAGGCTTGGCGGAGACAGCGATGGTAACGGTTCCGGGGTTCATTCTGCGTCGCCTTTACGTGAAGGGCAGCCTCAGGAACACATCTGAAGGTTTCCAGTTCAGCCTTTGCAACAAGTTGGGGGCGGGCTATGCCCGCGGTGTGCTGCCCATCTCTGTCAACGGCCAGCCTGCTGATATAGGCTCCTGCTACTTCGACGCCGATGACGTGAGGCACGGCTTCCCGGAAGTCTCTAGGGAAACGCCTTTTTCCTTGGCGCTGAACAAGACCACCGTGATCACCGTTCATGGGCAGAACCTAGACGACGGTCAGCAGACCATCGGCATGGGTTTCGATGTACCGGGGCTGGGAACGTTGAAGTTCGACTTCACCGACGTGGTGGCCGATGGCTGAGCGGCCTCAAGCAGTGGCTGTCACCGGGGCAGCGGGCTATGTCGGCTCCCGCCTGATACAAGAGCTGGCCGAAGAGGCGGGCTTGGCCAAGGTCTTGGCCATCGACACTAAGCCCCTGCGACGACCGGTGCATAATATAAAGGCCTCTAGGCTAGACATCACTCAGCCCTTGGATGGGCTGCTTCACGATGAGCGCATAGACACAGTGGTGCACCTAGCCTTCAGCTACCCAATGCTTACCGACCAGCAGGATCCCGGCACCGCCCAGCAGACCAACTTGGAAGCGCTGCAGACCGTCTTGGACTCGTGCAGGCGTGCCCGCGTTTCCAACTTCGTCTACCTGAGCAGCCACACTGTCTACGGTCCGCGCCGCGAAAGCCCAGTGCCCATTACGGAGGACGAGCCGCTACGGCCATTGGGGGACTTCCCCTACGCTCTGGACAAAGCTCGGAGCGAGGAGTTGATTGCCCGGTTCGCCAGCGCCACCCCGCAGGTGGGGGTGACGGTGCTAAGGGCCTGCGTGGTGCTGGGGCCCACCGGTGGAAACCGGGTAGCATCCACCCTGTTCAAGCCGGTGCTGCTGGGCGTGTGGCGAGAAGACCCGCCTTGGCAGTTCATCCACGAGGACGACTTGGCAGCCGTGCTGGCATTGGCAGTAGTACAACCCCAGCCAGGGACTTATAACGTAGCAGGCCACGGAGTAGTGCCTTACTCTGAGGTGGCTCGGACCACGGGGGCCAAACTGCTGAAGCTGAACCCCAGCTTGGCCTACACGGCGACACACCTCAGTTGGAAATTCGGCATACAGAAGGAGGCCCCGGCCGGGGCCTTGGACTTCGTGCGCTACCCAATGGTCATGAGCACCGGCAAGCTGCGCAGGGAGACAGGGTTCCGTCCCCGGTATTCCTCACGGGAGACCTTGATGGAATATGTGTCAGGCACACTAGGGTAATGGCCAATACAACTGCTAGTGCACGACCGGGAGTGATCATAGATTGCGATCCCGGCACCGACGACGCCGTAGCCCTGCTGATGGCGCTTGGCAGCGATGCGTGGCGGGTCGAAGCCTTCACCACGGTTGGAGGCAACGTGGAGCTATCCCGGGCCACTCGCAACACGCTGGCCATCCTGGAGCATGTGGGGCGGGCAGACATACCTGTGCTGCGTGGGGCGTCGCGACCCCTTTCTGGCAGGTACGAGTACGCCTACGGGTTCCACGGGCCGGGCGGTATGGCCAACACCCGTCTGCCCAAGCCGAAAACCCAGCCAGCTCAAGGCAATGCGGTGGACTACATAGCGAGCCGCCTTTCGCGGGAGGACAACTCGCCACGAGTGGTAGCCGTCGGTCCCCTGACCAACGTGGCCCGGCTGCTGGCACGACACCCCAGCGTCGCCGACCATCTGGGAGGGTTGGTAGTCATGGGTGGGGCCGTGGGGGTGCCCGATACGGTGCTGCCCCACGGTTCGGAGTTCAACTTCCGGGGCGACCCCTTGGCCGCCCACCGGGTGTTCACCTCGGGCGTGCCCCTCACCCTCGTGCACCTTGGAGCCTGCCTTCAGGTGGGCCTGCAGCGAGAGGACATGCCGCGGTTGGACGCGTGTGGTCCACTGGGGCAACTGGCAGCACGCATCGTGTCCAACTGGTTCCGCGTCCATCCCGACCGCGAGGTCTACCACTTGCCCGACCCTCTAGCGATTGCGGTGGCTATCGACCCGTCGATAGTGCGCTTGGAGCCAAAGCGTCTCTCAGTAAGGGTCGAAGGCGACAGCCGGCTGGGAGAGACCCTGCCCGACCCGGAGGGCAACGAGGTGATGCTGGTAACGGAGGTTGACCAAGAACGGTACTACCGGCTGCTGTACCGGTGCCTAGGCGAGAGGCAGCCCTAGCTGCCCAGATATAAAGTCTACTTTGTCGGTCGACAATTATTGACACTCTTGAGCCCCGTAGCTAGAATTGGGGCTGAAACTTCTGCCGTTCCGGGCTCATGTGCGTCGACTACCCAAGAGCCCATCAGCAATGCCACTTGGACGCTTCAGACGGCCAAAGGAGACGATGGATGACATCGGGAAACTCCGCCCTACGGGAAATAGCAGACCAAGATTATAAGTATGGTTTCGTCACTGATATCGAGGAGGAAACCGCCCCCCGTGGCTTGAGCGAAGACATCGTCCGCTGGATCTCCGCCAAGAAAGAAGAGCCGGACTGGATGCTGGAATGGCGCCTCAAGGCCTACCGCCACTGGCGCACCCAAGCCGACCAGAAGCAGGTGCCGGGCTGGGCCAACGTCCACTACCCCGACATAGACTTCCAGGATATGTATTACTACTCAGCTCCCAAGCCCAAGCAGCTGTTGCAGAGTCTGGACGAGGTGGACGAGGAGTTGCTGCGCACCTTCGACAAGCTTGGCATACCGCTGGAAGAACAGAAGCGCCTTGCGGGTGTGGCCGTGGACGCCATCTTCGACAGCGTCTCCATCGCCACCACATTCCAGGAGACGCTCTCCAAGTATGGGGTCATCTTCTGCCCCATGTCAGAGGCCGTACGTGAACACCCCGACCTAGTCCAGAAGTACCTAGGCTCTGTGGTGCCCTACGCCGACAACTTCTACGCCGCGCTCAACTCGGCGGTCTACTCCGAAGGCTCCTTCTGCTACGTGCCCAAGGGTGTCAGGTGCCCGCTCGAGCTATCCACCTACTTCCGCATCAACAACGCCGAGGCAGGTCAGTTCGAGCGGACCCTTATCATCGCCGACGAAGGCAGCTACGTCAGCTACCTGGAAGGGTGCAGCGCTCCCATGCGCGATACCAACCAGTTGCACGCTGCGGTCGTGGAACTGATCGCGATGGACAACGCTGAAATCAAGTACTCCACCATCCAGAACTGGTACCCCGGCGACGAAAACGGCAAGGGCGGCATCTACAACTTCGTGACCAAGCGGGGTCGCTGCCAAGGCCGCGCTTCCAAGATATCTTGGACCCAAGTGGAGACAGGCTCATCAATCACTTGGAAGTACCCCAGTTGCATCCTGCAGGGCGACGATTCGGTGGGCGAGTTCTACTCGGTGGCCCTCACCAAGGCCTACCAACAGGCCGACACCGGCACCAAGATGATCCACATAGGCAAGAACACCCGCAGCACCATCATCTCCAAGGGCATCGCCGCAGGGCATGGTCAGAACACCTACCGCGGCTTGGTGCGCATCATGCCCCGAGCAGAAAACGCCCGCAACTTCACCCAGTGTGATTCGCTGCTGATAGGCGACAAGTGCGGGGCCCACACCACGCCCTACGTGGAGGTGCGCAATAACACCGCCGACGTGGAGCATGAGGCCTTCACCTCCAAGGTGAGCGAGGACCAGCTCTTCTACTGCCAACAGCGAGGCTTGTCTTCCGAAGAGGCCCACTCGATGATCATCAACGGCTTCTGCCGCGAGGTGTTCCGCAAGCTGCCCTTGGAGTTCTCGGTTGAAGCAACCCGATTGCTGGAACTGAATCTGGAGGGTGCGGTAGGCTAGGTGATGACCACTGGGCCCTGCTCTTCCGGCTGGCGCCCCCCGGCGCTATCAGGCCTCGCAGCTGCATCCCCTGTGTACTGGACCAAGAGGAACGTAAATGCTTGAAATTCGCAACCTGTACGCCAGCATTGGTGACGTCGATATTTTGCGCGGAGTGGATCTGCGTGTGGAGGCTGGCCAAGTCCACGCTGTGATGGGCCCCAACGGGTCGGGCAAGAGCACGCTGGCCAACGTGCTGGCGGGCAACCCTCAATACACGGTGACCCAAGGCGAGGTCCTGTTCCAAGGGCACGACTTGCTGGCGATGGCCCCCGAGGAACGTGCTAGGGCCGGTATCTTTCTTTCCTTCCAGCACCCTGTCGAGATTCCCGGTGTGCGCCTCGACCACTTCATGCGCGGGGCCTACAACGCCATACGCAAGAGCCGCAAAGAAGAAGAGATGGACGTGCTGAAGTTTGACCGGATGCTTCAACAGACGATCAAAATAGTGGACATTGAGCCTCCCATGGTGAAGCGGTACGTCAACGACGGCTTCTCCGGTGGCGAGAAAAAGCGCGCCGAAGTCCTGCAGATGGCAGTACTGGAGCCGACCCTAGCAGTGCTGGACGAACCGGACTCCGGTTTGGACGTTGATGCCCTGCGCATCGTGGCCGAGGGCATCAACCAACTGAGGCGCCCCGACAACGCCCTCATCCTCATCACCCACTACCAGCGAATTCTGAACTACCTAGAGCCCGACGCGGTGCATGTGCTCGTGGATGGCCGCTTGGTAAGGTCGGGCGGTAGCGAGCTAGCCCTTGAGGTGGAATCCAAGGGCTATGACCGGATCGACGAGTGGGTCCCCGCTCCCCAGAGCGGGGCCTAACGATACCGCCGATGACAACTCAGCAGGCAGCATCCCCACAGCAACGCTACGTCGAGGCTTTCGACGCTCAGCAAGCTAGTGATGTCACACAGCAGCCGTCGTGGGTGAGAGAGTTGCGGCGAAAAGCCATAGACCGGTTCGCTCAATTGGGTTTTCCTACTGGCCGTCGTGGCAACGAAGAGTGGAAGTACACCAACGTACGCCCAATCGTCGAAGCGACCCCGATGCCCATCAGCACAGATGGAGCAACGGGCGTAGGTCTGACACTCCTCCCCCTCCCCAGCGGCCTAGACCTGCCCCATCGACTGGTATTCGTCGATGGTGTATACGCCGATGGGTTGTCGTCCACGCGAGGCCTGCCGGAAGGTGTGGCGGTTAGCAGCTTGGCAGAAGCCCTCACCGGCGAAGGTCAGGTTGCACAACACCTCGCCCGCCATGCCGAGTTCCAAGACAGTGCCTTTACCGCCCTCAATACGGCTTTTATCCGTGACGGGGCCTACCTGCATGTGCCCGACGGGGTGGCCGTGACCGAACCGGTGTTGTTGCTCTTCCTGACGACGGGCCACCACGACGACGCGCTGGTACAACCGCGAGTCCTGCTGACGACCGGGAGGCAGGCCGAGATAAAGATCGTCCAGAGCTTCTATGGCCCCGCAGAAGGCCGGTACCTCACCAACGCCGTGACCGAGATGGTCGTAGGTGACGCCGCTACGGTGCAACTCTACCGGGTGCAGCAGGAGAGTATCGACGCCTTCCAAGTGCACACCACAGAAGTCGAGTTGGGGCGCGATAGCTCCTTCTCATCGGTGGTGCTGGACTTGGGAGGGACCATCGTTCGCAACAACCTGAACGTACGGTTGAGCGGTGTGGGCGCATCCTGCACGCTCAACGGCCTGTACTTGGCATCGGGGACCCAGCATGTGGACAACCAAGTGCTGGTGGACCACCGAGTGTCGCATACGACGACGCGGCAGCTATACAAGGGAATCCTCGGCGGCTCGTCACGCACCGCCTTCCACGGAGGCATCACCGTACGCCCAGATGCGCAGAAGGTCGACGCGCAGCAGCAGGACCGTAACCTGCTTCTCTCCAACAGGGCCGAGGCTGACGCCAAACCGGCATTCTGGATTTACGCCGACGACGTGAAGTGCAGCCAC
Source organism: Dehalococcoidia bacterium (assembly GCA_965248385.1). GTDB lineage: Bacteria > Chloroflexota > Dehalococcoidia > Lucifugimonadales > JAAXIE01 > JAAXIE01. Next base: position 754,939 of record CBDFIZ010000001.1, read on the forward strand.
GGGGCAACCTGCGGTAAGCTGGACGAGTCGGCCATGTTCTATCTGCGGAGCCGTGGACTGGATGAGCGAGAGGCCCGCACCATGCTGACCCAAGGTTTTGCCAACGAGGTGGTCAGCGCCATTCCCAGCGAGCCACTGCGCGAAACGCTTGGGGAATTGGTGCTGGCGCGCCTCCAGCAAATGGACGAGGCTGAAGAGTAACACTGCTACCGTTACCGAGCAGCGCCACCATTTTTACAGGAGGGAAGATTCGATGGCTCTAAGGTATATCAGGGTTGGCTCACTGGAACAACTGCCTCCGGGCAAGGTAAAGGGAGTGAGACCCTGGCCCGGCTACCGGATGGCCATTTGCAACGTCGAAGGCACAGTCTTTGCCATAGACGACGTCTGCACCCATGCCGGTGGCATCATGCACTACGGCGATATGATACGCGACGAGATTCAGTGCCCTGTCCACTTGGCGTCGTTCAACGTCAAGACCGGAGAGTTGACCGAGGGCCCCAAGTGCGAGGCGATGCGCACCTATCCGGTGCGCATGGACGGCGAGCACATCGAGGTCGGTATCGACGAAGAGTAGGCCTCCTGCCGCGGCCGGACTCGGCCAGAGGAGTTGCCTAGAGAGGTGTTATGAAGGACGCACGCTCCATAAAAGAGGACTTTCCCATCCTTGCCAAGGAGGTGTATGGCAAGCGATTGGTATACCTCGATAATGCTGCCACCTCCCAAAAGCCCCGGAGCGTGATTCAGGCTTTGGTGGACTACTACGAGGGGTACAACTCGAACGTACACCGTGGCGTTCACGCCCTCAGCATGGAGGCCACCGAGCGCTACGAGGGTGCCCGGGAAAAGATATCCGGTTTCATCGGCTCCCCCAGCAGCGAGAACATCATCTTTACCCGCAACACCACCGAGGGCATCAACTTGGTGGCCAACACTTGGGCCTTGGCCAACATCAACCCCGGCGACGAGATTCTGCTGACGGAGATGGAGCACCACAGCAATCTCGTGCCTTGGCAGAAGCTGGCCCGCGACAAGGGCGCCAAGCTACGCTTCATCCCTGTGGCGCCGGACGGCACGCTGGACCTCGCGGAGCTCGACCAACTGCTGAACCACCAGACCCGTCTGCTCTCACTGGTGCATATGTCCAACGTTCTAGGCACTATCAACCCGGTAAAGGAACTGGCAGCCAAGGCCCATGCCTTGGGCGCCGCAGTGCTTGTGGACGCTGCGCAAAGCGTGCCCCACATGGCACTGGACGTTAAGGACATAGACTGCGACTTCATGGCCTTTTCAGGCCACAAGATGCTGGGCCCTACGGGTATAGGCGTCCTCTACGTCAAAGACTCGTTCCTACAAGAGATGGAACCCTTCCTGCGTGGCGGAGAGATGGTGAAGGACGTGCAGCTGGAGAGCGCCAGTTGGAACGACCTTCCCATGAGGTTCGAGGCAGGCACGCCCAACATTGCCGACACCATCGCATTGGGCGCTGCCGTAGACTACCTGCAAGACTTGGGCATGGACAACGTGCAGGCCCACGAGCACCAGTTGACCGGCTATGCCTTGGAAGCCATGGCAGAGCTGAAAGAGGAGCTGGAATTCTACGGTCCTGAAGACCTGTCTGTGAGGGGCGGGATTGTCTCCTTCTACGCTGGAGAGGTGCATCCCCACGACTTAGGCACCATGCTGGACCGCGATGGGATAGCCATAAGAGCGGGCCACCACTGTGCCATTCCATTGGTGCGAGGCAGGCTGAATGTACCTGCCACGGCTCGGGCCAGCTTCTACATCTACAACAGCGAAGAAGATGTGGATGCGCTGGTGGAGAGCCTGAAGCGGGCGTTGACCTACTTTAAGCGTAGTTGATAAGGTTGGGCTAGTGTGCTGACAGAGCCGTTCGATTTCGGAGAGCTCGACGACCTCTATCGTGAGGTGATCCTGGACCACTACCGCAGACCTAGGAACCGCCAAACCTTGGATACTGCCGACATTGAGGCCCGTGGCTTCAATCCCTTCTGTGGCGACGAAGTCGTGTTGCAACTGAAGCTGGATGATGCCGGGCTGGTCGGCGAGATCAGCCAAGGCGGCCATGGCTGTTCCATCAGCCAAGCCTCGGCGTCCATCCTTTCCGACCTGCTTCGTGGCAAGAGCCTGGAAGAGGGCGAAAAGCTCTCCGGGGCCTTCCGCGAGATGATGCGGGGCGAGGAACTCAGTAACGAGCAGTTGGACGCCATGGGCGACTTGGAAGCACTGCAAGGGGTCCGCAAGTTTCCCATCCGCATCAAGTGCGCCCTGCTGCCTTGGGCCGCCCTCGACGACGGCGTTTCCGAGTACCGCTCGCGCTCCGACGAGCGGGATTAGTGTCAGACTGCAGGCATCTCCACCTAGAGCTTGCTCGCCCTGAGCGTTCAGCAACTCAGTGAATAAGCCTCACCTCGGTGACAGGAAAAGCTGGATCTCCGCCTAGGAGTTTCCCTCGGGCAACTCCGGTCAGACTAGGGCAATGCGACTTCGATGGGAGCGCCTAGACGCCATCGCCATGCCGATAAGACCGTCTCCTGAACCAACCAGGTTGCATGCTTGCTAATCTGAACAACAACCTTCAGACCCTTCGCGGAGACGTCCTCGGCGGTATCACCTCCGCTGTAGTAGGGCTGCCGGTGGCATTGGCTTTTGGCAGCGCGGCAGGGCTATCGCCTCTGGCAGGCATTTACGGGGCCATAGCCGTAGGGTTTTTCACTGCTGTGTTCCGAGGCACGCGCTCTCAGATATCAGGCCCGACCGGCTCCATGACGGTGGCCATGGCTGTCATCGTTTCAACCCACGCGGAGAATCTAGCCGCGGCTTTCACCATCGTCATCATGGCGGGGTTTATACAAATTCTCCTAGGCCTGCTGCGGATCGGACGATTCGTGGCCTATACGCCGTATTCGGTCATATCCGGATTCATGACCGGAGTAGGGATAATCATCATCCTAGTGCAGGCCCGGCCTTTTATAGGCGGACATGTGGTCACCGGGGGTCCGGTTGGAGCGATGCGCCATTTCCCGGAGTTGATCAGTCAATTCGACAGCGATGCCCTTATGATAGCAGCCGTCACCCTTGCTGTGGCCGTCCTATGGCCTAGCAAGTTGTCCAAGTACCTTCCGGCCACATTAGCGTCGCTGGTAGTCGGGATATTGCTTGGAGTGTTGTGGCTCACCAGTGCGCCTACCATCGGCGAGATACCCACGGACCTGCCGACGATCCAGCGGCCCGATATCTCTTGGGGGACCCTGCTGCGGGCCGTCGAGCCTGCATTGGTCATTGCCTTGGTGAGCTCCATCGACACCCTGCTAACATCCCTTGTGGCGGACTCCATGACGCGTACCCGGCACAGTCCTGACCGCGAGCTACTGGGCCAAGGCATCGGCAACGTGGTGACCGGTTTCATCGGAGGACTTCCCGGCTCCGGCGCCACACCGAGTACGGTCGCCAACATCCGGGCGGGCGGAAATACGCCCGTTGCCGGGATCCTGTGCGTGATTATTCTCGTGGTGGCCGTGCTGCAATTCGGCGAATTCGTTGGGTCCATCCCCAATGCAGTCCTTGCCGGCATCCTGATCAAGGTCGGCTTGGACACCGTAGACTGGCGCTTTGTGTTTCGGATGCACCGAGTGCAACGTGGGCACCTCTTGGTCATGCTGCTGACCCTAGGACTCACGGTATTCCTCGATTTGGTTACGGCAGTTGCCGTGGGTATGATCGCCGCCGCCGTTACGAGCGCACGTCAGTTCGAGCGTCTGGAACTGGACAGCGTCATCTCCACGCCACTGCTGGACTCGCTCTTCCTAGAGCCCCAAGGGGATGCTCAAACAGACGCAGACGCAGACACCGACCTTGACGCTTTTGAAGAAGACACCTTTGCCGCCCGTGTCGGACTGGTGGCGCTTAGAGGCACCTTCTCCGTGGCATCGGCATCCAAGATGATCAGCACCATCAGTGTGGACATCCAAGAGCACGCGGTGGTTATCTTAGACTTCACAGATACCATCTATATGGACGATAGCGCTGCCTTGGTGGTGGAACAGCTGATCGACGCTGCCATGACACAGGATACCCATTGCATTATCATGGGTTTGGACGGCCTGCCAGCGACGACTCTGCGGGCGCTCAACGTCCTCAAGCGCATCCCAAGCGACCGTTTCGTCAACAACCTAGATGAAGCCAAGGTGATCGCGCGAAGGATGCTTGGAACCTAGTTCCCGAAGGAAACGCGGATGAGACAGGCTGATGCGCCATGCCTAAACGTTCGTCAAGGTATCGAAGCGTTCCAGCAACTGGGCTAGGCCGTCCAACGACGTCACATCGCAATCGGTGGGAGACTGGCAGGACGTGCCTCCATCACGAAAGTCTTGGCGGTCACCTCAGGAAGCAGTCCAGCCATCTTGTTGAAGGAACGAAAGTAGCCGGAAGCTATGGTAGAGCCAGCCTTGATCTCTATAGCGCCAATGCCACCGCCCGTTTCGTAGAAGAGGTCACACTGCAGCCCCTTTACATCGCGGGAAAAGGATAGATTGGACTGGCGGCCTCGATTGAAGCGGTACTTAAGCGCTTCCGCCACTACCGCGTTCTCGAACAGGGGCCCCCGCGCAAGGGATGGGTAGCGATCTGGCCCGCGTGTTCTATGCCCATGAGGTAACTCGCCAGACCAACGTCATAGAAATAGAACTTAGGCGACTTAATCAAACGCTTTCGTGTGTTGGCGAAAAAGGGCTGGACTTGAAAGATGACGTAGCTTGCCTCCAGCACACTGAGCCACTCCTTGGCCGTGGAGTGGGACACGCCGGCATCGGAGCCGAGGGAACTCAGATTGACGAGTTGCCCAACCCGTCCCGCGAGAGGCGCACGAAGGTGCGAAAGCTTGCCAAGTTGCGTATCTCGCCCAAGCGGCGAACATAGCGCTCCACGTAGGTCTCGAAATAGTCTCCGAGTGCTTGCCGTAGTTCGAGGCCGTGGTCGAGGATTCTGGGATAGAACCCCGTATCGAGGATGTCGTCGATCCGCTTACTTGCGCCCGTCCGTTGCCGTTCCGCCATGGAGAACGGCAGCAGGCGAAGGAGTGCCATGCGCCCTGCCAAAGACTGGCTGATGGCGGTGGAAAGCCTGAATTACTCGGTGCCCGTGAGGACGAATAGGCTGTGTTGCGTCCGGTATCGTCCGCTAGGACCTGCAGGTATGACAAGATATCGGGGACGTGTTGCACTTCGGCGATGATTGCGCCTTCGGCGAACTGAGAGAGCAAGCCCAGGGGTCAGACTCGGCGAGCTCCCGTTGGTCGGGTGCCTCCAAGTTGGCGTATTCTAGGTTGGGAAAGGTCTCGCGGCACAACGTGGTCTTCCGAACTGCCGTGGACCAGTCACCGTCACGGGGATACTGTTGAAACAGCGAGGTCAGCTTCGGCGCAATTTCCCGCTCGATCACGAGAGTGAATATAGCTGAAAATGGGTACCTAGGCGCACGAGGCAGGATGCTGGGTTGGTCCGGATTACCAGTACGAGGAACGTCGGGAGTCCAACTGCGTGGGGACCAAAGGGTACAATTGCGAGTAGTACTTGCAATTGTACCTCCGGCTCTCCTACTGCATTCCCGTACCACCAGTCACCGAGAGCGACTGCCCCGTCATGAAGGCGGACTCATCACTGATGAAGAAGATAGCAGCCCCCACCACATCATCTGCAGCCGCGGCACGCTTGATTAGTTGCATCTGAGCGCGTTGCTCCAAGTACCACATCTGATAACCCGGCTCGCTCATCACCCCCTCGGTGCCCGTCAGGGCCGGAAGGATGGTGTTGACCCGGATGTGGTGCTCGGCCAGTCCGGTTGCCAGCGCGCGGGTGAGGGCCATGATCGCCCCCTTCGAACTCATGTACGCAGCATGCTGCGTGGGTGGGGTGAGGAAGGTGGAACTGCTGATGTTCACGATACTTCCGCCACCACGTCCCCGCATGGAGTGGGAAGCGGCACGAGCAACAATGAAGCTGCCCCAAACATTGATGTTGTAGATGTGGTCCCACATCTCCTTCGTAATGTCTGCCAGTTCTATACGGGGGAATATGCCCGCGTTGTTGACCAGTCCGTCTATACCACCCAATTGACTGTCAACGGCGTCGCGCATCGTCAGCACTGAGGCCTCATTGCTGACGTCAACGGGCGCCACGATGGCACGGCCTCCCTGCTCCTCCAACATGGAGCGGGTTTCGTTGGCTGTCTCCTCATTGATGTCGGCTACGGCTACTGTGGCGCCCTCTCGGGCCAGCCCCAAGCAATAGGCGCGCCCAAAACCCTGACCGCCTCCGGTGACCAACACAACCTTGCCGTCCAGCCTTCCCATATCGCGACCTCCCCCAATGAACCGACTGTCTTCAAATCACTTTGGCTTTATATAATCCCGATGCCGCCATTAACCGGTATGCCTTGACCGGTCATGAAGGCGGATTCATCGCTGAGCAGGAACACCCCTGCCCCCACCACGTCCTCGATCTCGGAGCGCCTCTTTATCAGCTGCTTTTGTACCCGGGAATCGAAGTAATCGTCAGAAGTGAAACGTCCTTCCATGACCCCCGGCGTGGCCGTCAGCCCAGGGTAGATGAAGTTCACCCGTATACCGTAGGGAGCCAAACCCGAAGCCAGCACCCTGGAAAGGGCAATAACCGACCCTTTGGAGGAGATATAAGCAGCACTGCCTGGCGACGGGTTAAAGAAGGTTGAGCTGGCGATATTCACGATGGCCCCACCACCACGGCGTCGCATGGAGTGAGAGACAGCGCGGGCAGTGATGAAGCTGCCCCACACGTTGGTGTTGTAAACGTTATCCCAGAACTCCTTGGTGATGTCTGGCAAGGCCATGGGAGGCAGAATGCCTGCGTTGTTCATGAGGCCGTCTATGCCTCCAAGGTCACGGTCGACGGCATCGCGCATAGCGAGCACGCTAGCCTCATCCCGCACATCCAAGGGATAAGCGAAGGCCCGTCCCCCATTCCCGGCAATTTCGGCTTGGGTGCTTTTGGCCGTCTCCTCATCCATATCTGCAATGGCCATCGTCGCTCCCTCAGCAGCCATGCGGAGGCAGTAGGCGCGGCCGAAACCACGGCCCCCTCCGGTCACCACTATCACCTTGCCTTCCAGTCTTCCCACTGCGCCCTCCTCTGTGTCCGTTTAACCCAGCTAGCCTTGTTCGCGCCGACTAGAGCATACTCCCGCCACCGTTGACCAGCATGGACTGGCCGGTGACGAAAGAGGCATCGTCGCTCAGGAGGAACATGGCCGCGCCCACCGTATCGTCGGCCTGCTCCTGCCTCTTGATGAGCTGCAGGTCGACGCGACTCTGCATGAATTCTTCGCTGAAATCGGGGCTCCCCATGATGCCTGGAGTGGCGGTAAGGCCAGGCAGGACGGTGTTGACCCTGATACCGTCGTTGGCAAGCTCCGTAGCCAAGGAGCGGGTCAACGCTATGATGGCGCCCTTTGACGACACGTAGGCAGGCTGGTTCGCAGGCGGTCGCAGGAACGTGCCACTGGAGATATTGACGATGCTTCCTCCGCCACGACGCTTCATCGACTCGGCAACAGCCCGGGCCGTCACGAAGCTGCCCCACACGTTGACGTTGTATATCTGGTCCCAGTGTTCCTTGGTCACGTCGTCGATGGCCAGCATTGGGTAGATGCCGGCGTTGTTGACCAAGCCATCAATGCCACCCAGTTCCCGGTCTACTTGGTCCCGCATGGCTAGAACACTGGCTTCGTCGCTGACGTCGGTCTGGATGACTACGGCCTTGCCACCAAGCTCCTCAATCGCAGCTTGGGTCTGCATGGCATTGTCCATATTGATGTCAGCGATCACTACAGTAGCCCCCTCAGCTGCCAAGCCGAGGCTATAGGCGCGACCAAAGCCGAGCCCCCCGCCAGTGACCACTACGACCTTATCGTCAAACCTTGCCATCCTTTCCGCCTCCCTCCATAATTGCGAAAAATCGGAACCCAAGTCTGTTCCGAAAGACGCGCGACGTGCCCGAACTGCTCCCAAATGCCCCCAAATGTCCGACAGGGCTGTTGCGCGCCATTGTATGAGACCCTCTTAGCTGTGGCAACACGGCAGACTCCGCGGGGGTTGCTCGCCCCTGCCATAGTCCCAACCAAGGAGGCATAAGAATGGCTAGTGCAGGTGCAGGTCGGGTGCCCGTTGGCATCGCCATGCCCCAGTTCTTTCAGGAAGGCCCAACGGACATGGAGTTGCTACGTAGTTGGGTCGCTAGGGCCGAAGAGCTTGACTTCGAGAGCCTCTGGACCCAAGAAGACATCACCGGCGACGACCCTTCGCTGGAACCCCTGACGCAACTCAGCTACGTGGCAGCCCTTACCACCCGGGCACGGCTGGGGGTATCAGTCATGGTGGCCCCACTGCGCAACCCTGTACAGTTGGCCAAGGCCCTAGGGAGCTTGGACCAGATGAGCCATGGGCGTCTGACCGTTGGCGTGGGCATCGGAGGCAGGCAGAACATGTACCCCGCCTTCGGTTTGACGACAGACCGACGAGCGCGCCGCTTCGTGGAACTGCTCGACGTGATGAAGGCGCTGTGGACCGAGCCTCAGGCTACCTATGAGGGCCAGTTCTGGCAGTTGGACGGCGTGCCCATGGAGCCCAAGCCGGTGCAGAAGCCCCACCCACCCCTCTGGTTCGGTGGCCGCCATCCCGATGCATTGCGCAGGGCGGTGCGGCATGGTGATGGCTGGATGGGCGCCGGCTCCAGCACCACCGCCACCTTCTTGGAGTGCGTGCAGCAACTCAACACCTTCCTAGAAGAAGCAGGACGCGATCCGGCCACCTTTCCCATCTCCAAGCGGGTCTACTTAGCAGTCGACGACAACGAGAAGCGGGCCGAAGAACGCATCACCACTTGGTTCGATAACCGCTATCACAATGCACCGCTGGGCGCCGAAGTCTCCGTATGGGGCAGCGCCGCCCGATGCGCCGAGAAGCTGGCCGAGATAGTGGACGGCGGGGCCGAGATGCTGATGCTCAATCCCATGTTCGATCACATGGAGCACTTGGAACAGCTGACGGAAGAGGTCATACCCAACATCTAGCCATCGATATCTTTCTGCCATCGATATCTTTCTGAATGAGAGACCTTTGTGTAGTTAGGCGCTACGTGGACTAAGCTACGCAAAGGTCTCTCGGCTTGTTTCTGGCGGCCTCATTCTGCCCTCATAACAGCTAGGAGCACTCATTATGGTGGACTGGAACGATCGCAGCCACATTGCCGAGGACATTACCCAAGCCGCAGGCATGACCCCACTGCTGCGCTTGGGCAGGGTGGCCCAGGGTCCGCAGGAATTGTGCGCCAAGCTCGAGTTTATGAACCCTACCTCCAGCCTCAAGGACCGCATTCTGCGACACATGGTGCTGCGGGCCGAGGAGCGCGGCGACCTCCGTCCCGGCATGACCATCCTAGAGGCTTCCACTGGCAGCACCGGCATCGCCACCGCCATGATCGCGGCGGTGCGTGGCTACCCCGCAGTCATTGTCATGCCGGAAGGCATGAGCGATGAGCGCAAGGAATGCATGCGGGCATACGGTGCGGAGCTAGTGCTCACGCCGGGGGCCGAGAGCGACGTCGACCTATGCTTGGATAAGGTGGAGGAACTGAAGGCCGGGAGCCCCGGCAAGTTCTGGGAACCCGCCCAGTTCTCCAACAAGGACAACATCGAAGCCCACTACATCACCACCGGGCCGGAAATCTGGGACCAGACCGATGGCCGGGCCGATGTGTTCGTCGCCTCCCAAGGCAGCGGAGGCACCGTGTCGGGCGTGGGCAAATACCTCAAGGAGCACAACCCAGCTGCCCGCATCTACGCCGTCGAGCCTGCCGAGTGCCCCATCCTTTCGGGAGGAGGCTGGGGCCCGCACCTCATTGAGGGCATCGGCGACGGCTTTATCCCCGACAACCTCGACCTCGACTACGTCGACGGCGTAGTCACCGTCTCCTCCCAAGAGTCCATTGAGATGGCGCGTCGTCTGGCGCGAGAAGAAGGCGTCTTTTGCGGCATCTCCTCTGGCTGCAACGTAGCCGCCGCCAACAAACTGTCGGCCGCCCTCCCCAACTCCAAGGTGATCGTCACCATGATCAACGACACCGGCATGCGCTACTTCTCCACGCCCCTGTTTGGCCACGAGGCCTTTGCCGACATCCCGGAGCGCACCCACTCAGTTCGAGAGGCTGACACCTTGGAACTCGCCCGCCGCAACCTCCACATAGTGCACTGAGGGGGGGCTCCCCAACGTCATCCCGGCGCCCCCTTCGCCGTTCCCGTAGAGGGAGACCTTTGCATAACCGCCGTCATTCCAGCCTTGAGCCGGAATCCATCAGCGAAATGCCACAACGCCAGCTACGGAGTCGACTCTTCCACCCTCACCCCAACCTTCCTCCGCTAAGGGGAAGGGGTTATCCAACTCTTGCAGGTCGGTTAGGTCCCCGAATTCTGCAGAGGGCAATGGTCGCGGCAAACCGGCGGCGGGGGGGCGCTGGGAAACCTACCCCTACCCCACCTCACCCTGCACCCAAGCCCGGATCAGATGGTGCGCAATCGCCAGCGGCTCCGGTATCGTGAGCACTTCGCTCTCCTTCCGCAACGCCCGCTCCACCTCATCCCGGTCGAACCAGCGGACATCGGCCATCTCGCCGTAGTCGATGGAGATGTCGGTGGTGGCTGCGTCGGCGTGGCTGCCAATCATCAGGGAGTAGGGGAACGGCCAGGGTTGGGAGGAGTGGTAGCGCACATTGCGCACCTTGATGCCCGCCTCCTCCATCACCTCGCGGGCCACTGCCTCCTCCATGGACTCGCCTTGGTCTAGGAAACCGGCTAGGGCCGAGTAGCGGCTGGTGGGCTGGCGACGCCCTGCGGAGCGACCCATCAGGCAGCGGTCGCCGTCGAGCACCAGCGATATCACCACTGGGTCGGTCCGGGGGTAGTGCTCGGTATTGCAGTCGGAGCACTGGCGTACCTGCCCGCCACGCTTGATGAAGGTCGGGTGGCCGCAGATGGAGCAGAAGCCATGACGGCTGTGCCAGATGACTTGGGAGCGGGCTTGGGCCACCATCCCCGTCTCCACGTCGGTGAGCAGGTCGGTGGCGGAGCGGGCATCGACAAACCGCCGCCCGTCCCTCTCCAGATCAGCCTTCGCTTGCGAGACATCAATAGTGAAGTAGCCCACGCCGTCCAGCAGCCCCAAGAACAGCGGAGTGGCGTCAACACCCAACTGCCCCACCTCTTCCGTGGTCAGCCAACCCAAGCCCCCTTGGCCGCCGTCCGATGCAGGCAGGTCCAACACCGGCACATTCGAGTCTCGCAGCGGCAGGAACTTGCTAGATGGGTTGGCCAGCATGTCGGCGAGCCACTGATCGTCTCGCCTCTCGTGGTCGCCGCGGTCCAAGGGGTTGCTGGAGTAGACGTGTGCCATGCCCAATTGCGCGCTCCTTACGTTCCGTTGGCTCCGCAGGATTCGTCAGGAGCCAGAAATCATCGCGCTAGTTTAAGCCAAGTGGCCAACGCGCGGTATGCCTGACGGCTCGCAATTGGCTGCATCCTTTGACGCCCTCGCCCATGCCACCTAGAATACCCCTAATCCGATTCGGGAGGTGGGTCAATGTCAGCAGCACATACTATCTGTCTAGGCACCATTGGCAGTGGCATCTGGCGTAGCGAGGATGGTGGCCAGAGCTGGGCCAATATCCGTGACGGCATCTGGAACGACAGCAACATCTACTCCTTGACGGCTGACCCCACGGACTCCCGCGTTATTTACGCGGGCACCCAAGAGGGCATCTTCCGCAGCGACGACCGGGCCGTCAGCTTCCGCAAGCTGGAGGGCCCCTTGGACAACTACCAAGTGTGGGCCATCGCCGTGGACCCCAGCGACCCCACCACGGTTATGGCGGGCTGCGGCCCCAGCGCCTTCTTCCGCACCCGCGACGCTGGGCGCACTTGGGAGAAGATGAACGTGCCATTGGCCGAGAGTTGCCCCAACGTCCGCGAGCCCCGGGCCACGGCTCTGGTGATCGACCCCAACGACAGCCGCATCGTCTGGGCGGGCATCGAGGTCGACGGAGTGCGTCGCAGCCTCGACGGCGGCGACAGCTGGACGCCCATCGGCGCCACCGCCATGGGCGAGGCCGACATCGGCGAGGGCATCTGGGACCCCGACATCCACGACATCGTGGTGACCCGTGGCGCTCCGTCGATGGTAATCACCAGCACCCCCAAGGAGATTTTCACCAGCACCGACCTCGGCGAGAGCTGGAGTCCCCTGAAGGTGAAGGAGTCCTTCCCCACCATGTACTGCCGGCCCATGGCCCTGAAGGAGAACGACTCGAGCGTGCTCTTTGTGGGCAACGGCGACGGTCCCTTCGGCGACACCGGCTCCATCCAGCGCTCCAAGGACCAAGGCCAGACGTGGGAGACCTGCAACCTGCCGGTGGAGCCCAACACGGGCATCTGGCGCTTCGCCACCCACGCCTCCGACCCCGACATGGTCTACGCCTGCAGCCACTTCGGACAGGTCTATGCCAGCCATGACGGCGGCGACTCCTGGAACAAGCTGCGCCGCGACTTCGGCGAAATCTGGACGATGACCGTGACGCCGAACTAGAGTCGGGCATCTCCTTCTCTAGACTGATGACTAGAGAGGTGGCTCTGAGAGGCCACCTCTCTAGCTAGGATGCGTGCATTTGCATACAGGAAGACTGCGGCTGCTCTCGAGCGCCCGCAAGGGCATTGGTACGATTAGTCCGTAGACGCCGATGTGCGAGTGTCAAGAGAATCTCTTCCATGGAGAACCGTGGTAAGAGAATGTTGGGCGATAATGTGCGCCGCTTCCGGGAAGCGCTCGACTTGACCCAGGAAAGTCTGTCTGAGCGAGCTGGCCTAGACAGGTCGTACATTGGAGGGATTGAACGGGCGGAGCGGAATCCGGCATTATCGACTATCATTCGGTTAGCTCCAGCCTTGGGTGTACCTCCGGCGCGATTGCTAGAAGGCACTACCGAAGAGGTATCCCAACAGCGATCCCCAGGTCTGTTCACTGCTATCGAGGCACATGAAGGCCTGCTATTCAAATTCAGATACGGTCAGTATGACGCACAGTATGTATAGCCAGCGGCCACAATCGGGGAATTCGACGATGTGGTTAACGTACTTAAAAGTGGTTTGCTTCACGCACGAAATAGAGCGGACGCGGTTTGCGCTGCATTTCTTCGGGCCGTCAGTACATGGCCCACCACTAACCCTTCTGACCTATGGACCTTAGTGATTAATCGTGCTTACTGTGACCCTAACAACTATCCATCCACCAACGAACGCCTGAACCTTTGAACAAAGTTGGAAGAGAACTAGCGGATGGGCCTTAGAAAGTATCGCCGTAACGCACTACCGAGCTTTCTTAGAACAGGCTGGGATAACCATCAAGACTGGGACTATCGCCGAGAAGCGGGCCTTATTGGAACCGATTGGTACCCCGAATATCGTTCCGGATAAAGCAGACTTGCTGCTTACGTATCGTCACAGAGGTAGTGAGACCCTACTAGGGGTCATACATGTAAAGGCGAGATTGCTGAGAGACGGACGGATGATGTTCCCATGAGCCAAGCATTGATTGATGCCGGGTTCTTGTCCGTATTTTGGACAATGGACTCTAAGATGTTCGCTTCCAAAGTGCCAGTGAATCGGGGCGAGTTTGGAGCAGTCGAAGAACAGCAACTAAACGATAAGCGAATGGATTTCGAAGACCGAGGACTCTTCTCAGCTTGCTTTTCGTATAATACGCGTACAGTACCGACACCTCCAAACCGGAAGGTCGCTACGCGAATATTTGTCTGCGATTTTACAAACCCAGATGACCTGTTTGCTGGGTTTGTAGTGGAGGCATTGAATGCTCGCTTACATCATTAGACTGTAAATGGTACTGTTTGGACGCCGCCGTTAAACGGCTTGACGATTCTAGTACTTGTTCAGGATCAATGTCGAAGCCGATGTAACTACAACCCATCTGTAGAGCTGCCAACCCGGTGGAACCAGACCCCGAGAACGGGTCTAGCACAACGGTTTCGCTAGTTACTGGCCCTAAAGCCTCGATACAACGCGTCGGCAAGTCCACAGGAAATCGAGACCTATGCTGTAGCCCTTTAATTGTCTCATTGGCGAAACTCCAGACGGTTGGCACAGGAGGTGTTGTTCTGAAACGGTGTTGCTCGTGCTTAGCGAGCAGGTAGATTGACTCATGTTTACGATGGGGACGGCGACAGCGTCCTTCAGGCATGGCGTTCTTGTTTGCCCAAATTACCTCACCTCGGTACACGTACCCCTCTTCAACGAGTTGGATTAGCAGGCGTTGCGGAAGCATCAGAAGATTGCCATATTGCAGCCAACCAGAACCTTCTTCTATAAAGGCCTTTCGCTTGAACCGCGGCTTTGTATAGGCAGCGTTGTCAGGACTGAACCCATTACGCGTAGGACCGAGAGAACTGTAAGTATGGTCTATCAGCCCCCAATTAACTGGTGTATTGTAAGCATCACCAAGATTGAGCCAAACAATAGCATCACGCTTAAGTTTGGGTAGGAGGGTTGCGAAAACCGATTGCAGGAAGGAGATTTATTCTCGAGGGTCAGCCTCGTTCCCATTGCCTAATGATACTCTCTGTCCCCAATAGGGCGGGCTGGTTACAACTATGTCAACACTATCGTCGGGTAACTTGGGAATAAGCGTTAGGCAATCTCCCTCGAGAATCATGAACTGAGGATGATGTTCGATTTCAGCAGACAGGATACCCATCGTCTTCCCCTAACGCACCAAATATAGCGATGTTCCTACAGTAAGCTTGGGCAACAACCAAGACCACCATCGCGTAGCTCTAACAGGCTGCGGCAAAGCGATCCGGCGGACCACCGGGCGAAAAGTGAGCGACGGGAAACGACGCCCAATTGCTAACCTCTCTTGCTACTCAGGCCACGAGCTCCACACCCACACCTCCGCATGTGCTAATCTCCCCCCAAGCTTGACCACCACCTAGGGGGACACACCCATGAGTCTGCGGGTTGGCATTGATATCGGCGGCACCTTTACCGACTTGGCGGTGGTGGATGAGGAAACGGGCGAGACGTCGGTTATCAAGGTGCCCTCTACGCCCAGCGACTATGCGTCGGGGGTGATCGATGCCTTGGGTTCGGCGGGCAGCGGGCCGGAGGTCGGGTTTCTGGCTCATGCCACCACCGTGGTCACCAACGCCATCCTCGAGTCCAAGGGGGCGCGGACGGCGCTGGTGACCACGCGCGGGTTCCGCGACGTGCTGGAGATACGACGGCAAGCGCGGGCCGAGCTGTACGACATGTTCCAGCCGTCCCCCCAGATGCTGGTGCCACGACACATGCGTCTTGAGGTGACCGAGCGTGTGGACGCCCAAGGGCAGGTGACCACGCCTCTAGCCGTAGAAGAGCTGGACCCACTGGTGGCCTTCCTAGAGGCCCACCAAGTGGAAGCGGTAGCTGTCTGCCTGCTCTTCTCCTTCCTTAACCCCGGCCACGAACGGACCATCGGCGAGGCCCTGCGCAGTCGTCTGCCCAGCGTAAAGGTGTTCCTGTCCAGCGAGGTGCTGCCTGAGGTGCGGGAGTACGAGCGCACCAGCACCACCACGGTCTGCGCCTATGTGGCCCCCATCCTCGAAAGCTACCTCAATACCCTCAGCAGCTTTCTCGAAGAGCGGGAGTACCCGCCCCTCTACCTCATGGGCTCCCGCGGTGGCGTGCTGACCGTCGACGAGGGGCTGCGCATGCCCGCTGCCTTGGTAGAGTCCGGCCCCGCCGCTGGCGTCGTGGCCTCAGCAGCCTTGGGTGAGCAGTTGGGCGTCCCAGACCTCATCTCCTTCGACATGGGGGGCACCACAGCCAAGGCCAGTCTCATCGAAGGTGGTGAGGTCACGGTCACCACCGACTACGAGGTCGGCGGCGCAGGCAGTCAGAGGCGTCGCTGGTTGCAGGGCACAGGCCACCCCATCAAGGTGCCAGTGGTGGACCTGCTGGAAGTGAGCGCCGGCGGCGGCAGCATCGCGTGGGTGGACGACGGCGGTGGTCTCCGCGTCGGCCCGCACAGCGCAGGCGCGTCCCCCGGCCCTGCCTGTTACGGCGCAGGTGGCTTGGATGCCACGGTCACCGACGCTGACTTGGTGTTGGGCTACCTGAACCCAGAGCGCTTCCTCGGTGGTGAGATGCGCTTGTGGCCTGACCTAGCCTCCGGGGCGGTGCAACGCAGCGTAGGCGACCGACTGACGCTAGGCCCCTTGGAAGCCGCCCAAGGAATCATCGACATCGTGAACGCAGGCATGGCCGATGCCGTGCGCAAGATATCCATCGAGCGCGGCCACGACCCCCGCTCCTTCACGCTGGTGGCCTTCGGCGGCGCGGGGCCAGTCCATGCTGGGCGTCTGGCCCAAGAGCTGGACATCGGCACGGTCATCATCCCGCCCAATCCGGGTGCGTTCTCCGCCTTGGGCCTCGTCTCCACCGACCTGCAGCGCGACTACGTCCGCACGGTGCACCAGCCCTTGACGGCGGACGCGGTGCCCCAAGCCCAGTCGATGTATGCCCAGATGGAGGAGGAGGCCCGCGACATGCTGGCCCGCTCCGGCGTCGACCCCAGCCTGTGGCAGGTGCGCCACTCCATGGACCTGCGCTACTCTTACCAAGCCTACGAACTGACCATCCCCGTCTCCTCGGATGAGGTTTCCTACGACGGCCTGCCATCCATCGCCGAGCGCTTCCACCGCGCCCACCAGAATGTCTACGGTCACCACTCGCCGCAGCAGACGGTGCAGCTGGTGAACCTCCGGGTGGTGGCAGTGGGCAAGCTGCTGCGGAATTATGTGGTCAGCGAGAGCCCCGAACTCACCGGCACACTGGTCCAAGCCGCCCTCGGCACCCGCCAAGTCCACTTCCACGAAACTGGCCTCATCGACTGCCCCGTCTACGAGCGCGACCGCCTCCCCACAAACACCCCCATCCCAGGCCCCGCGATACTCGAGGAGACAAGCTCCACAGTGGTGGTCTACCCCGGCCAGCACGCGGAGGCGAGCAGGTGGGGTACGATTACGATCACTAACGCCCACTGAGGGACACGCTCAATGCTTTCCTGACTTACTCGCCCGACCTACCAGAAGGACCAAAGGAGCACACACCATGACATCCGGCCTCGACAACGTCACCTTCCAAGTCGTCAAGAACTCCCTCATCTCCGCCGCCGAGGAGATGAAGATCGTGTTGGCCAAGACAGCTTACTCCCCGCTCCTCAAGCTGGCAGGCGACTACTCGTGCGGCATTTTCGATGTGGAAGGCAACATGGTGGCGCAGGGGCCCGACATCCCCATCCACCTCGGCTCCATGCCCCACACCGTCCGCGCCATTCTCAGTGTTTCTGGCGAGGTCGCCCCCGGTGACGTATTCATCCACAACGACCCCTATTTCGGCGGCTCCCATCTCCCCGATGTGAACGTGGTGGCCCCCATCTATCTCGATGACAAGGTGCTGCTGGGCTACACCTGTGTACGCGCCCACTGGCCCGACATCGGCAGCGCCAGCCCCGGCAGCTACGGCGCCACCTCCGAGATTTACGGCGAGGGCCTGCGCCTCCCCGGTGTCCGTCTCTACACCCAAGGCCTCCTCAACCGGGATATCGACTCCATCATCTTCTCCAATGTGCGCACCCCCGAGGAGCGCCGTGGCGACCTCAGTGCCCAGCTTGCCGCCAACCTCCGTGGCGCAGTGCGGGTGCAGGAGATCGCCCAGAAGTACGGCGTGGACGTCGTACTGGGCATGATGACGGGTGTGCAGGACTACTCGGAGCGCATGATTCGCGCCCAACTGGAGCGCCTCGACAACGGCGAGTACTCCTTCGAGGATTTCTGCGACGGCGATGGCATCCTGTCCTTTGGACAGACCGAGGACGAGCCCATCTGGGTCAGGCTGCGGGTGAAGAAGCACGGCGACTCCATGACCATCAACTTCGCTGGCAGCGACGATCAGGTGGAAGGCCCCATGAACGCCCCCCTAGCCGTCACCGCCTCCGGTGTCTACACCGCCGTCAAGATGATCATCGACCCCAACGACATCATTCCCGCCAACTCCGGCACTTGGCGCGCCATCGACGTGCTGGCCCCCGAAGGCAGCGTGGTGAACGTGCTGCCCCCCGCCCCCGTCGTCTACGCCAACCACGAGATGACCCACCGCATCGCCGACATGGTGTTCGGCGCAGTCGCCCAAGGCTACCCCGAGCGCGCCCTAGCCTGCTCCCAAGGCACCTCCGCCATCCTCACCCTAGGAGGCCAAGACCCCCGCACCGGCCAGCGCTACGTCAGCTACGAGACCTTGGGCGGAGGCATGGGCGCCCGCCCCAATCAGGACGGTATCAACGCCGTGAAGGCAGGCATCAGCAACACCATGAACACGCCGGTGGAAGAGCTGGAGATGCGCTTCCCAGTGCAGGTGGACAAGTACGAAATCGTCGCCGACAGCGGAGGCGCAGGCCAGTACCGCGGAGGCTGCGGGGTGCGTCGCGTATGGCGCGTGGTGGGCCATACCGCCACCGCCACCATCTGCTGCGAGCGCACCAAGTCGCCACCCTTCGGCCTGCTGGGAGGGCACGCTGGCGCGCCCACCAGCGTCCACGTAGTCGACCCCCAAGGCAACCGCGACACCCGCAACAGCAAGGGCCCCGCCTTCCCCGTCCCCGACGGCTACTCCATCGCCTACGACGTAGCAGGCTCCGGCGGCTACGGCGACCCCGCCAACCGCGACCCCGCCAGCATCCACGAAGACATCATCAACGGCTACGTGTCACCGGACCAAGCGCAGGCGGAGTACGGCGTGGATCCGTCAGGGATGGTGTGTGAGTATTGTGGGAGTGTGTTGGGGTAAGTCTCCCACTGCATCGACCAGGAGACCAACCACTGGATCTTGGCCCACGGCATCGAATGGGCCCTCGGCGGCCTGTCCGACGAGTCCCTCGTTTGCATCGCCGAGTTCGCCGAGAGCCACCCATCCTACGTCGCGCTCCTCGGCTCCGGCTTGGACAACATGACAGCCATGGACCCCGACCAGTTCGTCGCCATCACCGACGCCGGCACCGGCCAATACACCTGCATGACCGACGAAGAACTCGCCAGAGTCCAAGGAGCAGCCACCGCCGCCATGTCCCAGTAGGCGCTGGGGGCCCGCCAACCCAGGGATAACGAAGAGCCGGCCGCCGAAAGGAGGCTGGCTCTTCGGCCATGACATGGTGGGCTGTGGAGGATGCGACGAACCCGGCGACACCGCTACCCAGAGCGGCCTATGGTCAGTTCTTTCTACGCCAGCTACCCTCAGTGGGGCGTTCAGGCATTTGCCGGGGCCGCCGCAGGTTGCCTTTGGCAGCCTCTGCAAACCAACCAATCCACCGTTCGATGAACTCGTCTTGGCCTCCCTGGTCGATGGGTGTAAAGGGCCAAGCAACTTGGTAACTGTGGACCACCGGCGAGATCGCCAAGTATGAGTCCTTTCCTGGCCTCAGATCGAATGGACTCATTTGCTCTGCTACCGAGAGCAGACTCATAAAGGTGGTCTCGTACCAGCGGAAGATTCCAGCTTCCTGAGCATCACAATACCAGAGGGAATGCGATCGGCCTTGGTACCCGAACCGATCAGCAGGGACACGCAGGGTGATATTTGAATGGGCTATCACCTCAAAGGCTATTGTGTCGTGCCCAATTTCTTGCCTAACCTCTGTCATACGAGATGGTTCCACGGTGAGGTAAGCGTCGTTTAGACGAGATATCCAACCCCGCGGGCTCTTCGACGGATGTCTCGCGGGAGCCTCCTCCTCGACTATCCGACACAGTGAGTCGATAATGCTCTCAAGGGACGGTCGAGCAGCCTCCGAGAGCTGTACTCGGCGCTCTGCTGCTGACCGCGCTAGCGACTCCTGACGGGACGCCTCTCCCTGCCGCTCAATTGCTAGCTCATGGGCTTGCTGAAGGCTTTGTCTAGCCTGCGATGTTGGCAGCAGTCTGCCCCCTAGCCTTGCTAGTAGGTTATTCGGTTCCGGCCTCGCCCCGGGTGCCTTGACGAGACATTCGGCAACTAGGGATCGAAGCCGGACAGGGACGTCGGGAAGTTGCGCGGGTTCGTCTTCCAAATGTTGCCGACGATAGTCCGGTAAGTCAAGCCCCGAAAAAGGAGGTCGTCCTGCAAGCAGTTCGTAAGCCACTACTCCAGTAGCATATATATCGGTCGCGTTGGTAGCGTGAGCCCCGCGCCACTGCTCCGGAGCCGCGTACGGTGGTGTCATTGAGTACTTGCGCGTGTCCGGAGCTGTCGTTGCATCGGCGTAACGAGAGATCCCGAAATCAGCGAGGCACCAGTGTCCGTTGAGAAGAAGAATGTTATCGGGCTTGATGTCTCGGTGAACAACGCGCTCTTTCAGCCCCACTAATGCTTCTGAGATGTCGATAAGGATCTGTACAGTCTCATCTGGGGAGAGAATCCCTCCTACCTGTTCTAAGTGGTGCCTTAACGATTTTTCTGCCTTTGGCATCACAATGACCCAATAATGTTTGGTCTCTCCTTGGTCAAGGACCGGGACAACGTTGGGTACCCCGCTCAGATCCTCAAACAAGAGCTCCCGATCGGCGCCCGGAGATTTTGGTATGAATTTTGCCACGGCTGTCCCTACGCTGTCAGACCAAGCCAGATAGACCGTAGCGAAGCCACCCCCACCGACCTGCTCCCCAATCCGCCAAGATTGGCTTAGGTCGATAACTTCAGGTATCTGCATCGGTGGTCAAATGCTCCTTAGCGTTGTGTTTAGCTCTGAGTCAATACCTTCCATAGTGCCTCCCGAACTGAGATGGGTTCGGTATTGCGCTTCGGCTAAATGCTAACCCTATCCCACCTACCTGTACCACCCCATCCCCCTATGAAACCCCCGCAAATAAGCAATCTGCCCCCATGCGCCACACTCTCCAGCAGCAGTTGCCCCAACGCAGTGCCCAGCGTGTGCTCCTGACGCAGCGCTACGAGAAAGCACTGACTAACAGCGCAGACGCATGGCCCTGCCAGCACCCCACCTCACCTCTCCACCCCCACAACCATCGAAACCACGTACCCATCCCCACTCTCCATTACATTCCCCAGCAGAGCTCGGCTTGCTGCATTGCGGGTCAGGCCATCATTGTCATTCGTCGTCCTCCGACCCCCCCGCACGGAATAGGGTTCCGCGGCATACGCGGCATCACTGATGTCATCTGGGAAGTACATCTGTGAACTCACCAGACTCCCCTCGTCCGTATACGCCTTGAAGTGGATATGAGCAGTCCTGCCGGGATACCACCCAGGGTAGACCGTCTCGAACTCCACCAGCCCGTTCGCGTCGGTAATCTGCGTCCCTCGCAAGAATGTCTCGCCCGAAGTGTCCGCCCCATCGTCCCCCTGCCCGCGGAAGCCGGAATACTGTCCCTCCGCATCGGTATGCCAGATGTCCACGAAAGCGTCGCCAATCGGCGCGCACGATCCCGCCTCCACCAAGTGAAGCCTTACCAGCAGAGGCGTCCCAAGCTTGCCCTCGGTGATGTCCCGGCGGACTTGGCCCACATCAAAGTAGTACGGCCCTTCCGTCTGACGGGGGGTGACGTCGCACACGCGCTGGCCAACTTCTGCAAGCGCGAGGTCACTGCCCTCACGCTCCCCCGCTGGAGCCACGGCTGTCGGTGGAGTGGCAACCTCGGGCGTAGCTGTCGCAGGCGCACCGCCACCGCACGCGCCAAGCACGACCGTCACGGCTGCTAAGGACATTATCGCCAAGCCCAAGCGAAGCATTCCTGATGCTATCTCCCTCACTCTTCCCAATAACCCCCCTACCGATACCACCCCATCCCCCTATGAAACCCCCTCAAATAAGCAATCTGCCCCCCATGCGCCACACTCTCAAGCACCAGTTGCCCCAAGGCGGTGCCCAGCGTGTGCTCCTGACGCAGCGCCGTGGGAGGGAACACCACCCGCCTCTCCAAGTCTTCCGAGCACAGCGATGGTACGTACTCCCTAGTGATTGCCTTCACCGCCTCAAAATAGCCCGTCTGCACTTCCTTCGCCGGAGGCATCCAAGTAGCTAGGTCCGCCCCCATGCCCAGCCCCTCCAGGTTGTCCGCCATCCCGTACTTCTGGCACCAGCCATCGCTGAACCACAGCTCCCGCTTGGACTGCAGCCGCTGCATAATGAACATGTCAGTAACCCGGCTGATGTGCCCGAAAATCCAAGCAATGGAGTTGCTGTGGGCGTTTGGTTGCAGGGCCATCGTCTCGTAGTCCAAGTCCGAGATCGCTTTCTCCACCATCTCCCAGTTCCGCTCCAGCGAATACATGACCGAATCCGTGGCTGCCACTCTCTACTCCTTAACCCATCAAAGTTACCGCCATCATAGGGGTCGCCCGGTCCCAACTCTACCCCGCCTTTCCACAACACCCGTCAGCACGGCGACAGCCTCCACGCTACGACATCAGCCCCCACTGCCATCAGCCCCCATTGACATCAGGCCCCACTGCCATCAGGCCATTGACAAGATTCCGCCCTCCCCCCTACCCTTGATACAGGCTGGGGACTGACCCCGCGAGGGCTCCCCAGCCTTTTTCTATGGACGCTTCTCGGCAGAGACCAACCCCGCTAGCCGGACCAACCCCCTAGTCGGACGAAACGGTAGGGGGCAGCTCTTGCGGCTGCCCTCGCCCACCACTGAAACGCAACACTAAGAAAAACGCAACCAAGGGAAGATAACCGAAAACGCCAGTCAGGTTTTGCAGCAGACTCAGCTACAACAATGCCAGAAATGCCAGAGGGATAGAGGGCAGAGGGATACAGATACAAAAACGTTTTTCTCAGATACGAACGCCCAGCTACAGAAAGGCAACTAAACTGCCACTAAAATACCGCTGAAATACCCCTAAAATAACACGGTAATGGTCCTAAAGTACCATTGAAATGGCCCTAGAATACCTTGGAATGCCACAAAAGCCTGGCCGCCACGCCCCTTCGGCAGGCTAATCATCCGCCATGGCGACGGCAGGGCGGGAGCGGGCTTCAGCAGGGAGGTCGTCTTCCCAGTTGGCCGGAATGAGGCGGTGGGAGGTGGGCTCCAAGGCCGCCACCATGACGGCGCCGCCCAAGCTGGTTGCCAAGCTGAACATCAGGATAGCAGTGTAGGAGTTCGTGAGAGCTACCATCATTCCCGCCGCCCAGCTCACGAAAGCGTGGGCCAGCAGCGAGCCAGTGTTCTGCCAGCCATACAGTGCACCCATGGGGCCGTTGCCGTAATATTGGCGGTTGATGACCAAGTAGCCCGTCCACTCGCCGCCGAACCCCAAACCGAATATGGCGGAGAACAGGAAGAACTGCCACGGACTATCGGCCCAAAACAACATCAACACAGGAAAGCCCTGCAGCAGTAGGCAGGTCGCCATCACCAGCTTGGTCCCCCGCCGTTCACACATGATCGGGGTCACGAACCGGCTGATGATGCTCACCGAGGAGATAATCGTGAGCATCAAGGCGGCGGTGCCTAGGTCAACGCCACGGTCCACGGCTAAGGGCACCACGAAAATCATGATGATACCGTGGCCGGCGCATCCCAGCCCGTGTATGCAAGGAAGGTTCCAGAAGGCCTTGGTACGCCGCACATGCTGATTGAACACCTTGAGTCGTACCTGCTCGATGGACTTCAGGGCGCGTTGGCGGGCTGCGTCTCCCGGCACCCATCCGTAAGGCTTCAAGCCCATGTCTTCGGGCATGTTTCGGAAGGGTATCGCCAGCAGCAGCAACGAGCAGCCAAGCACTGCGCATATCAGCAGAAAGGTGTTCTGCCAACCCAAGTTTCCCACCATGAAGGGGAGCAGCGGGGCGAACACGGCGGAGCCGATACCGGAGGCAGCCCACAGCACCCCAGTCCCCAGTCCCAGACGCCGGTTGAACCACATGGCGACGGCAGCCATCAGGGGCACCATGAAAATGACTTGGGCTATGCCACGCAGCACACCGAAGGAGAAGTGAAGGCTCCACAGGTGGTCCATGAAAGCCACTAACACCAAAGTGATGGTGTAAAGGACTGCGCTGAGTACCAACACCCTTCTTGCGCCGAACTGGTCCCCCATCCAACCGGCAATTGGAGCGAAGACAGCGGCAGCCAGATAGAAGAGGCCAAAGGAGAGGCCGATGTCGGCTATCCCGAAGCCGAATTCGTCCTTCAGGGGCTGCACCAAGACGCCAGCAGCCCAGCCCACAGCCAAGCCAATCATCTGAGCCAAGGCGAGGGTGGCCACGATGACCCACACGTAGTGGAAAGGCACCACCCGGCTCAGCCACAGCGATGGCGCGTTCAGCGCAGACATATGCCCATGCGGTCAGGCCCGCCCCGCAAGGTATCGCAGTCGGGCAATCTCATCACCCGGCCGACATCAGCTCGGCCCAATGGCCATAAAAGGAGCGGTGGTTGCCCTCGGAGAAGCGGTAGTCGCTGGCGAGGGCGCCAAGGTCCTCGCGATAGCTCTCGTGGCCGATTCCCATTCCCATATTCATAGGTATACGGCGGGCGATGGTGCCTCGGGCGGCATCGGTCACACCCTGCCAGTTGTCCATGTCGTCCTGCTCAAAGGTTCCACTGGGGCTGAAAGTGCGCATGGCGGCGAGCCGGAACGCCTTCTTGATTTCATCGGGGGCAGCCTTATCGACGTAGACCCAAGACCAGATTTCGGTCTTGCCGGGTCCGCGAGGCTGCCACACTCTAAAGGTGCGGGCCGAACCACGCAGCAGGGCGAAGTTGGGGAACACGTTGCCCACCACTGGTTTGATCATGTCGATGCGCGACCCCAACCGCTCTCGCACCTCGGGAAGAATGGACTGCTCGTATTCCAGGACTTCCGGCAGATCGACGTCTACAACGTCGTTGGGGCCAACCGCCCCGATGCCGTGACCGTGACCCGGAGCGATGGCGTGGCCGATGCCGCTGGGCGTGGTGCTGGAACTCCGGCTGAAGGAGGTGCGGATGGCCGAGAGGTGGGTCCAACCGAGGTGATAGGCATCGCTGGCGAAGTTCTCCGCTGGCAGCTTCCAGTTGCATGGGGCCACCCAGCGGTGCATACCGCCGATCACCTCCACGCCGCCCTCGCGCCGGTCGAAGAACGCATCTATATACCAAGCCATCTCGCCTAGGTAGTCCAGCAGCGGTGGCGCGTTGGGATCGAAGGTGGCGAACACCAAGCCCTTGTAGTTTTCCAGTTGGGACACAGTGACCAATCCCCACTTGGAGGTGTCCAACTCGTCGTAGTAGGCTTCTTTCAGGCTGGGCACGGCGATGAGCTTCCCGTCGGTGCCGTAGGTCCAGCCGTGATATGCGCAGACGAAGGCGGATGCATTGCCAGCGTCGGCGCGGCAGACGCGGTTACCGCGGTGACGACAGACGTTGAGGAAGGCGTTGATCTTGCCATCCTGGCCGCGTGTGACCAGCACCGGGTCCTCGCCCATGTAGGTGGAGAAGAAGTCTCCCGGATTGGGGATGCTGGACTCGTGGCAGAGAAAGAGCCAACAGCGGGAGAAAATCTGCTCTAATTCCTGCTGGTATATCTCGGGGTCGTTGAAGATGCGCCGGTCCAGGAGACCCTGATTAACGTCGACCATTGCCCTTACATCGGTGGCCACTATTGCGCCTCCTCGCTGTTCTGCTGGCAGTACGCGTAAAAACCATACCATACTCTAACGGACGGTTTTGTGCCAGCAGACGGAGCCGCCTCCATGGTATCCTTTCTGCCAAGATATACATCGGCAATACATGAACCTTATTCGGCCTCTCAAGCGGCCGGCAACGTGGAGGACATCAATTGGGAGTAGTGGGAATTGCCGGGAGCCTGCGTGAGGGCTCCTGGAACCATAAGCTACTGAACTTGGCCATGGACTCTGTCAGAAAGTTGGGAGTAGAGGCGGAGGAGTTCGACTTGGACCCTGTACCGCTATACAGACCCGCCTTGGACGCCGACTACCCAGCCCCGGTTAGAGAATTGCGGGATGCCATTGCTGGCGCTGATGCCGTGGTCCTGACGGCCCCGGAGTACAACAGCACCATCCCCGCAGTCATGAAGAACGTGGTTGAGTGGGCATGTCGGGCGCCCAATGTGATACCAGGCCAAGTGTTCTACGTAATGGGCTGCACTCCAGGCCGCTCGGGGTCAGTGCGCATGGCGGAGCACCTCGTCTCCAGCTTGGAGTCGGAAGGCGGTTGGGTGGTGACCACGCCGCGTGTACTCCTGCCCCATATCGACCAAGTCATTGGCCCCGACGGCGCAATCATCGATGCCTCCGTGGGTGAGCTCATGGACCAAGCCATGGCCCAGGTTCTGGATACGGCCCGCCGTCTCAAGGCCTAGCTAGAAGACGTAGAACCAGACACGGGGGGCGAGGCGGAAGGAATCCAAGTCGATAGGACTGCTAACGTTTTCAGGGGGGTGCGCCATGCCGTGGATACACGTAATTCAGGTGAGCGAAGCAGACGGCGAGTTGAAGGACGCCTATGACAAGATGGCCGAACTCAACGAACAAATGGGCGAGACCTACGGCGAGCCGGGCCCGGGAGTGGAACGTCCCGTCACGCCCCCTGAGCTCTCCAGCCTGCAACCCGCAGCCATGCTACACGCTCGCGAGTTCATGATGGACATCATGCGCGGGTCGTCTGGTCTGACCCCGGCACAACGAGAGATGATCGCCACCGTCACATCGCTGGCAGCCAACTGTCGCTATTGAGCAGTGGCCCACGCAGGGGCCCTGCGTAGAGTGGGCGGTGACGACCTCACCGCCGAGTACATCCAAAACGATTGGCGCAAAGCGGACCTGACCCAAGCGGAACGGGCCATGCTGGAGTGGGCCGAGAAGCTCACCCTCACCCCATCGGCCATGACCCAAGACGACATCCAGAAGCTGCGGGACGTGGGCTGGGACGATCGGGACATACTGGACATCGCGCATGTGTCGGCCTACTTCAACTACAGAGTCCGAATGGTGGACGGCCTTGGCCTCCAGGTATCTGACTTCGCGGCCATCACCGCAGCCGAGGCTCGTAACCGCGCCAGCACCTTGAGCCAAGAGCGGGGCACGGAGCTGCCCCAAGACATCTGGGGAGTCGTCCAGCAAGCAGAGGAGGCCAAGTAGGCCGCGCCTAGCGGCTGATACCGCATAACCCCTTCCCCCTCGAAAGGGGAAGGTTGGGATGCAAGGCCTTTCGATTATCAGCAACCCCGTGCCCGTCGGTTCCTCCCATTGACAACACCCGTACATTAGTTCTAACATCAATCTGCGCACGCTGGGGGCCGACCCTACAGGTCACCCCGGCTTTTTCTTTTAGCCATTCTTGGCCATTCTTGGCCATTCTTGGGAGGCAATCACATGGAACCTCAAACCAAGGCGCCCCAAGCAACCCAAGCCTGTCCACAACAGGGAGATGCAGCCGCGACCAACAAGCGCACTGCAAAAAATGGTTGCACAAATTTCAGTGAAATCAGCTACGAAAAAACGCGCGGCAGCTACGACCACTGTGAAATCGCCCCTCAATGCCAGAATGACGGAGGTTACGCAAAGGTCTCCGCAGGTGGGAATCCACGGCCCGGACTAGTGGGCGCGAGTCTGCCCGCCCATAGGCAGCGCACCCTTCCATCCTCATACGCACCCCCAACAGGACGTAAGCACAGCCGTCCGGGGAACCTTTTGCATAACCGCTGTCATTCTAGCGAAGGCCGGATTCCAGAAAGCAGGCTTTGGGGGCGGCTTGCGATACATCCCTTCCACCCCCATCCCAGCCTTCCCTTTCCGCGGGACATTGATCAGGTGGCCCGTGTCGGCGTCACCCATCGGAGGATGACCGCGGTAATAGTCCTAGGCATTGACGGGAGAGTGGACAGCAACGACCCAGCCCTGCAGTGGTCCGGCCCTAGCTTCCAAGACAGTAACGGAGCGGCGAATGGCTGCGGATATGAAGTCTATCCTCACGGGCGATAACTCTCAGCCTGTTTCGGTGGCAATATCGGTGGCGATAATAAAAGGGCTATCGAATTGGCGGCTGGGTATAATGTCCGATGAGGGAATTGTATTTATGGCTAACGAATTGATGCGCGAGACTATCCTGACCCGAGTGGCAGATGCCTTCGAGAGGCTTCGCTCTCAGGGCGTGTTGAATGTGAACGTCCCCGATGGGATTGCGGTGGAGCGTCCTTCCAACGCCGACAACGGTGACTTTTCCACCAGCTTGGCCCTGCGGCTGGCCCGTCCGGCTCGACGTAATCCCCTTGAGATTGCCCAAGCCTTGGCCGAGCAGGTGGAGTTGGGCGATGAGTTGGCGGAGGTGTGGGCGGCGCCGCCGGGGTTCGTCAACTTCCGGCTTAGCGATGCTTGGCTGGCACAACAAGTGGAGGCTGTGCGCAGCGCAGGGGGCGACTACGGCTCGGTGGACTTAGGGAGCGGGAAGCCTGTGATGGTGGAATTCGTCAGCGTCAACCCCACTGGGCCGGTGCATGTAGGCCATACTAGGGGGGCGGTGCTGGGTTCTGCCCTAGCCAAGGTGCTGCAGGCCGCGGGATACGACGTGACCTGCGAGTACTACGTCAACGACGCAGGCAGCCAGATGGAGGCCTTCTATGCCTCACTGCTGGCCCGGTACCGGCAAGCGCTGGGCGTTGAGGCGGAGTTGCCAGAGGGCGGCTATCAGGGCGAGTACGTGGCCGATTTGGCCCGCGAAATGGTGGAACAGGAGGGCGACCGCTACCTGCAACTTTCCACCGATGAGGCGTTGGGCGAAATCGCCCCGCTGGGCAGGCAGAAGATGGTCGACCTGATACGCGACGACTTGGAACAAATCGGCGTCGAGTTCGACAACTGGTTCAGCGAAGGCAGCCTGTACCGCGGGGACGAGTACGAGTCGGCGATGGGCCTGCTGCGTTCCCGCGGGTATGTGTCGGAGGAGGACGGCGCGGTCTGGTTCGCATCCACTGCCTTGGGGCAGGACAAGGACAACGTGCTGGTGCGTTCCAACGGCTCCCCAACCTACTTCGCCTCCGACGTAGCCTACCACTACAACAAGTTCGCCCGGCGCGGGTTCCAGCAGGTCATCGATATCTGGGGAGCGGACCACCAAGGCCATGTGCCACGTATGAAAGCCGCCATGGAGGCTATGGACATCGACCCCGACCGGTTGACCATCATGATTTCGCAGATGGTGACCCTGAAACGGGGCGACGAGACGGTGCGGGCTTCCAAGCGTACCGGCCAGTTCATCACCCTGCGGGAGCTTGTGGAAGAGGTGGGGTCCGATGCCTGCCGCTACAACTTCCTCGCCCGCACTCCCAGCACTCAGATGGACTTCGACATGGAGTTGGCCAAGAAGGAGGGACTGGACAACCCGGTCTACTACCTCCAGTACGGCTACTCCCGCATCGCCAGCATACTGAACAACGCCCAAGAGCGGGGCATCGACTGGTCAGGGGGCGATGTGTCGCTGCTGCAACACTCAGCGGAGATGGGGCTGATACGCAAGCTGTTGGTACTGCCTGAGCTGGTGGAGAGCATGGCCCGGAACTTGGAGCCGCACCATCTCCCTCACTACACACTGGAGCTGGCCATGGCGTTCCACTCCTTCTACGAGAACTGTCGGGTGCTGTCGTCGGAGCCCGCCGACCACGAGATGATGCTGGCCCGCCTGAAGCTGACGGAGGCTGCGAGGGTGGTAATGGCGAGGTGCTTGGGCCTCATGGGGATGTCGGCCCCGGAGCGCATGTGAGCCGGATTTCGTGTCGGAAAAATGTTGCCGACCCAAGCACCCCGATGCTAATATCAGATATCAGAACTGGGGATTAGTCTAGCGGTAGGACGCCTGACTCTGGATCAGGTAGCCCTGGTTCGAATCCAGGATCCCCAGCCAAGCAACGGCGCATTCGTCTAGTGGACTAGGACGCCGCCCTCTCAAGGCGGAGATCGCGGGTTCGAACCCCGCATGCGCCACCACGCTTGCTACCTAGCGGTACTATACTGCGAACTTCTCACATGGCCGCCCAGTGAGGCGCAAGTCGGAGTTGTGGTAAGCGTGAGGGCGAAGCATGGTCGAACAGAGTGAATCACCTGCGACGGCTGGCAAGCAGCAGTATGTCACCCTCCTCCCCGCCGGACGTGTTTGCGGTGCGAGGCGCAACGTCTACCTGCACTACCCCAATGGCGTCACCCGCAGCAAGCTGACGAACGACTACCTTGCCGCGCAGTTGCAGACCACATAGTACCATGCGGAACTGGCGGACCGTCCTCACACTGCTGGAGATGGTCGACACGCCGTAGTGAGCGCGTGCTACCTAGGAGGCGCGGGCTGTCAGGGGGTGTTGGTGGAAGCGCTGCATACCACAACATAGGTAGCTATGAGTCGCGGATCTTGGGAGCTCACAAGGCGACCTCCCAGCGGTAAGTTCGCAGTACAATGCTCATAGGCCTACTACTCCTCCCACAGAAGTAGTCATCCTTCGCGCTGAGTTCCCGCGCCTACAGGTAGTGAACCGATGAGATGGAATTTCAGGGTGTTTTTCGTTTGCGCAGCCTTGGTGTTGGCTATGGGCGTTGCGTGCGCCGGGGGGTTGGACTCTTCAGAAGAGTCCGCACTCATAGCGTTCGAGAGGGACGCTGCGTTGGCTGTGGCCCCAGCGGCGACGCTACGCCCCAGCGCCGTAACAGTTTTGGCCCCCACTCCGGCTTCCACGGAAGCTCCCACCCCGCTTCCTCGGCAGCCGGAGAGCGGCAGCGGGCGAGTCCAGCCAGCCCTCCTCCCCCAGAACCGCATCATCGTCCACACGGCGCGTATATCCCTGGTCGTGGTTGACGTGGCCCAGACGGTCGACAGCATCGCCGACGTGGCCCAAGGGCTGGGTGGTTGGGTGGTCAACTCCGACCGAGCGTCCAAGCACAGCGGGAGCATCGCCATTCGCGTGCCAGCGCAGGCACTGGACCAAGCGTTCGTACAAGTGGAGGCCCTAGCCTTGGAGGTCGAGTCTCGCGCGATCACCAGCGACGACGTCACCGACGAGTATGTCGACAGCCAGTCACGGCTGATCAGTATGAGGGCCGTTGAGGAGCGGCTGCTGTCGTTCCTAGATCGGGCTGGGGAGATGGAAGATGCCCTGCTCGTGCAGAAGGAGATTTCCCAGCTCCAGCAGCAGATCGAAGCGACACAGGGGCGGCTGAATTTCCTAGAACAGACGGCAGCCTACTCCCTGATTGAGGTCTACCTGAAGCTCACCTCCGAGGTCATAGACGTAGACGCTGGGGGAGACATGGCGGTCCGGGTTGGGCAGGTAGCCCGCTTCCGGGCGTCCTTCACCGCGCCCCGCGACATCAACGATTTCTCGTTTACTTGGAATTTCGGCGATGGCGAGTCGATTTCCGGTAATGGCACTGTGCTCCGGCCTGAAGGCCATCGGGTCACGGCCACGGTCAACCACATCTACGACGACGACCGCGATTCCCCTTATATCGTGACCGTGCAACTGAACGGCACCGGAGAGGGCGGAATCGCCGAGGGTTCCGACTCCATCGAGGTTGCGGTGAGCCATGTGCCCACCATCGAGGTGTTCGCCGGGGAAAACCTGACGGTGGAAGAGGGAGACGACATGGACTACACCGCCTCTTTCACCCGCCCCTCCGAGCTTTGGGACTACCAGTACGTGTGGGACTTTGGCGACGGGTCACCCACGGTGACGGGCAGTCTTGCCGAGGGAGTCACTCGTGTGGACACGACCCACGCCTTCCGCGACTTCCGGCCTACACCCTACACGGCTACGCTCACAGTGACCGCCACGAGCGACGTAGGACAGGTTTCCGGCTCCGACTCTTTCTCAGTGCGTGTCACCGTGTCCGAGGGTCTCTTGGTGTGGGGTTGGGATGTCGGCGAGACGGCTAGGAGCGCAGTGCGGGCGCTGGCGGGCATCGCATGGGTGGCCACAACGGTGGCCATCTGGGTGGGCATCCTCAGCCCCGTAATTCTGGTAATAATCGTCACGGTGTACCTCATCAGGCGCTTTGGCCACAGGCTGAACCTTGGTGGACCTAAGGGAGATCGGCCCGTCCGCCGTCGCTTCCGGTCGGCATGGGAGGAACCCATGGGTGAAGAGCAGCCTGTGACAGGTGAAGAGGCCTCACCCGCAGACGGAGAACCAGGGTCTACAGGTGGACAACCGCCCGCTGGTGAACGGTGAACCTAGGTTTTGGGTCTTGTTGAAAGGAGTTTGAAATGGCGGAAGTGACTCAAAAGTGGGGCTTTGACATCGGGATGGTGGCGATGGGCCGCAATGCCATTGGCGCCGCGGCTGTGGCGTTCTTCAACGCCATGGGCATGATAGCGGTGGCTGTTGTGAACGCCATGGGGCTGGTGACCTTCAGCCCCGTCAACTCAATGGGACTGGTGGCGGTAGGCGGAGTGAACTCCGTTGGTGTGGTGGCCATAGGCGGGGTGGCCATCGGTGGCGTGAACGCTATCGGTATCGTCGCTGTCGGCGGGAAGAGCAGCAAGAGCCTGCTGCCGGTGGCGTGATGGACTAAGGACTCAGAAGACGGCCAAGCCAGTCATGTGGAGGTCGGTCTGGTTCAGGGTTCTGCCAGTTCTTGGGTGTGCACCCTGTCAGCCAGCGTGCGGAGATGCGCAAGGCGCTCTACGCTGATGAACTGGGCTGTTGGCTACGCTCCGGGGCTATTTTCATACGAATAGCGGATGAGAGAGCCGCGTTTATCCTACATCCGAGACGGCCTCCTGCAGGAAGCGTCCTACCTGCGCCGCCAGATGCCGGTTCTGCGAGGCCTCCAAGGTGGGGTCTTGCCCCAACACCGTTGAGGCGTATTCGCGGGCCTTGGATAGAAGGTCGGTGTCGGAGAGACGGGCCATGTGCAACGAGGGAAGGCCACTCTGGCGGGTTCCGAAGAAGTCGCCCGGCCCTCGCAACTCCAAGTCCACCTCGGCCAACTTGAAACCATCCTGGATGCTGGCCACCGCCTCCAAGCGCTGCTTGGCCTCGTCTCCTGGATCGTCGGCTAGGAGCAGGCAGTAGCTCTGGTGTTGACCACGGCCCACTCGGCCACGGAACTGGTGCAACTGGGCCAGACCGAACCTGTCGGCGCCTTCCACCAGCATCACCGATGCGTTGGGGACATCGATGCCCACCTCCACCACTGGCGTCGATACCAAGATGTCCAGATCGCCATCGCGGAAGCTGCGCATCACCTCTTCCTTGGCTGCCGGGCGCATGCGGCCATGCAGCAGCCCCAAACGAAGGTCGGGGAACACCTGCTGCGACAACCGTTCGTACTCCACCGAGGCCGCCCGGGCCTCGACCGATTCCGACTCTTCGATTAGGGGGCACACGACGAAGGCTTGGCGCCCGCCTACCGTTTCCTGACGCACGAAGCGGTAGGCGTCGTCCCGCTTGTAGGTTGGCACCCAACCCGTGCGCACTGGCTCGCGGCCCGGCGGCATCTCATCGATGGTCGAGATGTTGAGCTCGCCGTAGAGGGTCATGGCCAAGGTGCGGGGTATAGGCGTGGCCGACATGACCAGCAGGTGCGGGTTGTGCTCGCTGGAGTCTCGCAGGGCCGCCCTCTGCATCACTCCAAAGCGGTGCTGTTCATCCACCACAGCCAAGGCCAATTGGGGTATCTTCACCTGTTCCTGTATCAACGCATGGGTGCCGATGACGATGTCGAGCGTCCCTTCAGAGAGCCTGCGACGGATCTCTCGCTTCATCGCCGCGGTGGCGCTACCCACCAGAAGCCCCACGGACACCGGCTCCGATAGCGGTTCTAGGCGCACCGAAAAGACGGTTTCTTGGGCATCAGAAGTCTTAAGGCCACCCAGCAGTGCGGCGACCGTGTTGAAGTGCTGTTCCGCCAGCACCTCGGTGGGTGCCATGATGGCGCCTTGGAAACCTGCTGACACGGCGGCGAGCAGGGCACCCAGCGCTACAACAGTCTTGCCGCTGCCCACGTCGCCTTGCAGCAACCGGTCCATAGGCGCTCCACTGCGCTCCATGGCCTCACCGATTTCGGCCATGCACCGCTTCTGGGCGTCGGTCAAGGGGAAGGGCAGTCCAGCGATGAAGTTGGACACCGCTGGCGCATCCTGAGGGATGGGCGTGCCGGGGATGAAGGCGCTCATGGCGCCACGCCGGAGAAGCACCGCCAATTGCAGCACCAGCAATTCGTCGAAGGCCAGCCTGCGCCGCGCCTCTTCCAGCATCTCCCGGTCCGAGGGGTAGTGGGTCTCGGAGATGGCTCGTGCCAGCTCCATCAGTCCGTTGCTGGCCCGGAACTCCGAGTCTAGACCGTCCTCAACACTCTTTAGCCAACGCTCCAAGGCCTGCCATGTGAGACGTCGCAATGTGCGCTGCGCCAGCCCCTCAGTGAGCGAGTACACTGGCACGAGGCGGCCAGCATTCAGCATCTCATCTTGTTGGTCGATGAACTCGTACTCCGGCGACTGGAATTCCAGTTGGCCCTTGTACACCTCCACGCGCCCGCTTAGAGTCACACGGCTGTTGGTGCGCAGCTTCTTAGCCATGTAGGGGTTCCCGAAAAAGGTAACCCGCACGTTACCCGTCTCATCGCTGATCACTGCCTCGGTGCACTTGAGGTTGCGCATCCCCCGAACCGACTCCCGAGCCTCCCAGACCGTCCCTTGGATAGTGTGAGTCTCACCCGGCCCCAACTCGTTGATTTTGGAAATGGCCGCATAGTCCTCGTGACGCCGTGGGAAGAAATAGAGAAGGTCCCGCACTGTCTCCACTTCCAAGCGTTTCATCCTAGCGGCGGTGCGGGTGTTTATACCCTTCAGCAGTGTGACAGGAGAGTCCACGTCCGCGCCGGATTTCGTCGAAGCCTTTCTATTGCTCTTGGTACGCGCAGTGGGCTTGGATTCGGCAGCCGACTCAGGCTGGTCTTCGGGCGGCTCCTCGTGCTCCCGGTCATCTGCCCCAGCGGAGGCCACGTCGATCAGCTCGAATAATCGGCCGACCAGCCTCTCACGCCGAGCCAAGTCAGCATCTCGGTACTGGGGTTGCGCCAAGCGTGGCGCCAGCGAGGGGTCTCCCAGCAAGGCGGCCAGTTCCGATGCCCAGCGCTTCAGATAGCCGTCCAAGCCCCCCATGACAGAGCCGTCAGCGTAGCCCTTACTACGCTCCAGCTCCAGTACCTTGCGGAACGACTGGAGGTCAAAGGTGGTTTGGAGCTCTTTCGTAACCGCCATCTCCCCACCAGTTTAACACCACCGCCGCCCTCAACCGAGGACTCAACAGACGCGGAGCTAGCCCGCCCGTATCACCGCAGCGCCCAAGGCTTGCGGCCCTATGTGAGCGCCGAGCACTGGGCTGAAGCGGGCTCGAATGACTTCAATGTTAGTGTTCGAGGCGATGCGTTCGCCTATGGCCTCGGCATCCTCCTGATCGGTGGTATACATCACAGCGGCATTCTGGAGGGGTCCAAGGTCACGCAACCTAGCCGCTACCTCGTCCAACCCTTTACGTCGAGTACGGGGACGCGCCACCGGAGTGGCCACGCCCTCACTAATGGTGATGATAGGCTTGAATTGCAGCGCCGACACCAAGAAGCTCTGGGCCCTGCCAGCTCGTCCGCCTCGTCGCAGGTACTCTGCCGTATCCAGCATGGCGAAGGTGTGGGTACGGGCCCGCAGTTGCAGCACTCGGGCCACCACTTCTTCCCTGGATGCGCCCTCCGACGCCAGCTTGGCCGCCTCCAAGGCCATGAATCCCAAGCCCATGGAGGTCTGTTCAGAGTCAACGATGTCGATGGGCCCGTTCGCATCCAATGCGCTCTTCGCTTGGGTGGCGGAGTTCACGGTGGCGCTCAGCTTCCCAGAGAGCAGTACCGAGACTACTTCCCGACCCTCTTCTCGAATCGCGGAAAACAACTCCTGGAACTCAGATACCGCAGGCTGAGAGGTGGTGGGGAAAACCGTGCCTCCCGTCAGCATCTCGTAGAACTGCGCCCGGTCAATGTCTATCCCGTCGCGGTAGGTGCGATCGCCAAAGCTGACGCTGCAGGGGACGACGCGAATGTCCGTCTGCTGCAACAACTCTTGGGGCACGTCGCACGAGCTATCGGTAACGATGGTAACAGCCATAGGATATCGTCACTCCAGCGAAGCTATGTAATGGTAGAAGGGTTGCCCGCCGTAGTGGACCTCCACCTCCACATCCCTTCCATCGGCGGTCAGGAAGCTAGCAGCATCCACTGCGTCGGCTTCCTGTATGTCCGATCCCCAATAAAGGGTCACATGGCACCCGGAGATATCGTCCCCCTTCAGCAGAGCTTCGACAAGCACCGCATTGGCTGAGTCACTTGCTGCCACCAGTTCGTCGTCTCTCAGAGCGATGAACTGGCCAGCCTGCACCGGCACACCGGATACGCTGGTGGAACGCACCGCTTGGGTCACTTCCAGGGTGACAACCGTTCCCAAGGCCTCGTTCATCGCCTCTAGGTTGCGTTCCAGCGGTTCTGCTTCGTTGAAGGCCAGCAGGGCTGAGATGCCTTGGGTCAGCGTCTTTGACGGAACAACATGCAGTCCCGGCCCATGGGCCTGCGCCGCCTGATTGGCTGTGGCCACTACGTTGCCGT
Source organism: Dehalococcoidia bacterium (assembly GCA_965248385.1). GTDB lineage: Bacteria > Chloroflexota > Dehalococcoidia > Lucifugimonadales > JAAXIE01 > JAAXIE01. The sequence continues at coordinate 791,723 of CBDFIZ010000001.1, forward strand.
TGTTGGGCAAAAGCACCACATTGTCCCCCAGCCATTTCACCGCGTTGAGCAACTGCCGGGTGCTGGGGTTCATGCTTTGGCCGCCGGGCACTACGGCACGGCAGCCCAGTTCGCGGAACAGCGCGGCGAATCCGTCGCCTTGAGCAACGGCCACCACTGCCAGTTCCCCTTGCGCTGCCTGACCGCGGTGGTGGGCCACGAACCCCTCACGCTGTTGGTCCATATCGTCAACGCGGATACCGCTCACCGTGCCTATGGAACCCGCATGTGTTAGCACCACATCAGGGTCGGGGGCGTGCAGGTGTACCCGGGCCAAGGAATTATCGCCGACGACGCCGACGGAGTTGCCGACCTCGGCGCACCACTCCCGTAACTCTTCCAAGGGCAGGCTGTCGCCCTCCAGCATGAACTGGATGCAGAAGCCGTACTCCTCCTGCTCGGCAGCGTCCAAGTAGTCTTGGTGGATGGTGATGGCCCCGTCCAAGGCGCCGCCCAAGGTCCCATCGGCAGGCAGGCACATCTCGAACTCCATGGAGTCCACGTCTTGGCCTGCTAGACAGGCGGTCATTGCTTCCATGAGGAGAACGATGCCCTGCCCTCCCGCGTCCACCACTCCAGCCTCTTTCAACACCGGCAGGAGCGCAGGTGTGTTGGCCAAGGCCTTCCGGCCACCTGCCGAGGCGGCCGTCAACACCAACAGGGGATGCGAGGCGTCGCCGTCCAAGGCTTGACGTCCAACCTGCGCCAGTTCCCGCGCCACTGTGAGCATGGTGCCTTCCACTGGCTTGCTCATCGAGGCGTAGGCTGCCGTCGAGGCTTCTTCAAGCGAATGCACCATGTCGGCTGCCGTCAGTCGCTCCTTGTCGTGGCTGCCTTGGGCCAAGCCTTTGAGGAACTGGGAAAGGATGACCCCGCTGTTGCCACGGGCTCCTAGGAACGCGCCCCGAGCAATGTGGCTCAAGACCTCCCCCGCTGTGGGTTCAGCGCTTAGGTCGCCCTCTTCGGCGGCTTGGCGCATAGTAAGAAGCATGTTGGTGCCCGTATCCCCATCGGGGACGGGAAACACGTTAAGCGCGTTCATCGCATCGCGGTAACGCTCAAAGCAACGGATGGCGGCCTCAAAAGCTCGCCTGAGCTCAGGACCGCCCAAGGTTTCAGGATCTACAGACAATGGCGTGCCTTGTCGCCGTACGGCTGGTATGATAGGCTCTCGTTTGGATTCTAGCGAAGGCCCTAAGGGCGGTCAAACAGGAACCGGTGTTATGAAGTGCAACACATGTGGCAAAATCGGGATGTGGGGTAACAACGTCAGCCACTCCAAGCGGCACACCCGCACCCGCTTCATGCCCAACATTCACAAGGTAACCACCACGGTCAACGGCAGCACGAAAAAGGTTGCCATCTGCACCCGCTGCCTGCGCACGCAGCACAAGCTGCCCCGGGGCTAGCAGGGGGCCTTGGACTCCGGCATAAGCTGGAATAAATGAGCCAACCCAGAACCGGCTACGCCTCAAGGCTTGCTCGCAGGCGGTCCATGGCGTCGGCTACCGACTCCTTATCGTTGAACACCGCTGAGCCTGCCACCAACACCGTCGCCCCAGCTTCCACCATGGTGCGTGCCGTCGCCTCGTTCACCCCGCCATCCACCTGAAGCTCCGCGGAATACCCGCCTTCGTCCAATATGCGCCTCATGCGGACCACCTTGCCCACTGTCTCCGGTATCAGCTTCTGGCCTCCAAAGCCCGGGTTCACCGACATCACTAGAACCACATCCAGCAAGGGCAGAACTTCCTCGATAGCCGACAGCGAGGTGCCTGGATTGATGGCCACTCCAGCCTTGCACCCAACCTCCCTGATTTGCTGCAGGACACGGTGCAGATGCGGGCACGCCTCAGCCTGCACTATGAGATGGTCTGCCCCTGCCTTGGCGAAGTCCTCCACCAGCCTCTCGGGCTCCACCACCATCATGTGGACGTCCAAGGGCAGGTTGGTGGAGCCGCGGATTCCCTGCACTACCACTGGCCCGATGGTCAGGTTGGGAACGAATCGACCATCCATCACGTCCACATGAATGTAGTCGGCCCCGGCCCGGTCTGCCTCCGCCACCTGTTCCCCCAAGCGACCGAAGTCTGCTGAGAGGATGGAAGGGGCCAGCTTTATCTTCTGCTGGGACGAGCTCATTCTTCTTCTCCCAAGCATCGTTTGGCTTCCTCTAAGGCCGACAGCACCTGCGATGGGGCGGTACCGCCCACAATGTTACGGGCCTCCGCCGAACTGCGCGGGGTGATGCGGTAAACATCGTCCTCGAACAGCTCCGAGAAGCGACGGTAGTCCTCCATCGGCAGTTGCTCCAGTGTCCGGTTCTGCTCATGTGCATACGCGCACAAATCCCGCACCACACCATGGGCCTGCCGGAAGGGCATTCCCTTGCCCACAAGGTAATCGGCCATGTCGGTGGCCAGCATGAAGCTGTCGGCGGCCGCCTGCTCCATGCGCTCCGCCTTCACCTCCATGGTGGAGATCACCGAGGCCATCACGTCTAGGGTGGCCAGCAGGGTGTCGGCAGTGTCGAAGAAGCCTTCCTTGTCCTCTTGCATATCCCGATTGTATGTCAGCGGAAGGCCCTTCATCACAGTCAACAACGCCACAAGGCTGCCGTAGACCCGGCCCGTCTTGCCTCGGGCGATTTCAGCGAAGTCGGGGTTGCGCTTCTGGGGCATGATGCTGCTGCCGGTGGAGAACTCCGGGGCCATGGCCACATAGCCGAACTCGGCAGACGACCAGAGCACCAACTCCTCGCTGAGGCGCGACAGGTGCATCATGCATGTGGCCGCCGCCCCATGGAAGTCCAGCAGATAGTCGCGGTCCGAGACTGCGTCCATGCTGTTCGCCGTCACGCCGCCGAACCCCAACTCCGCAGCCACCCAGTCCCGGTCTAGGGGATAGGGCACCCCCGCCAGCGCACCACTGCCCAAGGGCAGCACGTTGACGCGACGATAGCACTCCTTCATGCGGGCGCGGTCGCGCTGGAGCATCTGAAAGTATGCCAGTAGATGGTGCGCCAGCAACACCGGCTGTGCCCGCTGCATGTGGGTGTAGCCAGGCATCACCACCTCGTAGTGGACTTCCGCCTGATGTACGAGTGCCCTCTGCAGCTTGACGATAGCGTTAGAAGTGTCATCCAGCACATGGCGGGCATACATCCGCATGTCCACGGCCACTTGGTCATTACGGGACCGTCCAGTATGGAGCTTGCCCGCTGTCGGACCGATGATCTCATGTAACCGCGACTCCACGTTCATGTGGATGTCTTCCAGCTCGTCCCGCCAAGGAAACTGCCCGTCCTCGATTTCGTCGCGGATGGACGCCAACCCTTGCACGATAAGCTGCGCGTCATCGTCGCCGATGATGTCTTGGCGGGCCAGCATCCGAGCGTGAGCCATGGAACCGGCGATGTCTTGCCGATATAAGCGCCGGTCATAGTGGAGGGAGACTGTGTAGCTGCTCATAGTGGGAATAGGCTGGGCGATTCCCGCCTATTCTACTGCATCAAGCGCGCCGTGGACCGACGCTTGGGTGCGCACGGGCAGCCCATAGATGCTGATGAACCCCTCGGCCGCCCTCTGGTCGAAGGTATCGCCCTGCCCGTAGGTGGCAAGTTCGTGCCGGTAGAGGGCATGGGGCGAGCGACGTCCTGCCACGGTGCAAGTCCCCTTGTGCAGTTTGACCCGAACGGTCCCTGAAACGTATTGCTGCGTGCTGGCCACGTAGGTGTCCAAATCGCGACGGTGGGCAGTGTACCAAAGCCCGTTGTACACCACGTCGGCATATTCCTGGGCCATTCGCGCCTTGAGCCGCGCCTGCTCCTTAGAGAGGGTCAGAGCCTCAAGCCCTTTATGGGCTGCGTGCAGCACAACGGCTGCAGGGGCCTCGTAGACTTCGCGCGACTTGATGCCCACCAAACGGTTCTCCAAGTGGTCGAGACGGCCGATGCCGTGCTCGCCAGCCGTCACATTCAGTTGGTGAATCATGTCCACACCGCCCACCTCCTCGCCGTCGAGGGCGATGGGCAGCCCCTTGAGGAACTCGATGTCAACGTAGGCCGGCGCATCGGGCGTGTCCTGCAGCGGCTTGGTCCACATGTACACGTCTTCCGTAGGCTCATGCCACGGGTCCTCCAAGGGTCCTGCCTCTATGCTGCGCCCCCAGAGGTTCTCATCCGTCGAGTAGCGAGAGTTGGAGGGCTGGACCGGTATGTTGTGCTGCCGGGCGTACTCCAGCTCCTCGTCGCGGCTCATGCCCCATTCACGTATTGGGGCCACCACCTGCAGGTCGGGGGCCAAGGCCGCCGTCGAGACATCCAGCCGCACTTGGTCGTTGCCCTTGCCGGTGCAGCCGTGGGCGATGGCGTAGGCACCCTCGGCTCGAGCCACGTCCACCAAGTAGCGGGCAATGAGGGGGCGTCCCAAGGCCGTAGCCAAGGGGTACTGCTCTTCGTAGATGGCTCCGGCCTGCAGGGCAGGGAACAGGTACTCCCGCACCAAGTCTTGCCGACCGTCAATCCCCACAGCGTTCACCGCTCCGATGGTCAACGCCCTCTGCCGGATGGACTCCAAGTCCACCATGCCGAGGTCAATAGTCAGGGTGACCACTTCAGCGTCGTAGTGCTCCTGTAGCCAGCGGATGGCCACCGAAGTGTCCAGTCCGCCACTGTAGGCCAGCACGATTTTCTGTTGCGCCACGGTTACCGTCTCCTTGAGTGTTGGCCCTTTATTCTTGGCTCCTACAGCTTACGCAGCGCCGATTCTAGTCGCTCCACGCCTTGGTCCACTTCCTCCGGAGTGATGTTGAGGGGAGGCATGAACCGGATAGCGTTGGGCTTCACGGGATTGAGTAGCAGCCCCTCCTCATTGCACTGCGCCACTAATCGCCCCGATATGTTGTCGTCGAACTCCAAGGCCACGAGCAGGCCCTTGCCCCGGACGTCGCTGATGGAGGAGAACTCGCCTCGCAGCTGGTTCAGTGCGCCCATGAGACGCTCACCCATGGCCACTGCGTTGGCCGGAATGTCGTTGTCGATGATGAACTTGGTGGAGGCGTGAGCTGCCGCCGTGGTCAGGGCATTGCCCCCGAAGGTGGAGCCGTGGTCGCCGGGCTCCAAGGACATGCAGGAGTCCTTGGACATGAAGGCGCCAATGGGCACTCCGCCGCCCAGACCCTTGGCCAGCGTCATCGCGTCCGGCTCAACCCCAAAGGCCTCGTAGCCAAACAGGGTGCCAAGGCGACCCAGTCCCGTCTGTATCTCGTCCAGCACCAAGAGCAAGCCTTGGGAGTCGCACCACTCCCGCACACGAGGCAGGTAGTCGTCGTCGGGGATGTTGACCCCACCCTCTCCCTGCACTGGCTCTAGGAACACGGCGGCGGTGCGGTCGGTGGTGGCCTCGACAATAGCCTCGAAATCGTTGAAGTCGACATGCACGAACCCCGGCGTCAGGGGTTGCCAAGCCTCTTGATAGTGAGGCTGACCTGTGGCGGCCACCATGCCCAGGGTGCGCCCGTGGAAGGAGCTGAGGGCCGTGATTACCTCGTAGGCCCCGTCCCGGTTCTTCTTGCCATACTTCCGCGCCAGCTTCACGGCGCCCTCGTTGGCCTCAGCTCCGCTGTTGCTGAAGAACACCTTGTCCATAGAGCTGTTCTCCACCAGCAGTTGGGCGAGGTGCAACTGGGGCAGGGTGTAGAACTGGTTGGAGGTCTGCAACAGGGTGGAGGCCTGCTCCACGATGGCTTGAGTGATGGCCGGGTGGCAGTGACCTAGGTTGTTCACCGCCCATCCGGCGCAGAAGTCTAGGTACTCCTTACCGTCCACGTCCCAAGCTCGTGTGCCCTCACCCCGGGCGATGACCACCGGCTGCCTGCGCACGGTGAACATGTAGTACTGTTTTTCCATGTCAATCCAGTTGCTGGTCATGGCGTGCTCCCTTCGGTTGGTGCGGCAACCTCTTCAATCTCCCTCTCCAGTTCCCCGAGAGACTCTCTTAGTGTACGTATATCGTCAAGCAGGGCGTCCAAGCGCTGTTGCGTCTCGGGGGTCAGCTCGCCAAAGTCTACGGCCGAGGTTCCCGGCTGGGCTGGCGTCGCCACTGGGGAAGCATCGGGAAGCGTAAGCTCGACCCCTGCCCCCCCTTCACCTAGGCTGACCAACTCGTTGATTCCCTGTTGCAGCGTGTCGGCCATCACGACCGATGTGCCGTCGGCCACGAACACCTGCTTCAACGGCGGGAAGTCCTCTGTGGCTGGCCTTATGAACAGCGGCTCCACATACAGGACGGTGCTGCCTTCCTCATCCGCCTGCGAGGTGAGAGGCACCACCAGCAGGTTACCGCGGATGCATATTATGCTGGAAGACTCCGGGGGACAGAGCAGGGTCAGCCGCGAGCGGATGTCATCGTCGTTGGTTATACGGGCCTCAACCAGCTCCGGTCCCGAAACGTTTCCGGCGAAAGTGAATGTCTGTAGTCCTCCGTAGTTGGGCACGTCGTTCCGCGCAGCCATCCACGCCACCATGGTCTTCTTCTCGAAGGGGGTGAAGGGCATGATAAGGACGAATTCTTCCTTCTCCTCGCCCGGCAGCCTCATGATGACATAGTAGGGCTTCACCTCCTGGGGTTCGTCGAAGAAGAGCTCGTTGCCAAAGGCCCACTGGTCCTCCTTCTGATAGAACACCTGGGGGTCTTCCATGTGGTACTGCAAGTACCGCTCAGCTTGGATGGCGAAAAGGTCAATGGGATAGCGGACGTGGGACCTCAACCCCTCCGGCAGCGCCATGAAGGGATCAGGCTCAGCCACTGGCTCGAACAGGTCGGGGAAGGCCTGCATGTATATCTGCACCACCGGGTCTGTGGGGTCCACAACGAAGAAACGCAGATCGCCATTGGCGGCGTCCACCACCACCTTCACGCTGTTGCGTATGTAGTTGAACCCCTCGTCGGTGGGCAAGGAATAGGGGTAGCGATCGGTTGTAGTGTATGCGTCCTGCACCCACCACAACCTCTCATCGGCTATCACCAAGTACGGGTCGGAGTCCAGCTTCAGGAAGGGGGCCACTTGGGCCACCCGCTCTGGGATGTTACGCCGGTACATGATGCGGCTGTCGTCCCTCAACTGATTGCTGATGAGGACGTTGACATCCTTGAACTGCCACGCATAGGACAGTTGGCGTATGAAGGAGCCTACTTCGACCCCACCCGTCCCCTGATAGTTAGTGCGCACTGGCTCTCCGTCAGGCCCAGGGAAGTGGAACTCCTCGGTGTTGGAGTTGACTATGACAAAGTCCGTGGCGTTCTCGCCGTAGTAGATTTCCGGCTTGGTCAATTTGACGGACCCTGTGGGCGGTATGTCCCGCAGCAGGAACTCAGGGGTCCCCTCTCGCGTATAGCTTGTCACTGGGCTCATGGCTACACCGTAGCCGTGGGTGTACTGCAGCTTGCGGTTCACCCACCGCTGCGCCTCCACCGGCAGGTCCTCTGGCGAAAGCTCACGTCCCGACAGCATCACCTGTCGGTATTCGCCGTCGATGTCGTACCTGTCCACATCCATCTGCACGAACTTGTAGTACAGCTCGAAGAACTGCACCCGGTTGTAGTTCGCCGTTAGGGGCACCGGGTCCCAGAGGCGTACGTTGTTGATGGTCTGCCTGTTTTCTGCCACGTCGGCCGCCGTCAAGGTAGGGCGGTAGGGGAAGTCCTGCACCCGCACATCTTCCAAACCATAGGCAGCCCTTGTCGCATCCAGGTTGCGCTGGATGTAGGGCTTCTCCTTGTTGAACTCGTCAGGGTCGACGCTGAAGCGTTGCACCAGCAGGGGAATCACCGCTCCCACAACGATGGCGAACAGCACCCACAGCCCAAAAGACGCGACCATGAATCGCAGTCCGCCATAGAACAGGCTGACAACGAACCCGACCGCCGACAGCAGCGCTACGCCCGTAATGATATGCAGCGCTAGGATGCGGGCGTTGACGTCGGTGTAGCTGGCCCCGAAGGCAGCCCCACCACCGGAGAATAGCGGTTCGTAGGTGTCCAGATGATGAGCGGCAGCAATGCTGACCATCAGCAGCGCCGCCAAAACCGCGAAGTGGCCACGCATGCGCTCCGTCAGGTCGAACCGGTTGCCCTGCACCATGGCCCGCAGGAAGTAGTAGGCCCCCATGGCGACGGCGATGGCGATGATGGCACCCATCAACCACCCTTGGATGAAGTGCAACACGGGCAATACCGCAACGTAGAAGGAGATATCCTTGCCGTAGTGGGCGTCCGCCACGCCAAAGGAGACCTTGTTCATGAAAATCAGGAAGGTCTCCCACCGGTCCATAGCCACGACGCCGAACACGATGCTCATGATCAAGGCCACCAACGCCACCACGGCGACCGAGCCCCACCTGATGGTGGAGAGCAACTCCTCTGGCACTTGCAGGTTCGATGTGCCTCCACGGGTGAATCGATGGGCGAAGTAAAGGTTCACCAACAGCAACGCCGCAAACACCAGCGCGCCAGCGAAGAAGAGCCAAATCTTCGTCCCCAGCATCGTGGCAAATACCGAGCGAAAGCCCAAGCTGCCAAACCACAGCCAGTCGGTATATACCCCGATGGCCTGGGTCAGGAGGATAAACAGGGCAATGAGGGCGACGATTGCTCCTCCGCCCACAGCCCAGCGCCGTAAGTCAGGCGCTCGCATCATGAGGTCCCCCCCGAACTGGCCCGGAGGTGGACGCTCGCCGTTGAATGTGCTGCCAGCCATCTTGTTGTTGAGGTACCGAACGCAGCCCGACTTAGGCTTGCACCCTGGTACCTTCTCCCCTTCCCTCAAGGCAGTCCACTAGGGCTCCAGGCTTTCGTCCGTCAACGATATTGGTGATGGGGACCCCTTCCAGCGCCCGCAGGCACGCCTGCAGCTTGGGAATCATGCCACCACCTGCCACACCACTACTCAACAATGCCCTTGCCTGCCGCGGGTCAAGGCGACGCATCACCCGCCCGTTGTTGTCCATCACTCCCGATACGTCGGTCAGGAACACCAGCCTCTCAGCATTAGCCGCCAAGGCTAGCTCTCCGGCCGCCGTATCCCCGTTGATGTTCAGTATCCCAGCCTCACCGCCATCATCGTCCTCTCTGTAACCCAAGGGCGCCACCACCGGCATGTAGCCAGCCTGAAGGGTAGCGGACAGCAGCGTAGGATCCACCTCGGTGACTTGGCCCACCAGCCCCAACTCTGGGTCGGAGACCTTGGCTTTGAGCATACCGCCGTCGGTCCCGCTGAGGCCGATGGCCCGCGCTCCCAGCGAGGTGAGCATGGTCACCAATTGCTTGTTCACCAGCCCCGCGAGTACGGCAACTACAATCTCCAAACCCTCTTGATCGGTAACACGAAGGCCTCGTACAAAACGGGGCACAGCCCCCTGCCGTCCCATCCATTGGGATATGATGTTGCCCCCGCCATGCACCACGACCACGTCTACGTTGTCGCGCTGCAGGGCAACCAAGTCTTGCAAGGTGGTATCGTGGCTACCCAAGGTGCTGCCGCCGATCTTGACCACTATGGGACGGGGCGCCACGGGAAACTCCGGACTGCGGGCAGCGGCAATAGGGCTGAAGACATGCGTCCCCGCGCTAGGTGGTGTAGGCGCTGTTGATGACGACGTAAGCCTCGGTCAGGTCACATCCCCAAGCCGTGGCCGTGGCCGCCCCCAAACCCAAGCCGATCCGGAAGGTCACCTGCTCACCCCGCATGAGGGATACCACGGCGTCCTTGTGGAACGGTATGGGCACGCCTCCTTCCATGATGCAGACATCGTTGATGTAGAGGGCGACCTTCCCCTCATCCACGTCGGCCCCGCTGCGCCCCAAGGCCGCCAGGATACGCCCCCAATTGGGGTCTGCCCCATGCACAGCCGACTTCACCAAGCTGGAGGAGACCACTGTCTTGGCGGCCGCTCGCGCGTCCTCCACACTTCCAGCCCCCTCCACTTGCACTTCGATAAGGTGGGTCGCCCCCTCTCCGTCGGCTGCCAATTGCTTGGTCAGCCCCACGCAGAGCTGGTTCAACGCCTCTTGGAAAGTTTCAGCTTCGGGGCTTCCCTCAGCGATAGCGGGCGCCCCCGAGGCGCCGTTGGCCAGTATCACAGCCATATCGTTGGTGCTGGTGTCGCCGTCCACCGAAAGCATGTTCAGCGAACCGTTGACCGCTTCCCGCAGCGCTCTCTGCAGGAGCGGCTGGGGCACCGCGGCGTCGGTGCTCATGAAGCAGAGCATGGTCGCCATGTTGGGGTGGATCATTCCGACACCCTTGGCGATGCCCCCGATGGACACAGCACTATCGCCAATAGCGAACTGCACCGCCGCGTACTTATGGTGGGTATCGGTTGTCATGATGGCCTTGGCCAAGTCTTGGCCCCCATCGTCCGACAACCCTATCGCAGGAATGGAGGCGCGTATCAAGGCCATGGGAAGCTCAACACCTATAACCCCGGTGGAACCCACCAGCACCGACCCCCGGTCCACACCCATATGATCGGCCGCCAAATCCGCCATTTCCTTAGCGTCAACCAGGCCCTGAGCGCCAACGCATGCGTTGGCGATGCCAGCAGTGGCCACCACGCCTCTTATAGAGGCATCGGCAGGTATGTTCTGGTCGTACACCACCGAGGGCGACTTCACCTTGTTGGTAGTGAATGTGCCAGCCCAAGTACATGGCTGCGTCGAATAAAGCAGCCCCAAGTCCAGCTTTTCATCGCCATGTGTCTTGATGCCCGCGGCCGTAGCCCCAGCCGAGAAGCCCTTGGGAGTGGTCACCGATCCGCCCTGTAGTTGTTGAATCGCGCCCGGCATATCGCCTTGTCTCATTCCAAAATTAGCGAATGAAAGTATATCACGGAGACGCACACCAACAAAAGCGGCTCAAGCCCACATCGTGCCGGACGAGAGCCAGGAAGATGCCATGGAGCCCATCAGGGCTTGGGCGGAGAACAACCCTAGTCCGTCACAGACCCACGGCCTGATATCCGCAGTCCTCTCAGGGTAGTCCGTTTGACACCCGCCAGCATCACCCCTAGAATTACCCCGCTTTAACAACTGAAGAAGCAGTCCCGGGTACCCACGAGGGTCTAATAGGGAAGGCGGTGTGAAGCCGCCGCGGTAGCGCCACTGTAATTGGGGAGCGGGCCGGCAACAAGCCACTGTCCCACCAGGGATGGGAAGGGGCCGGAACGCGACGATCCATAAGCCAGGAGACCTGCCCGGGAAAGCGGAGCCCTACTCTGCGCGTGACAGAGTCGGCTCTCGGGAACGGCCGCAGCAGCCTGCAGCCTCGATTTCCCGAAACCCGGCTCTAACAGGGGCCGGGTTTTTTTGTCCATTTGCGTTGCCCACAGCCTCAATAGCTCAGAGCACGGGCCTCCACCAACAGTAAGGAGGCAGAGTCAAATGCGATTCATCGCACTACTGGTAACCCTCACCCTGATGGCCGTCATGTTGGCAGCCCTATTGCCAGGATGTGGCGCCGACACCACGCCCGCTTCTGCGCCAGCGGACACTCCGGCTACGCCCATCGCAGCAGCCACCTCGTCCACCACTATTGCACCCGCGCCAGCTAGCACACCCGTCGCTCCGCAGTCCTCGCCCACCAGCGCCCCAGCGCCCACCTCAACCCCGACGCCTACCGCGACTCCGGCGCCTCCCACCCCGGAGCCAACACCCAGCCTGTTCCCCATCACCATCACCGACAGCAACGGCAACGATGTCACCTTCGACGCGCCACCCGAACGCATCATCGCCTTCGATAGCGCCGCCGTCGAAATCCTTTATGCTCTGGGAGAGCAGGGCCGCATTGCCGGCACCCACACCTTCGTCGACTACCCACCCGAAACGGCGGACATACCCAGAGTGGGCGACGCTTTCAACCTAGACTTCGAGCAGGTAGTGGCCCAAGACCCCGACCTAGTCTACATATTCTTCGACCGGTTCGTACCCGAACTGCAGGGACTTGGGTTGAAGGTGCTCTACATCAAGTCCCTAAGCGACGACCTGGAACAGACCATGGAGCACTTTCGCCTCTGGGGACGCATCATTGGCAACCCTGAGGCAGCGAGCGACCAGATATCCGAAATCCAAGCGCGCATCCAATCCATTGAAGAATCTCTCGCTGACGTGGAGCAGGGCCCCCGGGTCTACCATCACGGCTTCGACTTCTGGACTCCGGGTGGAAACACCCTCATGGCCCGCATCTACGAGCTGCTGAAGGCCGACTTGGTGACCTCCGACCTTGAAGATTATGTCCAGATATCACCCGAAGAACTGGTGCTCCGTGATCCGCAAATCATCGTTACAAGCGAGTTCAACCAACAGCAGGTGCTGGATTCCGATGCCCTCGCAGAAACTACTGCGGTCAAGAATGGGGCCGTGGTGCTGACAGGGCGCGGCTCCCTAGACGTCGCAGGCACCCGGCTGATGGACGCCATTGAGGAGTTGGCAGAACTCCTCTACCCGGACAGATTCTCCACCGGCAGTTCCTCATAGGGGGCGGACTTGGGTTTTCTCGCAGGAAGATCGGCCGCCAAGGGGATATCCCCAGCCATGAGTGTGCCTCTTGGCTTGGCGTACCCGTGGCTGCGCATAGCCGTTGGGTTGGCTGTCCTTGCTGCCATCGGCATATTTGCGATTGCCATCGGCTCGGTCTACATACCGCCTTGGACGGTGGCCCGCATCCTGCTGGACAGCGCCCCTCTCATAGATGTGTCCCAGACTTGGCCCGACGCTTGGGATACCATCGTGTGGCAACTCCGATTCCCCCGCATCATCCTAGCGGGCATGGTGGGGGCGGCCCTAGCGGTCTCCGGGGCCACCTACCAAGGGCTGTTCCGCAACCCCTTGGCCGACCCCTTCTTTCTGGGCGTGGCCGCCGGCGCCGCCTTGGGCGCCACCGTAGTGCTTCTCACCAGCGTGCCCGTCTATTTCGGAGGCTTCAGCCTGCTGCCCCTAGCAGCATTTGCCGGGGCCATCGCTACCGTTTCCGTCACCTACGCCATCGTCCGACGCTCCGGCGGGCTGCCCCTCACGTCCCTGATACTCGCTGGGGTGGCCATGTCATCTCTGGTCACCGCCGTCACCAGCCTCCTCATCATACGCAGCGACCCCGACGTGAAACCCTTGCTGGGCTGGCTCATGGGCGGGCTGATCGGCAGCCAGTGGGACGACATCTACACCATCCTGCCCTATGTCGTGCCCGGCACCTTGGTGATGATGGCCTATTCCCGCATCCTCAACACTTTCCAGCTCACCGAGGAGGAGGCCCGGCAACTCGGCGTGAACGTCGAGCGTACCAAGCTGCTCCTCATCACCTTGGCATCGCTCACCGCCGCCGCTGCTGTCTCGGTTTCGGGCATCATCGGGTTCGTCGGCATCATCGCACCCCACACCGTGCGCCTGATATGGGGCAACGACCACCGCTTCCTTCTACCCATGTGCCTGCTGGTAGGGGCTGGTTTCCTCATACTGGCCGACCTCACTGCCCGCACCGTCGCCAGCCCCAGCGAACTGCCCGTGGGCATCGTCACCGCCTTCTGTGGTGCACCCTTCTTCCTCTACGTCTTGCGTCGCAGTAGGAGCTTCAGCTTTTGAGCGCCAACGACACACGGCGAGTCGCCACCCTTCAACTGGAAGACATCTGGTTCTCCTACGGGCAGTCGCAGGTGTTGAGAGGAATCGACCTCAAGGTTGCACCCGGAGAGATGGTTGGCTTGGTGGGGCCCAACGGCACCGGCAAGAGCACCCTTCTTAATATCGCCAGCCGCACCCTCAAACCCCAGCAGGGCCGTGTGCTGCTGGGTGGCGTCGACGTTCAGCAGCTATCGCCCCGCAGTCGGGCGTCCAGAGTGTCCATGGTCCCCCAATCCCCCGCCGTGCCCACTGGCTTCAGCTGCATGGAGGTGGTGCTGATGGGGCGCAACCCCCACTTGGGGCTGCTACAGTGGGAGGGACCGCGGGACTTGGAAATCGTCCAGCACGCCATGGAACTGACCGGCACCGACGAGTTCGCCTCCCGGCCCATCGCCACCCTTTCCGGTGGCGAGAGACAACGCGTCTTCATCGCCCGGGCCCTGTCACAAGGGGCGCCCCTGCTTCTGCTGGACGAACCCACAGCCCACCTCGACATCGGTTATCAGCCAGCCGTCCTCGACCTGATACAGCGGGTGCGCACGGAGATGGGGGTCAGCGTCCTCGCCGCCATGCACGACATCTCCCTCGCCGCCCAGTACTGCCAACGGATAGCCGTCCTGCACCAAGGCTCAGTCCACGCCATCGGCACCCCCGAAGAGGTGGTCACCACCGAGGTAGTCTCCGAAGCCTTCGGTGCGCAGGTAGCCATCAGCCACCACCCCATCCACGGCACCCCCGTAGTCCTCCCCATCGGCCAAAGCGCCCGCAACGTCAACGGCCCACGAGTCTCGGACGACGACCACTGCTAACGCAGGTGGCTCCGGCATCACCTGGTGAACCCTGTCATGACGCCCAAGTTGGCCTCTAGCCAGACATTGTCCTGGAAAATGTCCTCTGCTGCTCCCTAGCTGGGTTATAGCTAACTGAAGGGGACATCATAGTGGGCACTGTCCAACCAGTGTCCCACTCACATCCTCGGTCATACCGCAGCCCAAGTCACCCCATCAACCCTACCCCCATGGCATCTTCCCATTTACAAATCACGTACACATGTTCTATTATCAACTTATGCGCTTGGGACTGCCTGCCCCAGATCCCGTGCAAGAACCTGCAGGCCGCCCTGCTTTGCAAAACCGTTCTTTTCGGCAGGAAAACCGTGGAACCCAAAGCCAAGCACTCTCAAGCCCTCGATACTGTCCCCAATCTGCGCGATCCTCTTGTCGCCCATTCCGCGGCAGGTTTGCCGCCTCTTCCAGCTACCGAACGCGGCGCCCAACCTTATCTGCAACGCGGCAACCCAACTATGAGCAACGACCTCTATCCAAGCTGCAATGCGGCAGATGCGCCGCAAAACAGCAAGGAAGAAGCACGTCGCAGATACGTCCCCCGCCGCAGAATAAATACAAAACCGGAATTCCTCGCCGCCCACCAGCTAGGCCCCATCGGTCACTCCTGCCGCAGAACTCGCTGGCTCAGAAGGACCCTGTATCGCCGACGGCGACCAAGAACCTCCCGTCCTCATCGCCGCCGCCTCCGCTAGACGCCCGTACACGTTCCTGCTACCCTGACGCCTACTCAACTTCCCGTATCGAGGAGAGGCCCATGACCACCTATGCAGGCAGACCCATGAAGCGCTTCGAGGACCCCCAGCTACTCCAAGGGCAGGGAAGCTTTGTCGACGACAAGGTGTTGCCGGGCATGGTCCATGCCGCCGTGCTGCGCAGTCCCCATGCCTACGCCATCATCCGCTCCATCGACACCTCCAAGGCTGCGGCCCTGCCGGGCGTGGTTCAGGTGGTCACCTCCGACGATATCCCCGGGCTGGAGACCATCCCGCCCCGCCAGACCGAGCGCCTAGACGATATGAAGTCCCCACGGCATCCCGTCTTGGCCATAGGCAAGGTCTGCTATGTGGGCCAAGCGGTGGCGGTAGTCATCGCCGAGAGCCGCTACGTCGCACGGGACGCGCTCGAGTTGATCGAGGTAGACTACGAACCTCGCCGTCCCGTGATGGACCCCTACGAGGCCCTCTCCCCTGACTCCACTCCCATACACGAGGACATCGGCAGCAACGTAGCCGTACGTATGCAGGTGGGCCGTGGAGACGTGGACGCCGCCTTGGCACAAGCCCACAAGGTGATTCGCGAGCGCTTCCATGTGCCCCGCTTGGCCCCCAACCCCATGGAGGGTCGAGGCCTGATTGCCGACTACCAGCCCAACAACAAGACTCTCGAACTCTGGACTTCGACTCAAGTACCCCATAAGGCCAAGAGCTTCCTCGGCCCCCTGCTCAAGCGAGATGACATCCACGTACGCGTCTTGGCCCCCGACGTGGGTGGCGGTTTCGGGCAGAAGGTCGAGCTATGGCCCGAAGAGATCGTCTTCTCCCATTTGGCCATACAGCTGGAGCGTCCCATCAAGTGGATTGAGGATCGCTGGGAGAACGTGCTTGCTTACCAAGCCCGTGGCTACCACGGCGACGTTGAAGCTGGAGTCGCCAGTGACGGCACTATCCTGGGCATGCGCTTCCGCATGATTGCAGACCTTGGAGGCTACTACCTCACCTCCACCGCTGGCCCCGCATACAACACCATCCGTCGCGTCAACGGCCCCTACGCCATCCCCAACATGGATGTTTCGGTCGACTGCGTAATCACGAACCGGCCACCCACCGGCCCCTACCGCGGCGCAGGAGCCCCCGAAGGCGCCTTCATGATGGAGCGCACCCTCGACCTCATTGCGAAAGAACTGGACTTGGACCCCGCTGAGGTGCGTCGGCGGAATTTCGTCGCAGACGACGCCTTCCCCTACACCACCGGCACTGGCCTAATCTATGACTCCGGGCAGTTCGGCTTATCTCTCGACAAGGCTCTGGAGATGGGCGAATACTCCCGCTATCGCGAGGCCCAGAGGAACCGCAAGCCGGGCGATCCCCTCATAGGTATAGGCGTCGCCACTGTGGTCAAGGCTTCAGGAGGCATCGGTGAGATGCGCGATAGCGCCGCCGTTGTCCAGATTGACCCGTCGGGCAATGTCACGGTGCACACAGAGGTGTCCCCTCACGGCCAAGGCACCGAGACCACCTTCGCCCAGATCGCAGCCGACGAGTTGGGCCTAACCCCTGATCAGATACAAATCCGCCATGGCAACAGTGATATCCCCGAAAAGGGCATGGGCACCTTCGCCAGCCGTGGCCTCTCAGTGGGCGGCTCCGCCATGCTCCTCGGCATCCGCGACACCAAGGCAAAGCTGGCCGCCATAGCCGCCCACATCCTCGAGTGCGACCCCGAAGACCTTGTTTTCGAGGACGAGAAAGTGATTAACGGGAAGGATCCGGAGCAGGTTATGTCCTTCCAAGAGGTTGCCTCGGAAGCTCACCGGCCCGACAGGCTCCCGCCAGGAATGGAACCCGGACTGGAGTTCAAGAGCTCCTTCTCCATGCCCGAGAACCCCTTCGGCTTCGGCGCTCACGTAGCTGTGATCCAAGTCGACCCCGATACCGGAGCCATCACCTTCCTCAACTATTCAGCCGTTCACGACACTGGCCGGGTAATCAACCCCAAAATCATGGAAGGCCAGCTTCACGGTGGCCTAGCACAAGGTCTGGGCCAAGGCCTCATGGAAGGGATGGTCTACGACGAGAACGGCCAGCCCCTGACCGGCAACTTCCTCGACTACTCCATGCCCACTGCCGAGGACATGCCTCCCCTGCACATGGACAGCGTCGAGACCCTCTCCCCCGTCAATCCACTGGGCGTCAAGGGTGGTGGCGAGCTACCCACCGTTGCCAGTCCCGTCGCAGTGGCCAACGCCTTGGTGGACGCCCTCTCCCAGACGTCGCTGCGTCACATGGATGCCCCGGTGACTCCTGAGAAAGTGTGGCGGGCCTTCCAAGACGAATAACGGTGAGCAGGGGGCCAATTGCGTGCCATGCCATGCCCCCCTGAGGTTCACTGAGGTTGACATGGAATTGGCCCATGCCTAGCATTATCCATATAGCACGGCTGCGAGCGACCTACACACAGTTCGCAGCCACCCGAACGTCCCAGTAGCTCAGAGGATAGAGCGGCTGCCTTCTAAGCAGCGGGTCGCGGGTTCGAATCCTGCCTGGGACGCCATCGTATCTAAACACGGGCCTTCGGCTGGCAAAAACTGCGTGAATGACCCGATGCCTATTTTGCGGTTCAAAGCTGAATCAGCTACCACAGCGACCGCTGCCTATATCGCTACCTTTCTGCGTATTTACTCATCCCTTGAGACGAAAAGGGGCCGACATGACGACTGAGGAAGTCTGGTGGCCACCGTCTTCACGAGCGGGGAGCGCCCAGCGAGAATCAAAACCCCAATGGGCCAAGTAGGAATCCTATGGCGGTCCATGTAACCGACGACGATGGGTTAAAAGCAGACGAAAACGTGTGGATCACGGTGACCCCATGATCCGGGCGGCTAGAAGTACCGCCTTCGGTCTGTTGGTGCTATGGGCACTGGCATCGGCATCGGCATCCCCAACTCCACCATTCTTTTACTGCTCGATATTTTATGAGCCCCATCCGGACGCATGGGACAGCCTTCTTTCGTCTACCAACCCCCGGTTTACTCCCCAATGGAGCCCAGACGGGGACCAGGTAGTGTTCATGCAGCTAGTGTTCATGCAGCCCGGGTATGGTGATCATGAATATGGGTCTATTTTCGTGGCCCAGGCGGATGGTTCCCGTATCCGGAGAATCCTCAAGAGCGACGACCGTTACGACCTATATTATTCGCCGGATGTCTCCCCAGACGGCTCCGGCATCGTTTATGCCACGTCTCGACACCTCAAGGCCTCAGCATGGCAAGAAGTAGAGGGTAAGTTCGAGATAGAAACATCCAGACTGGATGGTTCCCATGAGCGTAGGCTTACCGAAAACATTTATCTGGATACAGCGCCAGCATGGTCCCCTGATGCGACACGGATAGCGTTCGTAAGGCAAGATACGTGGGCAGCGAGCCCAGGAATCTACACGATCTCCCCAGACGGTTCCGCTGAACGGCAGGTCATGGCCTTCCGTTCCTTCCGACTCGAAGGAGAGGAGAACGTGGCGGACACCCTCATAACGTATGGGCCGACCTGGTCACCAGATGGTAAAAGGCTGGCTTATGTGATTATAGAGAGCGTAGAAGGGCATATCTCCCGGGGCGTTCTTTATACGATTGGAATAGACGGCGTGGGACCCACGCGCCTATTCGCGGCAGACAGTTCATTCACTGATTACCTTGGGACCGCACCGGCATGGTCCTGTGACGGCGAGCGAGTCGCCTTCACCCACTATGAAAAACGGGCCCGAGGCGGCGCGCTGTCTCTATACGTGATAAACCATGATGGCAGTGACCTGACAAAGGTGGTCATCGTGCGACGCCATCGACCCCCGTGCGACCGTGGACTGGTCGCCTACTTGCGCACAGACTTCTATTCACTTCGGTCGACGGGGATGGGCCTGCAGGCGCAAGCGTCTACGTCGTCGATGCCGACGGGTCCGGCCTTCGCCGGGTAGGCTCGGGGTTCGACGCATCCTGGTCGCCTGATGGCTCCAGGATTGCCATAGCAGCCCGTAATGGCGAAGACTCCAGCTTTACCTTGGCGACGATTGCGCCGGATGGGTCGGACCGGCTGGTCCTGGTCAAGACAGACGAAATAGGCCGTCTTGTTGCCGGGAATGCCAAATAACTCCTGTAATTGCGTCTCAAGAGGGGGAGATAACGGTGAACTCTTGCTTCGCGCGCCGTGCCTGAGAACTTGATCATCTGATCTATGGCTAACCTAGCCCGGATGACTATCATCGCTGCGCTAGCCGGGTTGGTAGTCGTCACGGCCCTCGTGTTCCTTACCTGCTAGTAGACTACGAAGTCCACGAGCGGGTCGCCGGTTCGAATCCTGGCTGGGACGCCACCTCAGCTACGAAACAGCTTGCCACACGAACTGCTCCAGCCGCTCAGCCCTTATGAACGACCGCTCTCGGCAATCTCAGGGACCAACTCCAACAAGCGCATGCCGCGGTCCACTTGCTGGCCGGGATGTACCGCCACCCGCCGCACGACGCCGCTGCGGGAAGGGGTGATCACCAACTCCATTTTCATGGACTCCATCACCACGACGGCCTGGTTTCGCTCCACCCGGTCGCCCTCGACCACCAGCACCTCTAACACCACGCCTGGCATGGGTGCCAGCACATCTCCAGATGCCTCGGTGGCGCGAGCGTTGCCCCGCCGCCGCGTCTCTGACCGCTGGAACACGAATAGTGCGCCATCTAGCCACAGGTGCAACTCCGGGCCGACGCATGCCCAACCGAAGGCGTGGGTGCGGCCTGATTCGGTGCGGCACAACCCTTGCCCAGTATCCCGTGACTCAATGCTGAGCGTAGTGGTGGGTTTTAACCCCGGCACTACCTCGCCTTCAAGGTCGAACGTGAAATAGTTTTTCCGCTCTTGTGTCCGGTAGCGATAGGCTTCTCCCGTCCCCGGATACATCTCGCGCATCTCGCCGTGGCTCGGGGTCACGGTAGCCTCTGTCCCCCAGCATCCTGCCAAGGATTGACGCTAACCCGGCTATCTCCCCGTACTGCCGAGAACGCCGGCCGAACCGGCTGACGCGACGCCCACGCCGCCAGCGCCCGGGCCATCATGCGGGATTCGTCTGACACGGCTGGGCTGGTAACCGCTGGGTTCCACTCCAAGAAGCCAGTATTGTATTCGCCCCTCTGAAACTGGGGATGACCCACCACCGCCCGCAGCAGGGGAATGTTGGTTATTACGCCCAGCACCAGAAACTGGGACAGCGCCACCTCCATCCGCCGCAAACTGAGGTCGCGGCGTGGCGCCCAGGCTATGAGCTTCGCCAGCATGGGGTCGTAGTAGATGGACACCTCTTGGCCCTCGACAACGCCGCTGTCCAGCCGCAGCCCAAGCCCGCTGGGAGGCCTCCAACGCAACAGCGTTCCGGTGGACGGAACAAAGTCCCGGTAAGGGTCTTCGGCGTAGATGCGGCACTCTATGGCGTGGCCTTGGGGCTGGATTTCATCCTGTTGCAGTGTCAGGGGTTCCCCGCTTGCGATGCGGACCTGCCATTCCACCATGTCCAACCCCAGTACGACCTCGGTGACCGGGTGTTCGACCTGGAGCCGGGCATTCATTTCCAGGAAGTAGGCCTCGCCGCTCTGCGGGTCCAGCAGGAACTCCACTGTCCCGACGTTGGCGTATCCGGCCCTGCGAGCCACGGCGACGGCGGCGGCGCCCATGTTCCGGCGCAACTCCGGTGTGAGGGCCGGGGAGGGAGTCTCTTCAATTATCTTCTGGTGGCGCCGCTGTATGCTACATTCCCGCTCGCCGAGGTGGATGGTATGCCCGAACTCGTCGGCCATCACCTGCACCTCCACATGCCGGGGGTTGGCAACGTAACGCTCTAGGAATACCCGGCCGTCACCGAAGGCAGCTTCGGCCTCCCGGCTGGCCAACTCCATATCCCTCTCCAACTCCCGCCGCCCGTTGACCAGACGCATACCCCGACCGCCCCCTCCGGCGGCAGCTTTCACCAGTATGGGGAACCCCCACCGGCCCACGAACTCCTCAGCCACAGCGTCCCCCGGGAGGCACACGGGAGAACCCGGGACCACCGGCACCCCGGCACCCTGGGCAATGTCCTTGGCACGCAGCTTGTCCGCCAGCGCCACCATGCTTTCCGCAGGCGGCCCGATGAAGGTTATCTGCGCTTCCCGGCAGGCCCGGGCGAACTCCGGATTCTCCGACAGAAAACCGTAGCCAGGGTGTATCGCACCCGCCCCGCAGTCCCGGGCGGCTTGCACGATTTGGGGGATGCTCAAGTATGTCTCTTCGGCGGTATTGCCCGACAAGGCCACGGACTGCTCCGCCGTGTTCACATGGGGAGCGCCAGCATCCGGTTCAGAGTAGACCGCGATAGGGGCAATCCCCATGACGCGGAGGGTCTGGTTGATCCGGACCGCGATTTCGCCTCGATTGGCTACCAAAACCTTAGAGAACATCGGCAGACATCCGGCCGGGACCTTGTGGTTGAGGCAGGAACATGCTGGGCTTCACATCCGGAAGACGCCCTGCTTCCGCTCAGGGAAGGGGGCGTTGATGGAGGCAGCGATTCCCAAGCCTACCACTGTCCGCGTGTCCACCGGGTCAATGATGCCGTCGTCCCACAGCCGGGCGGTACTGTAGTAGGGATCGCTCTCCACCTCGTACTTTTCCAGGATGGGCTGTTGCAGGGCCTCCCGCTCCTCCTGCTCCAAGGTCCGGCCCTGCCGCTCCAGTTGCTGCAGCCTTATGGTAAGCAGTACCTCCGCCGCCTGCGGCCCTCCCATCACTGAAATGCGGGCGTTGGGCCAGGTCCATAGGAAACGGGGCTGGTAGGCCCGTCCACACATGCCGTAGTTTCCCGCTCCGAAGGAACTACCGATAATCACGGTGAACTTGGGAACGGCGGCGTTGGAAACGGCCATGACCATCTTGGCCCCGTCCTTGGCAATACCCCCGGCCTCGTACTGCCGGCCCACCATGAAGCCGGTAACGTTCTGCAGGAACAGCAGGGGAGTTCCTCGCTGGCTGCACAACTCGATGAAATGGGTCCCCTTCAGCGCGCTCTCGGAGAAGAGAACCCCGTTGTTGGCGACCACTCCCACTGGATACCCCCAGATGCGCGAGAAGCCGCAGACGAGGGTTTCCCCGTACTCGGCCTTGAACTCGTGGAAGCGGCTTCCGTCCACGATACGGGCAATTACCTCGCGGACGTCGTACTGCCGCCGGTTGTCGGGCGACACTATGCCGTAGAGCTCACCGAGCTCATATGCTGGCGGTTCCGGGCTGGAAACTTCAAAGGGAGGGTCACGCCGTCGCACGAAGTTCTCGACGATGTCTCGGGTGATGGCTAGGGCATCCTCATCATCGGCGGCCCGATGGTCGGCCACTCCGGATACCCGGGTGTGCACCTCGGTGCCGCCCAAGGTCTCCGGGTCGACCTCTTCTCCGGTGGCCGCCCGTACCAGAGGAGGCCCGCCGAGAAATATAGTGCCCTGTTGCCGCACCATGACCACCTCGTCGCTCATGGCCGGAATGTACGCGCCCCCGGCGGTGCAGGACCCCATGACCACCGCCACTTGGGGAATGCCCAAGGCCGACATCTGGGCTTGGTTGTAGAAGATTCTTCCGAAGTGGTCCCGGTCGGGGAACACCTCCGCCTGCAATGGCAGGAAGGCTCCCCCGGAATCCACTAGGTAGATGCAGGGCAGGTGGTTCTCCAAGGCAATTTCTTGGGCGCGCAGGTGTTTCTTGACGGTAATCGGGTAGTAGGCCCCGCCCTTGACTGTGGCATCATTGGCGAGAACCATCACCTCTTTTCCTTGCACCACACCGACGCCGGTCACGATCCCGGCAGATGCCTCCTCCCCGTCGTACATGTCCCATGCCGCGAGAGGACTCAGCTCAAGGAAGGGAGTATTGGCGTCCACCAGCCTCTCAATCCTGTCCCGGGCCAGCAGCTTGCCGCGGCTTCGGTGCAACTCCACCGCACCTTGCCCGCCGCCGGTCCGCACCCGGGCCAACCGCCCCTTCAGGTCGCGCACCAAGGCTTCCATGCGGGCTTGGTTGTCCAGAAAATCCCGGTCGGCGGTCCGCAGGTTCGAGCCGATTACTTCCATGCCATTCCTTGGCAGAGCTCCCTCTTAGAGCTGGCCCATATAGTCCAGGGCATCATTATATTCCTCTCTAAGCACCCTGTCAGAAACGGTCGGCCATCGCGCCTGGCTTGTCATCCTTGGCTGGGAAGTTATCACGCCCGCAATACCTGTCCCAAACCATTGTCGGACTAACATAGCGATGGTACAAACACCGGGAGCAGGTCTACTCTACAAAAGTTAAAACCACCGACGCTGCGCATTCTGTGTTCATAGATGACGGTTGCCCGGCCCACCGCCACATCGAAGGATGCAGGATGCCAGCAATCAAGGAGCACGCGTCATGCCAAACAAGATCCGCCTAGGGTTTGTGGGTGCGAACGTAAACTCGACTTGGGCCTCTCAGTCGCACTTCCCAGCGCTGCTGGCCAGTCCGGATGTCGAGTTTACCGCGGTTTGCACCACCCGGCCCGAGAGCGCGGAAGAGGCTCGCCAAGCCTTTGGAGCGAAGCTCGCCTTCCATGATTTCCGAGCAATGGTAGTGTCTCCGGAGATCGACGCGGTGGCCGTGGTTGTACGGGTGCCATCCCACTATGAGGCAACGAAGTCCGCTATCGAAGCTGGCAAGCACGTCTACACCGAGTGGCCCTTGGGACGGAATACTGCCGAAGCCGAGGAACTTGCAACTCTGGCCCGGGACAAAGGTGTGCAAACCGCAGTGGGTCTGCAATCGCGAGTTAGTCCCGCATTGCTGTTTATCAAGGAGCAAATTGAAGCCGGCCATGTGGGCGAGGTGCTCTCGTGCCATGTGACCACCATGCGCGATGGCACGTTGGAACGCCCTTCAAGCCGCACCTGGCAGCGCGATGCCAGCCTAGGCGCAAACACGCTGACCATCGCCAACGGACACGTCATTGACGCCCTGCGTTTCGTGGCTGGCAACTTCACCCGGGTGGCGTGCATGGTCAGCACCCAAGCAAAGCAATGGTACGAGACCGATACCCAGCAGTTTGTGGAAGTCACATCCCCGGACAATGTGCGAGTCAGCGGACAGTTGGAGAGCGGCGCGGCAGTCTCGGTCCATGTTGGAGCTGTCCCCTGGGCCGGTACCGGCTTTCGAATGGAGATCTACGGGCGGGAAGGCACGCTTGTCGCCACAGGAAGCGTCTCGTCGCAGCGCGGTGAGATGCTGAGGGTGCAGGGCGCACGGGGAAGCCATGAGTTGCAGGACCTGGATATACCCGGGCGTTTCGTTTATGTGCCTTCCGACTTCCCACGCGGCGATCCCTTCAACGTCGGGCAGATGTATACCCTGTTCGCCGAGGCGGTACGTACCGGACAGAACCGCTTGCCGACGTTCGATGTAGCGGTTGACCTGCATCGTTTCATCGATACCATCAAACAGGCGTCGGACACGGGCCGGGAGTTGCCGGTTGCCTGAGGCGACATTTTCTCAAAACCCAGAAACCATAAGCGACCCGGAATTTGCGATAGACCTGTAACATGGTGCCCGGCTTCGTTCACGCCACATGCTTGAGCCGGACCTGGGACTGAACTAGCAGCTGGTCTGGCAGCCGAAATTTGAAGGCCCAGCAGTCCGGAGTTGTTAAGCCGTCACGGCTGCCGGTTCATGGGTCTTCAAGAAGCGCCGGGCGTGGGCTACCACCTCGTCGATGTGCTCCTGAGTGTCCTTCCAAGGATAAATGGTCACCTCGGAGTTCGGGGCAAGGCTGGCAACCTCCATCGCTACCTTGTAAGGGTGCGCCGACACATCGTCGGGCGCTATCAGAAGAGGTGTCTGCACAGTACGCACGAAATCGCGGGAAACGGTGAAAACGAAGTCGGCCCGGTTGGTGTACATGCTGGTCAGGAAATCATGGACCATATCCATCGTGAGTTCAGGACGCTTCTCGCAAAGGGGCGGCCCCCACCCCTTAATGTTGTTCTGGTAGAAAACGTCCGGCATCTCCGGCCTGAACCCGCTGGGTTGCATCATCGCCGCCGCCACGATGCGCTCCCGGGCCAGCCTCAGCAGGTTGTGGATCATCGGCCCGGCGATGCAGAAGCCCATGACCAAGAACTCCTTGATTCCAAGGTGGTCCATCAGCCCAAGCTGGTCATCAGAGTGGGCATCCCAAGGGCGGTCGATCTCCAGTGGGCCACTGGATTGCCCCAGATTAGAATTGCGTAAGTCGGCGGAAATACAGTGGAAGTCGTCTTTGTAGGTCTCCATAGGGTTGAAGGGCGACAAGGCCTGCAAGGACTCCAAGCTGGAATTGAGCCCACCACCTGCAATGATCAGCAGAGGGAACCCGGAACCGGCCTCTTCGTAGTAGATTCGGGTGGAGCCTCTTTCGTAGAACGGCATGTCGATTTCCCTCCATCATCGAGTTGCGGGCTAAGTTGATGTCCAACGGCAGGCAGACCAGAATTGCGGCACAACATCCGGAAGCGGCGTGTTGTACGGGATCACGCTTCGTCTGCCTGTTCTGGCGTGAATCTAGCCCAAGATGCCTCAGGCGGTCAAGCAAACGGCCCGGAGCGCCGGGAACTATTAGATGGAGCGATAGTTCGGTATGAACCGGGCACATCGGGAAACTAAAGACAGGGTGGAGCTACATAGTGCCTCTCAACTTTCATCTAGTCACCGCTCTCATCTAGCCACCGCAGAGGCCCGTAAATTAGGCTACTCTACCACCACCTCATCATGCAGGAGCACGCCCTCGTTTCGGTAGGCGAATCGTAATCGGCTCACTCCTATGTCGCCCACAACTCTTACCCATAAACTCTATAGGGCAGGTCACACATGCCCAAGGCCAAATTTGGAACATTCGACGACCTGCTACAGATTACAGAAGAATCTGTGCGCCCCGTTGCGGAGGCTCTGCGGAAGATAGTCTTCGAGGTCGATCCGAATACATTGGAGGTCGTACGTCTTGGCTATCGCGCTGCGAACTACGGGGTAGGGACAGCGAGGATGAGCGACAGCTATCCCTACATTATCCCCTACAAAGAGTGGGTCGACCTCGGTTTCTATCAGGGCGTGGAGCTAGCGGACCCCGATGGATTGCTAGAAGGGTCTGGCGCCAAGCTGCGCCACGCGAAGATTCGCTCAATACACGACGCGAGCCGACCTACGGTGCGAGTGCTTATCGAGGATGCGCTTGAGCGTGGGAAAGGCTCTAAGCGTTGAATGCTCAAAGGCCCCTCACCCTGAACCGTTGCCCATGACATCCGCCGGTTGACCCCGGCCTCCTTTCCCGCCTACCCTCCAAATAGGCCCCCCACCCGCATCTTGCCTTACCCGGGGCCCAATCCAGAGGTACCCACCACCGGGGGGATTCTACAATGTTCTCAGATATGGACCGGATACAACGACGTCACAAATGCACAGGCATCAGCTACGAAAACGCAAAATACCGTGTATGGTGTGTCATCCACCTGTCTAAATCAAAGCTGACGCATAGCTGCGCCGGTCCAAATCCAGGTGCAATAACATACATACCGATTACAACGGATATAGCACTAAAATTAAACGAGAGATGCAAAAAATTAGCACTGGAACACCACAGATTCGACAAAATGCGAACCTCCAAGCCCCCCAATGCCGATTGTCATGCCAAGACCTCCGGCGAAGCGGCAAAGCGCTTGAGCAGAGGTTACCTAGCGTGCTGACTTGTGAGTAGTCCGGGCCGCCTCTTTTTACCAACAATCGAAAGACCCCTTGACTCTAACAGGAAGGCCGTGTGTTATAATTTTCACAAGCTCCGCGGAGGTGAACCCTACGACCTATGTAGGCCAGTCCGTCCGGCGCCTTGAGGACCACCGGCTCCTCATTGGAAATGGCCTTTACCTCGACGACCTGAAGATCCCCGGCCTCCTCCACGCAGTCGTCCTCCGCAGCCCCCACGCCCACGCCAGCATACTCAGCATCGATACTTCCCGCGCACGCCAACTCCCCGGCGTCGTCTCCGTCATTACCGCCGACGACCTCACCGGCATCGCCACCGAGATACCCACACGGACCCGTGCCGATGCCGACGAGATACACCCTCCCTTCCATCCTGTGCTGGCCACTGACCGCGTATGCTACGTGGGCCAGCCTGTGGCCATAGTGGTGGCCGACACCGAATATTTGGCGAGCGACGCCCTGGAACTGATCGACGTCCAATACCAGCCTCTGCCCAGCATCATCGACCCCACCGACGCGCTGGCCGAAGGAGCGCCGGTGCTGCACGAGCACATCGGCGCCAACCTCGCCCTCCAGACGCTCAGTGCGGGCGGCGACCTAGACGAGGCCTTCGCCTCCGCTGACCGGGTAGTGACAGGCACGTACCATGTGCAACGCCTCGCCCCAGCCCCCATGGAGCCACGGGGGGTGCTGGCCGACTACCAGCGACAGCAGGATATGCTCACCGTCTGGGACTCCACCCAACACCCCCACGAGATACGCGACCACTTGGTGGAACTCCTGCAGCGCCCCGAAAACAGTGTCCGTGTGATAGCCCCCGACGTCGGCGGAGGCTTTGGCGAGAAGGCAGCGCTTTTCCCTGAAGAGGTGGCCATCCCCTACCTGTCGATAATGTTGGGCCGCCCCATCAAGTGGATGGAGAGCCGCCGAGAGAACATGCTAGCTTTCCACGGCCGCGGCCACACCGTCGATGTCGAGGCAGCCGTCGCCAACGACGGTACGTTGCTGGGCATCAAGGTCAACATCCTAGCCGACCTTGGCGCCTATTTCTTTATGTCCACCCCAACAGTGCCCGTGTCCACCAGCCATCGCATCACGGGACCCTATCGCACACCTGCAATGAGCGTACAGGTCAAGGGTGTGGTAACCAACAAGACGCCCACCGGCGCATATCGCGGTGCAGGCGGCCCTGAAGCGGCCTTCTGCATGGAGCGGACCATCGATTTGATTGCCCAAGAGCTCGGGCTTGACCCCGCTCAGGTGCGAAGACGCAACCTCCTGTCTCCTGATGCCTTCCCCTACCGCACACCTACAGGCATCACCTATGACTCCGGTAACTACGCGCCAGCTTTGGACCGCGCCTTGGAGATGGCGGAGTACGACCACTGGCGGCAGCGACAAGCCTCATCGCCAGATTCCATGATCGGCATCGGCTTGGCCACTGTCGTCAAAGGCTCAGGCGCTCTGACTCCCCGCTTGACCGACTACGCTCGTGTCATTATCCATCCCTCGGGCGAGGTGACCCTGCACACTGGCCTTTCGCCCCACGGCCAAGGCACCGCAACCATATTTGCCCAACTGGCAGCCGACGAGTTGGGCGTGGCCCCGGAGAAGGTCGAACTGCTCCACAGCGACACCGACATCGTGCCCACGGGAGGAGGTACCGGCGGCAGCCGTGGCCTCATCGCCGGTGGCACCGTCATTCACCTGCAACTGAGGGAAGCCCGGTCCAGGCTCATGGCCATAGCCGCCCACCAGTTGGGCTGTGCGACTGACCAAGTGAATATGCAGGAGGGTGAGTATTTCGACCAGAGCGACCCATCGCGTCGCCTCCCCTTTCCCCAAGTGGTCTCAGCAGCCTACGACGAGGAGTTGCTGCCACCCGATGTCGAAGTCGGACTCGACTTCTCCGGCATGAACACATTGCCCCGAAGCCCTTACGCCTTTGGCGCTCATGTGGCTGTGGTGGAGGTCTCCCGCGATACCGGCGAGGTCAATCTGCTGAAGTACGTCGCCGTCCACGACGCTGGCCGCATCATGAACCCCCTGTTGGCCGACGGCCAAGTCCATGGGGCCATCGTGCAGGGGGTGGGACAAGCCTTGCTGGAAGGCATGACCTACGACTCTGAAGGCCAGCCCATCACCGGCAGCCTGTTGGACTATTCGCTGCCCACGTCCACTACCATGCCTGACATGGAATTGGACACCATGGAAACGATGTCGCCTTTGACGCCTTCCGGGCTAAAGGGCATAGGGGAGCTACCAACCTTGGCCGCCCCCGTGGCCGTAGCCAACGCCGTGATGGACGCCCTGTCCCCGACTGGCATACGTCACATCGACACCCCGTTGACTCCCGACAAACTAGAGCGGGCCCTGCGCTCCAGGAGGCCTCAGGCCTCAGACCTGCCCCGTACCTCGATACGGGGAGGACCAATTGGCCCGCGCTAGGCAGCGGAGCTGTCTCCACTGATGAAGTGGAGGAGGCATGCGGAACGCTTTCCCAGCGTCCGCGGGCCTCCTCTCTTTTTTCGGTCTTGAATCGGGAGGAGGGCATGGCCGTAGGCCTCCCCGGCCTGCTCGCGACTTCAATTGACCCAGACTACCAAAAAGCTTCCTTTCTTCAGGAGATGGAACACCATATGGCAATCTCACACTGGCCCAAGTACCTGTGTGTCATAACCCTGTTGGTTCTCGGCTTGGTCGCACTGGTTGCCTGCGGCGCCGACGCTATGATGGAGCTTGAGGGCGTAATCGAGATAGACGGCTCGAGCACAGTTTCCCCAATCTCGCAAGCTGTGGCTGAGGAATTCCAAAAGCTCCACGGCAAGACCCAGCCAATCGTGGGCATCTCCGGCACCGGCGGCGGTTTCAAGCGGTTCACCATCGGCGAGACCGATATCTCTGACGCCTCCCGCACCATCAAGGACGCTGAGAAGGAGGCAGCAGCCTCGAACGGCATAGAGTACTTGGAGCTCAAAGTCGGCACCGACGGGCTTTCCGTGATGGTAAGCCCCCAGAACGACTTCGTTGACTGCCTCACCATAGAACAACTCCACCAAATCTGGATGCCCGGCAGCACCATCCAGAAGTGGAGTGACGTGAATCCGGCATGGCCCGACAGGGAAATCAGGCTATATGGCGGCGACACCGACTCAGGCACCTTCGACTACTTCACCGAGGAGGTCAATGGCGAGGCCAAGGTCAGCCGCGACGATTACACCGCCTCCGCCGACGACAACGTGCTCGTACGGGGCATCTCCGGCGACCGCAACTCCCTAGGCTACTTCGGCTACGCCTTCTACATCGAGAATGCGGACCAGTTGAAGCTGCTGGGCATCGACAACGGCGAAGGCTGCGTCAAGCCCAGCCCTGAGACCATCGCAGGCGGCACCTACACCCCGCTGTCTAGGCCCCTATTCATCTACGTGAACGTGGACAGCCTGCAAAAGCCCCAAGTGCTGGAGTTCGTGAAGTTCTACATGGAGGCCGGCGCCGAGCTCACTGCCGAGGTGGGTTACGTGCCAGAGGACGGCAGCACTTTCGAGGCCAACCTCCAAGCTGTAATAGACGCAGCAGGCTGAGCATAGTGCGCACCGCACCCACTACGCGCAGCCGCCACTGGTGGGTTTTACTATCGGCGGAGGTAGGCGGAGTGATGGGCAAGGCGGTATCATAGATAGTGCCATCCGCTAGGGAACCGAGCAGAACATACAAACACTTCAACGACGGAGACGGGCAGGTGGCAATTCGTGGATCGTGGCATTGGAAGTCGCGAAGGCTTGGCAGGCGCAATCCCCAGAGAGGGACGCCTCTTGAGACAACGTCGATCTAGAGTCATTGAGGAGAGGCTGGTCCGCTGGATTTTCGCCTCCTGCGCCTTGGTCTCCGTCGTAACCACCATCGGCATAGTAGTCCTGCTGCTCAACCAGTCTATCGGCTTCTTTCAAGAAGTCTCAGCATGGGAATTTATCACCGGCACCCGCTGGTCCCCCATCCTGAAGCCCACCTCCTTTGGAGTCCTTCCCTTGGTATGCGGCACGCTCTTGGTGGCCGTATTGGCTTCAGCCGTAGCAGTGCCTGTGGGACTGGCCACCGCAATCTTCCTATCCGAGTACGCCCCCGACAGGGTCAGACGGGTTATCAAGCCAGCCTTGGAGATTCTGGCTGGCATACCCACCATCGTCTACGGGTACTTCGCCCTCAGTTTCGTCACACCCCTGATGCAGAAGGTGATGCCCGACCTGCTGATTTTCAACGCCTTGAGCGCTGGCATAGTAATGGGCCTCATGATCATCCCCATGGTCTCCTCCCTAAGCGAGGACGCCATGCTGGCCGTACCCCGCTCCCTGCGCCAGGCAGCCTACGCATTGGGTGCCACCCGCCTCGAGGTGGCCCTGCGTGTGGTGGTGCCTGCTGCCCTCTCCGGCATCGTGGCAGCCTTCATCTTGGGCCTCTCCCGCGCCATCGGCGAGACCATGCTCGTTACCCTGGCAGCCGGGGCCACGCCTAGGATGACCTTCAACCCGCTGGAAAGCATCCAGACCATGACTGCCTACATCGTGCAGCTGAGCCAAGGTGAGACGCCCCACGGCTCTGTCGAATACAACACCATCTTCGCCGTCGGTCTGGTCCTCTTCATCATGACCCTAGCCATGAACATGCTGGGACAATGGGTAGTGCAGCGCTATCGGGAGACGTACTAATGCAAAAGGGACACGCCGCCTTCTCCGCCAACCTGCCCTTCCGCAAAGGCGTGGGGGGAATTGCCTACGTCGCATTTCTCGCGGCAGTCTGCATCGGCCTGATCGGGCTGGTAACGCTGCTGACACAGGTATTATGGCAGGGCATCCCTTGGCTCAGTTGGCAATTCCTTACCGACTATCCCTCCCGTCACCCAGAGGAAGCCGGTCTAGTCCATGCCATAGTCGGCACCATCTATCTCATGGGTCTCGTAGCCGCCTTTACCATCCCAGTGGGAGTAGGTGCAGCCCTTTACCTTGAGGAATACGCCCCCAAGAACACGCTCACCCGCATCGTCGAGGTCAACATCTCCAACCTAGCCGGTGTCCCATCCATCGTCTACGGGCTCCTGGGTCTCGGCCTCTTCGTGCAAATGCTGGCCATGGGAAGGACTCTTCTGGCTGGTGGCCTCACCCTCTCCCTGTTGGTCCTCCCCATAGTGATTCTCGCCTCTAGGGAGGCCATTCGCGCTGTGCCACAGAGCCATCGCGACGCCGCATATGCTCTCGGGGCCACCCAATGGCAGGTGGTTAAGGGCGTCGTAATCCCCCAAAGCTTAGCTGGCATCCTTACCGGGGTGATTTTGGCCATGTCCCGCGCTATCGGCGAAGCTGCCCCGGTCATCGCCATCAGCGCCTTGGTGTTCCTCACTTTCCTGCCCACCACGCCTCTGGATAGGTTTACCGTGCTGCCCATCCAGATATACAACTGGGCCTCCGATCCTCGGCACGACTTCCAATCGCTGGCTGCTGCGGGTATCATCGTGCTGCTAGTCATCCTGCTATCGATGAACGCTGTAGCAATCTACTTCCGCAACCGGTATCAAGCCCGCTCCGAGGACTAGGGTTTGCTTCCGCGTAGCAGCGGGGGCGCGCAAACAATATGCTGGTGGCAATCGTATTAGCTTTCTGTTCCGCGGCGGGCTTCGGCACAGGTAACATCTTCATAAGGGCGGGCACCCAGCGCATGTCGGGTGCCACGGCGACCACGTTTGCCGTTATTACCAGTTCCCTCGTGGCCTTCATCCCCGCCCTCGTAGGACACGCCTCCGAGATCACCACACTCTCGTGGAAGGCCTACGCTTGGTTCGCCCTCATGGGGGCCATGTCCTACCCTGGCGCCCGCGTCCTCAACAACACTGCTATCAGCATGGTGGGCGCATCCGGAGCTGGACCCTTCGCCTCTTTACAGCCCGTGTTCGCTTTCATCCTGGGTTATGCGATCTTGAAAGAGCGCCCTGACCTGCTGCTCTATTTCGGAACGCCGGCCATTGTCTGCGGCCTGATACTGGTCATCAGGTCTCGGGCGAATCCTTCATCCGAAACCGTGACACGCCGCAATTACTTGGGGTATTTCATGGCTGCTGGAGCAGCCGCCACTTTCGGCACCCGCGACACCATAAGCCGGCATGTGGTCTCCACTCTGGCACCCTTCTCCGTTACCGCAGCCCTGTCTTTATCCATGGGGGCGCTGATGATACTCCCCTTCACCTCCCGTGGCGTGATTCGAAGCTTAACGGACATCCCCCTGCGGTACTCCCTGTTCTGCTGCGTCGCCGGGGTTTCCCAAGGGCTCGCCTTGGTCTGCCTCTTTGGGGCCCTCAGCCGTGCCGACGTAACCACTGTCAGCCCCATCAACTCCAGCGCCCCCCTGTTTACCCTCGTCTTGGCCCATTTCTTCTTGCAGCGCTTGGAGTCCGTTAACCTGCTACTGGCCATAGGCACCATCATGAGCGTCTGCGGTGTCATCCTAGTCATCTTCGGTGCCTCCTCCTAGCATTCCCCCTACAAACGCTAACTGTTCTATAAGCCACCGCTCCACCGGTCATTCCAGCGCCCTCTTTCCGTCATCCAGCGCCCTCTCTCCGTCATCCCGCCCTCCCCACCGTCATTCCCGCCCTCCCCACCGTCATTCCCGCCCTCCCCACCGTCATTCCCGCGGAGGCGGGAACCACGCCTGCCCCGGACTCTCTGGCAAGCCGCCGCTTGTTAAGCGATACGCCTACCCCCACTTGTCTCCCATCCCAACCCAAACACTCATCCGCCCCGTCATTCCGGCGAAGGCTTGTCTCCAAGGACCGTGCCCTCCAAAATGCCGGTCAGTCGCATCCCCCCCATTGACAAGCCCGCACATTAGTTCTATTATCAACCTAGAGTGCGCTGGGGACTGACCCATATAGGTCACCCCAGCGCTTTCTTTTTGCCCATATTCTTCTCGGGAGGTGACACCCATGGAAACCCAGCCCGGCCAGCCCCAAGCCCCTGAAAGCCCAGCCACTCTACACTGTCGAGTCCCATCCCCAGCTACGAGCCCCAAGCTGGACCAAGACTCCGACACGACAAACTCGACAACCCCCGGATACGAAAAAACACTTCCCAGCTACGACCAGAGTCGAGTGGACCGCAAGCACACGTTCCTCGCAGCCCAGAAATCCGGTGCCTCTACCACCGACGCTGCCCGCATCGCCGGTGTCCATCGCACCACCCCCTACTTCTGGCGCGACCAGGACCCCGAATTCGCCGAAGCCTGGCGCGAGTCCCGTGACACCCTCATCGAAAACCTCGAGATTGAAGCCTTCCAGCGCGCGGCCAAAGGCAACGATCGCCTCCTCATGTTCCTCCTCAAGTCCTTCAAACCCGAGACCTACAACCGGCGTCCCCCAGCCACCAACGGTCACCACCCCGACCCATACAAGGCCTTCAGCATCGTTGAGCTTCTCGAGAAGGTGAGCCAGTGGCCGTTGGACGACGATCCCGCAGACCCCATCTCTGCTCCGGTCCAAAATGGGCGGTAATGAACGGTAATGAGCGGTAATGAAAGGAAAATTAAAAAATGTCACTGAGCCGGATTCGCAATCGCATCGAGGCCCTGCAACGCAGGTATGCCCTCCAACTCGCCGTCATCCGCCTCCGCCCCTACGCCATCCAGTTCTGCGACCAGTGGGCCGTCGCCAAGGCCAACCACCAGCCTCTCCCCCAGCCCCACCCCTTCATAGTGGAGCTCGCCGACGCCGGCTTCCGCCTCCCCACCTTTATGGCCATCCACAAGTACATCGAGAAGCCTTACCCTCGAAACTATCCCACCCCCCGTGGCATCCTTACGGCTCTTCTACCCCAAGCCGCAACCCGCGGCATCATCGACGCCGTCCTCCGCGGGGACCCGCCCGCCGATTCCATCCCCACCAGAGCCCTCGGGACAGACCCGTCTTACCCGCGTACAGAGCTCGCCCTTGCCTGCCCTTCACCCTGTGCCTACAATCCCTTAACGCCCTCGCCCCGCACGTTCAGAAATACGCACCTGCCCATGCAACCTGAGGAGGAACGATGCCAAACCTGACCGGGGCCCACCTGCTCATACGGTGCCTCAAGTTAGAGGGGATCAAGAAGGTCTTCACCATCGTGGGGGACACCATGCTCCCCTTGGCCGACGCCGCCGAGGATGAGGGCATCGAGTTCATCGACACCCGCCACGAGGGGGCGGCCATGGCCATGGCCGATGCTTGGTGCCGCATCACCGGCGAGCCCTCCGTCGCCATGTTCACCGGAGGCCCTGGCTTTTCTAACGCCATCTCCGGCTTGCCCCACGTCTACACAGCCGAGAGTCCCGTGGTGTTCATAGCCGGCTGCGGGGAGTTGCCGGAGCGTGGCCTGTTGGGCTTTCAAGAGGTCAACCAAGTGGAGATATGCGCCCCCATGACCAAGGGTTCATGGCTGGTACACGACCACAGGCGCATCTCCGAATACGTAGCCACCGCCTTCCGCACCGCTATGTCGGGCCGTCCTGGTCCAGTGCACCTGACCGTTCCCATGGACGTACAAGAACATGGCATAGAAGAAGAGGACATGCCTCCCTACCAGCCCAGCGAGTACCGCCACCGTGGGCGCACCCACGGCGATCCAGCCCTGATTTCCGAAGCCGTCGACCTGCTGCGCCGGGCGGAGAGGCCAGTGGTAATCGTGGGCAACGCGGCGCGATACTCCGTGGGTTCCCAGCAACTTCAAGCCTTGGTGGAAGGCGCGGGCCTGCCTATATTCACCATCGAGCAAGCCCGGGGCCTCATCGACGACGCTCATCCCCTGTGCTACGGCATCGCCGACCCCGGCCTCAATCACACTGCGCGACGCTTCCGCGAGGCCGACGTCGTGCTGCTGCTGGGCAAGCGACTGGACCACGGCTACCGCTACGGCCGTGCCCCCTTCTTCAGCACCTCCGCCAAACTGGTGCAGGTCGACCCCTCAGCCGCCGAGATCGGTCGCAACCGGGGCGTCGACATAGGCATCGCCGGCGACATAGGAGCAGTGGTGGACCAGTTGCAGCAGGAGGGGGCCAAGGCGCAGTGGAACGACTTCGCGCCATGGCGCCTGCAGCTGGACCAGTCCCGCGCTGCATTCCGCGAGGGCTTGGAGTCCCACATCAGCGACGCGGAGCCTCTGCACCCCATGAAGGTGTTCAAGGAGGTGGAACCCTTCCTGCAGGAAAACAGCTTCATCATCTTGGACGGGGGTGACTACGTGCAGTGGGGCCGCTCCTACTACCAAGCCCACCAGCCCGGCCACTGGCTGCGGTTAGGCTCGCTGGGACATCTGGGATGTGGCCTGCCCTACGCCCTGACTGCCAAGCTCATTGACCCTGATGCCCGGGTCTTCCTCTTCACCGGCGACGGCTCCATCGGTTTCTACTTCATGGAGTACGACACGGCCATAAGGCACAACCTCCCCTTCACCACTGTCATGGGCAACGACTCGGCATGGGGCATCGACAAAACCTTCCAATTAGCCTACTACGGACGCCCCATAGCCACCGACCTGCGCTTCGTTCGCTACGACCGCATGGTAGCCGAGGTAGGAGGCCACGGCGAATACGCCGAACGCGCCGAGGAAATCGCCCCTGCGCTGCAACGCGCACTCGATTCAGGCAAACCATCACTGGTGAACATAGCCGTGGCACCCGGAGCCAGCCCCATGGCCGAGGCCATGATCGCGCGAAGGCGTAGTTCCTAGTCCACATCGTCTAGGTCCCTGACGAATTTCGTAAGCCCCAATATGGCGAATCAGTCAAACCAGCCTCAGTCAGTGGCGCTGATGCCGTGAGAGGCTAACCTGCCAGCCTCTTCTATTGACATAGCGCGAGAGCGGTAACACAATAGGCGGGCTACTGCCCCCCCAGCGTGGGGTCGCGCATGTTATTGGCCAAGCGAGGCCTTCTATCTATTCGTAAGGGAGGATCGACTCATATGCCGAAAGTAGGACACATAGTCACCAGACCCGGTCGGAGAGAGCAGGACCCACCCGTAGAGATTCCGGTAGCAGAGGAGCTCGAAACGGTACCCGGGATTCCCAAGCACGAGTCCGACCTGGAGTTCTACTCCCGCGAATACCCGCTTGAAACCATCAACATCGACGAGCGGGCCTCGCGCGACTGGGCCAACCGCATACGCGATGGCCATCTGGAAATGCGCGAAATCCGTCGTGAGCACGACCGGCTGAACAAGCCCATCGTGATGGCCGGACGCATGACCGGCGAGATGGAGCCGACCTCCGAGCCCGTGGGCGAGGACATCACCGAGTTGGTCAAGGCCAAGGCTAGGTCCTTGGGCTTCGGCGAAGTCGGAATCACCCGCTACGACCACCACTACACCTATGTAAGCAAGAAGGACTGGGTTAAGTTCCCCCATGCCATCTGCCTAGCCTACGAGCAGGACTACGAGCCAACCCAGTCCATCCCCAGCGTTCCCGCCGAGATCGTCCACTCCAGCACCTACCGCACCGAGGGCGCGGCTGGCTTGGAACTCGGCAACTACATCCGCAGCTTGGGCTTCCGCGCCCAAGTGCATAGCCCCAACGATAACACCGGGCCCTACATCCCCATGTTTGTTGAGGCTGGCTTGGGCCAGTTGGGGGCCAACGGCCAGTTGCTGTCGCCCCACTTCGGCTCTCGCGCTCGGCTGATGGTCATCACCACCGACGCCAGCGTCACCTACGACAAGCCGGTGGACTACGGCATCCACCAGTTCTGCAACATTTGCCAAGTTTGCGCCAACCGCTGCCCCGGCAGGGCCATCATCCGAGACAAGATCTGGTGGCGCGGAGCCGAGAAGAACAAGCTCATCTTCAAGCGCTGCCGCCCGGTCATGGCCCGCTACCTAGGCTGCGGCATCTGCATGAAGGTCTGCCCCATTCAGAAGTACGGCATGAAGCCCGTCATGGAGCACTACATCTCCACTGGTGAGGTCCTAGGTAAGGGCACCAACGGGCTGGAAGGCTACGAGCTCCACGACCAAGGCTACTTCGGCCCTGGCGAGCTCCCCACGTTCGACGGCCAGTTCTTCAACATGCCCCACGGCAAGGCCGAGGACTGGGTATTCGAGCAGTTCAAGGACAAGCTGATGGATGCTGGCGGACTTGAGACCCCGGCTGGCGACGACGCCGTCGAGGAGTTCAAGGGCAAGCTATCCATGGCCCTCGCCTTGGACCAAGACGCCTTCGGCATGGGCGACGACGAGAACCCCGACTACATCTAGTCGCCAACCGCCGCTAAAGTGGAAACCCGAAGAGGGGCTGGTTGTACCAGCCCCTCTTCTTTCTTGCCCACGGGGACAACTGCTATCGGGGTCCAAACACTATCACTGACGTGAGAATAGGGAAGCCACTCAACACCGTTATTATCATGAAAATGACCCACGAACCCTCCGGAATCGGACGCTCCCGTCGTTCCCGCGCAGGCGGGAATCCACGGCCCGGACCACTGGGCAAGTTAGCCCCTCATAAGCGGTCACTTTTCATCCTCTTGTGTGACCTTCGCAAGGCCATGGGCAATTACGGCGGAGGCCAGAATCCTGGGCGGCCAATTTCATGGCGTAGAATGTGAGGTTCTACATGAGGGCAACCAGAGCTTCCATGGCAACTTTCTTAGTCGCGCTGGTTGCCCTTGGGTGTGGAGTTCCTGATGCCCAGCCTCCAACATTTGACACCGAGCGCCCAGCGAGCACAGTGCTCACTGTCGCCCTTGACTCGGAGTGGCAGGTCCCATCCGGTTTCGGCATAATACTACCCATCACCCACGAGGGGCTCAGGGAGGATCTTGACCATGATCGCGGCGACCCACCCGATCAACCGGAGTTCAGCATGTGGGGCGAGGTGCCGTCCGGAGGAGAGTTGGTGCAAGTAACCATCGCCGCCTTTTCAGACGGAGCCTCCGGCGAGACCCCACTTCCGGAGGTATTGGAGTCTTTCATCGGGTCATTCACCAACCCCGATTTCGCTGAACCAGTGGCCCACGACCGAAATGGTCTACATATAGCCACAGCTCGCGGTAATGCTCGGCACCCCTTAGAGAGCCCGCCGCAGGGGGTCGACCTGACGGTCTTCTTTGAATCTGAGACCCAAAAGGTATGGCGACTCATGTGCTTTGCCTCGACTGAAGTTGTGCGGGACGAGGTCGCTCGCATCTGCGAAGAAGTCCGGGACGGGTTTCGCCCCCTGCAGGATCCGTACTCCGGGCGCTAGGCCGCCGAACGGACCCCCCTGAAAGAACGTAGTCCGGGCCGCGAGGTCCGAGAAGAGGGGCTGGACCCAGTCCCTCTTCTCCTTTGTCTGCTATCGTCCCGTCTGCCTTACTGGGTGCCAGGCTACTGGACTGCCGTGATTGTCGGGGAAGCGGTTTTTCGGTAGGCTGTTGGGCAGAGGTGAAGCCATGAAGGCAAGTCGTGATTTATCCTGGGGAAGACGGCTATTTGGTGGTGGAATGCCCCAGCCTTCCGGGTGTGTGAGTCAGGGCGAGACGAGGCAGCAAGCAATCGTAAACATCAAGGAAGCGATCGACGGGTACATCATCGCGTTTGAGGAAGACGGCCTACCGGTGCCGGAGGAACGGTTCGAGGCACTGGTTTTGGCCGTATAAAGCGCCTGTGACCAGCAGCCATCCGCTTGCTATACTACCTTTGATTCTACGGTGCAAAGGGGAGCGGAGCCATGGCCAACTTGAACCACGTTCAGGTCGCCTCTCATGGGCGTGATGCAATCCAGGAGTGGCGCAACGAGCACCGTAACGAACGCATGGACCTGAGTGGCGCCTTCCTCAGCACGGCCCAGTTGCAGGGCGCTGACTTAAGCCGCAGCGACCTGTCGGAAGCCGACCTGAGCGGCGGCCATCTGCGCGGCGCCAACCTGCGTGGCAGCAACCTGGAACGGGCCCACCTCCACCGCGCCGAGATGGCCAATACCGACCTCAGTGGCGCCCGACTGATGGAGGCCTACCTGCTTGGGGCCGACATGTCGCAGTCCAAGCTGGGGCGCGCTAATCTGCGGGGCGCAGACCTGAGCCGGGCTAATCTATCTGGGGCAGACCTCTCCCGGGCCAACCTGACAGGTGCAGCCCTGTTCCGCGCGTCTCTGCGGGGCGCCAACCTCGCGGGCGCTATTCTCACAGGGGCCGACCTTAGTTGGACCGACCTAGGCGAGGCCAACCTCACCGAGGCCCACTTCATCGACGCCAAACTGGCCCATACCAACCTACAAGGGGCAGACTTCCATCGCACCTTCCTATTGAATACCATCTTCGCCGACTGCGACTTGAGCATTGCCAACAATGTGGAAGAGGCCCTGCATCGGGGCCCCAGCACCGTGGGCATCGACACCATCCTGCGGTCGGGGGGCAACATTCCTTCGGAGTTCCTGCGGGGTGTGGGCGTGCCCGACGCCTACATCGCCTACGAGCAGGCCCCGCCGGGCTCCATGCGTCGTCGCTATGGCTGCTACATCTCCTACGCTCACGCCGAGCGGGAATTCGCCATCAAGCTGCAGTCGGACCTGAGGTCTCGCGGCGTGGAGTGCTGGCGCTTTCCGGCAGCGCCCACTGGGGCAGGGTACTTGGAGGAGGAGTTGGACCGGGGAGTGCGCTTCTACGACCAACTACTGGTGGTTTGCTCCGAGGAATCGTTGGCCAATGAGTCTGTGCGCAACGAGATCGCCCAAGCAGTCCAGAAACAGCGCGAGACGGAAAAGTGGGTGCTCTTTCTAGTAGCAGTGGATGATACCATCTACCAACGCCAAGACAGGCCCACTCGTATGCTGCGCCAGCATGTGGTGCTGGACCTGCGCCAGCACTCCGACGAGGATGCCTACAAGTTAGCCATGGGGCAACTCGCGGCCGACCTCAGCAGCGACCACGACGCCGCCAAGGGGATGGTGGCCTCCTAGGCCCTACCGTCGGCTTACCTATTGACGCTGATGACGGCGCGGCGGTGCGTGCCCTCGCCAATCTTCGTATCGCCGTCGAAAGCGACCACGCTGAAGACCAAGCGGTTCCGGTCGATCTCCGTCAACTCGGCCCGGGCAATTATCGTCGCCCCGATGGAGGAGGGCGCCAAGTGCCTCACATACACCTCGTAGCCCACGGAGGTCTGCTCCGGGGTCAGTTGTCCTTCCAAGGCTACCAAGGCCGCCTGCTCCATCAGCGAGATCATGGAGGGTGTACTGAAGCGGGGCACATGAGGGGCGACATTGTGCTCGCACACCAAAGTCGACTTCTCCCCGCTAAGGCCCGGCGGTAACGCCAACTCGGCCATGGTTGCCCTCCTACTCTCGACTCTGTGCCGACCCAACGCAGAATACCACAGGCTGAGAGATGGCTATCGGACGGGTGGGACGTTGGGTAACTGGTGAACAAGACCGCAGTTCCCTCCCCTCGATGGAGACCTATACACATGGGACAGCGCAACTAGCCCCTTCCCCCTCGAAGAGCCTGTCTCATAATCTCGGCGTGGCCTCTCCTCTCCCTTGATGGGAGAGGGCTGGAGCTTGCCCCGGACTTGGTCCGGGGGTGCGGGCGATTCACGGCA
The DNA here is from genome assembly GCA_965248385.1 of Dehalococcoidia bacterium. Classification (GTDB taxonomy): domain Bacteria; phylum Chloroflexota; class Dehalococcoidia; order Lucifugimonadales; family JAAXIE01; genus JAAXIE01. The sequence continues at coordinate 833,369 of CBDFIZ010000001.1, forward strand.
CTCCAAACCTGCCGCATGTAACAATCGAAGCCCCGTGCCCACTGACATTAGCCCGTTGACACTCTTGCCCTTCCCCCTCTAGGCTCGACATATGGTTCCAAAAACGCAATCAGCAACAACACCCGTAGCAGGGCCGCCAACAACGGCTGTCCGAAAACCCCTTGTAGGAACGCGCCACCAGTCAGCCCAAGTGTTGCGGGTCGCGCCACACTGTCACCCGCACGGTCTCTCAATGGCACAGGCGTGTCCCATAAAATCCCGTCATTTCGTAGCTGGACCTACCCCAAATGAGACAAATGAGACACGTTACAGATACAAAACATGCGTTTTCAGCTACGACCAGTGTCTCATCTGTACCCTTCCCAGATACGATTTCTGCCCATGCCGTGATACACAATGAGACGAAACCGGGACACCATGTCTCACCCCATACACCGCCTTTCATACTCATGCCGGCCCAAGCGGACCCGATACAACGACGTCACAAATGTCACAGGCATCAGCTACGAAAACGCAGGAAATCGTGAATTGTATGTCAGCCCCTTGACTAAAGCAAAGCTGACGCGTAGCTGCGCCGGTCCAAATTCCGGTGCAATAACATACATATAATTTACAACGGGTATAGCACTGGAAGAAACCGAGAGATGCAACAAACTAGCATTGGAACACCACAAACGTCACAAAATACAAACGTCCAAGGCCAGTAATGCCGGTTGTCATGCAAGACCTCCGGCAAAGCGGCAAGGGACTTGCGCAGAGGTTCCCTAGAACCTGCCCCGGACTTGGTCCGGGGTGAGGGTGATTCACGGCACTTTAACCATGCCACATGCAACAATCGAAAGACCCTGCTACACGGCCCTGAGGTTGAATGACGAAGGGCCCCTGCGCTATCATGCGGGCCGTTGGAGGATGCTTGGTGAAGCGCGACCTGCTGTCTATAAGCGACCTTACCCCCGTCGAGGTGGCCCATGTGATCAACAGGGCCATCCAGTTGAAGTCGGGGGCCAAGAGCCACGCCTTGGCGGGCAAATCAGTGGCGTTGTTGTTCGAAAAGCCCTCGCTCCGCACTAGGGCTAGCTTTCATGTAGGCATAGACCGCCTCGGAGGCTACTCCTTCTACTTGGGGAAGGACGAGGTGGGGTTCGGCGGGCGCGAGCCCATCTCCGACATGGCCCAAGTGCTGGAACGGTATGTGGACTGCTTGGTAGCCCGCGTCTTCGCCCATGATTCCCTAGAGCAGTTGGCCAAGTATGCCGGTATCCCCATCATCAACGCCCTCTCCGACTGGGAGCACCCCTGCCAAGCCTTAGCCGACCTGCAGACCATCACCGAGCATAAAGGCGGTCTGCAGGGGCGCAAGATATGCTTCGTGGGCGACGGCAACAACGTGGCCCGCAGCTTGGCGCTAGGGGCATCCGGCGCAGGGGCCGAGTTTCGTTGCGCTGCTCCGGCAGGCTATGAACTCGACGGGGCTAGCCTCGTCCAAGCCCAAGAGCGGGGAGCCACCCTAGGAGGCGGCGCCCGACAGCTACAGGACCCGCAGGAGGCCGTAGACGGGGCAGACGTGGTCTACACCGATGTGTGGACCAGCATGGGCCAAGAGGCAGAGTCCGCCATCCGGCTCAAGGCCTTCCAAGGCTATCAAGTGAACCCGGAACTGCTGGCTTTGGCCAAGCCCGACGCCATCTTCATGCACGACATGCCAGCCCACTACGGCGAAGAGGTGCCTCCCGGAATGCTGGAACACCCCCAGTCGGTAGCCTTCGATCAGGCGGAGAACCGGCTGCATGCCCAAGCCGCAGTGATGGAGTTCCTGATATCATCTGTTCTCCCCTGATGCACCGTTGCCAACTGGATACCCGGTTCTGAGCCCGACAACCGCTCCTTAGAGTAGGAGGGCCGAATGCCCCCTCCCCTTGTCGCCATCGTTGGACGGCCTAACGTAGGCAAGTCCACACTCTTCAATCGCGTCGTGGGCCGCCGGGAGGCCATCGTCAGCGATATTCCCGGCACCACTCGCGACCGGGTTATCGCGGTCACCTCTTGGGACGACTTCACCTTCACCTTGGTGGATACCGGGGGCTTGGAACCCTTCCCTCAAGACGTGATGCGAGACCAAGTACGGGAGCAGGTACAGATGGCAGTGGACGAGGCCGACTGCATCGTATTCCTAGTGGACACCGCCGATGGCGTCACGCTGATGGACGAGGAGATCGCCCAGTGGCTGCGTCGCACCAGCAAGCCTGTAGTGCTCGCCGCCAATAAGGTCGACAACCCGAAACGCGAGCTTCTGGTGCCCGACTTCTACACGCTGGGCATGGGCGAGCCAGTAATCATGAGTGCCTACCACAACCTAGGCTTGGAAGACCTGATGCTGGCTATCCAAGAGATGCTGCCGGGCACCGGGCAGGAAGAAGAAGAGCAGGAAGGCCCAATGCGCCTCGCCATCATCGGGCGCACCAACGTGGGCAAGTCAGCCCTCGTCAACGCCATCCTAGGCCAACGGCGCGCCATCGTGAGCCCGGTGCCGGGCACCACGCGAGACGCGTTGGACACTCATATGGAATACGCTGGCGAGCCAGTCGTGCTGATCGACACGGCTGGAATTCGCCGCCCAGGCTCGGTGCAGCGAGGCATCGAGCGCTACAGCGTGCTGCGGTCGGTGCAGGCGGTGCAGCGTTGCGACATCGCTCTGCTGGTAATGGACGGCGGTGAGATGGCTACCAGCCAAGACGCTCATATCACTGGTTTAGCATGGGACGCTTACAAGGGCATCATAGTGGTGATCAACAAGAGCGACCTGCTGCCCGCAGACCCAAGCGCCCGCGAGATAGCGGTGCAGCGTGTCAGGCGCACCCTTCACTTCGCTCCTTACCTTCCCATCTGCTTCACCTCGGCCCTTGAGGTCACGGGCATCGACGACCTGATGCGCACAGCCCGGGCTACTTATAACGAACGCACCCAAAGGGTCACGCCACCCGAGTTGGTGCGGGCCATGCGCCAAGCATTGGCCAAGAACCCTCATCCCTCGCGCAAAGGCAAGTCCATTCTGCTGGAGGCGGTGCGTCAGGTGGACACCAACCCGCCCACTTTCATCTTTGCCGTCGACAATCCCTCGCTCATCCACTTCTCCTATGAGCGCTACCTAGAGAACCATCTACGCCAGTGGTTCGGGTTCACCCACACCCATCTGCGACTCGTGTTTAAGCGCAAGACATGACCCTACGCAGCGCCGGCTTGGCCGTTGCCGTCGGCTCCCCCATGTTCGCCCTATACATCTTGGGCGTACTCCTTCTCCTAGACTTGGAGTCGGCCAGCGGCCAGTACGCCCTAGCCATGCCGGTAGCCCTCTTCCTAGGTTTTGTGCCTTGGGGGTTCCTGATTAACCAAGTGGTCGCTTCGGGCCAGTTGCCAGACAGGAAATCAACCTCCGGTTGGCTCTCAGGCCTTATCGCTGTACTTGATTCGGGGAAGGGCGCCCTTGCCGTGACTCTGGGATGGGCGGCGATCGACACCAGCGAAGGGACGATGGCGGCGGGACTCGCAGTACTGGCAGGGCATACTGCTGCATCGCTCGTGTTCCGTCACGGACGTGCCGGCCCAGTCTCGGTTGGGGCCCTGCTGGTGATGGCATGGTTGCCGGGAACCATAGCCGTCGCATCCGTCCCCTTGGCCATCCTCGCCGTTCGTCGTGGCCTGCCTGGCGGAGTGCTGGTGGCCTCGGCAATGATCGTAGCCACACTGGTGCTGGCCTTGGTGGGACAGACAGAGCACATCTACGTAGCGTTTGTCGGACCCGCCGCTGCGCTAATGCTGTTCCAGTACCGGAAGGAGCCCCCTCCGGCAGTAGCAACCGACGCTAGCGACCTAATTCCCCCTGCGAGTACATGACTGCCGTTATGGCTGCCACTGCTGCTGTCTCCGCCCTCAGGATACGCTGCCCCAGTGATACGGGCACGACATCATTGGAGTGGGCCAAGGCCACCTCTTCAGGGTCCCATCCGCCTTCAGGGCCAATAAACAGCGACACGGACTCACATCCACCGGCACCGTGCAACACCCCTCTTAGAGAGCATTCTCGCTCGTTCTCGTAGGGTATCAGGGCCAAGCCGGACGAATGCTGCTGGCAAGCCTCAGGTAGGGACATAAGGGGGTGCACTTGGGGCAGCACCGACCGCCCCGACTGCTCGGCAGCCTCCGATACGATACGCCGCCAGCGGACTGCTTGCTCCTCACCTCTCTTGGGCCGTGACACCGATCGACGGCTCAAGAGAGGCACAAAGGCAGAGGCGCCAAGTTCGGTGCCTTTCTGCAGCACCCAATCCATTTTGTCGCCCTTGAGCAGCGACTGGTAAAGGGTGATGTGGATACTGGGTTCGCCCTGCCCAAGAGAATCGGAAAGGGTCCGGCCCTCAATGCCATCAGCGTGAAGCGCGGTAAGCTCGGTCAGGTATTCGGTGCCGGTGTTATCCAGCAGCACCACCCGGTCGCCGGTGGACATCCGCAGCACCCGTGCGACTTGGCGGGCTACCGGGTCCTTCAGCAGGACGCGGTCACCGTGCAGCCACTCAGGGGGAACAAAGAAGCGGTGCAGTCTCTCAGTCATTGGCTGAACCCTTGGAACCGGCATTCACCGCAGCTTGGAAGGCGCATTGGCGTGGCCTCAGAAGGGGCAGGTCAACCCTTCCGGGAGATGACGCAGGCCCACTCGTCGGAGTATTCCACACTAATGTCACTAAACCCGACGTCTTGGAACCTCTCAATCACTTCGGGGGTCTGGGTGTGAATGAACCCCGATGCTATGAAGCAGCCTGCGGGTTTCAAGGCTTCCCACGTATGAGACGCTTTGTCCAATATCACCCGGGCACTTATGTTGCCGACGGCTAGGTCGAACGTCTCCGCAGGGGCGTATGGCAGGGGCAGCGTTCCCCTCGCCAGTCGTACCTCCCGGCCCAACCCGTTGGCGCGGCAGTTCTCCCTCGCCACTTTTACTGCGTTGGGGTCAGTGTCGATGGCCACTGCCGATGAGGCCCCCAGCAACCGGGCCGCCACTGTAAGGATCCCTGAGCCAGTGCCGACGTCCAGCACCGCCAGGCCAGGTGTGACCAGCTGTTCCATTGCCGTAAGGCACATGCGAGTGGTGGGATGGTAGCCCGTTCCGAAGGCCATACCGGGATCTAGGGTAATCACTAATTCGTCGGGTTCTCCCTCATACTCCACCCAAGAGGGACGGACGACAAGGCGATCACCCACTCGGAAAAGGCTGAAGTGGTCCTTCCAAGCAGTCTCCCAGTCCTCTTGCACTAATTCGCGGGTTACTAACTCGACTTCCGGCACAAGGCTCCGTATCAGCCTCACCCCGATGTCGATCTGCGCCAGCTTGCGGCGGGCATTTGACGAGACGTAGGTGCGGAGCAGAGCGTAGTCAGCCTCCGGCTCCTCAATGGAAAAGCCACGGCCATGGCGATTGAATAGGTAGGATACGGGCTCGACGAACTCCCGAGGGACTTTGACGCTAAGCTCCAGCCACTTCAAGGGCTAGTCGAAGACGTCCTTTATCTTGTCGAACAGGCCCTTCTGCCTCCCACCCCCATCCTCATCCTCTGGGGTGTCGTGCCGGGCCAACTCCTCGAGAAGCCTGCGTTGCTCTGTGTCGACAGAAATCGGGACCTCCAGCTTGACCGATACCAGAAGGTCGCCACGCCGCCCAGTGTTCACGTGGGGGATGCCCTTGCCTCGAATCCGGAATACGGCAGAAGGCTGAGTCCCAGCGGGTATCTTCAGGTTCTCCGGGCCATTCAGGCTGGGCACTTCAAGCTCGGCCCCCAAGGCAGCTTGGGGGAAGGACACAGGGAGATCGTATAGAAGGTGGTCGCCGTCTCGCCTGAAGAAGGGGTGAGGGTTGACCGCAATGGTCAGGTAGAGGTTGCCGGACTGGCCGCCGTCCGGAGAGCTATCCCCTTCGCTGGTGAGGCGCACCTGCATCCCCGACTCTACGCCAGCTGGTATCTTGACGGAGATACGGCGCTTACGTCGCTCAGTACCATGTCCGTGGCAGTGGCCGCAAGGGTTGGTTATAGTAGTGCCTCTCCCTTTGCAGGCGGGGCAGGCCGCCACTTGGCTAAAGGCGCCGAAAACGGTCTGCTGGTTCTGACGGACTTGCCCCATGCCACGACACGTAGCGCATGTGTCCGGCGTGGAGCCGGGTGCGCTGCCGGAGCCGCTGCACTCAGAGCAACGCTCGATGCGGTTGACCTCCACCTCACGTTCGGCGCCAAAGGCGGCCTCTTCAAAGGGCATGACGACCTTGGTCTCGATGTCGCGGCCACGGTGGGGACCCCTTCGACGGCGGCCTGAGACGTCGCCGAAGAAAGAGTCGAAGATGTCCCCGAAGCCGCCGAACCCATCAAAGCCATCAAAGCCGCGTGCGCCCCCGGTTTGACCGTTGACGCCTGCGTGGCCGAAGCGGTCGTACTGGGTGCGCTTGCCCGTGTCGGCGAGCACCTGGTAGGCCTCGTTGACCTCTTTGAACTTGGCTTCGGCGTCGGGGCGCTTGTTGCGGTCAGGGTGGTAGTCCATCGCCTTGCGTCTATACGCGCGCCGTATGTCCTCCTCCGACGCATTGCGCGGGACTTCGAGAATATCGTAGTAGTCGCGTTTCGATGTCATAAGTATGGGGCGTTAGCTACGCGTTCGTTGACTGGCCTTCATGCATATCATTATACTCACTCTAGCTACGCGCTCCTAGTGTTTTGGGGAGGAAGTGTGCAGGCTACAACATCTCCTACGACTCTGGCCGAGGCCGCATTCCCTCCGCTGTTCCCTGACCGTTACCTGACCCTACGCGGGCTGCACATACCATTGAGCCTAGTGGGGGATGCCCTGCTCGTCGTCGGGTTTGCCTTTTTCACCGCCCTATTCGCCCAGATCGCCATCCGCATACCGGAAACGCCGGTGCCCATCACAGGTCAGACCTTCGCCGTGCTGCTTACTGGTGCGTCGCTGGGCAGTGTGCGGGGAGCGAGCAGTATGATCGTCTACATGCTGCTGGGCATGTTTCTGCCGGTGTTCGCTCCCGGCGAGGCCCTTGCCGAGGGTGAGGTGCTCCACTTCATCCTGCCATGGGCGGGCACAGAGTCCTTCGTATGGCATCTCTCGAGCGGCGGATACATCGTTGGGTTCATACTGGGGGCGTACTTGGTGGGGCTGTTAGCAGAGCGGGGCTGGGACCGTCGCGTCACCGTGCCACTAGCCATGCTGGCGGGAAACGTGGCGATCTACGTGATCGGATTGCCTTGGCTAGCCTACTTCACCCAGTCCGGTGATTTTATTCCCAGCGACCAGACCCTTCGCTGGGGCCTGTACCCGTTCCTCGGAGGCGACGCCATAAAGATGCTGCTGGCGGCGCTGTTGCTGCCGGGGGCGTGGTGGCTGGTGGGGAAGATACGCGGAAAGAGGCCGAGGGAAGGATAAGCGATGGATGTGACGTGGATGGGGCATTCTTGTTTTCGGTTGCGATCGGAGCAGTCGGTGCTTTTGACGGACCCGTATGACCCTGACACCTTGGGGCTGGGGTTGGCGGATGTGGCGGCGAATACTGTGATTATCAGCCATGAGCACCCGCACCATAATGCGACGGCGCGTGTGAGCGGCGACTTCAAGGTGTTCCGCGGGCCGGGCGAGTATGAGTACATGGGGGCACTGGTGAAGGGGGTGATGACCACCCGGGGGCCGGGCGACCCGCCGGACAAGCGTAACACGGCCTACCACATCGAAGTGGAAGGGGTGCGCTTGGTGCATCTGGGGGATGTCAGCAGTCCGCTGAAGCCTGACCAGGTTGAGGAGCTGACGCCGGTGGATGTAGTGTTCTTGCCGGTGGGTGGCGGGTGTACCGTGGGGGTCCCGCAAGCGATGGAGATGGTGCGGGCGTTGGGGCCGCGGGTGGTGGTGCCGATGCATTATTCTTTGCCGGGGATGGCGGTGCCTTTGGGGGAACTGGACGCGTTTCTGCGGGAGATGGGGGCGGGGCAGGTGGAGCCTCAGGCACGGTTGAATGTGACGCCGAGCAACTTGCCTCCTGAGTTGCGGGTGGTGGTGTTGAATGCGCAGGGGTTGCGGGCGGTGAGGCCGGGGCAGGGGGCGTTGTTGTAGGGGTCACCCTCACCCCAGCCCTCTCCCGTCGAGGGAGAGGGGATGACTGGCCCCCTTTCGAGGGGGTTTTCTTTTGAGTTTCGCAGGGCCGTGGGTTCCCGCCTGCGCGGGAATGACGGAGAAAGGGGACGGGGTTCTTGTTTGTCCTTCGGGGCCCTTCGACTCCACTCCGTTGCGCTCAGGGTGAACGGATTCCTTTAGAGGTGACAAGCCCTTCAATAGGTGTCCGGGTGGGGTTGGGGGGAGGATGACGGTGGGAGGTGCATCGGCGGGGGGGGCGGGGGATGATGGGGAGGGGGTGCGGTGGATGATGAAGGGGCGGGCTGTTTCGCGCCCGCCCCTTTTGGTTTGCAGTTCGTTGGTCCTAGGTCAGTTGTTGAGGCCCTTCGACGCGGCTCAGGACAAGCGACGGCGGGCGTAGACCAACCCAGCGGACCCGACGATCAACAGCGCGATGCCTCCGTATAGCACGACGTTGGCCAACTGGGGCACCAGAGGTTCGCCGGGGATTGGTAGATCGGTCTCCGGGGTAGGCGCTGCCGTGGGCGTTTGGGGGGGTGGCGGCGTGGGGGTTGCAGGCGTGGGCGTCGGCTCGGGGGTTGCAGGCGTGGGCGTCGGCGTCGGGGTTGCAGGCGTCGGCGTCGGCTCGGGAGTGGGGGCTTCGCCGAAGGTGAGGTTTTGTTGGAATATCAACTGAGAACCGCTGGCGCCTCCGTAGATGGTGGTCTCTTGGGCTTTGACGCGGCCATGGTCATTGACGATGAAGAAATGAACGGTGGCGCGGCCGCGCTGGGCTGGGTCGGTGCCTTGAGCGGTGAGAACGAAAAACATCCCGTCAGCAGCAACGGTGTCGGGGGTGGCGGGAAAGTCGGCGTTGTCAGGGCCGCAGACCAAGTTATCCACACAGGCCACAAGGACGGTGCCTTCAGGCGCAGGCTGGTCGCCGACCATGGCGACGCCGGTGTAGATGGCGGGGTTAGGCAGACCCTGTTGGGGCACTGCCCCCAGCAGTGCGAAAAGCATGGCACCGTAGATAACGAGGGAGACTGCCAAGAAAAATGTACGTCGCAACCCGGACCTCCGAGGTTTTTATGACCATGAAGTGATATGGACAGTGTCTAGTTGCCATAATTATTGAGTAGAGGAGGCTAGGTTTGCAATGCCGTGGCGGGCTGGTTTGGGAACGTTTTCGCCGTGGGGCTCACGGGCAGCGCGGGAATGACAGGCGACACAAAAGGAAGAGGCCCTGGGTGGCTCCCAAGGCCTCTCTTCTGGTTCCCGGTTTACTCTAGGGCTAGCGTGGGGTGATGAAGGCGTCCTCGGTGTAGAGCACCCAGTAGCCCATGCCCACCTTTAGAGGCGTGTCTGCTGCGTCAGCGTCCACATCGGGCGGGTCGCTGGGCAGGTCGTCGGTCATACGGTCGAACCCTTCATCGTTGTCCGTCTTGGGCCTGCTGGGGCCGTCGGGGTCGATACGCATCCACCTGCCCCGTTCAGAGCCGAAGGCCACTTGGAAGTCACCAAGGTAGGAATCCGGGTCCACGGGGGTCCCCGCCTCAGCTCCATCGCCTGGGGTAGAGTCATCGACCCGACCAAGGCTCATAACCGGGATGAGGTTCCACTGGCCGCCCTTCACCTGCAGACTAGGCAGTACGGTCGTGCTACCGGTGGCCCCGATGTTGATGGGCACCGTCACCGCACTGTTAGCACTTACCCAGTAGGCATGTCGCGAGTCGATAGTCTTGAGGGCCCCTATGAATTCTCCATCGGGACCGGGCAGCGCGACCCGCACGAGATTCCCTTCGAAGGTGTAGACCAAGTCTATCTCCGACACTCCGCCAAACACTGCGTTGATATCACTGTTGGATGGGTCGGCGGGAATCGATATCAGGTTGTTACCCTTGCGCAGATTCAAGTCCCAAGTGGGGCGCTCCTTCACGCTGAACTCGAGGGTGCGATCGCTAGAGCTGGTATTGCCCACGGCATCCTCGGCCCGGTAACTGAGGGTGTGCTGGCCAAGGCTAATGCCCTCGATGGAAACAACGTACGTATAGGCGTTCTGGCGGTCGGCGAACTCCATCACGTCGATACCGTCCAGCTCTGCCTTGACAAGGGTCACCGTGCTGACGGAGTCGCCCACGTACTCGTTGGCTTCATCTGGCCAACTCAGCTCAATGTCGAAGGAGTCATCGAAAGCCACTGGGTCGGCCCCAGCGGGCGCATCATCCGGCGTGCTTTCGGCGTCCATCTCGCTGTTGCCAGCCAGTTCGCTGTCAATCTCGAACACTACTGCACCGTTGGTCTTGGGGTTACCGATTCCGCCGCTGCCCTCGTTCCGCTCGTCGTCTTCCATGGTGGCGGTGACGGCAAACCGGTCGTTGCGGGAGATATCCACCTCGTATGTCCAGACGTTCCCGCCGTCGCTTGCGCGCCTCCCGGAAGGAGCTTCGGGCACGCCATTCAACGGGTTGGCTCGGTCAGGAGCGGTGCCACGATAGGTCACGTGGATCTCGTCGCCCACCTCGAAGTCCAGTATATCTGACCCAGATCCTCCGGTCCGACTTTCCTGAATCTTCAGGTTGATTCTGCCGGACCTGGGGTTGACGACCGTGTCTGCCGCCGTATCTTCTGTGACCTTGGAGTCGACGGTACCCACCGGGTTGGCCTGGACAACTTCGACTGTTATGTCGTTCCCATCCACGTCGCCGGTACGGCTGCCGGATGACCTGTCGAGCATAGGAGCCTTACTCAGGGTCAGGGGCAAATCGACACTTGTCTGGCCAGCAGGCAACTCAGCTGCGTTAAGGTTGCCCGAGAACACTACTTGGTTGGCGCTGTCCCGCAGCACCAGCGGGTTGGTGTTGTCGCTCGGGCCATCGGGGTTCTCGCGACCCACCGTAAAGATATCCATTTCGTCCAGCGTGAGGAAGCCGGTGTCCAAAGCGTCGGACACCCAGAAGTTCAGCTCGGGATGGGCACCCGAAATGTCTTCGTCGGCCGTCACGGTGATAACCACCGTCTTCTGGCTCAGGGGCACATCCACTCTCAAGGTTGCGCCGGGGGCCATACCGTCCGCCGCGACTTTGCTGTCGTTCGTGACGGCGTTGCCCGCCTTGTCGGAGACACTGCCGACCAAGGCCACCGTGGGCGTCTCATCGGAATTCTTGGCTGGAACGGTGAGGAAAATGCTACGGCCGATTTCGCCGTCCACAGTATCCTCGTTGGGCTCCTCCCCTGCACCGTCGGTGCTGCCCATGCCGTACCACTGGGCGGCGCTGGGGGTTACGCCATCGACGGTGAAGTCGGATGCTTCCACCGTAGCTCCGTCCAGCACCTCACTGAACACCACGCGGATACTGGTGGCCTTAGAACCGCCCGGCAGGTAGTTGTTCGGTGATATCAGGCGGTCGCCTTCGACCCTGCCCTCTTCCCCGCCAGCCGGGTTGTACCAGTCGCCGGTATAGGCTCGCTCCATGGTGGGGCTCACTCCGTCCACGGCGAAGGTGTAGGGGTCCAGAATTGGCTCGTCATCGTCATCCAGGTTCGTGGTGTCGGCGTCGCTGGTACCCGTGTTGCCCGCCAAGTCCTCGGCCGTAGCCGACCACGCGATTGTGGTGTCGGCTGTAGCTGACACAGACAGTGTGACTCCCGCGCCGTCGTCGCGCACCTCGTCCAAGGCAATGGAGGCGCGGTAACCGCCATCTATATCTGTGATGGTCAGGTCTTTGTTCTCCACGTTCCAAGGGTTCCCGCTGCCGGCCGTTACCGTCAGTTCGATGGTGGTCTTGTCGACCCCGGACTGGGAGTCGGTCACGTCAATCGAGATGGTCTCGTCGTTGTTGAGGCTACCCGCTTTGTGGGCAGGGGCGGGGTTGGAGAACTTGGGCCCCTCGCCCTCGGCATTGATGCGCAAAGAGTCGTTGCCGGAAGTGACCAACACACGGCCCGTCTGGCCTACAGCCACCACAGGACGGAGTCCGGCATCGGGATTCAGAGCGTTTCTCGGAAGGGCCCCGACCTTTCGGTCATAACCCACGTTAAAGGTATCGGTGTTCGACAGCGTTATGGCAGGCCCCGCAGGGCTGTCGACGGGGTTACTCATAGTGAACCACACACTGCGGCCACTGACCCGGTCGGCGGTATCAGTGTCGTTTCGGGCAAATCCCATCGTTAAGCCGGCAGGCAGATCGGAGAACGACTTACCGTAGCTGCCGTCGTTGTCTGGGTCAGCGGGAGGCGACAACAGGGTCCTCTGGAATGTGTACGACTCGCCTTCGGCCAGCATACTATTCGGGAAGTTTACGGGCTCCCAGCCCACGTAGCTGATGCCTAACACGCTATAGCGGCTGTTGAAAGGATTAGGTTCGTCACCGTTCTTCGGGTCGGTAGTCACGCCCAGCCTGATTTTGCATTGTTTGCACCTGTTGCCGTCGTCCGTAATGCTTACCAGTTCCAACACGCTGTGCCCGCTCGGAGCGGCAGAGTCGTCGTCGGTGGTGGGAAGGACTATCTTGATTTGGCCTGAAGACACCGACGGCGCGGCATCCCCGCTCAAGACGGTCTCGGCGACGAGCGTGGCGTCCAAGTCGGCCGCAGTTCCAAGGTCGATGGGGCCATGGTCGACCGAAATAGAGAAGCTATCTGAGCCGATGTAATCAAGGTCGAGGGTAGCGCCGGTGAATTTGGCGGTGCCAGTGGTGTTGGCAGCAAAGCTGAGGATCCCTTGCTCGGCACTAACTACCGTCGGGGTATCCAGCGTGTCTATATCCTTGTAAATCACGTCGTTCGCCGCATTGAGGCCTATGTTGACAGCGGCCCCGCTAGTTGCGTCCCTCTTGCGGATCGGGGGGTTCGCGACTTGTACATAAACGACCACGTCGTTAGCCACTCCCCCAGCGGGCAACGCGCTGCTAAGCGTACCCAAATCCGTGTTGTGGGCCGTGGAGAACGCGGAAATTCTCTCGCCTTCGAGCTCTCTATACGACTGCAGCCCGCTGGGGATGACGTGCTGCTCGTGAATCACCCCCTGCGCGGGATTGAGAGTTACCAAGTCGGAGTCGACAGCCACGAAGCTTTCGGAATGCACGCCAGGGGTGGTTTTTCCTTCCACTAACAACAGATCAAAGTTCCTGGAGTCGCCCCGGATGTTCACCAAGGCCGACTGCTGCTTGGAGGTCTGATAGGAAAGCTCAATATCGGCACCGGATGGGATTGTACCGTTGATCGGTATCTCGATAACGCCGTCGGCGGCGTTCCTGATGACCGGTGTACCGATGTCGGACGATGCGAATCCATTAATGAAACTCCCGGTGACCTGCAATCCTCCGAGGATGGGCAGGTGAGCACTGGTTATGGCGTTGTCAGTTGTGAGGACGCCCGCTCCCGCGCTGTTGGAAACTGGAGCATTCACAATAGCCTCGTCCAAGTCAATGACCAGCAGATCGGTAGACGTTGGCGAGATTGCTGCGGTAACCGATAGCACAACCTGCAGGATGTCGTCATTATTTTCGTCGACAGTTTGTACTACGTCCAAGGCCAAGTTGGTCATGGTGACCTTGATAGTTCCGTCGGTGGCCGGATCGGACACCGTAGTTTCGACAGCGCCGTCAGGGCTGACGAAGGCCTTGCCGGCGGTGAGGCTGCCAGGATCCAGCCGGCCTACGGCCCCAGCTGGGAGGACCAAGGTGAGAGTAAGCAACAATGTCAGGATTGTTACGAGTCCGCCAAGGTAGAACCACTTACGATTGAGTCTCACTGTATCCCCCTCGAATCTTGTTCTTGTGCTGGGCTCGGAGTCCACTGTACTAAGATTTCATCGCCTCAACGCATTAGGACGCTATGCGCCCGCGCTATGCGTGATGCATCGACATATTTGATAACACCTATGCGAAAGGGGTGTCAAGGTTGAATGCTGGCCGTATTGGGCAGTTTGAGCGGTTACGGGATTTGCCCCTTCTGTTCATCGTGGCCTCATACTGCTTGGGCCTGATCCGTACCTAGTCTCCCGTTGCGCGCTGCCCCTATTGGTGGGGCGCTGGTGAGCCAAGCGGCGCAGGTACGCTGCGATGTGGCGAGACTCACGCGGAATCATACGAGGGGGTTGTGGCTATGTCAAGCTGTGGAGGTAGTGTCAATGGGGGCTTGTCGTGGGTATGGGGGCCCTTCGACTTCGCTCAGGATGAACGGAAAGTGGGTGGGTTGGGGTTGTTGTCTGCGGGTGGAGTACGGAAGTGTATAATGTGTGCGGATGGGCGCACAGAACAGGCGCACAGGATTAAGAGGAGGACGAGCATGGCGATATCGGTAAGCAAGATAGGGCATGTTGGGATACTGGTGGCGGATGTGCAGAGGTCGCTGGACTTTTACACGGATGTGATGGGGTTCACGGTGACGAGCCTGCGCAAGGATGGGGAAGGCGAAGTGGTGGGGGCGTTCATGCGGTTTGACGAGGAGCACCACAACTTCGTGATCGGCAAGGCGCCGGCGGGTGTGGATGTGGAGGTCCCGGAGATGCGGGACCGGCTGGTGCAGCAGATCAGCTTTGAGGTGGGTAACCGGGACGAGTTCCTGAAGGCAGTGTCGCACCTGCGGTCGAAGGGCGCGAAGATTGTGGCGGGGCCGCTGGTGCACGGGTTTGAGGGGGACGGGAAGAACTTCAACGGGAGCGGGAGTCGCTCGGTGTATTTCGCGGACCCGGATGGGAACCGGCTGGAGATATTCACCGACATGATGAGGGTGCCCCACGGCGAGCAGTTCCCGCGAGCGGAGTATGCTGATTTGTTTGAGACGCTGAGGGCGGAGGCTGGCGTGCCCGCGGATTAAAGTCTGCTGGGAGGTTTCCCGTTGATTTCTTGGTAGTTCCTCAGTGGGACTCGGGATGAGAAGAGGCTTGGGCCGTTGGGGTCCGGGCCTCTTTCTTTTTGTGGGGGTGAGGTTGACCCTTATAGCGGGCGGCCTCGGAAGCGGCGCCGCATAAGCTGGCGCGCTCGTGGCTCGACGGACAGATTGAAAATCTCCAAGGTAGTGGCGCCCAGCAGATATTGCTCTTCCGGGCCGAAGATCACGGGGCAGGGGTACTCGCGCTCATCGATGGCGATGCGGGCGATGCCATAACCCAATTCTATCTCACTGCCGTCGGCCAAGCTCCAATAGGTACGCTCAGTCTCGGGGATGCTGAGGCCGGCAAGGAGAGAAACGGGGAGCATGGTGTGGTCGGCGCCCGTATCGACAATGGCGGTGACTGGGGCCAGATCGCCGCCATTCGGGTGCCCGACGGCGATGGCGACTTCAAATACACCCACGGAAACCTCCCGGCACAAAGCACCTCCTTGGGGGCGAGCTCAAGTGCTAGGGGCGCATGATAGCACGATAGATCGGGTAACGTGGGCGCCGCGTCCCCGCACAGCAAACGTCGCTAGGGCCAGAGGCGCTGGGAGGCGAGGCGGGCGCCTTCGGCCATGGCTTGGAACTTGAGCCAGACGACGGTGGGGTGGACTTCGGGTTCGGTGGTGGCTTGGGAAGAGAAGCCGCAGTCGGAGCCGCCGATGACGCGCTCGCGGCCGACGATGGAGGCGTAGCGGATGAGGCGCTGGGCGACGAGTTCGGGGTGCTCGACGAGGTTGGTGGAGTGGGTGATGACCCCTGGGATGAGGACCTTGTCATCGGGTAGGTCGACATCCTCCCAGACCTGCCACTCGTGCTCGTGGCGGGGGTTGGCGCCCTCGAAAGAGTAGGCGGAGGCCTTGATACGCAGCAGGACGTCGACGATGTCCTTGAGGTCGATCTCGTGGATGCGCGGCCCGATGTTAATGCCGTAGCAGGTGTGGAAGCGGATGCGATCAACGGGGATGTCGCGGAGGGCATGATTCAGGGCATCGACGCGCACATCGGCCCAGCGGCGGCAGTCTTCGACCGACAGGCCGGGGTTCACGACGTAATAGGTCAGCAGGCGAGGGTCGTCGACCTGCAGGAGGAAGCCGGCGTCGACGATGGCGTGGTACTCCTCGCGCATGGCGTCGGCGATGGCGTAGACGTACTCCTCTTGGGTGGCGTAGTACTCATTGCGGCGGGGTCCTTCGACATTGGTGGGGGAGCTGGCTGGCATGAAGACTTCTTCAGGCGAGACGCCTTCCAGCTTGTCGACGGCGGCCTTGAGGGTGGCGATGTCGCGTTGGACGGCTTCGTGGCCGCGGTAGGTGATGGGCCCGGTGCAGACCAAGGCGAAGGGCGCTGCCACACGGCGGACGCCGCTACCTCCTGGCCCGGCAAACCAGTTATAGAACTCGGGGAATGCGAGGGTCTCGCGTGAGCCTGCCCAAGGGCCGGAGTCGGGCTGGTCGCTCTTTGACTCGAAGCCGGAGAGGCGCTCGGCGACGTAGGTGAAGAAGCCGGGCTTGCCCTGCTCGCCGTCGCAGACGATATCGACGCCGGCCTCAACCTGCTGGCGGACGACGTCGGCCACTGCGTCCTCGATGGCGGAGTCGTAGGCTTGCTGGTCGTAGGACTCGCCCTTCTCGCGGGCGCTCATGAGTTCCAGGAGGCTGGCGGGCCGGGCCAAGCTGCCGGCAAAGGTGGTGAGGATGCGGTCCGTGCTGCGCTTCATGGTCGCCTCCGGTGGGGTGGGTGGGGGTGATTCTATGTCAGAGAGTGGGGGATGGCTAGGGGATGGGTGGTGACGGGCGCGGACAGGGTCTTTGGCATGGGGCCTACGTCCACTGGCGCACCTTGTCAGTAAGCGCGGCGAGGGTCATGCCTTGGGACGCGCTGGGTGACTTGGACAAGAAGCGCTCGTTGTAGGTCTCGGGCTTGTAGGACTTGAGGAGGAAGATGAGCATGCGGTCGCTGCCTTTGGCAGCACGCTGGAAGGCTTCCATTTCAAGGCCTTCGACCAGCTTGTCTTGCTACAGCTTTAGAACCCCCTCCGCCCTGCCGGGTTGGTGCGTGGGTTTCGGTGGGGGTGTCTTGCGTGGTGGTCCGGGCCGTGGGTTCCCGCTTCCGCGGGAATGACGGGAGGGGGCGCGAGGATGATGGGGAGGGCGCGCCTACCGAGGGGTGGCGTGGTATTCATTGGCATTGGGCTAGGTCGCCCAAGGGCCTAGGGCAGCCGCAAGGGCTGCCCCTACGTCAGGGCGATTCGCTTGCCTCGCGGGGTCCCCCAAGGGCGTAGATTCTTGCCTGCGGCGATGATGGTGGCGGGGGCGGGCGATTTACTCAGGAGGCGGGGGCGGGTACTCTGTAGGGAGCATTTGAGGAGGTGACAGCTATGGCAGACAAGCCGTATATCAGCTTTGCTCAGGCGCAGGCGGCGATGAACGCGATGATCGCGAAGGCTAATGAGACGCCGGACCAGCCGGTGGCTATGTGCATTCTGGATGATTCGGGGAATATGGTGGCTTATGCACACTTGGACAACCTGCGGTTGTTCAGCAAGCGGCATGCTTTCCGGAAGGCCTATACGTCAGCGATCACGGGTACAGACTCGGTGACCTATGGCGAGAACACGCACGCTCGTGGGTCGAGTGTACCCGAGATGAGCGGTGACCCCAATTTCACGCCGGGTCAGGGCGGGTTAGCGATTCGCTCCGGCGGAGTCCTGATAGGCGGCATCGGCGTAGGCGGCTACCCCAGCGGCGTGACGGATGAGGAGCTGTCCCGGATCGGCTTGAATGCCATGGGTCTCTAGACGCCAAAGATGTGGCCGAAAAACGCAGGAGGCGAAAGATGGCCGAGGAGATTCATTACAAGCCTGCCTACGAACTGGCGGAGTTGATTCGTAGCAGGGCGCTTTCACCTGTAGAGGTGGTGCAGGCCCACCTAGACCGCATTGAGGAGTTGAACCCTAGACTGAACGCCGTGGTGATTTTCCCGCAGGAAGACCCGCTGGCCTTGGCGCGAGAGGCTGAGGCGGCGGTGATGCGAGGGGACGAGTTGGGACCCCTGCACGGGGTGCCGTTCACCCTGAAGGACTGCATCGAGACGGCAGGTCTGCGGATGACCTTGGGCTCGAAGCTGCTGGCGGACAATGTGTCGGAGCAGGATGCCTTGGTGTACACCCGGCTGCGAGCAGGCGGGCGGGATTCTGCTGGGGAAGACCAACATGCCGGAGTTCGCCCTGTGGTGGGAGACGGGCAACCTGGTGTTCGGGCTGACGCGCAACCCGTGGAACCTGGAGCACACGGCTGGCGGTTCCAGTGGTGGTGAGGCCTCGGCCATCGCCTCCGGAATGTCACCCCTCGGGTTGGGGACTGACTTGGGGGGCTCCATCCGGGAGCCCTCGGCCTTCTGCGGGCTGGTGGGGTTGAAGCCGACCATCGGGCGGGTGCCGTACACGGGGATACAGCCGCAGGTGATTTTCAGGGCGATACATGTGGGGCCTATGGCACGAACGGTGCGGGATGCAGCGCTGGCGATGTCGGTGCTGGCGGGCCCTGACGGGGTTGACCCCTACGCCATCGACGTCCCGGTACAGGACTACCTTGATCTTGACGGGCCGGTATCGGGCCTGCGGGTAGGATTCAGTCCTACGGCGGGAATCGCCGTCGAGCCTGAGGTGCAGGCTGCGATAAACGGGGCCGCCGAGGCCCTATCGGGACTGGGCATGCAGGTGGAGCAGGTGGAGATACCTGGGCTGAGGGACAAGGACTCTGGGGAGATTTCGGCGGTCATGTACAACGCCGAGGCAGCGTTCTACGCAGGGCCGACCATCGAAGGGCGAGAGAGCGAGCTGACGGAAATCTTCCGACGCCGCTTCTTGGAGACTCCGCCGAGACCTTTGCCAGACTACCTAGAGGCAATGACGCAGTGGGAAATGCTGAAGAAAGAGGTTAGGGAGTACTTCTCGAGGTACGACCTGTTCCTCGCCCCCACGGTGCCGATGCCTTCCTTCCCTCATGGGCAAACGGAGTTCAACATCGAAGGGCAGGCGCTGAACGGACGGCACGCACTGCGGGGCACGGTGCCTTGGGACCTGACGGGGTCGCCTGCGATCTCGGTCCCCTTCGGGTTCACGGACGATGGACTGCCTCTGGCTGTGCAACTGGTCGGGAGGCATTACGACGAGGCGACGCTTCTGAGGGCGGCGCATGCCTTGGAGGGGTGTGCGGGGGAGCGGAGGAATCCGGCGCTCTAGGGTTTATAGCAGCCCTGTATTGGAGATGCATGAGTGCTTTTGATGTAGCGGTCCGGGTTGGCCACATGCTGTATGGTGATATGGCCGGGGTTACCGTGTTGGTCGACACCGGAGCTACTCACACGGTGTTGCCTGCCTCTTTCCTAGGCGAGTTGAGTGGAGCCAGACGTAAGGCCAAGATAGCCTACGCCAACGGTGAGATTGGAGAGGTAGACTCCGGACAGGCGCGGATTGCCTACAACGGCATAGAGCGGGTCTGCCCGGTCATCTTCGGGCCGAAGGGGTCTACTCGGTGGGAGCAACCACTCTGGAGAACCTAAATCTGATGGTTGACCCGGTGAATCAAGAGTTGATTCCGGCCCTGCCGATGCGAGGCCGGCCCTTTTAGTGAAGAGAAGGCGCGCACATTTGTGGATACCGAGCTTAGCAATCGGCCCAGCCGGACCATGAAGTAGGGGAGATTATGGTTGTCGGCGCGGTGTCAGGGAGGCTGCCAGACCGGCCAAAACTGAGCCGGACAGTCCGAGCGCCATATCGCCCAAGGTGTCGGAATAGGCCGTGGCAAGTTCCTCCGAGTGGCGGATGAAGGCGAAGTACTCGCCAACCTCCCACAGGATGGCGGCCACCGCGCCGAAGCCCACTACGAACGCCATTGTTTCCCAACGTGCGATATGGTTTCGCCAAGCCAGCGCACCCACGGCGCCGGAGACCAGCATCCAATTGACGAGGTGGTTGGCGTCGTCCCACCACTCAATCGTGTCGTAAAGGTCCAAGGCGTTGCCTGCAGTATCGACGAGGAAAGGCAGGGTCAGCAGAAGGTCGACGGCGTAAGGGTAGGCTGGCCTGCGGCCAAGCGCTGTCCAAATTACGGGGACTAACAGGGCAGCAACCGGATATGTGACCAATCGCCACAGGTAGCCTTTGCCTTCGAATTGTTGCAAGCCTGAGAAGGCGCCGAATACCAGCAAGCCGATCAGTACGGCCTTCACGGCTAAGTTTACCCAGAAGACCGGTGGGGATTCCGCAGGCCTGAGACTAGCTGGAATCCCCTCATTGGCTCCCCTGTTTAGGCTTACTGTACCGAGAGGGATGTCTGCCCTCGCGGAGGCATCCCTCATGGTAGCGGGCGGCAAGCGGAGCAGCCCTAGCGTTGGGTGAGCAGCTCGAGGCTGTGGCCGTTGGGGTCCTTGAAGTAGAAACCGCGGCCTCCGCGCCGCGTGTTGTTCTGCATGTTGTCTTGGGCACGGGGATCGCTGCCGTAGGCCAGCCCCTCGCCCTTCACCCGTTCGAAGATGGCGTCGAAGTCCTCTTCGGTGACGTGGAAGGCGTAGTGATGGTGCTCGAAGTCCTCGCGGTTGTCGAAGTCGAGGGTGAGGGTGTCGTTGAGCTTGACCGGGGCGAAGTGGCCGTGGGGCCCCTCGTACTGCAGGCCCATGATTCGGGCGAAGAAGCGGGCCGACTCCTCATTATCCTTGGCAGGGACAATGGTGTGGTCCAGGTTGATGATGGCCATTGATCGCCTCCCCTTTTGTAGCCCAAGCGGGGCGCAGCCCAAGAGGGCTATCGGTTGAGCCTAGAATACCACAGCGCGGGAAGGCTTGGGCTGGAAGACCTCTGGATGGCAGCTTTCGCCGGTATGACGGTAGTCATGGCAAAGGTAACCGTGTGCCGGTGAACACGCCTCCTGCTTGTGCGGCTGCTTGGGCTGGGTTATGTTGGTGGCCTAGGGGGAGTGCATGCGGATTGCTGTCTTGGGGGCCGGGGCCGTGGGGGGATACTTTGGCGCGGTGCTGGCACGGGCTGGCAATCCCGTGGTGATGATTGCGCGTGGCGAGAACCTGGAGGCCATGCAGCAGCACGGGCTGAGGGTGCAGAGCCACTGGGGCAAGTTCGAGGCGCCAGTGCTGGCCACCGACGACCCGCAGGCCATCGGACCCGTAGACCTCGTACTCTACTGCGTCAAGACCTACCAAAATGCGGAAGCTCTCCGATCGCTGCGTCCCTTGGTGGGTTATGACACCTTGGTCATTCCGGTGCAGAACGGGGTGGACTCATATGCTGAGATAGCCAAAGGGATTGACCGGGATAATGTGTTGCCGGGGGCCGTCTACATTGAGGCTGCCCGGACCGGACCCGGAGAAATCAAGCAGGCGGGGGGTGTCGTGCGGTTTGTGTTCGGAGAGAAATCAGGGCCGTCCACTCCGCGCTGTCTTCCCACCACCGAGACGTTCCTGGAAGCGGGCATCGAGGTCCAAGCCTCCCAGGACATGCCCAAGGAACTATGGAGCAAGTCTCTCTTCATCACCGTATTGGCCGGAGTGACCTGCGCCGCGCGCACTGACCTCAGCACCATCATGGCGTCGGAGGCCGGGCGGGAGACTCTGCTGGCGGCTTTGAATGAGGTTGAGGCGGTGGCTAGGGCGAAGAGCGTCAATCTGGATGCCGACATCGTACCGAAGACTTGGGAGTACATGGAGGGCTGGGCCAAGGACCTGAAGGCTTCGATGCAGATCGACATGGAATTGGGCAGACCCTTGGAGTTGGACGCTTTGACGGGGGCAGTGGTGCGCTTGGGCAAGGAGACGGGTGTGCCCACACCGGTCAACGACACTCTGTATGCCGTCTTGGAACCCTATAAGCACGGCCCGCCCGCACTCTAAGATGGACATGTTGAAGATTGGAACCCTGACCACTGCCGTCACCCCACGCCTTTGGGAAGTCCACACGACTTGCCTCGAAGTAGGGCCGGCTAATCTGGCATGAGACGTACATCACTATGGCACCCGGGTGTCGGGGCACTAGTCGCTTTGGTGCTGCTGGCCGCATGCTTGGGTTGCGCCACTCGACCGGGAAACATGGCCGGAGACGGCCCGGCATCCGAGGATGGCATTGAAAGAGCGACTCCAGTGGACTTAATCGCCTACAGCGGGGCTGATGGCGGGCTGTTCACAATTCTGCCCGATGGCACCGGCTCGCGACGCTTGGCGGGCGGCGGTGTGGAAGGGGCCGTGGGCCGCATTAGCGCCCAAGGTCTGGTTCCCAGCGCCCTGTTCACTTGGCCCACTTGGTCTCCCGACGGACGTCGGCTGGCTTTCTCTCGTGTGCTTCCCGACGATGGCAGCCCCACGACCTCCATCCATGTGGTGGACCTAGAAACGCAGAACGTCAATCTGGTGCATGAAAACGGGCCGGGAGCCAGCCCCTTCATCGCTCAAGACGCATCGCACTACCTCTACTGGGCGCCTGATAGCAGCCTACTGACATTCATCTCCTCCACTGCCACGGGTCTCACTCTGTTCTCCTCCGCTGGAGACGGTAGGGAGGCTCCTACCCCCATTGCCACCATGGGCCCCATCTATTACAGCTGGGCCGCCGATAGCAGTGGCATTCTCATGCACCTGAGGAACGGCTTGGAGGTGCTGGACGCGCCCGGCTTGAATGCGGCGCGCCAAGTGGGCGAGGCCAGCTCCATCTATCGCGTACCCGCCTTCTCCCCTGTAGAGCGAAAGGCGGCTTACATAGCCCAGAACGACGGGGGCGACTCCCTCTTCCTGCTCAACCTAGGGCCTGCTGACGATGCCGGCCCTCCCAAAGCCGTGGCTGATGTTGGACCCAGCGCTGCCTTTCTCTGGTCGCCCGATGGCCAGGAGATCGCTACGGCGGACTCCGACAGCACTACTCTGCCTTCGTACCAGCAACTGAGGCTGGTACGTGCCGACGGAACTGGCGAGCGCACTGTGGTGGACGAGTCGTTTCTGGCTTTCTTCTGGTCTCCCGACGGGCAGTGGTTGTTGTACGTGACTGTCGCTCCCAGCCAGCGCGCCTTGGTGTGGAAGGTGGTCCGGGCCTCTGGTGGCGAGCCACGGGAGTTGGTGGAGTTCGGCCCATCCGCGGAGCAGTTCACCATGCTCAGCTTCTTCGACCAGTATGCCTACTCCAACTCGCTCTGGGCGCCCGACAGCACACGGTTCCTGTTCACCGGCACCCTGAGCCACGGAGCAGGACAGACCAATGGCGTCAGTCCCTCAACCCACAAGGTCTACTCGGTCGACGTCGCCACCGGCACGACTACAGAACTGGCGTCGGGCCGCATCGCCTTCTGGTCGTGGAACTGACGAGGCGTTACCCAAGCTTTTCCCGCGCCATCGCAGGGCTCGTTGCTCTGCTATGCCTGCTCGCAACTTTTGCGTCCATCGGCTGCGGGTCCACTCCCAGCCCCGAGGCTCCGAAGCAGGCTACCCCACCGCCCGACGCCAAGCCGATCATTGAAGCGTCGGCTACCCGCATGTCCGCCATCACCCACGCCGCTTTCGCCTTGGACCACGACGTTGGCTCGTCCTACCTCGACTCGTTGGGCCTCTATCTCGATACAGTCGAAGGCCAGATTGCCATGCCCGACAGCTACAGTATGAGGATGGAGGCCACGACAACTAACCGAAACGCTTTTGTGGTAGTGGAATTCATCGGCTTGGGAGGCAAGGCCTACATGAACCTGCTGGGGCGTTGGGGCGAGACCGACCCGCTAACCCTTCCCTTCGACTTCACCAGCCTTGGCTTGAGGCTGGCCGACATCATGCGGGCAATACAGGAGCCAGTCATCATTGATGAGCAGGGGACCGCGGAGCAGGTAGAGGGGGCGCCGGCCTGGCGAATTGGCGGGGTGGTGGACTCGGGGGCGTTCAAGGGCCTGCTGGTCAACGCCTCGCCCGGCGAGCCGATAAAGATCGACGCCTGGATCGGGCGGGGTGATTCCCTGCTCTATCGGGCAAGGGTAGAAGGTAAGCTGTTCTCCGACGATGAGGCGGACGCGGTGCGGGTGCTGACCATAACAGCCGTCGACGTCCCGGTGGACATCGAAGCACCGCCCCTGTAATGGAGGCTCAGCACAACCTTTATTGCACTGGCGTCGTACTAGCGAAAGCCGGTATGCAAATGGGCACAACCAGCAATAACGCCCTGATATGTGCATCCTCCACCCCCATCCCAACCTTCACCCTTACCTCTCAAGGGGAGAGGGGTTGCGGGTCCACCTCTTGAAGGGTAGGGCCGCGCAAGCCTCGGTGGAGACCGAGAGGGTCTCCCAAAGGTCTCCTGATGGGTAAAGGGTAATGGGGTACAGGTCATGAGCCTAGGCTCGCTGCTTCCCAAGCGGGTCATGTCGCCGCGGTGGGTGATGGTGGTCATCTGCTTGGGGGTGTTCACGGCCGCCTTGGACCAGACGGTGGTGGTCACGGCCCTGCCGACCATCATGGCGGACTTGAAGCTGGAAGTGCCCAAGGACGCGAGCAAGGCGGCTTGGATCATCACCAGCTATATCGTCGGCTACACCGTGGCCATGCCACTGTTCGGGCGTATCGCCGACGTTTACGGCTATGCCCGGATATACCAAGCGTCCTTGGTAGTCTTCATCATCGGCACGTGCTTCGTAGCCTTGGCTGACAACCTGCCTTGGATTATTGGGGCGCGGGTGGTGCAGGCTGTGGGTGGGGGAGCGACTGTCCCCATCAGCATGGCCATCGCCACCACGGTGCTGCCTGCTTCCCAACGGGGGATGGCCATCGGCCTTGTGGTGGCATCCGCAGAGGCGGGCTCGCTGCTGGGTCCAGCCTATGGCGGGGCAATCATCGAGTTGCTGGACTGGCGCTGGATATTCTGGCTCAACGCCCCCCAAGCAGCCCTGATTATGGCGGCCCTTGTCTGGCTGCCCAGCCGGAGACAGCCCGACGCCAAGGTCGACTGGCAGGGAGGCATCCTGCTGGCTGGGGTGCTGTTCATCCTCACCTTCGCCCTTTCCCGCGAGGGGCTGTTTACCCTCACGTCGCTGGAGCCGTTCCTAGTGGGCGCACCAGGTCTGGCGCTGGTGGGTGTGTTGGCCTTGGTGGAGAGGAGGAAGTATCAGCCCCTGCTGGAGCCTGCGCTGTTGCGCACCCGCGCCTTCATTACTGCCAACGCCACCCAACTGCTGGAGGGCGTGTCGCTC
Organism: Dehalococcoidia bacterium; assembly: GCA_965248385.1. Taxonomy (GTDB): domain Bacteria; phylum Chloroflexota; class Dehalococcoidia; order Lucifugimonadales; family JAAXIE01; genus JAAXIE01. The sequence goes on from CBDFIZ010000001.1 coordinate 858,628, forward strand.
ATCATCGCCATGGTGACCATCCCGCTGATGGCCAACACCGTGATGGAGCGCGACCCGCTGACGGGCGGCTTGTGGCTGCTGCGCCTGACGGGCGCTTCGGCGGTGGGGGCGCTGCTGGGGGGTTACCTGTTGAACTTCGTGGGCAACCGGGCAATGGCGATATCCGGCCTGCTGATCAGCGCAACCGGCTTGGTGCTAGTCAGCACTTGGCAAGTGGATATCGCTGAGCCTTGGCTCACGATCCATTTGTGCATTGCTGGCGTCGGCTACGGCCTGAATAACACGCCCCTCATGGCTCGCGCCCTCAGCTCAGTGGATGAGGGGTACCGGGCTACGGCAGCGTCGCTGGTAACGGTCTCGCGCATGATTGGTATGGCCTTGGGGTTGGCTGCCTTGGCGGCCTGGGGTGTGGAGCGGTTCCAGATTCTGACGGCGGAACTGGACTTCCCGGCCCAAGCCACCGGCCCCGCCATCGAAGCCTACTTCGACGGCGTGGCCGACGCAGGCCTGACGCTGTTCCACAGCTTCCTGCGGATCTCGGCGACGATGGCGGTGCTGGCGGTGGTGCCTGCGTTCCTAATGCGGGCTACGGCACGGGAGGTGGCGGAGAGGGAGATGGCGCGACAACAGGTGCCGCGCGTTTGACGAAACCTCCTTACGGTTTTACCATTTCGGTAAGGAGGTCACCCATGATCGTCAAAATTACAGCAAAGCGTCAGGTTACGTTCCCAGCCCGTGTGCTGGATGCGATGGGCGTCGGTCCTGGCGACAGTCTCGAACTGGAAGAGGGGCCTGACGGCTTCATCTTGCGACCGAGGCGCATTGACCGCTCGCGCTTGGGTACGCTGAAGGTGCCACCAGGTTATCCGCCCTTTGACATCCGAAAGTTCCGGGAAGAAGGATATGACCCAGCGCTACGGGATTGATACCTCTGTCCTCGTTAGGCTGGTAACGCGAGAGCCTGAGGCCGACTTCGAGGATTGCGTCAACAAGCTACGAGTGTTGGTTGAGGAGCAGAGGTGTGAAGTGTTTGCCTCGAACCAAGTTGTTGGAGAGGCGTACATCGCCATAAGACATCACTATGGAAAAGCGAGCGCGGAGGCGAGAGCGACACTCGCCGATGTGCTGCGTAGCGGTCTAGTGGCACCGCTGAATGGGATCGCTGTGATACAAGCTTTACAGTCTGAAGGTGGCCCCGGTGTATTCGACAGGCTAATTGCTGACGACTACTCCCGCGCTGGACTGCAGACGCTGACGAGAGACCGTGCCATGGCCTCTCTAGCCGGGGTGCAGCGATTGTAGAGGTGTGTGACTTCCGATAGAGGCGAGGGTCGGAGGCTAGGCGGCGGTGACGCCGCCATTGATATTCATGGACTGGCCTTGGATCCAGTCGGCGGCGGGGGTGCAGAGGTAGGTGATGAAGCTGGCCACTTCTTCGGCGGTGCCTAGGCGACCCATGGGGATGTTGCGGGCGATGCCGTCGAGTTGCTCTTGGGAGAGGACGTCATTGCGGGATGTGTCGAGTGTGCCGGGGCAGACGCAGTTGACGTTGATGTTGTGGCGGGAGACCTCGCGGGAGAGGACAGCGGTCATAGCGTGGACGGCAGCGTTGGCAGAGGCGTAGGCCGAGGTGTTGGGGAGGAAGTCCTTGGCCAGCACAGTAGAGACGTTGATGATCTTGCCACTTCCTTGGCTCACCATCTGGGGGATGACTGCTTGGCAGCAGAGGTAGGTGCCAACGACCTTGACGTCCATTACCGTGCGGAAGATGTCTTCAGGGAGGTCGACTAAGGGACGGCGGTCGGGGCCACGGGCCGAGGCCGCGTTGTTGATGAGGATGTCGAGGCGCCCGAACTCACTGAGGGTGCGCTCGACCATGGCGGCGATGCTGGAGGCGCTGGTGACGTCCACTACCAGAGGCAGGGCGCGGCGGCCTCCGGCACGCACGGAGTCGGCTACGCTCTCGATACCCCGCCAGCCAATCTCCTGTTCTTCCGGAGGGAAGGTGGAAGGGTCGCGCCCGGTGCCGGTGACCACTACATCGCAGCCTGCTTGGGCTAGGGACTCGGCCACAGCACGGCCCAGACCGCGCACGCGTCCGACGCCGGTGACGATCGCTACTTTGCCGTCGAGTTCAGTCATTGCAGCTCCCGTAGAAAGGACGCTATCGAAGGGGACGGGGGCGGCCTGTGTTCATTCCGCATCAGGTGTAAGGCACCACTTTCACCCCCATCATAACCTTCCACATTCGAGGGGAAGGGACTCGCGATGTTGGTCAATAGAAAACTAGAAACCTGAGGGGGTGCAAATTTCTACGCGGGTGCCGTCGGGGTCGCGGAAGAAGATGTAGCGCTGGCCGTCGTGGCGGGTGCCGTCCCGCTCCACGGAGACGCCGTTGGCTTCCAAGGTCTTCCACGCAGCGTCGAAGTCCTCGACCTCGAAGGCGTGGTGTACGTTTTCGGGGCGCACAGGGGCGTCGTCGGTCTCGATGAGGTGGAGCATCACACCACTGGGGAGTTGGAGCCAGGTGATGTTCTCGTTGTCCACCATACTGGGAATCTGCTTGAAGCCCAGCAGACCGCAGTAGAAGTCCACGCTACGCTGGGTTTCCTTCACCATGGTGACCACATGGTTTACGCCGGTAAGTTCGATGCCGGGGGTTGGCATACATCACCTCGCATGGGTTTTTAGTTGATGCTTCTTGGGTCATTCAATCGCCGTCTCGGGCTAACGCAGTCCCGAAAGGGCTGTTCGTCTTCTTCCTTGGCCGTCGCTATTGAAGGTATCCTCGCCTCATCGGCCTCAGACAGTCCATCTATCTTGGCCACGGTTCGGCTAGAGACTTAAGGCTCTCTTCCCGCTCCTTGGCACGTCCCTCCGCGAATCTCCGTTTGAGAAACTGCTCAGCCTGCATCGGTCGGCATTATACATACGTGCACGATGCCATACTACCAGATGATGCGTGTATGGCTTGGGTCGAAGGCAGTCCGGGCTCCACCTACGGGGCAAAGGCCCGCCGCGAGAAGTCCAGGGGCGTAGCATATCGCGGGTCGGCGATCGGCTGACCCGGGGCCGGAGGTTCAAGGAAGGTAACGCTGTCACAGAAATCATCGAGGGCAATAAAGACGCCCTCCTCTTCAGCCCACTCCCGCATCTGGCGATTGCAGCTATGGCGCCACGATAGGACCTCGACTCGCCATACTCGGGACCGCATTCGCCTAAGATCGGCGTAAAACCCGACACCATCGGCGAAACCGCTGCCGTCGCCGGTGAGCAACACGACGATGCCTGGGTCCCCGTTGTAGTCCAGCGCATCGCGCAGCATCGCCGTCTGCAGCAACTGGTCTATGCCTTGTTCACGGCCTTGTACTGCGCCGCGCTCCAACAACTGGACAGTGACTCCTTCGTTCTCCAGCCGGTTCCACACATGGCGCAATTCCGGGGGAATGGAGCCGACGGCGATGGCATGCTCGATCTCCCGCTCAGCACAGGCCAACTCCAGCAAGCGCCGGAAATCCAGTCACACCCTGTAGCGGGCTGAATCGCCCTCGCGCTCGGCGGCTACTTGCTGCGAACTGATGAATATGTTGGAGTTGTCCCAATAAACGAACACTTTGTCCACCTTGGCTCACTTCCCCTCGGTACTAGCCGACTTCCATGCTGCTACTACATGAGTATAACCTTGGGAACGGCTATGAGCGCAATGCAGTACGGCATCAAGAACGGGTGCAGACGTGCCCCAACAATCCACGATGGTACAATGGCCTTCAGCTTGATATGGAGTGCCTGCCGTGCCTGGAATGAGTGCCCGCCACTTTCTGGCGGAGGTGTTGGAACTGCTGCGTATGCAGTTGCCCTTGGAGTTGAAGGACTTCGAGAGCGTGGGGCCTTGGCACGGGCTAATCAAGGTGCACTACGGAGATCCATCAGCCCACTATGAGTTGCATATACAGCGACGGCACCGCCAGGTTGAGCTTGGCCTCCACTTCGAAGGTGCTGCCCAAGACAACGCTTTCCATCTGGAGAGCCTGCAGGCACGGCTGGCCGATATCAAGCAGCAGTTGGGCGCGGAGGTGGAGGCGGAGCAATGGACGCGCAACTGGACCCGGCTGCATGAGACAATCCCCATGGCGGAGCTTGATGAGGACTTCCTGATGGAGCTGACCACCCGGCTGTCTCAGTACATACGGGTGTTGGAGCCGATGGTGGAGGAGGCGTGAGGGTTGCTTCCCTTCCCCCCTCACCCTCTCCCGCTCCCGCTAAGGGACAGAGGATCCCGCCTCTTCGTTGGTGAAGACTTCTGGCTACTTGCGTCCTACCGGCGTCAAGAAAGGGGTTAGCGCGAGCGGGGGAGTTCGTCCACTTAGTGGGACGAATCGAATTACAGCTTTTGTCACCCTCACCTCAATCCTTTCCCGTCGAGGGAGAGGAGGCATCGTCTCTCCTGTATAATCATCCCTCAACAACCGTTCTTTCACTTACTGTGATCAATCGTTCGAGGAGGTAGCCGTGGCTGGTGCATTGGACGGCATTCGAGTGCTCGACCTCACCCGTACCTTGGCAGGCCCTTTCTGCACCCAACTACTGGGCGACATGGGGGCCGACGTCATCAAGATTGAGGAGCCCAGCCATGGCGACGAGACCCGGGAGTGGGGTCCCTTTTGGGGGGACCTAAGCACCCAGTTCGTGTCCTTCAATCGGAACAAGCGCTCCATTGCCCTGAACCTGCGGGACAAGCGGGCGGTGGATGTGTGCCTGAAGCTGGCGAGCCAAGCCGACATCATGATCGAGAGCTTCAGGGCTGGGACGGCGGACCGGATGGGTATTGGCTACGCGAAGGTCGCCGAGCTAAACCCGCGCATCATCTACTGCTGCGTCTCCGGCTTCGGGCGGACGGGGCCGATGGCCGACAGGCCCGGCTACGACCTGATCATCCAAGGCTACGGCGGGATGATGAGCACCACCGGCGAGCCCGACGGGCCTCCTCTACGGGTGGGGTACTCCATGGTGGACCTGTTCACCGGCATGATGGCCTACGGCGCGGTTACCACAGCATTGCTGGCACGGGAGAAGACGGGCAAGGGGCAGTTGGTGGAGGCCTCCCTTCTGGAGGGGCAAGTGGCCACGATGAGCTACCACGCCACGGGGTACATGGCATCGGGCCGGGTGCCTGGGCGGTTGGGGTCGGCGCATCCCTCGCTGGTGCCGTACCAAGCCTTCCCCTCCTCCGATGGACACTTCATCTTGGGGTGCGCCAACGACGGGCTGTGGCAGAGGCTCTGTCCAGCCATCGGGCGCAACGACCTCGCCAAGGACGAGCGCCTGAAGACCAATACGGGAAGGGTGGAGAACCGGAAGGAGGTGATCGACTGCCTTTCGGACCACTTCCGAACCAAGACCACTGCCGAATGGGTGGATATCATCATGGAGGCAGGTGTGCCCTGTGGGCCCATCAATCGGGTGTCCGACGTGGTGAACGACCCGCAGGTGCTGGCCCGCAACATGATTGTGTCAGCGATGCACCCCCGCGTGCCCGAGGTGCGCGTCCCCGGCCCGCCTCTCAAGCTGACGGACCACCCTGCTACTGTGCGCCGACACCCGCCGGACTTGGGCGAGCACACGGCTGAGGTGCTGGGTGAGTTGGGGTACAGCGCTTCGGAGATTGCGGAGTTGGTAAGTGAGGGGGTTGTGCGAGGGTAGGGTGGCGTATAGCGACTGCTCCGCAGGTCCTCGACAGCGATTCAAGGGACACGAAACCTAGAAAGCTGCCGTACTCAATTTGGGGAGGGCTTGGCCGAAAAGCGTAGAAGCCAACGGCAATCATGAGACGACCGACACGGTATAACACCAGACTTCCATCTCGTGATGACCTAATTGTGGCTTGAGGGAGATTCACGGTATGGGAGAAACATACGTAGACGTAGTCGTTCGCAATCCAGCACGGCCTGAAACCGCTTGGGAAAGTGCCTTTCTGGTTGATACAGGGTCTATCGACTGCCTTGCACCTAGGGGCCAGCTCGAAGCCATAGGCCTCATGGCTCGAGGACAGCGGACATACAGTTTGGCCGACGGATCCGAAATCACGATGCAGATCACCGTGGCGGAGCTCGAATTGGCAGGAGAGACCATTGGGGTGACTATCGTGATGGCCGGGGACGACACCCAGCCCCTCTTGGGACTGACGGCTATGGAATCGGCTGGGCTCGCTGTCGACCCTAACAACCGAGAGCTATTCAAGCGGCCCAGTATCAACCTGAAAGAGTCCCAGAAGCGGACCAATGGGAGATTCCGTCATGAAGAGGCTGACAAAGGATAAGCACACGACTACCCTAGACCCCAACCAAGACCCAGCCATCACCATCGCGTCGGGTGAGGAGCTTCTGGTGGAGACTTGGGATGCCTTCATGGGGGTGCGGGACGACTTGGACGCGTACCGGCCGCTGGGTCCAGCCACGGGACCGATATACGTGGAGGGGGCGGCCCGGGGCGACGCCCTGCGGGTGGAGATACTATCCATAGAGGTGACGGGCACGGCGCTGCACCAAGTGCGTCCGGGGCACGGGTTCCTGCCGGAGCGGTTTGACCGTCCCTATCCCACCGTAATGACCATTGAGGACGGACATTTGCGCTTGGAGAACGGCTTGAAGGTGCCCATGCGCCCGTCGGTCGGGCTGATCGCCACCAGCCCAGGCCGGGTGCAGCAGACCGCCAGCGACAGCGGCCCCTACGGAGGCGACATCGACGTGAAGGAGTTGGTAGCTGGCAGCACCATCTGGCTGCCGGTGTTCGTTCCGGGGGCACTGCTGGTGATGGGCGACATGCACGCTGTGGTGGGCGATGGTGCGGTGGGTGGCACCGGCGCTGAGATAGCGGCCGAGACCCACATGCGGGTCACGGTCGAGAAGGGTGAGAAGGGTAAGCGGCTGCGTAACCCGCGGGCGCTGACGCCGGAGTTCTTCATCACCATGTCATCGGCCAAGCGCACCAGTACTGCCATGAAGCAGGCCGTGAACGAGATGGTCGACTTCCTGTCTCAGGAGAAGGGCATGGACCCCTACGATGCCTACAGCATCCTGAGCTTGGCAGGCGACGTGCGCATCTCCCGCACCTTCCGCCCCATCAGCCCCTGCAAGATGATGCTGGCCCGCTCGGTGCTGGACCAGCTCTCCTAGAGATTGAGGCCCGTTGCCAGACCTGTTTCGGAGAGCACGGGCACCGAGTTCCCGCGTGGCTCCTATACTTATTGCCCTGCTGCTCGTATGTGCCCTATGCCTAGCCTGCGGCGGGCGCAACGAGAGGCTGCTGGTTTTCGCAGCTTCCAGCCTCACCGACCCCATGCAACAGCTCGCCGAGATGTACGAGGAGCAGACCGGCGTGAGGGTCGACCTCAGCTTCGGCGCCTCCGGCCGCTTGGCGCAGCAAGTCATCCGCGGTGCCCCTGCAGACGTCCTGATATCGGCTGGGGGGCAGCCTGTAGACCGTTTGGCTGACCAAGGGTTGCTGGAGGCAGGGAGCCGACGGCCTCTGCTGACCAATCGTCTGGTGCTGGTGGCACGTGTTGGCGACGCCGAGAGTGTTACCAGTTTGGAGGAGCTGGCCGAGACTGGGGAAATGCTGGCCATCGCCGACCCCAACCTCGCCCCCGCAGGTGGCTACGCCAAGGAAGCTTTGACCCACCTAGGGCTGTGGCACGCCTTCCAATCGCGCCTGATCTACGGGACAAACGTACGCGCCACCCTAGGCTACGTGGAATCCGGGAACGTGGCGGCTGCGTTGGTGTATCGCACGGACGCTGCGGTTAGTGACCGGATTGCAGTAGTGGAGACGCTGCCTGAGGAGGCGCATTCGCCGATTGTGTATCCGGCGGTAGTGTTGGCGGCTCCAGACGATCAGGGACCGGCTGCTTCTTTTATCGAGTTCCTTGGGGGTGAGGAGGCGTCCAAGGTGTTCCGGCGGATGGAGTTTGAGGCAGCCACCGCCAAGCAGCTCGTTAAAGACTAGCCCTACCCCCGCGCCAAATACTCCTGCACCAAGCCGCGGGCCGTCTCCTGTAGCTGGCGCGTCTCCGCTTCAGGATCGGCGGCCTCCGGGACAGGGACCACTGAGTCGTTGCAGTAGGTGGTGATGGGGCGGTTCTCGCGGTAGAGGCCTTCGGGGTCCTGGTTTTGGGCTGTGGCATCGATGCCTTTGCGCAGGCGGCGACGGAACATGATGATGCCGCGGTCGGTGACTCCAAGGTGTTCGAGGCCGTGGACGGCGATGGGGCGCTGGGTGACTTGGGCGTCGTAGTCACCGGGGCGGCGCTGCCGGTCGTTGTAGGTCTCGTGGTCTTCGGGTAGCTGGGCTGGCAGCATCACGTTGCGGTCGCCCCACCATGGGGGGGTTGGAGGCATCGCGTCCTCGCCCTCGGCAATGTGGCGAAACTCGATGAACATGGTGTTGGTGTCGTCCACGGGCACAATCCAGCGGCTCATCATCGGTCCGCCGAAGCCGTGGGGGTGCTGACCGGTCTCCCAGATGGGGGCCACCTGCTGGAGGTTGGGCAGCACCGTCTCCACCATACGCACCCAAATGTTGTCGCCTAAGCGGCGGGCGGCGGTGTACACCATCCCCACCGGTGTCTCGGCAAAGTCAAGCTCCGGCAGGACGCCAAACTCGTCGGTGAACTGGGAGCCAGCCACTATGGTGTGGAGGAAGGCGGTGTGGGTGGGGTCCATGGCGTTCTCCAGAATCTGTAGCCAGTTGCAGGGGTAGAAGTACTTCCTGCCGGGAATCATGCGGAATCCGTGCCTGCTGTAGCTGTCTAACATGGGGAAGGGTGGCATCAGGTCGGGCGGTCCCATGTAGGTGAACACAATGCCGTTGTACTCATGCACGGGGTAAGCCCCGTGGTACAACCGGTCTTTGAGAGTGCTGTCGGGGGGTTCGCCGGGGGTGTCCAGAACCTTGCCGTCGACGTCCATCTGCCAGCCGTGGTAGCAGCAGCGGATGCCGTGGTCGCAGAGGATGCCGAACTCCAGCGATGTGCCACGATGGGGGCAGTGCAACTCCATAAGGCCGACTTTGCCGGACTTGTCACGGAAAGCCACCAACTCCTCGCCCAGAATCTTGAGGGAAATCGGCAGGTCTTTCAGATCGTCGGAGAATATGACAGGCTGCCAGAAGCGGCGCATGTACTCACCACAAGGCGTGCCCGGCCCGGTGTGGGTAAGGGGAGCGTCCTCGGGGGGCACGCCTCGGTGGTCATAGCCTCCATAAGCCTGCGAAAGGAAGGGTGCGCGTGTCGTCGTCATGGTGTTTGTCCTCCCGCCTCAGTTTTCTCGTTATTCCGAGCTTTTCACTTGGTATGGCCCCGCCTGCCTTACCCTAGAGCGTCGGATTCGATCTTCATGGCAATACCGCTGCGGCCTGACTGCTATGTCTTCCCCTTCACCCCAGCCCTCTCCCGCGGGGGGGGGGAGGGGATGACTCACGCCTCGAATGTCCGCCTAGCTCCTGCTTGTAAGCTGCCAGCCCTTCTCCAGCAACGCGAAGGAGCGGCCTGCGGGGGGCATTAGAAAGCGGAAGCCCTGCTCCACCAAGCGGTCCATGTTTTGGGCGTCGGGGTGTGGGTGACCGCAGACTACGTTGTGCTCCTTGCAGGTGTTCAGGATGGTGGTGATGGCGTCCTGCACCACAGGGTGCTCGTAGTCACGAGGGCGTCCAAGCTCTTGGCTGAGGTCGCCCTCGCCGATGAGCACGACGCCGATGCCTGGGACCTCCTTGAGGATGGCAGGGAGGTTGTCGATGGCGCGGACTTCTTCGCACTGGATAATCACCAGCACCTCGCCTTCGGGCGCTAGGGGCCACACGTCGGCCCGGGCGTAGTACTCCTGCTGCCCAAGGCCCCAGTAGCGGGCAGCCCGTGTAGGGGCATCGCCGCGTATGCCCGGCGGATTGTAGATGGGTGCTTCAGCCAAGCGGGGATAGCGACAAGCGCGGACTGCATTCCAAGCCTCGTCAACCGAGCTCACGTGGGGCCACACGATGCCGTAGACGCCGATGTCCAGCACCTGCTTGGCAATCCACTGGTTCATCTCGCCGCCGTTGGGCGGGATGCGCACCATGGGCGTGACAGCAGGAGCTAGGCTGCCGCTATCGAGAATCTGGCGGCGGCTCAGCATGAACTGCAGGGTGTCGCGCAGGGTGGGAGAGTCGAAGGGGCCGTGCTCCATCTCATAGACGACGCCATCGTACTTGGACGAGCCTAAAGCGGTGGCCGCCTCGATGTCGGGATTGCTGAAGGGGGCGAAGGCCGTCTTGCCCTCCTCCAGTGCTTTGATGACGCCATTCAACCGTGGGATTTCTGCCATGGTGCAACTCCTGTCAGAGCGTATAAGGTAAGGGAACGTCTTGAAAGCTCGCGGCCGATTCTAGCAGAACGCACACACAGCAACAAAGCTGGGGTTTGTTTGCTACAATGGGCCCACTTCACAGACGAGTCCCGTGCCCAAGGTTACATAGTGACCGGGGCCACGCCGTGGATCCCCGCCCAAGGAGACCTTCGCACAACCTAGGGGCCACCGCAACTGGCACTCCTTCCCCCCTCGACGACGGGGGAACGCCAGAGCCGGCCCGGAGTCCACCCGGAATGGGGTGCCGTGCCCCCTGTGACACCATTCGCTTGACGCCCCGTATCCTCTCCCGCTACCCTCAACACATGATCAAATCACCCGGAGCCACGCCCAGCATCGTCTCCTTTTTGAGACTCGACACGCCCAAAAAATGCGAGGGAACTCCCGCACTTTCCATCCTTATCTGGGCCGTAGCTGAGTCCTACCCTCAAATGCGAGAAATCCGAGACTATTCAGCTACGAAATCATTTTCTCCAGCTACAAACAGTCTCGCATTCAGCTACGAGCAACAGCCAAAAACGCAGGAAATCTCACAAAGCTCTCGCAATCAATAATTGAGACTCCAACCCGCCAATATTCGGAGGCCTCCACCATGATTATCGACGCCCATGCCCACTACACCACTGCACCACCTCAGTTGCAGCAGTACCGTGGCCAGCAGATCACCAACTTCTCCCGGCCCGCTCAAGCGCGGTTGCAGGTGAGCGACGAGCAGTTGGAGCGCACCATGTCGAGCCAGTTCCAACGCATGGATGAGACGGGCATCGACCGGCTGATGTTCTCTCCGCAGGCTTCGGCTATGGGGCACCAGTTCGGCGGCGAACTCATCAGCCGCTACTGGTCCATGGCCTGTAACGACATCATTGGGCGCATAGGGGGCGCTTGGCCTGACAAGGTGAGTCCTGTGTGCCAGTTGCCTCAAGCCATGGACCCCAAGAAGGGGGAACCGGTTCCGCCAGAGCGGTGGGTGGATGAACTGGAGCGGTGCGTTAACGAGCTGGGCTTCGTTGCCTGCAACGTCAACCCCAACATCGCCGGAGGCTTGGAGCCCCTGACTCCATCCATGGCCAGCGAATGGTGGTACCCGCTGTGGGAGAAGATGGAACAGCTGGACGTGCCGGGGACGGTGCATGCCAGCGCCTCCATGAACCCGGCCTTCCACGTCACCAGTTCCTACTACATCTGCGAGCATCACAACGCAGCCGTCGAGCTTTTGGGCTCCCGTGTCTTTGAGGACTTTCCCAAGCTCAAACTGATCATCCCCCACGGCGGTGGAGCCATCCCCTACCAGTGGAACCGGCACCGGGGAACGCATACCCGCAACGGGATCAAGCCCTTCGAAGAGGCTGCGCGCCAAGTGTACTGGGACATGGCGATTTACGACCAAGACGGGATGGAACTGCTCATCAAGAAGGTCGGCGTGGACAACGTGCTGTTCGCCACCGAGATGTTCGGGGCCGTGAATGCCACCGACCCAGCCACGGGGCGCAATTTCGAGGACTTGGTGCCCCTGTTCAATGGCATCGACTGGCTGAGCGATGAGGACCGCTACAAGATTACCGAGGGTAATCACCGCAAGGTGTATTCGAGGATGAAGTAGGAGATGCCTGATATGCCGGCACTGACACTGAAGACTGCTATTGGCAACTACGGCCACACCACACCCCTCAAGGACGGCAGCGTGGCCTCAGACCAGATCGCCATGGAGCACATCGAGGTCAACCCGGTCATTGCTATATTCCGCCGCATGATCCGGGGGCTGGAGTTTGATGTGTCGGAGATGGCGCTCTCCACGTATCTGTGCGCCCGGGCCCACGACAAGCCCATCACTGCCATACCTGCCTTCGTGGTGCGTGGCTTCCACCATGGGGCCATCGTCTACAACACCCGCTCCGGCATTACGTCGCCATCGGACTTGGAGGGTCGCCGCGTCGGAGTGCGTGGGTACACGGTGACCACTGGCGTATGGGTGCGGGGCATCTTGAGCTCGGTTTATGGAGTCAACTTGGACAAGGTGACATGGGTGCTGTCGGGCGACGAGCATGTGGCTGAGTACCAGCACCCCTCAAACGTGGTGTCTGCTTCCGGCGACGACCTTGGAGCGATGCTGGTAGCAGGCGAAATCGACGCCGCCATCGGCGCCGGGCGAGTCGACTCGCCTGACGTGAAGCCTCTGATACCTGACGCCCGGCAGGCGGCCGTGGAGTACATGCAGCAGACAGGCGTGTTCCCCATCAACCACACCATCGTGATGAAGAACGAGGTCATGGAGGCCAACCCTTGGCTGCCTGAAGAGCTCTTCCGCTGCTTCAAGGCAGCCAAGGAGAGCTACATGCAACGACTGAGTTCGGGTGGCCAGTTGGAGGCGGCTGACCAAGCCATAGCCGAGATGGGGCAGTTGGCTGAAGGCGACCCGCTGCCTTTCGGCGTCGAGGCCAACCGCAAGACGATAGAGACTTTCGTCGACTTCAACATCGAGCAGAAGGTGCTTACCCGTAAGGTAGCGCCGGAAGAGGTCTTCGCCCCCAGCACGCTCTCGCTCTCGTGATTCGACTTGCTCTCTTCCGCAGAGTGGGAGGTCGTTGCTCTTTCCCTGCGAGTGGCCGTGGTGGGCACGCTCATCGGGTTGCCCGTCGCGCTTGCGGTCGGCTGGCTGCTGGCCAAGTCCTCCATCCGGGGTAAAGTTCTCCTAGACACACTCGTCACTTTCCCCTTGGTATTGCCCCCGGTCGTTACCGGGTACTTTCTGCTGATTCTGCTGGGGCGCAATGGCCCCATCGGTCAGCTTCTGCACAACCTGTTGGGCGTGGACGTGGTGTTTACTTGGGTAGCGGCTGCGTTAGCTGCGGGGTTGGTGTCGTTGCCCCTGATGGTACGAGCCATAGAAGTGGCCATGGCAAACGTGGACCCGCGCTTGGAGTTCGCTTCGCGGACCTTGGGTGCTGGCCCGCTGAGGACTTTCTTCGGGGTAACGGTACCTTTGGCGCGCCGGGGCATCCTAGCAGCGGTGCTACTGGGTTTTGCGAGAGGGTTGGGGGAGTTCGGGGCGACGATTGTGGTGGCGGGCAACATTCCGGGCCGCACCCAGACCGTGCCCCTCGCGCTATTCAACCGCATTGAGACGGGCGACGATGCAGCTGCGCTGAGGCTAATTGCCGTCTCGCTGATTCTGGCGTTCGGCGCACTGATTCTGCACCACCGGCTGGTGCATAGGCGGGCTTACTAGCCCATGGAGCAGGACTACCTGCGGCTGGCCTTCTCCAAGAGCTACACCGGCTTCCGGCTGGAGGTGGATGCCACCTTCACATCTGGCGTCACTGCTGTATTCGGTCCCTCAGGCAGCGGCAAGACCACGGTGCTGAACTGCATCGCCGGGTTCTCTGTGCCTGATTCGGGCGTCATCACGTTGAAGGGGAGCTCGGTATATTCCTCGAAACCGAGAGTCAGAGTTCCCCCAGAACGGAGGGGCATCGGCTACATCTTCCAAGATGGGCTGCTGTTCCCTCACATGTCGGTGGGCGAGAACATCCGCTACGGCTACAAGCTGCGGTCACCGGACAACCGGGCTATATCGCCCGACGACCTGACCGAGTTGCTTGGGTTACAGCACCTGCTGGAGCGGCGCCCTGGCTCACTCTCCGGGGGCGAGGCACAGCGTGTCGCCCTAGCACGGGCGCTGGCCACGTCTCCATCGCTGCTACTGCTGGACGAGCCTTTGAGCTCCTTGGACATGGCCCTACGTGGCCGGGTGCTGCGCTACCTGAAGGTGGTGCATTCCCAGCTTTCCATACCCATGGTCTACGTGTCGCACTCCATATCAGAGGTACTGGCCATCAGCGGACAAGCCTTGGTCCTGGACCGGGGCCGACAGGTGGCTTTCGAGCCGGTACGCGATGCCTTGGTGAAGCCGGGAGTGCGCTCGCTGATGGAGGGCGGTGGAGTGGAGAACTTGCTTGACGTGGTAGTGACCGACCGGCGGCCCGACAGTGGGACCATCGTCTCCGCCTTGGGCGAGCACCCACTGTACATCGTAGACCCCCATCCGGTGACTGATGGCATCAGCCAAGGCGACACCATCTCGGTGTCCATACGGGCAGGCGACATCATCGTGGCTCTCGACCTGCCACCCCGCATCAGCGCCCAGAACATCCTGCCTGCCACCATCAGCGACGTGCACCGCGTAGAAAGCCGGGTATTGGTCTACGCCGACTGTGGTGTACCGCTGGTGGTAGAGGTGACGCCCGAGGCCGCAGCTTCACTACAGCTGCACCAAGGCCAGGATGCCTACCTGATTGTCAAATCCAGTTCGGTGATGCTGATGGACTAGGCGGGTTGCCGCCTTGCCAGGCGGACGGGCGGAGACTTATGTAAGCCGATCGCTCTGGCCTATCTTTCCCCCAAGAAAACGTTGTCGATCAAGCGCGTGCCTCCGATGTGGACAGCGACGGACAGCATCGCAGTGCGCTCCACAAACTCGACTTCCGCCATCGTCTCAGCGTCGGTGATGCTCACGTAGTCCACACCGTCCACCAGAGGCTCGGAATCCAGCACCCGGCGGACCTCGTCGATTATCGCTACCGCCTGCTTCTCGCCGGACGTCCAGAGGTTGACGGCTTGAGTCAAGGCACGGTAGATGACGTCAGCCGCCGTGCGCTGGTTGGAGTCGAGGTAGGCGTTGCGGCTGCTGTAGGCTAGGCCACTCTCCTCGCGAACGGTGGGAACCACCACGATTTCGGTCATCATGTCCAAGTCGCGGGCCAGTTGTCGCACCACAGCTGTCTGGTGGCCGTCCTTCTGGCCGAAGTAGGCGCGGTCGGGGCGCGTTATGTTAAGCAGTTTTGCGACTACCGTGGCCACGCCACGGAAATGGCCGGCTCTGTGCAGCCCTTCCACGCCTTGAGCCGGTCCCAGCACGTCCACCCATGTGTTGAAGCCTTCGGGATATATTTCCGTTGGACTGGGAGTGAATACCAAGTCCACACCCGCCTGCTCCAGCAACGCCAAATCGCGCTCCATGCTGCTGGGGTAGGAGTCGAGATCCTCGCTGGGAGCGAACTGGGTGGGGTTGACGAAAATCGTCGCAGCAACGGTGGCGCACTCAGCTCGTGCATGTTCCACCAACGCCATATGGCCGGGGTGGAGCGACCCCATGGTGGGCACCAGTCCCAGCGGACGGGGAGAGGCGAGGCACGACTGCCACATCTCTGTCTTGGATTCGATGGTGCGCACGAATTCTCAGCAGGAAGGCAGGGCTGACGTCACCGAGCGCAAGACCTCGTCGTTCATCTCCACGCTCTCTCTGGCAGTCGGGAATGTGCCTCCCTGCACTTCCTCGGCGTAGGAGCGGAAGGCTGCGGTCATGTCGTCACCAAGATGGGCGTAGCGTTTGGCGTGCTTGGGCATGAACTCGGTGTACAGGCCCAGCATGTCGTGCACCACCTGCACTTGGCCGTCGCACAGCGGCCCAGCCCCTATACCGATGGTGGGTATGGACAGCCTGCGGGAGATGACCCCCGCTAACGATGCAGGCACCAGCTCCAGCACCACCGCGTACGCTCCCGCCTCCTCCAGCGCGTGGGCGTCGCGTATCATTTGGGCCGCCTCTTGGGCCTGCCGGCCTTGGGCATGGTAACCGCTGAGCCCGTGTATCGATTGTGGCGTGAGGCCCAAGTGACCCATGACCGGGATTCCACATCCGACGATACGGTTTACGGTGGAGGCCACCTTCTCGCCACCTTCCAGCTTCACGGAGTGCGCCCCGCCTTGCTGCACCAAGCGGGCTGCATTGCTCAGGGCTGCTTCTTCGCTGGTCTGATAGGACATGAAGGGCAAGTCCGACACAACCAAGGCTCTTTTGGCCCCCCGGACCACTGCCTTGGTGTGGTGCACCATGTCATCGATAGTCACCGGTATGGTGGAGTCGTAGCCCAGAACCACCATGCCAAGACTATCGCCTACCAGCAGCAGGGGGATGCCTGCTTCGTCGGCTTGATAGGCAGTGGTGTAGTCATAGGCGGTGACCATGGGAATCTTCTCCCCAGCCTCTTTCATGGACCGGATATCCCTGACAGTGATTTTCTTTCCCATACCTACCTCACAGAGTGGTCGGGCGTTGAGGTGACTTCGGAACGGGGCACAGCTTAGACGCTTTCGTGCACGAAGGGCTGTAGTACATCGGCCAAGGGCTGCCGGTATTCGGGCGAGGCAAAGGAAAGCGAGCGCAACCCCAGCAGCCCAGCCAGCGGCCCCAAGTCTGGCATCCGCGAGTGTAAGGCCTCCATCTGGCGCTGCACGGTTTCCGCATCGCCGCGTGCGATGGGGCCCGTGGCACTGGCTTCTGCGCCCGCGCGGCGGTAGTTGGCGGCAGTTGTTTGGGCTAGGGCACCCAAGGCAGCTCGTGCCTGCTGTGGCGAGAAGCCCATCCGCATCCACATCTCCTCGGCCGCGCCCAATAACGCTGTGACGTACCCGCAGGCAAACACGGCTGCTTGGTGGTACAGGACGCGGTCCTCGGGTGCAACTCGTATGACCTGTCCCCCCAAGCCTTGAGCCATCCGTTCCAAGCGTTCGGCCAGCCAGCCCTCTCCCTCTACGGCGTAGCAGATGGCCGACAGCCGTTCCGCCGCCTCTTGGGGCGTTTCAATGCAGGACAGCGTCTGCAGAGGGTGGAAGGATGCCACAGATGCACCGTGGGCGGAGGCACTGGCCAAGGGCTCTAGCGAGAGCGACCCACTACAGTGGACGACTCCCTGCCTTGCCCGCCAGCGCACAGTTCGCGCCACCTCTTCGATGGCCCCGTCGGGCGCGGTAATGAACACCATATCGCAGGCGGCGGCCACCTCAGCAGGTCCAGCGACAGCCTCCGCGCCGCGCATAAGCGACGCCAACCGCTGGGCTGACCCGGCTGACCTGCTGGCAACGGCGCTCACCTCGTAGCCGTGTACGCACAGGGCCATTGCCAGCCCGGTGGCCAGTTTGCCCGCGCCGATGAACCCGATGCGATCAGCCACCGCACCACTCCCTGACCGATGGCACACCACCAAGACCTGTAGCCGAGAGGACAGCGTTGAGAATGGCTTGAGCCGTGGCCTCCACGGCGGCCGCGCCCAGTTTCGTAAGGTCGGGGGTCTCTTGGCTGGTGCATGTGGCCGTAGCGAACATGGTGTCGCCGTCGCGGGGTGTGTGGCAGGGACGTACTGTAAGTGCCAAGCCGTCGTGGGACACGCGGGCGAGGTAGTCTGCTTGGGCCTTATTGAGCGTCGCGTTGGTGGCAACGACCCCGATGGTAGTGTTCTGGCCCGCCGCTGCACCGCTGGCGCTATCCTTGCTTTCCATCAGCAGCTTGTTAGTGTCCTGAAAATGTCCCCCTTGTTCGTCCCTAGGGCCAGCTACTATCTCCCCCGTACGGTGGTTCACTACACCTCCGTAAGCGTTCACCGCCACCAAGGCAGCTACTACTACGCCACTGGACAGGGCGATGCTTGAAGTGCCAATGCCTCCCTTGACGGCCCGTTCCATGCCCCGTGCCTTCCCGACAGTCGCGCCGGTGCCAGCGCCAGCCGTCCCCTGCGGCACTTCCCCGGAAGAGGCGACCTCGCAGGCACGGCGTCCTTCTTCCGGGCCGGGCCGTACCGCGCCGCCAATCAGGTTGAGGTCGAACAGCACGGCGGCCGGCACAATGGGCACCACGTTGGCGCCCACGGCGAAGCCGATTCTATGCGCCTCCAAGTAGCTCATTACCCCATCGGCGGCTGCCAATCCAAAGGCGCTACCCCCAGTGAGGACAACAGCGTGGAGTCGCTGCACTTGGTTGGATGGACGCAACAAGTCGGTCTCGCGGGTACCGGGGGCACCGCCACGAACGTCGACGCCACCCACTGCCCCTTGGCGGCATAGGACGACAGTGCAACCCGTGCCGTGGGCAAGGTCGGTGTGATGACCAACCTCGATGCCATCTATGTCAGTGATGCCGTGCTGCACCTTCAGCATCCCCAAAAGCAAGAAGCCCTCCCGGTCGTACACTGCCGGGAAGGCTTCATTAATTACGTCTCGATTGTCGTGCCGTCTCGGTCCTACGGATCCCAGCGGCTATGGTCTTACGGTCTTCCCATCGCTCACCCCCCGGCGGGTGGATGGCAGCCCTAGGATAACACTCCCGTCAATCCAGTCAACAAGCGTACGGCGTCACACACGTCAGCTGGCTGCTGCGAGGTGTCCTGCCTGCCTCAGCTCGTGCCTAGCCGCCGTACAGCGCCTTTAGATTCTCGACAGTGAACTCAGAGGACTGGCAGAGGTCGATGATCGTCCGCTCCCCGGCTTCGATCTTCTGAACGGCGGCGGGAATCTCGGCGGCTATGTCCTTCGGGATGGCGATTACGCCGTGCTGGTCGCCCATTATCAGGTCTCCAGGGTTGACGGTCAGGCCGCCAACGGTGACCGGCACGTTGACGTCGACCAAGTGCACGTAGGCGTGGGAGACGAGCACCTCGCTGGCGAAGGCCTGGAACCTCAGGTCGCGCATCTCGTCGAGGTCGCGCACCCCGCCGTTGGTCACGGTGCCGACGCAGCCGAGGGCGGTATGCACGTTGCTCTGGACCTCTCCCCAGAAGGAGCCAATGGGGTTGGGGTAATCCAAGTCCTGCATCACCACCACCCGGGGAGCAGGCACCTTGAGAATTTCCTCGAACCATTCGGGGCGAGGCACGTTCATGTGCGAAGTGGGTGGCTTGTCAGCGGAGATGACTGCCGTGACGGCGTATCCGATCATTCCGCCTAGGTCGGGGAAGATGCAACGCACCTTAGGCCCCATGAAGCCCTGATTGCGAGGCTGGATGTTGAAGGTCTCCAGCGCGTTGGCGATAGTACAGGACTGCATCCCGCGCAGGGTTTCCAGTAATTCGGGGCTGAAGGTGGTCAAGGTAGTCCTCCTATCTTGGTTCCAAGTTGGTGGGGCGTAGAAGTTTGGTCGGTGGCTATGGGGCGACTTAGTGGGGTGGAATGTGCCGCTGATTCTCGCCCGCGGAGACCTTTGCATAACCTCCGTCATATGGGAGAAGAGCGGTACCTAAGGGCTGGTACATCAAACCGCAGCTTGCGATTGATCCCAGCACCCCCATCCTAACCGTCCAGACCTTCCCCCCTTCGAGGGGGAAGGGACTTTGTTGCGCTCGCCCAAGGTTACGCAAAGGCCTCACGGCACGGGAATGACGGGTCCGGAGCATTGCGGCTAGAGCGGCGTTCATGGCAATTGCGGGATGGCTGGACTATCCCTCGGTCGCGTCGGCGTTCGGGATGTAACCAGCTAGGAGACGTACTGTCTCTTCGAGGGTGCGGTCGTTGTCACGGGCTTCGGGGCGCTCTTCACCTAGGGGTGTGGCCCCCATGAGGCGGTACATGTCGGCCACACCTTGGAACAAGTGGGGTGTGCTGCCCAAATGCTCGAAGGTGGCTTCGATTTCCTGCATCTCGCTGATCCACCGTTGCGCCCGGGATGGGGCTGAGGGGACTGCTCCCAGCATACGCTTGTATATGGGGCCGTCCTGTATCTCGGCACGGAGGTGCTCCGACAAGCCCATCTGCTCGGCCGCCAGCAGCAGCTGGGTGAAGAGGGCAGTCGCTCCCTTGGTGGAGGCGGCGTAGGTCATTTTCAGGCCTGATGCTTGGCCTACGTCAGGGCCGACTACGCGAATGTCCAAGCCATAGTCCCGCAGCCGTTCAAGCTCCCCAGCATGCTCTCCCGAGGCGTAGATGTGGGGGCTGTAGCCTAGTCGTGGTGGGCCTCCGATTATGGAGGCGTCTACGTACCGGCTGCCTGCGCCGGTGATGATGGGCTCAAGCGAGCGCGTCTTCTGGGGAGCGATAGCGTTGCACTCGGCGAACAGCACGTTGGCGCCAGTGGTGCTGATGGCGTCTGCAACCTCTTGGCAAAGGGCTGGCGCGGCCTCGGAGGTGGTGATGGAGAGAATCATATCGGATCCGGCCACCACTTCTTCCATGCTGGCCATGTCTTCAATACCTACCTCGTCGGAGAGGGCGCGAGTGCGCTGGCTTCTGCCTGCAAGGCAGGTCACCACCCGCAGCTCGTGTTCGCGCAGCCTTCTGCCCACGGCGTGTCCCATGTCGCCGGGGCTCAGGATGGCTACGGTGTTGATGGGCATGATACTACTTAGCCGTTGGCCAACGGTTGCAACAAGTCGAGCAACTCGACCACCCTGTCGAGTTGTCTCTGGATGGTTGTTGCCCGCAGATGTATCTTGCGCTTGTAATAGTTGCGATGCAGTTCATTGGCCACACTGCCCAGAATTAGTGGGCGGTCGTTGCCCAGTAACTCGCAAACGTCATCCAGCACGAGGTTGAATTCGTCATGAGTGCGATACGATATCCCTTGGGCTTCTGCAACGGCCTTAACCATGTGCGCGGCCGCACCCCAGCCCTTTTCCGAGGCTTGATGAAGGTCTCCTTGGGCTAGGTAGTCCCACGCCTTGGCGAGAAACTCCTTGGCCTGTTCGCGATAGTCCGTTACTGCATCCGTAGCCATGGTCGCGACAGTGCCTAGTCGTCGGCGGCCACGGGCTCGCGGGTTTCCTGGACTTGGATGTCCTCGCTGACCTCGATTTTGACGCCCTTCTTCCATACGCGGACGTTGTCGCGGGAGGTGAGGGGCAGACGGCGGCGCCAGATGATTATGGGGGCGTCGTTGGCACCCAGTTTCTGCGGGGCGGTGGGGTCGAGCCTGTCCCAGCGCTGCACTGGGACGTCCTCGAGCTCGTTGGTGACCTTTACCACGAAGGTGCGGTACCAGAAGCGAAGGTAGAGCTTGCGGTAGAGGCGCTTCAACGGGTTGGTGGCGTGAGAAATGCCGAAGCTGAAGTGAATGTTGGAACTCTCATCGATGGGGGTAGCCCAACGCATATGAAGGTGTCCGCTGCCGGAGCCGTGAACCCTAGCGATGCTGGGCAGGCGATACTCGTGGCTGAAGGGTTTCACATGCATGTTGCGGCCCAGCAGGTTCGTGCGCTGGGGCATTATGCGCCACCAAGTGTGGCGGGGCCACTTGGCCCCCAAGCCGGGGTAGTAGGCTTGGTGGGGGGCCCGCCCTGCGGGCTTGAAGGCGATGCTCTTGTCGGTCTGCTCGACGACCTTCACGCCCGGCCAGTAGGCCATATCTTGGCGGAAGCTCTGCAGGTTGAGTATGCGCCTCATGCGGAAGCGGTGGATGTAGGAGGAGTGGTTGTCGCCGGAGTTCTCGATGGTGAGGCTCCAGTTCATGGGCCAGATTGTGCGGTAGGTGTCGATGATGTAGGCAGGATCGAAGAACTCCTCAGGCACGTCTTCTTCGATGGGGACTGGTTCGGTCTGCCCCATCCAGATGAACACCACATCGCGCACTACGGCCGTGGGGTAGGTGCGGGCCTTCATCTTGCCCACTTGGCCGGATTCAGGTCCCTCGGTGAGGGCGGCGACGCAGTCGCCGGTCTCGTCGAAGGTGTAGCCGTGGTAGGGGCAACTGATGGTGCCGTCGAACTCGCAGCGGCCCTTGGGGGTGAAGATGGCCCCACGGTGGGGACAGCGGTTCCAGAAAGCGGCGATCTTGCGCTTGCCATCGGGGCCCTTCTTGCCTTCGAAGAAGACTATGTCTTCGCCCATGATGTTTGCCCGTACGGGCTTGCGCCGGCCGAAGAGGCGGAAGGAGCGCTTGCCGAGTTGTTTCAGCTGCAACGCCGGATACCAGTACTCGCGGAAGCCCAGCTTTGGCACCAAGTCGTGAACACCTATGCCAGATGAGCCGTATGTCATCTTTTGCGCCGACAAGCCTTGGTCAGGCATGGTCTGTTCGGGCACCAGCTCATCCTCCCAGAGCGCGCCTGGGAGATACTGCGCTCCGTTGCCGTTAGCCCCATCAGTGGCGTGGCCGTTGCTTCCATGGCCGTTGGTCCCGTGCCCATTGGTCGAACTGGTCATCAGGGCCCTCCTACAGTTGGGTCTGGGGCACCCACTCATGGCGCCCCTGCGAGGTTGGGTCTGGGGCGCCACGAGGGGCGCCCCTACGAGTATCCGTGTTTGATTTCTACATCAGCACCGAGACCTGCAGGGAATTGGGGTCGCCTTCTCTGCCCATGGTGCGCAGGGCTAGGTCGGTCTCCTCCAGCGAGAAGTAATGCGTGGCGATCTTGTGAAGGGGGTATTTGCCGGACTCGATTATCTGGATCGCCTTCTTCACTTCCTGGTAGTGTCGGCCCCTGACACCCTTCAGCGTCATCTCGTTCGTACGAATCATATCTTGGTTGAGCTCGACGAAGGGGGTGTCGGCCCCACCTGCCAGTACGATGGTGGCCAGATGGCCACCAAGCTCCACAGCCTGCTGGGCTGAGCGGGGCGCGTTGGCGGTTGCGTTTACAACCGTGTCGCACATGTGGCCGCCGGTAATCTTGCGCACCGTTTCCCGCAGGTCCTCTTCTTCCTGGACGTTGATAGTATAGTCAGCCCCCAAATCGCGGGCAACGGCCAAGCGGGAGGCGTCGGAACCCAAGCCGGTCACGATAACACAGTCGGCTCCGGCCTCCTTGGCCGCTACTACGGCACCCATGCCAACGTGGCCGGGACCAAGGATGGCAACGACGCTGCCGATGTTGGCACCCCCAGCGGACTGCACCCAGCGGACTCCGTTGCCCATGGAGAGGAAAAGCTGGGCAATCTCCACGGGCACCTTGTCGGACATGGGATAGACCACTGCCTTGGGGTCGAGGTAGAGGTACTGGCTGTAACCTCCCCAGATACCGGGGCCCTCGTTGGCTGACAGGTGGCCGTACCATCGCTTGCCACAAACGTTGTAGTGACCGGTGAGACAGTACTCGCAGTCGCGACAGGGGATGTACTCCTCCATGCAGATGCGGTCGCCTTCTTTGACTCCCCAGCGGGCGGCGGCCTTGGCCCCGATACGCTCGATGCGACCCACGATCTCATGTCCTAGGATTACGGGCGGGGAGCAGGTCTTGGTATCGCCAAGGTAGGGAGCCCAGTCTGCCCCGCACACGCCAGTGATTTCGATCTTGAGCAGCCCGTCGTCGTCGCCGATTTCCGGCAGGGTGAACTCCTGCATCTCCACCTGCCGTGGGGCTACGAGCACTGCTGCCTGCGCTGTCGCCATAGGACCTCCCTTTTGCCGATTCAGTGACCCAATCAAGTGGCCGGATTAGGAAAGGGAAAGCTTACCAGAAATGGGAGGGCGCGTCTTGTGTCCTGCGGTAGCTAGGTGCGGCCAGAGTTTGTGAGATGGTCATGGCAATTTCTGCGACATTTTGTGGCATTCTTATAGCTGAGCCAGATAGTACCAGACTCTGGCATTGTGGGTCCGGGTGCGGCCACGGGACGGACCACTGGTCCCGGATTCGTAGCTGGATGCGGCCACGGTTGTAGCTGAAAAACAGTTTTTTGTATCTGAAACATGCCGCATTGGCCGCACTGTTGTATCTGAGTTAACTAGCCGCATGTGGCCGCGCTTCTGCGGACTGTCGTCTTCCGAGGTGGTGGATTTTTCTGTTTCCATATCGTTTCCGCTCATTTCCGCTCATTCCCTGTTCCTTTGAATGTTCTTGCCGATGGTTGATTGCCCTGACCCAAGGTGGCCGAGGGGGGTGCGAAAAAGAAAGGCAGGGGCGACCCTGAGGGGTCAGTCCCCTGCCTGCTTTCCTGCGTTGAGGCTAGCAGAGGGTGGGCGTCGGCGTCAACGGATTGGTGTCATGGCAGGTCCTCGACCCACTCCATCCATCTCCCCGATTTCTCTGACCATGTGAGATGGTCGGTGAGCGAGGGAAGGGGGGCATAACAGAAGAAGTCCGGGCGCATTTGGCCGGGACTTCTTCTGACGTTGCGTTTCCGGGGTGGGGCTACCTGTGTGGCGCGTGCTCCCAGTCGCCCAGCCAGTCGATATTGCCGGTGCCAACTTCCCAGCGGCCAAGCTTATTCGAAAGGGGCCAGACCATGTTCTCGCCGAACAGGGGGATGGCCAGCTCTTGGGCGTGAAGCCAGCGGGCGATTTCCTCTTCTATTGCAAACCGCTCCGCCTCGTCGGCAGTCGCTGCGGCCCTGTTGATTATTTCCTCCAGGACGGGGTGCTGCGCGCCGAAGTTGAAGCCGTTAGCCGTAGAGTGGAACACGCTGTAGTAGTTCAGCGGCTCCGGGCTGGAGGGCGTATTGTTGTAAGAGTGGTATTGGGCCGCCGTGCGGTTGACCAACGTGGGCCTGTAGGCTACGTAGGGCAACTGAGATATGGTCGCCGAAACGCCGATATCCTGCCACATGGTCAAGACCGCTTGTCCCACGGTGTTGCTTCCGGGCGGACGGTCGGTGACCACCATGTCCATTTCGAAGCCGTCGGGGTATCCTGCTTCTGTCAGGAGTCTCTTGGCCTCTTCGATGTCGTAGGGGATGGTGATATCCGTCAGGCCCCACTTCACTATCTGGGCCTTGTCCCAGTAGTTCACATACCAAGGCTCGCCTTCGCCAAAGGCTAGGTTATTCACCAGTTTCTGGCGGTCGATAGCAATGTTGAGGGCGCGACGGACCTTGCGGGCATCGTCCCACTCTTGGGAATTGAGGTCACGGTCGCAGGAAATGTATGGCAGGTCGCACTTAAGAGGGTCCTTACCTAGAGGCACCTGCGGCTTGTCGCCCAGATGGGCCTCGTGGTCGTTGTAGTAGTTGTGACCCATCATGTTGAATCGCCAGAGTATCTGGCCAAGGAAGACCATGTAGTCCACGCCATCGGGCGGTGTCCGCTTAATCTCCTCGATGGAGTCCAAAGCGAACTGCCCGGTGTCCAACTCGCCGGTGAGGAAGTTGGCCAGCCGTGTCGATTCCTCGCCGAACTGTATCCAAGTCATTTCGGCAAAATCCGGGGTCTTGCGCCAGTGGTCTTCCACGGCCTCCACACGCCGGAAGTCGTCGGTCCTGGCCTCCATCAGCTCCCATGAGCCGGTGCCCACGGACTGGAAGTTGGCCTCCTCTTCACCGACGGTCTCCACGTGCTTCTTGCTGATCATGGCCACGGAGCCGCCACCATTGCGGAAGCTGTCCCAAGTGATCTCGACGCTCAGGGTCGGGCGTACCAACTGCACCGTGTAGTCATCAATCTTGGTCAGTGTGCAGTCAGGGCAGGTGAAGTTCTTGCGTATACGGCCCGCCCTAGGATGGCGGGATCCTTCGGTGCTCACGTTGTCCAAGCTGTACAGGAAGTCATCCGCGCTGAACTCGCCCCAGTCGCCAAACCGGGTGCTGTGCCAAGATACTCCTTCCTGCAGTTTGAAGGTGTGAACTAGGCCATTGGGGTCCACCGTCCATTCCTTTACCAGCAGGCCGTGGAGGTTGTCGTCCTTGTCCCTCTGGAACATGGGCTCGTGGGTCAGCAGGGTGTCGTACTTCAACGCGCTGTAGGTCTGAAGGTGCAGCACATGCTGTATGGGTGCCACCTCAGCCATACCCACCTTGATATGCCCACTCGGTCCCTCCATCATCGCCGGGGTTGGCACAGCGGCAGGGGCGGGCGTCGCTGCTGGCGTGGCCCCAGAGGCCGCAGCAGTTGTGGCCGCAGCTGCCACGGTAGCCGCGGAAGTAGGAGCGGAAGCCGCTGTCGGTGCCGATGCGGCCTCGGTGGGGCCGGGCTCGGCCGTAGGGGTCGCTTCCTCACCGCACGCGACGATGATCGCTGCGAATATGAGCAAAAGCCCCAAGAAGACCAGTCTACGATTAAGTATTGCTAGCATCAATACCTCCTTGAACTGATCGGGTGCGCCCTAGTTGGCCAAGCTGCAAAATGGCAGCCCAATAGTCAGCCATCTTCGAGGACAGCATAAGTTAGCCGCAATGAGCGGCCACTGTCAATACGCAACGGTTCCCGCGGTCCTTGCATGGGACCGTCAGTAGAGTTGAAAGATAGTTGAAGGCATGTTCTTATTCCCATTCCTCCATTTTGAGGTCGTTCCGTAGCTGGGATGACACACCATTCGTAGCTGCGAAGAGGTTTTTTGTAGCTGAATGATGTGACATTTTTGACATCGTCGTAGCTGAGACAGGTTTGGCACACTGTGCAGGGCGTTGCGCGGATATTGCGGTTTTGTAGCTGGGCCGCGAGATTGATCGTAGCTGGGACGAATTTTTTGTATCTGTAGGGTCTCGCATTTCTCGCGTTGTCGTATGTGAGTCGGCTTTGAAGTTTGTTCGCATTCCCGTCGCATCGGGCTCCTTTCGAAGAGTGGCCGAAAAAGAAAGGCAAGGGCGACCTCTAGGGGTCGGTCCCCTGCCATGTATTGAAGTTAGCGGGGAGGGGCGTCGGTGTCAACGGGCGGGTGTCATGCGAGCTAACTGTGGTGTTGGGCCTTTCAACCTATCGGGAGTTCCCCAATATCCGTTCCTGCTGAGCGCAACGGAGTGAAGTGGAAGTACGGCGGCCCCATCTCAGCAGGACATCTCCGCTCGGCAGCGGCCCGCCCTTCGACTTCAAGAGAAAGGGCTAACGCGCGCCATCCCTCTCCGCTCAGGCCAAACGGAGGGTGGAGGCCGCCCACGATAATCGAAAGGCCCTATCTATGGTGAGGGGCTGACAAGAGAAGTCCCGGCTGATGGGCCGGGACTTCTCTTGCGCTTACCTGTGTTTGTGCTGGGGCTATTATCTGTGTGGCGCGTCCTCCCAGTCGCCCAGCCAGTCGATGTTGCCGGTGCCAACCTCCCAGCGTCCGAGCTTCGATGATATTGGCCAGACCATGTTTTCACCGAACAAGGGGATGGCCAGTTCCTCAGCATGCAGGAAGTGAGCAATTTCGACCTGCAACGCGAACCGCTCCGTTTCGTCGGGGGTTTGGGCAGCCTCGTCCATCATGGCCTCAATCGCCGGGTGCTGGGCACCGAAGTTGAACCCGTTGGAGGTTGAATGGAACACGCTGTAACTATTCAGCGGTTCCGGGCTGGCAGGGGTATTGTTGTAGGAGTGGTACTGGGTAGCGGTGCGGTTCACCACAGTAGGGCGGTGGGCGACGTATGGCAATCTTTCGATCTGGGCCTCAACACCTATGTCCTGCCACATCGTGGCCACCGCCTGACCCACAGGATCGCTACCCGGAGGACGGTCGGTTACGATCATGTTCATCTCGAAGCCGTCGGGGTAGCCAGCCTCGGTCAACAACTGCTTCGCCATCTCAACATCGTAGGGGATGGTCACGTCGGTCAGCCCCCACTTCTGAATCTGGGCCTTGTCCCAGTATGCGACGTACCAAGGTTCGCCCTCTCCGAAGGCGAGGTTGTTGACCAGCTTCTGGCGGTCGATGCCGATGTTCAGGGCACGGCGCACCTTTCGAGCGTTTGCCCATTCCTCGGAATTTAGGTCTCGGTCACAGGATATGTAGGGCAGCGAGCAAACCAAGGCTGGGTCTCCAAGGGGCACCGACGGGTTGTCTCCCAAGTGGGATTCATGGTCGTTGTAGTAGTTGTGACCCATCATGTTGAAGCGCCAGAGTATCTGGCCGGGGAAGACCATGTAGTCGACACCCTCGGGGGACGCTTGCTTTATCTCGTCAATCGAGTCCAAGGAGAATTGTCCCGTATCAAGATCGCCGGTAAGGAAGTTGGCCAGCCGGGTCGACTCCTCACCAAACTGTATCCAAGTCATCTCGCCAAACTCGGGAGTCTTGCGCCAGTGGTCCGTCACGGCCTCGACCCTGCGGAAGTCGTCGGTTTTGGACTCGACCAAGCGCCAGGAGCCCGTGCCCACCGACTCGAAGTTTGCCTGCTCCTCACCGTTGGTCTCGACATGGTTCTTGCTGATCATAGCCATGGAGCCGCCACCGTTGCGGAAGCTGTCCCAAGCGATCTGCACGGTGATGGTCTTGCGTTCCAACTGCACGGTGTGATCATCGATCTTGGTGAGGGTGCAATCGGGACAGGTGAAGTTCCTGCGAACCCGGCCCGCCCTAGAGTGCCTGGACCCCTCTGTGCTGACGTTGTGCAAGCTGAAGATGAAGTCGTCGGCAGTGAACTCACCCCAGTCGCCATAGGTGGTATGCCAAGGCACGCCTTCCTGTAGATGGAAGGTGTGTATCAAGCCAGTGGGATCCACTTCCCATTCCTCGACCAGCATGCCGTGGAGGTTATCCTGCTTTGTCCCGGCGGAACATGGGCTCGTGGGTCAGGAGGACATCGTACTTCAGTGCGCTGTAGGTCTGCAGATGAAGGATGTGCTGGGCTGGGGCGACCTCGGCCATGCCAACGCTCAGCGACCCGGTGGGCTCCATCATGGCCTGTGGCGTGGGGGCGGGCACCGTGGCGTCGGGTGCCGCTGTGGGGGTAGCAGTGGGCGTGGGGGCAACGGCTGCCGTCGTAGGCGCTGGCGCAGCGGATGTGGGCGCGGCGGCCGTTGTCGCAGCTTGCGCGGAGGCGTCTACAGCTGCCTGAGTAGCGACGGGCTCCGCCGTCGGAGTGGCCTCCTCGCCGCAGGCAAGGATGATTGCCGTCAGGATGAGTACGAGGCACAGAGTGAGCAGCCTACGATTGAATATGCCTAGCATCACGCCTCCTAGAACCGTTTTAAGTCAGCCCCATCGGGCTACAGCTAAAACCTCGCCCAATCAAGCACACCTGATATAAAAATGCGGTAAGTATCCCAGTAGTTTTCACGCTGTCAATGGCTGTGGTTAGCAGAAGTCCCGGCCCAGTGGGCCGGGACTTCTTTCGCGCTTACTTGAGAGGCTGGGTCTACTGTCGGTGTGGAGCGTTCTCCCAATTACCCAGCCAGTCAATGGTGCCCGCTCCGACCTCCCAGTGGCCCAACCTAGCCGACAGGGGCCAAACCATATTCTCGCCAAAGAGGGGGATCGCCAATTCCTGGTCGGAAAGCCACTTGGCTATTTCGATCTGCAGAGCGAACCGCTCCGATTCGTCGGGAGTGCTCGCAGCCTTGTCCAGCAATGCTTCCAAGTCAGGATGCTGGGTGCCGAAGTTGAACCCGTTGGCCGTGGAGTGGAACACGCCGTAGAAGTTCAACGGCTCGGGCGTCGAAGGTGTGTTGTTGTACGAGTGGTACTGGGTGGCCGTGCGGTTAACCAAGGTTGGGCGATAGGCGACGTACGGGAGCCTCTCAATCTTGACATCGACTCCAATCGCTTGCCACATGGTGGCCACGGCTTGGCCCACGACGTCACTTCCTGGCGGCCGATCAGTGACTATCATGTCCAGTTCAAAGCCGTCGGGATAATTGGCCTCAGCCAACAGTTGCTTGGCCATTTCCACATCGTAAGGAATCGTCCAGTCGTCCAGACCCCACTTATCTATTTGCGCCTTGGTCCAGTAGTTGACATACCATGGCTCACCCTCACCGAAGGCGAGGTTGTTGACCATTTTCTGTCGGTCGATGGCAATGTTCAGGGCACGGCGCACCTTCCGCGCGTTAATCCACTCTTCAGAATTAATGTCACGGTTACAGGAGATGTAGGGAATCTCACAATTGAAGGCAGGGTCACCGAGAGGCACTGGCGGACTGTCGCCCTGATGCGACTCGTGGTCATTGTAGTAGTTATGTCCCATTTGGTTGAAGCGCCAGAGTATCTGGCCGGGAAAGACCATGTACTCCACTTTCTCAGGGGCCTGCTCTTTTATTTCAGCAATGGACTCGAGGGAGAACTGGCCTGTGTCCAGATCACCGGTCATGAAGTTAGCCACCCGGGTAGACTCCTCGCCGAATTGAATCCAAGTCATCTCCTTAAACTCGGGAGTCTTACGCCAGTGGTCGTCGACCGCCTCTACTCTACGGAAGTCGTCGGTCTTGGCCTCCACCAGCCGCCAGGAGCCGGTGCCCACAGATTGGAAGTTGGCTTCGTCTTCGCCAACGGTCTCCACATGGTTCTTGCTAATCATGCCCACCGAACTGCCTCCGTTGCGGAAGCTGTGCCAAGTGATCTGGACGCTAATGGTGGGACGCTCCAGCCGCACCGTATAGTCATCGACCTTGGTGAGAGAGCAACCGTCGCAGAAGAAGTCTCGCCTCACCCTGCCAGCGTTGCCGTGTCGCGATCCCTCGGTGGTCACGTTTTCCAAGCTGAAGATAAAGTCGTCAGCACTGAACTCGCCCCATTCGCCAAACGTTGTGTGCCAAGGGACGCCCTCCTCGAAGCGGAATGTCCAGACCAGACCGGCAGGGTCTACATCCCACTCTTTCACCAACATGGGATGTAGATTGGCGTCCTTGTCTCGCCGGAACATGGTCTCGTGGGTCATCAGGGTATCGTACTTGAAGGAGCTGTAGGTCTGCAGGTGCAGGACGTGGGACACGGGAGCCACCTCGGCCATGCCCACGTTGAGTGACCCGCTGGGGCCGACAATCGCTGCCGGTGTCGGGGCAGGCACAGGTGCGGTGGCAGCTGTCGCTCCCGGAGTTGCGGTTGCGGCGGGCGCAGGTGCGGAGGCTGTGGTGGCGGCAGTTGCGGGCGTAGCAGCAGTAACGGGAGGAGGCGTGGCAGGGGCAGGCTCGGCGGTCGTTGTGGCTTCCTCGCCGCAGGCGATGATAATCGCCACCAAGATCAGCAGAAGCCCCAAAAAGACCAGCCTACGCTTGAATATATCCAGCATTGCTACCTCCCTAGACTTATTCTGCTCACCTCTAAATCATGTAATAGTCGAAAAACAGTCTCTCCTAAGCTAATATCGTACGCTAAGCTCAACAGTTGGCGACTGTCAATAGCTATGTTTGGACCCCCCTAGCTGGCCAGCTTGACACAGGATAGGCTGCTGCCTAGTATCCGAACAGAGCCGATTTGTCGGCGCTACTATGCGGACTATGGGAGGTCGTCTCCATGACAACGCGAGCTCCTTTCCTCAATACCCCTTATGGGGCCTACTACCACCGCGAGGTGCCCCAAGAAGAGAGCGAACTGACCCACGTTGGGCCGGGGACGCCTGGCGGCGAGTACCTCAGGCGCTTCTGGCAGCCGGTGTGCGCCTCGGAAGATCTGACCGACGTGCCACTGGCCCTGAAGATAATGAACGAAGAGTTGGTGGCTTTCCGCGACCTCCGCGGCCGAGTCGGCTTGGTGGAGATGCACTGCCCCCACCGGGGCACTTCACTGGAGTTCGGCTTGGTGTCGGAGCAGGGCATACGCTGCTGCTACCATGGCTGGTTGATGGATGTGGATGGGCGCATCCTCGAGACCCCCGGCGAGCCTGCGGACAGCACCCTCAAGGACCGGCTGTGCCACGGGGCTTACCCTGCCTTGGAGCACAAGGGGCTGGTCTTTGCCTACTTGGGGCCCGTGGCCCAGCAACCTCCCTTCCCACTGTACGACTCGCTGGTAGAAGAGGGTCATTCCGGCTACCGTCACTCGTCGGTCACCGGCGGCAAGCACTACATGCCCTGCAACTGGCTGCAAATCAAAGAGAACAGCATGGACCCAGCCCACACAGCCTTCCTGCATACCATCGTCTCAGGGAGCCAGTTCACCGACGAGTTCGGTATCATACCCGAGCTCGACTTCTTGGAGACGCCCTTGGGTCTGGTCTACATCGCCATACGCCGCGTCGGTGACAACATATGGGTGCGCATGAACGACTTCATGGCCCCCAACGTGCATCAAGTGCCCTCCAACTCCGAGGACGGCAAGACGGAGCACCCATTCCTGCGTCCATGGCTCACCCAGTGGTCGGTGCCCGTGGACGACTTCAATACCGTGAACCTGCGCGTCAGGCACTACACCGACGAGGAGTGGGCCCGCGATGTGCGCCCCCCTGTGCTCACCTTCGGACAGTCTGAGGAGAAGCGCACCTACGAAGAACGCCAGCGGATGCCCAGTGACTTCGATGCCTTCACCAACATCCACTGGGGCATGTCCCGCCACGGCTTGGAGCACCTATCCACCACTGACCGGGGCGTCATCATGCTGCGCAACCAAGTGCGCAGCGGCATACGCGCGGTGCAGGCAGGCCAAGACCCCGCCGAACTGGTCCGTACCAGCGACGTGGTCCGCACCTACGCCAACGACACCGTCGTCCGAGTGCCCCGTGCTTCCACTGCGGAGGCCGATATACAATTGGTGCGAGAAACAGGGCGCCGAGTGGCGCAAGAGTACATCGATAACCCACCAATGCTGTAGGAGAAGGTCGGCCCGACAGGAGAAGGTCGGCCCGACGAAATCCTAGGGCCAACAGACCCACGGGGAGCATGTGCGTCCCCGCAATCGAGCGAGGAGGTCCCACTATGACGACCACACGAGCACCCTTCCTTAATAAGAAGTTTGGGGCTTACTACCATCGGGAGGTGCCCGATGAGGATGCGGAGTTGGCGCGTGTCGGCCCCGGCTCTCCTTGCGGCGAGTACTTCAGACGGTTCTGGCAGCCGGTGCTGATGACCGACGAGCTACAGGACCTGCCAGTGAAGATGCGCATTCTCGGTGAGGACCTCATCCTCTTCAAGGACAAGAGAGGCCGCATCGGGGCCATGGAGTTGCACTGCCCCCATCGTGGGACCTCGCTGGAGTTCGGCATCGTCAGCGACTGCGGCATCCGCTGCTGCTACCACGGCTGGCTGTTCGACGTGGACGGGCGCATCCTGGAG
The DNA here is from genome assembly GCA_965248385.1 of Dehalococcoidia bacterium. GTDB lineage: Bacteria > Chloroflexota > Dehalococcoidia > Lucifugimonadales > JAAXIE01 > JAAXIE01. The sequence continues at coordinate 891,610 of CBDFIZ010000001.1, forward strand.
ACCCCAGGCGAGCCTGCCGACAGCACCCTCAAGGACCGGCTGTGCCACGGGGCCTACCCGGTGCACGAGTACAAGGGATTGGTGTTCGTCTACATGGGCCCCCCGGAGAGCAAGCCCCCCTTCCCAGTGCTCGACACCTATGAGCTGGACGGGTACCAGATGATTGCCGGGCCGCGCTACGACTGGCCTTGCAACTGGCTGCAAGTCAAAGAAAACTCCATGGATGCCGCCCACCTCCTTTACCTGCACACCATCCCCGGCAGCATCGGCTTTACCGAGGACCTTACCATCCCAGCCGAGTGGGACTACATGGAGACGCCAGTGGGCACCGTTTACATCGACACGCGTCGCAAGGGCGACAAGGTATGGATACGCATCGCCGACTTCATACCGCCCAACATCCACCAGTTCCCGCCGAACCTGTTGCCCATCGAGCAGCGCACCGAAATCAACCACCCCATGGCCACCACTTGGACGGTGCCCTTGGACGATACCAACACGATGCAGATTGGGTTCCACCGTACCAAGGCCGGCGGGCCGTTCCCGATGAGAAGCAACCCCGGCTTCGGCCAAGATGACTCCAGACCCTATGAGGAGAGGCAGCGGGTGCCGGGCGACTACGACGCTCAGGTGAACCAGCGCCCCATAGCCGTCCACGCTTTGGAGCACCTAGCCTCCACCGACCGCGGTGTGTCCATGCTACGCAACATGGTGCGCCATGGCATCCGGATGGTGCAGGACGGCGGAGACGCACACAGCGTCGGAGTCGCGGGCGACCCCGCGCCTACCTACGCCCATGACATCGTCTTGGACGTGCCAGCGGCCGCGACTGCCGCTGCCGACTCCGAACTCCTGCGGGATCTGGGCCGCCGCCAAGTGGGCGAATGGATTGAGCGCAAGCCTCGGCTGTAGGATACGGGTTGAGGCCATACGACGCCGGTACCATCGTGTACGCACAGGGCAACAGGGAAGCCTTTGAGGTAGAAATCTTGGAGCCGGACGGTTATACAATAGCCATCGCCACGGTCTTGCCCGAGGGGGAGAGCCCCTTAGCCGACGGAGATATCTCCGGCTACCGCTTATGGAAGAAGTCCGCGGTCTGAAGCTCCTGTGGAACCCACAGCCTAAGGGTTGGGGATGACCTCGTAACGGTCAGATTCTGCTGGGCGAGAGTCGAAGTCGCCTGCATCCTTGTACTTCTCGAAGTAGTCGGAGCCAGCTGGGCCGCGGAGAGGCGTACCGAAAGAGTCCAGCATGTGGTCCGGGTGCTCCATCCACTTCTGGAAAGCCTCCTCACTGTCCCAAGTGTTGATGGCGGTGAACCGCAGAGGCTCGGTCGTGGAGCGCAGTATCTGCCGATGCACTAAGCCGTGTACGCTCTTGACCACCCGTCCGTTGTGCTCGAACAGCTCCAAGGCCCGGTCTACTTGGTCCGGTTTGACCCAATGGGTCACGATGTGAGTGATCACGCCACCTCTCCTGTCTGTCGGCTCATGAATGTGGTCTAGGCCAGCGGTAGATGGACGGCCCGCCCCGCACGGGCACTGAGGGCTACGGCCTCCACGAACTCCATGTATTGCACACCTACCTCAAACGATGTGCGGGTAATAGGCTCCAGTCCACGTATGGCGTTGACGAACTCCTCGGCAACGCGCCAGCGGTACTGGGCCTCTTCCGGATTGGGTAGCTCCGTCAGTTCCGCGTCGCCACGGCTACCCACCATCGCGCGCAGCTTGTGGTGGTCGCGGTAGTGGACGTCGTCGCGGAAACCGGCGTCGGCGACGGGAGCCTCCCCAGGCACGTCGATGCCTGTGGACTCGACTTCTCGGTCACGGTAGGAGGTCATCAGAGAGCTGGCAATGCGCAGAGTGCCCTCGCTGCCGAAAATCCAACTCTGGTTGTAGGGAGCGAGGCCAGTCGCTTGGCTCACTGCAATGTGGGCCGTTGCTCCGCAGGCCATGTCGCACAATACGTCGATGTGGTCGGGCATCCGCACCGGCCGCGTGGTCCCATCGGCATCATGGCGTGCAGGCACGAATGTCTTGGAGTTGGCCATGACACGGGTGGCGGGTCCTACCCAGCGCACCAAGGCCTCGTAGGCGATGCCCAGACCCAGCGCGTTGTAGCCATGCACATCCCAGTCTTGGCGCCAGTCTAAGGGCGAGTCTTGGTCAATGAATCCGCCTGCCAACTGGTTGTCGATGGAGCGTCCCACCCACATGTCCACCGACAACAGCTTCCCCAAGGCCCCACTGTTGATCTGGTCCAGCACTATGTTATCCACTTGGAAGGTGGCGGGGGCTGGGACAATCTGGGCCACTAATCCAGGCTTGCTTCGGGCCACCAGCAACATGGCACGGGCCTCCTCGGCGGTGCGTGACATACGCGACTCGCAAAGGACGTGCTTGTTGGCGGCCAGCGTGGCCAAGGTCATCCTGCAGTGGGTGTCGGGGAAGGTGCCGATGCAGATGGCGTTGGTGGCGGGGTCGGTCACAAGCTCCTGCCAAGTGTCATACACCTTGGGAATGCCGAACTCCTCAGCCACTCGCTGGCTTGAAGCACGGCTGCGATTCGCCACGCCCACCACCTCTACCCCATCCATAGCCTGCCAGCCGGGAATGAGGTTGATGCGGATATCGCGACCCGCGCCGATAATCCCGATGCGAACAGGCTTAGGGGGCATGTTCATTCCCAAGTGCCTTCGGGCATGCTGCGCAGCATGAATTGATCGAACATCGGGACCGTGAAGGCCGTGTCTCCGTGGCTCGGACTCCATACCATGCCCTTGTTAATCAGCTGGCTGCGCGTGGGCGCTAGAGAGTTGACCGAGCGTCCCAAGGATTGGGCAATGTCTCCGGAGCGGTGCGGGCCTTCCCCAAGATCTGCCATTGCCCGCAGGTATCTCTTCTCGGTCGGGGTGAGCCGGTCGAACCTAACGCGGAAAAAGCTCTCATCCAAGCCTGCGATGGCCTGCTTGGAGGCGGCGTCAACGCTGGAAGCTGTGATGGGAGACCCTGTGGCGACGTCCCATAAGCACTTTCCCCACTCCTGCAGGAAGTATGGATAACATTGAGTCTCCCAGACCATCATATCGAGGGCTTCTGACTCTATCTCGACCCCTTCGCAAAAGGCCGGCTTGGCGATCGCACTCTTGGCATCGTCAGGTGTGAGCGCTCCGATTGCGGGAAAATCGAAAAGTCGCTCGGCGTAGGACTTTGCCTTTCCCATCCGGCCTCGTACCTGAGGCAAGCCAGCTCCGAACATAGTCACCGGCAATTGACGCAGGGCCGTCCGGTGCAGCGCCGTGATTAAAGCCGCAAGCTCGTTCTCACGCACATATTGGAGTTCATCGGCAAAGAGCACCATACAACTTTCATCGGCCTGCGCCGCAGCGCCTACCGCTTCCATCAAGTCCTGTAGGTCAGACTCCAAATCACCGTTGTCGGCCAATCCTGCTTCTGGAGTGAAGTCCAGACCTACCTCTATGTCCTGATACTTTACTTTGAGGGCGCTGGCAAATCCTGCCAGTCCTCGAAGAGCACGTTCCGCAAGATGCTTGGCTTTCTCCCGAGTGGAGAGCCTTAGCAGGGCTAGACGCAGTTGAGGCGCCAATATCGATGGCAGGGACCGGTTCTCGGGAGCTTCGACCCACAAGGTGTGAAGCCCACGGGCATCGGCATCTTGCCGGATGCGGTCGAGCAGTACTGTCTTTCCGACGCCACGGAGGCCGACCAAGAGCATGCTCTTGCTGGAGCGTCCTATTCTGATACGCTCCAGTGCAATTCGTGCATTCTCTAGGATATCTCCGCGGCCTGCGAGTTCAGGGGGCGGGGTGCCCGCTCCAGGTGAGTAAGGATTACGTATCGGATCCACAACGACAGTTTATAGGGATATTAGCGATGTTACAAGGAGACGCTAACTTGGCTAATATCTCTATAAATGGCCTAATCCGCCCCGACAGCCGTGGTTGAGCTATGGGGACACCGGGTTACCCGTTGTAGACACGACTGAACAGTTCTGCACCTAGACACAAGTAGCACTACGACCCGCTATCGCTGGGGTCCCAGATCCAGTATTTGGCAAGCGCCCCGGCGTCGACTCGCAAGTCGAAGCCGGTGATCATCTCGGCTTCGTCGGAGGCGAGAAAGGCTGCGGCTTTGCCGTAGTGGCTGGGGCTGGGGAGAGTGCGCAGGGGGCTGCCAGCACGGGCATTGCCTCCTGGACCTTGGCGGACGTTGGTGTAGGGCCGGGGGCGGGGCCACTCCACACCCCATCGGCCAGCACGCTCCCGGCCCTCGCTGGGGTCGGTGGCGGTGGGGGTGAGGCTGTTGACCCGGATACCGTGCTGGGAAAGCTCCATCGCGACCGAACGGGTGAAGTTGAGCAGGCCTCCCTTGCCGGTGCTGTAGGCCACGTTCCACGGCTCGCCCTGATGGCCAGCCGTGGAGATGATGTTGATGATGCTGCCCTTCCGCCCTTGCTCGATCATCAGGCGGGAGACATGCTTGGTAACCAGGAAGTTGCCGGTGAGGATGACATCCAGCTGGTGACGCCACTGCTCCACGGGCATGTCGACCACGCCAGCCCAGTTGAAGATGACGGCCCCGTTGACCAGGATGTCGACTCCGCCGAACGCTTGGCTGGCCTGCTCCACCGTCGCCTGCACCTGCTCTTCGTTAGTCACGTCGCAGACCAAGCCTATGGCCTCACCGCCACGCTCGTTGATGGCCTCGGCGCAACCGTTGGCGAATCCGGGGAAGATGTCCACTGCCACGATCTTGGCGCCTTCTTCGGCGAGGCCTTCCGCGATGCCCCCCACGATGTTGGGGCTGGAACCTGTCAGCAAGGCTACCTTGCCGTCTAGCTTACCCATGTATGCGCCGCTCCTTCCATTGGTTGAGGGGTTGCCACTTGGGACGGTCCCGAATTATTCGGGCGATCCGACTAGTAGATGATGCTCACTGCGCCGTGCCAAGTGAGGGCCTCCATGTCTAGGGTAGCCCGTCGGTATTGTATTTTCAGGTCGCCGTTGACCCGGCGCAGCGTGTACTGGTAGTGGCCCACGTAGGGGTCGCCTTGACCGCTGCGGAAGCGATAGACCAAGGCCGAAGCGGCCACATGAATCTCGTCGTCGCTGGCCCCGGTGACCCTGACGTTGGTGATGAAGCGCCGGGTGCGCGACCAAGGGTACTCGCGATGAGCGTGGCGACTGTTGAGGCGCACCACGCGTGCCCGCAGACGCACGATGTCGTCGTCGATGAACACCAAGTCCTTGGCGGGATCGCCATCGGGCAGGTCGGTGGTGGGCACGATGTAACGGCAGTCCTCGGTGAAGAGGGTCACCCATTCGTCTAGGTGCCACTGGTCCAGCATGGCGGCCTCCTCGTAGAGGAAGTCCTCCACCTCTTGGCGCAGGGCGGCCCGTTCCAGTTTCGAGATCTCTCGGCTTGTCATCCAATTCTCCTCTTGTTGCTGTGCTCGCTTGTTATATCAGGGAGGCTATATACCGTCAGTCGTCATCGGCCATGACAGCCGTTTGGGGGGAATGGTCACTGGTATCGGCCCTCTCTCTGTTTTTTCCAAGGCCGAGGATGTCGGCGTGCCAACGCCTCCAGAAGCCGCGCATCTGCAGTTCGTCCACTGCTTGAGGGTCGCGTCGTGTCCCTCGAGAGATGTCGGACCACTCCACCTCAGTGGCCTCAAACCCTGCTTGGCACGATTCCAAGGCCTCTGAGTCGTCGGGGGTTGCTAGGCCTCCTGGGCCAAGGAAGGTGAGGAAGCTGTCCAGCCTAGTCGCGAGAGCTATACCCTCGTCGTCCCGGGGCACCATGTGCCAAGCAGTGACCTGCATCCGGTCCACGGCTTGGGGCTCAAAGTTGCGTATGGTAATGGCGTTGACGTCGTTGATGACAAGGTTGGGGTAGATGAATAGGTTGCGGTGGTTCTCGGTCATGCGCTTGGCCCGGGTCTCGCCGTACTTCTCCGCCAACCGGGCTCGGTCGCGCCCCATGCCCTCTCTCATCTCTTCAGGAAAGAATGGGGTCCAGAGCGCCACGGGCCGGCCCGCCGTGGCGGAGTACTCCATCATGGCGTGGCCGTTGCCCAACTCCCGGCCGTGGCCTGTGGAGCTGCGGGGCATGTCTGGCCATATAGTCGCCATGTAGTCGAAGAAGGTCTTGTGAGTAGGGAAGGCATGGTACTGGTCGATGCTGTTCTCCATGAGCAGCTTCCAGTTGGCCCTTATGTCGTACTTGTTGACGCCGGGCACCACGCGGAACCCGCCTTCGGTCTGGTCCATGACCATGTCGACGTACTCTTTGGCCCCTGCTAGGTAGTCGATCAGAGGCTCCACATCGGGGTCATAGCTGACGAATATCAGCCCGCGGTAGTTCTCCACCCTAGGCGGCGATAACAGGCCAAACTCCTGCTTGCGGAAGCTGGCCGAGTATCCCTCCTCATCAGGGACGCCGATAAGATCGCCGCGGTTGTTGAACGTCCACGCGTGGTAGAAGCACTGGAATATTCCAGCATTGCCCTTGTCGTGACGGCATATCAATGCCCCACGATGGCGGCAGGTGTTGTAGAAGACACGGATTTCGCCCTCTGCCGTCCGCGTGTAGAACAGGGGCTTGCCTCCGATCGTGCGGCGGCGGTAATCGCCGGGGTTCTCCACCTCGGACTCGTGGCCCAAGTAGAGCCAGCAGCGGCCGAATACGCGCTCCCGCTCCATATCCATGATTTCAGGAGACGTCAGTGCGGAGCGGTGGTACCTGAAGATACCCTGCTCTCGGTCGTCGACAATCAGGTCTTGTATATCCATGCGGCCCTCTCCAGACAAAGGATGGGCACCAGGAATGCCTTTCGCTTTGATGGTCTTCTGCGCTAGCCGTCGGCTGCCACGGGCACCGGCCCAGTCTTTCCATTGACTCCATGGGCTGCTGTCTCCGGGTTGCCCGACGCCAGCCAGCCCTCGCCCTGAAGGTGGGCGTGCCATTGGCGCCAGAAGGTGCGCAGTTGCAACTCATGTATCGACTCAGGGTGCTCGACGTGCATCCCTCGCGACACATCGGACCACTCCACCTCATCAGCGGCGAAACCAGCTTGGCAGGTCTCTAAGGCCTCGGAATCGTCGGGAGTAGCAAATCCGCCTGGGCCAAGGAACGTCAGGAAGCTGTCCAGACGTCGTCGCAGCAGTTGCTCATCGTCTTCCCCTGGCACCATCTCCCAAGCCTGTATTTCTATCTCTCCTTGGGAAACGGGCCAGAAGGTGCGCAGGGTAAGGCCGGCCACATCGATGATATACAGGTTGGGGAAGATGAGCAGGTTGCGACTACGGTCTGCCATGCGCACGGTGCGCTCTTCTCCATGACGCTCCACCAAGCGAGCGCGCAGTGCCTTGATCTCCTCCTTGGTGTCCTCGCCAAAAAGGGGTGACCAGCGGGCTGTGGGCCTCCCAGCGGTGGCTGCGAACTCCATCACGGCGTGTCCGTTGCCCAAGGAGTAGGCCGCGGACCAGCGCTCCGACTGGGGCAGTATCTTCACGCCCAAGCTGGTCTGGTAGTCGATGTAGGTCTTGTGAGTGGGCCCCACATGGTAGTTGTCGAAGCTGTTTTCCACCAGCAGCTTCCAGTTGGCTTGGATGCTGTAGCGGTTGGAACCGCGGATGACCCGCATCCCTGCTTCCGACTGGTCGGCTACGAGGTCGATGAATTCAGTAGCCCCAGCTAGGTAACTGCGCAAGTCCATGGCGTGAGGATCGTAGCAGATGAAGATGAAGCCTCGGTAAGAGTCCACATTGGGCGGGGACAGCAGGCTCAGGTCGGCCTTGTTGAAGCCCTCTGCATACCCCTCTTCGTCTGGGACGCCTATCAACTCGCCACGGCTGTTGAATGTCCAAGCGTGGTAGAAGCACTGGAATATCTCGCCGTTGCCTTGGTCGTGGCGGCAGATCATGGCACCGCGATGGCGGCAGGTGTTATAGAAGACCCGCACGTTGCCATCGCTGGCGCGCACGAAGAACAACGGTCTTCCGCCAACCTTGCGCCGCCGGTAGTCGCCAGCGTTGGGCACTTCTGACTCGTGGCCAACGTAGAGCCAGCAGCGGTCGAAGATGCGCTGTCGCTCCAGCTTCAACACATCGGGCGAGGTCATCGCCGAGCGGTGCACGCGAAAGACCTGCCCCTCAATGTCTTCTCGGATCAGCGGTTGTACTGCCATACCAGACCTCCCAAGGACAGACCGTCACAGGTCCATGCGGCCTTAAGGCGGATTATAGGGATGACTGCGTAGCGGCTCAAGTTCGGGGCAGGGTGGAGAGGCCGTTGCGCAGGGGAGTGCCGCAGCAACCGCGCCGTGGGTTACAGCGATTCACCTTGAAGCCGCCGCAACTCAGCCTCCAATCCCATCACCCGCGCCTCGGCGTCCTGCCTTGCATACCGCTCCGCCTCTTCGGCAGCCTCGGCGGCCTGCTCTTCTGTTTGGTTCAAGAGCCATCTTTGGGCTAGAGGGTCTTAAAACCGGAGTCGGCCAAGTCAACCGGTGGGGTCGAAGCCCTGTAGCGCGGGGATTACCTGCTGACCGAACAGGTTGATGGAGCGCATCAGGTCTTCCTCACCCACAGTCCCTATGTTGAACTCGGCCATGATAGTGTTGAACATGCCCTCGGCGGCGGCCTCGCGGATTCGGTTGGCTACGGTCTGGGGGGAGCCCACGAAGACTAGGTTGTTTTGCAGCAGGAAGTCTATGTCGGTCTTGTTGCGGAAAATCTCGTCGCTGCGGGGGCCGACCTTCTCCTCGGCTTGTGTGAAGACCCCCCCACGGCGGGGCGTATTCTCGTAGACCTCGCGAGTGCTGGCGATGATCCATGGCGTGGCCTTCTCGATGGCCTTCTCGTCAGTCTCGTCGACGTATACGAAGCAAAGGTAGCCGATGTTGGGCGTCCGCGGATGGCCAGCTTCGCCCCACCACGCTAGAAACTCCCGTATGCGAGGGGCCATCTCTTGCCGGTCACTCAGATGCAGGTAGCCACCGTGTGCCCCCTCTTGGGCTAGGAACTTCATCGTCTCCCGCTGGGTGGATGCCAGCCAGATGGGGGGCCCCGGCTGCTGCACGGGACGGATGGCCAACTCCACATCTTCGTAGTTGTGGAGGGAGCCTTGGAAGCTGAAGAGTTCCCCATTGTCGTTAGGGGCGTCACCGGCGTGCCTGTAGAAGGCATTTACAAGCTGCACCGTCTCCTTCGCCCACTCGCGACGGATGGACGGGTTGGCCCCGCGCACGCGGAAGTAGTCGGGATAGACGCCGAAGACCAAGCCCAGCTCGAAGCGGCCGTTGGTCACGTTGTCCAGCACCAGCGTCTCTTCCAGTATGCTGATGGGATCGTGCAGCCCCGCGGTATAGCCCATGGGACCCAGCCTCATGCGCTTGGTGCGGGCTGCGGCTCCAGTGCAGTAGACGGCGGGCGTGGGACGCAGCTTGTGGAAGTGGTGCACCGACTGGAAACCGTAGTCGAAACCCAGTTCGTCGGCCAGTTCCACTTCGCGCCACATCTGCTCGTAGCGCGCAGGAGTTTCCATGCCCACCTTGTTGAATAGCTGAGAGAAGTGGGCGAACTTCATGGAGCTAGTCCTCGATTTCTACGATCATCTCGATTTCCACCGGCATACCCGAGGGCAGGGAGCCCATGCCTACTGCCGAGCGGGCATGACGACCAGAATCGCCGTATAGGGCGATGAGAAGGTCGGAAGCACCGTTGGCCACGCTGGGGGTGTCACCGAAATCCGGGGCGCAGTTGATCATGCACAGCAGCTTGACCACCTGCTTCACCTTGTCCAAGTCGCCTATCTCCGCCTTGAGCGTGGTCAGCAGGTTGATCATCGTCTGGCGGGCACAGGCATAGCCCTGCTCGATGGTCAGGTCGCTGCCCAGTTTGCCCACATGGAGAAAGCCGCCTCCAGGCATTCCAGCCCCGTGGCCCGATGTGTAGACGAGGTTACCGGTGCGCCGGGCGCCGATGAAGTTACCCGTTGATCTATTGGGCATGGAAATCAACTCGATGCCCATTTCCTTGAGCTTGGCTTCTACTTGCATGAGAAGGCTCCTATCCGACTTAGTTCTGAGATGTTGGGGCTGCCGGGCCTTATTTTAGGCCAAAATTTCGATTAGGCAAGACGGGAGTCATCAACGTTTCCACCCCCATCATAACCTTCACTCCTTCCCCCATTGAGGGGAAGGGAGTTACTCAGCTGGTTCCTAGATGTCGAGGCTCTGCCAATAGCGTCGCCCTTCAACACGGATGAGCTTGCCGAAGCCCTTACCGGGGAAGTGGCAGGCCACTAGAGTGGCATCGTCGTGCTCGGCCCTACTGAAGAGCAGGTGGCGCGACGTAGCAGCCATGGCTTGGTCCGACTCGAAAATCACACCCCAGTCGAGCTCGGTCACTTGTGCGGGGTGAATGGCGGCGTCGCCTATGACTATGGCGTGTTCCCCTTGGGAAGCGATGGACAGCACCATGTGGCCGGGCGTATGGCCGGGGAAGGGCACCGCGGTGACCTCGCTGGTCAGGGCCTTTTCTCCGTCCAGAAGATCGACCAGCCCCAGACCCTCCAGCGGCCCCAAGGTCTCGTCCCAGTATCGCGCCATCTCTTGTTGCGCTGGCTGTTGGAAGAAGTCCCAGTCGGCGCGGTGCATCACATGGCGTGCGCGGGGGAATGTGGCCTTGGCATTGGGGCCGTGCTGGCTGAGATTCCACCCTACGTGGTCAATGTGCAGATGGGTGAAGAAGACAGTGTCGATGTCGTCAGGTCGTGTTGAGACCGACAGCAACTCGGCTGGCAGACGTCCATCCACACGCATCATGCCTTGGATGCCGGGGTTGGTGGTGGCATTGCCGATGCCTGTGTCCACCAAGATCGTCTGGCCCTCGGAGCGGATGAGGTAGCATCCGAAGTGGAAGTGGGCTGAGTCGGGACTGGGGAATATGTCGGGGTAGCGCTCGCGAAAGGGTGCCCAAGCCCCGGCAGGTATAGTTGGGAAGAGGGCGCTCAGGGGCAGAGGAAAGTCGAGGGAGGCGTCGGTCAGCCCGATAACCTCCACATTGCCGACACGGATTCTGCCGTCAGGCACGGGGCACCTCCTTGCTTAGCTATGGGCCGATTCTCATTGTGCTCTACTACCCGCCGGGCAGTGCTGCCACCGAGGCGATTTCTACCAGCCAATCGGGATGGACAAGCTCCGACTTAATGCAGTACCGGGCAGGACGCGTGTTGCCGAAGTAGCGCCCGTACACCTCGTTCATGCTGGCATAGTTGGCGTAGTCGGTGATGAAGACATGGTTCATCACCACGTCCTCCATGCCGCTTCCAGCAGCCTCCAGGATGGCCTTGATGCTCTCCAGCACACGTTCTGTCTGGGCCACGATATCGCCCTTGCCCACCACGTTCCCTTGAGCATCGTTGGGGATGGTCCCGGAGACGAAGACGGTGTTGCCCGACTTCATGCCGGGGGAATAGGGCGCAAGGGGCGGGGCCGAACCGGCCGGGATGATTGGCTCTCCTGGCATCTGGTACCTCCCTAGGAGCCGGGTTTAGAGTCGAGTCTAAGGGCAAGGGGGGTGCAGGCTAGAGGATGGAGCCTCCGGGAGGCTCGACATCCAGTCCCGCTAGGATGTGGCACAGGCCCCAGTAGTAGCCGGTCAGCACTAACAGATCGACCACGCCGGCCGCGCCCAGCTTCCCCTCGGCAGCGGCATAGGTCGCGTCGGACACCCGGTGCTGCCGTTGCAACTCTTGGATGAAGCGGACGATTATGGCGTCGTCCTCGCTCAGCCCTTCCGGCGCAGTGCCATCATGGATGGCTTGGATGGTGCCGTCGTCGATGCCGTTTCGTTGTGCTCCCGGCACTTGGACCGTCCACACATACGCGCCGCTGGCTTCTCGAGCCGTAGTCAGGGCTCCCAGCGACTTCGTCCTGTCGTCCAAGCTATTGCCGAAGCGGACATAGCCTCCGAGGTGTGCCAAGTTGCTGGCGGCTTGGTGGTTGTTGAGGATGGCTTGGAAGTTGGGGGCCACGCCACCCCGGGAACCGGCGATCTCGTCCCAAACTTGCTGACCCTCGGGGGACATATCTTCACGGTTCTTTAATGGGACTCGCGCCATCTTATGCTCCTTATGACCAGATACTCGGCGCAACGGGAACGCACGCCGTCACGGAAGCTGCCAAAATGCTAACATACCGGCGTCACTTTTCGCTATGGGGGCCTGTTGTGGACCGAACCGCCGACCTGCTGGCCAACTATGCCTCATCCCTCACCTACGAGGACCTGACGCCAGAAGCAGCACACCATGTCAGACGCAGGCTGCTGGACTCGCTTGGGTGCGCCTTGGGCGCTTATGACAGCGAGCCAGCGCGCATCGCACGCAAGTTGGCAGCGCAGGTCTCCCACACGCAGCCAGCGCATGTCATCGGATCGGGGCAAGCCACCTCGCCCGACATGGCGGCCTTTGCAAACGCAGTAATGGTGCGCTACCTAGACTGCAACGACAACTTCTTCTCCGTGGCAGGAGGCCACCCCAGCGACATGATTCCCGCCGCGCTAGCCGTGGCCGACTCCACTCACAGCAGTGGGGCCCAAGCCATGACTGCTATTGCCGTGGCATACCAAGCCTTCTGCTCCATAGCAGACCAGATACCCTTGGGCGAACTGGGCTGGGATCAAGGAGTGCTGGCCGCCCTGGGCTCGGCCTGCGCCGCGGCGAATTTGATGCGGCTGCCTCCGGAGCAGACACGCGAGGCCATCTCGCTGGCGGTGACGCCCAACATGGCCTTGGGGCAGACCCGCGTAGGCGAGCTCTCCATGTGGAAGGGGTGCGCCACAGCGGCCGCCGCCCGCGCTGGCGTGTTCGCCGCCATGCTGGCTCGGGAGGGCATGAGCGGCCCGCCCGAGCCCTTCGAAGGACGGCGTGGCCTGTGGGAGCAGTTGGGATGGTCTGCCGACTTGGAGCTTCTGGCCATGGAGCATCCGGCCATGGAGCATTCGGATGGCAGGGGCGGCGAGTTCAAGGTCGTCGAGCCCGGCTTCAAGTACTTCCCTTCGCAGATACACACTCAAGCTGCCATCTGGATGGCCCTAGCCCTAAGGGACAGGGTCGCACCCGACCAGATCGACTCCGTTCACTTGGAGACTTACCATCAAGCTTGGAGTAGCGCAGGGAACGACCCCAACAAGTGGGACCCACGTACCCGCGAGACCGCTGACCACAGCCTGCCCTACTTGATTGCCGTAGCCCTGACCGACGGCGAGGTCACCCCAGCATCCTTCGACGACGAGCGCTTGCACGACCCCGCCCTGCGTCCGCTAATGGCTAGGATTTCAGTGAGCGAGCGGGCCGACTACACCGAGCGCTACCCCGAAGCACAGCCTTCCACCATGACCCTGACGACCCTGTCGGGTGAGCGCATCGTAGAGAAATCCGTGTACCCCAAGGGCCATCCCCGAAACCCCCTGAGCGATGCTGAGGTGGAGGAGAAGTTTCACCGGCTGGCCGGACGTGTCTTGGCACAGACCGCGCGGGTCAATCTGGTGGAACAGGTAGGAAGACTGGAAACGCTGCCGGACTTGGGTGTGATATTCGACCTGACCGCCACCACGTCGGGTTGATATAATGCGCAGGAGGCCATCAGTGGTCTCCCCTTTTCCCATCTCTATCCTAGGATGACGCCTTATGCCACGGCCAACCCCACTTACCTTCCGCAGGCAGTACCAGAGCCTCTTGCAGGGCCCTGACGGTGACATCGACCTAGCGCGGGCCGCCCTGCTAGTCAGCGGGGAGACTTACCCTGATATAGACGTGAAGCGCTACCTGAACACGCTGGATTCCATGGCGACGGACATTCATGTGTCCACGGCCGCCAGCTCCAACGTCAGAGACCTTGCCAACGCGGTGAGCGACTATCTGTTCCAGCGTCGCGGCTTTACAGGCAACCAAGACGACTACTACGACCCACGCAACAGCTACCTGAGCCAAGTGATGGACCGCCAACTTGGCATCCCCATCACTCTGTCGGTGGTCTACATGGAAGTTGGCCGTCGCTTGGGGCTCCCCGCCGAGGGCGTCGGGCTGCCCGGACACTTCATCGTGAGGATTGATGGTGAGGGCGAGGGTCTCTACGTCGACGCTTTCCACCACGGTCGCCTGATGACCGGGCGCGAGTGCCTCCAAGCAGTCCAAGCCATGTTCAAGGGACGGCTGAACCTGCGCTTGGAGCATCTGCTTCCCTATTCCAACCGCCAGATACTGACGCGACTGCTGGGCAACCTGAGAATCAACTACATGCGACAGAACCAGTTGCGCCGAGCATTGGCCACGATGGACCTCATAGTGATTACCGACCCATCGATGGCCACCAACTACAAGGAGCGGGCCTCCATGTTCGCCCAGTGGGGACGCCACAGCTTGGCCGCGGCCGACTTGGCCAAGTACCTTGAGCTGGCCCCACACGCCAACGACGCAGCAGAGGTCCAGCGTCAGATACGAGCGCTGTGGTACACCATCGCGCCCGCCAACTGATAGCTCCTATGTTGGAAGTGAAGGGACTACGGAACATTGGTACAACAAGAGATGACCGTGGTGGAAGCCATCGAGAATTGAAGAGCGCAGTAAACAACTACGCTGCCCGAATCAATGACCCATCGCTCCGGTGGCTGTTTGGGCTGGCTGAGAAGTCCCACCGCAACGTCTACAACAATGCCATGCCACAATTCGAAATCGACTCCGACCGGCACGACGTGGCCCTTTTTGTACGCCGGATGGCGGATTTGACAAGAACGGCGGGAGGTTAACCGGAGATGCACCCACAACGCCCAGCCGCTAGGTGCGACATCTGCGGGTCAACCATGATCGAGGCCCACTGCAAGCTTCGCTGCCCCAACTGTGGCTACACCCGCGACTGCTCCGACCCCTAGGCTGGTTTTGTCGCCTAAACTATGAAGGTACTTGTCCTCTACGACAGCCATGGTCCACAGATGGAGGCGTTGGCCTCTGCAATCGCTGTCGGCGTGACCTCAGTTGACGGCGCCCAACCCGTTCAGCGCCACCTGAACAACGCCACCCGCGACGACCTTCTCTCCGCCGACGCTCTCGTGCTGGGTTCCCCCAACTGGAGCGGGATTACGGGCTATCTCAAGGTATGGCTGGACGAGCAGGGCGACCTGTGGGAAGAGGGCGTGCTGGGTGGCAGAGTAGGAGCCGCCTTCACCACCGGCAGAGGTCGCAACACCGGCATCGAGTTCACCCTGCTGGGCCTGATTCACTGGATGCTGGCCTGCGGCATGATCATCGTCGGACTGCCATGGACCGACGCCATGCGTACCAGCGGCTCCTACTACGGGGCCACGGCCGCTGGGGCGGCTACGCCTGAAGACTTGGCTCAAGCACGGCGCTTGGGTGTCCGCGTTGCCGAGACGGCACTGAAGCTGTCCCAAGGAGACGCTGGCACGTAACACCGACCCGCGGCCTGATGCTTCAGCCCTGCTGCTCGAAGGGCCACCAGTCGGGATAGCGTCGCAAGCGCATGTGGCGGAACAACTCCGGCTGGGCATCCACTGCTAGCCGCATGGCCTGCTCGATCGGCTCCTGAATGGAGAAGTGGGCTTGGGGCTGGGTGCGCAGTTCGAATAGGTGATAGCACTCCCGCAGGTTCATCTTCGAGAGCACCCGACGCTTGTGGGCGTGCGTGACCAAATACTGGGCTACTGCCCGATGGCGAGGGGCCAACTCGTGAAAGGCGTCCCCTGACCTTACCATGGCTTCCTCGAACCGCCTCTCCAAGCCCGCCCGTCGGATCAGGGGCGGGACCACGTACCCGTTGTCCACCGTCAGTGGTTGGGGAATGTAGGTCTGCATGCGATGACGTTTGAACTCGCGGTAAGCCCCATAGTCCATGGTCAAGCCGAAGGTAAAGTCCACCACCTCGAACTCCCTCGGCGGTGAATCGTGCAGGCCCATTTGGGCGAGGGTATCTGCGATAATCCCCAGCCGTCTCTTCGGGCGCATTTGCTGCACACGCTGCCACACCTGCCGGTATGGAATGCGGGCCGAGCGGAACAACAGCGCGGTCACCAGCTTGGCCTCAGCATCAGGGTCGTAGTGCTCTAGGCTGACCTCCGCAAGGCTGTCTTCCGGCTCTTCTTTTAGTTGGGCACCGCCGTGAAGCTGGCGCTCCCGCACCCGCTCCAAGTAGGGGTTGCGGTCAGCGTACTTCACTAGGGTCGGCGTAATCTGACGCGACCGGACACGGAACTCCGTGCCCATCCTCCTCTCCTCCAGTAGGTCAGAAGACATCAGCTTCTGGATCAGGTGCTCCATAGTCCGGGCGTTGGCCGTGACGCCTACGTTGGTGAGAGTGGCGGCCGGCAGGAGGAAGCGACAATTGTCGGTGACCACCCGCCTCAATCGCTGGGAGTAGCCGGCCTCAGTCTCGGTCTCCCGGCGTGGCATCTCCTCAGGAAGATAGATGCTCGTCTGTGTCACGAAGTCGTGGTAGGTCTCCAACAGGTGGTCACAGGTGTCGACGTAGGTGCGACGGGCATTGGAGCGCGGCAGCAGTTCGTCGGGAACGTGGTAAGCGTAGCGAGGCAGCAATTGGTAACGGCTGCTCTTCTCAGTGTAGGAAGCGAGGCGGTTGTCCTCCAAGGTGTCGCAGGCCAAGCGGGAGATGTCCTCCACGGCCATGTGCAGCACGGCGTGCTCGGCCACGGAGGCATGGCCATAGCCCAAGACCCATCGCTCGTGAAAGTCGGCGGCTTTTTGGGCGTTGACCTGCTTAGCGATTTCGACGAAGGGTTCAGGGCGCCGGGAGGTCATGGCGAACACCACCGCCAGCTCCTCCTCCGTCAGGTCGCCGGAATTGGTGTCTCCCGCCGTTAACGGGTAGACGCGGGGCTGGGGCGGCGCTACATCAGGGTCGCCAAAGGACAACTGCCAACCTTCTCTGCTGGGGAGACCCCTGTAGGCCTCTTGTGGCGCGCCGTCAACCATACGGTCCCTTAGGCTATCTAGATTGGCCCAGTATAGCCGCGAGGGAAATCGTTACAAGGTCGAATGACCGACCTAGAACAGCAGCTTGACGGGCTGCTCCAGCAGGGCCTTGATGCCCACTAGGAAGCGGGCGGCCTCGGCTCCGTCTGCCACACGGTGGTCCACAGAAAGGGTGGCGCTCATCATCCGGGCTACGGCAAGCTGGCCGTCCCGCACCACGGGCTGCTCCTTGACGCTCGCTATGGCCAGCACGGCAGCGTTGGGTGGGTAGATGATGGCCGAGAAGCTGTCGACATCGAACATGCCCATGTTGCTGATGCTGAAGGTGCTGTCGTACTCCTCAGCTCGCAGGGTGCCTCCCTCGGCCCGTCGCACCAAGTCACGGCTGGCCTCCGCGATTTGGAGGAGCGTGCGGTCTTGGCAGTCGGGAACGGCAGCGATAATCAGCCCTTCGTTCAAGGCAATGGCTATGCCGATGTTGGCTGCCGCGTGAAGCTCCAGATGGTCCCCCTTGAAGGAGGCGTTGAACCGGGGGTGGGCCCTTAGCGTCATGGCGACGGCCTTCACCACCATGTCATTCACGGTGACGTGCCCGCCCTCGTCCAAGCTCTCGTTGATCTGACGACGCAAAGCCATGGCCAAGGTCATGTCGATATCGGCCGTGACGTAGAAGTGGGGAGCCTCATGCTTGCTCTGGCTGGTCACCCGAGCGATGGCCTGCCGCATGCGGCTCAGCGGCTCGGTTGTGCTGCCTGCGGACGCAACTGTCACCGGCTGCGGGGCCACAGGGGCCGCGGGGGCAGTTGGAGAGACCTGTGCTGGAGCCTCTGTCGATGTGTCGACGGGCGCCTCTGGGACGGCTTCAGGCTGAGGCGTGTCGGCAGGCGAGGCCTGAGTCGGTACTTCAGCGAGCGTCTCCGCTAGCGCTTCCGACGTCGGGGTGGGAGGAGGAGCATCCGGCTGTGCTTCCAGTGGCGCAGCGGGCTGGAACGAAAGTATGTCAGCCTCGACGATTCGGCCTCCGGGGCCTGATCCCGTGACTCTGGTCAGGTCGAGGCCGCGCTCGCGCGCCAAGCGGCGGGCGATGGGCGAAGCTCTGACCTCCCCAGCAGCGGCGCTGGATACGGAAGACGAGGCTGCAGGCAGGGGAATGGCTTCGCTGGACTGAGACGATCCCTGCGCGTGGGATGCTTCTTCGGGGGGTACTTCTTCGGTGTACTGCATGGTCAATGGCGGTAGCGTCTCCCCCTGTTGCGTGATAATGGCAATGAGCTCACCTACGGGCACCGACCTGCCGGTCTCGACCACTATACGGCCCATGACGCCGTTGATGTAGGCGGGCATTTCCACGGTGGCCTTGTCAGTCTCGATCTCGGCTATCACTTCGCCCGAGACGATCTGCTCGCCCTCGTCCTTGAGCCACCGCACCACGGTGCCCTGCTGCATGTCGTAGCTCATTTTGGGCATCACGATGGATGTAGCCAAGGCGCCCCCCGTGTTGGGTGTAGTGCTGTCTCAGGCGTGAACGGCGCGCCCCTCGACGGCCAGCGCAGCTTCCTTCACGACCTCGGACAGGGTCGGATGCGAGTGTACCATCCAGCCCAATTCTAGTGTAGTTCCTTCCAGCATCCTGGTGATGGAGAGTTCGGCCAGCAACTCGGTGACCTCCGGCCCCACCAGATGAGCACCCAGCAGGTCGCCATGGGCTTCGTCCACTACCAGCTTGGCCATGCCAGCCGTCTCGCCGATGGCTTGGGCTTTTCCGTTGGCTAGGAAGGGGTACTTGCCAACCCGTACCTTGTGGCCTCGCTCCACCGCTTGGGCCTCGGTCAGGCCGAAGCTGGCAACTTGAGGGGTGCAGTAGGTGGCCCGGGGCATCATCTCGTAGTCTA
Source organism: Dehalococcoidia bacterium (assembly GCA_965248385.1). Lineage (GTDB taxonomy): Bacteria > Chloroflexota > Dehalococcoidia > Lucifugimonadales > JAAXIE01 > JAAXIE01. The sequence continues at coordinate 910,538 of CBDFIZ010000001.1, forward strand.
AGGGCTGGGTTTCCTCGCCCGCGATGTGCTCCGCGACATGCACTGCTTGGGCCGAGGCTACGTGCGCCAGCGGCAGCTTGCCGGTCACGTCGCCGATGGCGTAGATGCCGGGGACGTTGGTAGCCATATGCTCGTCGACGACGATGTTGTCGCGCTCGGTAGAAACTCCGACCTGCTCCAGCCCCAAGCCGTCGGAGTTGGGGGTGACACCGATGGCTACCAGCACCAAGCCACATGCCATTTCCCGCTCATCGGTGCCCTCATTGAAGCGGATCTTGAAGTGGGCTTGGCCGTCGGGTCCTGTATTCACAGGGGTAACGCTGGAACCGGTCATGACGTTGATGCCCTGACGGGAGAAGGCTCGCTCAAGTTGCTCGCTGATTTCCTCATCCTCGTTGGGCACCATCCGGGGCAGGAGCTCCACCAAGGTCACGTCCACACCGTAGGAGTGCCACAGATGCGCGAACTCCACCCCCACGGGGCCAGCGCCCACGATGGCTGCCGATGACGGCAGCGATTGCAGGGCCAAGGCATGGCGGCTTGTAATCACCGTCTCGCCATCAATGGGGAGCGAAGGTATAGAGCGTGGGCGAGCCCCAGTGGCCAGCACCACGTTGCGCCCCCTCAGTACACGCCCCTCCGGCGCAACCTCAATGGTGTTGGCATCCCGCAGCACAGCCTCGCCCTGCACATGCTCCACGTTGTTCTTGCGCAGCAGGTAGGCAACGCCCCGGATTTGCCGCTCCACGACGCTGCGGCTCCGCTCGTAGGCCTTTGAGTAGTCGATGCGCAGGTTGTCGAAGGAAAAGCCGAGTTCCTCACCCTTGCTCAGAATGGAGATGTACTCAGCGTTCTTGAGCAGCGTCTTGCTAGGGATGCACCCCCAGTTGAGGCAGACGCCCCCCAACTCCTCGCGCTCCACGACGGCAACCCGCATGCCTAACTGAGCGGCTCGGATGGCGCACACATACCCGCCGGGGCCAGCGCCGACTACCAGTAGGTCATAAACAGATTCCATAGACGCACCGCTACTGAGGATTAAATGAGGGTATCAGGCCCATAAGGGGATTGGACGCCGGAGTTGCCCAGGCTACACCAATATCCACAAGCTGGGTATCTCGGTATCGTTGTTGACTAGGGCGACCTTCTTGTAGCACATCTTCAGGACCCCGTCCTCATGACGGAGCCTATGCGTACTGCGACCCACCCACATCTCCTGCCAACTATCGACGCTACGACGGCGCACCTCAGCCAGCACGAAGTTGGAGTAGACGGTTATGGTGCCGTCATCCTCATCATAGGCCTCGATGTTGGAGACCACCCGGCGGAGGCGGGACTGAGGGTCTTGGGCCCAAGCAGAGCCGCTCTTCAGGCGCACCAGACGCCCGCCGATGCGGGCACGGTCATCATAGATGATGGAGACGTCCTTGGTGGGGTCGGTATCCTCGCCACCGCAGGGCACCCAGTAGATGGCATCATCGGTCCAGAGAGCTTCCCACTCATCGTACTGGTGCTCGTCCATAAGACGGGCTTCGCGGTAGAGGAAATTCTCAATCTCGTTACGGTCTAGAGCCATATAGAGTCGAATCCTTGCATCGGTTGTCTGGTAGGGCAGTGCGGCTTCTGCTTACCCCTCGTTCATCACATCCCGGTAGTGGCGCCAGATGCCACGCTGGGCAGTCTCGCCAAGCACCTGGGTGGTAAGGGAGGGTTGGCCGAAGTCGTCGGGCTCCGTTGCCTCGCCCGCAGTTCCACGCGTCAGCAGCGACCAGTCTTCCACCTTGGCTTTGGTGCCGGTCTGGATGCGGGCGAACATATCGGCGTCATCGGGGTTGATAAATCCGGCAGGGCCGAAGCCATTCTCGTGGGCCCGCAGCCGGCGCGTGTTGACCTCGTCACTGGCCCCCTTGAGGAAAGTGGGGTGGTAGTAGATGTAGCTAAGATTCGGGCGCACCGGCTGCAAAACGCGGTAGGCGTTCCACAGCACCATCAGGTTGGGGAAAATCATGATGTGGGGCGGCCCGCCGGTGGAGACGTACTCGGCCGCCTCTTCTCCCATGCGCTCGGCAACTCGACTTACTACCTCGGGGTCGAGTGTGCCGGTGGCGCCGGTGACCCGCTCGTTCAGCTTCTCGCCTGTGTTGCGGTTGGCTTGGAAGCGGTCAATAACGGTATGCCCGCCCCCCAAGTCTCGTTGCACCTGATAGGGGTCGTCCATGGTGATGGCGGTGGCATCACGACCTGGGCGTCGAAGTGCGGTCTGGTGGGTGAATGAGACGTGGTATTGGTCAGTCAGGTTCTCCACCTGCAATTTCCAGTTGCCCTCGACACGGGTCTTCTGCCGGCCAGCCTGGGCCAGTATCTCGCCTTCGGGGGCCATGTCGCAGAAGCGGTCCAAGTAGGCCTTGGCTTTCCCCAAGTAGTCATCAAAGCTCTGGCCCGCGGCACTGAGGCTGCCGAACACGAAGCCACGGTGAGAGGCGATACGGGGGACGGGCACCAAGCCGTAGTCCTCCCGATTAAAGGACTCGTCGTAGCCACCACGCCCTCCATTGAACGGGGCGCCAATAAGGTGACCGTCGTTCCCGTAAGTCCAGCCGTGGTAGGCACACATGAACGTGAAGGCGTTCCCCCGGTCCTGCTGGCACACAGTGGCCGAGCGGTGCCGGCAGCGGTTCAGCATCAGGTGCACTTGGCCATCGCCGTCGCGGGACATGAGCACCGGTTGATTACCGATGAGGCGGGTGATGTAGTCGCCCGGCTCAGCCACCTCGCTCTCGTGGCCCACGAACACCCAGCCGCGATGGTAAATCCTGTCCATCTCTTCGTCGAAAACCTGGGGATCGTGGTACACGCGGCCGCTGACGCGGAAGCCGTTGCCATTTTCCTCAACCAACTCGCTGTAGTTGATGACCTGATCGTTCACTGTGGCCATTGCGTTACCTCTCTTTTGGTGGTCGGCATCCAAGCGCGCCATTCTCAGGGTCCGGGACCATTGCAGAACCAGCGACCCTCATCTTGTAGGGACGATTCGTGAATCGCCCCTACGTCCAATACTCCTTAGTCATCGTCCGAGGCCAGCACCGGCTCCTCAGTATGAGCGCGAGCGGGAGGGCGCTCTCCGGTATCGAACCGCCTCTGGCCGGTCATGTCGGCGTACCAACGCCTCCAGAAGCTCCGCATCTGTAGCTCGTGAATCCCCTTGGGGGTTTCTTCGTGCATTCCGCGGGAGATGTCCGACCACTGCACCTCGTCGCACAGGAACCCTTCCTGGCACGACTCCAAGGCCTCCACGTCGTCGGGGGTGGCAAAGCCACCTGGGCCAAGGAAGGTGAGGAAGCTGTCGAGACGGCGGGCTAGCGCCCTGCCGTCCTCCTCCCGCGGGACGACTTCCCATGCGGACACTTCAAGGTGGTCGGGAGCAACGGGCCAGAAGGAGCGCACAGTGGTCCCAGCCACATCGTTAATTATCAGGTTGGGGTAGATGTGCAGGTTGCGGGTGGCATTGGCAATGTGCCAAGCCTTGTCCTCGCCGAACCGGTCCACCAAGCTCTGGCGCTTGCGGGCGAATTCATCCTTGGTGTCCTCGCCATAGAGAGGCGCCCAAGTGGCCACTGGCTTGCCGTTGATGGCTTCAGAGGAAAGGACAGAGTGGCCGTTGCCGAGAGCCACTGTCTTGGACCAGCGGCGAACGTTGGGGCCGTTCTGGGTCCCCAAGCCCGACAGATATTCCAGATAGGTGTTGTGGGTGGGGATGAGGTGGTAGCCGTCCATGCTGTTCTCAACCAGCAGCTTCCAGTTGCACTTCATCACGTATTTGTTGGAACCAGCCACGACCCGCATGTCGCTCTCCGACTGGTCGATCATCAGATCCATGTACTCCTTGGCCCCAGCCAAGTAGGTGAGCAGGTCTTCGGCGTGCTGGTTGAAGTTGACGAACATGAAGCCGCGGTAGCTCTCCATGCGTGGCGACTTCAGCCCCATCTCCGCCCGATCGAAGAACTCGCTGTAGCCCGCCTCGTCCGGCGTGCCGATAAGCGTGCCCTCGTTGTTGAAGGTCCAAGCGTGGTAGAAGCATTGGAACACATCGGCGTTGCCGTGCTCCTGACGGCAGATCATGGCACCGCGGTGGGTGCATGTATTGTAGAAGGCACGCATCCGGCCATCCTTGCCCCGGGCAAAGAAGATGGGCCGGCCCCCCACGTTCCTACGAACGTAGTCGCCCGGCTTCTCCACCTCCGACTCATGGCCAAGGTAGAGCCAACACTTCTCGAAGATGCGGTCCCGCTCCTCTTGCAGCACCTCAGTAGAGGTCAGCGTGGAGCGGTGATATCGGAAAACCCCATTCTCCATGTCATCAATAACCAGACCAGTGGCATCCATACCATATACCCCCTCGGTGGGTTGGAAAGCGCAATCCTAGCGGATTGGGCTGGGGCTGACAAGCTGATGGGGGGTTGAAGTAACTTGGGACCGGATGGCGGGAGGGACGCATCTCGCAGCTGGGCGGCGAGACCGTTCGTAGCTGGAAAATGTTTGTTTGTATCTAGAAACACTCGAAAGTCTCGCCGCGCAGCTACGGACCAGCTAGGCGAACTGGTGTGGGCGAGGCTCCAAGCAGGGGTCAGCGGTAGGGGTAGCGATACGCCGCTTGGTGTCTGAGGGTCGTAGCTGAGGGCGGCATTGGCCCTAGCTAGAATCAAGCCTTTTGGATCGAAAATGCGCCGCGCGTGCCGCGCTGTCATAGCTGGTCCCGCTTGCCGCACTGTGCCGCATTTTTTCGTCATAGGGTCCTCGGCAGAAGGCTGGGGCGAGCGGGTACTTGTACTGCGGTGTCCCAAGGCGCAGGTAGGGCGGGCTGCGAGGTGGTCCTCTCTCGTAGCTGAAGTGAGACCATTGTCGTAGCTAAAACGCTTTTTTTCGTATCTGAAAGTGGTCTCATTGGCCGCACTATTATATCTAAGCTAGCTTGCCGGATCTGGCCGCATTTTCGACTCATCGCTGCCTCCAAAAGTCAGGGCAAAAAAGAAAGGCTGGGGCGACCTTTTAAGGCCAGTGTTCAGACGCTCATATGTTCTGATTATAGGCGGAGGGGGAGGATGGGTCAAGGGGGAGATGCCATTGGAGAACCGGAAGGGGCGCAAGAAAGAGGGTGCGCCTAGGTCCTAGCTGCGTCGCCCTTCTCCGTACTTGCCGGACCCGCAATACAGCACGAATCAATTCAATTCAAACAACCCCTCTCTCCCTTACCCTCCTTCGCCGTAGACCAGCCCCAGCTAGCGAGCGGAGGGGTATAATGAAGGTGGCGCTAGCTGTGGCGCAGCCGACGTTCCCGCAAGCGAGCAGAGGGTTGGTGAGAAGACCATGGCTGTGAATCTTGAGTCCTACCGAGATTTCTTTCACAACACGGAGTACGAAGTGGACGTGGCGGCGAACGCAGAGAAGGTCCGCCGCATTCTCCAGCTCAAGGAGGAGAAGAACGTCCTCATCCTTGGCCACAATTACATGCATCCCTTGGTCTTCGGCCTTTCGGAAGAGAGGGCACGGGGAGACTCCTTGGCCCTAGCCCGCCACGCCGCCGAGACGACTTGCCCGGTCATCCTAATGGACGGCGTGCGGTTTATGGCGGAGACGGCGAAGATCCTCAACCCTGACAAGAAGGTGCTCATTGCGAGCAAGCTGGCAGGTTGCAGCTTGGCGGACCCGGTCAGGGGGGAGGATGTAAGAGCCCTCAAGGCGGCCTACCCAGGCGCTCCGGTGGTGATGTACATCAACAGCTACGCCGACGCCAAGGCCGAGGCGGACATCTGCTGCACCTCTTCCAACGCCTTGGCCGTAATCCTTCACGTTGCCCAGACCACCGGCAGCGCCAAGGTCATCTTCTTGCCGGACACCCTCATGGGGATGAACCTCCAAGCAGAGCTTGACGACCTAGGTCACCGTGTGGAGCTCATCTATCCGGGTAAGGATAACGATATGATGGAGGCGAAGTGCGAGGTCCACGAGAAGTTCACCGTGGCGGACCTGCAGCTTCTTCGCCAGCAGTATGACATCCCGCAGGGCACCCCCGCCGGGCCATCCTAGCCCACTGGGAGTGCCCGCCCGACGTGCTCCGAGAGGCTGACTTCCACGGAAGCACGTCCCAGATGGCCAACTACATTCGGGAGCACCAGCCCGAGCGCGCCTACCTAGCCACCGAGTGTGAGATGGCCTCAAACTTGGCGGCGGAGTTCCCGCAGACCGAGTTCGTACGCGCATGCCTAGTCTTCTGCAGCCACATGCGACGCATTGGCCTTGACGGCATACTCTCCGCCTTGGAGACGGAGGACCCTGAGAAGCACGAGATCACCGTTGACGAAGGGGTCCGGGTCCGAGCGCTAGTGCCCATCAAGCGGATGCTGGAGCTTTCGGCCTGACGCGGGCCTACAGCAGCTCTCGAAGGGGATGACCCCCAATATCCCCTAGGGCGTACAAGCCCGGCCTGCATACCTCACGCGGCGAAACTATTGTGGGGTTTTCGTATGCCAGCCACCCACGAGAGGCGTCTGGAGTGGGGAAGCGAGGTGACCGCATGACGGACTGGGACAAATGCCCTGCGGCCGAAAGCGTGCCCGACAGGCTCGGCGGCGCTTGGATGTTCACCGGAACTAGGGTGCCGGTATCGAGCTTGTTCGGGAACCTTGCAGAAGGGGCTACCGTTCAGGACTTTCTGGAGTGGTTCCCTGGGGTGGAGAGGTGGCAGGTCAAGGCAGTGTCGCGGAGAATGAGAAGCTGGGGTCAGGGGCGTTGGCGGCGGAGTTCCGCTTCCAGCTCGCGTACTCGGGCCTCAGCTTGGTCGGCGCGCACCCGCTCGCTATCCAGCTGGACTCTCAGGTCGTCGTAAGTCAGGATATGCTGGCCCGTGGCCGGGTCGTACCAAACCAGTTGCCCTCGTTCCCAGCGCAGGTTCAGCTCCAGCGCCGCGCTGTATCCCTGCAAGCTCCCATCTGACAGCTCCTCAATGGGCAGGGCAACGTACGCGCCATCCACTAGACGGTCACCCGCCAGTCTCTCCCCGTGATGCTCGCCGGTCTTGTCGAAACGCCAGTACTCCGGAATCCCCAAGACCTCGTACTCTACGCGCTTTTCATTAATATCCACTTGCGCCGTGCTCTCAGACGCCACTTCCAGCACGAAGTCGGGCGGCTTCCCCTGCTCCGAGATGACGTAGCCGTTGCTGGCCTCGTAAGCTGCCGGGTCGACGTCGAAGGCAACCAGGAGGTCAGGCCGGCGGGCCCGTGACCGGTATGCGCCGGGATGGGCGACCATCCAGCGGTCAGCTTCCACCAGGGTGGTTTCGGGGTTGCCCAAGTGGCGGGCGAGGTGCAGGGAGCTGCCGGTCTTGTGCAGGTGATCGTAGCTGGTCATCTCGTCAGGCTCGCGCTGGGGCGGGTCTGGCAGCCGGAAGCGTCCTTTGGGTTGGGAAGGAATGGCGGTGGTCATAACGCACCTCGGGGGCGAGGGGTGCTCGGTTTCACACTCACGTTTGCAGACGGGTTCTTAGCCCATCGCCCAAGTTACACACGCTAGTATAGCATCCACGGCACATGGCCGGTCTGTCGTGTGCTCGCCGACTATTCTCATGGCCCTGAGAGCACGGGCCCCTCCACCAAGGCCTCCCTAGGCCGGGTTGCTCTCGATAGACGCGGATAGCCTTGTGACGGACAATTAGGGGTGAGATCCCTATGACGCCCGCCAGCCGAGAGTGGTCTGAGGTAGAAAGCGAGGCGACCGTATGACGCATTGGGAGAAGTGCCCAGCAGTCGAAAGCGTGCCCGCCAGGCTTAGCGGGGCGTGGGTGTTCACTGGAACCAGAGTGCCGGTATCGAGCTTGTTCGGAAACCTCGCAGAAGGGGCTACGATCAAGGACTTTCTGGAGTGGTTTTCAGGGGTCGAAGAATGGCAGGTCAAAGCGGTGCTGGAGCACGAGGTCAGGAGCCTTGATGCCAAAGTAAAGCATGAAAATCCTGTTTGACCAAGGCACCCCCAGACCGCTGCGCGACCATCTGCCGGAGCACGCCATCGATACTGCGGCGGAGAAAGGGTGGTCAGCGCTAACCAATGGAGAGTTGCTGGACCTTGCCGAGCAGGAAGCCTACCAGCTTATGATAACTACCGACCAGAACATGCGATACCAACAAAACTTCGGCCACAGGCAGATGGCCATCATGGTCCTGCTCTCCAACAGGTGGCCCAGAATCCAACCGAGGATAGGGGAAATTCGAAGCGCTCTTGAAGCGATACAGCCAGGAGAACTGAGGGAAGTCCCCCTCTGAATATCGAGGGTGGGCAGTCTAGCGGGCTATGGTGTTCGCCTAACGCCCCCTGTGGGGGGCTACTCTTCGTAAATGTCCATCCCCCCCTCAGGGTCGGGAAACGTATCATCCTCCCCGAAGGCCCACAAAAACGCCTTGCTCAGAATGCGGCCGTTGGTGGCCCCGCTGAAGCGGTGGTCGCAGTCTGGGACTTCGCGCACATGCAGCGACTCGGCGGCGCTGGCGCCGAACTGGAGCACGTAGGCTAGGAATCGTGCTAGGGGGTCGTTGGCGCCGTAGGCCACGTAGATGCGCCCCGTGAAATGGGGGATGGCAGCATAGAAGTAGTCGCCCACGCTGTCGTAGGTGGAATTGAGGAGGATGCGCTTAATCTCGCTGTAGCGGAAGGCGACGGCCCCCACGGCCGAGCCTCCGGAGGAGAAGCCGGACAGGTACATGATGGGGTCGGACGAGCCACATAGCTGGCGGCGTCGCTCCAAGGCGTAGTCGATGACGTGGGCCAAGCCCTCCACCAAGATGCGGTTCCAACTAGCGTTCTGGTAGGCATAGGGCTCGATGGGGTTCACAAACTGGGCATCGGGCCGAGGGACGTTATAGGTGACCATGCTGAGCATACCCCGGCTCTGCAGTTCCCGGGCTAGGTTGGCCCAGCGGTTGTAGCGGCCGTCCTTGAGTTCTCCCGAACCAGGAGAGTTCACCAGAATCACGCCTGAGTCAGAGGGGTAGGCGGTGACAGGAAGCTCATACGGGACCTCTTGGCCCGCGTAGCCCTCCGTCCGCCTGCTCAGGATTGTATCAAGACGGGACACGCTACCCCCATCCTAACCGTCCCCGGCTTTGCTCCAAAAGTGCCACTTGCCCCAAAAGTCGTCTAGTTGCTCCAAAAGTCCTCTATCGGCGACCCGTTACCGACGAAGAACGGGAGAAGCTTGGTACACGGGCGGAGTTCCGAGACGTGGACTACGGCACGTTCTGGAAGAACCTCCAACAGGGGCCGCCCAAGACATCCACGGTTGGGATCGGCGCAACGGCGGTCACGTCCCGCATTGGTGGTGACTGCCCCCGGGTGGTGTTGCAGAAGATAGTCCCTCGGGCCGCGATCTCCGACCCCGATTATATCTGCAAGTGCAGTATTATCAAAAGGACGATCGCGTTATTGATGCTGATGAGACTGGCCTTCAGTTACCAACCTGGTTTACGTGACGATTCTTGTACGCACCATGGCTCTAGCGCCACCGGGCAGGCTTGCCTAGCGGGGGCCCCCTGCGTAGCTCAACGCGAGCTACACCGGTCCGAGTCCGGCGGTATCTCGCCGGATAGCTGGTTTCCGGAGAGGCATAGGACTTCCACGTTAGCAAGCTCGGTGGGCAATCTCCCCGTCAACTGGTTGTTGTTGAGGTACAGCCCTTCCAAGCTGACAAGTTGCCCCAGCTCCGGGGGTATCTCCCCCGTCAACTGGTTGTTGTTGAGGTACAGCCCTTCCAAGCTGACAAGTTGCCCCAGCTCCGGCGGTATCTCCCCCGTCAACTGGTTGTTGTGGAGGCCCAGCCCTCGCAAGTTGACAAGCTGCCCCATCTCCGGCGGTATCTCCCCCGTCAACTGGTTGTCGTGGAGGTGCAGCCCTCGCAAGTTGACAAGCTGCCCCATCTCCGGCGGTATCTCCCCCGTCAATCGGTTTTCGTAGAGGTACAGCCCTCCCAAGTTGACAAGGTTCCCCAGCTGCGGCGGTATCTCCCCCGTCAACTGGTTGTTCCAGAGGTTCAGATGTTCCAAGTTGACAAGCTGCCCCATCTCCGGCGGTATCTCCCCCGTCAACTGGTTGTTGCGGAGGCCCAACCGTTGCAAGCTGATAAAGTTCCCCATCTCCGGCGGTATCTCCCCCGTCAACTGGTTGTTTTCGATGTACAGCTCTTCCAAGTTGACAAGTTGCCCCATCTCCGGCGGTATCTCCCCCGTCAATTGGTTGTTGTTGAGGTACAGATGTTCCAAGTTGACAAGTTGCCCCAGCTCCGGCGGTATCTTCCCCGTCAACTGGTTGTTTTCGAGGAACAGCCATCCCAAGTTGACAAGGTTCCCCAGCTCCGGCGGTATCTCCCCCGTCAACTGGTTGTTGTTGAGGAACAGCGGTAGCAAGTTGACAAGGTTCCCCAGCTCCGGCGGTATCTCCCCCGTCAACTGGTTGTGGTCTAGGAACAGCTCTTCCAAGTTGACAAGCTGCCCCAGCTCCGGCGGTATCTCCCCCGTCAACTGGTTGTTTCGAGGTACAGCAATACCAAGTTGACAAGGTTCCCCAGCTCCGGCGGTATCTCCCCCGTCAACTGGTTGTCTTTGAGGTCCAGCCCTCGCAAGTTGACAAGGTTCCCCAGCTCCGGCGGTATCTCCCCCGTCAACCGGTTGTCGCCGAGCCCCAGCACGAGGACGCGCCCCTCTCCATCAACGCTGACGCCATACCACGTTCCGATCGGCGCATCGGTCAGCCAGTTGTCGTTGACAGTCCAAGACTCCCCGTCTGTGGCGTGGTACAGGGCGACCAGAGCCGCCACTTCCGGCGCGGGTTCCGTGGTTGAGTCCGCTAGGCTGGGTGTGCCCGTGCTCGCCGGACCGCACGCTAGCAGCATCGCTGTCAGAATCACCGCTGCCAGGACTGTATGTCCTCTAGTGCTCATTGCTCCTAAACTCCCCTCTCTCAACCCCCCAGCGACGCTTGTCCTCCACCCCCACGGAGTACGCTGCGATCTCAGACCCCAACCGCATCGACGTGAACTGCATGAGGGAGCTGATGGAATCGGGGGGCCAAGGGGCACCATCTATCTATTATACCGGGGCGACCCTGGGCCAACACCGCCTCGAGGGGGAAGGGATTATGCACAGGTCCCGGTCACAGGCGGGACTAATTCAGGCCCGCCCTAGAGCATGCGGGTGCCGCCGTTGACTCCCAGAAGTTGCCCAGTGATGTAGGAAGCCTCAAAAGAGCCAAGGAAGGCCACGGCAGCCGCCACCTCAGCGGGATGGCAGCGGGCCCTGCCCAGCCAGTTGCGCCCGCCCGAGGCAGGATAGTAGTCCAGCATCTCGGGGGTCGGGTTAAGGTAGTCGTCCCGCTGTCCCGCCACCGAGTCGAGGGTGCCGTCGTTGCGCGTCTCCATGCCCGCGGGAGACACACAGTTGGCGGTGATGTTCCACTTGCCGTACTCGGCGGCCACTGTGGTGGTCAGTCCCACAACGCTGCCCTTGCCGATGCCAGCTAGGAAGGTGTGGTAGGGCACGGCAGCCTCAAAGGCGGTGCCGCCGATGCTGACAATGCGCCCGTAGCCTCGCTCAATCATGTGGGGCAGCACTGCCTTCATCATTCGCACCGTGCCCCACACGTTGGTGTTCACCGACTTCTGCATCAGCTCCTCTGGAAACTCCAGCAGGGGCAGGCGGGCTTGCATGGCGGCGTTGTTCACCAAGGTGTCGATGCGACCGAAACGGGCCAAGGTCTGCTGTACGACGCCATCGGCAACGCCAATCTCGCTCAGGTCGCCTCCTATCCACATGAAGGGCTGACCCGTCTCGTCTTCCATCTCGCGGGCTGCCTTGGGAGCGGTGACGTCATTGAAGTCGGCCATCACCACGGTACATCCTTCCATGGCCAACCTGCGGCAAATCACCCGCCCCAGCCCCTGACCTCCGCCGGTGACGATGGCCACCCTGTCCTCATAGCGTCGGCAATGGACAGGCACGTCGAACTCGGCAGACTCGAAATTCATCCAAGGGTCTTGTTGTTCCGTCATCCTCGGTCTCCCCCGTTTTTCTCTTCTTGAATGCCAGCGGGGTATATCATACAGAAAAGACCATCGAGCAGACACCTTCCCTGCCTTCACCGCCCAGCTTGACCAATGGTATCAAGCTGTGTTATCAACCCCCACGGTACGCCCTTGAGCCAAAACCGTTGATGAACGCCCGAAAGGGGGGAGCACAATGGAGATAAAGATCGGCAAGGTAGACCCGGTGTTAATTGGCAGGATATTGGGTGGGCTCATAATCCTGATTGCTTTAGCCTCCAGCATCTACCGGGGGACCCAGAGCGGCGGGTTCTGGACTTTCCTGAGCTTTATCGTAACTCCAATGGGAATCGGTTTCCTCATCATAATGGTGACGGAAGTCCTGAATGTATTGCAACGGAAGGACTCAGCGTAAGCTAATGCTTGGGAAGGGCCGCAAAACCGTTCTCGGCAGCGGCGCGTCCGTATCGTTTTCCCAATCTCGTCAGTCCTCGTGGCCGCCATGACAAATCCCCGTTGACGGGTGCTGGCCTACCAACTAATCTCAATACAGGCTGGGGACTGACCCCTCGAAGGTCGCCCCAGCCTTACCTTTTTCTCCAGGAGGGCTCAGTTTGAGGTCGATCAACATCAAACCCCACGGGGCGCTAGGCTCCCTCTATCTCACAAGTTGCCGTTTGCCGCTCAAGGGGCGCGACACCTGTTCGTATTCAAAAGCGTCACCATCATTTCACAAATTTCAGTGAAATCAGCTACGAAAAACACAATGTCAGATACGACTTGACTGAAATGCGGCAACTTTACATCTACGAAGTGGCCCGGCATCCTAGCTACGGAGCGGCCAGACCACTTTGTCATAGAGTTTGCCTTGGAGGCGGCTTCAGCTACAATCGCGCGCACAACATGACCACCCACCCGAAAACATCCCGGCAGGAGGCGAATGATGGACGAGGCAACGGCGGCCCGGATATTGGAGCAGATCGACGAAAAGGAGACCGTCGAATTCTGCAGTGATCTGCTACGTATCCCCAGCTTCAAGACCGAGGAAACGCCAGTGGCTACCTACTTGGCCACCTTCTTCGGCGACCGCGGCTACGACGTGCAGTTGCAGGAGGTGGAGCCGGGGCGGTTCCAGACCATCGCCACCCTGAAGGGGAGTGGCGGGGGCCAGAGCCTGATGCTCAACGGCCACATGGACATCGACCCCCTAGCCTTCGGCCTCCTGCGAGACCCGTGGGTCCCAAGCTGGGAGGGCGACCGCCTCTATGGGGGAGGCTCCAACAACATGAAGGGCGGCCTGACCTCCATCATCACTGCTGCCGAGGCCATTCGAAAGTCGGGAATCGAGATGAAGGGTGACTTGGTGGTCGCCTGCGTCGCGGGCGAGTTGCAGGGTGGCGTAGGCACAACCTACGCGCTGCGCAACGGCTTGAGGACCGACGCTGCCATCGTGGCCGAGCCAGTGGGCGACGCCGACAACATCATCACCACCCATGTGGGTTGGGTGGAGATGGCCATCAGCACAATCGGACTGTCGCAGCACGTCAGCCGCTCTCACCTAGCCGTCGATGCCATCGACATGATGATCAAGGCCATACCCGCCATCAAGAATGTGCAGTTCGCCCACACCCCTAGGGCCGACCTGCCCGACATGCCCCGCATCATCATCGGCACCATCCTCGGCGGCCGGGGCAAGGACCACGACATGCGGGGCCCCAATTTCACCTGCGACTACTGCACCGTGGTAGCGGACATCCGGACCCTGCCAGGGCAAACGGCCGATATGGTCATCGCAGATGTGACAAAGGTGCTGGAGGCCATAAAGGCGGAAGACCCCACCTTCAACTATGAGATAGAGGCTCCGCCCCCAGCCCACTACAAGGTGCAGACCGTCTACATGGAGCCCTTCGACGTCCCCCAAGACCTGCCCATCGTGCAGTGCCTCTCGCAGAACTTCCGATCCTTTGCCGGTCGCGACCCGGACAAGATAGGTGCGGTGGTCACCCAGTCCTATGCCGGCAACGACAGCTGCCACCTGTGGGAGGCGGACATACCCTGCTGCCTCTACGGCCCCCAAGGAGGCCGCGACCGCCAAGGCGAGCCCGACGGCTTCGTCAGCGTCAGCAGCATGGTGCGCGTGGCCCAAGTGCTGGCCCTGACTTCCGCCGACTGGTGCAATCAGCCGGGCTAGTCATGGTATAGTTACGGCGCAGGCGTGGACATCTTGGGAACGATGCGGAGGGGTCAGGTTGAGTTCAACTGAGTTTTTCGGGATACTCGCCGCCATCATCTCCGTCGGCGTCACCGTTGGCCTCGGCCTTGCCACGCTCATCATACGAGGCCAGCACCGCACCGACGCTCGATTCGACGCGATGGGTGCACGCACCGACGCTCGATTCGACAGGACAGACGGCCGCTTGTCGGGGGTTGAGACGGGGTTGGCCCGAGTCGAGGGGTTCCTAGCTGGGGCAGGTTTCGCAGTACGCAGGGATGACCCCTCATTGGTTGACTGAATGCGATTCCGAGCCTTTGACAGCCTTCTCCCTCTGACCCATAATCCCGAATCAGTACAGACGGTCTATCAAACGTGAAGGAGAAGACCATGACTATCACACTCTCACATGGCGGACCCAGCATCTACTCCTCGGCTTCGCGGTCGGACAGCGTGGCGGTGGGGACCATCAATGGCGTGGCGTTCATTGAGCGCAACGGCGACGGGTGGCGTGTCTCGCACCGCGGACTAGAAGGCAAGCACATCCACGCCGTGGTGGTGGAGCCCACCAGTGGCACCATCTTTGCCGGGGCCAACCACGGCTCCATCTTCGCCAGCGCCGACGGCGGACACACTTGGGAGCAACGGGACAACGGCCTCACCGAGACCGATGTCTACAGCATGGAAGCCACGGTAGTGAACGGCAAAGCCCGCATTTTCGCCGGAACTGAGCCGGCCCACCTCTTCGCCAGCGACGACTTGGGTCAGACTTGGAACGAGCTGAAAGCTATGCGTTCGGTGGACATGTCCAAGTGGGGCTTCCCTGCGCCCCCGCACATCGCTCATACGAAACACATCAATTTCCATCCCAAGGACCCGCAGACCTTGTACGTCGGCGTGGAGCAGGGCGGACTGCTCAAGAGCACCGACTCCGGTGAGACCTTCACCGTTATTCATGGCATGGATGACGACGTGCACCGCAGCGTGCTGAACCCCGCCGATCCCGACGAGATTTTCGTCACCACCGGCATAGGCATGTACTACACCGGCGATGGCGGGGCCAACTGGGACCAGTGGACCGACACCAAGCACCCCATAGGCGGCTACCCCGACCTGCTGGTGCTCCACCCGCGCAACCCCAGCCTGATGTTCGTCGCCTCGGCCGAGTTCGGACCGGGTACGTGGCGCGAGACCGGCACCGCCACCTCCCGCATCTCCAAGAGCACTGATGGCGGTCGCAACTGGACCCAGCTGAAGAACGGCATCAACGAGGTGCACACCGCCTTCGAGGCCATGTGCATCGAGGACTGGGGAGGCGACAGCTTCTCAATGTTCGCAGCCACCGCCACTGGCGAGGTCTGGAACAGCGATGACGGCGGCGAGAGCTGGCACGAGATCCTCAGGGACCTCGCCCCCATCTCCAAGGGCGCCCACTACGAGTCCTTCGTCAAAGTCACAGCGTAGGGCGCGCACCCAAGTCAGCGCTTCAGCAAGAAGGCCCGCCAGTCATGGCGGGCCTTCTGTTTGTTGTCATGGCAACAAGATCAGTCACCTTGATAGTATTGGTCCTACTGGCAGCGCTAGCCTGCGGCCCCAAGCCGCCCGGCATGTCCCTCGTGGAAGCCGTCACCTTGGGGAAGGTCGACACGGTGCAGCGTCACATGGAGGTCGGCACCGACCCCAACGAGTCCTTCGTTCCGCTCGGCGCGGATGGTGCCGGGGCGTCGGCACTGCATTTGGCGGTTGTCACGGATAACCGGGAGATAGCTGAGCTGCTTCTGGCTAATGGTGCAGACATCAATATAACCGCAAGCGACGAGTTTCAAGGTTCACCACTGGAATGGGCGGCCTTCTTCGGGCTAAGAGAGATGGCCATATTCCTCATTGACGAGGGGGCCGACCTGAACTCGAAGAATGCCTTGGGTGGGACGCCTCTCGACGCTACGACAACGGACAACCCCTTCATCCCCGTTGGACAACTCGAAACATTCAACGAGAGTCGCGCTTTCCTTAGGATGTACCTGATCGATCGAGGGGCAGAGTCGGGTTTCCCCGAAATGTCCCTACTGGAGGCCATAGACCGAGAAGACTTGGCGGCAGTGGAGAATCACTTGGCGTCGGGCGTGGACCCCAACGAGTCCTTCGTCCCGCCAGGAGTACCAGCGGAAGGCGCCTCCGCCCTACATCTAGCGGTGCTCAAGGAGAACAGGGAGATGGCAGAAGCCCTCCTAAACTCCGGTACGAATATCGACATCTCTGCCCAAGACCAGCTTCAAGGACCGCCACTGGAGTGGGCGGCTTTCTTCGGCCTGACAGAGATGGTCGTGTTTCTCATGGAAGCCGGTGCCGACGTGAACGCCAAGAACGCTATCGGCACCACGCCTCTGGACGCGGCTTCAGCGAACAACCCCTTCATACCCGCCGGAGCCCGCGAGGAATTCAACGAGAACCGGGCCATCATTCGCGACTACCTAGTCCAGCAGGGCGCCCAGTAGGGTCTGCAACTCGCCCGCTAAACCTTCCCCGGAGCAGGCGTAAGGTCCACCGGGGCTATGTTCGCCATGTCGGGCTCAAGCTGTAGGGCGTCGGCGATCTTGGTATAGCTGGAGAACATCTGGGTTACGCCTAGGACTTCCCGGATGCCAGCCTCGGAGGCACCCAGGCGCCTCATCTCCTCGAGGTGGAAACCGGTGCCGAAAGAGGAGCGGCTGGTGACTGAGACGGCGAACGCGAGTGCTTCCTTCAGCTTGCGCGTAAGGTTGTTGTCGGAGAAGGCATGGCGGGTGGCCTCCCATATGTCCGCAAGATATCCGGAGTCTTGGGCCACCAGCCGGAAGCAAAGCGGGACGTCGGGCCGCTGGTAGAACTCACGTATTTCGCCGAAAACCTTCGCCACCTCGGCACTGGGCTCGGCCTCGTTCACCGGCATTATCAGGGCCGCCAAAGTATCGTTGGGCGTCAGGGCGTCGGCCACAACGTTGTGGGCGTTGGTGATCCCAATCGTGCAGGCCGCCTCATACCAGAGAGCATCACGCTCCATCCCCTGCAGCTTCCCGGCTGCAGTGTGGGCGTGGGTTCAATACTCGCAGGCGTTCATCCCGCTGACCATGGCGGCGACCATCTCTTTCTCAGCCCGCGTGAACTCCCCCGGCCCCATGGCCCGCTTCATGGCACGCCCATGAGGCCCGCCGAAATCGGGGTCCCATGCCAGCACCCGGCTCATGGCGGGAGGCGCCTCGAATTCGTGGTTGAACCAAGCGCCCGAAAGCTCGAACATCCTCTGAGCCTGCTCGGGATACTCGGAAACCTCACGCAACCTGACCGTCGGCATTGTCCCCTCCTTAGTGCGCGTCCTTCTACGGGTACGCACGATCTTGCCGGCATTTGGCCACGAAAGGAGGTGCTAGTCAATGCAACTGACTCTCCTGCTTCCCTAAGCCCGCCCGCCACCGTAGGCCACCTTGACGGGGTGTCAAGGGGACTCCATTCAGGGTAAACTAGGGTGCAGGGCCTCTGCCCTTTGAAGGGAGCATGCTGCATGAAATTCTACGCATTTGACGAGACCACCTACCCCGGGATTCCCGACGACGTGGGACCTGAGGTGAGGCAGACGAATAAGTTTTGCGACCCCCAGCTGGCAGCCGACACCTATCGCGAGCACTTGGAGGAGTGGACCGCCTGCGAGGACTTGGGCTACGACGGGGCCTTCGTTAACGAGCACCACTTCACCTACTTCAACATCAACCCCTCCTGCACCGTTTTGGCCTCAGCCCTCATCGCCAGGACCAAGCGGATGCAAGTCGGAGTCATAGGGCATGTGCTGCCCCTACGCCATCCCGTGCAGACTGCCGAGGAGTTCGCCCAGATGGATGTGCTCTCCGGTGGACGTTTCATCGGCGGCGTGGTTCGTGGCGTGCCCCAAGAGTACGTCTCCTACAACGTGGACCCCTTCACCAGCCGCGAGCGCTTCGCCGAGTGTTTCGACATCCTGCAACGTTCCCTCACCGAAGAGTTGTTCGACTACGAGGGCCGTTTCTACAACCTGAAGGCCGTTTCGGTGTGGCCCAAACCCTTGCAGAACCCATTGCCCATCTGGATGCCCGCCGGTTCCGCAGAGACTATTGAGTTCGCGGCCGAGCGTCGCATTCCCATCGCTCGCGTGTGGAGTCCTACGGTGGTGTTCCAAGATGCCTTCGAGTACTACCGCATGGTGGCCAAGGAGAAGTTCGGCTGGGACGCAGGCCCTGAATATGCCATCGGCTCCCGTTATGTCCATGTCGCCGAGACCAACGAGAAGGCCATTGAGGAGTGCCGCGAAGCCGTGATGTATGTGCGCCGTCTGAGCACCTTCAGCCGCCCGGTGCAGGTGCCCGCCCCAGTGCCGGGCATACAGACTGACCGCTCCTTCGATTACCGCAAACGGCACAAGGGCCCGGAGATGCCAGTGCCCGGCACCCCCTTCGACCGGCTGCGGGAGAACGGCTTCATCGTCTGCGGCGACCCGGACTACGTTGCAGAGTGGCTGGCCAAGGACATGGAGACGGCTGGTTACGGCAACTTCCTCGGCATGTTCCGGGTCGGCAAGAACGAACACCACAACGTGATGAACTCGGAAAGGCTGTTCGCCGAGAAGGTCATGCCTCAGCTTCGCCACATCAACCAACCATCGGCCTCCAAAGTCGAGCCCAACCTCCAGCCAGCCGCCGCCGATGGGGACTAGCGGTACGCCATGACACTTCCCCTCTTCCCCGACAGCAACTACACGCTGCGACGTGAGTCTCCTGAGTCGTATCGCGAGTTCGAGGAGAGCCTCGATGGTATAGCCACGGGTGGCTGGGAACTGATGATCCCGGAGACATCGGCCGATGGCGTGCCGTTCCAGTTCATCTTCGTCGGTCCTTCCGCCGACAACCGGGGCACGGCCGTACGCCTGAGCATGGTCACCAAAGATGGAAGCCCGATGCCCGCGGATGCCGATGTGCTGCTGGAGAGTTACTACCACACAGGCTCTGAGCGAACGGTCATGTTCCAAGGAAAGTACGGAGAGTTCAGCGTCATCGCCGACCAAGAGGCGCCTGACGCCGCTGTCTCCCTACAGAAGAGGGCCGAAATCGGCGAGCAGTACGTGATACGCCTGTCGGTCAGCGTCGCTTCCGGCAGCCCGCCCGACCCGGTGTCCGACGACTCCTACTTCGAGTTGGAGTGCGTCAAGCTCTGGTGGAACGAGTCCGCGTAAGGGACGTCGACTCACCCGCATCCTGACCTTCCCCCACTCGAGAAGACCTCCGTCATACTGGAGCAAGCTGTTCACGAAGGTGGGCACCACCTTGGCGAGCGGGCAGGTCGGAATGCAGGCCTATCACCCCCATCCCAAATTTCCCATTTCGAGGGGGAAGGGGCTTTGCGAGGTGTCCCTATAGGAAGAGGGGCCGCGCGTAGGTAACCTCCGAGGATGAAGGACCTCAATGGAACAGTCCAGTCTAAAGAAGAGGTAGGCCACACTATGGGCGCAGGTGATGGAGCGATTTTCACTCGCAAGAGGGCCGATGTGAACGGCCACCAAGTCTCCTACTTGGTGGGAGGCAGGGAAGGCGACATGGAGCCGGTGCTCTACCTGCACGGCATGGGCGGCGCTGGCAAGTGGGAAGCCTACCACATGGCTCTTGGCACCGTGGCCCACACCTTCGCGCCCCAACTGCCTGGGTGGACCGCGGGCGAACCCCCGGATGGCATTGAGGGTGTGCAGGACTACGCCGACCTAGTCTTGGGCTTCTTGGACGCCGTTGAGTTGGACCAGGTCGCCCTCGTGGGCCATTCCATCGGAGGCTGGATCGCCCTCTACCTAGCCATACAACACCCGGAACGCGTAAACCGGCTCGTGCTGGCCGACAGCATGGGGCTGGATCTCCCCGATTCCCCGGTGGCGGACTTGGACGCAATCGAAGAGGAAACCTTTGGCCAGAAAGTGTTCGCTAAACTGGGGATGGTGGCCACGCCCGAAGCCTACGGCTTCGGGGCCGACTGGCAGAACGTTCGCCAAGGACCGGAGTTCGAGAGGCAGTGGAAGGGCCGCGACATGGTCACCAAGCTGCTTAAGGGGACGTACTCCGACCCCAGCCTCACTTCAGCAGTCACCGGCATCAACGTCGAAACCCTGCTCATATGGGGCAGGATCGACGGCATCGTTCCGCTCGCACACGGCGAAGCCCTGCGCCAATCCATACCCCAATCACAGCTCGCAGTCATGGGCGAAGTGGCCCACCTCCCCATGGCAGAGAAGCCGGAGACCTTCCACCGCCTGCTACGCGACTTCCTCCTCCGCGATGAAGGAGAGGAACTGCCAAACGTGATATTCTCCTAGTACATGCCCACGAGCCCCTGATTGGAGCACTGGATGGGGACTTTCTCAGTCGATGTTGAAGTAGGCGATTTAAACGGCGGCGAGACTGCCAGCATCGTCGCGCTGGTAGACACCGGCTCGTCTTATACAGTCCTAGGCCGCGACCTGCTTGAACGCTTGGGCATAGCGCCCATGGAACGTCAGCAGTTCCAATTGGGTGACGATAGCTTCGTAGAATATGACATGGGTGAAGCCCGCTTGTTTCTAGAGGGGATGCGAAGAGTTACCCCTGTCGTGTTCGGCCCCCCAGGCGTCAGCCCCCTTCTGGGCGCAGTCACCCTACAAGAGTTTCGCCTGATCGCCGACTCCGTGAACGAACGACTCGTTCCCATGCCACCCATACGGGCACGTCCCATATAGGAGGCACGCCACCTAAGGCATCGTTCAGTCCGCCTGCCTCACCTCATGGCCGCCGAACTGATTGCGCATGGCTGCCAGCAGCTTGCCCGCAAAGGGTTGCTGCTGGCGGGATCGGAAGCGGGCTTGCAGTGACAGCGCAATAACCGGCACAGGCACCGCCAGTTCCACCGACTCTTCCACCGCCCAGCGCCCCTCGCCTGAATCTTCCACGTAGGACTGCAGGCCTTCTAGCCCAACGTCTTGGGCAAGGGCCTCCGCGGTCAGGTCCAGCAGCCACGAGCGGACCACGCTGCCGTGACGCCAGATTCCTGCGACTTGTGCCAAGTCGAGGCCGAACTCCTCCTTGGCCTGCAACAACTCGAAGCCCTCAGCGTAGGCCTCCATCAACCCGTACTCCACGGCATTGTGCACCATCTTGACGAAGTGGCCCGCGCCTGCCTTCCCCACGTAACCATGGCCCCGGTTCTCACCGGGAGCAAGGGCGCGGAATATGGGTTCCAGAGCCGAATAGACTTCGGGGTCCCCGCCCACCATGAGGCTGTACCCCTCAGTCAGGCCCCAGATGCCTCCACTAGTGCCCACGTCTAGGAAAAATATTCCACCGTCCGCCAACATAGCGGCACGGCGCATGCTGTCCCTGTAGTTGGAGTTGCCTCCATCGATGATGATATCCCCCGGCTGAAGGACAGCGGCCGCTTCTTCAATGGCCGACTCGGTGGGAGCGCCCACTGGGGCCATGATCCACACCGCTCTCGGCGGGGTCAGCTTGGATGCAAGCTCGGCTAGTGACGACGCACCAGACGACCCCTCTGCTTCCAGAGATTGCACGGCTTCGGGGTGAGGGTCGTAGGCGACGACGTTATGACCCGCTCGCAACAGGCGCTGTGCCATGGCGCCACCCATGCGCCCCAAGCCAACCATTCCTATCTCCAAAGGGCCCTCCTTCACTCGTCCGCGCTCCGACGCTTACCCAATGCTCGAGGCCAAGCTGTCGATGCTGCCCACAACATCATCGTCTAATCGAACCCATGCCACAGGCCGGCTGGCAGCCCGCAACGCCTGCAGGTCGCCCATCGCTTGAGCCTGAGCCAACTGCCCGAAAGTATAGGGGCGGCCCGGGATGGGCACGTCCGGCTCTGGGTCGATAGTCAGCAGCAGATAGACGCCCGAAGCCGGCCCACCCTTGTGCAGTTGTCCAGTAGAGTGCAGGTAGCGCGGCCCGTACCCGGCTGTGGTTGCGACACCGTACCGTTGCGCAATGCGTTGACGCAGCAATGAAATGCTGGCATCGACTTCCGGGGTCTGTTGACAGTAGGCTAGGATGGCCACGTATGAGTCAGGTTGAATGCCCACCAGCAACTGATCAAATGAGGTCTCGGCCTGCACCGCTGGCAACTCTCCAGTCTGCTGCACATGCGCCAGCATGGCGTCAGTCATGTCCTTCGCCGCTTGGACGTCGGGCTGGTCGAAAGGATGAATGCCCAGCACGGCACCGGCAATGGCGGTGGCGAACTCCCAGCGGTAGAACTCTCCGGCCAAGTCGTACCGGTCCCGCAGGTCGATGCAAATCAGGGGATGGCTCGCTTCTGCAATGGCTAAGGCGAAGTCGTCGCTCTCGACATCGTCGTCGTCCTCCAGACGGAGGTACACGAACTGGCGGTCCTCGCCATATCCCTCTAGCGACAGATGAGGCTCGCCAACCACCGGTATGATGCCTTTCCCCTCCTTGCCGGTGCTCTCAGCCAGCAGTTGCTCGATCCACAGACCGAAGGGCTGGAGGGAGGGTGAGGTGACGAGGGTCAGCTTGTCCCGGCCTTCCGAGGCCATCTGCGCCATAGCGGCGCCGAGCCAAGCCCCAGGATTCTTGGACGCCGGTGTGTCGGGTCCGCACTCTTGGGCCATGGTTTCGGCCCGCTGTAGCAATCTTGTGACGTCAAGGCCCATCAGGGCCGCTGGCGCTAACCCGAAGTAGGAGAGCAGCGAGTAGCGACCACCTATGTCCGTCGGGTTCAGAAACGTTCGGCGGAAACCCGCTTCAGTCGCAAGCCTCTCCAGCACAGTATCGGGGTCGGTGATGGCGATGAAGTTGTCGCCTGCCCGCGGACCACACGCGCTATCGACCAGCCCCCGGAAATGGACATACAGGCAGTTGGGTTCGATGGTGCTGCCCGACTTGGAGGACACTAGGAAGAGGGTATTCGCTGGGTCAATGGCATCGCTCACCCCTTGCACTACGGCGGGCACTGTGGAGTCGAGCACAATGAGCTGCGGGTAACCTTGGGCAGAGCCTAGAGCGCAACGCAGCACCTCCGGCCCCAAGCTGCTGCCCCCCATACCCAACAGCACGACATGGCCGTAGCCCGCCTCTCGGATCTCTCGGGCAAAGGATTTCAAGGCAGGAATCTCCCGGCGCATCAACTGTGGAACCGTTAACCAGCCGAGGCGGTCCTCAATCTCCACAGGGTCCGGCTTCCACACCGTGTGGTCCTTGCGCCAGATGCGGCCCACGACGTCGTCAGCTTCCATCTGCCACAACAGGCCCTGGATACCCTTCAAGTAGTCTCCCAGACTGTCGCCGGGCCGGGTGCGCCCTGTGGTCACGCCTGTCTCCTACTTCCTGTGCTGAGTGTGGGGCTTGGCACGCCGACGGTCATTATAAGCGCCACAGCTTTGGTCATCCTTCACTCACTGCTCTATAATCGTGCCGAACGTTTCCCAAAACACCATACAGAGGAGAACCCCATAAGACACGCGACGTTGCTTCTAACAGTGGTCAGCCTTCTCTTGGCGCTTGTCTTGGTCGGCTGTAGCGGGTCGGGGAGCGACCAATCAGGCGAGCATGGCAGCGGCGAAGAGTCCAGAGAACGCAGCACCGCCTCGGAATCGGGCGAGCACAGCGGCGGCTCTGACTCCAGCGAGCGCGGGGCAGAATCGGAATCTGGTGAGCATGACGGCGGCTCGGAGTCGGGGGATGGCGCCGAGGAGTCGGGGACGCAGTACACGCTTTCAGAGACCTTTGACCACGTCAGGGCCGGGGCCCGCCTGGTCCTGTCCTACGATTCGGCTGGCAACGCCTTCACGGGCAAAGTGGAGAACACCACCTCGGACAAACTAGACCTCGTGAGGGTAGAGGTGCATCTCTCCAACGGCATTGAGTTGGGGCCTACCACCCCGGTCGACTTGGCCCCCGGTCAGACAGTTGAGGTCACGCTGCAAGCCTCCAGCCAACCCTTCGTATCGTGGAGCGCCCACCCCGAGGTGGGGGGCAATGGTGGCAGCAGCCCCGAATCGCTCGAGCATGTGAGTCGCCCGGTAGGAAGCGATCAGGGGGGCACCCCCAACCACGACCGGGTCGACGACGACAGCAACGTGAGCCGTGAAGAGGCCCTGGGTGTGATTGCCCTCAAGGCCGCAGCCACTCTCTACACCGAGCCTGCGGCTCCCGAGCCCACACCCGAGGCAACACCGGAGCCTGCACACCCCAACCCGTACGGCATGCATAATGGTATACCTTGCATAAGCCTCGACCCCACCCAGTACCTCACCCCGCGAGAGCAGTTGACCTCCGGCACCGCTGCTGACATGCGGGCCCTCCGGGACCTGCTCAAGGAACGTTGTCTGGATGCCTACTGGGAATCCCTACCATGACGACGACAGCGACGACGACCGGG
Organism: Dehalococcoidia bacterium; assembly: GCA_965248385.1. GTDB lineage: Bacteria > Chloroflexota > Dehalococcoidia > Lucifugimonadales > JAAXIE01 > JAAXIE01. Next base: position 935,260 of record CBDFIZ010000001.1, read on the forward strand.
ACAACGACAGTGACGATGATCAGGACTAGAGGAGGTATCGCATGGCAGCACACGAGCCTGGAGATGTTCACACCCAATTCTTCGACGCTTTCAACACGCGGGACGTGGAGACTCTAGCCAGCCTCTACGAGGACGACGCATTGCTGGTGATGCCCGGAGGCGGAACGCTGGCGGGAATCGACACCATCCGCAAGGCGCTGGAGATGGGCGTCGTCAGCGGCCGCACCTTCAGACACGAGAGTCAGGTAATACACCAATCTGGTGACATCGCTGTTTTGGACTGCAAGTCCACAGTCATCGACACGGCGGCCGATGGAACGGTGAGCGAGCACGAGGGGAACAGCATCGAGATTGTCCGTCGCCAGCCCGACGGCACCTGGCGGTTCGTAATCGACGTGCCAGGAAGGTAGTCACCCGCGGAAGAATTGCGGGTCCTTGTTCAATAATCTGGGCCGTAGGAACCCGTCTGCGGAGACCTTTGCCAACTGTAGGCACTTGTAGGCATTGAATGCTACACTTATCGCATTCTAATACTGCTTTATTCATATTCCCTGTGTTTTTAGATGCACATCCCATTGTATTCCGCTATTGATTTATTTCCATATTCTTGCACCGGGATCTGCATCGGCGTAGCTACGAATCAGCTTTGGGTTAGTCCAAGCAATCTGGCAGATGTTTTTGCTTTTTTGTGCCATGTCATAGCGTGTGCTCAGCAAGTTACAAGTTGGGATGGGGCCCCACCTTCATCTCCGGACCAGCTCCGGGCAGGCTGCAATCTTTTGCTCAAGGGGAAGCGTCTTTGCAAAGGTCACAAGATGGGGGGTGGGCCAGCCTGTATGCAGGCTAGCGCGGAAGGCCAGATCCGGTCAACGGGCGGATGTCAGGATGGAGGCTCGTTACGCAAAGTTTCCCCCGGACTGGGTCCGGGGCAGGCTCTACGCGGGAATTGCCCCTCACCCGTTAGGGGCTACACAAGAAAAGGTGAATGGCCTCTAGTGTGCTGACTCGTGGAGTAGTCCAGCGCGGGCTCTGCGCGGGGAAGACTGGGGGCGGGCCGATTACCGGTGGTTGCGGTCTCTATTTCATAGCAATGACGGGACTGGCCGTTGGCTGTGCGTTCGGAGTCTGTCTCAAAGGCAATGACGGGTCGGCCGATTATTGCGAGCCTGGGCTAATTTAGTGGGATGGCGAAGAAAGATAAAAGGCCCACCTCTTGTTGGAGGTGGGCCTTTAGCGTTCTCGTTACGGGGTACGTACTCTTGGACGGGGTCCTCCGAATTAGAGCATACGTTGCACTATCCGGTCGCCCTGCTCCTTGCTGAGGCCGAGGGGACGGAAGGCCAGCGGGCCATCTTCCAGCACCGGCTCCTGCTCGCCCAAGTCCAGCAATTCCTTCTGGAAGAAGACGCCGGTGTAGATTGTGTCGCCCCACTGCATGGCCTTCTCGCAGGCCGTCTTCCAGTCAGTGACGTCGTGTTCCTCGTCCTCCAGCTTGCGCACATGCTCTTTGAAGAAGTCGTGGGTGTTGTCCAAGTTGAAGGTGACGCAGGGGCTGAAGATATCCACCAAGGAAAAGCCCCGGTGGGTGATGGCCTTCTTGATGATGTCGGTGAGGTGGCGAATCTCGCTGCTGTAGGCCCGGGACACAAAGGTGGCGCCGTTCATGATGGCTGAGGTGATGGGGTTCACCGGCATCTCTACGCTGCCGAAGGGTGTGCTCTTGGTCTTCATGCCGAAGGTGCTAGTGGGAGATATCTGGCCGGTGGTGAGGCCGTATATCTGGTTGTTCATCACGATGTAGGTCAGGTCGACGTTGCGCCGTGCGGTGTGGGTAAAGTGATTGCCCCCGATGCCGTAGCCATCGCCGTCACCGCCGGTCACCAGCACCGTAAGCTCGTGATTGGCCATCTTGGCACCGGTGGCCACTGCCAAGGAGCGTCCATGCAGGGTGTGCATGCCGTAGGCGTTGAAGTATCCGGGCAGGTTGGAAGAGCAGCCGATACCGCTGACGGTGAGAATCTGGTGCGGCCTCAGACCGAGTTCGGCGCAGGCGCGTTGTATAGCGTTGATGACTCCGAAGTCGCCACAGCCGGCACACCAATCCGGGTCCACCTGACCCTTGAAATCTCTGGCGGTCAGCTTTATCTCGGGTACCTCTTCCGCCACGTTCATGCTCGTCATAGCAACCTCTTCTTCTTTTCGGCCTGTGGAGCGCTACCGCCAGTCCCAGCCGTTTACGACATCGCTAGTTCTTCCGGTGCTGAACCCTATACCATGATTTCCTGGTACGGAACGTACCTCTCGACCGTGCCTCCCATCAGCTCCAAGACGCCTTCCACGATGTGGTGGGGGGCGAAGGGTTCACCGTCGTACTTGCGGATATGGCCGTCTACCGAGAGGCCGGTCTCGCTGCGCATGTAGCGGTAAAACTGGCCCGACTCATTGTTTTCGACCACGATGGTACGCTTGGACTTGGTGAGAATTTCGGTGATGGCCTCGGCATGGAATGGGACAATCCACTTGATGGGTAACTGGTTGCCCTTGACTCCCTGCACTGCCAAGAGATCCAAGGCCTCTTTGATGGTGCCGTAGGTAGAGCCCCAGCCCACCAAGGTCACATCCGCGTCTTCCGCGCCTTCCAGTTCGGGTGGGGCCACGCGCTCCAGCATATCACTCAGCTTGCGGGAGCGCTTCTCCACCATCATACGGCGCTTATGGGGGTTGGTGAACTCATCACTGATGAGCATCGAGTCCTCGTCGTGCTCGTCGGTGGCAACAATATGCACCTTGCCCTCTAAGCCCGGCAGGGCGCGGGGCGAGATGCCTGACTCGGTGTTCTCATACCGTTTGTATCCGTCCGTGGAAGAGCCTTCGGTGATCAGGCTGCCCCGTTCAATCTTGGGCTGCATATCGATGTCTGCTGCGTCCACGCTATACCTGCCCTCGGAGATCAGCAGGTCGGAGATGACTATGCCGGGGCATTGGTAGTGATCTACCAAGTTGAACAACTCCGGCATGGCATTGAAGGCGTCCAAGGCGTCGGTGGGGGCTACTATGAGCCTCTGGAAGTCGCCTTGGCTGGCGCCCAACGCCTGCCACAGGTCTCCCTGCTCGGTTTTGGTGGGCACGCCAGTGGAGGGCCCAGCCCTCATTACGTTCACGAACACCACAGGTATCTCCATCATGCCGGCAGCGCCTATGGCTTCGGTCATGAGGGCGAAGCCCCCTCCCGATGTCGCACACATGGCGCGACACCCGGCATGGGCTGCGCCTATGGTCATGTTGGCGACGCCAATCTCGTCCTCGACCTGTCGCACCATGATGCCCAAGTTGCGGGCGTTGGAAGCCATCCAGTGCAGGATGCCACTGGATGGACTCATCGGATAGGCGGCATAGAACTTGACCCCGGCAGCGGCGGCTCCCATGGCGATGGCGTCGTTGCCCGACCAGACTGCGAGCGGGGTGTCGCCCTGCCCTACGTCTTGGGAGAAGAAGTCGAAGTTGGCTAGCGTGTAGTCGTAACCGGCCCTTGCCACGCGGACGTTCTCGTCCACCACAGCTTGGCCCTGTCGTTGGAAGCGGAGTTGCAGGCTCTCTTCGAGCACCGCGAAGTCCAGCTTCATCAGGGCCATGATGGCTCCGACGGCTACGGTGTTCTGCACCAGCCTGTTGCGGCTCTGGGTGAGCTCGGCAATGGGCAGCGGGCAGAGACCGACGCCACGAGCAGCCCCTTCGGCCTTGATGGTGTCGCTGTTGAAGACCACTCTCGACCCTGGCCCCATCAGGTTCAGGTGCCGATTCATGGTGTCTTGGTTCAGGCACAGCAACAGGTCAAGCCTGTCGCCATGGCTGTATATCTTGTCGTCACTGACCCGCACCGTGAGGAAGATGTGGCCGCCCCGGATGATGGACTGGTATGCGTTGTAGGTGGTGAGGTTGAGGCCACGTCGGACAAAGATTCGGGCGAGTATGTCACCGGGGGTTGCGATACCCTGGCCGGCCTCGCCCCCAATTGCCATAGCGAAGTCATACGTTCCCGAACTCATGCCTCCACTCCTTCCTCGGCGCCACGGAGCAGACTATCAGACACACATGGGCCGTCGGCAATTATAACTCGCGTGCAAAGCTTGGGGTTGGCCGGGCTGGGCGACAACTGAGGAGTCCGTAGTAAGAGGGGATACCAATCAGATTGCATCGAATTGCACTGGCTAAAATTGCACCGCAATAGTATAAGCGGCAACGCCATACGGTGCAACCGAAGCCACGGCTCTTCCAAGGTCTTTCGGTTGTGTTCTGAGGCCCTCTTTCCTATGCTACAATGCGTTCCATCTTGATACTTCTCCTCGTGCCCGGGACTCGCGTTGCTCTTGACCTGCTATGCCGATTTACGAATACCGCTGCCGGGACTGCCGTCGCCGCTCGTCGGTACTGGTGCGTACCCTCAGTGAAGAGCCTGCACCGCGCTGTGACCACTGTGGAGGTCGGGACTTGGCCCGCCTTATATCCAAGGTGTCCATCCAAAAATCTTGGGGCGACAGCCTCCCGGATACAGGCGGTCTAGACGGCGACGATGGCGACCCGCGGGAGATGGCAGCCTATCTGAGGCATATGCGACGCGAGCTCGGCGGCGGAGCGGGGCCAGACTTTGACCAGACCATCGACGAGTTGGAGGCCGAGGCCTTCGCCGAGGAGCATGGCCTTGGGTTGGACTACGACCTTCAATCAGAGTAACTCGGAGGACGCCAAGTAAGTTGGGAGCCTGGGATGCCTATATATGAATACAGGTGCCTGGAGTGTGGAAAAGCCTCCTCAGTGTTAACCCGATCGGTGAACCAAGAAGTGGAGCCGGTGTGCGCTCATTGCGCGTCGTCCAACATGCGACGCCTCATATCCTCTTTCGCACACCACAAGTCGCTGAATACGATCCACCAAGACTCGGGCCCGCCGCCGGGGTACGCCGACCCCAACTACTACAGCGACCCGCGCAACATAGGACGAAATGTGGAAGACTCCTTCCAGAAGCACGGCATGGAGGTGCCCTCCAGCGTGCAGGAGACCATCAGAGCAGCCCGAGGCGGCGATCTGCCCAAGGGGATGGACCTGTGACCACACTCCCAAAGGACCCAACTGCTGGCTTGGCCTACCTCGCCGAGTGCCTCCATGCTCTACATGAAGGTTGGGCCCAAACAGGCCTGTCATCGGAGCTGGCCGACGACCTCACAGCCGCCACACCCCCTGAACTCTCTGTAGTAGCCCACGAGACCTTGGGGACGGTGCCCACCTTCGGCAACGTATTCGACATGCTAGTCAGCACCCGTGGGGTTCTGCGGGACCTCACCGTGCGTCTGGGAAGTTGGACCCCTGGGATTGGCCAAGCCTTGGAGGCCATGCAGAGTGAGGTGGGCATACGCTGGCGCGAGGACCGTGCCCAACGGCTGCGCGGCCTCTATTTCATCATTGACCCGGAAGTGACGGGGGGCCGGGACCCGGTGGAGGTAACTGCCGCAGCGCTGGCCGGAGGCGTGCGGGTGCTGCAACTGCGCGACAAGCTACGCGACAAAGGACTGATTCTGCCCTTGGCTCGAGACCTTCGGCGGCTATGTCAACAGCATGGGGCCCTGCTGATCATCAATGACCACGCAGATGTGGCACGGGTTTCGGAGGCGGACGGGGTGCATGTCGGGCAGACGGACCTGCCTATAGGGGAGGCACGCCGGGTGCTGCGGCCGTCGCAACTATTGGGGTGTTCCAACCCCACGCCCGACCACGCCGCTGAGTCGGCGGCCCAAGGCGCAGACCACGTGGCGATCGGTCCCATCTACCCGACCGGCACCAAGTCAACGGGCCGCGCTCCCGTTGGATGTGAACCCGTGCGCCGCATTAAGGCGACCGTGTCGGCCCAAGTGGTGGCTATCGGCGGCATCAACGAAGACAACGTGGCCGAGGTGGTGCAGGCAGGGGCAGACGCCATCTGCATCAGCAGCGCCATCGGCCTCGCACCCGATCCCGAGGCAGCCGCACGTCGGTTGTCGGACCGCATCGCCGCAGCTGGAGGACAGGGTTGACCGAAGCAAGCAGACTCCCTGGCTTGGACGAAATAGCCTCCATCGCCCACGCGGAGCTCTCAGCCAAGCACCGGGCCCGTGAAGAAGGACTGCGCATATCCCGCGCCGTCATACGCCTCTCCGCCAATGCCATCCGGGCAGTGCATCGTTTGGACTTCGACGCCGCACGCCAACTGCTTCAGGAGGCCAAGGATCAGTTGGCGGATACCGCCCCAATACTCGAAAACAACCCAGAGATATACTTTGCAGGCTTCCTGTCCGACGCTCGCAAAGAGTACACCGAGGGCAACGTTACCTTGGCCCTCATCTCCGGCGCCCCTCTACCTTATCCGGCCGAACTGGGAGTGGACGTGGCCCCCTACCTGAACGGCATGGCCGAATCCATCGGCGAGTTGCGCCGCTTCATCCTAGACCGGTTGCGACAGGACGACGCGGCCGACTGTGAACGGTTCCTCGAGGTCATGGACGAGATTTACAACCTGCTGGTGACCATGGACTTCCCCGAGGGAGTCACCGCAGGCCTGCGCCATTCCACCGACGCCATGCGGGGGGTGCTGGAGCGCACCCGTGGAGACCTGACCATGGCCATGCGACAGAGGCACTTGGAGGCCCAGCTCACGGCTTGGCAGCAGGCCCAAGGGCATGCCGGGCCAGCCAGTCAGTAATGGTCCGAGGTCGCCCCCCCTCGAAAGCGATTACGAATTCTTGACACTGACCGAGCCTCATGTTAAATTCCGCAGTTGCCCGTAGGGGGGTGGCGGCATCGATGTTACGAACGCCATACACATAGAAAGGTGCCCCGAGGCACCTAATTTTTTGTCTGGAGGTAGGTGATTACCGCCATTCTTATAGCCGTAATCTGTGGGGCCGCGGCCTTGGCCTTCGCCGCAGCTCTGACCATGCGCGTGATGATGGTCGATGAAGGGAACGCCCACATCAAACGCATCGGCGAGGCCATCCGCGAGGGAGCGTACGCCTTCCTGCGCCGCGAGTATGTAGTGCTGGTGCCCTTCATCGTAATCGTATTCGCTGCCGTATGGGTCTTGGTCGACTGGTACTCCAACGACGAGCTCATCCCCAGGACGGCAATCGCGTACCTCGCAGGCACGATCTGCTCCGCTGCTGCCGGATTCATCGGCATGAGCGTGGCTGTGCGGGCCAACGGGCGCACCGCGGCTAGTGCTATGCGCGGGCTAAACGGAGCCCTGCGCGTCGCCTTTTCCAGTGGCGCGGTGATGGGTATGACCGTGGTGGGCATCGGCCTGTTGGGCGTCACTATCCTTTACTTCATATATGAAGATATCAACTACGTCGTCGGCTTCGCCTTCGGCGCATCTTCCATCGCCCTGTTCGCTAGGGTGGGTGGGGGTATATACACCAAGGCGGCCGACGTCGGCGCCGACTTGGTGGGTAAGGTGGAAGCTGGCATACCGGAAGACGATCCGCGAAACCCCGCCGTCATCGCGGACAACGTGGGCGATAATGTGGGCGACGTTGCGGGCATGGGGGCCGATCTCTTCGAGTCCTACGTCGGCTCGATAATCGCAGCCATCGCCCTAGCTGGCACGGCTGTCGCCGCAGCCGGGTTGACCGCAGGCTGGAAAAGCCATGTGGCCCTGCTGCCCTTGGTCATCGCCGGAGGCGGCATCGTGGCCTCTATGCTGGCCACCTTCATCGTGCGAAGCGGCGAACGGGCATCCTTCGGCGAGCTCTTGTGGGCCCTGCGCCGTGGGATTTTCGGCGCAGCCATCTTGGTGCTCGTCTTCTCCTTCCTCGCGGTGTGGTGGCTGGACTTGGACGGAATCATCGCACCTAACGTGAGCGACTTAGACATCTTCTGGTGTATCGTCGCGGGCCTCGGAGCGGGCGTCATAATCGGCGTGGGCACCGAGTACTACACGTCCTACGACTACAGCCCCACCAAAAACGTGGCCGAATCGGCGGAAACGGGCGTGGCCACCACCATCATCAGCGGCTTGGCATCGGGCATGCAGAGCACGCTGCTACCACTACTCATGGTCGTCGGGGCAATCCTGGCGTCCTACGTCCTCGCCGATTTCTACGGAGTGGCCATGGCGGGCGTAGGGATGCTTTCCACGCTAGGCATCACGCTAGCCACCGACGCCTACGGCCCCGTGGCCGACAATGCCGGCGGAATAGCGGAGCAGGCCCAACTGGCCCCCGAGGTACGGCAGCGCACCGACGCCTTGGACGCCTTGGGCAACACCACCGCCGCCACCGGCAAGGGGTTCGCCATTGGGTCGGCGGCTCTCACCTCCCTCGCACTGATGGCAGCCTATGCACAGGCGGTAGGCTTGGATGTGTTGGACCTGCTCAACGTCACCACACTGGTGGGCCTGCTCATCGGGGCAATGCTCCCCTCTCTCTTCTCGTCTATGACCATGAAGGCGGTGGGCCGGGCGGCGTACCACATGGTTAACGAAGTGCGCAGACAGTTCCGCGAGATACCGGGCATCATGGAAGGGACCGGGCGCCCTGATTACGCACGGTGTGTTGACCTCAGTACCCGGGGCGCGCTGCGCGAGATGGTTCTGCCCGGCATAATGGCCGTAGCAGTCCCGCTTGTGGTGGGTTTCCTGCTGGGAGCGGAAGCCTTGGGCGGGCTGCTCATCGGAGCGGTGGCAGCCGGGTTCATCTTAGCCATCACCATGGCTAACGCGGGCGGCTCTTGGGACAACGCCAAGAAATACATCGAGTTGGGCCACTACGGTGGGAAGGGTTCGGACCCTCACAAGGCTGCCGTGGAGGGAGACTTGGTGGGCGACCCCTTCAAGGATACCTCCGGCCCCTCACTGAACATCCTGCTGAAGCTGATGGCCATCGTCTCTCTGGTGTTCGCCCCAGTGCTGCTGCAAGTCCAGGGTGGAGCGGGCCTCTGGAACCTTCTCTAGCCCAAGGTCGAAAGAGCGGGGTCGCTCCATCTGGCGCAGGGGCAACGAGGTGCTCTAAAATAGCAGTGATGCGGGTGTAGCTCAGTGGTAGAGCGCTAGCCTTCCAAGCTAGCCGTCGTGGGTTCGATCCCCATCGCCCGCTCCATGCGTTCCCCTCCTAATGACAACCTATCGTCGCAACTGGCTCGCGCTCGTCGCCGCGATCGCAGCGGGCATCCCTGCTGTAGTCGCCATCGCTATCCCTATCATCGACGATTGGGGCGACCCCTTGGCACCCGAAGCCCTTGGTCGGTTGGCATTGGGTTTGGTCCTCATGTCTCCCGCCTTCATCGCTGGTTACGTTTGGCTTCGACCTGGGAGTAGAGCTGAGGGCCCGCTACTCCTTGCGGCCGCCCTTTTGTCGATGGCCCTCACCTTCGTTGCGATCTTCTCCGTGGGACTCCTGTTCGTTCCTTCCGTTCTTCTCCTGGGGACGGCAGCAGCTCGTGGGTACGCGCTCGCCACCCGGACTACCGGACTCCCTTCTCTCACGTTAGGCGCTATAGTCGCAGCCTCTATGGTCGGAGTCTCACTGCTTGCATTGAATATGAGTCAAGATGATGCCAGGTGTTGGGTGCTTACAACAGATGAGGGAGGCCAGTACTATTGGGAGGAGCGCGAACCCAACATCCAACGCTCCGGCAGTACGGTCCGCTCCTCCCAGAGCCTTGGAGGCAATGACATACGAGGCACCTGCACTAGCAACGCCATGACCCCCACCGATGGTGCCCTCGGACTGACACTGGTCGGAAGCGGCCTTCTCCTGCTCGGGGCGCTGTCGCTGCCCAAGGCCCCGCAGGTGGTGCCGGAGTAAGGCCTCGCCAAGGTCTGAGCCCATACTGGTCCCAGCCGATGGACGCCAACGCGTCCCTCATCCCACGATAGCGGCGTGCGTCCGCTAATGCCAAACTGCCAGCTTGTCCAATCCCCTCGCCCCAAACACCCCCTAAGGTGTAGAATCCCCCCTGTCGCAACCCAACCCACCCCGGAAGGGGGAAGCCCGCCATGAAGCTATGCTTTTTCCATCTGATGCCCTATCAGTATCTCCCGCCCGACTTTGAGAAGCAGTATGGCAGCGTGTGGGTGGACGTCCCCAACGACCTGTTCGACCCAGCCAAGGGGCACCAGCTCTACAACGACTACCTCGATGAGCTGGAATACGCCGAGACCATGGGCTTCGACGGGCTGTGCGTCAACGAGCACCACAACAACGCCTACGGCCTGATGCCCTCCCCCAACCTGATGGCAGCCTCCATGGTGCGACGCACATCCCAAGCAGCCATAGTTGTGCTGGGCAACAGCCTAGCCCTGTACAATCCGCCAACGCGCGTGGCCGAAGAGTTCGCCATGCTGGACGTCATGAGCGGCGGGCGTCTGATCGCCGGCTTCCCCCTCGGCACCTCCATGGACACAGTGTTCGCCTACGGTCAGGTTCCAGCCACCCTTCGAGAGAAATACCTGGAAGCCCACGACTTGGTGATTAAGGCGTGGACAGAGCGTAAGCCCTTCGCTTTCAACGGCAAGTACACCCAGACACGCTACGTCGATATCTGGCCCCGGCCATACCAGCAGCCACATCCCCCAATCTGGGTGCCCGGATCGGGTAGCTTGGAGACTTGGGATTTCACCATAGACTACGACTACGTCTACTGCTACCTCAGCTATCAAGGCTACAAGGTCGGCAAGATGGTCCTAGACGGCTTTTGGGAAGAACTGGACCGCCGCGACAAGGAGTTCAACCCCTACCACGCCGGCTTCCTGCAGTTGGTCGCAGTTTCCGAGCAGGACAACCAGATTGACGAGTACAAGGACGACATCGAGTACTTCTTCAAGAAGTGTCTGCACGTACCAGCGTCCTACGCCAGCGCCCCCGGCTACCGCAGCGAGCGGAGCGTACGCAGCGGGTTGAGCCAAGCCACGGTGGCAGCACGACGCGAGCAGAATACCGAGTTCACCTGGAAGGACTTCATCAACGCCGGCAACGTCATAGCAGGAAGCCCCGCCACCGTACGTGAGGAGCTGCGCCACGCTATCAAGGAGCTCAGAGTTGGCAACCTCATGCTCCTTCTCCAGTTCGGCGACATGCCTAAGGAGCGAGCCCTCAAGAACACCCACCTGTTCGGCACCGAGGTCCTCCCCTACCTTCGGGACCTGTGGGACGAATACGACAACCGGTGGTGGCCCCAACCCCTGCAACAGGTCCAGCATCCCGCCGTGCCAGGCAAGACGGGCTAGGGCACGCACATGGAGCCAGAGAAGCTGACCCTGTCGCTGGCCGGCGGCCGGTTTTCCACAAGTCTGCTGAAGGCTGGAAGCGGCGAGCCTTTGCTGTACCTGCACGGCGCATTGGGACCTGTGGGCGGCTGGGCCCCCTTCCTAGACCTGTTGGCCAACGACTTCACTGTGTACGCTCCTTGGTTCCCAGGTTATGGGGAGACCAAGGGCATTGAGCAGTTGGAAGACGTCATAGACTTGGCCCTCTACCATATGGAGCTGCTAGACGCGCTTGGGCTCTCGTCGGTCCATGTGGTGGGGCACTTTGTCGGTGGTATGGTAGCTGCCGAGATGGCTGCCCTCGACCCTCACCGGGTAGACAAACTGGTGTTGGTTAGCGCCGCTGGCCTGTGGCTGGACGACGCCCCAGTGGCCGACTTCTTCGGCATGAATCCCCGCGACCTCTCGGACGCGCTCTGGGCCGACCCAGACAGTGCGATAGCCCAAGAAGCTAGGGCACAAGAAGAGGACGATGAGACTCGAGCCATACTGGCACTGGAACGCATCTCCGGCCTCTCGGCAGTTGGAAAGTTCCTATGGCCTATACCCGACAAGGGGATGAAGCGACGCATTTATCGGGTGAAGGCTCCGGCACTGGTGCTCTGGGGCGCCCAAGACAAAATCATCTCTCCAGCCTATGCCCCCAGCCTGCAGGCACTATTGCCAGGGTCGCGCACGCAGACCATCGACAGTGCAGGCCACATGCTCATGCTGGAGCAGCCCGATGAGTTCGCGCGGCAGGTGGCGGAGTTCCTGAAGCTATGAAGCCTCTCTCTTCTTCCCCTAGGCACGAAGCGGCGTAATGGAAGTGCACCGGTGGTTCTTGGTAATCTCCATTTTCTTGGGTATTCTGTTCCTTGCATTCGTCATTACCTGCCGCATGTTCTCGCCTCTCTAGCCTAGCGGGCATCCGGGCACACCGAAGCAGAAACACATCTATCACCACGACCGCTGAATCGAAAGGCAAACCGGTGCAAGACAAGCAGGTCCAACTACGCGGAATAAACTTCCACTATCGTGACTGGGGTGGCGAAGGCCCTCCGCTCGTGCTGCTCCACGGCTTGGCATCCAACTGTCGTATCTGGGACCTGACTGCTCCACAGCTGACGTCGCGATTCACGGTCTACGCTTTGGACCAGCGAGGCCATGGCCAGACCGATGGACCCGACCACGGCTACGATTTCCAGTCCATCTGCAGTGACCTCCAAGCCTTCACGCAGCATCTCGGCTTGGAACGTCCTCTGCTGGCCGGCCACTCTTGGGGCGGAAACGTCGTCCTACAGTACGCGGCCGACTATGCCGATGCCATCGCGGGGATAGTCATGGTGGACGGGGGCACCATCGAGGTTGCCAGCATGCCGGGAATGAACTGGGACAATGCCCAAGTGCGGATGGCCCCGCCCGATTTCACCGGAACCACTTGGGACGCCCTACTGAAGCGCGTCAAGGTAGGAGACTTGGGCATGCTGTGGTGCCCCGAGGTCGAGGAGTTCTTCCAGGCAAACTTCCACATCGGCCCTGCAGGCGAAGTGAGCCCCTACCTGACCCGTGAAAACCACATGCAGTGCGTTCGAGCTTTGTGGGAGCACAAACCGAGCCAGCTATTCCGCAGAGTACAAGCGCCGGTTCTGATAGTACCCGCATGGCGAGAGCCTAGGGGCGACCGGGAAACGTTGTTCACCAACTCCAAGGTAAGGATGGTGAGCATGGCACAAGACCTGCTGAAGGACTCCCAAGTCCTGTGGATGGAAGAGAGCATCCACGATATCCCGCTACAGCGCCCGCAGCTCTTGGCCGAGGCCATTGTCGCCTTCGCCAATGGCCTGCAGGGCTAGCGACGACCAGCCTCTACGCCCCCACTAACTCCTTGACGCGCAACTCCACCGCGCTGTCTTCCAGCGTCAGCATAAGCTGACCTTGGTCGTCGAGGCCGAAGGACGAGTCTTGGTGGAACTCCTCCACCAAGTTGGCTACTAAACCGACCAAGTCGGGCTCGGCCATCCCGGCGGTCAACGCCCGTAAACCTTCTTGGGGTTCGTGCCTTACCAACCGCTCCACTTGGGCCGTAATCAGCTCACGCTCCACAGTCTTGCGCTGCATCTCTCCGATGGCCCCCAAGTGTCGTCCCAAGTAGCAACCGCCAAAGGACCAGTCCTCGCAGGGCCAGCCTTGATGCTCAATCTTGTTGGTGCGCTTGGGGTAGAGCTGCTTTTCCTCTAGGTAGGCCTTCACCGACTGGTCTTCAGCGTCAGGGTGTTCCTTGTTGAAGAAGAAGTGCACCGTGAACATGAAGAAGTCTTTGGGCTCGGTGTGAACGATCATCGGCAGCTCCTCATCGGGAGTATGGAGTCGACTAGGCCTGAATCAGCCGGTCTATCAGAGAGGGGTCGGGCTGAACGCGGCCAGCGTCGATATCGCGCATCACTTCCACTGTAGCATGGTTTACCGGCGTGGGGATCCCAGCCTCACGGCCTTTTTCCGCCACCAATCCATTCAGGTAGTCCACTTCGGAGCGGCGCCCCTTGGCGACGTCTTGGGCCATGGAAGCCCGCCAGTCCACACGGCCGCCGCGTGCCTTCAGCATCTCGTCCAGTTGGTTGAAGACATCGGGTTCGTCGGCAGCGCCCCAAAGGTCGGGGTCGACGCCGCTGATCTCCTCAATCTGGTAGTTCAGGGTCTTCCCCACCTGCACCGTTTCCTTGCCGATGTGGATGCGCACGGAGCGGGCAACGGGACTCTCCGCCATGCCTTGAGAGCCGAGCCCCGACATGGCCGACACCGCGTTGCCGATGCTGTTCTGAGCCAGTTTGGCCCAGCGTTCTCCCCAGAGGTTGTTGGTCGGCTTGGAGGCGTCGATGCAGTCCAGCCAACTCGCCACTTCCTCCGCCCGCGGGGAGATGTGGCCGTTCATTTCGCCGACCCGGAACACGAAATGGCCGTGGTCGCGTCCCACTGCTCCACCACGGGTAACGTGGCCCGGCTCCCACAGGGCTACCTCAATATGAGAGGCGATGCAGCCCAACTCCCGCTGGTAACCCACAATGGATGCAATCGTTTGGTCATTCATGCTGTTCTGCGAGGAGACGAAGTAGCCTTCAGGCTTGACGTAGCGCTTGATGAAGTGCGTAGCCCACTCCGTGTCGTAGGACTTAACGGCGATGAACGCGATGTCGAAGGGGTCATCGATAGCTTGGGCGTCAGTGAGGTGGAGGGCCTTGGCGGGCACTGAGAACTCTCCTTGGCTGCCGCTGACCCGCAGGCCGTCGCGCCGCATAGTCTCCACATGATCCGGCCACATGTCGATGAACGTGATATCCATCCCTTCCCGAATCAGAAAGGCCCCGATGTAACAGCCGAGGGCTCCGGCCCCCATGATGGCGATCTTACTCACCGAAACCTCCTCAGGGATGTACGCGGGAAAGGGATATGCCCAACCCACTTAGACTGCTGGGACGCCGGTATTCTGGCCAGACCCACAGGGGTTGTCAACTAATCTCGCCAGAGGAGCGGACCCACCAGGCTCAGGGCAAAGACGACAACTACACCAATGGGAAGAGTCACAGCATCGGAGCACGCCTGACACTCGCTTATTGACGTGAAGAAACAAGTATAACTATATTGGCCCGACCCGCTTGTCCGGGGGTGGGCTACTGAGGGCGAGACAACGATAATGGTAGGAAGACGTGGCGAGCACGGGTCTAAGGTAGTAAACGATATACAAGGCGGGTTCGGGACAGTTCTAGCCGAGGGACGCCTTTATGTCGTGGTTTTTGCTACTATGGTGATGACGGCTACTGTGTTCGTAGTCTGGAACGGTATCCAGCAGGATGGCCCTTGGCTCGACAGACTTCTAACAGGCTTGGAACACATGTCGTGGGCCATCATAACTTCAACCGGACTAACGACAACCCTCATTCTGGTATGGGAGCGCTTAGCCATGGTTCTTGCACGCAGGTGGCTGGATCGCAAACGAGAAGAAGTCCTACAGGAGGGCCGCCAAGAAGGCCTCCATAAAGGCCTCGAAGAGGGGCGGCAGGAAGGCCGGCAGGAAGGTCGGCAGGAAGGTCGGCAGGAAGGCCGACGAGAAGCTGCGCTGCAGCTCCAAGCATGGATGGAGGCTCAAGGTGGACTGGAGGAAGCGGCCAACGCCATTCAAGGGTGGCTGGACCGCCAAAAGGAAGCGATGGACGCAGGGCGAGAGTTCAACGAACCTATGCCGTTTGGCAATGCCAAGCCTCACGGCTAGCCTCACGCGACACTTTGTCTCATTCGCTCAATGATATACTTGCCTCACTGGCCAACATGGTGAGCCGGAAGCCCAAGCTGCAACATACTTTGGAGGTACCAATTGCCCCATGTAGAGATTGATGGGATCAGCACACACTACGAGGTGCACGGCTCGGGGCCTCCATTGCTGATGATGGCCCACGGAGGCTTCAACTCGGTGCTCTCGAACTGGCGCAATTTCGGGGCGTGGACTTCTATCGAGCCTTTGGACCACTTCACCCAGCAGCATACCTGCATTATCTACGACCGCCGCGAGGCCGGTGAGTCGGGTGGCAGGGTAGAGGCCCTAGGCTGGGAGCAGTACTGCGTACAGGCCAAGGGGCTGCTGGACCACCTAGGCATCTCGCAGGCATACATCATGGGCGGCTGCATGGCCTGCAACCTAGCTGTGGCCTTCGGGCTGCGCTACCCCGACACCACGCGGGGGCTAGTGCTGCACTGGCCTACAGGCGGCGTCCGTTGGCGCCAGTATGGCGAGCGCAATTTCGGGGCGCACTTGGCCTACGTGCGGGAGAAGGGCTTGGCAGGCGCCGTGGAGATGGCCAAGGAGAAGGGCGGCTTCAACGTGGCCCCGGAAGGTGGGCCTTGGGCATCGGTTATATCGCGAGATGAAGCGTTCACTGAGGGCTTCCTAGCCCAGGATGTGGACCGCTACTCCGCCGCGGTGATGGCCACCCAGCGCAAGCTGTACGATCGGGACACTTCCCCCGGCGGCGAGCCCGAAGAGCTGATGGGGCTCGAGATACCGGCCATCGTGATCCCAGGGCACGACCCCTTCCATGCAACCTCTGCCGCCCGGTACCTTGAAGAATGTCTGCCCAACGTGGACTACAAGGACTACACCGTGCCGGAGCAGACGCCTGAGCGGGTGCGGGACTGGATCTTGGAGTTCACCGCTTCCCATTAGCGGTTGCGGGATTGCAGGGGAGCAAACGGCGCAATATAATACACCCAACATCTTAATGGCGATACTTGGTTCACCCAAAGATTAGGAGGCGATGACATGGGCAGCAAAGTTATCCAGGTGCACCACCTCAACGTGCAGATTACCGACCGCGAGAGGACCCGAGAATGGTATCAAAGGGCGCTGGGCTGCACCTTCCTCGATCGGGGCGATCTCAACAAGCGCCAACTACAGCTAAACCTCGGCAACGCGGAGATGCACTTCAGTGAGGTGAACGAGGTGACCCTCCATCCCTCAGTGCATTTCGCCGTCGAAGTGCAGAACTGGGACGAGATGCTGGCCCATCTCGACAAAGTGGGCATACCCTACGCCCGCATGGGCGGAGGCGCTGCCTCACGTCTCATCGGCGGCGATAACCCCCTGTTTGGTAACCGCGAGGACAACGGGGAGTTCTACACCTACATCCACGATCCCGACGGCAACATGATCGAACTGGTATGCCACCCCCAAGGCCTGAAGAACTCCAAAGGCCAGCGCATGGCTCTGACCAACGACCCCGAAGGCATGCGCTGGGGCCAACTGCCCGAGGTGGAGGAAGCCCTCGGCAAGGTGTAGCCAGCCACCAGTCCTAAGCTACTAAAACGAGGCCACCCCTAATCGGGGTGGCCTCGAATTTTGTTTGGTGCGACGTCTAGTCGACTGCATATCTCTGCAGCAGTTGCCGTGCGATCAGCAAGCGCTGGATCTCGTTGGTGCCCTCTCCGATTATCATCAGCGGCGCGTCCCGGTAGTAGCGTTCGATGGGCAGATCCTTGATATATCCGACGCCTCCGTGGATGCGCATGGCTTCCAGAGTCACCTCGGCACATATCTCGCTCGCGAACAGCTTGGCCATCCCCGCTTCCAAGTCCACCCTCTCACCACGATCCTTCTTTTCTGCCGCTTGGTAGGTGAGCAGGCGCGCAGCCTCTATCTTGGTAGCCATATCCGCCAGCTTGAGTTGGATGGCTTGGTGCTGGCTGATGGGTTTGCCAAAGGTCTCCCGCTGTTGAGCGTACCTGATGGAGGCCTCGAATGCCGCCGTAGCCACACCCACTGAACGGGCCGCCACGTTTATGCGCCCCGTCTCCAAGCCGCTCATCACCTGCTGGAAACCGTGGCCCTCTTCTCCACCAACCAGCCGATCGGCCGCCACACGATAGTCTTTGAATATCAACTCGCACGTATCCAAGCCACGATAACCCAGCTTGTCCAAGTCACGGCCCACCTCGAACCCCGGTCCCTTCTCCGCTATGAAGCAACTGAGGCCACGATGTTTGGGAGAGGCATTGGGGTCGGTGCGGGCCAGCACGGCGAAGGTGTCGCCATGGCGCCCATTGGTAATGAACATCTTGGTGCCGTTCAGCACGTACTCCTCGCCGTCCTTGGTGGCAGCGAGGGAGAGGGACTGCACATCGCTGCCAGCGTCCGGTTCAGTGAGAGCGAGCCCTCCCCGCATCGCGCCACGGGCCATGGCAGGCAGGAAAGTGGCTTTCTGCTCCTCGGTGCCGAAGTTGGCGATGACGTAGGTCATGATGTGGTGGGTGCCAATGATGCCGCCGACGCTCATCCAGCCCTTGGAAATCTCCTCGAAAATCATGGCGAAGGTGGTGTAGTCCAGCCCCATGCCTCCCCATTCTTCGGGGACAGTGATGCCAAAGAGGCCCATTCCCTTCATCTTTTCGATGAGATCGAGGGGCACGATGTCCTTCTGGTCGTGTTCATCGGCGATGGGGAGAACGTCGCGTCGCACGAAGTCGCGCACCATGTTGACGATCTGGCTGCGCGCCTCTTCCGGGGTCTGAGTAGTCATAGGTCTCTCCTAGCACAGGTAACTGTTACGATAAGTGGACTCTTCGTAAATCTGGTCTTGGGGCCATTAGGGTTCCAACGATTTGCTGAAGCTTGGGCCTTCTACCGCTTAGAGAAGCCACTAGGTATGCTGGTTGATTGCTGGAGGAAACTACACTTTGGACATCCTGCAAGACAAGCGAAAGCAACTGAAGCTCCTGAAGGCTGGTCAGCCCGCTGCGAGGAGGACGCTGTATCCAAAGCACAGAGATTCCAGCCTGCACGACGCGTGCGCCATGAATCCTCCGGGCCTCTTGATCCGTAGTGACCCAAACCGAATATTGCGCTCCCTCCTCATTGATACCCAACCATGCAATGATCTCCTCATCCGGTACTGAGCGCCTCCCAAGGAATGCTAGGGAAACGCTGGTCATGTTAAACCCTATTGCTGAGAAGACTGGGGCAAAGACTGGTGGCAGATTCTCGTCGAGGAGAAACAGCACCTGCTCAGGTTGCACCAACGCGCTCTTCCCAGTCGATAGCGCTCCTCACCTTGCTAACATCCAATTCATAGAGAGACCCGATGGCTTCCAAGGTTTCACCTGCTCTGACTTTGGCAAGTATAACCCTCGTGGGGATACGGGTCTCCGCTATGCAGGGCTGTCCCATCTGAACAGCCGGAGACAAACATACATCCTCGTATGGAGTCCAAGAAGACGCAAGTTCGCTGGAATCAAAGCTCATGTCCAGTTCGACTTTGGCCAGCCAGGTTTTGATGAACTCGAAGGCACCTTGGCCTGACTGCGAAGGGGATATAAGAGAATAGCCGAGCACGGTGAAGACATCACCGGCACCAGTCCAGAGGGGGTGGCTGGCAAAGGGCCTTTCCACTTCTAGGTGGTCCTGTAGCCATCTCTCGGCAGCCCGTATCGAGGCAAACGCCATTCCTCGAGACCGTAGCAGCGCTACTACACGCATCGATATCAAGTCTACGAAGCTGATATGTCTAGGCCCAGCATTATGGGAGGAATGGTGGGCAACCGCCATCTCACTGCGTATCCAAGTGGTCAATCTCCGGCGACCGAGACCCGAACCTAAGCCCATAGCTGAGCTTGCAGCCAAGTATCGGGCAGCCTCCGGGATTCGATACACCTCGAGAAATTGCACACTGGATGTGGCAGCGGCCATTGTTGCTCACCATTATCAACCGAAGCGGTTCCTGTGCCTCGGATTATACATACTGATGTTCACCTCTGCGGGAGGTGTCAGTACTGAAATGGCGAGCCGCTGGCCGGTACATACCTAACCAGCGGCTTCCAAGATCACAAGGCTGATACTGGCCCCTAGTCTTTGTAGCTTTGCTTCACGCCGACAGCACCCTTCGTGTAGGCCGAGAAGGGCTGGGTGACTACCTTGACCTCTGAGTCGACTACCACGTTGACCAGAGCGGGGATGCCTGAAGCGAAGGCTCGCTCCAGTGCTGGCCGAATCTGTTCGGGGTCTTCCACGCGCTCCACATGGCAGCCAAAGGCCTCAGCCATCTGCTCGTAGTTGCTGAAGCCAAGGTAGCGCCCCGGCTCATCCTGACGGGAGACGGCCCCGGAAGCCCATCCAGCGTTGTTGCTGACGACGGTGACGAAGGGCACGTTGTTGCGTACAGCCGAGTCCAACTCAATGCCGTTGAAGCCGAAGGAGCCATCGCCAGTGAGTACCAGCACCTGCTTGTCGGGGCGTGCAATCTTGGCGGCCATCCCGAATGGCACACCGGTACCGATGTTGCCGAAGGGCCCCGAGTTCAGCCGACTGCCCGGCGTGAACGTGGGTATGGACTGGCGCCCGAAGTTCAAAATCTCCTGCCCGTCCACGATAAGAGTGGCATCGCGGTCTAGGAAGTCGCGCACCTCGCGGCACAACCGCAGGGGATGGATAGGCGTCGCATCTGAGGACATCTGCACCTCAGAGCGCTCGCGGTTGGCGGCGTCTCGTGCCCTCAGCTCGTCGACCCAAGGCAACTCGTCACGTCCCTCGAAGACAGGACGCGCCTCGTCAATCAACTGCTGGAACACAGCCTTGCAGTCGCCTATGATCCCCACTTCCACGTCGCGGTTATGGCCGATCTCAGCAGCGTCAATGTCCACCTGTATGAACTTGACGTCGGGCGCAAAGCGCGGCGACTGGCCGAACGCCACCATGTAGTTGAACCGCGTTCCCATGACCAGCACGGCATCGGCGTCTGAATACGCCTTCGTGCGTGCGCCAAGGAAGCTCATCGGATGGTCATCAGGCACGATGCCCCGGGTCTGGGGCATTGTGTAGAACGGAATCTTGGTCATCTCGACGAATTCCTGGAACTCGGTCCCCGACTGGGACCAGTAGGTCCCGGTGCCAGCAAGAATAATCGGCCTCTCAGCCTTGGACAGTATCTCAATGGCCTCTTTGACCAACTGGGTATCGCCTTCTGGCCTCGCTGTTGTGCGGGGCTTGCTGGGGTAGACAACCTGCTCTTCATCCGCCACCTCATCGATGGTGTCCTTGGGGAAGTCGAGGTAGACAGGGCCAGGCTTGCCGGTAGTAGCCTGCCGGAAGGCGGTGCTGATCATCTCCGGTATCCGATGGGTCTGCAGCACCCGGTCCGACCACTTGTTGATTGGCTTCATCATGGCCAGTTGATCGATTTCCTGGAACCCGCCCATCCCGAACTGCACCGCAGGGCTGGCCCCGCCGATGGTCAGAATCGGCACGCAATCAACGAAAGCATTGGCTATGCCGGTCACAGCGTTGGTGGTGCCGGGGCCCGACGCACAGATGCAGACACCCGGCTTGCCAGTGCTGCGCGCATACCCGTGGGCCATCATCGCAGCAGCCTGCTCGTGCCTCACGTCCACACAGCGTATCCCCAGTTTGTTGGCCTCTACAATTATTGGGGTAATAGGCCCACCCGTGAGGAAAAATATAGTATCCACTCCTTCGTTCAGGAGTGCCTTTGCAGCGATTTCGCCACCGCTAACTTCTGCCAAGAGTCCCTCCCTATGCACACGAATTGGGCGGCGCAAACAAGCGCTTCCCCCATGTGTAAAGCTCGCACAGTCTATCCTGCATAGCTAGGAGGGTCAAGAATTGCCCCCTTAAGAGCTGCCCCGCGCCTCTCCATCCAGATACGCCTCAGCGCTCCTCAGCGACCCTGCTATACTGAGTTCAATTCTGTGCGGGCGAGACCTTCACCTCCTCTGACTCACCTGTGCCACGAGGGGTATGCAATGCTCAACGCCACTGCCCTCAAGGTGGAAGGTCTGACCAAGAGCTTCGGCCGTCGCACTGTTGTCAACGACGTATCGTTCCACGTCCGCAGCGGTGAGATGTTCGGCTTCCTAGGGCCCAACGGGTCGGGCAAGACCACCACCATCCGCATGTGCTTGGGCATGTGCTGGGCTTAGACGATTTCCCCAAGCCACCTAACGCGCTCCTGACAGACGCTATGAGGGACGTAATAGTTCCCCAGCAGCACGACATCGATGAAGTGGACTACATCTACTAGACTGGAGGAACTCACAATGACCGGACAGCTGATACTAAGGCATCCCAGAATATTGGTTCTGGCAATAGCACTGGGCATTGCGGTGGCCGCTACCCTAGTAATATGGCAAGTCACATCTGCTCCGGTGACGGTTCCAGACCCAGTCTATTCCCCATCAAGGGCCTTCTATCCCAAGTCCGCCTCTGTGGAGGGGATAGTGAACCAGGCGGACATAGTCTTCATCGGGCGGGTGACATCGGTGGGGGACCTCATAAACGGGGCCAGAGTGGAGTCAAATCCATCTCAGCCTGACCCCAACATATTCCTTCCCAGCCGTGAATATCACGTGACGGTGGAGACCGATATCAGCGATAGCAGTCCTGACACACTTGTGGTAGTGCATCCTGAGGGCGGACACTGGAAGCTAGGAGGTGAACAGACTTTGGAGGAGTGGAAGGCCGCACGTCCAGTAAGGCCTGGGTACACTACTCTGGAGGTGGACTCAACGTACACGTTCTTGCTAAGTCAGCTGGAGTTCTATGGTGAGAATCGCTGGAAGGGTGCCGCCGAGCCTTACAGATTCAAGCACATGAGAGATGGGCGGGCATTCCCAGAGGGTACCTACAGCGATGCGGGAGAGGGCTTTCACATCCCCACTCAATTAGATCTGAAATCCCAGTTGACGGAGCATCTCGCTTCTAAGTAGACCCTAACCGCACTCCCTAATTGGAGGCCCTTGGGGATTCCGTCCCAAGGGCCTCTCCCTTTGTGGTCCTAACTCCGTGGTCCGCCACCCCTTCCGGCCAAATCCCCCGGGCCACTCCGAGGAGGGCCATGTTCCCTGTCCAGCCAGCCAAGACTCCGACAGTGTCCCCGTCCCAAGCCAACCCACTCCCCCTCGGGGCCATGACACCCATTCGATGTCAGCTACGGCCCAAATACGACCACGCTACAAATGCAACATTTTTCAGATATAAACACTTCGCTCCAGCCACGAAGAGTGTCGCACGTTGTCGAATGCCCCTATCTGGCCTCCGACACTGGCCCGTCGGAGGCCAGCCTCAACGGTCACTAAGGATACGATCAGACTGCAACCGATTTTCGTCAGGAAGTCCATCAATCCGCTTATCGGCCCCCCGACCCCCTATGCTACACTTAGTCACCAACACTGCAGGAAAATCACCAGAGGGCCCTCCTTGCTTCTGGTACTGGACATAGGCAACACCAACGTCACACTGGGCGTCTTCGAAGGGTCGGCGCTGAAGTCCACTTGGCGCTTGGCCACTGACGCCCGGAGGATGCCTGACGAGTATGGGTTCTTCATGGCCAACATCATGTCCTACCGGGGAGTGCAGCCTTCGGACATCACCGGGGCATGCATCTGTAGCGTTGTGCCTCCACTCATTCCCACCTTCGAAGAGGTGTGCCGCAACTACTTCGCGGTGCAGCCCCTTACCGTGTCCGCCGGCGTCAAGACGGGCATCTCCATCCAGTACGACTCGCCACGCGACGTTGGCACAGACCGCGTCGCTGATGCAGTAGCCGCCCTCAAGCTGTACGGCGGACCTGTAATCGTCGTCGACTTCGGCACGGCAACGGTGTTCGACGCCGTGTCCGCCGACGGCAAGTACTTGGGGGGCGCCCTAGCCCCAGGCATCAACCTGTCTGCCGATGCCCTCTACCAGAGCACCTCGCAACTGCGCCGGGTGGAGCTGGTGCCTCCGGCAACGGCAATCGGCAAGAACACCGTCGCAGCAATGCAGTCAGGGCTGATCTTCGGATACATTGGGTTGGTCGAGGGAATGGTCGCCCGTTTCAAGAGCGAATTGGGGACCGAGTCCAAGGTCATCGCTACCGGAGGCTTGGCTGAGTTGATGGCGCGAGAGACCACTGTCTTCGACGCTGTGAACCCGGACCTCACTTTGTTGGGCCTGCGAATGATTTACGACCTGAACCTCAACAAAGACGGGCGTGACAAAGAAGAGGAGGGCTGAGCCGTGTCGTCAGTTCTCCAAGGCAAGAAGGTAGTGCTGGGCGTCACCGGCAGCATCGCCTGCTACAAGGCCCTCGACCTCACCAGCAAGCTGGCCCAGCAGGGTGCACAGGTGGACGTCATCCTCACCGCCGACGCCGCTAAGTTCGTCACCCCCCTGGCCTTTCGCAGCCTCACCCACCGCCCGGTGGTCACCGACATGTTCGACACGCAGTCGGAACTCGCAGTGGAGCATGTGGCCTTGGCGAAGCGGGCTGACATCCTCGCAGTGGCCCCGGCAACTGCCCACACACTGGCGCGGCTAGCTCACGGGCTGGCCGACGACGCTTTGACAGCCACTGCTTTGGCTACGGAAGCCCCGCTCCTATTGGCCCCCGCCATGGACGCCCACATGTGGGACCACCCTGCCACACAGCACAACATGTCCCTGCTAAGAGAGCGGGGCGCGTTTGTGGTCGGCCCCGGAGCAGGACGCCTCGCATCAGGCCTGATCGGCATGGGGCGGCTCGCCGAACCTGCCGAGATACTAGGCCACATCCAAGCCGTCCTAGGCCGCAATGGAGACTTGGCCGGCCGCACCGTGGTCATCAGCGCAGGAGGCACCCGCGAACCCATCGACCCCGTGCGCGTCATCACCAATCGCTCATCCGGCAAGATGGGCTACGCCTTGGCCGAAGCCGCTAGAGACCGCGGGGCGCACGTCGTCCTCGTCTCCACCGTCCAAGGCTTGCCCGACCCAGTCGCCGTCGAAATGGTCCGCGTCGAGACCGCCGAGCAGATGAAGCAAGCCGTCCTTCAAGCCACCTCCCAAGCCGACGCCCTCATAATGGCAGCCGCCGTCGCCGACTACCGCCCAGCCTCAGTCGCCTCCTCCAAGGTCAAGAAAAACGCCAACCAGTGGATCATCGACCTCGAAAAGACCGACGACATCCTAGCCCAAGCAACAGCCCCTCTAGTCCGCGTGGGCTTCGCCGCCGAAAGCAACGACCTCCTCCAGAACGCCCGCGCCAAAGTCATCGAAAAAAACCTCGACCTCATCGTAGCCAACGACGTCACCGCCGAAGGCAGCGGCTTCGGCGCCGACACCAACAAAGTCCTCCTCATCCACCCCAACAACCAAGTAGACGACCTCCCCCTCATGTCCAAACAAGAAGTAGCCCACCAAGTCCTCAACAGGGTTGCGGAGATGTTGGAACGCAAGGCACCACCCTGAGCCACCGCTTGCTGGCACCAATGACCGTATTGGCCCGCATGGGGCAGGTTCATACCCGTACTGTTCGCTGAAGTCCACGATCCATATCCACCGCCTTCAGCCCGTTCCGCCCCAACACCGTAGGGAACGGGTGCACCCGTCCGGATATTTCGCGGAGCATTGAGCGCAGGGGATCGGCAGTTTGGGCGATGCCTTCTGACACGAGCCGTCTCGACTCTCTAGAAGGGAGGGGCGAAGCCGTCCTTTCCTTCGCCCAAGGACGGCAACTCCTCTTTCAGAACGTCGCGCACGTCTCGATAGTGCATCATATATTGCTTCTGGAACGACGCTCTCGCGCAGCCTAGCTTTTCGGCCATCAGGTCGAAAGCTCTATCCCGCGTATTGGCAACGAACTTGCCTTTTTGAAAGTGGAAAGGCTGGACAATGAACTCCTGGACACCCGTGTCGCACAAGTGACTCGCAAAGGTCTCAGGGTTGCTAACTAGAAGAAGCGGAGTCATGGTGATGCAGGACTGAATTCCAGCAGCGTGGACCTCGGTGATAGCCCGAAGTCTGGCGGGGTTGGACGGGCACGAAGGCTCGAACGTCCTCCGTATATCCTCGTCATCGGTACTGGCAGTCATATTCACCTGCACCCGTCCGCCATTATCCTCGATCTGACGAAACAGGTCACAGTCGCCTACAACATCAGGGCTGCGCGTCTGAATCACCAGTTTCGGTTTGTCCTCGCGCTCAACCATCGCCTGAAGCAGACCGCGGGTGATGTGTAGTTCTCGTTCTACCGGCTGATAGGGGTCGGTCACGCTACTCATGTAGATGAGCTTCCCATCTAAGCTGCCAAGCTTGCGTTTCCTTAGCAGCGCCACAGCGTTCTCTTTAACGAAAAGCCAATTGCCCCAGTCGTCTCGCTTGGCTAGGTCTCGACTGAAGAAAGCTGCATAGCAGTAGGTACATCCAAAGAAGCATCCGCTATAGGGGTTCAGGGTGTAGTCATACTCGCCCATGAACCCGCTGGCACGAGTCAAAATCTCTCGAGCTTTCGTATAGTAGACTTTGGTTGCGCCAATCCAATTTGGACGCATCGGGTCCCCTTCGTTCTCAGACGGCTCAGCAGGTCCGAGTCCTAGAAGCGGCATTTGGGATTGCATGGCACCCCCATTCAACCTTGAGCCCTAAGATGTATTTGGGCAGCTGCGCCCTCCCAAGTCGACAATACAGGGTTATCAAGGTACCAGTGGTTTTCGCAGAGTTCCTTTGTTATACCCAACTCTCCCTTGATTCTCTTGCGCCATTGAGTGACTTGAGGTAGTGATACCCTTTCCCGCTCTGTAACAGCCGAGAGTTCGCCCTCGAATGGGGACACCTCACGGAGACGGTTCTGGGACTCGAAGTTCCGATGGCAGCTCAACAGGCCGAGGTCAGGATTGAAGTTTTCTGCGACGCGGACGAGGCTGCTTTTAGCCTCTTTCAAGTGCCGTCCTTCGTCCTTCCCCGGGTCTTTGTACACTATGTGAAGTGCCGTCAACCACCGCTCTTGAACTGGCCTCGGGAACCAGCCGGAATAAGAAGGTTCAGATATGCAATAGTACGGGTGAACGATCTCCAGGCATGCACGAGAAAGCGCACCAAAAGACGGAGCGTTTTTCACGTTGTCCTTGAATTGGAGCCAAAGTTTCTTCCCTAGTTCGACCATGGGGACACAGGGGTCGTAAGAATCGACCCTAGCGTAGGTGACATCCGCTCCTTCTTCAATTGCTTCTGTCATGCTCCAAGTGACCCCAAACAGTGTTGCCCAAGTGCCGCATCCAAAGTCTAGAACAGCCAGACTGGCGTTCTTCCGGGCAGTAAGCCTCCCGTCCCCTTGTCTCTCGGTGACCAAATCAATCAAAGCCTTCGCCAGACAAATATGACTCGGCTGGAACCAAGTGAGGTAAAGCAGCGCAACCCACTCGTCCCTGTAGTCTGGAGAATAGCCGTCCCTAAGCTTTGCAAGCTCGTTGAGGGCAGAGGAAACCTCGTCAGCCACATCTTCTGGTTCTTTCCTCAGCCTAAGTCGCTGGAACTCGCTTTCTGCGACTTCTGTAATCGACCTGTCCAAAAGGGGTAAGAAGACGGACTGGTCCAATTTGCTCCATGTGATTTAGGCTACTTCTACGGTACTTCTAGAACCATCGTACATGCAAGTTGCGCCTGTCACGATTGGCTTGACAGCCACCTACCCACAGCTACGGCACTCCCACCACCCCTCACACCCGCAACCTCACACCCCCCGTACTCCTCAAAAACGCCAGCATCAGCGCATCCGCCTTATCCGGCGACGGCAACCCCCGCGCCCGCGTGTCCTCTTTCGGTTCGATCAGGAACTGGCCCCGGCTGTTGTACCGGTGCCGCAGCGACGATAGCTGCCCCGCCAGTTCCGCATCGTTGGGGATCGCCAGCGCCTCCTGGTTAAACAGCTCATAGAGGCCCCAGAACCCTTCCGCCCGCAGGTTGGCGAACTGCCGCCGTTGTCGCGCAGGCCGTCCTACGTTGATCCCCGACACCGGCAGGTTCAGCTCCTTCAGCCGGTCCACCACCCCTGCTCCGATGCCGATTTCGTCCACCACGATGCGCTCTGGGCCCCACCGGCGGTGCGCGTCCACGATGCGCCCTGTCAGTTCCATCGTGTCCAACCCTTGGTGAGTCTTGATGTCCAAGACCCTGTTGGAGTTGGCTAGCAACAGCACGCTCTGGTCCGGGCCGAAGCGCGCTACGTCTACCGCCAGCACAGTCGGCCCGCTCGCCCCCTTCTCTTCCTCTGCCAGCGGGTTCCCATGGCGGTCCTTGGCATAGAGCAATAGCCTGTTCGATTTTGCTCAACGGAATCAGGCTGTCCTGCGGGTGGTCGCAGAACTGACCCAGCACCCGCGCTTGGTACATCGGGCTTCCCTCGCCCCACATCGTCCTGCGCTCCGCCACCCACTCCCCCGTCGTCAGCCCAGGGATGACCACCTCCTGCTGCTCCACGTTGGGCGACTCCAAGGCCGATATGGTGATGTTGTGGAACATCCGCCGGTCTTCATGGAAAGCCCGGCGGAATGCCCCCGAGTCGCTGGTGGGATTCCCGATGAGCAGTAGCTTGCAGTTGCCCGTCGTCATCACTGCCTCGATGGCGTCGTAGATCGGTTCGGCTACCCCCTCCGCCTCGTCCACCACAACCAGCATGTTCGGCGAATGGAAGCCCTGGAACTGGTCCGCCTCGTCGGTGGATAGCCCGAGCGCAAAGCGGTCATGAGCAACCTCGAAACGGGTGCTGAACATCCTGCCACCCAGAAGTTCGGCAGAGTGGCCATGCAGACGGCGGATCTCCCGCCAGAGGACGTGCCTCACCTGCCGCCCAGTCGGCGCCGTCGTCAGCACTATGGCCGGGTTGTGGCTGCAGATGAACCACAGCACCGCCACAGCCGCCGTGAACCCCTTGCCCACCCCGTTGCCCGCCTTCACCGCAACCCGCCGGTGGTCCCGTAGGGCGTTCAACGTTTCTTCCTGTTTGCTCCACAGCCTGACCCCTAGGTACTCCCGCGCAAACCCCACCGGCGAGTTCCTCAGGACCTCCGCCAACTCATCCGGGACCTCGTAGCCCGAGAGGTCGTGGGGTCCGTCATCGAAGAACACATCCCCATTCACCCCCTCTCCGGAGAACTGCCAAGTGGCCCCCGCCCCTTCCTTTATTTCCATTCCCGCACCCTGTCCACAAGCTCTGCCAAGTCTTTGGTCTTGCCTCCCCTAGACTCGGCCTGCTGTTGGCTATTCTTAGCCCGCTGTTGGCGCTGGTTGTACGTCACTGGCTTGTACGACTTCAGAAGGAACACCAGCAGCCGGTCGTTCCCCTTGAATGCCCGCCTGTATGCCTCCATTTCCAAGTCTTCCACCAGCCCCTCACGGGCCTCCCGCCATGCCTTGGCAAACCCCGGGTCCTTGTCCCGCCACCGGTAGACCGTCCGGCGCTCAACCCCCGCCAGCAGGGCGGCTTTGACCACCGACATTCCTAGCTTGTGCGCTTCTAGGAACCTCTCTTTCGCTATTCGCGTTTCAAGCCCCTTCTCACTGCACCTCCCTTTTTCCTTCCTCCCATCATCCCTCTCAGCAGTCGCCTCCCTCTCCTCTTGGTCACCATCCGCTTGGTCATTTGCTATAACCACCTCTTGCTCAGGCTCCATGGGTCTCCTTCCCCCCGGTAAGTTCTGGAAGCCCAAGCCCTTGACCACAAAACAAAAAAGCCGGGGCCGACCTGTTTGGGGTCAGTCCCCAGCGCGCTCTACAACACTGTTCTCTGTGCTAAACTATGTTAGAACATTTGTTTGGTGTACGTCAAGAGTCTTATTGCCAAATCGCGTACATAGGTTCTATAATTCAGCCATGGCAACCGCATCCGTCGACTCTCAGGCCCCGAAAGATTCGCCCTCTGGAGGTTGTCCTGCATGTCACACTGTGACACTACCTAGCCAGCTAGCACAATGTCACACTTTTCAATTTCTGTGACATCCCTCAAATACGATTTCATGTCACACTGTGCGCGTATCTAGCCAGCTAGCACAATGTCACAGATGTCACACTTTTCAGCTACAAAAACACGTTTTTAGCTACGATCGATGTGACATTGTGACACCCCCGGCCAGCTTGGGTGTATCATGGTCCTCTCTAACCGGAAGGCAAAAGCATGACACAACCAGTACCTGACCAGCGCCCCGGGGCCGATATTCCTCGCGCCTACAACCCCACCGATGTAGAACCCCGTATATACCGCTTCTGGGAAGAAGGCGGCTACTTCACCCCCAAGATCGAGCCGGGCAAAGACCCCTTCGTGGTCATCATGCCCCCGCCCAACGTCACCGGCGAGCTCCACTTGGGCCACGCCCTCACCGCCGCCACCGAGGATGTCCTAATCCGCTGGCACCGTATGATGGGGGATCCCGCTCTCTGGCTGCCCGGCAAGGACCACGCTGGCATCGCTACCCAGTGGGTGGTGGAGCGCCAGTTGGCCCAAGAAGGCACCAGCCGCACAGAGTTGGGACGGGACGCCTTTCTGGAACGAGTCTGGCAGTGGGTCGAGCGTTACGGCAACACCATTGACGAACAACACAAACGGCTGGGCGCATCCTGCGACTGGTCGCGCCTGCGCTTCACCCTCGATCCCGGCCCGGCGCTGGCGGTGCGCACCACCTTCGTCAATCTCTACAACAAGGGCCTGATATACCGCGGCGAGCGCATCATCAACTGGTGCCCCCGCTGCTCCACCGCCCTCTCCGACCTAGAAGTGGAGCACGAGGAGCACGAAGGAGCCCTCTACCACATCCGCTACCCACTGGCCCCCAAGGACGGGGAAGCGGACGGCCACGTCACCGTAGCCACCACCCGCCCCGAGACTATGCTGGGCGACACCGGTGTAGCAGTCCACCCCGACGACCAGCGATACAGCCACCTAGTCGGACGCAATGTGACGCTGCCCATCATCGGCCGCGCCATGCCCATCGTCGGCGACGAGGCCATCCAACCTGAGTTCGGCACCGGCTGCCTCAAGGTCACCCCCGGCCACGACCCCGTCGACTTTGAAATCGGCCAGCGCCACAACCTCCCCGCCATCACCGTCATCGGGCCCACCGGTCACATCACCGCCGAAGGTGGCCCCTACGAAGGCTACGAACGCTTCGAGGCCCGCCGCGAGATCGTCGCCCAACTCGAAAGAGAGGGCCTGCTGGAGAAGGTGGAGCCCTACAACCACTCTGTGGGCCAGTGCCAGCGCTGCTCCAGCGTCCTCGAACCCCTCATCAGCGTGCAATGGTTCCTCAACGTGGGCAGCCACGACGACCCATCATCCATCGCCGGTCGCGCCTACGCCGCCGTAGCCGAGGGACGCATCCGCATCGTGCCTGACCGCTTCGGCCGTGTTTACCTCAACTGGCTGGAGAACATCCGCGACTGGTGCATCAGCCGCCAGCTCTGGTGGGGCCACCGCATCCCCGTGTGGTACTGCCAAGCCTGCGGTGGCGAAACGGCTTCCGTGGACGACCTCGCCCAATGTGGCAAGTGCGGCTCGCCCAACGTGGAACAGGACAATGATGTACTGGACACATGGTTCAGCTCAGGGCTGTGGACCCACTCGACGCTGGGCTGGCCTGAAGCCACCGACGACTTGGACTACTTCTACCCCACGGCGGTCATGGAGACGGGCTACGACATCCTCTTCTTCTGGGTGGCCCGCATGATTATGTTAGGGCTGGAGAACACAGGGCGCGAGCCTTTTCACACCATCTACCTGCATGGCCTGATTCGTGACGCCCAAGGGGCCAAGATGAGCAAGAGCCGTGGCAACGCCATGGACCCCCTACTCCTAGTCGACCAGTACGGCACCGACGCCCTGCGCTTTGCCCTCACCACCGGCACCTCGCCGGGCAACGACCTGCGCCTGACCGACGGCAAGCTGGAAGCTAGCCGCAACTTCGCCAACAAACTATGGAATGCCTCCCGCTTCCTGCTGGTGAGCCTTGAGGGGGGCAGTGGCGCTGGAGGCGACGGCACCGGTACTGCTAACCCCCTCGCCTCTAGCCATCGCGAAGACCGCTGGATTCTGAGCCGACTGAACCGTGTGGCGGAGTCTGTCGACAGCTACCTGCAACACTTCGAGTTGGGCGAGGCGCAACGCGAGCTGTACGACTTCATCTGGCACGAATTCTGCGACTGGTATATCGAGCTGGCCAAGCTGCGTCTTAGAGGCGCGGATGATGATGGAGACGGCGAGTCTCCGCTGCCAGTGCTGGCCTACGTTCTAGAGAAAACGCTGCGCCTGCTGCACCCCTTCATGCCCTTCGTAACCGAGGAGATATGGCAGCGGCTCAAGCCCCACGTCGCCGACGCCGAGAGCCTCCCTGAATCCATCATGGTGGCGGCCTACCCCATCTCGGACGAATCCGTCATCGACGCGGCGGCCGAGGCCGAGATGAACTTGGTGCAGGACATCATCACCCAAGTGCGGAACTACCGCGCCGAAGAGAAGTTGCCTGCCCAGCAGCCGATCGAGGCAACCGTCGTTGTGGACGGTCCAACCGACCAAGCCCAAGCAGCAA
>CBDFIZ010000002.1:0-2496769 GCA_965248385.1 Dehalococcoidia bacterium
TCCCGGAATGCTGGAACACCCCCAGTCGGTAGCCTTCGACCAGGCGGAGAACCGGCTGCATGCCCAAGCCGCAGTGATGGAGTTCCTGATATCGTCCGTTCTCCCCTGACGCACCGTTGCCAACTGGATACCCGGTTCTGAGCCCGACACCCGCTCCTTAGAGTAGGAGGGCCGAATGCCCCCTCCCCTTGTCGCCATCGTTGGACGGCCTAACGTAGGCAAGTCCACCCTCTTCAATCGCGTCGTGGGCCGCCGAGAGGCCATCGTCAGCGATATTCCCGGCACCACCCGCGACCGGGTTATCGCCGTCACCTCTTGGGACGACTTCACCTTCACCTTGGTGGATACCGGTGGCTTGGAACCCTTCCCTCAAGACGTGATGCGGGACCAAGTACGGGAGCAGGTACAGATGGCAGTGGACGAAGCCGACTGTATCGTCTTCCTAGTGGACACTGCCGATGGCGTCACGCTGATGGACGAGGAGATCGCCCAGTGGCTGCGTCGCACCAGCAAGCCTGTAGTGCTCGCCGCCAATAAAGTCGACAACCCGAAACGCGAGCTTCTGGTGCCCGACTTCTACACGCTGGGCATGGGCGAGCCAGTAGTCATGAGCGCCTATCACAACCTAGGCTTGGAAGACCTGATGCTGGCTATCCAGGAGATGCTGCCGGGCGCCCGGCAGGAAGAAGAAGAGCAGGAAGGCCCAATGCGCCTCGCCATCATCGGGCGCACCAACGTGGGCAAGTCAGCCCTCGTCAACGCCATCCTAGGCCAACGGCGCGCCATCGTGAGCCATGTGCCGGGCACCACGCGAGACGCGTTGGACACTCATATGGAATACGCTGGCGAGCCAGTCGTGCTGATCGACACGGCTGGAATTCGCCGCCCAGGCTCGGTGCAGCGAGGCATCGAGCGCTACAGCGTGCTGCGGTCGGTGCAGGCGGTGCAGCGTTGCGACATCGCTCTGCTGGTAATGGACGGTGGTGAGATGGCTACCAGCCAAGACGCTCATATCACTGGCTTGGCATGGGACGCTTACAAGGGCATCATAGTGGTGATCAACAAGAGCGACCTGCTGCCCGCAGACCCAAGCGCCCGCGAGATAGCGGTGCAGCGTGTCAGGCGCACCCTTCACTTCGCTCCTTACCTTCCCATCTGCTTCACCTCGGCCCTTGAGGTCACGGGCATCGACGACCTGATGCGCACAGCCCGGGCTACTTATAACGAACGCACCCAAAGGGTCACGCCACCCGAGTTGGTGCGGGCCATGCGCCAAGCATTGGCCAAGAACCCTCATCCCTCGCGCAAAGGCAGATCCATTCTGCTGGAAGCGGTGCGTCAGGTGGACACCAACCCGCCCACTTTCATCTTTGCCGTCGACAATCCCTCGCTCATCCACTTCTCCTATGAGCGCTACCTAGAGAACCATCTGCGCCAGTGGTTCGGGTTCACCCACACCCATCTGCGACTCGTGTTTAAGCGCAAGACATGACCCTACGCAGTGCCGGCTTGGCCGTTGCCGTCGGCTCCCCCATGTTCGCCCTATACATCTTGGGCGTACTCCTTCTCCTAGACTTGGAGTCGGCCAGCGGCCAGTACGCCCTAGCCATGCCGGTAGCCCTCTTCCTAGGTTTTGTGCCTTGGGGGTTCCTGATTAACCAAGTGGTCGCTTCGGGCCAGTTGCCAGACAGGAAATCAACCTCCGGGTGGCTCTCAGGCCTTATCGCTGTACTTGATGCGGGGAAGGGCGCCCTTGCCGTGACTCTGGGATGGGCGGCGATCGACACCAGCGAAGGGACGATGGCGGCGGGACTCGCAGTGCTGGCAGGGCATACTGCTGCATCGCTCGTGTTCCGTCACGGACGTGCTGGCCCAGTCTCGGTTGGGGCCCTGCTGGTGATGGCATGGTTGCCGGGAACCATAGCCGTCGCATCCGTCCCCTTGGCCATCCTCGCCGTTCGTCGTGGCCTGCCTGGCGGAGTGCTGGTGGCCTCGGCAATGATCGTAGCCACACTGGCCCTGGCCTTGGTTGGACAGACAGAGCACATCTACGTAGCGTTTGTCGGACCCGCCGCAGCGCTGATGCTGTTCCAGTACCGGAAGGAGCCCCCTCCGGCAGTAGCAATCGACGCTAGCGACCTAATTCCCCCTGCGAGTACATGACTGCCGTTATGGCTGCCACTGCTGCTGTCTCCGCTCTCAGGATACGCTGCCCCAATGATACGGGCACGACATCATTGGAGTGGGCCAAGGCCACCTCCTCAGGGTCCCACCCGCCTTCAGGGCCGATAAACAGCGACACGGACTTACACCCACCGGCACCGTGCAACACCCCTCTGAAAGAGCATTCTCGCTCGTTCTCGTAGGGTATCAGGGCCAAGCCGGACGCATGCTGTTGGCAAGCCTCAGGTAGGGACATGAGGGGGTGCACTTGGGGCAGCACCGACCGCCCCGACTGCTCCGCAGCCTCCGATACGATACGCCGCCAGCGGACTGCCTGCTGTTCACCCATCTTGGGCCGTGAAACCGATCGACGGCTCAACAAAGGCACAAAGGCGGATGCGCCAAGCTCGGTGCCTTTCTGCAGCACCCAGTCCATTTTGTCGCCCTTGAGCAGCGACTGGTAAAGGGTGATGTGGATACTAGGTTCGCCCTGCCCAGGAGAACCGGAAAGGGTCCGGCCCTCAATGCCATCGGCGTGAAGCGCGGTAAGCTCGATCAGGTATTCGGTGCCGGTGTTATCCAGCAGCACCACCCGGTCGCCAGTGGACATCCGCAGCACCCGTGCGACTTGGCGGGCTACCGGGTCCTTCAGCAGGACGCGGTCACCGTGCAGCCACTCAGGGGGAACAAAGAAGCGGTGCAGCCTCTCAGTCATTGGCTGAACCCTCGGGACGGGCATTCACCGAAGCTTGGAAGGCGCATTGGCGTGCCCTCAGAAGGAGCGGGTCAACCCTTCCGGGAGATGACGCAGGCCCACTCGTCGGAGTATTCCACACTAATGTCACTGAACCCGACGTCTTGGAGCCTCTCAATCACTTCAGGGGTCTGGGTGTGAATGAACCCCGATGCGATGAAGCAGCCTGCGGGTTTCAAGGCTTCCCACGTGTGAGACGCTTTGTCCAATATCACCCGGGCACTTATGTTGCCGACGGCTAGGTCGAACGTCTCCGCCGGGGCGGATGGCAGGGGCAGCGTTCCCCTCGCCAGTCGTACCTCCCGGCCCAACCCGTTGGCGCGGCAGTTCTCCCTCGCCACTTTTACTGCGTTGGGGTCGGTGTCGATGGCCACTGCCGATGAGGCCCCCAGCAACCGGGCGGCCACGGTAAGGATCCCTGAGCCAGTGCCGATGTCCAGCACCGCCACGCCAGGTGTGACCAGCTGTTCCATCGCCGTCAGGCACATGCGAGTGGTGGGATGGTAGCCCGTTCCGAAGGCCATACCGGGATCTAGGGTAATCACTAATTCGTCGGGTTCTCCCTCATACTCCACCCAAGAGGGACGAACGACAAGGCGATCACCCACTCGGAAAAGGCTGAAGTGGTCCTTCCAAGCAGTCTCCCAGTCCTCTTGCACTAATTCGCGGGTTACTAACTCGACTTCCGGCACAAGGCTCCGTATCAGCCTCACCCCGATGTCGATCTGCGCCAGCTTGCGGCGGGCATTTGACGAGACGTAGGTGCGGAGCACGGCGTAGTCAGCCTCCGGCTCCTCAATGGAAAAGCCACGGCCATGGCGGTTGAATAGGTAGGATACGGGCTCGACGAACTCCCGAGGGACTTTGACGCTAAGCTCCAGCCACTTCAAGGGCTAGTCGAAGACATCCTTTATCTTGTCGAACAGGCCCTTCTGCCTCCCACCCCCATCCTCATCCTCTGGGGTATCGTGCCGGGCCAACTCCTCGAGAAGCCTGCGTTGCTCTGTGTCGACAGAAATCGGGACCTCCAGCTTGACCGATACCAGAAGGTCGCCACGCCGCCCAGTGTTCACGTGGGGGATGCCCTTGCCTCGAATCCGGAATACGGCAGAAGGCTGAGTCCCAGCGGGTATCTTCAGGTTCTCAGGGCCATTCAGGCTGGGCACTTCAAGCTCGGCCCCCAAGGCAGCTTGGGGGAAGGACACAGGGAGATCGTATAGAAGGTTGTCGCCGTCTCGCCTGAAGAAGGGGTGAGGGTTGACCGCAATGGTCAGGTAGAGGTTGCCGGACTGGCCGCCGTCCGGAGAGCTATCCCCTTCGCTGGTGAGGCGCACCTGCATCCCTGACTCTACGCCAGCTGGTATCTTGACGGAGATACGGCGCTTACGTCGCTCAGTACCATGTCCGTGGCAGTGGCCACAAGGATTGGTAATAGTGGTGCCTCTCCCTTTGCAGGCGGGGCAGGCTGCCACTTGGCTAAAGGCGCCGAAAACGGTCTGCTGGTTCTGACGGACCTGCCCCATGCCACGACACGTAGCGCATGTGTCCGGCGTGGAGCCGGGTGCGCTGCCGGAGCCGCTGCACTCAGAGCAACGCTCGATGCGGTTGACCTCCACCTCACGTTCGGCGCCAAAGACGGCCTCTTCAAAGGGCATGACGACCTTGGTCTCGATGTCGCGGCCACGGTGGGGACCCCTTCGGCGGCGTCCTGAGACGTCGCCGAAGAAAGAGTCGAAGATGTCCCCGAAGCCGCCGAAGCCATCGAAGCCATCGAAGCCGCGTGCGCCCCCGGTTTGACCGTTGACGCCTGCGTGGCCGAAGCGGTCATACTGGGTGCGCTTCCCCGTGTCGGCGAGCACCTGGTAGGCCTCGTTGACCTCTTTGAACTTGGCTTCGGCGTCGGGGCGCTTGTTGCGGTCAGGGTGGTAGTCCATCGCCTTGCGTCTATACGCACGGCGTATGTCCTCCTCCGACGCATTGCGCGGGACTTCGAGAATATCGTAGTAGTCGCGTTTCGATGTCATAAGTATGGAACGTCAGCTATGCGTTCGTTGACTGGCATTCATGGGTATCATTATACTCACTCCAGCTATGCGCTCCTAGTGTTTTGGGGAGGAAGTGTGCAGGCTACAACATCTCCTACGACTCTGGCCGAGGCCGCATTCCCTCCGCTGTTCCCGGACCGTTACCTGACCCTACGCGGCCTGCACATACCATTGAGCCTAGTGGGGGATGCCCTGCTCGTCGTCGGGTTTGCCTTTTTCACCGCCCTGTTCGCCCAGATCGCCATCCGCATACCGGAAACACCGGTGCCCATCACAGGTCAGACCTTCGCCGTGCTGCTTACCGGTGCGTCGCTGGGCAGTGTGCGGGGAGCGAGCAGTATGACCGTCTACATGCTGCTGGGCATGTTTCTGCCCGTGTTCGCTCCCGGAGAGGCCCTTGCCGAGGGTGAGGTGCTCCACTTCATTCTGCCATGGGCGGGCACAGAGTCCTTCGTATGGCAGCTCTCGAGCGGCGGATACATCGTTGGGTTCATACTGGGGGCGTACTTGGTGGGGCTGTTAGCAGAGCGGGGCTGGGACCGTCGCGCCACCGTGCCAGTAGCCATGCTGTCGGGAAACGTGGCGATCTACGTGATCGGATTGCCTTGGCTGGCATACTTCACCCAGTCCGGTGATTTTATTCCCAGCGACCAGACCCTTCGCTGGGGCCTGTACCCGTTCCTCGGAGGCGACGCCATAAAAATGCTGCTGGCGGCGCTGTTGCTGCCGGGGGCGTGGTGGCTGGTGGGGAAGATACGCGGAAAGAGGCCGAGGGAAGGATAAGCGATGGATGTGACGTGGATGGGGCATTCTTGTTTTCGGTTGCGATCGGAGCAGTCGGTGCTGTTGACGGACCCGTATGACCCTGACACTTTGGGGTTGGGGTTGGCGGATGTGGCGGCGAATACTGTGACTATCAGTCATGAGCACCCGCACCATAATGCGACGGCGCGGGTTAGCGGCGACTTCAAGGTGTTCCGGGTGCCGGGTGAGTATGAGTATATGGGGGCGCTGGTGAAGGGGGTGATGACCACCCGGGGGCCGGGCGACCCAGCGGAGAAGCGCAACACGGCTTACCACTTTGAGGTTGAGGGGGTGCGGTTGGTGCATCTGGGGGATGTGAGCAGTCCGTTGAAGCCTGACCA
Source organism: Dehalococcoidia bacterium (assembly GCA_965248385.1). Taxonomy (GTDB): domain Bacteria; phylum Chloroflexota; class Dehalococcoidia; order Lucifugimonadales; family JAAXIE01; genus JAAXIE01. The sequence goes on from CBDFIZ010000002.1 coordinate 6,108, forward strand.
GGTGGAGGAGCTGACGCCGGTGGATGTTGTGTTCGTGCCGGTGGGGGGCGGGTGTACTGTGGCGCTTCCGCAAGCGATGGATATGGTGCGGGCGTTGGGGCCGCGGGTTGTGGTGCCGATGCATTATTCTTTGCCGGGGATGGCTGTGCCTTTGGGGCAACTGGACGCGTTTCTGCGGGAGATGGGGGCGGGGCAGGTGGAGCCTCAGGGGCGGTTGAATGTGACGCCGAGCAATTTGCCTCCTGAGTTGCGGGTGGTGGTGCTGAATGCGCAGGGGTTGCGGGCGGTGAGGCCGGGGCAGGGAGCGTTGTTGTAGCGGCCAGAGGGGACTGGCATTTTGCTGGCATTGGGGTGGCGTTGTTGTAGCTGGGGGAGCAGGCTGGCATGGCGTTCCGGTGCATTCCCGTGTCAATCCGATGATACTCTGGTGGCAATCCAGTGGTACTCCGGTGCGATTTCCGTGTAGTTCCGTGGCACTGTCTTCGTATCTGAGAAGGTTGTTTTCGTAGCTGGCGTGCCTGACATTCGTAGTTTTCTGGCTTTTCGTAGCTAAAAGCACTGGCATCTCTGCTGTGTTTGTAGCTGAGTCAGCTATGCCAGGGTCTGGCATTGGGTACCCTTTCTTCTTTTGTAGTGTTTCGGACTCCATGTTGTCCCTGGGGGCGCTTTTGGGGTTTGATCAGACCCAAGGGCGCCCCTGATATAGATTGTGGCTGGGAATTGGTGCGGGCTGATTCCCGGCCTTTTGTTTATTGTGGGGGAGGGGGTTGGGGAGGGTCAATGGGAAAATGTCATGGCGGGGTGGGGGTGCTGTTTGGCTAGAGGTAGGTGAGTTCTGTGGTGGTCCGGGACGTGGATTCCCGCCCTCGTCCTCACGGGGGCAGGCTCTCCGCGGGAATAACGGAAGGGAGCGCGGGAATAACGGGAGAGGGCGCGAGAGTGACGTAAGAGAGGGCGGGCCGTGGGTTCTCGGCGTAGGAACGGGTTCTGGGGCGGTGGGAGAGGGGGAATGATGAAGGGGTGGGCTTTTGGGCCCGCCCCTTCATTTGTTGGCTGGTCTGGGTAGGGGTCAGTTGTTGAGACGACGGCGGGCGAAGAGGAGGCCGGCGGCTCCGAGGACTAGGAGGGCGATGCCTCCGTAGAGCACGACGTTGGCCAACTGGGGCACCAGAGGCTCGCCGGGGATGGGAAGGGCGGTGTCGGCGGTCGGGGCCGGCGTGGGTGTCGCGAATGGCGTCGCCACAGGGGTGGGCACCGGCGTCGGCACGGGTGTAGCTGGGGTGGGCACTGGGGTCGTAGGGGTAGGGGTGGGCGTGGGGGCCGGGGTCGGGGCCGCGCCGAAGGTGAGGTCTTGTTGGAAGAACAGCTGCGTAAGATCGGACGAGCCGTATGTAGCTGTTTCTTCGGCCTGGACCCGGCCATGTTCGTTGATTAGGAAGAAGTAGACCGTCGCAGTGCCAATCTGTGAATGGTCGGTGCCTTGGGCGGTCAAGGCGATGAAGCGGCCTTCAGCGTTGACCGTATCACCAGCCCGGTCAAGTCCCAGGCCCGGATGGCCTGGGGCACATTCCAGGTTGGCGACGCAGGCCACGAGGAGGGTGCCTTCAGGAGCGGGTTGCCCGTCAACTGTGGCTTTCCCCTGGAAGATGGCGGGGTTGGGAAGCCCCTGATAGGGCGTGGCTCCCAGTAGGGCCAGCAACACGGCTCCGTAGAGAAGTAGGGCGACTGGCAGGATGAATCTGATTCGCAACCCGGACCTCCGCAACGTTCATTGAGGGAGCGTTAGTTGCCATAATTATTGGGGACGGGCACATGGCTTTGCAATGGGACGTGGGGCTGATTTGGGGGCGTTTGCGGGTTGCTGTCCCTCCTCGTAGATGGTTCCTGCATACCGGCTTTCGCCGGTATGACGGTAAGGGCGCGGGAATGACGAAACCCCAATTCCAACCTTCTGGATTGCGACCTGCGCTGCAATAACGGGACGGGGCGGCAGTCGGCCAGTTGCCCGGGGACAGGGAGCGGGGGAAAGCGAGAGGCCCCGGATGGCTTCCGGGGCCTCTGTGCTGGTTTCCTGTTCGGGGGTGGGCTTAGCGCGGGACTATGAAGGCGTCGTCGGTGTAGAGCACCCAGTAGCCCATTCCCACCTTGAGCGGGTCGTCACCGGCCTGCGGGGGCTCGTCGATGTCGTCCTTCAGACGGTTCGCTGCTGCGTCGCCAGTGGTCGGGTCGGGGTCGATGCGCGTCCACCGGCCGCTTTGCCAACCGAAGGCTATCTGGAAGTCGCCCAGGTAGGCATCGGCATCCATCAGGGTGCCCGGAGCCGCTCCGCTGCCTGCGTCACTGCTGGCTATGCTTCCCAAGCTCAGCACCGGCACGAGGTTCCACTCGCCGCCCGTGACCGCGATGCTGGGGAGCACTGTTTGAGCAGATGTGGTCGGGATGTTTATCTCGACCTTGGCGGAATTGGAAGCCCTGACCCAGTACGCATGCCTCGCATCAATGGCCTTCAGCGTTCCGGCAAAGCCGCCGGTCCCGGGGTTCCTTACCGCGACCAGTGCTTGACCATTCTCGAAGGTGAACACTAGGTCGATTTCCGCGGCTCCGCCGAACACATCATCGACGTTGCCGTCGCTGGGATTGGAAGGCAACGATACCAGGTTCATGCCCTTGCGGAGGGAGAGGCGCCACGTTGGCCGCTCGGTCACCGTGAAGTCAAGCGTCCGATCCCTAGCGTTGGTGTTGCCAGCTTCGTCCTCGGCGTTGTAGATGAGGGTGTGCCGACCCAGAGAAATGGACTCAATCTCAATGATGTAGGAGTTTGCGTCTTGCCTCACGGCGTTCTCGGAGACGTCTTCCCCGTCTAATAGGGCTTTGGTCAGGGTCACCGTATTGTTGCTGTCGCCGACATACTCATCGGCCTCGTTGTCCCAGTGCAGGAAGATATCGAACGGATCCTCAAAGGCAGCGTTCGCCGTGTCTTCGGGAGTGCTCACGGCGTCGGTATCGCTGTCGCTTGCCAACTCGCCGTCGATCTCGAACACCGTTGCGCCGCTGGCCTTGGGGTCGGGCACTCCGCCACTGCCTCGGTTGAGGCTGCTATCTTCCATTTCTGCGGTCACCGCGTATTTGCCATCACGGGTGATATCCAGCTTGTAGGTCCAAGTGTTCTGCGCGCCGGTTACGGGGACACCGCGCACGTTGTCGGGCACCGTGGGGAACTGGTTGGCTGGGTCGGGGTCTGTCCCACGGTAAGTCACCACTATCTTGTCGCCCTTTCCCAGAGCCTGTCTTATCCGCAGAGTAATGTCGCCATTCTTAGCATTCCGCACCACCTTGGCGTCGTTAACAAGGCCGGTCTTAGTCACCACATCGTCCCTCGACGTGGAGGGCGTATCAGCCCTGAAGACCTGGACCTGGATGTCGTTGAGGTCTACGTCGCCAGTACGGCTACCGCTAGATTTGTCAAGGATGGGGGCCTTGGACAATCGCAGGTTCCAATTGGCCTCCATAGTCGGGTCTCCATCTACCAATTCCCCATCGGCGTCGCGTATCACCAGCGGGTTACTGGCATTGTCGGGCCCGGTCTTGCTCTCCCGCTCCACCGTGAAGGTGTCCGTCTCATCCAGCTCGCGGTCGTAGCCGTTATCGAGGGCGTCGGAGACCCAGAGCAACACGTCGGGAGACTGAAGGCGCACGGCCTCGTCGGTCACGACGGTCACGTTGACCGTCTTTTTGTGGAGCTCAACATCAACGCTGACGGTGGCTCCGGGGGCGATACCGTCTTCAGCAGTCTTGCTGCCGCTGCTGACAGAGTTACCGGCCAAGTCGCTGACGCTGCCCGTTAATACCACGGTCGGGGTGGCATCAGTGGCCATTTGACCCACGGTCAGGAATACGCTGCGGCGTATGCCACCATTGGACGTATCCGGGCCGCTGGCCCCATCGGTGCTTCCGCTGGGGTACCACAGGGCCTCGTCGGGGACCGCTCCGCCCACCGTAAAGTCGTCAGCCGAAACGGTAGAGCCGTCCAAGGCCTCGTTGAACACCACGCGGACGCTCATCTTGCTGCTGCTACCTGGGAGGTAGTTGTCGCGGGATATACGACGGTCGCCTTCCACGCGGCTCTCACCCGAGTTGTACCAGTCTCCGGTATAGGCCCGCTGCAAGGAGGGAGAGACACCGTCCACGGTGAAGCTGTAGCAGTCGTCGGAACCCGCCGATCGCCGGTGGCAGTCGTCGTAGCCGGCTTTGGCGGAGGCAGTCTGGGCCTCGTTGGCGTCGGTTCCCGACTTGTCTCGCTTTTCGTTGTTGGAATCGCTAGTCGCCGCGTTGCCCGCGATATCTTTGGCCATGGCATACCAGTTAATGGCGGTCTCTCGCGATGTGCTGACGTTCAAGGTTGCCCCTGAACCCAGGTTGCGGACCTCGTTCAAGGCGATGGAGGCGCGGTAGCCACCCTCGATGTCGGTGATGGACAGGTCGTCATTTTCCACCGTGCGCACTGCCCCTGTGCCGGCGCGGACTTTCAGCACGATGGTATCTTTCTTCACACCTGATAAGGCGTCACTCACATCTATGGAGAGCAACTCGCTGTTGCTGCTTGATCCCGACTTGTGGGCTGGCATGGGGTTCGAGAAGCTGGGACCCCTGGTTTCCGCGTCCACCGAGGTGGAATCATTGGCCGAAGACACCCGTAAGCGGGCCCCATTTGCCAGTGCCACTACGGGGCGCAGCATCTCAGCATCGGGGTTCAGGGCATTCTGAGGCAGCACACCAACTTCTCTGGTGTAGGTGATGTCGAAGGTGGCGTCGTCGGTCGCTGCATCACTTCCAACAAGGGTGCTTGCGTTCATACTGAACCAAACGGTACGACCGTTAATTCGAGGCTTGTCATCCATCATCGCCACGGTGATATCGCTCGCGTTGATGCCGTTGATGGTGCTCACCACATCTACGTCATGCTGCACGCCTTCTGCCGTGGCATTCATATCAGCCGGAGCGTAGGCAAGGACGCGAGAGAAGAGATGGGTACTCCCAGAGTTAGTGCCGTTTGCGCTGTGACGGCCATCAGGGATGTCAACTCTCTCCAAGCCGGAGTAGCTGATGCCTAGCACACTATAGCGGTTTGCCAGAGGAGCGGGGTCATCCCGGTCTTTGGGGCCGGTTGCCACGCCTATACGCACACGGCAGTCGGCACAATTGGTGCCGTCGTTCCCGATGCTTACCAGATCAAACATCTTGTCCGCATCAGGCGACGCCGTGTCATCATCAGTGGTAGGAAGGACTATCTTGATGGCGCCCGCGGAAACGCTTGGCACCGGGCCGGTGTCGGAAATAACGATGTCGTCAAGTTCGTTCACGCCAGTCAAATTGATGGGGCCGTTATTGACAGTGACATAGAAAGAGTCGGAGCCGACATAGTCGACCTCTATATCGCCGCCTGAGAACCCATCGAAGACGTTAGTGGTAGTGAAACTCAAAATGCCCTGTTGAGCGTTCATCAAGTCGACAGTCACATCGGAGGGGGCGTCATGGCGCACGTCGGCGATCGTTTCAGCCACATCAGCGTCCTGCCCGTCCCGAATGGGTGGATTGGCGACCCTAGCGTAGAAAGTCCGGTCCGACGCGATGCCACGGGGGCTGTCAGAGTCGGTGGAGTCGCTGAGGGCCCCGAGGGCAGTCTGGTAGGCTTCGGCCCCGGAGAGGGTACCTCTGGCGCCGTTGTAGTTCATGTAAAAGGTGGAGATGGTCTCGTTATCGGAGGCCACGTAGCCCCGCAACCCACTGGGAATGCTGTGCTGTTCGTGGATAACCGCTTCGTTGTTCATGGTCACATCGGCGGGGTCGTCCACGACAAAGGATTCGCTGTATTCACCTTGGGCGGAGCCTTCCACCAAGAGGAGGTCGAGGTTGCCCTCGCCGCGTATGGTGACCAACGCGGTCTCGCTCTTCGACGTGTCATAAGAGAGGACGATCTCAGCTTCCGCAGCTATGTCATCGAGCAGGGGAAACTCTATGAGCCCCGTCTTCGCGTTGATGACCTGGGGGGTGCCTAACGCGTCCTCAACTTTATTGGCTGTATCGCTGTCGACCACCACGGAGCCTACGATGGGGAGTATTAGTAGCTTAGCACCAACGGTAGTTTCCGGGTTGTTGTCTAGATCGTCCGGCTTCACAGTTCCGTCGGGAACGGTCATGGCGAAGCCGTCTGTCCCGGAGTCGAGTTGCACTCTGAAGGCGCCGGTTCGGGTTGCAATCAATTCGCTAGTTACCTTAATGGTCACAGGACCCAGATCGCCGCCGTCTCGCACCGATTGAGTGCTGTTGAGGTCCTCGTTGTCCAGAGTGACCATGATGGTGCGGGCCTTGAGACCCATGTCCGAACCGCTCTCAATCGTCGGACTGACGTAATCTTTGTCTACGGAGATGTTGCCTTGGTCCAGCGTGCCTACGGCGCCAGCCGGGAGGGCCCAGGTGAGTGTAAGCAACAAGGTCAGGATTGTTACAAGTCCGCCAAGATAGAGCCACTTACGATTGAGTCTCACTGCATCCCCCTCGAATCTGTTCTTGTGCTGGGCCGGGGCTCGGAGTCCACTGTACTAAGATTTCATTGCCTCAACGCATAGGACGCTATGCGCCCGCGCTATACGGTAATGCACCAACATATTTGATAACACCTATGCGAAAGGGGTGTCAAGGTTGAGAGTAGGCCGTATTAGGGGAAACTGGGGCCAAGTTACGGGCGCTCCTTCTTCTGACATGGGCCTTGCATAGGCTTTTTTTGCTTGGGCTTTTTCCATTTGGGCACCCATCCTGCGTCGCCCCCGTTATTTCCGGCAGGGGGCAAGGTGAGGCCAAGTGGCGTCGGTGCGTCGCTATGAGGCGCGGCTCGTGGGGAATGATACGAGGGGCATATGGCTATGTCAAGCTGTGGGGGGTTGTTTGTCGTAGGTGTGGGGGGGGTGCGGGGCAGCCACGAGGGTTGGCTTGATGAGAGGGGTGGGGGCGGGACAGAGCGGGGCGGTTTTGTAGCTGGCGTGGGACTATGGTTGTAGCTAAAACGAAATTTTTTGTATCTGAACTTGGCCCCATTAGTCCCATCGTCGTATCTGAGTCAGCTTGGGAACTATGGTCTCATTCACGTGGCATCTTTTAGGTGGCATCGGGGGTACGTGGCACCGGGGGTATGTGGCATCGGGGGCCTCCTGAAGAAGAATGGAGTGGGGCGGCCTTGAAGGGGGCGGCCTTGGGACTGCCGGGGCAGGCTGGTTGAGCTGGGGGCGGGCTGGTTGTCTGCCTGTGATTGAGGTTAGAGGGGGAGGGGCGAAGGTGTCTACGGGCGGATGTCATGGGGGGCGAAAGAGCTTGGCGAAAGACTTGGGGGGGGGTTGCCGAAAGACTTTGGGGGGGGGTTGTAGCAGGCGGGGGGTGGATTGGAGGGGTGTGGTATGCTGGCGCGGGAGGGGCGGCGATATGGCGAGCGAGGCGTGGGTGGCGGCAGTGATCGTGGCCCCTGCAGTGGCTTAGGATTTATAATAGGCGGCGAACAGAATATGAGGAGGACGAACATGGGGATAACGGTGAATAAGATAGGGCATGTTGGGATACTGGTGGCGGATGTGCAGAGGTCGCTGGACTTTTACACGGATGTGATGGGGTTCACGGTGACGAGCCTGCGCAAGGATGGGGAAGGAGAAGTGGTGGGGGCGTTCATGCGGTTTGACGAGGAGCACCACAACTTCGTGATCGGCAAGGCGCCGGTGGGTGTGGATGTGGAGGCCGCGGAGATGAAGGACCGGCTGGTGCAGCAGATCAGCTTTGAGGTGGATAGCCGGGACGAGTTTCTGAAGGCTGTGGCGCACATACGGGCGAAGGGCGCGAAGATTGTGGCGGGGCCGCTGGTGCACGGGTTTGAGGGGGACGGGAAGAACTTCAACGGGAGCGGGAGTCGCTCGGTGTACTTCGCGGACCCGGACGGGAACCGGCTGGAGATATTCACGGATATGATGAAGGTGCCGCACGGCGAGTCGTTCCCGCGGGCGGAGTATGCTGATTTGTTTGAGACGCTGAGGGCGGAGGCTGGCGTGCCGGCGGATTAGCTCGCTACCTGAGTAAGTGGAGGGCAGCCATATCCCAACTTGCCGAGGGGGCTGCCCCTACGTTGGGATGAGGTGATGGGAAGAGGCTTGGGCTTGAGAGTCCGGGCCTCTTTTTTGTTGTGGGTAGGGGCGGGAAGGGTCAGGCGGCGATAGTGTTGGCGATGAGGGTGCCCACAACGACTATGCCAATGCCGATCACCGCATACGGGACGCGGTCGATGCGGCGGTTGGTTTCGCGCTGGTTCTCGTCGATGCTACCGAGACGCGCTTCGATGCTACCGAGGCGCGCTTCGATCTGACGTTGCCCTTCTTGTAGGGCTCCGATGATGCGTGAAACCTCGATGAGATTGTCGGGCGTGTCCTGTTGCTGGGTCGCCATAGGCGCATTGTACCACGCTGTCCCTCATCCCCGGCTCGAGTCCGAGGCAACCACAAGGGTTGCCCCTACGATGGTCTTGGATGCGAGTTAGGGCCAGAGGCGCTGGGAGGCGAGGCGGGCGCCTTCGGCCATGGCTTGGAATTTGAGCCAGACGACGGAGGGGTGGACTTCGGGTTCGGTGGTGGCTTGGGAGGAGAAGCCGCAGTCGGAGCCGCCGATGACGCGCTCGCGTCCGACGATGCTGGCGTAGCGGATGAGGCGCTGGGCGACGAGTTCGGGGTGCTCGACGAGGTTGGTGGAGTGGGTGATGACGCCTGGGATGAGGACCTTGTCATCGGGGAGGTCGACGTCTTCCCAGACCTGCCACTCGTGCTCGTGGCGGGGGTTGGCGCCCTCGAATGAGTAGGCGGAGGCCTTGATGCGGAGGAGGACGTCGACGATGTCCTTGAGGTCGATCTCGTGGATGCGGGGTCCGATGTTGATGCCGTAGCAGGTGTGGAAGCGGACGCGGTCGACGGGGATGTCGCGGAGCGCATGGTTGAGGGCGTCGACGCGCACATCGGCCCAGCGGCGGCAGTCTTCGACCGACAGGCCGGGGTTCACGACGTAGTAGGTAAGGAGGCGGGGGTCATCGACCTGCAGGAGGAAGCCGGCGTCGACGATGGCGTGGTACTCCTCGCGCATGGCGTCGGCAATGGCGTAGACGTACTCCTCTTGGGTGGAGTAGTACTCGTTGCGGCGGGGTCCTTCGACATTAGTTGGAGAGCTGGCTGGCATGAAGACTTCTTCGGGTGAGACGCCTTCCAGCTTGTCGACGGCGGCCTTGAGGGTGGCGATGTCGCGTTGGACGGCTTCATGTCCGCGATAGGTGATGGGCCCGGTGCAGACGAGGGCGAAGGGGGCGGCCACACGCCGGATGCCGCTACCTCCTGGCCCGGCGAACCAGTTGTAGAATTCGGGGAAGGCGAGGGTCTCGCGTGAGCCTGCCCAAGGGCCGGAGTCGGGCTGGTCGGTCTTGGACTCGAAGCCGGAGAGGCGCTCGGCGACGTAGGTGAAGAAGCCGGGCTTGCCCTGCTCGCCGTCGCACACGATATCGACACCAGCCTCAATTTGGCGGCGGACGGCGTCGGCTACTGCGTCGTCGATGGCGGAGTCGTAGGCTTGCTGGTCGTAGGACTCACCCTTCTCGCGGGCGCTCATGAGCTCCAGGAGGCCAGCGGGCCGGGCCAAGCTGCCGGCAAAGGTGGTGAGGATGCGGTAGGTGCTGCGCTTCATGGTCGCCTCCTGTCGGGTGGGTGGGGGTGATTCTAAGTCAGGGAGTGGGGGATGGCTAGAGAATGGGTGGTGAGTGGGCGAGGGCGGGGCCTTTGGCATGGATCCTACGTCCATTGGCGCACCTTGTCAGTAAGCTCGGCGAGGGTCATGCCTTGGGACGCGCTGGGTGACTTGGACAGGAAGCGCTCGTTGTAGGTCTCGGGGCTTGTAGGACTTGAGGAGGAAGATAAGCAGGCGGTCGCTGCCAAAGGCAGCACGCTGCAAGGCTTCCATTTCAAGGCTTTCGACGAGTTTGTCGCGGGAGTCGCGCTAGGCTTGGGCGAATCCGAGGTCTTGGTCGCGCCAGAGGCAGGGGGTAGTCCGGTGAACACCGGCGATGCGAACGGAGTCGGAGACGGAGTCGCCGAACTGGTGGCTGCGAGGAACTTGCGCTTGCGCTCTACTCGACGCTGGGCGTAGCTGGAAAGTGTTTTTTCGTATCTGTTATGTGTAGAGTTTGTAGAGTCGGGGTGTTGGTCCAGCTTGGGGTTAGTAGCTGAGGATGGGGCTCGCCAGTGTAGTGGCGCAGTGCGGGGGCCTTGGGGATGGTCTGGTTGGGAATCCGCGCATGTTACCTCCCAAGGATATTCTCGCCAAAAGAAGAGCTGGGGAGATCTGTACGTGCCAGACTCCATCACATGGATTAACGCTAGAACAAATGTACGGGTTTGTCAATGGGGGGATGGCATTGGGGGTTGAGAGGAGTCCTCATTGCCGTAGGGCGACTTCATTCGTTCGAGATTTCGATCTGAGTGGCTGAAGATGGTTCTCACTTATTCGAGGGAAGGCGAATAGTCGTGGTGACGCCCTGTCCTAGGCCGTCGCTTGTTATGGCTATCGTGCCTCCATGTGCTTCGACTATAGCTTGGGTGATGGCCAATCCCAGCCCTGTGCCGGCTATGCCGCGACTGAGAGACTGGTCAGTGCGGTAGAAGCGGTCAAAGACGTGGGGAAGGTCTGCGGGGTCGATGCCGATCCCGTCATCGATGATCGTGATAGTCAACCCGCCTCCGTTATCCAGCGCTGCCGTAAACACGATATTCCCGCCGGCCTCGGTGCAATGAATGGCGTTGCTCAGCACGTTTCCCAATGCTTGGCTTATGCGCATCCGGTCGAGGGCCATATCCGGGAGGTTGGGGGATACCTCCAGCGACAACCTCACCTGTCGAGTCTGAGATTGTGGCTGCCAGCGGTCCACCTCTGCGGTCAGCAACTCGTAAATCGAGGTTGCTTCGGGGGTGAGCCTCAACTCGCCATAGTCTGTCTCCGCAAGCGAGTTCAGATCGGTTACGAGACCGCGCAGCCTGTCTACTTCCAGGATGATGTGATCGGACGCGCTTTCAGGTGTCTGAAGTCCGTCGCGCAGCCCACTTGCTTCCAGTTGTATGACGCTGAGTGGCGTATTGAGCTCATGAGAGACATCGCTTATCAGCCGCCGACGGAGGTCGCGCTGAGTTTCCAGGGTGGAGGTCATCCGGTTGAAGGCCGCACTCATGCGTCCCAACTCATCTGAGGACGTGACTTGCAACTGCGACGAATCACCTTGGGCGATAGCTTGGGTTGCGTCGGTCAAAGCCCTCACTGGGGCCGTGATACGTTTGGACAACCAAGCGGCCAGCAATATGGCAACGCCGACTGTCAGCATCCCGCCGATTACGGTGATGTACAGGAGCGTGCTCAGAAACCCATGAGACTCGGTCGATAGGAACTCGTGGTTTACATCCACATAGACATGGCCCACGGGCTGGTTGGTAGTCAAATCGAACAACGTCTCCGGGTGCCCGTCCAGATCCGGCGCGGCCGTTCCAGACGGCAGCTCGGCTAGGTTGTCCTTCACCACGCGTCCATCGACGTCCGCTATGACAACTCGCACCCGGTCATGGTGTAAAGACTCGGCGGTTTCTTCATTGCCTTCTCGGAAATTGCCTTCCTGGGAGCCTTCCGGGTGAGAAACCTCATCGTAGATGTATCCGGCTTGGACCAGCGACGTGTCCATAGTTTCCCAGCCGCCGGCAGCGGTATACTCCCGGCTCAGACTCCGGGCCAACTGGCTAGCCTCATCACCGCCTATCCGGTCTACGAACACGCCTAGGCGGGACTGGGTCGCATAGTAGCCCACACCAACACTGACCAAGACGGTAAGAACGATGACGAGAACTGTCGAACCCATGATCCGCCAGCGTAGGGACATCACTGGTCCTCCACCACGAACCTGTAGCCGGCACCATAGACGGTCTGAATGGGCTGGCTGCCGTCCCGGCTGATCTGCTTTCGCAGGCGAGCGATCTGGCTGTCGATGGCGCGGTCGAACCCGTGGAAGTCGTCTTTGAAGGTCAGGGATATCAGCTGGTCGCGGCTGAGCACCCGGTTGGGATGACGCATGAACGTTGAGAGAAGGGCAATCTGCGCTTGGCTGAGGATGACGGGTTCTTCATTGACCGTCACGCTGCGGGCGGTCTCGTTCAAGGTGATGTTACCGCGTGTCAGGACCTGCTGGACTCTGCCGTTGACCCGGCGAAGCAGGGCTTGGGCGCGCGCAATGACCTCCTGCGGGTCGAAGGGCTTGATGATATAGTCGTCGGCTCCGCTGTCCAGTCCGATTATCCGCTGGGCTGGGGCTTCCCTGGCCGTCAGCATGATAATCGGCACTTCCGACTCGCGGCGCAGGATTCTGCAAAGCTCCACGCCGTCGAGACGGGGAAGCATGAGATCCAGGACCACGAGGTCCGGATTCAGATGGCGGGCTAGGGCCAAGCCGGATTCGCCGTCATGAGCAACCTCGGTGGAGAAGCCGGCGCGCTCGAAGTACACCTTGACCCAGTTGGCTATCCTCGTATCGTCTTCGATTATCAATACTGTACCGCTCATCACCGGGCCTCCAAGGAATCCTCCTAAACGCGATACCTCGCAGAGGAACCGTGTTATTCACCGGATACGCCGATGGTCAGATTACCTCACTTGGTGTTTCCACATCTTCCCTCGGTCGGCTGCGATTATCTCTAGCTGCCTCCCTGACGCTCGCCACCACCACCGTGTTCGCCACCAGATTCTCTACCCCTGCCATGCTCGCCACCAGACTCGCTTTCCTCACCTCCGCCGCCAACCTCGGCATGTGCCGTCCATCGAGTGAACGAAGCCGGCGTCGCAGTCAGGTTGATCTCTATCACCTCGCGCGGAGCCATGTCGGTCGGTGTGGTCGGTCCGAGCTCCGTTCCGTTGGAAAGGTGCACTTCGACCCTGACCCGGCCTAGGATGCCATTGGTCGTATTTTCCACGGTGCCCTTGAAGGCGTTGCTTGGAGCGTCGTAGTTCAGAACCAATCGGGCGCCGCTGCGAACTGTATCAAAGGTCTCATGCAGTGCTAAGGCACTGGCACCACTACCTTCCTCGGCTCTAGATTCATAATCACGTTCACCGCCGCTGCCTTCAGTGCCTTCTTCTGCTGTATCCGCAATGGGGCCGGGGCCACTGCAGTCGAATACTTCCATGTGAACCACGTATCCGTCGTAGGAAACTCCCGCAAGCTCCGGTTCACTGTCGACTGTCAGGCTAGAGGTTGCTTCCTGTCCAGGGTCCAGATGTCCCAGTTTATCGGGACCAAGTTCCCCCACCGTCTTAGTTCCCGACTTCAGGTGAGGTTCGGCCTGTAAGTAGCAGAGCGTCTCGGAGAGGGTGTTTCGTACGGTGGCTCGGACGGATTGAGTTGCCGCGTCGTACTGCGCGGAAACGGCCAGTCCGCCGAGGACACCGTTCCAAGATTGTCCTAGCGGAGTGATCGGGCTCGACATGGCGGCTTCACGGCTCTCCCGACCGCCCTCGGAACCTGCACCACTACCTTCACCACCAGAGCCGTGCTCACTGCCTCCGCTACCTTCTTCTCTGGATTCACTACTTTCGAGTTTACTGCCATGCTCACCTGCAGGGTCACCGATTTCCGGCTCGGAGATGCCCTGACTTACATCAGTGCGATCAGGATCTGGGCTGTTTCCGAGCCCAGCGTCGCCCGTGCAGCCGCTGACTATGACCAAGGAGAGCAGGGCTCCTAGGACCAGCCCTAGCAGGAACGTCTTAGTCATAAACTTCTTCCAAATCATCCTTCCATCCCTTCTGTGGAGCGGGTGTGTACTGCTCACGATAGCGATGAAATGTCGCTGAAATATGTCGTCGGAAGCCGTGACTGGCCCATGAGAGAGTTCGACTGTCTCGTTGGGGCCGGTCATCGCCGGGGCTTCACCCATCAGCAGCCAGAGGGTGGCGATTTACTATGGGCACGGGGGCGGGTACTCTGTTAGGTAGCATGTAGAGGAGGTGCCAACGATGGCAGACCGACCGTTTATCACGATGGCCCAAGGCCAGGCGGCAATGAAGGCGATGATCGACAAGGCGAACGAGCTTCCGGATGAGCCGGTGGCGATGTGCATATTGGACGACTCGGGGAATATGGTGGCCTATGCGCACATGGACAACCTGCGGCTGTTCAGCAGGCGGCATGCTTTCCGGAAGGCTTATACGTCGGCTATCAGCGGACAGAACTCGGTGACCTATGGAGAGGGCACGCACACACGCGGATCCAGTGTGCCGGAGATGAGCGGTGACCCCAACTTCACGCCGGGTCAGGGCGGTTTGGCCGTACGTTCCAGGGGTGTGTTGATAGGCGGCATTGGCGTGGGCGGTTATCCCAGCGGGGTGAGGGACGAGGAGTTGGCGCAGATTGGCCTAGAGGCGATGGGTCTGGAGTAACGGCACTAAGGCTAGAAACGCAGGAGGCGAGGGATGGCCGAAGAGATTCACTATAAGCCGGCCCATGAACTGGCGGAGTTGATCCGCAGCAGGGCGTTGTCGCCGGTGGAGGTGGTGCAGGCCCACTTGGACCGCATCGAGGAGGTGAACCCGCGGCTGAACGCCATTGTCATCTTCCCGCAGGAGGACCCGCTGGCCTTGGCGCGAGAGGCAGAGGCGGCGGTGATACGGGGAGACGAACTGGGGCCGCTGCATGGGGTCCCATTCACGCTGAAGGACTGCATTGAGACGGCGGGCCTGCGGATAACCTTGGGCTCGAAGCTGCTGGCGGACAATGTGTCGGAGCAGGATGCCTTGGTGTACACGCGGTTGCGAGGGGCGGGGGGGATTCTGCTGGGGAAGACAAATATGCCGGAGTTCGCCCTGTGGTGGGAGACCGGCAACTTGGTCTTCGGGCTGACGCGGAACCCTTGGAATCTGGAGCACACGGCGGGCGGGTCCAGTGGCGGTGAGGCCTCGGCGGTGGCGTCGGGGATGTCGCCCTTGGGACTGGGCACTGACTTGGGTGGATCGATTCGAGAGCCCTCGGCCTTCTGCGGACTAGTGGGGTTGAAGCCGACCATCGGGCGGGTGCCGTACACCGGAATACAGCCCCAGGTGATATTCCGGGCGATACACGTGGGGCCCATGGCGCGGACGGTGCGGGATGCGGCGCTGGCGATGTCGGTGCTGGCGGGCCCGGACGGGGCGGACCCCTATGCCATAGATGCTCCGGTGCAGGACTACATGGCCTTGGACGGGCCGGTGTCGGGTCTGCGGGTGGGTTTCAGTCCCACGGCGGGAATCGCTGTAGAGCCTGAGGTGCAGGCAGCGATAAACGGGGCGGCGGAGGCATTGGCTGGGTTGGGGATGCAGGTGGAGCCGGTGGAGATACCTGGGTTGAAAGAGAAGGACTCGGGGGAGATTTCGGCGGTGATGTACAACGCCGAAGCGGCCTTCTATGCGGGGCCGACCATTGCAGGCCGGGAGGGGGAGTTGACGGAAATCTTCCGGCGCAGGTTCGTGGACACTCCGACGCGGCCTCTGCCAGAGTACCTAGAGGCGATGACGCAGTGGGAGATGCTGAAGAAAGAGGTTAGGGAGTACTTCTCGCGGTACGATCTGTTCCTCGCTCCCACGGTGCCGATGCCTTCCTTCCCTCATGGGCAAACGGAGTTCAACATCGAAGGGCAGGCGCTGAACGGACGGCACGCACTGCGGGGCACGGTGCCTTGGGACCTGACGGGGTCGCCTGCGATCTCGGTCCCCTTCGGGTTTACGCCTGACGGCCTGCCCTTGGCGGTGCAACTGGTCGGGCGGCATTACGACGAGGCGACGCTTCTGAGGGCGGCGCATGCCTTGGAGGGGTGTGCGGGGGAGCGCAGGAATCCGGCGCTCTAGGGTTTATAGCAGCCCTGTATTGGGGATGCATGAGTACTTTTGATGTGGCGGTTCGGGTTGGCCATATGCTGTACGGCGATATGGTCGGGATTACCGCCTTGGTCGACACCGGGGCTACTGACACAGTGCTCCCTACCTCCTTTTTGCATGAGCTGGGAGTGCAGCCTGACATGAAGGTCCAAGTAGCGTACGCCGATGGCGAGATCCGAGAGACGGACTCAGGGCAGGCCCGAATCGCTTACAACGGTGTCGAGCGGGTCTGCCCTGTGCTATTCGGGGAGAAAGGTATCTACCTGCTGGGCGCGACCACGCTGGAAATCCTTAAGCTGATGGTTGACCCGGTGAATCAAGAGTTGGTTCCGGCCCCGCCGATGCGAGCCCGGCCGTTTTAGCGAACGAGAAGGCACCGCCGCGGGCTGAGGAGTTACTCTCCTTGAGGGTGAAGCCGACAGCGGGGTACTAGGGCGGCTGCCAGACCAGCAACAGCTGAGCCGGACAGGCCGAGGGCCATGTCGCCCAAGGTGTCGGAATAGGCCGTGGCCAGTTCAGATGAGTGGCGGATGAAGGCGAACTACTCGCCAACCTCCCACAGGATGGCGGCCACCGCGCCGAATCCCACTACAAACGCCAGTGTTTCCCAACGCCCGATACGATTTCGCCAAGCCAGCGCACCAACGGCGCCGGAGACCAGCATCCAATTGACGAAGTGGTTGGCGTCGTCCCACCACTCAATCGTGTCGTAAAGGTCCAAGGCGTTGCCTGCGGTATCGACTAGGAAGGGCAGGGCCAGCAGAATGTCGACGGGGTAGGGGTATGCTGGCCTTCTGCGGACTGCTGTCCAAATCACGGGGACTACCAGAGCGGACAGCGGGTATGCGACCAACCGCCAGAGGTAGCCTTTGCCTTCGAATTGTTGCAAGCCTGAGAAGGCGCCGAATACCAGCAGGCCGATCAGTACTGCCTTTACGGCTAAGTTTACCCAGAAGACCGGTGGGGGGTTCCGCAGGCCTGAGACTAGCTGGAATCCCCTCATTGGCTCCCCTGTTTAGGCGTGCTGTACCATGAAGGATGCCTGCCCTCATGGAGGCATCCTTCATGGTAGCGGGCGGCAAGCGGAGTAGCCCTAGCGTTGAGTAAGCAGCTCGAGGCTGTGGCCGTTGGGGTCTTTGAAGTAGAAGCCACGGCCACCGCGGCGGGTGTTGATCTCCATGTTGTCTTGGGCACGGGGGTCGCTGCCGTAGGCCAGCCCCTCGCCCTTGACCCGCTCGAAGATGGTGTCGAAGTCCTCTTCGGTGACGTGGAAGGCGTAGTGATGGTGCTCGAAGTCCTCGCGGTTGTCGAAGTCGAGGGTGAGGGTGTCGTTGAGCTTGACCGGGGCGAAGTGGCCGTGGGGCCCCTCGTACTGCAGGCCCATGATTCGGGCGAAGAAGCGGGCCGACTCCTCATTATCCTTGGCAGGGACGATGGTGTGGTCCAGGTTGATGATGGCCATTGATCGCCTCCCCTTTTGTAGCCCAAGCGGGGCGCAGCCCAAGAGGGCTATCGGTTGAACCTAGAATACCACAGCGCGGGAAGGCTTGGGCTGAAAGACCTCTGGATAGCGGCTTTCGCCGGTATGACGGTAGTCATGCAAAGGTAACCGTATGCCTCTGAACATGCCTCCTGCTTGTGCGGCTGCTTGGGCTGGGTTATGTTGGTGGCCTAGGAGGAGTGCGTGCGGATTGCTGTCTTGGGGGCCGGGGCCGTGGGGGGATACTTTGGCGCGGTGCTGGCACGGGCTGGCAATCCCGTGGTGATGATTGCGCGTGGCGAGAACCTGGAGGCCATGCGGCAGCACGGGCTGAGGGTGCAGAGCCACTGGGGCAAGTTCGAGGCGTCAGTGCTGGCCACCGACGACCCGCAGGCCATCGGACCCGTAGACCTCGTACTCTACTGCGTTAAGACCTACCAGAATGCGGAGGCTCTCCGGTCGCTGCGTCCTTTGGTGGGTTATGACACCTTGGTCATTCCGGTGCAGAACGGGGTAGACTCCTATGCCGAGATAGCCCAAGGGATTGACCGGGATAATGTGTTGCCGGGGGCCGTGTACATTGAGGCCGCCCGGACTGGACCCGGAGAAATCAAGCAGGCGGGGGGTGTGGTGCGGTTTGTGTTCGGAGAGAAATCAGGGCCGTCCACTCCGCGCTGTCTTCCCACCACCGAGACGTTCTTGGAAGCGGGCATCGATGTCCAGGCCTCTCAGGACATGCCCAAGGAACTGTGGAGCAAGTCTCTCTTCATCACCGTGTTGGCCGGGGTGACCTGCGCCGCGCGCACTGACCTCAGCACCATCATGGCGTCGGAGGCTGGGCGAGAGACTCTGCTGGCGGCTTTGACTGAGGTTGAGGCGGTGGCTAGGGCGAAGAGCGTCAATCTGGATACGGACATCGTACCGAAGACCTGGGACTACATGGAGGGCTGGGCCAAGGACCTGAAGGCTTCGATGCAAATCGACATGGAATTGGGCAGACCCTTGGAGTTGGACGCTTTGACAGGGGCAGTGGTGCGCTTGGGCAAGGAGACGGGTGTGCCCACACCGGTCAACGACACCCTGTATGCCGTCCTGGAACCCTATAAGCACGGCCCGCCCGCACTCTAAGATGGACATGTTGAAGATTGGAACCTTGACCACTGCCGTCACCCCACGCCTTTGGGAAGTCCACACGACTTGCCTTGAAGTAGGGCCGGGCTAATCTGGCATGAGACGTACATCACTATGGCACCCGTGTGTCGTGGCACTAGTCGCTTTGGTGCTGCTGGCCGCATGCTTGGGTTGCGCCACTCGACCGGGAAACATGGCCGAGGACGGCCCGGCATCCGAGGATGGCATTGAAAGAGCGACTCCAGTGGACTTAATCGCCTACAGCGGGGCTGATGGCGGGCTGTTCACAATTCTGCCCGATGGCACCGGCTCGCGACGCTTGGCGGGTGGCGGTGTAGAAGGGGCCGTGGGCCGCATCAGCGCTCAAGGTCTGGCCCCCAGCGCCCTGTTCACTTGGCCCACTTGGTCTCCCGACGGGCGTCGGCTGGCTTTCTCTCGTGTGCTTCCCGACGATGGAAGCCCCACGACCTCCATCCATGTGGTGGACCTAGAAACGCAGAACGTCAATCTGGTGCATGAAAACGGGCCGGGAGCAAGCCCCTTCATCGCTCAAGACGCATCGCACTACCTCTACTGGGCGCCTGATAGCAGCCTACTGACATTCATCTCCTCCACTGCTACGGGTCTCACTCTGTTCTCCTCCGCTGGAGACGGCAGGGAGGCTCCTACCCCCATTGCCACCATGGGCCCCATCTATTACAGCTGGGCCGCCGATAGCAGTGGCATCCTCATGCACCTGAGGAACGGCTTGGAGGTGCTGGACGCGCCCGGCTTGAATGCGTCGCGCCAGGTGGGCGAGGCCAGCTCCATCTATCGCGTACCCGCCTTCTCCCCTGTAGAGCGAAAGGCGGCTTACATCGCCCAGAACGACGGGGGCGACTCCCTCTTCCTGCTCAACCTGGGGCCTGCTGACGATGCCGGCCCTCCCAAAGCCGTGGCTGATGTTGGACCCAGCGCTGCCTTTCTCTGGTCGCCCGATGGCCAGGAGATCGCTACGGCGGACTCCGACAGCACTACTCTGCCTTCGTACCAACAACTGAGGCTGGTACGCGCCGACGGAACTGGCGAGCGCACTGTGGTGGACGAGTCGTTTCTGGCTTTCTTCTGGTCTCCCGACGGGCAGTGGTTGTTGTATGTGACTGTCGCCCCCAACCAGCGCGCCTTGGTGTGGAAGGTGGTCCCGGCCTCTGGTGGCGAGCCACGGGAGTTGGTGGAGTTCGGCCCATCCGCGGAGCAGTTCACCATGATCAGCTTCTTCGACCAGTATGCCTACTCCAACTCGCTCTGGGCGCCCGACAGTACACGGTTCCTGTTCACCGGCACCCTGAGCCACGGAGCAGGACAGACCAATGGCGTCAGTCCCTCAACCCACAAGGTCTACGCGGTCGACGTCGCCACCGGCACGACTACAGAACTGGCGTCGGGCCGCATCGCCTTCTGGTCGTGGAACTGACGAGGCGGTACCCAAGCTTTTCCGGCGCCATGGCAGGGTTCGTTGCTCTGCTATGCCTGCTCGCAACTTTTGGGTCCATCGGCTGCGAGTCCACTCCCAGCCCCGAGGCTCCGAGGCAGGCTACCCCACCGCCCGACGCCGAGGCGATCATCGAAGCGTCGGCTACCCGCATGTCCGCCATCACCCACGCCGCTTTCGCCTTGGACCACGACGTTGGCTCGTCCTACCTCGACATGTTGGGCCTCTATCTCGATGCAGTCGAAGGCCAGATTGCCATGCCCGACAGCTACAGTATGAGGATGGAGGCCACGACAACTAACCGAAACGCTTTTGTGGTAGTGGAAATCATCGGCTTGAGAGGCAAGGCTTATATGAACCTGCTGGGGCGTTGGGGCGAGACGGACCCGCTGACCCTTCCCTTCGACTTCAGCAGTCTTGGGCTAAGGCTGGCCGACATCATGCGGGCGATTGAGGAGCCAGTCATCATTGATGAGCAGGGGACCGCGGAGCAGGTAGAGGGGGCGCCGGCTTGGCGAATTGGCGGGGTGGTGGACTCGGGGGCGTTCAAGGGCCTGCTGGTCAACGCCTCGCCCGGCGAGCCGATAAAGATCGACGCCTGGATAGGGCGGGATAATTCCCTGCTCTATCGGGCAAGGGTGGAAGGTAAGCTGTTCTCCGACGATGAGGCGGACGCGGTGCGGGTGCTGACCATAACAGCCGTCGACGTCGCGGTGGACATCGAGGCACCGCCCCTGTAATGGAGGCTCGGCACTACCATCTTGGGGTTGCGGGTCAATCTCTTCAAGTGGAAGGCTTCGCAAGCCTCCGCGGAGACCGAGAGGGTCTCCCAAAGGTCTCCTAATGGTTAAAGGATAATGGGCTACAGGTCATGAGCCTAGGCTCGTTGCTTCCCAAGCGGGTCATGTCGCCGCGGTGGGTGATGGTGGTCATCTGCTTGGGGGTGTTCACGGCCGCCTTGGACCAGACGGTGGTGGTGACGGCCCTGCCCACCATCATGGCCGACCTGAAGCTGGAAGTGCCCAAGGACGCGAGCAAGGCGGCTTGGATCATCACCAGCTATATCGTCGGCTACACCGTGGCCATGCCACTGTTCGGGCGTATCGCCGACGTTTACGGCTATGCCCGGATATACCAAGCGTCCTTGGTAGTCTTCATCATCGGCACGTGCTTCGTGGCCTTGGCTGGCAACCTGCCTTGGATTATTGGAGCGCGGGTGGTGCAGGCTGTGGGTGGGGGAGCGACTGTCCCCATCAGCATGGCCATCGCCACCACGGTGCTGCCTGCTTCCCAACGAGGGATGGCCATCGGCCTTGTGGTGGCATCCGCAGAGGCGGGCTCGCTGCTGGGTCCAGCCTATGGCGGAGCAATCATCGAGTTGCTGAGCTGGCGCTGGATATTCTGGCTCAACGCCCCCCAAGCAGCCCTGATTATGGCGGCCCTTGTCTGGCTGCCCAGCCGGAGACAGCCCGACGCCAAGGTCGACTGGCAGGGAGGCATCCTGCTGGCTGGGGTGCTGTTCGTCCTCACCTTCGCCCTTTCCCGTGAGGGGCTGTTTACCCTCACGTCGCTGGAGCCGTTCCTAGTGGGCGCACCAGGTCTGGCGCTGGTGGGTGTGTTAGCCTTGGTGGAGAGGCGGAAGTATCAGCCCCTGCTGGAACCTGCGCTGTTGCGCACCCGCGCCTTCATTACCGCCAACGCCACCCAACTGCTGGAGGGCGTATCGCTGATCATTGCCATGGTGACCATCCCGCTGATGGCCAACACGGTGATGGAGCGCGACCCGCTGACGGGCGGCTGGTGGCTGCTGCGCCTGACGGGGGCCTCGGCGGTGGGGGCGCTGCTGGGGGGTTGGCTGCTGAACTTCATCGGCAACCGGGCCATCGCTATATCCGGCCTGCTGATCAGCGCCACTGGCCTGATACTAGTCAGCACATGGCAATTGGACATCGCAGAACCGTGGCTGACGATCCACCTGTGCATTGCCGGAGTGGGCTATGGGTTGAACAACACGCCCCTCATGGCCCGCGCCCTCAGCTCGGTGGATGAGGGGTACCGGGCTACGGCGGCGTCACTGGTCACGGTGTCGAGGATGATTGGGATGGCTCTTGGCCTAGCGGCTTTGGCGGCGTGGGGCGTGGAGCGCTTCCAGATTCTGACGGCGGAACTGGAGTTCCCGGCCCAAGCCACCGGCCACGCCATCGAAGCCTACTTCGACGGCGTGGCCGACGCAGGGCTGACACTGTTTCACAGCTTCCTGCGCATTTCCGCCGCCATGGCGGCGCTGGCGGTGGTGCCTGCGTTCTTAATGCGGGCTACGGCACGGGAGGTCGCGGAGCGAGAGGGGGCGAGGCAACAGGAGCCGGGCGTTTGACAGAAACTCCTTACGTTTGTACCGTTTCAGTAAGGAGGCTGGGATGATCGTCAAAATCACAGCAAAGCGTCAGGTTACGTTCCCAGCCCGTGTGCTAGATGCGATGGGCGTCGGTCCTGGCGACAGTCTCGAATTGGAAGAGGGGCCTGACGGCTTCATCTTGCGACCTCGGCGCATCGACTACTCGCGCTTGGGTACGCTGAAGGTGCCACCGGGTTATCCGCCCTTCGACATCAGAAAGTTCCGGGAACAGGGATATGACCCAGCGTTACGGGATTGATACGTCAATCTTGGTGAGGCTTGTGACAAGAAAGCCGGAGGCCAAAAGGGAGTCGGGGACATCAGGGGTCGGGCCTTTGGAGGAAACTCCTTACGTTTGTACCATTTCGGTAAGGGGGCTGGCATGATCGTCAAAATCACAGCAAAGCGTCAGGTTACGTTTCCAGCCCGTGTGCTAGATGCGATGGGCGTCGGTCCTGGCGACAGTCTCGAATTGGAAGAGGGGCCTGACGGCTTCATCTTGCGACCTCGGCGCATTGACCGCACGGCCCTTGCGCCTCTCAAGGACAAGATCCCTCCAGGTTACCCACCGTTCGATATCAGGAAGTTCCGAGAGGAGGGATATGACCCCACGCTACGGGATTGATACTTCGGTGATGGTGCGGTTGCTCACGGGCTTACCGGAGGATGAATTCGAGCGATGCGATCAAGAACTGAGTGCCATGGTCGAACGTCGCGGTGTGGAACTCCTAGTATCGAACCAGGTTATCGGCGAGGCATATGTCGCTGTCCAACATCACTATGGACTAACGATGAGCGATGCACGCGCCGGACTGCTACGCCTTCTAACGTCTGGGTTGGTGGCACCCCTGAACGGGCGGGCGGTCTTACAGGCTCTTGAGTCCAGCAGCGGCCCAGGCCTGTTTGACCGGCTCATCGTTGAAGGCTACTCCCGGGCTGGACTGGAGACTCTAACCCTAGACCGCGCGATGGCGTCATTGCCGGAGGTACACAGGCTGTAGGCATGAGACTGAAGTCCGAATCGACGGGATGGCAGGGCCGGTAGCTAGGCGGCCGTGACGCCGCCGTTGATGTTCATGGACTGGCCTTGGATCCAGGCGGCGGCTGGGGTGCAGAGGTAGGTGATGAAGCTGGCAACTTCTTCGGCGGTGCCTAGGCGACCCATGGGTATGTTGCGGGCGATTCCGTCGAGCTGCTCTTGGGAGAGCACGTCGTTGCGGGAGGTGTCGAGGGTACCGGGACAGACGCAGTTGACGTTAATGTTGTGGCGGGAGACTTCGCGGGAGAGGACGGCGGTCATGGCGTGGACAGCAGCGTTGGCAGAGGCATAGGCGGAAGTGTTGGGGAGGAAGTCCTTGGCCAGCACAGTGGACACGTTGATGATCTTGCCACTTCCCTGGCTCACCATCTGGGGGATGACTGCTTGGCAGCAGAGATAGGTGCCAAGGACCTTGACGTCCATGACGGTACGGAAGATGTCTTCCGGCAGGTCGACGAGGGGACGGCGGTCGGGGCCGCGGGCCGAGGCGGCGTTGTTGATGAGGATGTCGATGCGCCCGAACTCGCTGAGGGTGCGGTCGACCATGGTGGCGATGCTGGAGGCGCTGGTGACATCCACTACGAGGGGCAGGGCGCGGCGGCCTCCAGCACGCACGGAGTCGGCTACGCTCTCGATACCCCGCCAGCCAATCTCCTGTTCTTCCAGAGGAAAGGTGGAGGGGTCGCGGCCGGTGCCCGTGACCACTATATCGCAGCCGGCTTGGGCTAGGGACTCGGCCACAGCACGGCCTAGACCGCGCACGCGTCCTACGCCGGTGACGATCGCTACTTTGCCGTCGAGTTCAGTCATTGCAGCTCCCGTAAAAAGGAGGCTATCAAAGGGGACGGGGGCAGCCTGTGTTCATCGCGCATTAGGTAGTAAAGCACCACATTCGGCCCCATCCTAACCTTCCTCCCCTTCCCCCTCGAGGGGGAAGGGACTCGCGATGTTGGCCAACAGAAAATTAGAAGCCTGAGGGGGTGCAAATCTCTACGCGGGTGCCGTCGGGGTCGCGGAAGAAGATGTAGCGCTGGCCGTCGTGGCGGGTGCCGTCCCGCTCCACGGGGACGCCGTTGGCTTCCAAAGTTTTCCACGCAGCGTCGAAGTCCTCGACCTCGAAGGCGTGGTGCACGTTCTCGGGGCGCACCGGGGCCTCGTCGGTCTCGATGAGGTGGAGCATCACGCCGCTGGGGAGTTGGAGCCATGTGATGTTCTCGTTGTCCACCATACTGGGAATCTGCTTGAAGCCCAGCAGACCACAGTAGAAGTCCACGCTACGCTGGGTTTCTTTCACCATGGTGACCACATGGTTTACGCCGGTAAGTTCGATGCCGGGGGTTGGCATACATCACCTCGCATGGGTTTTTAGTTGATGCCTTGGGTCATTCAATCGCCGTCTCGGGCTAACGCGGTCCCAAAGGGCTATTCGTCTTCTTCCTTGGCCGTCGGCATTGAAGCCAGTATCCGAGCCTTATCGGCCTCAGACAGTCCATCTATCTTGGCCAAGGTTTCGGTAGAGACTTGAGGCTCTCTTCCCGCCCCTTGGCACGTCCCTCCGCGAATCTTCGTTTGAGAAACTGCTCAGCCAGCATGGGTCGGCATTATACATACGTGCGCGATGCCATACTACCAGATGATGCGTGTATGGCTTGGGTCGAAGGCAGTCTGGGCTCCACCTACCGTGCAAAGGCCCGCCGCGAGAAGTCCAAGGGCGTGGCATATCGCGGGTCGGCGATCGGCTGACCCGGGGCCGGAGGTTCAAGGAAGGTAACGCTGTCGTAGAAATCGTCGAGGGCAATAAAGACGCCCTCTTCTTCAGACCACTCCCGCATCTGGCGATTGCAGCTATGGCGCCACGATAGGACCTCGACTCGCCATCCCCGGGACCGCATTCGCCTAAGATCGGCGTAAAACCCGACACCATCGGCGAAACCGCTGCCGTCGCCGGTGAGCAGCACGACGATGCCTGGGTCCCCGTTGTAGTCCAGCGCATCGCGCAGCATCGCCGTCTGCAGCAACTGGTCTATGCCTTGTTCACGGCCTTGTAGTGCGCCGCGCTCCAACAACTGGACAGTGACTCCTTCATTCTCCAGCCGGTTCCACACATGGCGCAATTCCGGGGGAATGGAGCCGACGGCGATGGCATGCTCGATCTCCCGCTCGGCACAGGCCAACTCCAGCAAGCGCCGAAAATCCAGTCGGACCCTGTAGCGGACTGAATCGCCCTCGCGCTCGGCGGCTACTTGCTGCGAACTGATGAATATGTTGGAGTTGTCCCAATAAACGAACACTTTGTCCACGTTGGCTCACTTCCCCTCGGTACTAGCCGACTTCCATGCTGCTACTATATGAGTATAACCGTGGGAACGGCTATGAGCGCAATGCAGTACGGCATCAAGAACGGGTGCAGACCTGCCCCCACAATCCACGATGGTACAATGGCACTCAGCTTGATACGGAGTGCTTGCCGTGCCTGGAATGAGTGCCCGCCACTTTCTGGCGGAGGTGTTGGAGTTGCTGCGTATGCAGTTGCCCTTGGAGTTGAAGGAATTCGAGAGCGTGGGGCCTTGGCACGGGCTTATCAAGGTGCACTACGGAGATCCATCGGCCCACTATGAGTTGCATATACAGCGACGGCACCGCCAGATTGAGCTTGGCCTCCACTTCGAAGGCGCCGCCCAAGACAACGCTTTCCATCTGGAGAACCTGCAGGCACGGCTGGCCGATATCAAGCAGCAGTTGGGCGCGGAGGTGGAGGCGGAGCAGTGGACGCGCAAGTGGACGCGGGTGCATGAGACAATCCCCATGGCGGAGCTTGATGAGGACTTCCTGATGGAGTTGACAAGCCGACTGTCGCAGTACATACGGGTGTTAGAGCCGATGGTGGAGGAGGCGTGAGGGTTGCTTCCCTTCTCCCTCACCCTAACCCTCTCCTGCTAAGGGAGAGGGGATGCCTCCTCTTCCTTGGTGGAGACTTCTGGCTACTTGCGTCCTACCGGCGTCAAGAAAGGGGTTAGCGCGAGCGCGGGCTTCGTCTCCACTTAGTGTAACCAATCGTATTACAGCTTTTCTCACTCTCACCTCAATCCTCTCCCGTCAAGAGAGAGGAGGAATCGCCTCTCCTGTATAATCATCCCTCAACAACCGTTCGGTCACTTACGTGATCAATCGTTCAAGGAGGTAGCCGTGGCTGGCGCATTGGACGGCATTCGAGTGCTGGACCTCACCCGCACCTTGGCAGGGCCTTTCTGCACCCAACTGCTGGGCGACATGGGGGCCGATGTCATCAAGATTGAGGAGCCCAGCCATGGCGACGAGACCCGCGAGTGGGGGCCCTTTTGGGGGGACCTAAGTACCCAGTTCGTGTCCTTCAACCGGAACAAGCGCTCCATTGCCCTGAATCTTGCGGGACAAGCGGGCGGTGGATGTGTGCCTGAAGCTGGCGAGCCAAGCCGACATCATGATCGAGAGCTTCAGGGCTGGGACGGCGGACCGGATGGGCATCGGGTACGCGAAGGTCGCCGAGCTAAACCCGCGCATCATCTACTGCTGCGTCTCCGGCTTCGGGCGCACGGGTCCGATGGCCGACAGGCCTGGCTACGACCTGATTATCCAAGGCTACGGCGGGATGATGAGCACGACGGGTGAGCCGGACGGGCCTCCTCTTCGGGTGGGCTACTCCATGGTGGACCTGTTCACCGGCATGATGGCCTACGGTGCGGTTACCACCGCATTACTGGCCCGGGAGAAGACGGGGAAGGGGCAGCTGGTGGAGGCCTCCCTGCTGGAGGGGCAGGTAGCCACGATGAGTTATCACGCCACGGGTTACATGGCATCTGGCCGGGTGCCTGGGCGGTTGGGGTCGGCCCATCCGTCACTGGTGCCGTACCAAGCCTTCCCTTCCTCCGATGGACACTTCATCTTGGGGTGTGCCAACGACGGGCTGTGGCAGCGTCTCTGCCCAGCCATCGGGCGCAATGACCTCGCTGAGGACGAGCGCCTCAAGACCAACACGGGAAGGGTGGAGAACAGGAAGGAGGTGATCGACCTCCTTTCGGACCACTTCCGCACCAAGACGACTGCTGAATGGGTGGATATCATCATGGAGGCAGGGGTGCCCTGTGGCCCCATCAACCGGGTGTCCGACGTGGTGAACGACCCTCAAGTGCTGGCCCGCAACATGATCGTGCCTGCCCTGCACCCACGGGTGCCCGATATGCGGGTGCCGGGCCCGCCTCTCAAGCTGACTGACCACCCTGCTACTGTGCGCCGACACCCGCCGGACTTGGGCGAGCACACGGCTGAGGTTCTGGGTGAGTTGGGGTACAGTGCTGCGGAGATTGAGGAATTGGTAAGTGAGGGGGTTGTGCGAGGGTAGGGTGGCGTATAGCGACTGCTCCGCAGTTCCTCGACAGCTATTCAAGGGACACGAAGCCTAGAAATCTGCCGTACTCAATTTGGGGAGGGCTTGGCCGAAAAGCGTAGAAGCCAACGGCAATCATGAGACGACCGACACGGAATAACACCATACTTCCATCTCGTGATGACCTAATTGTGGCTTGAGGGAGATTCACGGTATGGGAGAAACATACGTAGACGTAGTCGTTCGCAATCCAGCACGGCCTGAAACCACTTGGAAAAGTGCCTTTCTGGTTGACACAGGGTCTATCGACTGCCTTGCACCTAGTGGCCAGCTTGAAGCTATAGGCCTCATGCCTCGAGGACAGCGGACATACAGTTTGGCCGACGGATCCGAAATCACGATGCAGATCACCGTGGCGGAGCTCGAATTGGCGGGAGAGACCATTGGGGTAACTATCGTGATGGCCGGGGACGACACCGAGCCCCTCTTGGGACTGACGGCTATGGAATCGGCTGGGCTCGCTGTCGACCCTAACAACCGAGAGTTATTCAAGCGGCCTAGTATCAACCTGAAGGAGTCCCAGGAGCGGACTAATGGGAGATTCCGTCATGAAGAGACTGACACGAGATAAGCACACCACTACCCTCGACCCCAACCAGGAGCCGGCCATCACCATCGCGTCGGGTGAGGAGCTTCTGGTGGAGACTTGGGATGCTTTCATGGGGGTACGGGAGGACTTGGATGCGTACCGCCCTTTGGGGCCTGCGACTGGGCCGATATATGTGGAGGGGGCCTCGCGGGGCGACGCGCTGAGGGTGGATATCCTGTCCATAGAGGTGACGGGGACGGCGCTGCACCAAGTGCGTCCGGGGCACGGGTTCCTGCCGGAGCGGTTTGACCGTCCCTATCCCACCATTATGTCCATTGAGGATGGACACCTGCGGCTGGGGAACGGCTTGAAGGTGCCCATGCGCCCATCGGTGGGGCTGATCGCGACAAGTCCGGGCCGGGTGCAGCAGACCGCCAGCGACAGCGGCCCTTATGGGGGCGACATCGATGTGAAGGAACTGGTGGCTGGCAGCACCATCTGGCTGCCGGTGTTCGTGGAGGGGGGCCTGCTGGTGATGGGGGACATGCACGCCGTGGTGGGTGACGGAGCGGTAGGAGGCACAGGGCGGAGATCGCCGCCGAGACCCACATGCGAGTGACGGTCGAGAAGGGTGTGAGGGGCAAGAGGCTACGCAACCCGCGGGCCCTGACGCCGGAGTACTTCATCACCATGTCGTCGGCCAAGCGCACCAGCACTGCCATGAAGCAGGCTGTGAGCGAGATGGTGGACTTCCTGTCTCAGGAGAAGGGCATGGACCCCTACGATGCCTACAGCATCCTGAGCTTGGCAGGCGATGTGCGCATCTCCCGCACCTTCCGCCCCATCAGCCCCTGCAAGATGATGCTGGCCCGCTCGGTGCTGGACCAGCTTTCCTAGAGACTGAGGCCTTTGCCAGACCTGTTTCGGAGAGCACGGGCACAGAGTTCCCGCGTGGCTCCTATACTGATTGCCCTGCTGCTCGTGTGTGCCCTATGCCTAGCCTGTGGCGGGGGCAACGAGAGGCTGCTGGTTTTTGCAGCTTCCAGCCTCACCGGCCCCATGCAACAGCTCGCCGAGGTGTATGAAGAGAAGTTGGGCGTGAGGGTCGACCTCAGCTTCGGCGCCTCTGGCCGCTTGGCGCAGCAAGTCATCCGCGGCGCCCCCGCGGACGTCCTGATATCGGCTGGCGGGCAGCCTGTGGACCGTTTGGCTAACCAGGGGTTGCTGGAGGCGGGGAGCCGACGGCCTCTGCTGACCAATCGTCTGGTCCTGGTGGCACGGGTTGGCGACGCGGAGAGTGTTACCAGTTTGGAGGAGTTGGCCGAAACTGGGGAAATGCTGGCCATCGCGGACCCCGACCTTGCCCCCGCAGGAGGGTACGCCAAAGAGGCTTTGATCCATCTGGGGCTGTGGGAAACGTTTGAACCGCGCTTGGTCTACGGGGCGAACGTGCGAACTACCCTGGGTTACGTGGAGTCGGGGAACGTGGAGGCTGCGCTGGTGTATCGGACGGATGCGTTTGTGAGTGAGGGGGTCACAGTAGTGGAGACGCTGGCTGAGGAGGCGCATTCGCCGATTGTGTATCCGGCGATAGTGCTGGGCCGCTCGGATAAGCGGGAGCAGGCTGCGGCGTTTATCGAGTTCCTGGCGAGCGAGGAGGCGTCGCGGGTGTTTCGGGAGATGGGGTTTGGGCTGGACCGGCCACTGGAGCGAGGCAAGGCTGAGACTGGTCCGTTGATGGCAGCCCCATCGCCACAGAAGCTGTAGGCTAACCCCTACCTCAGGGTTTCCTCCGCTGCATTCGGTTACTGCTCGAGAGCGTCAACGGCGTCAGAGTATGACTCGTACACACCGATTCTGCTATCGTTCTTAAAGGCGGCAAACTCGCCGCCCACGAGACTCTTGGGACCATCGAGGCTTTTGCCGAGAGGGACTTCTTTGAAGTGCCACTCAACGCGATAGTCGGAGACATCCTCGCCTTTCCCCTGCAAAACGGGTATCCCAGGACGTTCCCAAGATATGTTCATGCCTTCCATCCCACATGCTCGGCTCGCACCAGTTCGTGACGAGCCTCCAACTGGCTACTGCCCCTCCGGCAGCACCGGCGATCGCAACGGTAAAGGCACTCAGGACTGCCCCTAGCCCCGCGCCAGATACTCCCGTACTAGATTGCGGGCCGTCTCTTGTAGCAGGTGGGTTTCCGCTTCAGGGGTGGCCGCCGCGGGATCGGGGATTACTGAGTCGTTGCAGTAGGTGGTGATGGGGCGGTCTTCGCGGGAGAGGCCTTCGGGGTCTTGGTTTTGGGCTGTGGCTTCGATGCCCTTTCGCAGACGGCGACGGAACATGATGATGCCGCGGTCGGTGACACCGAGGTGCTCAAGGCCGTGGACGGCGATGGGGCGCTGGGTGACTTGGGCGTCGTAGTCGCCGGGGCGGCGCTGGCGGTCTTTGTAGGTCTCTCCCTCGTCGGGTAGCTGGGCTGGCAGCATCACGTTGCGGTCGCCCCACCATAGGGGCGTCGGAGGCATCGCGTCCTCGCCCTCGGCGATATGGCGAAACTCGATGAACATGGTGTTGGTGTCGTCGATGGGCACAATCCAGCGGCTCATCATGGGGCCGCCAAAGCCGTGGGGGTGCTGGCCCGTCTCCCAGATGGGGGCCACCTGCTGGAGGTTGGGCAGGACCGTTTCCACCATTCGCACCCAAATGTTGTCGCCGACGCGGCGGGCGGCGGTGTACACCATTCCCACCGGGGTCTCGGCAAAGTCAAGCTCCGGCAGGACGCCGAACTCGTCGGTGAACTGGGAGCCGGCCACTATGGTGTGGAGGAAGGCGGTGTGGGTGGGGTCCATGGCGTTTTCCAGGATCTGGAGCCAGTTGCAGGGGTAGAAGTACTTGCGGCCGGGAATCATGCGGAATCCGGGCCTGCTGTAGCTGTCGAACATGGGGAAGGGTGGCATCAGATCGGGAGGCCCCATGTAGGCGAAGACGATGCCGTTGTACTCGTGGACGGGGTAGGCTCCTTGGTACAGCCGATCTTTGAGAGTGCTATCGGGAGGCTCGCCGGGGGTATCGAGAATCTTGCCGTCGACGTCCATCTGCCAGCCGTGGTAGCAGCAGCGGATGCCGTGGTCGCAGAGAATGCCGAACTCGAGCGAGGTGCCACGGTGGGGGCAATGCAACTCCATGAGGCCGACGTTGCCGGACTTGTCACGGAAAGCCACCAACTCCTCGCCCAGAATCTTGAGGGAAATGGGCAGGTCTTTCAGATCGTCGGAGAAGATGACAGGCTGCCAGAAGCGGCGCATGTACTCGCCACAAGGCGTGCCTGGCCCGGTGTGGGTCAGGGGGGCGTCCTCGGCGGGGACGTCGCGGTGGTCATAGGCACCGTAGGATTGGGAGAGGAAGGGGGATCGCGTTGTTGTCATGGTAGTTGGTCCTCCAGTTGTTCTTATGTGGCTGCCAATCGCTTCATCAACAGTACTCCATGCCTCCGAGGTTGCTTTCGGAAGACAATTGGAATTGCAAATCGTTTGGTACGCACCCACTCAGGTTGTTTTCGTCGATGTCTAGGCGGCTTTCGGCGGAATGACGGGGGTACCGGCCGCCTGTAGTCATGGGAGCGGCGAACAGAGTCATGCCCCCTCACCCTATCTCTCGCTGGGGGAGAGGGGATGACTCGCGCCTCGAATGTTCGCCTAGCTCCGGCTGGTGAGTTGCCAGCCTTTCTCCAGGAGGGCGAAGGAGCGTCCTGCTGGGGGCATTAGGAAGCGGAAGCCCTGCTCCACCAAGCGGTCCATGTTCTGGGCGTCGGGGTGTGGGTGACCGCAGACTACGTTGTGCTCCTTACATGTGTTGAGGATGGTGGTGATGGCGTCCTGCACCACGGGGTGTTCGTAGTCGCGGGGACGGCCGAGTTCTTGGCTGAGGTCGCCCTCGCCGATGAGGACGACTCCGATGCCGGGGACCTCCTTGAGGATGGCGGGCAGGTTGTCGATGGCCCGGACTTCCTCGCACTGGATAATCACCAGCACCTCGCCCTCGGGTGCCAAAGGCCAAACGTCAGCGCGGGCGTAGTACTCCTGCTGGGTCAGGCCCCAATAGCGGGCGGCCCTGTTGGGGGCGTCCCCTCGGATGCCCGGCGGGTTGTAGAGGGGTGCCTCCGCCAAGCGGGGGTAGCGACAGGCCCGCACTGCGTTCCAAGCCTCATCCACCGAACTGACGTGGGGCCAGACGATGCCGTACACGCCGATGTCCAGCACTTGCTTGGCAATCCACTGGTTCATCTCGCCGCCGTTGGGCGGGATGCGCACCATGGGTGTGACGGCAGGGGCTAAGGTGCCGCTGTCGAGAATCTGGCGGCGGCTGAGCATGAACTGCAGGGTGTCGCGCAGGGTGGGCGAGTCGAAGGGGCCGTGCTCCATCTCGTAGACGACGCCGTCGTACTTGGACGAGCCCAAGGCGGTGGCCGCTTCGATGTCGGGATTGCTGAAGGGGACGAAGGCCGTCTTGCCCTCCTCCAGAGCCTTGATGACGCCGTTCAACCGGGGGATATCTGCCATGGTTCAACTCCTGTTGGGGTTCTCAAAATAAGGGTTCTCGAAAGGTGGCCCGATTCTAGCAGAAGGCAGGCGGCGCAACAAAGGGCGGGGCTTCTCTGATACAATAGCTCCGCTTTTTCTGCATTAGTTGCTCCTACACCAGCGGGAGGTTATCGATGATAATCGACGCCCATGCCCACTACACCACTGCCCCACCTCAATTGCAGCAGTACCGTGGCCAGCAGATCACCAACTTCTCCCGGCCCGCTCAAGCGCGGTTGCAGGTGAGCGACGAGCAGTTGGAGCGCACCATGTCGAGCCAGTTCCAACGCATGGAGGAGACGGGCATCGACCGGCTGATGTTCTCTCCGCAGGCTTCGGCTATGGGGCACCAGTTCGGCGGTGAACTCATCAGCCGCTACTGGTCCATGGCCTGTAACGACATCATTGGGCGCATCGGGGGCACTTGGCCTGACAAGGTGAGTCCTGTGTGCCAGTTGCCTCAAGCTATGGACCCCAAGAAGGGGGAACCGGTGCCACCAGAGCGGTGGGTGGACGAGTTGGAGCGGTGCGTGAACGAGCTGGGTTTCGTTGCCTGCAACGTCAACCCCAACATCGCCGGAGGCTTGGAGCCCCTGACTCCATCCATGGCCAGCGAATGGTGGTACCCGCTGTGGGAGAAGATGGAACAGCTGGACGTGCCGGGGACGGTGCATGCCAGCGCATCGATGAACCCGGCCTTCCACGTAACGAGTTCCTACTACATCTGCGAACACCACAACGCAGCCGTCGAGCTTCTGGGCTCCCGGGTGTTTGAGGACTTTCCCAAGCTCAAACTGATCATCCCCCACGGCGGCGGAGCCATCCCCTACCAGTGGAACCGGCACCGGGGAACGCATACCCGCAACGGGATCAAGCCCTTCGAAGAGGCTGCGCGACAAGTGTACTGGGACATGGCGATTTACGACCAAGACGGCATGGAGTTGCTCATCAAGAAAGTGGGCGTGGACAACGTTCTCTTCGCCACGGAGATGTTCGGGGCGGTGAATGCCACCGACCCAGCCACTGGGCGCAACTTCGAAGACTTGGTGCCCCTGTTCAACGGCATCGACTGGCTGAGCGATGAGGACCGCTACAAGATTACTGAGGGTAATCACCGCAAGGTGTATTCGAGGATGAAGTAGGAGATGCCAGATATGCCGGCACTGACGCTGAAGACTGCTATTGGCAACTACGGCCACACCACGCCCCTCAAGGACGGCAGCGTGGCCTCGGACCAGATCGCCATGGAGCACATTGAGGTCAATCCGGTCATCGCCATATTCCGGCGTATGATCAGGGGCTTGGAGTTTGATGTGTCGGAGATGGCGCTCTCCACGTATCTGTGCGCCCGAGCCCACGACAAGCCCATCACCGCCATACCTGCCTTCGTGGTGCGGGGCTTCCACCACGGGGCCATCGTCTACAACACCCGCTCGGGCATTACGTCGCCCTCGGACTTGGAGGGGCGTCGCGTGGGAGTGCGTGGATACACCGTAACCACTGGCGTATGGGTGCGGGGCATCCTGAGTTCGGTTTATGGGGTCAACTTGGACAAGGTGACGTGGGTGCTGTCAGGCGACGAGCATGTGGCTGAGTACCAGCACCCATCCAACGTGGTGTCTGCTTCCAGCGACGACCTTGGAGCGATGCTGGTGGCGGGGGAAATCGATGCCGCCATCGGAGCGGGGCGAGTCGACTCGCCTGACGTGAAGCCGCTGATACCTGACGCTCGGCAAGCGGCCGTGGAGTACATGCAGCAGACAGGCGTGTTCCCCATCAACCACACCATCGTGATGAAGAACGAGGTCATGGAGGCCAACCCTTGGCTGCCTGAAGAGCTCTTCCGCTGCTTCAAGGCGGCCAAGGAGAGCTACATGCAGCGCCTGAGTTCGGGTGGACAGTTGGATGCGGCTGACCAAGCCATAGCCGAGATGGGGCAGTTGGCTGGAGGCGACCCACTGCCTTTCGGCGTCGAGGCCAACCGCAAGACGATAGAGACCTTCGTCGACTTCAACATCGAGCAGAAGGTGCTTACCCGCAAGGTAGCACCCGAAGAGGTCTTCGCCGCTAGCACGCTCTCGCTCTCGTGATTCGACTTGCTCTCTTCCGCAGAGTGGGAGGTCGTTGCCCTTTCCCTGCGAGTGGCCGTGGTGGGCACGCTCATCGGGTTGCCCGTCGCGCTTGTGGTCGGCTGGCTGCTGGCCAAGTCCTCCATTCGGGGTAAAGTCCTCCTAGACACCCTCTTCACTTTTCCTTTGGTGTTGCCCCCGGTCGTTACTGGGTACTTTCTGCTGATTCTACTGGGGCGAAATGGCCCCATCGGTCAGCTTCTGCACAACCTGTTCGGCGTGGACGTGGTGTTCACTTGGGTAGCGGCTGCGTTAGCCGCGGGGTTGGTATCGTTGCCCCTGATGGTACGAGCCATAGAAGTGGCCATGGCAAACGTGGACCCGCGCCTAGAGTTCGCTTCGCGGACCTTGGGGGCTGGCCCGCTGAGGACTTTCTTCGGGGTAACAGTACCTTTGGCTCGCCAGGGCATCTTGGCGGCGGTGCTGCTGGGCTTTGCGAGAGGGTTGGGAGAGTTCGGGGCGACGATTGTGGTGGCGGGCAACATTCCGGGCCGCACCCAGACGGTGCCCCTCGCGCTATTCAACCGCATTGAGACTGGCGACGATGCAGCTGCGGTGAGGCTAATTGCCGTCTCGCTGATTCTGGCGTTCGGCGCACTGATTCTGCACCACCGACTGGTGCATAGGCGGGTTTACTAGCCCATGGAGCAGGACTACCTGCGGCTGGCCTTCTCCAAGAGCTACACCGGGTTCCGGCTGGAGGTGGATGCCACCTTCACATCTGGCGTAACTGCTGTATTCGGTCCCTCAGGCAGCGGCAAGACCACGGTGCTGAACTGCATCGCCGGATTCTCTGTGCCTGATTCGGGCGTCATCGAGTTGAAGGGGAGCGCGGTCTATTCCTCGAAACCGAGAGTCAGAGTTCCCCCAGAGCGGAGGAGTATCGGCTACATCTTCCAAGATGGACTGCTGTTCCCTCACATGTCTGTGGGCGAGAACATCCGCTACGGCTACAAGCTGCGGTCACCGGACAGCCGGGCTATATCGCCCGACGACCTGACCGAGTTGCTTGGATTGCAGCACCTGCTGGAGCGGCGCCCTGGCTCACTCTCTGGGGGCGAGGCACAGCGTGTCGCGCTGGCCCGGGCACTGGCCACGTCCCCATCGCTGCTACTGTTGGACGAGCCTCTGAGCTCCTTGGACATGGCCCTGCGTGGCCGGGTCCTGCGCTACCTCAAGGTGGTGCATGCCCAGCTTTCCATACCCATGGTCTACGTGTCACACTCCATCTCAGAGGTACTGGCCATCAGCGGGCAAGCCTTGGTGCTGGACCGGGGCCGACAGGTGGCTTTCGAGCCGGTACGCGATGCCTTGGTGAAACCGGGAGTGCGCTCGCTGATGGAGGGCGGTGGAGTGGAGAACTTGCTTGACGTGGTGGTGACCGACCGCCGTCCCGACAGTGGCACCATCGTCTCCGCCTTGGGCGAGCACCCACTGTACATTGTCGACCCCCATACGGTGACGGATGGCATCAGCCAAGGCGACACCATCTCGGTGTCCATACGGGCAGGCGACATCATCGTGGCTCTCGACCTGCCACCCCGCATCAGCGCCCAGAACATCCTGCCTGCCACCATCAGAGACGTGCACCGGGTGGAAGGACGAGTGATGGTGTACGCCGACTGTGGGGTGCCCTTAGTGGTAGAGGTGACGCCCGAGGCCGCAGCTTCGCTACAGTTGCACCAAGGTCAAGATGCCTACCTGATTGTTAAATCCAGCTCGGTGATGCTGATGGACTAGCCTCAGGGCTGTTCCGATTGTCCCCTCCATCCGGTCGCCCTAAGCGGTTATAAGAATGTTCGACGATATGGCGAGGTAGAACCAAAGAGCCCCTTCATCGCGAAAGCGTGAATTCCACGACCCATGGTGACGTGTAGCCTGCGCGTTTGACTTGCTACTTTGTTCGTGGCCAAATGCCAGAGATGGCACGAGTACCGTACAAGGAGGATGGCCATGCCGACGGTCAGGTTGCGTGAGGTTTCTGAGTATCCGCAGCAGGCGCAGAGGATGTTCGAGCTTTCGGGCGCTTGGTTCAACCACGAGTTCGAGGCGCCTCCCGCCATGAGCCGGGTGCTGGCATGGGACCCTGATTTCGGCGGGCCTCATGGGCGTGCCATGAAGCGGGCCATGGGGCCGGGGGAGTTCACGCGGGGTGAGAAAGAGATGGTCGCCGCCATGGTCAGCGGGGTCAACGCCTGCGAGTATTGAACTCATGCCCACACTGCAGCCGGGAAGCTGCAGGGGATGGAGCGTGATGCTCTCTGGTACGAGGCGGCCTGCACGATTGGGATCACCAACGCCCACAACGTTGTGGCCGACGCCCTGACGCCCAACGATACTTTGACGGCCCTGATAATGCCGGTGAACGAGGCTGAGCCCAGTGCCGAGGTGGGGAAAGTCTTCGGCGAAATACGTGAGTTCTACCAGCGGCCCGACGTCCCGCTCTGCTTCCGGCTGGTGGCCCAAGACTGCGGATATCTTGCGGACATATGGGAGGCCACCCGCCATGCTTTCTCCGACAACAACCTTACGCGCAAGCTCAAGGAAGCCCTCGCGTTCGCCGTCTCAGTCACCAGCCGCTCCTCCTTCGGCACCGGTTTCCACCTCGAGGAGATGAGGCGCTTGGGTGTCTCCGAGGCTGGCATCCGGGAAGTCCTAGGCGTAACCCAGATGTTCTCCAGCTACACCAAGATCGCCGACGCTCTGCAGCTTGAGCCCGACATGGCCAACATCGGGCCCGTGGACCCGACGCCCGCTCCGGGGAAGGTTTAGCGGGCGAGTTGCAGACCCTACTGGGCGCCCTGCTGGACTAGGTAATCTCGAATGATGGCCCGGTTCTCGTTGAATTCCTCGCGGGCTCCGGCGATTATGAAGGGGTTGTCCGCTGAAGCCGCGTCCAGAGGCGTGGTGCCGATAGCGTTCTTGGCGTTCACGTCGGCACCGGCTTCCACTAGAAACACGACCATCTCTGTCAGGCCGAAGAAAGCCGCCCACTCCAGTGGCGGTCCTTGAAACTGGTCCTGGGCTGGGATGTCGATATTCGTACCCGAGTTTAGGAGGGCTTCTGCCATCTCCCTGTTCTCCTTGAGCACCGCTAGATGCAGGGCAGAGGCGCCTTCCGCCGGTACTCCCGGCGGGACGAAGGACTCGTTGGGATCCACGCCCGACGCCAAGTGACCCTCCACTGTCGCCAAGTCTTCTCGGTCTATGGCCCCCAGTAGGGCCATTTCGGGGAAACCCGACTCTGCCCCTCGCTCGCTCAGGTACATCCTTAGGAAAGCGCGACTCTTGTTGAATGTTTCGAGTTGTCCAACGAGGATGAAGGGGTTCTCCGCTGTCGTAGCGTCGAGAGGAGTCCCACCCAAGGCATTCTTCGAGTTCAGGTCGGCCCCCTCGTCAATCAGGAATATGGCCATCTCTCCTAGCCCGAAGAAGACTGCCCATTCCAGTGGTGAACCCTGAAACTCGTCGCTTGCGGGTATATTGATGTCCGCACCATTAGCCAGAAGCAGCTCAGCTATCTCCCGGTTATCCGCGACAACTGCCAAATGCAGTGCCGACGCCCCGGCACTCTCCGCGCCGGTCGGAACGAAGGACTCGTTGGGGTCGTTGCCGATCTCCATGTGACGCTGTACCGTGTCGACCTTCCCCAAGGTGACGGCTTCCACAAGGGACATGCCGGGCGGCTTGGGGCCGCAGGCTAGCGCTGCCAGTAGGACCAATACGATAAAGGTGACTGATCTTGTTGCCATGACAACAAACAGAAGGCCCGCCATGACTGGCGGGCCTTCTTGCTGAAGCGCTGACTTAGGTGCGCGCCCTACGCTGTGACTTTGACGAAGGACTCGTAGTGGGCGCCCTTGGAGATGGGGGCGAGGTCGCTGAGGATCTCGTGCCAGCTCTCGCCGCCGTCATCGCTGTTCCAGACCTCGCCAGTGGCGGTGGCTGCGAACATTGAGAAGCTGTCGCCTCCCCAGTCCTCGATGCACATGGCCTCGAAGGCGGTGTACACCTCGTTGATGCCGTTCTTCAGCTGGGTCCAGTTGCGACCGCCATCAGTGCTCTTGGAGATGCGGGAGGTGGCGGTGCCGGTCTCGCGCCAAGTACCCGGTCCGAACTCGGCCGAGGCGACGAACATCAGGCTGGGGTTGCGGGGGTGCAGCACCAGCAGGTCGGGGTAGCCGCCTATGGGGTGGTTGGTGTCGGTCCACTGGTCCCAGTTGGCCCCGCCATCGCCGGTGTAGTACATGCCTATGCCGGTGGTGACGAAAATCTCGTCGGGATCGGCGGGGTTCAGCACGCTGCGGTGCACATCGTCATCCATGCCATGAATAACGGTGAAGGTCTCACCGGAGTCGGTGCTCTTGAGCAGTCCGCCCTGCTCCACGCCGACATACAAGGTCTGCGGGTCCTTGGGATGGAAGTTGATGTGCTTCGTATGAGCAATGTGCGGGGGCGCAGGGAAGCCCCACTTGGACATGTCCACCGAACGCATAGCTTTCAACTCGTTCCAAGTCTGACCCAAGTCGTCGCTGGCGAAGAGGTGGGCCGGCTCAGTTCCGGCGAAAATGCGTGCTTTGCCGTCCACTACCGTGGCTTCCATGCTGTAGACATCGGTCTCGGTGAGGCCGTTGTCCCGTTGCTCCCAAGTGTATCCGCCGTCGGCGCTGGCGAAGATGGAGCCGTGGTTGGCCCCGGCAAAGATGGTGCCACTGGTGGGCTCCACCACCACGGCGTGGATGTGCTTGCCTTCTAGTCCGCGGTGCGAGACACGCCACCCGTCGCCGTTGCGCTCAATGAACGCCACGCCATTGATGGTCCCCACCGCCACGCTGTCCGACCGCGAAGCCGAGGAGTAGATGCTGGGCCCGCCATGTGAAAGTGTAATCGTCATGGTCGCTCCTTAGGGTTTGTTGAGCTCGTACTGGGAAAACATACGCCTGCTATCGTGGAGGGTCACCCATTATTATACCACGATGCAGACCTGAGTGTCAGTTATTTCTCCTGATTGCACCAGTCGGCCGACGTCAGGGCCAGCACTTGGGCCACGCGTACCATGCTGCTGACGCTGACGAAGCCGTCGGGCTCGCCTTGGCGGTCGCGGCCTCCTTGGGGGCCATAGAGGCAGCAAGGTATGTCCGCCTCCCACAGGTGGCAGCTGTCATTGCCGGCGTAGGACTGGGTGATGACCGCGCCTATCTGGTCCGGGTCGCGACCGGCAAAGGAGCGGAAGTTCTGCGAGAGGCACTGCACGATGGGCAGGTCTTGGGGCACGTCGAAGGGCTCCATGTAGACGGTCTGCACCTTGTAGTGGGATGGGGGCGGGGCCTCTATCTCGTAGTTGAAGGTGGGGTCTTCTGCCTTTATGGCGTCCAGCACCTTTGTCACATCTGCGATGACCATCTCGGCGGTCTGGCCGGGCAGCGTGCGGATGTCGGCGACGACCGTGCAGTAGTCGCAGGTGAAGTTGGGGCCCCGCATGTCGTGGTCCTTGCCCCGCCCGCCGAGGATGGTGCCGATGATGATGCGTGGCATGTCGGGCAGGTCGGCCCTAGGCGTGTGGGTGAACTGCACGTTCTTGATGGCGGGAATGGCCTTGATCATCATGTCGATGGCGTCGATGGCCAGATGGGA
Organism: Dehalococcoidia bacterium; assembly: GCA_965248385.1. Classification (GTDB taxonomy): domain Bacteria; phylum Chloroflexota; class Dehalococcoidia; order Lucifugimonadales; family JAAXIE01; genus JAAXIE01. The sequence goes on from CBDFIZ010000002.1 coordinate 46,924, forward strand.
GCGGCTGACGTGCTGCGACAGGCCGATGGTGCTGATGGCCATCTCTACCCAACCCACATGGGTCGTGATGATGTTGTCACCGTCGCCCACGGGCTCGGCCACGATGGCAGCGTCAGTTTTCAGGCCGTTTCGCAGCGCGTAGGTTGTGCCCACGCCCCCCTGCAACTCTCCCGCCACGCAGGCGACCACCAAGTCGCCCTTCATCTCGATTCCCGACTTTCGGATGGCCTCGGCAGCAGTGATGATGGAGGTCAGGCCGCCCTTCATGTTGTTGGAGCCGCCACCGTAGAGGTTGTCGCCCTCCCAACTGGGCACCCAAGGGTCGCGCACGAGGCCGAAGGCCAGGGGGTCGATGTCCATATGTCCGTTGAGCATCAGGCTCTGGCCTCCGCCACTGCCCCGCAGGGTGGCGATGGTCTGAAACCTGCCCGGCTCCACCTCCTGCAACTGCACGTCATAGCCGCGGTCGCCGAAGAAGGTGGCCAAATAGGTGGCCACCGGCGTTTCTTCCGTCTTGAAGCTGGGGATCCGCAGCAGATCACTGCAGAATTCGACGGTCTCCTTCTCGTCAATCTGCTCCAGTATCCGTGCAGCCGTTGCCTCGTCCATCATTCGCCTCCCGCTGGGATAGTTTTGGGGTGGGTGATCATGTTCTGCGCGCGATTGTAGCTGAAGCTGCCCCCAAGGCAAACGCTACGCCAGAGTGGTCTGGCCGCTCCGTAGCTGGGATACCGGGCCACCTCGCAGATGTAAAGTTGCCGCATTTCAGTCAAGTCGTATTTGACATCGTTTTTTTCGTAGCTGATTTCACTGAAATTTGTGCAATGTTGGCGCCGGCTTCCAGATACGAACTGGCGGCGCGCCCCTTGAGGGGCATATGGCAACTTGTGAGGCATAGGCCAACTTGTGAGATAGAGGGAACTTGGCGCCCCACGGGGTTTGATGTTGATGGGCCTCAACAGAGCCCTCCTAGAAAAGGTAAGGCTGGGGCGACCTTCGAGGGGTCAGTCCCCAGCCTGTATTGAGATTAGAGGGTAGGCCCGCACCCGTCAACGGGGAATTGTCATGGCAACCACGGAGTCTCCTCAACGCCATGCTCGGTGAACGCTGACAAACTCCTCGATAGAAATCTTACTCTTGGGGCGTTTCGTCTACGCCCAAGTCATAACTGATTTCGCTGACCAGGTGGTGGTCTGCTGCTAGTCCACCGAAAGGCTCGGCATGGAATGCCCAAGTTGCCCCTAGCTGCAGGTCTCGCAAGGAGTCGGAAGCACTACCTATCTGTCGACCACTGTCATCAAATAAGGCCACTATCACGTCAACTCTCTCGATCTCCACGGCACACTCGTTAACAATGTCGCCCCCTACGTAATAAGTTGTTCCCCATGGAGAGACGTTGCCAAGGTTAGTAGAAGAGATCAACCTCAGACAGCTAGGTTCGGGAGAGATATATCGGTGATCCCGGTCGAAATCATAGACCACCTTACTCACTACATGATGGTCGACGTCCACGCTAAACACCTGTGCCCGAAACCTCCAAATTGTGTCGGCCTGGAGATCTTTTATCCAGTCCATCCCTGTGCCTACTTGCCTACCTTGGGTGTCAAACAGCGGGATGTAAATCCTCACGAACTCGATTTCTGTTCCACATGCGTTCACTATTTCCCCCACGATATGGTCGACATGAGTGTAATACTCAGCATGATCCAAATTCACGGTAAGACTTTCATCTAATCTGTGCCCTCGGGCGTTAATGGCATAATGCTCACCATGTTCCAATGCCGAGTATGTCCATTCGAGGCAGCTAGGGTCGGCTACCGTGACTTCAGTGTCAAGGTGATAACTAATTTCACTAACTTCGTGGGAATCTACGTTGAGATCATAATACTCAGCTTGAAATCGCCACGTAGTGTTGGGTTGAAGTTCCCATATATCGTCGCTGGCTGTCCCGACTTGCTTCTCCTCAGGGTCGAACAGCGCAACTAGGATCTCAGCGTCCGTCAGAGGTAGCTCGCATTGGTTCACAATTTCACCACTGATACGATCAGAGTGTTCTTCGTATTTGGAATGGCCTAATGTATCAAGCAAATGCTCAGGGACAAGTTCGTAGTCCTGAGTGAGCGCGTAGTGTTCGTCATGCACTAAATCGGAACTGAGAAGTTGCAGGCATCGGGGCATGGGGGTCGGTGTCGCTTCTATTGGTGAAGCAATGGTTGCGGGATCCGGATTGGGGGGCGCTGGGATGGGTGCTTCCTCTACTTGCGCTTCAGCTAGCGCTGCCAAGCGTGCCTGCTCTGCTTCAGCCAGCACCGCCAAGCGGTCTTGCTCCGACTGAGCCTGCGCTGCCAAGCGGTCCTGCTCCGACTGAGCCAGCGCTGCCAACCGGTCCTCCTCCGACTGAGCCAGCGCTGCCAACCGGTCCTGCTCCGCCTGAGCCAGTGCTGCCAACCGGTCCTCCTCCGACTGAGCCAACGCCTGCAAACGTGCCTGCTCCTCCGGCGCATCGTCAACGAAATAGGTTCTTTCGGCTATCGGAGAATCATTTACTACCCGACCCTCATCCTCCACTAGGTCACAAGACAATGCAGTGCCCAGCAGGACTACGCAACCGAATGCTCCCAGAGACAGCAGCCTATGTATCAATTGGGAACCCCTATGCGAATTGCAGTCGTGAGCCGTCTAGCCCTCTTATGCGCGGAGCAGTATAGCGGCCTCTACGCCCCACGCCACTATTCCTGATATGATATGGGCCGCTAGCGTTCGAAACGCGACAAACGAGAACACAATGAGGGAGACTTGGAATGACGCAGCAACAAGACCCTTGGATGAATTTCGAGTCTGCCGAGTACGACGTGCCTGTCCATTGCCGACGCTATGAGGACAGGGTGGCCATTGTTACCGGCGGAGGTCAGGGGCTGGGGCGGGTGATTTGCCGCAGGTTGGCCATGGAAGGATGTACCGTGGTGATGGCCGACTTCAATGACGTCACTGCTCCCAGGGCAGCCCGCGAGATGGAAGACGAGACAGGTCAGCCCTTCATGTGGATAGGAGGCGACCTGAGCGAGATTGGCGTTGCCGATGGCGTCGTACAGCAGACTTTGGACCGGTTCGGTCGCATCGACACCTTGGTGAACAACGCTGCCATGCAAGCCCGCCTACCGTTGCTGGAGTTTCCCGAAGAGCTGATGCAGCAGTCGGTGAACACCAACGTATGGGGCACGGTGCGTATGATGAAAGCGGTGTTGCCCCAAATGATAGAGAGGAATTACGGCCGCATTGTCAGCATCGGAGGCACCGCTTTTGAAGCTGCGGTGCCTTACCACACCTTCTTGGCTGGGATCGGCAAGGGCAGCGTCGTGGGACTGACCACCACAGTGGCCGCCGAGTACGGCAAGTGGAACATCACCGCCAACTGTGTGTCTCCCGCGGGCATGGAGACGCGCAACGACGGCACGCTCGACTCGGTGGCGGGACAGCGCGACGACTACCTTAACCCGACCCCCGAGATGCTGGACTACTATCCTGCCTCGGGCGGGCGCAACTGGCTGGGCAGGGCCCGCTGCCATCCTGCTGAAGTGGCGGCTGCCGTGGCCTTCCTTGGCTCTTTTGAGGCTTCCTACATCACTGGGCAGCTTCTGGGAGTCAACGGCGGCACCCGCATGCTCTAGGGCGGGCCTGATTCAGGCCCGTCCCTTGTGACTGGGATCTGTGCATATCCCTCCGACCCTCAGAGGGGGGAGGTGGTAAGGTTAGGTTGGGGGTGACGTGGGCCGCCTCGATACAATCCTGAGCAGGCGGACGGAGGGCTACGCAGGCCAAGAGGTCCCCTACGAGCTACCCGTCACCGCCTACCCCTCCGACTCGGGCATCATTCTGGTGAACTCGCCTGGGTCTGGAGAACTCAAGGACGGGCGCTACAACCGCTGGGCCAACCTCGCCCGTGAACTGCAGAGCCGGGGCATGCTCAGCATGGTCACCTACAACGTGCCCCGGCCCGACGCCCAGTTCGTGAACCCCACCGAGCCCTACGCCTACCAGAACGCCAGTTGGAACCGCATCTTGGTGGAGGGCTTGGCCCACGTCATCGACTACGCCTTGGAGCGACGACGCCAGCTCTGCGGCTCCTCCGATCCCATCATGTACCTGTCGGGCTTTTCCTCCGGAGGCTCGGCCGTAGGGGCGGTCGCCTTCCGCTACAGCGAGATTAAGCGCATCCTCCTCAATTCCACCTACGACAGCGTGGGCGACTACTTCTACGCCGCCATTCCCCACTTCACGGGCCGCATCTACGTAGCCTACGGGGCCAATGATCCCCTAGCCCGCTTCCTAGCCTACGTGCTGCAGTTCGGCGCCAGCGCCGCGGAGTCGTTGCATGTGCGTGAGGTCCCCGACTGCGACCACCGCTTCAGCGGGGCCACCAATGGACGCATTCTGAGCAAGGCGTTTCTGTGGGCTTTTGGGGAGGATGACACGTTTCCGTCGGAGGAGGGTGGGTTGGATATTTATGAGGAGTAAGGGGCACTACTAGGCCGGACGACCTCGAAGAATGCCTTAGCCTCCCGGATGCGCTGTCAGGTTGCGACCTTGCATGCCCCAGCACACTACCTCTGAATCCATCCTGAGCCCGCAGGTGTAGTACGTTCCGGCACTGACGGAGGCGAACTCGCCTCGTGGTGGAGTAGCTTCAGAGCCATGGCCCCAGCAGGCGACGGAGCCGTCTGCCTTGACCCCGCAGGTATCCACAAACCCGGCGCTGACGGAGGCGAACTCGCCTCGTGGTGGCGTTGCTTCGCCGTAGTCATCGTCGCCCCAGCAAGCAATGGTGCCATCGGTCTCGACCCCGCATGTATGGTCATAACCGGCGCTGACCGAGACGAATTCGCCTTGGGGTGGCGTGGCTTGACCCTGATCATCTTCGCCCCAGCATGCGACGGCTCCACCGGTCATGACACCGCAATTATGAGAGTGGCCAGCGCTCACCGAGACGAATTGTCCTTGGGGTGGTGAGGCTTCGCCACCCCGGTCACGACCCCAACAGGTGACGGTGCTGTCGGCCTTGACACCGCAGGTGTGCCAGCCCCCGGCGCTGACGGAATCGAATTCGCCTAGAGGCGGCGAGGCTTGGCCGGACTCATCGTTGCCCCAGCAGGCGACTGATCTGTCGGCCATGACCCCGCATGTGTGGCGTGCCCCAGGGCTGACGGAGACGAATTGGCCTCGGGGGGGCGTCGTCTCACCCCAAAAATCTTCTCCCCAGCAGGCGACGGTGCCGTGGTCTTGACTCCGCAGGTGTGACCGATCCCGGCGCTGAGGGAAACGAATTCGCCTCGGGGGGGCGTTGCTTCGCCGAAGTCATTCTCGCCCCAGCAGACGACGGAGCCATTGGTCTTGACCCCGCAGTTATGCCCAGACCCGGCGCTGACCAAAGCGAAATCGCCTTGGGGCGGTGTCGCCTCACCATCATCATCCTCGCCCCAGCAGGCGACGGAGCCGTCAGACCTAACCCCGCAGGTGTAGCGGTCTCCAGCACTCACGGAGGCGAATTCACCTCGCGGTGGCGTGGCTTGGCCGTATCCATCATAGCCCCAGCAGGTGACGGAGCCGTTTGATCATGACTCCGCAGGTGTGTTCGCTGCCGGCGCTGATGGATGCGAACTCGCCTTCGGGTAGAGTGGCTTGAGAGACATCACCCCAGCAGTCGACGGTGCCGTTGGCCCTCACACCACGGGTGTGGGCACCGCCGGCACTAACGGAGGTGAATTCACCTTCGGGCGGCCTGCTTTGAAGATTCAAGTCCCAGCCCCAGCATGAGACCGAGCCGTCCAGCTTCACCACGCAGGTGTGCCCAAACCCAGCGCTCACATAGGGTAAAGCAGGGGCGCTGTCCGCGCGTTCCTCCTCGTCGATACCTTTCTCGCCGGAACCCCTGCCCAAGAGTGACAGCTCGTCGCTGGCACCGGCGGAGGGAGACTCCGCCTCTCCCCGATCGGGGACAGCTTGGGGCCCAGAATCGTCGCCGGCCCCGTTCGACAAGGCTACACTGTCATCCGCATCGCTGAACGCGTCGGGTCTCGAGGAATCGCCCCCGCAGGCAGTCAAGGTGGCCAGCATTAGGGTAAGTGCAAGAAGCAGGATGAGCATTCGCATAACAGACGGGAAATGGCTGGCAACGGCTCTGGGCAAGGGGCCCCCTTTCGGAGCGACACAGATGGGCCCGACAGACGCAAACTTTACTCGCGCCCCCGTACCGTCGCTCCTTCTGCAAGGTTCCCAAACAGGCTCGATACCGGCACTCTAGTTCCGGTGAACACCCAAGCACCGCCCAGCCTGCCGGGCACGCTCTCCACTGCCGGACACTTCTCCCAGTCCGTCATACGGTCACCTGATTCCCCACTCCAGACGCTTCTGGTGGGTGGCTGGCATACGGAAACCCTACAATTATTTCCCCCGCGTGGGGTATGCAGGCCGGGCTTGTACGCCCTAGGGGAGTTGGGGATCAACCCCCTTCGAGAGCTGGTGTAGGCCCGCGTCAGGCCGGAAGCTCCAGCATCCGCTTGATAGGCACGAGCGCTCGGACCCGGACCCCTTCGTCAACGGTGATCTCGTGCTCCTCAGGGTCCTCCGTCTCCAAGGCGGAGAGTATGCCGTCAAGGCCAATGCGTCGCATGTGGCTGCAGAAGACTAGGCATGCGCGGACGAACTCGGTCTGGGGGAACTCCGCCGCCAAGTTTGAGGCCATCTCGCACTCGGTGGCTAGGTAGGCGCGCTCGGGCTGGTGTTCCCGAATGTAGTGGGCCATCTGGGACGTGCTTCCGTGGAAGTCGGCCTCGCGGAGCACGTCGGGCGGGCACTCCCAGTGGGCTAGGATGGCTCGGCGGGGGTGCCCCTTCGGGATGTCATACTGCTGGCGAAGAAGCTGCAGGTCCGCCACGGTGAACTGCTCGTGGACCTCGCACTTCGCCTCCATCATATCGTTATCCTTACCCAGATAGATGAGCTCCACACGGTGACCTAGGTCGTCAAGCTCTGCTTGGAGGTTCATCCCCATGAGGGTGTCAGGCAAGAAGATGACCTTGGCGCTGCCGGTGGTCCGGGCAACGTGAAGGATTACGGCCAAGGCGTTGGAAGAGGTGCAGCAGATGTCCGCCTCGGCCTTGGCGTCGGCATAGTTGTTGATGTACATGACCACCGGAGCACCTGGGTAGGCCGCCTTGAGGGCTCTTACATCCTCTCCCCTGACCGGGTCCGCCAAGCTGCAACCTGCCAGCTTGCTCGCAATGAGCACCTTCTTGTCAGGGTTGTCTCCGCCATGAACCGCACGCCGTCCATGAGGATGACCGGGCAAGTCGTCTCGGCGGCGTGTCGGGCTAGGGCCAAGGAGTCTCCCCGAGCCCTATTGTCCGAGAGGCCGAAGACCAAGGGATGCATGTAATTGTGGCCAAGGATGAGGACGTTCTTCTCCTCCTTCAGCTGGAGAATGCGGCGGACCTTCTCCGCGTTGGCCGCCACGTCCACTTCGTACTCCGTATTGTGGAAGAACTCTCGGTAGGACTTAAGACTCACAGCCATGGTCTTCTCACCAACCCTCTGCTCGCTTGCGGGAACGCCGGCGGCGCTCCAGCTAGCGCCACCTTCATTATACCCCTTCGGTGCCAAAGACCCCTCGTCCCCTTATGTTAGATCGCCTCTTTACCGGTAGTGTTCAATATGTCTCTGCAAGCGTGCAGCCGCATCGACGTAGATTTGAACGGTTCGTTCGTCTAGGTCTTGCTGCTGCACGTCGGTGCCGTGTGCAATTAGATTCCGCAAGGCTTGCATCTCCCGAAGAACAGAGGCTAGCGGATCGTCGATGACACTATTTTGGCGCAGCAGTTCGATCTGGCGTCGCGGTGACGTTCTTGCGCCGCCTACTCCCGCGAGCTCCGCTATGGCTCTTTCAACCGACGCCCAGGCTGTAATAATGGTCATCCTTGGATCGCCAACTACTTCAAACAGTGTTGTTGGTGATGTGTCCTCGTCGTCCACTGGCTCTAAGGACCTAACTCTTTCGGTAACTCCTTCAACGGTTGGCTTGAGGTCTATTCTCCAGCCTCGCCCGCTGATCGACTGTATGTACGGTATGATTTTCGGAAGAAGCCGCCACAGTAGAATAAGGCCGCCAACTGCCACTATTGGCCATACTAGAACATCAAAGACGGCGACAACTAGTTCACCTATCTCTACACCAGTCAATTTCGTGTCCCTTCTGGCATTGCCTCATAAAGACGAGAAACGAGGGCTACTGGGATTCCCCGTTGTGGTCTAACAATTGTATCGCGCTCTCAGGCTTCGTCCGCTATTCCCTGAATTTTACCACCGCGTGGTCGTCCGTCCTTCGACGTATCGATCGGATCGCGGCCACTACGTTCCAGAGAAATGTACCTAACACGACGAAGAAATAAGGCACCCTCAAGGACAGGAATATGCGTGCAGTGACGTTGGGAGACGTTTCATGCATGATGATCAGTGTTAGCGGAGTGCCGAGGAGGAACGAGAATAGTAGCCGCTCGGGCAACGGTAACTTACCCCAGTCAGTGGCGAGTTTATCGAACATTGGGCATTGGCCTCTGTAAATTCAAGAGTAGTATTCCCCCCAAAGCACCGCTGATATATGGGTTCGGGACGGCCGGCCCCGCTATGACGAAACTTAGCGGGCCACTCCCGCGGGTTGGGAGAGTTCGGTAATTACATGCACTTTGAATTTCGCCTCTACCCTGATAGCAACCGCACCCCCATGCCATCTCCCCCTTGACCCATCCCACCACTCCGCCTACTATCCGAACATATGAGCGACTGAAGATTGACCCCACAGGGCCGCCCCAGCCTTCCCTTTTCCGGCCTGACTTTCTTTCGGAGGACCCGGTGAGGCAAAACTGCGGCAGAATGCGGCAAGCCAACTCAGATACAACAGCGCGGCCAATGAGACCAGTTCCAGATACGAAAAACTTTTTTTAGCTACGACCGTGGCCGCACCCAGCTACGGAGTGGAGACACTACGCCTCTCTTGCTGCCGTCTCTCAGCTACAAGAACCTCGCAAATCAGTGAGACCGGTCCGCCGTCCGGTCCCATAAGTCCCTTTCCCCAGGATTCCCGACCCCCGCCGCCTGCCATTGCCTGGGCCCACATCCACTCGGCACCGTCGAGCAACTGGTCCCCATCAGCTTGTCAGCCCCAGCGCAATCCGCTAGGATTGCTCTTTCCAACCCACCTAGGGGGTATATGGTATGGATGCCACTGGTCTGGTCATAGATGACATGGAGAATGGAGTTTTCCGGTATCACCGCTCCACGCTGACCTCTCCCGAGGTGATGCAGGAGGAGCGGGACCGCATCTTCGAGAAGTGCTGGCTCTACCTTGGCCATGAGTCGGAGGTGGAGAAGCCGGGCGACTACGTTCGTAGGAACGTGGGGGGTCGGCCCATCTTCTTTGCCCGGGGCAAGGATGGCCGGATGCGTGCCTTCTACAATACCTGCACCCACCGGGGCGCCATGATCTGCCGTCAGGAGCACGGCAACGCCGATGTGTTCCAGTGCTTCTACCACGCTTGGACTTTCAACAACGAGGGCACGCTTATCGGCACGCCGGACGAGGCGGGCTACAGCGAGTTCTTCGACCGGGCCGAGATGGGGCTGAAGTCGCCACGCATGGAGAGCTACCGTGGCTTCATGTTCGTCAACTTCAACCAGCACGCCGAAGACCTGCTCACCTACTTGGCTGGGGCCAAGGAATACATGGACCTGATGATCGACCAGTCGGAGAGCGACATGCGGGTCGTCGCTGGCTCCAACAAGTACGTGATGAAGTGCAATTGGAAGCTGCTGGTGGAGAACAGCATCGACGGATACCACCTCATCCCCACCCACAACACCTATCTGGAATATCTGTCGGGCTTGGGGACCCAGAACGGCCCCAACGTTCGCCGCTGGTCCAAGACAGTGGCCCTCGGCAACGGCCACTCTGTCCTTTCCTCTGAAGCCATCAACGGCAAGCCAGTGGCCACTTGGGCGCCTCTCTATGGCGAGGACACCAAGGAAGAGTTCGCACAGATGCGCCAGAGTTTGGTCGACCGGTTTGGCGAGGACAAGGCTTGGCTCATTGCCAATGCCACGCGCAACCTGCACATCTACCCCAACCTGATTATCAACGACGTGGCTGGGACCACCGTGCGCTCCTTCTGGCCCGTTGCCCCCGACCATCTGGAAGTGTCTGCATGGGAAGTGGTCCCGCGGGAGGAGGACGGCAAGGCGCTAGCCCGCCGTCTCGACAGCTTCCTCACCTTCCTTGGCCCAGGCGGCTTTGCCACCCCTGACGACGTGGAGGCATTGGAGTCGTGTCAGGAAGGGTTCCTCGCTGACGAGGTGCAATGGTCCGACATCTCCCGCGGAATGCACGAGGAAAACCCCAAGGGCATCCACGAGCTGCAGATGCGGAGCTTCTGGAGGCGCTGGTACGCCGACATGACCGGCCAGAGGCGGTTCGATACCGGAGAACGCCCTCCCGCTCGCGCTCATGTTGAGGAGCCGGTGCTGGCCTCGGACGACGACTAAGCAGTGTCCGACGTAGGGGCGATTCACGAGTCGCCCCTACGAGATAACGGGCGAGATGACGGGGCGCTTGTTCTGTAATGGGCCCGGACCGCGAGAATAGCGTACTCGGATGCCGACCACCAAAAGAGAGGTAACGCAATGGCCACAGTGAACGATCAGGTCATCAACTATAGCGAGTTGGTTGAGGAGAAGGGCAAAGGCTTCCGCGTAAATGGGCGCGTGTACCACGATCCCCAGGTTTTCGACGAAGAGATGGACAAGATTTACCATCGCGGCTGGGTCTTCGTGGGCCACGACAGCGAAGTGGCCGAGCCGGGCGACTACATCACCCGCCTGATCGGCAACCAGCCAGTGATTATGTCCCGCGATGGCGATGGCCAAGTACACCTGCTGCTGAACCGCTGCCGCCACCGCTCGGCCACTGTTTGCCAGCAGGACCGGGGCAACGCCTTCACCTTCATGTGTGCCTACCACGGCTGGACTTACGGGAACGACGGGCACCTTATTGGCGCGCCCTTCCCCGGCGGCCGTGGCGGCTACGACGAGTCCTTTAATCGGGAGGACTACGGCTTGGTGCCCGTCCCCCGTATCGCCTCCCACCGTGGCTTCGTGTTCGGCAGCCTCAGCCCCGCGGGCCAGAGCTTTGATGATTACTTGGGGAAAGCCAAGGCCTACTTGGACCGCTTCTGCGACATGGCGCCTGAGGGTGAAATTCTGGCCCAGGCAGGCAGGCAGAAGACCCGTGTCGAGGGCAACTGGAAATTGCAGGTGGAGAACCTGACCGACCAATACCACGTCTCCTTCACCCACCAGACCGCACTTCGACGCCCAGGCCGCGACGCCACGGCCATCACCATGGATGACCCCTATCAGGTGCAACGTGACTTGGGGGGCGGGCATACCGTCATTGACCGCTTCCAAGCCAACCGCAACACGGGCGAGAAGCTGAATGAGCGGGTCACCGGCGCCACCGGCACGCTCGACCCCGAGGTAGTAAGTCGAGTTGCCGAGCGCATGGGAGAAGAGGCGGCCGAGTACGTCTCCACCGGCGGGCCGCCCCACATCATGATTTTCCCCAACCTGATGGTGCTGTGGAACGCCTTCCGCGTGCTGCAACCGGTGCGCCCGAACCTGAGCTACATCTATTACCACCCTACGTTCCTCAAGGGGGCCAGTGACGAGGTCAACACGCGCCGACTGCGGGCCCATGAGAACGGCTTCGGACCTGCTGGGTTTATCAACCCCGACGACGCCGATATGTTCGCCCGCATCCAGACCGGCACCAAAGCCAAGGTGGACGACTGGTCACTGCTGACCCGCGGTACCGCGGGTCAGGCAACGGAGCCCGACGACTTCGGCCAACCCTCCCTCACCACCCAGGTGCTTGGCGAGACTGCCCAGCGTGGCATCTGGCGCCACTACCGGGATGTGATGAACGAGGGGTAAGAAGAGGCCGCACTACCCTCCCAGACAACCGATGCAAGGATTCGACTCTATATGGCTCTAGACCGTAACGAGATTGAGAATTTCCTCTACCGCGAGGCCCGTCTTATGGACGAGCACCAGTACGATGAGTGGGAAGCTCTCTGGACCGATGACGCCATCTACTGGGTGCCCTGTGGTGGCGAGGATACCGACCCCACCAAGGACGTTTCCATCATCTATGACGACCGTGCCCGCATCGGCGGGCGTCTGGTACGCCTGAAGAGCGGCTCTGCTTGGGCCCAAGACCCTCAGTCCCGCCTCCGCCGGGTGGTCTCCAACATTGAGGCCTATGAGGAGGATGACAGCACCATAACCGTCTACTCCAACTTCGTGCTGGCTGAGGTGCGCCGTCGCAGCGTCGATACTTGGCAGGAGATGTGGGTGGGTCGCAGTACGCATAGGCTCCGTCGTGAGGACGGGGCCCTGAAGATGTGCTACAAGAAGGTCGCCCTAGTCAACAACGATACCGAGATACCCAGCTTGTGGATATTGGTTTAGCCTGGGCACTTCCGACGTCCAATCCCCTTATGGGCCTGATACCCTCATTTAATCCTCAGTAGTGGTGCGTCTATGGAATCAGATTACGACCTCCTGGTAGTCGGCGCTGGCCCCGGCGGGTATGTGTGCGCCATCCGAGCCGCTCAGTTGGGCATGCGGGTTGCCGTCGTGGAGCGCGAGGAGTTGGGGGGCGTCTGCCTCAACTGGGGGTGCATTCCCAGCAAGACGCTGCTGAAGAACGCTGAGTACATTTCCATTTTGAGCAAGGGTGAGGAATTCGGCTTTTCCTTCGACAACCTGCGCATCGACTACTCAAAGGCCTACGAGCGGAGCCGCAACGTCGTGGAGCGGCAAATCCGGGGCGTTTCCTACCTGCTGCGCAAGAACAACGTGGAGCATGTGCAGGGCGAGGCTGTGCTGCGGGACGCTCACACCATTGAGGTTGCGCCGGAAGGGCGTGTCCTGAGGGGGCGCAACGTGGTGCTGGCCACTGGGGCTCGCCCACGCTCTATACCATCGCTCCCGATTGATGGCGAGACTGTGATTACAAGCCGGCATGCCTTGGCACTGCAATCGCTGCCGTCATCGGCGGTTATCGTGGGCGCGGGCGCCGTGGGGGTGGAGTTCGCACATCTGTGGCACTCCTACGGCGTGGACGTGACCTTGGTGGAGCTCTTGCCTCGGATGGTGCCCAACGAGGATGAGGAAATCAGCCAGCAACTTGAGCGAGCCTTCACCCGTCAGGGCATCAACGTCATGACGGGTTCCAGCGTTACCCCTGTGAATACAGGACCCGACGGCCAAGCCCACTTCAAGGTCCGCTTCAATGAGGGCACCGATGAGCAGGAAATGACATGCGGCTTGGTGCTGGTGGCCATCGGAGTCACCCCCAACTCCGTTGGCTTGGGGCTGGAGCAGGTCGGAGTTGTTACCGAACGGGACAATATCGTCGTCGACGAGCATATGGCTACCAACGTCCCCGGCATCTACGCCATCGGCGACGTTACCGGCAAGCTGCCGCTGGCGCACGTAGCCTCAGCCCAAGCGGTGCATGTGGCGGAGCACATCGCGGGCGAGGAAACCCAGCCCTTGGACTACGAGATGATGCCTCGGGCCACCTACTGCACCCCCCAAGTAGCCAGCTTCGGCCTGACCGAGGCCCAAGCCGTTGAGCGAGGCCACAAGGTGCGGGTGGGCAAGTACCCCTTCCTAGCCAACGGCAAGGCCCAAGCCATCGGCGAAACAGGTGGCATGGCAAAGCTGGTAGTGGACGAAGCCTATGGCGACCTGCTGGGTGCTCATCTGGTGGGGCCGGAGGTCACCGAGTTGCTGGCCGAACTCTCCATCACCAGGATGCTAGAAGGAACTACACTAGAATTGGGCTGGATGGTACACTCGCATCCGACCCTGTCCGAGGTCGTGAAGGAAGCCGCGCTGGCCGTTGAGGGGCGCGCCGTTCACGCCTGAGACAGCATTACAGCCAACACGGGGGGCACCTTGGCTACATCCATCGTGATGCCCAAAATGAGCTATGACATGCAGCAGGGCACCGTGGTGCGGTGGCTCAAGGACGAGGGCGAGCAGATCGTCTCAGGCGAAGTGATAGCCGAGATCGAGACTGACAAGGCCACCGTGGAAATGCCCGCCTACATCAACGGCGTTATGGGCCGCATAGTGGTCGAGACCGGCAGGACGGTGCCCGTGGGTGAGCTCATCGCCATTATCACGCAACAGGGGGAGACGCTACCGCCATTGACCATGCAGTACACCGAAGAAGTACCGTCCGAAGAAGCATCCCCCGCGCAGGGATCGTCTCAGTCCAGCGAAGCCATTCCCCTGCCTGCGGCCTCGTCTTCCGTATCCAGTGCCCCCGCCGGGGAGGTCAAAGCTTCGCCCATTGCCCGACGCTTGGCGCGCGAGCGTGGCATCGACCTGACCAGAGTCACGGGGTCGGGCCCCGGAGGCCGAATCGTCGAGGCCGACATACTTTCCTTCCAGCACGCTGCGACGCCGGAAGCACAGCCGGATGCTCCTCCTCCCGCCCCGTCGTCGGAAGCGCTAGGGGGAATGCTCGCTGAAGCACCGACTCAGGCCTCACCTGCCGACACGCCTCAGCCTGAAGCTGTCCCAGAGCCGCCTGTCGACACACCCTCAGGGGCTCCGGCACAGGTTTCTGCCATTGCTCCCGCAGCCCCTGCGGTCCCGCAGCCGGTGACAGTTGCGTCCGCAGGCAGCACAACCGAGCCGCTGAGTCGCATGCGGCAGGCCATCGCTCGGGTGACCAGCCAGAGCAAGCATGAGGCCCCCCACTTCTACGTCACCGCCGACATCGACATGACCTTGGCCATGGCGCTGCGTCGCCAGATCAACGAGAGCTTGGATGAGGGCGGGCACGTCACCGTGAATGACATGGTGGTAAAGGCCGTCGCCATGACATTGAAGGCGCACCCCCGGTTCAACGCCTCCTTCAAGGGAGACCATCTGGAGCTTCATGCGGCCGCCAACATCGGCATAGCCATTGCCTTGAACGAAGGGCTGATTATCGCCGCCGTTCCCGGCTGCCAAGACCGCACCCTCCTCCAGATCGCGGAGGCGAGCCGCGACTTGGTGCGACGGGCCGAGGGTGGCACCCTGCGAGCTGAGGAGTACGAGAGCACCTTCAGCATCAGCAACATGGGCATGTTCGATGTCGACAGCTTCTCGGCCATCATCTACCCGCCCAACGCTGCGGTGCTGGCCATAGCCAGCGTCAAGGAGCAGCCTGTGGTGCGGGAGGGCCAGCTTGCAGTGGCCCGGATGATGAGCGCCACCCTTTCTGTGGACCACCGAGTGGCAGACGGAGCCGAGGCCGCCCGCTTCCTAGTGGGCGTCAAGGCCCTGCTGGAACAGCCGGTCAAGCTGCTGTTCTAGGCGGTCATGCGATCTTGTAACGCTTTCCCTCGCAGCTATACTGGGCCAATCTAGGTAGCCTAAGGGACCGTATGGTTGACGGCGCGCCACAAGAGACCTACAGGGGTCTCCCCAGCAGTGAAGGTTGGCAGTTGTCCTTTGGCGACCCTGATGTCGCGCCGCCCCAGCCCCGCGTCTACCCGTTAACGGCGGGAGACACCAATTCCGGCGACCTGACGGAAGAGGAGTTGGCGGTGGTGTTCGCCATGACCTCCCGGCGACCTGAACCCTTCGTCGAAATCGCTAAGCAGGTCAACGCCCAAAAAGCCGCCGACTTCCACGAGCGATGGGTCTTGGGCTATGGCCATGCCTCCGTGGCCGAGCACGCCGTGCTGCACATGGCCGTGGAGGACATCTCCCGCTTAGCCTGCGACACCTTGGAGGACAACCGCCTCGCCTCCTACACTGAGAAGAGCAGCCGCTACCAGTTGCTGCCCCGCTACGCCTACCACGTTCCCGACGAACTGTCGCCGCGCTCCAATGCGCGTCGCACCTACGTCGACACCTGTGACCACCTGTTGGAGACCTACCACGACTTCGTGACACAGACGAGCATCTATCTTCCTGAGGAGATGCCACGCCGGGAGACCGAGACTGAGGCCGGCTACTCTCAGCGATTGAGGCGGGTGGTCACCGACAATTGTCGCTTCCTCCTGCCGGCGGCGACTCTGACCAACGTGGGTGTTACGGCCAATGCCCGGACTATGGAGCACCTGATCCAGAAGCTGATGTCTTCTGACCTACTGGAGGAGAGGAGGCTGGGCATGGAGTTCCGTGTCCGCTCGCGTCAGATTACGCCGACCCTAGTGAAGTACGCTGACCGCAACCCCTACTTGGAGCGCGTGCGAGAGCGCCAGCTTCACGGCGGTGTCCAACTAAGGGAAGAGCCGGAAGACAGCCTTGCGGAGGTCAGCCTAGAGCACTACGACCCGGATGCTGAGGCGAAGCTGGTGACCGCGTTGCTATTCCGCTCGGCCCGCATCCCATACCGGCAGGTGTGGCAGCGTGTGCAGCAAATGCGCCCGAAGAGACGGCTGGGGATTATCGCCGACACCCTCGATAGAAATGGGCCCGCACGATTCACCGCCGAGGGAGTTCGAGGTGGTGGACTTCACCTTTGGCCTGTCCATGGACTATGGGGCCTACCGCGAGTTCAAGCGTCATCGCATGCAGACCTACATTCCCCAACCACTGACGGTGGACAACGGGTACGTGGTCCCGCCCCTGATCCGACGGGCGGGCTTGGAGGGGCGGTTCGAGGAAGCAATGGTAAGGGCAGGGGACGCCTTTCACGAGTTGGCCCCTCGCCACCGGGCAGTAGCCCAGTACGTGGTCACCCACGCCCACAAGCGTCGGGTGCTCTCGAAGATGAACCTGCGGGAGTGCTACCACCTGTTCGAACTGCGCACCCAGCCCCAAGCGCACTTCTCCATCCAGGAACCGATCGAGCAGGCCATGCGTCTAGCAGTGGAGGCCCAGCCGGAGTTGTTCCGCCACATGCGCTTGCGACGCTATCCCGACTGGTGGCCCTTCGAGCAGCAGGGCTGAAACGTCAGGCTGAGGGTCGGTGTTACGTGCCAGCGTCTCCTTGGGACAGCTTCAGTGCCGTCTCGGCAACGCGAACACCCAAGCGCCGTGCTTGAGCCAAGTCTTCAGGCGTAGCCGCGCCAGCGGCCGTGGCCCCGTAGTAGGAGCCGCTGGTACGCATGGCGTCGGTCCATGGCAGTCCGACGATGATCATGCCGCAGGCCAGCATCCAGTGAATCAGGCCCAGCAGGGTGAACTCGATGCCGGTATTGCGACCTCTCCCGGTGGTGAAGGCGGCTCCTACTTTGCCACCCAGCACGCCCTCCTCCCACAGGTCGCCCTGCTCGTCCAGCCACACCTTGAGGTAGCCTGTAATCCCGCTCCAGTTGGGGGAACCCAGCACGAGAGCGTCGGCGGAGAGAAGGTCGTCGCGGGTGGCGTTGTTCAGGTGGCGCTGAACGGGTTGGGCGCCGTCCAACGAGGCCACGCCGTCAGCGATTGCGGAGGCCAACGCCTCCATCTGTGGCCCATGGCTGTCGTAGAGGACAAGTACCTTCATGGTTTAGGCGACAAAACCAGCCTATGGGTCGGAGCAGTCGCGGGTGTAGCCACAGTTGGGGCAGCGAAGCTTGCAGTGGGCCTCGATCATGGTTGACCCGCAGATGTCGCACCTAGCGGCCGGGCGTTGTGGGTGCATCTCAGGTTAGCCTCCCGCCGTTCTTGTCAAATCCGCCATCCGGCGCACAAAAAGGGCTACGTCGTGCCGGTCGGAGGCGATTTCGAATTGTGGCATGGTGTTGTTGTAGAAGTTGCGGTGGAACTTCTCAGCCAGCCCAAACAGCCACCGGAGCGATGGGTCATTGATTCGGGCAGCGTAATTGTTCACCGCGCTCTTCAATTCTCGATGGCTTCGACCACGGTCATCTCTTGTTGTACCAATGTTCCGTAGTCCCTTCACTTCCAACATAGGAGCTATCAGTTGGCGGGCGCGATGGTGTACCACAGCGCTCGTATCTGGCGCTGGACCTCTGCTGCGTCGTTGGCGTGTGGGGCCAGCTCAAGGTACTTGGCCAAGTCGGCCGCGGCCAAGCTGTGGCGTCCCCACTGGGCGAACATGGAGGCCCGCTCCTTGTAGTTGGTGGCCATCGATGGGTCGGTAATCACTATGAGGTCCATCGTGGCCAATGCTCGGCGCAACTGGTTCTGTCGCATGTAGTTGATTCTCAGGTTGCCCAGCAGTCGCGTCAGTATCTGGCGGTTGGAATAGGGAAGCAGATGCTCCAAGCGCAGGTTCAGCCGTCCCTTGAACATGGCTTGGACTGCTTGGAGGCACTCGCGCCCGGTCATCAGGCGACCGTGGTGGAAAGCGTCGACGTAGAGACCCTCGCCCTCACCATCAATCCTGACGATGAAGTGTCCGGGCAGCCCGACGCCCTCGGCGGGGAGCCCCAAGCGACGGCCAACCTCCATGTAGACCACCGACAGGGTGATGGGGATGCCAAGTTGGCGGTCCATCACTTGGCTCAGGTAGCTGTTGCGTGGGTCGTAGTAGTCGTCTTGGTTGCCTGTGAAGCCGCGACGCTGGAACAGATAGTCGCTCACCGCGTTGGCAAGGTCTCTGACGTTGGAGCTGGCTGCCGTGGACACATGAATGTCAGTCGCCATGGAATCCAGCGTGTTCAGATAGCGCTTCACGTCTATATCTGGGTAAGTCTCTCCGCTGACTAGCAGGGCGGCCCGTGCTAGGTCGATGTCACCGTCAGGGCCCTGCAAGAGGCTCTGGTACTGCCTGCGGAAGGTAAGTGGCGTTGGCCGTGGCATAAGGCGTCATCCTAGGATAGAGATAGGAAAAGGGGAGACCACTGATGGCCTCCTGTGCATTATATCAACCCGACGTGGTGGCGGTCAGGTCGAATATCACACCCAAGTCCGGCAGCGTTTCCAGTCTTCCCACCTGTTCCACCAGATTGACCCGCGCGGTCTGTGCCAAGACAAGTCCGGCCAGCCGGTGGAACTTCTCCTCCACTTCAGCATCGCTCAGGGGGTTCCGGGGATGGCCCTTGGGGTACACGGATTCCTCTACGATGCGCTCACCCGACAGGGTCGTCAGGGTCATGGTGGAAGGCTGTGCTTCGGGGTAGCGCTCGGTGTAGTCGGCCCGCTCGCTCACCGAAATCTTGGCCATTAGCGGACGCAGGGCGGGGTCGTGCAAGCGCTCGTCGTCGAAGGATGCTGGGGTGACCTCGCCGTCGGTCAGGGCCACGGCAATCAGGTAGGGCAGGCTGTGGTCGGCGGTCTCGCGGGTGCGCGGGTCCCACTTGTTGGGGTCGTTCCCTGCGCTACTCCAAGCTTGATGGTAAGTCTCCAAATGGACTGAGTCGATCTGGTCGGATGCGACCTTGTCCCTTAGGGCAAGGGCCATCCAGATGGCAGCTTGAGTGTGTATCTGCGAGGGGAAGTACTTGAAGCCGGGCTCGACGACCTTGAACTCGCCGCCCCTGCCATCCGGATGCCCCATGGCCGGATGCTCCATGGCCAGAAGCTCCAAGTCGGCAGACCATCCCAACTGCTCCCACAGGCCACGCCGTCCTTCGAAGGGCTCGGGCGGGCCGCTCATGCCCTCCCGCGCCAGCATAGCGGCGAACACGCCAGCGCGGGCGGCCGCCGCTGTGGCGCACCCCTTCCACATGGAGAGCTCGCCTACGCGGGTCTGCCCCAAGGCCATGTTGGGCGTCACCGCCAGCGAGATGGCCTCGCGTGTCTGCTCCAGAGACAGCCGCATCAGATTCGCCGCGGCGCAGGCCGAGCCCAGCGCGGCTAGCACCCCTTGGTCCCAGCCCAGTTCGCCCAAGGGTATCTGGTCTGCTATGGAGCAGAAGGCTTGATATGCCACGGCAATAGCAGTCATGGCTTGGGCCCCACTGCAGTGGGTGGAGTCGGCCACGGCTAGCGCGGCGGGAATCATGTCGCTGGGGTGGCCGCCTGCTACTGAGAAGAAGTTGTCGTTGCAGTCTAAGTAGCGCACCATGACTGCGTTGGCAAAGGCCGCCATGTCGGGCGAGGTGGCTTGACCCGATCCAATGACGTGCGCTGGCTGTGCATGGGAGACCTGCCCCGCCAACTTGCGGGCGATGCGCGCTGGCTCGCTGTCATAAGCGCCCAAGGCGCACCCCAGCGAGTCCAGCAGCCTGCGTCTCACATGGTGTGCCGCTTCTGGTGTCAGATCCTCGTGGGTGAGGGATGAGGCATAGTTGGCCAGCAGGTCGGCGGTTCGGTCCACAACAGACCCCCATAGCGAAAAGTGACGCCGGTATGTTAGCATTTTGGCAGCTTCCGTGACGGCGCGCACTCCCGTTGCGCCGAGTATCTGGTCATAAGGAGCATAAGATGGCACGAGTCCCATTGAAGAACCGTGAAGATATGTCCCCCGAGGGTCAGCAAGTTTGGGACGAGATCGCCGGTTCCCGGGGTGGCGTGGCCCCCAACTTCCAAGCCATCCTCAACAACCACCAAGCCGCCAGCAACTTGGCCCACCTCGGAGGCTATGTCCGCTTCGGCAATAGCTTGGACGACAGGACGAAGTCTCTGGGAGCCTTGACTACGGCTCGAGAAGCCAGCGGCGCGTATGTGTGGACGGTCCAAGTGCCGGGAGCACAACGAAACGGCATCGACGACGGCACCATCCAAGCTATCCATGATGGCACCGCGCCGGAAGGGCTGAGCGAGGACGACGCCATAATCGTCCGCTTCATCCAAGAGTTGCAACGGCAGCACCGGGTGTCCGACGCGACCTATGCCGCTGCCGAGGGGAAGCTGGGCGCGGCCGGAGTGGTCGACCTGCTGGTGCTGACCGGCTACTACTGGGGCCTGTGCCACATCCTAGCAGGACTGGATGTCGAGCCTCCCGGAGGCTCCATACTCTAGCCTTCACCCCTTGCCCTTAGACTCGACTCTAGCCCGGCTCCTAGGGAGGTACCAGATGCCAGGAGAGCCAATCATACCGGCCGGTTCGGCCCCGCCCCTTGCGCCCTATTCCCCCGGCATGAAGTCAGGCAACACCGTTTTCGTGTCCGGCACCATCCCCAACGATGCTCAAGGGAGCGTGGTGGGCAAGGGTGACATTGTGGCCCAGACCGAGCGGGTGCTGGAGAGCATCAAGGCCATCCTGGAGGCCGCTGGGAGCAGCATGGAGGACGTGGTGATGAACCATGTCTTCATCACCGACTACGCCAACTATGCCAGTATGAACGAGGTGTACGGGCGTTACTTCGGCAACACCCGTCCTGCCCGATACTGCATCAAGTCGGAGCTTGTCCATCCCGATTGGCTGGTAGAAATCGCCTCGGTGGCAGTACTGCCCAGCGGTGAGTAGAGCACAGCGGGAATCGGCTCATAGCTACACCAAGGAGGTACCCCGTGCCTGACGGCAGAATCCGTGTCGGCAACGTGGAGGTTATCGGGCTGACCGACGCCTCCCTCGAATTCCCTTTGCCCTTGAGCGCCCTCTTTCCAACCATACCCTCCGGGGCATGGGAACCCTTCCGCGAGCGATACCCCGACATCTTTCCCAGCCCCGATTCGGCCCACTTCCACTTCGGATGCTACCTCATCCGCTCCGAGGGCCAGACGATCTTGGTGGACACAGGCATTGGCAATGCCACCACCAACCCCGGCATCCAAGGCATGATGCGTGTGGATGGACGCCTGCCAGCCGAGTTGCTGTCGGTCTCAATACGGCCTGATGACATCGACACCGTTTTCTTCACCCACCTGCACATCGACCACGTAGGGTGGAACCTCAGCCAGCACGGCCCCAACGCTAGGGCGACTTTCCCACGCGCCCGGCATGTGATGCACCAAGCCGACTGGGAGTTTTTCCAGCAGCCAGCGCAACAGGAGGCGGCCAAGTACTGGGACGAGACCTTGGGGCCGCTGGAAGGCCTTGGGCTGGTGGACCTGCTGGATGGAGAAAAGGCCCTGACCAGCGAGGTCACCGCCGTGCCCTTCCCCGGCCATACGCCCGGCCACATGGTGCTGTCCATCGCTTCCCAAGGCGAGCACGCCATAGTCATCGGCGATGCCGCCATTCACCCCGCGCAAGTGACCGAGCTCGATTGGGGTGTGATCTTCGAGTCGGACCAAGCCATGGCTGCTACGTCGCGCCACCTGCTCTTCAGTAGGGCCGAGCACGACGACGCCACTCTGGTGGCCTGCCACTTCCCCGGTAAGGGCTTCGGCAAGCTCATCCGTGTCGAAGGGCGACGCTACTGGCAGAGCCTCGACATCTAGGAATTAGCTGAGTAACTCCCTTCCCCATCAATAGGGGAAGGTCAGGATGGGGGTGAAAACGTTGATAACTCCCGTCTTGCCTAATTGAAATCTTGGCCTAAAATAAGGCCGAGCACTCCCGATATGTCAGGACTAAGTCGGATAGGAGCCTTCTTATGCAAGTAGAAGCCAAGCTCAAGGAAATGGGCATCGAGTTGATTTCCATGCCCAACAGGTCAACGGGTAACTTCATTGGCGCCCGGCGCACCGGCAACCTCGTCTACACATCGGGCCACGGGGCTGGTGTGCCTGAAGGCGGCTTTCTCCACGTCGGCAAGCTGGGCAGCGATCTGACCATCGAGCAGGGCTACGCTTGTGCCCGACAGACGATGATCAACCTGCTGACCACGCTCAAGGCGGAGATAGGCGACTTGGACAAGGTGAAGCATGTGGTCAAGCTGCTCTGCATGATCAACTGCGCCCCCGATTTCGGTGACACCCCCAGCGTAGCGAACGGTGCTTCCGATCTGCTGATCGCCCTCTACGGCGACGCTGGCCGTCACGCCCGCTCGGCAGTAGGCATGGGCTCCCTGCCCTCCGGTATGCCGGTGGAAATCGAGATGATCGTAGAAATCGAGGACTAGCTCCATGAAGTTCGCCCACTTCTCTCAGCTATTCAACAAGGTGGGCATGGAAACTCCTGCGCGCTACGAGCAGATGTGGCGCGAAGTGGAACTGGCTGACGAGCTGGGTTTCGACTACGGCTTCCAGTCGGTGCACCACTTCCACAAGCTGCGTCCCACGCCCGCCGTCTACTGCACTGGAGCCGCAGCCCGCACTAAGCGCATGAGGCTGGGTCCCATGGGCTACACTGCTGGGTTGCACGACCCCATCAGCATACTGGAAGAGACGCTGGTGCTGGACAACGTGACCAACGGCCGCTTCGAGTTGGGGTTGGTCTTCGGCGTCTATCCCGACTACTTCCGTGTAAAGAGCGCCGATCCGTCCATCCGTCGCGAGTGGGCGAAGGAGACGGTGCAGCTTGTAAATGCCTTCTACAGGCACGCTGGTGACGCCCCTAACGACAATGGGGAACTCTTCAGCTTCCAAGGCTCCATCCACAACTACGAAGAGGTGGAGTTGGCCATCCGTCCCGTGCAGCAGCCGGGGCCTCCCATCTGGTTGGCATCCACCCAGCGGGAGACGATGAAGTTCCTAGCCCAAGAGGGGGCCCATGGTGGCTACCTGCACCTGAGTGATCGGCAAGAGATGGCCCCTCGCATGCGGGAGTTCCTAGCGTGGTGGGGCGAAGCTGGCCATCCACGGACGCCCAACATCGGCTACCTCTGCTTCGTATACGTCGACGAGACTGACGAGCTGGCCATCGAGAAGGCCACGCCATGGGTCATCGCCAGTACTCGCGAGGTCTACGAGAATACGCCCCGCCGTGGAGGGGTCTTCACCCAAGCTGAGGAGAAGGTCGGCCCCCGCAGCGATGAGATTTTCCGCAACAAGACGGACATAGACTTCCTGCTACAAAACAACCTAGTCTTCGTGGGCTCCCCCCAAACGGTAGCCAACCGAATCCGCGAGGCCGCCGCCGAGGGCATGTTCAACACTATCATGGCCGAGTTCAACATCGGGACTGTGGGCGAAGAAGACCTGATGCGCTCCATCAACCTGTTCGGTCAGCAGGTAATCCCCGCGCTACAGGGCTTCGACCCCACCGGTTGAGTTGGCCGACTCCGGTTTTACGACCCTCTAGCCCAAAGATGCGCTCTTGAACCAAACAACAAGAGCAAGCCACAAGGCAGGCCGCCGAGGGGCGGCTGATGGCATTGGAGGCTGAGTTGCGCCGGCTCCAATGTGAATCGCTGTAACCCACGGCGCGCTGGCTGAGGCATTCCCCTGCGCAACGGTCTCTCCACCCTGCCCCGAACTTGAGCCGGTAGGCAGTCATCCCTATAATCCGCCTGAAGGCCGCATGGAACTGTGACGGTATGTCCTTGGGAGGTCTGGTATGGCAGTACAACCGCTGATCCGGGAAGATATTGAGGGGCAGGTCTTTCGCGTGCACCGCTCGGCGATGACCTCGCCCGATGTGTTGAAGCTGGAGCGACAGCGCATCTTCGACCGCTGCTGGCTCTACGTTGGCCACGAGTCAGAAGTGCCCGACGCTGGCGACTACCGGCGGCGCAAGGTTGGCGGAAGACCGTTGTTCTTCGTGCGCGCCAGCGATGGCAACGTGCGGGTCTTCTATAACACCTGCCGCCACCGCGGGGCAATGGTGTGCCGGCACGACCAAGGCAACGGCGAGATTTTCCAGTGCTTCTACCACGCTTGGACATTCAACAGCCGTGGCGAGTTGATAGGCGTCCCAGACGAAGAGGGGTATGCAGAGGGCTTCAACAAGGCCGACCTGAGCCTACTGTCCCCGCCCAATGTGGACTCTTACCGAGGCTTCATCTTCATCTGCTACGATCCTCACGCCATGGACTTGCGTAGTTACTTAGCTAGGGCTACTGAGTTCATCGACCTCGTAGCCGACCAGTCGGAAGCAGGGATGCGGGTCATCCGCGGTTCCAACCGCTACAGCATCCAAGCCAACTGGAAGCTGCTGGTGGAGAACAGCTTCGACAACTACCATGTGGGGCCCACTCACAAGACCTACATCGACTACCAGACCAGTTTGGGCGTGAAGATACTGCCCCAGTCGGAGCGCTGGTCCGAGGCTTATTCCCTAGGCAATGGACATGCCGTTATGGAGTTCGCAGCCACCGCTGGGAGACCCACAGCCCGCTGGTCGCCTCTCTTCGGCGAGAACACCAAGGAAGAGATCGCCACTGTCCGGGAGCGCTTGGTGCAGCGGTACGGGGAAGAGCGCACAAAGCGTATGGCCGACCACAGTCGCAACCTGCTGATATACCCCAACCTGTTCATCATCGACGTGGCTGGACTGACGCTGCGCACCTTCTACCCCGTTTCCCAAGGAGAGATAGAAATACAGGCTTGGGAGATGGTGCCAGGGGAAGACGATGAGCAACTGCTGCGACGGCGCCTGGACAGCTTCCTGACGTTCCTTGGCCCAGGCGGATTTGCTACTCCCGACGATTCCGAGGCCTTAGAGACCTGCCAAGCTGGTTTCGCTGCTGATGAGGTGGAGTGGTCCGATGTGTCGCGAGGGATGCACGTTGAGCACCCTGAGTCGATACATGAGTTGCAACTGCGCACCTTCTGGCGCCAGTGGCACGCCCACCTTCAGGGCGAGGGATCGTTGGCGTCGGGCAACCCGGAGACAGCAGCCCATGGAGTCAATGGAAAGGCCGGGTCGGTGCCCGTGGCAGCCGACGACTAGCGCAGAGGACCATCAAAACGGAAAAGGCATTCCTGGTGCCCATCCTTTGTCTGGAGAGGGCCACATGGACATACAAGACCTGATCGTCGACGACAGAGAACAGGGAATCTTCAGGTACCATCGCTCCGCACTGACGTCTCCTGAAATCATGGAGCGGGAGCGGGAGCGCGTATTTGGCCGCTGCTGGCTCTACTTGGGCCACGAGTCCGAGGTGGAGAATCCCGGCGATTACCGCCGCCGCACGATCGGAGGCAAGCCCCTGTTCTACACGCGGACGGCAGAGGGCGAAATCCGTGTCTTCTACAACACCTGCCGCCATCGCGGGGCATTGATATGCCGTCACGACAGGGGCAACGCTGGAATCTTCCAGTGCTTCTACCACGCGTGGACGTTCAACAACCGCGGCGATCTTATCGGCGTTCCTGATGAGGAGGGATACTCGGCCAGCTTCCGCAAGCAGGAGTTTGGCCTGTTATCGCCGCCAAGGGTGGAGAACTACCGCGGACTGCTATTCGTCAGCTATGACCCCGATGTTGAGCCTCTGGTCGAATACCTGGCAGGGGCAAGAGAGTACGTCGACATGGTCATGGACCAGACCGAAGGCGGGTTCCGCGTGGTGCCCGGTGTCAACAAGTACGACATCAGGGCCAACTGGAAGCTGCTCATGGAGAACAGCATCGACCAGTACCATGCCTTCCCTACCCACAAGACCTTCTTCGACTACATGGCGACTATATGGCCAGACATGCCCCGCAGCTCCACAGGCCACGGCCGGGAGCTGGGCAACGGCCACGCCATGATGGAGTACTCCGCCACGGCGGGCCGGCCCGTGGCCCTCTGGACCCCATTCTTTCCTGAAGAGATGAGAGAGGGCATGGGGCGCGACCGAGCCCGGTTGGCGGAGAAGTACGGCGAGACCCGGGCCAAGCGCATGACCGAGAACCACCGCAACCTATTCATCTACCCCAACCTTGTCATCAACGACGTCAACGCCATTACCATACGCAACTTTGAGCCCCAAGCCGTGGACCGGATGCAGGTCACTGCTTGGCACATGGTGCCCCGGGACGACGAGGGTATAGCTCTCGCGACGAGGCTGGACAGCTTCCTCACCTTCCTTGGCCCAGGAGGTCTAGCAACCCCCGACGACTCAGAGGCCTTGGAATCGTGCCAAGCAGGGTTTGAGGCCACTGAGGTGGAGTGGTCTGACATCTCTCGAGGGACACGACGCGACCCTCAAGCAGTGGACGAACTGCAGATGCGCGGTTTCTGGAGGCGTTGGCACGCCGATATGCTCGGCCTTGGAAAAAACAGAGGGAGGGTCGATACCAGTGACCATTCCCCCCAAACCGCTGTCATGGCCGATGACGACTGACGTTATATAGCCTCCCTGATATAACAAGCGAGCACAGCAACAAGAGGAGAATTGGATGACAAGCCGAGAGATCTCGAAACTGGAACGGGCCGCCCTGCGCCAAGAGGTGGAGGACTTCCTCTACGAGGAGGCCGCCATGCTGGACCAGTGGCACCTAGACGAATGGGTGACCCTCTTCACCGAGGACTGCCGTTACATCGTGCCCACCACCGACCTGCCCGATGGCGATCCCGCCAAGGACTTGGTGTTCATCGACGACGACATCGTGCGTCTGCGCGCACGCGTGGTGCGCCTCAACAGTCGCCACGCTCATCGCGAGTACCCTTGGTCGCGCACCCGGCGCTTCATCACCAACGTCAGGGTTACCGGGGCCAGCGACGACGAGATTCATGTGGCCGCTTCGGCCTTGGTCTATCGCTTCCGCAGCGGTCAAGGCGACCCCTACGTGGGCCACTACCAGTACACGCTGCGCCGGGTCAACGGCGACCTGAAAATACAATACCGACGGGCCACCCTAGACATGGAGGCCCTCACTTGGCATGGCGCAGTGAGCATCATCTACTAGTCGGACCGCCCGAATAATTCGCGACCGTCCCAAGTGGCAACCCCTCAACCAATGGAAGGAGCGACGCATACATGGGTAAGCTAGACGGCAAGGTAGCCTTGCTGACAGGTTCCAGCCCCAACATCGTGGGGGGCATAGCCGAAGGACTCGCCGAAGAAGGCGCCAAGATCGTGGCAGTGGACATCTTCCCCGGATTCGCCAACGGTTGCGCCGAGGCCATCAACGAGCGTGGCGGTGAGGCCATAGGCTTGGTCTGCGACGTGACTAACGAAGAACAGGTGCAGGCGACGGTGGAGCAGGCCAGCCAAGCGTTCGGAGGAGTCGACATCCTGGTTAACGGGGCCGTCATCTTCAACTGGGCTGGCGTGGTCGACATGCCCGTGGAGCAGTGGCGTCACCAGCTGGATGTCATCCTCACCGGCAACTTCTTGGTTACCAAGCATGTCTCCCGCCTGATGATCGAGCAGGGGCGCAAGGGCAGCATCATCAACATCATCTCCACGGCTGGCCATCAGGGCGAGCCTTGGAACGTGGCCTACAGCACCGGCAAGGGAGGCCTGCTCAACTTCACCCGTTCGGTCGCGATGGAGCTTTCCCAGCACGGTATCCGGGTCAACAGCCTGACCCCCACGGCGACTGACCCCAGCGAGGGTCGCGACCGGGCTGGGCGATGGGGCGTGGAGTGGCCCCGT
Organism: Dehalococcoidia bacterium; assembly: GCA_965248385.1. Taxonomy (GTDB): domain Bacteria; phylum Chloroflexota; class Dehalococcoidia; order Lucifugimonadales; family JAAXIE01; genus JAAXIE01. The sequence goes on from CBDFIZ010000002.1 coordinate 75,225, forward strand.
CCCCGGCCCTATACCAACCCACGCCAAGGCCCAGGAGGCAACGCCCGCGCTGGCAGCCCCCTGCGCACTCTCCCTAGCCCCAGCCACTACGGCAAGGCCGCAGCCTTTCTCGCCTCCGACGAAGCCGAGATGATCACCGGCTTCGACTTGCGAGTCGACGCCGGGGCGCTTGCCAAATACTGGATATGGGACCCCAGCGATAGCGGGTCGTAGGAGGTAACTCCACGATTTATAGCCACATTAGCCATGGTATTGGATTCTTGTAACATGGCTAATGCTGCTATGGCCCGCAACTCGGCGCAGGTTCCCATCGCCTTGGAGATAGTGCTCCAACATTGGGCCGGTCAGTCAACTCGTTGGCCCCCAGCCGTAGGCGATGCCCACTCGCCGCGTTCTGCGAGGAAACGCGCCAGAGCACCCGGCACACGAGAGCCGGGTTTGATGGGCAGCGGTTGGATCCTTTGCTGGCACCAGTATCCCCCTGCGCCTGAAGTCCTCCAGCCGCTCCTCCATGGTCTCGTGATTCTCTTCTTCGGAGGTCGGCGCCTTCCCCTGCGCTTCCTTATTCATACCGTTTGGCCCGGCTATTGACTCTCCCGTCGTCTTGACCTCTGTTTCCAATGGCCGCACTTCGGCTACTGGCTCCCCTCGGTACGTTATCGTGACTGTCTTGCCATCTCGCACATGCCGCAGCAACTCCGAGAGCCTTGCTCTGGTTTGGTGTGTCGAATAGATGATGTCCATAAGTCTTCCCTCAGTTGGTGTCTATTATAAAAGGTTCACTGGCACTATAGGGGCATTCAAGTTTGACCCTGCCCCACGCCTGCTCTACAATCCGCGGCGCCTTGGCCTTCTATTCAGCCGGGCTATGTGTGGTGAACATGCCCCCTAAGCCTGTTCGCATCGGGATTATCGGCGCGGGTCGCGATATCCGCATCAACCTCATTCCCGGCTGGCAGGCTATGGATGGGGTAGAGGTGGTGGGCGTGGCGAATCGCAGCCGTGCTTCAAGCCAGCGTGTGGCTGAGGAGTTCGGCATTCCCAAGGTGTATGACACTTGGCAGGAGCTTGTGACCGACCCCGCCACCAACGCCATCTGCATCGGCACCTTCCCCGATACCCACTGCAGGATGACCTTGGCCACACTGGCCGCCAACAAGCACGTCCTTTGCGAGTCGCGTATGTCACGCACCGCCGAAGAGGCCCGCGTCATGTTGCTGGTGGCCCGAAGCAAGCCTGGATTAGTGACCCAGATTGTCCCAGCCCCGGCCACCTTCCAAGTGGATAACGTAGTACTGGACCAGATCAACAGTGGGGCCTTGGGGAAGCTGTTGTCGGTGGACATGTGGGTAGGGCGCTCCATCGACAACCAGTTGGCAGGCGGATTCATTGACCAAGACTCGCCCTTAGACTGGCGCCAAGACTGGGATGTGCATGGCTACAACGCGCTGGGACTGGGCATCGCCTACGAGGCCTTGGTGCGCTGGGTAGGACCTGCCACCCGTGTCATGGCCAACTCCAAGACATTCGTGCCTGCACGCCATGAAGCCGATGGGACCACGCGGGCGGTGCGGATGCCCGACCACATCGACGTATTGTTCGACATGGCCTGCGGGGCGACGGCCCACATCGCAGTGAGCCAAGCGACTGGCCTCGCTCCCTACAACCAGAGTTGGATTTTCGGCAGCGAGGGCACTCTGCGCATTGCCAGCTCTCTGATGACCTCCTACCGTGACCGAGAAGTCGAGTCCACAGGCATCGACGTGCCTGGGGAGGCTCCCGTCGCCGACGCCGGTTTCCGCGACGACGTCCACTACCGTGACCACCACAAGCTGCGCGCGATGGTGGGTAGGCGTGGCGACGCGGAACTGACGGAGCTACCCAACCGGGAAGAGGCCCAGTACCGCTGGCGCGTTGCCGAGGAGTTCGTCAATGCCATTCGTGGACTGGAGCCTGTTACCCGCACATCGTTTGAGGTAGGTGTGCAATACATGGAGTTCGTGGAGGCCGTAGCCTTCAGTGCCCGTGCGGGGCGGGCCGTCCATCTACCGCTGGCCTAGACCATATTCATGAGTCGACAGACAGGAGAGGTGGCATGATCACTCACATCGTGACCCATTGGGTCAAACCGGACCAAGTAGATAGGGCCTTGGAGCTGTTCGAGCACAACGGACGGGTGGTCAAGAGCGTACCCGGCTTAGTGCATCGGCAGATACTGCGCTCCACGACCGAGCCTCTGCGGTTCACCGCCATCAACACCTGGGAGAGCGAGGAGGCTTTCCAGAAGTGGATGGAGCACCCGGACCACATGCTGGACTCTTTCGGCACGCCTCTCCGCGGCCCAGCTGGCTCCGACTACTTCGAGAAGTACAAGGATGCAGGCGACTTCGACTCTCGCCCAGCAGAATCTGACCGTTACGAGGTCATCCCCAACCCGTAGGGTGTGGGATTCCATAGGAGCTTCAGACCGCGGACTTCTTCCATAAGCGGTAGCCGGCGATATCTCCGTCGGCTAAGGGGCTCGCCCCCTCGGGCAAGACCGTGGCGATGGCTACTGTATAACCGTCCGGCTCCAAGAATTCCACCTCAAAGGCTTCCCCGTTGCCCTGAACGTACACGATGGTACCGACGTCGCCTGGCCTCAACCCCTCCTCGGTGCCCCTGTTGTCGAGCAACGGGCTCTCGGCGGAACATCCCAAGTGCGGTGAAGGGGTATATAGGCGGTGAAGGTAATCGCGTCAAGCTCTTTGAACACGTCTACCTCCGCTCGGTCCAGGGCGGGCTGTAATCAGCTTGGGAGGGCCATCCTCACCGACTATCTTGTTCCCAACGCTCTATTCGGAAGCCGAACCTAGAGAAGAGATAGGCCTTGCTTTGCCCGCTAACGCTGCTGAACGAGAGTGGGTACTCCGTGATCTTCTCTTTGTTGACCGTAGCCTGCTCAGCATTGGGCAGCCTCGCCCACTGCCCTTCACACCGGGCACGTCAGTCTGGGCAAGGCCATAGACCGCCCATAGGCCACCTGCATCCGGTACTGGGTTGCAGCGCCTCTGTCGAACGCCTTGTCCAGCCGGACGGCCATCTCCGGCGTTAGGTATGCTCGTGCGACCGTTCGCGGTCGAGGACAACTGCTTGCGTCTGCCCCCAGCCTCTGCGCGGCCTCGGTCACGCTCAGCCCAAGTGGCTCAAGACAATCGTGCAGGACGGATAAGGCTAGGATGGGGAGGATTCTTCATCCTCATGTTCTTATCTTATCCTACAGCCGAGGCTTGCGCTCCATCCATTCGCCCACTTGGCGACGTCCCAGATCTCGCAGGAGTTCTGAGTCCGCAGCGGGAGTAGCGGCCTCTGGCACGTCCAGAACGATGTCGTGGGCGTAGGTGGGGGCGGGGTCGCCCGGGACTCCGACGCTGTGTACGTCTCCGCCGTCCTGCACCATCCGGATGCCATGGCGCACCATGTTGCGCAACATGGACACACCGCGGTCGGTGGAGGCTAGGTGCTCCAAAGCGTGGACGGCTATGGGGCGCTGGTTCACCTGAGCGTCGTAGTCGCCCGGCACCCGCTGCCTCTCCTCGTAGGGTCTGGAGTCATCTTGGCCGAAGCCGGGGCTGCTTCTCAACGGGAACGGCCCGCCAGCCTTGGTCCGATGGAACCCAATCTGCATCGTGTTGGTATCGTCCAAGGGCACCGTCCAAGTGGTGGCCATGGGGTGGTTGATTTCAGTGCGCTGCTCAATGGGCAACAGGTTCGGCGGGAACTGGTGGATGTTGGGCGGTATGAAGTCGGCGATGCGTATCCATACCTTGTCGCCCTTGCGACGGGTGTCGATGTACACGGTGCCCACCGGCGTCTCCATGTAGTCCCACTCGGCTGGGATGGTCAGGTCTTCGGTAAAGCCGATGCTGCCGGGGAGGGTATGTAGGTAAAGGAGGTGGGCGGCATCCATGGAGTTCTCTTTGACCTGCAGCCAGTTGCAAGGCCAGTCGTAGCGCGGCCCGGCAATCATCTGGTACCCGTCCAACTCGTAGGTGTCGAGCACGGGGAAGGGGGGCTTGCTCTCCGGGGGGCCCATGTAGACGAACACCAGCCCCTTGTACTCATGCACCGGGTAGGCCCCGTGGCACAGCCGGTCCTTGAGGGTGCTGTCGGCAGGCTCGCCTGGGGTCTCCAGGATGCGTCCGTCTACGTCAATCAGCCAGCCATGATAGCAGCAGCGTATGCCGCACTCGCTGACGATGCCGAACTCCAGCGACGTGCCACGATGGGGGCAGTGCAACTCCATCGCTCCAATCCGGCCGCTCTTGTCGCGAAAGAGGATAAGGTCCTCACCGAGAACGCGCATCTTTACCGGCAGGTCGTGTAGCTCGTCGGTCATCAGCACCGGCTGCCAGAACCGTCTGAAGTACTCGCCGCACGGAGAGCCGGGGCCGACACGCGCCAGCTCCGCATCCTCGTCGGGCACCTCCCGATGGTAGTAAGCCCCAAACTTCTTATTAAGGAAGGATGCTCGTGTGGTCGTCATAGTGGGACCTCCTCGCTCTATTGCGGGGACGCACAATGCGCCCCGTGGGTCTCTGGGCCCTAGGATTTCGTCGGGCCGACCTTCTCCTACAGCGCTGGCGGGTTATCGATGTACGCTTGAGCCACTCGGCGCCCTGTTTCTCGCACTAATTGTGTATCGGCCTCCTCAGTGGAAGCGCGGGACACGCGGACTACGGTGTCGTTGGCGTAGGTGCGGACTACGTCCCTGGTACGGACCAGTTCGGCGGGGTCTTGGCCTGCCTGCACCGCGCGTATGCCGTTGCGCACTTGGTTGCGCAGCATGATGACGCCCCGGTCAGTGGTGGCTAGATGCTCCAAGCCGTGGCGGGACATGCCCCAGTGGATGTTGGTGAAGGCATCGAAGTCACTGGGCATCCGCTGGCGCTGTTCGTAGGTGCGATTCTCCTCTGACTGCCCGAAGGTGAGCACAGGGGGGCGCACGTCGCGGGCCCACTCCTCGTCGGTGTAGTGCCTGACGCGCAGGTTCACGGTATTGAAGTCGTCCACTGGCACCGACCACTGGGTGAGCCAAGGACGGAGGAAGGGGTGCTCCGTCTTGCCGTCCTCGGAGTTGGAGGGCACTTGATGCACGTTGGGGGTCATGAAGTCGTTCATGCGCACCCATATGTTGTCACCGACGCGGCGTATGGCGATGTAGACCAGACCCAACGGCGTCTCCAAGAAGTCGAGCTCGGGTATGATACCGAACTCGTCGGTGAACTGGCTCCCTGAGACGATGGTATGCAGGAAGGCAGTGTGGGCCGGGTCCATGCTGTTCTCTTTAATTTGCAGCCAGTTGCAGGGCATGTAGTGCTTGCCGCCGGTGACCGACGAGTGGCGATAGCCAGGATGACCCTCTTCTACCAGCGAGTCGTACAGTGGGAAGGGGGGTTGCTGGGCCACGGGCCCCAGGTAGGCAAAGACCAGCCCCTTGTGCTCCAAGGCAGGGTAAGCCCCGTGGCACAGCCGGTCCTTGAGGGTGCTGTCCGCAGGCTCGCCGGGGGTCTCGAGGATGCGCCCGTCCACATCCATCAGCCAGCCGTGGTAGCAGCAGCGGATGCCCCGCTCCGACACCAAGCCGAACTCTAGAGAGGTGCCCCGGTGGGGGCAGTGCATCTCCACCAAGCCCACCCGGCCGCCGAGGTCGCGGAAAGCCACCAACTCTTCGTTCATTATCTTCAGGCTTAGTGGCACGTCGGTCAGGTCTTCCGAGGCGCAAACCGGCTGCCAGAAGCGTCTGAGGTATTCCCCGCCGGGGGTGCCCGGCCCTACGTGGGTCAGCTCGGTATCCTCTTGGGGAACGTCGCGATGGTGGTAGGCCCCATAGGGCGTATTGAGAAAGGGCGCTCGCGTTGTCATGGAGGCCTCCGCAGCGGCATTTATATCTATAGCGCTCGGTCGATAGCGCGTTCAACTCAGAGCAGAGCCGCGTATACAGCTTTGATTGGGATACTAGGCAGCAGCCTATGCTGTGTCAAGCTGGAGTCGTAAACATACAGGCACCCGGTGGCTATTGACATAGATGGAACTGCAATATCACTTACGGTATACTCTCAACAGGTGGTCTGGAGTAGACGATATGCCGGCTAGTGACCGATAGGACTGACTCAAACCGTTTCGGGAGGTCCTGATGTTACGGGTATTCAATCGAAGGCTGTCCTTCTTGGGCCTCGCTCTGATATTGATAGCAGTGATCATTGCCTGTGGAGAGGAGGCCACGCCGGCAGCCGAGCCTGTCGCAACCCAAGCGCCAGCACCCGCAGTAGCAGCACCTGCAGCCACCGCTGCGCCAGCACCCGCACCGGCAGTGGCGACTCCAACGGCGGCGGCGGTTGCCGTTCCAGCGCCTGCTGCCACGCCCGAGGCAATGATGGGTCCCAGTGGGTCCATCAACGTGGGCATGGCTGAGGTGGCCCCCGTATCCCACGTGTTGCACCTGCAGACGTACAGCTCCTTCAAGTACGACACCCTGATGACCCACGAGACCATGTTCCGGCGGGACAAGGACGCCAAACTGCACGGCATGTTGGTGAAAGAGTGGGACGTGGACCCGGCTGGCTTGAACTGGACCTTCCGCTTCCAAGAAGGTGTACCTTGGCACACCACATTCGGCGATTGGGGCGACTTCAGTGCCGACGACTTCATATTTAGTCTGGAAAACGTCACCACTGAGGGATCGAGGCACGGCAGCTCCGGCCGAATAAGGAGGGACTTCTTCTGCGACGGTTGCTCCCTCACCAAGGTGGATGATTACACCATCCGGTTGGCACGCCCCACTGTCAGTGTACAGATCACATGGGACAGCTACCGTAACGGTGGCGGCTCTGTGTCCATGATTAGCAAAAAGCATGTGGAGACCAACGGCGAGGACCAAGCAAACTTCGAGTCCGTGGGCACCGGATCTTGGCGTCTGGTGGAAGCCAAGACCGACAATTTCCGGCGCGTCGAGGCCGTCACCGACCACTGGCGCAAAACTCCTGAATTCGCCGAAATGACCTGGATACAATTCGGAGAAGAGTCGACCCGGCTGGCGAACTTCATCACTGGTGACCTGGATACAGGGCAGTTTTCACTGGAGTCGATCGCCGAGATAAAGCAGCAGCCTCCTCCGGGCGTGGACTATATGGTCTTTCCCGGCCAGATACTCTGGCGCTTCAACCAGATGGGGCATAATTACTACAACGACCACGAGGCTCATCTGGGGGACAATCCGCCCGTGCCCTTGGGAGACCCCGCATTCACCTGTGACATTCCGTACATCTCATGCGACCGGGATGTTAATTCTGAGGAGTGGATCAACGCCAGAAAGGTCCGTCGCGCCCTGAGCATCGCCATCGATCGCCAGAAGCTGGTGAACAATCTCGCCTTCGGCGAGGGCGAGCCTTGGTACGTCAACTACTGGACCAAGAGCCAGATAGAACAGTGGGGCATGGACGACTTGGTGATTCCGTACGACCCAGAAATGGCGAAGCAGTTGCTTGACGAGGCCGGCTATCCCGATGGGTTCGAGTTGGACATGGTAGTTACTGACCGGCCTCCCGGCAGTGATGTAGTGGGCCAGGCAGTATCCACCATGTGGCAGATCATTGGGGTCGAGGCTGTACTCAAGAGGCTGCCCTACGTTGCCTACCGTCCCACCCTCGTGAATCGCACCGCCACCCAGTACCACTCATACAACAATACGCCTTCAACCCCAGAACCTTTGGACTGGTACGGCCTCTTCCACTCGACAGCCAACGGGTTCAATTTCGGCGCCCAGCACCCTGAACTGGAGGCGTTGCTGGAAAGGGCCGCCCAGACCCCGGACGAGACGGAGCGGTTCGCGGTGCAGTCTGACATCGCCCGGTGGCTCTTTGATCAGGAGCTGGCCATACCGCTCTTCGGCGAGAACATGGTCTGGCCGCTGTCGGCTAGGCTGGGTCGCTGGGAAGTCGGCGCGGGCACCATCGACTGGCTAGGTAATTGGGAGGACGCGCCGCATCGACAGTAGGCCCAGCCTCTCAGGTGAGCGCGAAAGAAACCCCGGCCCAGTGGGCCGGGGTTTCTGCTAACCACAGCTATTGACAGCGTGAAAACTACTGGAATACTTACCGCATTCTTATATCAGGTGTGCTTGATTGGGCGAGATAAGCTGTAGACCGATGGCGCTGACTTAAAACGGTTCTGGGAGGCGTGATGCTAGGCATATTCCATCGTAGGCTGCTCATTCTGTGCCTCGTACTCATCCTGACGGCAATCATCCTCGCCTGCGGCGAGGAGGCCACTCCGACGGCCGAGCCCATCGCTACTCAGGCAGCTGTAGACGCCCCCGCGCAAGCTGCGACAACGGCCGCCGCGCCCACATCCGCTGCGCCAGCGCCTACGACGGCTGCCGTTGCTCCCACGCCCACTGCAACCCCCACAGCGCCCGACGCCCCGGCGCCCGCCCCCACGCCACCGGCCATGATGGAGCCCACCGGGTCGCTTATGGTTGGCATGGCCGAGGTCGCCCCAGCCCAGCACATCCTTCATCTGCAGACCTACAGCGCACTGAAGTACGACGTCCTCCTGACCCACGAGCCCATGTTCCGCCGGGACAAGGACTCGAACCTCCACGGTATGCTGGTCAAGGAATGGGAAGTGGACCCCACCGGCTTGATACACACCTTCCATCTACAGGAAGGCGCACCTTGGCATACCACCTATGGCGACTGGGGTGATTTCACTGCAGACGACTTCATCTTCAGCTTGCACAACGTCAGCACAGAAGGGTCCAGGCACTCTAGGGCGGGCCGGGTTCGCAGGAACTTCACCTGTCCCGATTGCACCCTCACCAAGATCGACGATCACACCGTGCAATTGGAACGCAAGACCATCACCGTGCAGATCGCTTGGGACAGCTTCCGCAACGGTGGCGGCTCCGTGGCCATGATTAGTAAGAACCATGTCGAGACCAACGGTGAGGAGCAGGCAAACTTCGAGTCGGTGGGCACGGGCTCATGGCGCTTGGTCGAGTCCAAGACAGACGACTTCCGCAGGGTCGAGGCCGTGACGGACCACTGGCGCAAGACTCCCGAGTTCGCCGAGATGACTTGGACACAGTTTGGTGAGGAGTCGACCCGCCTGGCCAACTTCCTTACCGGTGACCTTGATACGGGCCAATTCTCCTTGGACTCGATTGACGAGATAAAGCAGGCGTCCCCCGAGGGCGTCGACTACATGGTCTTCCCCGGCCAGGTACTCTGGCGCTTCAACATGATGGGTCACAACTACTACAACGACCATGAATCCCATCTAGGAGACAAGCCGCTAGTGCCCCTTGGAGACCCGGCTTTGGTTTGCTCGCTGCCCTACATATCCTGTGACCGAGACCTAAATTCCGAGGAATGGGCAAACGCTCGAAAGGTGCGCCGTGCCCTGAACATCGCCATCGACCGCCAGAAGCTAGTGAACAATCTAGCCTTCGGAGAGGGCGAGCCTTGGTACGTGGCATACTGGGACAAGGCCCAGATTCAGAAGTGGGGACTGATCGACGTGACCATCCCCTACGACGTTGAAATGGCAAAGCAGTTGTTGACCGAGGCTGGCTACCCCAACGGCTTCGAGATGAACATGATCGTAACCGACCGTCCACCGGGTAGCGATCCTGTGGGGCAGGCGGTGGCTACGATGTGGCAGGACATAGGTGTTGAGGCCCAGATCGAAAGATTGCCATACGTCGCCTATCGTCCTACTGTGGTGAACCGCACCTCCACCCAGTACCACTCCTACAACAATACCCCGGCCAGCCCCGAACCGCTGAATAGCTACAGCGTGTTCCACTCAACCGCCAACGGGTTCAACTTCGGCGCCCAGCACCCGGTGATTGAGGCCATGATGGAAGAGGCTGCCCGAACCGCCGACGAAACGGCACGGTTCGCGTTGCAGGCCGAACTCGCTCGCCTCCTGCATGCTGAGGAGTTGGCCATCCCCCTGTTCGGTGAAAACATGGTCTGGCCAATATCATCGAAGCTCGGACGCTGGGAGGTTGGCACCGGCAGCATCGACTGGCTAGGAGACTGGGAGCACGCGCCACACAGATAATAGCCCCAGCACAACATAGGTAAGCACAACAGAAGTCCCGGCTCATGAGCCGGGACTTCTGTTTGCCAGCCACTCACCATTCCAGTCGCATTACTAGTATTACAACGACGGTTGGTATGATAGGCTAATCGGCTTGGTTTGGCTGGAGGATGCCCAAAGGCGCAACGAACAGGCAAGACGTTCCCATGCGAAGTGATGTGCCTCCCTCCGCGCATCCCCAAACATCCCGCTTTGGACCGGCGTTGAATTACTAGTCTAGTAAGACCAACATAACGGCAACGGCATTACGAATGGCGCAGGTAAACGAAAACCTCCTCTATCAACCGGATGAGCGGCCAAACCATCCGGCGTCTCTGCTCCACGGATTCCAGAATGTCATGACCCTTATGGCGGCAATGGCTGCCACGACGTCGATCATCGCTGTGGCGGGCGGACAATCCCAGGGTTATCTGTCCTGGATTTTCTTTTCGGCCCTCTTCGTTTGCGGAATAGGCTCGATGCTGCAAACCTTTCGATTCTGGAGATTCGGGTCGGGATATTCCCTTAGCGTAGTTTCTGCATCCGCCTTCATCGCCATCTGTATCTCGGCGCTGGTAGCCGGCGGCCCGGCTTTGCTGTCGAGCCTGATCGTCGCTTCAGCGTTGATACAGTTTGTGTTCATCTCGCGGCTCTCTTGGCTGAGGCGTGTCATCAGTCCGTTGGTCGCCGGAACAGTCCTCATGTTGCTGGCCTCGACGATAATAACCGTCGTACTCAGCAGGCTTTCTGATTTGCCCGAAGGCGCTCCCTTGGTGGCGGCGCCCATCCTAGCAGGAACGACCCTGACCATCCTGATGGCGCTGAGGCTATTCGCGTCGCCCAAGTGGCAGCAATGGGCGCCGGTCGTCGCGATCGTAGTCGGTTGCGCAATAGCGGCCCCGTTCGGGGCATACGACTGGCAGTTCGTTGTGGCGGCCACCTGGATTGGTTTTCCCAGTTATCCCTGGCCGGGGTTCGACCTGAGCTTTGGCGCGACCTTCTGGGGGCTTTTGCCGGGATTCGTAATAGTGAACATGGCCACCACCATCAACTCGATCACTGACACCGTAGTAATTCAGCAAGTGGCCTGGCGTAGGCCCCAGGCCACCGACTTCCGGGTAGTTCAAGGGGCGCATCACCTGCTGGTGTTGACCAATCTTCTGGCAGCCGCCCTAGGCACGCTTCCCAATATGATAGGAGCGGCCAATTCCGCGCGGGTCATGCTAACCGGTGTCGCAGCGCGCCGCATGGGGATCTATGGAGGCCTGATTCTGATAGCGGTGGCGTTCTCTCCAAAGCTGATAGCGCTGGTTGTCGCCACTCCACGCCCTGTGCTGGTGGCGTACATGATGTTTATGTTGTCGCTCCTCTTTGTGCAGGGTATGAGGACCGTTTTTAGCGACGGCATAGATGGTCGAAAGGCCGCCGTGATAGGAATCTCCCTCTGGATAGGTATAGGTTTTCAGAACCAGGTGATTCTGCCCGAACTGTTGACTGGAACTTTGGGTACTCTGCTCAGCAACGGCATGACAACTGGCTCGGTCTGCGTAATCTTGCTCACTCTGTTGATGGAGTACACTTCCAGGCGTCGCAGGCGCTTGATTGTGGCGATGAACATTTCGTCGTTACCCAGAATTGACTCCTTCCTCCAGGGATTCGCCACAGCCGTCGGCTGGAATGAGGCATCGATAAACCGGCTCAGGTCAGCCGCTGAGGAAACTCTGTCGAGCTTACTGTCGCAGGATGAGGGGTTGGAAGAAGACGCCAGGAAGCGCCTCATTGTCGCTGCCCGCCGTGCGGACGCCGCCATTGAGATGGAATTTGTAGCGACAAGCGAAGGCGGGAATCTGGAGGACAAGCTGGCCTATTTGAACGAACAGCCCGAGATACAGGACGAGCGTGAAATCTCCTTCCGCCTCTTGCGTCACTACGCATCTTCAGTCCAGCACCATAAGTACCACGACATAGACATTATTACGGTGCAGGTCGTCCCTTCGTCATAGTGCCGCAAGGGTGGCCAGCCATCCTGGCCGGTTTAATTCGCCGGTTCGCTGAGACCGAGCATACCCCCGATTCCAATAGGAAAAATGCGAGGCGACGGTCCTCATTGGAGACTGAATCGGTTGGTCCACCTTTTGTGCGGTTCCGGGAACCGTCGTTGTAATGCTAGTAGGCTGCTGAAGACAAAATGAAGGAGGAGGCCATGTGGCACACATGGGGAAACTCAACGATATACGTAACTACCATGGTCAATATCATTAGTCACACTTAGAGGTTAGTAACTGGGCGTCGTTTCTCGTCGCTCAGTTTTGGCCGGCGGTCCGCGGGGTCGCTTTTCCGCAGCCTGCTAGTTCGTATTGACAGTGGCCGCCCAATGGGGCTAACTTACCCTATCCCCGAACATGGCCGACTATTGGGGTGTCATTCGCCGCCATCGGCCAACCGGAGTTAACTAGAACAGTTCAAGGAGGTATTGGTGCTAGCAATACTTAATCGTAGACTGGTCTTCTTGGGGCTGCTGCTGGTCTTGGCGGCGGTTATCATTGCCTGTGGCGAAGAGGCGACCTCAACGTCCCAACCCGCCCCAGCAGCACCCGAGGCAACGGCAGCGCCCGCGGCAGCCGCCACAACTGCGGCCACGGCTGCGCCTGCGGTGCCCTCGGCGCCCACCCCGGCTGCGACGCCTACCCCGGCCGCTGCTGCGCCCACCGAGACAGCGATGGAAGGACCCAGTGGCCACCTCAGAGTGGGCATGGCCGAGGTGGCCCCCGCATCGCATGTGCTCCACCTTCAGACCTATAGCGCGTCGAAGTACGACACGCTGCTCACCCACGAGACCATGTTCCGCAGGGACAAGACCGGCGACCTGCACGGCATGCTCGTAAATGAATGGACCGTTGACCCAACAGGCCTGATTCACACCTTCAACTTCGAGGAGGGAGTGCCTTGGCACAAAACCCGGTTCGAAGACTATGGAGAGTTCACCGCCGATGACTTCCTGTTCAGCTTGGAGAACCTAGCTACGGAGGGTTCACGCCATACGAGGGCAGGACGAATCCGCAGGAACTTCCTCTGCGATACTTGCGAACTGACAAAGATCGACGACTACACGGTCCAGTTGAAGCGCGAGACTCTCAGCGTGGAGATCACATGGGACAGCTACCGTAATGGAGGCGGCTCCGTCGGTATGATCAGTAAGAAGCATGTGGAGGCCGTCGGCGAAAAGGAGGCCAACTTCCAGTCTATCGGCACCGGCTCATGGGAGCTGATGGAGGCCGTTACCGACGACTTCCGCCGGGTAGAGGCGGTGGAGAACCACTGGCGCAAGACCCCCGAGTTCGCCGAGATGACCTGGATACAATTCGGTGAGGAATCGACCCGCTTGGCCAACTTCCTTACCGACAAGCTGGACACGGGTCAGTTTGACTTGGAGTCCATTGAGGAGATCAAGCGGGACCCTCCAGAGGGCATAGATTATTTGGTCTTTCCCGGCCAGATACTGTGGCGCTTCAATATGACGGGCCACAATTACTACAACGACCACGAGGTACACCACGGGGACAACCCGAGCGTGCCTCTGGGCGAAGACGCCTTCCGGTGTGAGCTGCCGTACATCTCCTGCGACCGAGACCTAGAGTCGGACGAATGGACCAATGCTCGCAAGGTGCGACGCGCTTTGAATATCGCCATCGACCGCCAAAAGTTGGTTAACAACCTAGCCTTTGGCGAAGGCGAACCTTGGTACGTGAACTATTGGGACAAGGCTTTGATAGAGAAGTGGGGTCTGACTGACGTGACGATCCCCCACGATATCGAAGAGGCCAAGAGGCTGCTGACTGAGGCTGGGTATCCCAACGGTTTCGAGATGGAAATGGTCGTCACCGACCGCCCGCCGGGAAGCGACATCGTGGGTCAGGCGGTCTTGACCATGTGGCAAAATATCGGGGTAGAGGCCACCATATCCCAGTTGCCCTACGTGGCCTTCAGGCCCACGCTGCTCAACCGCACGGCCTACCAGTACCACTCCTACAACAACACCCCTTCCAGCCCTGAGCCGTTGAACTACTACGGCTCGTTCCATTCAACATCCAACGGCTTCAACTTCGGGGTGCAGCACCCCGTTCTGGAAGAGATGGTGCTCAGGGCCGCCGCGACTGCCGATGAGGCAGAGCGGTACGGGATACAGGAAGAGATAGCTCGGTGGCTTCATGCCCAAGAGTTGGCCATCCCCCTGTTCGGCGCGAACATGGTCTGGCCCCTCTCGTCTCACTTGGGCCGCTGGGAAGTTGGCTCCGGCACCATCGACTGGCTGGGTGACTGGGAGAACGCGCCAAAGCGCAACTAGTCCCAACCCAGGCCAGCCCGATAAAGGCACGTTCGAAGGAAGTCCCGGCCAGCGCGCCGGGACTTCCGCTTTTGGCGCAGTCCTCGTCTGGTGCAGTCCCCATAGGGAGATACCAAAGAGTCCTCTCCTCCTTGAATGGGGAAGTGAGATTGGGGTGGTAAGAGCAGTACGGACGAAGGGCATTGGGCCCGCAAGACGCGACGCCCTGTTTCTGGTAAGCTTAGCCCCTGTCTATTCGGCCATTTTGCGATTCGGCCATTTCATGAGGAACGGGAGGTCCTATGGCAACAGCGCAGGCAGCAGTGCTCGTAGCCCCACGGCAGGTGGAGATGCAGGAGTTCACCCTGCCGGAAATCGGCGACGACGACGGGCTGCTCAAGATCGAAATCACTGGCGTGTGCGGGGCCGATTGGGCTCCCTACCTTGGCGATACCAAGACCTGCTCCCCACCGGTAATCTTGGGACATGAAATCGTGGGGCGCGTCGAGCGCATCGGGGCCAAGGCCGCCGCTCGCTGGGGCGTCAAAGAGGGTGACCGCGTCTGCATGGAGGAGTACATCCCCTGCCGCGACTGCGAATACTGCCTCACCGGTCACTACAACGTTTGTGGCAAGCGATGGTACGGCCACCTGTCAGCCAACGAGGGCCCCGGTATATGGGGAGGTTACAGTCAGTACCTCTACCTCGACCCCAAGGCAGTGGTCTATCCCATGTCCGACAAGGTGCCGGTGGAGATTGCCCAGCTTTTCCTCTCCATGGGTAACGGAGTCCGCTGGGTGCAGTCCGCTGGGGCAGCCAACATCGGCAGTGTCGTTGCCATCCTTGGTCCCGGCCACGTTGGCATGGGTGCCGTAGTGGCGGCCAAGGAGGCCGGGGCCGACTGCGTCATCGTGACCGGCTTGGGTTCCGACGCCTCCCGCTTGGCCGTTGCCCGCGATTTGGGGGCTGACTATACTATCAACGTCCAGGAAGAAGAGGACCTGCGGGAAACGGTGCGCAAGATTACCGGCGGCCACATGTGCGACACGGTCGTAAACGCAACCGCCAACGCGCCCCGCTCAGCCCAGCAGGCTGTGGAACTCGGTGGCCATCTGGCCACCATCGTACTGGCAGGCGGGGCCGACACCCCGTTCGTCGAGTTGAACCAAGATATGATTCGCACCAACGAGATGACGCTGAAGGGTGTCAGGGGTCGGCACTACCAGGAAGTGAAGAAGGCGATCCAGATAATCGAGTCCGGCAAATACCCCCTTCATAAGATCGCCACGCATTACTTCCCGCTAGAGGAGACCGACCTAGCCCTGCGCACCATGGGCAGAGAAGGCGACCCCAATTCCTTGCAGGTCTCGGTGTTGATGTAGAAATCAAACACGGATACTCGTAGAGGCGTCTCTCGTGGCGCCACAGACCCAACCCCGTAGGGGCGCCCCTCGCGGGTGCCCAAGACGCCCAACTGTAGGAGGGCCCTGATGACCAGTTCGACCAATGGGCACGGGACCAATGGCCATGGAAGCAACGGCCACGCCACTGATGGGGCTAACGGCAACGGAGCGCAGTATCTCCCAGGCGCGCTCTGGGAGGATGGGCTGGTGCCCGAACAGACCATGCCTGACCAAGGCTTGTCGGCGCAAAAGATGACATACGGCTCCTCCGGCATTGGTGTTCACGACTTGGTGCCAAAGCTGGGCTTCCGCGAGTACTGGTATCCCGCATTGCAGCTAAAACAGCTCGGCAAGCGCTCCTTCCGCCTCTTCGGCCGGCGCAAGCCAGTACGGGCAAACATCATGGGCGAGGATATAGTCTTCTTTGAAGGCAAGAAGGGCCCTGATGGCAAGCGCAAAATCGCCGCTTTCTGGAACCGATGTCCCCACCGTGGGGCCATCTTTACCCCCAAAGGCCGCTGCGAGTTCGACGGCACCATCAGTTGCCCCTACCACGGCTACACCTTCGACGAGAATGGCGACTGCGTTGCTGCCCTCACCGAGGGACCTGAATCCGGCCAAGTGGGCAAGATGAAGGCCCGCACCTACCCGACGGCCGTAGTGCGCGATGTGGTGTTCATCTGGATGGGGCAGACCGAACCCGTCCCCATCGAAGAAGACGTGCCCGAGGAGTTCTTCGATCCTGCCTACATCATCGACACCTACCGCACAATCTGGCCCATGAACTGGAGCCTCACCATAGAGAACTCCGGCGACAACCACTCCTCCTACATCCACCGCTTCCGCATGAGGCGCATACTCAACCTGCAGAGCTTCCGCCAAGATATGGCCTACTGGCCGGGCGTGAAGATCGTCGAGCAGACCGACAAGAGCATCGCCTTCAAACCCGCAGGCCGGGCCCCGCACCAAGCCTACTACCCCGGCTTGGGGGCCAAGTGGCCCCGCCACACTTGGTGGCGCATAATGCCCCAGCGCACGAACCTGCTGGGCCGCAACATGCATGTGAAACCCTTCAGCCATGAGTATCGTCTGCCCAGCATAGCCCGCGTCCACGGCTCCGGCACCGGACACCTTCATATGCGTTGGGCTACCCCCATCGATGAGAATTCCAACATCCACTTCAGCTTCGGCATTTCTCACGCCACCAACCCGTTGAAGCGTCTTTACCGCAAGCTCTACCTTCGCTTCTGGTACCGTACCTTCGTGGTAAAGGTCACCAACGAGCTTGAGGACGTCCCAGTGCAGCGCTGGGATAGGCTCGACCCCACCGCCCCGCAGAAACTGGGTGCCAACGACGCCCCCATCATCATCTGGCGCCGCCGCCTGCCCCTGACCTCCCGCGACAACGTCCGTGTCTGGAAGAAGGGCGTCAAAATCGAGGTCAGCGAGGACATCCAAGTCCAGGAAACCCGCGAGCCCGTGGCCGCCGACGACTAGGCACTGACGCGACCCATAGCCCGAACGGGTAACATGCACTCCGGCTGAGTAAACAGCCGGAGTGTTCTTGTAGGATATTGATTCCATGGTTGATGCCCATGGGCGATCTGCCATCAGTGGTAACATGATGCCAGCCATTCACAACTGCGAGGGTTCAGCATGTCCATCAACACCGTAGCCATCCTGAGCCCCGGCGACATGGGACACGCCGTGGGCAGAAGGCTGCGCGAACATGAGCTGCGGGTGGTGACCTGCCTTGCAGGCAGAAGCCAGCGCACCCGCGCCCTCTCCGAGGAAGCAGGCATTGAAGACATGGCCAGCATGAAAGAGGTGGTGGCCGGATCCGACGTTATTCTCTCCATCACCACCTCCGAGGCCGCGCCAGCCCTTTGCCAAGAGGTTGCAGACGCCATCAGCATCACTAGCGCCAACGTGCTGTTCGCCGAGTGCAACGCTATCGCTCCCCAGAAGACGCGCTCGTTGGAGCCCATCATCGCCGGCGTGGGCAGTCGGTACGTAGACGCCTCCATCATCGGGGGGCCACCCCGGCTAGGCTACAGCCCCCACATCTACGCCTCGGGAGAGCATGCTGGGGAGCTTGAACGGCTGCGGGACTATGGCTTGGACATTCGCGTAGTCGGCCCTGAGGTAGGCCAAGCATCAGGCCTGAAAATGACCTACGCCGCCTCCACCAAGGGAGCGACTGCCCTTTTCACCCAACTGCTGCTTGCGGCCGAGCAGATGGGCCTGTCGGAGCACCTCCGCGCCGAGATACAGGACGGCCCCATATACAAGCGTATGCTGGGAGCAGTCCCCTCAGCCCCATCCCGGGCGCAACGGTGGATCAGCGAGATGCAGGAAATCGAAGCTACCTTCGAGCACTTGGGCAGCACACCCCACTTGTTCCAAGGTGTGGCCGACATGTACCGCCTCATGGGGGCCACACCCCTAGGCGAAGAGCGCCCCGAAACCCGTGACAACGACCGTACCCTCGAAGAGACAGTGCGCCTCCTAGCTGGCTACATCTCCGACACCGACGCGACCGAGTCATAGTCCAGCCGTCCCGCAATTGCCATGAACGCCGCTCTAGCCGCAATTCTCCGGACCCGTCATTCCCGCGCTGGGAGGCCTTTGCGTAACTCTGGGCGAGCGCAACAAAGTCCCTTCCCCTCGAAGGGAAAGGTCCGGAGGGTTAGGATGGGGGGTGATGGTATCAATCGCAAGCTGCGATTTGATGTACCAGGCCCTTAGGTACTAGTCTTCTCCCTTATGACGGAGGTTATGCAAAGCTCTCCGCCGGCGAGAATCAACGGCCCATTCCACCCACTAAGTCGCCCCATAGCCACCGACCAAACCTCGACGCCTCATCAACCTGGAACCAAGATAGGAGGACCACCTTGACCACCTTCAGCCCCGAATTACTGGAAACGCTGCGCGGGATGCAGTCCTGTACTATCGCCAACGCGCTGGAGACCTTCAACATCCAACCACGCAATCAAGGCTTCATGGGGCCTAAGGTGCGCTGCATCTTCCCCGAATTGGGAGGCATGACCGGATACGCCGTCACGGCAGTCATCTCCGCCGACAAGCCACCCACCTCGCACATGAACGTGCCCCGCCCTGAGTGGTTCGAAGAAATTCTCAAGGTGCCTGCTCCCCGAGTGGTGGTGATGCAGGACTTGGATTACCCCAACCCCATCGGCTCATTCTGGGGAGAGGTACAAAGCAACGTACACACCGCCCTCGGCTGCGTCGGCACAGTGACCAACGGCGGGGTGCGTGACCTCGACGAAATGCGCGACCTGAGGTTCCACGCCTTCGCTAGCGAGGTGCTTGTCTCCCACGCCTACGTGCACTTGGTGGACGTCAATGTGCCGGTCACCGTCGGCGGCCTGACCGTCAACCCCGGAGACCTGATCATGGGCGACCAGCACGGCGTGATCGCCATCCCCAGAGATGTGGCCGCCGAGATTCCCGCCGCTGTTCAGAAGATCGAAGCTGGAGAGCGCACCATCATCGACCTCTGCCAGTCCTCTGAGTTCACTGTCGAGAAGCTGAAGGCGCTGTACGGCGGGTAGGCATGAGCTAAGGCAGGCGGGACACCTCGCAGCAGCCAGCTGACGTGTGCCCCGTACGCTTGTTGACTGGATTGACGGGGGTGTTATCCTAGGGCTGCCATCCACCCGCCGGGGGGTGAGCGGTAGGACGTTAATCAACAGCCCGCTGGGATCCAAGTGGACCGAGACGGCGCGACAATTGAAGAATACTAGTGAAGCCTTTCCCGGCGAGGTGTCGCTGGGCGGGCTTCTTTTTTTGTGGGATGTTGGACGTGCAGCACGGCATCACTGACATAGAGGGCATTGAGGTGGGCCACCACACCGACCTTGTCCACGGCACCGGCTGCACTGCGGTCCTGTGTCGCCAAGGGGCAGTGGGGGGCGTCGATGTCCGTGGTGGCGCTCCCGGCACCCGCGAGACCGACCTCTTGCGTCCGTCCAACCAAGTGCAGCAACTCCACGCTGTCCTGCTCACTGGGGGCAGCGCGTTTGGATTGGCAGCTGCCGATGGGGTAATGAGCTACTTGGAGGCGCATAGAATCGGCTTCGCCGTGGGTGCCAACGTGGTGCCCATTGTGCCGGCCGCCGTACTGTTCGACCTCAACCTGATTGGCGGCGAGGTACGGCCCGGCCCGGAAGAAGGACGCCGTGCCTGCGAGGTCGCCTCTTCCGGGGAAGTGCAGCAGGGGACGGTCGGCGCTGGCACCGGCGCGACGGTGGGGAAGGCGCGGGGCATGGAACGGGCCGTCAAGGGAGGCATCGGTTCTTCAAGCATCGCCCTGTCCGATGGCGTAGTAGTAGCCGCCTTGGTGGCGGTGAACGCCTACGGAGGAGTGGTGGACCACCGTACGGGAGAGATAGTAGCCGGTCCTAGGTGTGAGCCAAAGCCAGGATTTCACGACACAAACAAGCTATTGCTTGAAGGCAGAGACGGAGCCCGCGGCATTGCTGCTGGCGAGAACACCACCATAGGGGTCGTTGCCACCAACGCGACGCTCAATAAGGCTCAAGCAGACCACCTCGCCCGCGTGTCGCACGACGGCTTGGCACTTACAGTGCGTCCCTGCCACACACCACGCGACGGCGACACCATGTTCGCTATTGGCACATGCATCAGTCCAGAAACTCCCGACCTTACGAAACTGGGCGCGGCCGCCGTGGAGGCCACGGCTCAAGCTATTCTCAACGCTGTACTCTCGGCCACAGGTCTTGGTGGTGTGCCATCGGTCAGTGAGTGGCGCGGTGGCTGAGCGCATCGGGTTCATCGGCGCGGGCAAATTGGCCACCGGGCTGTCGATGGCCCTGTGCGCACACGGCTACGAGGTGAGCGCTTTCGCCAGCAGGTCAGCCGGGTCAGCCCAGCGGTTGGCGTCGCTCCTGCCCGGCGCGGAGGCCGTCGCTGGACCTGCTGAGGTGGCCGGCGCCTGCGATGTGGTATTCATCACCACGCCTGATGGGGCCATCGAAGAGGTGGCACGAACTGTGCGCTGGCGGGCGGGGCAGGGAGTCGTCCACTGTAGTGGGTCGCTCTCGCTGGAGCCCTTGGCCAGTGCCTCTGCCGACGGTGCATCTGTGGCATCCTTTCACCCTCTGCAGACGCTGTCCTGCATCGAGACGCCCCAAGAGGCGGCGGGACGATTGTCGGCCATCTGCTATGCCGTAGAGGGAGAGGGCTGGTTGGCCGAACGCTTGGAACGGATGGCGCAAGACTTGGGAGGGCATGTCATACGGGTTGCCCCCGAGGACCGCGCTCTCTACCATCAAGCAGCAGTGTTCGCCTGCGGGTACGTCACTGCGTTGCTGGGCGTCGCCGAGGAGATGTGGGCGCGTATGGGCTTCTCGCCACAGCAGGCGCGAGCTGCATTGGGGGCACTAGCCCAAACAACCACCGCCAACTACCGCCGCACGGGCGCAGAAGCCAGTGCCACGGGCCCCATCGCACGCGGCGATGGTGAAACCGTTCAACGCCAGATGGAAGCCTTACACTCGCGGATGCCAGACTTGGCGCCGCTGGCTGCTCTGCTGGGGTTGCGCTCGCTCTCCTTTGCCTCGCCCGAATACCGGCAGCTCTTGGCCGATGTGCTACAGCCCTTCGTGCACGAAAGCGTCTCAGCTGTGCCCCGTTCCGAAGTCACCTCAACGCCCGACCACTCTGTGAGGTAGGTATGGGAAAGAAAATCACCGTCAGGGATATCCGGTCCATGAAAGAGTCTGGGGAGAAGATTCCCATGGTCACCGCCTATGACTACACCACTGCCTATCAAGCCGACCAAGCAGGCATCCCCCTGCTGCTGGTAGGCGATAGTCTTGGCATGGTGGTTCTGGGCTACGACTCCACCATACCGGTGACTATCGATGACATGGTGCACCACACCAAGGCAGTGGTCCGAGGGGCCAAACGGTCCTTGGTGGTGTCGGACTTGCCCTTCATGTCCTATCAGACCAGCGAAGAAGCAGCCCTGAGCAATGCGGCCCGCTTGGTGCAGGAAGGCGGGGCGCACTCGGTGAAGCTCGAGGGAGGCGAGAGGGTAGCCTCCACCGTGGACCGCATCGTCGGCTGTGGAATCCCGGTTATGGGGCACTTGGGCCTCACACCGCAATCGATACACGGGCTCAGCGGTTACCATGCCCAAGGCCGGCAGGCCCAAGAGGCGGCCCAAATGATACGCGACGCCCACGCGCTGGAGGAGGCCGGCGCCTACGCGGTGGTGCTGGAGCTGGTGCCTGCATCGTTGGCCGGGGTCATCTCCCGCAGGCTGTCCATACCCACCATCGGCATAGGGGCTGGGCCTCTGTGCGACGGCCAAGTGCAGGTGGTGCACGATATGCTGGGCTTGTACACCGAATTCATGCCCAAGCACGCCAAACGCTACGCTCATCTTGGTGACGACATGATCGCAGCCTTCCGCTCCTACGCCGAGGAAGTACAGGGAGGCGCATTCCCAACTGCCAGAGAGAGCGTGGAGATGAACGACGAGGTCTTGCGCTCGGTGACGTCAGCCCTGCCTTCCTGCTGAGAACCCGTGCGCACCATCGAATCCAAGACAGATATGTGGCAGTCGTGCCTCGCCTCTCCCCGTCCGTTGGGATTGGTGCCCACCATGGGGTCGCTCCACCCCGGCCATATGGCGTTGGTGGAACATGCGCGGGCTGAGTGCGCCACCATTGCCGCGACGATTTTCGTCAACCCCACCCAGTTCGCTCCCAACGAGGATCTCGACTCCTACCCCCGCAGCTTGGAGCGCGATTTGGCGTTGCTGGAGCAGGCGGGTGTGGACTTGGTATTCACCCCCAGTCCAACGGAAATATATCCCGAAGGCTTCAACACATGGGTGGACGTGCTGGGAGTGGCCCAAGGTGTGGAAGGGCTGCACAGAGCCGGCCACTTCCGTGGCGTGGCCACGGTAGTCGCAAAGCTGCTTAACATAACCCGCCCCGACCGCGCTTATTTCGGCCAGAAGGACGGCCACCAGACAGCTGTGGTGCGACAACTGGCCCGCGACTTGGACATGATGACTGAAATCGTGGTGGTTCCCACCGTTCGCGAGGAGAGCGGCCTAGCCTACAGCAGCCGCAACGCCTACCTCGACTCCAACCAGCGCACGGCGGCTGACGTCATCTACCGCGCCTTGACTCAAGCCGTCAACCTCTGGACGTCCGGCGAGAAGCACGCCGTAGCGATAATCGACGAGGTCCGCCGCGTGCTGGATTCCGAGCCCCTGGTGGACGGTGTGGACTACGTGAGCCTCACCGACGCTGAGACGATGGCGGAAGTCGGGTTTGTGGAGCGCCCAGCCATGCTGGCTGTCGCTGTCCACATCGGAGGCACACGCATGATCGACAATATCATCTTCGGACAAGCCTTGGATTAGCGGGGCCCATTTCCCCATTGAATGGGTAAGTTGTGTCGGCGGTTCGTCCGGGCGGGCTGGCAGAAGTGGCCGCCTTGACGGGATGTCAAGGGGACTCCATTCAGGGTAAACTAGGGCGCAGGGCTTTTGCCCTTTGAAGGGAGCATGCTGCATGAAATTCTACGCCTTTGACGAGACCACCTACCCCGGGATTCCCGACGACGTGGGACCTGAGGTGAGGCAGACGAATAAGTTTTGCGACCCCCAGCTGGCAGCCGACACCTATCGCGAGCACTTGGAGGAGTGGACCGCCTGCGAGGACTTGGGCTACGACGGGGCCTTCGTTAACGAGCACCACTTCACCTACTTCAACATCAACCCATCCTGCACCGTTTTGGCCTCAGCCCTCATCGCCAGGACCAAGCGGATGCAAGTCGGCGTTATCGGCCATGTGCTGCCGCTGCGCCATCCGGTGCAGACTGCCGAGGAGTTCGCCCAAATGGACGTGCTGTCCGGTGGACGTTTCATCGGCGGCGTGGTCCGTGGCGTGCCCCAAGAGTACGTCTCTTACAACGTGGACCCCTTCACCAGCCGCGAGCGATTCGCCGAGTGCTTCGACATCCTGCAACGTTCCCTCACCGAAGAGTTGTTCGACTACGAGGGCCGTTTCTACAACCTGAAGGCCGTTTCGGTGTGGCCCAAACCTTTGCAGAACCCTTTGCCCATCTGGATGCCGGCCGGTTCCGCAGAGACTATTGAGTTCGCGGCCGAGCGTCGCATTCCCATCGCTCGCGTGTGGAGTCCTACGGTGGTGTTCCAAGATGCCTTCGAGTACTACCGCATGGTGGCCAAGGAGAAGTTCGGCTGGGACGCAGGCCCTGAATATGCCATCGGCTCCCGTTATGTCCATGTCGCCGAGACCAACGAGAAGGCAATTGAAGAGTGTCGTGAGGCGGTCATGTACGTGCGTCGTCTCAGCACCTTCAGCCGCCCGGTGCAGGTGCCCGCCCCCGTACCAGGAATCCAGACCGACCGCTCCTTCGATTACCGCAAGCGTCACAAGGGCCCGGAGATGCCAGTGCCCGGCACCCCCTTCGACCGGCTGCGGGAGAACGGCTTCATCGTCTGCGGCGACCCGGACTACGTTGCAGAGTGGTTGGCCAAGGACATGGAGACGGCTGGTTACGGCAACTTCCTCGGCATGTTCCGGGTCGGCAAGAACGACCACTACAACGTGATGAACTCGGAAAGGCTGTTCGCCGAGAAGGTCATGCCTCAGCTTCGACACATCAACCAACCATCGGCCTCCAAAGTCGAGCCCAACCTCCAGCCAACCGCCGCCGATGGGAACTAGCGGTACGCCATGACACTTCCTCTCTTCCCCGACAGCAACTACACTGGGAACTAGCGGTACGCCATGACACTTCCTCTCTTCCCCGACAGCAACTACACGCTGCGACGCGAGTCTCCTGAGTCGTATCGCGAATTCGAGGAGAGCCTCGATGGTATAGCTACGGGTGGCTGGGAACTGATGATCCCGGAGACATCGGCCGATGGCGTGCCGTTCCAGTTCATCTTCGTCGGCCCTTCCGCCGACAACCGGGGCACGGCCGTACGCCTTAACATGGTCACCAAGGACGGTAGCCCGGTGCCCGAGGACGCCGATGTGCTCCTGGAGAGTTACTACCACACAGGCTCTGAGCGAACGGTCATGTTCCAAGGAAAGTACGGAGAGTTCAGCGTCATCGCCGACCAAGAGGCGCCTGACGCCGCTGTCTCCCTACAGAAGAGGGCCGAAATCGGCGAGCAGTACGTGATACGCCTGTCCGTCAGCGTCGCTTCCGGCAGCCCGCCCGACCCGGTGTCCGACGACTCCTACTTCGAGTTGGAGTGCGTCAAGCTCTGGTGGAACGAGTCCGCATAGCAGACTTCATCTCAACCTCCTCCCTCAGGGCGAGCCGCCGGCCAACCGGGGTCTTGTCCAGGACGCTGTCTTCCTGCGGAAGTCGCTCAGTGGTCTCTCCGTTCACAGTACGTGTGAGTTTGTTGACATCGGGGCCTTGACTGGTTGCGGCCTCCCCTTCTAACCTCAACGCAAGCTGAGTGGTTACCTGCACAAACTCAGTGCAGCCCTAGTTTTGGAGAGTTGTATACTCGTGTCCATCCAAAGGGAGTAAACAAGTGATTGAGGTCACATGGCGCACAGGGGATAGACTGCAAGTGGACACTAGCCATATCGAAAAGGTTGAACCGGATTCGGCGACAGGAGGCAGCCTTGGGTTCATTGTTGGACGTAACGGTCAGATGCGGCTCGTTGTCAAAGAAACCCCTGAGCATGTCGAGTCCCTAATCTTAACCGAGCACGAGGCAATCGGTGATTGGCATCCACTTCGGTCTATATTGCGCGGGCTTGGCTTTAGTGATGGACGACGGCACGGGTACCGTTAGGGACTGCACGATGAGGGGCTTGAGACCTCCCTGTTCGTGCTGACAAGGGGGATTGGTTTACGAGACTTCCTTTCGAAGCGAGAGGGTCTCTATTGAAGAAGAGCGACCATAAGAAGTCTAGTCTGATGAAGAGGTAACCAATCATGGGCGCAGGTGATGGAGCGATTTTCACTCGCAAGAGAGCCGATGTGAGCGGCCACCAAGTCTCCTACTTGGTGGGAGGCAGGGAAGGCGACATGGAGCCGGTGCTTTACCTGCACGGCATGGGCGGCGCTGGCAAATGGGAGGCCTTCCACATGGCCCTAGGCACCGTGGCCCACACCTTCGCGCCCCAACTGCCTGGGTGGACCGCGGGCGAACCCCCGGATGGCATTGAGGGTGTGCAGGACTACGCTGACCTAGCCTTGGGCTTCTTGGACGCCGTTGAGTTGGAGAAGGTCGCCCTCGTGGGCCACTCCATCGGCGGTTGGATGGCCCTCTACCTAGCCACACAACACCCGGAGCGCGTGAGCAGACTGGTCCTAGCCGACAGCATGGGGCTGGACCTGCCCGATTCCCCCATCGCAGACCTCGACGAGATTGACGAAGAGACCTTCGGCCAGAAAGTGTTCGCCAAGCTGGGAATGGTCGCCACGCCCGAAGCCTACGGCTTCGGCGCCGACTGGCAGAACGTTCGTCAAGGACCGGAGTTCGAGCGGCAGTGGAAGGGCCGCGACATGGTCACCAAGCTGCTCAAAGGTGCCTACTCCGACCCCAACCTCACTTCAGCAGTCACCGGCATCAACGTCGAAACCCTGCTGGTCTGGGGCCGGATCGACGGCATCGTTCCGCTCGCCCACGGCGAAGCCTTGCGCCAATCCATACCCCAATCACAGCTCGCAGTCATGGGCGAGGTGGCCCACCTCCCCATGGCAGAGAAGCCGGAGACCTTCCACCGCCTCCTACGCGACTTCCTCCTCCGCGATGAAGGAGAGGAACTGCCAAACGTGATATTCTCCTAGTACATGCCCACGAGCCCCTGATTGGAGCATTGGATGGGGACTTTCTCAGTCGATGTTGAAGTAGGCGATTTAAACGGTGGCGAGACTGCCAGCATCGTCGCGCTCGTGGACACTGGCTCGTCTTATACAGTCCTAGGCCGCGACCTGCTTGAACGCTTGGGCATAGCGCCCATGGAACGTCAGCAGTTCCAATTGGGTGACGATAGCTTCGTAGAATATGACATGGGTGAAGCCCGCTTGTTTCTAGAGGGGATGCGAAGAGTTACCCCTGTCGTGTTCGGCCCCCCAGGCGTCAGCCCCTTTCTGGGAGCAGTCACCCTACAAGAGTTCCGCCTTATTGCCGACTCCGTGAACGAGCGACTCGTTCCCATGCCACCCATACGGGCACGTCCCATATAGGCCGCACGCCACCTAAGGCATCGTTCAGTCCGCCCGCCTCACCTCATGGCCGCCGAACTGATTGCGCATGGCGGCCAGCAGCTTGCCCGCAAAGGGTTGCTGCTGGCGGGACCGGAAGCGGGCTTGCAGTGACAGCGCAATAACCGGCACAGGCACCGCCAGTTCCACCGACTCTTCCACCGCCCAGCGCCCCTCGCCTGAATCTTCCACGTAGGACTGCAGGCCTTCTAGCCCAACGTCTTGGGCAAGGGCCTCCGCGGTCAGGTCCAGCAGCCACGAGCGGACCACGCTGCCGTGACGCCAGATTCCTGCGACTTGTGCCAAGTCGAGGCCGAACTCCTCCTTGGCCTGCAACAACTCGAAGCCCTCAGCGTAGGCCTCCATCAACCCGTACTCCACCGCATTGTGCACCATCTTGACGAAGTGGCCCGCGCCTGCCTTCCCCACGTAACCATGGCCCCGGTTCTCACCGGGAGCGAGGGCGCGGAATATGGGTTCCAGAGCCGAATAGACTTCGCGATCCCCGCCCACCATGAGGCTGTACCCCTCGGTCAGGCCCCAGATGCCTCCACTAGTGCCCACGTCTAGGAAAGATATTCCACCTTCCGCCAACATAGCGGCACGGCGCATGCTGTCCTTGTAGTTGGAATTGCCTCCGTCGATGATGGTGTCCCCCGGCTGAAGGACAGCGGCCGCTTCTTGAATGGCCGACTCGGTGGGGGCGCCCACTGGAGCCATGATCCACACCGCTCTCGGCGGGGTCAGCTTGGATGCAAGCTCGGCTAGTGACGACGCACCGGACGACCCCTCTAGCTTCCAGAGATTGCACGGCTTCGGGGCGAGGGTCGTAGGCGACGACGTTATGTCCCGCTCGCAACAGGCGCTGTGCCATGGCGCCACCCATGCGCCCCAAGCCAACCATTCCTATCTCCAAAGGGCCCTCCTTCACTCCTGCGAAGCTCCAACTCTTACCCAATGCTCGCGGCCAAGCTGTCGATGCTGCCCACGACATAGTCGTCTAATCGAACCCATGCCACAGGCCGGCTGGCAGCCCGCAACGCCTGCACGTCGCCCATCGCCTGAGCCTGAGCCAACTGCCCGAAAGTATAGGGGCGGCCCGGTATGGGCACGTCCGGATCTGGGTCGGTAGTCAGCAGCAGATAGACGCCCGAAGCCGGCCCACCCTTGTGCAGTTGTCCAGTAGAGTGCAGGTAGCGCGGTCCGTACCCGGCTGTGGTTGCGACACCGTACGGTTGCGCAATGCGTTGACGCAGCAATGAAATGCTGGCATCGACTTCCGGGGTCTGCTGACAGTAGGCTAGGATGGCCACGTATGAGTCAGGTTGAATGCCCACCAGCAACTGATCAAATGAGGTCTCGGCCTGCACCGCCGGCAACTCTCCAGTCTGCTGCACATGCGCCAGCATGGCGTCAGTCATGTCCTTCGCCGCCTGGACGTCGGGCTGGTCGAAAGGATGAATGCCCAGAACGGCACCGGCAATGGCGGTGGCGAACTCCCAGCGGTAGAATTCGGCGCCCAAGTCGTACCGGTCCTGCAGGTCGATGCAAATCAGGGGATGGCTCGCTTCTGCAATGGCTATGGCGAAGTCGTCGCTCTCGACATTGTCGTCGTCCTCCAGACGGAGGTACACGAACTGGCGGTCCTCGCCATATCCCTCTGGCGACAGATGAGGCTCGCCAACCACCGGTATGATGCCCTTTCCCTGCTTGCCGGTGCTCTCAGCCAGCAGTTGCTCGATCCACAGACCGAAGGGCTGGAGGGAGGGCGAGGTGACGAGGGTCAGCTTGTCCCGGCCTTCCGAGGCCATCTGCGCCATGGCGGCGCCAAGCCAAGCCCCAGGGTTCTTAGACGCCGGTGTGTCGGGCCCGCACTCTTGGGCCATGGTCTCGGCCCGCTCAAGCAGCGTTCTGGTGTCGATGCCTAGGAGGGCTCCTGGGACAAGTCCGAAGTAGGAGAGCACTGAGTAGCGGCCACCTATGTCCGTCGGGTTCAAGAAGGTCCGGCGGAACCCAGCATCAGAAGCCAGCCTCTCCAGCACAGTGCCTGGGTCGGTGATGGCGATGAAGTTATCGCCTGCCCGCTGACCAACCGCGCTATCCACCAGCCCCCGGAAATAGGCATACAGGCAGTTGGGTTCGATGGTGCTGCCCGACTTGGAGGACACTAGGAAGAGGGTATTCGCTGGGTCAATGGCATCGCTCACCCCTTGCACTACGGCGGGCACTGTGGAGTCGAGCACAATGAGCTGCGGGTAACCCTGGGCAGAGCCTAGGGCGCAGCGCAGCACCTCCGGCCCCAAGCTGCTGCCCCCCATACCCAGCAGCACGACATGGCGGTAGCCCGCCTCTCGGATCTCTCGGGCAAAGGATTCCAAGGCAGGAATCTCCCGGCGCATCAACTGTGGAACCGTTAACCAGCCGAGGCGGTCCTCAATCTCCACAGGGTCCGGCTTCCACACCGTGTGGTCCTTGCGCCAGATGCGGCCCACGACGTCGTCAGCTTCCATCTGCCACAACAGGTCCTGGATACCCTTCAAGTAGCCTCCCAGACTGTCGCCGGGCCGGGTGCGCCCTGTGGTCACGCCTGTCTCCTACTTCCTGTGCTGAGTGTGGGGCTTGGCACGCCGACGGTCATTATAAACGCCACAGCTTTGGTCATCCCTCACCCACTGCTCTATAATCGTGACGAACGTTTCCCAAAACACCATACAGAGGAGAACCCCATAAGACACGCGACGTTGCTTCTAACAGTGGTCAGCCTTCTCTTGGCGCTTGTCTTGGTCGGCTGTAGCGGGTCGGGGAGCGACCAATCAGGCGAGCATGGCAGCGGCGAAGAGTCCAGAGAACGCAGCACCGCCTCGGAATCGGGCGAGCACAGCGGCGGCTCTGACTCCAGCGAGCGCGGGGCAGAATCGGAATCTGGTGAGCATGGCGGCGGCTCGGAGTCGGGGGATGGCGCCGAGGAGTCGGGGACGCAGTACACGCTTTCAGAGACCTTTGACCACGTCAGGGCCGGGGCCCGCTTGGTCCTGTCCTACGATTCGGCTGGCAACGCCTTCACGGGCAAAGTGGAGAACACCACCTCGGACAAGCTAGACCGCGTGAGGGTAGAGGTGCATCTTTCCAACGGCATCGAGTTGGGGCCTACCACCCCGGTCGACTTGGCCCCCGGTCAGACAGTTGAGATCACGCTGCAAGCCTCCAGCCAACCCTTCGTATCGTGGAGCGCCCACCCCGAGGTGGGAGGCAGTGGTGGCAGCAGCCCCGAATCGCTTGAGCATGTGAGCCGCTCGGTAGGCGGCGACGAGGAAGAGGACGATCAGGACCGCACCCACGACGACGACCGCGACGCGGGTCGGGAACACGACGGGGACGACGATGGGAACGATGACGACAGTGACGATGATCAGGACTAGAGGAGGTATCGCATGGCAGCACACGAACCGGGGGATGTTCACACACAGTTTTTCGATGCTTTCAATGCCAAGGACGTGGAGACGCTCGCAAGCTTGTACGAGCCCGACGCGCTGCTGGTGATGCCCGGCGGCGCAACATTGGCTGGGATAGACGCCATCAAGAAGGCGCTGGAAATGGGCGTGGGCAGTGGACGGTCGTTCAGACACGAGAGCCAAGTAGTGCATGAGTCAGGTGACATCGCCGTGCTGGACTGCAAGTCGACCGTAATCGACACGGCCGCCGACGGAACCGTGACCGAACACAGTGGCGCCAGTATCGAGGTCGTCCGTCGACAGGCCGACGGCACATGGCGGTTCGTGATCGACGTACCGGGACGCTAGGAACTACAGACATACGAAGGCCCCCTTCAGATTGAAGGGGGCCTAAACTCTCCCCAGGAAAGTCTTTACATTCAGGTCTTACCCTACAGCATCCGTTGAACTATCCGGTCGCCCTGCTCCTTGCTGAGGCCGAGGGGACGGAAGGCCAGCGGGCCATCTTCCAGCACCGGCTCCTGCTCGCCCAAGTCCAGCGATTCCTTCTGGAAGAAGACGCCGGTGTAGATTGTGTCGCCCCACTGCATGGCCTTCTCGCAGGCCGTCTTCCAGTCAGTGACGTCGTGTTCTTCGTCCTCCAGCTTGCGCACATGCTCCTTGAAGAAATCATGTGTGTTGTCCAAGTTGAAGGTGACGCAGGGGCTGAAGATATCCACCAAGGAAAAGCCCCGGTGGGTGATGGCCTTCTTGATGATGTCGGTGAGGTGGCGAATCTCGCTGCTGTAGGCCCGGGACACAAAGGTGGCGCCGTTCATGATGGCTGAGGTGATGGGGTTCACCGGCATCTCCACGCTGCCGAAGGGTGTGCTCTTGGTCTTCATGCCGAAGGTGCTAGTGGGAGATATCTGGCCGGTAGTGAGGCCGTATATCTGGTTGTTCATCACGATGTAGGTCAGGTCGACGTTGCGCCGTGCGGTGTGGGTAAAGTGATTGCCCCCGATGCCGTAGCCGTCGCCGTCCCCGCCGGTCACCAGCACCGTCAGCTCGTGATTGGCCATCTTGGCACCGGTGGCCACGGCCAAGGAGCGTCCATGCAGGGTGTGCATGCCGTAGGCGTTGAAGTATCCGGGCAGGTTGGAAGAGCAGCCGATACCGCTGACGGTGAGAATCTGGTGCGGCCTCAGACCGAGTTCGGCGCAGGCGCGTTGTATAGCGTTGATGACTCCGAAGTCGCCACAGCCGGCGCACCAATCCGGGTCCACCTGACCCTTGAAATCTCTGGCGGTCAGCTTTATCTCGGGTACCTCTTCCGCCACGTTCATGCTCGTCATAGCAACCTCTTCTTCTTTTCGGCCTGTGGAGCGCTACCGCCAGTCCCAGCCGTTTACGACATCGCTAGTTCTTCCGGTGCTGAACCCTATACCATGATTTCCTGGTACGGAACGTACCTCTCGACCATGCCTCCCATCAGCTCCAAGACGCCTTCCACGATGTGGTGGGGGGCGAAGGGTTCACCGTCGTACTTGCGGATATGGCCGTCTACCGAGAGGCCGGTCTCGCTGCGCATGTAGCGGTAAAACTGGCCCGACTCATTGTTTTCGACCACGATGGTACGCTTGGACTTGGAGAGAATTTCGGTGATGGCCTCGGCATGGAATGGGACAATCCACTTGATGGGTAACTGGTTGCCCTTGACTCCCTGCACTGCCAAGAGATCCAAGGCCTCTTTGATGGTGCCGTAGGTAGAGCCCCAGCCCACCAAGGTCACATCCGCGTCTTCCGCGCCTTCCAGTTCGGGTGGGGCCACGCGCTCCAGCATATCACTCAGCTTGCGGGAGCGCTTCTCCACCATCATGCGGCGCTTATGGGGGTTGGTGAACTCATCACTGATGAGCATCGAGTCCTCGTCGTGCTCGTCGGTGGCAACCACATGCACCTTGCCCTCCAAGCCCGGCAGGGCGCGGGGCGAGATGCCCGACTCGGTGTTCTCATACCGCTTGTATCCGTCGGTGGAAGAGCCTTCGGTGATCAGGCTGCCCCGTTCAATCTTGGGCTGCATGTCTATGTCTGCTGCGTCCACGCTATACCTGCCCTCGGAGATCAGCAGGTCGGAGATAACTATGCCGGGGCACTGGTAGTGATCTACCAAGTTGAACAACTCCGGCATGGCATTGAAGGCGTCCAAGGCGTCGGTGGGGGCTACTATGAGCCTCTGAAAGTCGCCTTGGCTGGCGCCCAACGCCTGCCACAGGTCTCCCTGCTCGGTTTTGGTGGGCACGCCAGTGGAGGGCCCAGCCCTCATTACGTTCACGAACACCACAGGTATCTCCATCATGCCGGCAGCGCCTATGGCTTCGGTCATGAGGGCGAAGCCCCCTCCCGATGTCGCACACATGGCGCGACACCCGGCATGGGCTGCGCCTATGGTCATGTTGGCGACGCCAATCTCGTCCTCGACCTGTCGCACCATGATGCCCAAGTTGCGGGCGTTGGAAGCCATCCAGTGCAGGATGCCACTGGATGGGCTCATCGGATAGGCGGCATAGAACTTGACTCCGGCAGCGGCGGCTCCCATGGCGATGGCGTCGTTGCCCGACCAGACTGCGAGCGGGGTGTCGCCCTGCCCTACGTCTTGGGAGAAGAAGTCGAAGTTGGCTAGCGTGTAGTCGTAACCGGCCCTTGCCACGCGGACGTTCTCGTCCACCACAGCTTGGCCCTGTCGTTGGAAGCGGAGTTGCAGGCTCTCCTCGAGCACCGCGAAGTCCAGTTTCATCAGGGCCATGATGGCTCCGACGGCTACGGTGTTCTGCACCAGCCTGTTGCGGCTCTGGGTGAGCTCGGCAATGGGCAGCGGGCAGAGACCGACGCCACGAGCTGCCCCTTCGGCCTTGATGGTGTCGCTGTTGAAGACCACTCTCGACCCCGGCCCCATCAGGTTCAGGTGCCGATTCATGGTGTCTTGGTTCAGGCACAGCAACAGGTCAAGCCTGTCGCCATGGCTGTATATCTTGTCGTCACTGACCCGCACCGTGAGGAAGATGTGACCGCCCCGGATGATGGACTGATATGCGTTGTAGGTGGTGAGGTGGAGGCCACGCCGGACGAAGATTCGGGCGAGTATGTCGCCGGGGGTTGCGATACCCTGGCCGGCCTCGCCCCCAATTGCCATAGCGAAGTCATACATTCCCGAACTCATGCCTCCACTCCTTCCTCGGCGCCACGGAGCAGACTATCAGACACACATGGGCCGCCCACAATTATAACTCGCATGCAAAGCTTGGGGTTGACCGGGCTGGGCGACAACTGAGGAGTCCGTAGTCAGAGGGGATACCAATCAGATTGCATCGAATTGCACTGGCTAAAATTGCACCGCAATAGTATAAGCCGCAACGCCATAGGGTGCAACCGAAGCCACGGCTCTCCCAAGGTCTTTCGGTTGTGTTCTGAGGCCCTCTTTCCTATGCTACAATGCGTTCCATCGCGATACTTCTCCTCGTGCCCGGGACTCGCGTTGCTCTTGACCTGCCATGCCGATTTACGAATACCGCTGCCGGGACTGCCGTCGCCGCTTGTCGGTACTGGTGCGTACCCTCAGTGAAGAGCCTGCACCCCGATGTGACCACTGTGGAGGCCGGGACTTGGCCCGCCTTATCTCCAAGGTGTCCATCCAAAAATCTTGGGGCGACAGCCTGCCCGATACAGGCGGTTTAGGCGGCGACGATGGCGACCCGCGGGAGATGGCAGCCTATCTGAGGCATATGCGACGTGAGCTCGGCGGCGGAGCGGGGCCAGACTTTGACCAGACCATCGACGAGTTGGAGGCCGAGGCCTTCGCCGAGGAGCATGGCCTTGGGTTGGACGACGACCTTGAGTCAGAGTAACTCGGAGGACGCCAAGTAAGTTGGGAGCCTAGGATGCCTATATATGAGTACAGGTGCTTGGAGTGTGGAAAAGCCTCCTCAGTGTTGACCCGGTCGGTGAACCAAGAAGTGGAGCCGGTGTGTGCTCATTGCGCGTCGTCCAACATGCGACGCCTCATCTCCTCTTTCGCACACCACAAGTCGCTGAATACGATCCACCAAGACTCGGGCCCGCCGCCGGGGTACGCCGACCCCAACTACTACAGCGACCCGCGCAACATAGGACGAAATGTGGAAGACTCCTTCCAGAAGCACGGCATGGAGGTGCCCTCCAGCGTGCAGGAGACCATCAGAGCAGCCCGAGACGGCGATCTGCCCAAGGGGATGGACCTGTGACCACACTCCCAAAGGACCCAACTGCTGGCTTGGCCTACCTCGCCGAGTGCCTCCATGCTCTGCATGAAGGTTGGGCCCAAACAGGCCTGTCATCGGAGCTGGCCGACGACCTCACTGCCGCCACACCCCCTGAACTCTCTGTAGTAGCCCACGAGACCTTGGGGACTGTGCCCACCTTCGGCAACGTATTCGACATGCTGGTCAGCACCCGTGGCGTCCTGAGGGACCTCACCGTGCGTCTGGGAAGTTGGACCCCTGGGATTGGCCAAGCCTTGGAGGCCATGCAGAGCGAGGTGGGCATACGCTGGCGCGAGGACCGTGCCCAACGGCTGCGCGGCCTCTACTTCATCATTGACCCGGAAGTGACGGGGGGCCGGGACCCGGTGGAGGTAACTGCCGCAGCGCTGGCCGGAGGCGTGCGGGTGCTGCAACTGCGCGACAAGCTACGCGACAAAGGACTGATTCTGCCTTTGGCTCAAGACCTTCGGCGGCTATGTCAACAGCATGGGGCCCTGCTGATCATCAACGACCACGCAGATGTGGCACGGGTTTCGGAGGCAGACGGGGTGCATGTGGGGCAGACGGACCTGCCTATAGGGGAGGCACGCCGGGTGCTGCGGCCGTCGCAACTGTTGGGGCGTTCCAACCCCACGCCCGACCACGCCGCTGAGTCGGCGGCCCAAGGCGCAGACCACGTGGCGATCGGTCCCATATACCCGACCGGCACCAAGTCAACGGGCCGCGCTCCCGTTGGATGTGAACCCGTGCGCCGGATTAAGGCGACCGTGTCGGCCCAAGTGGTGGCTATCGGTGGCATCAACGAAGACAACGTGGCCGAGGTGGTGCAGGCAGGGGCAGACGCCATCTGCATCAGCAGCGCCATCGGCCTCGCACCCGATCCCGAGGCAGCCGCACGTCGGTTGTCGGACCGCATCGCCGCAGCTGGAGGACAGGGTTGACCGAAACAAGCAGACTCCCTGGATTGGACGAAGTAGCCTCCATCGCCCACGCGGAGCTCTCAGCCAAGCACCGGGCCCGTGAAGAAGGACTGCGCATATCCCGCGCCGTAATACGCCTCTCCGCTAATGCCATCCGGGCAGTGCATCGCTTGGACTTCGACACCGCACGCCAACTGCTTCAGGAGGCCAAGGATCAGTTGGCGGATACCGCCCCAATACTCGAAAACAACCCAGAGATATACTTCGCAGGCTTCCTGTCCGACGCTCGCAAAGAGTACACCGAGGGCAACGTCACCTTGGCCCTAATCTCCGGCGCCCCTCTACCTTATCCGGCCGAACTGGGCGTGGACGTGGCCCCCTACCTGAACGGCATGGCCGAATCCATCGGCGAGTTGCGCCGCTTCATCCTGGACCGGTTGCGACAGGACGACGCGGCCGACTGTGAACGGTTCCTCGAGGTCATGGACGAGATTTACAACCTGCTGGTGACCATGGACTTCCCCGAGGGAGTCACCGCAGGCCTGCGCCATTCCACCGACGCCATGCGGGGGGTGCTGGAGCGCACCCGTGGAGACCTGACCATGGCCATGCGACAGAGACACTTGGAAGCCCAGCTCACGGCTTGGCAGCAAGCACAAGGGCATGCCGAGCCAGCCAGTCAGTAACGGTCCGGGGCGCCCGCTCGAAAGCGATTACGAATTCTTGACACTGACCAAGCCTCATGTTAAATTCCGCAGTTACCCGTAGGGGTGGTGGCGGCATCGATGTTACGAACGCCATACACATAGAGAGGTGCCCCTGAGGCACCTAATTTTTTGTCTGGAGGTAGGTGATTACCGCCATTCTTATAGCCGTAATCTGTGGGGCCGCGGCCTTGGCCTTCGCCGCAGCTCTGACCGTGCGCGTGATGATGGTCGATGAAGGGAACGCCCACATCAAACGCATCGGCGAGGCCATCCGCGAAGGAGCGTACGCCTTCCTGCGCCGCGAGTATGTAGTGCTGGTGCCCTTCATCGTAATCGTATTCGCTGCCGTATGGGTCTTGGTCGACTGGTACTCCAACGACGAGCTCATCCCCAAGACGGCAATCGCGTATCTCGCAGGCACGATCTGCTCCGCTGCCGCCGGATTCATCGGCATGAGCGTGGCTGTGCGGGCCAACGGGCGCACCGCGGCTAGTGCTATGCGCGGGCTAAACGCAGCCCTGCGCGTCGCCTTTTCCAGTGGCGCGGTGATGGGTATGACCGTGGTGGGCATCGGCCTGTTGGGCGTCACTATCCTTTACTTCATATATGAAGATATCAACTACGTGGTCGGCTTCGGCTTCGGCGCATCCTCCATCGCCCTGTTCGCTAGGGTGGGTGGGGGCATATACACCAAGGCGGCCGACGTCGGCGCCGACTTGGTGGGCAAGGTGGAAGCTGGCATACCGGAAGACGATCCGCGAAACCCCGCCGTCATCGCGGACAACGTGGGCGATAATGTGGGCGACGTTGCGGGCATGGGGGCCGATCTCTTCGAGTCCTACGTCGGCTCGATAATCGCAGCCATCGCCCTAGCTGGCACGGCTGTGGCCGCCGCCGGGTTGACCGCAGGCTGGAAAAGCCATGTGGCCCTGCTGCCCTTGGTCATCGCCGGAGGCGGCATCGTGGCCTCTATGCTGGCCACCTTCATCGTGCGAAGCGGCGAACGGGCATCCTTCGGCGAGCTCTTGTGGGCCCTGCGCCGTGGGATTTTCGGCGCAGCCATCTTGGTGCTCGTCTTCTCCTTCCTCGCGGTGTGGTGGCTGGACTTGGACGGAATCATCGCACCTAACGTGAGCGACTTGGACATCTTCTGGTGTATCGTCGCGGGCCTCGGAGCGGGCGTCATAATCGGCGTGGGCACCGAGTACTACACGTCCTACGACTACAGCCCCACCAAAAACGTGGCCGAATCGGCGGAGACGGGCGTGGCCACCACCATCATCAGTGGCTTGGCATCGGGCATGCAGAGCACGCTGCTACCACTACTCATGGTCGTCGGGGCAATCTTGGCGTCCTACGTCCTCGCCGATTTCTACGGAGTGGCCATGGCCGGCGTGGGGATGCTTTCCACGCTAGGCATCACGCTAGCCACCGACGCCTACGGCCCCGTGGCCGACAATGCCGGCGGAATAGCGGAGCAGGCCCAACTGGCCCCCGAGGTACGGCAGCGCACCGACGCCTTGGACGCCTTGGGCAACACCACCGCTGCCACCGGCAAGGGGTTCGCCATTGGGTCGGCGGCTCTCACCTCACTGGCACTGATGGCAGCCTATGCACAGGCGGTAGGCTTGGATGTGTTGGACCTGCTCAACGTCACCACACTGGTGGGCCTGCTCATCGGGGCAATGCTCCCCTCTCTCTTCTCGTCCATGACCATGAAGGCAGTGGGCCGGGCGGCGTACCACATGGTTACCGAAGTGCGCAGACAGTTCCGCGAGATACCGGGCATCATGGAAGGGACCGGGCGCCCTGATTACGCACGGTGTGTTGACCTCAGTACCCGGGGCGCGCTGCGAGAGATGGTTCTGCCCGGCATCATGGCCGTGGCAGTCCCGCTTGTGGTGGGTTTCCTGCTGGGAGCGGAGGCCTTGGGCGGGCTGCTCATCGGAGCGGTGGCAGCCGGGTTCATCTTAGCCATCACGATGGCTAACGCGGGCGGCTCTTGGGACAACGCCAAGAAATACATTGAGTTGGGCCACTACGGGGGGAAGGGTTCGGACCCTCACAAGGCTGCCGTGGAGGGAGACTTGGTGGGCGACCCCTTCAAGGATACCTCCGGCCCCTCACTGAACATCCTACTGAAGCTGATGGCCATAGTCTCTCTGGTGTTCGCCCCAGTGCTACTGCAAGTCCAGGGTGGAGCGGGCCTCTGGAACCTTCTCTAGCCCAAGCTCGAAAGAGCGGGGCCGCTCCATCTGGCGCAGGGGCAACGAGGTGCTCTAAAATAGCAGTGATGCGGGTGTAGCTCAGTGGTAGAGCGCTAGCCTTCCAAGCTAGCCGTCGTGGGTTCGATCCCCATCGCCCGCTCCACCATATGTACTCTGCAGGGCTATCGCTCGGCTGCAACATCACAAGGGGTTGTTTATTGACAACCCTTGTGTCCTATATGACAATCAAGGTGGTCGGTAAGGGCCTCTAGCGCTTGGCTCCGAGTGGGGGCGACTCCCGCCGACCTCTTTTTGAGCGACCGTGTACATCCTCTACTTGGACGAATCGGGCGCTCACAGCGAGGCCAGCTACTTTGTGCTAGCTGGCCTCGCTGTTTTTGAACGAGAGATACATTGGTTCACACAAGACCTTGACCTTATCCAATCGCAGCTCTTCCCTGACAAAGCCGAGCCAGTACACTTCCACGCTTCCCAACTTCGAGCGCGACATGGTCAAGGGGTCCCGGAACCTTGGGATAGGTTTAGCGTCGAAGAAAGGCGCGGAGTTAAGAACCAAGTGTATTCGGTGATAAGGGCCCGGCAAGGCGTGCTGTTCGGGTGCGCCGTCGAGAAGAGGTTCGCAGAAATTCATCAAGAGGACTCGTACGAGCGTGCCTTCGAGGACGTGGTGAAGAGGTTCGACCTTTTCATGAGTCGAGTGAACCGCATAGCTATGCAAGAAGGCAAAGAAGAGCAGCGTGGATTGCTGGTTCTAGCAGAGTCCAGGTATGAGCGAACCATTTCCCTGCTAGCGCGTCGGCTGCATGAGAAGGGCACACGGTGGGGCCAATTACACAATGTCACCGACATACCCTACTTTGCGCCCGCAAAAGACACCCGCATGTTGCAGTACGCTGATTTTTGCGCAAATGCGATATACGGCAGATACCACGCTGGGTTTGCGCGAGACTTCGATGCAATCGCACCCAAATTTGACCAAGACGGAAGTGTACTCCACGGTCTGGTGCACCTGACCACTGACCTATTGTGCGCTTGCGTTGCCTGTTTCAGTCGACGGGGAAGGCAGCAGCCCCTCCCTCTTAGCGCCCCTCTCGCCCCCACAGCCCCCTAAGGTGTAGAATCCGACCAGTCGTTCCACAACTCGCCCCAGAAGGGGGAAGCCCGCCATGAAGCTGTGCTTTTTCCACCTGATGCCCTACCAGTTCCTCCCTCCTGATTTCGAGAAGCAGTATGGCAGCGTGTGGGTGGACGTTCCCAACGATCTGTTCGACCCAGCCAAGGGGCACCAACTCTACAACGACTACCTTGATGAGCTGGAATACGCCGAGACCATGGGTTTCGACGGGCTGTGCGTCAACGAGCACCACAACAACGCCTACGGGCTGATGCCCTCCCCCAACCTGATGGCAGCCTCCATGGTGCGGCGAACCTCCCAAGCGGCGATCGTGGTGCTGGGCAACAGTCTAGCCCTGTACAATCCGCCAACGCGCGTGGCCGAAGAGTTCGCCATGCTGGACGTCATGAGCGGCGGGCGTCTGATCGCCGGCTTCCCCCTCGGCACCTCCATGGACACAGTGTTCGCCTACGGTCAGGTTCCAGCCACCCTTCGAGAGAAATACCTGGAAGCCCACGACTTGGTGATTAAGGCGTGGACAGAGCGTAAGCCCTTCGCTTTCAACGGCAAGTACACCCAGACACGCTACGTCGATATCTGGCCCCGGCCATACCAGCAGCCACATCCCCCAATCTGGGTGCCCGGATCGGGTAGCTTGGAGACTTGGGATTTCACCATAGACTACGACTACGTCTACTGCTACCTCAGCTATCAAGGCTACAAGGTCGGCAAGATGGTCCTAGACGGCTTTTGGGAAGAACTGGACCGCCGCGACAAGGAGTTCAACCCCTACCACGCCGGCTTCCTGCAGTTGGTCGCAGTTTCCGAGCAGGACAACCAGATTGACGAGTACAAGGACGACATCGAGTACTTCTTCAAGAAGTGCTTGCACGTACCGGCATCCTACGCCAGCGCTCCCGGCTACCGCAGTGAGAGAAGTGTACGCAGCGGACTGAGTCAAGCAACCGTCGCAGCGCGCCGCGAACAGAACACCGAGTTCACTTGGAAGGACTTCATTGACGCAGGCAACGTCATCGCTGGCAGCCCGGCCACGGTTCGGGAGGAGTTGCGACACGCCATCAAGGAGCTGCGGGTAGGCAATCTGATGCTGCTGCTCCAGTTCGGCGACATGCCAAAAGAACGCGCTTTCAAGAATACCCATCTGTTTGGAACCGAAGTCCTCCCCTATCTGCGCGACCTGTGGGACGAGTACGACAACCGGTGGTGGCCCCAACCCCTGCAACAGATCCAGCATCCCGCCGTGCCAGGCAAGACGGGCTAGGGCACGCACATGGAGCCAGAGAAACTGACCCTGTCGCTGGCCGGCGGGCGGTTTTCCACAAGTCTGCTGAAGGCTGGAAGCGGCGAGCCTTTGCTGTACCTGCACGGCGCACTGGGACCTGTGGGCGGCTGGGCCCCCTTCCTAGACCTGTTGGCCAACGACTTCACTGTGTACGCTCCTTGGTTCCCGGGCTATGGAGAGACCAAGGGCATTGAGCAGTTGGAAGACGTCATAGACTTGGCCCTCTACCATATGGAACTGCTAGACGCGCTTGGGCTCTCGTCGGTCCATGTGGTGGGGCACTTTGTCGGTGGTATGGTAGCTGCAGAGATGGCTGCCCTCGACCCTCACCGGGTAGACAAGCTGGTGTTGGTTAGCGCCGCTGGCCTGTGGCTGGACGACGCCCCAGTGGCCGACTTCTTCGGCATGAATCCCCGCGACCTCTCGGACGCGCTCTGGGCCGACCCAGACAGTACAGTAGCCCAAGAAGCTAGGGCACAAGAAGAGGACGATGAGACTCGGGCGATACTGGCACTGGAACGCATCTCCGGCCTCTCGGCAGTTGGAAAGTTCCTATGGCCCATACCCGACAAGGGGATGAAGCGACGCATTTATCGGGTGAAGGCTCCGGCACTGGTGCTCTGGGGCGCCCAAGACAAAATTATCTCTCCAGCCTACGCCCCCAGCCTGCAGGCACTACTGCCAGGCTCGCGGACTCATACCATCGACAGAGCAGGCCACATGCTCATGCTGGAGCAGCCCGATGAGTTCGCGCGGCAGGTGGCGGAGTTCCTGAAGCTATGAAGCCTCTCTCTTCTTCCCCTAGGCACGAAGCAGCGTAATGGAAGTGCACCGGTGGTTCTTGGTAATCTCCATTTTCTTGGGTATTCTGTTCCTTGCATTCGTCATTACCTGCCGCATGTTCTCGCCTCTCTAGCCTAGCGGGCATCCGGGCACACCGAAGCAGAAACACATGTATCACCACGACCGCTGAATCGAAAGGCAAATCGGTGCAAGACAAGCAGGTCCAACTACGCGGAATGAACTTCCACTACCGTGACTGGGGTGGCAACGGCCCTCCGCTCGTGCTGCTCCACGGCTTGGCATCCAACTGTCGTATTTGGGACCTGACTGCTCCACAGCTGACGTCGCGATTCACGGTCTACGCTTTGGACCAGCGAGGCCATGGCCAGACCGATGGACCCGACCACGGCTACGATTTCCAGTCCATCTGCAGTGACCTCCAAGCCTTCACGCAGCATCTCGGCTTGGAACGCCCCCTGCTGGCCGGCCACTCTTGGGGCGGAAACGTCGTCCTACAGTACGCGGCCGACTATGCCGATGCCATCGCGGGGATAGTCATGGTGGACGGGGGCACCATCGAGGTTGCCAGCATGCCGGGAATGAACTGGGACAATGCCCAAGTGCGGATGGCCCCGCCCGATTTCACCGGAACCACTTGGGACGCCCTACTGAAGCGCGTCAAGGTAGGAGACTTGGGCATGCTGTGGTGCCCCGAGGTCGAGGAGTTCTTCCAGGCAAACTTCCACATCGGCCCT
The DNA here is from genome assembly GCA_965248385.1 of Dehalococcoidia bacterium. Taxonomy (GTDB): domain Bacteria; phylum Chloroflexota; class Dehalococcoidia; order Lucifugimonadales; family JAAXIE01; genus JAAXIE01. The sequence goes on from CBDFIZ010000002.1 coordinate 117,887, forward strand.
GCAGGCGAAGTGAGCCCCTACCTGACCCGTGAGAACCACATGCAGTGTGTTCGAGCTTTGTGGGAGCACAAACCGAGCCAGCTATTCCGCAGAGTAGAAGCTCCGGTCCTGATAGTGCCCGCATGGCGGGAGCCTAGGGGCGACCGGGAGGCGTTGTTCACCAACTCCAAGGTAAGGATGGTGAGCATGGCACAAGACCTGCTGAAGGACTCCCAAGTCCTGTGGATGGAAGAGAGCATCCACGATATCCCGCTACAGCGCCCGCAGCTCTTGGCCGAGGCCATTGTCGCCTTCGCCAATGGCCTGCAGGGCTAGCGACGACCAGCCTCTACGCCCCCACTAACTCCTTGACGCGCAACTCCACCGCGCTGTCTTCCAGCGTCAGCATAAGCTGACCTTGGTCGTCGAGGCCGAAGGACGAGTCTTGGTGGAACTCCTCCACCAAGTTGGCTACTAAACCGACCAAGTCGGGCTCGGCCATCCCGGCGGTCAACACCCGCAAGTCCTCTTGGGGTTCGTGCCTTACCAACCGCTCCACTTGGGCCGTAATCAGCTCACGCTCCACAGTCTTGCGCTGCATCTCTCCGATGGCCCCCAAGTGTCGTCCCAAGTAGCAACCGCCAAAGGACCAGACCTCGCAGGGCCAGCCTTGGTGCTCAGTCTTGTTGGTACGCTTAGGGTAGAGCTGCTTTTCCTCTAGGTAGGCCTTCACCGACTGGTCTTCAGCGTCAGGGTGTTCCTTGTTGAAGAAGAAGTGCACCGTGAACATGAAGAAGTCTTTGGGCTCGGTGTGAACGATCATCGGCAGCTCCTCATCGGGAGTATGGAGTCGACTAGGCCTGAATCAGCCGGTCTATCAGAGAGGGGTCGGGCTGAACGCGGCCAGCGTCGATATCGCGCATCACTTCCACTGTAGCGTGGTTCACCGGCGTGGGGATGCCAGCCTCACGGCCTTTTTCCGCCACCAATCCATTCAGGTAGTCCACTTCGGAGCGGCGCCCCTTGGCGACGTCTTGGGCCATGGAAGCCCGCCAGTCCACACGGCCGCCGCGTGCCTTCAGCATCTCGTCCAGTTGGTTGAAGACATCGGGTTCGTCGGCAGCGCCCCAAAGGTCGGGGTCGACGCCGCTGATCTCCTCAATCTGGTAGTTCAGGGCCTTCCCCACCTGCACCGTTTCCTTGCCGATGTGGATGCGCACGTAGCGGGCAACGGGACTCTCCGCCATGCCTTGAGAGCCGAGCCCCGACATGGCCGACACCGCGTTGCCGATGCTGTTCTGGGCCAGTTTGGCCCAGCGTTCTCCCCAGAGGTTGTTGGTCGGCTTGGAGGCGTCGATGCAGTCCAGCCAACCCGCCACTTCCTCCGCCCGTGGGGAGATGTGACCGTTCATTTCGCCGACCCGGAACACGAAATGGCCGTGGTCGCGTCCCACTGCTCCACCACGGGTAACGTGGCCCGGCTCCCACAGGGCTACCTCAATATGAGAGGCGATGCAGCCAAGCTCCCGCTGATAGCCGACGATGGAGGCGATGGTCTGGTCGTTCATGCTGTTCTGCGATGAGACGAAATAGCCTTCAGGCTTGACGTAGCGCTTGATGAAGTGCGTAGCCCACTCGGTGTCGTAGGACTTAACGGCGATGAACGCGATGTCGAAGGGGTCATCGATAGCTTGGGCGTCAGTGAGGTGGAGGGCCTTGGCGGGCACTGAGAACTCTCCTTGGCTACCGCTGACCCGTAGGCCGTCGCGCCGCATGGTCTCCACATGCTCCGGCCACATGTCGATGAAGGTGATGTCCATCCCTTCCCGTATCAGAAAGGCCCCGATGTAGCAGCCGAGGGCTCCGGCCCCCATGATGGCGATCTTACTCACCGAAACCTCCTCAGGGATGTGCGTCAGAAAGGGACATGCCCAACCCACTTAGACTGCTGGGACGCCGGTATTCTGGCCAGACCCACAGGGGTTGTCAACTAATCTCGCCAGAGGAGCGGACCGACCAGGCTCAGGGCAAAGACGACAACTACACCAATGAGAAGAGTCATGGCATCGGAGCACCCCTGACACTCGCTTATTGACGTGAAGAAACAGGCATAACTATATTGGCCCGACCCGCTTGTCCGGTGGTGGGCTACTGAGGGCGAGACAACGATAATGGTAGGAAGACGTGGCGGAGAACGGGTCTAAGGTAGTAAACGATATACAAGGCGGGTTCGGGACAGTTCTAGCCGAGGGACGCCTTTATGTCGTGGTTTTTGCTACTATGGTGATGACGGCTACCGTGTTCGTAGTCTGGAACGGTATCCAGCAGGATGGCCCTTGGCTCGACAGGCTTCTAACAGGCTTGGAACACATGTCGTGGGCCATCATAACTTCAACCGGACTAACGACAACCCTCATTCTGGTATGGGAGCGCTTAGCCATGGTTCTTGCACGCAGGTGGCTGGATCGCAAACGAGAAGAAGTGCTACAGGAAGGCCGCCAAGAAGGCCGCCATAAAGGCCTCGAAGAGGGCCGCCAAGAAGGCCGGCAGGAGGGGCGACGAGAAGCTGCGCTGCAGCTCCAAGCATGGATGCAGGCACAAAGTGGACTGGAGGAAGCGGCCAACGCCATTCAAGGGTGGCTGGACCGCCAAAAGGAAGCGATGGACGCAGGGCGAGAGTTCAACGAACCTATGCCGTTTGGCAATGGCAAGCCTCACGGCTAGCCTCACGCGACACTTTGTCTCATTCGCTCAATGATATACTTGCCTCGCTGGCCAACATGGTGAGCCGGAAGCCCAAGCTGCAACATACTTGGAGGTGCCAATGCCCCATGTAGAGATTGATGGGATCAGCACACACTACGAGGTGCATGGCTCGGGGCCTCCATTGCTGATGATGGCCCACGGAGGCTTCAACTCGGTGCTCTCGAACTGGCGCAATTTCGGGGCGTGGACTTCTATAGAGCCTTTGGACCACTTCACCCAGCAGCATACCTGCATTATCTACGACCGCCGCGAGGCCGGTGAGTCGGGTGGTAGGGTAGAGGCCCTAGGCTGGGAGCAGTACTGCGTACAGGCTAAGGGGCTGCTGGACCACCTAGGCATCTCGCAGGCATACATCATGGGCGGCTGCATGGCCTGCAACCTAGCTGTGGCCTTCGGGCTGCGCTACCCCGACACCACGCGGGGGCTAGTGCTGCACTGGCCTACGGGCGGCGTCCGTTGGCGCCAGTATGGCGAGCGCAATTTCGGGGCGCACTTGGCCTACGTGCGGGAGAAGGGCTTGGCAGGCGCGGTGGAGATGGCCAAGGAGAAGGGCGGCTTCAACGTGTCCCCGGAAGCTGGCCCTTGGGCATCGGTCATATCGCGAGATGAAGCGTTCACTGAGGGCTTCCTAGCCCAGGATGTGGACCGCTACTCCGCCGCGGTGATGGCCACCCAGCGCAAGCTGTACGATCGGGACACTTCCCCCGGCGGCGAGCCCGAAGAGCTCATGGGGCTCGAGATACCGGCCATCGTGATCCCAGGGCACGACCCCTTCCATGCAACCTCTGCCGCCCGGTACCTTGAAGAATGTCTGCCCAACGTGGACTACAAGGACTACACCGTGCCGGAGCAGACGCCTGAGCGGGTGCGGGACTGGATCTTGGAGTTCACCGCTTCCCATTAGCGTTTGCGGGATTGCAGGGGAGCACGCGGCGCAATACAATACACCCAACATCCGAATGGCGATACTTGGTCCACCCAGACATTAGGAGGCGATGACATGGGCAGCAAAGTTATCCAGGTGCACCACCTCAACGTGCAGATCACCGACCGCGAGAGGACCCGAGAATGGTATCAAAGGGCGCTGGGCTGCACCTTCCTCGATCGGGGCGATCTCAACAAGCGCCAACTACAGCTAAACCTCGGCAACGCGGAGATGCACTTCAGTGAGGTGAACGAGGTGACCCTCCATCCCTCGGTGCATTTCGCCGTCGAAGTGCAGAACTGGGACGAGATGCTGGCCCATCTCGACAAAGTGGGCATACCCTACGCCCGCATGGGCGGAGGCGCTGCCTCACGTCTCATCGGCGGCGATAACCCCCTGTTTGGTAACCGCGAGGACAACGGGGAGTTCTACACCTACATCCACGATCCCGACGGCAACATGATCGAACTGGTATGCCACCCCCAAGGCCTGAAGAACTCCAAGGGCCAGCGCATGGCTCTGACCAACGACCCCGAAGGCATGCGCTGGGGCCAACTGCCCGAGGTGGAGGAAGCCCTCGGCAAGGTGTAGCCAGCCACCAGTCCTAAGCTACTAAAACGAGGCCACCCCTAATCGGGGTGGCCTCTAATTTTGTTTGGTGCGACGTCTAGTCGATTGCATATCTCTGCAGCAGTTGCCGTGCGATCAGCAAGCGCTGGATCTCGTTGGTGCCCTCTCCGATTATCATCAGCGGCGCGTCCCGGTAGTAGCGTTCGATGGGCAGATCCTTGATATATCCGACGCCTCCGTGGATGCGCATGGCTTCCAGAGTCACCTCGGCACATATCTCGCTCGCGAACAGCTTGGCCATCCCCGCTTCCAAGTCCACCCTCTCACCACGATCCTTCTTTTCTGCCGCTTGGTAGGTGAGCAGGCGCGCAGCCTCTATCTTGGTAGCCATATCCGCCAGCTTGAGTTGGATGGCTTGGTGCTGGCTGATGGGTTTGCCAAAGGTCTCCCGCTGTTGAGCGTACCTGATGGAGGCCTCGAATGCCGCCGTAGCCACACCCACTGAACGGGCCGCCACGTTTATGCGCCCCGTCTCCAAGCCGCTCATCACCTGCTGGAAACCGTGGCCCTCTTCTCCACCAACCAGCCGATCGGCCGCCACACGATAGTCTTTGAATATCAACTCGCACGTATCCAAGCCACGATAACCCAGCTTGTCCAAGTCACGGCCCACCTCGAACCCCGGTCCCTTCTCCGCTATGAAGCAACTGAGGCCACGATGTTTGGGAGAGGCATTGGGGTCGGTGCGGGCCAGCACGGCGAAGGTGTCGCCATGGCGCCCATTGGTAATGAACATCTTGGTGCCGTTCAGCACGTACTCCTCGCCGTCCTTGGTGGCAGCGAGGGAGAGGGACTGCACATCGCTGCCAGCGTCCGGTTCAGTGAGAGCGAGCCCTCCCCGCATCGCGCCACGGGCCATGGCAGGCAGGAAAGTGGCTTTCTGCTCCTCGGTGCCGAAGTTGGCGATGACGTAGGTCATGATGTGGTGGGTGCCGATGATGCCGCCGACGCTCATCCAGCCCTTGGAAATCTCCTCGAAAATCATGGCGAAGGTGGTGTAGTCCAGCCCCATGCCTCCCCATTCTTCGGGGACAGTGATGCCAAAGAGGCCCATTCCCTTCATCTTTTCGATGAGATCGAGGGGCACGATGTCCTTCTGGTCGTGTTCATCGGCGATGGGGAGAACGTCGCGTCGCACGAAGTCGCGCACCATGTTGACGATCTGGCTGCGCGCCTCTTCCGGGGTCTGAGTAGTCATAGGTCTCTCCTAGCACAGGTAACTGTTACGATAAGTGGACTCTTCGTAAATCTGGTCTTGGGGCCATTAGGGTTCCAACGATTTGCTGAAGCTTGGGCCTTCTACCGCTTAGAGAAGCCACTAGGTATGCTGGTTGATTGCTGGAGGAAACTACACTTTGGACATCCTGCAAGACAAGCGAAAGCAACTGAAGCTCCTGAAGGCTGGTCAGCCCGCTGCGAGGAGGACGCTGTATCCAAAGCACAGAGATTCCAGCCTGCACGACGCGTGCGCCATGAATCCTCCGGGCCTCTTGATCCGTAGTGACCCAAACCGAATATTGCGCTCCCTCCTCATTGATACCCAACCATGCAATGATCTCCTCATCCGGTACTGAGCGCCTCCCAAGGAATGCTAGGGAAACGCTGGTCATGTTAAACCCTATTGCTGAGAAGACTGGGGCAAAGACTGGTGGCAGATTCTCGTCGAGGAGAAACAGCACCTGCTCAGGTTGCACCAACGCGCTCTTCCCAGTCGATAGCGCTCCTCACCTTGCTAACATCCAATTCATAGAGAGACCCGATGGCTTCCAAGGTTTCACCTGCTCTGACTTTGGCAAGTATAACCCTCGTGGGGATACGGGTCTCCGCTATGCAGGGCTGTCCCATCTGAACAGCCGGAGACAAACATACATCCTCGTATGGAGTCCAAGAAGACGCAAGTTCGCTGGAATCAAAGCTCATGTCCAGTTCGACTTTGGCCAGCCAGGTTTTGATGAACTCGAAGGCACCTTGGCCTGACTGCGAAGGGGATATAAGAGAATAGCCGAGCACGGTGAAGACATCACCGGCACCAGTCCAGAGGGGGTGGCTGGCAAAGGGCCTTTCCACTTCTAGGTGGTCCTGTAGCCATCTCTCGGCAGCCCGTATCGAGGCAAACGCCATTCCTCGAGACCGTAGCAGCGCTACTACACGCATCGATATCAAGTCTACGAAGCTGATATGTCTAGGCCCAGCATTATGGGAGGAATGGTGGGCAACCGCCATCTCACTGCGTATCCAAGTGGTCAATCTCCGGCGACCGAGACCCGAACCTAAGCCCATAGCTGAGCTTGCAGCCAAGTATCGGGCAGCCTCCGGGATTCGATACACCTCGAGAAATTGCACACTGGATGTGGCAGTGGCCATTGTTGCTCACCATTATCAACCGAAGCGGTTCCTGTGCCTCGGATTATACATACTGATGTTCATCTCTGCGGGAGGTGTCAGTACTGAAATGGCGAGCCGCTGGCCGGTACATACCTAACCAGCGGCTTCCAAGATCACAAGGCTGATACTGGCCCCTAGTCTTTGTAGCTTTGCTTCACGCCGACAGCACCCTTCGTGTAGGCCGAGAAGGGCTGGGTGACTACCTTGACCTCTGAGTCGACTACCACGTTGACCAGAGCGGGGATGCCTGAAGCGAAGGCTCGCTCCAGTGCTGGCCGAATCTGTTCGGGGTCTTCCACGCGCTCCACATGGCAGCCAAAGGCCTCAGCCATCTGCTCGTAGTTGCTGAAGCCAAGGTAGCGCCCCGGCTCATCCTGACGGGAGACGGCCCCGGAAGCCCATCCAGCGTTGTTGCTGACGACGGTGACGAAGGGCACGTTGTTGCGTACAGCCGAGTCCAACTCAATGCCGTTGAAGCCGAAGGAGCCATCGCCGGTGAGTACCAGCACCTGCTTGTCGGGGCGGGCAATCTTGGCGGCCATGCCGAATGGCACACCGGTACCGATGTTGCCGAAGGGCCCCGAGTTCAGCCGACTGCCCGGCGTGAACGTGGGTATGGACTGGCGCCCGAAGTTCAAAATCTCCTGCCCGTCCACGATAAGGGTGGCGTCGCGGTCCAGGAAGTCCCGCACCTCGCGGCACAACCGCAGGGGATGGATAGGCGTCGCATCTGAGGACATCTGCACCTCGGAGCGCTCCCGGTTGGCGGCGTCTCGTGCCCTCAGCTCGTCGACCCAAGGCAACTCGTCACGTCCCTCGAAGACAGGACGCGCCTCGTCAATCAACTGCTGGAACACAGCCTTGCAGTCGCCTATGATCCCCACTTCCACGTCGCGGTTATGGCCGATCTCAGCAGCGTCAATGTCCACCTGTATGAACTTGACGTCGGGCGCAAAGCGCGGCGACTGGCCGAACGCCACCATGTAGTTGAACCGCGTTCCCATGACCAGCACGGCATCGGCGTCTGAATACGCCTTCGTGCGTGCGCCAAGGAAGCTCATCGGATGGTCATCAGGCACGATGCCCCGGGTCTGGGGCATTGTGTAGAACGGAATCTTGGTCATCTCGACGAATTCCTGGAACTCGGTCCCCGACTGGGACCAGTAGGTCCCGGTGCCAGCAAGAATAATCGGCCTCTCAGCCTTGGACAGTATCTCAATGGCCTCTTTGACCAACTGGGTATCGCCTTCTGGCCTCGCTGTTGTGCGGGGCTTGCTGGGGTAGACAACCTGCTCTTCATCCGCCACCTCATCGATGGTGTCCTTGGGGAAGTCGAGGTAGACAGGGCCAGGCTTGCCGGTAGTAGCCTGCCGGAAGGCGGTGCTGATCATCTCCGGTATCCGATGGGTCTGCAGCACCCGGTCCGACCACTTGTTGATTGGCTTCATCATGGCCAGTTGATCGATTTCCTGGAACCCGCCCATCCCGAACTGCACCGCAGGGCTGGCCCCGCCGATGGTCAGAATCGGCACGCAATCAACGAAAGCATTGGCTATGCCGGTCACAGCGTTGGTGGTGCCGGGGCCCGACGCACAGATGCAGACACCCGGCTTGCCAGTGCTGCGCGCATACCCGTGGGCCATCATCGCAGCAGCCTGCTCGTGCCTCACGTCCACGCAGCGTATCCCCAGCTTGTTGGCCTCTACAATTATTGGGGTAATAGGCCCACCCGTGAGGAAAAATATAGTATCCACTCCTTCGTTCAGGAGTGCCTTTGCAGCGATTTCGCCACCGCTAACTTCTGCCAAGAGTCCCTCCCTATGCACACGAATTGGGCGGCGCAAACAAGCGCTTCCCCCATGTGTAAAGCTCGCACAGTCTATCCTGCATAGCTAGGAGGGTCAAGAATTGCCCCCTTAAGAGCTGCCCCGCGCCTCTCCATCCAGATACGCCTCAGCGCTCCTCAGCGACCCTGCTATACTGAGTTCAATTCTGTGCGGGCGAGACCTTCACCTCCTCTGACTCACCTGTGCCACGAGGGGTATGCAATGCTCAACGCCACTGCCCTCAAGGTGGAAGGTCTGACCAAGAGCTTCGGCCGTCGCACTGTTGTCAACGACGTATCGTTCCACGTCCGCAGCGGTGAGATGTTCGGCTTCCTAGGGCCCAACGGGTCGGGCAAGACCACCACCATCCGCATGTGCTTGGGCATCATCCGGCCTAACCACGGCTCGCTCGAGATCCTAGGAGCCCAACCCGAGCGCCGCATTCTCAAGCGCGTCGGCTATCTGCCCCAAGAGCGGGGGCTCACCAAGCAGCTGAAGGTTGTGGAAGTCCTGCGCTACCTCGGAAGGTTAAAGGGGATGTCGGCGCGAGCGGCGGAGGAACGGGCACTTCAACTGTTGAAGCGGGTGGATCTGTATGAGCACCGCGACAAGCAGGTAGAGAGCCTGTCGGGGGGCATGACCCAGTTCGTGCAATTCATCAGCGCAATCATCCATGACCCAGACCTGATTATCCTGGACGAACCCTTCGCCGGTCTTGACCCATTGAACGTAGTGCTGATGAAGGAACTGCTATCGGAGAGACAACAGGCAGGGGCCACAGTAATGTTCAGCACCCACATCATGTCCGACGTGGAGGAAATGTGCGAGCGGGTGGCCCTCATTGCTGATAGCCGCCTGCTGCTCTTCGGAGACTTGGCAGAGATCAAGCGGGAACGCGGCGTAAGGTCGATTGAGGTGCAAGCCAAGGGCGTGCCCGCAGACTTGGTGGACGCCGATAGCAGGACACGCCCCGGCGGGATCATCGATTATGCCCTCGACAACGACAGGCCGCCGGAGGCCATACTCAGGGCCTATCTCGACGCCGGTATTGAGGTGGAGCGCTACGAAATGTCCCTGCCGTCGCTGAACGACATCTTCGTAGAGGAGGTGTCCCGTGCCCGGTCTGCCTTATGAGATGCGGATCATCTTCGCCCAAGAGTTCCGCCGCCAAATACGCAACAAGGGCCTCATGTTTTTCACTGCCCTCATCCTGATCATCATGGTCGGGGCTATACCCGTCACACCTATCATCGTTGGTCTCTTTGAGGACGCCCAAGAGGAGGCATCGCCCCAAGAAATCGGAGAGGGTATCAGCATCCCCTCTGGTGGAGATATGCGTTACGGGTACGCAGACCCCTCCGGCATCCTGCCTACAGTGTCGCCTTGGGATTCGCCACCGGTACGGTATGCCAGCAAGGATGAGGGCATTGCCGCTATCAAAAGGGGCGACATCGACTCCCTGTTCACATTGCCAACCGACTACATCGAATCGGGCCGCATCGAAGACTACTGGACTACGCGGGACCGCGGGCCTCTATGGGCCGGCAACTGGGTAGCCGAGAGCAACTTCCGGGTTTTCCTCAAGGATGCTCTCGTGCTGGGTCTCGACTTCTCCGACAGGGTGGAGCGGGCCTTCGACACGGGCTATTTCGACGAATTCGATGTGCCCGACGAGGCCACAGGCATCGAGAAATCAGGCAGCAACGTGGCCCAAGACGTCGTGGAGCTGGCCTCCCTCATGCTGTTTGCCGTACTCCTCATGATCGCCGTCATGACGGGCTCCGGCTCCATCATTCGCAGCGTTTCCGAGGAAAAGGAGACCCGCATGGTGGAGATTCTCATCACCTCCGCCTCCCCCCTATCCATTCTCAGTGGCAAGCTGCTGGCCTTCACGCTGGCTGGGCTCATTCACATCGCGATCTGGGTCTTGGTAGGCGCTTTCGCCACACCAGCCATATTCGACAGCATCCCGGGAGCAGGCGAACTCGCTATATCGGCGAGGTCGATCGTGGTGGTGTCCTTCTGCCTCGTACTCGGCTATCTGCTGTTCTCTGCCTTCGCCATGTTCTTGGGTACGGTGGTGAACTCCGTCGCCGAGGGGCAGCGGCAGATGGGCCTTCTCAGCGTGCTAGTGGGAATGCCCATCTGGTTCACAGGACTGGTTATCAACATCCCTGACTGGTTTCTGCTGCAGATCGTAACCTACGTCCCGTTCTTCACTCCCACCATGCTCATGGTGCGGCTGGGCAGTGGCAGCGACATATCCAACCGCGAAATCGCCATAGCCCTTGCCGTAGTCGCCGTCACCACGTTGTCATGACCTGGCTCGCCTCCCGCGCCTTCAGCGTCAGCATCCTCCTCTCAGGGCAGAGCATCACCAGCCCCCGCAGCCTTCTGGCCGCGCTACGACGAACAGAGTAGCTGGTACGGGCACATCGTTTCGTATCTGTTGTGGTCCTTGTTCGGCGCGCCGCGGCCCTATGCTACACTAGTACAGTCGAACGAAGCTGAAGTAACTACCACCAACCCCACAAAGGCGTCCTCCTTGCTTCTGGTACTGGACATAGGCAACACCAACGTCACACTGGGCGTCTTCGAAGGGCCAGCCCTCAAGTCCACTTGGCGCTTGGCCACTGACGCCCGGAGGATGCCTGACGAGTATGGGTTCTTCATGGCCAACATCATGTCCTACCGGGGAGTGCAGCCTTCGGACATCACCGGGGCATGCATCTGTAGCGTTGTGCCTCCACTCATTCCCACCTTCGAAGAGGTGTGCCGCAACTACTTCGCGGTGCAGCCCCTTACCGTGTCCGCCGGCGTCAAGACGGGCATCTCCATCCAGTACGACTCGCCACGGGACGTCGGCACAGACCGCGTGGCCGATGCCGTGGCCGCCCTCAAGCTGTACGGCGGGCCCGTAATCGTGGTGGACTTCGGCACGGCAACGGTATTCGACGCCGTGTCCGCCGACGGCAAGTACTTGGGGGGCGCTCTAGCCCCAGGCATCAACCTGTCTGCCGATGCCTTGTACCAGAGCACATCGCAACTGCGCCGGGTGGAGCTGGTGCCTCCGGCAACGGCAATCGGCAAGAACACCGTCGCAGCAATGCAGTCAGGGCTGATCTTCGGATACATTGGGTTGGTCGAGGGAATGGTCGCCCGTTTCAAGAGCGAATTGGGGACCGAGTCCAAGGTCATCGCTACCGGAGGCTTGGCCGAGCTCATGGCCCGAGAGACCACTGTCTTCGACGCTGTGAACCCGGACCTCACTTTGTTGGGCCTGCGAATGATTTACGACCTGAACCTCAACAAAGACGGGCGCGACAAAGAAGAGGAGGGCTGAGCCGTGTCGTCAGTTCTCCAAGGCAAGAAGGTGGTGCTGGGCGTCACCGGCAGCATCGCCTGCTACAAGGCCCTCGACCTCACCAGCAAGCTGGCCCAGCAGGGTGCACAGGTGGACGTCATTCTGACCACCGACGCCGCTAAGTTCGTCACCCCCCTCGCCTTTCGCAGCCTCACCCACCGCCCGGTGGTCACCGACATGTTCGACACGCAGTCGGAACTCGCAGTGGAGCATGTGGCCTTGGCGAAGCGGGCTGACATCCTCGCAGTGGCCCCAGCAACTGCCCACACCCTAGCCCGCCTAGCCCAAGGCCTCGCCGACGACGCCCTCACAGCCACAGCCCTAGCCACCGAAGCCCCCCTGCTCCTCGCCCCCGCCATGGACGCCCACATGTGGGACCACCCTGCCACACAGCACAACATGTCCCTGCTAAGAGAGCGGGGCGCGTTTGTGGTCGGCCCCGGAGCAGGACGCCTCGCATCAGGCCTGATCGGCATGGGGCGGCTCGCCGAACCTGCCGAGATACTAGGCCACATCCAAGCCGTCCTAGGCCGCAATGGAGACTTGGCCGGCCGCACCGTGGTCATCAGCGCAGGAGGCACCCGCGAGCCGGTAGACCCGGTGCGCGTCATCACCAACCGCTCCTCCGGCAAGATGGGCTACGCCTTGGCCGAGGCCGCCAGAGACCGCGGAGCGCAAGTCATCCTCGTCTCCACCGTCCAAGGCTTGCCCGACCCAGTCGCCATCGAAATGGTTCGAGTGGAGACGGCAGAACAGATGAAGCAGGCGGTGCTGGAAGCGACGTCCCAAGCCGACGCCCTGATAATGGCAGCCGCCGTCGCCGACTACCGCCCAGCCTCAGTCGCCTCCTCCAAGGTCAAGAAAAACGCCAACCAGTGGATCATCGACCTCGAAAAGACCGACGACATCCTAGCCCAAGCAACAGCCCCTCTAGTCCGCGTGGGCTTCGCCGCCGAAAGCAACGACCTCCTCCAGAACGCCCGCGCCAAAGTCATCGAAAAAAACCTCGACCTCATCGTAGCCAACGACGTCACCGCCGAAGGCAGCGGCTTCGGCGCCGACACCAACAAAGTCCTCCTCATCCACCCCAACAACCAAGTAGACGACCTCCCCCTCATGTCCAAACAAGAAGTAGCCCACCAAGTCCTCAACCGTGTCGCGGACATCTTGGAACGCAAGGTATCAACCTGAACCCCAAGACCGCCTCCGTCGCACTCCATAGAAATCATCCAGCTAGGTCATTCCCGCGAACAGGGATTTTGCGTAGTCGCTCCTCTCAGGCCAGAGCGGCCCTTGAATTCTCTTCTCCACGAGAATCCACGAAAGGGGGCGGTGAAATTGACGGAGGGAGGCACAGCTTAGGATACATAAGGGGGCCGTCCGAGGAGGGTAGGATCAAATCCGAGTATCTGCTGGCATAAAGTGTGTTCGAATTAGTAGTAACTTGAAGCGGAGGACAGGCGTCGGCACACACACTAGCAATTTTCAGGCACATACTTGTAGTTTCCCAAGGAAGGGCCTTGCGGGACTATCAGTAACTTGGGGCAGCGGACGGGCGTCGGCACACCACTAGCAGTTTTCAGGCGCACACTTGCAGTTTCCCAAGGAAGGGCCTCGCGGACTATCAGTAACTTGAAGCGGAGGACAGGCGTCGGCACACACACTAGCAATTTTCAGGCACATACTTGTAGTTTCCCAAGGAAGGGCCTCGCGGACTATCAGTAACTTGGGGCGGAGGACAGGCGTCGGCACACATACTAGCAGTTTTCGGGCACATACTTGCAGTTTCCCAAGGAAGGGCCTCGCGGACTATCAGTAACTTGGGGCGGAGGACAGGCGTCGGCACACATACTAGCAGTTTTCGGGCACATACTTGCAGTTTCCCAAGGAAGGGCCTCGCGGACTATCAGTAACTTGGGGTGGAGGACGGGCGTCGGCACGCATACTAGCAGTTTTCGGGCACATACTTGCAGTTCATATAGGCCTGCTGTACATTTGATGCCATGGTAACTGAACTGACCCGCTGGCAAGACTTGGACGTAAAGCTGAGCCGGGCATTCTCCCCAGCTACAGCCATCAACCGGCAGGACCTGTTTCGTGGACGGCGGGCCATCATCAGGCGGCTGATTGACGCCGCCAATCAAGCTGGCCAGCATGCCATCATTTATGGCGAGCGAGGCGTCGGCAAGACTTCACTTGCCAATGTGCTATCCGGTGTTCTGCGGCCACTCACCTCTGAAACGATAGCTAGCGCACGGTTCAACTGTAACAGAGACACCTCATACCGCGAAGTATGGCAAGCATTGTTTCGAGACGTCGGGTTACCCATCAAGGCTGCCTCAAGCGGCTTCACCGTTGACCATGTGTTCAACATGCTTCGCCAAGCCGAACCTCGCAAGCTGATACTCATCATAGATGAGTTCGATCGTATACAGGACCCCGATGTCGATACGATGTTCGCAGATACCATCAAAACCCTGTCCGACTTCGGCTTGGATACGACCCTCGTACTCATTGGGGTAGCGGACGACGTCGACGACTTGATCACGGAGCATGAATCCATTGATCGGTGCCTCGTTCAGATCCAACTGCCTAGGATGCCTTTTGACGAACTGGAAGAGATTGTCAGCTCGGGCATTGCGTCGGTCGAGATGGGGATATCTAAGGACTCAGTCTCCAAGATATGCACCCTGTCTCTGGGATTGCCCCACTATGTCCATGCACTTGGGCTAGCCTCTGGAAGGGCCGCCATCGACAGCCACAGCATGCAGGTGGATACTCAGCACGTAGACGCTGCGATTGACAATCTTGTCAGCGAATCCCAGCAGACAATCCTTCACCAGTTCGACTTGGCGACAGCAAGCCCTCGAAAGGAGAATTTCTATTCCCAAGTGCTCCTCGCCTGTGCTCTGGCACCAACCGATACACTTGGCTATTTTCGGGCAGCTGATGTCCGAGACCCGTATACCCGTATCATGCGCCGCAGAATGGAGATTCCAAGCTATGCAAGGCACCTCCGTGGATTAAGTGATGAGCGCAGAGGAGAAGTACTTCAACGAGTGGGGGAATCCCACCAATACAGGTACAGATTCTCCGATCCTTTGATGCAACCGTACGTGTTGATGAGAGGGCTTCAGAAAGGGCTGATCGCCATGAGTGACATCTCTAGTTCCAGCCGGGCGCCTTCACTCCAGGGATCATTAGACATCGGAGACACTTGATGGGACACCAACGGCCTGCGGGTCAGCCTCGGCTTCTTGAGGGACGGTCAAGGTCTGACCCCGAACGCACTACCATTCACACCCGCAACCTCACACCCCCCGTACTCCTCAAAAACGCCAGCATCAGCGCATCCGCCTTATCCGGCGACGGCAACCCCCGCGCCCGCGTGTCCTCTTTCGGTTCGATCAGGAACTGGCCCCGGCTGTTGTACCGGTGCCGCAGCGACGATAGCTGCCCCGCCAGTTCCGCATCGTTGGGGATCGCCAGCGCCTCCTGGTTAAACAGCTCATAGAGGCCCCAGAACCCTTCCGCCCGCAGGTTGGCGAACTGCCGCCGTTGTCGCGCAGGCCGTCCTACGTTGATCCCCGACACCGGCAGGTTCAGCTCCTTCAGCCGGTCCACCACCCCTGCTCCGATGCCGATTTCGTCCACCACGATGCGCTCTGGGCCCCACCGCCGGTGCGCGTCCACGATGCGCCCTGTCAGTTCCATCGTGTCCAACCCTTGGTGAGTCTTGATGTCCAAAACCCTGTTGGAGTTGGCTAGCAGCAGCACGCTCTGGTCCGGGCCGAAGCGCGCTACGTCTACCGCCAAAACCGTAGTTGCCTCTTCCTCCGGCAGACTCTTGGCATAGAGAGCAATAGCCTGTTCGATTTTGCTCAACGGAATCAGGCTCTCCTGGGGGTGGTCGCAGAACTGACCCAGCACCCGCGCTTGGTACATCGGGCTCCCCTCTCCCCACATCGTCCTGCGCTCCGCCACCCATTCCCCCGTCGTCAGCCCAGGGATGACCACCTCCTGTTGCTCCACGTTGGGCGACTCCAAGGCCGATATGGTGATGTTGTGGAACATCCGCCGGTCTTCATGGAAAGCCCGGCGGAATGTCCCCGAGTCGCTGGTGGGGTTCCCGATGAGCAGTAGCTTGCAGTTGCCCGTCGTCATCACTGCCTCGATGGCGTCGTAGATGGGTTCGGCTACCCCCTCCGCCTCGTCCACCACGACCAGCATGTTCGGCGAATGGAAGCCCTGGAACTGGTCCGCCTCATCCGTGGACAGGCCCAGCGCAAACCGGTCATGAGCAACCTCGAAACGGGTGCTGAACATCCTGCCACCCAGAAGTTCGGCAGAGTGGCCATGAAGACGGCGGATCTCCCGCCAGAGGACGTGCCGCACCTGCCGCCCAGTCGGCGCCGTCGTCAGCACTATGGCCGGGTTGTGGCTGCAGATGAACCACAGCACCGCCACAGCCGCCGTGAACCCCTTGCCCACCCCGTTGCCCGCCTTCACCGCAACCCGCCGGTAGTCCCGTAGAGCGTTCAGCGTCTCTTCCTGTTTGCTCCACAACCGCACCCCTAGGTACTCACGCGCAAACCCCACCGGCGAGTTCCTCAGCACCTCCGCCAACTCATCCGGGACCTCGTAGCCCGAGAGGTCGTGGGGTCCGTCATCGAAGAACACATCCCCATTCACCCCCTCTCCCGAGAACTGCCAAGTGGCCCCCGCCCCTTCCTTTATTTCCATTCCCGCACCCTGTCCACAAGCTCTGCCAAGTCTTTGGTCTTGCCTCCCCTAGACTCGGCCTGCTGTTGGCTATTCTTAGCCCGCTGTTGACGCTGGTTGTACGTCACTGGCTTGTACGACTTCAGAAGGAACACCAGCAGCCGGTCGTTCCCCTTGAACGCCCGCCTGTATGCCTCCATTTCCAAGTCTTCCACCAGCCCCTCACGGGCCTCCCGCCATGCCTTGGCAAACCCCGGGTCCTTGTCCCGCCACCGGTAGACCGTCCGGCGCTCAACCCCCGCCAGCAGGGCGGCTTTGACCACCGACATTCCTAGCTTGTGCGCTTCTAGGAACCTCTCTTTCGCTATTCGCGTTTCAAGCCCCTTCTCACTGCACCTCCCTTTTTCCTTCCTCCCATCATCCCTCTCAGCAGTCGCCTCCCTCTCCTCTTGGTCACCATCCGCTTGGTCATTTGCTATAACCACCTCTTGCTCAGGCTCCATGGGTCTCCTTCCCCCCGGTAAGTTCTGGAAGCCCAAGCCCTTGACCACAAAACAAAAAAGCCGGGGCCGACCTGTTTGGGGTCAGTCCCCAGCGCGCTCTACAACACTGTTCTCTGTGCTAAACTATGTTAGAACATTTGTTTGGTGCACGTCAAGAGTCTTATTGCCAAATCGCGTACATAGGTTCTATAATTCAGCCATGGCAACCGCATCCGTCGACTCTCAGGCCCCGAAAGATTCGCCCTCTGGAGGTTGTCCTGCATGTCACACTGTGCGCCTATCTGGCCAGCTAGCACAATGTCACACTTTTCAATTTCTGTGACATCCCTCAGCTACGATTTCATGTCACACTGTGCGCGTATCTGGCCAGCTAGCACAATGTCACAGATGTCACACTTTTCAGCTACAAAAACACGTTTTTAGCTACGAACCCTGTGACATTGTGACACCCCCGGCCAGCTTGGGTGTATCATGGTCCTCTCTAACCGGAAGGCAAAAGCATGACACAACCAGTACCTGACCAGCGCCCCGGGGCCGATATTCCTCGCGCCTACAACCCCACCGATGTAGAACCCCGTATCTACCGCTTCTGGGAAGAAGGCGGCTACTTCACCCCCAAGATCGAGCCGGGCAAAGACCCCTTCGTGGTCATCATGCCCCCGCCCAACGTCACCGGCGAGCTCCACTTGGGCCACGCCCTCACCGCCGCCACCGAGGACGTCCTAATCCGCTGGCACCGTATGATGGGGGATCCCGCTCTCTGGCTGCCCGGCAAGGACCACGCTGGCATCGCTACCCAGTGGGTGGTGGAGCGCCAGTTGGCCCAAGAAGGCACCAGCCGCACAGAGTTGGGGCGGGACGCCTTTCTGGAACGAGTCTGGCAGTGGGTCGAGCGTTACGGCAACACCATTGACGAGCAGCACAAACGCCTCGGCGCATCCTGCGACTGGTCGCGCCTGCGCTTCACCCTCGATCCCGGCCCGGCGCTGGCGGTGCGCACCACCTTCGTCAACCTGTACAACAAGGGCCTGATATACCGCGGCGAGCGCATCATCAACTGGTGCCCCCGCTGCTCCACCGCCCTCTCCGACCTAGAAGTGGAGCACGAGGAGCACGAAGGAGCCCTGTACTATATCCGCTACCCACTGGCCCCCAAGGACGGGGAAGCGGACGGCCACGTCACCGTAGCCACCACCCGCCCCGAGACTATGCTGGGCGACACCGGCGTGGCGGTCCACCCCGACGACCAACGATACAGCCACCTAGTCGGACGCAATGTGACGCTGCCCATCATCGGCCGCGCCATGCCCATCGTCGGCGACGAGGCCATCCAACCTGAGTTCGGCACAGGCTGCCTCAAGGTCACCCCCGGCCACGACCCCGTCGACTTTGAAATCGGCCAGCGCCACAACCTCCCCGCCATCACCGTCATCGGGCCCACCGGTCACATCACCGCCGAAGGTGGCCCCTACGAAGGCTACGAACGCTTCGAGGCCCGCCGCGAGATCGTCGCCCAACTCGAAAGAGAGGGCCTGCTGGAGAAGGTGGAGCCCTACAACCACTCTGTGGGCCAGTGCCAGCGCTGCTCCAGCGTCCTCGAACCCCTCATCAGCGTGCAATGGTTCCTCAACGTGGGCAGCCACGACGACCCATCATCCATCGCCGGTCGCGCCTACGCCGCCGTAGCCGAGGGACGCATCCGCATCGTGCCTGACCGCTTCGGCCGTGTTTACCTCAACTGGCTGGAGAACATCCGCGACTGGTGCATCAGCCGCCAGCTCTGGTGGGGCCACCGCATCCCCGTGTGGTACTGCCAAGCCTGCGGTGGCGAAACGGCTTCCGTGGACGACCTCGCCCAATGTGGCAAGTGCGGCTCGCCCAACGTGGAACAGGACAATGATGTACTGGACACATGGTTCAGCTCAGGGCTGTGGACCCACTCGACGCTGGGCTGGCCTGAAGCCACCGACGACTTGGACTACTTCTACCCCACGGCGGTCATGGAGACGGGCTACGACATCCTCTTCTTCTGGGTGGCCCGCATGATTATGTTAGGGCTGGAGAACACAGGGCGCGAGCCTTTTCACACCATCTACCTGCATGGCCTGATTCGTGACGCCAACGGGGCCAAGATGAGCAAGAGCCGTGGCAACGCCATGGACCCCCTACTCCTAGTCGACCAGTACGGCACCGACGCCCTGCGCTTTGCCCTCACTACCGGCACCTCTCCTGGCAACGACCTGCGCCTGACCGACGGCAAGCTGGAAGCTAGCCGCAACTTCGCCAACAAACTATGGAATGCCTCCCGCTTCCTGCTGGTGAGCCTTGAGGGGGCCAGTGGCGCTGGAGGCGACGGCACCGGTACTGCTAACCCCCTTGCCTCTAGCCATCGCGAAGACCGCTGGATTCTGAGCCGACTGAACCGTGTGGCGGAGTCTGTCGACAGCTACCTGCAACACTTCGAGTTGGGCGAGGCGCAACGCGAGCTGTACGACTTCATCTGGCACGAATTCTGCGACTGGTATATCGAGCTGGCCAAGCTGCGTCTTAGAGGCGCGGATGATGATGGAGACGGCGAGTCTCCGCTGCCAGTGCTGGCCTACGTTCTAGAGAAAACGCTGCGCCTGCTGCACCCCTTCATGCCCTTCGTAACCGAGGAGATATGGCAGCGGCTCAAGCCCCACGTCGCTGACGCCGAGAGCCTCCCTGAATCCATCATGGTGGCGGCCTACCCCATCTCGGACGAATCCGTCATCGACGCGGCGGCCGAGGCCGAGATGAACTTGGTGCAGGACATCATCACCCAAGTGCGGAACTACCGCGCCGAGGAGAAGGTGCCTGCCCAGCAGCCGATCGAGGCAACCGTCGTTGTGGACGGTCCAACCGACCAAGCCCAAGCAGCAACGGTAGCCTTCCACGAGGCAATATCCTCCGAGGCCCCCGCCATCAAGAGCTTGGCCCGCATCTCCGAGCTGACGGTCATCCAGCCCGGCGCACCCACTCCCAGCGCTGACGCCACCCAGTACGCCCTGCTGCGTGCCGGAGGCGCCGAGACCCACGGCTACACCAGCGCCCGCATATGGCTCCCCTTGGCAGGCATAAAGCCCCAAGGCCAAGACCGCACCAAGCTGGAGAAGGAGTTGGGCGACCTCCTCAACCAACTCGACAGGCTGTCAGGTCAACTGGGCAACGAGGAGTTCCGCGCCAAGGCCCCCGCGGAGGTGCGCCAGCGCATGGAAAACCAGCAGCAAGCCCACCTCAACCGCAAAGGGCAACTGGAAGAGCTGCTGGCGCAGATGGGGTAAGGGCGGGACTTTAGGCGACTCTCATCGGTACGGGGTACAACGAGAGTCCCTTCCCCTTGAGGTGGAAGGTTAGAGCCTGCCCCGCACCCGATCCGGTGATGGGGGGCGGATGAGTTAATTCCTTAGTTGGCGCTGGGTCATCGCACTTCCCTCCGCGGGCACCACGAGGCGGCGTCTTCCTCAGAGGGTGTGGTAGTGCCGATTGAACGGTGCGCCCTGCACTAACCTCGTATCAGCTGGAGGCAGTCCAGTGCCTTGCGAGTGTCGCTGGCTACGCGGGCTGGGTCCCAAGAGCCTACTCGGCGCTTGAAGAGCCAGTAGGTGAACTCCTTCTTCTCGGTGAGGGATATGGAGTCCGACTGTTGGTAGTCTTTTTGCTCGCGGAAGGCATGAAGCAGGTTGGCGGATGTGTCGTTGTAGAGGCGCATCCAAGCGATGTCTTCCGTCTGAGGCTCTTGGCTGTTGCCACGGCCACGCGAGCGGTGCTCTTTCTGCACCTCTCGCTCGACGGCCAACTGCAACGCTTCCTCTACCACTACGCCGTACCAATAGTTGGTGTAAGCGCGGAACTTGGCGAGCCCCAGCAGCGCCTCCAGTTCCTCGGCATCCGGGTCTAGAGGGAGCTTCCCATGGAAAAGCAGGTTTTCCTGATCACTCGGCGGGATAGAGTCTTCAATCTCGGAGCATAGCCTCTCGGCTAGTAGCAGCCAGTCAAAGGCCTCGTCGCCGACTAGGTAGACGTAGGTGCGGCCGTCCAACTCCTCCACCGCTTGGGTCCACATGCCAGCTGCTTCCAGAAGGGCAGTGCCCCAGACTTTTCCTTGGGCCACCTGCTCCTTAAGGTAGCGAATAGCCTCTGCGGATTCTGGATTTAGGCTCCCCTTCCCTTGAAGTTGCTGCGGAAGGGTGCCCTCGGTGGGTGTGTCCTTCTTGGCGGCGACCATTACTGAAGCCCAGCGAACACCCGCATACGTTGCGGCTTCGGCGTGGATAGGAAGGCTTGGAACCGCTCCAGCGGCATGGTGTTCAGGACGTGATGGGCCTCGCACCAGCCCCTGCGGGCTATGGCCACGCCAAACCGCATACCCTCCGGCTCTTCAACGGCGTGGGAGTCAGTGTTGATTATCAGGGGCACGCCCAACTCGCGGGCGCGGGTGATGTGGGTGTCCTTGAGGTCAAGGCGCCACGGAGAGGCGTTGACCTCCATCGCCGTCCCAGTTTCCGCAGCGGTCTGTAGCAGCGCCTCCATGTCGGCGTCCACGGCATCACGGCTGCCCAGCAGGCGGCCGGTGGGATGGCCGATGGCGGTCACGTAGGGATTGCGCATGGCACTGATAATACGGGCCGTCATCTTCTCGCTGCTCTGCCCCATGGCCGAGTGCACCGAAGCGATGACCACATCCAACTCGCTCAGCATGTCGTCGGGGTAGTCAAGGCCGCCATCGGCCCTGATGTCCACCTCCGAGCCATGGAACAGCTTGATGGAGCAGCCCTGTTGCACCGTGTCGAGGACAGTGCGTTGCTGCCGCAGCCTCTCGACGCTTAAACCGTTGGCAACGCCAAGGCCTGCCGAGTGATCGGTCAGGGCCATGTACTGGTAACCCCTAGCTGCTATGGTACCCACCATATCTTCGATGGAGTCTCGCCCATCGCTCCAGTTGCTGTGTACATGCAGGTCGCCCCGTATGTCGGCTACCTCCAAGAGACGGGGCAGGGCGTCGCGCGACGCTAGGTCGAGCTCCCACATCCCCTCACGGACCTCGGGAGGAATCAGAGGCAGCCCCAGCCGACCATAGAAGGAGGCTTCGTCGGCAAACTTCTCTAGGGCGCCAGTTTCCAGCACCGTGATGCCGTACTCGTTGAGGGAAAGCCCACGCTGCACCGCGTATTCCCGCAGGCGTACGTTGTGTTGCTGGCTGCCAGTGAAGTACTGGATGAGAGCGCCATAGGAGTCGTCGTCCACAATGCGCAGGTCCACTTGAATACCCGGCTCAACGACGACGCTGGTCTTCTTTGGCCCTTTTACCAGCACCTGTCCCACTGAGGGCAGGGAGGCGAGGGCATCGATGACCGGCGCTGCGTTGGGGGCAGTGCCCATGATATCGATGTCCCCGATGGTCTCCTGCCAGCGACGAAGGCTGCCAGCGTACTCCATCTGACGCACATCCGGGCATGCCTCCCTCAAAGAGGCTATGACCGACTCGGCGAGGGGTAGGGCTTGACCGATGGGGGTGCGCCCGTCCTTGCTGCGTAGAGAGCGGATGTGGCGCAGGATATTCTCGGCAGTTTTCTCGCCCATGCGTGGCAGGGCCGAGAGCTTGCCCGCGAGAATGGCACTCTCCATTTCCTCGACGGTACTGGCCCCAAGCTCGGTGGCCACCAGCATAGCCGTCTTGGGGCCGATTCCCGGCACGTTCATCAGGGTGAGCACACCGGGAGGAAGCTCAGCCTTCAGGTTCTCGTAGGTCTGCATCCTGCCGGTGGTGACCAACTCTTGAATCTTCTTGCTGATGGCGGAACCCACGCCGGGGATGGTCTTGAGGTCAACCTCGTCCCTGACGGCCTTCTCTAGTGAGAGGGAAAGCTGCTCAATGGTGCGAGCCGCCCGCTGATATGCGCGCACCTTGAACACCACCTCTCCCTTCATCTCGGAGAGAATGGCCAACTGTTCAAAAGCCTGTGCTATTTCGCCATTGTCCATGGGAGTTCTCTCACGTGGCGCTCTTCTGGCCGCTATGCGCCCATGCCGTGGCAGCGTTTGTACTTCTTGCCGCTGCCACAGGGGCAGGCGTCGTTGCGCCCCACCTTGCGGGAAGCAGGAGTGCCCCCCCGCCCTTTGGGGTTCACCTTGGCCATGGGGCTGGCCATGGCGCCGGACGGTCGTGGCGCGGCTTTGGCCCGTGTCCCGTTGGCCGGACCAAGTGATGCTTGGTATACGGAGCGGGCCACGTCGCTCTGCACCTTCTGCAGCATGTCTTGGAACATGCGGTGGCCTTGGGTCTTGTACATGATCAAGGGGTCGCGCTGGCCTACGGCGTGCAACCCCACACCTTGCCTCAGCCCTTCCATAGCAGTGAGGTGGTGAACCCAGTGGACGTCGATGGAGCGTAGCATAAGCAGCCGCTCCAAGATGCGCATATTTTCGCCGCTCATCTGCTCTTCGCGGTCGGCGTAGGACTGGTCTGCGTGCTCCAGCAGCAACTCTTCCACATCGGCGGGGGAAAGTTCCTGCAACGCCTCTTCGCTGTCCAAGTCAGGAGGCAAGTTGGGGAAGACGACCCGCAGCTCGGCCAGCAAGCCGGCGTAGTTGCGGTCTTCCATGTCACGGGCCGACATGTGTCTGTTGACCAGTTCCGACAGTTCGGTGCGCACCACTGAGCCAAGGATGTTCTCCCGGAGGTCGGCCCCGCTCAGCACCTTGCGACGCTCTGAGTAAATCACCTCGCGGTGGCGGTTTAGTACGTCGTCGTAGTCCAGCAGGTGCTTGCGTATATCGAAGTGGTAGGCTTCCACCTTGACCTGAGCACCGCCGATGGACTTGGTCACCAGCTTGTTCTCGATAGGTGTGTCGAGGTCCACCTTCATGGCGTTGAGAAGCCCCTTGATGCGGTCGCCACCAAAGCGACGCATCAGGTCGTCCTCTAGGGAGGTGTAGAACCGCGAGCTGCCTGGGTCGCCTTGGCGCCCTGTGCGTCCCCGCAGCTGGTTGTCGATTCGGCGCGCCTCGTGGTGCTCGGTGCCAATGACGTGCAGGCCGCCCATTTCCAACACCTGCTGATGGTCCCGCTCCCACTGGGCTTGGGGGATGGAGGAGGCCTCCGGGTTGCCTCCGAGGATGATGTCGGTGCCACGCCCAGCCATGTTGGTAGCCACGGTGATGGCGCCGGGGCGGCCCGCTTGGGCGATGATGGATGCTTCCTTCTCGTGCATCTTGGCGTTGAGCACCTGATGGCGCAGGCCACGCTTGTCCAGCATCTCACTGAGCTTTTCCGACTTCTCGATGGAGGTGGTGCCCACAAGCACGGGGCGCCCATTCCGATTCAGCTCCTCGATCTCCTCCACCACTGCCTTCCAGCGGGCCGCCTCGGTCTGGTACACCCTCTCGGGCAGCTCGTCGCGAAGCATGGGCTTGTTGGTGGGGACGGATACGACTTCCAGCTTGTATATCTTGTAGAACTCCTCGGCCTCGGTGGCTGCCGTACCCGTCATACCTGCCAGCTTGGAGTAGAGGCGGAAGTAGTTCTGTAGCGTGATGGTCGCGTAAGTGATGCTCTCCCGTTGCGCACGCAGCCCTTCCTTGGACTCGACTGCTTGGTGCAGGCCGTCAGCCCAGCGCCGACCCGTCTGCAGGCGGCCGGTGAACTCGTCGACGATGACCACCTCTCCGTCGCGGACGACGTAGTCCTTGTCGCGCTTCTTCAATACGTGGGCGGTGAGGGCGTTCTCGATGTAGTGGATCATGTGGTAGTTATCGGGGTCGTACAGATTACCCACCTTGGTCCACTGCTCCATCTTGGACATGCCTTGCTGGGTGAGGGAGACGTTGCGACCCTTGTCGTCGATGGTATAGTCCTGGTCTTCCCCTTCCGTAAGACGGGGCACCATCTTGGCAAAAGTAGTGTACAGCTGCACCGGCTCTTCCGCTGGGCCGCTGATAATCAGTGGCGTTCGCGCCTCGTCGATGAGGATGTTGTCCACCTCGTCGACGATGGCATAGTTGCGGTTGCGCTGCACCTGCTGGCTGGAATCCAAGGCCATGTTGTCGCGCAGGTAGTCGAAGCCGAACTCGTTGTTAGTGCCGTAGGTGATGTCGGCCTCGTAGGCTTCCCGCCGGAAGATGGGCCACAGATGGCGCAGGCTGGGGTCGGACCCCTCTTCGGATGGGTCGTACATGTAGGCAGACTCGTGCTGTAGACAGGCAACCGAAAGTCCTAGCAGGTGGTAGATGGGGCCCATCCACACCGGGTCGCGCTTGGCTAGGTAGTCGTTGACAGTGATGACGTGAACGCCTTTGCCGCTCAAGGCATTGAGGTAGGCAGTTAGGGTGGCCACTAGGGTCTTGCCTTCGCCCGTCTTCATCTCGGCGATCTGGCCATTGTGCAGCACCGCCCCGCCGATAAGCTGCACATCGAAGTGACGTTGCCCCAAGGTGCGCTTGGCCGCCTCACGGACGGAGGCAAAGGCTTCAGGGAGCAGGTCATCTAAGGAGGCGCCTTCGAATAGCCTCTGGCGGAACTCAGCCGTTTTGGCGGTGAGTTCCGCATCGGTCAGACGCTCCATCTGCGGCTCCAAGGCGTTGACCTTCTCGACCATGGGCCGGAATTTCTTGATGACCCGCTCGTTGGCGTCTGAGAAGACCTTGGGAAGGAGATTCACCATGGTTATGCTCGCTGTTTGCGGATTCTGCCTATGGCAGGGCCGTATACTACAACTCTAAATCAGCCTCGGGTCTAAGTCAGCTTCAGGCCCCATTTCTACTTTCAGACGTTTCATTGCAGGCAATTGTTCCAAGGCCCCTATCAACTGCCCACACCGGCAGCTACCCGCCCGTGGCAGACCTAGTTGGGCTCGAAGAGCTCTCCGACTGACTGTCCTTCGTGTATGCGCCGGATAGCCTCGCCCAGCAGGGGGGCAACCGGCAACACCGTAATCTTGCCGTTCCTCTTCTGGGATGAAACGGGCACCGTGTCGGCCACCACCAGCTCCTTCAGTGCACTGCCGATGACGTTCTCGGCGGCATTGCCCGACAGGACAGGATGGGTGACGCAGGCGTACACCTCTTTGGCTCCCTGGTCCTGCACCGCCTTTATGGCGGATATCATCGAGCCGCCTGTAGTCACCTCATCATCGAAGGTCAGGGCGACCTTCCCGGACACATCTCCGATGACGTTCATCATCTCGGTGTTGTCGTCATTGCTGACGCGACGCTTCTCGATGATGGCCAAGGGCGCGTTCATCTGCTCGGCCACGTTGCGGGCCCGCTTGCTGATGCCGACATCCACGGCCACCACCACTACGTTGTCGAGCCCCTTCTCAAGGAAATAGCGGGTGAGTATAGGAACGGCAGTAAGCTCGTCCACTGGGATATTGAAGAAGCCCTGTATCTGCCCGGCGTGCAGGTCGACGGTGAGAAGCCGATCAGCCCCTGCGGCCGTGAGGAGGTCGGCCACAAGGCGGGCGGATATGGGCACACGCGGTTGGTCCTTCTTGTCGGTCCTGCCATAACCATAGTAGGGCACGACTGCGGTGACCCTACCCGCCGACGCCCGTTTGGCGGCGTCGATCATAATCAGCAGCTCCATCAGGTTGTCGTTGACGGGGTAGCAGGTGGGCTGCACTAGGAAGACATCCCGCTCCCGGATGTTCTCTTGTATGCGGACGAAGGTGTTGTCGTTGGCGAATTTGAAGACCTCGGCCTTGCCCAAGGGGATTTCCATGTAATCGCATATATCCTGGGCCAGTTGGGGGTGGCTGTTACCGGTGAATACCTTCAACTCATCAACAGCACTCACACGCATTCCTCCGGGTAGCTTTGCGGGCGCCTTGCCAGCTACTTAGGGCCCTGTTATGTGATGGGGCCGTTCTCTCTCCGCCCCCGATGCGCCCCAATGGCCCATTTGAGCGAACGGTGATTATACCATGATGGCCCGTGGCCCACCGAATCGGGTGGTGGCTAAATCATGGGGGCCACCGGCTGAGCAGCTACGACCGCAAACCAAGCGAGCCGCTCGGGTGTGCCACAGGGGCCCATGCGCTGGTTTGTCACGGCTCTAGCCTTCAGGGTCGAGACCCGTGAGCCCTTCTGCTTCAACCTTCGCCAGAAGGCGGCGGTTGAAGCAGAAAAAGATGGGCGCTCCGCTGGATTTGGTCTTGAGCGTCAGACAGCCAGCCAACTGAGGGGCATCATACCCACACAAAGGGTGTCGAGATACTAGCCAGGTACGGCCTAGCGGAGTGCTTACGCCAAGCCCATCCTCACGTTGCCCATATTCATTGCCTCAGACCCTCGTTCATACGTGATGGTGTGAAGGTGATGGACCACATCATTGAGTCTTCTAGATAGCTTGTTGACCCCAAGGTTAAGCACGCGCAAAGCTTTAACCGTGAATTAGTCCTCCCTGCAGGGCCATAGCCCTGCAGTAGGTGTTGAAAACCGCCACCACGGTACTATAATTGGTAAATGCTGAGCAGCCCTGTACTGGTGCTCAACCTCGACTACGTTCCTATCAACGTGTGTACTGTCCGGCGGGCCATCCTCCTCTTGGCGAAGGACAAAGCCGAGCTTCTCGAGAACGGCCGGGGCGAAATCCGCTCCCCGACCTCCAGCTACACTATCCCTTCGGTTATCCGGTTAGCATACTTGGTGCGGCGCCCCTTTGCCCGACGCAAGCTCTCCAAGCGCGAAATCTTTCTGCGAGACCGGCACACCTGCCAGTACTGTGGCGGCAAGGTAAAAGACCTGACGCTGGACCATGTGGTGCCACGACGTCAGGACGGCGGTCACAGCTGGGAGAACATCGTGGCGGCCTGCGGCTCCTGTAACCGTCGCAAGGCAGGGCGGACCCCCGCCGAGGCGGGCATGGCACTGATGCGCCAGCCCAAGGCCCCCTACCCCAACCCTTACTACATCCTGCACCACCGCACCATCCAAGACGAGTGGCGCAGGTACATACCTTGGGAAGACATCTAGGAATAGTCTGAACAACTCCGGATACCGGCTTTCCCGGTATCCGGAAGGATCTCCGGCGGGCGTGACTGCTTGTCCAAGCAATCCCCATGACATCCGCCCGTTGACCCCGACCGCCCTTCCCGCCTATCCTCCCCCTAGGTTCACCCGCCCCGTATCTTGTCGCACCCAGGCCTCCGGCCCCAAACCCAGAGAGACCCGCCACCCGAGGGTTCTACAGTGTCTCAGATATGGACCGGATACAACGACGTTACAAATGTCACAGGTATCAGCTACAAAAGACGTAAAACTCGTGTATTGTGTGGCGGCCTCTTGACTACGGCAAAGCTGACGCGTAGCTGCGCCCATCCAAATCCTGGTGCAATAAAATACATACCGTTTACAACGGATATAGCACTAAAGAGTAACGAGAAATGTAAAACATTAGTACTGGAACACCACAAATACGACAAAATGTGAATATCCGAGGCCCGCATTGTCGGTTGTTCATGCCAAGATCTCCGGCAAAGAGGCAAGGGGACTTGAGCAGAGGCTCCCTAGGGACGTTACTCCCACAGTAGCGCTCTCCTAAGGCTGGCTTCTCGCACGCCCCCACCGAGGGTCGGCCTCCCCCTCCTCCGGCTCTGAGGCCCTGCTGGCAGCGGACGGAGGCACTGGCAGCTTGAGCATCATCACATCCAAGGCGATGCGAGCATTGGCGTTGGCGTCGAGGGCGTCGAGGGTGCGGTCCATGGCCTGCAGGAAGCCCACAATCTGGGCCGTGCTCAGCCCCTCAGCCAACTCCTTCTGCTGGGATAGGTAATCGGAGTCGGCGGCATATTGGGGTACGCCCTCCTTCACCAGCAGCAAGTCGCGCCACCAACGCAGCCACAGGTAGAGCTGCTCCTTGGCAGCGTCGCGTTCTCGGAAGAATCTGCCAGCCAGCTCGCCGGAGTAGGCAAACCGCTGCTCCATCCCCCCACGCACCAGCTGCAGGATGCGTCCGGCCTCCTCCGTACGCTCATCGAGGATGGACGGATCGCGGGCGGCCTCAATGGCCCAGCCAGGGCACCCCAACGAGAGGCGGGCCACCTTTTCTGCCTCGTCGGGGGGCAAGTCTTCCTGCTGTTGCAGCAACGCGGTGATGGCCGACACGGGCGCTGGGCGCAGGTCGATACGACGGCAACGGGAGCGAATCGTCGAAAGCAGCCCATCGGCAGCGCTGGTCAACAGAAGCAACAGAGACCGGGGCGGTGGCTCTTCCAGCAGCTTGAGTAGGGAGTTGGAGGCCTCCTCGCTGAGAAGCTCGGCGCCGTTCACGATGAACACACGGAAGTTGGCTTCGTAAGGGTTCAGGGTGGCCGCATGCTGCAGGGAGCGAACATCGTCAATGCCTATGTCTCGACGGACACGTCCCTCCTCAGTGGTCCCCGGCTCAATCACGAGAATGTCCGGGTGTTGCCCCAAGCCTATGCGGCGGCACGATGAGCACTGGATGCAGGGGGCTTCTTGTGGCGAAAGGCAGTTGACGGCTTGAGCCAGCCTGATGGAGATGGCCATCTTGCCCACATGGGCGGGGCCGGTGATGAGATAGGCGTGAGAAAGACGGGTTGCCTTCAGGCCACGGTCGAACTCCCGGATGGCTGCTTCATGACCGACCAGACCCCAAGGGTTACCCTCAGTGCTGGGGCTGGTTGCCTCCACTACACCACGTCGCAGAGCATCAGGTCCTGGTAGGTCTCACGGCGGCGAATCAGCCGGTCGGCCCCGTCCTTCACCAGTACGATGGGCGGCCGCCCGTTCAGGTTGTAGGTGCTGGCCATGGACAGGCAGTAGGCCCCGGAGGCAGGGATGGCGATAAGGTCGCCTTGAGTCAGCGGAGGCAACTGCACATCCCTCACCAGAACGTCGCCCGACTCACAGTACTTGCCAGCGATGGTCACCTGCTCGCTGGGCTGCTGGTCCGCTTTATTGGCCACCAAAGCTTCGTACTGCGCCTCGTATAGGGCAGGCCGTATGTTGTCTCCCATTCCGCCGTCGACGGAGACGTACTTCCGTATGCCGGGTATGTCCTTCACTGCCCCCACGCCGTACACGGCAACACCAGCCGTACCCATGATGCTGCGGCCTGGCTCAATGACCAGCCGTGGCAACTGGAGGCTCAGGGCGTTGCAGGTCTCCACCATTGAGCCCACGATGGCCTCAGCGTACTCACCTACGGACGGCGGCTGCTGGTCTCGGGTATAGGCGATGGCAAAACCGCCACCTGGGCTGATCTCCTCAAGGTGCAACCCCTCTTCGCGGAAGTTGGCAGCAAGGCGCAACACGATCTCCATGGCATGCTGGTAGGGTTCCACCTCGAAAATGGGGGAACCTAGGTGGTAGTGGAGACCGACAACTCGCAGGTTGGGGGAAGTGAGCGCTTGGCGGATGGCCTGCTCTGCCTGCCCGGTCTCGATGGAGAAGCCGAACTTGCTGTCCAGCACCCCTGTCGTGGTGTAGACGTGGGTATGCGGGTCCACCGAGGGGGAGACCCGCAGCATGATGTCTTGAGTCTTGCCCTGACTCGCAGCCACCTGTTGCAGCAGCGACAGCTCATGGAAGTTGTCCACCACAACGCGGCCGATGCCCCATGAAACTGCTTCTTCCAACTCCTGCTGGCCCTTGTTGTTGCCGTGGAAGTAGACCTTTTCGGCAGGAAATTCAATCGCGCGGGCAATTGCCGCCTCGCCCCCGGACACCACGTCCAACCCCAACCCTTCTTCCCACAGCAGGTGGGCGATGGCAGGATTGACGTAAGCCTTGCAGGCGTAAATCACTTGGGTATCGGGATGCAGACGGCCGAACTCCTGCACAAAGCGGCGGCACCGCTCCCGCAGGGTAGCCTCGTCAAACACGTAGAGAGGAGTGCCGTGGCGGCGCGCCAACTCAGTGACGTCGCAGCCTCCAATGGCGAGGTGGCCTTGGGCATTGACAGAGGCGCTATCGGGAAAGACATGCTGAGGGAACATTGAGGACTCCACCATGACGGGTGTTCCGATGGTACGGAGGCCCATCGACGCTGTCAACGGCCTAGGTCCAGCGACGTTGTAGCTGCCTACCCGCCATGCTAGACTTCTCGCACTAGGCCCAAGAGCAAGGAGGGACTCATGACCACTCCAGCCCAGTCCGGTTCCCAAGACGCCATATCGCGTAACATCGCCGTGGAGAGTGTCGGCCGCATCACAGGCGGTATGAAGAAGGAGGCCGAGACTCGCGGCTTCACCATCTACTGCGACGAAGGCATCGCCATCGGCGGCGACAACTCCGCTCCTCCGCCCTTGGCCTACTTTGCATCCTCGCTGATGTTTTGAGAGATGACCCAGATTGAGCGGTACGCTCAGATGATGAAGGTACACGTCGACAGCGTTAAGGGCAGTATCGGCCTGCATGTGGGTGCCGAGGGTTCCGTGCTACGCCAGACGGTAAAAGCCCGCGCCGATCGCATCGACGTCCACTATGACATCGAGTCACAGGAAGAACCGGCCAAAGTGGCCGGAGTGCTGCGCAATGCCCGAAACGGTTGCTACGTTCGCCAGTCCGTCGCCCGCCCCGATCTCTTCAACGACACCATGACCCTGAACGGCGCCCCCTTCAACCTAGAGGACTACCCGCCTCCCTCCGGCGGGTAGGGGCCGCCGGCGCGACTGCGTTGAAGCAAATGCCCACCCAACACGATTTGATCCGCGCATCTTAGGAGCAGGCCTTGCGTGAGGGCAGGGAGGAGACCTTCCACTATGAAATGGACTCCAAGTTCTCAACAGCCGCCCATTGGATTGTGCAGAAGTACGGTGACGAGTCCGTGTTGGAGTTGAGCCGGATGCTGAAAAAGGGCCAGGCAAGCACCGAAGTGGCCCGAGAGGCCCTCTTACAGTTGGGGCTGATTGAAGACAGCGCGTGCCCTTCCCGCCCTACAAAAGGCCCTCGACCGAGCGGCTTCCAGTCGCCTGCTTTACGATCTGCATCTTGTAGGGGAGCAACTAGAGCGGATCTAACAATGCCAAGATTCCTGAGGGGGCATCACGAGGAGTCGCTGGGATACCTACCCGGACGTGCCCCAGTTGCAGCTTAGGTGAGTTGAAAGCGGATGTCTTCCGAGACTTGTCCACTGCGGATGGCCTGCTTTCTATATGGGAAGTCCCAAGGAGTCTTCCGGCTGAGCGGATAGCGTTGGCATTGGCAGCAACTTGGGGCCGTGGACTTTGTTGTTTTGAGCGCTTACCACAGCAACTGGACGAGGCAACGCAGCGAACGCCCGGTAACGCCGGATACGGAAGCGAATTCCTTCCATCACGATGTTCACCATCTCACTACTCAGAAGCTGTTTGCGTTGGCAACTCGCATGTCACGGGGCGCGTACGCCCGGCTGCCATTACGACAAGTGAAAACAGGTATCCGAGACCGGATACGCGACGGGCATCTAAAGGTACGAGGGACTTAGCCAAGGTTTGCGGTTCAGGCTGAGCGCCTAGTCGTCGGACCGAACCGACTGCACTCTATGCTATCAGACTGCCGAGCGGACAGGGTGGCCCGACTCCGCCACGGTGCGGCGGAGGCCCTCTTCGAGGTCGACCGTTGGGTGCCAGCCTAACTCTTGGGCAGCCTTGGCAGGGTTCAGGCTGATGCGCGATATGTCACCGGGGCGCTGCGGGGCGTAGGTCGGGGTCCAGCGGTACCCCATGACCTCTTTCATCAGTTGGAAGACCCCGTTGACGGAGATGCTGTTACCGGTAGCCACGTTATAGGCTCCGACAGTGCCTCGCTCCATGGCCCGCATGTGTGCATCCACCACATCGTCTATGTACACGAAGTCCCGCTCGTGCTCCCCCGTGCCAAAGATCCTAGGTTGCTTGCCCTGCATCATACTGCTGGTGAAAGAGGCGATTATCCCGCTTTCCTCGTGCAGGTTGCGACAGGGGCCATAGACGTTGGCGTAGCGCAGCACACGGTAGTCAAGGCGATGCAGCAGATTGTAGAGGCGCAGGTACTCTTCGACTACGTAGTTGGAGAGGCCAAAGGGCGATATCGGCTCGATGGGGTGGCCTTCGTCACAGGGGGTGTACTGAGGTTCTCCATATACCGATGCCGAGGAGCCGTAGATGACGAGGCCTACGCCGTGACTTCGGCAGGCCTCGATAAGGCGGACGCTGCCCTCGATGTTGATGGAGGCATCCTTCACCGGGTCTCGCACCGAGAGGCTGAGATTGCTCTGGCCTGCGTGGTGGCTCACCACATGGGGCCGCTCGCGAGCGATAATCTCTTCCACAATGGGGCTTGTAATGCTGGCGTGGTGAAAGAAGGCCCTTTTGTTGACGTTCAGGAGTCGTCCGGTACTCAGGTCGTCCACAACAATGACCCGATGACCGAATTCAATCAGCTTGTCCACAAGGTGGGAGCCGATGAAGCCGGCACCGCCGGTGACGAGGACAGTCCGGGGGCTTACCACCCTGCCCTCATATTGCGCAGCCGCTGGATTCGCTCGGCCAACGGCGGATGGCTAGACATGAGGCTGGACATACCGCCGCCCTTCAGTGGATTGACGATGAACAAGTGGGCTACCCCTTGGTTGACCTTCATGGGGCGTACCTGATTGCCCATTTCAAGCTTCTCCAAGGCACTGGCCAAGGCTTCAGGATTGCCTGATGTACGAGCGCCTGTAGAGTCGGCTTGGAACTCCCGGGCGCGCGAGATGGCCAGCCGGACTACAGTGGCCAGCAACGGGAGCACAATGGCGACTACCAGCAGCCCAATGATCCCTACGTAGGGGTTGCCACCCCGGTCTCCGCCGCCACGCATCCCGCCGAACAGCATGGCGAACTGAGCAAGCATGGCGATCATCCCTATGGCCATGGCAACGGTTGCCACCATGGTCATAATCAACGTGTCTCGATTGCCGACATGCGCCATCTCGTGGGCCAGCACCCCGCCCAACTCCTGGCGAGTCAGCAGGCTCCGGATGCCTGTGGTGACAGCCACGGCAGCGTTCTTCGGGTTGCGCCCAGTCGCAAAGGCGTTGGGGGTGTCGCTCTGGATGACGTAGATTCGGGGCATGGGCAGCCCAGCTAGGTCGGCCTGCTCCTGTACCAAGCCCCAGAGGTCAGGGTCCTGCTCGGCGCTGATCTCGTGGGCATGGGCCATGCGCAGGGCCATCTTGTCGCTGGACCAGTAGGCAAAGAAATTCAGAGGTAGGGCGATTGCCAAGCCGATGATGATGCCGATCTCACCAAGGGTAAGGGCTCCAGCCATCATCAGCAGTGCAGCCAGCACCATCATGTAGAAGCCGGTCTTGATCGTGTTCATGACCCTACTGCCAGTCTTTGGGACGACTAGATATTAGCCCCATTATACCATCGGAGGGTAGCTGCTCATGCGCAATGGATGAGGTGCTTTAACCTCTTGCGCCGTATCTCAAGCCCGCATCGGTGCGGTCGCAGTTGAGGCGCCGGTTGAGGTGCAGGCCCTCTAGCACGAACTCCACAGCGGAGGCGGCGGTTTCCGGGTGCTTACCTCCGTCCAGCTTCTCCACGGCATCCTTCAGGCAGGGTATCTGCTGCGCCAAGTCGGCGTACTGGGGCGAGGGCAGAGTGCTGCTGGTCTCGACGGCAGCACCGCCCTCAAAGTGGTACACCAACTCCTCTAGGTCGTCGGGGTTGAAATGGCGGTTGAAGACGTTGAGCACGGCCCTCTTGGACAAGTCTTCCATGATGCGGGCTTCCCTGCCCTCCTCGAAGGTCTCCAGTTCCACTTTCCCGCTGAAGGATGCGACCAGGAAGGGCAGGTCAGTGATCCGCGGGCTGATAGTTGGCTCTCTCAAACGTATGGACCGGCGCATGGCATTGCTGATCAGGGTCTCGTAGTTGGCAATGGACACGCGCACGCTGACGCCGGAGCGCTGGTTGATGTCGGAACTGCGACGCGCCAGCGAAGTCAGTTCGGCGATGATTTCCCGCATGTAGTCTGGAACATGAACGGACTCCTCGTTGGGGAATCGGGCCCGCTCCTGCTCCATGATGGCCATTTCATGATCGATGCTGCGTGGGTAGTGTGTCCGTATCTGCGCTCCATAGCGGTCTTTCAGCGGGGTGATGATGCGTCCCCGGTTGGTATAGTCTTCGGGGTTGGCTGTGGCCACCAGCACGATATCCAAGGGCAGCCGCACCCGGTAGCCCTTGATTTGCACGTCCCTCTCCTCCATCAGGTTGAACAGGCCCACCTGAATCCTCTCCGCCAAGTCCGGCAACTCGTTGATGGCAAAGATACCCCGGTTGGTGCGTGGCACCAGCCCGTAGTGGATGGCAAGTTCATCGGCTAGGTAGCGTCCCTCGGCCACCTTGATGGGGTCTACCTCGCCGATGAGGTCGGCGATGGAGATATCCGGGGTGGCTAGCTTCTCCGAGTAGCGAGAATCCCGACCAAGCCAGGTGATGGGTGTGTCGTCTCCCGATTCGGACACCTGATCGCGGCAGGCCCTGCAGATGGGGTCATAGGGACTGTCATTGATCTCGCAGCCAGCGATAGCGGGAATCTGCTCGTCCAGCAGCGACACCAAGGCACGTAGCAGACGCGTCTTGGCTTGGCCGCGCTCACCTAACAGGATAAGGTCCTGGCCTGCCAGAGTGGCGTTCTCCAACTGCGGGATCACCGTATCCTCGAAGCCGACGATGCCTTGGAACATCGCGTCATTGCGCTCCATGTGGCGGACTAGGTTGTTCCGCATCTCCTCGCGCACGGAAATCACCTTGTAACCGCTCTGGCGTAGCTCTCCGATTGTCGTCGGTTGGGTTTTGGTAGCCATTTACACCATCCTGGCTCTAAACGTCTGCTTGTTCCTAGGTCAAAGAGAATCGGGGCCTCTAGAGGCCCCGATTCCGGCTCTATCAATCGGAGCTTAAACCCTTTCAGCTTCGCGGGCCTTCTTGGCGTTGTCGATAACCCGCTGCGAGATATTTGCGGGTACGCCCTCGTAGTGGCTGAACTCTTGGGCGTAGGAGCCCCGGCCTTGGGTCAGGGAGCGGAGCTCGGTGGCATAGCGCAGGACTTCGGCTTGAGGCACCTCGGCCTCAATGAGCGTCTGGCCACCGCCTTGGGGCGTCATGCCGCTGATGCGCCCACGACGCCCGTTCATGTCGCCCATGACGTCGCCGGTCACCGTGTCGGGCACCAGCACTTTCAGGCTCACTACTGGCTCAAGCAACAGTGGGTTGGCGTCATTCACGCCCTTGCGCAAGGCGTGAGAGGCCGCGATCTCGAAGGATATGCCCGAGGAATCCACATCATGGAAGGAGCCATCGTACAGCACCACCTTCATGTCCACGACGGGGTAACCGGCAACGACACCTTCCGACAGGGTCTTCATAACGCCCTTCTCCACCGCGGGGAAGTATTCCCTAGGCACGGAACCACCGACCACCTCGGTACCGAACTGGAAACCCTCGGTCCGGTCCAGAGGCTCCAAGCGGAGCAGGACATGGCCGTACTGGCCGTGGCCGCCGGTCTGCTTCTTGTGTTTGTACTCGGTACGGGCCACCGTAGTAATGGTCTCTTTGTAGGCCACCTTGGGGAGGCTGAGCGTGAGCTCGGTGCCGAACTTGCGCTTGACCCGCTCCACGGCCACTTCCAAGTGAGTGTCTCCGAGCCCAGCCAGCAGTATCTCGTTGGTACTGGCTTCGCGCACCAGCTTCAGGCTGGGGTCTTCCTCCACGATGCGTGCGACGGCTGTGGACATCTTGTCCAAGTCGGCTTTGGTCTTGGGGCTGACGGCCATGGTGTAGTAGCCCACTGGCATAGCCACAGGCGCAAACGACACGGGGTTCTCCCTCTGACACAGGGAGTCGCCAGTGAGGGTCGCGCTTAGCTTGCCGATGGCGGCTATGTCGCCCGGGCCCACCTCTTGTGCGTTCTCCTGGGTCTTGCCACAGGGGAAGTAGACTTGGCCCACGCGCTCCGACTGCTCGCGCTCGCTGTTCCACACCTCGGAGTTGCTGCGGAAGGTGCCACGGTAGACACGGAAGAAGGAGAGCTTGCCCACAAAGGGGTCGGCGCTGGTCTTGAACACCAAGGCCGCCAAGGGGCCTTCGGGGTCAGGCTCCAGCTCTTCTGGATGGCCCGCTCCGTCGGTGGCCTTCACCTCACCAGCCCTTGTCTTTGAATAGGCGGGCGGTGGCAGGAAGCGCACTATGGCATCCAAAAGCTCGGAGATACCGAGACTGGCCACTGCAGAGCCCGCCAGCACCGGCACCACTTCTCCGGAGATGACCGCCCTGCGGGCGGCGCCCATCAGCTCATCGTCGCTGATCTCCTCGCCTTCGAGGAACTTGTTGATAAGCTCGTCGTCGGTCTCGGCTACAGCCTCCAACAGCTGTTCGCGGGCTGCCGCCACCTCACCGGCGACCTCGGCCGGAATGTCATCAGGCAAGTTGAGAACGTCGATCACGCCCTTGAAGCTCTGCTCGCTCCCGATGGGTATCTGGAAGGGGATGCACTTGCGGCCGAACAGTTCCTGTATCTGCTGCAGGGTGCGGCCAAAATCAGCGTTCTCCCTGTCCATCTTGTTAACGTAAAAGATGCGTGGCAGGCTGCCGTCCTCGCACCTAGCCCACCCCTTCTCAGTCCCCAACTCCGCGCCGGACGGGGCAGCAACCAGAATTACGGCTGCGTCGGCCACTCGCAGGGCAGACACCACCTCACCGGCAAAGTCGTCGTAACCGGGGGTGTCCAGCACGTTGATCTTGGAGCCCTCCCAGTTGCAGGGCAGAAGGCTGGTCTGCACACTGCTCGTGCGCTTGGCCTCTTCGGCCTCGTAGTCGGAGACGGTGTTGCCGTCGTCCACCCTCCCCATCCGGGTTATGGCCTTGGTCTGAAAGAGAAGGGCCTCACCCAGAGACGTCTTCCCTGCACCGCTATGGGACAGGAGAATAACATTGCGCAGCGTGGCCACGTCAGCGATGGGCATTGTGTATCTCCCTTCGATGTTGAGAGACTATCCGGCAGGGGCGTGACGCATGTAGGGTTATGCCCTAGCGGAAACCTAAGGCCTATTCTAGCCAATCGAACGACGCTGGCGCAACAATCTGTCTATCAAAGAGCCCACATCCCAGGCTGTACCGCAACAGGCTAACCGTAGCACGACGATCTGATCCCATAACGGTCCTGACCCTATGCGAATCCTGACACTATGTTAGTGCTGACCCAATGTCAATTTTGAAGAGAATGCGCACCATCGCTAAGGAGATGGGTTACCTGTCCCTCGCCCTCATCCTCCTCGCCTTGAGCAATAGCCCCGGCGTGCATTCCGGCTTGGACTTAGCCACATCGCCCTACGAATTCCGCCTAGTGCGATGGGAATTGGACAACCTGCCCGACAAGTGGTGGCGCCAGTTGGCCGGAGTCCTGCCTTGGTCCTACCGGGACCATGTGGAGCCAAGCCAGCTGCTCGGAGACTTTGCTGCCTTGGCTGAAGAGCTACGTTGGGCCGAGGCACAACTCGACCGCTCGGTGGCAGCAGGCAACCAAGCAATGAAGGATGGGCAGAGGCGCATCGACGAGTTGCGACGCGGTCTGGACTCCCTGAGTCCGCGGGCCCAAGCGGTGTTGGAATCGGAGATAACCCGAGTTTTGAAGCAGGAGGCCTTGCACTCTCGGCTCCTGCTGGGCTCGGTGTTCCCGCCGGTGGACTTGGTGTTCAGCAACGCACCCCTCGTCCTGGTCGTCTCGCCCCGCGACCGCATCGAACGCGAACACTCGGCCCTGCTGGACATGCGAATGACCGTGACAGAAATGGAATCACTGGAGGAACGTCTCTTCCAAGAACATGACGTAGCGGCCTTGGTCCTGCGGGCGGGCGGTCTGGCCAGCTACCCCAGCATGGTGAGCGCCAGCGGCGACTTGTACCACGTCACGACCACGTCAGTGCATGAGTGGCTGCACCAATACTGGTTCTTCCGCCCAATGGGCCGTAACTACTTCACCAACACCACCATGACCGCTCTCAACGAGACGGCCGCCGACTTGGCCGGGGACGAACTGGGAGGTATGGTCTACGAGGCCATCACAGGCCAGCCATCGCCCGCCGAAATACACCCGGAACACGAGGGTGCCCACGACCACCCTGAAGCCTTCAATTTCTACGCCGAGATGCGCGAAACTCGCTTGGAAGTGGACGCCCTCCTGGAGCAGGGCCTCATCAAGAAAGCCGAGGCTTACATGGAGGAGCGAAGGCGCATCTTTGTGGACAACGGCTACCACCTGCGCAAGCTCAACCAAGCCTACTTCGCGTTTCACGGCTCATATGGCTCAAGCCCGGCCTCCGTCAGTCCCATTCATGGGCAGGTGGAACAGGTCAGGGCCAACGCATCATCAATCGGCGAGTTCGTACGTACGATGTCCCAATTCGGTACGTACGCCACCTTCGAAGAGTACGTAGCCGGTCTTCCACCCGTCCATGTGGTCCCCAATGAGTGAAGGCAGCTTTTCCTTGAAGCCCCCTAGACCCCGTGCTAACATTCCGACAAGGTGGCTTCTGATTGAGTAGGAAGGCGCACCAAGTGGACATCACCGTGGAGCATGTCCCTAGGGTGGCATCGGCCTTGCGTCCGACGCTCTCCCGAAGCTGGCTCCGCCGGGTGGCCCGGTCAGGTATTCAAGCGGCTCTATATTCTTCCGGGGACTCCGCGGGGTCTTCGAAGAAATCCGAGGAGTTGGCAGCCGGACCGGTCCAGATGGGCTTGGTGATAGCCGACGACGAGACCCTGCAGCGTCTGAACCGGGAATACCGCGGGGCCGATGAGATAACGGACGTCCTCTCCTTCTCTTGGGACCACGAGGGCCATTGGGAGGGCGACGAGGAGCCACCCGCAGGACCCGAGATGGATGTCGCATGGCCCGCCGACGCCACGCCTACGCAGGACTATCACCCCTTGGGTGAGGTGATAGTATCCTACCCCCAAGCTGAGAGACAGGCCCTAGCTCGCGGGGCCGACACCGAGAAGGAGCTTGCCCTGCTCATAATCCACGGCATCCTTCACCTAGCTGGCTTCGACCACGTCGAACCAGAAGAAGAGGCCCAAATGAAGGCGAAGGAAGAGGAAGCCTTGGGGCGTATTTGGAAGAAGTAATCGTTAATCTTGTTTAGAGAAAAGCTGCTGTTCACTGAGGCTAAGCAATGACCTCGCTGGTCTACTCACGGAAGTGGCGACCACAGCGCTTCAGCGACCTGACGGGTCAGGAGCATGTGGTGACTACCTTGCGCCATGCCGTGGCGCAGCACCGGGTGGGCCACGCCTACCTGTTCTGCGGACCACGGGGTACGGGCAAGACCACCACGGGCCGCCTGTTGGCCAAGGCGGTCAACTGCCGCGAGCCCGAGGACGGCGACCCCTGTGGCGTCTGCCACACCTGCATGGCCGTGACGGCTGGCAACCTGCTGGACGTCATTGAGTTCGATGCCGCCAGCCATCGTCGCATCGACGACATGCGCAATATCCTCGACCGCGTCAACTTCTCGCCCGGCGAAGGAGACCGCAAAGTCTACATCGTCGACGAAGTGCACATGCTCACCACCGAGGCCGCCAACGCCTTCCTGAAGACGCTGGAGGAGCCTCCCGCCCACGCCCTGTTCGTCCTCTGCACCACCGAGCCTTACAAGCTGCCCGCCACCATCGTCTCCCGCTGCCAGCGGTTCGACTTCCGGCGCATATCACTGGCGGGCATCGTCTCGCGCCTCGACCACATATGCCGCGAGGAAGGCGTGGCGGCCGACCAAGCCGCCCTGCAGGCCCTAGCCCGCAACGCCGCTGGCAGCCTGCGCGACGCCGAGAACATGCTGGAGCAAGTGGTGGTGTCCTACGGCTCGCCCGTGACTCTCGACGGAGTTCTGGAGCTGCTGGGCATTGGCGACACCGGTCAGGCTATGGAAATCGTACAGTGCCTGCTGGCAGGCAGCGCTGCCTCAGCTCTGGGTGCTCTGAACCGGGCCGCTTGGGAAGGGGCTGACCTGCGACAGCTTCATCGCCAGACTTTGGAACTGCTGCGAGCGGTGATGGTGCACCAGTGGGGTGCAGGAGAATCGCTTGACCTGCCCGCCGACGTCACGGCGGAGGTGGCATCCTTAGCCTCCAAGACCGACTCGGACAGGGTGGCCAAGGCGCTGCGACTCTTCGCCAACGTAGACTTGCGTCGCGACGCGCCTTCTCCTCTACCTCTGGAATTGGCCATTGTGGAAACTTGCCTCGATACGCCGGTGGTCACCGCTGCGCCAGGCCCGCCGCCAATGAGGCCCCAGCCCGCTCGGCGCAACGCCGCTCCGCAAGCTGCAAACCCGCGACCCCCCGCGCGTCCCAGTAACGCACCGCCGCCCAGAGATAACGGAAGCCAGAGCGCCGCATCAACCCCTCCTGCTCCTGCTGCTAGTCCCGCTGCAAGTGCACCGGGGGCGATAGAGGGCTGGGATGCTCTGGTTAAAACCCTCAGCCGGGCCAAGGGGCGCAGGTTCAATATCGGGGCCCTTCTGAGGGACTGCAGGCCGCAGACCCCTGAAGCCGACAGCCTGACGCTGGTCTTCGCCCACCGCTCCCACTTGGAGCGCCTTCAGGAAGAGTTGGAAGACCCTCAAGGCACGCGAACCGTGAAAGCGGCGCTGCAAGAAGCCCTCGGCACGGCCTACGAACTCAACCTCGTCCTGTCCGAGGACTCCAACGGGCGTAGCGGGCCGTCTCCGGCTACGGACAGCCCTCTGGTGAGGTACGCCAAGAACCTCGGTGCTAGGATCGTGGAGGACCAGACGCAATGAACCGACGCTTGAGAAGACAAGCCCAACGCTCCCAAGGCGGGGGCGGACTCCCAGCAGCAGCCCAAGGACAACAACAGCAACAGTTGGCCATGCTCCAGAAAGTGCAGGACGAGCTGGAAACCCTCACCGTAGAGGGGACGGCTGGTGGAGGCGCGGTCAAAGTCGTCGTCACAGGCAAGCAGACGGTCGAATCCGTAGAGATCGCTCCCGAAGCTGCCGAGGATGTGGACCTGCTGCAAGACCTGATAGTTGCCGCCGTCAACGATGCCTTGGGCAAAGCCAACGAGATGGCATCCGAACGCTTCTCATCCCTGACCGGCGGCATCGACATACCGGGGCTGACGTAGGAGAAAACATGAAGAACGAGATGAAGCCGGTCCACCCCGGCGAAATCTTGAGCGATGAGCTCGAGGAACTCAGCATGTCAGCCACCGCCCTCGCCCATGCTCTGGCCGTTCCCACTAACCCGGTCACGGCTATCCTGAAGGGTCAGCGCGGTATAACCGCCGACACTGCCCTGCGCTTGTCCCGCTACTTCGGGACCAGCCCGCAACTCTGGCTCAACCTCCAGAAAACCTTCGAGTTGCGACAGGCAGAGATAGAGTCGGGCCAGGAAATAGCGGAGCGCGTACGACCTAGGGCAGCAACAGCCTAACCATGGAGTACCTGCCCTCCACTGCGCCATCAGTCGCCCGACTCATTGGGGAGCTGAACAAGCTGCCCGGAGTCGGTCCCAAGAGTGCGCAACGCCTAGCCTACCACCTCATCCGGCTGCCCGATGCGGCCGAGGCGCTGGCTGACGCAGTCATGGGGGTGAAGGAGCGTGTCTTCTTCTGCTCCCGCTGCCAGAACCTGACCGACGAGGACCCCTGCGCCGTCTGCTCCGACCCCCGACGCGACCAGACCCAAATATGCGTGGTGGAAGGCCCCTTGGACATCTTGGCTGTGGAGCGCACCAACTGCTACCGTGGCCTGTACCATGTCCTCCACGGCGTCATCTCCCCCATGAACGGCGTCGGCCCCGAGGAACTGAAGTTGAAAGAACTGGCCGTGCGGCTAAAGGATTCCGGCGTCGAGGAGGTAATCATCGCCACCAACCCTACGCTGGAGGGCGAGGCCACGGCCATGTACATCCAACGCAGTGTCAGCCCAATGGGGGCCAAGGTCACTCACTTGGCCCGCGGATTGCCTGTGGGTGGTGACTTGGAGTATGCCGACCAGACCACCCTGACCCGCGCCTTCCAAGGCCGGACGGAGCTTTAGCCGATGGCCGCACCCAAGTCGTTCCGTAGCCAAGGCATTGTGCTGGAGTCCAAGCCTCTGGGCGAGGCCGACTTGATGGTGACGCTGCTCACCAGCGACGAAGGCAAGCTGCGGGCTGTGGCCCGCGGAGCGCGTAAGACCACCAGCAAGCTGGTCGGACACTTGGAACCCCTGAACCGCGTCGATATATCAGTGGCTAGAGGCAAAGAGTTCCAATACGTCTCCCAAGCCCAAGTGCTGGATAACTTCCTTCCCCTGAAAACAGGGCTGGGCGGGGTTACCCGTGGGCTCTACATGGCCGAGCTTGCCTCTTGGTACGCCGTGGAAGAAGCCCCTGGCTCCCGCATCCACGACCTGCTGCTGGACGGGCTGCGCTTTCTGCCGGAGTGCAAGAACCCCGACATCGTGCTACGGTGTTTCGAGATGCAACTGCTCAAGGTGTCGGGCTTCATGCCGGAGCTCTACTGCTGCGTGGATTGTGGTGAAGAACTGTCCCCCAAAGGGCACCAGTTCAGCCCAGCACTGGGCGGTACGCTATGCGACCGCTGCCGTCCATCCGGCGTGGCCGTGCGCCCCATGTCGCTGGACGCGCTGAAAGTGCTGCGCTTCCTAGCCAAGACCACTATGCCCGAAGCCGACAGGCTCAGGCTGGAGAGCGAGTTGGCAGAGGAGGTCAGCCGGCTGCTGTCGCTGCTCCTCTCCTACTGGCCCGACCACGAAATACGCTCCCGTCGCTTCATGGACCACGTCCGCACAGACGCTCATTCCGTAATTCCCGCAACCCTTCCCGTCATTCCCGCCTCCTCTTCCGTCATTCCCGCGGAGGCGGGAA
This sequence comes from Dehalococcoidia bacterium, assembly GCA_965248385.1. GTDB lineage: Bacteria > Chloroflexota > Dehalococcoidia > Lucifugimonadales > JAAXIE01 > JAAXIE01. The sequence continues at coordinate 161,878 of CBDFIZ010000002.1, forward strand.
CCCACGTCCCAGACTCCGCCGCAACTGGGGACCCCGTGTGCCATACGTCACTTCACCAGACCAGCGCATCGAGCCCCGGCGCATCAAGTATCGTGGGGTCCGACAGGAGCGCCCCATGACCCCACGCACCCTCAGAGTGCGAGTCGGCGACCGCTGGCTCACCGTGGAAATCGAGGACGCCTCCCACTCGCCGGTGCGGGTACGTGTCGAAGGCCAGACCTTCCTTGTGGAGGTGGAGGGGTTCCCCGAAGCGCCCCACGAGGTGCGCCCCCCGCCAGTTCTGCTACCCCGTCCGGCCCGCCAAGAGCTACAGGCCCTCGACAAGGTGCTGCGCTCCCCCATGCCAGCCCGCGTCGTCGCGGTGCGCGTCCGCCCCGGAGACCGCGTCTCCCGTGGCCAGGAAGTCTGCGTCGTCGAAGCTATGAAAATGGAGCAAAGCATCCGCGCCCCCCAAGACGGCGTGTTAAAACCGTCCACGTCACACCCCTCCAACAAGTAGCCTCCGGCGAACCCCTCCTCGAACTGGAGTAGGGGTGCCCTTCATCCAGCTCGTGTGCAATGTGCGATACTGTAGGTCAAGACGCTCTTGGCGCACAGGCACGCCGAGGTGAATATGGTCGCCAACAAGTACCCTCCCGGGGAGATTTCCCGGCGAGGCAAAGAGATATACCAGAAGAAAATAAAGCACCTAGTGGAGCCACAGTACCGGCAAGTTCATCGTCATCGACGTGGAAAGCAGTGACTACGAGGTGGACGATGATCACATAGACGCTTCGGATCGGCTGCGGGAACGGCGTCCCGCCGCAGTGGCATACGCTGACAAGGTCGGTTATCAAGCCGCCTACAGTCTCGGCGGAGGGCTGCGGCCAACGAACCCGTCAGCGTGATTAAAGGAACCGTAAACCGCGACATCGAACCAACGCTATCCGTAGAGATAGTTGGACGCGACGGACATACCCTATCGGTGGATGCCACCTGGACACAGGCTTCAGTGGCGACTTGTTGTTGCCCTCGGAGACGATCAGGCAAGCCGCATTGAGCCTCTTCGACCAAGTAACCGCGGTGCTGGCCGATGGGAGGCTAACAACGATGGATAGTTGGCGCGGTACGATTCTTGGGCATGGACGGCCACGTAGTGTGGTGGTTTTAGAGTCCGATAGTGACCCGCTTCTAGGCATGAACCTCCTCCGAGGCAACCGGGTCACCTTGGATGCAGTCGAAAACGGAGACGTCATAATAGACGAGTTACAGCCTACATAAGGCGGGTGCCACCGCCGGCACGTTCCACCATGCCCTCGTCGTAGCCGTCCGCGTTCGCCCGGCGACCGCGTCTCCCGCGGCCAGGCGCGTAGTCGAAGCCATGAAAATGGAGCAAAGCATCCGCGCCCTCAAAGACGGCACCGTCAAAACTGTCCACGTCACACCCCTCCAACAAGTAGCCTCCGGCGAACCCCTCCTAGAACTGGAGTAGGGGTGCCTTTCATCCAGCCCGTGTGCAATGTGCGATACTTTAGGTCAAGACGCTCTTGGCGCACAGGCACGCCGAGGAGTACCGGATTGAAGGGCGGTCAGCCTGCTTAGTCGAGTTGTGGCCCCGGCACTACCTTGCCGGTTTGCTCCAGATGAGAATAGTATTCCAATGTGCGTTTTGCAGTGTTTTTCTCCAGGGCCGCGGTCCCCACACTGTTGGCTACGATAATCTCCACGTCACTGGTCATAGCGTGTGCGGGGCAGCCTGAGAGACTGGAGCAGCCGACGGAGACCCAAGCGCTTGGTTCCACCTCTACACCCACGCCGATCCCGATATCGGCCCCAAGCCCAAGCCCGACTGCGACCTTTCCGACCCCAACCCAAGCCCCTACGTCCATTCCGACACCGACAACAAGACCTACCACGACGCCAAGCCCCACGGCTATTCCGACGCCGTTGCCAGAACCCACCACGTCGCCGACTCCCACGGCTACCCCAACGCCAGTGCCAGAACCCACCGCGTCGCCGACTCCCACGGCTACTCCAACGCCAGGGCCAGAACCCACCACGTCGCCGCCCCCAACCGTAGAAGCCGGTGACGGGCGGTGTGAGGACATCTTGACAGAGGAACATTCACTAAAGGCCATATCCACAGACGAAGATTTGTTGCGGTGTCTGCGCTTGGAGCTGCAGCCGCACGCTCCTGTGCCCACCGCGTCCCCGAAGCCAACTGCAGAGGTTGATGCCATGGAGTGCGAGGGCGTGCTTGCTAGAGAAATTACGCTAGAAGCCGTATATCAAGATGAAGATTTAATGCGATGTCTGCGTCTGCAGCTTGAATGATAGAAGGGACGAAGGGGATGATTCTACGAATTGGAGTGGGATTGGTGTTAAGCCTCGCCGTGGCTTTGGGCATGGCGTGCGATGCCTCGGACACTAAGCTGGAACGATGGGCACTTAAGTTCACACAGCCGGCAATAGACGTGACCGCTGAGCAGTTGTACAAGGAATTTGTGCGCGACGACGAGACCGCGGCAGAACAGTACTCTGGACGGAGAGTGCGCATCACCGGAGTGGTATTTGATGTGCGGGACGACAATGATTTTGAACCGGTCGTGGAACTTGATGTGGGGCAAGATCAGTTTACCTTCGAGAGTCTGGTGGCGCAGTTTTCCGAAGGGCGACGCCCAGACGTGGAGTCGTGGATAAAGGGCGATATGATCTCTATGCTATGCTACATTCCTGTGGAGGCTCTAGGTGCCTTTGACTTCGATAGCGTAGTGCCCTTGAGGATGTGTCAGCCCTTGGAGAACTCGTGAGTCCGGGGGCATTTTCGGCAAGCCCTAAACAAGGCCTCCCCATTCACCCTTGACTCAGACAGACTCCGAGAGTGCAGGCCCAAAGCTATGGATTGCTTGGAAGAATTAGGTTTCCGGACCGAGTACACAACTGGCCGGAGGGTGCCACCCCTCTGGCACCCTCCACCCCACCCCCATGACATCACCCCGTTGACGCCCACTCCCCAACCTCCTAGCCTGAAGACAGGCTGGGGCCTGGCCCTAGAGGTCACTCCGGTCTCACTTTTTCAGAGGAGAGCGGCCATTGAGGTCGACCAAAATCAAACCCCACGGGACATCAAGCTTCTTGCCTTCCACAAGCTGCCGCATTCGCGCTCGAAGGGCGGGACCCCCAGCTCATATCCGGCCAAGGCCCCATTCATTTCACGATTTCAGTGAAATTAGCTACGGAAAAACATTTTCAGATACGACTTGACTGAAATGCCGCAACTTTCAAATATTCTGCCCTGCCGCGCCGCCGATGCCCGTCCAGTGCTAAAATACCTCCATCCCATAATACCCGAGGTGCGTATCTATGCCCCAGCAAGACATCATCGTCAAAGGGGCGCGCGAACATAACCTGAAGAACGTCGACGTCACCATCCCGCGCGATAAGCTGGTGGTGATTACCGGGGTATCCGGCTCCGGCAAGAGCTCCCTCGCCTTCGATACCATCTACGCCGAGGGCCAGCGCCGGTACGTCGAGTCCCTCTCCGCCTACGCCCGCCAGTTCCTCGGGCGCATGGAGAAGCCCGATGTGGAGTACATCGAGGGCCTCTCCCCGGCCATCTCCATCGACCAGAAGGGGGCCTCCCACAACCCACGCTCCACCGTCGGCACCGTCACCGAGATATACGACTACCTGCGTCTCCTATACGCCCGCGCCGGTCGACCCCACTGCCCCAAGTGCGGCAAGCCAGTGGAACGACAGACGGTGCAACAAATCGTCGACGCCATCCTCCACCTTCCCCAAGACAGCCGCATCGAGATACTCGCCCCCAAGGTGCGGCGTCGCAAAGGCGAGCACCGCGAGGTCTTCGAGGAGGCCCGAAAGGCAGGCTGGTCCCGCGTCCGCGTCAACGGCACGGAGCACCTGCTGGACGAGATGGGCGACCTCAACCTCAACAAGCAGAAGTGGCACTACATTGAGTTGGTTGTGGACCGCCTCATCATCCGCGAGGACGTGGAGACCAACCGCGTGTCCGACTCGGTAGAAGCAGCCCTACGCGAGGGCAGCGGCGTGGTGCAAGTGGCCGTCCTAGGTGGTGAGGAGCTCTCCTTCTCCGAGCAGTTCGCCTGCGTACAGTGTGGTGCCAGCCTGCTGGAAATCGAGCCACGCACCTTCAGCTTCAACAGCCCCCACGGCGCCTGCTCCGCCTGCACTGGCCTCGGCTACCGGCTGGAAGTGGACCCCGACCTAATCATGCCCAACAAGGACCTGTCCCTGAGCGAGGGCGCGGTCGTACCGTGGACCCGCTCCGGCTCCAGCAGCCAGTGGTACACCAGCCTGCTGGAGTCAGTGGCCAAGACCTACGACTTCTCGGCCAAGAAGCCAGTGCGGGAGTTGGACGATAAGGCCATACAGATAATCCTGTACGGCAACGAGGGCGAGTCCCTCACCATGCGCCACCGCACCCATGCCGGACGCACTTATAGCTGGGATACCAACTTCGAAGGAGTGGTGCCCTACCTAGAGCGTCTCTACAAGCGCACCGACTCCGACTACATGCGCTCGGAGTTGGAGCGCTACATGGCAGCCCGCCCCTGCAATACCTGCATGGGCAAGCGCCTGCGTCCAGAAGCCTTGGCAGTCAAGGTAGGTGACCTCGGCATCATGGAACTCTGCGCCATGACCATCGGCGACGCCCTTTCGTGGGTGGGACAGCTGAGTGACAACGGGGCCTCCATCGACGGGGCTTACAGCAACGGTGCCTACATTGACGGCTCGATCGACGACATGGCCAACGGCCACGGACCGTTGCTCAGCGAGCGCGAGGCCGCCATCGCCAACCAGATACTCAAGGAAATCGCCGCCCGCCTCAACTTCCTCACCGACATCGGCCTCGACTACCTCACATTGGACCGCACCGCTCAGACCCTATCCGGCGGCGAGTCCCAGCGCATCCGCCTAGCCACCCAGATCGGCTCCGGCCTCACCGGCGTCCTGTACGTCTGCGACGAGCCTACCGTGGGCCTTCACCCCGCCGACGACTCCCGCCTCATAAACACGCTGCAACACCTTCGCGACCTCGGCAACACGGTGATAGTAGTGGAGCACGACGAGGCGGTGATGCGGGCCGCCGACCACATCTTGGATATGGGTCCCGGTGCAGGCGAGCACGGAGGCCACCTAGTCGCCTCCGGCACCATGCAGGAAATCATGGAAGCCGAAGGCTCGGTGACAGGCGACTATCTCAGCGGCCGTCGCCAGATACCCCTCCCCCCCAAACGCCGCCAGTCCGACGGGCGGTCCCTAGAAGTGAAGGGCGCTCGCGAGAATAACCTCAAGGGAGTCGACGTCACCGTGCCCTTGGGGGTACTCACCTGCGTTACCGGCGTATCCGGCTCCGGCAAGAGCAGCTTGGTGTACGAGGTGCTGTACAAGCGCTTGGCCCAGTACGTGTCCGGAGCCAAGGACCGCCCCGGCGCTCACGACTCTATCTCCGGCTTGGACCAAATCGACAAGGTAATCAACATCGACCAGTCGCCCATCGGGCGCACACCCCGCAGCAATCCCGCGACCTACACCGGGGCCTTCACCCCCATCCGCGAGCTGTTCGCCTCAATGCCGGAAGCCCGCGTCCGGGGCTACGCTCCAGGTCGCTTCTCCTTCAACGTCAAGGGCGGGCGTTGCGAGGCATGTCAGGGCGACGGCTACACCCAGATTGAGATGCAATTCCTCCCCGACGTCACCGTCCCCTGCGAAGTCTGCCGCGGAGCTCGCTACAACCGCGAGGCGCTGGAAATCAAGTTCCGCGACTGCTCCATCGCCGAGGTGCTGAACATGACCGTGGAGCAGGCCTTAGAGCTGTTCTACAATTTCCCCCGCATCAAGCCCAAGCTGGAGACCATGCGCGACGTCGGCCTCGGCTACATCCGGTTGGGCCAGCCCGCCACTACCCTGTCCGGTGGCGAAGCCCAGAGGGTCAAACTCTCCACCGAGCTATCCAAACGTGCCACCGGCAAGACCCTCTACCTGCTGGACGAGCCTACCACCGGCCTCTCCTTCGAGGACTGCGCCGCCCTGCTGCGAGTGCTCCACCGCTTGGTGGACGCAGGCAACACCGTAGTGCTCATCGAGCACCATCTCGATATGATCAAGAACGCCGACTGGATCATCGACCTCGGCCCCGGTGCGGGCAACAAGGGAGGCGAACTGGTGGCCACCGGTACCCCCGAACAGGTCATGGCCGTCGAGGCCTCCCACACCGGCTACTACATACGCCAGCTACTAGGCGAAGGCGTCCCACTGGAAACCCCCGCCAAGAACGGTCGCAAGCGCAAAGCGGCGGTGAAAAAGGAAACGAAGGAGGCTGCGGCCTAAGGGTTGACCAACGGAGCTGCCTCCCGGCCCATAGGTGGGTAACTTCCCGGCCTTCTGGCTTAGGTATAGTGTGAGACTCCTCTACCAGTGTGTCCGGAATAGCCCCGTCTTAGGTGGATGTCCCACAGGTGCTTACTGCATGACGCCGGCGAAGTCCTCATCATTGGACACCGCGACCGCTTGCTCGTACTCCCTGTTGAACCCGCCGACAAGAAGACACATGGCGAGTTGCCGTCTGGTTCCTTCCCCTCCGAGCAGCTGGCTTGGGTGTAGTTCGGAAACGAGCATGGTCGACACTTTTGTAGCGCATTAGCTACCGGATCAACACGTAATCCGCATTCCTGCTGCCCTATAGGTAAAGGAACGTCCTCCTTGCAGCAGGGGCTCGGGTTGCCATGGCATCACGAGGCGGCTAGTATGCACCATACCAAAGCTGGGTCGTAGAGGCTGCTTGGCAACCGCACGCGTCAACGAAGACATCCGATACGAGCCCGAAGAGCGGTGCCCGCCCTTCGTATCCATTGGCGTCGGCTTTCAAGGTGTCATGCTGGTCTTGGCCCCCACGGTTGTGACCGCGGCCATCGTCTTCCGGGCGGGTGGGCAGTCGGAGGACTACGTCTCGTGGGCCGTTTTCTCCGCGCTGGTGATCAACGGGGCCATCACTGCGCTGCAAGCGTGTCGGGTAGGCCGGTTGGGCACTGGGCATGTGCTCATCACAGGCGCCGGCGGCATCTTCATCGCCATTTGCATCACCGCGCTGAACCAAGGCGGCCCAGCCATGATGGCGAGCCTGATCGTTGTCTCTTCCCTCTTTCAGTTTGCGTTAGCGGTGTGGCTCCCGTTGGTGCGTCGGGTCGTCACCCCGGTGGTCTCCGGCACAGTAATCATGTTGATCGCCTCGACCATCGTGCCCATCGCCTTCGACCTGATAGATGACGTACCCGAAGACGCGCCCGGGTTCGCCGCTCCGATTACTGCCGCCTTCACTTTGGCCACCGCCGTCGGGCTGGCCCTGCGCGCTTCCGGGGCGTGGCGACTGTGGGCGCCCTTGATTGGAATTGTGGTGGGCTGCGCCGTCGCCGCAGGCCTCGGTTTGTACGACATCCAGCAAGTGATCGAAGCGCCTTGGGTCGGCATACCCGGAGGGGCGTGGGCTGGCCTCGATGTGACGCCGGGCGCCGAGTTCTGGGCACTGCTGCCGGTATTCATCACCGTCTCGCTAATACTCGCCATCAACAGCATTGGCGACGGCATCGTAGTTCAAGCGGGCTCGCGGCGCATGCTACGGGCCACTGACTTTCGTCTGGTCCAGGGTGCTCTCAACGCCAACGGCTTCGGCGTGCTGCTGTCTGGAATCGCAGGAACCCTGCCACCGATGGGGTACGCCGCAGCCAGCACCTCCCTAGCCAGCCTTACTGGCGTCGCGTCTCGCACCGTTGGTTATGCCATCGGGGCTATCTTCGTGGTGCTGGCCTTCCTGCCCAAGCTGACGGCCTTCCTTCTAGCGGTGCCTGGCCCCGTGGTAGGCGTTTACATCATCATCCTGATGGGTCTGCTCTTTGTGGCAGGGATGAGGACCGTCTTCCGTGACGGCGTGGATATTCGTAGCGCCACCATTGTAGGAGTGGCTTTCTGGGTGGGTGTTGGCGCTCAGAACCAGGTCATCTTTGCCGACCAACTGAGCGGGGCGTGGCACGTCCTGCTCACTAGCGGCATGACGGTAGGCGCTTCCGCGGCCATACTCATGACCCTCTTCTTCGAACTGACCAGTCCACGGCGCCGACGTTTGGAGGTGCGATTGGACCCCTCCGAGCTGCCCAAGATCGACGGCTTCCTCCGCCAGCTTGCGTCGAGGGTTAGCTGGAACAACGCCTCGACGGAGAGGCTGCGAGCCGCTGGCGAAGAAACGCTTTCGAGCCTATTGCAACCAGGTGACGACCTCAGGCCGGACACCGCGCCCCGGCTGATCATCGTTGCCCGCCCTGCGGGCAGGTTAGTGGAGATGGAGTTCATGGCCGTCTTCGAAGAAGAGAACTTGGAAGACCGCTTAGCGTATTTAAGTCAGCAGCCAGAGGCGTTGGAGGAAGAGATATCGTTCCGCCTACTGAGGCACTACGCCTCTTCGGTGCGCCACCAGAAATATCACGGTGTAGATATCGTGAGGGTACAGGTCGAGGGCTCACGTTAGCTTGGTCCTCTCGTTCAGCCAGAGCCATTGCTGAAAGCAAGCCATTGTGCGAGTCGTCCTTGACACTTCTCCTACCCCGTACCTACCATGAATCGCCTACGCAAATGGGTACGCAGGGAGACGAACAATGAACCTAGGTCTATTCATGATGCCGCTCCATCCGCCACACCGCACCATCGCCGACTCCTACGACCGGGACCTTGACCTCATCGCCCTAGGCGACCGCTTGGGGTACCGCGAGTGCTGGGTGGGCGAACACATCACCGAGCGGTGGGAGACAGCCCCATCCCCGGAACTGCTTATCGCCAAAGCTCTGGCCATGACGGAGCAGATCGTGCTGGGCACGGGCGTCACCCTGCTCCCTGTGCACCATCCCGCCGAGGTCGCGCACCGCATCGCCATGTTGGACCACCTAGCCCGGGGCCGCTTCTACTGGGGCATCGGCATACGCGCCTTGACTACCGACCTGTCGCTGTTCGGAATTGACTCCACTGACCCGGCGGCCGTGGCAGAGCGCTCGCGGGAGGCCCTGCAGGTCATCCTCGGCATGTGGCAGGCCGAGGACGGGAAGTTCGACTTCGATGGCAAGCATTTCCAAGTACACGCCACCCAAGGCGCTCCTGAGCTGGAGCGCTACCTTTACATGAAGCCCTACCAGCAACCCCACCCGCCCATTGGCGTCGCTTCTACCTCACCCGGTTCGGAAACCATACGCTTGGCTGGCGAGCGTGGATGGATACCCATGAGCAGCTCCAACCTGCTGGAGCGCGACCTGTTTAAGCATTGGGAATTGATACGCGAGGGGGCCGAGTCCTCCGGGCTGCCACCCGAAAGGGCACGCTGGCGGATCGCCCGCGACATCTACGTCTCCGAGTCCGACGAGCAGGCGCGCGAAGAGGCCGCCGAAGTGCTGAGCAAGCCCTTCGTCAGGCACCAGAAGCCCAACATGAAGGCCCAAGGACGCCTCTTCGCCCTCAAAGAGGACATCGAGATGACCGACGACGAGCTCACACCCGAGTACATGATGGACCACGCTTGGATTGTCGGCGGCCCCGAAACAGTGGCATCCCGCCTCCGCCATCTCTACCACCAAGTGGGAGGCTTCGGCACCCTTCTCACCATCACCCACGACCCCGACGACCACGCCCTAGAGCAGCGTTCCCTCCGCCTCCTCGCCGAAGAGGTCGCCCCCCGCCTATCTGACCTCACTGGTGAGTAGTAGGTACTGACATCCGAGGCTTGCGTGATTGCCTGATTCAGGGCATTGTGTCCCAAAGCAGATGCTGCCTTGACGGATGCCTATCACCTTGAAGCTATTTCACGAAATTCGGGATCCTATACACGGTTTCATCTCCGTGGACTCAGACGAGAGGAGCGTGCTCGACTCTCAGCCCATTCAACGGCTAAGGCATGTCCATCAGTTGGCGTTAGGGTATCTGCTATATCCAGGGGCAACGCACAAGCGATTCGAGCACGTGCTGGGTGTCATGGAACTGTCCGGGAGGGTGTATGACAAAATCACTCGGGCAGATGTTCTTAGCGACCATGTTCGCCGTGTCCTCCCAGAGATCGGCCATCCGGATCAGATGCGCTATGGCGCAGAGTCCTAAGAATGGCAGCTCTATGCCACGACATAGGGCATCTTCCGTTCTCCCATGCCGCCGAGGAAGAACTACTCCCCGAGGGCTGGTCGCATGAAACAATGACAATGAAGCTAATCTTCTCTGACGAGATTCAAGTCCTTTGGCACTCAATAATGCCTCCACTAAGGGCTGAGGACATAGTCAAACTTTCGGTCGGCCCTGACAAGCTAAAAAATGTCGAGTTTTCCGCATGGGAAACATTACTGTCCCAGATTGTCGTGGGGGATGCGTTCGGAGTCGACCGAATGGATTATCTTCTACGAGATTCTCTGCACGCCGGAGTACAATATGGGAAATTCGACAATGACCGCTTGATCAACACACTCAGAATAATCCCGGAAAGCGAAGAAGTAGATCAGCCTAGGCTCGGAGTGGAGGGTGGTGGACTTCATTCCGCAGAGGCCTTGCTGTTAGCGAGGTACTCCATGTTCTCGCAGGTGTACCTGCATCCAGTTAGACGAGCTTATGACCTCCATCTCAAGGAATTCCTGAGAGAGTGGCTTCCTCAGACTCATCTCCCCGAAGAACCCCAGGAATTTCTCAAAATCTCTGACATTGAAGTGTTGGCAGGGATTCGCAAGCAAGCTACAGAAGGCCTAGAGGCGGCTAGTCGGATTGCCCAGAGGCAGCATTTCAAGGTCGCTTACGAACGCCATACTCAAGACCTACAGTTGAATCCCGAACCAGGGACTGCCATTAGCCTCGCGTTAATGGACGTATATGGCGAAGGCAAGGTGAGGTTGGATAACTATGTCCCCAGAGGACAGGACTGTGAATTTCCCGTTCTACAGTCTGATGGTCGAATCGAATCATCACTAGCTATATCGGATATACTTCAACATCTACCGACAGCTGCTATAGATTTCGTGTTTGTAGACCCTTTGATACGTGACCAGGCACAAAGATATCTCGATGAACACCGCCACGAAATTCTAACCCAGTCGGAAGGAGAAGCTTCTCATGCTGACCAGAGATGAGCAGCGGGCCATAGTTGCTAGGCTCGTTGAAATAATGCGAGCTGATGGAAGCTGGGCTGGAGAGACACACGTTCAAAAGACCATCTTCTTTTTGAAGCGCCTCCTAAATGTACCCACGCGATATGACTTCGTGTTGTACATGCATGGGCCGTATTCCTTTGATTTGCATGACGACTTAGGAGCTATGAGGGCAAACTCAATATTGGCCCTGAAGCCTCAAGCGCATTACGGGGCATCATTCGAGTTGGGTCAATTCGGTGAGAGAGCAATCAATCGATCTAAGGAAACCGTTGAGCAATACGAAGAACAGCTGCGATTCATGTCCAAACACATCGGCGGAGAGAATATCAGGACGCTAGAGCAGTACTCCACCGCTTTATATGTCAAGTTCTTGAACCCGGATGCTGACGATACCTCGGTCAAGGATGAGGTCATGCGGCTCAAGCCTCACATACAGGCTGGGCCCGCGCTTGAAGCGGCGAAGGTCGTAAATGATATCAGGAAGGCGGCGTCGGATGCTGATCTGATTCGCTCATAGAACTGTGACCTATGGCGGTAGACCTCGCCTTGACACCCCATTACAGCCGCACCTAACATGGCCTCGCTTCAAGCTTGCTCAATAGAAGGAGACACCGTGGTAAGTCCTAGCAGGGCCGCCGCCATCGTCGGCATCCACGAGCACACAGCCCGCTACGCTCCCGACAAAAGCGAGATGCAGATTCATGCCGAATGCGCCATCGCTGCTCTCGAGGATGCCGGTCTCTCCAAGAATGACGTCGATGGCCTGTTCACCGCCAGCTTGAGTCGCATGAGCGGGCTGGCCCTAGCCGACTACCTCGACATGTACCCCAAGGTGGCCGACAACACCAATGTCGGTGGCGCATCCTTCGAGTTCCACCTAGCCCACGCCCTCAGCGCCATCGCCACAGGGCGAATCAACTGCGCCCTCATTACCTACGGCTCCGTCTCCCGCTCCGGCGGGGATGCCGTGGGCACGGGAGGCACATCTCGCCCCGGCAGGGCCCCCGTGCTTGACCCCACCCCCGACAGCTTCGAGGAAGTGTACGGTTTCACTACGGTGGGCCTGTACGCCATGATTGCCCAGCGCCACATGCACATGTATGGCACCACCTCCGAGCAGTTGGCCGAAGTCTCTGTGGCCGTTCGCAGCCACGCTGCCATGAACCCCTACGCCCTCTTTCGAGACCCCATCACCGTGCAGGACGTGGTCAACTCCCGCATCGTAAGCTCGCCTCTGCATCTGCTGGACTGCTGCATCATCTCCGACGGAGGCGGAGCCGTACTCCTCGCCTCGCCCGAAGTTGCCCGCAACTGCCGTCAGCATCCAGTGTGGGTCTTGGGGGTAGGCGAGGCCTTGGCCCACCAAGGCGCGGGCAAGCGTGATCTGATTGAGATAGCCGCCAAGCAGAGCCATCCCCACGCCTTCGCCATGGCTGGCGTGACCCACGCTGATATCGACATGGCCATGATCTACGACTCCTTCACCATCACCGTGGTGGAGACTCTGGAGGACTTGGGCTTCTGCAAGAAGGGCGAGGGCGGGGACTTCGTCAGTGGTGGAAGAATTAAGCTGGGAGGCGAGTTGCCCATCAACACCGATGGAGGCGGACTCTCATCCAACCACCCCGGGATGAGGGGCATCTTCCTGCTGCTGGAAGGCACCCGCCAGTTGCGCCACCAGTTCGAGGGTACACCAAGGCAGGTGCCCAACTGCAATCTCGTCCTCTGTCACGGCACCGGCGGGACAATAGGTTCCCGGCACAGCGGTGGCACCGTTATTTTAGGGAGGGACTAACCATGCCTGACTGGACCAAGCCCATGCCCACCATGTCGGGTGAGACCCGCCCCTACTGGGAAGCCTGCCGCCGCGGCCAGCTCTTGATTCAGCGGTGCGACAACTGCAACGAGTACCAGTTCTACCCCCGTGGCGTTTGCGTGGCCTGCTTCACCCCCAGCATCAAGTGGGTCCAATCCAGTGGCAAAGGTACGGTGTGGACCTACACCGTCACCCGGCAGAACCGCGCCCCCGGCTTCGCCGAAGACGTCCCCTACGTGCTTGCCCTGGTCGAACTGGATGAAGGCGTCAAGATGTTTACCAACATCATCGATTGCCCACCCCAAGACGTGCGCATCGGGATGCCGGTTGAAGTCACCTTCCGCCGTGCCAGCGATACCATGACCGTCCCCTACTTCAAACCCGCGCCGGCCTAGCCGCCATTCGTCCGATTCTTCGTCCCTATAAGGGGAGACACTTGCAACCCCCTTTCCCCTCAAGAGGGAAAGTTCGGAAGGTTGGGATGAAGAGCTTCTCACCCCATCCCCACCTTCCCGACGCAAGCATCTCGGACTTCTCCTTAAAGACGCGTCTTGGGTAAGTTACCCTGCATAGGTGAATGCTGTACCCTTAGACCATGGAAATCGTTTGGATAGTGCTCCTCGTTTTCGCGGTGCTTGTGGTCTTGGGGCTGCTGGTTGGCGGTGCCTTCATGTTGATCATGCGGTTGCGCAGCGGGGCGTCCTTGAGCATCGATATACGCGGGTTGGTGCGTCTCTACCTGTACGTTGGCATCATCGCTGGCCTGCTGGTGTTCACCCAAGGTGCTTCGGAGCTCATCAACGCCGGGGCGGCAGGCATCGCTGGGAAGGACTTCAGCTATTACCCAGTTTGGGTGGAACTGCCTGAAGACAAAGAGAATCAATCCCAACATCCTCTGGAGCTGGCGGACCGGAGCGACCTCTCTACGGCACAGCTGGAGGAACTCAGCGTCATTCTTGCCAAGCGGAATGAGAGAAACGCCAAGAACGACGAGGAGCGGGACCGGCTGGGCCTCGACAGAGCGTTCGACGAGGGCCTGATTGAAGGCATCAGCTTTGCCATCATCGGGGCCTTGGTGTGGGCCGCTCACATGTTTGGTCGCCATTGGATAGAGGGGCCAGAGGACAGAGCGGGCTCCCTGAATCGCATTTACCTAGTTTTGCTCACAGTAATTTTCGGCGTCATCACCATCGTGAGCCTACCCCAAGCAGTTTTCGAGACGCTACGGTATGCCGTGCTCGACCCTGTGGGTCGCGACCACCAACCTGGAGGCATGCTGGCCCTGTCAATCACTGCTCTCCCTATCTGGCTGATATACCTTTGGTACACCATCCGCTCGGCGCGGCAGGGCAGATAGTAATAGTATAGGAGGCAGGGCCGTGCCCCTGGCCCTTACGGTTACTCTCCCATCCGAAGGCCGTGGCCGCCCTCCTCTTGTGTTGGTCCACGGCGCGGCCAATTCCTGCCGCGTGTGGACCTTCTGGCAGCAGCAGTTGGCCGATCAAGGCTGGCCATCCTACGCCATAGACCTCCGAGGCCACGGTCACAGCCCATCCGAGGACATCTCGCAGACCACCATGGAAGACTACGCCGCCGACGTCGGTCGTGTGCGGGCTGAGTTGCGGCGGCCTGCGGTGGTGGTCGGTTGGAGCATGGGCGGGCTGGTGGCCATGATGGCGGCGGCCGGGGGTGGCTGGTCTGCCTGCCTCGCGCTGGCACCCAGTACACCGTCACGGGAAGTCGACGCCAGTGTGCAACTGCGGGCGGGCGAGTTCGGGCCGGAGGAATATGGCATCACCAGCTTAGACTCCAACGTACAGCGGGGCATGTCAGACTTGGATCGGGAGGAGCGATTGCTCGCCTTATCATCCCTTAGCAAGGAGTCGCGCATGGCGCGGGACCAGCGGAGAAGGGGTGTCGTCATCGAGTCGCTGCCTTGCCCGTTGCTGCTGGTGACGGGCAGCCGGGACCGGGAGTGGCCCGCCGAGCGGTACGACGGCCTGTGGCTGCCAGCGGACCGGCTGGTAGTGGAGGGGGCGTCGCACTGGGGACTGGTGTTGAACCGCCGCGCAATCGCGCAAACGATGCCGGCTGTGGTGGATTGGCTGGAGCGCTACGCTACATAGCATTGCCATCATGCCAGTAGTCCGGGCCGTGGATCCCGGCCCGCACGGGAATCCACGGAGAGGCTACGCTCCCGAGTTCCACTTGGCAGGTTTGGCTACAGCTTGAGGAGTTTCTGGAAGGGACGCTCGCTGCGGTAGGGGCCGACCACTGAGAGGTTCAGGGACTCCGTGGCGATTATCTCGTTGGCCAGACGTTGCACGTCCTCCGAGGTGACTTCCGACAGCTGGTCTACCACTTGGTCGACGGTACGCACTTCGCCCTGTAACAGTTCTTGGGCGCCCAGCCACATGGCGACGCTGCGTGTGTCTTCCATGCGCAGCAGCAGACGGCCCTTGAACATCTCTCGTGAGCGCTCCATTTCATCCTCGCTGACACGCTCCCGCATGAAGCCCAATTGCTCCATGATGGCGGTTACGGCGCGATGGCCTTTAGGAGGCTCGGTGCCACAGGAGACCACCATGCAGCCCGTGTCGCGATAGAAACTGGCCGAGCTATGCACATCGTAGGCGAGGCTCTCCTTCTCCCGTAGCTCTTGGAACAAGCGGCTGCTCATGCCGCCACCCAATATGGAGTTCAACAGGTTCATGGCGTACCGGTCAGGGTGGTCCAAGGACACGCCGGGCAACCCTACGCAGATGTAGGCTTGGTCGGTCTTCCGCCGCTCAAGGCGGACGTTGGGCTGGCCGTCCTTGGCCTGCAGGGGTAGCCACGAGCCCGGCTCACCAGGCTTCCAAGAGCCGAAGGCTGGCTCTAGGTATGACAAGACTTCCTCGTGCGTCAGCTCACCCGCGGCGGCGACCACGGTGTTGCCGGGGACGTATTGGCGGCACATGTATTCGTTGATCTCTTCCCGTTGCAGGGCCCGCACCGATTCGATGCTGCCCCCCACATCGCGCCCCATGGCTTGGTCGGGCCAGAGGGCCTCGTCGATGAGCAGGTCAGCGCGGAAGCCGGGTTGGTCATTGCTGGCCCGCAACTCCTCCAGGATGACCTCGCGCTCCTTCTCCACTTCCACAGGGTCGAGGGTAGGATGGAGAATCATGTCCGACAGGACAGAGACGGCGAGGGGGAAGTGGTCTCGCGCGACCTTCACCCAATAGACCGTCATCTCGCGGTCGGTGGAGGCATTCATCATACCTCCCACACCCTCAATGGCCTCGCTGATGTGCTTGGCGGTGGGCCAGTCGCGGGTACCCTTGAAGGGAAGGTGCTCCAAGAAGTGTGAGAGGCCAGCCATCTCGTCGGTCTCGTAGCGCGAGCCCGCGCCGACGAAAACGGCTAGGGTAACGGAGCGTGTCTGCGGCATGGTGCTGGTGAGCACAGGCAGGCCATTGTTCAAGACGGTGCGGTCGTACATCCTACCCTCGGTCAAAAGTTACCAAGCTGGGCATCGCGCACCGCCATAACCGCGAGCGCGATACCCCTGAGTCGCTTATGTGCAGTGCTAGTTGCCTAGCCAGCTGACATCGCCACACAGATCGGCAGCGTGAGGCTTGGAGTCGAAGGTCTGTATCTGCTGGCGCGCCTCGCCAATGGTGGTGTCCAAGCCGTGACCCGGGTACACCTGGGTGTCGTCGGGTAGGGGCATCAGCTTCCGCTCGATGCTGTCTTTCACCTGCAGGAAAAGCTCAGGCGAACCGGTGCGACCAGGGCCGCCGGGGAAGAGGGTGTCGCCAGAGAAGAGGTGGTTGCCAGTGAGGATGCATATGGCCCCAGCAGTGTGGCCCGGTGTGTGCATGATATGCAGCTTGGTGTTCCCCACCTCAATGACATCTCCGTCATTGACCCTTAGCTCGGCGGGCGCGGGCATCATGTACGCGTCGTCGGGATGCACGTACACGGGTACGCCGGGGGTTCCGTCGCGCATCTCATCCCAGCCTAAGGTGTGGTCGCGATGGCCGTGGGTAATCAGGATGGCCTTGATTTTGGTGTCGCCGACCTCGGCCAACAGCTTCTCGGCCTCGGTGGGGGCGTCAACGATGACCCCCTCACCAGTGCTGGGGTCGATGATGATGTACCCGTTATTATCGTATGGCCCCATGTTGACCTTAACGATTTGGACTTCTCCGTCGTAGTGCAGCGGCATGTTTTCGTCTCCCTATGTTACTCCAACCGTATCTTACCAGAGGGGGAAACCCATGGCAAAGGCCGGTGCCAGCGGGGACCACGCCCACGGCTCAAACGCCCACGGGTCAAATAAATGTTGGGGGTATAATGGCCAGACCATGAAGGTAGTGATTGCACCACAAGCCTTCAAAGGCAACCTCTCGGCTAAGGAAGCGGCGCGGGCAATTGCCCGTGGCGTGGGCCAGGCCGATCCCACCATTCAGTGCGTCCTCGCACCTGTGGCCGACGGAGGCGACGGCACAGTGGAGGTGCTGGTGGAGGCCACCGGGGGACGCTTCCTGTCAACACAGGTGACAGGGCCTCTGGGGGAGGAAGTGGCGGCCCGCTGGGGTGTGATGGGCGACGGCAAGACCGCCGTCATCGAGATGGCGCTAGTGTCCGGCTTGGCCTTGGTGCCTCCACGACGCCGTGACCCGCGCATCACCACCAGCTACGGCACGGGCCAGCTTATCCGGCAGGCCCTACAGAATGGGTACCGCCGCATCATCGTCGGCTTGGGCGGCTCAGCTACCAACGACGGCGGTGCGGGTATGGCCCAAGCCTTGGGCGCACGCTTTCTAGACGAGGATGGCCGCGAGATCCCACTGGGGGGCAGTGCATTGGCACGGCTGGCCTCCATCGACCCCTCACGACTGCATCCCGGTTTGGCCGAGGCCGAGGTGACTGCTGCCACAGATGTCAACAACCCCCTGTGCGGCCCCACCGGGGCCTCCGAGGTTTACGGCCCGCAGAAGGGGGCTACACCAGCCGTGGTGAAGGAGTTGGACCAAGCGCTGCGTGTCTACGCCGACGTTCTGGAACGCAGTATGGACAAGAGAGTCGCGGACGCGCCCGGAGCAGGGGCGGCCGGAGGTTTGGGCGCGGGCCTTATGGCGTTCGCCGACGCGACGCTGCATTCGGGCATCGACCTCATCTGCGAGGCAGTGGGCTTCGATAGCCACCTTGATGGCGCCGAACTCCTGATAACCGGAGAGGGGCGCATCGACGCCTCCACAGCTTTCAACAAGGCCCCTGTAGGCGTTGCAAAACGGGCCAAGGCCAAAGGCGTGTCCGTGGTCGCACTGGCGGGCAGCTTGGGTACAGGCTATCAAGCTGTCTATGACCATGGCATCGACGCCGTGGTGCCCATTTCCGACCGCCCCATGTCCTTCCGCGAGAGCTTGGAGCGCACCCGCGAACTTCTCTGCGACGCCACCGACCGGGCGGTGCGGCTCTACCTCGCCAGCAAGCGCTAGCCGCTCGCATAGTCCCCCTCACCCTACCCCTTGCGCGCGAGAGGAGAGGGGACTTCTGAACTACCCTTTTAAGGGGAGAGCTTCTACCTGAACTCCACCCTCATGCCGGGCATCAGGCCAAGCTCGGCGGCTACTCCGGCATTCACCTCCAAAGCGTAAATGGCGGGCTCGGCGGAGGGGTATCTCGTTAGCTCGTTATCGGCCGTATCGGGTTGGGGCAGCATCGTCTGGATGTCGACGATGCGCTGCTCCTCATCGATCAACAGGATGTCGAGGGGTATCAGTGTGCCCTTCATCCAAAAACTAAGGGTCCGCTCCTCCCCGAACACGAACAGCATCCCTGCATCCGGATGCAACGAGGTCCGGTTGGAAAGGCCTCTCTGGCGTTCTTCTGGGGTTGTGGCAAGCTCGAGTGTGATGGCTCTGTCCCCAATCACGGCCTCGGTTGCCTCCTCCGGCCTCACGTCCGGTGCTATAGATGGCGTCGGCGTGAAAGCGGGCGTTGGCATGGCAGTGGGTGTGGCTGCAGGAGCAGGTGTGGCGGCGGGAGTGGGTGTAAGGACAGAGATGGCCGTCGGTACGCGTGTGGGTGTGGCCTCAGGAGTTAGGGTCGGGAGAGGTGTGGCCGTTGATACAGGGGTCGCAGTGAAGACAGGCGTCGACTCACCGAAAGGGCTTGTGGTAGCTGGGCTGGGAGGAGTTGCCGGAATCTCCCGCATCATCGTGGCATGGCAACCAGCCAAGACTAAGACCGCTACCACGGACCAGCCAAGTAGCAGAACGCGGTGCATCAGTCGATAAGGGACAGGCCTGATAGCGTGCTGATATACGCTAGCGAGTCCCAGTACTCACGCAACCCGCTCTTTCACGAAGTAGAGCACCTCTTGGGCAAGCTCAATAGCACGGCTGGCGTCAGCCTCCTCGAACAGGTCGGCAGGCACTGCTCCGCCCGGCAGGAAGTTGGGGTAACGGGTGATGTCGTGCCACTTGTCGAGCAGGATAGCGTCGGGCTTCACAGCGTTGAATTGCGGGTCGAACAGCTTGGCGTCCTCGCACAGGTCTACCAGCGAATAACCCCATACATCTTCAGCCCCTTGGGAGAAGAGAAAGGCTTTAACCCCTTTTTCGCCAGCCTGCTGGCTCAGGAAGCAGGCGAGGTTGTACCACTTGCCGTCGCTCAGGTACTGGGCTGCCTCCAAGTCGGCCTCGGCTTGGCGCATCCATCGGCGGGCTTCAGCT
Organism: Dehalococcoidia bacterium; assembly: GCA_965248385.1. Classification (GTDB taxonomy): domain Bacteria; phylum Chloroflexota; class Dehalococcoidia; order Lucifugimonadales; family JAAXIE01; genus JAAXIE01. Next base: position 181,602 of record CBDFIZ010000002.1, read on the forward strand.
TGCGGGTTCGGACTCATAGACGACTCGTCCTCTCTCCAAGGCGTAACGTAGTGAGGGATTGGTGAGACCCTCTTCTTCGAACTCCTCAGGGGTGTAGACCACGTAGTTCATGGCCACCTCGGGGTTCAAGTGGTAGGAAAAGAAGTCTTCCCGACGCCCGTACTGATAACCACGGGCCGTCTCTTGGACGATGATCAGGTTCAGGTCGCTGCCGGGGTTTACCGAGCCGCGAGCGTGGGAGCCAGTCAATATGACCTTCTGGATACCGAGCTGCGGCATCAGGCCGACGATTCGCGTCAACTCCTTTTCCAGCATCTGGCGGCGATACTCGGTGAACCCGATCCGTACTGGCATCAGCGCCCCTCTAGCCCGCAGACGGGCCGTTTTCCAGTATGAGCATGTGCACCTCGCGGGGCCCATGGACCCCGATGACAATCTGCTGCTCTATATCCGCGGTACGGCTCGGCCCTGTGATGAAGTTGATGTAGGGCACCATCTTTCCATCATCGTAGAAGGCCAAGCGACGCAGCAGAAACAGGTCATCCAAGGTCCCCAGCACCTCTCGGGGACGCACTATGGCTAGGTGCACCGGAGGCAGCAGGGAGGTCAGGCGGCTGAGTAGGGAGCTAGGCAGCAGCACCACCGACCCAGTCTCCGCAATGGCGTAGTCCACCCCAGTGATTCCCAACTGGGCATCAAGAGCGGCTTGTCGCATGGCTTCACGCCCACCCGCTCTCTCACTGCCGACTTTGCCTCCCATGATGGTCGTGGTCACACCACGCTGGGCCAGTGCCCCATCCACAGGCAGACCGTCGAACACCTCTTGCGCCGACCGTACTACTAAAGTCGCACCCAGATCCCCAGCCACCTTCACCACATGGTCGATGGCCTGCTCCGTGTCCGAGGCCCGAGCTACATGCCAGCCTCGGGCTGTGGCCGTTTGACAGAGCCCCTCCACCAGTTGACCCCGGGCATCTTCCACTAATGCCAAGGCTTCCTGTGCCCTCTCCCGCAAGTGCTTGGCATCTTCCGGGGAAGGGGCGGTCTTGGGCAGAATGCTACTACCAGACTTGCCCAATGCCTCACGCGCCGCCTGTAGAAAAGCCTCGCGCTTCATCGGCGGGAACCCTTCGACATCCCCTGCCCCCAACGCTGTTTGAAGGACTTGCCCGGCAGTCGGGGCAGATCGCGGCCCTTGGTCCATCGGGAGATGGGACTCAGTGGCACCTTAGACACCACGCCCTTGCGTATGAACGGGAGTTGGGCCAGCAGACTCAGCCGCCTCGCCAGCCCCAGAACGCTGAGGTGACTCATTGTGAAGTGGAAGGCCCAAGCGAAGAGGCGGTCCTTTCGCCCCGACATCGCGGGCTTGCCGTCGATGCCTTCTGATATCTTGCGCCTCTGGTGCAGGAGCAACCGGGGAATGTCGATCTTCACGGGGCAGGCATCGCGACAGGCCCCGCAAAGAGTGGAGGCGAAGGGCAGCTCCTTGGCCTGCTTCTCCCCCACCAAGGTTGGGGTGATGATGGCACCGATGGGACCCGGGTATACCCAGCCGTATGCATGCCCACCGACCTTCTGGTACACCGGGCAGATGTTAAGGCAGGCCCCGCAGCGCAGGCAGTTAAGCACCTCCCGCAGAACCGGGTCGGCCAGCAGTCGTGTGCGTCCGTTGTCCATCAGCACAAGGTGGAACTCTTCGGGGCCGTCAACGTCTTCGTCTGCCTTCGGGCCTGAGACCATGCTCACGTAGCTGGTCAGCCTCTGCCCGGTAGCCGAGCGGGGCAGCAGGCGCAGCAACACCGCCAAGTCCTCCAGCGACGGCACCACCTTCTCCATGCCGGCCAGAGCCACATGCACCCTTGGGGCCGAGGTGCAGAGGCGCCCGTTGCCTTCATTGGTGATAATCACCAAGGTGCCTGTCTCCGCGACCAGGAAGTTTGCACCGCTGATGCCCATGTCCGCTCGAATGAACTCTTGCCGCAGCTCATCGCGCGCCGCAGCCGCCATGTCCTCGATTTCCACCAACCCAGGCCGGTTGATCTTTTCGGCAAAAAGATCGGCCACATCACCGCGGGTCTTGTGGATGGCTGGAGCTACGATATGGAAGGGAGTCTCGTCGGCCAGTTGTACGATGTACTCGCCAAGGTCCGTCTCCACCGCGCGGATGCCCTCTGCAGCGAGAGCATCGTTCACCCGCGTCTCCTCCGACACCATGGACTTGCTCTTGACCACCAGCTTCACGCCGTGCCGCTTGGCGATGTCGACGACGATGGCATTTGCCTCCTCGGCATCCTTCGCGAAATGCACATGGCCCCCGTTGGCGGTCACTCTCTCCTCCAGCATGGCGATGTATGTGTCGAGATTGGCGATGGCGTTGGTCTTGATCTGCCGTCCCCGCTCCCGCAACTCCTCCCACACCTCAGGCGTCAACTCTTCAATGCACTCGCGACGCGCTTGGTCGAACCCACTGACGCCACGCAACGCCTTCTGTATCTGGGCGTTGGCCAAGGCCTCTTTGGACGCCGCCATGAACTCCTGCGTCTTCACCTCAGCCATATCAGCCTGCCTCATCCAGCAATTGCGCAAGGTGCATTGGGCGGACGTTGGCCCCGCGTCGGCTCAAGCCCCCGCCAATATGCATCAAGCAACCCATATCGCTGCTGACCAGCCCTTCCGCCCCAGTGGCCAGTACATTGGCCACCTTGTCCTCAAGCATGCTCTCGGAGATATGGGACATCTTCACGGCAAAGGTCCCCCCGAAACCGCAGCACGTCTCTCCCTGGGGCAGGGGAGTGTACTGGTCGCCACAGGCCGCCCGCACCAGCCCCTCGCTCTCCGCAGAAGCTTCCACCTCCCGGAGCAGGTGACAGGAAGGGTGGTAGGTGACCCCGCCAGCAAACGAGGCCTCTGCTTCGGTCACGCCCAGCACCTTCACCATGTATTCGCCGAACTCGTAGGTGCGCGAGGCAAGGTTCTCCGCCATGGGCTGATAGCGCCGGTCTCCCTCAAACATCTGCGGGTAGTAGACCCGGAGCATGGAAGCGCACGAACCCGAAGGCACAACCACGGGCATATCGCCGTCGAAGCTCTTAAGCACCCGACGCCCAAGCCCTGCCGCGCGCTTCGCAAAGCCCGAATTGAGCAGAGGCTGCCCGCAGCAACTTTGGCCCCGCGGGAAATCGACCTCCACCCCGTGACGCCGAAGCACCCTGACCACGCTTTCCCCCACTTCTGGGAAAAACTGGTCTACGATGCAAGTGACAAACAGAGAGACTCTTCTTTGAGAATCTTGGGCCACCGCAGGCTCCTAGCACAGACGGGTCTGGGAGTAAGAGAATCACGGGCCAGCCTATCAGACCCAAACTGAGCGGGCAAGTTTGTCCCCTCCTATCCCCGCCCCCGGATCACTTAGCATCGAAATACACAGGTTGGCGATTCAGCATTGGGACGCATCGAGAAGAAGCGCCTCCAGAGAGAGGCGCTATGAACCGTACTATCGCTGACGAAAACCCGCCATGACATCTGCCCGTTGACGCCGACGCCAACCCCTGATAGCCTCGACATAAGAGCGCAGGCAGGGGACTGACCCCGCAGGTCACCCCTGCCTTTCTTTTTTGGGGCCTATTCGGACGTGCGGACAATCAGCGGGGAAATGAGCGGAAATGACCGGGATCGATAGGAAAAATAGAAATTTCTCTTTTTCGGCGCGCAAAAGAGCCCCACGAAAATGCGGCCACACGCGGCAAGCTAACCCAGCTACAACGATGCGGCCAACGCGGCATGTTTCAGATACAAAAAACTGTTTTTCAGCTACGACCGTGGCCGCACCCAGCTACGAGTTTGGCACCAGTGGCCCCGCCGTGGTCCCACCCGGACCCTCAATCCCAGACTCTGGCACTAGCTGGCTCAGCTACGAGTATGCCAGAGATACCAGACGTTGTAGATACAAAAACCTTTTCCCAGATACAAACCCGCTGGCGTCCCGGATACGAAAATGCCACCGGAATGCCACCGGAACAACACTAGAATGCTATAAATACGGCCAACCCTAGCCGCTGAGGAGGCAAGCTTGGGCCATTTCGATGGCAAAGTAGCAATAGTCACCGGCGCAGGACGTATGCGCGGAATCGGACGCTCCGCCGCCCTAGCCTTTGCCGAAGAAGGCGCCGACGTAGTCGTCACCGGCACTGGCCGTGACCCCTCCACCTTCCCCGCCGACGAACAGGCCGCCAACTGGCGCGACGTTGAGAGCGTCGCCGAGGAAATTCAGCGCAAATGGGCCGGCGCTGCGCTAGCTCTCACGGTGGACGTGGCCAACGCCCAGCACGTCGACAACATGGTCCAGCGTGCCGTGAACGAGTTGGGAGGCGCCGACATTCTGGTTAACAACGCCTCCGCGCCCCGCTTGGCCGCTTGGGCCCCCCTGAACGAGTTGACTGAAGAGGCTTGGCGTGGCGTATTGGACATCAAGCTGACCGGCACCTTCCTATGCACTCGTGCTGTGACCAATGTCCTTATGCAGCAGGGCAAGCCCGGCAGCATCGTCAACGTCATCTCGGTGGAAGCCAAAATCAGCCGCGAGAACGACATCGCCTACGCCACGACCAGCGGTGCCTTGTATACCTTCACCGCCAAGACAGGCCGCGCCTTGGCCCCCCACGGCATACGGATGAACGCCGTCAGCCCAGGCACCACCGACACCTCCCGCAACGACGCCCTCTACGGCTTCCCTCGCAGCGACTACTGGCGCGAACGCACCAGCACCATACCCCTAGGCCGCGCTGGCCAACCCGAAGAGATGGCCCGCTTCATTGCATGGCTCTGCACCAAAGATGCCGAGTTCATCGTCGGCCAAGTCATCGAGATGGACGGCGGGCAGGCGGCCTGAGCATCCGATGAAGGTCTCCCTCGCTACCCAGAAGCTCATTATCGATGCGCCCTTGGAGTTGGTGTTCCAGATGATGAGCGCCATCGGCAGCGGCCGTCTCCCGGGCAGCAACGAACGGTCCAAGGTCCTCCAGCGTGACGGCGACACCCTCATAGCCGAGTTCCTCACCCCCTCCGGCAACAAGACCTACCGCACAGTAGAAGAGGTGAGGCTATTCCCGCCTCACCGCATTACCTACCGACATCTTGAAGGGCCCATAACCTATTCCGAGGAGGAGTTCCTCCTTGCCGAGGTGTCCGGAGGCAGCATCCAGCTTACCTACACCGGCGTCATCGAATACCGCGCGCCCTTCGTTCCAGGCCTCGGCTGGCTGGCGTCCGTCCTGTACATCAAGCCAAAGTACGACACCGTCATCCGGGACCACATGGCGTTGGTGAAGAAGGGCGCAGAAGGAAGGGCAGCCCGCAGCCACGTCTTCCCCCGTACCAAGCCCGCGCCAACATCGGACGATCAATCAGACGCTAGTAATGCCTGAAACCACTGCCACGATCTCAGTCTGGGTCACCCCAGGAGCGTCAAGCGAAGGCATAGCAGGCCTGCGGGAGGACGCGGTCCACCTTCGAGTATCAGCGCCTGCTAGGCACGGTCGTGCCAACGCGGCCGTGCAGGAACTGCTCGCTCACAGCCTCAACCTGCCAAAGCACAGGGTGCAAATAGTGAGAGGCCACATGTCACGGCGCAAACTCGTGGTTGTGGAGGGTCTCTCATCAGAGGAGGTGCTGCGCCAGCTGGGCTTGGAGTCTCCGTATCAGTGATGAAGTGCCTCCACAGCAGGTCTGCAGCAACGGTTCGATGGTCCGCATCGGAGGCCCCTCAGCTTGACGCCGCTTTGTAGCATGGCCACAATGGGCCTGCCCCGGAAACCCTGCCCCCCACATCTGCCTTGTAGGACTCCTGACCTATGCCCGAAGACCTGAACCTTCGATACAAGTTCGGCCCCTTCAGCATGGCGGCCAAGTACCACTATGCTTGGGCCATCGTCGCCTTCATGTCCGTCATTCAGATGGCGGGAGGCTCCATACGAAATGTCTTCGGCGTGCTAATCGTCCCGCTCCAGGAACAGTATGGGTGGGAACAGGGGGACTTGGGCGCAGCATACGCTATAGCTAGCCTCACGGCTGCAGTGGGCTCACCCATCGTCGGCTGGATCGCAGACCGGTATGGCGAGCGCAAGACGCTGGTAATAGGGGTGCTGCTCTTCGCCGGGGGGATGGCGCTGACCGGAGGTGTCTCCGAACTGTGGCACCTCTATATCGCCTATGGCGTTCTATTTGGCGGAGCGCTGACCGTATTCCAATTGGTAATGGTCACCACAGCCATGACGTGGTTCCGCAGGCGCCTAGGCTTGGTCATTGGTATCCTGATGTGCCTGAACGGTGTCGGCCCTGCCATAGCAGCTCCCATCCTGAGCGTACTGTTGGATTCGGCTGGTTGGCAGGCCACTTTTTGGATTGCAGGCATGGGATGGAGTGGCGTCATGCTGCTCTCCACCCTCTTCTTCCGCACCAAGCCTGCCGACATGGGGCTCGAACCCTACGGTGCACTGCCTTCCGATAAGAAGAGCACCGCCTCAACTGATGTCCAGACAACGCAGGCGCGGTTAGCCATCTTCCGGGCAGAGGTCAGGCGGACCCATGCTTTCTGGAACCTTATCGCCATCCACTTCCTCGGGTGCGTCGGGCATGTGGTGCCGTTGGTCTATGTCGTACTCATGGCTACTCTTTCCGGAGTGGAGACCACCACCGCCGCTGGCATCATCACCGCGATCTCCTTCTCCAGTCTTCTGAGCCGCCTAGCCGCCCCCTTGGTGGGCGACCACTTGGGAGGCAAGCTCTCCATGGGTATATGCTTCCTCATACAAGGACTCTCAGTCCTAGGGCTGCTGTGGGCCACCGAGGCTTGGCACTACTATCTCTTCGGCGCTGTGTTTGGTTTGGGGTTGGGTGGTGAGATGTCCGTGTTCCCCGTCATCAATCGCCAGTACTACGGGGAAGCCCCTATGGGAGTTATCTACGGCTGGCAGTCGTTGGGAGGCGGAGCGGGTATGGCCTTGGGGGCTTGGCTGGGAGGTCTGACCTTTGACCTTACCGAAAGTTACACTATCGCCATTACACTATCGGCAGCGTGCAGTTTGGCTGGCGCCGCCCTCATACTTCTCCTCGAACCCACACGTCGTCCCCTGGTGACGCCATGGCACGAGATCAGCGCACCTGCGACGGCGACCGGTGCCCCTGCTGGGGCTCAAGGTAGTGCCGACTGAACTCGCCTGTCACACTGGATCTAGCGTCCTGAATAGTTTGGCCCAAGGAGAGTGCAATGGCCCTCGACATAATTTTGCGAGTCCCGGCCTGCGCTCCGGTGAACGAGGTAGCTGACTTCATTGCCGAGGCGGAGAAGGCTGGGTTTGCCGGTGTGGGAATCCCCGACACCCAACTGGTGACGCGCGATGCCTTTGTGGCCTTGGCGTTGGCTGCCGAGCGGACTTCGCGCATCATGCTCTACCCTGCAGTCACCAACCCGGTGACACGCCACGTTTCGGTCATCGCCTCGTTGGTGCGCACTATCGAGGAGCTCGCGCCGGGCCGGGTGCATGTCATGCTGGGCACCGGCTACAGCGCGGTAAGAACCATTGGCCGTCGCCCGGCCACGCTAGCCAGCATGCGCGAATGCGTGACCCGGCTGCGCCAATTGCTCGGAGCAGAGGAACTGGACTTCGACGGCGCCCCTTCCCACCTGCAGTTTGCTTCCGGCGAGGTGCCTCCCATCATCCTCACCGCAAGAGGACCTCGTGCCTTGGCATTAGCCGGGGAAATCGGCGACGGCGTGATGGCCAACGTGGCCCTGCATCCCAATACCATTGCTTGGGGACGGAGCCATGTGAGCCAAGGCGCATCCGTATCGGGCAGGGACTTATCGCCGGAGTCGAGCTTCCTGGAAATGTTCGACATCTCCACCCACATAGCGCCCACACACGAGGAAGCCCTGCATCAGGCTCGACACGTATGCGCTCACTGGGTGACCCAGCCAGCCTTGGTAAACCTGCTGCGGGTGGCCGGGGTGGAAGTTCCGGAGATGACGTTCCCTCCGGAGTTGCTGAACACGTATCCCGACTTGTACCACGCCGAAGACCAAGAGGCGGTTGTGAGGCTGACCTCGTTCCTGTCCGACGAGATGGTGGAGCAGATTTGTGGCGTCCTAGGCGGATATGGGACTGCAAGCGAGGTGGCGGAGAGGCTGGTGATGGCTGCCGAGCAGGGCGTTACCCGCATCCTCATCAGGACAGCCGAGACCTACTCGCTGCCACGGACCACCCTCGAGGCCTTCCGGGACGTTATCTTCCCGCGGCTCAAGCAGTTGGCGTAGGCAGCCTCAGCACAAAGGCCGGCCACGCCAGTATTGGATGGGGCGGCCAGGCCGACGGGGTATGAGGGGCTCGCGCACCAGCAGCTTGTAGACAGCCATCATGAGAAAGCCTGCTAGGAAGCCTCCCACATGGGCAAAGTAGGCCACCCCTCCGCCTGCTGTTTCCGGCCCCAACGTTCCCACTGTTCCCTTGAACAACTCCAATATGAACCACGCCCCTAACACCAGCACCGCTGGCACCCGGACCGCGGTGATGAAGACGAAGATGATCAGGACGTTTATGCGGTTGAAGGGGTGCAGGATCAGGTAGGCCCCCAACACCCCGGCGATTGCCCCGCTTGCCCCCACCATGGGTATCCGGGAGTCCGTGTCGATGCCCACTTGGGCCATGCTGGCCGCCAACCCGGCCACCAGATAGAAGACCAGGTACTTAACGTGGCCCACCCGGTCCTCCACGTTGCCCCCGAAGCCCCACAGGAAGAGCATGTTGAAGATGATGTGAAGCCAACCGCCGTGCAGGAACATTGAGGTCAGCAGCGTGGCCCAAGTGCCAAAAGGCGAGAGGATGTCTAGGCTGTCACCGAAACGATTCCCAAGGTAGTGGAACTCCTGTCCAGACGTAAGCTCCGCGGGAATCAGCCCGTTCTTCAGTATGAAGATGTGCTGCTCCAAGTCGCTCAGCGAGAACTCGTATACGAAGACGACGGCGTTGATGAGGATGAGGGCCACCGTGACGTACGGGAACGTCCGACGCTGAACATCGGCATCTCCTAGGGGGATCATGGCTCAGCCGTCGGGTCGCTGGAGGCAAGCAGGAGTCTCAGGACACTGAGCCAGTTCACGCCTCCAGGTCCCGCGCCATATGCACCACTATCTCAGCCGCCGTGTCCAAGCTGATGCGGTCCATGTTGAGGCACACATGGTATAGAGACTGGTTGTCGCAATGCACCTTGAAGAACTTGCGGAAGAAGGCTTGGCGCGCCCGCTCAGCGTCGGCGAAGAACTTCTCGCCCTCGGGGCGGCTGAACCGCTCTCGTTCCACTATGGTATCGACGCACTTTGCGGGGGAAGCGGCCAAAGCTACGTGCACCGTGCCGGGTGCATCCTTCAGTATGATGTTGGCCCCCCGGCCGATGACTACCACGTTGCCCGAGGAGGCCAGCTCTTGGATGACCGCAGTGGTAGCCTCGAGAAACTGGCTGTCGCTGAGACGTTGCGATTCGGTGATGGGCTCATCGGCTAGGTCGCTGTATTGCTCGCCGGGCAGCATCTCAATGCCGGGGCTGAAGTAGGGTTCGCCCGCGGCTCCGGAGACCGCCGACTTCTCCAGCATGTTCTGCAGGAAGTAGGCGATGCGGTCGCGCAGGCGAATCACCCGCTCCTCTTTCTCCGCCAAGGCGCTGATAGTGGAGCCCACACGCTTGGCCGCCTCGGCAAAGACGATGCGGTCCACGTAGTCAACGTCCAGCAAGTCGGCTACCTTGAGCCCTAATTCGTTTCCGCCGCAGCCGATGGGACCGTTGAAGGTGATGATAGGCATATCTACCCCCTCGGAGTGGTCGTTCGACAGTCAAACCAGCGTAGGGCGACTCGTGAATCGCCCTACGGTGTCGAGGAAATCTGCTCCAGCAGGCCGGGGCGTCGCCGGACGTATTCGTCGGCAAGCAGACCCATTGAAAGGGAGTCGTACCACTCGCCACCGCGCTGTTGGCGGCGTCGCAGCCGACCCTCCAACACGAACCCGATGCGCTCGCACATGAAGCGGGCGGGTTCATTGTATTCGGGCACCGCTAGCCAGACTCGATGCGCTCCGTGGGTGGAGAAGGCCTCATCCAGCAGTTGGACCATAGCGGACGCACCGTAGTGCTGGTACCAGAGATCTTTCCGCCCGATGAGGATGAACATGTGGGCACTGCGCACCTCGGGCTCTAGGACCAGCTGCCCCTCGCCTATGTGCTCGCCTTCGGTGTTGCAGATGGAGTATATCTTGCGCCCTTCGCCCGCGAATGTGTCTTGCCACTCCTCGCCAGAGCACTCAACCATGCTATGCGGGGTGTAGCCGACGTGGACTGGGGTGCCGGAGTCGTCGCACCCGTACCAAGTATTATGCACCTCTTCGTCTTGGAGCCATTCACAGAGGCGGCTTACATCGTCGCGGGACACTTCACGTAGGGATACTTGGGGCCACATGCGTCACCCCCTAAGCTTGTTGTTGTACGTTCCGGGTGAAGAAGCGACTATTGGAGACTAAGAGTTAGCTTGACACGTAGCGAGCATTTTAGCAACGGGCCAGAGACAAACGTAATTATTGCAACAGCACGCTGCCGGGGTGTCGTTGAAGGCGGAATAGCGCTGTGATACGCTAGCTGTTGCAGCTATGCCCGGTGTAGAGATGGAAAACAGCACGTCCAACTTCCGCTTTTCGCCTCGGCCCAACCGCGCCCACGAGATTCCGTGGCGCCCATGGGGTCCCGATGCCTTCCAGCAGGCGCAGGACTCCGAAAGACCGGTCCTGCTCTCCGTCTCGGCGGTGTGGTGCCACTGGTGCCACGTCATGGACGAGACCACCTACTCCGACCCTGCCGTAATCCAGTTGATCAATGACAACTACGTGCCCGTGCGCATCGACCGTGACCTGCGCCCCGACATCGATGCACGCTACAACATGGGGGGCTGGCCCACAGCTGCCTTCCTCACGCCGGAGGGTGACCTACTATCGGGGTGCACCTATGCCCCACCACAAGAGTTCGCTGCCCTGTTGCAGCAACTAATGGAAGCATACCGGCAGGACAAGGTGAGCATCAGTCACCGGGCAGCCCTGTTACAGGCAAACGCCAAAGCTCCAACGCCGCTCGAACAGGGCCCGGTCGAACAGGGAATCCACCTGCCCTTGGTGCAGCAGATCGTCGACACTACCCAAGCGGTTTTCGACGCCGCGCATGGCGGGTTCGGCAGTGCGCCCAAGTTTGCCCACACCGATAGCCTAGCGCTGCTGCTGCATTGGTCAAGGGCCAACGAGAACACCGCCTGCATGGCTATAGTGCATCAGTCGTTGGATGCAATGATGCATAGCGACCTTCGGGACGCAGAAGAAGGCGGTTTCTATCGCTACGCCACGGGCGCAGACTGGTCGGTGCCTCACTACGAGAAGATCCTGCTGGACAACCTGAAACTGGCCGACCTCTACATGGAGGGCTATCTGGCAACGGGTGATGCCCGCTACGCCAACGTCGCTGCAGAGGTGCTGGCCTACGCCAGCGCAAGGCTCTTCGATGTGTCTCACGGCCTGTTCTTCGGCAGTCAGGACGCCGACGAAGAGTATTACCAACTGCCGCTACACCAGAGGCAGGCGCGGGCCAAACCGCCTGTCGATGCCACTTTCTACACTGATGTCAACGCCTTGGTTTGCTCCGTTCATCTCAAGGCTGCTTGGGTCCTCGGCCGCCCGTTATTCCGACAGACGGCCTTGGACGCGCTGGAAAGCCTACTGGCGTTGGAGTGGGCCCATGGACTTCGTCACAGCTACGGGCCAGACGGTTCTCCAGGGACGGTGGCCTTTCTTCCAGACTACGCCTATCTGCTACGGGCGCTGTTGGACGCCTACGAGAGCACCGAGTCCGACCGATACCTGACCGAGGCATGTCGTGTGGCATCCGAGATGACGGCTCAACTCGCGGACGAGCAGTCTGGAGCGCTGTACGACACGCCTCACGACCCGCAAGCGATGGCAGCCCTGCGACGACGCCTCGTGCCGGTGGACGGAAATGCCTTGGCGTCTGAGGCACTGGACCGGTCGGGACGCGACACTTACGATGAGGAGCGTCACCGGCAGGCAGGGGCGGCGCTGTCGGCCTTGACAGTGCGAACTGACGAGCATAGCGATACAGCAGCTGCCTACGCCATGGCAGTATACCGTTGGCTGCACCCCGCTATCGAGGTAACCATCGGCGGCCCTCAGGCCAGCGACGCTGTGCGAAGTATGACGATGGCAGCAGCTGCCCTGCCCTACCCTAACGTTGTCATCAAGCCGTCGCTTTCCAGTGATGCAAACAGCGACATGGCTTGGGCCGAGGCTTGCCTAGACACAATGTGCCTAGCGCCTGTCAGCGACCCCACCCAACTGCGCGCCGTTGTGATGGCCCAGTTGGGTGGGCAGCACGTTGGCAACCTCGACGACCTACCCGTTGTGACCCTACTCTCTCCGCCGGCCTAGGTTGGACTTGTTCGGCATCGAGAGACCAGCCCATTCCCCAATCGTTGCCCCCATCATTGCCCCCATCATTGATGGCCGGAACACACAGGAGGCGCCTCCTTGCTGAAAGACATCCCTTGCGGCGAGGTAACCGAGGGCCACGTCGGGTCCATCGTCACTCTGGCGGGATGGGTGCACCGGCGCCGCCTGCATGGTGGCTTAGTGTTCATCGACCTGCGCGACCGCTCCGGCATCGTGCAACTGGTATTCAATCCTGAAATCTCCCCCGCTGCCCATCAGGTGGCGGAGCAGGTACGCAGCGAGTGGGTCATCCAAGTGAAAGGCTTGGTGCGCCGCCGTCCTGAGGGCAGTGCGAACCCGGCCCTGTCCACGGGGGCTATTGAAGTTGCCGCCAACGAGGCAGTGGTGCTCAACCAGTCACTGACACCCCCCTTCTACATTAACGAGGAGGCGGAGGTCGACGAGAGTCTACGACTCAAGTACCGCTACCTAGACCTGCGTCGCGCCACCATGCTGGCCAACATCGAGCTGCGCCATAAGGTAGTCAAGTACATACGTGACTTCCTGGACGAGAGGGGCTTCCTAGAAATCGAAACGCCCATACTAATCAAGAGTACGCCTGAAGGGGCGCGGGATTACCTAGTTCCCAGCAGACTACAAGCGGGCGAGTTCTACGCCCTCCCCCAGTCGCCCCAACAGCTCAAGCAGCTTCTGATGGTGGCAGGCATGGAGCGCTACTTCCAGATCGCCCGTTGCTTCCGCGACGAGGACCTCAGGGCCGACCGCCAGCCGGAATTTACCCAGCTCGACTTGGAGATGAGCTTCGTCGACGAGCATGACGTGCTGTCTCTTACGGAAGAGCTCTACCTGACCATGATGGCGGCCCTCGTTCCTGACCGGAACGTGCCCAGCCCCATGCCCCGGCTCACCTATGACGAGGCCATGGCCCGCTACGCCAGCGACAAGCCCGACTTGCGTTTCGGGCTGGAGATGAGCGACGTAAGCGAACTGGCGGCTCAGACTGACTTCAACGTGTTCCGCTCGGTGTTGCAGTCAGGGGGCATTGTGAAGGGGTTCGCGGTACCGAGAGGGGGCAGCTACAGCAATAGCGCTCTGCGGGAGCTGGAAGAATTCGTCAAGGAGCGGGGCGCAAGGGGGCTGGCTCATGTGCGTTTGGGCAAAGACCATTCGTTGGAAGAGTTGGCCGAGAGCGATGTGCGCATGGCGTCGGGGCTGAACATGCACCCGCAGTGGGCCGCACAGTTGGCTCGTCAGATGGGGGCCGAGCCCGGCGACCTGATGCTGCTCATGGCTGGCGCTCCGTATGCCATACACCCAGCCCTCGGCGCCCTGCGCGAGGAGATGGGACACCGGCTCGGGCTGGCCGACCCGAACACGCTGGCTTTTGCGTTCGTCGTCGACTTCCCACTATTCGAATGGGACGCCGAAGAAAAGCGCTGGAACTCCTCCCACCACCCCTTCACTGCACCCAAGGACGACCAGTCGCACTTGCTGGACGGCCCAGACTTGGGGGACATCAAGTCCAAGGCCTATGACTTGGTGTGCAATGGCAGCGAGCTTGCCAGTGGCAGCATCCGAATTCACAGCCGCGAGTTGCAACAGAAGGTCCTCGGGCTCTTAGGCTATGCCGACAACGAGATAGAAGAGCGCTTCGGCCACCTCTTGGAAGCCTTCGAGTACGGCGCGCCCCCCCACGGAGGGATCGCTCCGGGCATCGACCGCTTGGTGGCCATCTTGGCCAATGCTGCCTCCATCCGGGATGTCATTGCCTTCCCCAAGACGCAGCGTGGGGCGGACCTGCTCTTCGGCTCGCCATCCCCCGTCAGCGAGGCGCAATTGCGCGAGCTGCACCTGCGTGTGACCGAATGAACTCGTCATGAAATCAGCCATGGAACTGTAAGCGTTCAAACTTGATGCTGTGGTCCTAAGGGCCATCCCTTGTGGACGCCAACTGACATCAGCCCGTTGACACGGTTGCCCTTCCCCCTCTAGGCTCGACACATGGTTCTGAAAACCCAATCAGCTAAAACACCCATAGCAGGGCCGCCAACAACGGTTGTCCGAAAACCCTTGCAGGAACACGCCACCACGCAGCCCAGGTGTTGCGGCCGCGCCATCCTGCCACCTACGGCGCCTTTCAATGGTACAGGTGTGTCCCACACAACCCCGTCATTTCGTAGCTGGACCTACCCCAAATGAGACAAATGAGACACATTCCAGATACAAAAATGCGTTTTCAGCTACGACCAGTGTCTCATCTGTACCCTTCCCAGATACAATTTCTGCCCATGCCGTGATACACAGTGAGACGAAACCGGGACACCATGTCTCACCCCATACATCGCCTCCATGCCGGGCCAAGCCGACCGGACACAACGACGTCATAAATGTCACAGGCATCAGCTACGAAAACGCAAAAATAGTGTATCGTGTGTCAACCCCTTGACTACAGCAAAGCTGACGCGTAGCTGCGCCGGTCCCAATCCCGATGCAATAAAATACACACAGTTTACTACGGATATAGCACCAGAAGAAACCGAGAGAGGCAAAAGATTAGCACTGGAACGCCACAAAATGCGAACATCCATCGCCCGTAATGCCGGTTGTCATGGCAAGACCTCCGGCAAAGCGGCAAGGGACTTGAGCAGAGGTTCCATAGAGCCCGACCCGGACCAGGTCCGGGGGTGAGGGTGATTCACGGCGCTTTAACCATGCCACATGCAACGATCGAAAGAACCTGCATGGAACTGATCGCGCTGGCAGAGGCGTCAGGTACGTGCTATAATCTGCCTATCTACCACTCCCTAGGAGAGGCAAGTCGGGAGCAGGCTGGGTGATTGTAACCAGAGAAGACCCTGAGTCACGACAAGTCGTCCTCAACGTAGAACTCGAACCCTCAGACATCGAACTGCACCTCCAGCGAGTCTACCGCCAACTGGTAAATCGCGTGCAAATCCCGGGCTTCCGCAAGGGTAAAGCACCGCGTTCCGTTGTGGAGACCTTCTTGGGGCGCAGCGCTATGGTGCAGGAGGGCATCGACTCTATCGTCACGTCCTCGCTGAACCAAGCCCTTGAGCGGGAAAGTTTGGAGCCCTTTGGCGAGCCGGAAATCGATAGCCTTGAGCTGGACCCCGTATCCTTCAAGGCAACAGTGCCTCTGGAGCCCCAAGTGGATCTGGGGGATCTCCAGAGCCTCCGTTTGGAACGCGACCCTATCGAGATCACCGAAGAGCAGGTGACCGAGGTTTTGGAGCAGTTGCAACGTAGCAACGGCGTCTGGGAGCCGCGCGAAGGACAGGTGCGCTTCGATGATCTGGTGACCCTAGATGTGGAAGGGACCATTGAGGGCAACCGCATCCTGCAAGACCAAGCCGTGGACTTTGTTCCTCGCCAAGACAGCCCCGTGCCTTTCCCTGGATTCTCCGTATACCTAGAGGGAATGAGCGCTGGCGAAGACAAGCAGTTCACTCTCACCGTCCCCGAAGATTACCGTGAATCCGCGGTAGCCGGTAAAGAGTGCCGCTTCGAGGTCAAAGTCATCGAAGTCAAGGAGCTTCGTCTGCCCGAGTTGGACGACGAGCTCGCCAAGGGCGTCGGCGAAGGGTACGACACCCTCGCCGAGCTTCAGGACGACATACAAAGACGCCTGTACAACGACGCCGTGGAGGCTGCGCAACGGGACCTGCAGGAGAAAGCCTTGCAAGAGGTCATCGACGGGGCCGAGGTGGTATACCCATCCCTGACTGAACAGCGAGAGCTGGACCGGATGGTGGAAGACCGTGCCCACGCGTTGCAGGAGCACCGACTTCAAGCCGAAGACTACGTGGCCGAGGCTGGCAAGAGCGACGAAGAAGTCAGGGCGGAGCTGCGCCCCGAAGCCGTCCAGCGCCTCACCCGATTCCTAGTCCTGCGACAGATAAGCCTCGACCAAGGCATTGAGGTCAGTGAGGACGACGTGGAGGACGAGATCGACCAGATGGCTGGGACCAGCGAGTCCCAGGAAGCCATTCGTAACGCTTTCTCCACCGATAACGCACGTAGCGCAATAAGAAACGCAATCCTGTCTCGCAAGGTGCAAGAGCGTTTGGGGGAGATCGCCAAGAGTAGCGTGGCGGAAGAGCCATCGGACCGTGCAGCGGAAAGCGCAGAAGCAGCGCAACCGACGGGGACAGAGGAGCAAGGAGGCGACCCCAATGACGATGAATCCCCATGATTTCATCAGACCTTATGACTTCAGCGGGACCCACGGTCTGATGAGGCCCCAAGACATGATCCCAATGGTCGTCGAGACAGGCCCCCGCGGCGAGCGGGCGTTCGATATCTACTCCCTCCTGTTGAAGGAGCGGATTATCTTCCTAGGCACCCCCATAAACGACCACATCGCCAACGTAATTATCGCTCAATTGCTTTTCCTAGAGCGGGAAGACCCTGAGAAAGACATCAGCGTCTACATCAACAGCCCTGGCGGCGTCATAAGTTCGGGGCTCGCCATATACGACACCATGCGGCTGATACGCCCCGAAGTTTCCACTATCTGCGTGGGCATGACGGCCAGCATGGCCACGGTGCTGCTCACCGGCGGGATCAAGGGCAAGCGATACGCCCTGCCCAACTCCACCGTGCACATGCACCAGCCCATGGGAGGCGCTTCCGGTCAAGCCAGCGATATTGAGATCGCCGCCCGCGAGATCATCAGGCTTCAGGACAAGATTCGGCAGATACTGTCGGACAACACAGGCCAAACCTACGAGAGAATAGCAAGAGATACGGACCGGGACTACTATCTGACGGCGGCGCAAGCGCTGGAATACGGGATCGTTGACGAGGTGCTGGGCACCCAGCCGGACGGTTCCGCCGGCCCGGAGGCATCAGAGAACACCGCTTCGTAGAGGACCGGAGTATGGAGCGCGGCCGTGCCCGCTAGTACCAGGAGCACGAGTAAAACTCGCCAGTGTTCCTTTTGTGGTAAGGCCCAGAGCCCGAGCAATCGCTTGGTCGGAGGCCCCGGACGCATCTATGTCTGTTACGAATGCGTTGGGGCATTTCAGCAGGTCATCGACCAAGACAGCCGGTCCAAGACGCAGGGTCGCCGCCCCCGAACGTTGCCCACCCCCAGAGAGCTGCATGAAGCCCTCGACAACTATGTCGTAGGGCAGAATAGAGCGAAGCGCGCCCTCAGCGTCGCCGTTTACAACCACTACAAGCGCGTCTGGGACGGTGATGAGGAGTCCGAGGTCGAACTGCAGAAGACCAACATCCTCATTGCCGGTCCCACAGGCTGTGGAAAGACCCTCTTGGCCCAGAGCCTTGCTCGCATCCTTCACGTTCCTTTCGCTCTTTGCAACGCCACATCTCTCACCGAATCAGGCTACGTCGGCGAGGACGTCGAGAACATCCTGCTCCGACTCATCCAGAATGCTGGATGGGACATCACCCAAGCGGAGCAGGGTATTATCTATATCGATGAAATCGACAAGATTGCCCGTAAAGAAGGGATCAACCGCTCCATCACTCGCGACGTTTCAGGCGAGGGGGTCCAGCAGGAGCTTCTCAAGATGCTGGAGGGGTTCACTGCCAGCGTTCCCCCTCAGGGCGGGCGCAAGCACCCCTATCAAGAGTTCCTGCACATCAAGACCGACAATATTCTTTTCGTCTGCGGAGGCACCTTCGACGGCATCGACATGATACTGGGCCGTCGACTGGGCAACTCCTACTCTCTAGGCTTCAAGGGCAGCCTTACCGAGACCCAAGCCACGCCCAACAGCTCCAATTTGACACCCGACGACTTGGTGCAGTTCGGGCTGATACCCGAACTGGTGGGCCGCCTTCCCGTGGCCGTCACTCTCGACCCAATGGACGAGGAGACGCTGGTACGAGTGCTGACCGAGCCCAAGAACGCCATCATCCGCCAGTACCAACGCATGTTCGCCATTGACAAGGTGGAGCTTCTCTTCACGGACGAGGCCCTTCAGGCCTGTGCCATGGCGGCTCTCAGCCGACGCACGGGGGCTCGCGGCCTGCGCACCATCATCGAAGAAGTGCTGCTAGACGTGATGTACGAACTGCCCTCGATGAAGAAGATCGTCCGCTGCGTGGTCGATGCCGACACTATCATCCGCAGAACGTGCCCTGTGCTCCTTACCGCCATGGGACAGCGCATGGAAATTCCCGGCGCTTGGCAAGAGCGCGACGTTTCGTGACGCCCCAGAGACGTGAAGACGCCTCACCAAGCACTATTCTCAGCTGGACCAACCGAACCGACACCAACTCCATCAAACACAGAGCATAGGGGCAGCCTTTCCCCACATATGACCGAGACCCACCCCGTGCCCGTTTGACTAGGCTGAGGCTGCCCCTCTTCCGGTGTCCTGACCTCTTAGTTCGGCTTCAATCTCCGCGTCCAAACACACACCCTGCACGAGCTTGCCCTCAGCATCCCCGACCATGCCGTGGCGTACTGACACCTTGCCCTGCGCCAGCGCTTGCAGCGTTTCGGCAATAAGGTACGGCTCACGAAGGTAACCTTCTTCCCGGATACGCTGGAACAGGGGCAAATCTTCTCCAGGCACTTGCTTCAGCCCCTCCACCGACATCCCGGCGGTCTCGTCCCAGAGAGGGCGGAAATCTGGGCCTGTGATGGGCAGCGTGAAATAGGCCACCACCGGGCCCCTGTCCAAGTCATCGTTGGCTAGGTGCACCATGGCTCCGGTATGAGTGGCACGAGCCTCGACTAGTTGCCAGATGACATCCTGCCATGTGCCCTTGGGACCGTCGGGCAGGGCAGGGTGCAGGTTCAGCATGGGCCAGTGTCCCCACAGTTCC
Source organism: Dehalococcoidia bacterium (assembly GCA_965248385.1). Classification (GTDB taxonomy): domain Bacteria; phylum Chloroflexota; class Dehalococcoidia; order Lucifugimonadales; family JAAXIE01; genus JAAXIE01. Next base: position 200,972 of record CBDFIZ010000002.1, read on the forward strand.
GGCCCCACGATGAGCATGTATCCCGCCAGCATGCAGGCGTCCACGTTGTAGCCTTGCAGCAGATCCCTGACGGACAAGTCATAGGCTGAGCGGCACTGGACGAATCTGCCGCCCCTCTCGCGGGCGAACCGGCGCGAGGAGAGGGTAACCAAGGGTAGGCAGTAGTCATCCACGAGCCTGAAGAAGGTGTCGCTGCCCTCAGCCTCACCCCGTTCCCGGTTGCAGAAAACGAAGCTGATGGAGGCATCCAACAGCCCACGCTCAATGCGTTGCTGGATGAATTGCAGCAGACCCCGCGAGCCGGGACCCCTGCCGGTGGTGAACCAACCCACCTTTAGCATCGGGTTCGCTCGTCATGTAGTCTAGTGTGTACGCCCGTCGTGTCATTCCAACGTAAACCGGAATCCAGTGGCGGCGCACAGCGAGCGGTAGCTTGGAGAGCGGGCGTTTTACCTCCATCCCAACCTTGCCTCTTCGAGGATGAGGGGGTTATGCGAAGGTTCCCCCGCGGGGGAATTGTCCCTGGTCCGTTGGTGGTCGCGCATGGATGCGCAAAGGGGGATGGCTGGTGGGAATCAGGTATGTGCAGTGGCAAGAGCCGCGGATTCCCGCGAAGGCGGGAATGACGGGAGCGGCCGATTACTGAGGGTTGGGGGCTATTCTCATGGCAAGTGCCCATGGCCCGTTGGGGCCATGTATGTAGACGAAAATGGCGTAAGCGGAGTCGAATTGGCCGAAAGTCCGGGCCGTAGATTCTCGCCTGCACGGGAATGACGGGACGGACCGTTGGCGGTGCACTCCGAGGGTTGTGCTCACAAGAATGACAGGTCCAGCGCCTTGCTACGGTGTTGTACGCCATTCGCATGGCAATCGTGGGGTGCGAGTGTTGAAGGCGAGTGGCTTGGCACATGCGAAGCCCCGCCCTAAAAGGGTGGGGGCGCTGGGGGAGGCGGTTCGTCGAGGTAGATGCTGCGTAGCTCGGTCATCTTCAGCTCGGTCTGGGCCAGGTAGCGGTTGCAGGTCTGGGCCAGCTTCATCCCTTCCTCGTAGCGCTTGGTGGCTCGGTCCAGGGTCATGTCGCCCGACTCCAAGTCGGCTACCACCTGCTTCAAGCGTTCGAAGGCTTCCTCAAAGGAGAGGCTTGGTATGCCATCGTCATCCATAGGGGGCACGAGTTCATCAAAAGACAGGACTTCGTCCGCGGGTGGGTCGTCCCGAATCTCACCATCGGGAGGATCGATGCTTCTCATATCAGTCTCGCGCTTGCGTGCACCTTCTTGGGACGGGTGCGCCGCGTCGGTGCGGGCGGGCGGGCGGGCCCCACGGTGGCCGGCACCGTGCCGTCGGACAGAGTGATGCGCAGAGGGTCACCGTCGGACACTTGGCTCGCGCTGGTGATGGCTTCCTGCGATCGTCCCTTCTCCACGATGGCGTAGCCTCGCGCCAGCACTGCCGCTGGATCCAGTGCCCGCACGCGGGATTCCAGCCCAGACAACTCGGCCCGACCGAGTAGCAGACGCTGGTTGAGAGCGTCCCAAGCGTCTTGCGTCAGGTCGTCAACGCTGCGACGCCACAGGTTCACGTCCGGCCCGGAGCGTCCGACACGTTGCATCAGCGTTGCCACTCCTTGGCGCTGCTGGTGGAGTTGGCGGGAGAGGGCGGTCCATGCCGATTCCTTGAGATACGCCACCTGAGCGCCGAGGGACACCAAATTGGGCACTGCCATCTCCGCGGCCGCTGTGGGCGTCGGCGCCCGAACATCGGCTACCAAGTCGGCTATGGTAACGTCCCGTTCGTGGCCTACCCCGCTGATCACAGGGATAACGCTGGCATGAATGGCCCGCGCTACGACCTCCTCATTGAAGGGCCACAACTCTTCGAGAGATCCCCCGCCACGGGCGACGATGATCGCATCAGCGCGGCCGTCGTCGTTCAAGGCACGCAGGGCGGCCACTATGCCACCAGCCGCTCCATCGCCCTGCACCATGGTGGGGGCCAGGAGCAGTTCCACCAGAGGGTAGTGGCTTTGGATGACTTTGCGAATGTCCTGCAGGGCAGCCCCTGTGGATGACGTCACTACACCCAATACCTTGGGGAAGGGTGGCAATGGTCTCTTGCGCGACTCCTCGAACAGGCCCTCGCCCTGAAGCTTGACCTTGAGACGCTCCAACTCCAAGTAGAGCGGGCCAGTGCCTTCAGGCATGACAGCATCGCTGATGACGCTGACCTCGCCCCGCGCCTCATAGAAGCTGACGTGGGCATGGGCCACCACTAGAGCACCGTTGGCAAGGAGCCGGCTGCCCGTGTTGCTGTTGCGGAACATGACGCAACGCAGTTGGGCAGTGGAGTCTTTCAGAGTGAAGTAGACGTGTCCTGCTTGGGAGGTGGTCAGGTTGGACACCTCGCCAGCTATCCACAAGTCGTCGAGCTGCTGGTCGGCCTCCAGCAGCTCCCGCAGGTAGCGGGCTACCTGGGCGACGGAAAAGATTGGCACCTAGCTGACTCGCTCGGTGTAATCCCCGCTGCGTGTGTCGACCCGCACCACCTGTCCGATTTCCACGAACATGGGCACTTGGACGGTGATGCCCGTCTCCAGGACGGCGGGCTTGTTGCCACCTTGAGCCGTGTCCCCCTTCACGCCGGGGGGCGTCTCTGAGACCTGCAAGTCGACGAAGGTGGGAACCTTGATATTGAGCACCTCGTTACGAAAGAAAACGACCTCCACATGGTCGTTCTCTTTGAGGTACTGTAACGAGTCACCCAGCTGCTCCTTGCTCAAGGGATACTGGTCGTAGGTCTCCAAGTCCATGAAGTGATACATGCGACCATCCGTGAACAGGTACTGGGCCTCGTGAGGCTGCACATCGGCCAAGGGGAACTCGGTGTCATAACGCTGGTAGACGCGCTCCAGCACATGGCCATCCTTGAGGTTCTTGAGCCTCAGGCGGGTCACAGGGGCCCGCTGCTGCATCTTATGCCTCTCGTAGTCGACCACCTCAAAGGGCTGGCCATCCACCTCAATCATGGTCCCCTTGCGTAGCTCTCCAAAGCCGATGGTTGTCATACCAGCCTCCTCTACTTCTGGGGCCCGCGCCTACTTTCTAGACCCACTCAAGACGCGGGCACCCGATGCCTCCAACACCACGTCGTCCTCGATGCGCACACCGCCCCAGCCGGTGAGATAAATGCCGGGCTCGACGGTGAACACCATACCTTCTTCCAGGATGTTGTCGGCGTTGGGGCCTACCCTAGGGTATTCATGCACTGCAAGCCCATAGCCATGACCGAGGCTATGTCCGAAGTTGTCGCCATAGCCCGCTTCGGCAATCACAGTCCGGGAAAGCTCATCGCAGTCGCCACCAGTCATACCAGGCTTCACGGTGTTGATGGCCGTCAACTGGGAGCCGAGTACAATGTCGTATACGCGACGGAACATCTCGTCGGGCTCACCCACGCAGATGGTGCGGGTTATGTCGCTGCAGTAGCCGTCGACTTTGGCCCCCATGTCAATGACGATGGGCTCGCCGGTCTGAATGGGTCGGTCGGAAGGGTGATGGTGGGGCATAGCGCCGTTGGGTCCAGCGGCGACGATGGTGTCGAAGCTGGGCCCCTCAGCCCCCAGTTCGCGCATGGCCACTTCCAAACGCCATGCGACTTCCTTTTCGGTCATGCCTTCGGTGATGATCGCACAAACGCTTTCCATGGCTTGGTCGGCCACGTCGACGGCCTTCTGAAGCGCGGCCAACTCCTCGGCATCCTTGAACACTCGCAATTGCTCGGCGATGCCGCTAGTGGCCACCAAGGCGGGCTTGCTGCCTTCGAGTTGCTTGGCCAAAGCGTCGGAGAGGGCTTGGTAGGACTGCACCGTCATGTGGTGGCTCTCGAAGCCCAAGCGAGACGCACCGGTTTCTTTGATCTTGTCGCCCAACCAAGACCAGTCGCCACTGATGCGCACGATTTGGAAGTCGGGGGCTTGGCCCGCAGCCTGCTCGGTATAGCGGAAGTCGGTGCCCAGCACTGCCTGCTGCCCGGAGATGAACAGGTAGCCGGCGGAGCCGGTGAACCCGGACATGTATCTCCGGTTCTCCGGCATGGAAATCAGAAGGGCGTCCACGCCTTTCTGGGGCAAAAGGTCCCGCAGCTTGTCCACTCTCGTGCTCATGCTATCTTGCTTCCTTCCTCGTGAATGTCCTCTCCGAATTCCGTCCGGGCCGAAGATTCCCGCCTGCGGAGACCTGTGCATAATTGTCAAACTTGCCATTCCGGGTGCTAAGCATGCCATTCCGAGAGCCAAACATACTAATCCCAGTGCATAATAATGTTATTACCAGCGCATACCGTTATGATTACAAGTGCACAACAATGTTATTCCGAGTGCATACCCTTGGTATTCCAGTGCATCGACGAATCCAACGCCTATCGTAGCTGGCGCAAATTGGTTTGTATCTGATTTCATTCCCATACGTCAATTGCTTGAGCCTTGGATGTCACACGTTCACCAGTTGGCTAGTCTTCCTGGTCTATGACAACGAGCAGGTCGAGGGCGGCCAAGTAGCCGCGCCAGCCCAACCCGCTGATCTGGCCCCGGGCTACGGGAGCAATTACTGAGTGGCTGCGGAAGTCCTCCCGGGCATAGATGTTGCTGATGTGAACCTCGATCACCGGCACACTAGCATCAGCTAAGGCATCGCGCAACGCGTAGCCGTAGTGGGTCAGGGCACCGGGATTGATGATTATCCCGCGGCTAAGCTCCCAATTGTCTTGGATGAAGTCTATTATTGCGCCTTCGCTGTTGGATTGGAAGCTCCCAAGGTCATGCCCAAGGCTGGTCGCCCGCTCGGTGAGGCGTTGCTCGATGTCCTGGAGGGTGGTTGCGCCATAGAATCCGGGGTCGCGTCGGCCCAGAAAGTTAAGGTTTGGGCCGTTAATCAGCAGGAAGCGGGACATGAGTCAGCCTTGCCGGGCGCGGGGGTGGGATGCCATGTAGACTTGGCGCGCTTGCTTCTGGGTCACATGAGTGTATATCTCGGTGGTCGTGGGCGAGGCATGACCCAGAAGCTCCTGCACCACACGTATATCGGCCCCTCCATCCATCAAGTGGGTGGCAAATGTGTGGCGCAGGGTGTGGGGATGCACACCGGGCCGGGTAGCGGCCCGTGCCGCGCTGGTGGAGACGATCTTCTCAATACTGCGCCGCGAGAGGCGCGCCCCGTACCGGTTCAACAGCAACGGGTCCTCCCCGTAGGGCAGCGGCTCGCGGGCTTCGGACAGCAATTCTGGCCTAGCCCAATCCAAGTAGTCCGCAAGGGCTTGGGCTGCAGGACGGCCCACGATGACGATCCGTTCTTTGGAACCCTTGCCAATCACTCTGATTTCGCGACTGTTGGCATCGAAGCTGGCCACATCCAGCGCAGCAAGCTCTGAGAGGCGGAGGCCGCAGGAGTAGAGCAGTTCCAGTATCACCGCGTCCCTTGCGCCTAGGCCCTCTCCGCGGTCAGGGGTGTCCACTAACCGGAAGGCTTCGTCCTTGCCTAGGAAGACGGGCAGCAGTTTGTCCACCTTCACCTGCAGGGAGCGCCCGTTGGGTATGGGGTTGGCCGGCACCTCGCCGGTCTGGACTAAGTACCGGTAGAAAGCCCGCAGTACCACCAGCTTGCGGGCCACGCTGATACGGGCGTAGCCGCTTTTCCCACGACCTTTGCCCTTGGCTGCGGTCGAGAGCCACGCCAAGTAGCGACGCACTTCCTGGCGTCCTATCTTGGCGGGCTCCAAGCCCTCATTATCGAGAAACTGGAAGAAGGGGACGAGGTCGGTAGTATAAATCCTGACCGTGTTGGGGGAACTGCCACGGCGACCGGTGAGGTAGAGGGCAAACCGGTCCAGCATCTGCTTCCATCGAGAATCAGCTTCCGCGGGACACAGGCCTTCTTCTACCGATGCGTGGTCGGTTGATGTCTCGGCGGCGTTCCGGGCGTCGCTTTCCAGAGCAGGAAGGGTCATCGGCAACGGGCGGGGACAGGACCGGTCAGGCTAAGTTTCTGCGCCCACCAGTTCAGTCTCCTTCTCCCTCTTTTCCACTTTCTTGCGCCCGCGACACTCAGGGTAGCCACTACAGGCCAGCCACGGCCCGAAGCGGCCACGCTTCAGCAACATGGGGCGACCACAATCGTCACACGTCTCATCGGTCTCTTGCCCCGAAGGTTCGCCGGGCATCTTCTTGATGTTACGGCACTTGGGGAATCCAGTACACGCCATGAACTTGCCGTATTTGCCCATCTTCATGGCCATGGGCTTGGCACACTTCTGGCATACCTCGTCGGTAAGCTCGTCCGGCTCCTTCTTTTCCAGGGGACGTCGGTTCTTGCAGGTGGGGTAGCCAGTGCAGGCCATGAATCTTCCGTACCGGCCCGTCTTTATGACCATCTGCTGGCCACACTGGTCGCAGACCTCCTCTGTCGGCTCAGGGGCGGCCTTCTCTTCCAGAGGGCGCCGATTCTTGCATTCGGGATAGCCGCTGCAGGCCATGAAGCGGCCGAAGCGGCCAGTCTTGATGACCATGCCACGGCCGCACTGCTCGCAAGTCTCCTCGGTGGGCTCTTCCACCTTCACCCTAGGCATCTCCTCGTTAGCGTGGTCCAGAGAACCCTTGAAGGGCTCGTAGAACTCGCGCAGCACGGGCACCCAGTCCTTCTCGCCCCGCGCCACCTCGTCCAACCCGTCTTCCATGCGTGCAGTGAAGTTGACGTCCATTATGTCGGTGAAATACTCATTGAGCAGCTGGCACACCGTGGTACCCAAAACGGTGGGGCTAAGCCGACCACTGTCGCGGGCTACATAGTTGCGCTCCTGCAGAGTGGAAACGATGGGGGCGTAGGTACTGGGACGGCCGATGCCCCGCTCCTCCAACGCTTTGACCAGCGACGCCTCGGTGTAACAGGCAGGCGGCTGGGTGAAGTGCTGCTTGGAGTCCAGCTTGAGGCAACTAAGGTCCATGCCTTGGGCCAATAGGGGCAGGGCATCCTTCTTCTCCTCATCGCCGTCGTCCACGTCCTCCATGTACAACGTGCGAAATCCGGGGAACTTGAGCACCGTGCCGGTGGCACGGAACAGGTAGGTCTTGACACCGTCCTTGCTGCCGTCCTTACCCCCATCTTTGCAGATGGCGTCGATGTCGGCAGTGGTGTTGTCGGAGATGGCTTCGGCCATCTGGCTGGCCACCATCCTCGACCAGATGACTTGGTACAGCCTGGACTGGTCGCGGTTGAGGTGGGACCGCAGGCTGTCTGGATTGCGGGATACAGAGGTGGGGCGTATGGCTTCGTGGGCTTCTTGGGCCCCCTTCACCTTGCCCCGGAAAGTCCGCGCCTTGGCGGGTAGATAGTCCTTGCCGTAACGCCCGCCGATGTAGTCCCGGGTCTCGGCTAGGGCCGAGGCTGCTACGTTAGTGGAGTCGGTCCGCATATAGGTGATGAGGCCTATAGGACCCTCGCTCCCTAGAGCCACTCCTTCGTAGAGTTGCTGTGCGAGGGCCATGGTCCGCTTGGCCCCCAAACGCAGCTTGCGCCATGCCTCTTGCTGCAGGGTGCTGGTGATGAAAGGAGGCGCGGGCGACTGCTTGGTCTCCCGGGTACGCACCTCCGACACCTTGTAGCTGGCCCCCTTCAGGCTGCCTTCGATCTCTTTGGCGTCAGCCTCTTTGCCAATGGTGAGCTTTTTCTTTTGTCCCTTGACTGAGTGCAGGACCGCGTTGAAAGGTCCCTCTTCCTTGCCCTGAGGGGCCTTACTTGGGTCGGTCTTGAGCAGTTGTGACTCAATTGTCCAAGACTCCACGGGCACGAATGCCTGTATTTCCTGATCACGGTCGACGACGAGGCGAAGGGCTACTGACTGCACTCGACCTGCTGAGAGGCCTCGTTGCACCCGTTTCGAAAGCAGGGGGCTTATCTGGTATCCGACGAGCCGGTCGAGAATACGTCGCGCCTGCTGAGCTCCGACTAGGTGCATATCGAGTGCACGCGGGTGTTCGAAGGCCTCTTTCACTGCCGACGGTGTGATCTCGTGGAAGACTACTCGTTGCAGTGTAGTGGAGCCGTCGTTCCAGCCAGCCTCCTCCGCGATGTGCCAAGAGATGGACTCCCCCTCCCGGTCCGGGTCAGTGGCTAGGTAAATGGTTGAAGCCGTACTACCAGCCTTTTTCAGGTCGCTGACGATGGCCTGCTTGCTGTCGGACACGAAGTATTGCGGCTCGAAATCTCGCTCGATGTCCACGCCCAGCTTCCGCTGGGGCAGGTCCCGCACATGGCCCTGCGAAGCCTTCATGATGTACTCGTCGCCCAGTATCCGGGCTATGGTGCGCGCCTTGGCTGGCGATTCGACTACCACCAAGCTCTTGCCAACCTTCGCGCGTTTGACAGTCTTGTTTTGTACAGTCTTGCTTTGTTTGGCTCTACCAGCCATCTGCTCTAAGCCCCCTTATGCTCGTACATAGTGCATACCGCCAACTTGGCGGACCAGCCCTCTAAGCTCCATCATCGCCAGCGTACTGCTGACTGAGGCAATGGGCAACTGGCAACGGCAGCGAATTTCGTCGATGTGCAGAGGTTCCAAGGAGCAATGCTCGAGGATAGACCGCTCATCCCCTTCGGGGAGGTCGAGAACTTCGGACAGGGGTAACTGTTGCGGAATGGAGGACAGGTTCAATTCCTGCAGCACGTCCTCATGGGTAAGCACCAGCTTGGCCCCCTGCTGTATAAGCAGGTTGGTCATCTTGCTCTTGGGGGAGAAGATGCTGCCTGGCACACAGAACACCTCACGCCCCTGCTCCAAGGCGTGGCTCACCGTGCGAACAGCCCCGCTGCCCTCGCCGGCCTCGATTACGAGTGTGCCTAGAGTCATACCGCTCATGATTCGGTTGCGCCTCGGGAATTGCTGGGCGCGTGGCTTGACGCCAAGCGGATGCTCCGAAACCAAAGCCCCCTGCCGGCTGACAGCCTCCGCCAGGGAGGCATGCTCGGGAGGATAAATGATGTCCAGCCCGCTGGCCAGCACGGCTATGGTGCGCCCGCCCGCCTTGACCACCTCGTGATGGGCCACGCCATCAATGCCTCTAGCCAGCCCACTCACCACGGTGATGCCGGAGTTTACCAAATCGCGGGCCATGGTGGAGGCTGCCTGCTTCCCGTAGGAGGTAGCGCTGCGGGTCCCCACGATGGCGATGGAACGCCAGTCATCAGCTAGAATCGCTCCCTTTACATAGAGCACCGGCGGCGGGTCGTCGATCTCCTTAAGGCGGTCGGGGTATTCGTTATCGCGCCATGTAACTGCCCGTACGTTGGCTTGGGCCAGTCGCTCCATCTCTGCATCGGGCGAGATATTGCCCCGGTCGGCTACGACCTCGCTTACGGCGCGACTGTCCAGCCCCGCTGCTTGGAGAGCGCCCTCCCTAGCACTCCAAGCAGCCTCCAAGGCACCAAAGTGCCTCTCCAACTGTCGGAAGCGCACGGTCCCAAGATGAGGGATGCGGTTGAAAGCCACCCAATACTTGGTGTCAGTCATAGCGGCAGGGATTCTAGCAAAGGTAAGCGGGCAGCACTAGTGGGTAATGTCGCAGTATTGCCGGTGTGTCTTCTTTGAGGAAGACGCGGGAACAAGCTGGCGGAGAGGGTGGGATTCGAACCCACGAGCCCGGTTGCCCGAGCTACGCGCTTTCCAGGCGCGCCTGTTCGGCCACTCCAGCACCTCTCCGAGGAACTACGAAAAGCAATCATATCGGCCCAAGTGCACCTCGTCCAGACCTCGGACCGGATTAGCCGGTTGGCCGGACTTAGCGCGGTTCGGGCAGGACCTCCAGCCAGCCGCTTACCAAGTCCCACACATAGTCCCGCTGATTGGTGTAAAAGTGGTCCGCGCCGGGTATCGACTCGAACTGGAAGTTCTCCATCTCGCCAGCGAGCCTGCGCATCTCCGGCGGTGAGTCAGCGAAGGAGAGCCTCGGCTGCTCGTCGGTGCCAATGAAGAGCAGGGTGGGGACCTGAAGGTTGGGTATGTGCTCCACGATGTCGTAGCGAGCATCAGGGCCATATTTGTCGAGGAAAACCCTGGCAGCGATGAGAAGAGGCACGGGATGGGCTGTCTGCATCAGGGTCTCCGGCTGGCCTGCGTCCACATGCTGCTGTGCCAATTGGCACACGCGCAGGAAATCCGTCCCCTCCTCCGGGGCTTGGGAGAATAACTGGTGCGAGAAACGGGGAGGCGAGGCCGCAACCATGCCACGGACCCGTGGGTCTTGCTCCTTGGCCATATAGTAGATGGACTTGACGGCGCCCAAGCTATGTCCCCAGAGACCGATGCTCTCGAAGCCCTGCTCGACGGCGAACCCAATCCAAGCATCCCAGTCGTGGCGACAGTCATCCACCATCTCATAGGCAGCCCCCAAGGGTGAACGACCAGCATTGTTGTAGGCAGCCATGCTTATGGGGTCGTGGCCGCGGTTGTTCACTCGCAGCACGCTGCAGCCTCCCTCGACCAAGCGGTCAGTGGCCTCGTCGAACACCCCAGCTTGATAGAAGTTGCCGGTGACGCCATGAAAGCAGATGGCGACGTCGACGCCAAAGCGGGAAGGGCCCGAGGTGGCGGGTCTGCGCAAGAACCCGTCGAGACGCAAACCGTCGCCGGTATGGACATGCACCAGATCAACGTTCACTATCCACCTCCGGACAACCAAATGAGGGCTGGGGGGTTATGGGAAGATTGTGTAGTTGGCGGAGAGGGTGGGATTCGAACCCACGATCCCTTGCGAGATACCGCTTTTCGAGAGCGGCGCCTTAAGCCTCTCGGCCACCTCTCCTCTATGCAGGGAGAATAACTTAGACTAGGGATGCCTGCAAGATGACCCCAGCGTCGGGCTAAAATGGCCTTATGAGGGGTTCACCATACTTGACATCGTACCTAGGGGACACTACCATACGGCTGGATTCCCACGCCCCCAAGCGCGGAAGTCTTTAGCTGTTGAGTTCCCTCCGGGTAGCTACAAAAAGGAGGCCCCATGAGGCGGTTTCTGGGCACTAAAGTATCGCTTGTGGTTCTAGGCATGCTTGCTGCCGTTCTATCTATTGGTGTGGTTTGGGCAGCGGGCGCCCCGGGGCCATGGGCTCGCATCACTCTGGAGCCGCAGACCTCCGAGATAATCGTTCATCCCCACACCGTGGAAGTAACCGCAGAGTCGCGCCGCCCTGCCTTTGAGGTGTTGGGTTCAGGATTCATCCCCGGCGAGTTGGTTTTCATACAGATCGAGCGGGAGCCAGAGGGAAACATTGTTATCCCCTTGGGAATGACCCAAGCTCGGGCCAACGACAACCGCGCCTTCTACGTACAGGTGCATGCGATTCCAGCAGACATAGAACCAGGCATCTATACAGTCAAAGCTTCTGGAACTAGAGGGTCTGCTGTGGCCACTCAGGCCTTAAGGGTCATTGAGAAGTCGGACGGCAAGTAGCAGACTGCACAAGCGGAAAATGGTACATTACGGCGGGCGCCTCTCGGTCACAGCGTGGCAAAGGGTAGCCCGCCGTAATCATTGAACCCTGTCACTGAAAGCCGTGGGACACGGGTACCCTTAGTCCCGCATCACGCGCAGCTTGCGCATCCGCCTTCCCAGTAGAGAGACCACCCGTACCCTCAGCCCGCCCAGCGACACCTCGTCCCCCGCCTCAGGCACCTTGCCCAAGGATCCATGTACGTAGGCCCCGATGGTGTCGTAAGCTGGCTCTTCAATGGGCACCCCCATCAGTTCAGCCAGTTCGTCCAAGCTGACAATGGGGTCCACCAGCAGGTCGCCCTCGTCAATCCTGACCACCGGAGGGTCCTGCTTGAGGGCGGAGAATTCGTCCTCAAGCTCTCCGACGATCTCCTCCAGCAGGTCTTCCACCGTCACCAGACCCTCGGTTCCGCCATATTCGTCCACCACGATGGCCATCTGGATGTGCTTCTCCTGCATCTCTTGCAGCAGGTCATCCAGCAATTTGGATTCGGGGATAAAGTGCGTGGGACGAATGATGTCCTTAACGGCTCGGCGGTCTGTCGCATCGGACAGTATGTGCAGCACGTCCCTAGCATGGAGGACGCCGATGATGTGGTCAGGCATGGAGTCGTACACGGGAAGGCGGCTGTGGCCGGTTTGGGCCATCTGCTGGGCCACATGTCTCAGGCTGGACTCTTTTTCCACAGTGACCATGTCCACCCGAGGAACCATCACCTCGCGGGCGGTAGCCTCATCCAACCTGACAATGGCGTTGAGCATGGCACGCTCGCGGGCGTCCATGCGCTCCTGCATCTCTTTGGTAATCAGCGACTCATCACGGTCGGCCCTGCCGTTGCCGTTCTCAACTGCCGGTTTGCGACTCCGGTCGCCGTTAGCTACGCTTCCGCGTCGAAAAGGAGAGAACAGCGGACCTGTCAGTGCAGAGCCCCATCGGGCAAAGCTAGACATGATCACACCTGCCAAGCAAGGACAGCCACAGCGTCACCCGGGCATGGTCCAGAGGAGAAGTATTCGGGTTGAGATGCGCGGCTTCAGGCTGGCGGCGGTTTTCTTCGGGAAGGAAGAAACGCTGGAAGGCGCCAGTTGCCACCGGAGATGGGCTTATGTGCGTTAAATGGCTGGTATCCAAAATGCACGAAACTGCCGCCACTCGAGAGGCAAGGGCTGGCGGCCTGCTTAAGTTATTACCTCTTTTTCCCTAATACCCTCTTGCTTCTGCGTATCTTAGCAGGGACACCCACTGCCAGTCTAGCAGGAGGAACATCGGTAGTGACCACAGACCCGGCAGCTGTAATGGAGTCGGCGCCAACCCGGACCGGGGCCACCAGCATGGTGTCGGACCCGATGAAGGCCCCATCTTCGATCACAGTATTCTGATGTTCCACACCATCGTAGTTGCAGGTGACGGCGCCGGCGCCCAAGTTGACCCCAGCGCCGACCGTTGCATCGCCCACGTAGCCGAAGTGGCCCATGGCCGAGCCTTGTCCTAGCCGGCTGTTCTTCACCTCACAGAAATTGCCTAGGTGTACACCTCTCTCCATGTATGCCCCCGGACGCAAATGGCTGAAGGGGCCCATCTCTACGTCATCCTCCAGAATTGAGCCCTCCACATGAGAGGCTGTCACTCGACAGCGGTCGCCTATCTGCGAGTCGCGTACTACCGAACCTGGGCCCAGCGTACACTCCGACCCCACTCGGGATGCTCCCAGGACCATGGTGTTAGGGTAGACCAAGGTATCCTGCCCCAACTGGGCGGATGCATCAATGAATGTGCTGGCCGGATCGATCATGGTTACGCCTTGGCGCATCCAGTCCTCGCGGATACGGCCGTACAGCGCGGCTACCGCGTTGGCCATCTGCACTCTGTCGTTAATTCCCAACACCTCAGCAGGCTCACCGGCCTCCAACGCCTCTATGCCCGCCCTCTGCTCGGCGGCGATCTCTGCTAGGGCAGTGAGGTAGAACTCACCGCGCCCACCAATTGGTATCTGGGCCAATTGGGGCCACAGCCACGAAGCACGGAACCAGTAGGCACCGCCGTTGACCTCATGAGATACCGCAGCTCCATTGGCTTCAGCGGCCTCGACGATGCCAGCTATGCTTCCGTCGGCCCTTCGGGCCAACCGGCCCATATCGCGCGGCAACTCTGCCGAAGATACTAGGAGAGACATACAGGCTCTGCGGGACAGGTGAACGTCCAACAGGGAACTCAAGCTGCTGGGACGGACCAAAGGGGAGTCGCCTCCGATGACAGCCACATGTTCTGCATGGTCCCTGAGCAAGGAGGCAGCTTGCAACAGCGCGTGTCCTGTCCCCAAGGGTTGATGCTGCACCACATATTCCACGGTATCGGACAGCAGAGACCGTACCGCCTCTTCATTCGAAGGAGATACCACCACCACGACTGGGTCGACGCCAGCTTGACGCATAGTCTCTATGGGGTAGAGGAGCATCTCGAGGCCACACAGCTTGTGCAGCACCTTGGGCAACTTGGACCTCATCCGAGAACCAACCCCAGCGGCCAAGACAACTCCGGCGCGTGCCTCCATGCTCCTACTCCGTGCCCGGGACCAAGATGCGCCGAAGCCGCCGGGATGAGAATGACAGCCTATAGGCCATTGGCCCATGGTAGGGAAGCCCTATGCCAGCGTCAAGCCAGACAACACGCGGGGCGCGTTCTGGCAAGGCGTCATTCTGTTCCTCATGAGGACGGGGTGTCAGCCCCGAGTCGGTGATATAATCAGACGGCGAAATTCGTATCTACATTTTCCATGCACGGAGACATCACACACATAGTCACCCAGCTGGTAATCCAGCTGGCCATAATCATCATCGCTGCAAAGCTAAGCGGCGAGTTGTGCATGAGGTTGCTGCGTATCCCTCCCGTGCTGGGAGAGTTGGCGGCAGGCGTCATCATCGGCCCTTACGCCTTGGGCGGTGTGCCCATCTTCGGGTGGGAGGCCTTCCCAGCGTTGTATGGCGCGGACGCCTCCTCTGTCATACCCGTCAGCACCGAGCTGTGGTCCATCGCTCAAGTCGCCTCTATTGTGCTCTTGTTCTTTGTGGGGCTGGAGCTCAACCTGAAGGTGTTCTTGAGGTATGCCGGGCCTGCCACCGCGGTGGCGTTGGGCGGTGTTCTACTGCCCTTTATCCTAGGCATGGTCGGCACAATATCCATGGGGTACGCTGACAGTTTCACCGACCCCCGGGCCCTGTTCGTGGGGGCCATCATGACCGCCACCTCCGTGGGCATCACCGCCCGGGTGCTTTCGGACTTGGGCGCATTAGACTCGCCGGAGGGGGTCACAATCATAGCCGCCGCGGTGGTGGACGACGTGCTGGGGATTATTGTGCTGACCGTCGTGGTAGGCATTCATGCTGCTGGGGGTGTCTCAGCCCCCAACGTTCTCATCGTTGCTGTCAAGGCACTGGGTTTCTGGCTTGCATTGTCGGTCTTGGGCACTCTGGTCGCGCCCTACATCGCTCGGGGCATCAGCGCTATGCGGGTACGGGGAGCGTCGGTAGCCTTATTCCTAGGGCTGGCTTTCCTCGCCGCCGGCTTGGCAGAGACGTTCGGGCTTGCGTTCATCATTGGGGCCTTCTCCATGGGTCTGGCTCTCTCGGGCACCGATTTGGCAAAGAAGCTGGAGGAACCCCTGAGCGCAGTGTACGAAGCTCTGGTCCCCATATTCTTCGTGGTCATGGGCACCTTGGTAGACCTGTCCTCCATGGTCGACACCATTGTATTTGGGGTGGTGATAACTCTGCTAGCCATCGTGGGGAAGGTGGTGGGCGGAATGGTGCCTGCCTTCTTCACCGGTTTCAACCCGCGGGGCAGCACACGGATTGGCATCGGCATGTTGCCCCGTGGCGAAGTGGCCCTGATCATCGCTGGCATCGGTTTGGCTGAGGGCGTCATTGGCGAGGAAATCTTCGGTGTCTCCATACTGATGACCGTGGTAACCACCATCTTGGCCCCCATGGGGCTGGTGCTCCTGTTCCGCAACAGTGCCGACGGTCGACGAGCGCCGCGCACCCGTGGCAGATAGCGTCTAGCTTGCAACTTCAACCCCCTTAGGTACAATTGCACTGCCCCAATAAGCTCAGCCCAATGACACCCCAAGCAAGGGCGTATCGGCAATCAACTAGGCAACCATCAGGAGGCGACCAATGGAAGTAGAGAAGAAACTGGAAGAGATGGGCTACACGCTGCCCGCCCCACCAACCCCCGGCGGCAACTACGTAGGCGCAGTACAGACAGGCAACTTGGTATACGTGGCTGGGGTTGTGAACCGTCTGCCCGATGGCGGATACACCGCCGTGGGTAAGGTCGGGACGCAAGTGACCATCGAAGAGGGCTACGCCGCCGCGCGTCAGGCCATCCTCAACTCCCTCGCCAACTTGAAGGCAGCCATCGGGGACTTGGACCGGGTCACTCGCGTGGTCAAGCTTCTATGCATGGTCAACTGTGCCCCCGACTTCGGACAGACCCCGCAGGTGGCCAACGGCGCATCGGACCTGCTGGTAGGCATCTTCGGAGAGAAGGGGCGTCACGCTCGCTCTGCGGTGGGCATGGGCAGCCTGCCCAACACCGTGCCCATAGAGATCGAGATGATCGTCGAAGTGTCCGGCTAGCCAGAGCTGGCGTTAGCGGTTTCAAGATGAAGAGGCTGCGGTACGGTCCAAGGGCCTCCGATAGCAAGGTGCAATCGCGCGTCGAGATTCTCCCTGATGTCTGAGGAAATCACCGAACTCGTAACCCAACTGGTAATACAGCTAGGCATGATAGTGATCGCCGCCAAATTGAGTGGCGAGTTGTGTGAGAGGGCGCTTCGTATCCCTCCCGTGGTGGGAGAGATGGCTGCCGGTGTCATAATCGGGCCCTTCGCTTTGGGAGGCCTGCCCATTGCAGGCTGGCAGCTCTTTCCCGACCTCATCCGTGAGGCGGGCCACACTTCCGTTATCCCGGTCTCCTCCGAGCTATGGGCCATTGCCCAAGTTGCCTCCATCGTACTGTTGTTCGTCGTTGGCTTGGAAACCAACCTCAAGACCTTCTTGAGGTATGCCGGGCCTGCCACCGCGATCGCATTCGGGGGTGTTGCGCTGCCCTTTGTACTCGGTGTGTCGGGCACTTTGGCCATGGGCTACGCCGACGGCTTTACCGATGCCCGGGCCCTGTTTGTGGGTGCCATCATGACGGCCACCTCAGTGGGCATCACCGCCCGCGTGCTATCTGACCTGAGGTCGCTGGACTCGCCGGAGGGCGTAACGGTGATCGGCGCCGCTGTCGTCGACGACGTGTTGGGGATCATCATCCTGACCGTGGTGGTGGGCGTCCATGCTGCGGGCGGCGTCTCCTTCTCCAATGTCGCGGTGGTAGCTGGTAAGGCCGTCGGGTTCTGGCTTGGCTTGACGATAGTGGGCACTTTGGCGGCATCTTACATCTCAAGGTTCATACGAGGCTTCCGCACGCGAGGTGCAGCCTTGAGCTTGTTCCTCGGCATGGCTTTCTTGGCTGCCGGGTTGGCCGAGACCTTTGGTTTGGCTTTTATCATCGGCGGCTTCTCCATCGGTCTGGCCCTGTCCAGCACCGATTTGGCAAAGAAGTTGGAAGAGCCTCTCAACACGGTATACGACGCTTTGGTGCCGATTTTCTTCGTAACGATGGGCACCTTGGTGGACGTTAGCGCCATGGGCAATGCCATCGTATTTGGCTTGGTGATAGCCGTACTTTCTGTAGTCGGCAAGGTCTTGGGCGGAGGGGGGCCTGCCTTGCTGACAGGCTTCAACCTGAGAGGCAGCAGCAGGATAGGCGTTGGCATGTTGCCCCGCGGAGAGGTGACGTTGATCATCGCCGGCATCGGCCTCACATCTGGGGTCATCGACGATGAAATCTTCAGCGTTTCCATTATTCTGGTGGTTGTGACCAGCATCATCGCTCCGCCGGGCTTGGTGCTCTTATTCCGGTCCGGAGGAGACGGGCGTCGGTTAGCACACATACAAGGGTAAGGCCGAAGTGCCGGCCTCCCCCAGCTACGGTGCGACCTAGACTCCAGCACTCGCCCGAATGACGGTGGCAGTAGTCAGAAATGCCTCTGGTTCCGGCTAGAACTGGCGGTAGCGATTGACGATAGGTAGGCGCCGGTCCCGCCCGAAGGCGCGCGGGGTGATTTTCACCCCTGGGGGGGCTTGGCGCCTCTTGTATTCATTGCGGTCGGCGGCCGTGATGACCTGTCGCACCACTGCTGGGTCAAATCCCATGTCCACCATGTTCTGGTAGCTGCGGTCTTCCTCCACGTAGGCCCGCACCACCTGGTCCAGCACCGGGTAGGGGGGCAGGCTGTCCTGGTCGGTCTGGTCGGGACGCAACTCGGCGCTGGGCGGCTTGTCCAAGACAGCTTGGGGGATAATGGGCACGGGGTGTCCTTGGCTGTTACGCCAGCGAGCGAGGTCGTACACCAACGTCTTGGGGACATCCTTGATAACGGCAAAGCCGCCAGCCATGTCGCCGTACAGCGTGGCGTACCCCATGGCTAGCTCGCTTTTGTTGCCCGTGGTAAGCACCAGCCAGCCGTACTTGTTGGAGATGGTCATCAGCACGTTGCCCCTGACCCGCGCCTGCACGTTCTCCTCTGCCACGCCGGGCTCGGTGCCCTTGAAGTAGGGCTCCAGCATCTCCTCAAAAGCGCTGTGGGCTGGCTCTATCGGCAACTCCCATAGCTCGATGCCGAGGTTTTCCGCCAGTTCCCGCGAATCGAGGATGCTGCCCTCACTGGAGTAGCGCGACGGCATAGTCACGCCCAGCACGTTCTCCCGCCCCAAGGCATCGGAGGCGACGCAAGCGGTCAAAGCCGAGTCGATGCCCCCCGACAGGCCGATTATCACCTTGCGGAAGCCATTCTTGCGGACGTAGTCACCCGTTCCTACTACCAACGCGCGATAGACCTGTCCGATGGGGTCCAGCGCGGTGACGACGCCATTGGCGGGGAGCGCGGGCCGGGCGCCACCGGTATTGTCGGATACGTGGACTGTTTTGGGCGGGGCAGCCTCGTGGGAGGGTACACGGCGCGCCTTGCGCGGACGTGGGTCGTGCAGCCGGGACCGGAAGACAGCCTCCACATCCAAGTCGGCCACCAGCAGAGACTCTTCAAACTCGGGACCGTGCGCCACCAACTCACCACCTGGCCCGAAGATGGCGCTGTCGCCATCGAAGACCAGCTCATCCTGTCCGCCCACGGTGTTCAAGTAGGCCACGTAGAGCTCGTTGTCGGAAGCACGGGTGGCGACCATCCTGCGACGGAAGTCGCCTTTGCCCACATGGTAGGGAGAGGCGTTGATATTAACCACGAGATCGGCCCCAGCGTCCCGCTGCACTGCAGTGGGGCCGGATGGGTACCAGATGTCTTCGCAGATGTTCAGACCTACGCCCACGCCGTTGATGACGAAGACGGGGCATTCTTTACCCTGCTTGAAGTACCGCTCCTCGTCGAACACGCCGTAGTTGGGCAGGTAGACCTTGTGATAGACGCCTACGACTTCCCCGTCGTGAGCGAGGGCACAGGCGTTGTAGATGTCGTCACCGGCATCGACGAAGCCTACGGCCACGGCCACATCTTTCGAGGAGGCTGCTGCTACGCGGCGCATAGCTTCGATGTTGGCTTGTATGAAGGAGGGCTTGAGAAGGAGGTCTTCCGGTGGGTAGCCAGTGATGGTCAACTCAGGAAAGGCGATAAGGTCGACCGCCAACTCCTTGGCCTGCTCCACGTACTCCAAGGCCTTGGCGACGTTGCCCTCCAAGTCGCCAACGGTGAGGTTTATCTGGGCCAAAGCCAAGCGGAACGTGTGCATCTTGTAGGCCAGTATAGCACGGCCTATCTGGACCGCCTCCGTCGGGCGGAGCGGCGTCTGGGCGGGTTACGGCTGCCCAGCGCCTCCACTGCCTGCTGCTGCCGCGATTCGGCGGCTCGGAGGCGCCGTGCTTCCGCGTCTAGGATGTTGAGGTACTGGGACTTCAACAAGGCCTCGCGGGCTCCGGGAAGACGCGACCTCATGGCCACGTAATCGCCCAGAAGCACAGCGAAGCGGCGCACGAACTCGTCGGTTATGACCTCCGCGTTGCCCTCCTCCACTTGGCGGCGAAGACGCTGAGGCAGCACATTCAACATGCGCTGGTAGCGGGCCTCCTGTTCCTGATGGGTGCGTTCCAAAGAGGACCAACTGCTGGTACACGCCCGCAGTATGGAGAGGGGGATGACAATGGGCAGAAAGACGAGGCGCAGGTAGAAGAGGATGCTTTCGCGGCCCATGGGAAGGCCTCCGTGGTCCTAGGCTACCGCCGGTCGAACTTGGTGGCCACCCAAGGAAGGCCAGTCGAGCCCATCAGAAACCTGTCGACGCCATGGGCAGCGGCGCGTCCTTCGGCGATGGCCCATACTACCAGCGACTGTCCCCGGGCCATGTCGCCGGCGGCGAATATGCCCGGCTCGCTGGTGGCCTTGTTCTTGTCCACGGAGACGTTGCCCCGGGCATCCAGTTCCACCCCCAAGTCGGTCAACATGCCCTCGTGCTCCGGGTGGAGGAAACCCAAGGCCAGTAGCACCAACTCGGTCTCTATGGTGAAATCTGAGCCCTCTATCTCGCGCATCGCGGGGCGTCCGTTCTCACCGCGCGTCCATTCCACGTATACGGCGTGCAATGCCGATACATGGCCGTTGTCACCTGTGAAAGCCTTGGTCGCCACGCTGTAATCAGTCAGGCCACCCTCCTCGTGAGCTGCCGAGGGGCGCAGCACAATGGGCCACTCGGGCCAAGGGTTGCCGGCCGACCGTGCGCCGGGAGGTTCTGAGAGGATTTCCATTTGGTGTACTACTTCGGCCCCCTGCCGGTGGGCGGTGCCCAAGCAGTCGGCCCCGGTGTCGCCACCACCTAGGATCACAACGCGTCTGCCTTCCGCGCTGATGCGTTGTGCGCCATCCAGCGATTGGCCCAAGTCCAACCGGTTCTGCTGAGGCAAGTACTCCATGGCGAAGTGGATGCCGTCGAGGTCGCGGCCGGGCACATCCAGATTGCGAGCGTGGGTAGAGCCTCCCGTCAGGAGGATGGCGTCGTAACCCGCCTTCAGGTCAGAGACGGGATAGTTGACGCCCACATGGACTTCAGTACGGAACTCCACGCCTTCTTCTTCCATAAGGCGCAAGCGCCGTTGCACGACCTCTTTCTCCAGCTTGAAACCAGGTATGCCAAGGGTGAGCAGACCGCCGACGTACTCGTCCCGCTCCAGCACGGTGACCCAGTGCCCCGCGCTGTTCAGTTGGGCCGCGGCCGCCAGTCCTGCTGGACCGGAGCCGACGACAACCACCTTCTTGCCGGTGCGCTTCTGGGGCGGCTTGGGTTGCATCCAGCCTTCTTCGAAGCCGCGTTCGGCGATGGCCCGCTCGATGTGCTCAATGGCCACTGCATCTTGGTTGATGGCCAAGGTGCAGGATGCTTCGCAAGGAGCGGGGCAGATGCGCCCAGTGAATTCGGGGAAGTTGTTGGTGGAAGAGAGGGCTGCCAAAGCACTCTCCCACTGGCCTCGGTATACCAAGTCGTTCCAATCGGGTATCAGGTTGCCCAAAGGGCAGCCACTGTGACAGAAAGGCACGCCACAGTTCATGCAGCGCGCGCCTTGGTTGCGCGCCTGCTCCTCGGTCCAATGTTCGTAGAACTCGCGGAAATGTTGGATACGCTCTGGCACGGGGCGCCTGCGTGGCAGCTCGCGACCGAACTCCTTGAAGCCTGTGACCTTACCCATCGGATACCAACTCTTCCATCCCGTGCTGCTGCTCCTGCCGCCTCTGTTCCAGCACACGGCGGTAGTCCACTGGGAACACCTTCACGAACTTGGACAGATAGGCCTTCCAATCGGAAAGTATGCGGCCTGCCGGGCCGCTGCCCGTGTATCGCAGGTGCTCCTCGATGAGTCCCCGCAGTGTGTCCTCGTCCTCCGCGTCAACCACCGGCTCCAAAGAAACCATGTCGGCATTGCAGAGCGTTTTGAAATCGCCGTCTTCGTCGAGCACGTAGGCGAAGCCGCCACTCATGCCCGCAGCAAAGTTCCGTCCTGTGGGTCCCAGCACCACCACCACGCCGCCGGTCATATACTCGCAGCCGTGGTCGCCGACGCCCTCGACTACAGTGTGGGCGCCACTATTTCTCACGGCGAAGCGCTCGCCTGCGATGCCACGTATAAAAGCCTTGCCTCCGGTGGCCCCGTAGAGCACCACGTTGCCCACGATGATGTTATCTTCCGGGACGAATTGGGCCACCTTGGAGGGGAAGGCGACAACTCGGCCACCAGAGATACCCTTGGCAAAATAGTCGTTGGAGTCACCCTCCAAAGTCAGGGAGACTCCCTTGGCAAGGAATGCTCCAAAGCTCTGCCCTGCCGAGCCCGTGAAGTGGCAGCGTATGGTGTCTTCGGGCAGACCTTCCTCACCATACTTCTTGGCCACCATCCCACTGAGAGTGGTAGCCACGGTGCGGTTGTGGTTATGGATGGGCATGCGTATCTCCACCGGCATCCCCTGCTCGATGGCTGGTTTGGCTGCCTCAATGAGAATCGTCTGGTCCAGCGAGCGTTCTAAACCGTGATCCTGCTCCTGGCGACAATAGGTAGCCACTTCCGGAGGCATGTCAGGCTTGTACAACAGGGGCGACAGGTCGAGACCTTGGGCCTTCCAGTGCGCGATGGCGCGCCGAGTCTCCAGCTTGTCCACGCGACCCACCATCTCGTTGATGGTGCGGAAGCCCAGCTTGGCCATGATTTCCCGCAGCTGCTCCGCCACCATGAAGAAGTAGTTGATGACGTGCTCGGGCTGCCCAGTGAATTTCTTACGCAGGTCGGGGTCTTGGGTGGCGATGCCAACGGAGCAGGCGTTGAGGTGGCACTTGCGTAGCATGATGCAGCCCATGACGATGAGGGGGGCCGTGGCCATACCGAACTCTTCCGCCCCCAGCAGGCAGGCGATTGCAACATCGCGGCCTGTCTTCACTTGGCCATCGGTCTGCACGACGATGCGCCCGCGCAGGTCGTTCTCCACCAGCACCTGCTGGGTCTCGGCCAACCCCAACTCCCAAGGCAATCCAGCGTACTTGATGGAGGACTCCGGCGATGCGCCGGTGCCTCCGCTGTCACCGCTGATCAGCACCACGTCGCCGTGGCCCTTGGAGACGCCAGCAGCGATGGTGCCTACGCCCACTTCCGCCACCAGTTTCACATGTACGCGGGCATCGGGATTGGCATTCTTCAGATCGTGTATCAACTGAGCCAAGTCTTCGATGGAGTAGATGTCGTGGTGTGGCGGGGGTGAAATCAGCTCCACGCCAGGGGTGGTATGCCTAACCCAGCCGATGTACTCGTCCACCTTGCGCCCAGGCAACTGTCCGCCCTCGCCGGGCTTGGAGCCTTGGGCCATCTTGATCTGTAAATCGGTGCTGTTGACGAGGTAGTTGGTGGTCACGCCGAAGCGGCCCGAGGCTACCTGCTTGATGCGGCTGCTGCGTGAGTCCCCGTTGGAGTCGAGAGTATAGCGATGGTAGTCCTCACCGCCCTCACCGGTGTTGCTACGGGCGTCGATGCGGTTCATGGCAATGGCCATGGTTTCGTGGGCCTCGCGACTGATGGAGCCCAGCGACACAGCGCCGGTGGCAAACCGCCTCACGATTTCGGCCGCCGACTCCACCTCTTCCAAGGGGATGGGCTCGTCGTCGTAGCAGAAGTCGAGCAGGCCACGCAGGGTGCACAACTGCTCACTCTGATCGTCAATGAGGTCGGTGAACTGCTGAAACGTCTCGTAGTCCTCGGTCTTGGTGGCCTTTTGCAGGGCGGCGATGGACTGAGGGTTGTACATGTGATACTCGCCATGCACCCGCCACTGGTAGTAGCCTCCAGGGTTCAGCGTACCGTTGAGACCGGGAAGGGCAGAGCCGTAGCCGTCTTGGTGGCGCTTGATTGCCTCGGCCTCAATAATCTCCAGCCCCACGCCTTCAATGCGGGACGGCGTCCATGTGAAGTAGCGGTCGATGACCTCCTGATTAAGTCCCACTGCTTCAAAAATCTGGGCCCCGCGGTAGCTTTGCACAGCGGAGATGCCCATCTTCGACATGGTCTTGAGCAGGCCCTTGTCCATGGCCTTGATGAAGTTTTCTTCGGCGTGTTTCGCGGACACTGGTACCGACATGGTGCCATGCTGCACCATGTCGGCGATGGTCTCGAATGCAAGGTAAGGGTTGATGGCCGCCGCACCATAGCCGACCAGAAGACAGAAGTGGCTGACCTCGCGAGGCTCGCCCGACTCCACGATCAGCCCAACACGGGCCCGTGACCCCTCGTGTATGAGGTGGTGGTGTACTGCCGAGGTGGCCAGTAGGCTGGGGATGGGGGCATGGTCGGAGTCCACGCCGCGGTCTGACAGGATGAGAATCTGGTAGCCGGCCGCAATAGCAGCCGTGGCCGCGGCACGCAGACGCTCCAAAGCCTGCTCCATGGCCCCTTCTCCCTCACCGAGAGTGAAGAGTGTGCTGAGCGTGGTGGCGCGGATACCATTGCGGTCGATGTTACGAATCTGCTCCAATTCGTAGTTGCTGAGCAGAGGGCGCATCAGCTTGAGCTGTCGGCAATGCCCAGGGGTCTCATCGAACAAGTTCTGCTCCGAGCCGACGTAGCCCTCCAACGAGGTCACCAGTTCCTCGCGTATCGCGTCCAGAGGTGGGTTGGTGACTTGGGCGAAAAGCTGTTTGAAATAACTGAACACCAAGGGGCTGCGGTCGGAGAGCACACCGAGGGGCGTGTCGTTGCCCATGGAGCCGACGGCTTCGGCACCGCCGGAGGCCATCGGGTCGATAATCATCTGCAGTTCTTCTTGGGTGTAGCCAAAGGCGCGCTGTCGCGTGGCCAGAGTTGCCAAGTCGGGTTGGTGTACGCTGTCCGGCGGAGGCAGGTCATCCAGAGTCACCCGGTTCTCAGCCAGCCACTGACCAAAGGGATGGCGGGATGCAAGTTCCGACTTGATTTCCTCGTCGGACACGATGCGACCCTCAGATGGGTCCACTAGGAACATGCGTCCCGGCTGCAGGCGTGCCCTGAACAACACGTCTTCCGGCGGGACCTCCAGCACGCCCGTTTCCGAAGCCATTACCAGCAGGTCGTCCTTGGTGACCAAGTAACGGAAGGGGCGCAAGCCGTTGCGATCCAAGATGGCCCCGACGCGGGTGCCATCAGTAAAAGCAATCAGAGCAGGGCCGTCCCACGGCTCCATCAAACAGGAGTAGTAGTCGTAGAAGTCACGCTTCTCCTGAGGCATATCGACCATTGCGGCGCATGCTTCAGGTATGAGCATCAGCATGGCATGGGGCAGTGAGCGGCCCGTGTGCAGTAGCAACTCCAAGGCGTTGTCGATACAGGCAGTGTCGCTCTGCCCCGGCTGTATGACGGGGAGGAGCTTGGGTAGGTCGTCGCCGAATGCCTCCGACGCCAGCATCCCTTCCCGGGCGGCCATCCAGTTGATGTTGCCCCGCAGGGTGTTGATTTCGCCGTTGTGCTGCAGGAACCGGTAGGGGTGGGCAAGACGCCACGACCCCAAGGTGTTGGTGCTGAACCGGGAGTGCACCATCGCGAAGGAGGAGACCAGTGTTTCGTCGGCCAACTCCTGATAGAAGCCCCGTATCTGATGGGCCATGAGCAGGCCCTTGTACACGATGCGGTTGGCCGAAAGAGAAGGGATGTAGAAGGTGGAGGCGTCCGCGATGTCGGAGGCGTCCACCTCATTCTCCACGCGGCGGCGTATGACATAGAGCTTGCGCTCAAAGGACGCCTCATCGGGTGTATCGTCGCCCCGCTGTATGAGGGCCTGCCGAATAAGCGGCATCACTCGGCGAGCACCGACGCCGATGGCGTCTGGGTCCACCGGAACGTCGCGCCAGCCTAGGAACTGCTGGCCTTCTTCGATCGTTATTCTTTCAAGGGCTTGCTGGCAATAAAGCCCCTCCTGAGGGTCTTGCGGTAGGAACACCATACCCACGGCCCATTCACCCGGTTCGCCAAGCCGGATGCCCAACTTGGCTGCTTCTGCATGAAAGAAGGCATGGGGCATCTGCACCAACAGCCCCGCCCCGTCTCCGGTCTCGGGGTCGCTGCCACAGGCCCCTCGGTGGCCTAGGCTTATGAGCACTTGCAAGCCCTTCTCGACAATGTCGTGGGACTTGCGGCCCTTTATGTCGGCTACGACGCCCACACCGCACGCGTCGTGCTCAAAGGAGGGATCGTACAGGCCTCTGTTCGGCCTGTCGACTGCCACATCTTTACTGGAGGGTTGGTATGGATAAAAGGGCAACTAAATACTCCTGGAGTCAAAAATCCAAGTCGATATTATAAGAGGCCCAAAGCCATATGTGTAGTCCTCAAGGCCCCCGGATGCGTAATTCAGGCTAGTAAATGGCTCGCATTCCAAGGGTGTCGTCCATATCAGTATTCTCACACTGTCCGTGTGTATGCTTTTCGTATTATCGGGAGTCGAAATTCGGATATGTGGCACCCCGTGTCATGCGCAAAAGCCCCTGCAGGAGGGGGGGCTTTCGGTGTTCTGTTAACGGTGAAGAGGCCCCCAACGCGGGAGGCCTCTCGGCTTGGTGAACGGGTGACGAGGGGCGCCCGAGGCCTCTACCAGTGCCAGATGGAGTCGTGGGAATCGTACAAGCCGGCCACCTCACTGCGACTGATGATCTGCAGCCCTTCGGCCAGCTCATCCCGTCGGATTCCTCGCTCCTCCAAGTCTTCTCGGACGGCATACGTGGGCACCCCAGCGCTGACCAAGTTCACGATGTCCTTGTCCAGCGTGGGGGCGACCTCCATATCGACGTCGCCGAAGCGCAAGCCGGTAGCGTCTTGTCCCATAACTCCGTAGTTAACAGCGTTGCCCCGGAGCAGCACTGAAAGCTCAGCCCCGGCGTTCTTCAGCATGTGGCTGACCCAGAGTATAGTGTCGTCCTGCTCTTCTATGGTTCCGTGGTAGGCCCGTTCGACTATAGAAAGAATCGATGCCAACCCAACCTCCTACTTTGTGCCCATGATAAGAGTATTAGTGCTCTCGGTGGACCACTTCAACAGGTCTGGTGGGCCTCCACGTCGTGCGCCTTCGATCCAGTTACCGGACCCCCGCTCGTCGACGCAGAGGCCACAGTTGATCCAGTCAACCTTGCCGGTAGCCAGCAGGCCAGCTACCCACGACGAGGTGGTGGGGTGGTGCTGCTCCTCCACCGAGGTGCCCTTGACGGGGTTGGGGTGGGCCTTCTGATCGGCCATGGTGAGAGCCACCGCCCCCTCATACGCAAAGACGTTGACGCTGTGCCCCTTTCGCACGGCAGCGTCGGCAATACGCAGGGCCGTAGTAGTGGTGCCCGATTCGTAGGGCGAGTCCATCAAAGCAATGGTCAGTGTCGCCATGAAAGTCCTCCTGTGTTATGGGGGCCTAATGCCAGACGATCTTGTTGCCTTCCTGCACCAAGAGATCGACTAGGTTGTCCACATTGGATATGTTGATGCCATCCACCAAGCTGTTGCTGCCGATGCCACGCTCTCGCAGGGAGAAGTCGTCCACCTCTACCCGTACCGATGGAGCGTTCTGCCTCAGGGAAGCTAGGGGATTGTTAGCCACGTCACGACGGGCGCAGAAGACGCCGTTCTGTATGAGGTACAGCAGCACATCGTTGCCTCGCGCCGCCAAGTCACCTGCGGTGCTGTACATGTAGTTGGTATCGGCGTACTCGAATGGGTCGCGAGACTCGATAAGGACATACTGGGCCAAGTTCTGCTCCTCCATGCCACGGATCAGCTAAGGGCAGGGCTCGTGACCCGCACCCCAATAGCTATGGCACATTTTTGTAGTCTGCATCCTAGAATGAATGCCATCCAGTGTCAACGCCGCCTAGCCCGGGAGCGCTTGCTGACGGTTTGCGTTGGTCTTGCCGTGTGACATGTGGTACAATCCACCAGAGTTGAGCGGGCCAGTACGCACGTACGGTCCAACTTTGCCTTTTTGGGGACTACGCATCATAAAAAGGCCTGAGAGAATAGACTTAGAGGGCCAACCGAGGGAGCATCATGGGTAGCGGAAGGTGGATGAGGAGCGGCTTTATCTACCTGCTGGTCATCATCGCGGTGATAGCCATCTTCTATATTGTCATCCCTCGTAGCGGCGCTTCCGAGAAGCCTCTGAGCGCAGTCATTGCTGACGCAGCTGCCGAGCCGCCCCGCATCCGGATAATCGAGGTGTCGGGCGACAGGCTGAACGTTACCACCAGTGGCGGCGCGGAGTATACCAGCCGCATCGGTGCGAATGTCCGTATCGAGGAGCTCCTCCAAGGCGAAGGCGTGGAGCTTAAGAACACCCCGATCGAAATCAACTATAAGCCTTCGGGAGGTTTCGGCAGCTTCTTCCGTGTGCTTATCAGCTTCCTGCCACTGATTTTCTTCGGCGCCCTTATCTTGTTCATGATGCGCCAGGCACAGGGCAGCAACAGCCAGACCATGAACTTTGGACGCAGCAGGGCGCGTCTCTTCGTGGTCAACAAGCCCAACGTCACTTTCGGCGACGTCGCTGGTGTGGAAGAGGCAAAATACGAGCTAGAAGAGATTGTCGAATTCCTGAAGTACCCGGAGCGGTTCCTCTCGCTGGGAGCGCGCATACCCAAGGGAGTACTCTTGGTGGGGCCGCCTGGCACGGGCAAGACGCTACTGGCCCGGGCCACAGCCGGAGAGGCAGGGGTGCCCTTCTTCTCCATCAGCGGTAGCGAGTTCGTGGAGATGTTCGTCGGCGTGGGCGCGGCCCGCGTTCGCGACCTGTTCGACCAAGCCAAGCGTAACTCTCCCTGCATCGTGTTCGTGGACGAGATCGACGCAGTAGGCCGCCACCGGGGCGCAGGCCTAGGCGGCGGTCACGACGAGCGGGAGCAGACTCTCAACCAGATACTGGTGGAGATGGACGGATTCGACACCGGCATCAACATCATCGTGGTCGCAGCCACCAACCGCCCCGACATCCTGGACCCAGCCCTGCTCCGTCCCGGCCGCTTCGACCGGCGGGTCGTGCTGGACCTGCCCGACATGCACGGACGGAAGGCCATCCTTGATGTGCATATGAAGGGTAAGCCCCTTGGCCCCGACGTGGACGCCGAGGTGGTGGCCAAGCAGACGCCCGGATTCAGCGGCGCCGACTTGGCCAACTTGGTCAACGAATCGGCTCTACTGGCAGCCCGCGTCAACAAGAAATCCATAAACCTGCACGAGTTCCAAGAGGCGGTGGACAGGGTCATGGCTGGCCCGGAGCGCAAGAGCCGACTCATCAGTGCCCGTCAGAAGGAAGTCACCGCTTATCATGAGGCCGGGCATGCCTTGGTGGGATGGAGCCTGCCCAATGCCGACAAGGTGCATAAGATATCCATCATCAGCCGGGGCACTATGGGTGGCTACACGCGCTTCCTGCCGGCGGAAGACCGCTTTCTATGGACTTATGCCCAGTTCAAGGACATGATGACTACTGCCATGGGTGGGCGAGTTGCCGAGGCGGTTACCTTTGGGGAGATTGAAATCACCACAGGGGCCAGCAACGACTTGGAAACGGCCACCCGGCTGGCTAAAGACATGGTCACCCGCTATGGCATGAGCGACAAGCTGGGCCCTCGCACCTTCGGGCGCCGCGAAGAGATGGTGTTCCTAGGCCGTGAGATATCGGAGCAACGGGACTACAGCGACAAAGTTGCTGAGCAGATAGACCAGGAAGTGCATGCCTTGGTGCAAGGCAGCTATGACCAAGCCAAGCAGATACTCACCGACAACCAGGAAAGCTTGGAGCGCATTGCCAAGTACCTGATACAGTACGAGTCGGTGGAGGGCGACCAGTTGGACCGGCTGTTCTCGGGCCCGTTGCCCCCGCCGGACCCGGAAGAGGTTCCTGCGCGGCCAACGGCTCCTACGCCTCCGTACCGCGGGCCGGCAATAGCCCATCCCGCGCCATCCATGCCCAGCCGGCACAATCCAAGCATCGCATCATCTGCTGACGACTAGCGGACGCGCAGGCCCTCGCGCGTTGACCTTCAAAAGGCTCCGCCCAGTACCGGCGGAGCCTTTCTTGGTTCCATAGAGCAGTCTGGCAACGAACGTCTTCTCGTCAAGCTGGTAGAACTCCTAACCTGCATTGCCTTACCAGTGTCGCAAGTCGAGAATGCCGTCAGTCAGCGACGATAGCGTTCGGTCTGATATATGCCAAGCAAGCGCGGCCCGCAGTGGCGAGAATTCCGGGCGCAGGTCGGCAAACTGGGGCATCGTGCGGCACCTACCGCGCGATGCTGCGAACCTGTCGGTAGTGGCCGAAGTCTTTGGGCACGAGGCGGATGCCTCTTAGCACCACGTCGAAGTTGTCGGCGAGGAAAGTCCCCACCGCAGAATCTTCGATGGTCTCATCCGGGGCTAGAATGGAAACCTCCTGCACGTTGGCCAATGCGGCGGAGCAGGCAATCATCACAATCAAAGCGCCCACGACCAAGCCTCCCACGCCGTTGGCCCAACCCAGCTTGATAGCTGTCAGCCCCTTGACCACCACGGCACTGGCCACCATCCCCAGCAACACTGCTATCACCAGCACCAAGATGAAGCCCGCAACCTGCTGTGTATTCTCGTTGTCGGTCAGCAGGGCGAAAAGGGGCTGGAGATTGTCGCCTATGCGACTGGCTAGCGCTATGCCCACCGCAACGGCCACCAAGGAGGCGGCCGCTTGCACCATGCCGAACTTAAAGCCCGAAATGGCGCCAATGGCTATGAGTACCAGAAGTGCAACGTCTAGCCAGTTCATGGGTGCAGCAATTGGAGTGTACGCAAGGTTGCCTCTCCTAGCCAAGCGCCTGCAGCTACGGAATTCAAGATGTCTCAGTGCGCGCGAACGAAGCTCGGTTAAGACCTGTCCCAGTAGCGTCTGGAATGGCCCCACGCTAAGATTGCGAGAGACGGAAATCGCCTGCATCCGAGAGCGCCCGCATCTAGGAGGTTCTCTTCATGCCGAATCCAAGGGCCGACTACTCGCCGATCCATCATCGCCCAGCGCTACGGCTACCGGACAACGCGCGCATCGCCGTGTGGCCAGTGGTAAACGTCGAGGAGTGGGACATCAACTCGCCCATGGCGCGGACGGTGCTGCCCACTCCCCAAGGAGTGGCTACCTTACCCGATATACCCAACTACAGCTGGTTCGACTACGGTCTGCGCGTAGGGTTCTGGCGGATGAAGGCCGTCTTGGACCGCCACGACATACGCGCCACTCTCAGCGTCAACGCCGCTGTATGCAATCACTACCCTCAGATAATCAGCGAAACGGTGGAGAGTGGATGGGAGATGCTGGGGCATGGCTTTATCCAGCGGGTGATGAACCTGGAGGAGGACGAGCGGAACGTAATTCGGCGCAGCATGGAGACCATCGAGGCGGCCTCTGGCAAGAAGCCCCGCGGCTGGATGGGTCCGGGTTTGGGCGAGACTTTTGAGACGCCCGACCTGCTGGCCGAAGAGGGCATTGAGTACGTTTGCGACTGGGTCAACGACGACCAGCCCTATTACATGAAGGTGCGCAGCGGTACGCTGGTCTCCATACCGTACACCGTGGAGCTAAACGACATCCCCATCCACATCGTGCAGCACCATCGCTCCAGAGAGCTCATGGACCGGGCCATCGACGCCTTCGACGCCCTGTACCAAGAAGGTGCGGAAAGCGCTCGGGTGATGTGCGTGTCTACCCATCCCTACATCACTGGGGCAGCACACCGCATCCGGTACTACGATGAGCTGTGGCGCTACATCAAGGGCCACCCGGGCGTCTGGTTTTGCACCGGCAGCGAGATATTGGACTGGTACGTGGCACACACCGGCGGACCGAGCAAATAGCGCAAGCTGCGCTTGTGCTATCCTATCCCCCTTGCGTAGCTGGATCTAGGATTCGAGGGAGCGAGGGACTATGACTGGAGCGAACGGTATGATGGCCTTGGATGGCATGCGGGTGTTGGATTGCACCCAGATCATGGCAGGCCCGTTTTGCACCCTACTGTTGGCAGACATGGGGGCCGACGTGGTCAAGATCGAGCGTCCTGAAGGCGGAGACGACATCCGACACACGGGGCCCTTCATCGATGGCTGGTCAACACCCTTCCTCGGGGTTAACCGCAACAAGCGCAGCCTAGCCTTGGACCTACGGTCCGACAGAGGACGCGACGTCATAAAGCAGCTGGTAGCAAGTGCCGACGTGATGGTGCAGAACTTCCGCCCCGGTACCCTGAAGCGCATGGGCTTGGGCTACGACGACCTACAGCCTCTGCGCCCAGAGCTCATCTACTGCTCCATTTCTGGTTTCGGCAACACCGGGCCATACAGCCACCGTGGCGGTTTCGACTTGGTAGCCCAAGGGATGAGCGGCCTCATGAGCTTCACCGGCATGGCCGATGGCCCGCCAGTGAAGGTAGGTGTACCCATCACCGACCTCAACGCGGGCATGTACGCTGCATATGGCATTCTGACCGCGTACATCAACCGCCTGAAGACAGGCAAGGGCCAGGAGGTAGACGCATCCCTCATAGAATCGGGCATCGCGTACACCTTCTGGGAGTCGGCCTCCTACTTCAATACGGGGCAGGTGCCGGAGCCGCTGGGTTCGGCCCACCGGTTATCGGCCCCCTACCAAGCTCTGCACACCAGTGATGGTTACATGAACCTAGGCGCCGCCAACCAGCGCACTTGGGAGGCTTTCTGCCGCGCCGTCGGCTTGGAAGACCTGCTTACCGACGAACGTTTCACTACCAACACTGACCGGAAGGCACGGGAGGGCGAGTTGGCCTCGCTGCTGGAAGAGACCCTCCGCACTCAGCCGACGGCTTATTGGGTCAATCTGTTGGAAGAGGCGGGTGTGCCCGCTGGGCCAATTTACAACTTGGATCAAGTCTACAACGACCCCCACGTCCGGGCCCGCAATATGGTTGTGGAACTGGACGACCCCCACTTGGGAACCATCAAACACATCGGAGTGCCTGTAAAGCTATCCGACACTCCGGGAACCATCAGGCACCGTGCGCCCGACCTTGGCGAGCACAGTCGCGAGGTGCTGCTTGAGGCGGGCTACACCCCCGCAGAGGTGGCGAGCTTAGTGGAACACGGCGTGATAAGAGTGCCGGCCGTTTAGAGGCGTATGTGCGCCGTGGCGGGGCTCCCGCGGCTTGGTATATCGCGCGACGAGGCGGTCTTGGAGGTTATCGCCCCTTTGCGAGTCCGCCCCCAGAGCTGGATGCCGTTGTACCCCAACAGCGCAAGCAGGGCCACCGCTGCGCCACCCATAGCATCCAGTATGTAGTGGTTGCCGGTGAGGGCAATGGCAAAGAATGTCAGGGCAGGGTAGCACACACCCCAGAGCTTGAGCCATGGTGTAGCCCAAAGCGGCCCCTTCGTGTTCCAGAACAGTATGCCGAATAGTATTGTCCAGCCGAAATGCAAGCTGGGCATGGCGGCGAAGGCGTTGTAGAAGAAAGCCATCTCCCGCCCCCCATAAATGGCGGGACCATATTCGGCAATCGTGTCGACAATGCCCAACTCGGGCCCCAGCATCCGAGGAGGGGTCAGCGGGAAGAAGATGAACACCACCAAGGCCAACACGTAGCTGGTGAGTATGACGTTCCGGTAGAAGACGTAGCGGGCCCGGTCACGGAGATAGAAGATGATTGCTGTCAGGGCGATGACCGGGAAGAAGGTCATGATGTAGGCCCAATTCATGGTCACTACCAGCCACCGGGCGTTCTCAATAGCCCAACTCTGCCAGCCCGGTTCCCAGAAGAAATGGAACTTCTCCTCCAGCGCCACCACCTTATGAGCGTTGTCAGTTGCGATAGGGACTACGTCGTTGAGAATGACCTTGCGGGCCAACATGTAGATCAGATACGCGGCAGCGGCCAGTATCAGCTCGCGGATGTTCCAGAGAAAGCGGGCCGGGGTCGTGTTACACAGCCTGTTTAAGAGCGGTTGCTCTGGGAACTGCGAGAGAGAGAGGTGGGAACGCATTCCCCAAGCCCATATGGCCCCGAACTTTGACGACGCTTTCGCACCGTTCTGAGTAATCATGCCGAGTATTCCCTGGGGCTGTAGAGATTGTTGAATAGTGCGCGGTTGTTCGTTAAGTAAAACTAGATTTTAGTGTAAAGCTGGGCCGAAGGAAAGCGATCTACACCCGCTCTCCGGCGGAACTTGGGCCGGAGAGCGGTAGCCCGTTCGAAGGCTG
The DNA here is from genome assembly GCA_965248385.1 of Dehalococcoidia bacterium. Taxonomy (GTDB): domain Bacteria; phylum Chloroflexota; class Dehalococcoidia; order Lucifugimonadales; family JAAXIE01; genus JAAXIE01. Next base: position 234,845 of record CBDFIZ010000002.1, read on the forward strand.
GACTAGCCTTGAGCCTCTTCGATGGCGCGACGCACCCGGTCCGGGGTCAAGGGCATCTCGATGTGCATCACTCCCAAAGGAGCAAGTGCGTCTACCGTGGCGTTGACCAATGCGGGAGGCATGCCCACTGTAGGCCCCTCACCCATGCCCTTCACGCCCAACGGGTTGAGGTAGGTCGGGGTAACGACAGTCTCGGTGACGAAGGAAGGCACCATCTCTGCCGTAGGCAGGCCATAGTCCAAGAATGTGCCAGTGGTAAGCTGGCCTGACTCGTCGTAGACTATCTGCTCGCACATGGCTTGGCCCAGCCCCTGCACTGCTCCTCCATGTATCTGGGCATCGACGATCTGGGGGTTGACCACCACGCCTTGATCGTCGATGCAGAACAGGTCCCGTATGTCCACATCACCCGTGTCCACGTCGACCTCTACCACTGCCACATAGGTGCCGGAACTGAAGGTGACGCCTGTAGGCTGGAAGAATGAACTCTCGTCCAAGCCGTACTCTACGTCCGCCGGCCTAGCGCCGATCCGGTGCGCCGCCCCGATGACCTCTGCCATCGTCAAACGCGAGTCAGGCCGCCCCTGTACCGAGCAGGCTCCGCCTTCGTAGACCACCTGCTCCACAGGCACTCCCAGCCTGTAGGCTGCCACACGTATCATCTTGGAGCGTATCTTGTGAGCGGCGTTGTGTATGGCCGGGCCTCCCACGGCCATACTGCGACTGGCAAAGGTGCCGATGCCGTGGGCCACCAAGCTGGTGTCGCCAGCGACTACCCTGATGCTCTCCACTGGTATCTCCAGCACCTCGGCAGCCACTTGGGCTAGGGTCGTCTCCAGCCCTTGACCATGCGGCGATGCACCTGTGAAGAGGGTGACACTGCCTCCGCGATCGATGAGCACGCGGCCCCACTCCCAAGCACTGCTGTTTGGGTCGGTGGCCCCAGGGCCGATGCCGCCGGACTTCAGCCAAGAACTGATGCCGACTCCCAAGTAGCGCCCCTCTTGGCGCAGGCGGGCCTGCTCCTCGCGCAGGCTGGAGTATCCCGACACCTCCAGCGCCTTCTCCAAGGCTGCGCCGTAGTCGCCGCTGTCGTAGATATCGCCCGAAGGCGTGGTGTAAGGGAAGGATTCCGGGGGGATGAAGTTGCGTCGCCGTAGCTCTGCCGGGTCCATGTCCAACTCGCGGGCCAAGATGTCCATGGCCCGCTCAATGAGGAAAATGCCCTCAGTGCGACCAGCCCCGCGATAGGGGGCTTCAGGCGTGCGGTGGGTGTACACCGCGTGCACTTCCAAGTCTACCTCCGGTATCGCGTAGGCCCCGACGCAGGACATTACCGACCCCATAGAGAGGCTCGTTTCGGGACCCTTGGGGTAGGCGCCGAGGTCTGCATAGTGACGAACACGCATACCGGTGACCTTGCCCTCGCGCGTCGACGCCAACTCCAGGTGTGACACCTTGCCCCGCGCGTGGGACATGCCCAAGAACTCCTCGGTGCGGGTTGACACCCACTTCACGGGTGCATCCACCTCCATAGAGGCGGCCGCCAGCAGCACATACTCCGGGTCGCCGTGGGCCTTTGGCCCGAACCCGCCACCCACATGGGGGGCCACCACGCGCACTTGGTCCTCATGGAGACGAAGCACCGTGCTGGTCTGCTCCTTCAGGTCGTGGGGCGTCTGGGTGCTGGCGTGCATCGTAAGGGTGTTGGTGCGCTGGTCCCACTGCGCGATTCCAGCCCTAGGCTCCATGGGAGTGCCGTGTATGCGCTGGTTCACGACTCGTTGCCGTATGATGACCTCGGCCTCCTCAAAGGCTTGGTTGACGTTGTCGGTAGCCCGGCTCCAAGCCAAGGCCTCGTTGGCAAAGCCATCGTGCACCGCGGGCGCATCGGGCCGCATGGCATCCTCAGGCTCGCCCACCGAGGGCAGTATCTCGTACTCCACGCGCACCAGCTCTTCGGCATCTCTCGACTCCAAGCGCTCCCGGGCTACCACCATGGCCACGATTTCCCCCATGTAGCGCACCTTGTCCACGGCCATCAGGTAGTAGGGCGGGCGGTTGGAGGCGTAGGGCGCCAGCACATGGATGCCCGGTATGGCAACCAAGGGGTAGGTGTTGTAACGGGGATACACATCGCGCCCGGTCAGAACCACCGTCACGTTGGGGTGGGCCGAGGCGGCTGATGTGTCGATACTGCGTATCCGGGCGTGGGCATGAGGACTGCGCACAAAGTGGGCCCATTGCGTGCCTGCAATCTGGATATCGTCCGAATAAGCCCCTTGACCCACAAGGTGAGGCCGGTCTTCCATCCTCTTGACACTCTGACCGATTACTTGGGCCACGGCTCACCTCCCGCCAAGAGATCCTACGGGCACAACCCGCAAACGTAGGCCGATGCTAAACCAACACCGCCTTGGGTGCAAGCTGCGGGGGGCTTTCGACAATCAGAGTCCCACACCCGTCCTTTCCGTTCGTCCTTCGTCATTTCCGCGAAGAGCCTGCCCCCATTGACAACACCCGCACATCCGTTCTATCATCACCCTAGCGCGCGCCGGGGACTGACCCCTACAGGTCTCCCCGGCGTTTTCTTTTGCCGCAATCTGCCTAGGAGGTAACACCCATGGAACCCCAGCCAGTCAACAACCAGCCCGACTTCGCAGAGCCCACACCTAGGGACTCTTGCACAAATTTCAGTGAAATCAGCTACGAAAAAACGCGCAGCAGCTACCACCAGTCTGCAATCGCCGTCAAGAAGCAGACATTCCGCGCAGCACACCAGTGGCGCGCTGCCAGCCGGGAAGCGGCCCCCACTTGCCCTCACCCTCCAAGCCTAAATTTGGGCCACCGCTGTCTCACGAAACACCCCCAAATCGTATCTGGAACAGGCCACCGTGAGACCAATGAGACACAAAACAGCTACAAAACTCTTCGCCGCAGCTACAAACAATGTCTCACTCAACCCCCAGATCGTATCTGGGAGGGCCACTTCACCGAGACCATATCGAGACCATAATGAGACGTCTCGTCTCACCCCCCCGCCAATCCCTGTGCTTCACGGATACACCCTCCACCCCAACCCTCTTCCGTAAAGGGAGAGGGACTTGCCGCCAAGTGGGCTGGTCCGTGGCCAGTGGCAGACGTTATCGAGACCAATGGCGGTGTTACACTGTCCACACCTCGACGCATGGATAGGATGGATAGGGAGGGAGGAAGCCGTGAGACTGGAAGGGAAGGTGGCCCTGATTAGCGGTGGCGCCCGAGGCATGGGGGCATCCGAGGCGCGGCTGTTCGCTCAGGAAGGTGCCCAAGTGGTCATCGGTGATGTACGAGAGGACGAGGGGAGGCAGTTGGAAGCCCAGATAAACGAAGCTGGCGGGGAGGCCCTGTTCCTGAAGCTTGACGTCACCAGCGAAGCGGACTGGCAGAGCGTCGTGGCCTCCACGGTAAGCCGGTTCGGCAAGCTGGACGTGCTGGTCAACAACGCTGGCATCGGCGGCGGCGGCCGTCTGGAACACACCGCGCTGGAAGACTGGAACCGCATGATGGACATCAACGCCAAGGGCGTCTTCCTAGGCACCAAGACCGCCATCCCTGTCATGCGTGAGGCTGGCGGTGGCTCCATCATCAACATCTCGTCCATCTGGGGCATGGTCGGAGCCGAAATGAGCAGCCCCATGTACCAAGCCTCCAAGGGTGCAGTCCGTCTCCTTACCAAGACCACTGCGCTACAGCACGCGGCCGACGGCATTCGCTGCAACTCGGTGCATCCCGGCCCCATCGCCACGCCCCTCACCGAGGCCAGCCGCAACGATCCGGAGCGCAACCGCGTCATGCTGGAGCGCACACCCATGGGACGCTACGCCGAGCCTATAGAGGTAGCCTACGGCGTACTCTATCTAGCCTCCGACGAGGCTTCCTACGTCACAGGCAGCGAGCTAGCCATCGACGGCGGCTGGACAGCGCAGTAGCCCCCCAAGCCTCGGCCCCCACTCCATGCGCTTCCTGTTCGCGCTGATCACTCAGCGATGGTGCTCGGGCGACCTGATCAGTATTAGAGTTCAGGCTGGGGTTTCCGCGGACCTAGCGACTTATGGTACATTTGCCCGAAGGGGATAGTGGGAGCGCTAAAAAATGAACGTGATCTGGATAGTCGCTGATACCTTCCGCAGGGATCACGTAGGAGCATACGGCAATCCGACGATCCGGACCCCTTCTCTAGACGCGCTAGCAGCCAATTCAGTGAGGTTCGATGGCCATTACGCTGCTGGATTCCCCACCATGCCTACCCGGGCAGACCATCTCACCGGACGCTGGACGATGTCCTTCATGGGGTGGGAGCCTCTACCCGCAGGTGTGACCACCTTGGCGGAGATGCTGGCTGGGCACGGCCTTCACACGGCGGCGTCGGTGGACACCCCTTACTATCTAAGAGACGGAATGAACTACGACCGGGGCTTCCAGTCATTTTTCATGAACAGGGGCCAGGATACTCTGTGGTCCCTGATTCCCAGGCCCGGCTACCATCACGAATCCTTGGACGTCCGAGCGGCGTGGCGCTACGAGTCGGACCGGAATGCCCCACGGACCTTCATGACCGCCATGCAGTGGTTGGAACACCACTACAAGGAGGACTTCTTCCTCTACATAGACACTTGGGATCCGCATGAACCTTGGGACGCTCCGTCCCACTACACCGAGCTCTACTGGCCGGGATACGATGGTGAGATCATGCTCCCAGTGTACGGAAACTGGCATGACGTGCCGGGATACAACGAAGAGCATCTCAAGAAAAGTCACGCCACATATTGTGGTGAAGTCACTATGGTAGACACATGGCTGGGCTTTTTGCTGAGATCCGTCGAGAACATGGGCCTCATGGAAAAGACGACAATCATCTTCACCACAGACCACGGTTTCTACTTTGGAGAGCATGGCGGCCTCTTTGGCAAGATGAGTTCAGACAAGCTGCCCAATGGGACGCTTCGGACCTATGGCGAGCCGGGATCAAAGTGGACTTACTCCCCACTGTTCGAGGAACTCATCCACCTCCCGCTCCTGATTTACGCGCCCGGCGTATCTCCAGGGACATACAAAGGCCTGAGTTCGGCGGTCGATGTCATGCCGACCGTACTTGATCTGATGGAGATGGAAATTCCGGCCTTCGTTCAAGGCAACTCGTTGTTGCCCAAGATTCAGGATGCCTCCATGTCAGGGCGGGAATATGTAGTCAGCAGCATTCCCTTCGCCAACCCTGGCGATCCGGTACATTCTGTGGACAACCTGCTTCGTCCCCTCTCAGACTATCCGGTCACCACCATCACTTCCGGTGAGTGGAGTCTGCTCTACAGCCCACAAAATGGCCTGTCGGAGCTGTACAATCTGAAGTCCGATCCGAGCCAGACGAACAACGTGATAGGAACACACACGCCATATGCCAGAGACCTCCATCAACTCTTGGTCAAGTTCATGCGAGAGACCGAGGTGCCTGACCGCCTACTGACACCTCGACTGGACCTACGCATTTAGTTCTTCCAGTCTATTGAGGCACATTTCAGCCATGAGTCAAAAACCCGATTTTTCCGAGACCTTCTACAGGCATAACGCACAGCGTTACGCCGAGGTAAGCCATGGCTTCGTGCAATCTATCTACCTCAACGCTTCCCATCCAAGCCTCAAAGGCGATACGGACCTGATGCACCGCCTCCAGGAGTTAGTGCCCACAGGCTCTCGGGGACTGGATGCCGGCTGCGGAGCAGGTGCTCGCGATGTCTTCTTCTACTGGCAAATGGGGTACAACATTTTGGGAGTCGACTCCATAGAGGAGAACATTCTCGAGGCACGGAGGCTCCACCCGGAGATTGCTGACCGTGTGTCCGTCGCCGACCTCCGCGAGCCCCTCAGCCACCCGGATGCTTCCTTCGACTTCGTTCTATGCAACGCCGTCATCCAGCACATCGCCCCAGACATAGTGTTGGGAGTTACCCTGCCGGGGCTCGCTAGGTTACTCAAGCCCGGGGGTGTTCTCCAACTGATGTTCAAGGTCGGAAGCGGAATCGCAACAGTCTACGATAAGGACTACGGCGCGGACAGAACCTTCCAACTCTACGGTCTGGATGAGGTGACGGCTGTCCTGTCGGACAATGGTTTGAGCGTGATTCCAGTGGAGGAAGGCAAGCTGGGGGGAGTTATGTACTTCACTGACCCCAAGCCCATGGACCACTGCGTCCTATTCGCGCGCAAGGTCCCATGATTATAGGCAGTATAGGCGCCTGTCTTCTGAGGGACAGGCTGTGCCACCCATAGTACGGAGATGACCGGTCCGACAGTTCCCAAAGACCTCCAAGGGGTCACCCCCTCATGGCTGACCGAGGCGCTCCATGGCAAGGAGACCTCTAGTAGCGCTTCCGTGACCGGATACTCGGCTCAGACCATAGCCGGGGGCACCGGATTTATGAACCATGTGGTCCGCCTGCACCTGCGCTACGATGATGATTCCCTAGACCTGCCCCGCACCATAATAGTCAAGCTTCCCTCCACAGACCCCGGCCTGAGGATGCTCTCCGGCAAACTGGGGCTGGACCGTCGCGAGGTCAGGTTCTATCAGGAAGTCGCAACCAATGGCCACATACAGATCCCGCATACGTACTACGGTGGGATCGATTCAGCAAACGGGGGCGCCATCCTGCTGTTGGAGGATGTGAGCAGCGATCGCCAAGGCGATAGCATCGCTGGCTGCTCCCTAAGCGAGGCCCAGCACTCCCTAGTCCAATTGGCCCGATTCCAAGCCGTTTGGTGGAATAACCCACGCTTGAACACATTGGACTGGATGCCGCTGAAAGATGCCGAGTCCCGCCTGTACCAAGAGGTATACGCCGACACTTGGCAATCCCTGAAAAAGAAAGCTGGGGACGGAATGCCCCAAGGCTTGCGACTGCTCGGAGATCGCCTGAGCCTCGAAGTCCCAAGGATAAAGGCCCAACTCACGCAGCCTCCCCGGACGATCATCCATGGAGACTATCGCCTCGACAATTGCTTTTTCCGCTCACCTGCAGGGGTGACTCAGCTAATCGTTTTTGACTGGGAGTTCTGCGCACGCAGCAAAGGTGCCTACGATGTTGCAACGTTCATCAGCGACGCGTTCCCTCCGCAGCAACGAAGGAATGAAGAGTTGGGCCTTCTCCACGCGTACCACTCCACCCTCGCGAGCAACGGTGTAAGCGGCTATTCGTTTGAAGAGTGCTTGTCTGATTACCGGCTTTCGATGCTGGAAATCTTTGTTTTTTGGATAGTCACAGGAGGCTACTGCGATTTCGATGGTGGTCGGGCCAGTCAATATCTCCGCAACTCATTGGAGCGCATAGACGCTGCCATAACCGACCTCGCCTCCACTGAACTACTCTTGGGCTAGCAACAACACCAGCGTCGAGAGGGCATCGCGAGACGCTCGTCGTCTGTGCGTCATGGCACGAGGACATCCATGCCGGACGACGGCTGACGTCGAACATGCCAACAATAGCAGTACTAGCTAGCTCCCCCTTGCCCACGAGTGATAAGTCCCGCTTTGCCCCAACATGGTCGACTGGCGCCCAGTCTGGATTTGGGTTCGTTCCTCATGGCCTCCAACTTCGGTCTCATAGTCGTCCGCGTCGCTCTTATCGCTCCACTGATCGGAGTCTGGCTTGTCCTGCATGCTGCGCCAACCTACGCGTGCTCGTGCGTTCTTCCCGGCTCACCTTCCGAAGAATTGGCAAAGTCCATAGCGGTCTTTACGGGCCAAGTCGTCTCGGTACGCGAATCCGACAGGGGTCTCCTCGGTTGGAGTAGCTTGGATCTCAGCGCGAGCCTTGGTGTGCCAAGCCTCGATTGCGCTGCGGATGGCCCGCACCATATCGCAGCAACGGTGGGTGTGGACTGGACTGCGCAATAGGCGTCCAAACGGCGGCCCTGGGACGCGTTGTTGTTCGCAGGCAAAATTCAGGTCTGTTGTAGAAGCCGCACCACATGGGCGACCGGATCCTCTTCTCGCATTGAGTCGGGTAGCTTGAACCCTTCCTCAATCTCCACAAGTATGAATTTGCCATCGAGGTTCTTGTGGTACTCACCGACAAGCTCTCCGCTCATCCAGATCGCTCCGGAATGAGGCCCCCCAAAGCGGAGGACGGCCATGGGTGTAGCCTCATCGCCCCGATACGCCAAAATGCGGTCCGTCTGTAGGAATAGATGAACTACAGTGCCCTCCGCATCGATCTTATGGCGTGTTCCAGAGGCGGTAGAAGCCTCCGTGAGAAGTTGGTCAGTTGGGGGGCTCGCATAAGTCGCCATGATCTGCCTCCTTTCACTTAGTGCTGTGGAACGGGCCCCACGTTTGAGTCGTGCCCCGCGATAGATGACGCCCTCTGCCAGACCGCTTCACGGAGAGCTACGTAAGCCGAACCTTCTACGCTGAAGTCTGCGGTGACCGTTTGATTGGCCCGCCGGCCGTACGCGAGAGCCCACGTTTTTTGAGGCTTCTTCTCACTTGCAACACCGATGACGAACCCGTTTTGGGACGTGACCAACGACATACAGGGTACGTCGCTAGGCCCATCACCAATGTAGACCATGTTCTCGAACGGCACTGGTCGTTCGTCATCCTTCATGGGTCGGTTCACGGCAGAAGGTTGCCCTTCAAAGGAAGGACCTACTATGCCTTTATTGATCATATAGAGAAAACGCGTCTTATCCGTGAACGAGATCACACTTTTAGGAAATGCAATCACGCCACGAGAGTCGTAAGCGAAATCGCACCCCCAGATATGATGTGTCGTGTCCTTCAATGGACTGGCCCGCAGTAATTCTCCGATGCCTCCGGAGATCACATAGGACTCAACACGTATACCAGCAGCCCGGAATGCGGGGTCCTGTTCAGTTTCTTGTTTAACCCGCTCGAAACACTCTGGTACCCCTGGGAAGAAGTTCAACTGACCCGCCAAGTCCTGTAATTTCTGTCGGCTCAGCTCCGACAGCGGGCCTTCTCCCTCTGCAAGCTCGACCATCTTTCGCATGTAGGCCAGCGTGGGGTCCCAACCCTCTTTTATGAGCGGGTCGCATCCATTTCGGAAGAAATCCTCAGGGTCTATGCCACACAGCGTGAGTAGTTGGCCAGTAGTATCCGGGGCCAAGGTGTCGTCGCAGTCAGCGACGATGGCAATAGTAGTCTGCGCCATAAAGCTTTCTCGGCCCGCAGCCAAGCTCAAGGCAGCGGTCAACGGGACTGTGGTAGCTTGACGCAGAGCCTATATCGGATTACCGGGGACGTCAAACCCGCCGCGTCATGGCTCAGAGACCGGTTGTGTCTGGGCATAACCCAGACTCCTCCCATTCGCACCCTTTAGTCCCATTTGGCGTACGCCATGGCGCAGCCGGTGCCCGCCGGCGAGCGGTAGCAGGGGACGTAGTCGAAAATCTCCATGTCCAAGTGCTCGGCGGCTGCCGTGGTCAGCACCCAGTTGCGTATCTCCGAGTTGCCCGAGTCCATGCGCTCGCGGGGCAGGCCAGAGAGCTTGACGATGCTCTTTTCCTTCATGCCGTCCATGGCCAAGTAGTCCAGCTCCTCATCCACCACGAAGTGGCTCAGGCCGCCGGAAGCAAGGATGCCCACACGGGCTTTGGTGGGCCACGACTCTATGGCCCCGCGGATGGCCCGCCCCATGTCGAAACAGCGCTTGGGGGTGGGCTGGTTGGGCGGGTAGTAGGTATTCACCATGATCGGTACCGTGGGTATCAGGCCCTCGGTCAAGATGCGGTGATAGACGAACCCGAACGCGTGACCGATTCCACCTTGGGAACGACCGCCACGGTCGGGGTCGAGGAACTTGGAGCAGGCCACATCGAACTCCGACTCCACCAAGTATTCGATGAGATGGCGGCCTAAGGCGGAGTTAGTGGGCACCACCTGATTGTCCTCCCGGTACCCCACCAGCGGACGGTTGCCGACGGATGTGGACGGGCCAACGCCCTTGACCATCACCTCGTCGCCCCAGTAGACGGACATGCCCGGCATGTTGTCGTCCTGAAGGTACTCCTGCTGGTCGTCGCCCACCATTACCAGCACATCAAGGTTGGCCCCGTAGAGGGCCTCTACGACCTTGGCCACGCCTCGCTGGTTCTGGTCGAAGCGCTGTTGAAACTTCTCTGGGGTTATCTCCTTGGCGATACGCTGCACATCAGTACGGGCCAGCAGGTCCTCGTAATTGGAGACGATGCCGTCGGTGCCGATGAGGCCGGGATTGTTCTTGTCGTGCTCGCCGCGAGCAGACCACGCTTCCGGGACCATGCTTACCTGAGGACTGTGGGATACTCCTAGACCCAATACCAACTCTGCCATCTCTTCGCTCCCCTAGTGAAATTGCTAAATCAAGTGCTGACTGCCAGACATTCACCGCCCCGCTGGGCCTGATCCAGTGACCGGACACCACGCTTCAGTACCAGTGGCGCAACTCGATACGGTTGCCGTGGGGGTCGGTGATTTCCGCCCTAGCATACCAACCCTCCTGGATGCGCGGGCCCCAAGTGGGCTCCACGCCATGACCTTTGAGGTAGGCTAGGGTCTCATCCATGTCGTCTACTTCCAAGGCCATCATCCGTATACCTAGGTTCTCGCCTTGGGGCCTGGCACCGGGGTTGCCCCCGTCATAGGAGATCAGCTCGACGCACTGGTCGCCCACCTCCAGCATGACGATGTCCATAGGCACGCCCAATATAGACTGCTCCACCCGCTGGGTGACCTTTTGTTTGAGGCCCAGCACATTGGAATAGAAGTCGAGGCTTGCCTCTAGGTCGTCGGTGATAATCTCCACATGGTCAATCTTCTTGAACATCCTTCACCTCTTTTTGGCTTGCAGATGGCGGTTACTGCTTACGATGGGGCACATCCTCCCAGTTGCTCAACAGTATAGGACTTCCCGCCATCTGTTCCCACGCATCTACCTCGGGCCCTAGGGGCCAAACAGCAGCGGCTTCGTAGGTAGGCAATAGCATAACGTTATCGAAGATCCAGCGCGACATTTCCGCCTGCTTGGCAAAGCGGGCGTCATCATCGATCAGGGTGTTGGCCTCGTCCAGCAGCGCTTGGAAGTCGGGGTGCTCGAACCCCACGTTCAAGGAGTTGTTGGAGTCGTGGAACAGGGCCATGATCCACAGGGGCTCGATTTGCGGGGCGACATTGAGCCCCCAAGTCCCTTGGGCTACGCGGTTTACCAACGTGGGCCGGTAGGAGCCGAAGTTGACTTGTCGTTGGACGCAGGAGATGTCCACCGACTGCCACATGGTGCAGACCGACTTCGCCTGTTCGATGGCACGCAGGGCCAACGTCATGCCGATCTCGAACCCGTCGGGGTAGCCCGCTTCCGCCAGCAAGCGCTGGGCCTCGTCTGGGTCGTAGGGATGCACCAGCTCGTCCAACCCCAGCTGGTTGAAGCGCGTCTCGTGGCCTGTCCAGAATAGGACAGATCGGGACCGCCCCTCGCCGAAGGCCAAGCTGTTCACCAGCTTCTGACGGTCGATGGCTAGGCTCATGGCCTTGCGCACCTTGAGGGCCTGCTGCCACTCCTCCGACTTCACGTCGCGGTCGCAGGAAATCCATGGCTGGGTGCAGTCGAAGGGGTCGTCGCCCACGGGCACCCTCACCTTGCCCTCAGCGTCGGGATGGTGAGAGGCGTGGTCCAAGTTGTACTGCTGACCAGTGATGACCACATACTCCAAGACCGAGCCGGGAAGGGTCATGTACTTGACCTCTGGGAGGGCCTCATCCTTGATGGCGTTCACGGATTCCAAGGTGAACTTGCCGGTGTCCAACTGGCCCGTGAGGAAGTTGGCGAAACGGGTAGACTCCTCTAGGATGCCGTGCCAGACCATCTCATCCCACTCGGGGGTTTGACGCCAGTGGTCCCGCACTGCCTTCATGCGGATGAAGTCGTCGGCGCGGAAGTCCATGACCTCCCAAGGCCCAGTGCCTACCGGCTGCAGGTTGGCCTCGTCCTCTCCCATGGCCTCATAGTGCCTCTTGCTATGGACGGCCATGATCGATTCGGTAGGGTGCTTAACGTGCCAAGTGATTTCAAAAGTGGCGCTGGGGCGTTTGAGCTGTAAGGTGAGGTCGTCCACCTTGGTCAGCTCGCACTCATCGCAGCCGAAAATCCTGCGGATGCCTCCAGCAGCGGCATGGGGCGTCCCTTCACTAGAGATGTTCTCGATGGAAAAGAGGATGTCATCGACATTGAGTTCGCCCCAATCTCCTAACCGGTCATGCCACTTGACCCCTTCTTGGAAGTGGAAGGTGTAGGTGGTGCCATCGGGCGTCTCCTCCGCTGTCCAGTCCTCGACCACGCGGGGTATCTGGCTGCCATCGGGCGCCCGGGCGAAGAACGTCTCGTGGGTGCCCATGGTATTGGTGAACCGGAAGGCTTGATAAGGCTGGTTCTTCAGTACAAATATCATAACGCCCAATTCAGGATGCCCGACATCCAGGACGCCGAAGGGCTCCACTTTGGCCGGCATCATGGCGTCGGGCGTCGGCGCCGCCGAGGGAGTTTCAGTGGTCATGGCCTCGCCAACAGCGGACTGGACGGCTTGCGCCACCACGGCTCGGAGATCTTCCGACGACACTCCCTCCTTCACAGCGGCCGCCACGGCTGATTGCACCATGGCCTGTATCTGTTCAGGGCTTGTGTCCGACGGCGCTGAGCCTGATACGGCTTCTTGCACCAGAGAGGCAATGGTCTCCGCTGACGGGGCGTCAGCTGTCGGCTGGTCGCCCATCGCCTGCTGCACTGCGCTCTGAACTTGGGCAGCGATGGCGTCGGCGTCGATAGCGGGCGTGGAAGTTGGAGTGGCTTCCTGCCCGCAGGCGAGCAGCAAGACTAGCAGCACTAAGACTGTGCCTAAAACGAAGCTGTGAATCCTCCGACCAGTTAGCACGGCAGACCTCCGGTCACGCGATAGGTTCCACACGGCTGGGTACGAGAGGGAATTGCCGGATATTAGCTCGATTCGGGCATAGAAAACCTCATACGCCCTTGCGTTGGTGTCGGGATGCTAGCATAGCGTATGTAGAGGGTCAACAAGCTAGTGAGATGCGGTCGTTGACACCCCTGCGGGCGGCTTAGCAGCTTGAGGCGCCCGGACCAGAACGTCCCAAGGAGTATACGTGGAAAGGCCTGGTGTGATGTAGGATGGAACGACGGGAATCAATCCGGATGTGTGGAGAGACTCCAGGGACCTTTACTCCTTTATCTTCGTCGTTCTAGCATGTATGGGCATTGGCTTCATAGGGACCAATGCCACTCAACGGGAAGGGCTGTGGTTAACGACTTCTGGAGGCAACCCAATAACTCGATGCGATGGTATCGGGTTCGGCAGGTCTGGCAGTAGCGGCTGACCGAGACGTGGAGGCTTACCGTGGTACTCGCCAAGAGACTTGAAGAACGGCTGGAAAAGAACGACGAGAAGCGAAGGCTGAGGCTCGCGAAAAGGGGTTGGAAGAAGGCCGGTCCGAAGCCAATGAGCAATGGGGACGTTGGCTCGAACGACGCGACCCCGCCCTCGCTGCCAGCGAAGAGTTCGACGAGCCGATGCCGGGCTAGAGGATGGCAATGACAGACCTCTCACTGACTTTCGGCTGTGGTCCTTACGACCGGACTGAGGCCCTGCGTAACGGCATCATCCATCCGGAAGGCATCGACCTCACCTATGTGGCTGTCGAGCCGCCACCCGTTCTTGTAGACCGGATGGTCAAAGACGGAGAGTTCGATGTCTCGGAGATGTTCTTGGCCCTGTACATGAGCCTGCGGGCCCGGGGCCAGTTCCCATTTGTGGCCATACCCGCCTTTCCCTCGCGGGTTTTCCGCCACGCCTTCATGTTCGTCAACACCAACTCCGGTATACGCGTCCCGCAGGACTTGGCAGGCAAGCGCGTGGGAGTTCCCGAATTCCGGCAGACAGCTTCCGTTTGGATCAAAGGCATCCTCCAGCACGAGTACGGCGTCGACCTGCAGTCCATCCATTGGTTCGAGGGTGGCGACAACCGACCACGACCACGGGACATGCTGGACGTGCAACCCGACGCAGACCCGAATATAGACCTGCAGTTCATCGGCGAGGACAAGACCCTCAGCGCCATGCTCGCTGACGGGGAGATAGACGCCTTGTTGGGGGCGCGCCGGCCTAACTCCTTTGGCGTCAGCCCCCACGTCCAACGCCTCTTTCCCGACTACCGTCAGGTGGAGCAGGACTACTACCGCAAGACGGGCCTGTTCCCCATCATGCACACCGTGGTGTTGAAGGAGGAACTGCACCGAGAGCACCCGTGGGTGGCTCGCAGCATCTTCCAAGCTATGGAGCAGTCGAAAGAATGGGTGATGACGCGGATGCGCAATACGGGCACCCTGCGGTTCATGCTCCCATGGATGTTCCAAGACTTGGAGGAGATGGACCAAGTATTCGAAGGCGACCCTTGGGTGTACGGCCTTGAACCCAACCGCCACATCCTGAATACCCTGACTGGCTACCTCGTGGAGCAGGGCCTCATGGAGCACCCGGTGCCTCTGGAAGAGTTGTTCGTGCCGGTGGAGTAGGCCCAGCCGCCCGTTGACCCACCTTAGTCTGTTGCCTAGAATTCCTCGCAAACAAGCGTAAGGGCCGTCCAAGTTGGGCGGATTCAACAAAGGGAGGTCTGGTGCTATGAAGCTGAGTCTGACGTTGGCCTGTGGGGAGTACGACCGCACCATGGCCCTGCAGAACGGGAGCATTAAGCCTGATGGCATAGAGATCAACTACCTGCCCATGCTGCCCAGCGAACTCTTCCGGCGTCAGGCACGGCATGCCGAGTTTGACATCGCCGAGTTCTCACTCTCCACACTCTGTCACCTGACCGACGAGGGCGACCGACGGCTGGTGGCCATCCCCGTGTTCCCATCGCGTAAGTTCCGCCACTCTGAGATATGGGTGAATTCTCGGGCTGGAATAAGTGGGCCCGCCGACCTACGGGGGAAGCGCATCGGAGCTATGGAGTACCAGCAGACGGCCGCGGTCTGGCAGCGGGCTATGCTACAGCATGACTACGGCATTGCTCCCAGCGAAGTAGAGTGGTGTTTCGGGGCTTGGGATGTGCCGGGGACGTACTCCGAGCGTGTGCCCTTGGAGTTGCCCAGCGAGATTCGCACTGAGGTCATCCCCAACGACAAGTGCCTCAGCCAGATGCTGGAGGATGGCGAGATCGACGCCCTGATGGGGGCCGACCCTCCTAGGTGTGTCAGGGAGAACTCGCCCAACATAGCGCGTCTCTTCCCCAACTATTACGAGTTGGAGGTGGATTACTTCCAGCGCACCCATCTCTTCCCCATCATGCATACGGTGGTCGTCAAGCGGGAGCTATACGAGGAGCACCCTTGGGTCGCGGCCAACGTCTACAAGGCCTTTGTCGAGGCGAAGGCTCAAGCAACGGAGAAGCTGCCCCGGGCAGGCGCCCTCTACTGCATGCTGCCGTGGCTGGTGAAACATATAGAAGACGACCTTGCCATATTGGGCCCCGATCCCTTCCCTTACGGGTTGGAGGCGAACCGACACGCCCTAGAGACGTTCATGGGATACGTCCACGAGCAGGGCATCATCAAGAAGCCTATGTCACCTGACCAACTCTTTGCCTCCGAGACTCGCGCCGGGGTGTAACCTGAACAGGCCGAAGGTCACGCCCCGCGTGTTTTGCGTAAGATGGGGCCACGGTGTAGGATAGGCAGGCCTTGTCGACAGGCCCTGTAGCCGTTCGACGCACAATACCGACGGAGCCGATCCCAATTGACCAACGTAAACAACCCGTCTTCCCAACAAGGTGTCTCGCCGCTAGCTGGGCCGCCTATAAACTCCGACTTCCAAAAGGTACTGGACGACTTAGTAGCCCTCGCCAAGAGGGGCCACTCGGCGGACAGTGAATACTTCAACCCGCCCGACAAATGGCTTGTAGACCGGATGCCCATCTTCCAGGACATGCCAGAGGCAGAGCAACAGCGCATCCTAGCAGAAGCCAAAAGCATTGAGCAGGAAGCCTTGGAACTTAACGCCGTGGGCCGGGCCGCCACCAAGGCTTGGGCGGAAGCGGTAGTGCGCCTCGATACCGGAGGGTTGGGCTTCTTCAGCCAGCTCGGCGTGGTGCGACGCCCCGACCTCACCAAATATCTCGTCGATGGTTACGACCGGAACCGCGACCCTGAGGCGTCGTTCAGCGAAGCCAATCAAGCCCTATTCGCCGAGGCCTTGGCCTATGCCGTCGAGTACCTTCGAAGTCATCTGGCCAAGGGCGATACCGTGGTACAGACGGATCGGCAAATCGGCGACGCGCCCGGCCGTTCCTACCATGCACGACAGATGCTCTTCGGCACACGCTACCTACAGCTTCCCTTCATGTGGCGCCAACTGACTTTCGACCTCCCTTCCGACCAGTTGTCCAGCGAGCCAGACATCCTAGAGGTCACCATCCCCTGCTGGCTGGATGATCTCGGTCTGCCTGATGAGCTGAAGTCCCGCATACGGGAGGCCGACATCACCCAACTGGTGTTCAAGGCTCCAACCAAGGGGTTGTCGCTGCACTTGGGGTTCGACTACATGGGCGAGCACAAGATGGGCCCTCTCTCCATCGCCATGTTCCAAGTAAAGCAGCGGAATGGTATCGCCGTGCAAGCGGCACTGAGCGTGGCGCGGGCCAAGACACTGAGCGGGCATATGAACAACACTGCGCTGGTGACCATTGGCCCCTCGCTCCACGGCAAGAGCACCCTCACCATCATGATCGACCTCAAGGACAGCGACCTAGCTAAGGCGCTGTCGCTGCCCACCGACCCCGACGAGGGGGTCTACCCCATGAACGACGACATCGTCCTGCTACAGCCCCTCCCGGAGGAAGAGCAGCGGGCTGACAACGGAATACGCATCACTCATGGCATTGACGGGACGGAGAACTGCCTCTATGCCATGCCGTTCGGTCTCACTCGCGACGATGACCCCATCACCTACGACGTGGTTCGTGGCACGAACGAGGCGCCCAACGCACAAGAGGCGCTGGAGAATGTGCCCATCGACGTCGTACAAGGCCTGCCCAACTACCTAGCCAACCCGGTGCGGAACATGCGCCTTATTCTGTCGCGCTCCCGGCTACTGGACAGGAAGAACGCGAAGCATGTGCTGGAGGCCATGACTGCAGGGCGCACCAACGATTCGGTGCATGTGCCCATGGCGGAGACGGACCGTGTCTTCTGGCAGGCGGTGATGCGACAGAATACTGTGGCCCCGCCTCTGCTGCGCCTCACCTTGGAGCAGTACATCCGTGTGCTCATGTATGGCGAGGCCGTGCAGATGGGCGCCGCCACTGGGGCCATCGGCCGGCCCTACGTGGAGTACTTCTCCGACCCCTTCATCATCGGGCTGGAGGACGAGAACGCCAGCCTCATGTACCACATCCTGCAGCAGATGGAGCGGGGAGGCATGCCCCAAGCCTATTACGTGTTCAACACGGGCGGCGTGGGGGCCGACACCAACGACGAAGCATCCGGTGCCAGCTACAAGAAGATACCCCGCGACCTGACTCTGATGCTTCAAGAGGCCCTGCTGCGCGAGGCCGTAAAGTTCGAGTTGGACGCCACCCTAGGCTCTGAGGTGGCCGTGGCTATCGTCGACGCCGAGGGACGAGAAGTGGTGGACCTGCGTAGCAACTGGCTGCCGCGGGAGATATACGGCCGCGATGATTACACAAGCCGGGTGCATCAACTGAAGCAGCGCCGGTACTATGGGCGTGATGCCGAGGACAAGGCAGGCATCCTACGCTACACCAAAACGACCGATGCCATCTTCGACCTCGACGACATCCCAGAGCCCACCAACGAACGCGAGTTGGCTTGGCTCCTCTCCTTCTACTGGAACGTCCCCCTGCCCGCCAACACCCTAGCCGACCTAGTCGCCACATCCCACCAAGGTCTGCGCCCCGCTCCGCACATCCTGCGCGAACTGCGCAAGAAGTGCGCTGCGCAGGTTGGGCGCATGGGTGGGGCGTCGTCCCTGCTGAGCGAATTGGGGGTCGGGTAGGGTCAGGCTTAGCGAGAGGGACTGCTGATGGTAGCAACGCCGCAGGCAGCGCCCATATTCGCCGATGCTTGGAACCTTCATAGTAGCGCCCTCCAGAGGTTGGAAGCGGGAGACGTGCGGGACGCTGCCGAGAAGGCTTGGGCTGCGACCCTGAGGTCCACGATTGCTTTGCTTCTGTCCCATACCGGAGAAGAAGCTGAGAAGATCCCTGTTGTCTCCAGGCTACTGGACAAGCTAGCCAGCGACGACAATCGTGTGAAGACCCTAGTGGGCCGCTACTACTCTCGCCAGACCCGCCTGCATGGCGACTGCTTCTACACCGGCATCACCGACGGCTTGGAAGAAATCCATCGTCGCATCCGGGAGACCAACCTCTATATCCGGGATGCCGAGAACCTAGCCTAGCCCCGGGCGGCGAACTCGTTGCGGGCTTGGGCGACCAGTTCCGGGTTGGTGAGGAGGTCGCAGGCGGTGAGGGCTAGGACCTTGGCGGTGGCGATGGCGTTTTCGTGGGCTAGGTCGGTGATGGCGGCCTCGGTCATGCGAATGGAGTGGCCTGGGACGTGCTCCTCGCTCACCGCGAACCGCAGGTAGTAGGAGGGCATCCGCTGGCTGACGTTGCCGAAGTCGGTGGAGGCGCCCCCGCCACGATTGGTCTTGGTCTCGTGCACTTCCAAGCCTGCTTGGGGGCAGTTGGAGAAAGCGGTGCGAGCCAAGGCTTCATTGGGCCTGACGTTCTCGTACAGCGGATAGACATCCTCGATTTCCAGACGCGCACCGGTCATTAGTCCCGCTCCTTCGGCCACCCGTTGCACCTTCTCCACCACTTCTTTGAGATAGGCGCTGTCCCGGGAACGGAGCATGAAGTTGGCGGCGGCGAAATCGGGGACTACGTTGGGGGCCTTTCCTCCGTCGGTGATGACGCCGTGGATGCGGACGTCCTCCTTGAGGTGCTGGCGCAGGGCATCGATGCCTGTGAACAGGTGAATGACCGAGTTCAGGGCGTTGATGCCCTCGTGGGGCACGGTGGAGGCGTGGGATGCCTTGCCGTAGTAGGCGTAGCGGTAGCCCACCATGGCAAGGCTCCAGCTTTCGTCCATGGCGATGGTGGTGGGAATCACGGTGATATTGGATGACGGGTGGGATGAGAGGGAGATGTCGACGTCGGAGAACGCGCCTCCATCAATCATGCGCACCTTCCCGCCACCGCCCTCCTCGGCGGGGGTGCCTAGGATCACGAGCTTGCCGGGCAGGTCGCGCAGGGCACTGACTGCGCCGAGCATAGCGCCCAAGTTGGAGATTGCGATGAGGTTGTGACCGCAGCCGTGACCGATGTCGGGGAGGGCATCGTACTCGGCGAGGAAGGCCACGGTGGGGCCGTCGCCTTGGCCTTGGGCCTCGGCGCGGAAGGCGGTCTCGACGCCTCCAACGCCTCGTTCGACGGAGAAGCCGTGGCGCTCTAGGGCAGTGGCTAGGGCTGCCGAGGAGTAGGTTTCTTGGTAGTTCAGCTCGGGGTGGGCGTGGATGTCCCTGCTGACGGCCACGAGTTCATCGCGGGCCTCGTCGATGGCTGCCTTTACCAAGTCGGCGTATGGCTGCTGGGTGCTGGTCATGGTGTCCTCCTAGGGTTGCGGGTGCGAGGGCTTTGTTCGGGTTGGTTGGCATTGTAGGGCATTATGGTGTGTCCTGGGACGCTGCTTAGTAGCTGGGCGGCGAGACTGGTCGTAGCTAAAGAATGGTTTTTTGTATCTGAAACTACTCGAATTTCTCGCGTAGTAGCTAGGGACCAGCTAGGAGAAAGTCTCCTGTGGATGATGGTCCTTGTAGCTGAGCGGCAGTAACGAGTGTGGCCGGTCCGTATGTGGGATGGAACGCTGCGTTCCAGCAGCAGGGGGCCTCGCAGCGTCTCGAGTGGGTAGCTCGGTGCGTGGAGCGTCATTGCCGACAACAGGTTCTTTGTATGTGAACCATGCCGCGATTGCCGCGCTGGTGTATGTGGGCCAGTTTGCCGCATGCTGCCGAGGTTTCGTGTCATTGCGCTCTCCACAACAAAGTTGGGCCAAAAAGAAAGGCAGGGGCGACCCTGAGGGGTCAGTCCCCTGCTATATGCCACTTTAGGAGGGAGGGGGAGGCACGTCAATGGGGTGGTGTCATGGGGGGCTTACCCGCCCAAGGTAGGGTTCGCATCGGGTGGAGATCACCAGCCCTGGGTATTCCAGCGTTCCAGGCCCTTCTACGAACACTCGGCGACACCCCTGACACAGCCTGCTTGCCCCTGTCCGGCCGACTATGCTACGTTAGCCCACGCAAATGACTACGATGCGTCCCACTGAATTTAGAGATTCCATCCATGGCTTCATCGATGTCTACCCGCATGAACGGCGGATTATTGATACGTTTGAGTTTCAAAGGCTCCGACGCATTCACCAATTGGGGTTAACGCACTATGTATACCACGGCGCAGAGCACAGTAGATTCGGCCATGCCCTTGGTGTGATGCACTTAGCTGGGATTGCTGTTCGCAACCTCATCGACCGTAACTCTGAATTAGTGCGAAGTACTCTTGGTTGGTCGGAAAGGGCAGCGAAAGATCAAGGACAGAGGCTTGTACTCCTCGCACGACTAGCTGGACTTTTGCATGATATTGGACATGCTCCGTTCTCTCATACCGGAGAAGTTAGATTGTTTCCCGGTGATAGTAGGCACGAGACTCATGGCGAAGCCATAATACGTAATTCGCAAATAGGCCAGATTATTGACTCCGACTCGGTTTGTCAATCTCATGAAATAAGTAAAGAGGATGTCGCGAGCCTCGTTGTCAGCAAGACGACCTTACCTGCGGGTTTTGTGCAAGAACTAATCTCTAGTCCTTGGGATGTCGATAAAATGGATTATCTCTTGAGAGATTCTCACTACTGTGGAGTGCAATATGGAACATTTGACCTCCACCGCATTTTGAATACGTTGACTTTGGATGAAGATAACGATACTGGAGCACTTAAGCTGGCAATCGACGATGGAGGAATTCATTCGTTGGAAGCCTTCGTCCTTGCCCGCTATTACATGTTCACTCAGATCTATTTTCACGACGTCCGACGAGGCTTTGACATCCTCCTCACGGAATTGATCGCTGAACTCCTAGAACAAGAGTATCCAGAAATCGGCAAGTATCCAACCTCAGATAAACTAACTGAGTACCTGCAATGGGATGACAATCGTATTCTGCATGAGGCGAATAGGCGGTCTGATCCGGTCACTAAGAATCTGGCTTGGCGAGTCCTCAATCGTCAGCATCCGAAAGCAGTATACGAAACGGATGACTCACCGGATGCTGGGGTGATACGGAGAATAGAACGAGACCTCGTTCGCGATGCAAGGAAAGAGTACCCACAGTTACAGTTCTGGCTGGATAAGGCCATTGACCATCCGGAAAAGTTCCGCGTAGAGGAGATGATGGTAAAGTTCCCCGGCACACCGCCAGTGTGGAGGGAGTTCCGGAGGTTGTCACAGCCACTCCAAGGATTACAGGAGATCGGCAAATATCGTCTTTATGCGGACGTGCGTGGCGATGAAGCTCAAGAAACAGAAGTGAGAGACTTTTGTCGTACCGCAATGGCATAACAACCCGTACCAGAACCTGGGTGGGGATGAGGTAGAATGAGTACGCAAGAACTTCGACTGGCAATCCTTCATAGGATCATCAGGGATTATCCAGCCGTTGGCAAGACACGCCTACAAAAGTTCGGATATCTGTTACAAGAGACCTTGACCGTACCTACTAAATATCTGTTTCGCATGCACCATTACGGCCCATATGCCGAATCGCTGGAGACTGGTATTTCTCGGCTCAAGTTAAGCGGCTACGTGGATATTCGGTTTAGTCCAACGGGTTACGGATTCGAAATATCTGCAATCGATGAACCCGCAGATGAGTGGGAACGGTTGCTGGAACCATATGCGCCTATTGTGAAGACAGTGGAAGACAAGTTTGGTCGCCTGACGCCAGCTGAATTGGAGTTGTGGACCACCCTTCACTTCGTCGAACAATTGCTGGGTGATGCAGCTGCCGAGGAAGTAATCAATAACGTGAAAGCGCTCAAACCTAAGTTTAGTGAGGCGCATATCGCCAAAGTGCGCACTGATCTCAAAGAGTGGCTTGGGGCCCCAAAAAACTAGTCCGCACATGGTACTCGTGCGCCAAATGATAGACAGCAAATTAATGTTGTCATTGGACATGGCGACTGCCGGTTCATGGGTCTTGAGGAAGCGCCGGGCGTGGGCTGCGATCTCGTCGATGTGCTGCTGCGGGCCCTTCCATGGATATATGATTACCCTGGAGTTGGGGGCGAGGCTGTCAAACTCCGTCGCGACCTTGTGTTGAGGCCTTGTGAGGGCGGGATGACTACGGAGATATTGCCTCCCTCTCCGCCGTAGCGGAGACGCGAGTGGTGCAGCAGGTCTCGCTGATCAGGAGGGGACAGTGAGGAGATGGCGATGACCATAGGGAAGGCCCATGGCTGTTCGGATGCTGAGTGGCAGGCTCGGGTGGACTTGGCTGCTGCGTACCGGCTCACGGCCCATTTCGGGATGACGACTCTCATCTACAACCACATCACTGCCCGCGTCCCCGGCACGGAGGACCAGTTCCTTATCAATGAGTTTGGGCTTGGCTACGAAGAGGTGGCAGCTTCGAACTTGGTCAAGATTGATATGGAGGGGAACATCCTGGAAGAGGGCGAGCACCGGATCAACTTCACGGGGTACGTCATCCACTCTGCGGTCCATGCTGCTAGGCATGACGTGACCTGCGTAATGCATACACATACGCCCTACGGGATGGCAGTGTCGACGCTGGAGGAAGGGCTGCTGCCTCTTCAGCAGGAAGCCTACCAATTCCATAAGCGCGTCTCTTACCATGAGTTCGAGGGGGTTGCGGTCGACATGGACGAGCGAGAGAGGCTAGTGACGGACTTGGGCGCCAATAATGCGATGGTCTTGCGCAACCATGGCCTACTTACTGTGGGACGCTCCGTCGCAGAGGCGTGGATCAGAATGTGGCAGCTAGAGCTTGCCTGCAAGATCCAGGTGCTGGCGCAATCGACTGGGCAAGCCATACGCCAAGCCCCCATCTCCGCCATCGAGAAGGCCGCAGCCATGTTCGACGGCGAGTCCGTCTCCTTGGAATGGGCTTGGCTCCTGCGTACCATCGACCGCAAGGACCCGTCTTTCAGGACGTAGAGGGCAGGACGTAGGGGGCAAGAAGTAGCGGGCTGTGCGGTGGCGGCGTACAGTTAGGTTTCGTCTGCCTGTCTTGGAGCTGAACCTAACCGAAGATGCATCAAGCGGTCAAAAGTCGACCGCACTACTTTAGGGCTTGGGCTGCGCGTGGCTGAGGGCTAGCGGCGGAACTCGGTGGTCCAGGCGATGTCGTTGGATTCCATTAGGCGGGCCCAGTGGCGGTAGAAGTCGCGGTTGGCGACCTCGCTGAAGCGGTAGTCGCTGGCGTAGGTGAGGAGGGACTCGTCGTAGCCCTCGTGGCCTAGGCCTTGGGTGGTGTTAACAGGCATGCGCCTGGATACCACACCACGGGAGGTGCGGGTGCACTCCTGCCAGTTGTCCATGTCGTCCTGCTCTAGGGTGCCCGACGGGCTGAACCCGCGTATGACGCCTAGGCGTGTCTGTTCCTTCACCTCATCGGGGGCCTCTTTGTCGACGAAGGCCCAAGCCCAGACCTCTATCTTTTCGGGGCCGCGGGGCATCCAGACGCGGAAGGTGCGGGATATGCTGCGGTTGATGGCAAAGTTGGGGAAGACGCGGGCGACGATGGGGTTGCACACTTGGAAGCGCGGGCCCAGCCGGCTATGGACCTCGGCTTGGATGGAGCGCTCGTATTGCTCGAGCACTGACACCGGGGGCTCGGTGGGATCGTCGGGGGCAACCATGACGATGCTGTTGCCGTTGCCGGGTGATAGCATCCGTCCTCCGCTGGTGACCGGGCGGGCTGATGAACTCTGGGCGAAGCCTGCGGTGAATGCGGAGCGGTGGTTCCAGGGAAGGTGGTAGGCATCGCCGCCGAAGTTCTCGGCAGCCAGCTTCCAGTTGGCAGGCACGACCCATTTGTGCATGCCTCCTATGACCTCGCTGCCGCCCTCGCGACGGTCGAAGAAGACGTCGAGCATCCACTTCATGTCACCGAGGCAGGCGTCCAAGGGTGGAGCGCTGGCGTCGAAGGTAGCGAATACTAGGCCCTTGTAGGTGTCGAGTTGGGCCACGGGGACGAGCCCCCACTTGGAGGTGTCCAACTCGTCGTAGTAGGCCTCTTTGAGGCTGGGAACAGCGATGAGCTTGCCGTCGGTGCCATAGGTCCAGCCGTGGTACGCGCAGACAAAGGCGGATGCGTTGCCAGAGTCGGCGCGGCATACGCGGTTGCCGCGGTGGCGGCAGACGTTGAGGAACGCGCCAATCTTGCCTTTCGAATCGCGGGTCACCAGCACGGGGTCCTCGCCCATATACGTGGAGAAGAAGTCGCCGGGACTGGGGATGGTGCTCTCGTGGCAGAGGAAGAGCCAGCAGCGGGCGAAGATCTGCTCCAGTTCCTGCTGGTAGATGTCGGGATCGGAGAAAATCTGGCGGTTCGCCATGGAGCCATCGTGATGCACCAAGTTGCTTGTCAGGGTTGCCATAGGTACCCTCCGGTAAGTGTCGGGGGTGAGGTGGGTCTTGAGGGGTGTGTACCATTGTGGGTATGAGCTTGTCAAACGGGGCATGGACACGCTGCTTGCCCACGCTGCTGCTCACTGAGGGCGTCTTCTGGATTCCGGCCGGCGCGGGAATGATGGGTGGGTGAGTGGGTTTCCGATAGATCGACTTGAGGGATCGTTCGGGCCGTGGGTTCCCGCCTCCGCGGGAATGACGGAGGGGTGAGTGGGAATGACGGGGGGAGCGCGGGAATGATGGGCGGGGTGTGCAGGTTTCTGTACGGCGACTTGAGGGATGGGTCCGGGCCGTGGGTTCCCGCCTCGGCGGGAATGACGGAGGGGTGAGTGGGAATGACGGGGGGAGCAGGCTTCTGGTAGGGCGACTTGAGGGATGGGTCGGGCCGTGGGTTCCCGCCTGCGCGGGAATGACGGGGGGGAGCGCGGGAATGACGGGGGGGTGCAGGCTTCTGGTAGGGCGACTTGAGGGATGGGTCCGGGCCGTGGGTTCCCGCCTGCGGCGGGAATGACGGGGGGGAGCGCGGGAATGACGGGGGGTGCAGGCTTCTGGTAGGGCGACTTGAGGGATGGGTCGGGCCGTGGGTTCCCGCCTGCGCGGGAATGACGGGGGGGAGCGCGGGAATGACGGGGGGGTGCAGGCTTCTGGTAGGGCGACTTGAGGGATGGGTCGGGCCGTGGGTTCCCGCCTGCGCGGGAATGACGGGGGGTGAGCGCGGGAATGACGGGGGAGTGAGAATGACGGGGGGGAGTGGGAAGGTTTTGCTTGACGGGATTTGGGGGGCTGCCTAGCATGGTTGGAATTCGGGAAGAAGGCTTGGGGGAGAGCTTTGGCCCAACAACCTCAGTGCCCGGAGTGCTCTGAGCCACTGGACTCGCCACAGGTGCGGGTGATGCCCGATGGGGTGGCGGAGTACCGGTGTCCGCAATGCTCGTACCAGATTCCGATGGTGATGGCGCCGCAGTTGGGGTCACTGGCGTGTGAGGCCTGCACGACCGACCCGGCGACGGTGAGCGTTGTGCGCGGTGTGGATTCCAGCGGGCTGCTGAATCTGGTGAGTTGCGAGGGGTGTGGCGTGGTGTTGGGGCGATACTGGGGGTTGCTGTAGCTGAGGCGTCGGGATCCCTTTACCAGCGCCTTGTAGTCCGTCGAAGTCACCCCTAGAATGCGTGGGCTTTCTTTGCGTCTGGAGTTCAATGAGTGACAAGTCCTAGGTTAACTACGCCTCTGGCTGGGGGAGCGCCTCCCAAAGGCTCGCTTCGAGATGACAGGCGCTTTCTGCTGGTGAACCTGTCCTTGGGCCACGCGATGGCCCACTGCTTCAGCCAGAGCTTCACCGTAGTACTGCCATATATCCAGAACTACATGGGGTTTGGCGACCTGCAATATGGGTTGCTGTTGGCCAGCAGGCAGCTTTCGCAAGGGGCCATCAACATCCCACTGGGGTTCATCATCGATGCCCTCAGGCGATACTGGGGCCTGATATTCACTGGGTGCATGGTGGGCATCGCCTTGGCCTTCGTGCTGGCGGGCAGTTCGCCCAACTACTGGGTGCTGGTGCTGGCTGCTTCCTTTGTTGCCTTTCCTGGCAGCGTGTGGCACCTACCCGCGTTTGCCCTGCTGTCGCAGCGCTTTCCTGAGAAGAGAGGGTTTGCCCTTTCGACCCATAGTGCTGGGGGAAACGTCGGAGGCACGGTGGGGCCTCTGGCGGCGGGCCTGTTGCTATGGCTGCTGATTTCTCAAGAGGGCGGGGGGGAGTGGAGGTACGTCCTCTTCATCTTCGTGGCGCCTGCCCTGCTGATGGTGCTGCCCATATTCTGGACGCTGCACAACGTGGGGTCATCAACGGAAGGCATTCCCCAAGGCACACCCTTGCGGCAACGCATAAGCGACGCTTCCCGGCTGATTCGCCGTCCGGCCATCCTTGCCATCATGGCGGTGCTGCTGCTGCGGGGGCTCGGTTTCAACGCCCTGAATAACTGGGCACCCAAGTACCTAGAGGACGGCGCCAACCAACCAGCCTTCTGGGTGGGCGTTGACATGGCCTTGTACATCGGTCTAGGCATCATATTCGGGCCGGTGCTGGGACTGATTTCCGACAAGGTGGGGCGCAAGCCAGTGATCATCCCAGGCCTGTTGATCTCGGCAGGGCTGGCGGTGCTAGTGGTCATGGCAGGGTCCAACGCGCTTTACTTAGCCCTGCTATTCGCCGCCATGGGGCCCTTTTCCCACACTCTGAGCCAACTTCTGCAGGCCAGTGTTCTGGACATCACGGGCAGAGGCACCGAGGCCACTGCAATGGGCTTGGTGATGGGCATACAGGGGTTGGTGCTGGCAGGGTCGCCCCTAGGAGTGGGCCTGATGATAGACCATTTGGGTATCCATACCCTGTTCTACTACGCCGCCATCATATTCGCCGTCGCCACGGCGGTGCTTATTGTCGTACCCATCAGCCGACCGGCAGAGCTTGGGCCAGCTGAGGGGGCCAGACGATAATCTTCCGACCCCTCTGCCACTGCACGAGCAACACTTGGTGTCCCACCTGACGCCCGGTGGGGTCGAGCTTGAAGCGACCATAGAAGGTGGTGAAGTCCAAGGCTGAGGCTGCTTGTCGGAGGGCGGCTTGTTCGAGGGAGCCCGTCTCCTCGATACAGCGTTGAGCCACCAAACCGCCTGCATAGCCTTGGGCCATCGGATAGTCGGGCTGGCCCAATCGTTGCGTGAAATCCCGCATATCAGGGCCGTAGTCGATGTTCAGCTTTACCGAGGCCTCCCATTGGCTCGGCCCCACAAACCCATCGCACCGCGCGCCGAGGGCATCGCGGAACTGCTCAATTGGCGTGGCCGCCAATGCCACCATGGCCTCGATACGGATGGGTAGCTGTTGCGCTAGCAAGAGGTCGTCTCCTATACGTCCCACTCCCACCAGCAAGTCGGGGGTGGAAGCTTCCACGAGCTCCAGCAACTGCGAGAAATCGGTGGCAGGGGAGTCAAAGGTCTCTTGGAAGACCACTTCGATTCCCAACTCCGAGGCCTTCTCCGCCGCCCCTTGGGCAACGGAACGCGAGAAGGCCCCCGTGGAGGAGTGGACGATGGCCAAACGCTCGGCGGCTGGGTTGGTCTGAAGGACCAGCTCTGGGACACCCGTGAGATAGTCGCTGGCGGGGCTGAGGATGTTGACGGTCCAGCGGAAACCCTGCTGGTGGATGTTGTCGGCGGAACCGCCGTGGTTCCACAACACCACTCCCATCTCCTCGGCCACTTGGCCCGCCGCCATGGTGAGGCCGCTGGAGTAGGGGCCGAACAGGAGGTGGACCTGCGGTCGTGGAGCTACGAGATGGCGCGACGAGTTCACGGACATCGGCTGCCCTGCTGTGGTCGTCGTAGTGGGTGAAAGAGAGGGGGAGGGTAGCGCCGAGGTCGCGGACGAAGACGCCCCCACGACGGTTAGTGTCCTCCACCCAAGCCATGACGCCGTGCAGGGCTTGGGTCCCCTGCACGGCGAACTGACCGGAGAGAGAGGCGCAGATGCCTACGCGGATGGTGTCGGGACTGCTTATATCGCGCCTGCCTCGCATCATGAGATGTCCACCCCGCCACCTTGGCCTGTGGGGCGATTCGCGAATCGCCCCTAATTCGTTGCCTGCCGCGCGTGTGCCACGGCTTGCCCTGCTTCTAACCGCTACGCGGACGGAATAGGCCGAAGGAGCTGGTGTAGCCGTGGAGGAAGGTGGTGCCTCCCACTTGGCCGATTTCCCCGTTGCAGAAGAAGCCTCCCAAGGGTATAGGGGCTAAGACCTCTTGGAACAGGTTGGTGTCGTGGTCGGGCTGGCCGTAGAGGTGTTCCCCACGGCCCAAGCAGGAGAAGATTAGGGCTCCTTGGGGCAAAGCGCTGGTGTGGTCCGATGCATAGCGTCCCAAGACCGCTGCCAAGTCTTCGCGTGAGGTGAGGGCATCCCGCAGGTGGAACTGCACAAGCTGGCCCTCGCGCAGCATCTCGCCGATGGCAATGGAGCCAGACTGGGAGTCGGTGCCGATGAGGTTGCGTATGAGGAAATCTCCCTGCTGAGGGTTGTCCTCGAATTCATCCATCACTACCCCGAGGAAGAGGGAATAGCGCATCAGCCCTTGGTCCCGCTCGTCCAAGCTCTGGTAGAGCTTCTGCAACACCTCCATGGGAGGTTCGCCGTCGAGGCTGGTGAGAATGTTGTTGCGGCAACCAGTGATGTTCATGGAGTTGCCGATGGGGCGGCAGCCTTGGGCCACGACTGTCTCGACAGTGATGTCACCGCCAAAGGCGAGGCCTATAGCTCCGGAAAAGTAGACTTGGTTGGCTAGGTAGAGAGCGTTGCTACCTTGACCACCGCTGGCCAGCCCGCCGACTTTGACGCTGGCGGGATAGGCGTAGTCCATCCCCAAAATGAAGTTGGCGGCTGGGAAGGTGTAAGGGTCGGCGAGAAGCAGAAACGGGGGCGACTCGCCAGCTTCGACGCCCACCAACTTGCTCCAAGCGTCGGGGCCAGCATCCAAGCTGGGCAATTCGTCGCCCTCAAGATGGAAGCCGTTGACGGTTACGCCAGGCATATGGGCCACGGTCAACGAGAAGCCGGCGCGGTTCTCAACCTCCCGTCCGCCACCGATAACCCCGCCACCGGAGCAGCCGAACAGCCGCACCTCACCTAGGTTTCGCTTGATCAGATCGGGCAGGAATTCGTACTCCGCCGAGTGCTGGCCGGATACGAATGCAACGGCCAAGTCAGGGCTCTCCCCTGCTAGGGCCTGCCGCGCGTGGTCACAGCACTCGCGAACCGCCTCTTCCAAGGATGGGTTTTCCGACACACGGGAGGCCCAACGCATGACGACCCTCGCTATCTTGGGATGATGGGCAGCAGTATAGCAGACACAATAGGCAACCGTAGGAGGGGTTCCCAGAGGCTCATGCTAGCATTGGAGGGTTATGAAGTGTGAGTTGTTACTGGCGATGGCAGTAGTTGTGCTTGCGCTGTCCGCTTGTGGTGGCGACGGGCTACCCCCACCGCAGACTACGGTGACGACGACGACGCTTCTCCCAAGTGGTGGAAGAGACCGTGGCTTCGCCCAAGTCGGTGAACTAGAGCACAAGTTGGCTTAACTTCGTCCCAACAATCGCATCAGGTTGGACGTGGTGACCTGCGCGACTTCCTCTAGGTCCATGCCCTTTAGTTCGGCCAGCCTCGAGCCTACCTCGCGGACATGGCGGGGTTCGGTCCAGCTGTGACGGTGCTTCTTGAAGGGCTGGGGATAGGCGTCGGTTTCCAGCACTATCTGTTCCATGGGCAGCGTCTTGGCCAGTTCCTGCAACTCCGGCAAACGCGTAAGAGGGCGGGCCAGCGAGATGTACACGCCTAGGTCCAGAACTTCGCGGGCAGTGGCCTCGTCGGCTTGGAAGTAGTGCATCACCGCGCCTATGTCGCCGACGCGCTCCTCGCGTAGCACCTGTAACACCTCGGGGTGGGACTCGCGGGAGTGGAAGATGATGGGCAGGCGGAGTTCCTTCGCCAGACGTATCTGCTCGCGGAAGACTTGGTACTGGGTCGGCACGTCGGGCGACTCCGGGAGGAAGTCGAGGCCGATCTCGCTGATGCACACGACCTTGTCGCTGCTGAGGGCGAGGCCTTTCAAGGCGTCGTAGGTGGCCTCGTCCACCGGAGCCTTGACGTCCATGGGGTGGATGCCGACACCGGCGTAGAGGGGCTTGTTCGCTTCGGCCAAGGCGATGCAGGCCCGCGAGGAGGCCACGCTGGTGCCAGCGCAGAGAATGAAGTCGACCTCAGCGCCATCGGCCCGCTCCAGTATCTGGGAGAGCTCATCCGGGGGGTACTGGTCGAGGTGGGTGTGCGAATCACATAAAAACATCGCACCGCCTATCCTTGAAAAGGTTCAGGGCTTTTACTTTATACTAAGGTTCAACTTAAGGACAAGTTCAGGAGCGGGTGGATGGGGTTCGTCCGGAGAGCAGCCTTCTTATTTGCGCCAATTCTTTTACTCACTATCGTAGCTTGTGGTGGCGACGACACTCCCAGCCCGACACCCACTCCAACGCCGACTGCTGAATCCCCCACACCCACGGCAACTCCGCCACCGACGCCAACACCCACCCCGACGCCAACTGTTGTGGCGACTCCTACCGCAACACCAGTCCCCGCACCGACGCCTGAGATCTTTTCGCCCATCTACCCTGCCCCCGAAGGTTTTCCGGGAGGTGTGCTGGAGACCATATCTCCGGCCAAGTTCCACCATCGCGACGTTCACCAGACCCTGCAAGAAGCCTTGGCGACTATGGGTCCTGGCTTGGTGTATAGCCGGATGCTTCGTGTCCGCACGGATGCAGACGTGGACCAGCCGTCGCTGGAGTTGGAATGCGATCTGTGTGAGAGCTGGCAATTTGAGGCTCCAAGCTCCTACCGCTTCAAGCTCCGGCCCGGCATCACGTGGCACGGGGCTCCACCGGTCAGGGGGCGGGAGCTCACTGCCCAGGATGTCGCCTGCAGCTATGAGCGGATGAGCGGGCGCAAGCTGACGCCCCGTGCTTTCTCCTGCGGGTATTCCATCCCCTCGCCGGAAGAGTTCCCGAACGCGTCGCTGCTCGCCAACGTCAGGGCCATTGAGGTTGAGGACAACCTGACACTCCGAATCGACCTGAATGATAGGTTCCCAGACCCCGACTTCCTTCTAGCTCTGGCTGACGGACATGCCAAGATCGTAGCTGCCGAGGCAGTCAACGAGAGGGGTGACCTGAAGGAAGGGCCGGACATCGGCACAGGCCCTTGGCTAGCCGCCAATGTGGGCACTGTCGACTTGGATATTGGGGCCACCCTGCAGCGTAACCCCGATTACTTCGAGGAGGGCCTGCCTTTCCTCGATGAGATCGTCACCACCGTCATAGCCGACCCTCAGGCGGCCCTTGCCGGCTTCCTTGTTGGCCAAGCCCAAGTGCACCGGGTCACGCCCAGCGAGTGGACCCAGTTGCAGGCCGAGCAACGCAACCCCGCTACTATTGTGGTCCCTCAAGTGGGCACCGGACTGGTGCTATCGATGAACAGCAGCCAAGCTCCCTTCAACAACCAGATGATACGTCGAGCCATGTTGCAGGCTTTGGACCCGTGGGACTACGTAGACAGCCTGTGGGCAGGCCAAGGTGACGTGACGGTGGGCATACCTACCGTCAAGGCCGATTGGCTGCTGGGACGCCGGGATATGCGCGACACCTACTTCGCCGACCCCGCGGCGGCTCGCCAGAACCTGCTGAGCCAGCACCCTGACGGACCGGTGGCGTTCGACCTTCTCGTAGGCGACTTCGGCGACCTGTACCGCGAGCAGGGCAATCGCTTGAAGGAAGACCTGGAGGCTGCCGGGTTCAACCCACGGGTACTACCCTCACGCCTCCCCAGTATGCTCAACGGGTCATCCGGGACAAGCAGTATCAGGCCGCCTTGGGAGTGCTCCCGCCCAGCAGCAGCACCAATGGATTCCTGCTGTCGGTGTTGCATAGCCAAGGCCAGTGGAACCTAGCAGCCCACAACGACTCGGCCTTGGATGACATGATTCAGAAGCAGGCCGTGCAGATGGACTTGGACGTGCGTGGCGAGCAGGTGCGGAATATCCAGCGTCATGTGCTGGACCAAGCCTACCTGTTCAGCCCTGTGACCGGAGCCACCCGCTGGGTGATGGACCCGGCAGTGCGGGGGGTTCTTCCCCACCACCGCGGCCTCTGAGTACTTCTTCTGGGCCAAGACTTGGTTGCAGCCTAGGAGCTAGGGACCGCAACCTCAGGATAATTGCCGTTGCGAGGTCAATTGTCCTTGCGCTGAGGACTACCTGACGCACCCGCCGTTCCAAGTGGGATCTGGCCACCATCACTCTGCGTCCACACTTGGTGCAACGTATCCCGATGTCGGCCCCCAAACGCTCCACCGACCAGCGGTCACTGCCACAGGGGTGGGTGCGCTTGAGCAGCAGTTCATCCCCCAGCCGTAGCTCTAGGACCAACCCTTACCCTCTTGTTCCAAGATGCCGTTGATGGCGTCCCGCAGC
The DNA here is from genome assembly GCA_965248385.1 of Dehalococcoidia bacterium. Lineage (GTDB taxonomy): Bacteria > Chloroflexota > Dehalococcoidia > Lucifugimonadales > JAAXIE01 > JAAXIE01. Next base: position 267,743 of record CBDFIZ010000002.1, read on the forward strand.
CGGGAGGCCTCACGGCGGGCCGCCTCGGCAAAGTCCGGGCCTCTTGGAGGCATAAATCACGCCACGGGAGGAGTTGATGATGGCCCCTCGCCCCCGTGGATCAACACCACCCCGCACCGCGCTCTCCAATTCGCCCCCTTGAGCGCCAACACCCGGTATGAGAATGGGCATCTGCGGGTGCATCTCCCGCACCAAATCCAACTCCTCGGGCTGAGTGGCTCCCACCACGAGGCCCACGTTGCGGTGGCGGTTCCAGCCGGACGCTCTTTCCGCTACCACTTGGTAGAGGGGCTTGGCGCCCGCTTCGTCCTGCACTATTAAGGCTTGAAAATCCGCCGACCCTGGGTTGGATGTACGGCAGATGAGGAAAACGCCCTTGTCGGGACGCTCAATGAAGGGCTCCACCGAGTCGGCCCCCAAATAGGGGCTGGCGGTAAGGGCATCGAACCCCCAGGAGTCGAACATCGCGGTGGCATACGCTTGGGCAGTGGAACCGATGTCCCCACGCTTGGCGTCCCCCAGCAGCACCACTTGAGGCGCGACTTCCCTGATGTGGACCAAGGTCGCCTCCAGCGCCTGCAGGCCGTCTATTCCCAGTGCCTCATAGAAGGCGAGGTTGGGCTTGTAGGCGCAAACCAAATCCCACGTGGCGTCTACGATAGCCCGATTGAAGGTCGCGATTTCGGGGATGGGCATCAGCCGCGGGTCGGGGTCCAGGCCCACACATACCAAGCTGCGGGACTGCTCCCAAGCATTATTCAGCTTGTCGGCGAATGTTTGTTGGACCATATTGGGTGCATTATACCCGTGTCCGCTTGCTCCCAGTGTAACTGAGGCGGCTTTGCCGGAGGTCTTGGAGGTCCGCATTCTGGGCCATTTGTGGTGTTCTAATGCTAGTCTTTTGCATCTCTCGGTTTCTTCCAGTGATATATCCGTTGTCAACTGAGTGTATAGTGTCCCGGTTTGGACTCATTGTGTATCACGGCATGGGCAGCAATCATATCTGTAAAGGGAGACAGATGAGACACTGATCGTAGCTGAAAACGCATGTTTTGTAGCTGAAATGTGTCTCATTTGTCTCATTTGGGTAGCACTAGCTACGAAATGACGGAGTTTTATGGGACACGCCGGCACCATCGGGAGTCCACGCGGAAGGCTGGGTGGCGCGACCGCAAGGGTTGGGCTGCCGAACGAGGGTATTCGTGCAAGGGGTTTTCGTACTGGCGTTGTTGGCGGCCCTGCTACGGGTGTTCTAGCTGATTGCGTTTTCGGAAGCATATGTCGAGCCTAGAGGGGGAAGGGCAACGGCGTCAACGGGCTGATGTCAGTGGGCGTGGCACGGGGCCGCTGATAATCAAAAGGCTCTGGGGGTGACAACGGTTCGCTACGGTTGCCTTGCCGTCAGCTGAGCGACCCCCACTGCCCCACGCCGTAGAGCCTGCCCGGGAGCCGGTCCGGGGGTGCGGGTGATTCACACAGCTTTAACCATGACATCTGCAACAATCGAAGGCTTGGGCAATTCGTCCCGTTGTTGCCTGAGATGCCCGTAGCCACTAGAATAAGTGGACTGCTAGCCCCTTGTGCGGGCTGGCAATGCCGCTTTGGCGGCGATTCCAGTTGCGAGGCTTGGACACTTGGCATTGACGACGGCCATCGACGCCTCTCCGTGGTTGGAGCGTCTGGGCGCGCTGGATGACCCTCTCGGGGGTCTTCAAGAGCGCCTGAAAGGCGTCGCTTGGGAGCTGTTGCAGGGACGGAGCGTGGCGCCGGAGGGATTCTACCGGCTTGCCGAGGCCGCTTCTGAGGATTTGCCTGCCCTTTGCCACGTCGCCTCAATTATGCGGGACGCTGGCAAGGGACGCACCGTGACATTCTCCCCCAAGGTATTCATCCCGTTGACTCGCCTGTGTCGGGACTTCTGTGGCTACTGCACTTTCCGGCAGAGCCCCGACGAGGCTGACCGTTTGTATATGAGCCCTGACGAGGTGCTGGCGGTTGCTCGCGCCGCTCAAGCCTTGGGCTGCACCGAGGCCCTGTTCACTTTGGGCGAGCGCCCTGAGCAGCGTTACCCCGAAGCCAAGGCGTGGTTGGTGGAGCACGGTTTCAGTTCCACCTTGGACTACCTTGCCCACTGCTGCCAGCTGGTGATAGAGGAGACGACGCTGCTGCCCCACCCCAACCCTGGGACTATGAGCCGTCACGAGGTGGCCCGTCTCAAGGATTTCAGCGCCTCGATGGGCCTGATGCTGGAGAGCGTCAGCGAGCGGTTGTGCGCTCCCGGGGGTGCCCACGAGTTCGCCCCCAGCAAACGGCCGCGTGCCCGCCTCAAGACGCTTGAAACCGCAGGTGAGCTGGGTGTGCCCTTCACGACGGGTGTGCTGGTGGGCATTGGAGACACTCGGGAGGAGCGGGTCGAGGCTCTGCTAGCCATCGCTGACCTGCACCGCCGCTACGGCCATATTCAAGAGGTCATCGTGCAGAACTTCCGGGCCAAGCCCGATACGGCTATGGCGGGGCACGAGGATGCCGAGGCAGAGGAAATGCTGTGGACAGTGTCCATGGCACGCATGGTATTGGGGCCCCACGCCAACCTGCAAGTGCCGCCCAATCTGAGCCAGCACGACTACCCGATGTACCTGCAGGCAGGCATCAACGATTGGGGCGGCGTTTCACCACTGACGATCGACTACGTGAACCCCGAGGCCCCGTGGCCTCAGATAGGCGACCTACAGCTACGCACCGAGGAGCAGGGCTTCATCCTGAAGCCACGCTTCCCCGTCTACCCGGAGTTCTTTATGGACCCGGAGGCCCCTATGGGTGAGACCGATTATGTGTCCTCCCCCGTGGCGCAGCGATTGCGCGATCTGGCCGACGAGGACGGCTATGTAAAAGGGGGCACGGAACGCTATGCAAGCGCCAATTGATAATCAGCTTAGTGGACAAGCGCGGGGAGGCTCCTTGGAAAGGCTCCTAGCATCCTTGGAGCCGAGAACAGCCTCCATCTTGGACCGAGCCCTGCTGGGCCAAGACACAAGTGCCGAGGAAGCGGAGGCTCTGTTCACTGTCTCCGGCTTGGAACTCAGCGCCCTCGTGATGGTGGCCGATGAGCTACGGCGGCGCACGGTGGGCGATGTGGTGACTTATGTGGTCAACCGCAACATCAACTTCACCAACGTCTGCATCAAGCGCTGTGGCTTCTGCGCCTTCAGTCGCGACCACCGCGAAGAGGAAGGCTACTTTATCCCTATGGGCGAAATTGTTCGCCGCGCCCGGGAGGCGTGGGACCTCGGGGCCACTGAGGTCTGCATACAGGCGGGTCTGCCGCCCCAGATGCAGGGCGACCTCTACGTGAAGCTGTGCGAGGCGGTGAAATCGGAACTGCCCGACATCCACATCCACGGCTTCTCACCTGAGGAAGTGCTCTACGGCTCGGTACGCTCCCGCTGCACCATCCGCGAGTATCTGCAGGCTTTGCAACAGGCGGGCGTGGGCAGTCTTCCCGGCACCTCGGCGGAGATCCTGGACCAAGATATGCGAGACCTCATCTCGCCGGGCCGCATCTCCGTAGACCAGTGGACCGAGGTCATCACCACAGCCCACGAGCTCGGCATACCCACTACCTCGACCATAATGTACGGGCACGCCGAGACTGACGGGCACAAGGCGCGTCACATCGCCCTGATACGCGATATCCAGAAGGCAACCGGCGGCTTCACAGAGTTCGTCCCTCTGGGGTTCATCCACACCGAAGCTCCCATGTACGGCCACAAGCTGGTGGACGGCGTGCGGGAAGGCCCCACTGGCACGGAGACGGTGAAGGTGCATGCCATCTCGCGTCTCATGCTCAACAACTGGATACCCAACCTCCAAGTCTCTTGGGTGAAGGAAGGGTTGAAGTTCGGCCAGTACATGCTGGCCGCTGGGGTGAACGACATGGGCGGCACCCTGATCAATGAGAGCATTTCCACTGCGGCTGGGGCCCAACACGGCCAGCTGGTGCGCCCCCGTGAGTTGCACCACGCCATACGAGATGCTGGCCGGATTCCTGCGGAGCGCCACACCACCTACGATCAGCTGCGGCTGTTTGACGAAGGCAATGACCCGGAACACCCCCTAGACCTGGTTGAGGGGAACTTAGAGGAGCGCTTCGGCTCCTACCAGCGTATGGTGAAGATGGAGGGCTTCCGCTTCCAGCACCCCAGAAGCGCGGCCCCATCAGGCCCCACTCCCTGAGGTCAGCTGGAGGGGCCGGACGTGCAGCGCCAGCCCGTCCTTGCCTTGGCTGGAGGCGTAGGGGGCGCCAAGCTGGCCTTGGGCTTGTCGCGTGTCCTCTCGCCCCGCGATTTGACTATCGTGGTCAACACTGGGGACGACGAGCTTTTTCACGGCCTACGCGTATCCCCCGACTTGGATACGGTGATGTATACCCTCTCAGGTCTGGCTAACCCACAGACCGGCTGGGGTCTTGATGGGGACCAATTCACTGCCACCACCATGCTGCGCCGTTATGGCCTGCCTTCCTGGTTCAACTTGGGAGACATGGACTTGGCAACCCACATACGGCGCACCCAACTGCTGAATGCAGGCTGGACCCTCTCACAGGTCACCGCCGAGCTCTGCTTCAGGCTGGGTGTATGGCATCCTGTGGTCCCCATGTCCGACGAGAGGTGCGCCACCATCGTGAACACGGACCGGGGCAGCCTGCCCTTCCAAGACTATTTTGTGCGCCTGCGCTGCGAGCCTGTGGCCCAGAGTATCGACTTCAGGGGGAACGCTGGCCCGTCGCCAGCCTTCATCGAGGCGTTGGAGACAGCCGGCGCCTTGTTCTATTGCCCATCCAATCCATTCCTCAGCATAGCTCCTATACTGAGTCTGCCGGGCGTCCGGGAGCGCATTGCCGACTTCAGAGGCCCCCGAATCGCGGTCAGCCCCATAGTCGGCGGACAGGCCCTGCGTGGCCCCGCCGCCAAGCTTATGGGCGAGTTGGGATACGATGTATCCTGCGCCGGAGTCGCATCTTGGTACCGGGGGATTTGCGACATGCTGGTAATGGACAAGACTGACCAAGACCAAGCAGGCGTGGTTGCAGACTCTGGGTTGCGCCCCGAATTGGCCGACACGGTGATGGTGACCGACGACGACAAGACCAGCTTGGCGCGTACAGTGCTGGAACTGGCCGGTCGCTGAGCCAGCCGTGACCACAACACCGGTGGTGGCCATCATCCCCATGAAGCCTCTCGAGGCGGCCAAGTCCCGCTTGGCCGCCCGGCTGTCGCACGGGCAGAGGCAGGCCTTGGCCCTGAACCTGCTGGAGCACGTAATCAGGCAAGCCTCCAGAGCATCCCTTCACACCGTTTGGGTCGTAGGAGGCGGGCCAGTCGTGCGTTACTTGACCCAGCGGAGCGGGGTGCAGTGGCACGAGGACGAGACGTCTGGTCTCAATGAGTGCCTATCCCAGTCCTTCGCGGCTGCGTCTCAGCTGGGTTTGGCACCCCTGTACTTGCCGGGCGACTTGGCGATGGTGGACTGGCCGGAGATACAGGCGGTGTCCACCTCGCTGCGTTCCGGCACGGACCTCGTAATATGCCCCGATGAGCGGAGCGAGGGCACCAATGCCCTGCTGCTGCCCCCCGGCTCACCCTTCCAACCCCTGCTCGGGCCGGGCAGTTTCCGGCGGCACTTGGAATCAGCGCAAGCTCTGGGCCTGAATGCGTCCATCTACAATAGCCTAGGGTTGGCCTTTGACTTGGATACACCTGCCGACGTGGAAGCGCTGGAGAAGCGCTCTCCGGGTGCCTTGGATACTCTGGTGCAAGAGAGGGTGACATGACTGACAAGAAGCTGAAGCTGGGGGTGTTGCTACCCACTCGTGGCCTGTTGATGACGGGCGACCGACCCAAGGATGCAAGCTCCATAATCGCGCTCGCTGAGCGGGTTGAAGAGGCGGGGCTGGACTCGGTGTGGGTGGGCGACAGCCTGACGGCCAAGCCACGTATGGAGCCCATCACAGCATTGGCCGCCGTGGCCGCCCGCACTCAGCGCGTGAGGCTCGGCACCGCCGTTCTGCTGGCGGCCCTGCGCCACCCCGTGCTGCTGTCACACGCCGTCGGTACGCTGGACCTGATCGCCGGAGGGCGCACCGTCCTCGCCATAGGGGTCGGTGGCGCATTCAATGCCGAGCAGCAGGCCGAGTGGGCTGCTGCCGGGGTCGGCACGGCGGGCAGGGCCAGCAGGCTGGAAGAGCTGGTGCGCATCACCAAAGGATTGACCGCGGGAGAAGAGGTCGACCATCAGGGACGCCACTTCCAACTGGATTCGGTGCGCATGGAGCCCAGCGCCAACCAGCTAGGAGGAGTGCCCCTGCTTCTCGGCTGTCACTGGCGAGCCGGGCGGGAGAGACAGTTCCAGCGGGCCGCCGAGCTGGGCGACGGGTTCATCTCCATCTCCGATACCCCCGACGAGTTCGCCCTAGTCGCCGACAAGGTGCGCCACTACGCCGGTGAGTGTGGTCGCGACTTCGACAGTATGGAGTCAGCCTTCTACCTCACCGTCAACCTGAAGCGCGACCAAGCCGAGGCCGCTGCGGAAGCCGACAAGTACCTACTGAACTACTACGGGGCGAACATCTGGGGCGACCGGTGGGGCCCATTTGGGCCGCCGGCATTGACGGTGCAGCGCATAAGGGAATACGCAGAAGCTGGGGCGGGTACGTTGATAGTCCGCTTTGCCTCTTACGACCAAGAGGGGCATCTGGATACATTCCTACGGGAAGTTGTGCCCGCTCTCTGAAGCCGGTCCGATTTGCGCGATGAAGGATATATCTCGTTGAAGCCGGGCAGGCGCCCCAAGCTCATCATGATGCGAGGACTGCCTGCATCGGGCAAGACGACTTGGGCCCGCGGTGTTGTGGCCAAGTCGGAGGGCATGTGCAAGCGGGTATGCAAGGACGACCTGCGGAATATGCTGGACGCCGGGATGTGGAGCGAGGACAACGAAGAACACATAATCAGGGTCCGGGACAGTTTGGTGAAGGCATTTCTAGCCGAAGGGCTGGACGTCATCGTGGATGACACCAACCTGCACCCCAAGCATGAACTCCGACTTCGGGAGTTGGCCCAAGCCCACGAGTCTTCCTTCCAAGTCCGCGACTTTACGTACGTGCCGGTGAAAGAGTGCATAAGGCGCGATTCCAAGCGAGACCGAAGCGTGGGGGTGGAGGTGATTCGGAGCATGTACGATCGGTTCTTGGCTGGCGCTGGCAGCGCGTCCCGCCGATAGCCGTCGGGCCCACGGCTGTCCGGCGGGGACAACGGCGATGGTATACTCCTGCGAGTCGGAATCTTGCTCCCTAGCTGATGTGGCATGAATGGCATGACGGAGAAGGCGATATGTACCCACTAGACCTGACTGGCAAGAATGCCGTGGTGTTTGGCGTTGCCAATCACCGCAGCATTGCTTGGTCCATCGCTCAGATGCTGGGGCAGGCTGGGGCACGGCTGGCCCTCACCTACCAAGGCGAGCGCCTGAAGGAGGGCGTCACCAAGCTGGCAGACCAGTTGGCTGAGAGTGTGGTGCTGCCCTGCGACGTGTCCGACGACGAGGCCATCCAGAGCGTTTTCGAGCAGCTGGGCCAGTGCATGGGCCAGTTGCACGTTGTGGTACACAGCGTCGCCTTTGCCGCCCGGGAGGAGCTACAAGGGGACTTCTCCAATACCTCCCGCGAGGGATTTCGTGCCGCCCTCGACATCAGCGCCTACTCCCTCATACCCATAGCCCGGTACGCCCGACCGCTGATGCAGGAGGGCGGAGCCATGCTGACCATGACCTTCCACGCCTCGGAGCGGGTGTACCCCGGTTACAACGTGATGGGCACCGCCAAGGCTGCGCTGGAGAACGAGGTTAAGCAGCTTGCCGCAGAGATGGGCCAGCACAACGTACGAGTCAACGCTTTGTCGGCGGGGCCCTTGGATACACTGGCAGCCCGGGGCATCGGCGGATTCGTCGATATGAAGCGGGTGCACGCCGAGCGGTCCCCTCTGAGGCGTAACATCACACATCAAGAGGTGGCGCAAGCTGCCCTGTTCCTATGCAGCGACCTGTCCACGGGCATCACCGGCTCAATTCTCCCCGTGGATGCCGGCTACCACATCATGGCCGTGTAGGCTTCCCCACTTGGGTCCCGGCCTGCGCCGCAATGACCGAGTGTAGGGTAGAGGTGGAGCGGGCAGCCCTTTTCCTCTGCGCAATGAACCTGTCCAGCGGAATCATCAGCTCAGTGCTCACTGTGAATGCTAGCTACTCATCGTGACCGCTAAGGCCTCGGTCCACCACATCCACTAAGCAGAAGCTCCGGTAGAGGGCTCCGACTCTTGCAAAACCCAATCCCTCTCGAGAGGCAAGGTTGGGATGGGGTGATAAGCCTGCTGCCCCAGCTGCTTCTCTGTGTGGAATGCCCAGTGGATTCCGGTCCGCGCCGGAGTTGCCCATGGCCTGCCGTGCTACGTATGAGTACGAAAACGGTGTCCTAGTTGTATGGCAGCCGGCTTGGCCAATGGTGAGGGCCGTAGATTCCCGCCTGCGCGGGGAACGACGAGAGCGGCTGTTGGCTCAAGGTGCGTCGGCAGATGGTGGGACTCCCGGGGAGCGCCGCCTCTCCCCGTGGGAGAGGCGGCGTGCATACGAGGGCTTTGCTAGCGGGAGCTGACCATCAGCTCTACCACAACATCGTCATCGTAGCGATAGCTCAGGTTTTCCACCCGGTTGTTGACCCTCAGGTCGAGGAAGCTGGCCGTGGTATCACCGTCCAAGCTGACAACATTGGGCTTGTTCGGGACCAACAGGACGAGCTCGTAGTCTGCTCGATCCGGGGTAACAGTGATAATGAAGTCGTTCCGGTCCAGCCCCGTGATGGTCCCTGATACTCGGGACACCTTGGCGGGCTGGATCACTATCCGCGACGCTCGGGAGGTGAGCGGGTTGTAAAGGGAGCCCAAGGCCAGCCTCTCTCCCGGCCGGACAGAATCCAGCGTGTCGTCCTGCCCGTCGCGCATCACTTCGGTATCAGCATCAACCGCCACAGTGACGATCTGTCCATTATCGGGGAGCACAGTCACCCGACCTGCGTTGACATCCACGCCAAGCACCGGGCCAGTGATACTGGCGATGGGGCTTATGAGGTCCAACTGGCGAACCGATAGGAATGTCACATCGGAGGCAAGATAGAGAGAGGTGGGCCTGACCACGTCCCCGATGCTGATGTCGCTGGGATTGATCGGGAAGCTGTCCCTTTCCACCGCGCTGTTTGTCACCCAGGTGACGGTCAAGACAGTCCCGCCCGGAACGGCTATGTCGATCTCACGGGACTCCTTGAGATCTAGGTCACGGATGACGCCGGCTATGGGGGTCTCGCCGGCGATTGGAAGGCTCGACCTAATGTAGAGCAGGTTGAAGTTGTAGGAGTCGTACCGGACGGCCACTCGGGTCCTGTGGAAGGACGCCAACCCCGTGACGTACCCCGCGCCGGGCACCACTCTCAAGGGCAGCCTGTCTCCATCATCGGTCTCTACCGTGAGGTAGCCGGGGGTCGCGTCCAAGTTCATCTCTACGACTGTGCCTTCGGCCTCTCCCTCGTTGGCGGCGGAGGCCAATTGCTCGATTATGTGCGGTGGCAAGCCCGTGTCACGGACTAGCACCACCCGGTGTGTCCGCAGGGAGTCAGGGCTGGGGTCATAGGTAACTGCCACTCTGCGCCCGAACAACTCCTGGTTCAGGTCAATGTCCACGTTATCGTCCCGGATCACGGTCTCCGGGGCTACCCTCAGATCAACGGCGTTGCCGTTCTCATCGGTAATTCCGAGGTAGCCGCCGGATGCATCCACCAAGTCGACGACCCCGGTCACGGTCACCACGGGTCCGTACAGCCCGAAAGCTCTGAGGATCGTCTGCAGGTCCCCAAGAGAGGCTTGTACCGCTTGCCGTACAGCCGGAGCGCGGTCCACTGCCTGCTTCAAAGCCGCGTTGACCCTTCCCACGGCGTCCACCAGACGCAGCCTCAAGTTGAGCATGTTCTGGGTATCGCCAGCCTGTTCGGCCAATGTCAGTGTATCGGTCAGCCGTTGCAAGGCATCTCTCACCCGGTCGATGTCGACGGCCGTATAAGTCCCCAGTTTCGGGTCATGTCGAACCGAGACGGTTACGGGCTCGCCTAGGCTTATCCCGGATGCTCCACCCAGGGTCAGGCCCAAAGTTATCAGGTTGCCATCAGCATCCAGTACGCTGAGCTCCGCAGGCGATATTTGCACCACCACGCCGGTGACGTGGAAGTGGAGCACTGCTCGGTCGGCCTTGACCATGATTTGCTGGGCTTGGAGCCAGTCATTGACCACAACCTGAGACCTTATGGAATCCAGGATGCCTTGGGTGATGCCTGGTACCTGTTGCAGGTCGTTGATGCTGGCGAAAACGCCGTTGGCGGTCCGGAAGTTCACGATGGCCTGAGAGCGGGCTGGCCCGATCTGGGGCAAGCGCTGAAGCTCGGCGTCACTCGCAGTGTTGACGTTGGTCACGCCGATCCGCTCGAGGGCGAGGGCGGCTATGGTGCTATCAAGTGGCAGGTCTTCCGCTAGGCTGCGCTCCAAGCCGGGGACGACCACGACTGTGAGCTCGTCCAGTACCTCCAGCTGCACTTGACCACCGTTCCGGTCTTGCACGGTAACGACGGTAAGTCCAGAGCCAAACTGCTCCACGTAGTCGATGCGCCCCAAGATCGCTCGCCGCTCCACCAGTTGAGTTGCGGTGTGAGCACTAAGCGGGGAGACGCCGCTAGTCAGGACCAGCAGGGCCAGTGTTGCCAAGAGCAACAACCCACTTAATACGATGGCTGCCGGCGCGGGCCGGCGTGTGTTGGCTTGAACGTGGGTGGTGTGCTTCATGGCGCGTATACCACCAAGAATATTGCGTCTTTCTGAGCTCCGGATAGGTCGCTGGCGATAACTTCTACCAAATTGGCGCCCTCAACTAGGTTGACGTCGATGGTGAACACACCCTCCTCGCCTCGTTTGGCCATCCGCCCGTTGACGCTGACGGATGCCCCAGGCGATGCCCGCCCCGACACCTGCAGCAGGTTGTTGCTCACCACATCGTCCCCCAGCGGTGAGTCGACCTGCAACAGCAGCCCCTCGGTCTGGGCCTCCATCGACGGTGCAGGTGGCAGCGTTGTGGCCGGAGGTGGCGGCGGCGTTGTGGCAGGCGGCGGAGGCGGCGTTGTGGCCGGAGGCGGCGGCGTTGTGGCAGGCGGCGGGGGCGGCGTTGTAGCCGGCGCGGAGGCGGTGTCGTAACCGTGGCCGTTACCTCTGGGGTCTCTGAGGGAGTAGGGCTCACCTCTCCTTCATCGCCACAGGCGGCCGCCGTGGCTAGGATAGCCACAACTGCCAAGAGACCTAAAATTCGCCAAGACAGGAAACGGTTGTATTTAGTCCACAAGCCCTTCAACGCACCAACACCCCTAAGCACTAGTTCTGACCACAAAGTTGGGAGACATAATTTGCTAGTGATATAACCGTATAACGCGCACCCTTCCGATTTCAATACCAAGCGAAACCCAGATTCCCGTAAATTCCGTATGGCTTGTGCTACAATCCTCCAGTTCCATATTGCCCGTGGCCTCTCCTGCCCATGGCTCTTACTAGGCAGACAAGACTATGCGTGTTACCGTTCGACCTCTGGCCCTTCAAGACATAGACCAAGTCCGCGATATTGAGGTTGAGGCATTTAGTGCCTCGTGGCCTGCAACTGCCTTCAAGAGGGAGATCGATAATCCCCGGAATGTCTACCTCGTGGCCTATGAACCCTCCGACAACCCCAGCGACTCTCCCAATGGAGGCGCCGACTCGATTGCCGGTAGTGTCGAACCCTCCGAACCATCGGGGCTTGTGGACAACCTCAAGAGGTTCCTAGGCCGCCCATCCCGCCCTTCCCGGGATGGGGATGAGGTGGTCGGGTTCGTGGGCATGTGGTTCATGGGGCCGGAGGCCCATATCACCGCCATAGCGGTTAGGGAGGCCCGCCGTGGTGAGGGCATCGGCGAGCTCCTCATAGTTGGCTCCATACGCGAGGCCATGCGCCGTGGCTCCCATGTGGTAACTTTGGAGGCTAGGATCTCCAACCATGTGGCCCAGTCGTTGTACGAAAAATACGGCTTCTCCAATGTGGGAATTCGCAAGAACTATTACACCGACGACCGGGAAGACGCGGTTATTATGACCACGGACCGGGTGGACACCGCGGACTACCAAGAGAGGTTCGCCCAGCTACAGCAGGGCTACGAGCAGCGCAAAGGCGACATACGCATCACGCTGGACTGACGGCATCGACGCGATTGCGTCGGCTGCCTGAACCGGCCCTGAACAGAATGGGCCATCAATATGATTGTTGACCGTCAAAAGGGGGGTTGCTAGAATGTCGTGGTTTTGCCAGCAGGTACAGGCGGCATGTTTGTACTAGGGCTTACGGGAGGCATCGGCACTGGCAAGAGCGAAGCAACCCGCGCTCTCGCCAGCCTAGGGGCCAGTGTCATTGATGCGGACCGCGTGGGGCACGAGGCATACAAGCCTCACCAAGGCATCTGGCAGGAGGTGGTACAGGCTTTCGGGGAGGGAATCCTGCAGCCCGATGGCGAGGTGGACCGCAAGGCCCTAGGCGCCATCGTATTCAGCCAGCCCGATGCTAGGGCAAAGCTCAACGGCATCATGCACCCTTGGATGGCCAACGAGATAGAGCAAAGAATTGACCAGATGCGCCAGGAGGGAGTGGAGGTGGTCGTTTTGGAGGCTGCCTTGCTCATAGAAGCCGGATGGCAGCGGTTGGTCGATGAGCTCTGGGTCACCACTGCCGACGAGGACGAGGCAGTACGACGCGTGAGCCGTCGCTCCGGCCTCTCCGAGGCGGATGTTCGGGGGCGAATGGCCACCCAGATGCCAGTGGCCAAAAAAGTCGAGCAAGCCGATGTGGTCATCGACAACTCAGGCAGTCTGGACGACCTGCAACAGCGGGTGACCCAAGAATGGAACGGGCGGGTTAAAGGAAGGATCGCGTAACTATGACTACAGGCTCCGCGCTACAGCGCCAGTACACCATCGAGGAATTCGTCCTCCACACCGAGCCATACTACCTGCCCTTGGCGGATGAGATAGAGCTATTCGAAGCCGCCTACCAGCAGCAGTTGCCGGTGCTCCTCAAGGGGCCCACTGGATGCGGCAAGACTCGATTCATCGAGCACATGGCATGGCGCTTGGGTCGCCCCCTCACGGTGGTCAAGCCCGGCGACCAGGGTGGCGAAGGCTCCAACGGCACATCTGTTCCTCTGGTCACCATTGCCTGCCACGAAGACCTGACCGCCAGCGACTTGGTAGGGCGCTACTTGCTGGAGCCGGAAGGCACTCGGTGGATGGACGGTCCTCTGACCCGCGCGGTGAAGGCTGGAGCCATCTGCTACCTCGACGAAGTGGTGGAAGCCCGCAAAGATACCACGGTTCTCATTCACCCGCTCACCGACCACCGTCGCATTCTCCCGGTGGACAAGCTTGGACAGGTGCTGATCGCCCACGAGCAGTTCCTGCTGGTGATCTCCTACAACCCCGGATACCAGAGCGCGGTGAAGGACCTGAAGCACAGCACACGCCAGCGCTTCGTGGCCCTTGAGTTCACCTATCCCAATCTGGAAGACGAAGCCCAGATAGTGGAGAAGGAGAGCGGCTGCACCGCAGAGAGCGCGATGTCCTTGGCCCGGTTGGGCGAGAAGATACGCCACCTGCGGGACCACGGTCTGCAGGAGGGCGTCAGCACGCGCCTGCTCATCTACGCTGGCAAGCTCATCTCCCAAGGCATATCGCCACGCAGGGCCTGCGAGGTATCAGTGGTGTGGGCCCTCACCGACGACCAGGAAGTGCAGCGCAGCACGCAAGAGGTGGTCTTTTCTATTTTCGAGTAGGCGCACTATGGGCGATGTTGCCCCTCAGCTAAAATTCGAGAGTGCGGTGCGGCAAGCCTTGGCCAACCGCATCGCCCTCACTAATAAAGACCCTTCTCTGTCCCCAGCGGCAGTGCTGCTCCTCTTCTACATGAAGGGCGGTCAGCACTGTATCCTTTTCAACAAGAGGTCTGAAACAGTCGAGCATCACAAGGGTGAGATATCCTTTCCCGGAGGGGCCAAGGACCCTGAGGATGAAGACTTCATGGCCACCGCGTTGCGGGAAGCCGAGGAAGAAATGGGCATCACCCCCGAGGACGTGACTGTGCTGGGGCAATTGGACGATGTTGCCACTCGCTCTCAATATGGAGTAAAGGTCTTTGTGGGCACAATATCCTACCCCTACTCTTTCCGGCCCAGCGCCGACGAGATAGCGGAAGTGCTGGAAGTCCCGTTTGACTTCTTGGCCAGCCCGCAAAGCCTGCGTCACGAAGTGCGATGGCCCGCATCTATAGGTCAGGGCGGCAATCCAGAGCCGGGATATAGCTACGTATACGGCGAGCACCTCATATGGGGCGCCACTGCTAAAATCGTTCACCAGTTCGTTGAGTTGGTGAACGACACCCGCGCCAAGGCCAGCAGCTAGGAGGAAAGGCATAGTGAGCACTACTCCATTCGAGGATATAGAAGCCGATCTCCGTAAGCTGCCCCCCGCGGTGCTGACAACCCTTCGGGGCTCGGTCACACAGATGGAGCCCATATTCAACGAAGACGAGCTAACCCTATGGGCGCGCGAAGGCCTCTCCATAGCCAACCAGACGGTGCGCTCGTGGGAAGCCTCGGTGGAGTACTTCCGCGTGGGGCCCGAAGTGGCCCGTGCCCTGCCCTTCGCTTCCTTCATGCAGTGGGCACGCAGTGGCACCTACCTAGCCCAAGAGTCGCCCACTCTGGCAGCCGCCTACTTCCGCGCCAGTCCAGGTGTGGTGACCAGCCTGCGCCCCCAGTACATCCCCCGTTGGGCTGGTTTGGGCCGGAGCCTCTACAAGGGTACCTGGAAGTCCAGCACCCTAGCCGCCCGCTTCTTCGAGGTCAGCCCTGAATTGGTGCAGACCCTGCCCTTCTGGGACGTAGAGGTCTTTGCATCCTTGATTGAGGCCCTCTCCCACAAGTCCTACGACGTAGCGGGCGAGTGCCTCAACCTAGGCAAGGGCGTTCTCTCCCGCATGGGGCGGGAGCGCGAAGCCTTCCTGTCGATGATGCGCGCCTTGGCCGATGGCGGCTGGCGCGAGGTGAAGGGCTGCCTCGAAGTTGCCCCGCGCGCCCTGCCTGCAGTTGAAGACACTCAGCGCGGGCGGTTCCTGCGATTGGGGGAGCGCTTGGCCCGTGGCGGCCTGCGCGACACCCCCGCCTTCCTGATGGAAGGCTCGCAGGCGTTGCGCAAGGTGGAAGTCTCATCCCAACGCTACATCCTCGACCTCTCCGAGGCTCTGCTCAGCATCTCACCTGAAGCGGTACCTGCTTTCCTGAGGAGCCTCGACCCGGTGCTGAACCGCATCACCCTGAACCAGTTGGACGTCTGGTTCCAGCGTGGTGCGCGCATCCTGCGGGAAAACCCTGAAGGTGGTCTCGCCTACTTCCGCGTGGAGTCCAACACCTCGGAGCAGGTCCTGGAGACCCTGTCCTCCAGTTTGGAACTGGACCGCGTACGTGGCGTCATGCGCCTTTACTGCCGCGCTCTCACTGGCGAGCCGATCGAGATCCTGAACACCAAGGAGTTGGTGCGCAAGGGCATCGGCTGGGTCTCCGAGTCCCAAGCCTCCACCGAGGGCACCAAGGTGTACCTGCCGGAACTGGTGGACCAGTACCCTGACAAGCGCGAGAACTTCGATTGGTTCAAGGTGGTCTCCACGCACCAAGTGGCCCACCTCGAGTTCAATAGCTTCGGCTTTGTGTTCGAGCGGCCAGCCATCCTCTTTCCTGACCTGCGCCTTCGCCGCGCCGACCAACGCCAGCACCAGATCGCTCAAGCTGTGCAGGAAGCCGAGGCTCCCCAAGGAGCCGAGAACGGCGACCGTGGCTCTGCCGAGCGTGGCTGGCTTACCGACATGGGGCGCTTCTTCTCCCTGTTCGACGAGCGGCGTCTGGCCTTGGATATCTTCACCATCTTGGAAGACGGACGTCTTGATCACCGGGTCAAGACCGATTACCCCGGCATCGGGCGCGCCTACCGTCGCGTACAGAGTGAATCGCTGTCAGGCCGGCCTCCCATGGAGGAGATGCCCCTGCGCCAAGCCATGGTGGAGTTGTTGGTGCGCTTGAGCTTGGAGCAGCGCAAGGACCTGCGCCTGCCCAAGGACTACGTGGCAGCAGCCCGCATGTTGGCCCGCGTGCTCAAACGCCTGCAGAATGTTGCCGCCACTGTGGAAGACTCCTCAGAGGCCACGCTCCGCGCCTACGACATCATCATCCGCATACCCAATGAAGAGCAGGACCCCAACGACACCGAGTCCCAAGACTTGGATGACGAGGGCGAGTTCGACGACGACGAGTTGCAGCAGCTGTTGCAGCAGATGGGCGAACCCGGAGGCCAAGGCGAGGAAGGGTCTGAAGAAGGTGGTGAGGAAGATTACCAGTCGCCCCAGGAAGTCGAGTTCCGTGGCGACTTCAAGCCCGAGCTGGTGCAGATGCTGAACCAGTTACGGGCCTCTCGCAATGCACAGGATGACGCCAATGGCCAACCCATCTCCAAAGAGATGCTGGAAGAGTTGCTCCGCCAGAGCGCCGAGATGGAGATGGACGCCGAGTCGGGCCAAATCCAGCAGTCGATGGGCATGTTTGCTCAGAACCTGATGAAGGAAGCAGGCGTCCCGCCTCCCTCCAACCAGCCCGGTCAGGGCTACGGCCCCATCATGCACGAGGATGAGCAGGGCGGTTCACTTGAAGCCCGCGAGCCTCGCACCTATACCTACGACGAATGGGACTTCCGCGCAGGCGACTACAAGCCCAAGTGGTGCATCGTCCGCGAGAAGGCCTTGGAGTCGGGCGACATGCAGTTCTTCAACGACGCCTCCTCCAACTATGCTACCCTAGGGGCTGAGATACGGCGCCAGTTCGAATTGGTGATACCCGAGAGCTTCCGCAAGGTGAAGCGCGTCATCGACGGCGAAGACCTGGACTTGGATGCCGCTATCGAGGCCACCATCGAGTGGCGCTCCGGCCTCACCCCCAGCGACAAGGTCTGGTGGCGCCGCAGCAAGATGCAGCGCGACGTGGCCGTCGTCTTCCTAGTAGACATGAGCGCATCCACCGCCGAGGCTATCGAAGAAGGCCGTCAAGCCGTGGACGACCAGTCAGCCCCCGATGACCCCGTGGAATACATGATGTGGTTGCGCACCCGCCGTGAAGGGCTGGTACGGCGTCACCACAAGCGCATCATCGACCTCGAAAAGGAGAGCATGGTGCTGCTCATCAACGCGCTGGAGAACATCGGCGACATGTATGGCATCTACGGCTTCTCCGGCTATGGACGGGAGAACGTCGAGTTTTATGTGATCAAGGGTATCGACGAGACCTTTGGCGACCATACCAAGCGTCATGTAGACAAGATCACCCCAATGCACGCCACCCGCATGGGGCCAGCCATCCGCCACGCTACCCACATTCTCGATAGCAAGGACGCCAAGACCAAGGTGCTGTTCCTGCTCAGCGACGGTCGCCCCCAAGACCGGGGCTACAGCCGCGAGGGCGTGGAGAAGGAATACGCCGTCCACGACACCCACATGGCACTGGTCGAGGCCCGACGCAAGGCCATCATCCCCTTCTGTCTGACGGTGGACAAAGCGGGCCACGACTACCTGAAGACCATGTGCGGCGACATGAACTACGAGGTCCTGGACAACATCTGGAACCTGCCGTCGCGCCTGCCTCAGTTGTACAAGCGCCTCACGTTGTAAGGTACATAGGCGACGAATTCTAGGCTCCTGTGGGCTTCTTGCCGAGTTGTGCAGGCGGGTGCCAGCGAGTGGCTCTTGTCTGACTCCACGACTGGCCCTGCCGGAGGTTCTTGCCTGTTGACAGTTATTGCGATTAATTCTATTATTCACCCATAGGGTGAGTGATTGGAAGTCGTATTCAGGACAATTCCACTTCAGCGCAACTACCAGGACTCAGCGAGGGCCATCCGACAATGGGGTCCGGAGGTTGCCCGGAAGTACATCAGCCGTATCAACGAGCTATGCGCTATCAAGAACTTTCATGCCGCATACAGCATCCAGTCTCTACGTCTGCACGCGCTGAAAGGAGCGAGAGACGGCGAGCTATCCATACACCTCACAGGCTCGTGGCGTCTGATAGTCGCTAAGGGCGACACAGAAGAGAGCGTAATTGTCAGAGAGGTGACCAACCATTATGACGACTAGTAAAGCACGTGTGTTCTCGGACATGCCGATTCCTCCCGGAGAGGTCTTAGAAGAAGAGTTGGAAGCTCGCGGAATGACGCAAAAGGAGTTGGCCGCTAGGTTAGGCAGGCCTCCGCAGGTGATTAATGAGATCATCCGAGCGAAGAAGGCGATAACACCTGAAACAGCGATAGGACTCGCGAATGTGCTAGGGATCGATGCCCAGTTCTGGATTAATCTGGAATCGGACTATCGTATGACCATGGCACGGAATCGCGAACGGGATATGTTGCTGGAGAATGTGCAATGGCTACAACATTACCCAATTAGGGAAATGATTGAGCGAGGGTGGATGGAGGCCGGAAGAGATAAGCCGGATAGGGTGAAGGCTTTGTTAAGGTTCTTGGGTGTCAGTGCGGCGGAGCCGCGCGTTTACCAAGAGGCAGTGGGATTCCGGATCACCGAAGCAGCTCAGCAGCGGGTTTCTCCTGGAGCTCTAGCCGTTTGGCTGCGCAAGGGAGAGAGCGATGCACAGGCAATTCGCACCACCGACTACGACGAGAGTGTGTTTCGTCAATCTCTTACCAAAATCCGACAAATGACAGAACTACCACCGCAAGAGTTCATTCCGGCGATGACTGCACTCTGTGCCGAAGCCGGGGTCGCATTTTGTATGGTCCAAGAACTTCCCAAGAGTGGAGCCAACGGTGCTACGAGGTGGCTCACGAACCAGAAAGCTCTGATACAGATGAGCATTAGACATAAGTGGGCTGACGTCTTCTGGTTTACGTTCTTTCATGAAGCGTGCCATCTGCTTCAACATAGGCGACAACGACGCATTGTAATCGACGGGCTGTGTACAGATCCCAACATGGCCGCGCTCGAAGCTGAGGCTGATGCGTTTGCCCGTGATTTCCTCATACCTGCGGAAGAATGGCGACCGTTCTGCGACGAGGGCTGGTTCTCTGAGGACTCCGTCGGCGCGTTCGCCGGATCCGTAGGCATAGCACCGTTCATAGTAGTTGGCAGACTACAAAAGGAAAGTCTGATAGGTTACAGCCGACTCGCTAGCATAAAGCGTCGTTACCATTGGACAAGTCATGATGATCGCTAGTCTAAGTCTCGGTCAATGTCATCATCCGGGGAATGCGTGAGTCACTTTAGCCAGGCCAGAGGGTCTTGCGGCGAAACGCCAGATGACGTCACACAGAGGCCAATTTAGCCAAGAGGAGATTGATATAGTGAAACGCAGCACCTAGCTGAAACAGCTCTAAAGGCCCTTCGGGCCGAAAGGAAGACCCCGCAGGCTGACTCCCTACGGGGTCCAAGCAAGAGGCGGAGAGCCAGTGGCAGGCACTCGGCATAGCAGACCGGGGAATTTCGGGTTCGATTCCCGTCCGCCTCTCTAACGCTTCTTATCATGGATGACAAGAAATTGTCAACCGATACGCCCCTATACCATTCAAGGCTAGTCTTGCGGCACGGGTGGTCAGGATAGTTCTACGATATCGTCGGGGTGTCAGTCGTCGCGGCCGGGGTTGAGGGCGCCTCCCTTGAGGACACGGGCCAACTCAATGAGGGCAGCCGCAGCCGCCCGCCGCTTGATGGTGACTCGGCGTGGGGGCAATCGGTGGCGTTGCACCTGAACCTGTTGGCCGTCGTCTAGGGCGACGAAGACGAGTCCCACGGGCTGGCCCTCTATTTCAGCGGGCCCGGCTACTCCTGTGATGGCCACGCCATAGTCGGTATTCAGGCTGGTCCGCACGGCGCGGGCCATGTCCGCTGCCGTCTCTTCGCTCACCTCGCCGCAGCGTTCGATGGTGGCGGCGTTCACTCCCGCGGCTAGCTTGGCCTCCTTGGAGTAAGGGGTGATGCTGCCCTTGAAGTAGACCGATGCGCCGGGGGCGTCGGTGATGGAGTTGGCCAGTTGGCCGCCAGTGCAAGTCTCCATGATGGCGAGGGTTTTGCCTTGGGCCGCCAGCAATTGGCCCACAACCTGCTCCGGCGTCGCGTCGTCGAAACCCCACACATGAGACCCCATGGCCTCCACCACACCCGTCTCCACAGGGCGCACCATCGCCCATGCCTCCTCCGGGTTGCTGGCGCGGGCGATGATGCGCAGGTGGATGCCGTCGGGTTTGGCGTAGATGCCTAGGTAGGGATTCTCCTTGCCCAGCCACGGCGATATGAGTTCGTCGACGAGGGCTTCCGACATCCCGTTGGTCTTGATGTTGCGAGTAATAATCACCTGCCCGCGGTCGCGCTCCAGCAGGCGTGGGGCCACCTCGTCCTGCCACATGACCTGCATCTCCACAGGAGGGCCAGGCATGGCCACGATTATCTTGCCGTTGGTCTCCACCCACCAGCCGGGCGCGGTGCCCCGGGGATTGGGGACCGCTTGGGCGGAGGGGATCAGCTGCGCCTGCTTGATGTTGCGCGGAGGCATGTCGGTGCCCCGACTGCGGAAGATGTCCTCCAAGCGCTGCACCAGTCCTGGATCCACCACGATCTCCTCGCCCAAGGCGCGGGCAATGCACTCGCGGGTCAGGTCGTCCTGCGTGGGGCCCAGCCCGCCGGTGGTGAAGATGGCATCGGAGCGCTCAAGGCCTCTCAGGAAAGCCCAAGTCAGCTGTCCCGGGTCGTCTCCCACCAAGGTAACCCACTGGAGGTCTATGCCCAAAGGTGGCAGGCGTGACGCCAAGAAGGGCGAGTTGGTGTCGGCCAACTCCCCCATGAGAAGTTCGGTGCCAATGGCAAGAAGCTCGGCTTTCATTGGAATCCAGCCTTAGTGCACGAATGCGGATGGTGTATGAGAAGGCGATTTACCCCCACCATAGTCCGGGCCGTGGATTCCCGCCAGAGGCGACCTTTGCACAACAGCGGACATTGTGGGCCTTGGATGCCACATATATTGCATTGCAATACCACTTTATTGATATTTCTTGTGTGTTTAAATACCTATACCATTTCATTCCAGTACTAATCCGTTTCTATACTATTGCACCGGTATTTACAACGGCGTAGCTACGAATCAGCTTTGCGTTAGTCCAAGCCGTCGCGCCAAGTTTTTGCTTTTTTGTGACATGCATAGCGTGTGCCCACCAATGTGCAGGTTGGAATCGGGCCCCGTACGCATCTCCAGACCAGATCCAGGCGGGCTGCAATCTTACTCTCAAGGGAGCTCAAGGTGAAGGCGGCTTTTCAATGTCACAAGATTTGGGGTCGGGCCAGCCAGTATGGAGGCTAGCGCGGAAGGCGAACTCCGGTCAATGGGCGGGTGTCAGAGTGGAGGCTCGTTACGCAAACGTCTCCAAGAGCGGGAATGACCGAAGAGGCGTTAGCTGCCCGACTCGGTAGGAGGCGCATCGGCTACTGCGGGGTCTTCGGCTAGGGTGGCCAGCAGGTCGGCCCAAGATGCGTCCGCTGTCGACAGGGTGTCGTCGCCGGATAGCCATAAGTAGCGCCTCGCAGGGTCCGACGCCTCTCCGTACACGAAATAGGCTAGCTCATTGTTGTCCCGGCTCCGCATGTCGAGTCGAATGGTCCAGTCCTTCGATTCCAGGTCCGGCAGGTCGTCAAACGTCTCCGTCTCGCTTAGCAAGCCTGAATCGGCTAGGCCGCTCGTCAGTTCAGCCCACCGGTCCTCCTGCACTAGAACGCCGTTGCCCTCAACGAGTATCCACTCTTCCGGTACGCCTTCTCCCTCCCCGGACAGCCCAGTCAGCAGGTAGACGACTTCGGCTTCGATGTTTCCTGTCTCGTCGCGGACGAGTATTTTGATCTCTCTCACCTCGTCGTTGCCTAACAGGGAGATGAAGGGAGGGCTGTAAGGAGGCTTGGTAGCCAAGCTGACTACTACTTCTCCCCATATCTTGGGAAGCGTGGAAAGGCTACCGTCATTGAGCCGGACGTATTGGTTATTCCCGTCGGGGGTCACCGCCCCCAGCTCGAACATCACTATCTGCCCGCTGCGGTCAGTTACCTCCACTGTTGTAGCGACAGGGTCCAGGCCGTAGAGGGTGGGGTCCTCGATGGTCTCGTCGAGGATTCGGGCCGGTTTCGGCCCGCTGACGATGAGGGCCTTGCCCCCCCATTTGGGTTGGTACACGGGGGTATCGTTCCCGTCTTCAATCACCCAAGTCCGACCGTCGCGCTTGTAGCTGATGGAAGTGTCCGAGTGGGTGATGTCTATCCGCTGGATGTCTTCCAGCTCAATCTTCCAAAGCCAAGGTTTTCTCTCTTCGAAATCACCGGTGCTGCCCCTCTGGGTGATCCAGACGGTGCCCCCGATGACCACGAGAATGACGACGAGTAGTATGGTGAATCGTATGTTCATAAGTCACCTGCGCGGGTTAGCGCCGCCTCCACCAGACCACTGCGGCCATGAGCACCATGGCCACCGGCAACAGCAGGTAGCTGCTGTACTGGACGAAATCCCGTTGGTCTTCGTCCAGTACCAAGCGGCGGAACTGGAAGGGCTTAGGACGGATTTCGACTAGAGATACGTCGCCAGCCAACCAGTTCACCGCATTCAGAAAGAAGTCGCTATTGCTTCCTTGGTAGAAGTTTGTATTGCTGGCAAAGTCGGAGTCGCCGATGGCTACGATGAAGGGGCCCTCGGACTGGTTCGGGTTCTGAAGCTCTTGCAACACTTGTACGGAAGGACGTACCGCCAAGCCAATGTAGAAAGGCCCTCTTTCGTCGTCATCGGTAGGCTCGTCGCGGTCCAAATCCTCAATGCGCGTACTCGCCGGAGAAGTAAGGGCCAATGCTACCGCGCTGAACGTCTTGAGCTGAGCAAGCTGCTCGGGGTCTGTCGTCGGGGGCGCTTCCGGTGGGAAGAAGAAGGTGTCCTCGGCAGGACGCAGGGCGACGGGTCCCGGATAGTAGGTGGCATCCAGATTGCCGGTGACGTCGGCAAGAGAGGTGGCCATCAGGGCCATGTGGGCCCCGCCCAAACCGTAGAATGCCGCAAAAGCCTCTTGGTTGATGCCCACCAGATGTTCCCAGCCGTACTGGAAGCGGTCCCGGATAATCACGGGGCTACGCCCGGCCTCGTCCCGCGACTGCTCATCCACAATGTGGCCGGGCAAGACCTCAATGCCCCAGCGGGCTAGGAAATCCCGGAAGTCTTTCATCCCTTCGTCGCCTGGATCGCGGTCCTCGGGGTCCAGCAGCACCAGCAGCCGCCCGCCACCTTCGAGGTAGTCATCCAAGGCCTGTATCTCGCTGTTCTCACCAATGGCGAAGAAGTCCCTCTTGGGGCCGGCGATGACCACCAGCGTCGCGTCCTCGGGCACCCTAGCCTCACGGCCCAGCAGGTTGAATTCGCCCACGGAGTAATTTTCACCTCGCAGGCCTAGGGAGGAGGCGATGCCGTAGCCATCCGACTCTGCCTCAGCGTCGGTGATGCTGCGCTCTTGGTGACCGGTCAGAAAGTAGACTTTCTTCTGCTCCTGCGCAGTGATGATAAGAGTGGCTGTTACGAAGTCCTGCTCCAAGAAGGTAGAGGGGCTGACGAGATGTACGCGCGACGTGTTTGTCCCCGGTATCGCGCACTTGTCCAGCGGCGCGACGCATTGGAAGGCAATGATGCCGTACTGGGCAACTCCCAAGTTGCGAGCGGTCTCTGGCTCGCGGTCGGGGTCAACCACCCTGTAAGAGAAGTTGTTGGAACGGGCGTCAAACTCCCGTAACGTATCCTCCACAAAGGTCAAGGCGGCTTGCTGTTCAGGACTGTCCTCCACGAAAAAGGCTGTGGCTTCTATCTGGTGGTCAAGATCCGACAGCAGGTTCTTGGTACGAGTGGCTAAGGAGAACTGGTTGGTGGCGGTCACGTCGAACCGGGCCACGTTCTCGAAGGCGAGGAAGGCGCCCACGGCCGCAATGCCTAGGAAGGCGGTGACCATCACCACGGAGTTGACTCCGTAGCGACCCCGGCGGGCACCCAAGGTGGTTCGCACCGAAGGCCATGACGTGATGATTCCCAGCAGCAGCAGGCCAGCCCCAATGCCCAAGATGATGGAGGCATAGAGTCGCAGGTCGCCGATCAGCAGGTAAACCGCTCCGCCCACTATGACGGCGAAGACACCACCACCGAACAGGGCAGTTCCATAGCTGCCCAGCCCTTGCGTGGCTTGGTGCAGACTGCCAAGGAGTGTACCGGAAAGGCGTTCATCCTCGTCGTCGAGGTACTCCTCGTCGTCAAGGAACTCCTCTTCCGCTATCTCCTCTTCAGGAATTTCTGCGTCAGGCAGTTGCTCTTCGTCCTGCGTTTCATCTGGCAGTTGGTCCTCGGGCAGTGGCTCTTCCGGTGGTCGTTGGCTCATGCTATCTCCACCTGCGGCTTTCCAACGACCGTATCGTCAGGAAGAGGAAGACTCCCGTGAGTGCTAGGTAGTAGACCAGGTTGCTGGTGTCTACCACGCCGCGGGAGAAATCGTCGAAGTGGGAGCGCAGGCCAATCTCGTTCAGGAAGGTGGACAACCCGCCGCCCACCTGCCCAGCAGCTAGGTCGATGAAGGTCAAGAGCAGCAGCAGTCCCACGCCGATGACGGCGGCTACTATCTGGTTGCTGGTCAGTGACGAGGCCAGCAGTCCCACTGACAGAGCAGCCGCCCCGTAGAGAATGGTGCCCAAGTAGGCACTCCAGATGGGGCCGGAGTCGGGGTTGCCAAACCAGTAGAGCAGCAGAACGTAATACAAGGTGAGTGCCAGAGTGGTAATGAAGAACACGAGGCTGGCGAGGTACTTACCGATAACCACTTCCCAGTCGTACACTGGGGCAGTAAGAAGCAACTCAATGGTGCCCATCTTCTGCTCTTCTGCCAGCAGGCGCATGGTAAGCAGGGGGGGCAACCACCACATCATGAAGAAGACCACTGGGTCCAGCATCCCGCTGATGGTTGCCTCGGCAAAGGGCCGGTCGATGCTGTTTACGAAGAAGAAGCCAGTCAGGGCCAGGAACATCAGAGCTACGATGTAGGCCATGGGGCTGGTGTAGTAAGCGACGATCTCCTTCCAGGCGATAGCCAGGGTCACCCTCATCTATTCGACTCCTCGTTGTCAACCGACTCTTCGCTGGTCGTGAGCTTGAGGAATATCTCCTCCAAGCTCATGCTCTCCAGTTGCAATCCCAATAGTCCCCAACCGTTGTCTATTACCGCCCGCGATATCTCGTCTCGCAGGTCTTCGCCCCGGCGCAGCTGCAGGCGGAAGGTGCTGCGGTCGCCCGCCTCGGTGTAGGACACGTTCACCACGCCCGACACCTTCCGCAAGGCCGCGGCCACTTGGTCTGCTGGGCCCTGTACCTCCACAGCCAGACGCTCCACGCCCTGCAGGCGCTCCGCCAAGCTGCGGGGGCTGTCCTCGGCCACGATCTGCCCCTCGTGGATGATGAGCACGCGGTCACACACCATGCTCACCTCCGGCAGGATATGGGTGCTGAGGACGATGGTGTTCTCCCGCCCCAAGTCTTTGATCAGCTGGCGCGTCTCCACCACCTGAATGGGGTCTATGCCAATGGTCGGCTCGTCCAAAATAAGCACTTGGGGCTCGTGCAGGATGGCTTGCGCGATGCCGACCCGCTGGCGATAGCCCTTGGACAACCGACCCACGTAGCTGTGGAAGTAGTCGTTCAGGCCGCAAACGTCCACCACGTCGTCAATGCGGGTGCGGAGGTACTTCGAGTTCATGGCTCGCAGCGTCCCAGCAAAGCTGAGGTAGCCCTTGACCGTCATATCAGTGTACAGGGGAACGGTCTCCGGCAGGTAGCCCACCAGCTTCCGGGCCTCGCGGGAGTTCTCGACCACATCGTAACCACCGATGGTAGCGGTGCCACTGGTGGGAGGAACAAAGCCGGTGATGATGCGCATGGTAGTCGTCTTACCGGCGCCGTTCGGTCCTAGGAAGCCCACCGTCTGACCTTTCTCAATCTTGAAGGATACGTCCTCGATGGCGTGAAAGTTTCCATAGGCTTTGGTCAACTGGGCGGCCACTATCATTGGCTCCCTAGGCATTGGCTCCCTAGGCACTGCCTCGCTAGGCGTTGGCGGTCTGGAACCGGCCATCGGCTACCCCTTCCATCCTGATAGCCCCCAGAGGGCTCTTCGAATAGCCCCTCATAGGGGTACGGGCAAAGCTATTGTGCTGCCCAAGCCATGATGATATTCTACATCGCTGTTTTCTGCCAAGCAGGAAGGCCCCCAGAGTGGCGCAGCAATTCAGGCTCCCACATACTAACCGGCAAGGGGCACTCTACACATGCACCTAGTAATTGATGGTTACGGTAGCGACCAGAAGATGTGGGACGCTGAATTGTTGCGCTCCTTCCTCACTGCATATCCGGCCAAGCTGGGCATGACTCGCATGTCGGACCCCCAAGTCTCCAGTTGGTTGGAGCCCGACCCGGGGATATCCGGTTTCGTGGTCATCGCCGAGAGCCACATCTGCATTCATACGTTCCCCACTAGGGAGTACGTGAACATCGACATCTTCTCCTGCAAGGACTTCGACCACAAGCAGGCATTGGCCGACGTTCTCGACCTCTATTCCCTAAGTGACCACAAGTTTTGGCTGCTGGAAAGGGGCTTGGAGTTCCTGAACAACCAGAGACCTATGGCGGCCGTGGGGGCTGGGAACGCTGACGCTCCTACGCTGAGGCCGGCTACGAGCTAGCCGGGCTTGGCGTGACCCACATACCGCTGGTCCCCTACAACTTCCTAGCCCTTCCTGACCATCTATCCCGCTTGGATACCGCCCGCGTGGCGGTCCTGCCCGTGCCCTACGACAGCACCACATCCTTCCGGCCCGGCGCCAGAAACGGTCCCCTCGCCATTATTGAGGCATCCTACGGCCTTGAGGACTACGACCCGGAGCTTGAGGTGGACGTATCCCAAGTGGGCATCCACACCGCCCACGCCATCGAGCCCCACATGGGCGGCCCGAAGCAGATGGTGCAGCGGGTGCGGGAGGCGGCGGCTTCTTTTGTGCAACCGGACCGCCTGCTGGCCGTGCTGGGAGGAGAGCATTCCATCACCAGTGGAGTGGTGGCGGCTCATTTGGAGCTTTACCCCGACCTCACCGTACTCTTTCTAGATGCCCACGGAGACTTTCGCGACGAGTACATGGACACTCCGTGGGGACACGCCAGCGTAGCGCGCAGAATCCACGAGCAGTGCCCCATTGTCTTGGTGGGCACGCGCAGCCTCAGCCAAGAGGAGCACCATCGCCTGCGCATAGACGCAGTGCCCACCTTTTACTGGCCACCGACGTCACCGATGGATAACCTGATAGCCGAGGTGGTGGAGCGCTTGTCGGAGCACGTCTACGTCAGCATCGACTTGGACGTGCTGGACCCGTCGATAATGTCGGCGGTCGGCACCCCGGAGCCAGGCGGCATGGACTGGCAGCAGATTATCACCCTGCTGAAGGCAGTAGCCGACGCCCGGCAGGTGGTGGGCTTCGATGTTGTCGAACTCAGCCCCGGCGAGGGCCCCACTGCATGCTCTTACACCGCTGCCAAGCTGGCCTATAAAATGATGGCATATTCCATGACTTCAGCAGGCCACCTGTCCAGCGAATTGAGTGCGACAGCCCCTAGCGCTGTTGCGAGACGCGAGTAGGCCATGATGGAGAGCACCTTCAAGCTAGGCCGGGTTTTCGGCATCCCCATCGGGGTGCATTACACATGGTTCCTAGTCTTCTTCATGTTCACCTTCCTGTTGTCCGATGGGATGTCTACGGGTGCCTTGGGCTGGCTGCTGGCTGGGGCGACTGCGCTGGTCTTCTTCGCATCGGTGCTGGCCCACGAGCTGGCCCACAGCGTCGTCGCCTTGGCGCGGGGCATACCGGTGCGGAGCATCACGCTTTTCATCTTCGGCGGTGTGGCCCAGATAACGCGAGAAGCCAAGACGCCTGCCACGGAATTCATGGTGGCCATTGCCGGACCTCTCTGTAGCCTAGCCTTGGCGGCGGTGTTCTGGGGTCTTCACTATCCGGCAGCGGGTGTGAGCCGAGGGCTGGAGGACATGCTGGTGTGGCTG
This sequence comes from Dehalococcoidia bacterium, assembly GCA_965248385.1. Taxonomy (GTDB): domain Bacteria; phylum Chloroflexota; class Dehalococcoidia; order Lucifugimonadales; family JAAXIE01; genus JAAXIE01. The sequence continues at coordinate 296,149 of CBDFIZ010000002.1, forward strand.
GCTCTGGCTAACGCGGCTGTCGGGATATTCAACATGGCCCCTGGGTTCCCGCTGGATGGAGGCCGGGTGCTGCGCGCGGTTCTCTGGGCCGCCAGCCACAACTACCAACTTGGCACCAAGATAGCCATTCGGGCCGGACAAGGGATTGCCATTCTGCTGATCGCCTTGGGTGTGGCGCTCATTGTGTGGGACTTGGTCAGTCCTAGGGTAGATGCCCTCTTCAATGGCATGTGGACCATCTTCATCGGGCTCTACCTAGGCTCGGCCGCCTTCGGCAGTTACCAACAATTCCAGCAGCGGGAAGCCCTGCGCCTCAGGGTGGCTGGCGAAATCATGAGCCCCGGGTGTGTCGCCGTTCCCGCAGGTCTGACCTTATGGAGATTGGCGGAGATCCATGGGACTCCCTCGCCGTCATCTGTATTCATGATCGCGCAGGGAGGACACTCTGTGGGGGTACTCACAGGGGCTGCGATGTATGCGGTACCCAAGGCTCGCTGGACCGTAACCACGGTGGAGAGCGTGGCCGTCTCCATGGACGAGGTGCCCACGGCCACCCCTCAGTCGGACGCGCTGAGCGTACTGGAAATGATGGAAGAGAAGGACGCGGGTCAGGTTCTCATCGTCAGCAACGGGTCGCTGTTGGGTTACGTAGCCCGCCACAGCTTTGTGCGGCGCAACCCGAACCGTCCCAGACGCAGGCCTGCTTAGCCTACAGGCCATACGTGTTGTATACTATCCCTTCACCGAAGGCTGGAGACCTCCCGTATGCAGTTGGCCCCTATGCAATCAGCCCCCATTAAATCCGGTAGGCGCGTCGTCTACATGGACCATGCTGGGACGACCCCCTTGCATCCCAAAGCGTGGGAGACGATGGCGCCCTACTTCCTGAACTCCTTCGGCAACCCCTCCAGCATCCACTCCGTTGGGCAGGAGGCCCGGGCCGCCCTCGACTCCTCGAGAGAGCGGGTTGCATCGGTCTTGAGTTGCCGCCCCAGCGAGGTGGTGTTTACTAGCGGAGGCACCGAGTCAGACAACGCAGCCGTTTGCGGGGCAGTCTTTGCTTTGCAGGGCACGGGCAATCACATTATCACCAGTTCCATAGAGCACCACGCCGTACTGCACACATGCCACTACCTGGAGACCCAAGGCTTTCAAGTGACCTACCTGCCGGTCGATGCCAACGGCATCATCGACCCCGAAACCGTGGCGCGCGCCCTGACGCCTCGCACGGTGTTGGTCAGCCTTATGTACGCCAACAATGAAATCGGCACCATTCAGCCCATAGCGGAAGTGGCCCGTTTGGTCAAGGAAAGGGCCAAGGCCACCGACCGCACCATTGTGGTGCATACCGACGCGGTGCAGGCAGCCGGCTTTCTCGACCTGAGCGTCCACGACTTGGGAGTCGACCTGCTGAGCCTGTCGGGCCACAAGTTCTACGGCCCCAAGGGCGCGGGCGTCCTCTACATACGTCGAGGCACTCCCTTCCTACCACAGCAGTTGGGCGGCGGTCAGGAGCGTGAGCGCCGCTCGGGCACGGAGAATATCCCGGGGATCGTAGGGCTGGCCACGGCGCTGGAGTTGGCCCAAGAAGAGCGAGAGCAGACTTGGCAGCACTGCCTAGCCCTGCGCGATGCCATCATCGAGAAGGTGCAACGAGAGGTTCCTCGGACCCACCTCAACGGCGACCAACGCCACAGGCTGCCCAACAACGTCAACTTCTCCTTCGAAGGCGCGGAGGGCGAGGGCATGCTAATGGGCTTGGACATGGCTGACATAGCTGCCTCCAGTGGCAGCGCCTGTAGCTCCGGCTCGCTGGAGCCATCCCACGTACTCTTGGCCTTGGGTCAATCCGCCGATGTGGCCCGAGGCAGCCTCCGCCTGACCTTGGGCAAGGGTAATACGCCTGAAGACGTGGACTACCTTATGTCGGTGCTCGTGGACCTCATGAGCAGGCTGCGCGAAATCCCATCGCTGACTGCCTCTGCTTCCTGACGGGGTTTCCGGTGGCGACATTTAATACCGTGCGTTCACTGGCCCTGCATCGTGCGCGTCCAAGGCTGCCCCTCTGCCTGCTTGCTTTTCCGCTGCTTCTGGTCCTGCTTCTCACGGCGTGCCCATCCCCCAACCCAGGCGTCGGCCAAGTGGTGGGGGGCGACACCCTTATCATCAGGCTGGACGAGTATGAGCGCACCCAAGAGTTGCGCTACCTAGGCTGCGACGACAAACACTACGTGGTGACGCCTTCTGAGGTCGGCAGTGAGCTCCTGATCATGAAGCTCACCATCTGGAATGACAAAGCCCGCAGCGTGCTGCTCACCCTCGACGCAGAGGCTTCGGAACTGCGAGGCACCATAGCCCAGCAGAAGTTTGCGCCTGTGGACATCGACGCCATGAAGCGGGAGTCGGAATCACCCACCGGCGCCGAGATTGAACTCGAAAGGCACTACGCCCGCCCAGGCGCTAGGGGCGGCTACTACCACTGTGGTACGTGGACGACCTCACCGGAGGTGCAATTCCTCCAGTCGTCGGTGGACTTGGCCCAAGACAACTCGCTGTCGGGCTGGATTGCCTACGAGGTGCCGGTGGGGACGGGGTTGAGGGAGATACGCTGGGCGGCCGGGGACACCATCTACATCAGGTTCCAAAGCTGAGCCACCAACCGCGGGTCTAGGGCGGTCTATATCTCCGAAACACCGGTAACCGCCAACATCGATGACACCATACCGCCGCGCCCCACTGTGTGGCGTCGACTATTCCACGCTGCCTGCGGTAGCGCCATACCAGTCGTTGCCATCTTCACCTCAGCGGACGTCATGGTGGCCCTCACGGCAGCCCTTTCGGGGCTGGCCATCGTGGTGGAAGTCGCCCGTTTACGCCTGCCCGGCCTGAACCGATGGGCCATCCGCTGGCTATCGCCCCTGCTCAAGACCTCTGAGCGACACGCCATAACCGGGGCCACCTACATCGCCCTAGCCTCGCTGATCGTCTTTCTGATCTTCGACAAGTCGGTGGCCATCGCTGCGCTGCTGTTCGTATCGCTGGGCGACCCAGCCGCCGCCTTGGTGGGCAGCAGGGTACCGGGCCCACGCATAGCCGGAAAGTCACCCATAGGCACACTGGCTTTCCTGATAGTTGGGCTGGCCACCGCCTCGGTGCTGATGGCCACGGACGTGCTGGAACACCACTGGTCAGTAGGGGTGGGAGCGGGCGTCGCTGCCTTGGTGGAGCTCGTCCCCCTACGCATCGACGACAACCTGACGATTCCGCTAGCCAGCGGGGCCGCAATTAAGTTGCTGATGATGATGTAGGGCCGATCGCGGGGGCTCTTACATGTCCGCTGCGCCGTCGAAGTCTATGACCTCGGCGCGTTGCCTCTGATAAGAGACATAGCGTTTGGAATCGAGGGGAGGCTTGGCTTGGTCCAAGACGCCATGGGCCTGCTGAGCGTCGTCAGCCAGCAGGTCTATGGCCACCATGGCCATGATTTTCGCGGGGTTGATTACCGCTTTCTCGTAGTCCGCAATCAGGTAGTTCTTGCTGTGGCCGGGACCGGTGGCTCCTCCGGCGTAGGGGTGACAGACAGGGATGACGTGGCTCAAGTCGCCCATGTCGGTTGAGCCGCCCCGGTTGCGCCGGCTGGGTATCACCGCGACCCTATCCGGCCCCAACAGCTCCGATGCGTTGCTCTGGAACAGGCCCTGCAACAGGGGGTCGTGGCGCATGGGAAGGTAGCCGGGCACGTTGGTGATCTTCACCTTGGCGCCCACGGCCAAGGCACCTGCCTTGAAGCAACGGTCTACCATGGAGTTGTTCTTCACAACGGCTTCGGGGGTGGAGGAGCGGACTCGCCATTCCAGCCGCACATCGGCGGGCACGGCATTCACTGCCTCACCACCCTTGGTGACGATGCCGTGGAAGCGTCCCGTCTCGTTCTCCCGCACCGTCTCACGGTTCGCGTGGATGGCATTTATTGCCCAAGTAGCGGCGTTCAGGGCGTTGATGCCGAGGTGAGGCGCGCCTCCTGCATGGGCAGCCCGCCCGATGTACTGGACGTACTTGACCATGTGGCCGTTACTGGTGCCACCCACGGAGAAGGACTGCTCACCCATATCGCTGGCTGTATGGCACATCATGGCCATCTGAACGTCGTCGAACGCCCCGATGCGGATGAGCTCCTGCTTGCCACCTAGGAACTCCAGCTTCCCCTCCTCACGCATGCGCAGTCGCCCCTCGACGTCAATGAACTCCTCGGCGGGTACTGCAAAGGGCGCGAGGGAGCCGTTCAGGTGGGGCTTAACGCCCTCGTCCAACAGTCCCAAGGTGGCGCCCAACATCATGCCGATCTGGCAGTTGTGTCCGCAAGCGTGGGCCGCCCCTGTCTGTGAGTCGGCGTTGGGGTGCTCGGTGACCACTAACGAGTCGAGCTCACCGATGATGGCCAGCCTAGGACCGGGTCCGCCGCCGAAGTCGACACTCCCCTTGACGCCTGTGAGGGCCAAGCCGTCGGAGTAAGGCACGCCCATCGCTTGGAACTTATCGGTCACAATCTTGGCGGTGCGGTGCTCGTGGAACCCTGTTTCGGGGTGCTCCAGAATGTCCCGGGCAAGGCCGATGAGCTCGTCCTTGCGGCGGTCGATAGCCTGACACGCCTTGCGCTTCAACTCCTCCTTGTTGGGCATCGAGGCTCCTCTCTTACAACGGGGAATCCGTCGGTGTGGCAGTTGGCGGGCACCCCCGTGGGAAACCCCAGACAACCCGCCTATCCTAGCATCGTTGGCTTCAGTTTGACAGGCACGCAAGCGACTAGGGGGGCGGGGCAGGCAGACAAGTTTGGCCAGCCATGGCAGTTGGGGCCATGGCCTACACGGAACTACTACAGACGCTTCATGCTGTTGACGCCGAGGCTATCGGGCACAACCTAGAGGAATGATTGCTAGGCTTCCGGAGCCAAGGCCCAGCTTGGGCGAGGTTAAGCCGCCCCGTCGAACAACTCTTCCTTGGCTAGGTTGCGCATGAACTTGAGGTACTCGTCGCGGGACATCTCGGGCTGGTGGTGCGCCAGCACGCTGCGGCCTTGAGTAGCGCCCTCGGCCAACAGGTCGACGGCAGTGGTGGCCAAGGCCTTAGCCGCAGTGATCACCGCTAGCCCGTAATCGCGTATCACGTAGTCCGACCCGTGGCCCAAGCCTGTGGCCCCGCCCACGTAGGGATGGAGCACAGGCATCAGATAACTGACATCGCCCATGTCGGTGGAGCCGGTGCGGTGGGAGACGCTGGTGACATTGTCCTCGCCAACCAGCGAGGTCGCGTTGGCCTTGAAAAGCTCGGCCAAGTTCTGATCCTGCTTCATGGGCAGGTAGCCGGGAATGGTCTGGATGTTGACCTTTGCGCCCACTGCCATGGCCCCTGCCCGCAGAGCACGGTCCACCTTGACGTTGGCATCCATGATGGCGTCCAAGGTCTTGCCCCGCACAAAGGTCTCCATGCGCACGTCGGCAGGCACCGCGCTGACGGCTTCGCCCCCCTTGGTGATGATGGGGTGCACTCGTATGGTGTCGTCGTCCTTGAAGGTCTCGCGGTTGGCGTGAATGCCTGCCAAGGCCAGATGGGCAGCGTTAAGGGCGTTGATGCCAAGATGAGGGGCGCCACCGGCATGGGCGCCACGTCCTAGGAATTGAATCTTCTTGGCCAAGGTGCCGTTATTGGTGCCGCTGAGACACAGCTGGCGTTCTTCGGGGTTGCTGGTGGTGTGGCACATCATGGCCATGTGGACATCGTCGAATTCGCCAAGGCGAATGAACTCCGGCTTACCTCCAAGGAACTCGATTTTACCCTCACGGCGCAGGCCGTCGCGGTACTCGATCTCGATGTACTCCTCGGCGGGCACCGCCATGAACACCAGTCGCCCACTGAGCTCATCCAAGACGCGAGTCTGGTGCAGGGCCCTCGCGGCCCCCAGCATCATGCCGATCTGGGCATGGTGGCCACAGGCATGGGCCGCGCCTGTCTGCGCGTCCGCATGGGGGTGGTCGTTCACGATGAGGGAGTCCAACTCGCCGATGATAGCTAGAGTGGGGCCGGAAGTGGCGCCGATTATCTCGCCGCGAAGACCTGTGACTGCCAGTTCCTGCCGGAAGGGTATGCCGAGCTCGGCGAACCGGTCGGCGACCACCTTGGACGTCTTGACCTCGCGGAAGCCCGGTTCGGGATGACCGAGTATGGTGGTAGACGCCCGCACGATGTCGTCGGCGTGCGAGTCGATCTCCTCCACCACCCAAGCTTTCAGTTCTTCACGGGAGGCCATGGCATCCTCCTAGTGGCGCAGAGTGGGGCCGGCAGCGAGTCGGTTGGATTCTAGCAGAGGGAAGGGCAAAAGCAACCTGAGGGCGGGTGCTTGGACCATTCGACACGTTGTCGCTGTTTCGTAGCTGGGCGGCGAGAGTGGTCGTAGCTGAAGCACATGTTTTCGTATCTGAAAATACTCGAAATTCTCGCCGCCCAGCCGCGGACCAGCTAGGCGAAAGTCTCCCGTGAATGGGAGTTCTTGTAGCTGAAGGGCGGCAATGAGTGTGGCTGGTCCTTACGGGGGATGGCAGGCGGCGTTCCGGCGGCAGGAGGCAGGGCAAAGTCCTATATTCGTAGCTGGGTGCGGCCACAGTCGTAGCTGAAAACAATTTTTCCATATCTGAAAGTGGTCTCGTTGGCCGCACTGTTGTATCTGAGCTAGCTTGCCGGGTCTGGCCGCATTTTCGAGTCATCGCTGCCTCCAAAAGTCAGGGCAAAAGTCAGGGCAAAAAAGAAGGCAGGGGGACCCTGAGGGGTCAGTCCCCTGCCTGCACATTTGTTCTTATTTTAGCGGAGAGGGTGGGGTGGGTCAAGGGTGGTTGTCATGGGTATGTCAGAGGATGGACCTGCCGTAGAGTCCGGACCGTGGGTTCCCGCCTTCGCGGAAATGACGAGAGGGGGGATTAGGCGACGATAGCGTTGGCGATGAGACCGCCGACGAAAACTGTGCCAACGGCGATGAGGGAGTATAACACTCGGTCGATGCGGTGGTTGGTCTCGTCGAAGCGCCGGTTGGTCTCGCGCTGGTTCTCGTCGATGCGGCGGTCAGTCTCGCGCTGGTTCTGTTCGATGCCGCCGAGACGGGCCTTGATCTGTCGCTGCCCTTCCTGGAGCACCCCGACGATGCGCGGGATGTCGGTGGGGGTGGGGCCTTGTTGCTCGGTGGTCATTGGGGGGATTTTACCACGAATGAGGGTGGTGGCATTGGGTTGAGGGTGTCAGATGGAGGTGGCATGGGTGTGTCAGAGGGTGGGCCTGCCGTAGAGTCCGGGCCGTGGATTCCCGCCTTCGCGGGAATGACGGGGCGAGCTGGCGGGCGTGGCCAAGGTAGCGCGTCCCGCTGCTCCGGAGCCTGGACGTGGGCTCCCGCCTGCGCGGGAATGACGAAACACGGTCTCTCGGACCCAAGTCCAACGGAGCGGCCTATAATCCGGTAGCTACGGGAGTCGGCTAAATGTGGAGGCACTGGAGCTATGGACCTGTTTCTGAACATGGCGGTGGCCGAGGGCTACAAGAACAAATCGCAAATTGCCCGACGTATCACAGAGGACTGGGCCACGCGCAATATGTATTGCCTAGTTTGTGCCAATGACTATTTGCTGCCTGCTCGTACGAATACGGCCGTGCTGGACTACACCTGTCCTGAGTGTAACGCCCTCTACCAACTGAAGAGCAAAGAAGGGAGATTTGGCTCCAAGGTCAACAATTCGGCGTACGCCAAAAAGGCGGCTGCTATAGAGACCGGACAAGTCCCCCACTATGCGTTCCTGCAATACTCATCTGAGCATGCTCTAGTAACGGACTTGTTCCTGATTCCAGGCCACCTATTCAGCCTTGGCATGGTAGAGCGGCGAAACCCGTTAAGGCCGCAGGCTAGGCGAGCGGGCTGGATAGGTTCCAATATCATCTTAGGGCAGTTGCCTGTGGGCGTCCGCGTAGATATGGTGTCACATGGCGGGTTGCGAGACAAGCACGAGGTTCGCTCCGACTGGAGCCGGTATATTTTCATCCAGAACGACAGCCGTGCCGCCGGGGGCTGGACCGCAGACATCCTCTTGTGTACAAGACGACTGTGCAGCGAGTCTGCTTCCGACGTGTTCACGCTACAGCAGTTCTACTACCGTTTTCTGGATGAACTGAAGCTGCGCTATCCGACCAACCGGAACGTGGAAGCCAAAATACGGCAGCAACTGCAGGTACTGCGTGACGGGGGGATGCTCGCTTTCTTGGGGCGCGGGCGATACCGATTGGCTGTCTGAGCACCGTTCCCTCAGTGGATTAGCCCGGCCTTTTGGCGCCCTTCCACCTTGACATGTGCTTGAGTACGATCAAGGATCGGGATCCTTTAAGCTGAGCTTGAGGCGAGGTGGCTAACATGGTCGAGGCTATGGATTCTGAAAAGTGGACTCCTAGACGAATAGTAGACGACCTTGTAGCGGAGTTGATGTCGCTGGAGGGTATCCGCTTAGTGCAGACTCTGACGGATACAGAGCCGGGTATGTGTGACACATGGCTTCGAATCTTCCCGAGGCCAGGGTTCGGTGAGGTCATCAGGTTGGTGGTGAAGGTCGATTTCGAAAAAGGGGAAGCAGAGCGTTTCGACGAGGTGTTTTGGAAGCATGGGTCAGGAGAAGTGGAGGTCTGCCTGTGATACCATACCTGCGACGACGACATCACTGGGAGGAGTGACAACATGATCTACGACATGCGCACGTATGAAATCGCGCCGGGGCGCGTGGCCGACTACATGAAGAATGTGAAGGAGATCGCCATCCCCATCCGGCGGGACCATGGCGTGAAGCTGGGCGGGTGGTACTACTCCGAGGTGGGGCCGCTGAACCAAGTGTGGCATATCTGGGCCTACGAGGACACCAAGCACTTGGTGGAGGGTGCCGAGGCGGTGCGCGCCGACCCCCGCTGGCGGAACGATTACATGCCCAGCAACCGCGGCCTTGTGCAGTCGCAGCGCGACGCCATCGTAGTCCAACCCGCCTTCGCTCCCGCTTCCTACGAACCCGTCGAATCGTCGGAGCCTCGTCTGTACGACATGCGCATCTATGACATCAAGCCTGGGCGCATACCTGAGTACATGTCGGCAGTGGAACAGGTTGGCCTGCCCATTCGCGAGGAGCTGGGCGTCAAGCTGGCAGGCTGGTTCTACAGCGACGTGGGCACCCTGAACCAAGTGGTGCACATCTGGGCCTACGACGACTCCGACGACCTGCACCGCAAGATGCGCGCCGTCTACCAGCACCCCGGCTGGGCTGGCGACTACGTTCCTAGGGTTTCCGGGCTCCTTGACGTGCAGCGGGACCAACTGATGCGCGGAGGCGACTTCTTTCCTGGCCCGTAGACAATGGTACTGTGAAGACAGCGGAGCCCTGATGGGGCCATTATGGTGTAGTAGCCATACGCCTTAGGGGAGGCACTCGACCGTGGTGACCGCAAGACCAAAGCTGCTGACCGCCGACGACCTGCTGCTGCTCTATTCAAAAGGGGTCCGAGGCGAACTGATACGAGGGGTGCTCAGCGAGACCATGCCTGCGGGAGAGATGCATGGCAAGGTGGTGATGAGGCTGGGGCGTCTGCTGGGAAACTACATCGAGCCTCGACAGATCGGAACGCTCATCGGGTCAGACGCAGGGGTTCTTCTGGAGACCGACCCCGACACTGTTCGGGAGCCGGACATTGCCTACTTCTCGGTGCAGAAGCTGCCATTGGACGCGGCGAATCCCGGCTTCTCCCAAGTGGCACCCGAATTGGTGGTCGAGGTGTCGTCCCCCAGCGACAGTCATCGGGAAGTCAACGACAAAGCCATGATGTGGCTTCGCCACGGGGTACGCTTGGTGTGGCTGGTGCACCCGGCAACGCGGACTGTTGAAGTGCACCATGGAGGCTCAAGGGGGCCGACTCTCGTCGATGGCAACACTCTAGACGGGGGCGATGTGCTGCCGGGCTTCACCTGCGCCGTCAGCGACATATTCGGTCCCTAGTGGGGCCATCCAAGAGCAGTAGGGCTGCCTGCCCTGCCTAGTGCGTCAGCACCAGCTTGCCAAAGAAGTCGCGGCTGGCCATGGTGCGATGGGCTTCGGCAGCCTCCTCCAGCGGGAAGGTGCGCCCGACGACGCCACGCAGGCCGCCTGCGTTCACCACCTTCATCATCTCGCCGAAGGTACGACGCGGGCGGCCGCCACTCCCCATCAGGGTCAAGGGCCGACCCTGTAGAATCGACAGATCCATCTCAGTGCGGTTGCCTGACGTTGTGCCGGTGATTACCAAGCGACCCCCGGCCTTGAGGCTGCGCAGGTTCTGGTCCCAGACGGCGGCTCCCACCACATCGAACACCATGTCGACGCCACGGCCGTTGGTCATCTCCATCACCCGCTCGCTGAAGTTGGGGGTATCGTTGTAGTTGATGACCTCGTCGGCGCCCAACTCCTTGGCGCGCTCCAGCTTCCAGTCGCTGCCAGCAGTGGTGATGACCCGCGCCCCGATGTGCTTGGCAATCTGGATGCCGGTGCTGCCCACGCCACTTCCGGCAGCCTGAATCAGGATGTCCTCCCACGGCTGAAGCTGGCCCCGGGTCATCACGCAGTGCCAAGCGGTGTGGCCAGCGATGGGCAGGGCAGCCGCCTCTTCGAACGTCATATCGTCGGAGAAGCGGTAGGCGTTGATGGCGGGGACGACGCAGTACTCGGCGTGCCCGCCATCGATGTCGGCCCCCAACCGCTTCTGCTCTGTGCAGTATTGGTCGACACTCTGCAGGCAGTTCTCGCAGCGTCCGCACTTGACCCGGTTGTCCACCAGCACCCGGTCTCCCGCCTGCAGGCCGAGGGCATCCGAGCCCGCCTGCACCACCTCGCCTGCCATGTCCAGCCCGAGGATGCGGGGGAATCCGCCGGTGGCGCCACGGGAGCGGACGCCGAGGTCGGCGAAGTTGATTGCGCTGGAGCGGACACGAATTAAAATCTCACCCGGCTCGGGTTCGGGGTTGGGACGGTCGCCGTAAATCATGACCTCGGGACCGCCAGCCTCGTTGATGTACACCGCTTTCATTCAGTCACCTCCTTAACGGGGTTCACCTTGGAAATCGTCGATTGCCGGTTATGGTATCATACCGGCCATGGCTATCTGGGGGACCCGTTTCAGATTGGCGGTAGTGGCTGCGAGCCTCGCGGTGGTGGTCGGGATTCTAGCTTGCGGCGGTGGGGACGTTACCTCGACGCCGATGGCGACCACGACACCCATCCCGGCAACACCGACGCCAGAGGCCACTAGCACTCCGGCTCCCACGCATGCGGCAACACCTACACCGGAGGCACGAACCCCGGCTACGCCAACACCTGAGACGAGCGCACCCCTCGCTACGCCAAGCGAGATAGCGACGCCACGACCAGGGACGCCCGCCCCTACAGCTGATGCTACCGGTGAGGCTACGGGCGCTCTCACACCAACAGAGCAACCATCCGAAGGAGGAAGGACCATCACTCAGTATTCGGCACCGCCCCCAATGAGCATCGACCAAGAGAAGAGCTACACCGCCACCATCCAGACTAACCATGGTGACATGGTTATCGATCTCTTCCCTAAAGACGCCCCCATCACCGTCAACAACTTTGTCTTTCTGGCACGGGAGGGCTTCTATGACGGGGTCATCTTCCACCGCATTATCGCTGACTTCATGATTCAGGGCGGCGACCCCACTGGCACAGGAAGCGGCGGCCCAGGCTATCGCTTCCAAGATGAACCGGTCACCAAGCCTTACGTACGGGGAACATTGGCCATGGCCAACGCTGGTCCCAACACCAACGGCAGCCAGTTTTTCATCGTGCACAAGGACGCGGGGCTGCCTCCCAGCTACAACGTCTTTGGCTTATTGACTCAGGGATTTGAAGTATTGGATGCGCTGGCCGCAGTGGGCGTCGGCGGCCCCCAGCGGTCAGACCCACTGGAACCCCAAGTGATTCACACTATCGAAATCGCCGAGGAGTAGTCTCCAAGCCGCACACCTATTATGTAGGGGCAACCCCTCGCCGTTATGCCTCACTGAAGGGAGCAACAGAATGGTAGGAATGCGAAACGACGCCAGCGTCGAGTCGTTGGCCCAAGAGCTTCAGGACAAGGCCGCCGACCTCTGGGGCCAAGAGCGGGCCAGCCGCATGGGCCCCGCCATGCGCCAAGCCGCCGAGCACCTGCAACAGGTGGCCAACAACCTCCCCAAGCGGGAGGAGGAGCCGGCGTTTTTCCTAGGAAGATAGTGGAGGACTGGCCCTTAGTCGCGTGCTAGAATCCCGTCGGAGGGCGGTATGGGAATATTCGACGTTACCATCAGCGTCGGCCACCCCGACGGAGGTGACTTAGCCCAAGCTTCAGCTATGGTCGACACCGGCTCGATTCATACCATGCTCCCAGCCGGCTTCTTGGAAGGACTTCGTGTAAGACCAGACAGACTAGGCATCTTTGAGATTGCTGACGGGACTGAAGTCGAGTACGGCTATGGCATTGCCCGCATATCCATTGACGGAGACGAGTGGGCCTGCCCGGTAATCTTTGGGCCAGAAGGGCAATACATGGTAGGCGCGACCACTCTGGAGATATTCGGGCTGGCCGTCGACCCACGCGGCCAACAGCTAGTCCCGCGCCCTCGCCGCACCTGATTCCCGTGTCGCTCTCCACATGCTGAGCGAGCTATTGCCCTTCCCCCGACGCGAATGGAGGTGACCCATGGCCGAGCCTTATGAGTTGAGCCTGTCTGAGTCAGCCCAGGAGATTGCGTCGCGCCAACTCTCGCCCGTGGAGCTGGCTCAGTCGCTGCTGGGCCGCATTGATGCCAAGGAGAACCTGCAGGCATGGGTGACCGTCGACCGCGAGGAGGTGCTGGGAGCAGCCTCCCGCGCCGAGGAGGCCATCGCCCGGGGCGACTCCCTCGGGGCCCTGCACGGCGTTCCCATCGGCCTCAAGGACATCTTCTATACCGCTGGCATGAAGACCACCGCCTGCTCTCCCCTGTACGCCGACTTCGTGCCCGACTACGACGCTACCGTCGTTGCCAAGCTGAAAGAAGCCGGGGCCATCGTGCTAGGCAAAGCGGTGACCACCGAGTTCGCCACAGCCGACCCGTCGCCCACTCTCAACCCGTGGAACCATGCCCACACGCCCGGTGGCTCCAGCAGCGGTTCATCAGTGGCCGTGGCTACCTCCATGTGCGCTGGCGCCTTGGGCTCTCAGACAGGTGGCTCCACCTGCCGCCCCGCCTCCTACAACGGCATAGTGGGCCTGAAGCCCACCTATGGCCGCCTCAGCAAGTACGGCGTCATCCCTGCCTCTTGGTCCCTCGACACCGTTGGCATCCTAGTGCGCGACGTCATCGACGCCACACTGATGCTCCAAGTCATGGCGGGCTACGACCCCAACGACCCTTCCTCTGCCCATGAGCCGGTACTGGACTACGTCGGCCCCGTGGCCAACTACCCCATGGCCCCCCGCGTCCGGCTCATCCGACAGCACTTCCTTGAGGTCTGCGACGACGAGACTCGTGCCAACACTGAGGCTGCCTTCGACAGGTTCGCCGACCTAGGCTGTGAGGCGGATGAGGTGCGCCTGCCAGCCAGCTTTGACACCTGCTACGACGCCCACCGCGTAGTGATGGATGTGGAGTGCGCCACCTTCCACGAGGAGCTTTTCAGCCAGCACCCCGACCAGTACGGACGCAGACTGCGCTCCACCATCGAGACGGGCCTGCTGATGCCTGGCGTGCGCTACCTCCAAGCCCAGCGTATGCGCACTGCCTTCGCCCGCGACATGCGCGAACTGGTGGCCGATGGCGCCATTCTGGTAACCCCCACCACCCCAGCGGCTGCTCCCCGCGACCTCAACACCACCGGCGACCCCATCTTCCAAAGCCCTTGGACCTCCTGCGGCCTTCCCACCATCACCCTGCCTTCGGGCTTGAGCGCCGACGGCCTCCCCTTGGGAGTTCAGCTTATCGGGGCGCCGTTCCGGGAGGATGAGCTTCTGTGTGCGGCGCGGTGGTGTGAGGCGGCCCTGCGCGTCAAACTGACCCCGCCCGAGGGGTGAGAGGAGAAGAGGCAACCCTAGTCGCCTTGAGGCAAACCCGTCACGAATACCGGGGGGGTCTGCGATGAGAATTACCGCTGCGACTCTTGGAGCATCACTTTTGGTGTTGGCTGCAATCGTTGCTTGCGACGGGCCTCCCACCATCGTTGAGACATCGTATGACGTTACTACCCAAACACTGACGCTGGCCCTCTCGGACGGCACAGAGGTTAAATCAGGCCTTCTTCCTTTAGCCACCGATGCCGAGCTCATGGCGGCTCTGACCGCACTACAGGCGGACATCGTAGCCGGGTTCACCACTCCTACTCCTACTCCCATTCCCACTTCCGTTCCCGCTCCCGCTCCCATTCACACTGGAATACGACTGTGGGACGGCACACTGCACGTTGGTTTCGGAAGTCTGGGCCCCTATGTGGCTACCCTTTACGACTCCGGCCCCAACCAAAGCAAGTTCGCCGCTTTGACCACCCACGAAACCCTTTTCGTCATGGACTACGGAGGCGTATGGGCTCCCCGCCTAATCAAGAGTTTCGACGTAAGTCCCAATGGACTTACCTACACCATGTACCTGCAAGAGGGTGCAGAATGGCACGGCGGCAACTGGGGCGAGTTCAACGCGGACGACTTCATCTGGTCCATCGGCGAGGTATCGCGCGAAGGGTCGAACCATGTCCAGGCGGGCAACACGCACAAGGTGTTCGCCTGCGACGGCTGCGTGCTCGCCAAGATCGACGATCACACTGTGGAGCTGAAGCGCCCCACCTCGACCTTCCAGCTCACATTGTTCAGCCAAGCCCCCCTCCCCAGCTTTTCCATGAACAGTAAGAGACACTTCGAGTCTGTAGCGTTCAACACGGCCATCCACCAAGATGTGGGTACTGGCCCTTGGCAACAGGTGGAATACCGCACCGACGAAATTCGGATAATGCGGGCAGTGGAAAACCACTGGCGAAAGACCCCCGAGTTTGGAGAGATGGTCTGGTGGGACATACCTGAGGAGTCCGTTCGTCTGGCTAACTTCCAGACGGGCTTCCTGGACACTGGCGTCTTCAACTCGGACTCCATCCGAGCGATGAAGGACAGCCCCGTTGAGGGCCAGAGTTTTATGACCTTCCCCTTCGCCATCATACAGATGCTTTGGCATGAGGGAGGCCACTACACCCCCGATTCCCCCCACCATCAACCTAACGTAGTGGGCTACGCGCCCGTCCCCATCGACCACTTCTACGGGGACTACAGGAACATCTGCGACGACTCCGCGATTATCGATGGCGTCAGTACGGCAATGAGTTCCGACGATAGGCGCCCTTGGATTTCCTGCAACCGTGATGTGGACTCCCCAGAGTGGGAGAGGGCCCGCATGGTTAGAGAAGCGATGTTGCGAGCCATCGACCGCGTTGCCATTCTCAACAACATCGCCTTTGGCGAAGGGGAGCCTTCGTACCTCGGGTATTGGGCCAACCGTGGGCGAATGCAACAACTAGGCCTCGACCAGCTTGGCCCGGGCGATATGGACTACGACCAAACCGCGGCTAGGAAGCTTCTTGCAGAGGCAGGCTATCCTGATGGTTTCGCTGTCCGCGTAAACAAGCGATTGGGCACCGGCACCCTGTTGCTGGTGAAGGACGCTGTCGCCAGTGACTGGCTCGAGCTCGGGCTGAATGTCACCCTGCATAACCAGGAGCCCGCCGCCTACCGTGTGCAAAGCCAGGCCCGCAGGACCATAGACATCTACGGGCTGAACGACGCCCCCAGCTTTCCCGAGCCGCTGAACGTGTACAGCCTCGTCTATAGCTCAGCTGGTGGAGACATGTTCGGCGTCAACCACGCTGACCTCGACCGACTCATCAGCATCGCGGAGACTACCCTCCATACCGACGAAAGGTGGAGGGTACAAGGTGAGATCGCCCGGTTCATCTACGAAAACGTGCTCGCCATGCCTCTGTACGCTGAGAATGGCGTGTGGCCACTAGGTGCGGAAGTGGACCATTGGCAGGTTGCGCCTGCAGGGCTGGACTGGCTGAGCTACTGGGAAGACGCCCGAGTGCGGCGGCGCTAGGCAGTTCCGGCTTACGGGCGGAGGAGCACCTTCCCGAAGTTGCGGCGGTCTGCCATGTGGCGGTGGGCCTCGGCGGCTTGGCTCAGGGGGAAGACGCGGTCGATGACGGTGCGGAGCTTGCCTTGGGCAAAGAGGTCCATGATGGTGTGGAGTTCCTGCATCACGCCGCCTCGGCCCATCTGGGTGGAGAGGGAGAAGCCGTGGAGGGTCAGGAGGCGGTTCAGCATCAGGCCGGGGTCGACAGTCGACTGACCACGGCTGGTGTTGCCCACGGTTACCACGCGGCCTCCCATGGACAGGACCTCCATGCTCTTGGTGAGCACCTCGCCACCGACGGCTTCCAGCACCACGTCCACTCCAGCCCTGTCGGTGATGGACATGGTTTCTGCAAGGAAGTCGGCTTGGTTGTAGTTGATGCAGTGGTCGGCCCCCAGTTCACGGGCCCGGTCCAGCTTCTCTTGGGAGCCTGCGGTGGTGATGACGGTGCAGCCCATGTGCTTGGCAATCTGGATGCCCGCCATGCCCACGCCACTGCCAGCCGACTGTATCAAGGCCGTCTCGCCCTCACGCAGGTTGGCGACCTTGAGAAGGGCGAACCATGAGGTAAGGAAGACGATGGGAATGCTGGCGCCCTCGTCGAAGGAAATGTTGTCGGGCATGGGGACGGTGCCCGCCTCGTGGACTGCTACCATCTCGGCATAGCCTCCTTGGGGCAGGGTGGCCACCACCCTCTGTCCCACTTCGCGGGTGCGTACCTCGGAGCCCACTTCCACGATGGTGCCCGCGACGTCCCAGCCCAGTATCAGGGGCAGAGGGGCGCCGGCAGTGGAGCCGCCATAGCTCCCGTCGCGCCGGAACAGGTCGCCACGGTTCACCGAGGCCGACTCGATACGCACAACCACTTGGCGGGGTCGGGGCTGCGGGTCGGGGACGTCCTCATACCGAAATACGTTCTCGCTGCCCAACTCGTGGATGACGGCCGCTTTCATTAGCTTCCTCCCATAGGGGTTGCTGCATCTGTGCTTGCGGGTTTGGCGAACCGCTCTCTCAGCACCTTTTTGTCGAACTTGCCCACAGCAGTCTTAGGTATCTCGTCAATGAACACCACATCGTCGGGCAACCACCAGCGGGCGAACTTGCCTTCCAAGTGGGCCAGCACGGCGTCGCGGTCAAGCGCGCTCCGATGCTCCGGGATAGGCACCACGCAGGCTAGAGGGCGTTCTAGATACCGCTCATGGGGTACCCCGATGACTGCTGCCTCGTAGACGCTGGGGTGGGCCATAATGGCCGCCTCCAAGTCAACCGACGAAATCCACTCACCGCCGCTCTTCACCATGTCCTTGGCCCGGTCCACGACCTGAACGTAACCCTCCGGGTCCACGGTGACCACATCCCCGGTATGGTACCAACCATCGACGAAGGTCTCGGCAGAGCGGGGGTCGTCCAAATATTCGCTGGCAATCCACGGACCTCGCACCAGCAGCTCGCCCTGATGTTCGCCATCCCAAGGGAGGTCTGCGCCCTGCTCGTCCACCAGCCTGATGTCGAGGCCAGCTACGGGCAACCCCTGCTTGACCCGTACGCCCATCTTGGCATCGTCGTCCCAGTCGTCCATGTAACTCTTGTAGTTGCAGATGGTGACCAACGGAGTGGCCTCGGTCATACCGTAGGCGTGGGTCATGGGTATGCCCAGCTCATCGAAGGCCCTGAACATGTAGGGCGGAACGGCGGAGCCTCCGCTGACCAGCAGACGAACGCTACTAAGGTCGCAGGGCTCGTTGGCACGAGCGAGGTAGTCCAACACACCTATCCAGATAGTCGGCACGCCAAGGCTGACGGTCACCTTCTCCTGCTCCATCAAGCGGGACACAGCGGCGGCATCAGGCCGAGGTCCGGGCAGGACCAAGGTTGCCCCAAGGAAAGCTGAGGTGTAGGGCACGCCCCAAGTGTTGGCGTGGAACATGGGCACCACCGGAAGAATCACGTCCCGCTCGCTGAGGGCGAGGGAGTCGGTCATGCACTGGGTGAGGGTGTGCAGGTAGAGGCCGCGGTGGTCGTACACCACGCCCTTGGGGTTGCCCGTGGTGGCCGAGGTGTAGCAGAGGCCCGCGGGCAGGTCCTCATCTAGTTGGGGGAAGTCGAAGCTGTCGGAGGCTTTGCCCATCAGACGCTCGTAGCTATGCGCGTGAGGCAAGACGGATGACGATGGGTCGCCATCGCCCATAACCACGATCTGCTCGACGGACTCCAAGCGGGGCGCGATAGCCTCAATGGCTGGGAGCAGGTCCTCGTCGACCAGAAGAACCTTGTCTTTGGCGTGGTTGATAATGTGGACCAAGTCGTTGGGGGCCAGACGGATGTTGATGGTATGCACCACGGCGCCCATGCAGGGTGCGGCGAAATACGCCTCCAGATAACGGTAGGTGTTCCAGCCGAAAACGCCCACACGGTGGCCCCGGCCGACGCCCAATGAGGAGAGGGCGTTGGCTAGCTTGCACACCCTGACATACAGGTCGGCGTAGGTATAACGATGGATGCGGTCGGGCAGGCGGGTGACGACTTCCTTCCGAGAGAAGTAGGTGCGTGCACGATTGAGGATGGTGGTAATGGTCAACGGGTATTTCATCATGCCGGTGCCCTCCGAAAGCCCGCTGGATGAAACCATTCTAGACGGCAGGAAGAAGGCATACAACGCCACTACACCGAGTACTCGCATGCACATAATAAGAATGTCTTTCGCGGTAACATGTTGACTTTAACATTATCATCCTGCTAGTGTGGCACTTCTGTCTCGGAGATTTCTCATTGAGTGCTGCCCTTGGCCTATCGCATATTCCATCGGGAGGTTTCCATGTTAGGGACTAAGAGAGGCGAAGCCGCGATCCTAGGAGTGCTGCTCCTTCTATTGGCTGTAATAATTGCCTGCGGGGAGGAGGCATCGCCCACCGCGCAGCCGACGTCTGCAGCCGTGATAAACACCTTGCCACCATCGGTCACCGGCTCAACCGCCACGCCCGGGGCGGCCGCGGCGACACCGGCGGCCGCGGCGACACCGGCAGAAACGTCCAGTCCCCCTCAAGAGGTCGTCGCCGCGGAAGGAACCTTGGACGTGGGCATGGCCGGTCTTGGCCCTTACGTGGCCACCAACTACGACGCTGGCTACTACTCCAACAGGTTTGCCGAACTCATCACCCACGAGACCCTCTTCATCATGGGCTTTGATGGGGAGTGGGAACCCCGTCTGATCAAAGACTTCGATGTCTCGCCCGACGGCTTAACCTATACGATGTACCTGCAAGAGGGCGTCAAGTGGCACAGCACCCACGGCGATTGGGGAGAGTTCAACGCCGACGACTTCATCTGGTCCATCGGGGAGATCGCCCGTGAGGGCTCGGCCCATGTGCAGGCTGGAAACACCCGAAAGGTTTTCGGCTGCGAGGACTGTGTGCTGACCAAGATCGATGACCTCACGGTTAAGCTAGAGCGCTCCTCTCCAACCTTTCAGCTCACCTGGTACAGCCAGGCTCCAATCCCTGGCTTCTCCATGCACAGCAAGACGCACTACGACGCCGTGGGCCAAGACATAGCGTTATTACAGGACGTGGGTACCGGGGCATGGGAAGGCGTGGAGTACAAGACCGACGACTCCCGCAGGATGAAGGCAGTAACGGACCACTGGCGCCACACTCCCGAGTTCGCCGAGATGGTGTGGCACGACATCCCCGAAGAGTCCACCAAGCTGGCCAATTTCCTAGCAGGTGCGTTGGACACTGGGGCATTCAACTCAGACTCTATTCAGGCCATCAAGGACGAAGCAAACCCCGGCGTCAAGTTCATGATCTTCCCCGCTGCCATCGTCCAGATGATCTGGCACGAGGGGGGCCACTACACTCCCGACTCCCCGCACCACCAGCCCGACGCTAATGGCAATATCAAGGTTCCGGTGGACGCGTTCGCCTCAGACTATAAGAACATCTGCAATGACCGCGCCTGGATTGCCTGTGATCGCGATATTGACTCCGCAGAGTGGCAGAAGGCCCTCAAGGTGCGCGAGGCCATGACTATCTCCATTGACCGCCAGCAATTGATCAACAACATCGCTTTCGGCGAGGGCGAGCCTTGGTACGTCGGCATCTGGGCCAATCGTGGCCGGATGGAGCAGCTTGGCCTTGACCAGCTCACGTGGGACTTCAATCTTCCACGCGCAAAGGAGTTGCTGGTGGAGGCCGGTTACCCCGAGGGTTTCGACACTCCCATCGCAGTACGGACAGGTTCTGGCTCACTTATAACCGCCCTTAACGCGGTGGCCGTCATGTGGGAGAGGCTAGGCCTGAACACACAGTTGCGCAACGTACAGCCAGCCTCCTATAGAGTTGAAGCGTCCGCCCGCACCACCAAGGACATCTACGGGCTTAACGACGCCCCTAGCTTCCCCGAGCCACTGCGAGTGTACAGCACTGTATACACCTCCTCCGGCGGTGGAGCGTTCGGCATCAACCACCCCGAGATGGACCGGCTCATCGAGCTGTCGGAGACAACCTTCGACACCGACGAGCGATGGAGGGTGCAGGGTGAATTAGCCAAGTTCATCTTTGACCACGTCCTCAGTATGCCTCTGTACGCTGAGAACGCTGTCTGGCCCTTGGGTTCCGAGGTGGACTCTTGGGAAGCAGCCCCGGCTGAGCTGGACTGGTTGAGCTACTGGGAGACGCCACGGCGTCGCCAGTAAGCCAGCCTGAAAGCTGAGGAGTGACAAGAGCCCCGGCCATTGTGGCTGGGGCTCTTGCATTACAGGCAGGACCTTACGTCGAATTCTTTCACACGTGGCTTAGGGGAATTCCGAGGACCGCAGGGTGACAAAGGCTGAATAGAGCCGGGATGGGCGAGCGACACATCGGCATCGCTTCCAGCGGCGGATTCCGGCAAAAACCCGTCCACGTGGATTGACTACAGGCAATCGCTCTGGTAACCTACGCCGTCGCCTTTGAAGGCGCCTACATGCGGTCGGTGCCTTTCATTGTGTATGGCATATTTGATTGGAGGTCACGGATGTTAGGTACTAGGAGAGGCAAAGCCGTGATCGTAGGAGTGCTGCTCCTGCTGCTCGCGGTGATCATAGCTTGCGGAGAAGAGGCTACGGAGGCGCCGGCCCCAGCTGAGGCCACGTCGGCAGCTGAGGTCGTCACTCTGCCCCCGTCTGTCACGGGTCAGACCCCGGCCGCCACACCGGCTCCTGCGGAAGCCACCCCTGCACCCGGAGACGCCATGATGAAGCCCGAGGGCGTTCTCGATGTGGGCATGGCCTTCTTGGGTCCATATGTGGCGACCAACTACGACGCGGGTTACTTCCAGAACCGTTTCGCCGAGCTGGTCTCCCACGAGACCCTGTTCGTCATGGGCTACGACGGCGAGTGGGATCCCCGTCTAATTAAGAGCTTCGACGTATCGCCCGACGCCCTCACTTATACCCTGAACCTGCAGGAGGGGGTCAAGTGGCACACCGTTCATGGTGACTGGGGCGAGTTCAACGCCGACGACTTCATCTGGTCCATCGGCGAGATTTCCAAAGAGGGCGGGAAGCATGTGCAGCGAGGAAACACCGAGAAGGTGTTTAGGTGCGAGGGTTGCGAGTTGACCAAGATCGACGACCTCACCGTGCAACTCAAGAGGCCTACCCCCACCTTCCAAATCACCTGGTACAGCCAAGCCCCCATCCCCGGCTTCTCCATGAACAGCAAGAAGCACTTCGACACTGTCGGGGCCGAGACTGCTCTGCACGAGGATGTGGGCACTGCCCCTTGGGAACAGGTGGAGTATGTCACCGATGTCAAACGCCACCTGAAGGCCGTAGAGGACCACTGGAGGCACACTCCTGAATTCGCAGAGATGATCTGGCACGACATGCAGGAAGAGTCCGCCCGCTTGGCCAACTTCCTCGCTGGTACGTTGGACACGGGCATCTTCAACTCCGACTCACGCCAAGCGATCCAAGATGGCATCAGCGGCGGCAGCTTGACCGACGTCAAGTTCATGGTGTTCCCCGCAGCCATCATACAGATGATATGGCACGAAGGTGGTCACTACACGCCGGACTCCAAGCATCACGTGGGCAATCCCATTGATGAGTATATGGGGGACTACAAGAACATCTGCGACGACTCGGAGATCGTGGATGGCGTTGCGACGGACATGAGTTCCGACGACCGGCGCCCATGGATTTCCTGCGACCGTGACGTGAATTCCCCCGAGTGGGAGCGGGCACGCAAGGTCCGGGAGGCTATGCTGCGGTCCATTGACCGCCAAGCCTTGATCAACAATATCGCCTTTGGCGAGGGCGAGCCTTGGTACATCGGCATCTGGGCCAACCGTGGCCGCATGGAGCAACTGGGCCTGGATACACTTGGCCCTGGCGACATGGACTTCGACCTCGCTGCTGCCAAGCAGCTCATGGCCCAAGCTGGCTATCCCGACGGGTTCGACGTTCTCATCAACAGGCGCTTGGGCACCGGCACCCTGCTCTTGGTCAAGGAAGCCGTGCTCACTGACTGGCAGGAGTTTGGCTTGGAGGCCACCGCGCAGAACCAACCGCCTGCTGCATACCGGGTAACGAGCCAAGCAAGGAAAGTCAACAACATATATGGGTTGAACGACGCTCCCAGCTTCCCCGAGCCTCTGAGGGTGTACAGCACGGTTTACACGTCTTCGGGCACTAACCTGTTCGGCGTCAACCACCCGGATCTGGACAAGTTCATCGAGGACTCGGAAGCTGAGCTCGATACCGACGAGCGCTGGAGGATACAGGGTGAGCTGGCTAAGTTCATCTACGAGAACGTGTTGAGCATGCCGCTGTACGCTGAGAACGCCGTGTGGCCTCTTGGGCCTGAGGTAGACTCTTGGCAGGCGTCCCCTGCCGAGCTCGACTGGCTGAGCTACTGGGACCACCCACGACGCCGTCAGTAAGCCAGCCTGAACGCTGACCAGCACGTAAAGAGCCCCGGCTATATGGCCGGGGCTCTTACTTTTGTGCCAGACCGCCATGATCACGCGTCAGGGTCTTTCGATTCTCCCTCTCCCCTAGCGGGAGAGGGCTGGGGTGAGGGGGAGTCTGTGGCATCAGCGATGGCTTGACTGAGCAGGAACGCTCTCACCCCAATCCTCTCCCAGAAAGACCCGACCATTCCTCTTGCCCATCGATGCTCAGGGCCCTCTCGCATAATCGGAAGACCCTGCCCCTTGCCAGCAACTGTGCAACCGGTGTGTCCTCTGTGTCATTTACCCCATGACATCCTCCCATTGATATTCCCGCACACCCATTCTAATATCAACGTAGACACCGGGGACTGCCCCCTCACAGGTCGCCCCGGCTTTCCTATTGGCCATTCTTGAGAGGGAAGCACATGGAGCCTCAGATCAAGGCACGCCAAGCAACCCAAGCCTGTCCACAACCCGGAGATGCAGCCGTGACCAACAAGCGCACTGGAAAAACTCGTTTCACAATTTCAGTGAAATCAGATACAAAAAACGCGCGGCAGCTACGACCAGTCTGAAATCGCCGCTGGAAACCAGAAGCTCCTCCGCAATACACCAATTGGGCCTCACTGTCAACAATCCCTGCGCGCTCCGCAGTCAATTTGACTATGCGACGGCGCTCTGATAGCCTAAAATGTCGCTTTCGCACTCGGTAGTGCTGTGGTGGGCTGATGCGGCAGGCATATTCGAACGGAGGTTTATGGATGTTAGGTACCAAGAGATATAAGGCCGTCATAGTAGGAGTCTTGCTCCTGCTGCTGGCGGTAATCATCGCCTGCGGAGAGGAGGAGACCACGGCTACAGCTACGCCAACCCCGGATGTGGCAGCTGAGGCCACCCCCGTCGCGGTGCCAGCCCCTGCGGACGCCCCGACTGACACAATGGTGGACGATGAGGGGCCCGTGGGTACCCTGAACGTGGGCATGTCAGGCCTCGGCCCCTATGTCGCGACCAACTACGACGCCGGCTACTTCAAGAACCGGTTCGCCGAGCTGGTCACCCACGAGACCCTCTTCATTATGGACTTTGATGGCGAGTGGGCCCCGCGCCTGATCAAGAGCTTCGATATCTCCCCCGATGGGTTGACCTACACCATGCACCTGCAGGAGGGCGCCAAATGGCACGCAGGCGCGGACTCGCAGGGCGACTGGGGTGAGTTCGTCGCCGATGATCTGATTTGGTCCCTTAGGGAAATCGCCCGCGAGGGTTCGAACCATGTGCAGGCGGGCAACACCCGGCGGGTGTTCGATTGCGACGAGTGCACACTGACCAAGATAGATGAGTACACCGTGGAGTTGAAGCGTCCCACGCCCACCTTCGAGTTGACGTGGTACAGCCAAGCCCCCATCCCAGGCTTTTCCATGAACAGCAAGAAGCACTATGACACCGTAGGCCAGGATGTTGCTATTCTGGAAGACGTGGGCACCGCTCCTTGGGAGATGGTCGAACACAAGACCGACGACTTCCGCAGGATGAAGGCCGTGGAGGATCACTGGCGCCTCACCCCGGATTTTGCGGAGATGTACTGGCACGACATACTCGACGAGTCGACCCGCTTGGCCAACTTCCTAGCGGGCAAGCTGGATACCGGCATCTTCAACTCGGACTCTGTCCAAGCCATGAAGGACACCCCCGTCGACGGCCAGAGCTTCATGATATTCCCTGGGGCCATCGTTCAGATGATGTGGTTTGGGGGCGGGCACTACACTCCCGACGCTCCTAGCCACCACCCCGACGCCAATGGCGAGATTCGGGTGAAGGTGGACCCGGAAGGCACGAGCTACGAGTATTTCTGCGACGACGGTAGCGGCGAAGACCAGAGGCGTCCTTGGGTCTCTTGCGACCGCGAGGTCGGCTCCGTAGATTGGGAGAGGGCACGCAAGGTGCGCTTGGCCATGACCCTCGCCATCAATCGCGACGAGCTTATCAACAACATCGCGTTCGGCGAGGGCGAGCCTTGGTACATCGGTATCTGGGCCAACCGTGGCCGGATGGAACAACTAGGTTTGAACGACCTGTCGTGGGACTACGACCCTGAGCGCGCCATGGAGTTGCTGGAGGAAGCTGGCTACCCCGACGGCTTCGAGGTGCCCATCGCCAAGAGGTCGGGCACCGGTACCCTGCTGCTGGTCAAGGACGCAGTAGCAGTGATGTGGGAGAAGGTCGGCCTCCAAACCAAGTTGCGCAATGTACAGGCCGCATCCTACAGGACCGTAAGCCAAGCCCGGAAGGCGAATGACATGTACGGGCTGAACGACGCCCCCAGCTTCCCCGAGCCTCTCAGGGTATATGGCACCGTCTACAGTTCGACTGCCAACGACATGTTCGGCGTCAATCACCCCGAGATAGACCGGCTCATTGAGGAGATACGCGAAACCCAAGACACCGACGCGCGTTGGAAGGTGCAAGGCGACTTGGCGGAATTCATCTTCGACCAAGTGTTCAGCTTACCCCTCTACGCGGAGAATGCTGTCTGGCCTCTGAGCGGAAAGGTTGGCCCATGGGAGGCCGCCCCCGCAGAGCTGGACTGGCTGAGCTACTGGGACACTCCCCCGCGCAAGTAAGCCAGACCGAACGCTAAGAGTGACAAGAGACCCGGCCAAATTGGCCGGGTCTCTTCCTTTTCTCCGAGTATGCCGAAGGTTGTTACCATCCCACAGAGTGCCCACACAAGTTTGACTATATCTAGCCGTTTTGATAACCTATGCTGTTGTGTTGACGCGCCTATTGCGAGATAGGCGCGTCAGCTTATGCATGGAACATTTCATATGGAGGTATCGGATGTTAGGTACCAAGAGATACAAGGCCGTCATCGTAGGAGTCTTGCTCCTGCTGCTGGCGGTAATCATCGCCTGTGGCGAGGAAGAGACCGCCGCTACGGCTACTCCCGCACCGGATGCTACGGCAGCGGCAGCTACGGCAGCGGCAGCTACGGCAGCGGCAGCTACGCCGACTGCGGCACCAGCCACAGCGGCCGCGCCCACCGAGGACGCAATGATGGACGACAAGGTGCCCGAGGGTACCCTGAACGTGGGGATGTCAGGCCTCGGCCCCTACGTGGCCACTCTTTATGACGCCAGCTACTACAAGAACCGGTTCGCCGAGCTGGTCACCCACGAGACCCTCTTCATTATGGACTTTGATGGCGAGTGGGCCCCGCGCCTGATCAAGAGCTTCGATATCTCCCCCGATGGGTTGACCTACACCATGCACCTGCAAGAGGGCGCCAAATGGCACGCAGGCGCGGACTCGCAGGGCGACTGGGGTGAGTTCGTCGCCGATGATCTGATTTGGTCCCTTAAGGAAATCGCCCGCGAGGGTTCGAACCATGTGCAGGCGGGCAACACCCGGCGGGTGTTCGATTGCGACGAGTGCACGCTGACCAAGATAGATGAGTACACCGTGGAGTTGAAGCGTACCACGCCCACCTTCGAGTTGACGTGGTACAGCCAAGCCCCCATCCCAGGCTTCTCCATGAACAGCAAGAAGCACTATGACACTGTGGGCCAAGACGTTGCTCTTCTGGAAGACGTGGGCACCGCTCCTTGGGAGATGGTCGAACACAGGACCGACGACTTCCGCAGGATGAAGGCCGTGGAGGATCACTGGCGCCTCACCCCGGATTTTGCGGAGATGTACTGGCACGACATACTCGACGAGTCGACCCGCTTGGCCAACTTCCTAGCGGGCAAGCTGGATACCGGCATCTTCGCCTCGGACTCTGTCCAAGCCATGAAGGACACCCCCGTCGAGGGCCAAAGTTTCATGATATTCCCTGCGGCCATCGTTCAGATGATGTGGTTTGGGGGCGGGTACTACACCCCCGACTCTCCTAACCACCACCCCGACGCCAATGGCGAGATTCGGGTGAAGGTGGACCCGGAAGGCACGAGCTACGAGTATTTCTGCGACGACGGTAGCGGCGAAGACCAGAGGCGTCCTTGGGTCGCCTGCGACCGCGAGGTCGGCTCCGAAGATTGGGAGAGGGCACGCAAGGTTCGCTTGGCCATGACCCTCGCCATCGACCGCCAAGGGCTGATCAACAACATCGCGTTCGGCGAGGGTGAGCCTTGGTACATCGGCATCTGGGCCAACCGTGGCCGGATGGAACAACTCGGTTTGAACGACCTGTCGTGGGACTACGACCCTGAGCGCGCCATGGAGCTGCTGGAGGAAGCTGGCTACCCCGACGGCTTCGAGGTGCCCATCGCCAAGAGGCAGGGTACCGGTACCCTGCTGTTGGTCAAGGACGCAGTAGCGGTGATGTGGGAGAAGGTCGGCCTCCAAACCAAGTTGCGCAACGTGCAGCCCGCGTCCTACAGGACTATAAGCCAAGCCCGGAAGGCGAATGACATGTACGGGCTGAACGACGCCCCCAGCTTCCCCGAGCCTCTCAGGGTGTATGGAACCGTCTACAGTTCGTCGGCCAACGACATTTCGGGCACCAACCACCCCGAGATAGACCGGCTCATTGAGTTGACGCGCGAGACCCAAGACACCGACGAGCGGTGGAAGGTGCAGGGCGAGTTGGCGGAATTCATCTTCCACCAAGTGTTCACCTTACCCCTCTACGCGGAGAATTCCGTATGGCCCCTTAGCGGAAAAGTTGGCCCATGGGAGGCCGCCCCCGCAGAGTTGGACTGGCTGAGCTACTGGGACACTCCCCCGCGCAAGTAAGCCAGCCTGAAACTTGACAGCACAAAAGAGCCCCGGCCTTGTGGCCGGGGCTCTTACTTTCCTGTAATCAGAGCGATGCCCGTGAAATCAGACGGCGATGCGATTCACGGCCTCGATTTGGTCCATAGTGAGGACTAGGTTGGCCGCTGCGCAGTTTTCCTCCACCCGCTCGGCCTTGTCCGACTTGGGTATCACCACTACGTTGGGGCGGGAAAGACACCAAGCCAAGGCTACCTGTGCCCAGCTTGCACCTACCTCAGATGCGACCTGCTCCAGCGCATCAACCGCGGGACGGCGGGTAAAGAGCGACCGTGCCGTCAGCCCGCCACGGTCCAGCGGCGTATGGGCGATCAAAGTCACGTCGTTGTCTTGGCAGTAGGGCAGCAGGTCGGACTCAGCGTCTCGACGAGTCAGGCTATAGCGCACCTGATTGGAAACGATGGGGTGGCGGGTCATCGCAGCCCTAGCCTCGTCGAGTTGCGCCGTGGAGAAGTTGCTGACTCCGATGAAGCGCACTTTCCCTCGGTCCACAAGCGTCTCCATAGCGCCCATTGTCTCGGCAATCGGAACACGCGAGCTGGGGAAGTGGACTTGGTACAGGTCAATGTAGTCGGTCCCCAAACGCCTCAGGCTGCTGTCTGCAGCCCTCAGCAGCTCGTGGTACGCCAAGTGGCCGGGGGACACCTTGGTGGCGATGAAAACCTTGTCTCGCTGACCTGCCACTGCCTCACCCACTATCCCCTCGCTGCCATAACTCTCGGCAGTGTCGATCCACGCGCCCAACTCAATGCCACGGCGCAGTGGTGGCGCGCCGCCACGGTAACGCGAAGTGCCCAGCCCTATGACGGGAATCTGTGTTGCGCTTGTACCTAGGGGCCTAGCCCTCACTGCGACGTTACCCTTCCTCGATGGCGTTGGGGATGTGTTGCACCTCGGCCACCGCTCCGTTGGGTGCCAACAGCACGGCGATGAGGTCGATGCGCCAGTTGGCACTACCGGGCTCATGCTCCTGGAGATAGGTCTCGGCCGTGGCGATGAGCCGAGCGATCTTGCCCTTGGTAAGTGACTCTTGAGGAGTGCCGTAGCTCAGGTGGCGCTTGGTGCGCACTTCGACGAATACGAGGGTATCGTCCTGCTGCGCCACAAGATCTATCTCGCCCCAGCGGCAACGATAGTTGGTGTCTAGGACATCATAGCCTTGGCTCTCCAGATGATCGCGCGCGATTCGCTCTCCGCGAGCGCCCGTGAGACTCCGCGCTGTGGGCACTAGGCCGGGACTTCGGACATGGTACGAATGGGAGCGAAGGAGCGCCTGTGAATCGGACAGGGGCCTCGGCCTGCCAACTCACGAAGGTGCTCTGGAGTGGCATATCCCTTGTGGCGCGAGAATCCGTAGCCTGGGTAACTGTGGTCTGCGTCGTCCATGATCCGGTCGCGGGTCACCTTAGCCACTACGGAGGCTGCGGCTATGGAGTAAGAGCGCCCGTCGCCCCCTTTGAGAGTCTGAAAGGGTACGCCGGGGTCGAATAGGGGAACGTAGTCGGCCAGTACGTAGTCGGGAGAGAGCACCAGGTTATCAAGGGCCCGGCGGAGAGAAAGACGGGTAGCGTCGCCAATCCCGATGCTATCGATCTCCTCCCGTTCCGCAACCCCCACTCCGATAGCAATGGCGTGGAGGCGTATTTCGTCTAAACAGAAGCGTCGTTGACGCGCTGTCAGCTTCTTGCTGTCGTCAACACCAGCCAGCCAATCGGGAACGTAGTCCAAGCTTTGAGGGAGCACCACAGCACCTGCCACCACTGGCCCAGCTAGCGGGCCACGCCCTGCTTCGTCTACACCTACTACCCAACGGTACCCCTGAAGGCGCAACGACTGTTCCAACTCAAGCGAGGGCATACCCGTCCGCTAACCCGCCACTACAGGGGCGCGTTGCGTCTCAATGTAGCCTCCACCTAGAACGCGTTCGCCTTGATAGAAGACGGCGGCCTGCCCCGGAGTCAGGGCCCGCTGCGGGGTCTCGAATCGGACCAGTGCGCCGGAGCCCTCAGGATCGAGGATGGCACGGGCTTCTGATGACTTGTAGCGCACCTTCACCGACACTTCAGTAGGGCCTTCGGGTGGACGGGAACCCACGTAGTTGACATTGGAGGCCCACAGTGTAGCGCTGTACAGGTCCTCTTCCGAGCCAACAACCACATCGCCCGCCTCGGCGTCGATGGCCACCACGTACAAGGGGCGCGCAGCTTGTACACTGAGGCCACGGCGCTGGCCTACGGTGTACAGGTGGATGCCTTGGTGCTCGCCCAGCACATTCCCAGCGGTATCGACGATGCGTCCGGGCTGGGCGTCCAGACGTTGTGAGAGGAACTCACGGTAGTCGCCCAAGGGGATGAAGCAGATGTCCTGGCTATCTGCTTTGTTCGCGTTGGGGAAGCCCGCATCCAAAGCGAATTGGCGTATCTCATCCTTGGAGTACCCTCCCACGGGCATCAGCATGTGGGAGAGTTGCTGCTGACCCACGCCGAACAGCACGTAGGACTGGTCCTTGGAGGCGTCCACGGCCTTCATCAGAGCGAACTCGCCATCTTCCTCAGACACTTGGGCGTAGTGGCCTGTAGCAACGAACTCCGCATCCAAGGCACGGGCACGCTGCATCAGGAAAGAGAACTTTATCTTGTCGTTGCATGCGATGCAGGGATGGGGTGTCCGGCCTGACGCGTATTCGCTGGTGAAATAGTCTATGACATGGGTGCGGAACTCGGACTGCACGTTCAGCACGTAATGGGGCACCCCCAGCTGCTGGCAGACGGCTCGGGCATCTTCCACGTCGTCGACTGTGCAGCAGCCACGGTAGTAGGCGGGCAGATCAGCCTGTTCAAGGCTATACAGCTTCATGGTGACGCCGATAACGCGGTAACCAGCCTC
This sequence comes from Dehalococcoidia bacterium, assembly GCA_965248385.1. GTDB lineage: Bacteria > Chloroflexota > Dehalococcoidia > Lucifugimonadales > JAAXIE01 > JAAXIE01. The sequence goes on from CBDFIZ010000002.1 coordinate 326,981, forward strand.
CTTCAACAGGAGCGCAGCTACCGACGAGTCGACTCCGCCACTGAGGGCGACGACCACTGTGGTGTTGGCGTTCATGATGTGCACCGTACCATAGCTACGACTATATCTTCAACGACCACACACCATCTGCCAGAGATGTCGTTGACCCTTTCTGGCTGACGGGACTAGAATAAATACAAGATGGCGCTGCGTCCCGACGAGATTGCCCACAATGCTGTGGAGATTGCCTCCGACAAGTTGGCGGAGAATATCGTCATGCTGGATATCCGGGCCATGACCACGTTCGCCGACTACTTCGTTATACTGTCCGCGGGCAGCGCACGGCAGGTCTCCGCCCTCCAAGAGGACTTGGAGAAGGGCATGAAGGATGTAGGGGTGCCCCTGCACCACCGCGAGGGGAGCGCGACCTCGGGTTGGATCCTGCTGGACTTCAGTGACGTTATCGTCCACATTTTCGGCGAGGAAGAGCGGGAGCACTACCAGTTGGACCAATTGTGGGCTGGCGCTCCCCAAGTCGTCACTGTTCTATGATCCACTGGTCCACTGACCTAGTATAGTCGACGACCTCAGACTCCTCGAAGAACAGCGCTATCTCCCTCTGCGCCGCGTCCAACGAGTCCGATCCATGGACCAAGTTGCGCCCAATGTCAGTGGCAAGGTCGCCCCGTATGGTTCCTGGGGCCGACTCCAAGGGGTTGGTAGCCCCCATGGTATTCCGCACCATATCCACTGCCCGCGGGCCTTGTAGCACCATGGCCACCAGCGGACCTGAGGTGATGAAGTCCACAAGCCCCGGAAAGAAGGGGCGCTCCACATGGGCCTCGTAGTGGCGCGAGGCCATGGCCCGGTCCATGTGCAGCAGCTTCATGGCCGCAATCGTCAGGCCTCTGCCTTCCAGTCGGCTGATTATCGTTCCAACCAGCCCCCGTTGCACCGCGTCGGGCTTCAGGAGCACCAGGGTGCGCTCTTTGCTATCCGCCAAGGCGGTCCTCCTCGAATTATCCTCTCTAGTGGCCTCATGTGTAACGGTTTCCTATCTACTCTACTGGGAACATTCTAGCTGCTGACCGCGCGGGGTGTTGCAGGGCGTCCTATGGTGGGACGGCGCAGGTAGAAGGGCTGCAGGGTCACCAAGTCCTCGGTCTCACCAGAGACCAGCTTGCGCCGGCCCAGCTCGGCCAAGGCCCAGAGGCGGCCTGCGGGGCTACCTCCTGAGATCAATGCCCTCTCTCCTAATGCCTCCCTCAAATGTTGCTCCCGTCCTGTGACGCCTTCACCACATACCACGAACGGGCCGGATGTGTCGCCAGACAGCCCGCTGAGCTCGTCGGGAGAGCATATCCTTTCTTCCGACACCCGTATCCAAGATTCGTGCTGCTGGAGGAACCTAGCCGTGGCCACTTCGCCACGCCCCACATCCAGCAGGGGGCACACCGGTAGGCCTGTGAAGGCGTAGGGGTAGGCCTCGCACTCGAGTGTGCCCGCCACCACCAACGGCAATCCGGTGGGCATGGCAAGCCCCTTGGCCACGCTCATGCCGACCCGCAGGGCACTGAACCCTCCGGGTCCGGACGCGACAGCCACGGCCTGCAGCGCAGAGATCCCTCCACCAATCCGCCCCAGCACATTCTCAATGGCTGGAAGCAGCTCCCTAGTGTGGTTCTGGGTCGAATACCAAGAGAGGCTGCAAACCACTCGCTCGTCATTCCGCAAGCAGACCCCAGCGTGACGGGTGGAGGTATCAATAGCCAATAACACCGGATCAGGTCCCCTCAGCCGGGGCGAACTGCAGTTGGACCACCTCCAGATGGTGCTTATAGCGGCCACTCGGGTCGTCGAACTCCAAGACACGAGTGGAAGGGTCGTCCACTTGTTCCATGGTCACCATGAGGGCATCAACATCGTACATACTCTGCGCACGGTCGGCCCATTCCACAACGCCGACGCCGTCCCGGCCTAACACCTCGTCCAATGCGAGGTCCCACACCTCCATCGGGTCTTCCAAGCGATAGAGGTCGATGTGGTGCAGCGTGTGGCGCCCCTGATAACGCGTGGCGATGACGAAGCTGGGGCTGCGAGTATAGGCCTCGACTGACAGGCCAGTAGCTATTCCTTGGGTGAGGCATGTCTTGCCTGCACCTAGATGGCCGTTGAGCAGGAATACATCACCCTCGTTGGCGCATGCGCCGAGGCACGCACCTACTTCACGGGTCTCCTCGGGGCTGCGGGTGATTACACGGAGAGAGCTTGTCATCTACTTGAAGTGGTCCCAGCCGCGGACGGAGATCTCTTGCGCTTTGCCAGTGCGGTCCAGAAGACGGACCGTGCCAGGAGGGCCGCTGGTAATCTCACCGATGACCGTGGCTGGCGGCCCCAGCTGGGCCACGGCCTGCGCCATAAGCTCAGGTGGGGCGGCGAACAGCAGTTGGTAGTCCTCGCCACCGTTCAGGGCCAAGTCCAACGCGTGGTCGGGAAAGGCTTTTTGCAGCAGAGGGTGAACCGGCACGCTGTCGGCGCGCACTTCGGACCCCACACCACTGGCAGCGCAGAGTTTGGCTAGATCGTCCAACAGGCCGTCACTGACGTCCATAGCAACGCCAACACTCATGTCTGACAGGACCCGGCCCTGATGCACGCATGGTTCAGGCCGACGGTGGGCGTGCCGCAGAAATGCATCGGCTTCAGCGTCTGCCTCCAAGCTGTCCAGCATCAGACGTAGACCTCCCGCCGACGAACCCAAGTAGCCGGTGACGGCGATCTCATAGCCCGGCTGGGCAGCAGAGCGAAGCATCGGAGAGCCAGCGTGGGCGCCGTTCAGCGATAGGGTAACGAAGAGAGTGGGGGAGCGCACGATATCGCCGCCTACGATGGCTACGCCATGCTTCCTCGCCAGCTCCAGCATACCTTCGTACAGGGAACGCATCTCCTCCACCAAGGTGTCGGCCGGGAGGCCCAACGTGACCAACGCATACAGGGGTTGGCCTCCCATGGCTGCGATGTCACTGACGTTGGCAGTCATCAGCTTCCAGCCTAGGTCGAACCATGGAGTGGTGACGCGTGTAAAGTGCACCCCCTCCACCACGGTGTCAGTGGTGCAAAGCTCGGTGGCCTGACCGCACTGCCACGCGGCTGTGTCATCCCCTATGCCAAGGGTCAGCCTGAAGCCGGACGGGCCACCGGCAACTGCGCTACGGCAGTCCGGGGCCACCATCTCGGCCAGCATCTCAATGAGGCCGAACTCGCCTATCTCACGCACCTGCATCGCGCGAAATTATAGCCCTTTAGACCCTAGCCACTCAAACGGGAGCTGAGCCCGGATGACAAGAGATCGGAGGCGCCATCCCTAGGTGCACTGAAGTTGTACAATCGGATAGAAGTGTCGCCCCAATAGGACTCCTGCTTTCTGGTGGGGGGAAGGATGATCTCTTGAAGGCTCTGCTCTTGGCCGACGTTCACTCCAACTTGGAGGCCTTGGAGGCCATCTTTGCCGATTGCGGTCATTTCGATCGGATTTGGTGCATGGGAGACGTAGTCGGGTATGGTCCGGACCCTGTGCAGTGCTTGGAAGTGCTGCGGTCCCACGACCTCCACTGCGTCGCTGGGAACCATGATGCGGCGGTGGCAGGTGTGCTGAGCGTCGATGATTTCAACCACGCAGCAGCTTGGGCGGCGCAATGGACTACAAGCCAGCTGGGCCAGGATGACCTGCAATACCTGAGGTCTCTCCCGCTATCTTTGGAGGAGGGGGCCTTCACCTTGGTGCATGGCAGCTTGCGTGCGCCCCTATGGGAATACCTAGTGTCGGCAGAAACAGCCAGCGCGTCGCTTGCACTGCTCCAGACCACATACTGTCTGGTGGGTCACTCACACCTTCCGTTCATCTGTCGCGAGCAGCCGGGAAGGACGCCTGAATTCTGCGAGTTCCCAGAAAAGTATCCAGTGCCCTTGAGCTACGAGCGATGGGTCATCAACCCAGGAGGCGTAGGTCAGCCTCGCGACCACGACCCACGCTCCAGCTACGCGATATACGACTCCGATGCGGGCTCAATAGAGAGGCGACGGGTTGTATACGACATCGCGAAGACGCAGCGCAAGATGGAGTTGGCCGGTCTGCCGGAGCCTCTGATACACCGGCTGGAGTTCGGAAGGTAACTGGGAAACTCGTCAGCTGGGCAGTACCGACCCAACGAAATCGCGCTGTCCTCTTGTGAACTCGTCGGCATCCATTGGACGACGCCCTTCCAATTGAAGTTCGTCCAGCACCAATAATCCGTCGCCAGTGACAATCGCCGCCTTGTTGTCCTGTATGAGAACGACAGTCCCTGCCTCACCGTACTCGGATCCGCTAGCCGGCACCGGCCGGGCCTTGGTGGCCTTTATCACCTTACCCTGCCAGAAGGTGTACAGGCTTGGCCACGGGTAGAACGCACGGACCTTACGGGCTAACCTCTCCGAGGGCAGCGTCCAGTCTGCCTCACCATCCTCCTTGGAAATCTTGCGGGTGAACGTCGCCAATGACTCGTCCTGATCCACAGGCTTCAGCTCGCCTGCAACCCAGATGGGGAGCACGGAACAGATCAGTTCACCGCCGGCCTCAAACATGCGGGCGGTCAGTTCTGAAGCAGTTTCCTTCGGTCCGATATCGGTCGTGATTTGAGCTAATATGGGTCCGCTATCCATGCCCTCGTCCACCACCATGACGGTGACGCCAGTGGTCTGGTCACCTTCGAGGAGGGCTGTGACCACAGGGGATGGACCACGGTGTCTTGGCAGCAGCGAAGGATGAATGTTCAGGGACCCGTAGCGCGGTATGTCCAGCACCTCAGTCGGCAGGATCTTGCCGTAAGCCGCCACTACTACTACTTCGGGTTCCAAGACAGACAACTCTCGCTGGACATTCTCGTTTCGTAAGCTGGCTGGCTGGAACACGGGCAGTCTCTGCTCCTTACAATAGCGGCCCACCGGAGGGGGCTCCGCCGTGCCACGTCGCCCCACCGGCTTGTCAGGTTGGGTATAGACGCCGACGATTTCGGCGAACGGGGCTGCAATGAGGAATTCAAGCGAGGGTATGACGTATTCAGGCGTACCCATGAACACTATCTTCACGAAACCCGTCCTTGGATATAGCTATAGGCCCGTCTGAGCCCATCCCATGAATCTACATAGCATAAGGCGTATTGCATGCCTCTTACGAGTCTTACAAACGTGATTGCGCACCCCACCTACCCCTAGTCTGACTACCATGCGGATATCGCTTATGTTGCATATGGTAAGGTCTGCCGAATGCATGCTGCATTAGCATTTGCGTGACGATTTCAGTAATTCACAGCTAGTTGTTTGTTCTAACGCATCACGAATGTTCTATATTCCGCCTCAAATCGCAACCAATTTTACTGCATATCCTGAAATCAGACCGTTGCGCCTTGCACGCCCATCCCTACCGCTGATACGTTCGTCAGGTTGTGCCCGAGCAAAGTTCATACATCACCGCGTCCCAAATCTGGCAGGCAGTCCTCGGCCAATTGGAGCTACAGGTTAGCAGACCTGTATTCGATACATGGCTGGCTGCCACTAAGGCTACCTCACTGGAAGGGTCCGTACTTTTAGTGGAGGTCCCTAATCCTTTTTTTGTTGAAAATATAGAGAAGCGGATGTATCAGACCGTCCTCAGGGCCGTCAGAGGAGTCGCTGGTGCTGATTTGGAAGTCCGCTTATACGTATCTACCTTGGGAGATGCCCCACCTCAAGCCTTGCAGATGCCCGAACTCATCCAAACCGCCCCCCCTCCGGGACTCAACCACGGATACACTTTCGCCACCTTCGTCGTGGGCCCTTCCAACCAGCTGGCCTTCACCGCAGCCCAAGCTGTCACAGAAGCCCTAGGCTCCACCTACAACCCTCTGTTCATCTACGCGCCTCCCGGCCTAGGCAAGACCCACCTCATGCACGCGATTGCCCATGCGTCATATGCTCGCGGCGCTGTTGTATCGTACGTCACCTCAGAGCACTTTACCAACGAGTTCATCCAAGCGATACGAACTAAGACGACCCAAGACTTCCGTACGATATACCGGTCAGTCGATCTACTGCTGGTGGACGACATCCAGTTTCTAGCAGGCAAGGAGCAGACTCTAGAAGGTTTCTTCCACACGTTCAACGACCTCCACACATTTCAGAAGCAGATAGTACTGGCCTCCGAGCACCCACCTCAGCAACTCGACTTCCTCCATGATAAGCTTCGCTCCCGGCTGGAGAGCGGCTTGACTATCAACCTTCAGCCACCAGACCCGGATACCCGCTTGGCTATCCTCGAATCTAAGGCGATCTCAATGAGCGTCACTGCCGATACAGAAGCCCTGCGCCTCATTGCCTCCATAGATGTGAACAATATCCGCGAACTCGAAGGTCCCTTTACCAGGGCAGTTGCCTTGGCCACTCTCCACAATACCCACATAACGACATCAATAGCCTATGAAGCAATCGATGTCGTTAGTAAACCCTTCCCTATGACTGAGTTCCCAAAGGCGAGCCAAGAGACCGTCATGTCCACAGTAGTAGACTACTACGGCATCTCACTCAAAGACCTCACCGGGCGGAAGCGCAGCCAAAAGCTCGTAGCTGCTCGACAAACCACAATGCAAATCATGTCATCGGAACTAGGCATGGGGGTCACAGATATCGGCAAAGCCATAGGCCGCGACCACTCCACTGTCAGCTTGGCACTAAAGCGCATCCAGCACGGTATTACTCACGACCCAACACTCCAAGCCGATATCAACGCCATAGCGGGTATGTTGATTGAGCATTCAACTTAATCCCCCATAACCGTTGATTGCCTCCATATAACCCCGAACAACAGGCCCTGACCACACAATCCCTCATGCCCATCAATGCTATAATTCCCACCACTCTCAACGAGTATCAACACAGCACAACACCTTGACCTTCATATAAGACCAACACTTGTTGGTAGCTTACTACTGTTACATATACATAAAATGATTGATAGAGTAGAAATAACTATAACAGCAGGTGGCGGGGGAAACGGTTGCATCAGCTTCAGGAGGGAGAAGTACGCTCCCCGTGGTGGTCCTGATGGAGGCCGAGGAGGTGATGGGGGGAGTGTGTGGCTAGAAGCCGATGACTCTTTGAATACCCTGCTACATTTAAGTTATGCGAGAGCGTGGAGGGGTGAGAGGGGGGCCACGGGTCGAGTAAGGACAAGCGTGGGTCAAACGGAGGCCCACTGGTTATACGCGTGCCTGTGGGCACCATCGCATGGCGTAAGACCGATGAGCAACGCGAGTTCTTGGGTGACTTGGCAGAGGTTCCCAGAGTGTTGCTCGCGTGCGGTGGAATGGGCGGTAGGGGCAACGCTTCATTCGCCAGCGCTGTTAACCGGGAGCCTCTTCTGGGTCAAGTCGGCCAGGGAGGGGAGCGAGTGTCGGTCGAGTTGGAGTTGAAACTCGTTGCTGACGTCGGCATTGTAGGGGCTCCTAATGCTGGAAAGTCAACTCTGCTCTCCACTTGCTCTGCTGCCAAGCCGAAGATTGCGAGCTACCCATTCACCACGCTTGAGCCTGTGCTGGGAGTTTGCGAGGTCCACAGACAGACGTTCGTGGTGATGGAGGTGCCTGGTTTGGTGGAGGGGGCCCATCTTGGGGTTGGGTTGGGCCACCAGTTCCTGCAGCATGCGGAGAGGGTCCGATTGGTGTGGCATCTGGTGGATGGTGTGGAGGATGACATTATCCGTCATTTGGAGTTGCTAAATGTAGAGCTGAGATCCTACAGCGAGTCACTGGAGCAGAAGCCTCAAATGGTGGTAATCAACAAGATTGATATACCTGAGGCTCGAGAGGCCTGTAGGAGAGCACTGAACGACCTGACACAGTCAGGGAATCGTGTGTACCAGATATCGGCTTCTACCGGGGAGGGCATACAGCAATTATTGAGCGATACCATGGGGGCCCTGACAGATATGGAGCGGCCTAGGACCATGATGGATAGCTATGAATCGGAGGCTGTCAATGTGCTGAGGCCGCGAGATAGAGAAAGTGTGTCGCGGGCTGATGATGGGTACCGTGTTCACTCTGACCGGCTGTCACGCATTGCTCAGATGGTTAACCTGAGGGACCTTCGAGTGGTGGATCAGATTTTTAACGAGATGGTGCGTGTCGGTTTAGACAAGAAGATGGAAGAGTTGGGGGTAATGCCTGGAGACCGGGTCAGGATAGGAAGGGCGGACTTAGAGTGGAGGTAGCGTGAGACTCGGTGTCTTCGGAGGGACATTCGACCCGCTGCACCTAGGCCATATGGCCGTCGCGGAGGGTGCTCTCAGGCACTTGAGACTTGATGAGGTAATCTTCATACCTGCTGGGCGTCCTTGGATGAAAGAGGGGATGTATCTGTTGGACGGACACCATCGGCTTCGTATGGTCAAGTTGGCCGTTGATGGGATAGAAGGGTTCAGGGTAGATGACACTGAGCTACGAAGGGAAGGTCTGACATATACTGTAGACACCCTGCGAGAAATGGCTGAGTCTTCCTATGGCCAGGATGAGGTGTACCTGTTGCTTGGGTCGGACGCTTACGATTCCTTTGAGCTGTGGAAGGATCCTGCGGAGATACTGCGGATGTCGACTCTGGCTGTAGCGTCGAGACCGGGTGGGCATCAGACCACTTTCGAAAAACTGGACTCGCTGTGCCCGGACGGGTCGCACAGGGGCGTGGCACTACCGATTGAGCAGCGGGATATCAGTTCTTCAGACATAAGAAGCCGAGTACATCAAGGGCTTTCAATAGTTCACCATGTGCCGGTGGCCGTGGAGCGGTACATCCACAAACATCTCATTTATGCGGAGCTAGGGGGCAGAAGTGACTGAAGCGGAGAGGATGCTGGAGTTAGCCTTGGAGCGAGGGGCACTTCGCTACGGCAATTTCACCCTGTCCTCAGGTATGCGCACATCCTACTACATGGACGGACGCCTTCTGACGCTAGACCCTGAGGGGGCGTGCTTGGTTGGGAAAGCGCTCATGGATATCCTGCGGCCCATGGGCATAGAGCGCGTGGGCGGCCCGACCGTCAGCGCAGTCCCTATAGTGACCGCTGTGTCCATGACCAGCCACATGGCTGGCCAGCCGATCACCTCATTCATCGTGCGCAAAGAGGTCAAGGGCCACGGCACAGAGCGACTGATTGAGGGTGACATGCCTGAGGGAGTTAAGGTTGCGATAGTCGATGACGTTTGTACAACCGGCTCATCCATCTTCCACGCTATAGAGGCAGTGGAGGAAGCCGGTTGCGAGGTGGTCAAGGTCGTGGTCCTAGTGGACCGTTGCCAAGGCGGGAGCGACGAACTGCGCCGGCGCGGCTATGACCTTGTATGCCTCATGCAGGCCACCCCTGAGGGCATAGTCGAGGTAAACCCCGAGTTTGCCGCCTAGCCCGAGCTGGTGGCCTACTAATTTTGCTGTCTAGGGCTCGCTTACATCCCAGCCTGGGACCGTATGATAGCCCTCGTTGGGCAACTGCACCGCAGGAGTAAGACCCTGCGCCCTTTTTAATCTTTGGATGTTGTACAGGTGAGTCAGCCCCTCGAACCATATGTGGCGGAAGGTGTACTCGAGGTTGATGAACGCCTTCTCCGGGTCCGATGGGTCCAGACGCCTACCATCGGTGTGGGCTTGACCCATCTGGGCTGCCTGACCAGTGTTGGACCAAGGCAGCTCCATGGCTCGCATGGATCCCACGGTCTGCTTGGCTAGTACTGCCTCGCACACGTCCAGGCTCTCCCTGAGCTTGACTAGGATCGAATCGATGCTGTGGTACTTCTCTTCGTCGAGCCAGCGGGCGCCTGAGTTCACTATCTCCATGGCGTCTTCGGGAAGTTCGATGCCCTCGGCTAGGTTGGCCTCGGCCCAGCGTCCTAGCATCCAGCGCAGGCCTCCGGCAGAGACATGGCTGGCGTTGCGGCGAATGCTCCACTCGGCCCACGCCCACTGGTCCGATGTGAAGTCTAGCTGTGCGTCGGTGAGTCCCCCCAGCTCCTGCGACATCATGGAGTGGAAGTTGCCGATGTTGGGGAATAGGGTAGTGCCGGGAGCGGAATCGCCCTGTTGGGTCATTGGGTCCTCCGTAGGGTAAATGTAGTCTCAGCCATACCAAGAGGCGGGCTGGCGACCGACACTTAGTATAACGCGCGGAGGGTCTTCCTACACATCCAGTTCTTTGACGCTGCGAGCGTGTGTCTGTATGAACACCCTGCGTGGCTCGACAATGTCTCCCATCAGGGTGCTGATGGCATCCTCAGCCTCGATGATGTCGGGGATGTCCACCCTCAACATGGTGCGAACTTCTGGGTCCATGGTAGTCTCCCACAGCTGTTCGGGGTTCATCTCGCCCAGACCCTTGTACCGCTGCACATGCACGTTGCGCCTGCCATTGAGCTTGGTCAGTTGCGCTTCCTTTTCGCCTTCGCTGTAACAGTACTGGGCGTTCTTGCCGTTCTGTACTCGGTAAAGGGGAGGCTGGGCTATGTAGAGATGTCCGGTGTCGATGAGTTCCTTCATCCGGCGGAAGAAGAAAGTGAGCAGCAGGGTACGAATGTGAGAGCCGTCTACGTCGGCGTCGGTCATTATGATGACCTTGTTATACCGCAGCTTGCCCACGTTGAAATCGTCGCCCTCTCCAGCCCCTAAGGCAGCGATGAGGGCGCGGATTTCAACGTGGCCCAGAATCTTGTCGGGTTGTCTCAGATGCACCCGCTCGATGTTGAGAATCTTACCCTTCATGGGGAGGATGGCTTGGAAGCGGCGGTCCCGACCCATCTTGGCTGACCCGCCAGCGGACTCACCCTCGACGATGTATATCTCGCAGTGCTCGGGGTTGCGCTCGGAGCAGTCGGCCAGTTTGCCGGGCAGCGACGATCCGTCGATGGCGTTCTTGCGTATGACAAGCTCGCGGGCCTTGCGGGCGGCCTCACGCGCCTTCTGGGAAGTGAGGCACTTATCCACGATGCGCTTCGCATCGGTGGGGTGCTCTTCCAGGTAGTGGGTCAGGGCCTCGCCGACTGCTATTTCAACGATGCCCTTCACTTCGGCATTGCCCAGCTTGGTCTTGGTCTGGCCCTCGAACTGTGGTTCTGTCAGCTTCACGCTGACCACGGCAGTCAGGCCCTCCCGGACGTCCTCACCCGAGAGATTGCCTTGGTCGTCTCGCAGCAGCTTCTGGCGCCTCGCGTAGTCGTTTATGACCCGGGTGAGAGCGGCACGGAAACCGGTAAGGTGAGTGCCACCTTCCTGGGTGTTGATGCAGTTGGCGAAGGATAGAACCGTCTCGCTGAACGCCCCGTTGTACTGTATCGATGCCTCGACGATGGTGTCGTCGATTGTCTTGAGTAGGTAGAAGGGGTTGGGTTGCAGAACTGTCTTGCTGCGATTGAGGCTGCGGGCGAAGCTGGCCAATCCACCATCGAAGTAGTAGGTGCGGTGTATGTCCTCGTCCCGTTGCTCGTTGTGCCATGGGCTGGCAAACTTGATTTCCAGACCACGGTTCAGGTAGGCGACCTGCTTGAAGTGAGAGGTCAGCATTTCGAAGTCGTAGACGATTTCGTTGAAAATCTCGCCATCGGGCAGGAACGAGATGGTGGTGCCGTTTCCCTTCGTGCCCTCGGCACTCTCGAGGCCGGTGGTGGGCTTGCCTTGCGCATACTCTTGGCTATAGACGCGCCCGTCGCGGCGAACCTCCACCCGCAAGTGCTCAGAGAGGCCATTTACCACGGAGGCCCCCACACCGTGTAGTCCGCCGGACACCTTGTACGCCCCACCGCCGAACTTGGCGCCGGAGTGTAGGGAGGTCATCACCGTCTCCAAGGCCGACACGCCGGTAAGGGGGTGCATGTCCACGGGGATGCCCCGGCCATCGTCGTGGACTGTGATCCAGCCGTCCTCTCGGATGGAGATGTCAACGCTGGTGCAATGGCCAGCCATGGCCTCGTCGACAGCGTTGTCGACTATCTCGTAGACTAAGTGGTGCAGTCCGCTCTGATCGGTGCTGCCGATGTACATGCCAGGGCGACGGCGAACCGCCTCCAGGCCTTCGAGGACCTGGATATCCTTGGCTGTATAGTTGGCAGAGGCTACGTTATCTTGCATAAAACTTCCTGTCCTGAAAGGGGGTCAAGTGACGGACTTGGGGTGGGAAAGTGGCCGCTACTAACGATCCGTAAAAACCCCAAGATGCCGCTTATTCTGTAGATATGTAAAGTATACCACTATCTGGTCTATATGTGGCGTGGTTCATCGGGGGGCTTTGACGTGTTTTAAAGACCGCACCAAGATGCGCTCGTACCGCCTCCAAAACTGGAGGGTAATTCACCGCCAAATGACCATGAGCCCGCCAATTGGCGGGCTCATGGCTGTAGACAACCTCTGCTCAGGTCCCTTGCCGCTTTGCCGGAGATCAGGGTTCGCATTTTGTCGCATTTGTGGTGTTCCAGTGCTAATCTTTTGCATCTCTAGTTATTTTTAATGCTATATCCGTTGTAAACTGTGTGCACTTTATTTCACCGAGATTTGTATCGGCGCAGCTACGCGTCAGCTTTGCCTTAGTCAAGGCTATTCACGATTGTTTGCGTTTTCGTAGCTGCTGCCTGTGACATTGGTAACGTCGTTGTATCCGGTCCATATGGAGACATGGCGGAACCTCCCGATGGCGGGTCCCTCTTGATTTGGGCCCGGGGCCGAGATGCGACAAGATTCGGGCGGGGCCTACACGGAGGATAGGCTGGAAGGGCGGCTAGGGTCAACGGGCGGATGACATGGGGGTTGCTTGTACAAGCAATCAATCGCGCCGGTCGGAGACCCTTCGGATACTGGCGAAAGCCGGTATAACAGAGTTGTTCAGAGACCATTCCTAGCTTGCTACTGTGTCTAGGATGGCCTGCTGGGCTATTGCGGAGGCCACTCGGTGCCGCCTTGGGAGGGGCGCTGATCGGCGGGGAGAGCAAGGCCTTGGCGCACTACGGAAGCGAAGGAGTTGGAGATTACGGTGCCCCACTCCTTAGCATGGTCCACACGGAAGGCGGTGCGTCGGCCACGGAAGGCGTTGCGAGAGGTCTCGCTGATTTCGCTCATGGGCTTGTCCAATTCTGAGGCCTGTAGCGTCTCCTCCTTTACCGCGTCTTCCATCTTGTCTAGCGTCGGGATCAGCTCCTTGGCAGTCTCAATGAACCGGGTTATCTCGCGCATCTCCGAGTCGAACACGACGAACACGGGTACCGTGCCCGCTCGGTGCTCCGGCAAGAAACTGTTGGTGAGATCTAGTTCTTGGTCGCGGTCGAAGATGCTCATCTTAAGCTTCTGGGTGTTCTCCGCCAGTCGCATGATGGTCGGAGTGGTGGTGATGGCGTCGCCGCACCAAGCGGCGGTGAAGATGGCCAACTGGAGAGGTTCTTCCAGCCCGTCGAAGAAAGCCTTGGCTTCGTCAGGTGTCTCTACCGAGGAGTAAATCTGCTCTATGGCCTGCTTGTTCACCTTCACTTGGTCCAAGTATTGCTGGGACGACATTCCCTGATTGAACTTCTCCTGACTCAAGGACATTGTGGTGTCTCCTTTGCTCTTGTTGTGATCCTCGTTTGTGTCTTCTGGTCTGCCGTAGGCACCTTTTCAGGCAACCTGCAATCCATGGGCTTCTGCAACCCGGTGAAACCCGTCCAGCGAGCCTTCTATGACCCAGTCCTCCACGCAATAGGAGATGCGAAAGTGGCCCGGTGTGCCGAAGCCCCGTCCGGGCACGGTCAGAACGTTCCATTCTTGGAGCTCTGCTACAAAGGCAGCGTCGTCTTCCACCGGCGACTTTGGGAATAGGTAGAAGGCTCCGTGGGGCAGAGGCACGGAGTAGCCCATCTGCACCAGTTGTCCGTGCAGGTAGTCCCTCTTGCTCTGGTAGTCGCTGACGTCCACGGTCACCCCTTGTAGAGCACGCACGACGTGCTGCATCAGGGCTGGAGCGTTGACGAAGCCGAGGATGCGGTTGCAGAAGGTGAGCCCGTCGACCAAGTGGCCCTTATCGGCTAGGTCAGGGTTGACGGCGATATACCCGATACGCTCTCCCGGCAGGGCCAAGTCCTTGGCGTGAGAGTTCACTACCATGGAGTGCTCGTAGTGGGGGAACACTTGGGGATAGACCAAGCCGTCGTAAATGATCCGCCGGTAAGGCTCGTCGCTGACTAGGTAGATGGGAGCACCAAAGCGTTCGCCAGCCTGTGACAACACGTCTGCCAAGCCCCGCAAGGACTCTTCAGGATAGACAGCGCCTGAGGGGTTGTTAGGCGAATTGATGAGAAGCACTCGCGATCGCTCTGTGAGGGCCTCCGCAATCCGGGTTAGGTCCGGCTGGAAGTCCGCGTCAGTCGGCACCACCACCGGCACACCACCGTGGTTGTCGGCGTAGTATCCGTACTCCACGAAGTAGGGTGAAAGAATGACAACTTCGTCCCCGGGTTCGAGAAGTGTTTTGAGCACAACATTGATCGCGCCGGCCGCCCCACAGGTCATGACTATGTCGGCAGCGGAGAAGGAGTGGCCCGTCTCTTCACGGAGCCCCGCAGCGACGGCCTCCCTCGTATCGGCGTACCCAGCGTTGGGCATATAGCGGTGCATGCCTGCGAGGGGGTCTTGGCTCAGGCGGCGCAATTCCTCGCGGAACTGTGGCGGAGGCTCGACGACGGGGTTGCCCAGTGAGAGGTCGAAGACCTTGTCGGTGCCGTACTGTTGCTTGAGGGCGATGCCCGTCTCGAACATGCGCCGGATCCAGCCGCCCTCCTGCATGAAGCGGTCTATCTTAGTGGCGATGGGCATGTGGTTAGACAGGCAGCCTTGCGCTTCCAGCTATACCAGAGCTGTGCCAACACCCGCGGCCGTGGTGTCGCCGTTCTGGTTCTGGCACGTCAGCTGAACTACGACGCGAGTGCCTCCTTCGTCGGGGTGGGTCTCGGTTACTTGGCCGATAACTGTCACCGAGTCGCCCGGCTTAACCGGCCGCAGGAATTTCAGGTTGATGTTGCCGGAGCGATGGAAGGCCTCCGCGCCAAAGAACTTGCGCAGCGACTCCGAGGCGTAAGTGATGGACATGCGCCCTGACGCTATAGGGTAGTTGGTGCCTAGGCGCCGGGCTGCCAAGGCGGGGTCGGTGTGGATGTTGGGCTCGGCCATGATGCCGCAAGCCTCGAATTGGTCGATGGTGTCTTGAGTTATCAGCTTGGTCACAGAGGGGACTTGGACCCCAACTTCTAGGTTCCCTGAGGGTGCCATTTCTTGCCAACCTCCTCGGGCTTTTTCATCTGGTAAGTGCGCATCTTCTCCAGCAAGCGACCATCCTCGTCCACCGCAGTAGCTTCGATGACCAAGTAAGGCTTATCCCTGCGCCAGTAGACGTCGGCGATGCGCCCAGTGACGCGCACCATCTTGCCTGGTACGGGCTCGTTGAAGAACTCTACCTCGTTGCCAGCGTTGACACCGCCTGTGGGGTCTTGGTACACCATTCGGAAAGCAGTTGCGTCGTGCTTTACGGCCAAAGTTGCGAAGCGGGCTTCGGGGTCCTGTACAGCTTTGCGGAACCGGTCCAGCAGCTCCTGTGTGAACTCGTACTCATAGGAGCCTAGCTCCTCTCCGATGCGCTCCTCGCCATACTCGAAGAGCCGGGTTTCCGCCTCTGCCATGGCGCTTCTCCTAGGGTGAAATCGTGTCCCTTCTAGCATACCCGCTAGGGCAAGTCAACGAACATACGGCTAGCTGACCGCCAACGATGGGTGAAGGGACTTTGCGGTCAAAACACCACTTCTAGCGCTAATTGTAACATCATTGGCCTAAGGGGGTACTGGCCCCATACCCTCGTCCACGGTGCTAGAATTGCCCGACAGTTAGTAACTGCTTGAGGCTGGAGTGAACCTATGGACCAGGCTAGGCTTCCCCTACCTTTGGAAGGCGTACGCGTACTCGACTGCACACATATAGTGGCAGGCCCCTTCTGCTCGATGCTGCTGGGAGACGCCGGGGCCGAGGTCATCAAGGTCGAAAGGCCGGGCGTGGGCGATCGCTCCCGCCTCAACCGGCCCTACCTGCATGACAAGGACGGGTCCACAGTCAGCGCCCGCTTTCTGGCTATCAACCGCAACAAGAAGAGCCTGACCCTTGATATGGCCCACCCGCAGGGCAAAGAGCTATTTAGGCGGTTGGTGAGCGTGTCGGACGTGGTGCTGGACAACTACGGCCCCGGTGCCATGCGCCGCTTGGGTTTGGGCTACGACCAGCTGCAGGCGATCAATCCGGCAGTGATTTACGCCAGTATCACGGGCTACGGCAACAGCGAGACAAAGCAGGGCCCCTACTCCAACTGGGCCGCTCATAACCCCTGTGTGCAGGGTATGGCGGGATGGATGAACATCACAGGAGGCCCCGATGGCCCTCCGGAGATGGTGGGGGACAACATCGGAGACTCGGTGCCTGCCGTTTGGACCGCCTTCGGTGTGATGCTGGCATTACAGACCCGCAACCGCACCGGATTCGGTCAGCATGTGGATGTGGCTATGTACGACTGCATGATGATGCACAACACCAGCGTATTCCCCTTCTACCAAGTGGATGGGAGGTCGCCGGGCAGGGAACGGGAGAACATGACTAGCGCCCAGCTGGCCTTGGAGGCAATCGACGGGTATGTGGTGCTGGCCGGGGCGATTGGCGAGGATAAGTGGGACGCGTTGTGGCGTCGAATCGGGCGGCCCGAACTGACGGAAGACCCTCGCTACTTGGGGCGGGATGTGGAGGGTCCCTTCTACCTGGATGTCATTCGCCCCACTCTGGAGGAGTGGAGCAAGGGCCAGCCCAAGCGCGTGGTGTCGGACCTGCTGCTGGAGTTGGGCTTCTCGGCCTCCATGGTGCAGGACGCAGCGGATATGATGGCGTGCCCTCACTTGGAGGCTCGCGATATGTTCGTCGACCTCGGGTACCCGGTGGCTACTGGCAGCTTCAAGGCTCCGTCGACGCCGGTGAAACTCTCGGCATCCCCGCCCATGCCAGTTCAGCGTCCCCCCGCTTTGGGGGAGCACACGGATGAGGTGCTAAAGGGGCTTTTGGGCCTCCCACTGGCAGAGATTGGCGCCCTGCGTGAACAGGGCGCCATCTGAGTCGACACCGGTATGGAAATGCTGAGGGTCTACAGGGGCAGGTATCTTGCTTCTCCGGTTTGGGAGCTGCGGGCCACTGCCTCGCTGAACTCCATGTACTGTACGCCTGCGTCGAAGGGGGTGCGGGTGACTTTTTCCACGCCTCGGATGGCGTTGACGAACTCCTCCTCGGCGCGCCATTTGTAGCGCGATGCCTCCGGGTTGGGGACTTCCTTCAGCTCTGTGTCGCCGCGCTTCCCTGCGAATACGTTGGCCCCTTCACAGTGAATCGTGCCTTGGCTGCCAAACAGCCAGATCTCGTGCTGAGGGCCCATGCCGGATATGGAGCTGACGTTCATGTGCATCTGTGCGCCACAGGCTAGGTCGGCAAGGATGTCAACTAGTTCGGGGAGGCGCACAGACCGCAGGTTGCCCTCCTCGTCGCGCCTCTGAGTGGTGAAGGTGCGAGTGTTGCCCATCACCTTCGTGGCGGGCCCCAACCAGCGCATCATAGACTCGTACTCGATCCCCACGCTGAGGGCGTTATACCCGCTGACGTCAGCGTCCATGCGCCAGTGGAACGGGGCATCAGGATTGATGAAGGCCTGATGGGGCTGTCGGCCTATGGGCAGGGCGCGTATGTCCACCGAGAGCACGTCGCCTAAGAACCCGCTGTTGATCATCTCTATGAGCAGGTTATCCACGGGGAAGGTGGGTGGGCCGGGTACTATCTGGGTGATGAGGTGGGGCTTGCTGCGCGCCGCATCCAGCATGATGCGGGCCTCGTCGGCGTTCATCGCCATCCGCCCCTCGGTGAGGACATGCTTGTCCGCCTCCAAGGCGGCCAGAGTCATGGCGCAGTGCATATAGGGCCAAGTGCCAATGCAGATAGCGTTGGTGTCGCTGGACTCGATGAGGTCTGTCCAATTGTCGTACACCGTGGGGATTTCCATCTCGGCAGCTGCGCGCTCGCTGGACTCACGACTGCGGTTGACGACGCTCACGACCTCAACGCCAGGCATGGCCCGTAGCCCGGGCAGGTTGCGCGAGCGCACGATGCCGCCCGCGCCTACAATTCCAATTCGAATGGCTCCATCGGCCATCACGTTCCTCCTCGCAAAGAGCTAGTGTACAAGTATGGTCTGGTTCGGCGGGATTATAGGCCACCTACGGAGTACCAGTCTAGGCGGGGGCGCTGGGTGGTGTTCAGCGAAGGTTGAACTCAAGTGTGCCGTTTCTGGGGTAGTACTCAAGGTACCACTGGTTGAGGAGGTCCAGTCCCAGCAAAGAGGGGACCCAATCGTAAACAGCCGTCGTGGCCACCACCGCTTGTTCTGCGCTCGTTATGGGGCGTGTCATGTCGCTCTTTTGATGCATGGGGCGGGCTTGGTTAGAGGAGCTTAGCGGCAACCGTAACATGATGGTATCTGTGGCCTACACTCGCACGAGCGGTGGCAGCACGTCTGACACCCATGACACCAAGTCGGCCAGCACGTCGGGGCTGATCTCGTGGCCCATGGGGTATTCCTTGTACTGGGGTTGGTAGCCCGCAGACTCTAGGAACTCGTGGGCGGCGCGTCCACGGTCTATGGGTAACACGGAGTCCACGGTGCCATGGGCCACGAAGATGGGTTGATCGCGCGCTTCGGGAAGATGCTCCTTGAGGCGTTCCGGGTCCGGGAGCGTCCCGCTAAGCACCGCTAGGCCAGCGAACAGGTTGGGCTGGCGCAGGCCACAGCGGTATGTCATGCCCCCGCCTTGGGAGAAGCCGCTGAGTACAACGTTGCCTGGAGCCACTTGGTACTTCTCCATTATCTCCACGAAGAAAGTGTCCAAGGCGTCCTCTGCCTGCTGGATGTCTTGAGTGGTGGCTTGCGGCCCGCGAGGCGTCCAGCCGTACCCCACCATTCCCGCGCCTATCTGGAAGGTGAGCGGCGCTTGGGGGCAAGCATAGACGTAGCCCTCCCGGTTGATGGCAGGGGCCAACGACGCCAAGTCCTGCATGTTCGCCCCGAACCCGTGCAGCAGGATGAACAGGGGATATTGCAGGCTGGCGTCGTAGTCGTCGGGCTCAACGGTCAGGTAGAGCAGGCTCTTGCCTTGGTGCTGCGCAGCCTTCATGTTCTCGGTCGCTCCTTTTGTTCGACGGGGATGGCTACTCCTCCAAGAAGGCTACCACTCGGCACATCGCCCCCTCGCCGCCTTCGAACCTCCAAGGGAATGCGCCTATCTTGCAGCGCGTGTTGAGCACTTGGTCGATGTCGCCGCCTACGTTTTCTACATGGATGATTCCCTTGCGGAAAGGCACACGATGCATGGCGAAGTAGTTTCGCATGGGGAATATCTCGTCCACCTTAACGCCCTTCTTCTGTTCGAACTCCTCACGGATATCTGGGCGCAAGTTACGTATGGCGGTGTTCATGGGGTGGTCTCCGGAACCGGTGTCTGTGCCAGTCCACTTGAGCTCCATGTCTATGAACCATTGGGCAACTTCCAAGTAGGGGCCAGGATGCCGGCAGAAGTAGGTCTCCTCATCTTCTTCTGGACCCTGATGGTAGTACTTGTGCCAACCAGTGTGGATGATGAGTATGTCGCCCTTGCGCACTTCCACGTTGCGTGTGAGGTGCTCGGGCGTGATGATGTCGAATTCGCCCACCAAGTCGCTAATATCCACGATGACGCCATCGCCGTAGAGGTCTTCCAAGGGCACGCTGCCAATGTCGCGGCCGCCGCTATAGCCGTGCATCTCCGAGTCTAGATGCGTGCCGACGTGCAGCGGGGTTTCCAGCCACTGGCTTACTACACCTCCCATGGAATGGCGCTGGGTGTAATACAGGCGAGGCGAGTCGTACCCCATCCAAGGCGGAGTATGTATCGTCCAAGGGTGGCTCAGGTCTACTGCTCTGTGCATTTCCGGATCCTCCTGTGTTCCGATTCGTCCTAGGCTGGCAGGTTCGTTCTAGGGTACCAATTTCATCCACAGTTTTGAGGGCATTGCGTGTGTGGCTACCCATCATTATTTCGTTGTGGAATACGCCCCGTATGATGCCTTGGGGGTCTATAACGTAGGTGACCCGTGATGTTCCCAAGCCGAAAGGGCGCTTGACGTCGTAGAGCCGGCGTATCTGCGCTGTAGGGTCGCCACCGATTGGGAAAGGGACACGGTTGGCGTCGGCGAACTCCCCGGCACGGCTGGGAGTGCTGGGGCTGATGCCTATTATGGCAGTATCTTTGGCCGTGAATTGGTCGTAGGAGTCACGGAACGTGATGATCTGTGCTCTGCATCCTGGAGTGAAGTCCATGACGTAGAAGAATATGACAACGTTCTGTCCACTGTGTTGGGAGAGGGTGAACATCTCTCCCGATGCGAGGCAGGTGGTGAAGTCGGGCGCAGGTGTGCCTATCTTGAGCATGGGGTGCTCTGGGTCCTTTCTACCTGTCCTCAGAGTTGCTCCAAGAATTCAGGTACTGGCTGGCGCTCCTGCCCACCGGTCGCCATGTCTCGAATAGTGATGCTGTCGGCTGCCACTTCGTCGTCGCCGATTATGGCCACGTAGGGGATGGAGAGGGCGTTGGCTTGGCGCAGTTGCCCCTTGAGACTGCGGCTGGCTGAGCCCAAGATGGCCCCGGTGCCCTGCTGTCGGATGCGCACCGCCACATCCAAGGCGGTCTCACGGGCCGCGTCTCCCACACTGACCACGAGGTAGCGGGGGGATGGGTCGTCGCTCACTGGCACCTCTTGGCGCTGCAGGTTGAGCGTCAGGCGCTCCATGCCTGTGGCAAACCCGATGCCGGGTGTAGGCTTTCCCCCGATTTGCTCGATGAGGCCGTCGTACCGTCCACCACCCACTAGGGTGCTCTGGCCCCCCTCTTGCAGGGGCTGAATCTCGAACACTGTCCTGGTGTAGTAGTCGAGGCCGCGCACCAAACGGTGGTCCACTTGGTAGGGTATCTGCATGCGGGAGAGGTACAGGCGCAGCCGATCCCAGTGGGTCTGGCAGTCGTCGCAAAGGTGGTCCACCGAGCGCGGGGCGTCATTGCCGTACTGCCGGCAGCCTTCGCGCTTGCAGTCCAAGAGGCGCAGCGGGTTCCGGTCCAGCCTCTGACGGCAATCAACGCAGAGGTTGTCATGGTGCTCTTGGTAGTAGGAACGCAGGGCGGCTACATAGTCAGGGCGGCATTGGCGGTCACCAATGCTGTTCACGTAGAGGGTGACGTCGGTCAGTCCCAGCTGAGCTACCATCCGCCAAGCCAACTCGACTACCTCTGCATCCACCGAGGGGTCGGCGTCCCCCAAGACCTCGAGTCCGAACTGATGGTGCTCGCGGTACCTGCCAGCTTGGGGGCGTTCGTAGCGGAAGACAGGGCAGAAGTAGTAGAGGCGCACCGGTTGGGGTAGGTTGTGCATGCCGTGCTCTAAGTAGGCGCGGCATATAGGGGCGGTGCCTTCGGGGCGCAGGGTCAACATATCGCCCCCGCGGTCGGGGAAGGTATACGTCTCTTTCTCTACAATGTCGGTGCCCGCGCCTACGGAGCGGTCGAAAAGCCCGGAACTTTCGAATACGGGCGTATCTAGGCGAGAGAAACCGTACTGGTGGCTGAGGCTCACGCACGTACGCTCGATATGACGCCAGTACTTCTGTTGCTGGGGAAGGAGGTCGGCTGTGCCTCTGGGTGCCCTGAATTGCAAGTCGGTCTCTCCGCCTGTGCCGGGAGTCAGAGTGGGAGCCCCAGAGCCCCCGTTCTCCCGCTGGTAGAATGGCCGTAGGATACTGCGGCAGCCTATCTGTGTAAAGCTGGGCCAAGCCTGCGCACAGCCGCGGCCTTGCGTATGATCTCCCATGATGACGTTCGCTATGCACGAGAAAGGCCTCTACCTGCTGCTCTTGGAGGGGCACGGCCCGCTACAGGTCGGCAAGCTGGGAACACTTCTCTTCGACGGATGGTACGTGTACGTCGGCTCGGCCCAAGGCCCCGGAGGACTGAAGCGCCTTCAAAGGCACTTTGACTATCGCCAGGGGTCACATCCGCCAATGAGGTGGCATGTGGACGCGCTGCTGGCAGCAAGGGCGCTTCGAGATGCGATAGTTGGCGTAACCACGGACAGGTTGGAGTGCGGTTTGGCCGACGCGGTCAGCGAGACCCTGACGCCCGCGTTCAAGGGATTCGGCAGCAGCGATTGCGGGTGCGCCACACATCTCTTCAGCGCAGCGTCGGCAGGCGAGGCGAGGGAGGCGTCGTGGAGGGCGGTCGTCAGCTTGGGGTTGCCGCCACGTCAGGTCGGGTGACCGGAAGCGAGAGCGACGCGGAGGTAGTGGAACGGCTATAAGGCGTCGATCTCGCTGGGTTTCAAGCCAGCCTGACGCAGTATGCCACGGAGGGTGCCTACCGTGGCGTCGTCAGGCCACCGGGAGAGGCGCCAGGCTTGCGGAACATGTGGAGGAAGTTGCGGCGGTGGGCCCAGCTGTGGGCGCGACGCAGGGCCTCTACAGGTATGGTTTCCCTATTCCCACAAGTCACTCTGATGGTGTCGTAGCCGGGTCCCACGGGCGCGGGCACGTCGCTGATGTAGACAGTCTGACATCCCTGCGATTGTAGGAACTGCTCCAAGCTGTCGAGGCCTCGGATTTTGTTGTTGCGGTGGCGATAGATGTTCAGCTCGTAGCTGCCGATCATCTCGTCAAAGTGGAGGTCGGCCCCACCGCCGCCGCCTTCTCGCACCTGCTTGCGGTTGACTCGTCCTCGGAGGTCCATTGCCAGCCCATTTAATCACCTTACGGCCTAATGGTGAAGAGATGGGGCCCCCTAGTTCCCTTAGTTCAGTTGAACTCCCTCAGACGCCTCTGGGAGAGCAGTAACACAGCGACGGTGAACAGTAGAAGGCCCGCCAGTATGCCGATGGCCATTTGGCCTCCGAGGTATTCGGAGGCCAAACCAGCAGGCAATACGCCTAGGGGTGTCAGGCCGAAGTTCATCATGAACACGCTCCAGACACGCCCACGATAGGCGTCCTCGGCCACTTCCATCACTAAGGCTTGGTTCAAGGCCCGCCGCCCGGCGTCCCCCAGCCCTAGGAACAGCATCAGGCCCACGGCTAGGTAGTAGAAGGGAAAGAGGGCTACCGACAGCAGGGTAAGGCCCGAAATGGCGCCTCCGACGAGGAGGAGCAGGCCCCGACGCCACTGGCCTATGGCGGCGATAAATAGGGAGCCGATGAGGGTGCCGACACCCATCATGGTCAGCAGCAGCCCCATGTCTTCGGGGCCACGGTTGTATACGTCCACCACGAACACGGGCATGAGGAACCGGAAGGGCATTGCCAGCATCGTCGTTGCCATGGCGGTGACCAGTAGCACCATCACCAACGGGCTCCGTCCGATGTATGACAGACCAGCCTTGATGTCGGTCATCATAGATCTTTGGCCTGTGCCCTTAGCATCGATGTGTGGCAGGAAGGTCGTAAGAATCACCGATAACAGGAACAGCCCTGTGATCACGTAATAGGCGCCTTCGGGCCCGAGGTAGGCGTAAACGTTTCCCGCTATGGCTGGGGCCATAACGGTGGCGGCGCTCATGCCTGCTGCGTTCAGTGCCATGGCGTTGCTGATGCCCTCCTGCCCCACTAATTGGGGGATGATGGCCTGCCGCGCGGGCATCATAAAGGACACCAATGCCCCATGGAGGATGGCACCGCCCAACAGGTGGTACCAAGTGGCGGTGCCGGTGGCTATTGATAGGGCGATAAACAGCGCCAGCAGGGCTAGGGATATCTGGCTCAGCTGGATTATCCGCTTGCCCTCCAGCCGGTCTGCTATGACTCCCCCGAACAGGGCTAGCACCAGCAGGGGCAGGGCGTTCGCCGCGCTGACTATACCAAGGATGGCGGCGTTGTGGTCGGTAAGCTCGTAGACTAGGTAGGCGCGGGCCAGCATCTGCATCTGCATGGCACACATCCAAGCCAGCATGCCGAACCAGAGCAGCCGGAAGTCGCGGTTCTCCAAGGAGGAGAAAGTGCGGTGCCATGCAGGGCCGGAGTGCCTTGATAACGAGCCTAGGTCTCGGATTGTCGTGTCAGTCTAGGAGGACTAGCGGCGATCGGACACCCGGAGTCCGACCCACCTGTCGTCCATGCGTCAGGGCTAGAGTGCGGTAGATTATGTGGGCGAACTTGGTGAAGGGCAGGTAGGTGAACAGCATGAAATAGAAGCTGAGGTGGACCATGTAGCTCCAGTAGGAGGCGGTCGCGAGTTCGCTGTACCGCAGTATCTCAACCACAAAGCCAGTGATCGTCGCGGCGTAGAGGACGCCCACGAAGTACCAGTCGAAATAGTTGGTGCGCCCAACCTCGTCACGCTTGGCCAGACGACGCCACGACACCCAAGTAAGGCCGAACAGCAACAGTCCGCCCCCAAGGTTCCCCAGCACCTTGATGGGGTCCCAAGGCACGCGCGCCAATTCCCAGCCCAAGATGGTGGAGTATACGAAGGCCCCGGTGGTCGCGGCGAACAGCAAAAGGAAGCCCCACAATATCCCAGCGTGGGCATGGCCCCGCGCCTTGTTTCTCTTGCAGAGGCGGAACAGCCGGTGGCTCAGGATGTCCACGATGGTCAGTGCAAAGCTGGTTATAAAGGGTTTGCGCACTGCTGGAGGGTCGACCTCGCTACTGCGTATACCCTTCCAGAAACGCCATCCGCCCCAAGCACCAACGACTGAAGCGAAGCCTAGGGAGATGATTGTGAAGACATCGATCCAGATGTGATCGATGAACTCTTTGAACAGGATGGGCCTGCCGAACTCCTCGACAAGCGCCAGCTCGTCGGGGAAGCTCAGGCCGCCTTGAGGGATGATGTTCGCCGCCAGAACTAGGAAGAAGGTCAGCAGTATCGGAGGAATAAACGCGAGGGGCAGGTAGCGAAAAACACCTGTGATCTTCGACATGAAGTCCGGCACCGAGTACTGCTCGATCTGGTAGTGGCGCAACGCTGCCATCAGGTCGCCGGGCTTGGCATCGCGGGGGCAGTGGATGGAGCATTCATTGCACTGGTGGCACAGCCAAGCGTCGCCGTTAGTGAGTAGACGATCCGTCAGCCCCCACTGGGCCCACACCATCTCCTTGCGGGGGAAGGCTTGGGTATCGGGGGTTTCGGGGCACACAACGGAGCACGTGCCACATTGGTAGCAGCGCTGCATGTCGTCGGCCCCGTAGGCGAGCATCTGGCGCACCAACTCGCTGTTGGGCTGGGTGGGCGTCCCTATAGTAGCTTGACCTGCCATCTACCTATCGTTGCCAGTCGTCGGCCGGGCTATATAAAGCCCTTGTAGGGGTTGGGGCCGATGGCTTTCATCTGTTCAACGAACTCGCTCACCAAGTCTGGCACTTGGTTGTAATCGGTGATTTCCAACTCGACCATCTTCACCCGCTCCGGTTCCAGCATCAGCCGGGTGAGGGTCTCTTGAATGTTGGCCAGCCTGCGGGTGGCCAGTTCGCTGCCATGGATGAAGTGGCACTGGTAGTCGTCCCCTGTCTTGCATCCCAGCAACAGCACACCGTCGACCCCCTCGGAGAGGGCGTCGGTGACCAGCACGATGTTCAGGGAGCCGAGGCAGCGCAGAGGTACCACGCGGACGCTGGCGTCGGACTGAAGCCGGTTGATACCCGCCATGTCGATGGCGGGATGGGCGTCGTTCTCGCAGGCAAAGGCGATGACCCGCGGGATGCTCTCGTCTTCAGGGAACTTGATGGCCCGTACCATGCTGGAGAGTTGCTCCACGCTGTAGTCGTCGAAGGATATGACCCGCACGGGGCAGGCCCCCATGCAGATGCCACAGCGACGGCAGCGGGAGGAGTTGAGCGTAGGGTAGCCCCGCTCGTCAAGCTCGATGGCCCCGAAGGGGCACTCCTCAGTGCAGCGCCCACACTGGGTGCAACCTTGGAGTAGAGTGAACGGAAGTGACAGGTCGCGGGAACGGGGGTGCACTGCTTCGCCTTGGCTTATGAGCTCCAAGCTCTGCATCGCCTTGAGAGCAGCCCCGGTGGCGTCTTCGGCCGCTGCGTTGGCGTCCATGGGCTCGCGCACACAACCAGCGGCGTAGATACCCGTGCGACGTGTCTCATAGGGGAAGCAGATGAAGTTGGAGTCGGCGAATCCATGTTGGTTCAGGGGTATCTGGGGGCCCTGCAGGTATTCTAGGTGCAACACGTCTTCGGCTGCGGTGCTGGGGGCCATGCCACGCGACAGCACCAACATGTTAACCTGTATTTTCAGGTCGCCGCCTATGAGGCTATTCTTCAGGTCGAGTACCAAATCGCCCCTGTCGCCCTCTCTGACCTCTGCCACTTCAGCCTTGGTCAGCACCACGCCGGGGTGTTCTTGCACTTCGCGATAGAAGAGCTCCATCAGACCTGGGGTCACCATGTTGTCGTAGATGATGTAGGCTAGTGCGCCTGGGTTCTGCTCCGAGACGTAGAGGGCCTGTTTGAGGGCTACCAAGTCGCTGATGCTGGAGCCGAAGGAAAAGGCGTTATCGGCCCGCTGCACAAAGGCGACGCTTTCCACTGCTTTGCGGTCCGACGGCCTGCGTATGGTTCCGCGGCTGGCCAGCTCCTCCATGGTGATGCTGTCGACCACATTGGGGTCTCTGCCGAGGCCCATATCTTCTTGCTGGCTGGACTCGTGGGGCTGCCAACCGGTGGCCATCACGACGGCGCCAGCGCCTATCTCCGAGGTCTCGCCCCCGTGGTTCAGGAGTACGGCGAAGTTGCCCGGCTTGCCCGATATGCTCTGCACCTCGGTGGAGGTCATCACCTGCACCCGAGGCTCGTTCTGGACTCGCTCGGCAAGTTCCTGAATGGCGGTGTCTTGTAGCACGCCGTAGGGCGCTCGCGTTGGGTAGAGTTTGTGCAGGCGCGAAAGCCAGCCGCCTAAAGACGCTTCTTTCTCCACCAACACCACTTCAGAGCCAGCAGCTGACGCCTCCAATGAGGCGGTGAGCCCGCTTATGCCCCCGCCCACCACTAGAAGGGAGCGCAGGGTCGGCTCTACTTTCGGTGGCGCGACGTTGGTCTTTTGGGCGCGGGCAATGCCCATGCGCACGTAGTCTTCGGCTAGGGCTTGGGTTTCCTCTTCTTGGGGGGGTTTGCTCCAAGCCACGCCCTCGCGCACGTTTACCCGCTCCACCGTCTCCACACCTAGGGATTCTGTGGAGAACACGTCCCAGTTGACGCGGTGGGAGCAGGCGACGATCACCGCTTGGTCTGTGCCGTGGTCCTGAATATCTTTGCGCAGGAAGTCCAAGCCTTCAGGCACGCAAAGCGGGCCGTGGACCGTGGAGAGCACTCCCAACTCACCCTCGGAGACCTCAGCGAGCCTATTGGCGTTGAGGCACTCGCCGATGCTGCAACCTGTGCAAACGTAGGTACGTGGCTTGGACGGCATGGCTAACCTTGCGACGCCCCTTCTCTAATCTTGAAGGTAGTCTGTATGGCCTTGAGGGCAGCCCCTGTGCCGTCCCTTGTGGAGGAGGTCACATCCATGGGGCGACGGGACACCCCTGCTAGGTAGACCCCGGTGGAGCGGTCCTCCATACCAAAGCCCGACTCGTCCAATTGAAGAGGCAAGCCGGGGATGTTCATGTCCTTGGTGTTGGGCACCATGCCGGTGGATAGGACCAGCAGGTCGACGGTGGCCTGCACCTTGCGCCCGCCCACCATGTCGTCGGCTTCCACGATGATGTTGCCGGTGGCAGGATCTTCCTCCACCTTGGCCACTTTGCCCTTGATGAACCGGATTTGGTCGTCCTGCTCCACTTTGCGGTAGAAGGACTCCATGTTCCCCGGAGCGCGTATGTCGATGTAGAAGATGTACACTCGCGAGTCGTCGGGGTACTGCTCCCGCACATAGGTGGCCTCCTTCAGTGAGGAGAGGCAGCAAATGGCAGAGCAGTAGGGCAGGTGGTTTACATCGCGTGAGCCTGCGCACTGTACGAAGGCCACTCGCTTGGCAGGCTTCCCGTCGGAGGGGCGCAGTAGCTTCCCCTTAGTGGGGCCATTTGGAGCCGTCAACCGCTCCATCATCACGTTGCTGATTACGTTGGGGTACTGAAACCCCAGCAGGTCCAGCTGCGTGGCGTCGTAGGGCTTCCATCCAGTTGCGACGATGATCGATGCCACTTTCAGGTTCAGGGTGCTGGCCGTCATGCGCAAGTCGATGGCGTCGGTGGGGCAGACCTGCACACACTTCGAGCAACTGTCGCCTTGGCAGTAACCCTCTTCGATGACGTACTTCATGGGCATGGCCATTTCGTGGGGAAGGTAGATGGCCTTGGTGGTGCTCATACCGTAGTTGAACTGGTTGGGGCGCTCCTCGGGGCACACGTCCACGCACAGACCGCAGGCGGTGCACCGGTCCTGCAACACGAACCGAGGGTTTAGGCGCACGGTAACGTCAAAGGCGCCTGGGCCTCCCGACACACGCTCCACCTCGGCTAGGGTGAAGAACTTGAGACGGCGGTGGCCGTTCTTGATGCGCCGGAAGTTGATTTCAAGCCCGCATGAGGGCGGGCACAGCTTGGGGAAGTACTTATTGAAGCCAGCGACGCGGCCACCTAAGTAGGGTTCCTTCTCTACTATGAAGACATCGTTGCCAGCCTCCATGGCCTCAATGGCAGCAGTGATACCCGCCATGCCACTGCCCATGACGAGGACACCCGACTCTCTCGCCTCTGCTTCAACCATTTATACGTGTCCCCTTTGCTGCTGCCCTGCGACGGCGCTAGGGCACCACCTGTATGTAGGGGCGGTCGCGGAATTCCCACTCGCCGGTATTCCTGTCGAAGTGAGAGTTGATGAAGTGCTTCCAATTTTCGTCATCGAGGTTGGGGTAGTCCCCACGGTAGTAATAGCCTGGCCAGCGGGTCTCCTTGCGATGGCGCAGGTGGCGCATATGGGTCTCGCCACAGTGGGCCCGGTGTATCACTTCCCAGCAGCGCAGCAGCTCGTGCAGGTCGCGGGCGCCGAACATGGCGAAATCCTCTTTTAACATGGCCATGTGCTCTAGCCCACGATTGAGCATGGGCTCGTTGGTCATGTAGGCCGATCCCCAGCCGCCAGCGTACTCGTCCATGATTTTCTGCAGACGGTGCAGGGCCTGCTTATGTAGCAGGTAGTTGGGGTTGATGTCGTCGCGAGTTGTGGCGTGCCGGTGCTCTTCGAAGCGAATCAGCGGGGCCCAGATGTCGCGCTGTATCTGCTCAACAATCGCGCCGTCGACGTTGGGAGCTTTGGGATAGTCGTAGGCAAAGTTGACTGCGGCTTTGGCCGCCAGCCTGCCCTCGGTGTAGGAGCCGGATGAGAACTTGTGGGCCGACAGGCCACATCCGTCGCCAGCAGCGAAGAGGCCCTGCACCGTGGTCATGCGGTTGTAGCCCCAGAAGTATTCCGGTGGGGCCACGTCTTCCGGCCCGCTGCACCAAGCGCCACAGGTGCCCGCGTGGGAACCCATGAGATAGGGCTCGGTAAGCACCAACTCGGAGTCGGTGACGGCGGGGTCGATGTTGTTGGAGGCCCACAGCAGAGCTTGGGAGATGGTCATGTCCAGGAAGTCTTCCCAAGCGTCGCTCTCCACCGCCCTGCGCCTTGTAGAGTCGGCGCCCTCCATCAGGTTCTGCAGGGCTTCGGCGGTGCGCATGTAGATGGGCCCCTTGCCCTCTTGGATGTCCCGCAGCATCAGGTGGTTGCGCAGCGGTGTTGGCATGGGGGAGGCGTAGGCGTAGGGTTGCCAACCGGCCAACTCGTGCAGGCGGGTTTTCTCGTACTCCTCGCCGTAGGCGTTGGTAGCCTTGCTATGGAACATCAGGAAATACATGCCCACAGGGCCGTACCCGTCCTTGAAGCGGGTCTGTACGATACGGTGCTCCATTTGGCTCAGCTCGGCCCCGGCTTGGCCCATCAGTGCGTAGACCGAGCCGTTGTTGAACACGGTGTACCACGCCCGGCCCAGGCCCTCACCCACACCGTGGGGGCGCCACAGGTTAACGGCACCACCACAGGAGCAGATGACTGCCTTGGCTTTGAACACGTAGATGATGTTGTCGCGGACGCTGAATCCAACGGCCCCCGCGATCTTATTTGGGTCGTCGACGTCGGTCAGTAGATGCGATACGAATACTCGCTCGTAGATGTTGCCGTCGCCTATGGCTGCCTTGGCTGCCTCGGCCACGATGGGTTTGTAGGACTCGCCGTGGATCATGACCTGCCAGCGGCCCTCGCGCACGTAACGACCTTCGGGAGTCTTGAAGAAGGGGAGGCCCCACTCCTCGAACATGTGCACCGAGGCATCCACATGGCGGGCAATATCGTAAGTCAGGTCTTCCCGCGAGAGGCCACAGGTCTCGTTCCGTACGTAGTGGACGAAGTCGTCGGGGGTGTTCTCGCCCCACTTCATGCCCATGTACATATTGATGGCGGACAGGCCCATGGCTACGGCACCGCTGCGTTCAATGGCGGCCTTCTCAACCAGCACTACGCGCATACCCTTCAACTTGGCCCAGTGGGCTGCCTCGTAGGCTGCGCCACAGCCAGCCATGCCACCGCCGACGATAAGCACGTCGCACTCGACGACTTCGGTCCTGTAGTCCGCCATTGCTACACCGCCTTGTAACTGGAGCGAGTTGCTTTCGCTATTCTCTTGGTCGGATTGAAGGTATCGCCCGTCCTTGCCCGCCCCGTCCTAGGGCAGAGCCCGAGCGTGGATGTGCTTGCTATCTAACGGGAGCGGGCAGTTCCTCCACACCTAGATAGTGGGACTCAGCCGACATGCTGGGGTCTTTCAGGTTTTCCTCGTTGGGGTCGTCGGCCCGCTGATGGGGCTCAATGGAGTTCCACGGAGTGGTGCGGATGGGGAAGCGGAACCGCTTCAGGGTCCCGTCCCGGAACTTGATGGCCCACATGATACTGTCGGTGCCCCGCAGAGGCGTCGCTGTGGCGCCGAGAGGCATCACATCGGCGTAGCCCCGTAGGTCGATGGCCGATTGGGGGCACATCTTGATGCAAGCGAAGCACTCCCAGCAGGCGTCGGGCTCTTGGTTAAAGGCGCGCCCGATGTCGGTGTCCAGCTTCATCAGGTCGTTGGGGCAAATGTACTGGCAGGCAGGTCGTGTCAAAGCCCTGCAGCCGTCGCACTTTTCGGGGTTTACAAAAGTCGGCATGTCTCTTCCTCTGGGCTGTTCCGCATCGGGATTAGCCTGTTGGGCTGCTTACTTAGGCACTGCGAGGCCGGTGTTCAGCCTGTCACCCCTTCGATTTTGTAGACGACGGTGCCTCTCGGAGCGGTGACGCTGACCTCCGCGCCCACGGCCTTCAGTAACACGGCGCGGCCCACTGGGCTGTTGGAGGATATCCTGCCGGAACCGGGGTCGGCCTCGGCAGCATCTACGAGGGTGTACTGAGTGACCTTACCCGAGATCAGTTCCTTGAGGCGCACGGTATGTCCCAGCCGCACTGTGGTGGAGGCCTCGGCGTTCTGTCGTAACACCGCCCTAGCCAGCGTGTGCTCCAACTCGCGGATGTCCGCCTCTAACTTGCCCTGCCGCTCCTTGGCGGCGTCGAGCGGGGCGTTCTCGCGGAAGTCCTTGTCCGCCATGGCCCGCTGAATGTCGCCAACTACTGAGACCCGCTCGCCGCGCAGCGTTTCCAGGCGGGTCTCCAAGTTGGCGCGTCCCTCAGCGGAGAGCGCAACCTCGGGTCCGGCAGCCTTGGACGCCGCTGAGTCTGTCCGTCTGGTCCTAGGTACGCGCAGATGCGTTGCCAGCGACCCTTGGACGATTTTCTTCTTGCGGAGGTATGTCAGGAAAGAGCGTACGGAGACCAGCTTGGCGGTGGGGTCCGAGCCCTCATTGGTCACCCATGAGCCGTACTGCTCAATCTCTTGGGGTGTCAGTTCTTCAGCCGACCGGTCACGCCCGCACCAGCGCACGAATCCTTCGACGGCTGGCTGCTCGGCACCGCGGTCCGCGGACGGCAGGGTGGCAGCATATCGGGTGGCTGCTTGGCGTAGGGTCACTGTAGACTCGGCCACCAATTTCTGCGTCTCCTTCTCAGCCTGCGATGTCTCCCGGCAACTCCGGGAGAGCGAAAGATTTTATCGGGGAGAGCATAGCAGTTTCCGGTCAACTTAGCAAAGGCGTTCCAAAGTCCGTGACGCCGAAAAAGCAGACTTGAGTCTGCCATTAGGGTAGAATAGAAAACAGTATGGCGTTGATCGCCGTTAGCTGCTCCCACAAGGCCACCTCCCTAGCCTACGCCGAAGCTCTCGCTCCGTTCGACGTTCCTTTGTGCCACCTTCCTACAGAGATTGGCGCGGAATCTGCCGAGGAAGCGATGCAGGCAGCGCATGCGTTGCTCATCGGAGGTGGAGCCGATCTGGTGGGCGCGAGCAGTCCCGACTTTATCACGGCTCATAGGGCGGTCCTTCAACAGGCCTTGCAGATGGATGTGCCGGTGTTGGCCATCGGCTCGGGGATGCAGCTTCTGAACTTGGCGCTTGGCGGGAAGCTGCTGGACGAGTTGCCGGACCATGCCCCGAAGGGCGAGGCTGGGGAGGCAGTGCGCCATCAGGTGTACGTAACCCCTGGTAGCAAGCTATCGGCCATCCTAGGGCCGGGAGGATTCTTCCGCGTGAACAGTTGGCACCGCCGTGGCCTCCGCGAGGCCCAACGCGCCCCTGGCTTGCTGACATCGGCCTACTCGCTGGAAGATGGGGTGGTGGAAGCCGTCGAGAGTCCGGCCCACGATTGGGTCATCGGAGTCCAATTTCAGCCGGAAAGAATAGGGGAGACTCCCCGGGCCTTCACCAACCTGTTCACCTGCTTCGTACAGCGTATAAAGCCCGAATGAACAGGAGCCCGCTAGTGGTCGAACATGGGGCCTTAGCGCGATGCCAGGGCGTCCGCTGTTCTGGTAAAATATTGTCTTGAATCATCTGGCATTTAGTGGTTCAGGGATGGCTGACATACAGTCTCTTGGGGGGTAGAGGAACGTGACCACCTCCGGTACCGTGCTTCCGGTCCGCATCGATGAAGAGATGCGGACATCCTATCTCAGCTACGCCATGAGTGTCATCGTATCGCGGGCTCTGCCCGATGTGCGCGACGGTCTCAAGCCCGTGCAGCGGCGAATTCTCTATGCCATGGACGAGATAGGCTCGCGCCCCGGCACCGCGTACAAGAAGTGCGCCCGGATCGTTGGGGAGGTCTTGGGCAAGTACCATCCCCACGGCGACGCGTCGGTGTACGACGCCCTTGTGCGTATGGCGCAGGACTTCAGCATGCGCTACCCCTTGGTGGACGGCCAAGGCAACTTCGGCAGCGTAGACGATGACCCGCCCGCCTCCATGCGGTACACCGAGGCCCGTCTGGCCTCGATCTCGGAAGAGTTGCTCGCCGACCTTGACCTCAACACCGTCGACCTCGCCACCAACTTCGACGATACACTGACGGAGCCTACGGTGTTGCCAGCCCGGCTGCCTAACATGCTGATCAACGGGGCGTCCGGCATCGCCGTCGGCATGGCGACCAACATCCCTCCCCACAACCTCACCGAAATCTGCGATGCTGTCGCCCACTTGGTTGACCACCCCGAAGCAACCACTCAGGCGCTGATGGCGTTCGTCCCTGGCCCTGACTTCCCCACGGCGGGCATCATTCGGGGCCATTCGGGCATCATCTCTGCCTATGAGACGGGCCAAGGACGCATCGTGGTGGAAGCCAATGCCACCATCGAGGAGATGCGGGGTAACCGCGAGCAAATCATCATCACCGAACTGCCCTATCAGGTGAACAAGGCGACCCTAGTGGAAAAGATCGCAGGCTTGATGCGCGAACGCCGTGTGGATGGAATATCCGATATACGGGACGAGTCGGACCGCCAAGGCCTGCGGGTGGTGGTGGAGCTGCGGCGCGACGCCAACGCTAGGGTGGTGCTGAACAACCTGTACCGTCACACCCAGCTGCGGACTGCCTTCCACGTCATGCTGTTGGCCCAAGTGGATGGTCAGCCCCAAGTGTTGGGCCTGCGTCGCTCGCTGCAACTGTTCATTGAGCACCGCCAGCGGGTCATTGTTCGGCGCACTGAGTTCCTGCTGCAGAAAGCCAAGGACCGTGCTCATATAGTGGAAGGCCTGCGGCTAGCGTTAGACCGGCTGGATGAGGTGATTGCCATCATCCGGGCCTCGCAAGACGTGGAGACGGCGCGCCAGAACCTGATGGACGACCTCACTCTCACCGAGGTACAGGCCCAAGCTATCCTAGACATGCAGTTACGCCGCTTGGCGGCTCTGGAGCGCGAGCGGTTGGAGAATGAGTACCAGGAGCTACAGAAGACCATTGCCGAGCATGAGGCCCTGCTGGCCGATCCAGCCAAGGTGCTGGCAGCCGTCAAGACTGAGACGCAGGCCCTCAGACGGAAGTTCGGCGATAAAAGACGCACTTATATCAGCGAGGAAGAGACCACCGAACTGGGACGTGAGGACTACATCCACCACGCCGAAATGGTAGTGACCCTCAGTCAGAGGGGCTATATCAAGCGCATACCTGCCGAGACATACAAGCGGCAGCACCGTGGAGGCAAGGGTGTGCGAGGCATGTCCACCCGCGATGACGACTCCCTACAGGAGCTCCTGGTAGCCGACACCCACGATACGGTGCTCTTCTTCACCAACCGCGGTCGGGCCTACCCACTGCGATGCTTCGACATCGCTGAGGACAGCTCTCGTACTACACGAGGCACCCCCATCATCAACCTGCTTCCCATAGGCAATGGCGAGCGGGTGAATGCAGTGCTGGCCGTTCCCGACCTGCGGGAGCGGGGCAACGTGTTCGTGTTGGCCACTCGTCGAGGTCAGGTGAAGATGTTGCGCCCCGGAGACTTGGCGGGGATACGCGCCAAGGGCTTGATAGTGATGAACCTAAGGGAAGGCGACGAGGTGGTCTCAGCCCGGGTGGTCAAAGAGGGCGGAGACGTCATACTGGTGACCGAGATGGGGCAGTCCATCCGCTTCGGCGTGTCGGAAGTACGACAGACCGGGCGACAGTCGGGAGGCGTGGGTGGCATGAAGCTGGCCAAGGGAGACCAAGTGGTGGCCATGGATGTCGCCCTCCAGAACGGTTTCCTGTTGACAGCCAGCCGCAACGGGTATGGTAAGTGCACCAACCTAGCCTATTATCGGCAACAGGGACGGAATGGTCTCGGCGTGCGTACGTTCCGCGTTAGCGAGATGACCGGCCCGGTAGTGGCCGCCCGAGTGGTGACCGACACTGAGGACCAGGAAATCATGCTCATCTCAGCCAAGGCCCAGGTGATAAGGGTGAGCCTGCAGGACTTTCGCGTGGTGGGTCGCAACACTCAGGGCGTGCGTATCTGGCGCGACAAGGTGGAGGATGACTACGTCGCCTCCCTGACATGTATGGCGCCTCAAGACAGGAGTGATGGCCCCTTAGTCGACGAGGAAGACCCAGTTGCCCCCACTGCCGAGGCTGAAGTACCCGTCGTTGCTGGGGCTGGCTCCCGTAACGGTGCCTCCGCTGAGCTGGAGGAAGTGGATGACGACGGTGAGGATAGCTCGGAGGAGTAGGGGCCGTTTGAGGCGACCTCCGGTGAGTCCGAGCACAGCCTTTTTTGTCTTGATTGCCGAGGTGGCGGCGTATAAGATCCCACGCTGGGTCTGCGGTAGGGGTCTGGTAGACAGGCGGACGATTCCCCCACATTTCGTACGCGGCAAAGGAGCCGAGGATGAAACTGGTGTTTATACATGGCTCGGGAGAGTCCAGCATTACTTTCTATTATCAGATGAGGCACTTCCGCAATTCCAAAGGCTTGGATCTCCCCGGTCATCCGGCTGGGAAGCCATGCGCCAGCATAGAGGGTTACGTCGAGTGGGTACGTGGCTTCATTACTGCGCGTCGCTACAAGGACGTGATTCTCTGTGGTCACTCCATGGGCGGGGCCATTGCCCAGCAGTTCGGCCTCATGTACCCCGAAGAAATCCGGGGTCTCATCCTCTTGGGCACAGGCGCCCGGCTACGGGTCGCCCCCCAGTACCTGCACCAGGCCAAAGAAGGCGAGAAGAATTTGGGGCCATGGCTTGATATACGGCGCTCTACCTTCGAAAGGGTGCCCCAAGACATTCACGACATGCTGATGCGCAAGGGGGAAGAGGTGGGGCCTGCCGTACAGCATAACGACCTGACGTGCTGTGACCGGTTCGACATCATGGAAAATGTGCACCAGATATCCCTACCCACCTCCATTATTTGTGGCTCGGAAGACGTGATGACTCCGGTTAAGTACAGCAACTACCTGAGGGAAAAGATACCAGGCGCGAGTCAGACGGTCGTCGACGGGGCGACACACTTTGCGCAGGTGGAAAAGCCCTACGAGGTTAACAAGGCGATAGAGGAGTTTGTAGCTAGGCTGGTCTAGCCTGGGCTGTTCATACTAATGGCGCAGAATGGTTCCATTCATAAGAGGCGCCGGAGTCGAGAGCACGTTGCATAGCTCCGGCATACGGACACCAGTAGTCGGCTCAGCGGGGCCACAGGTAGAACTCCGCCATGTGTCGGTGAATGGACTGATCAACCAGGACGTTATCAGCGTGGCCGTCAGCCTTTACGGCCACGATATCCGAGTCCCGTAGGGCTCAGAGGGTAGCTACCGACTCGAACGAAATGTGGACAAGCATAGCCCGCTCCGGCTAGTCGACGCTGGCCTCCACGTTGGTGTTCCAGCGACTTTGGTAGAAGAGCAACGGCGCGGCGGTCTCCCCCAGTATCATCTCTTCCACGCAGCCCACGTAGATTGTGTGGTCGCCGTAAACGTGGGAGCCTAGAACGCGACAAGCCATGGAGACCATCGAGCCATCCAACAGGGGGACTCCGTCGCCCGAAGTGGAGTAGCTCCAGTCGATTTCCTCCGTCCGGTCTTCAGGTCTCCGAGCGAAATACTGGCCCACGGGTAGTTGATCCACCCCTAGGACGTTGACGCCGAACTTGCCCTTGCTTTCCACATAGTTGTAGGTACGGGCGTTGTGGGCGACACACACGAGGATCGCCGGTGGCTCCAGACACACGGAGGTGAAGGAGTTGGCCGTCATCCCGTGGACCTCTCCCGCCTCGTCGAGGGTGGTCACTACCGTCACGCCAGTGGCGAATCTGCCCATCGCACTGCGGAAGTCGTTTCTGCTAACCAACGTCCTACCCTTTTCGAAAAGTCTGTGCGATTATATCGCCGACGTGTGGGAGGGGCAATGATTGCGATGGCTGGCTGATACTTCTGCTCGATAAGCCTAGGGCGATTAGCCCAAGCCGATGAGCCCAGATAGGAGAATTCCCCTTGGAACTGTTGCGCAGCCTGATATTCGTTCCCGGCAACCGGTCCAACATGCTGGAGAAGGCGCGAGACTTCCCCGCGGATGTGGTTGTGGCCGACTTGGAGGACTCGGTGCCTCCGGGAGAGAAGGTGGCTGCGCGGGATATGGTGCAGCAGATGGGGCCGAACCTGTGCGCTAGGGGCCAGAAGCTGATGGTGCGCCTCAACTCGCTGGATACCGGTCTTACCAAGGATGAACTGGATGCTGTCATCGGGCCGCACTTGTACGGGGTCAGCTTGGGGAAAGTGGAGTCGACTTTCGATATACGGGAGATGGAGCGCATTGCCTCCACCTTGGAGGTCGCTCACGGGTTGGAGCGTGGACGCCTGCGCTTGATTCCGTGGTTGGAGAGCGGGCGCGGGGTGCACTTTGCCTATGAGATAGCTACCGCCTCGCCCCGGATAGTGGGGGTGGCTTTTGGGGCCGAGGACTACACCCAAGACATGGGGGTACGTCGCACCGACACTGGCGAGGAGGTCTACTACGCGCGGGCGCAGGTGGCAGTGGCGGCTAGGGCGGCCCGTGTGCAGGCGCTGGATGGGGTGTACGTGAGGTTCCGGGACCAGGAGGGGCTGAAAGCCGACGTGGGGCAGGCCGTGAGCATGGGGTACAAGGGCAAGTTCGCTATCCACCCTTCCCAGATTGATACATTCAACCGCATGTTCAGCCCTTGGCCTGAAGACGTGGAGTATGCCCGGCGGGTGGTGGAGGCTTGGGAAGAGGCTGAGGCTGAGGGCCGTGGCTCGGTAGCTTTGGACGGGAAGATGGTGGATGTTCCTGTGGTGAAGCGGGCTCGGGACCTGCTGGCGTTGGCTGATGCAATACAGGCTGCACCCAGTCCCAAGTAGGGCACGAAGGGCGCAGAGGAGCGAGAAATGCCTGACCGCATCCTCTTGGAGGGCATGCGTTTTTTCGCGTTCCACGGGAACGACGTCGAAGAGCGAAAATTGGGCCAGCCATTCGTGGTGGACCTTGAGTTGGAAACCGACCTGTCCATCGCTGGGGCGTCCGACGACCTTGGGGACACCATCAATTATGCGGAGGTCTACCGCGCGGTGAGGCGTGTGATGGAGAGGACTCCGCGTAACCTGCTGGAGACGGTGGCGCAGGGTATTGCCGATGCCGTGCTGGGTGGTTTTCCCGTCGATGCTGTGAGGGTGCGGGTGCGGAAGACGCAGCCGCCGATCCGGGACGCACGGCTGGAGAGCGCTGGGGTGGAGATATACCGCAGGCGGGGATGAGCTATCGCTCCTTCGTAGCTGGCACACGAGAGTGGTCGTATCTGAAAAACAGTTTTTCGTATCTGGAAACACTCGAAAGTCTCGCCGCGCAGCTACGCGCCAGCTACGGGAGAGTCCCGTGTGAACGTGGGTCAGGACACGGGAGACCAGTGGGGGTAGCGGGGCGCCGCCTGACGCCGGAAATCCGTAGCTGAGCACGGCAACGGCCATAGCTAAAATTGAGGTTTTTGAATCTAAAAAGCGCCGCGCGCGCCGCGCTGTTGTGTCTGGCCAGCTTGCCGCGCGGTGCCGCGGTTTCGCGTCACCGGGTCGTCCGGGGAGGAGCGCGGACGGGGCTTGCCGGCGCATTGTGCTCTTCGATTTTCTCCAAATATTCCTCATCTGACCTTCCGAAAGGCGGGCAAGGGCGAAAAACAAAAGGCAGGGGGACCCTTGAGGGGTCAGTCCCCTGCCTGCGCTACATAATCTATGGTACCGGGGGGTGGGGGGCCTGTCAAAGGGTTGATGTCAGGGGGCCGATACGGTCTTCGGGAGAGAGGCTTGGAGGGAGTCTGGGCCGTGGATTCCCGCCTCCGCGGGAACGACGGGGGAGGTCGACTGCTGAGGGTGGGTGGTCACGCGCCGGACATGGTTACGTATCGGCGTGGAGAGAGGCTTGCTGGGGAGTCTGGGCCGTGGATTCCCGCCTTCGCGGGAACGAGGGTGGGTGGTCACGCGCCGGGTGGGTGACTCACGCGCCGGACATGGTTACGTATCGGCGTGGAGAGAGGCTTGCTGGGGGAGTCTGGGCCGTGGATTCCCGCCTCCGCGGGAACGACGGGGGAGGTCGACTGCTGAGGGTGGGTGGTCACGCGCCGGACATGGTTACGTATCGGCGTGGAGAGAGGCTTGCTGAGGGAGTCCGGGCCGTGGATTCCCGCCTTCGTGGGAACGACGGGGGGCGGCCGAGTGACGCGGGTGGGTGGTCACGCATGGCAATGACTAGGTTACGGAAGCCAGTACCGGCTCGTCACGCGCCGGACACGGGGACCTATCGGCGTGGGGAGAGGGTTGGCAAGGGAGTCCGGGCCGTGGATTCCCGCCTTCGCGGGAACGACAGGAGTTAGCGGGGGCGTTCGAGGACGACTAGGTGCTCGGTGGTCATGCGGGGGTCGGCCTCGCCGGTGGCGGGGTTGGCGCGGTAGAAGAACATGGCGCGGGAGACGATGTTGTCGACGAGGGTGGTCTTGTGATGCCAGCCGATATGGCTGAAGTGCTCGACAGCGATCTGGGAGATGGGGATGGGCATGCCCCGCACGGAGGCTGGACCGACGAAGAGGAGCAGATGGAGGCGTATCTTCTCCTGGAGGCGGGTCAGCGCGCCGAACACTCCCCAGAAATAGCGTTGGTAGAGGAGCCTGAGGTGGGGCTCTTGGATTTTCTGTAGGTATTCCTCGTAGGTGGGGGAGTGGATGGGGATCTCGTTCACCCGCTGGTAGGGCATCTCCATGCGTCCGAGGTCCCGCACTTGGTCCTCGGACCAGCCGAGCCATAGGAGGTCCATCTTGAAGCGGCGGATGTACTCTTGGGCCTGCATGTAGGGAGGCGAGGTCAGCAGGATGTCGTGCTCTCGATCCAAGGGTTGGGTGAGGGTGTTGATGCCGCCCGATACGTGGTGGTCCACGTCGACGGGGTCCATGGCTTGGTATTGGCGCTGGGCCTTGAGCACCCGCTCCATGCCGTCGTGCAGTATACGGTAGAAGCCGGCCTTCCAGTCCTGCTCTAGCAGCTTCTCGATGCGGCGGCGGGACAGGGGGGATTGGGAGAGCTTCTGTCGCTTCTCGTCGTTGAAAGAGTATTGCTGCGTGGCCTTCAGCAGAGGCACCAGTAACACCTTCTTGGCACCCCCCTCGGGCAGGTGGTGGTAGAAGCCCCACGCTTGGCTTAGTAGCGGTAGGAACTCCTCGTGGTGCCAGTACTCCAAGTTGCGCCAGTTGGGCCGGAACGGGTCTCGGTGTGCTTCGACCCCACGCATTATGGCATCCGGATCCACCTCTGGAGGCTCCATGATGGAGAGGGCGTGCAATTGCTCCATCAGCGGGTTCAAGTCCCAGAGCTCGTATGGGTTGGCTTGGGTGCGGGCGACTGTGCCTACCGTCCCGTAGCCTGCAAAGGGGTCCAATACTGACTCGCCGGTCCCGCCGAACCGATTGAGGGCATAGGAGACCACTTGGGGGATGAACTTGGCGGGGTAGCGGTAGAGGCCGAAGGTAGCGTAGGTGGTGGATGGGATGTCAGGGGTCAGATTGCGGAAGGAGACAAGCTCGGATTCGGCGGCCTCATTGTGAGGGTGCGCTGTGCGCTTGGGCGCTGTGGGTGTGACGGCCATCTGGACATAACCTTTCGGGGCCAATCGCTATATCGCGTAAAGATTCATCAGCGGAGCTTACTTGACGAGTGAATTCTGCAGGCTTGAAAGGTACGTGTCGTTCCAGTTCAACAGGGTGCTCCAGTTGTTCCGTAGCATGCGAATCTTTCGCAGGGACACCGAGGTGTTATAGAGGTGGGCAAATCGTACGGGGAAAAGGTAGAGGTCGAGGTCGTTCCGGCTTACTCCGATCATAAGGTCGCAGTGGGCCTCGGTGTATTTGTACGTCTTCACCCCAGAGATGGTTATCCTATCGATGCCGCCTCGTCCGCCGCCGGTGAGGTTGAGGCTGCCCTGACACGTCTTCACTTGTGCCTTGAGTAGCATTTCAGGGGATTCCGGGCCGTTGGTGAACGCCTGTACCAAGAGGTCATAGTTCGCCGTGGTCACACTGCAGACCGATACGTCGAATCCCAACCGCATCAAGACGCCGGTTACGAGGTGCTCATGGGCTGCACCAAGCACACTACCGGATTTCCCTGCGACCTTTCCGGTAACGTCAATGTCCGTCAGGTTACCCATTCGAACATTAAGCAGCTAGTGGGGTTTGTCATGTTCCGGCGATTGTCGAATGGGCCCCACTTTATGTCAAGGCAAGGACGCTCAGTCTGGTGGTGTGCCTTAAGGCATTACGGGCGATCCGTCAGGAGGGGATGAGGCCTTCTTGGGGTTGGGTCCATGGGAGGGCGTAGAGGGCGGCGAAGTAGGGGGCGCGGGGTATGGGCATCTCGCCGAAGGGGACGTCGATGACGACTGGGGCATGGAGCTCGAAGGCTTGAGGTATGAGGGTTGCTAGGTCCATGGGGTCATTCGCTCTCATGCCGACTGCGCCGAAGGACTCTGCGAACTTGACGAAGTCGGGGTTATGCAGGTCGGTCTCGTAGGTGCCGTCGAAGAAGTCGGTCAAGTCGCGGGCCACGTTGCCGTAGGAGTCGTTCCTGAAAACGATGGTTACCACGTTGATCCCGTACTTGACGGCTGTGGAGAGTTCCGAAGAGTTGAACATGAAGCCGCCGTCCCCGGCCATGCAGATGACAGGGCGGTCAGGCTTGGCAACCTTGGCTCCCAAGGCAGTGGGGAAGCCGTAGCCCAAGTTCAACTGGTAACCGGAATCGATGTAGGTCTTTGGGTGAATGACTTGGTAGTGGGTGCGGGCGTAGTACCCGAACTGGGTGACGTCCCAAACTATGAAGGCATCCTCGGGGATGCTGTTTTGTATGGCCTCCAAGACCGGGTATTGGGGTTCCTTGTCCCGGATGTCGTAGTAGGCGATGAGACTGCGGGCGGCTGAGACGCTTTCGATGGGGGAGGGGCGGTCCCCGGCACCGGCCTTGATGAGGTAGGGGGTCATCGCCTCAATGGTCGCCTTGGCGTCGCCGTGTAGTGGGATGGTGTTGGATTGGAGCCGGGTGAGTTCGGTGTCGTCGATGTTGATGTTGACTAGGGTTGACGCCTCCCCAGCGGGATTGCCCAACCCGAAACGGGCCCCGATGCCTATCACAACGTCGGCGGACTGCATGACCTCGAAGAGCTGGTTCATCTCCTGCCGCTCGCCCCGGGTGCTGAAGCAGGAACCGTACGACAGTGGATGGTTGTCGGGTATGGCGCCCTTGCCGCCGCTGGAGGTGACCACGGGTATGTTGGTCAACTCCACCAGCTTGACCAAGGCCTCTTCGGACTATCCCGTACATCTGAAAGCCTGGGATGCCAAATACCACTTCGACGCCTTCTCGTACCAGCGACTGGACCAAGGCTTCGCCGCCGCTCATTGTGGCCATGCTTCTTAACTCCCCTCCGGCTCGCTCGACGGCTTTTCCCAGCCCAACCCTCTGGTCAAGTTGGCGTGCCACAGGCCAGCGACGGTATGAAGGGGGTCCTGGGCTGGGGCAGGTTATGTAAAAGCGGGGTAGGGCAACGGACGTAGGACCGCCACAGCCTTGGCTGTGAACGCTGGCAATGTACTATCAGATGGCGTCCGTCGCAAGCCTAGGCAGGTTCACTGATGCCCGGCTCTGCCTTCCTCTGTCGCGACGCGGTCATCGGTTGTAGACTGCTGCCGGGCGGTGCTGATGAATTGACCGCACGCCCTCACTAGCAAACACCACTAGATCAATCCGGGGTTGGAATTCGCATGTTCCTTGAGTTCACAGAGGGCTTGGTGGCTTGGGAGATTGCCATTCTGGCAGTGATTTCGCTGGCTGTGGGGGTGTTGGGCGGGATGGTAGGGCTGGCCTTGGGCACGATGCGGTTGCCGGCGATGCTGCTGATTGGCATGGAGGCTGGGGTGGCCGGGGGCACCAACATCCTTGTTAGCACACTTAGCGCCATGGTGGGCGGGTTCCGTCACCTGCGGGAGGGGCGGGTGGACTGGCGCATCGTTCTATATCTTGGAGTGCCTGCCATAGTGGGGGCCTTCATTGGAGGATTCGGTGCTTCCCTAGTCCCTGTTGGAGTCTTGGTGCTGGGGGCTGGCATCTTCGTTGCTTGGCAGGGCATTGAGTTCTTCCTAATGGTGCGGAAGGTGAGTCTGGTGACGCCTGGCAGTGTTATTGAACCTCTTGACCCACGGTCGGTGTTTCTGGCGAGCAAGCGGGGTGCGGTGGAGGCGGTGTTGGGGTTTACGGTCGGGTTGGTGGGTGGGGCTGTGGGGCTGATTCTGGGGAGTGTGCGGCTGCCCATCATCATCCGGGTGATGCGGGCCGACCCGCGGATAGCGGCGGGCTCCAACCTGATGATTGGGTCCTTCCTGGGGGCCTTCGGCTTCATTGGGCACGGGATTCAAGGGGAGTTGGACCTCATAGTGCTGGCGGTGATGGCGGTGCCCGCTATGGTGGGGACGTATTTCGGGGCCCGACTGACAGGACGCATCAGCGTGAATGGTCTGCTGCTGGTGATGGCTGTGGTGCTGCTGGTGGTGGGGGTGCTGTTGATCGTCGATGGGGTGGGACGCTTGGGTGGGGGATAGCGAGAACCCCCTCCTAACGTTCCCCCATCGTCAAGGGAGAAGGGACTCACGGCCTGTGGTATATTGGCCGGGTCAAAGCTGGGCAAGGAGGTTGCGCCATGATCGATCTGGTGATTCGGGGCGGCATGGTGGTTACGCCATGGGGCGTCGGCGGATGGGATGTCGCTATTGAGGGAAGCAAGATTGTGGCAGTGGCCCAGCAAGGCACTTTGCCCTCGGACGTAGGGCAGGTGATAGATGCCTTGGGCAAGGTCGTAGTCCCAGGTGGTGTCGAACCCCATGCACATGTCGCTG
The DNA here is from genome assembly GCA_965248385.1 of Dehalococcoidia bacterium. Classification (GTDB taxonomy): domain Bacteria; phylum Chloroflexota; class Dehalococcoidia; order Lucifugimonadales; family JAAXIE01; genus JAAXIE01. Next base: position 371,470 of record CBDFIZ010000002.1, read on the forward strand.
CCCCGGTGATGGGCATGCCTGGGCAGGAGACGGCGCCGCCCGAACAGGTAAGTCGCGCGTCTCTATTCGGAGGCACCACCACGCTTTTGGACTTCGCCATCGTGAGGCCCGGAAGCACCATTGAGGCCGCCATTGCGGAGCGGGACGGCCGCTGGCGAGGCAATTCCTACTGCGACTATGGCTACCACATCATGCTGCTGCCGGAGATTGCCTCCGATGTCATCAATCCTCAAGTTCGGGAAGCGGTTCAGGCAGGTTACCCCAGCTTCAAGATATTCACCACTGACATCAGGCCTGCCCAACTGACCGAGCCGCGGCGCGTGGGTATGGGCCACTTGTCGTCGTTGATGGAGCAGGTGCAGGACAGTGGCGGGATGCTGATGGTGCACTCGGAAGACGACGACATGGTGCAGTATATGTACGACAAGCTCACCGAGGAGGAGCATACCGAGCATTGGAGGCTGCACGAGGTGCATTCGAACATGTCGGAGGATATCTCCTTCCGGCGTGTCCTTCGTGCGGCGGAATGGACCGGCTGCCCCATCTACATGGTGCATGTGAGCGCGCGGGAGGGTGTGGCTGCGATCCAAGAAGCCCGGGGCAAGGGCATGCCTGTTTACTCGGAGACGCTGCACAATTACGTGACATGGAATGCCGAGGCCTACAAAGAGCCCGACGGCATGAAGTACCACACCTACCCCTCGCTGAAGTCGGAACAGGACCGGCTGGCCCTGTGGGACGGCCTGCTGAAGGGGGACATCAATAGCATGGCCACCGATGAGTACTGCACTTCATGGGCCCACAAGATACAGGGCCGGAGTCTGCTGGATGTGACTGGCGGACACAACGGGGCTGAGACCCGCGTAGGCATCACATATAGCGAGGGCGTCTCCAAGAGGGGGATGTCACTGGCGCGTTTCGTGGAGGTCACTTCGTCCAACGCCGCCCGCATCATGGGGCTCTACCCACGCAAGGGCGCCATTGCTCCTGGCAGCGATGCCGACATCGTGCTGATCGACCCAGGCCTCGAAAAGCGCTTGGGCAAGGACGACTTCCACATCGGCGACTACAGCATCTGGGAAGACTTCCCGATTCAAGGCTGGCCCGTTACTACGATCCTCCGGGGTAAGGTGGTAGTGGACAACGGGCAATTGCTCGGCAGCCAAGGCGACGGCAACTACATGTCTCGGAAAGTGGAAGCCAGGATAGTGGACCGACCGGCGGTGTAGACGCTCGCTCAACAACCACCCCCATTTGGAAAAAGGACAGGATGCCAAGGATAGTGTAGGGATCGACGGGGCCATCATGACCCGTAACCCCGCGCATCAAACGCCGGTCAACATTCTGGACCTCCCCTGGGTATCGGAGTACTCGGGGAAAGTGGAAGCTGGAGGCGGCCAGATAGTCATGCCGAAGATGGCCATCCCCGGCGTCGGGTATGTCGCATATTGCCGAGACTTGGCAGGTAACGTGTCCGGCATCTTCCAAGGGGATGAGGGGGCGGTGTAGCGGGTCGACTAATCCCGCCAGACGGCGCTACAGCGTGGATGTCGGCGCCCCGGCCTAGCAGCAGTTCGGCAACTGCCATGTCGGGGTTAAGCGTCGCTACATGCAGTGGGGTGACCCCTTCCCAGCGATGGCCATCCACGGCGATGTTGGCCGTGGCATGGATGTCGGCTCCCTGATTCAGCGGGGCTTCCACATCGGAGCGCGAACCCTCGTAGGCCGGCACAGTGAAGGGGGGTGAAGCCATCGTTGTTCTTGGCTTCGATGTTCGCTCCTAGGTCGAGCAGCAACGCTACCACGTTGGGGTCGCCTTCCAAGGCCCAGTGCAGGGGCGTTCTGCCGTCGTCATCCTGGGCCTCCCATCTGAGTGCCTGCATTCAGCAGCGCCCTTTCTGGCTTTTGGCCGCGACGTTTGCGCCTTGGGCCTGCAGTGCTTCTGCCACGGCTGAGACGGGTTCTGGAGGCGGGGTCGGAGTTCAGTGTCTGTGGGTTGGGATGAGACTATATTGGGAGGCGGAGGCACTGCCGGCGATGGCAGCAGGCAGGTGATGCTGACCTTCATGCACCACTCCCTTATGTTTGAGATGGTGGCATGAGAAAGTGGAATGCCTTGTCAGAGGCTTTAGCCTCTAATGACCGTCATGTTACCGAGATTGCTTGTACAGCTATCCATCCACTTGTCCAACCCTCTCTCCGAATAGGCGTAGCCACAGCATAGTCGTAGCCAAAGCTGGGCAAAGGCGAGGGCCAGCAAACAGGGCCCGACAGCTATCGTTCGATCCGAACAACACTCCGTGGACTCGGACTAGTCGTCGTCGGAGGGGACGGGGGTGGAGTGCTCTTGAGTCGGGTCGGAGTCGCTGAAGTTGAGGGCGTAGAGATGGGCGTAGAGGCCGCCTTGGTTCACCAACTCGTCGTGCTTGCCCATTTGGACGATGCGTCCGTCCTGCACCACAACGATTTTGTCGGCGTTGCGTATGGTGGAGAGGCGGTGGGCAATGACGATGGAGGTTCGCCCCTGTAGCAGGTGACGCATGGCGTTCTGGATGAGCAGCTCGGTGTAGGAGTCGACGTTGGCGGTGGCTTCGTCGAGCACGAGGATGCGGGGATCGGCCACGAGGGCGCGGGCGATGCTGATGAGCTGGCGCTGACCGATGCTGAGGTTGCCTCCGCGCTCGTGCAGTACGGTGTCGTAGCCGTGAGGCATGCTCATGATGAAGTCGTGGGCCCCGACGGCTTTGGCGGCGGCTATCACCTGTTCGTCAGTGGCTTGGGTGTGGCAGTAGACAATGTTCTCGCGGACGGTGCCGGAGAAAAGGATTGGTTCCTGTAGCACCATTCCCATCTGGCCGACGAGCGATATGCGCTCCACGTCGCGTATGTCGTGTCCGTCGACGGCGATGCGCCCGCCGGTGACGTCGTAGAAGCGAAATATGAGGGTGGCTAGTGTGCTTTTGCCCGCGCCGGTGGGGCCGACCAAGGCTACCGTCTCCCCTGGGGAGATGTGGAGGTTGATGTCCTTCAGAACCTCCACCCCAGGGACGTAGCTGAAGTTAACACCCTCGTAGTCGATTGCTCCCCCTACGGAGGGCATCTCTGAGGCGTTCTCGACGTCCACGACCTCGGCTGTTACGTCCAAAAGCTCGAAGATGCGGGCGCCGGAGGCCATGGAGCGCTGCAGCTGGGTGAACTGCATGGTCAGGTTGCGGATGGGGTCGAAGAAGCGCTGAACGAAGAGGATGAACGCAACCAGCGTGCCGATTTCCACTACCACCGCGTCGCTGGAAGCCGCCCCCAAGGCCATCCAGCCGCCCACCACTATGACTATTGCCATGGCAGCACCAGTGAGTAACTGGACCGGTGGCTGAATCATGCCTGACAGTCGACTGGTGTGGATGGCTGCGTCCAAGTAGGTCTTGTTCAGGCCGTCGAACCGCTCCATGTTGACGTCTTGGCGGTTGAGGCTCTGCACCACGCGCACACCAGCGATATTCTCGTTGAGGGCGCCGTTGACAATGGCGATGGCCCGACGGGCCCGGATGAAAGCGGGCTTGGCGTACCTCTGCCACACATACATCACCACCGCCAGAGGCGGGATGACGCTCAAGGAGAAGAGGGCTAACTCGGCATTCATGTAGAACATGATGGCGACGATGCCCACCAAGCTCAGCATGTCGGCCATGGTGTGGACCATCAGGTTGAAGGTCTCCTGAAGCTGCAGCACATCGTTCTGCACGCGGGACATGATGCGCCCCACCTCGGTGCGATGGTAGAACGAGGGCGAGAGGCCCTGCAGGTGGTTGAACATGCGGGTGCGCAGCCCGTAGAGGATGCCTTGGCTTACCTTGGCCATGCCAAGATACTGTACGTAGTTGGAGCCGAAATGCACCGCGGTGACGATGAGGAAGATGATCCCCACCCAGATGAGACCGGACGGCACCACTCCTGAGTCTTCGGCTGGCGTTATGAAGTCATCGATGGCCCACTTCACCAAGTAGGGGATGGCCACTGTGGCGCAGGTGTACACCATCACTGCCAACAGGCTCACCCAAGCGGCCACCTTGTAGGGCTTGATATAGGGGGCCATGCGGGTTACCACGCGATGGTCGTAGGCCTTGCCCATGACCGTGTCATCGCGCAGGGAGTTGCTGTCGGCGGTGGCCATGGGTTGCCACCGCGAGCCGCCCATGCCGCCATGCATTCCGCCCATGCCCCCGCCGTGCATCATCAGGCATCGCCTCCGTCGTCGCCAGCGGGCATGGGCACCGCCCCCGCTACGGCTGGGGTTTCCAAGGTGGCGTCTAGGATGACTTCTTCCTGCGGTCGCAACTGGAGCTCGTAGATGTCCCTGTACATCTCGCCGCGCTCCATCAGTTGTTGATGCGTTCCCTGCTCGGTTATCCTTCCGTCCTTCATTACCAGAATCAGGTCAGCCCCGCGCACCGTGCTCAGGCGGTGAGCGATAACGAAGGTGGTCCTGCCGACAATAACGTCGGCAAGGGCGCGGCGTATTTCCCGCTCCGTCTCCACGTCCACGCTGGAGGTGGAATCGTCCAGAATCAGTATCGGCGGGTTGACAAGGATGGTGCGGGCGATGGCGAGGCGCTGTCGCTGACCTCCTGAGAGGGTGTGCCCCTGCTCGCCTACGGGCGTGTCATAGCTGTCGGGAAGGCTGGTGATGAAATCGTGAAGCTGGGCAACCTTGGCGGCGTGAACTATGTCTGCATCGGTGGCATCGGCCACTCCGTAAGAGATGTTCTCCTTGATGGACGCGCCGAACAGGAAGACGTCCTGCTGCACGATGCCCACATTGCGACGCAGCGACTCCAGTGTCACATCCTTCACGTCTATGTCGTCAATGGTCACCCTGCCCGCAGACACATCGTAGAATCGCGGGATGAGGTGCACCAAAGTGGTCTTGCCCGAGCCGGGGGCGCCAAGCACCGCGGTGATCTGCCCAGGCTTGGCATCGATGCTCACTTGGCTGACCACTGGGGTGAGATCGTTGTAGCCAAAGGAAACGTCTTGGAACCGTACCGCCCCTCTGGCGCGGGAGAGTTCCACCGCGTCGGGCTTCTCGACAATGGCCGATTCGGCATCCAGCACTTGGAAGATGCGCTCGCCCGATGAGACGGCCCGGGAGAAGGCGTTGATGGTGAAGGCCGTCATCCTCACGGGCAACTGCAGCATGCTCATGTAGGCTAGGAACTTCACCAAGTCGCCGAGGCTGAACTCGGGGTCGGTGATGACCTGCCGCCCGCCATACCAGAGGATGAATCCAGTGACGAGCGTGAAGAAGAAGGTCATGACCGCACTGTTGGTCCCCTCCGTCTTGTCGGCCTGATAACCTTGCTGGGCCAACTCGCTGGTCTTGCGAGCGAACCGCTCCTTCTCATATTCCTCGGAGGCGAAGGACTTCACCACGGTTATGCCCGACAGGTTCTCCTGTAGCACGGTTACCATCTCGCCCATCAGCACCTGCACGCCGGTCCAGAGCCTCCTGAGTTTTCGCATCACGATCGAAGAGCGAAGGGCCAGAAAGGGCACGAAGGACAGGCTGATGAGGGCCAACTCCCAAGAGAGGGCAAACATCAGGACGCAGGTGGCGATCGTCAACAACACTATGTCGGCTGACCGCAATAGCCCCATGCTGACGTAGCGACGCACACCATCCACATCGGCTGTGGCGATGGACATGAGGTTGCCGGTGTGCTCGGTATCGTGGTAGGCGAAGCCGAGGCGCTGGTAGCTGCTGTACAAGCTGTTGCGCAGGTCGTAGGACACCCTCTGAGACAGGGCCTCGCTGTAGAAGAGGCGCACATATTCCAAAAGGCCCCGGATGAGGAACGCGCCGAGGATGGCGATGCCTAGGATGACGATGAGGCTCCGTTCGGCATCCCCGAACTTCTGCAACTCGTCGATGGCGTTGCCAAGGAGCGTGGGGATGGTCAACTGGGCCGCTGCTGCGCCCAGTAACGCTAGGTATGCCAAGGCCACCCTTCCACGATAGTGGAAGGCCATGGCGGTTATTCTGAGGATGATTGCCATGCGTCGAGTGAGGCTCCCTAAGGCGCGGCTGGGAAGAAGGTAGGCTCTTACCAAGCCGAATGTTCGGTAAAAGCGTGAGTATAATACGAAAGTCTAGAAAAGGGAAACGGAGATGAGACAGCGATTGCCCGGTCTGCTGTTCCGCTCCTATCCTAACCTTCCCTTTTGACGGGAAACGGTTGTGTACGGCTGATGCAACCTGCGCATCATTGCAGCTTGGCCAACGAATCGGGGCTTCCGAAAGCGGTGGGCCATGGCTGGCGTTCGCCGCCGGCCTTGCAGTCGATGCTCGATACCCAGCGGCCCGGTTCGGGCGAGGGGTACACGTTGTATCTCGGTCCGTCGCAGTTGGCAGGTCTGCCACGGGCCTTGTTGGAGGTCGTGCGGGACTTGGGGTCGTGGTCCACGGGTGCGGTTGTGTTCGGATCGGCCCAGCGGCAGTTGGTGGCGCTGCCTCCCTTCCCGGTCGCTGGACAGGAAGCGGTCACTGGCTGGGACACCGGTCCCCTGATGTCTATTTTGCAGCGGGAGCGGGACATAGCAGTGGTGTTGCTGAGGCTGGGGCGCTTTGCAGTGGGCGTGTTTCGCGATGGCAAGCTGATTGCTTCCAAGACGGATACGCGGTATGTGAAGGGAAAACATAAAGCGGGTGGGACTTCGCAACTACGCTTCCAGCGTATACGGGAGAACCAAGCACGGGCGCTGTTCGACAAGACCTGTGTGGTGGCGAAGCAGGTCTTCGGCCCTTACGAAGGCTCGTTGCGTGACTTGGCACTGGGCGGCGAAAAATACACCCTGCTGGGGCTGCGAGAGCGGTGCCCCTACTTGGCCCGGTTCGACGCGGGCCTGCTGCCTCGGGTGCTGGAGGCGCGGGTGCCCAATCTGGAGACGCTGCAGAAGTGTGGCACCCGTCTGTATGAGAGCCTGCTAGTGGAGGTCGCTCCGCCCGTCCCCTTACCGGAACGGTTGTTGCACCCTTTGAACGCGTTGGGGCGGGCTGGTAACATTCCTACATGACCACTTCCTCCTCCGACGTTGGCGTACTAATCAACTCCCGATCCCTGAGCCTCTTGGAATTCGACTTGGTGCGGGAGCAACTGGCCTCCTACACCACCTTCGAATCTGCGCGGGAGCTTGCTCGCGCCCTGCTGCCCTCCGCCGATGGAGAGGACGTGACTGCCCGCCAGCAGGAAACGTCTGATGCACGGCGCTTTCTAGAGGAGCGAGGCAACTTTGACCTCTCCGGCGCTTACGACTTGTCGCCCCTCATACAGAGGGCTGCCCTCGGGGGCTCCCTGCGTGGGGCGGAGTTGAGGCAGGTGGCCGACACCCTGCGGGTGGCCCACATGGCGAGACAGTCTTTTTCCCGCCAACGTCATCTGACGCGACTGCACCCGCTATCCCAGCTGATTCCCGAAATGCCCAGCTTGGAGCGGGAATTGGACATCGCCATCAGCCCATCGGGCGACATTTTGGATGGGGCCAGCTCATCGTTACGCGGACTCCGTACTGATTCTCGCCAAGCCTACCAGCGGTTGGACGACCTACTGCAGCGGACCCTGCGACGCTTGCAACGCGAAGGCATTCTGCAGGAGCCTCTTGTCACGGAGCGGAATGGTCGCATGGTGCTGCTTATCAAGTCGGAAATGCGGCACCGGCTGGCGGGCATCGTCCATGATGTATCCGACAGCGGGGCCACGGTGTTCGTCGAGCCACTGACCGCGGTGTCGCTGGGCAACCAGTGGCGGGAGTTGCGCCTTGCCGTGGAGCGGGAGGAGGAGCGTGTGCTCCACGCCCTCTCCGAGTACGTCGCTGCCTCGGCCGACGATCTGTCCCTGATGGTGGAGTTGCTGGCGAGGCTCGACCTAGCGATGGCCAAGGGCAGGCATTCGTTGGCTATGGGGGCCACATCACCCCAGATAGAGACTGCTGGGCGTCCTCGCGTCAGGTTGGACGAGGCAAGACACCCTCTGCTCTCTGGCCCTGTCGTGCCCATCTCGGTGCAGGTGGGCGACGAGCACCCAGTGCTCCTGATCACCGGCCCCAATGCGGGTGGCAAGACCGTTGCCCTGAAAACAGCGGGCTTGGCGGTGCTGATGGCCCAAGCAGGGCTACACCTGCCAGTACGGGAGGCCTCACTCAGCCTGTTTGACGACGTTTTCGCCGATATCGGGGACCAGCAGAGCATCCAGCAGTCCCTCTCCACCTTCAGCTCTCACATCCGTACGCTGCGCACCTTCATGGAGCAGGCAACATCCCGTTCGCTGGTGTTGTTGGACGAGTTGGGCACGAGCACCGACCCGGAGGAGGGCACCGCCTTGGCCAAGGCGGTGCTGGACCACTTTGCCCAGCATGGGGTGACACTCATCGCTACCAGTCACTACCGGGGCGTAGCCGCCTTTGTCCAGGAGCACGAGCAGATGCGCAACGCCAGCGTGGAGCTTGTCCCTACTACTCTGGAGCCCACCTACCAGCTTAGCTTGGGCCTGCCTGGGCGCAGCTACGCTTTGGCCATAGCTGCCCGCCACGGTCTGGATGCCAGCGTGGTGGAGCAGGCCCGCTCCATGTTGGGGCCAGCCCAGCAGGGCGCTGAACGGCTGCTGCAAGAACTGCACCAAGAGAGGCAGATGGCATCGGAGATGCGCCGCGAAGCCGCTGACCTTCAGACGCAAGCTAGGGAGAAACAGGTAGCGTTGGACCACCAACTACAGGAGTTGGAGGAGAAGCGGGCCGAACTGGTTGAGGAAGCGCGATTGAGGCTGCGTGACCGCGTCGAGGCCGTCGAGTTGCAGTTGCAGAGAGCGGAGCAGGCCCTGAGCCGCCCCCGCCGGAGTGCACCGATACAGGCGCCTCCACTCGGTACGTACCAGTTCGCTCAGCAGAAACCCCGGAGGACGGGATGCCAGAGTATACGCCGCGTGTGGAAGACGCGGCGTCCGAAGTCCCTCTCACGGTGCAGGAGGCACTGCAACGGGTGGCCCAGGTGCAGCAAGACTTGGGGACTCCTCAGTGGCAACCACGGCCAGTGGAACGGGGCGACTGGCTGGGGCGACTTCGCGCAGGGGACCGCGTTTATCTGCGCGGCATACCCCAGCCGGTGGAGGTCATCACTCCGTCCGATGGCGAGACCCTGGAGGTGCTGCTGGGAGCGATGCGTGCTCGCCTGCCGGTGCATCGCGTGGAGCGGCCCGCGTCTGGCGCTCCTTCGTCCCCGGAACGGCTTTTCATGTCGCCAGGCCCAAGGCCCCAGCCCAATCGGACCTTGGACCTGCGTGGGCGCCGTGTGGAGGATGCGCTGAGTGAGGTGGACCTGTTCTTGGACCAAGCAGCGCGGGCTGGCGCGCCCGACCTGCGGATCATCCATGGCGTGGGGACTGGCGCGTTACGCTCGGCAGTGCGCAATCATCTGGCCCGACACCCCATGGTGAATTCTTTCCGCCCGGAAGAGGGACCGTCGGATGGGGTCACGATGATTGAGGTGGGTTAGCAGGGGCTCTCCTTTGTAGAGGTGTGGGTTCGAGAGCCCCAGCGTCATCGGAGGCCACTGGATGCCAGCTTTCTCCGGTATAACGGGAGTGAAGGCGGGTTGTCCCATAGCTGAATCCCTGGGGATGGATGCGACTTTGCGCCATTCTCTCGAAGGCGGGAATCCACGCCCCGGACGTTGGCCGAGCCGACTCACTGGTAGCATACGCAGTTCTTCTGCGATGAACATCGACCCGGCATAACCCCCGCCCCCTTGAGGAGGTAAGAGGTGAAAGGCCTACCGCTCAAGCTAACTCCTTGGTTACGAACCTCTGAATACTGGCCTACGCCGGTATAACGGGATGAAAGCGAAGTTGGGTTTGTGTCTTGTAGGTGCGACCCTTGTGGACGCCTATGCCTAGGGCAGCTACAAACGGCTGCCCCTACACCCGCCGGCGCTTCCCAGACAATGACAACCCCTATTCCCAAGTAGTAACTGGTCGAGGGGTGAGGGAGCGGCGGAGGGTAGTAGGGGTGTGACGGCTGACTACCGGCCTTGGAAGCGGGGCGGTCGCTTTTCGAGGAAGGCGGTGATGCCTTCGCGGAAGTCCTCGGTCAGGCCCATGTCGGCCAGCTTGCGGGCTTCTGCTTCCAACTGGGCGGGCTCTTCCTGCTCGTAGGCTTGGTTCATCAAGGCTTTGACCTCGCCGAAGGCTACGGTGGCCCCTTGGGCTAGGCGTCGCGCGGCGGTGGCGACTGTATCGCTGAGCTGGTCGGCCGGAGTTACTTGGTTCACGAGGCCGATGTCGAGGGCGTGCTTGGCGTCCACCACGCGGTTGTTGAGGTAGAGGTCCATAGCTCGGCCGTGGCCGATGAGTCGTGGGAGTAGGTAGGTGGAACCGCCGTCGGCGGTGAGGCCGATGCCAGCGTAGCCCATCACCATCAAGGCGTCCTCGGAGGCAATGCGCAGGTCGGCGGCTAGTGCCAAGCTGAAGCCTGCCCCTGCCGCCACACCGTTCACCGAAGCGATGACTGGAATGGGCAGGCGACGGATGCGTAGGATGACCTCTTCGTGCAGGCGGCTGGCTAGGGCCAGTAGGTGGTCCGCTACCGCCTGCTGGCCGCCCTCGTCCATCACCTGCTGGAAATCTAGTATGTCGGCCCCAGCGCAGAAGGCCTCTCCCACGCCGGTGATGACGAGGCATCGGGCCGAGCCGTCCTGCACCTGTTGCAGGGCGTTGGCCAACTCGCCGCCCATCTGCGGGGTCAAGGCGTTTCGGGCCTCCGGGCGGTTGAGGGTGATGATTGCCACACCCTCAGACTCTTCTAGTAATACGACCTGTTGGGCCAAGCTAACTTCCCCCCTTGGGTCCGGTATATCCCTTAGGCTACTGTAGACTACTAGTGGAGGACCACCATCTTGAGCTCAGTCATCTCCTGCACGGCGTAGCTGGGGCGTTCCTTGCCCATCCCGCTGTCCTTGAGGCCGGCTCGACGCAGAATCAGGTAGCGCTCGTAACCGGGCATACGGGCCATCTCTTCGGCCCCCCGTGTGGCAGTGGCTATGGCAATCTCCACGTCGTAAGCGTTGCCTCGAGGCACGGTGTTGATTTGCGAGCCGTCGAAAGGATTGATGACGGGGACGGTACGAGGGCGGTCCGACCACTCGGTGCCTACGTACATCTTCATTGACGGCACCTCCAGTATTGGCGGTTTGGGGGCAGCTAAAGTCCTACCGAATAGGGTCCCTGTATATGCAAAAGGTGGTGTGGGACCATGATAGTTAACCTGTCTCCATAGGGTCAACCGTGGGGCAGTTTGGCTGAACATGAGGGGACCTGCGGGCGGCGGGTTGACAAGCCCAAATTATCGGCTAAACTATAGCTCTACAACTATGCGTTGTCTGCTAACGTGGCCCCATCTGCCCTTCGCTTTGACCGCAGTCTCATGTGCCTTCCTGCGGTAGCCTCTATCCTACCTGCGCCTAAGGAGTTGCACGCATGGCTTTGGCACCCACCTATAGTGACACCGGAGTCGTCCCCGTCGTCAAATCCTACGCCCGTATTCCACAAGTCATGGAGGTGCCTTACCTGATCCAAAGCCAACTGCACTCCTTCGAGTGGTTCAAGACTGAGGGGCTGCGGGACGTGTACCGCGAGGTCTCGCCCATTCAGGACTACACCGGAAACAAGTACGAGCTCTCCTTTTTCGACCACTATTTCCGCGACCCCAAGTATACGCCGGAGCAGTGCAAGGAGCGAGAGGTCACCTACTCTGCGTCTCTCTACGTGCGGTGCAGCCTTTTGATGAAGGAGACGGGGGAGATTAAGGAGCAGGAGGTCTTCATGGGGGACATACCCATGATGACCAACAACGCCACCTTCGTCATCAACGGAGCGGAACGGGTGGTGGTGAGCCAGTTGGTGCGGTCTCCCGGCGTCTACTTCGTGGTGCAGAAAGACCTGTCAAGCGACCGGGACCTTTGCTCTGCCAAGCTCATCCCATCCCGGGGGGCTTGGCTGGAGTTCGAGACCAGCTACCGTAACGTGATGTCGGTGAAGGTGGACCGCAAACGCAAGGTGTCGGCCACCACCTTCCTGAGGGCCTTGGGCTACGCCAGCGAGGACGAGATCACTCCGATCTTCCAGGACGTGGACACCGATGCCACCAACCAATACATCCGGTCCACCCTTGATCGAGACCCTCTGATAGAGGATCCGGAAGGCGCCTTCAAGGAGGAGGACCTGCGAGAGGTATGGGCTTGGCTACGGCCCGACGACGAGTATGACCGGCCAAAGGCGCGGCAGATTGCCAGTGCGCAGATGGAGTTCTACCGGCGGCTGCGGCCGGGCGAACCTCCCAGCTTGGAGAACGCCCGCCTTCTTATACGCAACCTCTTCTTTGAGCCTCGCCGCTACGACCTTGGTAAGGTGGGGCGCTACAAGCTGAACAACAGGCTCGGCTTGGATGAGAAGGTAACCACCCTTACCTTGAAAGACATCGAGTCCGTTCTTCGGACTATGGTGCAGATCAACAACTCTGCGGGGCGTGTCGACGACATTGACCACTTGGGCAACCGCCGAGTGCGAGCTGTGGGCGAGCTGGTGCAGGACCAGATGCGTGTCGGCTTGCTCCGCATGGAGCGCATGGTCAAAGAACGTATGACCCTCATCGACCCTGAGCAGGCAACCCCCCAAGCGCTGGTGAACATAAGGCCGCTAGTCGCATCCGTCCGCGAGTTCTTTGGAGGCTCCCAGCTTTCCCAGTTCATGGACCAGACCAACCCCTTGGCGGAGTTGACTCACAAAAGACGCCTCTCGGCCTTGGGTCCCGGTGGTCTATCGCGGGAGCGGGCAGGTTTCGATGTGCGCGACGTGCATTTCTCCCACTACGGGCGCATTTGCCCCATTGAGACGCCGGAGGGGCCGAATATCGGCTTGCTCAGCTCCCTCTCAACCTACGCCCGCATCAATGCGTTGGGGTTCATCGAGTCGCCATACCGTCGGGTACTGAAGGAGTTGCCTCACGACGACCCGAAGTTGCTGGGCCGTACGGTGGCGCAGAGCTTCCCCAAAGGCATCACTCTCAAACCTGGATCGACGGTGCGTCCCAGCGACCTGAAGAAGCTGGCGGCATTGGAGCCCCAGAAGATCGCCGTGCAGCCTTTTGTCTCCGCACTCGAGGATGACGTGATCTATCTCACCGCCGACCGAGAGGAGAAGCACGTCATCGCGCAGGCGAACGTGGTGCTGAACGCGAAGAACGAGTTGGTGCGCGACCGGGTGGAAGTGAGGTTCGGCGAGAAGTACACCGAGATGGCGCCTCAAGCCGTGGACTTCATGGACGTTTCGCCCATGCAAATTATGAGCGTGTCCGCCTCCCTCATCCCCTTTCTGGAGCACGACGACGCCAACCGGGCCCTGATGGGTTCCAACATGCAGCGCCAGTCTGTGCCCCTCCTGAAGCCTCAAGCACCACTGGTTGGCACGGGTATTGAGGGCCAAGTGGCGCGGGACTCGGGCCAAGTAGTGCTCTCCCGAGCTGCAGGCACCGTCTCCTCGGTCGGAGGCAATCATGTAACCGTCATAGACCGAGAGGGGGATGAGCACTATCACCGGTTGATTAACTTCGAGCGAAGCAACCAGAGCACCTGCCTCAACCAGCGTCCCATCGTGAGGAGGGGAGACGTGGTGGAGAAGGGTGGCGTTCTGGCAGACAGTTCCTCCACTGACCAGGGAGAGCTGGCTCTCGGGCAGAACGTCGTAGTCGCCTTCATGAGTTGGGAAGGCTACAACTACGAGGATGCCATTATCCTTTCGGAAGAGTTGGTGAAGAACGACTACTTCACCTCAATACACATCGAGAAGTACGAGACTGAGGCCCGGGAGACCAAGCTGGGCCCCGAAGAGATGACCCGCGACATCACCAATGTGGGCGAGGAAAGCCTGCGTGACCTAGACGAACGTGGCGTCATCCGCGTGGGGGCCGAGGTGGGGCCGGGCGACATTCTGGTGGGGAAAATTACCCCCAAGGGCGAGACCGAACTGACCGCGGAGGAAAAGCTGCTAAGGGCCATCTTCGGCGAGAAGTCCCGAGACGTGAAGGACACTTCCCTCCGGGTGCCCCATGGCGAACGAGGGAAGGTCATCAGCGTAAAGGTCATGGAGCGTCGCAATAAAGATGACGTTGCGCCGGGAGTCAACGAGGCAGTCCGGGTGTGGATTGCGCAGTCGCGCAAGATGTCGGTGGGTGACAAGATGGCAGGTCGCCACGGCAACAAGGGCGTGGTAGCCCGCATCCTTCCTGCGGAAGACATGCCCTACCTGGAGGACGGGACGCCGGTGGACATCATTCTCAACCCCATAGGAGTGCCCTCCCGCATGAACTTGGGACAGGTGCTGGAGACCCACCTTGGGTGGGCCTCAAAGCTACTCGGTTTCCGGGCCACCAGTCCCGTGTTCGACGGAGCTAGGGACGGAGCCATTGAGGATGCGCTTTCGCGTATCTGGTTTGCGCAGAAAGCTGGGGCTATCGACCCCAGCCCCGCCATCAACTCCCCCCGCTTGGACGAGGAGAAGCTGGTGGACTACCTCACGCAGCGGGGATACGACGCCGAGAGGCTGATGGACGACTCGATCGTCGGCGAGGCCTCCGAGGCCTGCCTGAGGGTGTGGCTGCGGGAAGAAGCGGAGACCGATAGCTCGGGCATGTCCTTCGAAGAGATGCGCCAGGAAGCCACGCGCCTGCACCGCGACCAGCGCATGGCTCCGCCCATCTTCGGCAAGGTGCCCCTGTTCGACGGCCGTACAGGCGATGCCTTCGACCAGCCGGTGGCCGTCGGCTGCATATACATGCTCAAGCTGATACACCTCGTGGAGGACAAGATACACGCTCGTTCCACAGGGCCCTACTCCCTGATTACCCAGCAGCCTCTGGGAGGGAAAGCCCAGTTTGGAGGACAGCGCTTCGGCGAGATGGAGGTTTGGGCCCTTGAAGCCTATAGCGCGGCCCACAATTTGCAGGAGGTGCTGACGGTCAAGTCCGATGACGTGTCGGGAAGGGTGAAAGCCTACGAAGCCATCGTCAAGGGGGAGGACATCTCGCCCGCTGGGGTGCCTGAGTCGTTCAACGTCCTACTCAAGGAGCTACAGTCGCTGGGACTGGCAGTGGAGCTCCTCGACGAGGATGAGGAGCAGATGTCGACCTCCGTAGACGACTTGGATGACCCCCTTGAAGCATCGGAGGCCGAACCCATGGAACTGGAAGCGGGCCCCCTCGAAGCAGGCGTATTTGGGCTATAGCTCTTGCTGGGAAAGCCCTTCGCTGGATTGATGAAAGGGAGAGTATGTAGATGGTAGCGATTCGCGAGCGATTCGAGACACAGGCGACAGACTTCAATGCCATCCGGATCTCCATAGCCTCGCCGGACCAGATTCGCAGTTGGTCTCACGGCGAAGTCACCAAGCCGGAGACGATCAATTACCGCACACTACGCCCGGAAAAGGATGGCCTTTTCTGTGAGCGCATCTT
Source organism: Dehalococcoidia bacterium (assembly GCA_965248385.1). Classification (GTDB taxonomy): domain Bacteria; phylum Chloroflexota; class Dehalococcoidia; order Lucifugimonadales; family JAAXIE01; genus JAAXIE01. The sequence goes on from CBDFIZ010000002.1 coordinate 387,019, forward strand.
CGGTCCAACCAAGGACTGGGAATGCTTCTGTGGTAAGTACAAGCGCATACGCTACCGGGGCGTGATTTGCGACCGCTGTGGCGTGGAGGTGACCCGCGCCAAGGTGCGGCGAGAGCGGATGGGCCATGTCAGCCTAGCCGCCCCGGTGGCCCACATTTGGTTCAGTAAGACCACCCCCAGCAGGCTGGGACTGCTGCTGGACCTGTCGCCCCGTGACTTGGAGCGTGTGCTTTATTTCGCGCAGTACGTCGTTACCTATGTCGACGAGGAGGCGCGTCAGCAGGCCATTGACGACGAACAAGGGAACCACGACACCGAGGTGGGCCGGCTGCGCCGAGAGGCGGAGGCCTCGAAGTCGGTCCTATTGGGGTTAGACAAGGATTCGACAAACGGCTCCCACAATGAGCTGGTCGGCCTGATGGACGACAACGATCCCGGCGCAGACGACCCCTCACTTGATGCGCCAACCGTGACGCCCGAGGCCGAGGCCGAGGTGGCCCGCTTGGATGTGGAGTTGCAGCAGAAGGAAGTCGGCCTCAACAAGGACCTGGAGGAGCGTGTCGATGAGCTCAAGGCTCTGCGCAAGCATCGCCTACTCTCCGATAGCCGCTTCCGTGAGTTGAAGTCGCGCTACGGTGACGTATTCCAAGCCCGCATGGGTGCCGAGGGCATCTTGGACATTCTGCGCAGCACCAACTTGGAAGAATTGCGGGAAATCCTGCACGGCGAGATGCGTTCCAGTTCCGGCCAGCGCCGTAAGAAGGCCATCAAGCGTCTCAAGGTCGTCGAGTCCTTCCGGAAGAGCAATAACAAGCCCGACTGGATGATTCTGGAGGTCCTGCCGGTGCTGCCCCCGGAGTTACGTCCCATGGTGCAGTTGGACGGTGGACGGTTCGCCACCAGCGACCTCAACGATTTGTACCGTCGTGTCATTAACCGTAACAACCGGCTGCGTCGCCTGCTGCAGTTGGGTGCGCCCGACATCATCGTGCGCAACGAGAAGCGGATGCTACAGGAAGCGGTGGACGCCCTGATCGACAACGGGCGCCGTGGTCGTCCCATCCAAGGCAGTCATAACCACAAGCTAAAGTCGCTCTCTGACTTGCTGCGAGGGAAGCAGGGGCGCTTCCGACAAAACCTGTTGGGGAAGCGGGTGGACTACAGCGGACGGTCCGTCATCGTGGTGGGCCCCGAACTGCAGATGCACCAGTGCGGACTTCCTAAGCGTATGGCGCTGGAGCTGTTCAAACCTTTTGTCATGCACCGGCTGGTCGTTCTGGGTATTTCGCCCAATATCAAGAGCGCTAAGCGCTTGGTGGAGCGGTCGCGTCCCGAAGTGTGGGACATCTTGGAAGAGGTGGTGAGGGACCGTCCTGTTCTGCTGAACCGCGCCCCTACTCTTCACCGCCTAGGTATCCAGGCTTTTATGCCGGTGCTTATCGAGGGCAGCGCCATCCAGATTCACCCGTTGGTGTGCAGCGCCTTCAACGCTGACTTCGACGGCGACCAGATGGCCGTCCATGTACCCCTCTCGAGCATGGCCGTTGAAGAGGCCAAGAACACTATGCTGAGTGTGCATAACATGCTCTCCCCAGCGTCCGGCGAACCGCTGGTAGCTCCCACGCTGGACATGGTTTTGGGCTGCTACTACCTGACTAACATCCGCCCCGATGCCAAGGGCACCGGGATGCGCTTCTCCGACTTCAACGAGGCCCAAGCTGCCTGCGACGCGGCCCACCTGGACCTGAAAGCTGAAATCATGGTGCGCGACCACGAAGAGTCTACAGGGTGGCTCACCACTACCTTGGGTCGAATGGTGCTTAACCGGGTGCTGCCACCTGAGGTGGAGCCTCGCAACAAGGTCATGGACAAGGACGGCCTCAAGGAACTGACCAGCGAGTTCTATCGCAAACTGGACCATCTGGACGCCGCCGCGGCCTTGGACAGGATCAAGACGCTGGGTTTCCACTATGCGTCCACCTCCGGCATCACCATCGGCATGAACGACATTCAGGTGTCGCTGCGGAAGCAGGATGTCATCACCGAGGCCAGCCACAGTGTGGAAGAGTACGAAGAGCAGTACATGTTGGGCCTGATGACCGACGACGAACGGTACACCCGTACCGTGGACGCTTGGACCAAGGCCAGCGATCGCATGGAAGAAATCGTGCGGGAGGACCTTAGCAATTACGGGGGCATCGCTGTTATGGCCGTCTCTGGGGCGAAGGGGAACATCGCCCAGATCAAGCAGATGGCCGGAATGCGCGGACTGATGAGCAACCCCAAGGGGCGCATCATCGACATGCCCATCAAGTCGTCCTTCCGCGAGGGGCTGACAGCGCTGGAGTACTTCATCTCCACCCACGGAGCGCGCAAGGGTCTGGCCGACACGGCCCTGCGTACCGCCGACAGCGGCTATCTCACCCGGCGTCTCATAGACGTGTCCCAAGACGTCATCATCCTAGAGGAGGACTGTGGCACCACAGAGGGCGTGGCCATCACACGTCGTGCCGAGGATCCGCTTCTGGCCCCGCTGGAAGAGAGGCTGCTGGGACGCACCGTGGCGCTGCCCATTGTCCATCCCGAAACAGGGGAGGTGCTGGGGGATAGCGGTGAGGAAATCAGCGAGGAGATGGTTGCCCGCATCAAGGAGGCGGACATCAGCCAGGTAACGGTGCGGTCGCCCCTTACGTGTGACGCGCGACGTGGCCTGTGTGAATTGTGCTACGGGCGCATCCCCGCGACGGGGCGGCGAGTTCGGCGCGGAGAGGCCGTGGGTATCATCGCAGCCCAGAGCATCGGCGAACCTGGCACGCAGCTCACCATGAGGACTTTCCACACCGGAGGGGTGGCCGGACTGGACATTACCAGCGGCCTACCCCGTGTCGAGGAGCTATTCGAGGTGCGAGTGCCCAAGGGGGCGGCCATGCTGGCCGACATCGATGGCGTTGCCTCGGTCGATGAGGGCGCGTTCGAGGGCAGGCGCCTGCGCATCACATCCCGTGAGCAGTATCGCGAGGACTACGACATTCCTGAAAACGCCGACTTGCTGGTGGTGGAAGGTGAATGGGTCGAGGAGGGCATGCCCCTAGCTAGGACGGTGATGCCCGAAGCCGCAGAAGAGGGCGAGGGGCAGAACCTGGCGGAGTGGACTCCCACCGAGTTGCGCTCAGGCCTCACCGGCCGGGTGGAGTTTGGAGATGGAAGTATGTCGGTGGTCTACGAAGACTTGGAAGAACGGGACTATCCCTTGCCTCCCTCCGTCCGCTTGCTGGTGAGCACCGGCTCTGAGGTACGTGCGGGCGACGCCCTGACCGCCGGCCCCCTGAACCCCCATGACATCCTGCGTATCCGGGGCAGCGAGGCGTTGCAGCGGTACTTGGTAGAAGAGGTGCAGAAGGTCTACCGCTCCCAAGGCGTGAGCATCCACGACAAGCACATCGAAGTTATTCTGCGCCAGATGCTGCGCCGCGTTCAGGTGGAGAGCCCAGGTGATAGCGAGTTCATCCCTGGCCAGACAGTGGACCGGTTCGAGTTCCGCTCCAAGAACGCCATGATGCTGGCTGAGGGTGGGGAGCCTTCCACGGCCAAGCCTGTGCTGCTGGGCATCACCCGCGCCTCGCTTCTGACCGACAGCTTCCTAGCTGCAGCCTCGTTCCAAGAGACCACTAGGGTGCTCACTGAGGCAGTGGTCAGCGGGGCCCGTGACCGGTTGCTGGGCCTCAAGGAGAACGTCATCATTGGACGGCTGATACCTGCTAGAGTGGAAGCCTTCCAAGAAAAGCCCTTGGCCCTCGATGCCGACTTACAGGATGCGATTGTCCCTCCCGACTGGCTCACGGAGGAGCTGGGGTACGGCAGCCGACGAGACGACGACGGTAACGAGTTTGATCCGGCGACGACGGAAGACTTGACGGACCAGTTATTCGCGCTGCCCGTCTCTGATGATGCGGACGATGAATCGGCTGACGTACCGGCCAATGAAGGAGAGGCAGACGTTCCGATTCTGTAGATGAAGTCAGGCCAGAGGCACTGCGTTTTGAGGCCCGCCAACAAGCTGTTGGCGGGCCTTCCGCTTGACTACATGTGGTAGTCTATTGGCTAACTAACCCAATATGGGGAGCTTCGATGCTGGCAACCGATCATTCGGCACTGACGGTGGACTTGGCCCCCGGCCATCCTCGGGGACTCCGGTTGCGCAGCCCTGTGATGATTGCATCGGGGACCTTCGGGTGGGACGGCTATGGCCTTGGCTTCGGCGAGGGACCGGGCGTGCCGGGCTTGGTGGACCTGCAGCAGTTGGGAGCAGTTACTGCCAAGACCGTCACCATGCGGCCACGCGTCGGCAATCCTGAACCGCGCTGGTACCCCCATTCATGGAGACGGGTGCCTGGGGAGCTCCAACGCTTGCGCTCCGAAGGTCTGATCGACCCTGATATCGCCGACCGTCTGGCCGAGACGACGCTCCTCAACTCCATCGGCCTTACCAATCCAGGGATTGAGGCTGCGCTTCGGGACCAAGCTCCTAGATGGGCCGAGTGGGAAGTGCCCATAGTCCTCAGCATCGCCGGTGAGACGGTCGAAGAGTTTGGCCGAATGGCCGCCATGGCGGGGGACACGCGGGGCATCGAGGCGCTGGAACTGAACTTGAGCTGCCCCAACGTGGACCATGGGGCCTCCTATGCCTTGAGTGCTGACTTGACCCGTGAAACGGTAATGAAAGTGAAGGCCAACACGGGATTGCCCGTGCTGGCCAAGCTGGCTCCCAACGTGCCCGACATCGTCCCAATCGCCATAGCGGCGCAGGATGCGGGCGCAGACGCCCTGACCATCTGCAATACCATCCCCGCTATGGCCATTGACACCGAAACGCGGCGTCCGGTGTTGGGGGCCGTCACGGGAGGAATATCAGGACCGGCGTTGCATTCGGTGGCGGTCGCGTTGATATACAGCGCGGCATCCAAAGTGAACATCCCAATCATCGGCGTCGGTGGCGTGTTCACCGCAAAACACGCGATTGAGTTTCTCTTGGCAGGGGCCACGGCGGTGCAGGTGGGCAGCGCCAACCTGACCAACTTCTGGACGCCCTTGGACGTTGTGGAAGGCATCGCGTCCTACATGGCGGATCATGGGGTGGAGCATGTGGGAGACCTGCGTGGTCAGGTGGCGCTCCTCTCAAACGGATAATACTCGTTCAAGCCTTCAATTGTTCGATATTGAGAAGCTGTCTGACAGGCTCGCCCGAAAGAGTTTCCAATACCAGCCAATTTCCAACCGGTTATCCCGGCCGAGGGATGGCGTGCCATGCAAAGGTGTCTACCGCAACTTCGCGGGGGGCGCACTGGCCGCCAAGGTGTAGCAACGGCGTGCAGGTATCGTGGGTGTTCGAGCAGGTTGTGACACCTCGTGCGCCTAGGGTATCATGGTGGCATTCTGCCAGTGGAGCAGAAAATCCCTCGGACGTTACATGTAGCCGTAGAAGGGGGCTCCCATGAAGATTGAAAAGATCGCCTTCATAAGCGCAGAGCTCCCATACTGGAACTTGGTGACCCATGCTGTGTTCCCCGAATATGGCATGCCCCTGATTGCGACCATCGTGCGCGACGCTGGGTACGATGTGTGCGCTTTTGTGGAGCATATCGGCCCCATCAAGTGGGACAAAGTGATGGAAGCGGACTTGGTGTGCTTCCACGCCTTCAGCTCCACCATGCCCAAGACTATCGAGTACATCAGCAAGATCAAGGCCCAGCGGCCCGACATGCCCATCATCATCGGAGGCACCCATGCCTCGGTGATGGCGGAAGACACCCTCCAGTATTGCGACGCAGTGGTGCGGCAGGAGGGCGACGAGTCGCTGCCGGAGCTGCTGGACCGGTGGAAGAACGACGAAAGTCTGGATGGCGTCCTTGGGGTCTCTTACTGGGACAGCGATCGTACGCGGCACAACCCCAACCGGCCCTTCACCCAGGAATTCGAGACCATACCCGATCTAGAGCTCATCTCCGGCTATATGAACTGGCCTTGGTGGAAGCTGCTGTGGAAGAAGAAGATGCGGTGGCAGGTGCTCCAGACCACCCGAGGCTGCCCCTACGACTGCTCCTTCTGCATCGCACCTCGCGAGTTAGGGCGGGGCTATCGCATGCGCTCCATCGATAATGTCATCGAGGACATAAAGTATCAGCAGAAGCTGGTGGGCACCAAGTACTTCTTCTTGGTGGACAACCATTTCACCGTGCGACGCGACCGCACCAAGGAGTTGCTGCAGCGGGTGATCGACGAGGGCATCCAGTGGTTTGGCATCTGCTTCAGCCGGCTGGAAGTGGCCCGTGATGAGGAGATTCTGGCCCTTATGAAGAAGGCCCAGATGAATACCCTCTACATCGGGCTCGAGTCCTTCGACAACCGTGTGCTCAAGCTCCTCAATAAAGTGCAGACCAACGACAGCATCCGTAGTTCGCTGAAGACCATCAAGTCTCACGGCCTGCGGGTGCTGGGCTCCTTCGTCATCGGATCCGACGAGGATACAGTGCGGAGCATCCGGGCAACCATCGACGCGGCCATACAACATAACGTGGACTACGTGGCCTTGTTCCCCCTGAGTGGGTACCCTGAATACAACGCACCCACTATTCCGCTGAACCGCTTCCTGTTGCCAACATGGGACCGTCTGGATGGCACCTTCGTCATCTTCCTGCCCAAGAACATGAAGCCCAGTACGCTACAGAAGGAAATAAACCGGGCCTACAAGAAATTCTTCGGCCCCAAGCAGATCCTTAGGGCCTTCTTGAGGCGCGACCCTGGGCTTGGGTTCAAGAGGATGGCCTATGCCTATTGGTCTTGGGAGATCAGGCGCAGTACTGCCAAGTGGACCAAGTACCTGGAAACTGTGGAAGGACGCTACTACGACGAGAATGAGCGCCTTATCGAGGATAGGTTGGGCGAGGAGGGCATACACCCTGCCAAGTTCCCCGGCTCCACGAGAGCCGCGGGGCTGGAGTCGGCGAGCATCGGCCACTAGTGCCGTACATCCCGGCGACGTCTCGTGTTTGACAAATCATGAAGTTTGAGCTTTTCTCGCATGTCTCCTGGCCCGAAGACCGTAACCCAACCCAAGTGGTGAACGAGCTCACTGAGGAGGTGAGGCACGGCGAGGAGTTGGGTTTCTACCGGACTTGGCACGCTGAGCACCACTTCACCCGTTACGGCATCGGCGCGTCGTCAATGGTACTGGCGGCCCACCTAGCTGCCCACACCAGCAAGATACGCCTCGGCACTGCCGTGCTGCTGCCAACGCTGCATCATCCACTGCGTATGGCAGAGGATACTGCGACCATGGACTTGGTGAGCGGAGGACGCTTGGATGTGGGCTTCGGCCGCGGAATGGACAACTGGGACTACAAAGCCTACAACATCGATTGGAATGAGAGCCAAGCCCGTTTCCGCGAGTCGGTGAACATCATCATCGGACTGTGGACCACTCCCAACTTCACCTACGAGGGCGAGTATTTCAGCGTCAAGGACACCAACCTCGTGCCCCCACCCCTCCAGAAACCCCATCCCCCTGTGTATATAGCGGCCACCCGCACGCAAGCCACCATGGAGTTCATGGCTAGGACGGGCTACCCCTTGATCGTGGGGCAGCCTCTGGATACAGACGACGCCGTAGACCAGTGTCGGCGGTTCTCCAAGCTGTCCCAACAGGAAGGCCATGATCTGTCCTTGTCTCAGGTCCCGTTCACCCGCTTCTTCCACGTAGCCGAGACGGAGGAGCAGGCCAAGCGAGACACCGAGGGGCCACTCTCCTGGATGTTGGACATGATATCTTGGCGCCACAGCTACGAGACTGGCAGCGAGGTGTACGACAAGCTGGACGAGTGGCGCAAGACGCATGCCGGCCCCCGGCCCGATTTCGAGCGGATATACGAGAAACGGGCGTTCGTGGGAAACCCGGAACAATGTACCGCCAAGATCAAGGAGTTGGAGAAGGAGGGCATCGGGCATTTCGTCTGCTACTTCTCCTTCGGTGGCATGGAACATGTTAAGGTGATGAGGTCGATGGAGCTCTTCGCCAAAGAGGTGATGCCCCACTTCAGCTAAGCTCCAAGATGAATCAACCCAGGTTGAACTAGGAGGAAGCCATGGCCACGGTGCAATCACGCGTATATGACCCTGAAGCGCAATATGGGATCAAAACCTTTGACGTGGAGTATCGCAGTGGGGGAGACCTAGCGGAACCACTGCTGGCTAGGGTTTACCAGCCTCAAGGCGACGGGCCCTTCCCCACGATGATTGATGTCCACGGGGGCGCGTGGAACCACGGCTCCCGGCTCAACAACGAGTTGATGGATACGGTCCTAGCCACCAGTGGGCTGTTGGTGGTGGCCGTTGACTTTCGCATGCCACCTGAGAATCCCTTCCCAGCCCAGACGGCCGATGTCAACTACGCGATACGCTGGCTGAAGAAGCACGCAGCCGACTACAATGGCGACCCGCGACACCTTGGCGGTCTCGGCTCTTCCAGCGGCGGACAGTCCATCATGCTGGCTGCCATGTGCCCGCGCGATCCACTGTACCGGGCCATACGATTCCCAGAAGCGCCCCGCACGGATGCGTCCCTCTCATGGGTGCTGTCCTGCTGGGGGGTCCTTGACCCCCACGCCCGCTACATGTATTCCAAGGAGGCCAGCCAGCGGTTGGTGGAGGCGAGTCTGAACTACTTCGTCAATGAGGACAACATGAAGCTGGGGAACCCCCAGTACATTCTGGAGAGGGGTGAGGAGACCTCGCTGCCTCATGTGCTCATCATCCAAGGGACGGACGACGACAACGTGCCCCTCTCCATACCGACACGGTTCGAGGAGTCTTACCGAGGCGCTGGCGGCAGCATCCGGGTTGAGTGGTTTGAAGGTGAACCCCACGCCTTCGGCTCCAAGGCTGGCCCGGCAAGTGACCGAGCCCTCAAGCTTATGCGGGAGTTCGTCGCGGGTGAGTTGGCGGCTAACGAGAGGTGAAGGGGATAGTCTGCCGTTGATGCGGGCTCCTCGAATCTCCCGCTGACGGCTCCATCGACAGAGTGTGCAGGTGCAAGACACATAGGCCTTTGTACCCCGCGTTGGCAAGGTAAAAACCGTGCTGCACACTGGCCTGCCCTCCCTCTATCCGGCGGGCAGCGATTTCTTCCGTAGCTCCGCCCAGTTGTCGGTGACCAGCATGTTGGCCCAGTGGCGGTAGAAGTTGCGGTGGATCGACTCGCTGAAGCGATAGTCGCTGGCCCAGCCTCCCAGTTCAGCATCGTAGCCCTCGTGGCCCAAGCCCATGGAGTAGTTCAGTGGGTACCGGCGCGCCACCACTCCCTGTGAGGTGCGGGTGCATTCCTGCCAGTTGTCCATGTCGTCCTGCTCGAAGCTGCCCGAAGGACTGAAGCCACGGACGGCCGCGATGCGGAAGGCGTCTTTGACATCGGGTGGGGCGGCCCTGTCAGTGAATCCCCAAGCCCAGATCTCTATATGGTTTGGCCCTCGTGGGTGCCATACCCGGAAGCTACGAGAGAGGGTGCGGACCATGGAGAAGTTGGGGAAGACAGTGGCGGTGATGGGGTTCACCAGCCGGGAGCGTGGGCCCAGTCGCTCCTCCACCTCGGGCTTGATCCGGTCTTCATAGTCTCGCAATACAGGGATGGGAGGCTCGGCGACGTCGTCGGGGCCAATGAGGTTGGCGCAATGGCCGTTGCCTGGCGAGAGAATTCTGCCGGTAGTCGATTGGGGCTGAGTGCGGAAGTCACCGCCGAACCCGGTTATGGAGGCGGACAAGTGGGTCCAAGGGACGTGATAGCCGTCGCCACCGAAGTTCTCGGCAGGTAATTTCCAGTTGCAGGGCACCACCCATTTGTGCATGCCTGCGAACACCTCGGCGCCTCCTTCGCGACGGTCGAAGAAGGTGTCGAGGTACCATGTCATCTCGCCCAAGTAGGCCCGTAGGGACGGCGCCGAGGGGTCGAAAGTGGCGAACACCAAGCCTTTGTAGCTGTCCAGTTGCGCCACTGGCTGTAGGCCCCACTTGGATGTATCCAGTTCGTCGTAGTAGGCTTCCTTGAGGCTGGGCACGGCGATGAGCTTGCCGTCGCTGCCATAGGTCCAGCCATGATAGGCGCAGACGAAGGCCGAAGCATTCCCTTCGTCGGCACGGCACACCCGGTTGCCGCGGTGGCGGCAGACATTGAGGAAGGCGCGTACCACGCCGTCCTGTCCTCGGGTGACCAGCACTGGGTCCTCGCCCATGTAGGTGGAGAAGAAATCGCCTGGATTGGGTATCTGGCTCTCATGACACAGGAAGAGCCAGCACCGCGCGAAAATCCGCTCCAACTCCGCCTGATAAATCTCTTGGTCGCTGAAGATGGCGCGATTGACCCTGCCGCTATCAGCGTCTACCAACTCGCGAGCGTCGGTCATTGTCATGGCGTCTCCCCCGTTTGGGTGTGGCAGTGCGTTGAATTGCAGCTGGAGTATAGCATGGCAGGCAGGCACTGGCAGGGGGAGGCTTGTTCTGCGGTCAAGCATGAATGGTGCGCTAGGAGGCATTTCTGCTTTCTGGCAGCGATTGCAGACCGGTCGTAGCTGCCACGCGTTTTTCCGTAGCTGATTTCACTGAAATTTGTGCAACCATTCTTTCCGGTGCGCGCTTGGGATGGGTTTCCCATGCGTGGGTTTGCCACGGTCTCCCCCTCCCAAGAAGAACCGTTTTGCAAAAAAGGAAAAAACCGGGGTGACCTGTATCGGGCAGTCCCCAGCGTGCAGACATACGAGGGAACCTCTGCTCAAGTCCCTTGCCGCTTTGCCGGAGATCTTGACATGAAAACCCACATTGGGGGCCTTGGAGATTCACATTTTGTCGCATTTGTGATGTTGCAGTGCTAATGTTTTGCATTTAAGTATACTTCCGGTGCTATATCCGTTGTAATTTATATGTATTTTATTGCATCGGTATTCGGATCGGGGCAGCTACGCGTCAGCTTTGCCGTAGTCAAGGGGCCGACACACGATTCACGAGGTTTTGCGTTTTCGTAGCTGATGCCTGTGACATTGCGCCGTCGTTGCATCCGATCCACATATGTGAGGCACTCTAGACATGCCGGGGCCGGGGATGCTAAAGGATGGAGGTTGGGGCCCTTGTGCGGAGGATAGGTGGGAAGGGCGGCTTGGGTCAACGGGCGGATGTCATGGGGGTTGCTTGCGCAAGCAGTCACGCTGGGCGGAGACCCTTCCGGATCTGATCCGGGCAGGCTCTAACCCTCTCGCCCGCCTGGAAGAGGGGGCTGTTGTCCGCTTATTCAGTTGGTTTCTCGAATAACCGAAGAGCCTCGGGCGGAATATCCGTCCTATGGCAGGATGCCGACTTCCCGCAGCAACGCTAGGGTGCCCTGCAAGTCCGTCAGGCTATTCAGGTCCACATTGGGCGGGTCAAGGGACTGCAACGGTGGAAGGTCGCCCTCGGGAGGGATGCCAGCCACCAGAGGAAATTCGTTGGCTTGGCTGGCGAAGTAGCGCTGACCGGATACCGACAGCAAGTATTCGATAAAACGGACGGCAAGCTCTTTTTCCACAGCACCATTCGGTATTCCTGCGCCTGCTACCAGCACCAGTGCACCGGGGTCGCCCCGCCTCATGAAATGGGTCCTAGCTCCGAATGCAGGCCCATCCGATTCTAGGAAGTTCTGCAGGTAGTAGTGGCTGACAATACCCACATCGACTTCACCATAGGCAGCACCTGTAACTATGGCCGTATTGTTGGTGTACTGGCGCGGGTTGTTGGCCTTCATGCCCTCAAGCCATCTGCGGGCGGCGGCTTCTCCCTGCTGGATGCGGAACGCTGTCACGAACGCGTGGAACGAATCGTCGCCAGGGGCCCAACCTACGCGTCCGTGCCACGCTGGGTTGACAAACCCGGCGATGGAGTCTGGCAAGTCTTGCTCGGGATCGATGCCTGCGACGTTGTACACAATGGTGTGTGCCCGACCGGACGTTCCCACCCAGTCGTCACTGGAGGAGCGGAACTGGGAGTCCACCTTGGCCAGTAGCTCTTGGGGCAGCGTGGAAAATATACTTGCTTGGGATAGTCTCGCCAAGCCGGTCGTTTCATGGAGAAGCACCACGTCTGCCGGAGTATCGGCCCCCTCTTGCAAGAGCTTGACTACAATGGCGTCGTTGCTGCTATAAGTCACATTCACCTCGATGCCAGTCTGGACCGAGAATGAATACACGAGAGGGGCAATCAGGCTGTCGAACCGACCGGAGTAGACCGTGAGAGTGGGGTCGCCTCCGCCACAAGCGGCCAGTAGGGGCAGCACGAGAGCCAGCAGGGCGGCGACGAGGAGGGGTCGTATGAGGCGAACGTACCGTTGGAAGTTCTTCATTCCGGACTCCTGATGTCGACACAAGAGGTTGAGTACGTCTTCATCCGCTGGTCGTCTTTGAGGCGCTTCTACCGCGGAGGCTGACTATTGTCTATTGACAGGCGACAGACGACAGGCGTAGGTTGTCCTTGTGATCCTGTCCTTTAGGCACCGTGGCCTGCGATTACTCTACAGAGGCCAAGGTTCGCACCGTGTGGCTCCACAGCACATACGAAAGTTGACCCATATCCTTGCAGTGCTGGATCAAAGCCGAACGCCACGGGATATGGATGTACCGGGGTTCGGGCTGCACCGACTGTCGGGCGAACTGGAAGGCCACTACGCAGTTTCTGTGTCGGGGAATTGGCGGGTAACCTTCAGGTTCGAGGATGGACATGCCGTCAATGTTGATTATACAGACTACCACTGAAGAGGTGCGCTGATGCCCATGCAGAACCCGCCCCATCCGGGTGAGATCGTCCGTTGGGAGTGTCTTGAGCCGTTGGGTTTGACAGTGACTAGAGCAGCAGCGGGTCTGGGAGTAACCCGTCAGGCGCTGTCGGACTTGGTGAACGGGAAGGCTGGCGTGTCCGTCGAGATGTCGTTGCGTCTTTCCAAAGCATTCGGCTCGACGCCAGAGACATGGCTCGGAATGCAGATGGCATACGACCTCTGGCAAGCGCGTGACCGCGCCAAGGAAATCGATGTTGAGCGGTTTGCGTCTTCCAATTCCGCGTAGTCGGAGGACCGAATGTCCCGGATGAGGGCTAGGCGAGCGCTCCTAGTCTGTTGGCGAGGTCGCGCCCGGAAGTGGCAGGGGGCAACGGCTTGCCGTCAGACTGATAAAGCTCAAGTGCCTCGTCGACGATCTGGCAAAGTTCCTCGAAGACCTGCCTCTCATTCTCCCCGTGACACCCGCCATATATCAGGCTTGGGGCGCTGCCTACATAGCATTGGTCGTCCTCGTGCCATTCAACTATCTTGATGTACCGGGTGCTGTTCTTCATTCTCTCGACTCCTCGATGGCTGCTCGCACGGTACAGACCTGCTATGTTTTCGCGTCACTGCCTAAATTGCCTGATATTGTCACGGGCCTCGGTAGGTTTGGATGGACAAAGTTCCGATGGTTCCCTCGTCCCTCCCGGTTAACAAATCCCGCCCGTTCCAAGTCGGAGACTAGTTCACGGACCTTCGGTGGCACATTTGACCTCTCCTCGGATGCAAGCCTGCCAGTGGACCGAGCGAACGTGCTAGCACCCGTTTCAAACCTAAACATCTCATGGTCACGTTGTGATGGACGTGGCTGCCCGGCCAGGATTCGAACCTGGGTTAAGGGATCCAAAGTCCCCTGTGATACCACTACACCACCGGGCACCGGTGCGCCGCGACCCAGTTCGGGCACGGCGCTTCTCTTGAATTATAGCCCATGACGTGTCTTCGTGTAGACGCCCGACCCACCAGTGGACAGACGCCTTTCGACATTGACCGTAGCTTCAGTCTAGAATGCAGAGCGTGAGTTCCACGCCACTGGAGACACCCCACTGGAGAAAGGAGAGTCAGGATGAGCGAACTCAGGGAGAGGGTCTGGGAAGCCGACGACGGTACGGGATGGGAGGCCTTGGGCACGGCTGGGGCCTTTATCAAGATGCTGTGGGAGAACCCGGAGAATGGGGCTTCCATCGCCCTGTTCCGGGTGGACAAGGGAGGCGGGGTGCCGATGACCCATATCCACGCCTCCAACCAGTTCATGTATTGCCTGAAGGGGAAGTATCACTACCCCAACAGTGACATCATCCTGACGCCGGGCATGTTCTACATGAACCCGAAGGACCATCCCCACGGCCCGACCCATGCCGAGGAGGACTGCTTGCTAGTGGAGATCTACGATGGCCCCCACTACTACGAGACGCCTGCGTTTGCCGTCCACCAGTAGTAAGAGGAATCCTAGAAAAGAAAGGGGCGGGACTATTCAGTCCCGCCCCTTTTCGTTGCTTCCTAGGCCTACTAGGCGTTCAAGGCATGCTCGGTGTAGCCCTTGACCTTGTCGTACACCTGAATTCGTTGCCGGAACTCTTCGAGCACGTAGATGCGATCGTTGGCATCGATGTTCACGGCGATGGGGCGCCGGAAGCCCCACTCCTCCGACAGGTCTGCGATGCGCCGTGCCTTGATCATGTCCGGGTTGGCGGCGATGAGCGTCTTGGCCCACGGCGAGGGCTCGCGCGCGTTGCCGGTGAGCGCGGTGATGAACCTGCCATCGTTAGGGTCGTAGACGTTCAGGGTATCGGCGTTCCAGTCGGTGACGTAGATGTCGCCCTCGGAGTCCACGGCTATGCCCGACGGCCGGTTGAGCTCGCCGGGGCCTGTCCCTGGTCCACCGTAGGTGGCTAGGTACTTGCCCTCGGCGGTGAACTTCTGTACGCGGCGGTTGCCCCAATCGGCGACCAGAACGTTGCCGTCGTTGTCGAGGCAGAGGCCCCAAGGCGCGTTCAACTGGTCGTTGCCATCGCCCTGCCCGCCCCACTGGCGGATGAACTTGCCGTGATTGTCCAGCACTTGGACGCGGTGGTTCTGAGCGTCGACAACTACCAAGTTGTCATCCTTGTCCACTTTGATGCCTGCGGGAGCCTTGAACTGGCCTTCCCCGTTGCCCTCGGAGCCGACGTTGCGGAGAAATGCTCCGTCCTTATCGAACACCGAGATGCGATGCAGGAAGTCGTCGGTGAGATAGACATTCTCCTCACTATCGATGGCTACCCCAGTGGGCCAGATGAACTGGCCGTCGGCATAGCCTTGGGAGCCGATCTCGCCGATGAACTGGTGGTCAACATGCAGTTTGGTGATACGCGCGAACAGGGCCAGCCCGCCGCGGCAGGCAACGTAGGCGATGCCGTCGGGGGTTAGGGCCATGTCCACAGGTGCGTAAAAGCCTTGCCCTGTCTGGGCGTACATGCCGAGGACGTGGCTATGATCGAACACTCGGCCTGTGGCTACGGTGGTCATCATGATGGTCCCCCTTTGGGAGTAGTTCGTAATCGTGTCACGCGGAGCCCGCAACTCGTCGTGCTGGGCACGACACGGGCTCCGCGTATGGCTTGGGGGCCTGAACTAGACGATGTCCAACTGCTCGTAGGTCCCGCCGACGATGGCTGTGGAATCGAGGCCCATCCACTGCTCCAAGGCCGTGGCATAGAAGCCACGGAAGTCGTAGTTGGGTTTCAGGTCGCCCTGAATCAGCTCGCTGGCCTCGAGAGACGGGTATTCGTTGTAGTAGCCGCCCTTGACGGAGTCGCCCAAGGCAAATGCTACGCCGGCAGACCCGTGGTCGGTGCCGGTGCCATTATCACGCACACGGCGGCCGAACTCGGTGAAGACGATCATCAGCACGTTATCCGATGCGTTGTGCTCTCTGAGGTCGTCGAAGAAGCTCTCTACGGCATCCGAGACCTCGGTCCACAGCTTGGCATGCACCGGCAATTCAGTGGCGTGGGTGTCGAAGCTACCGTGCTGGGTGTAGAAGACTTGGGTGCCCACGTTGGCCAAGTGGGTCATGGCGACGCCTCTGAGGGCGCGGGCTATGGGCGTGGCGGCGTACTCCACGCTGGAGGAGTACTGCTGCGGGGCCTCCTTGAGCACGTCGGCGCCCTTGAGGGCGTCGAGGCCCGTGCTGCCCAAGTAGTCCATCACTGCTCCCCGGCCGATGGCGGGGGAATACATGCGGGCGAAGCGTTCCAGTGCTTGTGCTCGCTGGTCTTGGGCTATGCCCGTCAGTACGCCGTAGGACTCTAGGTCGGAGACTGATGCGACGGGTACGCCGGAGAGGCTGAGGGCCCGGGGCAGACCTTGGCCGAAGTTAACAGCCTTTACCACGTTCTCGTGGGTCGGGTCGAGGTCACGGACGGTGCGGCCCAGCCAGCCCTCGGTGCCGATCTTGTCGGGCTCGCAGGTGTGCCAGATGTCCATGGCGCGGAAGTGAGAGCGTGGCGAGTTCTCAAAGCCGATGCCGTGGATGATGGCAAGCTTGCCATCGTCCCAGAAGCGCTTCATCGGCCCCATGTTGGGGTGGAATCCCAAGGTGTCGTCCAGCGGTATGACCTCTTCCGGCTTAATGCGAACATTGGGCCGGTTGTCGTAGTAGATGCCGTTGGTGTAGGGAACTACGCAGTTCAGGTAGTCGTTTGCGCCCGATAGCTGGAGAACTACCAGCACCGGGTCTTTGGTGGTCGATGCCATTTTCCTCCTCCTGGATTTGGGCTGAATTTGGGCTGAATTTGGGTGTGCTGGTGATGAAGCCAGCCTGTGCTAGGTTGTTATGCGAACTGGTATTCTCGCGAGGCCCCGATCAGGGCCATCAGGACGCCCACTCTCTGGGCGGACTTTTTGGCGTCTTCAGGGGAGGCCCAGTTGTAGTTGCCTCCCTCGCTGGCTTGGGCCATCAATTCTTGGCGAGACTGGTCGCCGACCTCTACCGATAGCAACTCCAAGCAGGCGTTGAGCACTGCTTGAGGGGCGGTGATTCCCCGGGCCTCGACTCTGCCCACTATCTCGCGGATGCCGGGCAGTTCGATGTTGCCCAGTCGGTCGGCGGCGAAGTTGACGCGGCGGACGAGAGCGCCACTGTCGATCCACTCGTGGCCGGTATGCCAACCCTCGACGCTGGGCGGGTTGATAAGCTCCTGCCCTTCAAAGGCGCACTCGTTGGCCAAGTCCTGCAGTCCCGGCCTGGGACCGGCGAAGTCGCCTGCGGTGCGCACGGTGCCCACCACCAGTTCGGCGGGGCTCTTCACCTTGGTGAACCGGGCTTCCTTGAAGAAGTCGGACAGGAACAAGGCCTTCAGTGTGGCCCGGATGTCGTAGTCGGACTCGCGGAACACCTTGCTCAGGTATTCGATGGCCTCCGGGTCCTTGGGAGGCAGGTCGTTCCAACTGGGCACCTGCACCTCGTCGGCCACGAAGAAGTTGTACATGTGGCGGGTGACGAACCGGGCGCACGCTGGCTGCTGCACGATGATGTTGATGATGTCATCGCCATCGAAGTTGCCGGTGTGGCCTAGGAAGGTCTTCTCGTCGTAGTCGTGGTCTTCGGGGCGGAACTCAAAGTGCCAGTAGAACCGGCCGAAGGGGTTGCGGGGCAGCTTGGAACTGATGGTCCAGCCAGTGAAGGCCCGGGAGGCCTCCTGGATGTCATCCTCGGAGTAGTTGCCCACACCTAGGGTGAACAGCTCCATGAGCTCGCGGCCCCAGTTCTCGTTGATGGCGCCCTTGTGGTTGTCGTAGTTGTCCAGCCAATAAATCATGGCAGGGTCGCGGGCCAACTGGCTCACCAGAGCGGAGAAGTTGCCCATGCCGTACTCGCGGAACATGTTCAACTGCTGCAACAACTCCGGCGGGTTGTCGATCTTCGAGTTGCCGGTCGCGAAAACATGGTGCCAGAAGAGCACCACCTTCTCCTGCAGTGGACGCTTGGTGGTCAGAAGCCTGTACATCCAGTTGGCTTGAGCCAAGGCCGGAGCCAGCGGGGCCTCGATGCCGGGCATATAGCGGTACATGAAGTCCTCATTATCCGCTGGCTGGGACTCCGTGTTGACCAGTTCCTCCACGGTGGCCTCGTACCCTCTGGCCGCCCGCTCCTCCAGCTCCTCGCGTGAGGCGCCAAAGCCGGCGCGGCGCATAAGGTGGGCCATTAGCGCTACGTCGTGACTATCAGCCATCACCTTTCCTCCCTATGATGTGAAATTCCCTTTGTGGACGGGATGGTTATGACCCTTGGCGGTCGTCCGAGCAATAAATTGATGGTATCCACTAAAGGGTATCCAAGCGGGCCTGAAGTGTCAACCTGAATGTGTTAGACCATAGACTGCGAGGCAGGCCCTTTCGACTATCCCAAGGCCCCTCACTTTTCCGCTCGCCCGCCCTTCGCCTAGGCAGAAGCCGCTTAGCGCTCTGTTTACTACGCTCAGAACGAACGAGTAGGAACGACGTCCGATGGCTGAAAGGCCCTGCGAGGCCTAACACTTCCATTGTAGGCGGAGAAGGTAGCGAGGAGGCAGGCGGGGATGCACCACCCGCGACACAACGACGGGATGCGGAATCCCTGTATTCAAGGGATGTCGTGAGGAGGTCGAAAACCCCTCGGCCTACTAGTCGTCGCCGATAACCGCGATGGCTTGTATCTCCAGCATCATCTCGGGGCGGGCCAGAGACTCGATACCGATCAAGGCGCTTCCGGGGTAGTGGCTGAAATAGTCACGGCGCATTTCAACGAACCGGTCGCCGTAGCGCATGTCGGTGATGAACACCGTCATGGTGACGATATCGTCCATGGTCCCGCCAGCGGCCTCGACGCTGGCCCTCAGGTTGTCGAAGGTGGTGCGGCACTGGGCTTCGAAGTCTCCCGCCTGCGACTTCCCGTCGGCATCCCACGCCCCGCCTACGCCTGCCATCCAGATGCCGGTGCCTCCGTGGGTTATCACCGAGCGGGAATAGGCCCGGGAATCTTCTTGCTCGCCTGCGATGTACTGCCTAGGCATAAACTCCTCCTATGGTCGCCTTCTGACGATTCCATGGTCGCGTTGGGAATGTGCCACGACTCCAGAGCCCCTAGGACAACGACGACTAGGCGATAGTGGCCAGAGAGCGCATCATCCCCCGGATGCAGGCCCAGCGTATCGAAGTTACGTATTGAAGAGGCAGCGGTCCGCCTAAACGCGTACTAGCTAGTCGTCGCCGATTACTGCTATGGCCTGAATCTCCAGCAGCATCTCGGGACGGGCTAGAGCCTCCACGCCGATGAGGGCGCTGCCGGGATAGTCCTTGAAATAATCACGACGCATCTCGGTAAAGCGGTCTCCATAGCGCATCTCAGTTATGAACACGGTCATGGTGACGATGTCTTCCAGAGTCCCGCCTGCCGCCTCCACGCCTGCCCGGAGGTTGGCGAAGGTTTGGTGGACTTGGGCCTCGAAGTCTCCAGCCAAAGAGTTTCCGTTCGAATCAAAGCCGCCGGTCACTCCTGCCAACCAGATAGCGGTCCCGCCATGGGTTATCACTGCGCGCGAATAGCCCCGAGTCTCTTCTCTCTCGCCTTTAATGTGCTGTCTGGGCATAGTTCCCTCCTCGTGTTGCTTGGGGGCCTGATAGTTGCCTCGCGGGTAGTTATCTACGTGCCAATGCCTTGGCTCGCGTTGGGCAATGTAACACGGCCCAAGTAGCTCGCTCAACGAGCAGGACACCCCGATGGTACAATTGCCGAGGCTTACATCAAAGAAATTCACTTCTTCCGCGAGATCGGGAACCCAGCCGAGGCGGGAGTTCAGAGGAGATAAAGCATGGACCTGCAACTAGCGGGCAAGGTGGCCTTGGTAACCGGGGGCAGCGTGGGCATCGGCAAGGCCACGGCGCTACAACTGGCGCAGGAGGGCGTGGATGTGGCCATTTGTGCCCGTACCCGCGAGACCCTGGAGGCGGCGGCCCAAGAGATAACGCAGAAGACGGGCCGGCGCATCATCGCCGTGCCCACTGACACCACTGTGGCGGAACAGGTGCATGCCATGGTGCAGACCACTGTCGATACGTTGGGGCGTCTGGACATTCTGGTGAACAACGCGGGCAGGCCCGGCGGACAAGCTACGGGACCTCTTTCCGAGGTGTCCGACGAGGACGCTATGGAGGACATCACCTTCAAGTTCATGACTTACCTGCGCTCGTCCCGCGACGCTGCTGAGCACATGAAACGCCAAGGCTTCGGACGCATCATCAACATCGGCGGGCTGGCTGGACGCAACGTGGGCACGATCGCAGGGGCGCGTAACCTAGCCATCACCCACTTGACCAAGAACCTGTCCGACGAGTTGGGCCAGTACGGCATCACCGCCAACGTCGTCCACCCGGGCGGCACTCGCACCGAGCGCACCGCAGGATTGGTGGCTGAGCAAGCCAGCAAGAGCGGTGTCAGTGAGGCTGAGGCTGAGAAGCAGATGTACGGTGGCACGGCTATCCGACGTATCGTTGACGCCGAAGAGGTGGCCAACTTGATCACCTTCCTAGCCTCGCCCCTCTCAGTGGCGGTTACGGGCGAGGTCATCGCCGCTGGCGGAGGAGTGGGCCGGGCTCTGTATATCTAGCCTGTCGCATCCGGGCCACTGGCGGTCTACTGCCCTACGAACACAGTGCCCGTCATTGAGGGATGAAGGGCGCAGGCGAAGGGGAACAAGCCAGGCTGGTCAAAGCGTACCGCAAATGATTGGCCTGGGCCGATGAGGCCAGAATCGAAGTTCACAGCCTCTCCATCAATGCCCGCGGTCACCGTGTGTGGCACACCGTCGACGTTGGTCCAAGTTAGGGTCTCGCCGATGGCTATTTCCGTAGGCGCGTAGTTGAAGTTCTCGATGGTGGCGACTGTGGCCCCGTCTACCGGCACAAAGGTGTCCCGCGATTGGCGCACCTCGCTGGTGGACACCAAGGGCGGTACGCTGGGGTTCCACATGCTGAACACGCCCATGGGGTTTTCGTTCCACACCCAAGCGTGAATCATCCAGCCGTAGGATGGGAGCCACACGCCCTGTTCCGCGGCGCATTGTTCAGGGGTGGTGGAGCGGGAGATGGAGTTGGGGCCGGTACACAGGCTGTAGTGGACGTGCCAGTTGTCCAGCGGGCCAACGAAAGCTTGGGGGTGCTGGTCGCCGACTTGCTCCCGCGGCAGCACGAATGACGTGCCGACCAAACGCCAGCCGAGCTCGTCGTCTCCGGTGTACATCAGAATCTCCGGCTTGGCTGGGTCGAACAGCCCGTCCAAAGCCCTGATGGGGTGGATGAAGTGTGCCCCCATGTTGGGCACGTCTTCAGTAGTCTGGAGATAGCCTTCGGCCAAGGCCACCCTGATGTCTCGATACTTGGCAGTAGCATCCCGCACCGTATCTAGTTGCCCCACGAGTTCTCCCAGTTCCTGGCTGGATATCGCGAGCCCATCCAAAGTCTCACCATTCTCGTATTTAGCCTTGAGCTGTTGGTATGACACCGGCGCTCGTATCTGCTCGTCTACCGGCCCTTCCACCAGTGTGGTGATTACTTCACCGCCAATGTCCTCAAACACGTAATGTGAGAAGCCAAAAGCCCCGGCAGAGGAGCTGGGCACCGACTGTGGCGGGGACGCATCTAGAGTGGGGGTGTCGGCTTCTTCCTGCTGCTGCGGGACGGATAGCACCACGGCGGCGGGGGGCGTGGGAGTAGGGTCCTCGCCGCAGGCCGCAACGGATACCGTCAGCAACAACAGGGATGCCAAGCCGATGGCGAAGCAGCGCCACCGGCGGGAGAATTTGGGGATAGTCCGAGCGTCCATAACGATTCAATTATAGCGGGTTGGCGCTGCGTCATGGCGTAAGTGACGGGTGAAGTAGAATGAGAAGCCCTAAAATCGTCCCTTGCGAATCATGATGACCACCGGAGGGAGAAGCATGGCAAAGCAGATAGAAGTGATACATACCGCCGACCGCGATCCGTCCATCAATCTGCCCTATGCGCCAGCTGTCAAGGTGACTGGAGGCTCGACTGTCTACCTAGCAGGCGTCACCTGCGTCCCCATTTATCACCACCATCCCCACAGGCCCGAAGAATTCGAGAACATACCCGACGATATGGCCGAACAGACGAGGATGACCTTGGAGAACGTAAAGCTGGGATTGGACGCTGTGGGAGCCAGCTTCAGCGACATCGTGCAGGTCACCCGCTACCTGACCAACATAGACGACCAAGACCAGATGAACGATGTGTGGTGGGAGTACTTCGGGGCCCACCGTCCCGGCACCGCCACCATCGAGATCACCCGGCTGGCCGCTCACCCCCGCTTGAAAGTCGAGCTATCGGCCATCGTGGCCGTTGACTAGCCTGCGCGGCAGAGTGAGAGGCGAGAGGCTAGCGGGCCACCGCCACGCTGTATTCGGGAGCCGGTGCGGTCGCGCCGTCAAATAGCTGTCGCTCCACCATCCAACGGTGGGTCTCGTCGTACATGTCGCGGGTGTAGGGCTCGAATACGAGGCGCTCGCCGGGGCCGAAGGCCTGCACGTCGACCAAGCTGTGGTAGCGCTCGGGCAGCTCTCGCAGGTAGTAGTGCTTGTAGCGGCCGAGGTCCAAGTCGATGTCGCGCTGGGCGCGCCTGAGGGCTTGGAAGTACTTGGCCACGTCGTCCATGTTGGCGTCGACTGAGAACAGGAAGCCTATCATGAAGCTTGCGTCCACGACCTTGCGGTAGCCCTGCTGCTCCACCACATAGTACTGGGAGGAGAAGACCTGAGCCGCTTCGATCCGCTTCGCCAGCAGCAGCTCAAGCCTGCTGTTGGGACCGCCGACGAATTGCAGCTTGATTTGTTCAGGGGGCAGGAACTTCTCCAATGCCATCAGCGTGGAGAAGTGGCTTCCCGAATGGTACCCCACCGATACCTCCACGTTGGCTAGGTCAGCGGCACTGTGTATGGGAGACTCCGGGGGAACGAAGATACCCGCAGGCGCGATGGAGTAGGCGTGCCCCCACATCCGGCCGTGGCCTGCCGAGGAGGCCATATTAACCGTCCAGTGGCAGGCCGAGCTAACCTCGACATCGCGCCCACGCTCGTAGGACTCAAAGGCCCCGTCCCGCACCTGCTGCACCGGTCCAGGCTGGGTCGCAGGTTGTACCGTGGCCATGCCGTGGATGAACTCGTATGTAAGGCCCTCGTCCTTGAAGTAGCCCTTCTCCTCGGCTATCCACTCCTGCAGACGACCATGGGGTTGTATACGGAACAGGCTCATTGTGTGCCTCCTGAATGCTGCCGTCTCATCTTTATCATCATGCGGTGATTGGCGGGTGCTACCAACCCAGAGCCTCGTTCACGAATATGACAGTTGTCCTGTCGGGCCGCCGCTCGCTCTCGAAGATGGTCACTTTGCCCATCGAGGACGGACCGTGGCCTTGGGCTGGCGACCATTCTTTGTGGCGATCCAAGGCGTAGCCATAGGTGCGGGCCAAGGCGTCTTCCAAAGTAGGCACTACCTTCTGGGTGCCCACGACCCATACCACGTTCTTGGCCCCGAACACATAGCTGCTCAACTGGCTGCCCGACGCGCTGGCTATGACAACATGGCCGGTCTCGGCCACTGCCTGCACGCTTCCTACCACGTATTCGGGGGTCGAGCCAAGGGTGCGCTGCATCTCGGCGCGTTCATCGAGAGTGTCAGCCTCTTGGAACCTACGGGTCAGGCTGTCGTAGACCCCATCTTCGGCCACGTACTGGGTGAAGCCGACGTCATCTAACGTCTCCGAGGTCACCGCGAGCACCTGGGCCCCTGCAGGCACCAGCTCCTTCAGTTTCTGAAGGGCCGTATCGCGGTTGCCGACGACGACGGCGTGGATGTTGCGGGCCTCCAAGGCTTCAACTGTGCGATGGACAGCCGCGGCGCTAGCCAAGCGTCTCGGGTCTTCTGTAGTCATTCACATCCCTCTCTAAACATACAACCTTCGACCTTGGCGTCCGATCGACCCGACGTCGCTCGCTTCTTCAACAGTCCCTTGATGACGCCCGCAGGGCAAAGGATACTTGGGTGCCGAATAGAGTGAGGTCGTTCTTGCCGTCCTGTTCCGTGGCCATGCCTGTCTCCGCTCACTCCATAGATGCGACGTATCAGTCCAGCATAGTACTTCGTCATAATACGTGTGGCGATTGCCCACAGTCCACAGTCCACGGGCCACCGCTCGATTGCTCCCGCCCTCCAAAGGTTGCAAATAAAAGGGGTCACTGGCAGAATAGGTTTGCTATGCGATTGGGTGCCTTTGAAATCAACGAGCCTCTGCCGGAGCTTGAGGAGCCCCATGTGATCGCTGTGTTGCGCCCGTGGATTAACGTTGGGCGCGTGGGAACCTTGGCTCTTTCCCGCTTGGAGCAGCACTTCGGGGCCAAGGACTTGGGGCAACTGGCCCGCCCCGGCGCCTTCTACGACTTTACCCGCTACCGCCCGCGCACCCGTTTTGTGAACGGGAATCGCGTGCTGAATATACCCAACACCTTCCTGAAATACGCCCAGCGCGAGGACGGGCACGACCTTCTGTTTCTGCATATGCGGGAGCCCCATTACCTCGGTGAGGACTACTCCGAGTCCATTATTGAGGTGCTGAAGCACTTCGGGGCCAAGCGCTATTGCCTTATCGGCGGGATGTACGATGTGGTTCCCCATACACGGGCTCTTCTGGTTAGCGGCAGCGGGACTTCGCCTGAGCCGGAGAACCAGTTGAACGGCCTTGGGGTCCGCTCCAGCAAGTATGAGGGGCCCACCACCATAACTTATATGGTTACCCAAGAGACGGAGAGGATGGGCGTCCAGAACATGACCCTCATTGCCCGTCTGCCCCAATATGTGCAGTTGGAAGAGGACCACGCAGGCACCGCGCGGCTGATTGAGCTGCTGAGCAGCTTCTACCCCATACCTGCGGATTTGGCCGACGTAGAGAAAGGCCGACGCCAGTACCAGGAGCTCACGGCTGCCGTGGAGCAGAACCCTGAAGTGAAGCAGGTGCTGAGCCAGTTGGAAGCCCAGTACGATGCCCGGGAGGACGCTTCCGGGGCGGCGACAACCGCGGCCGACGTACCCCTCTCGCCTGAGCTGGAAAGCTTCCTGCGGGGGCTTGAGCAGGACCTAGGCAGCGATTCGGCCTAGAGATGCTTCGGGCTCGACCCCATTTAGAGTGGGAAACCTACCTGCCATGGACTCCAAACAAGCTGTCACCGAAAACCAACTGAACCTTCTGTTCTCTCAAGCCTTAGCTGAGGATGAAGGGATGCGTCTGCTGCGTGGGTTCAAGCCCAACCTGTCGGGTACCAGCGGTGTCCATAAGGTCTTCGTGGCCGCCAGTTGCGAGTGCGGAACAGCCGCGGTCCTGAGCGTAGAAGTGGAAGAGAACAAGAGTTACAGTGAGGTCGAGGAAGCCTTGCCCACCTTGGTGGAGCAATTGAGGGCTAGGGAGCAGGCCTTCCGCAAGATGCCGTGCACTGCCCATGCCCAGATGCGCAGCGGCGGGTTGGCCACGGCGCAAGCGAACACTCCAGAGGCTAGCGAGGGATAACATGGCACGTAAGCTGACCATGGAACAGGCATTGAAGGGCACCGTCATCTTCTCGGAGAAGTACGTGGAGCGAGGGGCTTACCAGTTCTTCCCCGAACCCGATGTGGTGAAGGTGGTGCAGGAAGGCTTGGCTCAAAACCAGGTTGAGCACGGCTACCGCTACTGCCCTTGAATGACCCTCAGTGGCGATCCCGTTGAGGACCGCAAGAAGATCTGCCCCTGCGACCGTCACCACGAGGATATTAAAAGGGACGGCTTCTGTATTTGAATGTTCTTCGTAAGCGAAGAGTTTCTTCGCAAGTTCGAAGCAGGCGAGGACTTCGCCTCCAGCTTGGATGAAGCGGTGCAGCCCGGTCAGGGGTTGTTCGACAGCTACGAGTCCAAGGCGGACCACAAACGTTCAGAAGGGCGCGCCGACCGATCAGAAAGGGAGGGTGCATAAGATGCCGGAGATTATTGTATACACGTCCGATGGTTGAGGGCCCTGCCACATGGTGAAAGTGTACCTTTCACGCAAGGGCATTTCCTTTACCGAGCACAACGTCTCCCAAGAGCCCGACGCCCGCGATGCCTTGGTAGGCATGGGTTACCGGGCCACCCCAGTCACCGTTATCGGCGAATCGCTGGTGGTGGGCTACAACACAGGTAAGATCGACGAGGCTCTGGCAGCAGCGGGGGTTTAAGCTCGCTGCGACTAGTCTGGATCCGCCCATTCAGATTCCGAAAGACGAAATACTGGGTGTAGGGCAGACTCAGCGGCGAACTCTGCCAAGCTTGAGTCTGCTTCAGCCCGGAAGTATTTGCGGGTAATGGCCTCGCCTCGATAGTAGGCTCGCAGCACAGCAGCGCTGATGTGGGGGTTGAGCTCTTCCGAGGCCATTAGCTTCTGCTTGAACAGTCCCCTCGATAACGTTATTTGCCCTGCGGCCCGTACGTTCTTGACCCACTCGCGCTCCCCGTAGGGACATACCACCCAGCGTTGCCCTCCCTCCTCCAACACCGATACGGGGTTGCTGTGCAGCCGCTTGCTGCGTCGCCCTGGCACTGTCATCAGGTGATACCTCTGCGGGGGTAACCCTACGCGCACCCACAGCTTGACCCAAGTATTAAGCGCTCGCTGGAAGAGAGTCAGTCTGTAACCGGACATGGCTCCCCTATGGTATCTCCCGACAAGGGTGTCTTTCTACACATCCACAACTTCCATCGTACTGTCCACTGATGCGCTCCGTGAATTCCTGGTGGCGGTGACCTTTCTGCAACCTCCCTCTGCACGTCATTCCGAGCAGCGGGACGAATCTAAAGAGCGTTGTGCAGAGGGCATCAAGCCGGACCTGCTGAGAGAGCGGTCTGGTGAGGGTGGGGGGTATTTCGTTTGCATTGAGTATTATGGCTGAAGGCTCGGTCTCTATCGCATAGTTATGACGGAGACTATGAAGCAGCGAAATTGGGGTAGGGGTTGGGGCTGTCAGCCCGAGGCGTCACGCTCTAGAAATTCGCGCACCATCTGGATGGCGGGCTCGCGGTCATAAATGTTGGTGAGAATCTGGGCGTTGCGCACGGCATCGCCAGCGAAGAAGCGCTCGTAGTGCAGTTGGCGCGAGCCAAAGGCGCTACAGGACACGTCCCAGGCTAGGTGGAACAGCTTGGCGCGTTCGATGGCTTCCATGGTGTCGGTGGCTAAGTAGCGGTCGAGATCGGGGCGCAATTCGCTGTCGAAGTCGCCCCGGCCCGGCAAAGCCATGAGACTGCTGGAACCCAGCAGGTGGATGATTTCAACGATGCGAGGGTAGAACATGCGGGCGTACATATTCTCGCCCACGGTCAGTGGAATACGGGCGGGGGTGAACACGCCCCACTCGTCGGGCTCGGCGTCCACCTCCGCCGCCCGAAGCAGCCCCTTCTCTATCTCAAGATACATGGCTAGTTCACCCAGACGCTCTTGGACATGGGGTTGGTCGTCGTTGCTTAGTGCTTGCGTCATCATGCTCGCCAAGCCCAGCAGGAACTGGGACTTGGCGACGATGCGTGTCATCACCTGCTGGAAGCTGTGCACTATCCAGCCCGTGCGGAAGGTCATCTGGTTGCAGAGGTCAACGTCGCCGTAGAGGAACACCCTCTCCCAAGGGACGAACACGTCATCGAAGAACACAACAGCGTCCATCTCCTCGAAGCGAGATCCCAAGGGATGGTCGAAGTGAGACCGTCCGTAGTCGAAGCTCTCGCGGCAGATGAACTTCATACCTGGGGCATCACAGGGTATGGAGAAGGAAACGGCGTAGCGGTCACCATCTCCTGCTGTCTGGTGAGAGCGCGACGGGTAGACGGCGATTTCGTCGGATATGGGTCCTAGGGTTGCCAGCACCCGCGACCCCCGCACGATGAGGCCGGCGTCAGTCTCCTTCACAACCCTGAGGGCCACGTCTTCGGCAAGGGTGTCGGTGAGGTCATTGGCAGGGCGGCGGCTTCGTTGCGGGTTGACCAACGTATGGGTGAGGCAGAGGTCCTGCTCTCGGATGAGCTCGTAGTAGCGGGTGATGTTCTCGCCGAATTCTGGACGGTTCTGGGCGTAGTAGGCGGAGGCTCCAGCCATGGCCACGAACGAGGCGTTCAGGAAGTCGGGGGTGCGGCCCATCATGCCACCGTGGTATTGCGCCCAGCGGGCCATCATGCGGCCCTTGCGCTGCACGTCATTCACGCTCTCAGGCATCAGGAAGGACATGCCCACACGGTCGCCAGTGGAGGGGGAGATGTAGGTCATCGCGTCCAAGGTGTCAGGGTCGTTCTGTATGTCGTAGAGGGCGGCGATGGAGAGCATCCCGTTGCGAAAGCCGGGATATGTGGTCACGTCGGTGACCTTTTCGCCGCCGATGCGTATGTCCCGGGGGCGCTCCCTGAGGCCCCGTATGTATTCCGCGCCAGTGCGTACTGGCATGGCTAGTCCCTCCCTGCGGTTACTTGAAGACGCGAACGAGTCGGTTGCGCAGCACGCCCAAGCCGGTGATTTCCAGCTCCACCAAGTTCCCCGGCTGCAGCCAGCGTCCATGCTCCAACCCGCAGCCGAAGCCCACAGTGCCCGACCCAAAGACATCGCCGGGGTACACCGCCTCGTCCATGGATACGTGGGCCAGCATCTGGGCAAAGCTCCAGTGGACGGTGGAATACTGGCCGTCGGACCAGACCTCGCCGTTGACCCTCGCGACCATGCGGGCGGTCGCTGGGTCGAACTCGTTCGGGGTCACCAGCCAGGGACCCATGGAGGTGGCGAAGTCCTTGCCCTTGGCTGGACCCAAGCCCACCGACATTTCCTTCATCTGTATGTCGCGTGCGCTCCAGTCGTTCATGATGCAGTAGCCGCCGATGTACTGGTCGGCGTGCTCCACGGGTATATCGATGCCCTCTTTGCCGATGATGCAGGCCAGCTCAAGCTCGTAGTCCATCTGCTCGCTGAAACGGGGCCAGTAGACAAACTCGTCGTGGCCGCCGAGGGTGCGGTGGTTCCCCTTGTAGTAGACCGGGAGGTCGTACCATGCGGGAGGGATTTCCATGTTGTTGCGCTTGCGGGCGTTGCTGAGGTGCACCTCGAAGGCGAGGAAGTCCTTGAGGGAGCCCGCCTCGATGGGGGCTAGGAAGCGGAGGGAGTCGATGGGCCAGCGGGTGGCGCTGAACTGGGAGAGGTCTTTCACCGCGTTGGACAGTGCCCCGGCGTGCTCGGTGTTGTGGCGCACCAACTCCACGGCCGTGGAGGCGTTTACGTTTAGGCCGAGCTGCTGCACGACTTGCCCAGCGTCCAGAATTTGGGAGTTGGCCTCGTCCACCAGGCCGATGGTGGGGCCTTGCTGGCCGGGTAGCCGAACGCGGGCGATCTTCATGGGGAGTCCTCCCTAGGTGTATCTGAGGTCATGGTAGCAGAGGCGTCCGCCTCGCGTCACGCTGGCAGGGCAGGAGGCGGCGAAGTCCCTCTCCCTTTACGGAAGAGGGTTGGGGTGGAGGGTGTATCCGTGAAGCACAGGGATTGGCGGGGGGGTGAGACGAGACGTCTCATTATGGTCTCGATATGGTCTCGGTGAAGTGGCCCTCCCAGATACGATCTGGGGGTTGAGTGAGACATTGTTTGTAGCTGCGGCGAAGAGTTTTGTAGCTGTTTTGTGTCTCATTGGTCTCACGGTGGCCTGTTCCAGATACGATTTGGGGGTGTTTCGTGAGACAGCGGTGGCCCAAATTTAGGCTTGGAGGGTGAGGGCAAGTGGGGGCCGCTTCCCGGCTGGCAGCGCGCCACTGGTGTGCTGCGCGGAATGTCTGCTTCTTGACGGCGATTGCAGACTGGTGGTAGCTGCTGCGCGTTTTTTCGTAGCTGATTTCACTGAAATTTGTGCAAGAGTCCCTAGGTGTGGGCTCTGCGAAGTCGGGCTGGTTGTTGACTGGCTGGGGTTCCATGGGTGTTACCTCCTAGGCAGATTGCGGCAAAAGAAAACGCCGGGGAGACCTGTAGGGGTCAGTCCCCGGCGCGCGCTAGGGTGATGATAGAACGGATGTGCGGGTGTTGTCAACGGGGGGAGAGGGGGTGGGGGGTGGGGGAGCGACAAGGGCAACATCGCCTGGCTTTGGACAGGCTACGCCGACAAGTGTGCAAACAGAGCTAAAGCTCAGAAGGGCATGACATAAGGCTATAGCGTCTTAGAGATGCGCTGTACTAGACTAGCCGCTAGACACGTAGGAGTTACGAAGATGCCTTCCTTAATCGAGTGGACCGACGAGACGTGGAATCCGGTAACAGGATGCTCCAGAGTATCTCCAGGTTGCGATAACTGCTACATGTTTGCTTTGTACCCTCGCCTTAAAGCGATGAGAGTCCCAGGCTATGACGCAGGTCCAGATGTCGTACAACTTCAGTCGGACAGGCTGAGTTCACCACTATCTTGGAGCAAACCGCGCCGAGTCTTCGTAAACAGCATGTCCGATGCGTTCCATCGGGATGTCCCAGACCACTACCTGTTGTCCATGTTTCAAATCATGAAGCAGAGCATCGACAATGCAGGGCACGTATTCCAAATTCTGACCAAGCGTCCAGGCCGAGTTGTCGCATGGTGGAAGGAACACAGCAGTTACTTCCCTGATGGCTGGCCTGAGAACATCTGGCTAGGGACTTCCGTCGAAAATCAGAAGTACGCGCCGCGCCTTACGGTGCTCGCACGTGTGCCAGCGCCGGTTCGTTTCGTATCAGTTGAGCCCTTACTCGGGCCAGTGGATCTCACCGCTTGGCTATCGGCTGGTTCTCTGTCATGGGTGATTGTTGGAGGCGAAAGCGGGAAGCGAGCCCGGAACATGGACTTAGAATGGTTGGACTCGCTCAAATCGCAATGCGAAGCGAGGAGTGTTCCCTTGTTTGTCAAGCAACTAGGCACATTTTGGGCCCGTGCCATGAATTCCAGTGATTCTAAGGGGGGGTCGCCAGCTGATTGGCCTGAAGGCATCGTCTCCCGGGAATACCCTATGCAAAAGAAGGCAGCGAAATGCATCGCTGTGTAGCAAGGCTGTAGTGACCAATCAGAACGACGACTTGCTCCTCGACGACTTGCCACACACGCAGGCAAAGCACCAGTTGTACCGCTACTACCTCGATGCTTGGCTACCCATTCTCATTCGAGGCGGAATACCTCGTGTCCGTATAGTATATGGATTCGCTGGGCCTGGCCGCTACAACATCACGAACAGGGAAGGTTCGCCTCAGATCGCGATTCGGGCAATCTTGGAGCACGATCAGCTCAACGCAGCATTGGATGGTAGTCGGCGGATTCTGCTTCAGTTCATTGAGCAGCGCCCCGATCGCGCTATGCATCTTGAACAGGAACTGGCAACCCTACCCAAAAAACCGATTTTCCATTACGAAGTCAAGCCAGGAGATTTCGCATCCGTTTGGTCGGCTGAGATGCATGGTATACAAGCCGCCCAGTCGCGCCTGGAACCCACCCTCATGTTCATAGACGGGTTCGGATACGCTGGTT
This sequence comes from Dehalococcoidia bacterium, assembly GCA_965248385.1. GTDB lineage: Bacteria > Chloroflexota > Dehalococcoidia > Lucifugimonadales > JAAXIE01 > JAAXIE01. Next base: position 418,496 of record CBDFIZ010000002.1, read on the forward strand.
TCCCGTTGGAGTTGCTCGCTAGAGCTCGTCAGTACCCGTCTTGTGAGGTACTGATAAATTTCTCTTGGCTGTCCATCAATCAGTGGGCCCTCCACGATCCGAGTAAGCACGGTGCATTGAACCAGCTATACGGCGGTGATCGATGGCGGCCCGGTACTGCAATAGCCGACCCGTGGGAACGAGAGCAGTTTTTTCTAGCACAGTATCAACAGGCTCTCGCCGATGTCGGTTGGCGCAGCACTTCGTTCAGGATGCTCAATGAGAATAACCAGACAAGCTATCACCTTGTATTCGGCACGACCAACCCGAAGGGAATGGAGGTCTTCAAGCGTGCGGCTTGGCGGGTCGCCCCTAATGGGGTGTTCCAATTCTCTGATTTGCGAAATCAAAGCCAATCCGATTTCCTGCGGGACATGACGGAAGAGATAGTGGTCAACGAATTGCAGACTCGACTTCTGGCTTCTTTCAGCAAGCAGCAGGTGCCCCGCGCCGACCTGGATACGTTTGCATCCTGGCATCCAGTCGCTCTGCCTAAACACCTGACTCGAGTGTTGCGTGAACTACAGACCTCGGGAGCAATTGTGGATGTGTTGCCTAAGCCCCGACGTCATGGGGATTTCCCAAAGGAGTCAACTGTCTGCTTCGCCTAAGGTGGTTTGGGTAAATGCGGAGACCAGACTGGCGGAGTCTGCTCGAACACCACAGCAATGCAACGGTCGGGGCCGTGGGTTCCCGCCTTCGCGGGAATGACGGGAGGGGGAGGCGGGATCGACGAGTGGAGAAGGTTGGTCGGGGCGGCCGGGTTCGAACCGGCGACCTCGTGGTCCCAAACCACGCGCGCTACCGCTGCGCCACGCCCCGCTGAGGCCTATTGTACGACGGGAAGAGAAGGAGGCCCTAGTCTTCCGGGGTGACCACCGACTCGGGGGCCTCACCTGCCAGCACACGGGCAATGTTGCCGTAGGCGAAGTCGGAGGCCCGCTGGCTGGTCTCCTCGCTGGTGCCTGCTAGGTGGGGGGTGATGAGTACGTTGTCCAAGTCGAAGAGAGGGTTGTCGGCGGGAGTGGGTTCCTGCTCCAGCACGTCGAGGCCGGCGCCGGCGATCTGGCCGTCGACGAGGGCGCGGTGCAGGGCCTTCTCGTCCACCACGGGTCCGCGGCAGGCGTTTATCAGGTAGGCGGTGGGCTTCATCAGGGCCAGCTCGCGGTCGGAAATCATGCCACGGGTGCGCCGAGTCAAGGGAACATGCAGGGAGACGATGTCGGATTCGCGCAGAAGCTCGTCTAACTCCACGGGTTCGGCGTGAAGCCTCTGGCGGACATCCTGTGGGATATCCACTATGTCGTAGTAGATGGTGTTGGTGTCGAAGCCCGTGAGGCGCTTGGCCACCTGCTGACCCACGCGGCCCAAGCCGACTATGCCCACTGTCTTGTTGGTAACCTCGGTGAGGGTCAGGTCGAGCCCTTCACGCCAAGCCCTCTGGCGGCCGGCCTTTTCCCACTGGTGCATGGTGCGCTTGCCGAGGCCGATCATCAGGGCGAGGGTGTGCTCGGCCACGGCGATGGCGTTGGCCCCGCCGTTGTTGGCTACGGGGATGCCCATCTCGCCCAGCCCGTGCACATCCAGCCGGTCGTAGCCTGCGCTGAGGGTCTGCACGAGCTTCACCTTGGGGCAGCGCTTCATCAAGTCGGGTGACACGTCGGCGGGGAAGGCGATGACGGCGTCCACGTCCTCGAGCAGGGGGGCCTTCTCGTCATCGGTCAGCGCGTGGTCGACGAGGAAGACGTCCCACTCCTCCGGGGCGATGCCGATCATGAAATTGGCCCGGCGAAAGTCGGAACTGACGATGGCTACTTTAGGCACTTAGTATCCCCCTCACCCTCTCCCGCTGGGGGCTCCCGCTAGGGGAGAGGGGATTTCTGATCGTGGGCTCTTAGTCGTCGATCCCGTAGATGGCCCGGAAGACTTTCTCCGGGGTGATGGGTGTCTCGATGTGGCGCACGCCATATTGCGAAAGGGCATCCATCACGGCGTTGGCCACGGCTGCGGGGGCGGCCACGGTGGGAAGCTCGCCCACGCCCTTGGCACCGGTGGGCGTCAGCGGGGAGGGCGTTTCGATGGTGTCGGTGACGTAGGTGGGCGACTCCTCGGCGATGGGGAGGGCGTAATCGAGGGCGGTGGCGGTGAGGGGCTGGCCATCGGGGCCGAACTGCATGCCTTCCACCAGTGCTTGTCCGATACCGGGACCAATGGCCCCATGCACCTGACCCTCCACCACCATGGGGTTGATCACCGTGCCGCAGTCGTGCACGCCGGTGTAGTGCAGCACCTTCACGTCACCGGTATCCTGGTCCACCTCCACCACGGCGATGTGGGCAGCGAAGGAGTGGGGGTTGTAGTAGGGGACGCCAAGGGTGAACTTGTCGTAGAAATCGAGACCCACCTCGACATTGGGGGGCAGCAGTTCCTCGTCAAAGGCGGACGAGGCCAAGTCAGGGAAACTGACGGTCTGCTGGGGATTGCTGGCGTGGAAGGCATGCCCTTCCTCCAGCACCACTTCTTCGGCAGCGCAACCCAGCCTGTGGGCGGCGATCTGCGCGATCTTCTCCCTGGCCTTCTTGGCGACCATGGACATGGCGGAGCCGCCCACAGCCATGCCTCGCGTGGCGCCGGTGCCACCACCGTCAGGCACTACGTCGGTGTCGCCGTGCAGCACCTCTACGTCGAACGGAGTGACTCCCAACTCGTCGGCGACTATCTGGGCGAAGCACACGTCGGAACCTTGGCCATGGGGGGATACGCCAGTGCGGGCAATGACCTTCCCGGAAGGTTCAATGTTGAGCCAAGCGTCCTCGACCCTCATTTCACCCGCGGCGCCAGCCATCTTTACGACCGTGGCCAAGCCGACGCCAATCAGCGGCCCCCCTGGATTTAGAGAGGGGTTCTTGCTTGCTTGGGCGCGCTCGCGCCAAGCGTAGTAGTCGGAGAGCTCGAGGGCGCGGTCCAAGGACTTCTCGTATTCCCCGGAGTCGTAGGTGATGCCTGTGGGGGTCTGGTAGGGGAAGGCATCGGGCGGGATGAAGTTCTTGCGCCTTACCTCCACCGGGTCTAGGTCCAGCTCCCGGGCGATGAGGTCCATAGTGCGCTCCATGCAGTAGGCGGACTCGGGGCCACCCGCCCCGCGGTAGGCACCGCTGGGCCCCTTGTTGGTGATTACGCCCACCACCTCTACACGGGCGGCGGGGGTCTTGTAGGGACCGACGATGCGGTGGCTGGAGGTATAGGGTGGTGTGGTGGTGGAGTTGCCGCAGAAAGCGCCGCCGTCCACGACGTTCTTCATGCGGATTCCGAGGATGGTGCCGTCGTTCTGGACGGCTGCTTCCATATCTACGGTGTGACCACGGCCGTGGAAGGTGAGCATGTTCTCTCGCCTGTCGGCTATCCAGTTGATGGGTTTATGGAGCCTTAGGGCGGCGAAGGCTATCACCAAATCCTCGGGGAACACGCCACCCTTCTCACCGAATCCTCCTCCTACGTCGTTGGTGATGACCCGGACCTTTTCTCTGGGTAGCTGGAGGAGCTGGACAAGCTTGTCGCGGACGCGATGGGCGCCTTGGGTTGAGGCCCACACCGTGAGGAGGTCATCTTCCGGCGAATGGTAAGCCACGCAGCCTCGGGTCTCCATGGGGAAGGGGGCGATACGCTGAACGGTGTACTGCTGGCTGACAATGCGGTCGGCCCGCTGGAAGGCATCGTCGAGGCCCTCGCCTTGGCGGTCGTGATACTTACGCATGGTGACATTGGTGCCCAGCTTCTCGTGCACGGGTATGGAGCTCTCGTCCGCACCTTCCAAGGGGTCGAGGATGGGAGGGAGAGGCTCGTAGTCCACCTCTATGAGTTCGATGGCATCGCGGGCGATGGCGCGTTCCGTGGCGATGACGCATGCGATGGTCTCGCCAACGAAGAAGGTCTTGCGATTGGCCAAGGCGGGAAGGTCGGGCACCTCGAGGGTGTCCATCTCCCATTCTGCGAGCTGCCTCGTCTCTATGCCAGATATCTGCCCTTCCAAGTCTGCCCCTGTTATCACCATCTCCACGCCGGGCACTTGGAGCGCCTTGGAGGTGTCGATGGACTTGATGATGGCGTGAGCATGGGGGCTGCGCAGAAAGGCGGCATACGTCATACCGGGCAGCTTGACGTCATCCACGTATTCCCCTTGGCCCGTGACTAGGCGAGGGTCTTCGAACCGCTTGACGGGCTGGCCGACATATGGCATGTGACTTCTCCTTTGGCCGTCACGCTCCGCTGGCAGCCGTCACGCTGCCGGGCAACGTGGGCAATGGCAAGCTGGGGTGCGGGATATGATGGGTTTGCGCTTAAGCGTTGCGCGGTTCGCAGTATAGCAGCCTAACGAACATATTCGGAAGCCAGCTACTCTTTCAGCCCCACGGCTGGGGCGTTAAGATACGCCTCGGACCGGTCACTTCAACACTCACACTTACCGCGGACAGGACAAGGAGCAATATGCCAGCCCGAACGGGGGCACAGTACATTCAGGGTCTCAAGGACCGACACCTCGACGTTTGGATCGACGGCCAGAGGATCACAGACGTAACCACGTTCCCGGGGTTCCAGAACGGCATCCGGACCATGGCGGCTCTGTTGGACCTGCAGCATGACCATGTGGTTGGGGACGAAATGACCTACGAGTCCCCCACCTCTGGCGACCGCGTGGGGCTCTCCTTCCTCACTCCCAAGGAAGAAGGAGACTTGGAGCGGCGCAATCGCATGGTGCGCCATTGGGCTATGGCCAGCGCCGGGATGATGGGACGGACGCCCGACTACGTGAACGTATCCCTCATGGCTATGGCCGCCGCCGAGGGCTATTTCGCCCAAGGCCGTCCCGAGTTCGGGCGCAACATGCGGAACTATTTCGAGCACATCCGCGAGAACGACTTGGTGCTCACCCACTCGCTGGACAACTTCCAGCGCAACCGCTCGCCTTTGCCGGAACACCGCGCTCTGTTCGAGGAGCGGATGCTTCATGTACGCAAGGAGACCGACGCCGGTCTCATCGTCCGGGGTTGTCGCCGTCTGGCGACCCTCGGCCCCATCTCGGACGAGGTCGCCGTTTACCCGGTCGCCCCTCAGCAGCCGGCGGAGCACCCGGAGAGACACGCCCTAGCCTTTGCCATACCCAACGACACCCCTGGCCTGAAGCTCGTGTGCCGGGAGAGCTTCGACTACGGGCGTTCGCATTTCGACCACCCCTTGGGGTCACGGTTCGAAGAAATGGATGCCACCGTCTTCTTCCACGACGTGCTGATACCGTGGGAGCGGGTGTTCCTGTACGGTGACGTTGCGCTGTGCGACGGGCTGACGAGGCACACCAGCTATCTGGCCCACGGCGACCACCAAGCGGTGATGCGCCAGATAGTCAAGTCGGAGTTCCTGCTGGGGTTGGCGTCTCTGATGACCCAGACCTTGGGCAACGATGACCAACCCCATGTGCAGGAGAGGCTGGGCGAGTTGATCATGTACCTGGAGGTCATGAAGGGGGGGCTCAGGGCCGCCGAGGCCGAGGCCACAGTGGACCAGTGGGGGGTGCTCACCCCGCCCTACGCCAAGGTAGCCTCGGTGAGGTCGTTGTACGCGCGCATCTTCAACCCAAGGATGATCGAGGTGATCCAGCTATTGGGGTCCAGCAGCCTGATGGCCCTGCCCGGCCAAGCGGACTTTGAGAGCGCATTGCGTCCTGCTCTGGACCGGTACATGGCCACTGATACCGCCGAAGCCATCGACCGTGCCCGCCTGTTCCACTTGGCGTGGGACGTATCGTGCAGTGCTTTCGGGGCACGCCAGTTGCACTACGAGAGGCACTTTGCGGGGAATCCGGTGGGCAGCGCTCAGGTGGTCAACGCCTCTTACGACAAGGGGCCGGCGAGGGAGTTCGTGCGGGAGTTCTTGGGGTGGGGTTAATACCTCACCGGGCACGCTCACGAGCCGTGCCCGGTGTTACTCCCTTTCATGATAGCATGAGTGCCGTGCTATCACGTTACTATGATCGTCTCGTTCAAAGATGGAGGCACCGAGGACGTTTTCAACGGACGGACTACCCGAAGGGCCCGGAGGACATGTCCCGAGTCGGTATGGAGAGTAGCCCAGAGAAAGCTAGACCTACTTGATTCCGCCACCATCCTAAGGGATCTTCGCATCCCGCCGGGCAACCAGTTGGAGCAGCTTAGCGGCAGTAGAAGCGGGGAGCACAGCATACGCATCAACCATCGGTACCGTATCTGCTTTGCGTGGACGGACGCCGGTCCACGGGAAGTCGAGATAACGGACTATCACTAAGCAGGAGACTTGATATGGTCCGCATACCAACCGACCGAGAGCCGACGCATCCGGGTGAGATGCTGCTGAGAGAATTCCTCCTGCCCATTGGTATGACGCAACAGGACTTAGCCCGTGCGATACAGGTGCCGTACCAACGCGTGAACGAGGTTGTGCGTGGGCGTCGCGGGGTTACTCCGAGCACGGCCTTGCGGTTATCAAGGTTCTTCGGCACCTCTCCGGACTTCTGGATGAACCTGCAACTCCGCTGGGATCTCTTCCATGCCCAGCGAAGCGAAGCGGAAAAGCTCAATGCCATCCAGCCCTTTAGACGGTCGATGCCATAGGACGTCGCTTGTCTCCCGCGCCACAGAGTAACCCAATCTAACTGGACATGGCGGTGTCCGCACCCGAACCCTTTCCTGTCGAAGGACAGCGAGTTGCAAGTCCTACATCAGTCGTCACTTGCGTGCTGGACTGCCAAGTAGCCGAAAGTCATGCCGCCGCCCAGTTCGCAGCCAGCTTGGTAGCCGATGCCGTAGTAGTGGGCTGCGGTGCTGCCGCAGGCGTAGAGGCCGGGGATGGGGTTGCCACGTAGGTGCAGGACTTGGGCGTTCTCGTTGGTCATCAGGCCGGCTGAGCTTGTGGCCGTCGGGGTCAGGGACAGGCCGAAGTAGGGTGGGTGTTCAAGTGGGCCCATGTTGGGATTGGGCGTGTTGGTGAGGTCGCCACTGACCGAGTTGGCGAAGGGGAAGTCGCCCCGCCCGAAGTCCTCGTCCTTTCCCGCTTTGGCGAACTGATTGAACCTCTGGATGGTCTTGGCCAGTCCCTTGCCGTCGACGCCTAGGACTTGGGCCAATCCCTCTATGGAGTCGTTGTGGGTTAGCCAGTCGGGGGCGTCTTGGCCGGGTCGGACGCTGCCGAGGCCGTACTTGTCGAGGTAGGTCTGGTCGAACACCAGGAAACAGGGGACGTTGGGGTAGCGGTGCCTGCGAGTGTCGAAATTGCGCAGGGCGACGCCAACTTCCTGGCCGATGGACTCGTCGGCAAACCGGTTGCCGTCAAGGTTCACAAGGATGCTATGGGGGAAACCCGACTCGTTGTTGGTGGCACCGCGGTAGAGGGGGCCACCGTCGTGGGTCTCGCCGGGGATGGCGTAGACTAAGTCCTGCTGGAACATGGGCGTGAACTTGATAGCGGCGCCGATTTCACCTGCAATAATCAGCGAGTCGCCCTCGATAGTCGGTGGCAGGACGGACTTGTCGCTGTGAATCTCGTTGAACCTCGCGGTGAGGTCAGCGTTGCGGTTGTAGCTGCCCGTAGCCAGCACTACTGCGTTGCTTGCCCGAATTCGGAGATCGGCGCCGTTTTGCTGTGCCACCACGCCCACCACTCGTCCGTCCTCCACCACTAGGGAGCTTACCGGCGCGTCGGTGTGCATGGGAATCCCACGTTGCAGGGCGGCGTGTATCAGGTGACCGATGAGGCCTGCTCCGAAGGTGCGCACGTCTTGTTGGATTCTTTGCTGAATGAGTTCGCGGTCCCAGCCTTGGGGCTTGGCCCTCCCGCCCCACGAGGCGATCTCCTCGAAGGTGGCACGGTGGGTGACGGCGGGGGCGACGCGCAACCGCTTCTGATTCTCTCCTAGGGAGGCTGCTTCGAAGGGCTTGACCTGCAGGTTGCGGCCATGACCTCGGGAGCCGGGGGCCATTCCATGATAGTAGTCGGGGAAGTTGGGTACGGCGTAGAAGGGGACGCCCACCTCGTCGCAGAAGAACCGCAATACGTTGGGCGCGTTGTCGACGTAGGTGCGCAGGTTGGCGTCGTTCTGGTGCCCCGCGCCTAGGTGTTGGAGGTAGGCGAAAGCCTCGTCACGCGTATCTTCCACACCCAGATCAGGTTCGAAGTGGTTTTCGCCGACCCACACGATGCCGTAGGAGTAGGTGGTGCCTCCGCCAAGGACGTCGGCCTTCTCCAGAACAATGGCCTGCTGTCCTCGCGCTTGGGCCGCGATGGCGGCGCACGTTCCGCCCATGCCCGACCCTACGGCAACGACATCGAGTTCCAGGTCCCAAGGCTTATTCGAGTGATGTTCCGCCATTGCCATCCTCCATCTTGACGTGCGGGCTCGACGCGCAGGCTCAACGCGCAGGTGTGAGCCCGAGTTTAGTTCAAGTCTTGCATGCAGCACTGTATAGCACCGCGTTACCTGCACGCCAAGCCGGGTCACGGCGGTAACACCTTAGTTAGTCTGATACGAACTGAGCATCGATATTCGTTAACTCAGATATAAACGATTTTACTGACGACGAATCGATATCCACGTCTGCCGCACATCAGATCTGTGACGGGAGGTTGCGAGAGGCTTATTGCGTTCAGACCAGTCGTCTTCGGCCTGTGTATCCTTCTTCTGGCAGTGATACTCGCTTGCGGAGAGGAGACGACCCCCGCAGCTACTTCTGCTGAAGAGGCACCCGTAGCCACCACTGCGCCTTCCGTTGCTACGGAGTCGGCCGCTACACCGGTGGCCACCCCCGTGCCGGATACGGGCCCTGCCATGATGGAGCCTCAAGGCACCCTTCAGATCGCGATAGGCGCAGTGGGGGCTGACGTCTATCTTCCCAAGAGCCAGGACTACAACACGGCGATTTACGACGAGCGGGTGACCCACGAGACCATCTTCGCAGCCGCCTCCGATGGGACGCGTTTGGGAAGGCTGGTCAAGTCGTGGGATGACCAGATAGGTGCCGACGGCTCCTTCGTACGCACCTACAACCTCCAAGAGGGGGTCAAGTGGCACCAGCGTTATGGAGACTTTGGCGAATGGAATGCCGACGACTTCATCCACTCTTTCCAGAACGTATCTGCCGAAGGCTCCCGGCACACCACGTCCACCTCGATCAGGGACAGCTTCTTCTGCGACGGCTGCACGCTGACCAAGATCGACGACATGACGGTGCGGCTGGAGAGGCCGACCTTCGACGTTGCCCTCGACTTCTATACGGTTTACCCCAACGCCATCATGGCGATGCGCAGCAAGGCGCACTTTGACACGGTGGGAGAGGCCACGGCTGAGCACCAGTCTGTGGGTACCGGTCCTTGGGAGTTGATGGAGGTGAGCCTAAACGAGAAAAAGATCGCTAAGGCAGTGACGGACCACTGGCGAAAGACCCCTGAATGGGACGAGTTTGTATGGTGGGAGATAGGTGAGGAGTCCACCAAGTACGCCAACTTCGTGACCGGAGTCATCGATTCGGGGCAATTCTCTTCCGACTCCATCCAGGCACTGAAGGGAGAGAACCTGCCCGACGTGGAGTTTGGCGTCTTCCACGGAGCCGACCTCCACTACCTGCATCTCCATGGCGCCAACTACTACCCCGACCATCCATATCATCAGCCCGGACCAGCTGGCGAGGACCCCGTCTTGCCCACGGGTGACAACTCCTCATTTGAAGAAACCTGCGAGGCCCATCCATGGATATCATGTAGCCGGGACCTGACCTCCGCCGAGTGGGAGAACGCGCGCAAGGTGCGCTTGGCCATGGCCATATCCATCGACCGGGAGAAGCTGGTGAACAACCTCGCTTTCGGTGATGGTGAGCCAGCTTATGTCTTCAACTTCCTAGCCCACAGGGGCAGGTCGCAGGAATTCGGGTTGGACAAGCTGGTGTGGGAGTACGACCCCGAGGGTGCCAAGCAGCTCTTGGTGGAGGCAGGCTACCCTGATGGGTTCGAGATCGTCATTTGGGACACCGAGACCGGCGGGCGTGGCGCCCTGCCGGTGAATGAAGCGGTGGGCGGAATGTGGGAGGCCATCGGCATATCCACCAAGACACAGATTATGCAGTTCCAAGCGTTCCTCCCCCTTCTGGTGGGACGCACGGCTCTGGGAGTGAGGGGTGATATCCAAGGAGTGGCCGCCCCTAGTCCGCTGCGCCACTACAAGGCGTTCTACAATGCTGCAAACCGCTTCACGTTCTCGCCGGAACACCCGGAGTTGCAGGCCTTGGTAGACAAGGCGTTGAACACGCCGGACGAGCAGGAAAGGTGGGGTGTGGAAGCGGAGATAGCCGTTTGGCTCTACGACCAAGTGGGCACGATCCCGCTGTACGAGGGAGCATCGATCTGGCCCTTTGGCCCGGAGCTTGGGGAGTGGGAGGTCAATCCGCTACATGTGGAGTGGCTGAATAACTGGGAGTACGCTCCCCACAAGTAGCAAGCTCGAGTCCGTCCTAGTAGGTCGTTAAGCAGGATGCGGCCCATATGGCGTCGATAGCTGGCTGTCGTATGACCGCGCTGTCAGGCAGTGCAACAAGCAGCGCAGGATTTCATTGACGCCTTAAGGGTAGCTATGCTAGTCTGCCGCGCCATTAGTCCTAGGTAGCTCATTTTAGGCAAGCTTGTTTTTCTGGAGGTCATATGATAGGACGATTCGTGCCTAAGCGAGGTTTCGTCGGCCTTCTCCTCGTCCTCGTGGCGATCATTGTCGCTTGTGGAGGCGAGGCGGCTACTCCGGCTCCCACGGCTGCTCCAGCCATGGATGACTCGGCGTTAGAAGATCTGAGGATGTCCATCGAAAGGCTCTCGGAGAGTCAGCCTGAAGGCCTGTCGGCCGACCAAATAAAGTCCATCGTGGATGATGCTATAGGCGGAATGGAGGCACCCGAGAGTCTGACCGCCGGCCAGGTACAGACCATCGTTGGCCAAGCCATCGGTGCCATCGAGACGCCCGAAGGCCTGACGGCGCAGGCCGTGGAGGCCATCGTGGCCCGCGCTGCCCCTGAGGGACTGACCGTAGAGCAGGTGCAGGCCATCGTGGAGAACGCCTTGGCCACTGCCGAAACGCCTGAGGGCCTGACGGCCGCCGACGTGGAACGCATCGTGGGTGACGCCATGGCCATGGCCGCTACACCGGCCGCGATGCCTTCGGAGGGCGACGGCATGACGATGGGACCGCAGCAGGGAGGCGTAGTCACTACCATCGCCCCCAGCATCCGGCGATTCTTCGACGCCCACACCACCGACGACCCGAACCATACCCTGTGGCCCCTGTATAGCGGTCTGGTGAACTACGACTGGACTGAGCCGACCATCACCATCGTCGAGGACTTGGCCGAGAGTTGGTCCGCTTCCAACGACGGGCTAACGTGGACGTTCAAGCTGAAGCCAGCCACCTTCCACAAGGGCAGCGCTCTGACAGCCGACGATGTCGTCATGAGCATGAACCGCCACTACCAGCACCCCTCTTATGAGTCGGCAGTGGCGCCCTTCCTGGAGAACTGGCTTGCGAGTCCGCCCGAAGCCATCGACGACGAGACTGTGGTACTGACGCTCAAGGAGATACGGCCTGACATGCTAGCCGTCTTCGCCAACAACAACTTCTCGGTGATGCCCACGGAGCTTATCGAGGAGCTTGGCGGCCCCTCCGGCGAGGCCCAAATCGAGGACGAGGCCATGATCGATGGCAGCGGCCCCTTCATGTTCCTGCAGCATGAAGACGAGGCCTTCTTCGAGGCGGAGAAGTTCCCCAACTACTACCGACCGGAACGTGTCTTTCTGGACGGGGTCAAGCAGCTGATCTCCGCCGATGAGAATGTGCGCAACGCCTTCGTTCTCACTGGCCAAGCCGACCTGTACTGGGGCACAGGCAACAGCCCAGCCCAGCAGTTGGAGGCGCAGCAGCAGAAGCCACCCTGCGCTGCCGGTCAGAAAGAAGACTGCCTCAACTACGGGGCCACCAGCGGCACCCGCTTGATGTGGTACATGCTAAACCCCTCGTTCGAACCGTTCCAGGACTACAAGGTACGCAAAGCGTTCTTCCTCTCACTGGACCGCTGGGATGTGATAGACAAGATTGAGCTGGGTGCCGGTGAGCCCATCATCGCCACGCCTCCCGACTTCGGCGGGGCCACTCTGGCCGAAATCGAAGCGATACCGGGAATGCGTCGCGACAAGGTCGCGGACTTTGCTGAAGCGCGGAGTTTGCTGGAACAAGCGGGCCACGCCGGTTTGGAAATCGAGTACCTCCAGTCCGGCAGCTTGGCTACGCGCCAGTCCACGGAGATATTCGCCGATGGTCTGCGCGCGGGTGGATTCACGGTCACGGCAGACGTTCCGCCCGACGATGCTGAGAGGCAGCGGCGGGAGAGCGTGTGCGACTTCAACTACATCGTCAGCCGGATCGCTCCCGACTATGCCGACCCTGGGGCGTACTTGGTGATGTGGGAAGAGGGTCAGGCCCAGAACCGGTGCGACATCCCCTTCCCCAAGCTGTGGGCCCTCTGGGACCAGCAGGCCACGAGCTTGGACCCGGCCGAAAGGGCTCGCGTGGTGGCGCAAATGGAAGACATCCTCATAAACGATGAGGAAGAGGGCCTCTGGGCCATGTTCACCCACACCTTGGGGCACCCGTACACTTACAGTCCCCAGACCCACTGGGACCCACCCAAGATACTGCGTGGCTGGGGGCGCTTCTGGGATATCTGGAAGGAGCAATAGTCCGGACCCCCAGTCTTGGGAACCTAGATTCGGAATAATGGGGAGGAGTGGCTCAGCCAGCCACTCCTCCCCAGCTAATCCAGCCGGGCAGCGAAACTCAATAAAGCATCGGGAGTGGTTGTGCGGAGCTATGTGGTTCGCAGCATTCTGAGCGGAATCATCCTGCTCTTCTTTATGTCCTTGGTCATCTTCGTCCTGGTACGGATTATCCCGGGCGACCCGGCCTTGGGCATCCTAGCGGCCAAGGCATCGGCGGAGCGGGGCATCGATCCGGTGAGGCATGCCGAACTGCGTGAAAAGATGGGCCTCAACGAGCCCATGGTCAAGCAGTATGGCCTCTGGATAGCCAACACAGTTACGGGAGACTTGGGCAACTCAGTTGCCTTCCGCAACAAGCCCGTGCTGGAAGTGGTCAAAGACAAATTCGCCGTCACAATGCAGATCACCGTTTTTGGACTGGTATTAATATTGGTGGTGGCCCTGCTCTTAGGGACCACCGCAGCCATTTATCAGGGATCCTTCTTGGACAGCGTCATACGTTTGATAGCCGTCAGCGGCATGGCCATCCCCAACTTCCTAGCAGGCACGCTGGTCGTGTATTTCTTGGTCAAGTACTTCAACTGGTTCCCGCCGGTGGGGAACTTCGCTCTGTGGGAAGACCCTTGGCCTGCCTTTCAGCAAATGATATGGCCCGCCTTGGCACTGGGTTTCTACTTTAGCGCGCTGCTTACGCGCATGGTGCGCAACACTATGCTGGAGGTGTTGCGGGAGGACTTTATACGCACCGCAAGGGCCAAGGGTCTGCCGTCGAGCGTGGTGACCTTCCGGCATGCCCTGCGCAACACCATGGCCCCCAATCTGACGATGTACAGCCTGCTGGCCCTCAACCTGCTGGGCGGCTCGGTTATTGTGGAGAACATATTCAACGTGCGGGGCATGGGACAGGCCTTCGTGCTGGCGTTGAACTTCCGCGACTATGAGTACATTCAAGCCACTCTGTTAATTGTCGGCGGCTTGGTGGTGCTGGTGAACTTGGCAACGGATTTGGCCTACGGGTTCTTCGACCCGCGGATTCGGCGAGAGTAACGGGCGGGAATAGAGGCGAGAAGACGTGGCTGAAACAAGAGTGGTCATACCGTCAGGGGTAGGGCGTCCTGCCTCGGCTCGCGCCCTAAGGCGGCTATGGGGTCTGTTCAAGCGGCAGCCTGTGGGTGTTGTCAGCGGGTTCATATTGGTTACCCTCCTGGTCATTGCCCTCGTCGGGCCGGCGATTCAGACCCACGACCCGATAAGCACCCGCGCGGACGCCTTGGTTGCTCCGAACTCTTCCCACCTGTTCGGCACAGACCCAACGGGCCGTGACGTGTTCAGCCGCACCGTCGCCGGTGCACGCATATCCCTCATGGTGGGCGTCGGCGTTCTGGTACTGGTAGTGGTGATAGGCACTACCATAGGACTGGTATCGGGATACTTGGGGGGCATGGTGGATTTGGTGCTGGTGCGCATCGTGGATATGTTCCTCACCATCCCAACCCTGCTGCTGGCCTTGGTGATCGTGACCGCCTTGGGACCTTCCATACCCAACGTGATTCTAGCCGTGTCCACTGTGCAGACGCCCAACCTGATTCGTTTGGTGCGCTCAGTAGTGCTCTCGGTGAAGGAGTCAGACTACGTAACTGCGGCCCGGGCCGTGGGAGCAAAGGACCTTCGCATCCTGTGGGCACATGTGCTGCCCCAGACCTTTGTGCCGGTCATAGTGATGGCCAGCGTGATTCTGCCCCAAGCCATAATTGCCGAGGCAGGACTCAGCTTCCTCGGATTGGGTGTGCCCCCTCCAGAGCCCTCATGGGGCAAGGATCTAGCCGATTCCCGTTCCGTGTTGGCAACTGCGCCTTGGCTGTGGCTGGCCCCCGGAGCGTTCATCGCCATCACAGTGCTGTCGGGCAACATGTTCGGCGACATGCTCCGGGATGTGTTGGACCCGCGGCTGCGGGGACGTCTGAGGGCTTGAGCTGCGAGCCCTGCGACTCGCGGGACTGACACTGGCGATCTTGGGCACCATGCTGATGCTGGTGGCTTTCCTCTTTGTCTTCTGGGCTCACGAGGACTTGCGACAGACGGACCGGTTGGAGCAGCCTTTAGTGATAAAGGCGGAACGGGCAGGGAACTCCGAGCAGGTGGAGAGCATCAAGCTGGTCTTCGACACCGAGAGAGCCAAGCTGACGTCAGAGAGACGCACTTGGTTGTGGGTAGTCGCTGGTAGCGGAGCCGCAGCTGTAGTCGGGTTGGGCATGGCGTGGGCGGCCTCTCGCCCGCGCCGCTGAGGAGGCCTGCAGAGGCGCATGTTTCAAGTACTCCAAAGGTGAGTAGTCTAAAGCTGCCAGCTCCGGTCCAGTGGTTGTGCGTCATAGTGCTTTTCTATGCACTTCTCTAATCCATTGACATGCTTCAAAGCTATATGCTAGTCTCCCGGCCAGAAAGTGGCCGGGTGTAAACGACGAATAGCGTGACGAAATGCGTCATGTCAGAACCCTAACGCTCCGGTTTAACGATTTCTTGGAGCATCCTCAAGCGGGAGTTGCCAACCTTGATAGCCCAGCGTACTTAGGCGAGATTTGGCGACCGCCAAGCAATGCCTTGGCCTAGGATAAAGCAAATGCCCGGAAGGAGGCTGCATGCCTAGAGGAATCATCGTACTACTCTTGGTCATCTTTAGTGCCCTTAGCCTAGTATTTGTGGCGTGCGGAGAAGAGGCGGCCCCTGAAGCCACGCCTACCGCTGAGGCGACGCCAGCTTCAGGTGATTCCACGCCAGCCCCGGCAGATACGCCTGCGCCAACTGCCATCCCTGAGGCACAGCCCACGCGAGTGCCAACGCCGACTCCGGGCGTCGAATCGATGGAAGGGGTTGAAGGGCAGATATTGCGTGACGTGGAATTGGCCGACCTTTCGCTGTTCGGCTGCTGCCACGACGCCATCATCGAAACCGATGGCACGCCTCATGGAACCTTTACCATTGCCCACCACTTCACCCTCACATCCACATGGCTGGACCCGCAGCAGCATGTTACGGCGGCGACTCAGCAGCACTACGACTACATCGTGCATGACGCCATGATAAAGCCCATGCCCCAAGGCATCATGACCTACAGCTTGGCCGAACTGGTGGAGGTGGACGAGAACTTCACCATGGCTGGGTTCCGGCTGCGTGAAGGTCTGAAGTTCCATGACGGCTCCGACCTGACGACGGAAGATGTCAAGTGGACTTACGAGAACTATCAAGGTTTCCGCGCCACCACCTTCCAAGGCAACTTGGACAGCAGCAGGGCTGACGGCGGCATTGAGGTAGTCGATGACCAGACCATCATCTTCCACTTCAACAAACCGTTTATCGACTTCCTGCATGTGTATAACGGCGGTGCCACAGGGATAAGCTGGATTGTGCCCTCTGACTACTACGAGAGTGTGGGCGCTGAAAGCTTCACCGCGAACCCAATCGGCGCTGGACCCTTCAAATTCGTATCACAAGACCCAGGGTCTCAGTTTGTGTTCGAGGCATACGAGGACTACTGGCGCAAGCCTCCTGGTGTCCAGAACCTAGTCGTGAGGGGCATCGGAGGCTCCGCAACCCCTCGCTTGGCTGGCCTGCTCAGTGGAGACTTGGACTTAGCCTACGGCTTTACGGGCCCCATATTGCCCGAGGTGCTGGAGGCGGCCGACAAGGGCGATCTGCGATGGGATCGCAACTTCTCTGCCACATGGGTCCTCTTCTTCCCCAACTACGAGGAGGCCGACAGCCCATTCAACAGTAAGAACGTACGCGAGGCAGTCAGCTTGGCCATCAACCGCGATTTCCTGAATCAGGTTGAAACACAAGGGCTTGCCCTAGCATGGGGTAACTGGGTGCCGTCGGACGTACCCGACGTTCTAGACATACCACCAGGTGAGTACAACCCCGAACGAGCGATAGAATTATTGGCCATGGAGGGCTATGGCCCAGACAACCCACTGGAGTTGGATGGCTTCATTCCCTTCAATCCCTACATCAGCATGGGCGAGACCATCATAGGCGACCTAGCAGCGGTCAACATTGTGGGTGAAATTGAGCAGTACGAAGGACCTGAGTACCGGACGAAGCGCTCTCAAGGCCGCGACGGCTACGATGACAACCGCTCCATCCTGAAGAGTATCGGCCTATTGGCAGGCCCCCAGATGACCACAGCGTTCGTCTACGCCGACTGCCGGTCTGGGTCGTCGCTGGTATGCGACGAAGAAAAGCTTCAGCCGATATTGGTGCAGTACGAACAGAGCCTGGACCCTGTCGAGCGGAATCAGTTGAGCCACGACTTCCAGACGGCGCTGCACGAGGAGTTCTACGTCGTACCGCTCTATCTGAACGCCTTTGTGCACGCCATCGGGCCGAACGTGCTACCCGAGGATGACAGTTTCCACGACTATTGGGCTAGCCCGCTCTCCGTCTACGCCTATCCTTGGGAAGACTGGAAGGTCAAGCAGTAAGGACAAACCCCTGAATTGCGAGAACGGCTGAACGCCGGCGGCGCGGCGGAGGAGAGATGCCTCTGCCGCGCCCTCGCCGTCTCCTTCAGGACGACTCCCTAGGAACAATTGGGTATTACAGCGAAAGCGCCAGCCCGAGTGGACGCAGAAGAAGGGACAACGTGCATAAGTTTATCCTGACCCGTGCGTTCTACAGCCTCATCACGATCTGGTTGTTGGTCACCATCATCTTTGGAGCGGTGCGCATAACCGGCGACCCGTCGAAGATGTTGGAAGAGTCCGGCGCCGACCCCGAATACGAGCTCCGACTGAAGGCAAAATGGGGCTTGGATGATGCCATACATATTCAATATGTGAAATATGTGGGCAACTTGGTGCGGGGCGACTTCGGGACCTCGTTCCATAACAGCCTTCCAGTCACCGATATCTACTTTGGCCGGTTGCCTAACTCCCTAAAGTTGGGCTTGGCGGCCTTTCTCATCTCGATCTTTATTGGGGTCCCACTGGGGATGCTGTCGGCCATGAAGGTGAACACCCAGTGGGACAACACTGGTAAGGTGTTTGCCATACTGGGGCTCTCAGTCCCTAACTTCTTCGTGGGACTAATTCTGATTCTCGTGTTTGCAGTTGGGTTGGGCTGGCTTCCGCCCATAGGAAAGGGGGACAGCTCGTTTGACTTGGCTGTGCCCGGGTCTTGGGGGTTCTGGTTCCTCGACTTGGATCACCTCATCATGCCGGCTTTTGCCTTGGGCTGGTACTTTTCGGGCAGTATGGTGCGCATCACCCGCTCCAGCATGCTGGAGGTCATGGGAAGTGATTACATCAAGCTGGCCCGTCTGAAGGGTGTTCCGGAGTGGGTGATCATGGCCAAGCACGCCTTGAAGAATGCCATGATTCCCGTTCTGACCCTTGCTGGGCTGAATATGGTGATCATGGTAAACGTGGCCATTGCCATAGAGGTCATCTTCGATTGGCCGGGTGTGGGCAAACTGCTGTTCAACGGCATGGTCGACCGTGACTTCAATATGGTGCAGGGCGTAGTGCTGATGGGTGGTCTGATGATCGTCGTCCTGAACTTCATGATAGATATCCTTTATAGTTGGGTGGACCCTCGAATCCGACTGTCACGGTAGGTTAGAAGGCAGGTTAGAAATGGCAGAGATAGCTGGGCGCGTTGGCTTACCTACGCTGTCACGGGGAGCTCGGCAGACTTGGGGCTTCCTGCGCGAGGCGCCGACCATTCCTACAGTGATTCTGGGGCTGTTGGTCTTCGTTGCACTCTTCGCGCCACTGCTGGCCCCGCACGACCCGCTGGCTCGCGTGGAGCCTACTCCCGAGGAATGCCAGGCGGCTTATGGGTTCGCTAACTGCCCCTACATCGATGAACGCCCTCCGGTGGGCATGACCAGCAAGCAGGTAATAGCTGGCCAAGAGCGCGTCCGGACGGGTAGCTGGTCCACCCCCTTGGGCACCGACTATCAAGGCCGAGACCTGTTGAGCCGTCTGATGTACGGAGCGCGGATATCGCTGATCGTGTCCTTGGTGGGTACCTTTGTGGCTGGGGCAATTGGCACTGTGCTGGGAGTCGTGGCTGGCTACTTCGGGAGGTGGTGGGACGTAATCATCATGCGGGTAACCGACGCATGGTTGACGCTGCCCACGCTGGTGTTTGCCATCCTTCTTTCCAGTATGAAGGACAGCAACAGCATCTGGGATATCGTGATCATCTTGGCCGTGGTCTTCTGGAGTCGCTATGCGCGCTTGGTGCGCGGCGAGGTGCTGACCCTGCGGGAGCGCGACTTCATCAGGCTCGCCGAGGTCAATGGCGTGAGCAAAGTACGCATTGTTACCCGCCACCTGATACCCAACGTCATGAACACAGTGATCGTCTTCTTCACGCTGATCGTTGGGGTTGCCATCATTATTGAGGCGAACCTGAGCTTCTTGGGGCTGGGCATACAGGCTCCGAACCCGGCTTGGGGCTTGATGATCTTCCAAGGCCAAGAGGCTCTGTTCAAGGGCAATTGGTGGTTGGCGGTATTCCCCGGCATCTGCATCGCCCTGCTGGTGCTGAGCGCCAACCTGTTCGGTGACTGGATGAGGGTGCGCTTGGACCCCCAGTTGCGCAACCGGTAGAGACTGCGAAGGAAATCGGGAACGGTTTGTCGGAGGCTCGTCCCCTAGGAATCGGAGAATTTCTAACGGGGCGGGCTTCCAAATGTCAGCGACAAGATATCTTGTACGTAGGGTAGGAGGCCTGTGGCTCCACTACTTGAAGTTAAAGACCTGCAGACCTACTTCTTCGGTTTTCGCGGCACCCGCGTGGTGAAGGCGGTCGATGGGGTCAGCTTCACCTTGGAAGAGGGTGAGACCATGGGGTTGGTGGGTGAGTCGGGCTGTGGCAAGACCACCACCTGCCATGCCATCGTACGAGTGCTTCCGGGCTCAGCCCGAATTGTGGGGGGCAGCGTAGAGCTTGAGGGTGAGGACTTAGTCACTAAGCGGGCCAGTGAGATGCGGGAAATTCGCGGACGCCAGATCGCCTATATCCTGCAGGACCCCATGGCGTCTCTCGACCCTCTGTTCTCGGTCTACGACCAAGTTGCCGAGCCTGCCTACTACCATCGCTCCCTTCGTCGCGGTGCCCTGAAGGACCGGGTGATCAACCTGCTTAGCTTGGTGCGAATACCGTCGCCGGAAGTGCGGATGAAGGAGTTCCCGCACCAGATGAGTGGGGGCATGCGACAACGCATTGTAGGGGCCATTGCCCAAGCGGGCGGCCCCAAGGTGATAATCGCCGACGAGCCGACAACCAACCTAGACGTCACGATTCAACTGCAGTATCTCAACCTGCTCAAGGAGCTACAGCAGCAGACGGGTGTTGCCCTCATATTCGTGACTCACGACTTGGGCATTATTGCCAAGATGTGCGACAAAGTGGCAGTGATGTACGCAGGCAAAATCGTCGAGTTGCAGTCGTGTCGCGGTGTGTTTTACGAACCGAAACACCCCTACACGAAGGCACTGATGGACTCCATCCCCAAGCTGGGCAGCAAGGAGCCCCTCTATGCCATTCCGGGGTCGCCTCCCGACCTTTCGGCCCTTCCACCGGGATGCAGCTTCAGCCCTCGCTGCCCGCGGGCCCAAGAGAAGTGCTTCCGGGAAGAGCCTTTGGACGTGGACATGACTACTCGGTACGACGCTCGTTGCTGGTATCCGATCCAGGGGGAATAGCGATATGGCCGAGGCTGAAACCCTGCTAGAGGTCAAGGACCTGCGCAAATACTTCCCCGTGGGAGGCTTTCTCAGCGGCACCAAGGGTTGGGTCAAGGCGGTCGACGACATCAACTTCTCCATCGCTCGGGGCGAGACCTTGGGCGTGGTGGGCGAATCGGGCTGTGGCAAGACCACGACTGCCAAGCTGGTACTGGCCGCAGAGCCGGTTACCGCTGGAGGAATTTTCTTCGAGGGCCGGAATATCGTCGGCTTGAAGCCGAAGGACCTTATGGAATACCGGCGCAAGGTGCAGGTGGTGTTCCAAGACCCCTTTAGCTCCCTTAGCCCCCGCCTTCGTGTGGGCGAAATACTGGCGGAGCCGATAGTCACCCATGAAAAGGTGTCCCGCAGCGAGATCACCAAGCGGGTAGGAGAACTGCTGGAGCGGGTCGGGTTGCGACAGGACATGGACCGCCTGTTCCCCCACGAGTTCAGCGGAGGACAGCGCCAGCGCATCGCAATCGCCCGCGCCTTGGCCACTAACGCCGAGTTGATCGTGTTGGACGAGCCTGTGTCGGCTCTGGACGTGTCCATCCGCGCCCACATCATCGGCCTGCTGGAGGACCTCCAGAAGAACTTGGGGGTCAGTTATCTGTTCATTGGACATGACTTGGCTGCTGTGGCCCACATCAGCCATCGCATCGCCGTGATGTACTTGGGCAAGATCGTGGAGATCGCCGAGAGCTTGGAGCTGTGCGAGAACCCGATGCACCCCTATACCAAGGCCCTCTTCGCCGCCTCTCTGCCGTCCCATCCCGATGAAGACCGGGAGGAGATCGTGCTGACGGGCGAGGTCCCCAGCGCATTGAACCCTCCCGAAGGCTGCCGCTTCCACACTCGCTGCCCCTTCGTGATGCCTCAATGCTCCCAAGAGATACCAGTGCTCAAGGAGATGAGTCCCGGCCACTGGGTCTCCTGCTACCTGTACTAGTGAGCTGGAGGCCTCTGGGACGACGAGCATGGGGCACGTCCTCTCGCCAGCGGAGCTTTCATCCACCTGAGGTGACGTTTCACACTGATGTGTCGGCTGGCCTTTGGGTGCAGGAAGGCTTCGGCCCACGATTTTCGCACATAGAGTCTCTCCTGCCGCGAGGTTTTGAGGCGTACGCTCGCATATTCCATCCCGCCCGTGCGTTGGATGGCCACCCTGTGCGATGGTCCGACGTGGCTGCTTGGAGCGGGCGGACGGCCCATCCTCTCATGGCCTTCGAGCGCATCAGCGTCCCGATTCCGGAGTCCGAGCTGACTGATCGTGGCCTAGCGCCGTGGCACGATGACCCAGCTATCGGAAGGCTCGACGAAGACCAAGCCACTGTGCTGGTGGACTTTCTAAGAGGGTTCACGTCGACTCCGGAGAGTTGCTTCTTCGGGGTCTGGGAGGGCTATGGCCAGTTCCACTCGGGAGGAAGGGCGTATTTCTACAAATCGGGGAAATCGGGGAGCATGAAACTGGACCCTCCTGCCGATATTCGCAAAGCACAAAGAATCGAGAGCGTCCTGCATCTCAAGTATCTGCTCTACTCAGGGCCGTTATTGGCGGTGATGGCGTTCATAGACCACTGGGGTCACTCACCCAATCTCTGGTGGCCCGAAGATCGCCGCTGGTGCGTGGCCACCGATATCGACTTGCCCTCCTCCTACATCGGCTGCGATGCTCGCTGTCTCGAAGCCCTTTTGCGACATCCGTCGTTGGAAGCCTGGCCCATTGACTACGATGCTCCGGTGCACATGGCTGCCGACGAGCTGAATGGCCCCCACGAACTCTGAAACAGAGGGGGTGCGCGGCTGAACGCGAGCGCACCCCCTTGATGGCATCCGTTTTCTCCTTGGCCCTGCGGACCAGGGGTCAGAGGGCTTCGTCGTCCGTTTCGCCTGTGCGTACGCGGATGACGTTGGTGACCGGCGAGATGAATATTTCGCCGTCACCGATTGCCCTGTCGCCGGGGCCCTTGGCCGTTTCGACGATGGCCGCGACAACCGCGTCCTTCAGACCGTCAGGCACGATCGCCCGGATGACGGTCTTTGGCACTGACGATCGGGTGACTGCTTGGCCGGCGCGGGCCACAATCACCTCCACGCCCCGCTGCCGGCCCTGACCGGTCACGTTATAGTAATAGAATCCCGAACAGCCGGCAGCCAATAGCGCTTCTGTGACTTGGCCCACACGTTCAGGCCGTATGACCGCTTCGATGCTAATCATTGGTGTCTTTCCGTCCTCATCGGTGTTTCCGGTTGCTGAAATGTACCAGCCGGAGTGCCATGCTAGTCCGCCCCATCGCTCACGAATGCGCGTTCGCCGTGAGACGCTATGTCGAGCCCGCGGTCCTCATCAGAGGCAGATGCACGAAGCCCCAAACCGGAATTATGTCCAGGACCTTCAGTATGATCAGTGTGACCACGAAGGAGTACGCCAGGGTGGCGCCGATGGCAGCCAGCTGAATCACCATCTGGCCGGGGTTTCCCTCTATCGCTCCTGCCGTACCGCCGATGGCCGCCACGGCGAAAACTCCGGGTGGCTAGTGCGCCCCAAGCCCCGCCAACACCGTGAACAGCTAGTACGTCCAAGGCATCGTCGATGCCGGTTTTCGAGCGAAGCAGGATAGCTCCATAGCAGAGAATGCCCGCGCCAAAACCGATGGCGAGGGCTCCCATGACGCCGACAAAACCGGCGGCGGGCGTGATCGCTACAAGTCCTGCGACCGCCCCCGTGGCAACGCCCACTGCGCTCATGCGGCCCGTTTGGATTTGGGACGTTACGCCCCAAATCAGGGCTGCTGCCGCCGGGGCAACGTCCAGCCCAGACACGCCAATAACACTCAGGTCGCCAATGAAGGCGCTGCCATCTCCAAAGGCTAGGCGATAGCCCCAAAGCACTCAGACTACGCTCACGACCGCCATAGCCATGAAGCTGTACATAATGGTGCTGACTACGTTTCTTGCGCGGACCAGTCCGCCGTAAAAGAACGCCAGCCCCCGGCGTCATCAACAAGACGAGCGCCGAGGCCGTTAACATCCATGCGGTATCACCAGTATCCATTTCTCCTCCGTAATTCTATGAGGTCGCCTCAAGGGGAGAGCGTATTGAACTGGGGCCGTCTGGTATCGCCGTTCTTCAGAGCAGCTGGAGACTACATGCCGTGCCCCCCTCTTCCGTCGAGGGGCATCGCGGACGGCTCGTCGCATACTCCAGATGCGAGTGCATGGAGATGACGATGCGCCTTGTGAGTCGTGGGCGGCAATGGTGGATTATCAGTGAAACGCCAGCGCGGGCGGATCGTGGTGGGGTTGGCCCATGCGCAGGGGCAGCCATTGAGGGGAGGGGGGCTGTGGGTGCCAGCCGAACGAAAGTTGGCTGGGATTTCGTCTGACATTGTAGTCGTCAGGCTTTACATGTGGCTTGGTGATTGAGCTACGAAACCTGTCTGCCAGAGTGGCTCTGGGCGCGGTTTCGGGCGCGGCATTACTCCGTTGGTTGGTTGGTGAAGGGTTGGCTCGGTGGGGTCGGGACTCCCGTTTCCTCTCATTGCGGGCAGTGACAGGAAACGATGCCAAGTGGGCAGAAGGAATGTTGGCTCTACCCTATCCGTAGTCGTTGATCTCGCGTGAGCCGTAGTCGTAAGACGTCAAACGACGTCTTGATTGGTGAGGAGTGACCAAGAAGGTGGAACATACCGCCGTTGCGACGAGCAGTGCTTCTGAGCCCGTCGAATATAGGAAATGTTCGCAGGATATTAGGAGAACAAGTTACCGTGTCAAGTACTCCATTGCCTGTCCTCAGGGCAGGGCTGGCCGCTAGTCATAGCTCTTTGGTCCCGAGTCTCCCAGTCTAGTCTTCGAGACCAAACCGCTGAATCGTGGAAGCCTCCGCGCGGCCCCTAAGGTGCGGGGAAGGCCGGAGCGGTTTTAGAAGGAATTCCGTAGCTGAAGGAGGTTTCCCTTGACTTTCTGTCCCCAGTATAACATGGTTGTGTACATCCCAATAACATAAGATTCTGGAGGCAGGAGACAGACGGATGAGTTTCATTCGCAGGCCAATGATGCTCGCATTTCTTTTGGTCGCAGGTATCTTCCTAATCGCAGCATGTAGCGGAGAAGTGGGTCCGCAGGGTGAGCTTGGTCCCCAAGGTGAGCTTGGTGCGGAAGGAGCCGTCGGCCCTCAGGGGCCAGCGGGACAAGACGGGGCAGACGGAGCGCGTGGGCCTCAGGGAGCCGTAGGGCCTCAAGGGGCTGACGGAGCCGAAGGCCCACGGGGAACGGGCGCTGTCGGCCCGCGTGGCCCGCAGGGTGTTCCTGGGGCACCAGGTGCACAAGGACCTCGTGGCCCTCGGGGAGATCCCGGAGGCCCTGCCGGCCCTCCGGGTCCTCCGGGTCCTCTGGGACAGCAAGGAATCGCGGGGCCAATTGGGCCTGAAGGCCCTCAAGGACCGCAGGGAATCCCTGGAGACCCTGGCGGACCTAGGGGAGAGACAGGGCCTCAAGGACCAGTCGGCCCTCAGGGTCCTATCGGCGACCCAGGTCAGCAAGGCGATAGCGGTGCCCAAGGACCCGAAGGACCGCAAGGCCCCGTTGGGCCTCAAGGACCCGTCGGCGACCCAGGTCAGCAAGGCGATACTGGCGCACAAGGTCCTGCTGGCCCCGAGGGGCCGGCAGGACCCCTAGGACCGTCAGGGCTGCAGGGGCCCGCAGGCCTGAGAGGCGAGGCAGGTCCACAAGGCCCTGAGGGCCGGGTAGGTCCTCCTGGCCCCGGCGGCCCTCAAGGATTCCCAGGTCAGCGAGGCCTCCAAGGGGGGCAAGGCGTTCAAGGTCCCGCAGGTCCGCAGGGACGTGAAGGGGATAAAGGCGTGAGTAATGCTAGATTGCTGGTGGTAACAAGCACCCCGGCCAGCAGCAAAGAGAGCCAGACGTTAGAGGCCACCTGCACAGGGGGCAGAGTAGCCATGGGTGCTGGAGCTAGAATATTGGGCGCATCGACAGAAATCGGACCCGCCGGAGTGATGGTTGTTGACTACCCTGTCGGGGTGTCCGGAACTCCGGGGAACATCTGGAAAGCTGAGGCTATAGAGTTGCAGGCTGTCAATGAAAAATGGCGCATAGAGTTGCGTGTGACGTGCGCCGACGCGGCCGACTAACCAGCGCGGGCAAGTTGGGGTAAACCGCTCCAACACGAGCATGGAATAGGTTCAGAATGGGCCGACCGGAAGGTCGGCCCATTTGCTATTGCAGTTGCACCACGGTCCCCGGCAGATTAATCTCCCAAGCGTGGTTTATACGTTTGAAGCCGATATAACGATGGACAAGCAGTTTACTGAGAGGGAGCCTGAAGCAGGTCGTCTACGGTGGGAAAGGGGAAATCGGGCGTAGCGGGGGGGGTGAGGGTAGGTGGATGAAAGAACCAAGTGGTACCCCTGGAGGGACTCGAACCCCCGACGCGCGACTTAGGACGCCGCCGCTCTATCCTGGCTGAGCTACAGGGGCATGTTGGTGGAGATAGGGGGGCTCGAACCCCCAACCTCGGCGTTGCGAACGCCGCGCTCTCCCAGTTGAGCTATATCCCCACTGCAAGACACGGCCACCGGAACCTGGATGGTCTCAA
The DNA here is from genome assembly GCA_965248385.1 of Dehalococcoidia bacterium. Taxonomy (GTDB): domain Bacteria; phylum Chloroflexota; class Dehalococcoidia; order Lucifugimonadales; family JAAXIE01; genus JAAXIE01. The sequence continues at coordinate 444,713 of CBDFIZ010000002.1, forward strand.
TGGAATCGTATTGCCACGGCTGTTGGGTGTCAAGTTGCCAACGGACACGGCCACCAGCGAGAATTGGGGTGTCGGCCTGTACGGGAGACTGTGTGACTTGTGCCTGAAGAAGTAACCGGAATAGTGCTCGCCGGAGGCGGTAGCACCCGGATGGGGCGCGACAAAGCCTCGGTGTCGCTGCAGGGGAAGACCCTGTTGCAGAGAGTCTTGGAGCCCCTGCAACAGGTATGCAGCGATGTGTTGGTAATCACCTCGGTGAGCAAGCTGGCCCAGCACCGCCAGTCCGCCTTGGAGGTGGAACTGATAGCTGACCTCGCACCCGACCGCGGCCCATTGGGAGGCCTCTACTCCGGGCTTCAGGCTGCTCGCGCCGACTCAGTGCTGCTGGTGGGCTGCGACACGCCCTTCCTTCAGCCGGACCTGCTCCGCTTGGTGGCGGAGGCCAGCCTTGGGAAGGATGTCGCCGTACCGCGTCTCGATGGAATCCCGCAGACTCTGCAAGCGGCCTACTCCCGGCGCTGCCTGCCTGCCATTGAAGGCCTTCTTGCACAGGGACATCCCGGTCTGCGACACCTGCTGCCCTTGGTGGACGTTGCCTACTTGGAGAGGGGCGAGATCATGGAAGTCGACCCCAACCTGCTTTCCTTCTTCAACGTCAACAGCGAAGCCGACTTGGAGCGCGCAGCGAGATGGGTCGAGGATGCAACTCCCTCACCCTAGCCATGCATCACCTCCCCTACCGCTCCGAAAATGGCTGTGGAACATGGTCCCACAGCCGCAGTTGTTGGGATGAAGATAGGCGCCCCTTGAGCCATGGGCCCTAGGGGGGACGGGCGGATACTGAGGAACTGGAATAATCAAAGGCTTACCTTTCCGGTCGCCCTGAGCGTAGCGGGATGGCGGACGGGTGGTGCGTGATCCCATGTAGTCGAAGGGTTGGCGGACGGTGGAGGAAGAGGTCTCGCTCCCCAACAGAGACGCCACCCTTGGACTACACAGAACTCCGCTAGATGCCCCGTTTCTGCTGCGCTCAGGCAAAACGGGCTACTGAAAGGGCACCCGATAGTCGAGAGGCCCGCCATATAGCATGCGCCCCTTCATCTTTACACGGCCCATTTGGGGCCATGCGGAATTCGCGCGAAGGCCAGAACCCAGAGGGTGAAAGACGCAACGCAAGCCAGAGACGCTCATCCCACGCCCATCACAACCTAACCTCCCCATGAGGGAGGAGTGATGAAAGGGTCTCCGCGAAGGGGCAAGAGGGCTTTTGAGGCAGCCCTATTGCATGGCGGAGTACGCGGTGGGCCTCATGATACGGCTCTTGATGCCTGCCACCAAGGGGCCGTCCTCTTGATCGGTCTGGGCGCGGATGCGCTGCCAGTCGGCGTCGCCTCCGAAGCTGGTCCAGCACTTCTCCCGGCCGGCTAGGTTCTCGAAGCTCAACATGTAGACTAGGGTGCCAGCGTTACCGATCTCCTCAGTCCAGAAGCCGACCACGCCCATGCCGTGCTTCTTGAACAGCTCGACGGTGTGGTCTTGGAACCGCTTGTTGAGGGCGGGCAACTTACCGGGGGCTGGGGTGTACTCGCGCAACTCGTAAATCATTTTGTTCCTCCGATTTCTAGTCTGCTATGTCGTTGGTTGCTCGCATGTTATATGAGGCGGCCTTGAGGCGAAGAGATCTTGTCTGGGGGCGTCCTGTCGAGATGGGTGTAGGCCATGGGCGTGGCCACCCGGCCACGGGGGGTCCTGTCCAGGAAGCCCAGCTTCAGAAGGTAGGGCTCGTATACGTCCATGATGGTGTCCGCTTCCTCCCCGATGGAGGCGGCTAGGGTGTCCAACCCCACGGGCCCACCGGTGAACTTGTCGATGATGCTGCCTAGGAGACGGTGATCGGTGCGGTCCAGTCCCAAGGGATCGACCTCCAGCTTCTCCAAGGCCTCTTGGGCCATTTCTTCGCTGATGATGCCATCGCCCACAACTAGGGCGTAGTCGCGGCACCGCTTGATCAGCCGGTTGGCCACGCGGGGGGTGCCCCGGGAACGCAGGGCAATCTGCTCAATGGCAGGTTCCTGAATGTCCACCTGCAGGATTCGGGCAGACCGCTCGACGATGAGACTCATGTCTTCGGGCTCATAATAGTCGAGGTGGTAGATGGAGCCGAACCGGTCGCGCAGGGGGGCGCTGATCATGGAGAAGCGGGTGGTGGCTCCGATGAGGGTGAAAGGGTTGATGCGCAGGTTCACATTGCTGGCCCCCAACCCCTTGCCCATCATCCACGATAGAAAGAAGTCCTCCATGGCCGAGTAGAGCAGCTCCTCCACTACCCGGCTCAACCGGTGCACCTCGTCGATGAACAGGACGTCGCCGTTGCCCAGCCGGGTCAGAATCGCTGCCATGTCGCCTGGACGCTCAATGGCGGGGCCAGAGGTCACCTTGACCTCGACATCCATCTCGTTGGCAATGATGAGGGCCAAGGTAGTCTTGCCCAAGCCGGGCGGGCCATAGATGACCACATGGTCCAAGGGCTCGCCACGTATGCGCGCGGCGCGCATGGCGATGTTGAGGTTCTCTTTGACTTGTTGTTGGCCTACGAAGTCGGTCAGGCGCCGGGGGCGTAGAGAAGTATCCAGACCCGTGTCTTCAGGGGCGGAGGTTCCCGAAACAACACGTTGCGTCAAAACAGCGTAGCTACCGGGGAGAGGATTGGCGACATTCTAGGATACGCTTTACGGCCCGTCAACGCGCATTTGGCACTACAGGATACCCCTTCAAGGGGGTGGCTACTGTCCGTTGGGAGGGGTGACGCCATACTTGCGCTCCATCTCATAGACCTCGGGCAGCCCCAGCAGGTTGGACACGTCGTCGCGGGTAGCGTAGCGGGCTGGGTCGACCGCGCCGACCTCCTTGAGCTCGCTAAAGGCATCGCGCACCGCTTTGTACACCAGCCAGATGGTGGAGCCACATATCATGAGCTTGTAGCCCATGGCCTCCACGTCTTGGGTGGGCAGCAGGTCGCCGTTGTACATGCGGGGAAACTCGGCAAGGTCTGAGGCGTAGGACTTCAGGTCGTCGACAGTGCGAATGCCGTCGACGAACACCATGTCGGCACCGGCGTCCATGTAGGCGCGGCATCGGGCCACGGTATCCTCCCAACCGTGGACGGCGTAGGCGTCGCAGCGGGCTATGATTGCGAAGTCGGGATCGCGCCGCGCATCCAACGCGGCGTGCAGTTTGCCCACCATCTCATCTGCAGGAATGACCTGCTTGCCCGCAAAGAAGCCGCACTTCTTGGGGAAGCTCTGGTCCTCGATGTGGATAGCCGCCACTCCCGCGTCCTCGTACTCCCGTACCGTGCGCCACACGTTGATGGCGTTGCCATAGCCGGTGTCGGCATCGGCCACCACGGGGATGGATACGGCGTTGGCGATGTAGCGAGCGTTGGCCACCATCTCAGTCTGGGTTAGGAAGCCCACGTCGGCGTAGCCCTTCTCCGCCGAGGTGCCCGACCCCGTCATGTAGACGGCGCCGAACCCTACCTCTTCTGCGACCCGGGCATGCAGCGCGTTCAGCACGAAAGGGGCGACGACCATGCGCCCACTGGCCAACATCTCCCTCAGTTGCCTCCGAGGGCTGAGCTGGGTGGTTGTCGATGCCATCGCTTCCTGCCTTTCCGTTGACTCCCATCCCCCTCAAGAGGCAGAGGAAGGGGCAGCCTGGATACCCGCCTTCTCGGAAATTACCCTTTTGGGGCAGTGTACCATACCGCTCATTATGGCGAAGTCGGGAATCCACAGTCGCCCACTCATCTGCCGGTCGGCTCAGGTTATGGGGCCAACCCTACCACCCATGCCATCCCAACCTTCCTCCTTCCCCTCCATTTGAGGGGGGAGGGGTTCGCCAAGTCTCCACACACTGGAACGAAGATTCAGGCTGTCCTTCGACTCATTCCGTTCGCTCCGATTCACTCAGGGCCTGCCCCGCACCTAGACGGGGACGACCGCGGACCTAAGGGCAGGAATAGCCAAAAACCCTGATTGATGGCTGGCCCAAATTGACACCCTTTGTAGCTGGATGGTATATTTACCACCCCTATTCAGGTATGGAATGAGTCGGGGACGCGAGCTAGGGGGACGTGTAGCCTGTGCAAGAATTCTCCTTTGCCAACATCTGGTCTACAGTGCTGCTCGCTGGTGGCGTGGGCACCTTGGCCATCTTGCTTATGTTTGGCGCGGCCATGTTCCTCTCGGCCCGTCGAGCCTCGGCCCGCAAGCTGACCCCCTATGAGTGTGGCATCGAGCCAGCTCCCTACACTTGGTCACAAATCAATGTCCGGTATTACATATTCGCCATCCTGTTCCTCATCTTTGACGTGGAAGCCGTGTTCCTGTTCCCTTGGGCAGTGATATTCCTAGGGAACAATGTTGCCTTCTACGCAATGGCGCTCTTCTTGGGTGTGCTCCTGTTCGCTGTGGCCTACGCCTGGAAAAAGGGAGCCTTGGAATGGTCGAGATAACTCAGCTTTCCGGCAATACGCCGGGCCAAAGTAACTTTAACCGGGCCATGCCCGGCGTAGTCACCACCAAGGCGGAGACCCTTTTCGCCATGGCCCGAAAGTCCTCTCTATGGACGCTGACCTTTGGCTTGGCCTGCTGCGCCATTGAGATGATGTCCACCTACATGGCCCACCACGACTTCGACCGCTTCGGCGTGGTCACTTGGCCGTCGCCCCGGCAGTCCGACGTGATGATTGTGGCGGGGACCGTCGTGAAGAAAATGGGCGAGCCCATCAAGCTGCTATATGAGCAGATGCCGGAGCCCAAGTGGGTCATCGCCATGGGCAGTTGCGCCACCAACGGAGGCCCCTACTACCGCTCCTACTCCGTGGTGATGGGCGTCGACCACCTGATCCCGGTGGACGTCTACGTGCCCGGATGCCCCCCACGGCCTGAAGCCCTGATGCAGGGCATCTTGAAGCTACAAGAAAAAATCATGCAGGACTCCAAGGGTGGCCGAGCACAGAGCTAGGCCGGAGGACCACTCCCCCGATGCTGAGGCCAAGCTGGACGACAGGGCACAAGCGCTTCAGGCCCTGCTGGGTGAGGTGCTGGCCCCATACGACGTGACTCACGGCGCAGTCATTGATATTCCCGAAGTGGGGGTGCAGCCACAACACATTCCCGATGTATGCCGGCTACTCAAGGAGGACCCACGCCTAGACTTCAAGATGCTGCTGTGCTTGGGAGGGGTAGACTACAAAGAGTATCTACAGGTGGTCTACATTCTGCTGTCCCTAGACTTGGAACAGAAGCTATTCATCAAGACGGACCTCTCTTTCGACGACCCTCACGTCTCGTCCGTGGCTGGCATCTGGCGGGCCGCCGACTGGTATGAGCGAGAGGCCCACGACCTTTACGGCATCGTGTTCGACGGCCATCCCCAGTTGGAGCCTCTGTTGCTCTACGAGGGGTTTGAGGGTTTCCCTGGCCGAAAGGACTTCCCCTTCAACGACTACCAGGAGTTCTGATTGCCTTGGCTGAGTGCATCTTCGAAGCTAGGGTTATCGCCCAAGAAGACGGGTACATCGCCACTGTGGAGAGCTTGGCTCTAGAGGTGAAAGGCGATAGCGTGGAGACTGCCCAGCAGAACCTGATTAATAGGTTCCGCGCTTGGATCGAGGCCCACGAGGAGGCGGAAGACCTCGCGGAGTCGCTGGCAGAGGTCGGCATCCCCGGTGTGCGGGACGACACGGAGCTGGAGCTCCATTTTGTGGAATAAGACTCATCCGGCGGCGTAGAGGAAGCTAGTGGAAACCCAGCCTGTAGAGATGATGATCAACATGGGGCCTCAGCACCCATCGACACATGGCGTCTTCCGCATGGTGCTTCGGGTCGACGGCGAGAAAATCGTGGACTTGGAGCCCCACATCGGCTACCTGCACCGTGGCTCGGAAAAGCTGTGCGAGGGTGAGCAGTATGCCCAGATAGTCACACTGTTCGACCGGATGGACTACCTAGCCAACTTCAACAACGAGATGGCCTTCTGCTCGGCGGTCGAAAAACTGATGGGCTTGGAGATACCGGAGCGGGCTGAGTACATCCGAGTGATTCTCTGCGAGTTGAACCGTATCGCCAGCCACCTGCTGTTTGTAGGCACCATGGGGTTGGATGCCGGGGCCATGACCCCGGTGATGATCTCCTTCCGCGGACGGGAGCGCATACAAGGGGCCTTCGAGGCCATCAGCGGGGCCCGCATGATGCACAACTACATCCATGTCGGCGGGGTGAAGGAAGACCTACCCGACAACTTCCGGCAAATTATGGATGAGCTTCTGCCCCTCGTTATCGATGACATCGAAGAGTGCGACCGGCTCCTGACCTACAACGAGGTCTACCTCGCTCGCACCCAAGGCATCGGCCCCATTAGCGCCGAGGATGCCATTGATTTCGGCCTCACCGGCCCCTGCCTACGGGCCAGTGGCGTGAACTACGATGTGCGTAAGGCAGAACCCTACTCCATCTACGACCGCTTCCACTTCGAGATACCGGTGGGATACAACGGCGACACCTGGGAGCGTTACTTCGTGCGCGTCCAGGAGATGTACCAGTCGCTGGAAATCATCGAGCAGGCGCTAGCCCAGATGCCTGAGGGGCCGATCAACGCCTTGGGGCGGCGCCTGCTGCGCCCGCCAAAGGGAGACGTGTACATCCGTCAAGAAAACCCTCGGGGCGAGATCGGCGTGTATCTGGTGAGCGATGGCACCGACAAACCCTACCGCGTCAAGGTGCGCCCCCCATCCTTCTGCAACCTCTCTGCCCTGAAGCACATGTTGAGGGGAGTATGGTTGGCCGACTCGGTGATGATTCTCGGCTCCCTCGACATTGTGATGGGAGAGGTGGACCGCTAGATGTCCGACAACAGTGCCCTAGACCTGCTGATTATCGTGGGCGGCTTGCTGGTATTGTTCGCCTCCCTATCGGTGGTTGTCCTATCGCTGACGTGGATCGAGCGCAAGTTCCTAGGACGACTCCAGCGGCGCCTAGGCCCCACGCGCACCGGCCCCATGGGCCTGCTTCAGCCTGTCGCCGACGGCATGAAGCTGATGCTGAAAGAAGACATCGTCCCAGCCGAGTCGGAGAAGGCCATTTTCTGGGCCGCCCCGCTGCTGGTCATCGTGCCGTCCTTCATGCTGTGGGTCACCATACCTGCCTCCAAAGACTTGGTGATGCGGAACCTGGACCTGGGTCTCTTCTTCATCATCGCCTTCTCGGTAATCACGATTGTCGGGCTGGTGATGGCAGGTTGGGGGTCCGCCAACAAGTACGGGGCGCTGGGAAGTTTGCGCTCGGCGGCCCAGCTTATCAGCTACGAGATACCCATCATCATGATGGTCATATCCGTGGCTATGCTGGCCCAGTCCATGAACTTGGTGCAGATTGTCGACTTCCAGTTCCCCGGCATCCAAGGCGCAGGGACCAACCCTGAAGGAGAGTTCGTCAACATACCGTACGTGGTATTGCTGCCCTTGGGGGCGTTGATCTTCCTGATTGCCGGGCTGGCCGAGGTGGGACGCACCCCCTTCGACATCTACTTCGCCGAGTCGGAGATAGTGGGCGGTCCCTTCGTGGAGTACAGCGGGGCGCACTGGTCGGTGTTCTTCCTTGCGGAGTACATGAACACTTTCATCATCGCCGCACTCACTGCTCTGCTGTTCCTAGGCGGGTGGTATGGCCCTTACAACCCCACCTCGCCGGAGTGGCTGGGGAACCTGCTGGCGATTATCTGGTTCCTAGCCAAGACCTACTTCGTAATTCTGATAATCTTCTGGATACGGGGCACCTTCCCCCGGTTGCGCATCGACCAGCTAATGGCCTTTGGCTGGAAGGTGGTTATCCCCATATCCTTCGTCAACGTAGCTATTACTGGCGTGTACATGTTCTACGGGTGGCCGTGGTGGAGCCTGACCATCATGTCTCTGGTGTTAATGGGTGTGGTAGGATACGCGGTGTACCGCGGCCTGACCCTTCCCGCCCAGCGAATGCGGCGATTGTACGGCCCGACCGGCAGGAGGAAGGCCCATGCTGGCCAGCGTTAAGGGCATGCTCATCACCTTGGCTTCGACCCTGAATGGGTTCCGTGCGCCCGTCACCCGGCAGTACCCCACGACGCCCACACCGGTGAAGCCCCGCTACATGGGATTTCCTGCGCTGACTTGGGACGACAAGGTGGACGAGCCCTTCTGCACTGCCTGCATGGTGTGCATCCGCAATTGTCCTACCCAGTGCATGAGCGCAACGATGAAAGACAACCCCCTGCAGCAGGAGGGGAAGAGCCACCGCCGGAAAATTGTCGACTCCTTCGAAATCAACCTGAACCGCTGCATCCTGTGTGGTATTTGCGTCGACGTGTGCAACTTCGATGCTATCGTGATGAGCCACGAGCATGAGATGAGCACCTACGAACGCAACGGCGACCGTATGGACCTGCCCAATCTCCTAGAGATGGGCAAGCAGTACCAAGACGATACCGCTTGGATACCGCCTACTCAGAGGGCCAAGGCAAGTCAGGAGAAGGCTTCGCAAGAGAAGGCGTCTCCCAACCAAGCATCGCCCAGCCAAGAGCCGGAGGAGGCCTCCACCTAGGATGTCTTGGTTCCTTTTCGCCCTGACCGCCTTCTTCGTTTTGGGTGGAGCGTTAGGGGTGGTGGCCACCCGCAACGTGGTATGGGCCGCCCTGTTCCTTCTCGTATCGCTGGCCGCTGTTGCAGGCGTCTACCTGATTCTCTTCGCCGAGTTCCTAGCCTTGGTGCAGATACTGATTTATAGCGGGGCCATCACCATCGTCTTGCTCTTCGCCATCATGCTCACCCGCAGCCAAGACTACCCTCGCATATCGAACAATCGTCAGTGGCCCTTGGCCATCGTGTCGGCCGGAGGTGTGTTTGCCGTGCTGCTGGGCGCTTTCCTAGTGAACAGGGTGGCCACCAAGCAGCCCGCTGCGGGCGACATGGGGTTCACTGAGCACTTAGCCGAGCCTCTGTTCACCCAGTGGGCCCTACCTTTTGAGATTGCCTCGCTGGTGCTGTTGGTAGCCTTGGTGGGGGCCATCGTGCTGGGGCGCGAGGGAGACGGCCGCTGATGGTGCCCCTGTATGCCTTTCAAGCCTTGGCAGCTGCCCTCTTCTGCATTGGCCTCTACGGGGTGCTGGCACGACGCAGTGCGGTGCTCATCCTCATGTCCATTGAGCTGATGCTCAACGCGGTCAACATCAACCTCATCGCCGCGGCAGCTTATCGGTTCGGCCTAGATGGCCTCGTGGAGGGCGCGTTCAACGACTTCTCCGGCCAGATCATCGCCATCTTCGTGATTACTGTCGCCGCCGCCGAGGTCGGCTTGGCCCTGGCCATCATCCTGCGCATCTTCCGGGCCAAGTCGACGGTGAACGTCGATGAAGTCGATTTGATGCGGTGGTGAACCAAATGCGCCGTCTGTATCAACCCCTCCCTGCGTGCAGCCCTTTTCACCCCCATCCTGCCCTTCCCCCATCAAGGGGGAAGGGACTTTGGAAGGCCGGGTAGGGAACGATGGAGTGGGCTTGGCTTATACCCGTCTTTAGTTTCGCCGCCTTCCCCGTAATCGTCCTATTCGGGCGGTTCCTGCCGGGTAAGGGCGCCTACCTAGCCATCCTGGCCATCGCCGCGGGATTCGGCGTCTTCTGGTTTGTGCTGAACTCCTTCCTAGACCAAGGCGCGGGCTGTGGGCTGGGACAAGTGGTAGTGGACTGCTCCCGGGAGTGGTTTAGCGTGGCGGGCGTCCAGCTCACTTGGGGCATGATTATCGACCCCATCTCCATTGTGATGCTGGGGTTGGTGACCTTCGTTGCCCTGATGGTGCAGGTCTATTCCCTAGGCTACATGAAGGGCGAGGCCCGGTTCGGCTGGTACTTCGCCGCCCACTCCCTGTTCGCCGCATCCATGCTCACGCTGGTGCTGGCCGACAACTTCCTGCTGCTCTATGTGGCTTGGGAGTTGGTGGGCCTCTGCTCCTACCTGCTCATCGGCTACTACTACGACCGCCGCTCCGCAGCCGAGGCCGCCAAGAAGGCCTTCATCACCACCCGCTTGGGGGACGTTGGCCTGCTGATCGGCATACTCTGGCTGGGCCGCGAGGTGGGCAACCTCCACGGCACCAGCTTCGATTTCGGTATACACAACGCGCTGGAAGCCGCCAGCGCCGGAGCTATCGGCGAGGGCGCATTGACGGGCATCGCGCTACTGCTGTTCCTAGGAGCAATGGGCAAGTCGGCCCAGTTCCCTTTCCACGTATGGCTGCCCGACGCCATGGAAGGTCCCAGCCCCGTTAGCGCCTTGATACACGCTGCCACCATGGTGGTGGCAGGTGTCTATCTCGTGGCTAGAACCTTCCCAATCTTCGAGGCGGCCCATCCCGCCGCCCTGCAGACCGTGGCCGGCGTGGGCCTGTTCACCGCCCTCATGGCTTCCACAATCGCGCTGGTTTCCACCGACCTGAAGCGCATCCTTGCCTACTCCACAATCAGCCATCTGGGGCTAATGATGCTGTCATTGGGCACCTTCGGAGTGGCCGCCGCCATGTTCCACCTGATGGCCCACGGCTTCTCGAAAGCCCTGCTGTTCCTCGGCGCAGGCAGCGTGATGCACGGCGCAGACCAGACTGACATACGGCACATGGGTGGCCTGAGGAGGGTGATGCCCATCACCGCCCTCACCTTCACAATCGGTGCGTTATCCCTTGGAGGGGTGCCTGTTTTCGCCGGTTTCTGGAGCAAGGACGAGATACTGCTGGCCACCTTGGACCACTACAATGCTGCCCTGCTGGTCCCCACACTGATAGTTGCCTTCCTCAGCGCCCTCTACATGGCGCGGGCGATGCTGGTGGTCTTTTACGGGCGGCTCTCGCCGGAGAACGAGCACGCCCACGAGGCATCCCCATCCATGGCTGTGCCCCTGATTCTGCTGGCGGTGCTGGCTACCGGCTTCGGATTCATCGCAATCGACTACACCTCTTCCTATGGGGGCCTCTCCCACTTCTTCGACTCTGACCACCACTTCGAGTTCAACCCCGGTCTCGCAATAGGCGGCGCTGTTATCGCGCTGCTGGCATTCCTCTTGGGGTTCATGGCCTACTTCTGGAAGAACCTTTCCCTAGAGCCATGGAGGGCTCGCTTTGGCTTTCCCCTCAAGGTGGCGGAGGCCAAATACTACGTCGATGAGGTCTATCAGTTGGCCATAGACAAGGTGATACTGGCTTTCTCCGGCGTCCTAGCCTCGTTCGACCGCATAGCAGTCAACGACATCGGGGTGAACGGTCCGGCCAACGTCCTGCGAGCTTTCGGCATCAAGCTACGCCTGCATGTCACCGGCCGGGTGTACAACTACACCTTGGTGATGGCAGTAGGCGTTGTATTCCTCGGGCTCCTGTGGTGGGGGCTCAGCTAGTCCGGTGTGATGGAAGACTTCAAGAGCATAGCCCTCTTCCTGACCATCGTGGTGCCCCTCGTGGGCATGGTGGCCCTCGCCTTCTTCCCCCGGGACAGGGTGACTGAGACACGCCTCTTTGCCGCCGTCGCCGCTGCTGTGACGCTGGCCCTCAGCGTGGCAATCTTCATCATCTACTCCAACGTGCTGCTGACCGAGGGGCAGGGTGCCGCCAACGTGCAGTTTGACCGCAGCTGGGTGTGGCTGGAGGCTCCCCTGAACATCACGCTAACCATGGGCATCGACGGCATCTCCGCGCCCATGATTCTCCTCACCGGCATCGTGTTCTTCGCCGGAGTGCTGGTATCGTGGACCGTGACGCCCCGGTCCAAGGACTTCTTCGTCCTTTACTTCATGCTGGTAGCGGGCGTCTATGGCGTGTTCGTCGTCACCGACCTGTTCTTCCTGTTCTTCTTCTACGAGTTGGCAGTGCTGCCCATGTACCTGCTAATCGGCGTTTGGGGCAGCAGCAGCGACTTCGGAACGTTCATTCGCACCAAGGAGTATGGCGCCCTGAAGCTGGTGCTGTACTTGGTGGCGGGGAGCGTGTTGATCTGGGTGGCCATCCTAGCCCTCTATTGGAAGACTGCCGACGCCTCGCCCGAGATGTTGCAGGCTTGCGGAGTGGTAGGGGGCAGCTTCTCGCTGACCGACCTGAACTGCATGTGGCAGCAGGGAGCATTCCCGGAAAGCTTCCAGAACCTCTTCTTCCCCTTCTTTGCCGTAGGCTTTGGCATTCTTGCGGGCCTCTGGCCCTTCCACACTTGGTCGCCCGACGGTCATGTGGCCGCGCCCACGGCAGTGAGCATGGTGCATGCTGGCGTGCTGATGAAGTTGGGGGCCTACGGCATCATTCGTGTGGGGATGGAGGTGGTCCCTGACGGGGCGGAAACTTGGATGCCTGTGCTCATCGGCTTGGGGACGGTCAACGTGCTTTACGGCGCAGTATCAGCCTTGTCGCAGAAGGACCTCAAGTACGTTGTGGGCTACTCCAGCGTAAGCCACATGGGCTACGTGATGATGGGGATAGCGACCCTGCACCCGTTGGGCGTATCGGGAGCGGTGCTACAGATGTTCTCCCACGGCATCATGACAGCCCTCTTCTTCGCGCTGGTGGGTGTGATTTACGAGCGGTCTCATGTGCGCAACATCGACGTGCTGGGCGGTCTAAGCCGCCGGATGGGGGTGACCGCCAGCTTCTTCGCTGTGGCAGGCTTGGCCTCATTGGGCCTGCCGGGCCTCAGCGGTTTCGTGGCCGAATTCCTAGTGTTCCTTGGCGCGTTCAAGACATATCTACCCTTGGCCATTCTGGCGGTCATCGGCGCTGCTATTACGGCGGTGTACATCCTGCGACTGCTGGCCAAGGCCTTCTTCGGACCCATGGACCCACAGTGGGAGCACCTCACCGACGCGTCCAAACGGGAGATAGCGGCCACATCGCTGTTGGTGCTTTCGTTAGTCTTCTTCGGCATATGGCCTGCGCCTCTGCTGGACGTGATTGATATCGGCGTATGCAACCTAGCGCTGGTGAGCTGCTGATGGCCCTGACCGCGAATCTGCACCTGCTGCTGCCGGAGTTCCTGCTGGCGGGGCTGGCGCTGTTGGTGCTCGCCATCGACCTGTTCCTGCCGGAGAACCGCAAACACCTGCTGGCGTGGCTCAGCGTGGTGGCTATTGCGGGCATCATCGTAGCGGGATTCCTAGTGCAGTGGGGCGAGGACACGGCCCTCTACGGGGGCCTAGTGGTCATCGACAACTACACCCTCTTCTTTCAGACCTTCTTCCTAGTGCTGGGCGCAGTGGTCATCCTCAGTTCCATGGAATACCTGACGAAACACCTAGCCTACCCCGGCGAGTACTACGCCTTGGTGCTGCTTTCGATTCTGGCCATGACCGCCATGGCGGCCTCGCGAGAGCTGCTGACCGCGTACATTTCGCTGGAGCTGATGAGCTTCTGCTTCTACACGCTGGCCTCATATGCCCGCGACAACCCCAAGTCCAACGAGGCAGGCATCAAGTACATACTCATCGGAGCGTTCTCCTCGGCGATTCTGCTGTTCGGCGTGAGCATGCTCTACGGCATACTGGGCGTGACCAGCTACGCCGACATCGCGGCACAGCTTGAGCTCCTGCAAGGAGCTGAGGGGGTCAGCCCAGCCCTGTGGGTAGGTCTTGCGCTGATACTGGTTGGTCTGGGATTCAAGATGGCGGCGGTGCCCTTCCACATGTGGGCCCCCGATGTGTACGAGGGGGCGCCCCTTCCTGTGACCGCCTATCTGGCGGTAGGCTCCAAGGCAGCCGCCTTCGCCTTGGTGCTGCGCCTGTTCGGTGAGGGGCTGATGCCCTCGGTGGATGACTGGAAAATCATCGTAGCGGTGCTGGCCGCCATCACCATGCTGGTGGGCAATCTGGTCGCCATTGCCCAGCACAACATCAAGAGGCTGCTGGCCTACTCCAGCATCGGACAGGTGGGTTTCCTGCTGGTGGGCATCGCCTCCCTCTCCGCCGACTCGCATCTCGGCTCCAATAGCATCATGTTGCACTTGGTGGGCTACTCAGCCACCAACATGGCGGTGTTCATCGCGGTGATTTCCTTCTTCAACGCTACCTCCAAGGAGGAGATATCCGACTTTGCCGGTCTGGCCGATACGAACCCCTTCATGGCCGTCTCCATAGCCATTGGCCTCTTCTCCTTGGCGGGCCTGCCCTTCTTCGCTGGCTTCGCCACTAAGTTCTATCTGTTCACCGCCGCCGCTAACCAAGGGTTGCTGTGGTTGGCGGGGTTGGCTATCTTCAGCAGCCTCATCTCCCTCTACTACTACATCATGGTCATCCGCCAGATGTACATGGTGCCAGCGGAATCGAATGAGCCGCACCCCACCTCGCCGCTGCTGACAGGGCTGCTGGGCTTCGCAGTGCTGGGCATCTTCTTCATCGGCATTTATCCTGCCCCGATAGTAGACGCCGCTGGCGCAGCCTCGGCAGCCCTATTCGGGTAGGGCCTGCCCCTCCCCCCTCTCGGCTGTGCGGGCCGCCTTCAATCCTTCAAGACCGTCTCCAGGTTGATATAATCCCCACCAAGTAAGGCTGTCAGACGAGGTGCCGAACCTATGGAATCCAAACCCCCATTGATTATCTCTGTGGTGGGGGGCTATGCCCCGCCTGCGGAAGCGTTGGTCCTAGCTGAGACGGTAGGCAGAGAGCTGGCTTCCCGCGGGGCGGCCGTGGCCTGTGGCGGGCTGGGCGGTGTGATGGAGGCCGTCTGCCGTGGCGCAAAGTCGGCGGGTGGAATGACCATCGGCATACTGCCGGGCAAGGACCACACTGCCGCCAACCGCTACGTTGACATACCCATTTGCACCTCCATGGGCTATGCCCGGAACGTGATGGTGGTTCATACCGGGCGCGCCGTAATTGCCATAGATGGTGCCTACGGCACCCTCTCGGAGATCGCTCACGCCCTGTCCGAGGACATACCGGTAATCGGGTTGGACACCTGGAGCATCTCCCAACACGGAGTGGTCGACCCTCGCATCATGGTGGCCAGCGATCCCGTCGATGCCGTCGAGAGGGCGCTGGCAGCCGCAAAGGAGCGATCCCTCACCACCCAGACCGGTAGGCCCGCAGCATGACGACCATCGTTGCCATCCACTCCAGAGAGGTGCTGGATTCTCGTGGTCATCCCACTGTAGAAGCGGAGGTGAGGCTCTCCGACGGCGCCACGGGCGGCGCCATGGTCCCATCAGGGGCTAGCACCGGCACCTTCGAGGCAATGGAGCGCCGCGATGGCGACGCCCGATTCTACGGCCGCGGTGTCCTGAACGCCGTGCGGGCAGTGCAGGACGAGCTTGCCCCGGCCCTCTCAGGCAAGTCGCCCTTCGACCAAGCGGCCATCGACGAGGCGATGGTCACCTTGGACGGCACGCCGAATAAGTCGCGCTTGGGGGCCAACGCCATACTGGCTGTTTCCATGGCTGTAGCCAAGGCCGCCAGCGCATCCCGCAACCTCCCTCTGTACCAGTACCTAGCCCAAGGCGACTTCCTCACACTTCCCGTGCCCATGTTCAACATCCTCAACGGCGGCCGCCACGCTCGGAACTCCACTGACGTACAGGAGTTTATGGTGGCCCCAGTAGGTGTTGACACCTTCGCGGAGGCTTTACGAGCGGGCGCAGAGACCTACCATGCACTCGGCCGCCTGCTGGTGCGCTTGGACCAGAGCACCACCGTGGGAGACGAGGGTGGGTTCGCCCCCTCACTGGCCTCCAACAAAGAGGCGCTCGATCTTGTGGTGCAGGCCATATCAGAAGCGGGATACCGCCCTGGAGAGCACTGCGTGGTGGCGTTGGACGTGGCGGCCTCGGAGCTGATGAGCGATGGCCAGTACGACCTAGCAAGAGAGAGCAGGCGCGTATCCTCCGGCGACCTCACCGCCCTCTACGAGGAGTGGACGACACAATACCCCATCGTCAGCATCGAGGACGGGTTGGACGAAGAGGATTGGGCAGGCTGGCAGGCGCTCACCGCAAGGCTGGGTGGACGGGTGCAACTGGTGGGCGACGACCTGCTGGTGACGAATGTAGAACGCATCCAGCGGGCGATACAGTCTGGTTCAGCCAACGCCCTGCTGGTGAAGCCCAACCAAGTGGGCACCCTCAGCGAGACCCTTCAAGCCGTGAACACCGTCAAGGCAGCGGGTTGGGGCACCGTTATGAGCCACCGCTCGGGCGAGACGGAGGACACTACGGTGGCGGACCTAGCGGTGGCTTGGTCCACAGGGCAGATCAAGGCAGGTGCGCCCTGTCGCTCGGAACGGGTGGCCAAGTACAACCGCCTGCTGCGAATCGCCGAAGAGCTGGGGCCACGGGCCACCTACGTCGGGGAGAGCGTATACGCCCGCTTCAGAGACGCGAGTTAGCAGCCCCCGTCGGCCGCGAGGCTCATCCCGAAGTCCTGCATCGCAGGCACAGGGGAGTTCAACACACGAGTCTTAGCCTCAAGCGACGCTTGCGCCGCCTTCAGATAGTCCAGCAGCAGACGTGGAAGCAGGAAGTGCTGTCGCACCCGCTCCTTGGCCGCAGCCCCCATATGTGAGGCTAACTCGGGATCCTTGAGCAGTTTCACCAAGTACCGTCCAGCCTCTTCAGGGCTATCCACCAAGTAGCCCGATTCACCATGCACTATCTGGTGTTTCAGACCTCCCACGTTCCCGCCTATGACTGGCGTCCCCTTCCACATCGCCTCCGTCGCGGATAGGCCGAACCCCTCGCGTGTCGACTTCTGCAAGACGACTTGCGCTGCCACCTGCACCGCCTTGACCACTTCATCGACGGGTGCGGGCAGCGTGTCGGCATCATGCACCAGATGGATGTCGGGGTCGCCTTGGGCATAGTCCTGCACACTGCTTATCATCTCGGCCGCTTCCGGGTCGTCCTTCGCCTGCACAATTCCAAGGTACACGAGTTGCATTCCGGGAACGGCCTCACGGGCTATCCGGTAGGCGTCGATGACTCCCCAAGGGTCCTTCCACACGTCAAAGCGGGACACTTGCGCTACCATGGGACGCTGCACATCCACGCCCAAGCCTGAGACGATGCGTCTTGCACTGGCAGGGTCTGCCGCTTGGTTCTTGCTGGACAAGGGATCAATGGCTGGTGGGATGATGTGGACTGGCAGGCCGTTCGTCCCCGAAGGCACGTAAGATTCTAGGGAGAACACCAGCCCATCGTGGTAGTGGGTCAGCGGCAGCAGGTCCTCCAAAGTACTGGGGTTGGGAGCCGAAAGGTCGAGGTGACATATCCAGAGCCGTCGCTCATGTTCTGACCATTGCACATGCTGCGACAAGGGCAGCACTTGGGGGTCGTGCATGAACCACACGTCGCCCATGGCTTCATGTCCGCTGAGGTAGCGAGCCTCGGCTTCGGCCTGCCCTAGATAAACGTCCATCTCGTCGGTAGACAGACGACCATCTTGGCCTTGCAGCAGATTGTGAATATGCTTGGTGACCCCGAAGTAAGACTCGTGGGGCTGCAGCACATACCAGTCGGCCTTCAGGCCCAGCCCGCGCATCATGGGGACGAGCGAGCGGAGTATCTCGGCCACGCCGCCCCCAAGGCTGGTGCTGTTTACATGCACAAAGCGCAGGTCCTGGAGGTTAGAGGCAACAGCTTGCAACTCGTCGGCAAGACCAAGGGGCAAATGAGGAAGGTAGTCGTCGAAGGGACGTTGGGAGAGTTGTACTTTGTTGAACATCTAAGCGTCGAGACGCATTCTACTTACAACCTCACTAAGAGCAATTTCTGCCGACAGGCCGACTGGCATCAGGCCACAAACCCCACGGGCAGCAACCTATTCGCGGCGAAGAAAGTCTACCACCGTAGGCCGCCGCCATGTCAATGTGCTAGGCCCAAGAATAGCCGTATTAATGTCCAATCGAGAAGCGCTATCAGGTCAGTGGGGCCGCCAGCGCATCAGTCGAGAACGGCGATGGCCTCAATCTCGATCTTGATGTCGGGCGTACCCAAGGCCGCTACCTGCACTTGTGTGCTGGCAGGGAAGCCCCCCGCGAAGCGGCGCCGGCGCACCTCGCCAATCTCCGCTCCCTCACGCAGGTCGGTGACAAAGCTGGTCACCTTCACCACGTTGGCCAAGGACGCCCCGTTGGCCTTGAGGATGACGTCCATCTTGTCCAGGATGGCGTCGGTCTGCTCCCCAGCCGTCCCATTCTCCGCAGTCGTTCCGCGTGCCGTGTTCCCGCACAGGAACAGCATGTTCCCCCAGCGCACCGAATGGTGGAACGCCCCCGCTGGGGCCGCTAGCCCGTCATAGTCGCGTCGCTCTAGCTCTGGCATGGTTCACCTCCAAAGTCTCTTGGGTTTTCCGTCCCTAAGGTAAAGTGCTGGCTAAGCATCAAGGCGTCTGCAGACACAAGGCGCTGCTCCACCGGGTCAACCACCAGCGTCAACCCTTCCAAGGTATAGGCACCTAGAAGTATCGGAGCAGCTTCCTCTCCAAAGACCACCAAGGTTGTCACCGGATTCCCTTGGACACGCACAATGGTCTCCCCAAGACCCCGATCTATGCGGCTGCCATCAGCCAATCGCAGCCTGATTTGCCGACCGGGCACAACTCCCAGTCGCGAGAGTATGCTGGTAGGAACAGAGGTGAAGGTGGCACCGGTATCGACCATCCCCTCCACCGCCTGGAAGCGCGCACCTGAAGGGTCACCAATCTCTATCGTATGACTGAATACACCCACAGAACTCTCCCTTAGTATCTATGTCGACGCCCTACCCCTACGCACCGCTCGCCCAGCCAGCACCCCCGTGTGCTGGTTCTGGTCCACCACCACATTGCCGTTGACTATCACGTACTCGATGCCGATGGGGAACTGCTTGGGCTCGGTGCGCGTGGCGGGCGACCTCACCTCTTTGGCGTCGAACACTACGATGTCAGCCTTCATCCCGTCCTTCAGCAAGCCACGATCAGGGATGCCAAGACGCTGGGCAGGGAACGATGTCATCTTGCGTATGGCTTGGGGCAGCGACAGGAACCCCTCCTCGCGGACGAACGCGCCTAGGATGTGGGGGAAGCAGCCGTAGGTGCGCGGGCTGGGGTAGTCCCCCAGCAGCACCGCGTCGCTACCCACCATCGACACGGGATGAGCGATGAACTTCGGCAGAGACGCCATGTTGGGCCCAGGTATGACGTAGGACACCTGCAGGTCTTCTTCCAGCAGCAGGTCGCACAGGGCATCTACTGGATGCTTGCCCATCATGTCGGCGATGATGTCCACCGGCATGCCCTCGTACTTCTTGTTGTGAGGCCGCTTGAAGTAGGTCACCCACAGGTCGCGCCACGACTGCCCACGGGGGCCAACTTCCTTGCGCAGACGCTCCCGCCCTTCAGGTGAGCGCATCACTTCCTTCAGCTTCTCCGGCCCGCCGTCTTGCGCCCACTGGGGGAAGATGATGAGTATCCGCGTGCTGCTGTAGGTGTAGGGATAGCTGTCGAATGTGACGTCCAACCCCTCGTCCCGTCCAGCCTCCACCAACCCCAGTATCTCGTCCGCCCCGCCGGGATGTGTGACCCGCTGGTAGAGGTGGGTGATGTGCGAGGGGATGCCGCTGCGACGACCGATGTCGATGGCTTCGCGCAGTGGGTCGAGGAAGCGGTCGCCCAAGCTGTTGCGTACATGAGTATGGTAGATGCCTCCCAACCGCGCGCCTTGCTCGCTGAGGGCCACCAGTTCTTCGGTGCTGGCGTAGCTGCCCGGAGGGTAGTCGAGGCCAGTGGAGATGCCGAAAGCACCCTCTTCCATGCCTTCCCGCAGCAGGGCTTTCTGGTTCTCCAGCTCGGCGGCGCTGCAGGGCCGGTCGTTCCAGCCCATGGCACAGATGCGGATGGGCGAGTTGCCGATGATGTAGGCGATGTTCACCGCCACCTTGTTGTCGAACATCGAGAGGTACTCGGCCACGGTGGACCATCGCCCCGGCAGTGGCGGGTTCCCATCCAAGCCGGAGTTGATTTCCACAAACTTCAGGAAGTCATCATGGGAGTGGAAGGGCGCATAGGAGTTCCCGTCGATGCCGATAAGCTCAGTAGTCACTCCCTGTCGCACCTTGGGCTCGTGCATAGGCTCCGACAGAATCACCAGCCCCGAGTGAGCATGCATATCGATGAACCCCGGGGACACCACCTTGCCCGTGGCATCGATAACCCGCGCAGCCTCAATCCCCGACAGATCCCCCCGGTGCACACTGACCGTCTCCCCCTCCACACCAACGGCCCCATAGAACCCAGGGTTGCCACTGCCATCAATAACCATTCCCCCACGAATCAACAAGTCCAGCACGGCAACCTCCTCAGAACCTAATCAGCCAAGACCCCAAAGTAGCCCGATTGTACAACCGCGGTGCTGGCCCCGCCACATCCGTCGTAGCTGGGGCTGTGCGTGGTGTAGCCGCCCTTGGCGGGGGTGTCACACCTTTCGTAGCTGCAATTAAGTTTTTTGTATCTGAACGGTGTGACATTTGTGACACCATCATAGCTGGCCAGATTGGGCCTCACTGTGACACCTTCTATCGGTTGGGCACTAGTGAAATTTGTGCTCGCCCATTTCCACGGTTTCTAGTGGTGCCTCGGTGAAGTATGGACTTGGCGGTGAGGTGCGCAGAGAAAATGGTACATTAGTACTAATAACTTGGCAAAGGGTTAAGTTCGGGGGGAGGCTAATGATACCGACTTGATGTATCAGACGAGCCTGGTGCCGGCAGGAGCAAGGAACTTAGGCAGATGGATAGTTCCAACTGCTGCTGGAGCGCATTATGCGCAGATGAGTAAGCAACGGGTCTTCTGGCAACCCCAGGGCCGCGATGTGGAGACGGTCAAGCTCGGCGACTAGGTCGGGGGCGTAGGCGTGGAAGTCCACATTGCGCCACACGCCGCCTTGTTGTTTATTCTCTACCACACACTGTGGAATCGCGTTTAACAGTCGTTGGCCGATTTCAATGGCAGGCCCCGGGTTTTCAAGCCAAGAGTCTGGAATGGTCAAAGTAGTGAGTTCGTACGAGTTCACATGAAAGCCGTCGCCAAAGACTCGCCACCATCCGTAGCCCACGTGTCCATTTAGCGTCGCCATGGCCAGACGCAAATCGAGATTGTTCGCGAAACTGAAGAAGGTCTCGCTTCTTGGTGATACGGTGTCTTTGGGAATGGAGCTGACGAAATATCGAGCTGTTTTCGGAAAAGCGAGGATTGCTCCTGTATCAGCCGCGTGACTGCTGATAGGAGTCCCTTGCTGGGCAACGGCTCGGACCATCTCGGAAACTTCTTCTGTTGGGACTCGGGGCCATTGACCGGCAATGTATTGGTTAAAGTTAGAGCCGAGCACCGGAATTCTGGAAACACGCCGATGGCGGATGCAATCTTGCCGTTGTTCGGACGGCCATCCCTGCAATCCTGTCGATTCTATTTGTGGTTCATCAGTGCTACCAACGGTTGCAGTAAGAACTGTAGTACGCTGTGCATTCTCCGGCGTAAGTACTGTGGGACTGGCGTTGAACGTAGTGTCCGGCGGATTGTTGTAATGGCGCAGGGTAATTGTCTTACTATGCCTCTTGAAAATATCCCGCAGGGTCTGCTTGTCTCGGCCAAAGGCGATCGATAAAGGTACAATCAAAGTGACGACGCCACCGTCGGGCTTAGCGAGAGACAAGGCAGTTTCGCAGAACAGACTATACAGGTCACCGCTGCCGACAGTTCGGTAGAGCTTTTCGGTAACCAACCTTTTGCGGTCGGTCGGGGTTTTGGACTTACTTAATGCCTCGTAGGGCGGGTTGCCGATTACGATATCGAAGCCGCGCCAAGGGCTCTCGTAAAATAACAGGCGGGCGTCTGTCTTGGCGGGATTGTTGGAGAGTAGTTTGGACCGTGCCAGTGTGCGCATCTCGCGGCTGGCCAACGCGCCTTTTTGACGCAGCAACTGGTCCAGATGGGCGCGAGACTCTGCATCTTGATTTTGTACGTGCAGTTTGTCGCTCTCGCTATGGACATCAAACCATTGGGCGCGGGTTTCGGCTATGCGTTTCACCGCTGCGTCGACTTGGGGATCCACCATGTCCAAGCTGCGTAACGACTCAGGGTCGGCAATGGTTTCCAGCGTATCGGCGCAAACTATAACCGCCTCCAGGTTGGGAAGGGGTTCGCTGCCCAGAAGCGTTGCATCGCGCTGACGCTGTTGGCGGGTGGCAGTTATGGCGATGAACAATCGCAGGCGGGCGATTTGGACCGCTAGTGGGTTAATGTCCTGCCCACGCAGTTGCCGCCTGACAATGTCCTCGGTTTTTTCGTCGACGCCCAGATTTTTCAGTGACCGCCGAATGGACAGCAAGCTGCTTAGTAGGAACTCGCCGGAGCCAACAGCCGGATCGAAGATTCGAAGCTCTCGGATACGCCCAATCAGTACTTCCTTGTCAGCAGGATCCATGTCCAGCAAGGGACCATCCGAATCTCCAAAGAGCTCAAGTAGTTGATTTTTGTCCAGTGGGCCGGCTTGGTCTTTGACCGCGGTACACAGGGCGTCTTTTACCATTTCGTCGGCTATGTCTGCCGGAGTGTAGTAGGTGCCTTGAGGTTGACGTAACAGCGATGCGTCACCCTTTTCCGTGGGGGCAATCAAACGCTCGAAGAGGTTGCTGAGCAACTCAGGGTCTAGTGTTTGCTCGCTTTCACCGGGGCGGTGTTCGTTCATCGTCCAGTGATAGCGGGAGAGAATGGTGAACAGGCCGGGACGCTCGCTGTCAACGCTCCAGTAATCGGTGGCTTTCAAATCTAGCGAGTCATCGCTGTCCTGCTTGGCGAAGAGAGAGCCGTTAAGGAACGGGGCTTCATTGAGCGCGTCATTGATAGCGGGGATGGAATGATCGTCGCGTAAATCCTGGCGCACGTTGAGCCGTTGGTGGAAAAGGAACTGCAATACCTGACGATGGTAGTCGTCCAGGGATTGCAGATGGTCGAAGTCAAAGGCAGGCTCGAAGATTTCCGGCGGTATACGATTATCTTCTTTCAGTATCCAAGCGAACATCACGCGGATGAGATGACGCAGAACTGCTTCCCGCTTGGCTTTGTTCTTACCTCGCTGGATACGGGCGGTCCAATGGGCGACTTCACGATAAAACTGTTGGCGGACGGTAGCCACTGCAAAGGGCGAGAGCAGTTTATCGGCGGTGAGCGGGGCACTGGTGTCGCGGATAAGCCGCAATTGCTGGTTAATGGAGAAGCGGGCCGACGGGGATGGCACGGCTGGGTCGAAGGCGGCCGTCATGTTGACCTGCCCGGCTGCTGAAACGGCCATACGGGCGGAAACGGTGCCGTCGGGGGCGGTGTCGTAGGCAAACACGGCGGCGGAGTTGGCGATGGTGTCAGAGGCGACAGTACGTGCGCACAAGGCGACGTCGCCCCGGCTGATTTCTCTGTCTGGCATGTGCTTGAACTTGACGGCGGCTACCAAGACACGGGGTTCAATCAGTGTTTGGATGTCGAGGAGCGGGCCTTGGGCAACGGAGTAGGTTTCCCAATCGGTATCGTGCATATCTTTCCGGTTGCCGGTGAGGGAGGCGGCGTTTTCGAGGCGGCTAGTGGTGATGGCGTGTGGCTCGTCCAGCAATGCTTTAAGAATTTGGTCGGGCACAACGGAGTCGGTCACTGCCTCAAACAACTTGTCAGCCAGATTCCGGGGCGGTCGCCTTCCGGGGACTGTGTTAGCAAAGATTGCACTGCGCGATAGCTGCGCAACAAATTCTTTCAGTCTCTCCCCTGCATCTGGGGCGTCCAAAACGGGCTGGAGATACGCACCAAGGGCGGAGAAGTCGAAGCTTTCCGAGTGTTGAATGTCTGTGGCTGTTGGGTTGGACGCGCGGCGATACAAGCGCCAACGAACACCGTCAGTGAGCACTCCGATGGTATTTGGGCCGCTTATGCTGGGGGCTGAGAGATAACGTCGAATCTGGCGGTCTGGTGAGCTGCTGCGAGGGAGGCCAGCGGGAGCACGGTCGAAGTCCACTCCCAACTTTTTTGCCTCCACCACCAAAGCAGGATGGCCTAGGTTGGGTCCTATCGGGTCCAGATAGCATTGGTCATCGCGGCGATTGCCACCCGCGCCACCTTCCGGGTTGCGGTGTGTAGAGGGATAGCCGAGTTCTTCCAACACTGGGTCTATCAGTATTGACCGGGTGGAGGCTTCGTTGACGTTGGAAGCGCCACGTGCCTGCAGATTCGCTACGCCAATCCGCAATGCGTTGGCGACGTGCTCTGTGATGTCGGCTGTGGTCATTGTTGGTAGTCTCCCTACGTGCTAAGGCTCCCACACTATAATACGGATGGGGGTGGGGGTGAAGGCGTTGACGGAGTTGGGGGCAGTTGGAGACCAAGGCTACGACTCGGCAGTGCCCGCCTCAGGTGCGACCCCATGACATCTCCTCCTTCCCCATCCCCACCTCCCCCTGCTACGCTACAACCACCCCAAGCCAACGGGAGAACCGCCCGTGACCGTCTGCACCATCAAATCCCTAGCACAATTCGTACAGCCGCCCCGGGAATCCATGAGGCCGCCGGATGGCCTCGCGCAGGCCAACCCAAGCTACAACCATTGCACAAATTTCACAGAAACCAGATACGAAAAAAATCGCCGTAGATACAAACGGTGTGGAATCCCTGAAATCCTGTCTGCGAGGGCTCTCCACCCCTTACACCCGGCGCAGTGCCCTCCCCGGATGCGCCCCGTGTGCGAGCCGTTGTGGACCACCAACTGCCCGTTCACCAGCACATGGTCGATGCCCACGGGGAACTGCTTTGGGTCTTCGAAGGTGGCGGTGGCTCGCACGGTGTCGGAGTTGAAGACTACCAGGTCGGCCTTCATGCCGTCCCGCAGGCCGGCAGTCTCCACACCCCCTCCCCCCATGACACTCACCCCTTGCCAATTTGCCTAGAACTAATGTACCATAGCTTTTAGACGTTACGTCGGACCAAGGACCAACCTACGCACTACCCCTGAGGACAGCTACCCCAATTTAGCGAAAATGAGCGGAAACGAACGGATTTTTTGAAAAATGCCACTGCAGCCCCTCATCGCCCCTTTGCAACCTCGGCCCCAGAAAATGCGGCAACTCCTCACAGCTATGGCTCAGATACGAAGTTGCGGCACCTTTGCCGCAACTCAGCTACAAAGAACTCTTACACAGCTACGGGCGGTGCCGCATTCAGCTACGAAAATGCGGCACTTGCCGCCACCCTCCAGCTACGGATGCCCGCCAACCGCAGCGCAGCTGCCGCATTCAGCTACGAAAACATCCCGCAGGAATGCGGCGCCAGAGCGGCACAAATCTTCGGCGTACCCCTACACTCGGCGCAGCGCCCTCCCCGGATGTGCCCCCGTGTGCGCCCCGTTGTGGATCACCAACTGCCCGTTCACTAGCACGTGATCGATGCCCACGGGGAACTGCTTGGGGTCTTCAAAGGTGGCAGTGGCGCGGACCGTGTCGGGGTTGAATACGACGAGGTCGGCCTTCATGCCGTCGCGCAGAATGCCCCGGTCCTTCAGACCCAGACGCTGCGCAGGCAACGCCGTCATCTTGCGCACCGCATCCTCCAAGCGCAGGATGCCCTCATCCCGCACCATCTGGCCCAGCACATAGGGGTACGTCCCATAGCTGCGCGGATTGGGATGCTCGCCAGTGAGCAGACCGTCGCTGCCCACCATCTGGGCCGGGTGCCTCAGGATGGCGCGTATGTTGTCGGGGTTCCCCGTGCGGGCGACAAATGCCACCTCCATCCGCTCCTCAATGAGTAGGTCGCAGACCGTATCCACCATGCTCTTGCCGTGGGCGCGGGCCATGTCGGTAACGGAGCGTCCTTCCCACTCGCGGTTCCTAGAAGAGCCGACGCGGGCGAAGATGTAGTTGTCCATGCTGCCGCCCCACATGGGATCAATGGCGTCGGCAATCTGCTCCCGCACCTCCTGCGTGGCGATGCGCTGCAGCATGGCATCAGGCCCGCCAGCATGCACCCAATAGGGGAGCAAGGAGTGAAGGACAGTGGACGAGGCAGGGTAAGGGTACTGGTCGTAGGTCACATCCACGTCGCTGTTCCGCCCCTCCTCGACGAGGGCCACCATCTGCTCGCCCATGCCGTTCACAGGGCTGTGATAATGAGAAATCTGTACCGGCACACCCGCCCTGCGCCCGATGGTCAGCGCCTCGCGGAAGGGGTCCAGCAGCCTGTCGCCCAAGGTATAGCGAGCATGGGTGACGTAGATGCCCCCAAACTCCTTGATGGGGATCGTAAGGTCAACCAACTCCTCGGTATCGGAATAGGCCCCCGGCGTATAGGTCAGACCCGTGGAAAACCCGAAAGCCCCTTCCCGCATCCCCTCGCGCACCAGCCTCTGCATCTGACGCATCTCGCCCTCGTTGGGCAGCCGCGCCTCCCAGCCCATGGCCTCCACCCGCACCGCCATGTGGGGCACGAAGTAGGCGACGTTGGCCGAGGAGCGCCCGTCGAACAGTGCCAGGAACTCGGCCACGCTGCCCCACTGCACGCCTTCGGGTGGCTTGCCGTTCACTGCCGACAAGTAGGTGAGGATGGGCTCCAGCTTGGTGGGGGTAATGGGGGCATAGGAGAGGCCGTCGACGCCGATGACCTCAGTGGTGACGCCCTGCCTCAGCTTGGGCTCGTGGTTCGGGTCGGACAGCAGCGACATCTCGGAGTGGGAGTGCATGTCGATGAAGCCAGGGCACACCACCATGCAAGTAGCATCAATCACCTGCCCAGCATCCACGCCCGGCTGCTGCCCCCGGTGGATGGTCACCGTGTCCCCGTCGACTGCCACATCCCCCCGGTACCAAGTCTCCCCCGTCCCGTCCACAATACGCCCGCCACGAATCAGGATGTCCGCCATGATTGTGCCTCCTTTCGAGTGTTCTGCAGAACAGCTTAGTTCTCGCCCCGGGATGTTGATTCATCGGGTTGGATCGCATCCGCTGTATCAGCCACGACATTGGCCACTCCGAAAGGAACGTGAGCCGACGGCACAAACTGAGACGTTTCCTCAATCTGTCGTAGCTGGTCGTCAAAGAAAATGTGGGGCTTGAACTCCTCCAGGATTCGCGCTTTATCGATACCGCCAAGAAAGAATGTTTCATCGACTTCTACATTCCAGCGTCGCAGACTTGTGACCACTCGCTTATGAGCGGGGGCGCTTCTGGCGGTGATGATGGAGATCCTTATCCTGGCCTTGTACTCGGGATCCCTCTTCCTTGTCTCTCGATCACGCCTTTGCACCTTGGCAAGCTCTGCGAAAAACCTGTGCAGAGGGCCGATAGGGTGAGGTTCGGAAGCTTCGTGACGCTCGGATTCCTGGAACTCGTCCAGGCCACGTTCTCGGTTCACAGACTCGGCGGAGTCATCCGCTATGACGCCGTCAAAGTCGAACGCTATGCGCAGCTCGGGCTCCGAGTCGTCATCGCCAGAGGACGTGGGGAAGATCTGTCCGGCCGGATGGCCGCTCTTTATGGCATCCTGTACGTTATGTGCGTCGGCGGACAGAAATAGGCATGCATTAAAGGCGTCCAGGTACCTGAACGGGTCGCCGCCGCTGAGAAACGCAGCGCGCACGATGTTCAGCCCCCAGTGCTCAATAGAGTTGAAGACCCTGAGGCCTGTGTCCGGGTCGTTTTGGGATAGGAGAATAACTTCAACAGGGCTATCCATCCCGTCGTTTAGCGATAGTAGCCTCTTAACCAGGGGGTACGCGGCGCCCTGCTGCAACACCTTATCCTCGTTGTCCCGCTGATAGCGGCGATACGCCTCATCCCCCTGCTTCCGATAGACCTCGTCCGACTCTGCCAGGTCGAATAATGCGCTGGAGGCCACCGCAATGACCAGCTTGTCTTCGATGTTGTAGCCCGCCAATAGGATACTCCTTAAGCGATTGGGCATCCGGGGCCAACGCCTCAAGTTGGAGCGTCGCCACGCCGCCCCCGGCCGACGTTAGCCACCGCCTAGGCCGCCACTGCCACCTCTACCTCTCGCCTGCGGAACACCAGTTGGTCGGAGGTGGGGTCGATGTCCACCTCGAGGTGGTCGCCTTCGGCGTAGTCGCCGGACAGGATGCCCTTGGATAGAGGGTTTTCGACTAGGCGTTGGAGGGCGCGGCGGAGGGGGCGGGCGCCGAAGGTAGGATTGTAGCCTTCTTTGGCCAGCCACTCGCTGGCGGCGGGGGTCAGGGAGAAGCTGATTCCGCGCTCTTCCAAGCGCTCCTGGACCTCGGCGGCCATGATGCCGACTACGGAAACAATCTGCTCTTGGGTGAGGGGGTGGAAGACGACGATCTCGTCGATGCGGTTGAGGAACTCGGGGCGCAGGTTGCGCTTGAGGGCTTCCATCACCGACTCGCGGATGCGCTGCTCCTCGGCTGCCTGATCCGCGGCATCGGGGGCGCGGCCTCCCACCAAGCCCAAGCGTTGGCGTCCGAACTCGCCCGTGCCTAGGTTGCTGGTCATGATTATGACCGTGTTGCGGAAGTCGACGGTGCGGCCGTGGCCGTCGGTGAGACGCCCGTCGTCCAGCACTTGGAGCAGGACATTGAACACCTCGGGGTGGGCCTTCTCGATTTCGTCGAAGAGGACCACGCGGTAGGGCCGCCGACGCACTGCCTCGGTAAGCTGGCCGCCTTCGTCGAAGCCGACGTAGCCGGGAGGCGCCCCGATGAGGCGGGCTGTGTTGTGATGCTCGCTGTATTCCGACATGTCGATCCGAA
Source organism: Dehalococcoidia bacterium (assembly GCA_965248385.1). Taxonomy (GTDB): domain Bacteria; phylum Chloroflexota; class Dehalococcoidia; order Lucifugimonadales; family JAAXIE01; genus JAAXIE01. Next base: position 473,542 of record CBDFIZ010000002.1, read on the forward strand.
CCATGTTGCTTTCGTCGTCGAACAGTACCTCAGCTAGGGCCTTGGCCAGCTCGGTCTTGCCCACGCCGGTCGGGCCGAGAAACATGAAGCTGCCGATGGGGCGACGTGGGTCGCTGAGGCCGGAGCGAGAGCGGCGGATGGCCTCGGATACGGCGGCAACGGCCTCATCCTGACCCACCACGCGCTGGTGCAACTGCTCCTCCATGTCCAGCAGCCGCTGGGCGTCGCCTTGGAGCAGGCGAGCGGTGGGGATGCCAGTCCACTTGGCCACCAGTTCGGCGATGTCCTCCTCCTCTACCGAAGGATAATAGGGCATGGTGGTGTCGATTTTGCGCTCCCCAAACCAAGCCTCTCGACCTTGGTTGTACTCCTCTTCCAGCTTGATTCTTTCGACCTTCACCTCAGCGGCGGCTTGGTAGTCGGACCGCTGATTGGCCGCTTCCTCTTCGTCTGACACGTCCCTGATTTGGGCCTCCAGCCCCTTCAGGTGCTGGGGCAGGCTCTGGGAGTCGATGCGTATCTTGCTGGCTGCTTCGTCGATGAAGTCGACAGCCTTGTCGGGCAGATGCCGGTCGGTGATGTAGCGGTGGGAAAGGGAGGCGGCCGCCGTCAGGGCCGAGTCCTCGATCTTCACCTTGTGGTGGGCCTCGTAGCGGGGACGCAAGGCCCGCAGAATCTCCACTGTCTCATCCACCGAGGGCTCCTCAATATATATAGGCTGGAAGCGACGCTCCAGAGCGGCGTCTCTCTCAATGTACTTGCGGTACTCGTCTATGGTGGTGGCGCCGATGCACTGGAGCTCTCCACGGGCCAGCGCAGGCTTCAGCATGTTGCTGGCGTCGATGGCGCCCTCGGCACCCCCGGCCCCGACCACCGTGTGTATCTCGTCGATGAATAAAATCACCTCGCCCGCGGCCTCCTTCACCTCTTCCATCACCGACTTCAGGCGCTCCTCGAACTCGCCGCGGAACTTGGCCCCCGCCAGCATGCCACCGAGGTCCAAGGCCATCACGCGCCGGTCCTTGAGGCTGTCGGGCACGTCGTCGGCCACGATGCGCTGGGCCAAGGCTTCGGCGATGGCGGTTTTGCCAACACCCGCCTCACCGATCATGACGGGGTTGTTCTTTCTGCGGCGGGTGAGGGTCTGCATCAAGCGGCGCACTTCGTCTTCGCGTCCAACCACGGGATCAAGCTGGCCCTCTCGAGCCAAGGCCGTGAGGTCGACGCTATAGCGCTCCAAGGAGCGGTACTTGGACTCGGCCCGCGGGTCGGTGACGCGGCGGGAACCCCGGACCTGCATCAACGCTTGGTACACCTTCTCCTGTTCGATGCGGTACGCCTTGAAGATTGCGGCGGCCTCTCCCTGCTCTTCCAGAGTGGCAGCGATGAGTATGTGCTCGGTGCCGATGTATTCGTCGTTCAGGCGTTCCGCTTCCAGCCGGGCGTTGTCCATGAGCTTGGCTACTCGTGGCGTGCCATAGACCTGATTTCCCTCGGAGGCCATCTTGGGCGACCCCTCCAAGGCCTTTCTGAGCTGGCTGCGTACGGCGTCGGCCGGCACACCCATCTGGCCGAGAATCCGCACCGGCAAGCCATCTTCAATCTGTAGCAGGGCGAGCAGCACATGCTCCACGTCCCACTGGCTGTGACGGTACTGCCTCACCAGCTCTTGGGAGCCAGCGATGGCCTGTTGGGCTTGTTCCGTGAATTTCTCAGGTCGTAGCAACATTGTTTCCCTCCTCGTTAGGACACATCTGTGCAGGCCCTTACCGCAGGGCGAGAGCGCAATATGTAGCGACTCTGGGCCGTGGATTCCCGTCTCCGCGGGAATGACCTGGCTGCGGTTGCATGTTCAGCGGGAGCGGCGGCCGGACGGGCCTGCTGACCCCTTCAGTTGTTGTACTTCTTCTTGGAGACGCTCCACCTCACCCTCCAGCTTGGCCACTTGGTCGAGGAGTTTGAGGATTACCTCGACGCCTGCCAGGTTGACCCCCATGTCCTCCGTGAGGGCCTTGATGCGCTGGAGCTTCTGCACCTCGCGCTCGGAGTAGAGGCGCTGCCGGCCTCCGGAGCGGGATGGGGAGACGAGACCAACCCGCTCGTAGTAGCGCAGCGTTTGGGCATGTACGCCCACCATGCGCGAGACTATGCTGATGAAGTAAACCGGCTCGTCTTCCAAGGTGCCTCGCACCATCATGGCTTCAACCTCTTTCTGATTTGTTCCAATTAGTTCGTACTTTTTCCCCCAATCGGGGAGTCTATTTCGATGAGGGAGTGGGCAGCAGTTCTTTGAGCTGCTGAAATAGGGCGCGTCCTGAGTCATCCAAGCTTGTTGGCAACACCACCTTAATGGTGACGTACAGGTCGCCCTTGGACCCCTTGCCGGAAAGCGGAGGCATTCCCTGACCCCTTAGACGGAAGGTCTGCCCGTTCTGAGACTCGGCGGGCACGGTGAGGGCAAGGTTCGTCCCACGTAGTGAAGGCACGCCCACCTCTGCTCCCAATACTGCGTCCACCAGCGGGACCGACGTCTCCGAGTAGAGGTCGGTCCCGCTGCGCTGGAACCGCTGATCGGGCCGGACGTTGACCTCCACGTAGAGTTCGCGTCTGCCGTCGCTGCCAGGGATATGCACTTGAGAGCCAGTGTCGACGCCAGGCGGAATCTTCAGCTCGAGCCTCTTCATGGCCCCGCTATCGTCGGGGACTTCGACGTATCTGGTGGCCCCTTCCAAGGCTTCCAGCAAGCTGATGTCGGCGGACACTCGCAACGGCGCACGGCGGGCGCTCTGGCGCGCGCCGCCGAACAGCTCTTGGAGCAGGTCGGCGGACGGGCCGTCACCGCCAAAGGGAGAGCCCCCAAAGGGGCTTCCGGGGGCGTCGCCGAAGGTGAAGGTGGTGAAGCCGCCACGGGACCTAGCGGCCGACTCGGCTTCCTCTATCTGGTCGGCGTACTTCCACCGGTCACCGTACTTGTCGTACTTGTCCCGGCTCTCATTGTCTGACAGCACCTCGTAGGCGTTGTTGATTTCCTTGAACTTCTCGGCAGCGTCGGGTTCGTCCCGGTTCACGTCGGGATGGTATTGGCGGGCCAACTTTCGGTAGGCCTTCTTGATATCGCCCTCGGAGGCGCCTTTAGCGACTCCGAGCACCTCGTAATAATCTCTCATGGCTAAGGAAGTACCTCTCCAAACTTGACAGTAATATTGTAAGTTTCTCTATTGCAAGGTGTCAATGATAGTACCGTCGGAGGCTATGGGTAGAGTGGTGTGCCTTGCGAGGCTTGATGAATTGGGGCTAGAGCTGTGATAGACTTGGAAACCCAAACGGTCAGGGAGGGCGTGTCTTTGACCACCGATGCTGTTGAAAAGGCCCAGGAATCGCTACGACGTTTGGTGGACAACGTCGAAAGGGTCATCCTAGGCAAGCGACCGGTGATCGAGCATGCCGTGGCGGCGCTATTGGCCCAAGGTCATGTGCTGGTGGAGGACCTGCCCGGCGTGGGCAAGACCACCCTAGCCAAGAGTTTGGCTGTGACCACGGGCTGTTCTTTCAAGCGCATCCAGTTCACCCCCGACCTGCTGCCCACTGACATCACCGGCATATCGGTGTACAACCAAAAGACGGAAGAGTTCCAGTTCCGCCCCGGCCCGGTGATGGCCCAAGTGGTGCTGGCCGACGAAATCAACCGTGCCACTCCCAAAACCCAGTCGGCTCTGTTGGAGGCTATGGAGGAGCGGCAGGTGACCAGCGACGGCGTCAGCCGTCCCTTGGAGACCCCCTTCTTCGTCATGGCCACGCAGAACCCCATTGAATACGAGGGCACCTTCCCCCTGCCCGAAGCCCAGCTTGACCGCTTCCTGCTGCGCCTGAGCTTGGGCTATCCAGGGCGCGACCAAGAGCTGGCCATCATTGACCAACAGGAACGGCAGCATCCCATCGAGAGCTTGGAGCCTGTGGCCCAACCGGGAGAGATCGCCGCGCTGCAGGAAGAGGCGAAGAACGTCTATGTCGACCCGCTGCTGCGTGGCTACATAGTGAACATTACGGAGCAGACCCGCACAATGTCCGACGTGGGCTTGGGGGCCTCACCCCGGGCCACGCTGGGACTCTTCAAGGCATCGCGTGCCTTGGCATTGGTGCGGGGCAGAGATTACGTCATTCCCGACGACATTCAGGAGTTGGCGGAAGAAGTCATCTCGCACCGCGTCATTGTCTCGGTCCAAGCCCGCATACGGGGAGTCGACGGCAGGAGCATAGTCACCGAGATACTGGGGAACGTGCCGGTGCCGGGGGTACGCTCCCGCCCGGCGGGGCCCCGCTCGTCCTCGTAGCTGGAGGCTTGTATGGAGAGCTCCCGTTGGCGTCACCGCGGCCCCTTCCATTGCCATGACAATAGACCCTCACCCTTGAGCAGTCGGCCGCTACAGTTATTCCAGCGGAAGCTGGAATTCGGGGGCGCAATGGGGCAACAACAGCGACGGAATCGACTCTTCCACCCCCATCTCAACATTCCACCATTCCCCATTCAAGGGGGAAGGGGCTATGCAAAGGTCTCCCTGCGCGGGGATTGCCTAGGGTCGTTTCGGAGCCATGTATGAGCATGAAGAGGTGTATCGCCTATGGGAGGCCGGCTTTCCCAATAGGCTGGGCCGCGGATTTCCACCTGCGCGGGAATGGCGGAAGCGGCCGTCGGCTGTGCGCTCGAGGCTATTTTCATGGGAATGACCTCAGTTATTCAAAGGTCTCGGCATCTGGAAACCCGGCACTAAGAGGCCTCTGGACAAAGATTCCGACCCATGGATTCTCGCCTGCGCGGGAACGACGAAAAGTGGGGGCCTCTGCCAACGTTCCCCTGATTCTCGTCCGTATGCGTGGCTCCAGATGGCCATGGGTGATTCCCGCATGACTAGGCCCATGCCCGGCATTCTGGCCATCATTGGCTTGGTTGTTGCCATCTTCTTGGGATGGGGCAGCGGGTTTGCCATTTACTGGCGCTTGGCGTACGTCCTGTTGCTGGCGGTGGTGGTTGGCATGGCTTGGTCGTGGCTCAACCTGTGGCGCATCGAGTTGACCCTAGACCGCCGGGCGACACGGGGGCAGGTAGGCGTGCCACTAGAGGGCCGGATACGAGTACACAACCGTAGCCGACTGCCGCGCCCTTGGCTGGAGGTGGAGGAGCTCACCGATCTCCCCGACCCCCACGCCGGCAGGGTGGTGAACTTGTCCTCGCGGGACACGCGCTCTTGGCGTCACATCGTGGAGTGCAACCGGCGTGGCGTCTTCACCCTAGGTCCGGTGCGCGTGACCAGTGGCGACCCATTCGGCCTGTTCAGGGCGAAGCGCGACTTCCTCGGGCAACAGCGCATCGTCGTATACCCCCGAGCCGAGCCTCTGCCTAACCTCAACCTGCCCTACTCCGGACTGCCCGGCGACGGCCGACGCAGCGAACGCAGCCAGCACGCCACCACCCAGGCGGCCACCATTCGTCCTTACGTGCAGGGTGACAGCGTGAACCGCGTACACTGGCCCTCGACTGCCCGCATGGGCAAACTGATGATCAAGGAGTTCGACCAAGGCATATCTGCCAGCGTGTGGCTGCTACTGGACATGCAGCGGGGGGCACAAGCAGGCGAGAATTTCGACAACACCGAGGAGCTCACCGTCTCCATCGCCGCCTCCGTGGCCACCCAATTGCTGAGAGTGGGAGTGCCTGTTGGCATGGCGGCATATGGCGACCATCCCTACCTACTGCGCCCCGACCATGGCATCGGACAAGGGGAGAGGTTGCTGGAGTTGCTGGCACTGGTGAGGGCGCAGGGCAGGAGGCCTCTGGGCCAAGCGATATTGAGCATAGAGCCCTCTTTGACTCGGCTGGATACCCTCGTACTGATCACCCCGAACGCCGCCGCTGACTGGCTGTCTTCTGTGGAGGCAGTGCGGGGACGGGGCATCCGGATGGTCTCCATATTGGTCGACCCCTCCGACTTTGGCGGGTCGGGCAACATTGCGTCCGTTATGGAGCAGCTTTTCGCTCACGACATCCCGACGTACATGGTCAACCGCGGACAGAATCTGTCCCAAGCTCTCACCGCTCCCTTGAACGCGCGACGTTTCGACATACCAGTGCGCGTCGATCTGGAGTTGCGGGTATGAGCCAGCAGGCCGCGCTGCAACCAGCGCCAAGCCCCCGACCCCTGCTGCGAGGGCTGCAGGCTTTTGCTCTTTGGCTGCGGCCTCGGGAAGGATATCTTGCCGTACTGCTGCTCATGGCCCACCTGCTGGTGGTGGTGTGGAACGTAGAGCGGACGGAGTGGGTGCAGACGCCCAACATGGCAGTCACCTTGGTGCTGGCCGTGGTCGCTGGCCTGCTGCTGAGCAAGTTGCGCGTCCATGCCGTGTTCCTCGTGCCAGTGGGACTGGCTTTGGGGTTCGGCCTCATCGTGTGGCAGCTTGTGGCCTACCAGCCTACCCACTCCGATGTTGCCACTGTGGGAGACCTGTTCGACCGGTTGGGGATATGGCTTGACGCGGCGCAGGAGGAGTCCATCAGCATCGACTCCATCCCCTTCGCCTTCGTACTGATGGTGGCCACTTGGTGTATCGGCTTCTTCGCTGCATGGTCGCTGTTCCGCCACCACCGCTACTCCGGGGTGGTCATCCTAGGCGGGGTGGCTATGGCTCTGAACCTGACAAACATCGAAAAAGCGCCCATAGCTGACTGGATGCTGTATGTGTTCACCGCCATCATGCTGCTGGTACGGGTCCACACGGTGCACCGGCAGAACGACTGGGAGAGACGCGGCCTGCAGTATGATCGCGGCGTCACTTGGTTCGGCCTTTCTGACGGGCTGTGGTTCGCCGTGGCCATCCTCCTGATGGCCTTGGTGCTTCCCTACAATCAGGGGTTTCGCCCTTTGAATTCCGTTTACAAGTGGTTCAGCTCCCCCAGCGGAGGCCTCAGCGAGGACTTCAACCGGCTGTTTGCCGGGCTCCCGGGGAAGAAGCCCCGGCCCTACCGAGACTTCAGCCATGTTCTGCCTCTGAGAGGGACCATCAAGAACACGGCTAACCCGGTGCTGAAAGTCGAGTCACCCTACCCCCTGTATCTGAAAGTCCGCAGCTATAGCGTCTACACCTCCAAGGGATGGACCATGGGCGACACATCTCTGCAGTTCCCGGGATGGCGGCCCGAGGTTGAGATGGAGCCGGTGGAGTACGAGGACCGGCTGCCGGTGGAGCAACGTATAACCGCGGTCTTTACCAACAAGAACATCTTCACAGGCGGCCAAGTGCTTGCGGCGCCTCGTGCCACTTATTTCGAGACCTACGATTCACCCAAGTACGTGTTAGACCTGCGCGAACCGGACTGGCGCGACCAACTGCCCACGGGCTCCGAAGATGTATCCGACTTGGTAGTACTGGCATCGGAGCAATTTGGCCGTGGCAATGCGGAGGCCTTCCTGGAGCAGCGCCTGCCTTCGGACTGGAAGGTGGAATCTGTGGGGAGGCCCTTAGGGTCACCGGAAGTATTCACCCTGCGCATCGCGGTGCCCAACCCGCCGGAGGTGCTGTACCTGCATCCCGGAGACAGCAGGGTGAAGCCCGGCGAGACCTACGCCGCTACCACGTCGGTCTCCTTCGCCACTGCAGAGGAACTACGAGGTGCGGGCGAGGAGTACCCAGCTTGGGTAATGGCACGTTACCTGCAACTGCCGGAGACGCTGCCCCCGCGTGTTCGGGAACTGGCCGATGAGCTCACAGCCCCATGGGACGCTCCTTACGACAAGGCCAAGGCCATTGAGCGCCACCTCAAGACCTTCGAGTACACCAAGGAGATCGACGCCCCGCCCTTCGATGCCGACGGTGTTGACCACTTCCTGTTCGATTCGCAGCAGGGCTATAGCGAGTACTTCGGTTCGGCGATGACTGTGCTACTGCGAGCAACGGGCATGCCGGCACGGCTGGCCACAGGTTACAACTACGGCAGCGCGACCGAGCGCGACGGCACCTACGTCATCAAGGACGACGACAGCCATGCGTGGACGGAAGCCTACTTCCCTGAGTACGGTTGGATTACCTTCGAACCGACGCCTGGGAACGTCAAAGCCCGACTGGCAGTCCCTGAAGAGCTGGGCGGGCTGGGCGGTTTACTCGACCTCCCCCTAGACTTGGCCGAGGGGTTCTTGGAGGAAGATGAGTTGCTGTTGGAGGGTAGCTTTGGAGTGGGAGGCCCCCTAGTGCCTGAAAAGGAGTCGAGGCAGTATTACTGGCTCTTGTACTTCTTGATAATACCCGTCGCACTGTGGGCCCTGTGGCAACTGTTGTGGTACAGGTTCATGCGACCCTCGGTGGACCCGGTAGTGGCATTCCAGCGCTTGGCGGTGCTGACACGACTGGGAGGACTGCCCCCCATTCTTGGTCAAACGCCCTTCCAGTACCGCGACCAGCTTCAATACGCGTTCCCCACCAAGGCCCGCGACCTGGAAGTGCTGGTGGGGGCCTACGTGCGTACCCTCTATGGTCGCAAGGAACTGACCGACGCGCAGCGGGGCGCACTGGCGACGGCATGGGTGCAGCTGCGCGGGCAGCTGCTTCTGAGAATCTTCCGCAGGGGATAGTGATGGAGCAGTTGAGATACAACGTGTGCGCCACAGTAATGGGATGGGTGGCTATCCTAGTATCAGAAGCGGGACTGCGCGCTGTCACTCTGCAGCCATCGCCCCAAGAGGCTCTGGAGAGACTGGGGCCAGAGGCGAGACAGGCCACTCATGATCCTTCCGGGCTGCTGGAGCAATGCTACGCAATTCAACGCTACTTCGATGGGCAGCCAGACGCCTTGGATAGCTTGGAACTGGACCTTGAGGAAGCCCCTCCCTTCTTCAAGGCGGCTTGGGAAGCGACCCGCACTATACCCGCCGGCGAGACCCGCACCTACAGCTGGCTCGCTCAAGAGGCCGGCCGGCCCCGCGCCTTCCGAGCGGCAGGCCAAGCCATGGCCCGCAATCGCTTAGCTTTGGTCATCCCCTGCCACCGCGTGATCGGCAGTCATGGGGGCCTGCACGGCTACGGCATGGGCGGCCTGCAAGTGAAGGCCAAGCTGCTGGAGATGGAGAGGAAATTCGTGGAGCGTGAAAATGCGGATGGCGACTCCGGCCCTGCCTCGGTCCAGTAGGCGGAGACTGCAACGGAGTCGTGATGATCAGCAACGACTGGAGGGCCCCGATGGCAGGGGCCGGATCTCAGGCTCGAAGGCGCGCCTACCCAGGCTCTCATCGGATTGCGCCCCTGTAGGGAGCATGCTATAATCCTTGCCGTAGAAAGAAAGAGAAGGTCCAGCACAGGAATGATAAGCGAGACCCGCAAGTCCGAACTCATCACAGAGTACCGTACCCATCCAACGGACACAGGGTCAGCCGAGGTTCAGGTGGCGATCCTCACCGAGAGGATTAAGGAAATTACTGGCCACCTACGCGTGCACCGCAAAGATGTCCGCGGGCGCCTCGGTGTACTCAAACTGGTAGGACAGCGTCGCAGGCTGTTGAACTACCTCACCCGTGAAGACGTAGCGAGATACCGCTCCCTCATTGGCCGGCTGGGCTTGCGCCGATAGCCCCGGATTTCTTCGGGGCTTTCTTGCTTCTAGGCACTCGATACTTGTAGAGAGGTCGCAAACCAGTTATGCCCCATACTGTTCAACGCCAGATTGGCAGCGATACCCTTACCATTGAGAGCGGGCGGTTCGCCTTCCAAGCCGACAGTTCTGTCACCGTAACCTACGGTGATTCAATGCTCCTAGCCATAGCCTGCTCTGCTCCCCTTACCAGAGACATTGACTTCCTTCCCTTCACGGTGGACTACGAGGAGAGGCTTTACGCCATCGGCAAGATTCCCGGCAGCTTCTTCCGCCGCGAAGGACGCCCCGGCCAGGATGGGATTCTTACCAGCCGTCTTACAGACCGCCCTCTCCGGCCCCTTCTCCCCAAAGGATTGAAGAAGGAGATACAGGTCGTCATCACCGCCCTGTCGGTGGACCAGGAAAACCCCCCGGAGGTTCTCGCTATCGTGGGTGGTTCGGCAGTGCTCGCCCTATCCGGCATACCCTTCGACGGACCGGTGGGAGCGACCCGCGTTAGCTACTCCAACGGCCAGTACATCCTCAATCCGACCTACGCTCAAATAGAAGGCAGCACCCTCAGCGTGGTGGTTGCTGGGACTCGCGATGGTGTGATGATGGTGGAAGCCGGAGCCGACGAAGCACCCGAACAGGTGGTGCTTGAGGCCATGCGCCTGGCGCAAGAGGCCAACGCCATCGTCATCGACATGATCGAAGAACTGGTGGCCGCCGTCGGCACCCCCAAGGAGCCCCCCCCTGCCCTGTCCTATAACAACGGGCTGGAAGGGGAGGTGCATCAAGTACTCAACGGCAGGCTCACCCAGATGCTGGAATCCTCGGCTGACAAGACGAAGCGAGAAGAGGCGTTGGCGTCCTTGGAGAACGAGGTCGTCGGGGCGTTGGCCGGAGACGACAATAAGGACGAGGTGTCGGCAACCTTCCAAAGTGTGCTGAAGAAGGCCGTGCGGTCGCTAATTCTGGAGCAGGGTAAGCGTCCCGACGGGCGTGGCCTCACTGATATACGCCCCATCAGTACCGAAGTGGGCGTTCTCAACCGCACCCACGGCACCGGGCTTTTCACCCGTGGCCTTACCCAGGTGCTGAGCGTCGCCACCCTCGCTTCCCCGGCAATGGGGCAGACGCTGGATACCCTCAGCCCCGACGTCACGAAGCGGTTCATGCACCATTACAACTTTCCGGGCTACTCCACGGGAGAGGTACGACGTATCGGCTCGCCGGGCCGTCGCGAAATCGGCCACGGAGCCCTCGCTGAGCGGGCTATTGAACCGATGATTCCTTCTCTCGATGACTTCCCTTACGCCATCCGGTTGGTGTCCGAAGTGCTGAGTTCCAACGGCAGCACCTCCATGGCCAGCGTATGTGGCAGCACCCTAGCCTTGATGGATGCCGGTGTGCCTATCAAGAGGCCAGTGGCTGGCGTGGCCATGGGTCTAGTGAGCGGTGAGAACGGCCAGTCCGCCGTACTGACCGATATCGAGGGGTTTGAGGACGCCTTGGGCGACATGGACTTCAAGGTCGCTGGCACCAGCGAGGGCATCAACGCCCTGCAGATGGACATCAAAATCAAGGGCATCACCCACGAGGTGCTGACCCAAGCCCTCGCTCAGGCGCGGGATGCACGCCTTTTTATCTTGGACAAGATAGCAGAGGCCATCACCGAGCCAAGGTCTCATGTGAGCGAGTACGCCCCCAAGATGGAGCGCACCACCATACCCATCGACAAGATCGGCGCCCTCATCGGCCCGGGCGGGCGCAACATACGTGGCATACAAGAGGAGACCGGGGCCAGCATCGATGTGGACGACAAGGGCTCGGTCACCATCGGAAGCAGTGACCAATCCAAGATTGATGCTGCGCGAGCGCGCATCGACGGGCTGACACGCGAGTTGGCGGTTGGCGACATCTTCACCGGCAAGGTCACCCGTGTGACCAGCTTTGGAGCCTTTGTCGAGCTACTTCCGGGGAAGGATGGGCTGCTACGGTCCAGCGAGGCTGGCGACCTAGAAGAAGAGCTCAAGATGGGTCAAGAACTCACGGTGATGGTGCTGGAAATCGATGCCATGGGGAGGGTCAACCTCTCCCGGCGCGCCCTGTTTGAGGGATCCGAAGGCCCCGACGGCAAACCTCAGGCCAACGGACCCCGTCCCGGCCAAGGTCAGCGACCCCCGTTCCCCCGGTCCAGCCCAGGAGGCCCCCGGTCTGATGGAGGGAACCGTCCACCCAGGCCTGGCAACCGACCCTCTGGCCCTCCCAGATTTCAGAGATAGGGTTCCGGCGGATGGGACATCGTGCCGCTCCCATCCTGCTATCCGCTGAGGTGACCCATGTCGGCTATTGACGTAGTGGTGCATGGCGCTACCGGCAAGATGGGTCGCGAGGTCCTGGCGGCCATCGCGGCCGAGTCTGACATCCGCACCGTTGCGGCAGTCTGCCGCCAAGACCGTGGGGACGCCCTCACAGCGCCCGATGGCACAAGCTCGGTCCCTCTGTTCACCTCCCTGCCCGATGCGCTGGCGGCCACTAGGCCCCAAGTGATGGCCGACTTCAGCAATGCGGCTGCGGCGCTGCCCGCGGCATTGACCGCCGCGCAGACCGGCATCGGCTCTGTCATTGGCAGTAGCGGACTGGTGGAGTCCGACCTAGAGCAGCTGAGCGTGGCTGCAAGCGAGCATTCCGTTGGCATCCTGTTGGTGCCAAACTTCGCCATCGGAGCGGTAGTCTTGATGCAGTTGGCAAAGCGGGCCGCGCCCTACTTCCAGTACGTCGACATCATCGAGATGCACCACGAGGCCAAAATCGACAGCCCTTCAGGCACCGCCTTGGCCTTGGCTCAGAGTTTGGCCCAAGAGAACGAGTTCCTACGTAACCGCAGCGAGAAAGAGCCACTTGCTGGCGCCCGTGGCGGCGAGGTGAATGGCGTGGGCGTGCATAGCGTACGTATGGCTGGGCGCAGCGCGCACCACGAGGTGATTTTCGGCACCACCGGACAGACCTTCTCGCTGCGCCACGACACCTTGGGACGCGACTGCTACATGCCAGGCGTTCTGCTGGCTATCCGCGAGGTTGTGAAGCAAAAGGGGCTTGTGATAGGCTTGGAACGCCTACTTGGACTCTAGCTGCAGGATATGTCTGGGGATGTCAGCATAGCTGTTGTCGGCGCCACCGGTGCCGTAGGCCTTGAGTTCCTCAAGGTATTGGAACAACGCGCCTTCCCAGCGAGTTCAGTCCGACTCTTCGCCTCGCCTCGCTCCGTAGGGAAGCAGCTTTCTGTGAACGGCAAGCCTGTCACAGTAGAGCAGACTGGCCCAGGTTGTTTTCAAGGCGCAGACTTCGCTTTCATATCCGTAAGTTCCGAACTCAGCGAGGAGTTGGCCCCGCAGGCGGTACAGGCAGGCGCTCTCGTCATCGACGACAGCTCCGCCTTCCGCATGAGGCCCGACGTTCCCTTGGTGGTGCCAGAAATCAACGGGCAAGACGTGGAGGAGCACCACGGCATCATATCCATACCCAACTGCTCCACCACCCAGATGGTGATGGCAGTGGCCCCGCTGCACTGGGCGAATCCCGTGCGACGCATAGTGGTGGATACCTACCAATCGGTCTCCGGGGCAGGTGGCGGGGCCATGGAAGAACTGAGACAGCAGGCAGCGGCGACCCTTAGCGGCTCGGAGTCCGAAGCTGGTTCCCCTTCCCAACGCATAGCTTTCAACCTGCGCCCGCAGATTGGCGACTTCCTCTCCAGCGGCTACACAAAGGAAGAGGAGAAGATGTCGGAGGAGACCCGCAAGATATTGCACGCGCCCGGCATGGCTGTTTCCGCCACCTGCGTCCGCGTGCCCGTGCTGGTGTGTCACAGCGAGGCGGTACACATCGAATCTGAGGGCCCTTGGTCCGTACGCCAAGCCCAAGAGATTCTCGCCTCCTTCCCTGGAGTGACCGTGATGGACAACCCCACCAGCAGTGAATATCCCATGCCTTGGGACCTCGCGGGGAGCGATGATGTGTACGTAGGGCGCATACGCCAAGACTGGTCCCACCCCAATGGTTTGGCGATTTGGGTGGTGGCCGACAACCTGCGCAAGGGCGCGGCCCTCAACGCCATCCAGATTGCAGAAGAGGTCATGCGGAGAGATTGCCTCAAGCCCGCTGGCCCCTTGCCACAGGGCCTCTAACGGGCCCCCGCCTCCTAGCGCCCGCTATCCGCTACATGAAAGAGGACTATCAATGGCGACCCAACAGCCTATGCAGTGCCCACTAGTCATAAATGGCCGGGAGATGGAGTCCAGCAACGGCCGGCGCTTCTCCCGGGAGAACCCTGCTAACGTGAACCAAGTGGTCACCGAGGCCGCCGAAGCTACCCCCGAGGACATGCGCTCCGCCATTCAGGCATCGCGACAGGCCTTCGACTCCAACACCGATAGTTGGGTGACCAACTACAAGCTGCGGGAAAGGGTGCTCTTTCGGACCGGCGAGATCATGCGCCAGAATGCTGAGCGTCTGGCCGATGTGGTCCGCTTGGAAGTGGGCATGCCTGCCCGACAGGCGGCCGTCCACGTAGCGGCTGCTGCTGATGTCTTCGACTTCTACGCCGGTTTCGCCAGCAAGATGTACGGCGAGACTATGTTCCTGCCATCTGGCTCCCAGATTAGCCTAGTCAAGGAACCCATCGGTGTGGTGGGGCTCATCACGCCTTGGAATTTCCCCCTGACCCAGACCGCCCGTAAAGTCGCACCGGCACTGGCTGGCGGCTGCACCGTGGTACTGAAGCCCGCGAGCTACACACCGATGGCGGGCTACGAGCTCGTGCGCATCCTACATGAGGCGGGTGTGCCCAAGGGCGTGATCAACTTCATCTCCGGCCCCGGCTCCTCAGTGGGTGGGGAGTTGGTGCGCAGCCACAGCGTGGACAAAATTTCCTTCACTGGCGAGACGGGCACCGGCAAGGGCATCGCCGCCCAAGCTGCCAACGACATTAAGCGCGTCAGCTTGGAACTGGGGGGCAAGGCCCCTTATGTAGTGTTCGAAGATGCCGACTTCGCGGGCGCCTCCCGCGCGGCCATTTTCGGGATGTTCCGTAATGCAGGCCAAGCTTGCGGGGCTACCACGCGCCTGCTCATACAAGAAAGCATCCACGACGAATTCCTGGAGCATGTGGTGCGCTTGGGGCGCACCCTGCAGGTTGGGGACCCAGCGGACCAAGCCACAGACATGGGCCCCATGATATCCCGCTCCCAAGAGCAGACAGTCATGGACTACATCAAGTTCGGTCAGGATGCAGGTTTTGACTTGGTGCTCGGTGGCAGGAAACTGGAGGGTGGCGACTTCGACAACGGCTACTTCGTGGAGCCGACCATATTCGCCAACGTGGACAACTCCTCCAAGCTAGGCCAAGAGGAGATATTCGGCCCTGTGGTGGCAGTGATGTCCTTCAAAGACGAGGAGGAGGCCATTCACATGTCCAACGACGTGCCCTTCGGCCTCGTCGCTGGAGTGTGGAGCGGCGACCACGCCCGCTCCTTGCGGGTAGCCCGGCAGATAAAGGCTGGCACGGTGTGGATCAGGGACAACTACCAACAACCCGCCGAGGGGATATGGGGAGGCTTCAAGGAGAGCGGTATGGGGCGGGAGCTCGGCCCCTACGGCATGGACGACTTCATGGAGGTCAAGCAGATATTCACGGACGGCACGGGGTTGGCCATGAAGCCAGCCTACCGTCAAGTGATCAAGGAATAGGCACAGGAAGCTAATCGGGAGGAGAGTCGCAATGGCAGAGTTGGGCAGGTTAATCACCGCACTGGTAACCCCATTCGATGAGCAGGGGAATGTCGACTACGAACAGGCCAAGCGTCTGGTGCGGGCCCTGCTGAAGTCGGGCAGCGACGGCTTTCTGGTGGGTGGCACCACCGGCGAGGCTCCCACACTTTCCAACGGGGAGAAGCTGCGCCTATACGCCGAGTTGAAGTCAACGGTAGGCGAAGAAGCCGCCATCGTGGCTGGCACCGGCAACTACAGCACTTGGGAGAGCATCGAGCTCAGCAAGCAGGCCGAAGAGGTCGGAGTCGACGGCCTGTTGCTTACCGTCCCTTACTACAACAAGCCCCCTCAGGAGGGCATCTACCAGCACATGAAGACCATCGCGGGTAGCACCCACCTGCCCTGCATCATGTACAACATACCTGGGCGCACCGGCGTCAATATGTCGGTGGAGACCGCTATCCGCCTCAGCTACATCGACAACATCGTGGGCGTCAAAGAGGCCACCAGCGATTTCGAGCAGGTGGCCCGGGTTCTGGACGGGGCAACCCACGACTTCCGCTACTGGAGCGGCAACGATGGGGACACGTACCCCATGCTCGCCATTGGCGGCTACGGCGTGGTCTGCGTAGTTTCCCACTTGGTGGGCAAGCAGATGAAGAAGCTCATCAATCTGACGTTGGACAACAAGCGGGAGGAGGCGTCAGCGATGCACCGCCACCTGCTGCCCATCGGCAAGGGCTTCACCGGCATTGCCTCCAACCCCATCCCGGTGAAGTATGCCCTCAACCGTGTCGGCTTCTATGTGGGCGACCCCCGGCTGCCTCTGGTGCCCCCGGACGAGAAAGGGGCAGCTGAAATCGACGCTCTACTCGAGCTCTATGACATTGATCTACCGCTGCCGGTGTAACGCCAGAGGCCTAAATGTATGGAAGAAGAAGGCCTCCCCTTAGGGGAGGCCTTCTTGGCGGATTGCTTCTACAGAGAGCCAGCATCTAGCTGAGGGCGACAGACTTTCTACAAGAGCCGGTGTCCGTCCTGTGGTTCCAAGACACTGCAGAATTGCGGGATTAGGCCCTTTTCCGGTCTTGTGACCTGATGGGCTGGCACATCTGCGGGGCCATTTACTTGGTCGAACAACCCTGCTACCTGTTGACTCGGCGGCGGGGTAAGCAGAGTTACTACAACGGCCAACGGCGTGGCTAGCAGGAAACCGGGTGTCGCTGGCTGCATGCCCCAAAATCCACTGGGGTTGCCTTCATCACCTCCCATAGTCCGGCCTCAGAGCCGAAGTGAGAAACGGAAGGTACGGGCCTGAGTGTCGCGTGGTGTCGAGACTGGCTGGTTGTAGGGCAGAAGTTTCTGTCTGCAAGAGAAGTAGGCCTCCCACTAGGGAGGCCTACTTCTCGTTACGTGGCTGTTGTCGGCCGCCTAGCTGCGGCGTGGAGCGCCTGCGATCACGCGGGCGGCCATGTCGTGGTCGATGCCACGAGGCCACTCACGCTTCGAGGGGTCGCTGATGCTGATGATCAGAGGTGGGCCCAGCTCGTCGATCTGCATGCGAATGACGTCGCCGTCCTGCACCGCGCCGATTTGCTGGTGGTTTACGCCTGTGGCCACGACGTCACCCGGCTCCAAGGTGGCCAACTTGGACATCTCAGACACGAGCTCGCGTATGGGGTGAGCCATGTCGCTGGTAGGGAAATCGTGGCGGGGGTCATCATTGTTCCAGAGGCGCACCTGGATATTCTGCGGGTCCGGTATCTCGTCGGCGGTCACCAAGGCGGGCCCCATGGGTGCGAAGGTGTCCCAAGACTTCCCGAGCCAGAAGCTGTTGCCAACTGCGCCCTGTAGGCCGCGAGCCGACATGTCTAGGAAGTTGGTGTAGCCGAAGATGTACGAGTAGGCATCATCCTGGCTTACGTTGCTGGCCGTCTTGCCCACCACGAAAGCTAACTCAGGCTCGTGGTGGAACACCGACGCTGGCGTGTCGGGCAGCACACAGGTGTCGCCACTACCAATGATGGCCGTGGGCGACTTGAGGAAGGCGTCCAACACCGCGGGCTCGCGCTGGCCGAACTCCAGATAGTTCACGGCGGCGCAAATCAGCTTGGTGGGCTTGGGGACCGGAGGTCGGAATCTCACGCTGTCGGCGGGCACACCTTCTTTGCCTTGGGTTGCCTCTTCGATTTTGGACTTGAGACTGTCCCACTCGGTGATGACCGCCTCCATCTTGTCCATGGGCTTGTGAAAATGGTGGCCGGAAAGAGCGGCTTCAGCATCCACCACTCTATTGTTGGCGTTGATCACTCCTAGGCGCCAGTCGTCGTACAAAACCAGCTTCATGTCTCTTCCTCCTCTTGACTCTAATCTTTCGTCTTGTGTTTCTACACTGTTGGCTAGTCTAGGACTATGGTCTCCTCGCGTTTGGGCCCCGTGGAGACCATGCTGAAAGAGCAGCCCACCAACTCTTCAATACGTCTCAGGTAGGCGACGGCCTCTTTGGGCAGTTGGGAGAGTCGGGTGCTGCCTGCTGTAGGAATATCCCAGCCGGACATCTCCTCATAGATCGGCTCGCACCTCTCCAGCAGCAGGGTGTCGGCAGGGAACCGGTGCACCTCGCGCTCTGCCGTGCGGTACCCAACGCACAACTTGACCATGGGCAACCCGTCGAGGATGTCCAGTCGCGTCAACACCAAAGAGCTGAAGCCGTTGAGGCCGACGCTATAGCGTCCAGCGACGGCGTCGAACCAGCCCAGCCTTCGCGGCCTGCCGGTAGTCGCCCCGTACTCGCCCGCCTTCTCTCGCAGCAGTTCTTCTGTTGCATCCAGCATCTCAGTGGGCATTGGTCCGCTTCCTACGCGGGTACAGTACGCCTTGAAGATGCCGGTTATCTCCTTGATATGGCTCGGGCTTATCCCCATGCCGATGCAGGCCCCGCCGACCGAGGGCCACGAGGAGGTGACGTAGGGATAGGTCCCATGGTCCAAGTCGAGAAGGGTTCCCTGCGCCCCCTCCAGCAGTACCTTGCCGCCGTCGTTCAGCGTGTCTTGGATGATTCCCTCAGTATCAGTGATGTGAGCATAAAGCTTCTCGCGCCACGCTAGGCAGCGGTCATACACCTCGTCCACTGAGACGGCCTCCCCATCGTAGACGCGGGTGATCATTTTGTTCTTGAGTTCCATGGCTTGGGACAGCCTCGACCGGAGGTTATCTTTGTCCAGCAGGTCGCCTACACGCAGGCCGATACGGCTGGTCTTGTCGGTGTAGGCAGGGCCTACGCCCCGGCCAGTAGTGCCGATGGCTCCAGCGCCTTGGGAGCGCCTCTCCTCCTCCAACTGGTCCAGCAGTATGTGATACGGCATGATGAGGTGTGCTCGTTGACTGACGTAGAGACGCTTTGTGTCTATCCCTCGAGCATTCAGTTCATCCAACTCCTGCAACAGCACGTCAGGGTCCACCACCATGCCGTTTCCGATGATGCTGGAAGCCTGAGAAGCGAAGATGCCGGAGGGGACTAGGTGCAGTCGAAACTCGCCACTGTCGTTGATAACGGTGTGGCCTGCGTTGCTGCCACCCGCGAAACGAACAATGCAGTCGCTGTTCTTGGAAAGGAAGTCCACGACCTTTCCCTTTCCTTCGTCACCCCACTGGCCACCTATCACCGGGTACGCGGGCATGCAGCCTCCTACGTTCTGCGTTCGAACGCTGGCAGTATAGCAAAACCAGCGGCTAGCGGAAAGGCGGCCAGTGGCGGTACGGTGGTGGAGGTCACCTCAGCAGGCGACGTTGGAGCAACGTCCGCATGTTGCGGCGGCCGTCGGCGATCAGAAACACGTAGACACTTTCTCCAATCACCCGGTAGATGATGCGGTATGGTCGCGACAGAACCTGCCGGTACTCACGAATACCCATATCCAAGAACTCGTCGGGGTAACCCACCGCGGTAGGGGTGATGGGACAGTCCTTGGAGGGTCTGTTCGATCTGATCAAGCACCTGCTCCACACGGTTCGGTCCATCGCGACGATCGATGTAAGCTAGGATATCTTCCAAGTCACCAACGGCGTGGGCCGTCAACTGTACTGGGAAGGGCATTAGCTGGCTGGCGTGTTGCGAAGCCCGGCGATTATATCGGAAGCGGGTTGTACCTCGCCCGCCTCAATCTGCTGATTGCCTAGCGCTAGAATCTTGAGAGGAGCCAAAGTTTCCTGAGTCTGCTCGTAGCTATCAATGTCTTGGACCACCGCCTTCGCCTCGCCATTCTGAGTGATGATCAAGGGCTCTCCTTGATCTCCCAGAGTGCGGACAATCTCGGCGGCGCTGGCCTTGAGGTAGCTGATTGGCCTATTGGGCTGGACATTCTCATTGCCACCTCGATCAGACCGAATATGGCCATTTGCAGTCTACGCTGAAGCCTCTCACAGTGTGCCAATCTCCCGGATGTGATCAATTGTCTAGCCTCAGTCGTCTACTGCCTCTCGTCCTCCGTCATACGCCGACGCATGGCGTCGATGGCATGTACTGGTGAAGAGTCCATACCGTTTAGCATCGCGAGATAACAACTGGAGTAGTCGCCAAGCAACACCGTGGTCATGATCTGGCTCAGCGGGCTGTCCCCACGAGCGCAGACCTCGCTAAATCCGATGCCCCGCTGCTCCAGAAGCTCAGCAGTGGCTTGATAGCGAGCTTGGCGCTGGGGGTGCGCATCGTCGGGCCTTAGGAGCACCGCGTGGACGGCCCGTTCCAGCGCCTTCGGCAGGCGCCCCTCTACAGTGTTGTGATGGGCTTCGGGCAGGGCCTCGGACAAGGCCCATGACTTGGCGTTCTCGTTCAACTGGGTCTTCCAGCGGCGCGCCACGCCCGCTAGGATGCCCCCGCCGTATATCACCGGCAGCCGTCTGTGCAGCTTGTAGGCCAAGGCCTTGGCCTCGTTCTGCTCCGTAGCCACCTCTTCACCGACAGAAGCTATGAGGGTGTCCACCTCTCGCTTCATCTCGGCCCAGTGTCCGGAGGCAGCGGGCAGCAGACCCAGCCTCTGCAGCAGAAGCAGGGGCCCCAGGAAGCTGTAGCCAATTCCGCTGCGGGGTTCGCCCTGATAGTCAAAGCGCACTACGGGCACCTCTGCCCGCGCCGCCTCTTCCGCTAGCGCCGTGCCTCCTGTCATCACCACTGTCGGGAGTCCCAAGGTCACTGCGCGGCGAAATCCTGATAAGGACTCTTGAGTGCGCCCCGAATGGCTGCACACCAGCACCAACGTCTTGTCGTCGACCCATGCTGGGAGGTCGTAATCGCGCCAGACGGTTACAGGTACCGACCCATCGTGAGACGCGACGTCTGCCAGTAGCTCCCCGCCTATTGCCGATCCCCCCATGCCCACGACCAGCGCCCTTCGAACCGAGGCCAACTCTTTGGGCAGATCCATGCGGGCAACGGCCTCTTCGACGCGAGGGAATTGGGACGGCAACTCACGGAGCCTCTGGAAGAACTGGGATGGGTCGAGCTTCTGGTACGTCGCCTGATCGTCGAGGTGGTTCAAGGGGTTCCTGCGATGGCGGGATACCGACACAATACCCCACCGCTTCCAACCTATCAACTTTGGGCCTGCCATGAAATCTAACGAACAGGCGCCAAGGTGATTAGATTGCCCCTCAGAGCAAGAATCTCGGTCATGCCAAAGCAGGGTGTTTGAGTCCCAGTGTCCGGTATGCTAGCGTTAGCCAACCCCACTCTGGAGCGTTACGCCAATGAGCCTGCGACGCGACTCTCTTGCTTCATATCGTATCGAGATGACCGGTTCTACCGAGGAGGCTATCGAGCTCTACTACCAGAAGGGCTGGACCGACGGTCTGCCCGTGATTCCGCCGACTGAGGAGCGGGTGCTGCGGTTTCTAGAGGCAGCGCAACGTGAGCCTGGCGAGGTGCTGAGCACGGAGCCGGTGCGAGGGCGAGTGATCACCGTGGAGAAGGTGGCCATCGCTGCCGTGATGGCGGGGTGTCTGCCGGAGTACATGCCTGTGGTGCTCACGGCGGTCGAGTGCATGGTGGCGCCGGAGTTCAGCCTGCACGGCACTTCTGCCAGCACGGCAGGATCGGCGCCGTTGATCATCGTCAACGGGCCCATCCGCCACCGATTGGGGTTCGCCAGTGGGCACAACCTGTTTGGCCCAGGCCCTGACCGTCGTCCCAATGCCACAGTGGGGCGGGCCATCCGACTGCTTCTTATTAATGCTCTGCAGAACCACCCCGGCGTGCTGGACCGTTCTACGCTGGGGCATCCCGGCAAGTACTCCTACTGCATTGCAGAGGATGAGGAGAGCAGTGCTTGGGAACCGCTGCACGTCGAGCGGGGCTTCCCTCGCGAGGCCAGCACCGTAAGTGTGGGCGCATCCTTGGGCCCGGTGCAAATCGACATCCGTCGCGGGAACACACCTGAGGCCCTGCTGACCGCAGTGTCGGACCAATTGCTCGGCCTTGGCCCCCAACATCGTGAGATAATCTTGGTGGTCTGCCCGGAGCACATGGGATTCTTCAGGGAGGCTGGATGGGGCAAGCAACAGGTGCGGGAATTCCTGTTCCAGAAGGCATGTCGCTCGGCGCAAGCTTGGAGCGATGTGTTCAAGGCCGAGATACCTGAGCCGGGCCGGGAGGACGAGCCGGTACATGCCCTGCGCTCGCCCGAATCGTTGATGCTGCTGTCCGGTGGTGGCCTTGGTGGCCCTTGGTCGGCACTGGTGCCAAGGTGGTCGAAGGGCATCACGGCGGCGACGGTTACGCGGCAGATTCCGGGGGTGTAGCATCATCGCCATGTCAGCCTCTTGTGGGGAGAGCTTGGTGTAGCTCGGGCATTCAGGGCTGTGTTCGTGATCGTTCCGACGGTCGTATCTGGGGCAGCTTTGCAGCTTGGTCCGACCTGTGCATCTGAGGGGCGTTCCTTTGCGCCATGGTCGTAGCTGAGATGCTTGGCGGCGGGTGCAGTGGGGCGGAAGGACATGGCCCACAGGACGGGACTCGTAGCTGGGAGTCGGACCAGGGTCGTAGCTAAAAAGTGTTTTTTCGTAGCTGAATTTGGTCCGATTGGTCCGATTGTCGTATCTGTACAGCTTGAGCATTTGGTCCGACTTGCGTGGGAACTGTGGTTGTCCGGGGAAGGAGAGATTCTTGATTTCCCTATCATTTACGCTCATTTCCACTCATTCTGGGTTGGGGCCGAGAGTTGTCCGGCGGACTGGGGCAGGTTTCTTGGTGGGCGCTTGATCAGCGGGGATATGACCACATGGAGCTATAGTACATCAGTTCTATTTACTTGGCAAGGGGCGGGAGTCAGGGCGCAGCTTGGACTGGAGTGTGGGGCGTCAGGTGCAGTGGGTCGGCTTTCCTGTCAGAGGCCTCGATGCTAGAATTGGCCTGATTCATCAGGACAGGACTCCCACGAAGGAGGGGCAATGACGGCGGATAAGACGGATATGGTGCTGCTCGATCCCACGGTGGAGGCTTTGCCCGACAACACGAACATGGCGCCAAGGCTACCCGACCTGAACGGCCGGGTGGTGGGATTGCTGGCCAACGGCAAGCGGAACTCCGACACCCTGCTGGATGCCGTGACGAGCCTTCTGCAGGACACCTATGACGTTAAGGGCGTGGTCCGCTTGAACAAGCGGGACGTGTCCCGTCCGGCCAAGCAGGAACTCGTGGACGAGCTGCTCGAGAAGTGCGATGCGGTGATTACCGCCATCGGTGATTGAGGGTCGTGCAGTACGTGCAGTGTGCACGACGCAATCACCTTCGAGAAGGCTGGCATGCCGGCAGCAGCCATCTGCACCGAGCCCTTTATCGCTTCGGGCAACGCCATCGCCAAGATACGAGGAATTGAGGACTACCCCTTCGCGGTGATTCCGCACCCGGTGGGGAGCTTGGAAGAAGAGGGCGTTGCGCTGCAGGCGCGCCGGGCGCTTCCACAGGTTTTGGAGTTGCTGCTTACGAAGTAGGGGCAAGCTTGGGTTGTGGCCGAATTATCTACATTGGTCCAAGCGTCATCACCGGGTTGCGGTTGGCTAGGTATTGTTCGGTGACGAAGGGGGAGCCGAAGCCGTAATCGGCGGCGCATTGGCGGACGACCTGCAGGACTTCGGGGCGGAACTTGGCGGGGTCGGGTTCTTCGCCGCCGTCGAGGATGCGGCGCATCAAGGTGCCGCTGAGTTCCTCTTTCTGGTCGGCGTGACCGCAGAGGCCCTCATAGGCTGATCCCTTGCAGACGGGGCAGTACCACCATTCGAGATTGAGCACAGGCTCGATGCCCAGCGGGGGCAGCTCGGAGAATATGCGGTGGGCAGCGTAGGTGTCGTAGTAGGAGCCGACTCCGGCGTGGTCGCGCCCGAACATGTGGTGGGTGCAGCCTAGGTTCTTGCGGACGATGGCGTGGAACACGGCCTCTTTGGGGCCAGCGTACCGCATGTCCCAAAGCAGCAGCGAGGTCATGTGCACGTCTTCGCGGAAGTATCCTGCTTGGCGCACGGTGTCGTGCCCCATTAGGATGGCCTCGTCGATGTAGTCGCCAAGCTTTTTTTCACCCACCACGGCATTTACCAGAACGCCGTCGCTATCGGAGGCGAACCAGGCGCCCTTCATGCTCCATTCGTGGCCTGCATGGGGCACGTTGCGTGTCTGGTGGGCAACGACACGCTTCCAGCCGCGCTGGGCGATCGCTTGCCTCATGGTGGCAGGGGTATACCAGAAGTCGGCGAAGGGCTGGTGCAGGCTGGGCTGGTTTACCAGCGTCACCGGACCGCCAATGAAGCGCTCTTCGTAGGCATAGGTGCGGGCCACCCCAGGGTGGGCTGCGTCGGTGGTGCCGTAGACGCGGCGGGCTATGGCCTCCTTGTCGTAGGAGTAGATGTCTTCGACTTCCAGCACTGCCAGGGGCTGGTTTTGGAAGGTGAGGAGCGCGGAATCGCCCACTTGCAAGCCCAACTTGGTTACCTGTTGCGCCGAGAGGTCGAAGACCACGGGAACCGACCAGATGTAGCCGTTGGCCAATCTCATGGTCTCCACCACAGAATGGAGGTCGGCACGGGTGAGGAAGCCCTGTAGGGGGGAGAAGTAGCCCAAGGCGATGTTCACGCACTCGCGGGCGATAGGCTCGCGGATGGGTATGGTGGGCAGGCCCCGAACCCGTTGCAGGGCAGCCTCTCCGGTGAGCACCCGCTCGATGAATTCTCCCCCATGGGGCGACAGGGCGTTATCAACCATGGCCAGACTCCTCGTAGCCCCTGGCTCTTCTAGGTCATCACCCCCATTTCAACCTTCCCCTCTCAAGGGGGGAGGAGCTTTTGAAGGGCGCAGGGACTCTTCACGTTGCAGGTTTGAACTTCGCTCGCTATCCCTCGGGGTGGAGGATGCGCCACACCTTTTCGGGTCGGATGGGGATGTCGATGTGCTCCACTCCTAGATGGGAGAGGGCGTCGACGACTGCGCCGACTACTGTGGGCGTGGCGGCCACTGTGGCCATTTCGCCGATGCCTTTGGCTCCCATGGGGTTGTTGGGTGTGGGGGTTACGGTGCGGTCCAAGGTGAAGCTGGGTAGCCCGTCGGCGTAAGGAATGGCGTAGTCCATCAGGCTGCCTGAAATAAGCTGCCCTTGGTCGTCGTATACGGCTTCTTCCAACAGGGCTTGGCCGATGCCTTGGGCTAGGCCGCCATGTATCTGGCCTTCGACCAACATGGGGTTGATGACGGTGCCACAGTCGTCGACGGAGAAGTAGCGGCTGAGGGTGACTTCTCCGGTGTCGGTGTCGATGTTGACCACAGCCACATGGGCGCTGAAGGGGAAGGTGAGGCCGGGAGGCTCCCAGAAGGCGGTGGCCTCGAGACCGCGCTCGACTTCGGGAGGCAGGAGGCGCCCGTCGTAGGCCTCGCGGGCTACGTCGGCCCAATTGACCGACTTTTCCATGACGTCTTCGACGTAGAAGCGGCCGCCTTCCAGCACCACCTGTTGTGGAGATACTTCGAGGAGAGCGGCGGCTATCTTAGCACCCTGCTCTTTGACCTTTGCGCCTGCTTGCAGGATGGCGGTGCCTCCTACTGCCAGAGCCCGGCTGCCAAATGTGCCCGTGCCCTTGGGCACCACGTCGGTGTCGCCGTGTATCACGTCGATGTCATCGAAGGGGACACCAAGGTCGTCGGCGGCCAGCTGCGCAAAGGAGGTCTCCTCACCCTGTCCGTGGGGCGACGCGCCGGTGAGCACACTTACCTTGCCCGATGGATGGAAGCGTACCACTGCGCTCTCGAAGCCCCCCAAACCACCCATAGTGAAGGCAGGCCCCATGCCGCATATCTCGGTGGTAACGGTGACGCCGATGCCCATGAGGCCGCCCTGCTGGCGCACGCGCTCTTTCTCGGCTCGCAGTTCGGAATAGCCTGCAATCTCCAATGCCTTGTCCAAGGCTTCGGGGTAGTTGGCGCTGTCGTAGGGCATGTGAGTGGGTGTCACGTAGGGGAAGGACTCGGTGGGGATGAAGTTCTTACGCCTGATGTCGGTGGGATCCATGCCGAGCTTCCGGGCGATGAGGTCCATCACCCGCTCGATGATGTAAGCGGCTTCGGGGCGGC
Organism: Dehalococcoidia bacterium; assembly: GCA_965248385.1. Lineage (GTDB taxonomy): Bacteria > Chloroflexota > Dehalococcoidia > Lucifugimonadales > JAAXIE01 > JAAXIE01. Next base: position 499,536 of record CBDFIZ010000002.1, read on the forward strand.
CCGCACCGCGATAGGCGTCGTAGGGAATCTTGTTGGTCAACACACCGTAGGCGTTCCAAGCAAAGTTCTGTACGCCGTACACGCCTGGAGCCATCACCGGTGTGAGGGTGGGAATCATGTGGGAGACGACTTGGCAGTAGGCGCCTAGGTCGGCGTACAGGCGAAGGCGCAGGGCGGTCAAGGTGCCGTCGTTCTTGTAGGCTGCTTCTACGTACTGGGACTGCCCACGGCCGTGGGCAGTGGCGATGAAGTTCTCCGTACGCTCCTCAATCCACTTCACGGGGCGCCCCAGCTTCATGCTGAGCAGGCAGGCCAAGGAGTTTTCGGGGTACGAGTTCATCTTGACGCCGAAGCCGCCGCCCATGTCGATGACAATCACCCGCACCTTGTTTTCCGGCACGCCGATGATGTTCGAAATGAAGGTCCTCTCCAGATGGGGGCTCTGCGTACCCACCCAAAGCGTCATCTTGCCCTCAGCCCGCTCGTAGTTGGCCACGACAGCCCGGCCCTCCATGGGCACAGCCACCAAGCGGGGTTGCGACATCTTCGCCGACACTGTGCCATCGGCTTGAGCAAAGGCCTCGTCAGGTTCTCCGGCGGTGCCGGAAGCCTCGTAGCAGATGTTGGTGCCCAGCTGGGGATGGACCAACTCGGAGTCCACGGTGGCCGACTCCTCCATATCGACGGCGGGGGTCGTCACCTCGTACTGGACGTCAATCAACTCTACGGCGTCCCGGGCCGCGTTGCGGTCAGTGGCCACCACAGCGGCTACCACCTCGCCTACGAACACCACCCGGTCGGTGGCCAGTGGGTAGCGGTCGGCGTACTTCATATCGGGAAAGGGAGCGGCGACAGGCAGGGGTGCCTGGCACAGTTGGAGGCACTCTTCACCGGTCATCACGGCCAGAACTTTGGGGTGCTGCTGGGCCTTTGAAACATCTATTCCCAGGATACGGGCCGATGCGTGGGGGCTGCGCAATACCGACATGTAGGTCATGCCGGGAAGTTGCACGTCATCGGTGTATTTGCCCTCGCCGGTGATGAGCCGGGGGTCTTCCTTGCGCTTCACCGAGGCTCCAACCATGCGGGACGGCTGGCCTATTACCATGGCTATCCTCCTTAAGGCGGGGGCTGTGCAAGCAGGGTGTGCGAATGATCCGAATGGATGGATCATTCAACTGCATATACTTGATGGGCCAATTCTATCATGGCTTTGTGTAGCAGGAGCGTAAGACCGGGAGAGGAGGCACTCGGGACGGACTGATAAGCGTCAAGAAGGAAGCTACTAGACTTTACGCAATTGGCGGCCATATCATACGTTACATGGTTGCAACCAGCGGAATGGGCGTGGTCCCTGAGGAATTGGCTTCGCGTCTCCGCCAGTACCTGCCGCAAGAGCAGGTTGGGCGAATTGAGGCAGCCTACGAGTATGCCAACCATTGCCATGAAGGCCAGACTCGCCGGTCGGGCGAGCCTTACATGGAGCACCCGCTGAACACCGCGCTGGTCTTGGCGGACCTGCGTCTTGATACCGACACCCTGTGCGCCGCCCTCCTTCACGATGTGATGGAGGACTGTGGCGTCACCTACACGGACTTGGAGCGGGAGTTCGGCGAGGAAGTTGCCCGCTTGGTCGATGCGGTCACCAAGCTTACGCGCATGGACTACGAGAAGCTAGGGCGCACCTACTCCGAGGACCGGTTGAACGACGAGAGTCTGCGCAAGATGCTCGTGGCTATGGCGAAAGATGGGCGCGTGGTGCTTATCAAGCTGGCAGACCGGTTGCACAACATGCAGACCCTGCCAGCCCTCTCCCCAGAACGGCAGAAGGCCATCGCTCAGGAGACGCTGGACATCTATGGTCCTTTAGCCCACCGGCTGGGCATATGGGACATGAAGTGGCGCTTGGAAGACCTAGCCTACCGTCACTTGGAGCCGGAGAAATACCACGAGATTTCCGGCATGCTCTCCTCCAAGCGCACAGAGCGTGAGGAGTACGTGGAGCGGGTGTCGGAGGTCCTTTCCGCTGAACTGGAGAAGGCCGACATCAAGGCCCAAGTTACTGGCCGTCCCAAGCACATCTACAGCATCGCGCGGAAAATCGACAAGTATGAGTCGCAGCAGAAGACCCGCAGCGATATTCATGATCTGTATGCCCTGCGGGTGCTGGTGGAGACGCAAGCCGACTGCTACAACGCCTTGGGGGCGGTGCATAACCTGTGGCGACCTATACCGGGGCAGTTCGACGACTACATTGCGAACCACAAAGACAACATGTACCAATCGCTGCACACCACGGTGATGTGCGAAGGGGCAGTGCCTCTGGAGGTGCAGATACGCACCCATGAGATGCACCAAGTGGCGGAGTACGGAGTGGCCGCCCACTACCGCTATAAAGAGGGCCGCTCCTCGGACATGCGGTTCGAGGAGAAGATGGCTTGGCTGCGCCAACTTCTGGAGTCGCAGCGGGAGGTCACCACCACCGACGAGTTCCTGGAGACCGTCAAGACTGACCTCTTCCCCGATCAAGTCTTTATATATACGCCCAAGGGTGACATCGTGGAGTTGCCGATGGGCTCCACGCCTCTGGACTTTGCCTACAAGATACATACGGAGTTGGGTCACCGCTGCGTGGGGGCCAAGGTCAACGGCCGATTGGTGTCCTTGGACCACACCCTAAAAAGCGGCGACACAGTGGAGGTAGTCAGCACCAAGGTCGCGCGCGGCCCTAGGCTGGACTGGCTCAACCCCAACCTAGGCATGCTGAAGTCGGCCTCTGCCCGGCAGGAGGTACGGCAGTGGTTCCGTCGCCAGCAGCGTGGCAGCAACATGCAGCGGGGTCGTGAGCTGTTGCGTCGCGAACTGAAGAGGCTCGGAATCACGATGGACGAAGCCCAAGTAGCCCAGACCTTTGGATACAGCAACTCTGACGAGTTCTTGGCGGCCCTAGGGTCAGGCATTGTCACTGAGAACCAAGTGTTCGGGCGTCTAACGTCGTTGCAGACGGGCCCCCGTCCCGGAGAAGGGCCACAACCGGCAGAAGTCCCGCTCTCCAGCCCCACCTCGGGGATCCAGGTGCTGGGTGTGGGAGACCTGCTGATGCGTATGGGGCGTTGCTGCAACCCGCTGCCGGGCGACGAGATCGTGGGCTTCGTAACCCGCACCAGTGGCGTGACGGTACACAAGACCAGTTGCCCCAACCTGAAGAACGAGGATGAGACGGAGAGGCTGGTGGAGGTACAGTGGGGCCAGAGCCGGCAACTCTATCCGGTAAGAGTCAGCGTCCTGGCTTGGGACAGAGTGGGCCTGCTGAGCGACGTAACAACCCGCGTAGCGGAAGAGGGTGTCAACATTGCCTCAGTGGTGACGGCGGAGCAGAGAGATGGCACGGCCACTCTGTCGCTAACCGTCTATATCACGGGCGTCGACCAACTCAGCCGGCTCTTCTCCAAGCTGGAGGGTGTGCGGGGCGTGATCCGCGCGGTACGCACCAACGGCGAGGCGACCAGCGGCGAGAAGGTGCGCAGCGCAACGGGTGCCAAGAGATAACCCGCCTGTAGTAGGATAAGTAGCCGTAAAATGGTAGCCTAGAATAAAGACAGTCTCGAAGATGTCTCGGGAGGTACTAATTGCCCAGTGAAAGGTCGGCGCGCACCTCGGAGCGACGCCGCGTCAGAAACCGCCAGACGCGCAGGGCCACCCGTACCATAGTGGCCGGCGCCACCACATCTCTCCGTGTAGATGGCCCTGAAGAGGCACAGCCCGCCATACAACAGGCCCTTCGCGCCTTGGACCGGGCAGTACGCAAGGGCATACTGCACCGCAACAACGCCGCCCGCCGCAAGTCCCGCCTCATGGCCAAAGTCAACGCAGCCCAGAACGCTACCTGAACATGTTCTACTTGTGACATCGCTTCGTTGACACCCCCATGGGCTGTGGGTAGAGTCTTAGTCTCTAGTGTTAGGACATGGCGGGGGGTGGTATGAAAGTGCGAAGGGGTCTTTCGGCAAGACAGGAACGGATGCTGGAGTTCATCCGGCATTTTATCCGTGAGAATGGGCTTCCGCCCACTGTACGGGACATCCAGACGGCTTGCGAAATCAGTTCCACCTCGGTGGTGGACTACAACCTGCGGTTGCTACAGAGGGACGGTTACCTCAATCGCCGGCCCGACGTGGCCCGGGGCATTGAGTTGGTCAGGGCCAAGACGCGGGAAGAAGCCGACGTCATAAACGTTCCCATCGTCGACTACATTGCGGCTGGGCAGCCGCGCCCGGTCTTCTCCGACAACGCGTCCGCTGAGGACAGCCTTGGCACGGTGTTGCTCCCACCCGAGATGGTCATATCGACACTGCCCCACTATGCCCTCAGGGTGAAGGGGATGTCGATGATGGACGCCTTCGTCACTGACGGGGACATTGTGGTGCTGGAGAAGGTGGCCATGGCCAGAAACGGGGCGATGGTCGCCGCTTGGCTCCTCAACGAGGAGGAGGCAACCCTGAAGCACTTCTACCACGAGGGCGATCAGGTGCGTCTACAACCTGCTAACATCCAGATGGAACCCTTCTTTTATCCCGCTGATAACGTGGAGATATTGGGAAGGGTAGTGGGCGTCATACGGATAATGAATTGACCGGCTCTCCGTCATGGGACGCATCCAGCTTTCATTCCTAGAGAGCCAAGCTGATAGGCAACGGCCGCATCCGGTCATCCTCGCGCCCACTCTTGGCGTGGGGCTCTCGCGGTTGTGGAGTCCATCTTTCGCTGTGACTGCCCATGACCGGTCGGGGGCACGTACGAGCATGAAATCGGGTCCCTGGCATGTGGGTGGTGACTTGCTCAGTAGTTAGCACCGTGGATTTCCGCCTGGGCGGGAATGGCGTGATGGTCCGTTGGCTCAGTAGGCGAGTGCAGCGTGGTCAGGCCGATCAGTCGGAAGAGGGCAGCTGGCGGGGCTGCTGTAGTTCCATCTCCTCGCCACAGCATAACACTGCACCCTCACCCGTCTTGGTACACAGGATGCTGGTGCCGCACTTGGCACAGGTATAACGTTTGCCCAGCTGGTTTGCCACCTTCAGATCACCTCGAATGAACAGTCCGGAAAACTACAGGGCTCCTACTTGAGCGCCAGAGGTTTCGCGCAGCAGACCAATTCACCGTCACCGCCCTTGGTCACGATGAACTCCGCTCCGCACTGGCGGCAGACGTACCGCTTGCCTGTCTGATTGGCCAATGCTGGCCTCCTTAACCTTGGATCTCGCTGATCTGTATCTCGGGCTTGATGTCGGTGAAGTTAGGGATGTCCCCCATCACCTGCCGGCCCGTGGCCTTGAAACCTTCGTGAACGTTTTCCACGGTATCGAAGGTCAGGTAGGCCATGACCACGTACTGTGGAGGCGCGTTGGGGTCGGGGGCGGATATCCCCTTGTCGACCTCCACGCTGCCCAAGCCGTAGGGCTTCAGGGCTTCGCTGGCCATGGGGATGTGGTTGTTGATGTAGTAGTCCAGATCGAACTTGGCGCCCTCGTTGTTGGGGTACAGTACCGAGACCCGTATCATGCTGTCCTCCCTGTTGGCCTGGCCCTTGCTGGCACGATGAATCGAAGCCCAGACGACTGCTCGGGACGAATGGCAGCGTACGCGAGGGCGAAAAGGCTGTCAAGTTTCGCCCAAAATGGCGGAAATCTCTTGTGACGCCCAAAGTGCTGCGTTACACTTGTGATAAATTCCATTATTCGGACGTGCGCTGAGTGACAACATCGAATTTGGGTGGCATACATCTGACTGGCATGCAGGGCAAACTGCGGTCTGCTGAAGCCCGCTTCCAAGAGTTGGAAGAGTTGATGGCCCACCCTGATGTGGTCAACGACCATGAGAAGGTGCAGGAACTGGCTAAAGAGCGCTCCACTCTGGAAGATACGGTGTCTATTTTCCGGGAATGGCGCAAGCTGGAAGCCCAACTGCGGGATGCGCAGAGTATCTTGGACGACGGCGGCGATTCCGCCATGATGGGATTGGCCCAAGACGAAGTGGACGCCTTGGACCAAAGACTTGAGAAGCTGCGGGCCGAACTGGAAATCGTCCTGCTCCCACGGGACCCTAACGATTCCCGGGATGTGATCGTGGAAATCAGGGCTGGAGCCGGCGGGCGCGAGGCCGCTATCTTCGCCTCGGACCTATTCCGCATGTACACCCGCTACGCCGCTCTACACAGGTGGGAAGTGGAAGTGCTGGACACCAGCCATTCCGACTTGGGAGGCTACAAAGAGGTCGTGTTCGAGGTCAACGGGAAGAGCGTCTTCAGTCAGCTGAAATTCGAACGCGGGGTGCACCGGGTGCAACGCGTGCCCCTCACCGAGGCGATGGGGCGCACTCACACGTCCACGGCTACCGTAGCCGTGCTGCCCGAGGTGGATGAGGTGGACGTCCGCATCAACCCCGATGAGCTTCGCATTGACATATTCCACGCCGGCGGTCACGGCGGGCAGAACGTGAACAAGGTGGCCACTGCCGTCCGCATGGTGCACGTCCCCACGGGCACCGTAGCTGTCTGCCAGGATGAGCGCTCCCAGTTCAAGAACAAGCAGAAGTGCATGGCCATCCTGCGGGCTAGGTTGTACGAGGCGGAGCAGACCAAAAGGGATGGCCAGATTTCCCAAGCTCGGCGCGCCCAGATTGGCAGCGGCGACCGTTCCGAGAAGATTCGCACGTATAACTTCGCGCAAGACCGTATATCGGACCACCGAATCAACCAGAGCTTCCATGGCATCCAGAGAGTGATGGACGGGGAGTTGGGGGACATCGTGGACGCGCTGCGTGATGCGGAGAGGGCCCAGCGCCTCGCTGAGGCAGCGTGCTGACCCACACCGATCCGTGGTCTCAGGCTAGCGATCCTCGCCGCCCAGGTTCACACCCGGTTCTTCGTCATCGAGTAATACCGTGACCCTGCTGCGCGACGTCATTCAACAGTTGGAAGCCCCTATGGCAGCCGCGGACATCCCCCATGCCCGCTTGGAGGCCGAGGTGATGATCATGAACGTGATGCGAGTGCCGCGGCACCGCATCTATGCCTACCAAGAGGAGGAGGTACCGGAAGAGGCGGAAAAGGTGTTGCACGAACTGGTGGAGAGGCGTCTCAAGCGCGAGCCTCTAGCCTATATCATGGGCCACAAAGAGTTCTACGGCGTCGACCTGCTGGTCCGGCAAGGGGTCCTCATACCCCGTCCAGAGACGGAAGGGTTAGTAGAGCAGACGCTGTTCGCTTCTATGATGCGCATGGAAGAAGGCAGCTTCGTCATCGCCGAGCCCGGCACCGGATGCGGCGCCATCGCCGTGAGTTTGGCTATTCACCTGCCAGCAGCACACATTGTGGCTATGGACCTCTACGAAACGCCTCTGCGCGTGGCGGAGGTCAATGTGCAGAGGCACAACGTGGCTGACCGGGTAACACTCCTACAGGGCGACCTCTTGGAACCCTTCCCCGAACAGGTGGACCTTGTGGTGGCCAACCTCCCCTACATACGCAGCGAGTCCATTGATACATTACAGCCGGAAATCCAGTGGGAGCCACGGGAAGCCTTGGACGGCGGTGCCGACGGGCTGGATTTGATCAGGCGGCTGCTGCAACAGGCCCAGACCAAGTTGAAGCCGGGGGGCGCGATTCTCCTAGAGGTGGACCCGCAGCAGGTAGGACCCATAAAGGCCGAGGCGGCAACACTATTCCCCAGTGCGTCGTGCAGTGTGGAAAGGGACTTGGCGGGCTTGGACAGGGTGTTGACGATAGATACATCGTCCGATTGGTAAGCCTTCGCCTTTCGTCCCTTCAGTCGTCGGAAGCGCCTCCACCGAAGCGGCGCTGTCGCTCCTTCAGGAAGTCCTCCAAGTCCCGTAGAGCCTCCTCGGGCTGGGGCATCTCCAAGTCCCGCATCTCCGCTGAGTCGTATCGATCCTCCAGCTTTTCGATGTAGGACGATAGCTGGGAGTCCTCTATCACGGCGGAGCTGACCTGCTGGTGGTAGGTAACCGAGGCCTCAGACAGCTCGCCGAGATCCATGGACGCCATGAGCAGGTTAGAGAGGGCTTTCACCAAGGCGTGGCTGACGGTGTAGTTAGGGGCCGCGTGCAGGTAGTGGGGGGCGTGACCCCAGAGTGTGGTGAAAGAGATGTCGCGCTTGGAGCAGGCCTCCATCAAGGCCGAGGTGATGCCTGTGGGTCCTTGGTAGCGAGAGGGCCGGATGCCATGGTCCTCCAAGATTTCGATCATGTCCTTATTGTTGGAGGAGCCGGTAAGGAGTATCTCTCGGGTATGGGGTACTGCATCCAGCAGGGCACCGATGTGGACCACCTTGGTGACACCGCACTGCTTACCCAAGTCTACTATCGATTCGGCATATGTGCGCCATTTCAGGCTGGGCTCGACTCCAAGGAAGAGCAGGGCGCCAGCATCCGCCATGGCGGTGGGGCTGTAGAAGAGCTCGTTGGCAGGCCAGCGTATGCGGCGCAGTCCGTCGCGTGTGAGGCTGGTATAAGGTCGCACTTGGGAGAAGTCGTAGAACTCCTCCGGGTCAAGGTCGGCGAACCTCTTCGCGTCGAACTGTTTGGACAGACGACGCAATGCGGCTGTAGCCGCCTCTCCAGCGTCGGCCCAACCGGCGAGTGCCGTCACCAACAGTTGCGTCTGGGTGCTGGGCATTTCCTGGATTCTGAGGTGCTCCAAGCTCTCCCCTGCATCTCGGGTGAATCGTGAAGGGTTGACAGATGCCAGTGTAGCACCCACCCCCTTCCACCACAACGAGGCGCTGCATGAGCAGTTGATCCTCTTACGGGTTGGCAAGCAGAGGGGCCAACTTTGTTGCCAACTCCATTGTTGGGGCGATGATTACGCTTACGTAGTCACCCGACCCCTGCAAATATACCCACCTGTTGGGCCGACCCCACTGTGAGTAGCTGGCGCCTTGGGAGATGTCGCTCCATCCACCCTCGTTCTCGGTAAGCTCAGCATAGCCTTCTAAGAACTCCTCAGCTTCATCCGCGGAGTCCCAGCGGAATGACCAGAGCAGCAGGCGCTGGTCGGTAGGATTGCCGTAGAGGGCGAAGGTGTCGCCGCCCCAGCCGGAGGCGGCCTCGTCTACGTCGCCAGGTCGGAGTTGCAAACCTAGGTAGTGCCTCAGCAGGAACTCGCCGCCTACGCTGGAGTATATGAGTCTCCAGCCCGGGCTCAGTGCATCCTCTATTTCCGGTATTTCCGGCAGGGCCACCCGCAGTGGAGCCTCGCCCTCCAAGTACTTCTCCGGGTGTATCACCTGCTCTGTGGACCGTGGCGGGTCCTCATAGGCGGCATTGATGTCGGACCAATCTTCCTCACCGAAATTCTGGGTCAGCATCCGAAGGCCAGATGCGTAAGGGAATATCAGAAGGTCTCGGATGATGGCAGGAGCGCTATTGTAGACCGGCATATCGGGCACACTGGGCACTGATAGAGAATTGGCCTGCAGGTACAGAAGCTCCGACAGTGTGGCATCGCCCTCCGCCAACGCAGTCACCGCCAAGCCTCGGTCAAAGTTGTCGCCGGTCTCCTCCAGGAGGGAGTCAATGTCGAAGTGCTGCTGCTGTAGAGCGTGGGTCAGCTCGTGGGCTAGGGTCAACTCCTCACCGGGGCCTAGGGAATCTCCCTCTAAGCGTACTACCAGCCTGCCCTCCTCGCTGTCATACGCTCCCAGCACCCCCTCGGAGAGCAGGTCGAGATACAGATTGACCAAGTCGACATCGGTGTCCATCAGGCCGAGGAGAGTAAGAAGCTCGTCGAGCTGGCGCAACTCCTCCCGCTCGTCTTCGCCCATCAGGGCTTGCAGGTAGTCGGTGAGCTCTCGGGTTGTGAGGTATTCGGCCTCGACAGGGTATATGAAATCAAGCCCGCGCACCTGAGAGATGCCAGCCCTGACTTTGGCCAGCTTCTCTTGGGGGGTCTCAGCGAGGCCCTCGTGTGGGGACATGGGCACCGGCGCAGTTGCAGTCCCGCAGGCGACGAGCAGGAGCGTACTCGCGGCGATGGCTGCTGATAGCAGCGCCTGTATAGCTAGCCGCCGGCGCTAAGACCTGCCGCTGAACGGCGGGTACCGGTCGCTCATCAGGCCGAGGTAGATGTTCAGTCGCAAATCCCAACGCGAGTACGCTTCGACGAAGCGGAACATGCCTTCCGGGTAGCTGCCCGTGAACAGGATAACCCAAAAGCTGATGAACCAGACTACGCAGACCGCTATCCCGTACAGCAACAGCAGTATCCCGTGGGGTATCCCTGCGTAAATCCAACCGAGGAAGAACTTGAGCAGCATGTGACCGCGGGACAGACTTTCAGGGTATTCGACGTATACCAGCACTGGGTGGCTTGGGTCATGGGAGGCGGAGAAGGGTGGGTAACGGTCGGTCATCAAGCTGAGGTATGCGCTTAATCGGGCCGACCAACGGTGATAACCCACCACGATGTCGAAGAGCCCCCGAGGGTACCTGCCGGTGAAGAGAATCGAAGCTGCCGCGATGAAGTATATGACAAAGGTGACAATGCCGTAGAAGTAGAGGATTATCCCGTGGGGTATCCCGGCGTATATCCAGCCGAGGAAGAACTTGAGCAGCATGTGCCCGCGGGATAGTCGTTCTGGTCGTTCAATGGAGAATGCCACCCGCCCACTGGCTGTGTCTTCCATCACAAAACCGCCTTTCGAGACTACCGAGCGAATTGTCGTGACCAGCCGGATTGTCGCTGCCAGATTATGGTGGGCGGGATAGGACCTTTTGGGTGCTGGTGCCGAGGGTGGGACTCGAACCCACATCCCTTTGCAGGGAGCGGATTTTAAGTCCGCCGCGTCTGCCATTCCGCCACCCCGGCCCGGGCGACTTGGGTGAGGATACCAAAAGCCGGAGCCAACATCGTTGTCCGGCTCCGGCGCATTTTTGTGAGTTGGAGGCGACGGGCGGATTCATAGTGATAGTGTTTTCGTAGCTGTAATAGGTGCATTTCTTCGGTGAATACCACTTTTACTACCACAATAAAGAGGACTCCGTCAAATGACTGGGGCAGGTTCAGCCCCGAAGAGGGGGAGTTGGTCTACACGCCGGCTAGATGCCATTTGTGTCTCTTCCTACAGCGTCACCCCTATCCATCGCACCTCTCCTATAATCTCGGTCAGGGTCGGGTTCCTCATCTTCTTCTCCCAAGAACCAGTCAACCGACTTCCCGTTTAGGGACGCCAACCCCTTGAGTGCTAGGGTCGATGGCCTTCGCTGGCCCGCCTCGTACATGTAGATCATGTTAGCACTCACGCTGGCGCGTGGTCACCAGGTTCTTGCTGAGTCCACCCTCTTTGCTCTACGGGCTAACCGAAGCCGTTCTCTCAGTTGCCGAATATGTCCTCGGGCCATTCTAGAGTGTCCTGGCCGTCCATCGGACCTCGCCGATCACCTCGGCGTCAGTTGGCCAAGGCACGGTGACCCAGGCAGGGTGGTCACTGACGATTTGCCACTGCCCATCTTCACCTCTGCCCACCCGCTTAACCACCAAGCCATCCTCCGTCCGCATGACGTAGATGTGACCCCTCCGGGAGTTCGGCCTTGGGCATCTTCTCCGTTCCTGACTGGGGCAGGAGTTGGATCGTCTGTCAAACCAACAGGATAATCCACTGAGACGTCGAGCTCCCGGAGAGGAAGCGCATCCACGATGGACGACAACTTACAGGCTGGGGTCGGGTCATCAGTCAGGCCGAGCAAGTAGTCGGTCGATACGGCGAGCGCCTTTGCCGCCTTAGCTAAACCGTCTCCTACCAACCCCGAGCGTCCGGCCTCCACATGAGAGATCATCGTTTGGTCGTACCGGTCCCCCATCTCAACCGCAAGTTCTACCTGCAGCAGGCCAGCCCGCTTTCTTGCCGCCGCCAAACGTTGCCCTATCATGATTGTCTTTCATGTTACCGGCAACAACTTTGCTGATAAATGAAGATATCTCATATAGCTTTCCAACCATGAGATCAATTCATGCCGACATCAAGGACCGGATCGCGAAGACTGGCCTAACCCAGGAACGTGTTGCTCGCGCTGCAGGCATCGAGCCCACTTTGTTTAGTCGAATCCTGCGGGGGTTACGTCCTGCGCCCAGGGGATTCGAGGCACAAGGGCTGTCGACCATTGATCGCCTGGAAGCAGCAGAGAGGGCAGCCGATGAAGCAAGGGCAAGGGTGCTTGACGACGGGCGGGCGGAACCCTATTGGTTGCCAACACAGACGACCACGTTGGTGGAGGAGTAAACGGGTGGTCAGGCATGACGCCTCCAAGCGCATTCTGTGGCGTGCCGACGAGGTGGATGAGTGGTTGGAGTCGCGTCAGCCCACCATCCCCGAGGGGAGTGATGGATGCGGAAGCAGAGGCCAGTGAGACTACCGGGAGTTGGTGGCGGGCGGGCGATGTGTATGCCCTGTGCTTCGCCATATGGCCGCGGGTACCATCGCCACCACCATGATCTACGTCCGCATGGCCAGACCCATCGGCCCGTGAGTTCCTGGCAGCCACAGGAAGATTGATGGCTCAAAGGGAAGGTCCTTGGCGCTAACAAACAAGACACCCCCGGTGGACGGTTGCACGGTGCACCGGAGGGCGTGAGAAGAGCAACGATGTCTAGCATACCACAGACGACCAATTTGGACTTCCCAGACAACCTGCCCCCCGCTGTCGGATGAGGCCATGCAGGTCCTTATGTCCGGCGCCAGACGAACCACCAAGGTCACTGCCCGGCCCGTAAAAAGCCACCATCACGACTGGCATCAGGAGACCGTCACCCTGACCCCGAACCACGGCCCTCCCGGAGGGACCGCTGGGGCCGTAGTCATGTGGCGGTGCGCCCGGCGAGGGTGCCGAGCCCTCCGAGAGGCCAAGTACGTCTTCAAGCGTCCCCACAAGAATCAGAACCCCAATGCTTGGTCGGGCGAGCCTGCCCCCGGAGGGGCGTAGGCGTGACGCTCCACTACGACAGCCGCCGGACTTCTTTCTCACCAGACAGGGCGTACCGCTACCTGCTGTGCCGCGACCTCGGGTTCACTGGCCAGGGTGCCGTGATGTTCATCATGCTGAACCCCAGCACTGCCGACGAATACGCGAACGACCCGACGATTCGTCGTTGCGTTGCCTTCGGAAAGGCATGGGGCTTCGGAACATTACAGATGACAAACCTCTCTCCACTTCGGGCGACTGACCCCAAGGTCTTACTGGAAGCGGAGCCAGAACCTCCGGACGTGTGGGATGAGAACTTGGACTACATCATCGCGGCCGCCGGGGAGTCGAAGCTGGTGGTGGCAGCGTGGGGTATACATGGCGCGGCGGAAGGATGGGCTGACCGAGTGTTGGCACAACTCGAACCCCTCAAGGACGTGTTCTGCCCGGGGGTGACCGCGAAAGGGTTTCCCAGGCATCCCCTTTATGTTCCGTCGAAGGCCAAGGCGATCCACTATCGTCATGGAGGTATCTGCTATGAGCTTCCAGATCCGGCCCGAGGTGCAGCTGTTCGCCGGAATCATGGAACAGAAGCTGCGGAGCAACGACTGGAAAGGCGGCTTCCAAGATATGTCGGTCGAGGATGTGATCCACCGCATGCGCGAAGAAGCAATGGAACTGCTGGCCGAGGGCATGAATGAGTCCGCTCTTGATGAAGCCATCGATGTTGCGAATTTTGCAGCCGTCGGTTTCAGCAAGATCGAAGGAGCATGGCAGCAATGACGCTTGGGAACCTGCGTACCAATAAGTCTTGGGGCGACTCATTGGCCGACCTACGGGATGAGTTCCGCAAGTGGGGCGTCGAAGACTACCTGCTGCCCACCAAGAGGGAGTCCGAGAGGGCTGGCAGTGTGGCAGTGTCGTTCGCTGTGCGGGGCACATGGGTCAAGCCGGAATGTCGCCGATGGCAGCGGGCCGATGGGCACGACTGGCTTGAGCGCAACCTGCGGGCCATCGTGATGGCTGTGCAGTCGGTGCGCTTGGCCGACCAGCGGGGCCTCGGGGCGCTCTTGGCTGAGACGACCCGACCCTTGGCGCTACCAGCTGGCGGCGACGACCCGCACTCGGTGCTTGGGGTGGCGCCGACCGCCTCGGCCGGCGAGGTCCGGCAGGCGTATTTGGAAGCTGCCAAGAGACACCACCCCGATACGGGCGGCGATCCCGCAATGTTCAAGCGTATCAACGAGGCAGCTCGTGCCTTGGGTGTCGCATAGGCAGGGGGAACAAGGAGGCGGGATGAAGCACTCCAAGATTGAGTGGACCGACGCCACATGGAACCCGGTGACCGGTTGTAGCCAAGTGAGCCGAGGTTGCGACAACTGCTACGCCCTGCAGATTGCCGACCGCAAGCGTGGAACGAGGGCATTCCCGGTCGGCTTCGACGTACAGCTCCGGCCGCACAAGCTGTTGGACCCGTTGCGCTGGAAGAAGCCTGCCCGCATCTTCGTCAACTCCATGTCGGACCTCTTCCACCGGGCTGTCCCTCGGGGCTACCTGGCTCAGGTCTGGGACACGATGGTCCGGGCCGATCACCACATCTATCAGGTGCTCACCAAGCGGCCCCACCGGGCTTCTTTCCTCATTGGCGAGATGGGGCTGTCCGTCCCTGAACACATCTGGATAGGCACTTCCGTAGAGAGCCAGGTATTCGCCGACAACCGAATCCCAGCCCTTCTCTCGATCCACGTGCCAGTGCGGTGGCTTAGCTGCGAGCCCCTGCTAGGACCGCTCTCCCTGGCACCATGGTTGGCTGATGAAGGCATCCAGTGGGTGATCGACGGCGGAGAGTCGGGCCAGGGTCGCCGGCCTGCAGACCCCAACTGGTTCCGAGGCATCCGCGACGATTGCCACGCAGCCGGCGTCCCCTACCTTCACAAGCAGAGCAACCATCACCTCCCAGGTCGGGACCGCGAACTGGACGGGCGCACTTGGGACCAGTACCCCTCCATGCATCATCCCGCCCTGACCGGTCTAGGACTTGTCAGAAGGGACGGAATGAAATGACCACCTACTACGACAGCAGTGAGCTCTTCTATGCCGATCGGGGCGGTGAGAAGTCTCCGGAGGCCGACTACGGGGCATACCACGACTGGGATATCGGCCCTTGGACGCAGGTGTATCAGTACCTGCCTTCCTACCGGCGGTGCCGGGTGTCTGTGGTGGCCCACACTGGCGACGTGTACGCCGAGTCTTCCATCGGCGGGCAGGTCGCGCTCTTGGGGACCGTGCCCCATGGCCCCGCCGGACAGGTGATTCCCCTTGACCAATGCTGCACCGGTTGCAGCAAGCCCATACGGGAGCCGGGCGACAAGTGCCAGTGCGTCCAGGCTTGGCTCCACGCCGACCGCATCTTTGAGGGCTGGGCCCATGGGAGCAAGCCCCTCATATGGTTCTTGGCCTGCCTTGCGCAGGAGCCGGACCCGTCCACGCACGACTCCCATCCGCCAGACGCCCCCGCGTCGTGGCTGGGCATCGACCTCTAGAGCTGCCAGCACCTACTAGCGGATAGGAGCGCGAGATGGACTACTTCCCACTGTTCCTGCAACACCCCGACGTGGTGCAGCAACCTGACCGTCACGGCGAGGCCAGGGCATGGTGCCCATGGCATGCCGATAAGGGGAGCGACCGCCCCAACTTCGTCATCAACGTCCAAAAGCGCATAGTGAAGTGCCGCAGCTGCGAGGAGGATGGCACCAAGGCCTTGGCCAAGGCTTGGGGCATCTCCGCGTCCCAAGGACTCAACTCCCATGTCCATCGAGCAGACATACGACTACCACAGAGCGGACGGTCAGCTCCTCTTCCAAGTGGTGCGCTTGCACCCCATGTACCCCAAGGAGTTCCGCCAACGCCGTCCAGACCCCGCCGAACCGGGGAATTGGATCTGGGACATGAAAGGCATCCAGACGGTCCTCTACCGCCTGCCAGAGCTACGCGCAGCCCCCGAGTGGGTGTGGCTGGTCGAAGGGGAAAGGATGCGGACCGGTTGCAGCGTGCGGGGTTGGTGAGCACCACCGCGCCAGGGGGCCCCACCAGAAGGGCATCCAAGTGGAAGGCCCAGTACACACGGGAGCTCACCGGCCGCTTGGTGGCCATAATCCCCGACAACGACGAGGTGGGCGAACTCCAGACCCAGGGTGTGGCCACATCGCTGCACGGCCAAGCCGCCACGGTCAAGATCGTCCACCTTCCTGATGTCCCGCCGGACGGCGGCGACGTATCCGACTATCTGGACGCAGGGCATACCGCCGACGACCTGCGGGAACTCCTCGCCCATGCCCTCCCCTTCCATCCCGGAGAGGACGATGCGGTCGCAGAGCATGACCCCACACCTCTCCCTTGGCAGAATGTCCGGTTCCTGCCCTTTGCCCAAGAGGTGACGACCAGGCTCAAGGCCCATGGCTACTTCGTCAACGGGGGTTTGGACGCCTATTACTTCGACCAGGAGTACCGCACCCTGGTCCCGCTGGACGATAAAGGAGGAGCAACAGCTCCGAATCCTCTTGGGGGAGCGTTACAGGGTGAACGCCAGGGACACCTTCTACGGCTACCTCCTTGAGCACCTCCTACTGGAAGCGCATGTCCGCGGTCACCACTCCCTCGTTAGAAAGTTCAGCTACTACGACCAAGACGACGATCTCGTCTACCTGGACATGGGGGCCGGCCGGGTGCTGCGCATTTCTGCCGAGGCCATGGAGGTGCGCGACAACGGGGTCGACGGAGTCCTGTTCCTCCCAGTGCCCGATCAAGAGCCTTGGGAGTACAACTCCAGGGCACCGAGCCGGATGCTCTACGAGACGCTGGTGGAGAAGGTGAACTTCACCGACGAGGGCTCGGAGCTGGGCGTGAGGCACCAGCGCATGCTGCTGCTGCTGTGGCTCCTCAGCATGGCCTTCGAGTCCGTGATGCCCACCAAGGTGATAGCCATGGCCATCGGGCCTGGCGGTTCGGGCAAGACCAGCCTGCTGCGCAGCTGTGGCCAGCTGCTCATCGGGCCGGGCTTCGACGTGGACTCCCTGTCGCAGGACCAGGCGCGGGGGGAGGACGACTTCTGGATCAACGTGGGCAGTGGTTTCCTCATTGCCTACGACAACGTGGACCAGCCGGTGCGCTGGCTCCCCGACGCCCTGGCCCAAGTGGCCACAGGAGTGCGCAAGAGCCGGAGGCAGCTCTTCACCACCACCTCCGTCAACCGGACCAAGATAGCCGCCATGCTGGCCGTCACGTCCAGGACTCCCACGGCATCGCTGCGACGGGAGGACGTGTCGGACCGGAGCCTTGTGTTCACCCTGC
The DNA here is from genome assembly GCA_965248385.1 of Dehalococcoidia bacterium. Classification (GTDB taxonomy): domain Bacteria; phylum Chloroflexota; class Dehalococcoidia; order Lucifugimonadales; family JAAXIE01; genus JAAXIE01. The sequence continues at coordinate 516,858 of CBDFIZ010000002.1, forward strand.
GCCGTCTGGAAGAGAAGAGGAGCGAGCACGAGCTGCAGGAGACTATCAACCGCAACCGGGCGGACCTGATGTCGGATTACGCCCGTCTTGTACAGCGGGCTCTCACCGTCTCGTGGGACGAGGCCCCAGTGGCCGATCCCGGCATGCGCATGGCCGACTTTGCCCGTGTGGCCACACGCATCGGCCACGGCCAGGGACCCGAGGCCGCCGAGCTGACCGATGAGGTCATATCGCGGATACGTCTCTCTCAGAACCGTTTTTCCACGGAGGAGGACATCCTTACCACCCTGCTCCAGACCTGGTTGAGCCGCACGGCTCCAACCGATGAAGGAGGGATGGACCTGGGGGCTGTCTCCAACGAAGGTCGGGTGATGGGCACGGGTGAACTACTGCTGGAGCTGAACGCCATCGCCCGGGAGTTTGACCTACGGTTCAAGGCAGGCACGCCAACGGCGTTGGGACGCCGGATGCAGAACATGGAGGCATCCTTCCAGGGCCTTTTCGAGGTGAAGCGCAGCCACACAAGACATGGCAGTGGCAGTTTCAATGGGCGTGTCCCGGCGAGGAAAAAGGATGAAACTTTTTCCAGCTAGGATTTGCGGGATTTATCCTTCACCCTTCACCAAGTGGGTCTTTAAGGCCAATTCCAGATACGAAAACCCGGTGAAGGGTTGTTTTCTCACCCCTTCACCCCTAAAAACAGGCCGAATCGTATCTGGCAAAGGTGATGAAAGGCCCCCAGACCCCGTCGTACAACTCCTTTGAGATACAGCAGGACTTGACACAACGGTGTTAGCTGGACCGATCGAAAGAGATGTGGCATTTAGGTATCCCGGTCGTGTCCTATGTATCCGTGTTAAGGTCTTCCAATATGCTGATGAGCTCCTTGGCGTCCTCAATGCCCCCCTTCACCAAATCCTCGTCCATGAACGCCTGATTGAAGTTGGCGTGAAGCGACTCGATCGATCGGAGCAATCTCCGCCTATCGCTCGCGTGCACCGGGTCTTGGTTGATCAATTTGGTGGCATTTTCGATCAGTTGTCTATGGGACCCCAAAGGCCAGTTCCGTTGACGAGCAACAGAGTTCACATAGTGGGAAACGGCTCCCCATGCTTTCTCGGACGCTTGGAGAAGATCGCCTTTACGTAATTCGTCATCAACATGATTCAAGAACTGTATACTAATCTCTCGATGCTGCTCCGCTGTAGCCATGTTCATTCCCCTGCGTAAGCCTTGGGTTACGTGTACTCAATAAGGGAGAATTGTCCCTCTACCACCAAAAACCGGATAGTAGTCTCGACGCCATACACGTCGATCAGGTGTAGGGGTTCTCCTATCTTGAACTGTGCGGCCGGCGTTGCGAGTCGCCCGTTGATAGCGATGTTATCGCCGTACACATAACCATCTTTGTGTGGATTGAGGCACCCGGAGACTCCCGGAATATACCCTGTGCTCTGGGTGAATAGAAGAGCGTTCCTGCCTTCCTTGGAGGTCTCTAATTCCAAGGGTACGAATTCTGATTCCCCGGGAGAGATGGTCTGATGGAAAGGCAGATGGCCCTCAGCGGCTATAAGTACCTGCATCTCCTGATCGGTGCGGTACAGGTTCAGTCGACACTCGCCTTCGGCGTCAGTATGGCCAGTCAGGTATCTCCCATCAGGATAAGCAACCAACACTGCGGCACCGTTTACAATCGCTCCGCCATTCGCTTTGATCTGGAATACAACGTCTGCCATGCTTCTCCTATTGCGTGGCCTCGGGCACACCTAGGGGTCAATCCCTTATTATCTCACACTTAATCCGTGTCCTTGACATTCAGAAGCATCGGCTGTCTTGACTTCCGCTATTGAGCCCTCGAAGTGCAGAAGGAGGAGACGAGTCTCATGGAGGTCGTTGTGCTCGACATCCGAAAGGCCTGCGGGAATGCAACCGGGTCCATGAGTTCCCGTGGCGTTACCGAGGCCTTGGCACTGGAGGCCGCGTACCTGGTACTGGAGTCGGACAGGCCCACCCTTCGGGTCCGTACTTGAGTCGGGGGCAGTCCGTCGAGGAGGTCGACGGTGGTCTTCAGCGGATCAGACGCCCACACACCCCCACGCGGGAACACCTGCACCTAGTCTGCTTCGACTTATATCTGAAGTTGATGCGGAGAACTCAATCGGCTCGCTGTGGGAATCTCGTCCTAAACAAGCGCTGCCACAGACCAATCGAACGGTCTTGATCCCTTTCTCGAAGCCCCGCCTCTGCCATATCGGCCGCTTCATCAAGCTTTGTCTTGAGGCAGCCCTCCAGCAGCTCTTCGAGGTGAAGCGCAGCCACACCAAGCATGGCAATACATGGCAGTTTCGTTGGGCCTCTCCCAACGAGAAAAAGGATGAAACTTTTTCCAGCTAGGATTTCCGGGATTTATCCTTCACCCTTCACCAAATGGGTCTTTGAGGCCAATTCTAGATACGAAAACCCGGTGAAGGGTTGTTTTCTCACCCTTCACCACCCTTCACCCGCGACGGTGTTGGGTGGCTAGGTGAAGGTGTTGGCTAGGTCATTCCCTTCTTTGGTGTCGCCGAAGCGCTTGGCCACAGTAACCTTCTTCGCGCTCTCCCTGATCTGCTCCAGGGTCATATCGCCATAGACTGACGCGGCCACAGGATTTAGCTTTGGATCACGTAGGCCCTCCAACCCCGTCACCTCGTCACCGAACTTCGCGCCCTTGGGGCCCCCGGTCCCTCGATAGAGGAGGGCGCCGCCGGTGTCCACGCGGTACGCCTGGCCATTGAGAGGGCAGATGTTGTCGTACTTGGTCGACCCGACCCCCACGGAGTCCCAGTTGGCCAGCCATGCGTCGGCGGCAAAGCCTTCGGTTGTACCGGGAATGTCCTTCGGGTTGATCCCGGTGCACGACAGGCTTTTGATGAACTTCGACGCTATACATGGCTTCCCGTCCAGCTCCGTCTCCTTGGCATCCAGGACGTCCACCCCGGCGACGTGACTCCCATGGACCTGCAGCGCCTGACAAGAGAGCCCTCCTATGGCCTCACCATCAAGACTCGGCTCCAACTATCGTTGAAGGGGCGCTTGGAGCGCTTCCCAGACTCAAGCGCCCTCTGGGTAGGCGTGGAGGGTTCCGACTTGGAGGGGCTGTGTACCCTCCAAGGTGAGATCGAGCAGTTCGCTCAGGACTGCCGCTTCCCCGCCACGGACTTCCCCTTTACCCCACACATAACAGTAGGGCGCTTCCGCGGACAGCCCATCCCCCACAAAGTGGAGGAGGTGACGGTCCCGTCAGATGTCATGGGCCACATCTCCGCCACGCCTTTTCAAGACTGTCCGCGAGCTTGGGGGCGTCACATATCGAGCCATAACTACCGCTGCGCAATACTGAGTTGAGCGGGGCGGGGCCAAGAAAAGCACAAGTGGGAGGCAAAGCGTTGACACCACCGGAAGACGTAGCCAAGATGACCTTGACCATTGACGGCGGGAGCCCACCGAGGGAACAGTCTCAATAGCGAGCTGGCTGCAAGGCCCCCGATCAGGCCTCTTTGTAGCTAGCTGGTAGTATCAAAAAGCCCCTGTCTCAATAACGGGGCAGGGGCTCCTCTTTACCAGATACCAACCTGGTTTACGTGACGATTCTTGTACGCACCATGGCTCTAGCGCCACCGGGCAGGCTTGCCTAGCTGGGGCCCCCTGCGTAGCTCAACGCGAGCTACACCGGTCCGAGTCCGGCGGTATCTCGCCGGATAGCTGGTTTCCGGAGAGGCATAGGACTTCCACGTTAGCAAGCTCGGTGGGCAATCTCCCCGTCAACTGGTTGTCGCGGAGGTGCAGCCCCACCAGGTTGACAAGCTGCCCCAGCTCCGGCGGTATCTCCCCCGTCAACTGGTTGTTGTGGAGGCCCAGCGCCCACAAGTTGACAAGTTGCCCCAGCCCCGGCGGTATCTCCCACGTCAACTGGTTGTTGTAGAGGTACAGCTCTTCCAAGTTGACAAGCTGCCCCAGCTCCGGCGGTATCTCCCCCGTCAACTGGTTGTGGTCTAGGTACAGCACTACCAAGTTGACAAGATTCCCCAGCTGCGGCGGTACCTCCCCCGTCAACCGGTTGTTGTGGAGGCGCAGCCTCTCCAAGTTGACGAGGGTTCCCCAGCTCCGGCGGTATCTCCCCCGTCAACTGGTTATTGTCGAGCTCCAGCGAGAGGACGCGCCCCTCTCCATCAACGCTGACGCCATACCATGTTCCGATCGGCGCATCGGTCAGCCAGTTGTCGTTGACAGTCCAAGATTCCCCGTCTGTGGCGTAGTACAAGGCAACCAGAGCCGCCACTTCCGGCGCGGGTTCCGTGGTTGAGTCCGCTAGGCTGGGTGTGCCCGTGCTCGCCGGACCGCACGCTAGCAGCATCGCTGTCAGAATCACCGCTGCCAGGACTGTATGTCCTCTAGTGCTCATTGCTCCTAAACTCCCCTCTCTCAACCCCCCAACGACGCTCGTCCTCCACCCCCACGGAGTACGCTGCGATCTCAGACCCCAACCGCATCGACATGAACTGCATGAGGGAGCTGATGGAATCGAGGGGCCAAGGGGCGCCATCTATCTATTATACCGGGGCGACCCTGGGCCGACACCGCCTCAAAGTACGGCACTGTCACGGCACCGCCTCAAAGTACGGCACTGTCACGGCACCCTTGCGATATCCCCGAGGGGGTCCGGGAGGATTTCCAGGTAGATCAACGTAGTGGTGAGGCTCTTGTGCCCCAGCCACCTGGAGACGATGTTGATGGGCACCCCGTGGGCCAGCCAGTGCCGGGCCGCCGAGTGGCGCAGGGTATGGGTAGACACCTTCCGTCCCGGAGCAATAGCGCCTAACTCCTCAGCTCGCTTCTTCGCCTCGGCGGTCCACCTCCAGGCGGTGGTTCGGCCGGCTTCCACGATGCGACCTTCACGTCGGCCACCGAAGGCCAGGACAGTGCGATAAGCCCCCGAAAGCTCAGGATGGACCGGAACCAGCCGGGTCTTGCTGCCCTTCCCCTGACGCACCCGAAGGGTGGGCCGGTCCGACTCCAGCACCAGGTCCGATGCCTCCAGCGCCAAGGCCTCGGTAACGCGGAGGCCGCTCCTCCACTGGGTCAGCATGAGCAGGGCGGCCTGTGGGTTGGGCGCAGCCCGGATCAGGGCCTCGACCTCAGCCTGCTCCAGGTACTCCGGCAGTGTGGAACCTTTCCCTCCGGGAAAACGTTGCATAACCCGCTCTTTGGGATGCATCCCGCGGGGGTGTCGCCTAGCTAGCGTCGTCGTCACAGCACACCATGGAACTTTTTGTGTAATTTTGTTTCATGCTCGAAGGATAGTTCAAAACACCGGCCACCGATGAGAGTGACTGCCACCTAACATTTTGTTGCAACGTCAGGATGATGGCACGGAGTTGCCCGGTGTGTACTCGCGAGGCCGGCGTGACCATTGAACCGGCTGGCTAGTGGAGCGGCTGAGTCGTAGTTCAATTGGGAGAGCACCACGCTAGGCACCTTGGGTAGATGGGCAGTTCGAATCCCCTCGGTTCCACCAAACGTGTACTGAACTGCGAACTGGGCCGTGGAGAGCCACCTCTGCGGCATCTCCGCCCCCTATCGGGCTGTCCGGCGGCGTGGGGATGGTGTAGTAGACCGTTGCTTTTCCTTGCTTGACCTTGATCTCCTTGACGAAGGACTTGATGAAGGCCCTCGATTCGGTGATTTCGCTGGTCATCAGAAAGTCGCTCATGTCCTCGGCGAAGGCGGCGATGGTGTCCACGTTGTCCAGCACGGCCCGCGCTCTGAGAGCAATGCCCTGGCCTCCTCTGCGGCGATCTCCAGCTTCTCCTGACGCTCCCGGTGCTCTCTGATGCGGGAGGTGGCGTCGGATATGTCGAGTTCCGAGTTCTCGATGACGTGCCACACCCGGTCCAAGCTCAGCCGCCCCTCGATAAGCTCCGCTTCGATGTTTTCCAGCCTCTCCCGCTGCTCAGCAGCCACCCCGTCCATCTCCTCGTCCATCAGCCGCACCAGGTCTCGGATGTTACTCTCTGTGAGAATGTTTGCCCGAATCTGGTCGATCATCAGCTTCTCAAAGCGCTTGGAGTTGAGGCGGGGCGTCTTGCAGGTTCCCTTGCCCTTCTTCAGCAGCGAGTGGCAGACGTAGTAGCTGTACTTGCCGCTTTTGGCCTCAGCCGCAGTGAGCGCCTTTCCACACTTCTCACATTTCACCAAGCCGCTGAGGAGGTAGGGGCTGGATGCTCGCCGGGGGTGACCCTGGCCGGAGCCTTGGAGCGCAGGGACCGGACGATCCGTCGAAACCCCTGCTGAGAGACGATGGCGGGAAAGGCGTTTTCCACCCGCACCGGTGGCGCACCATCCTTGGCATCGACACCCCAGACCAGCATTCCTGTGTACGCTTCGTTGGAGAGGATGCGGTGCACGGTGGACTTCAACCAGTGCTTGCCCGTTGAGGTGGGGATGCCCTCGACATTCAGTGTCTTGGTGATGTCCAGAGTGCCCTTGCCCTGAAGGGCCATCTGGAAGATGTGCCTGACCACGGCGTCCGCCGGTGAATCTAGCTCCAGCTTGGGACGCTTCTTGGCCCCGTCCTGGACCGACACCTTCCTGTAGCCGTAAGGAGCGTAGGTGGAGACCCAGAAGCCCCGTATGGCGGCTTCCCGCATCCCTCGGACGACTTCTTGGGCCAAGATACCGGTTATTGAATCGAAACAAAAACTGCGGTACTCGTGGGCAGTGGGGCTGAACAGTGGTGGATAGGCCACAGGACGGAGCTTCCAGCTAGCTGTCTGCACCCCTCCGATACGCCCAGCATGGCGTACTTACATGACGGCGAGATTTCGATTGCCAGACAAGCTTCGCACCGAGCGCCACCCAAATCAATCGGATGCTGGCGGCGGGACCCAATAGCATTGGCTCAGGCATGGGGTCGGTATTTTGAGAGTGGGGAAGTCGTCTCCCAAGCTGAGCTTGCCCGCCAGTCGAGAGGTTCCACGCCCCATGTGAGCTAGGCCCCGAGCCTTCTTTGGTTCAACCAGCAACTCCTCGGTGCTCGACTCGGTCTCACGCGCTTGGGCGAAATCGCTTCCAGCGGATCATGCGTTACTCCGACGCCAACAGCTACACCTAAATGCCAATACGAAGACCTAGCGTTGTGGGACCACGACCACATAGGCTTGGTCAGCTGTTATTGTCAGAGAGCTGCTGCCGACCACCACGAGGCCCGCGGTCTCGTCGGACTGCGGCGCAAAAGTGATCTGTAGCGGCAAAACGCCATCGACGCTCGGCTCGGCGTCGAACGACAGCAATGCGTAGGGGTCCGCGAACAATCCCCCACACCTATCGGTACTGGCTAGGCTATATTCGAAATTACTGAACGGCTCCTCAACCGCACCTATCACTCCACCGCGGACCATGCCAAGTGCCGCAGCTAGCCTATTCGGACTTCCTGACATAGAACACGCAATGGTCAACTGGTTTGGGGTCGGTGAAGTACATTATTCCGCCAAGGCCTCCAGGCTCACCCGGCTCCACAAGCAGGAGGTGGTGGGACTTCACCCGCTCGAGCAGCTCACCTTCGTCGTAAAGATGAAATGATCGTTCGGTGCCATAGTCTCTGTCAAAGACAGTTATCACACCCTTGCCATTCTTAAACATCAACTGGAGAACCCCTTCCGGTCTGAGCACTCTGGCAAGCTCCGAAAGCAGCGTAGCTACATTGTCCGGCTCTATGTGCTGTATCACGGCATTGCAGATGACGAAGTCGAATGACTCATCGGGGAAATCCAGAGGGTCACGGAGGTCTGCCATGTGGACACGGTCGGCTATTTCGGGGTGAAGCGCTTTGGCCACCTGGATGTTCTCTTCGACGGCGTCAATCCCGTAGACGTCGTAGCCCTTACCCCACAGGTGGTGGACGTCCCGAGCGCCGGCTCCACAGCCGGCATCGAGTCCCCGCCCGCCGCTCACCAGCCTGGTCAGGCACTCTAATAAGTCCATATCGGTCTTCAGTGCTGGGTGGGAGGACGACATGTAGACCGACTGGAGTAGCTGGTGGGACACCTCTGAGTATCGTTGCGCGTAGTGTTTGTAAAACTCTTCCGAGTAATCAACCGAATGGGATTCGCCCATTAAACTGCCTCCGTCTACAGCTTCTAGCCTAGGCTTGTGTGTCGATGACCCTTCGGATGATTTCGGTGGTGGAAACGCCTTTCGTGTAGGGCACAGTACGGAAGATCCCCATTTCAATTGGGACCTTGTAGAAATCCTTTATCTTGTCCTGGGAGAAATCGTCCCCGTGTACCACCAGGTGAATGTCATGCTTTTCGATCCAGCCCTCGTCGATGACAAGCGGGGCGTTAGGAAGCACTTCGTCGACATAGCGGCATCCAGCCGCCGAAGCCACACGTTCTTCCATTGTAAGTATGGGCCAGCCCTTCTTATATGAAACCAAGACAGCATCGGCATGAATACCCACTAAGAGATAGTCTCCTAAAGCTCGCGCCTTTTTCAGGAAGGCCACATGCCCATAGTGGAAAAGGTCCGCGACCATATCGACGTACACTCGTACCATTCTCGACCCTGTCATATCTCAACTAGGATATATGGAATTCCAACGGCAAGTCCCGCAGGTCCACCTCGCTCGTGACGGTCTCGGAGTCCCCTTTCTGGATAAGTAGTATCGTCATACATACCTCCGAGAAGGGAGTCTCCGCCATCTCAGTGACCTTGTGCAAGTAGCCTGTGCCTCTCAGAGCCTTCGGCTTGGGATCCAATTCAAGGATATAGTTCGCGACCTCGTCTGCGTCGCAAACCACGTATGGGACGGTAGCCCCTTCGAAATCGCCTTCGAACTGAATTCGGTATCGGGAATCCCCCAAACTCGGTTGGTTCGCAATGTCTTTCAGGAGCCTGATATCAGTAAGAACAAACCGATTTGAAACCCGGTACATCTCTTTCAGCAGCTCTTTGTATCTCGGCTCAATCACCAAGACGCTGGTGCAATGTACCAGGTCGAAGCGGTGGTCTTCGAAAGGAATCTCAATCCCACCGGTTGCTAGGAATCGGGCCTCTGGATACTTCTGCTTCGCGAGCTCGATAGCCGCCTCTGATATGTCGATTCCGGTGTACTCTATATGCGGCTCTAACGAGCGCATTATGCTAAAGAAGCCACCTGAGGCACACCCTACGTCCAGCACCTTGGCACCAGGAAACAGCACCCTAGGTAAGAATACACGCTCCGATGGGTAGAGATCGGAGACCTGGTTGCGATTCTTGTCATAGAAGTCAATGGCGCTGCTCTGGGACCATGCTTTTGATGGGTCCAATAGATGAACCTCCTGTAATGCGTTGCGGTACCGCGGTCCCGAGTATGTCGGCTCCCACCCAAAACTGCGCGACGGAAGTCCTGTTAGGTGGCCCCGAAATTAACCCCCCCTCGGCACCGCCATAGCCGGAAAGAGCTTCTCGGCCAGCTCAAGGTCTTCTATCGTATCTATCTCCGCCCACTTCGTATCTCCAGTACGAAGGATGGAAAGCTCGAAGACCCCGCGGGAAACCAAGTCGGCGAAAACCGCCTCGTAATACTGGTCGGTTTTCCCTTCAACCACGTACCTAGTCAGCTCGGGAATAATCTGATGCGAGAGGTCCTTACCAGAAAGCTTGTACATGTTGACCGTTTTGAGCGCTCTACTGTAATCGAAATCGGCTCCCTGGTCCTTCTTAAGCACCATGGTTTTAGAAACCCGGCCTTCCGGTAGGATGACCGTACCATCCATGAAGGGCTGATACTGGTCCACCACAGCTACGTTCCGGTAGGGGCTATTAAGAAGCTGCTCCAATAATACTTCCTCGAAAACCAGGTCTCCTTCTAATAGAGTTATGTCGTCGTCAAACTCCTTGATGGCCAGCCAAAGGGAATACAGGTTGTTCGTCTCGTCATAGCGCTCATTCTCTACGTATGAAATCTCGACGCCGCGAAACCGTCTGCCGAAATGCCCTCTTGCCTGGTTCGAAAGGTACCCGGTCACCAGGACGCACTCCGCGACACCCGCTTTCGCCAGGGACTCCAGCTGGTGCTTTAGGATTGGCTTGCCGTGCACCTCGACCAGGCATTTGGGTCTGGAATTGGTCAGGGGGCGCAGCCTCCTGCCCATTCCCGCCGCCAATATAACTGCCTTCATAGATACGTCACCGAGGTTACCGCTGGCTCCTGCTCGGGAGGCATCGGAGCCATCTCTTTCAGGATTTCCACCAGCCAGTCGTTCTCCTCCTCTGTGCAACAGGCTATGCGTACAAAGCGGTCTTCAAGCCCATATTTGGAGCTGCAGCTATTGACCAGAGTTCGGCTCCGCTCGAAGAGTGCATCAGTAAGCTCTTGCGCGGTGAATCCGTAGAGGACCCGGCACAGCACGAAGTTCCCTTGGGTGTGATAGGGATACAGGTAGGGGACCTCCTCCAAGCCCTTATATAAACGGCGGGTCGCCGCTCTGACTCGGCGACAGGAATCCACGAACTCTTCATGGTAGGCACCGAGTTCTTCCAAAAACAACTGGGCAAGAGAGTTAATGTTCCAGATGGGGAGGTCCTTACGCAGGGAAGCAATCCGGTTGGCGTTGCCGGCGGCCGCATACCCTAGCCGAAGGCCAGGGATCCCGTAGTTCTTGGAGAGACTCTTCAAGATCATGAGATTGGGATACTCGAACATCAAGTCCAATGCGGAGGGACTGTCCTCGGCGTCGACGAACTCGATAAAGGATTCATCCACCAATATCAGATCCAGGGTACGCATCGAGTTCAGGAAGTGAGTAACCTCCGCTTTTGAGACGTAATCCCCGGTAGGGTTATTGGGCCGTATGAGCAGGGCCGAATTGGCGCCTGTCGAACGGACGTGCTGGATAAACCCGTCGATATCCAGCTTAAAACGAGCGGTCATGGGGAACGGGCTGACCACCTTGCCCTGAATCCGCGCTCGATTGATGAATTCGTCGAAGGAGGGCACTGGTACGGCCAGATTCTCAACGAAACGCTGAGTGATGGCACTAATGAGTTCGCTGGCACCGTTGCCCACCACTAGGTCTCGGTGGCTGAGGCCTATCGGTTCTGCTACAAGGGAAGAGAGGTACCAATTAGTCGATGGATAGGCCTTGACCAATTCGACCAGGCGGCCCCTCATGTCTTCCAGTAGTCCCTCTGGCGGGAAGTAGTGATTGGTCATGTAGCAGAAGTCGTGAATCTCGTAGTTCCAGTAACCTCCATACAGTGAAGAAAGAAAACAAACGTCGTCATGTTCCATTGCCTGCTCCTTCCAGAAAAAGGTTGGCCGTGCCCCAACCGCGAAATAACCATACCAGCGGCAAGGGTATCGTGAGACAGGGACGGGGACTGCGTGACGGGACACGGTACTTAGCCGGGAGGGAGTAGAGCTACAGCATGGAGCGCGGACAGCAAGAGAGGTTCCTGTGGTTTAGAGAACTACTTTGAGAGAATTTACAGCACTGCATGTCGCCTCCATTTGGTCGCTGAAACTGGCCGAAGCCAACGGGAAAGCGCCAGCCACATGTTCTGAATGGAGAATATCATTGCGCTCAAGACAAAGTCAACTTTGACCTAGATAACTAGGCTCAGGCTCCGAGCCCTTCCAATCGCCAAGTTCTAGTGGCCGGGTGGCTTTTCGACCATCACGGTGGGTGGCTTTTCGGTTGCCAAACACAAAAACTCTGTGCCGTCGTAAACATTAGACCCGATGGCGGTTCTCTCTCGCGCAGTGGGCTGGCCGTATAGGACAGGACTTCCTCCACAATCACTCGGTGTATTGTAGGCCGTCAGCGATAATGGGACAACAGAGGCGGTAGAGAAACCCGAGAGATTTGAGGTGGGGTCAGCTCCGTGATGAGGTAGAGCACTTCAGATAGAGGAGCTAAAGATGTCCCAGACAGAAACAGGTAAAACAGCGGCCGCTGATGAACGCACAGAGGCGGCCAGGTCATTCATCAGAACGGTTAAGGCTGCTACTAGGCGCAAGTACACCCCGGAAGAGAAGATTCGTATCGTGCTGGAGGGCTTCCGCCGCGAGGTCACCGTGAGTGACCTGTGCAGGCGGGAGGGCATCAAGCCTCACTCTTACTACTCGTGGACCAAGGAGTTCATGGAGTCTGGCAAGGAGAGGCTTACCCGCGACGGCGTGTGAGCACGTCCGCGGCTACAGGGAGCCCGCCATCAAGTAGTCCGCCCACTCGTCCATCAGAACCCTGCGCCGCTCAAACAGGTCTGACTGGAAGTAAGCGGCCTCCGTTGAGGTGGCCACTACATGGGCCAACGCTGCCTCCATGACCCCGCGAGGCGCGTTCGTGCACTCAGCCGCCCAGTCACGGAAGCCGTGGGGAACACAGGGGATCCCTAGGGTCCGCAGCAGCTTCCGATGGGTCATGTCTGAGAGTGGTTTGCCTGACCGCGATGGAAAGATGAGACCGCTGCTGTCGTTGAACACCTGCGCTTCTAGTATCTCGGCAGCCCGTTCTGAGAGCGGGACGCGGTGCTCCCTCTCAGACTTCATCCGCGCAGCCGGGATAATCCAAGTGCGAGCCTTCAGGTCAATATCCTCCCACTCGACGCCCCGCGCCTCTCCGGGCCGCGTCGCCGTTAGCACCTGGAACTCCAAGGACAGCTTGACAGCCGTCGACGCTTTCGATTCGCGAACGGCCTTTTAGTGCAGACGAGACTCCGGAGTAGTGAAGAGCGCAAAAGTGCGACCTCACCCTTGCAGTCTTGGGCAGGACTTGAGATAGCCGCTCCCCCGCCGGGTTGTCTGTCCGCCATCCCTGGGCCGCAGCCCACTTCAGCACCGCGCCGATACGCCTTCTTACCCGCCGTGCCGTCTCAGGCTTGGCCGTCCAGATAGGGGTTAGCGCAGCCAGAACCTCCTCCCCGTTCACCTGATCAACAGGCCGCCAACCGAAGAAGGGAAACGCATAGGTTTGGAGGGACGCGCTCCACTGGGTTGAGGTCTTTGGATGCTTCCACGTCGGAGCGTTCAAGGCAAGGACCTTCCCCGTGGCCTCTTTGAACGTGGGGATGGTCGTCATATGGCCCTCATCGCGGGGGTCACCACCTGCACGGGCGAGTTTGAGATTAGCGAACGCCTTCTCCCTAGCCTCACTGAGCGACACCAGTGGCCAGCCTCCAAGTCCTCGGTCAGTACGCCTGCCTCTAATAGTCAGACGTTGCACCCATCGCTTGTTTCCAACTGGGTCAACGAGCAAGTAGAGGCCGTTCTCATCGGCGTACCTGCCGGGCTTCTTTGCTGTCCGCACGCGCTACGCACTGAGCGAGTCACTGGGTCTTCGGCTCATACAACATTCCCTAGTTCCTCATACCACAATGTGAGCGCGCTTATACGCATCATCATGATACGGTATGCGCTGATATGCAATGGTGGGTTTATTGCTGAGTTAGCTAGGAGACGAGGCAATATAGGGTGTGGTGAATACAGAAGCCAATGGTGGGAATGGAGGCGACGGGCGGATTCGAACCGCCGAATAGAGGTTTTGCAGACCTCCGCCTTAGTCCACTTGGCTACGTCGCCCCAGGTCTGTGGTGGTGCCGAGGGCGGGATTTGAACCCACACGAGCTTACGCTCACCACCCCCTCAAGATGGCGTGTCTACCAGTTCCACCACCTCGGCCCGTCAAGGAAGCTCCCTGAGGGTTGAGAGGCTTGATAGAGTATTCTATCGGCAGGTTTTGGGAGGTGTCAACCGAGTCTCCGTACCTGCCAAGGTCTCGATTGTTCCCCGGCATGGATATGGAAGGCGGTGTATGGGGTGAGACTTGGTGTCTCGCTTTGGTCTCAGTGTGTACCACGGCATGGGCAGAAATCGTATCTGTGAAGGGTACGGATGAGACACTCGTCGTAGCTGAGAACGCATTTTTTGTATCTGCAATGTGTCTCATGTGTCTCATTTGGGGTAGGTCCAGCTACGAAATGCCGGGGTTTTATGGGACACACCTGTGCCATTGAGAGGCCACGCGAAAGGCAGGGTGGCGCGGCCCGCAACACATGCGCTGCCCGGTGGTGTGTTCCTACAAGGGGTTTTCGGACAACCGTTGTTGGAGGCCATGATACAGGTGTTTTTGCTGATCGCGTTTTCAGAACCATATGTCGAGCCTAGATGGGAAAGGACAACCGTGTCAACGGGCAGATGTCAGTTGGCACGGGCTTCGATTGATTCACGGCACTCCAAGCATGCCTCGTGCAACAATCGAAGGACCTTGGGAAAGACCCTGCCGTAGCTGGTCTTGACACCGCCGCAGCCCAAAAGAATAATGCGCTTCCGGGAGGTGACATGAATTTTAGTCTCGACCTGTTCCCGGTGGCTTACCCCGACCAGCAGAGCGGGGCCGATTACTTCCGTCAATCCTTGGACCTATGCGAGATGGCGGATGGTCTCGGCTTCAATCGGGTCAAGGTTATCGAGCACTACTTCCATCCCTACGGCGGCTACACCCCCTCCCCCGCCGCCTACTTGGCCGCCATCTCCCAGCGTACCCAGAAGCTGCGGCTGGTAACCGGGGCCGTCATCCCTGCCTTCAATCACCCGCTGAAGCTGGCTGGCGAGCTGGCCATGGTGGACTGCATGAGCAATGGGAGACTGGATGTGGGGTTTGCCCGCGCCTTCCTGCCCCACGAGTTCGAGGCTTTCGGCGTTTCCATGGATGAGAGTCGTGCCCGTTTTGAGGAGGGTATCGAGGCGGTGCTCAAGCTCTGGACGCAGGATGAGGTCGACTTCCAAGGCCGGTTCCACCAATTCAGTGGCGTTACCTCTCTACCGAAAGTGGTGCAGCAACCCCATCCGCCGGTATGGGTGGCCACCGTGGCCACGCCGGAGTCCTTTATTTGGACGGGCGAGAAGGGCTACAACCTGATGGTGGTGCCCTACCTAGGTGACTTCGGGGAGCTGGCCGAGAACATCAACCTGTACCGCCAGGCCTACCGCAACGCTGGGCATGGCGAGCAGGGTGGCATCATGATGGCGATGCACCTGTACATCGCCGAGGACCGCAAGACGGCCATCGCTGAGGCCAAGGGACCTATGGACGACTACATCCGCGCCTTCCGCGAGCCAGCAGCTTGGTGGTTGAGCCGCCAGTCAGACAACTACACCCGCTACGGCCGTATCGTCGAGCTCATCGATGCCCTCAACTACGACCGCATCGTGAACGAGACTAGGGCGCTGATTGGTGACCCCGACGACATCACACGCCAGCTCAAGTACCTCTACGAGGTCTTTGGGGACGTGGAGCCCAGCTTCCAAGTCAACTTCAGCATGATCAGCGATGCACAAGCGACACGCACGCTGGAGCTCTTCGCTAGGGACGTGATGCCCCGCTTCTCCGGTGCGTAGGCATCGGTCTGCCCCCTCCTGTCCTGCCCGGCAATGCTACAACTCGCTCCTAGACTGCTCCAATCCGCCTGCACCAATATCTCTCCTTACCAATGATTTATTCTGACTGCTATACATCATATACTTGATAAGTAATACTCAATAATGTAATGTTCGTAATGAAGGGTGGACCGAGGTAAGGCGAGTGGAAAGCCCTACATAGAGTACAAACAGGAGGAACTGCAATGGTTGCAATCAGGCGATGGGAACCCCGCGGAGGCTTGAGGCGAGCGAATGGGCATCTGGACTTTTGGGGGCCGCGAATGGACCTGTTCCACAGTTGGCCCAGCCAGCACCACAGCCACATCGTGGCCCCGGTGGACATCTACGAGGAATGCGACCGATTGGTCGTGAAGGCAGCTGTGCCCGGGTTCAAGGCCGAGGATCTCGACCTCACCATTGAGGACAACATCCTCACCATAAAGGGCGAGACCAAGTCCGACACCACTGGTGAGGAGGGCAACTTCTTGCACAGGGAGCGGGTGCACGGAGCGTTCCGGCGCTCCTTCCGCCTGCCCGAGAAGGTGGACGCCAACCTAGGTGCAAGCTCCTACGAGGACGGCGTGCTGACCGTCACCTTCCCCCACAGGGAGGAGATGCGCCCCAAGCAGCTGAAGATCGAGGTGGGCAAGGGCGCCAGCGAAGGCGATGCCAGCTAGTAGCTGCCCCCTCCACTGAGGTGAATGAAAGAGGCCTCTGGCATGCCGGAGGCCTCTTTTTTTGTTGGTGAGACTGCTTTCATTAGGGCGCTATTGACACCCCTATGGGCTAATCATAGACTTCCGGCGACTTCACGGCGGCCCGCTCTTGCGCTTTCCGGCTACCTTCTTGCATAGGCCGCTGTTCTATTGGGAGATGTGATATGGCGGATTCTCTCGACCCACGTGCGGCCGGAGCCAAGAGGCTGCATGACAAGGTGTGCATAGTGACCGGCGCGGGCCAAGGCATTGGGCGCGCCACTGCCCGTCGCCTCGGAGAGGAGGGGGGCAAGATCGTCGTCGCCGAGCGGGTAGACGAGAGCGCCACCCGCACGACTGTCGAGCTACGCGAGGCCGGTGTGGACGCTACCAAGGTGCTGGCCGACGTTGGCACCTTCGAGGGTGCCCAAGCCATGGTGGAAGAGGCGATGGCCGCCTACGGTCGCGTCGATGTCCTAGTCAACAACGTGGGCGGCACCATCTGGATGCAGCCCTACCACAAGTACACCCCCGAGCAGGTCAACCTGGAACTGGAGCGCACCCTCTACCCCACCATGTGGTGCTGCCTAGCGGTCCTTCCGGTGATGATGGAGCAGGGATCAGGCTCCATAGTCAACCTAGGGTCCCAGTCGCCCCGCGGCTTGCACCGGCTGCCCTACGCCGTGGGTAAGGGAGGCATCTTCGCACTGACCAAGGTGCTCTCCATGGAGTACGGCCAGTACGGCATCCGCGTGAACACCGTCTCCCCCGGAGGCACGGCCGTGCCAGATCGAATCACCCCGCGCACCGCTCTAGGCGGCGGCCAATTCGCCGACGAGCCCGACAACGAGGAGTACGCTGAGTACCGCTCCCAGATGCTGGAAGACATCCGCAACCAGCAATCCATCAGGCGGGCAGGCAACCCCGAAGAGCAGGCGTCAACCATCGCCTTTCTGGCCTCCGACGATGCTTCCTTCATCACCGGCCAGGTGATCAACTGTAGTGGTGGTCAGTCGTAGGGAAAGCAGCGCCGGCAAGCAGCCATTGCAAGGCGCAGCACGAACACCGGATGCGACTCCAGACAGAAGCTCCGGTTCAAGAGCTTCAGGCACAATTGGAACAGCGGCAGCCCCAGTAGGCAGGCAGGAAGGAGCCGGGAACTATGCCAGACTACATGATGATTTCCGCAGACTCCCATGTGAGTGAGCCTCCCAATCTTTGGATGGAGCGTGTAGATAGCAAGTTCAAGGACCGTGCGCCACGGCTGGCCACGGACCTGCCCGGCAAGCAGGGAGCGTATTTCCTGTACGAGGGTCTTGACCCTCATCCCTTAGGGGTGGGCCTTGCAGCAGGCAAGACTCCCGAAGAGTTGGCCCAGTTCCTGCAGGCCGGGACCTACGCCGACGCCCGCCTGGGCGGATGGGACCCAGCGGCACGCATGGCGGACATGGAGATTGACGGCGTGGAAGCCGAGGTCCTCTACACCACGCTGGGCTTTCGTATCTTCTGGCTGAAGGACCCAGCCCTGCAGGCTGAGTGCTTCCGAGTGTACAACGACTGGCTGGATGAGTTCTGCAGCTATGCCCCGGACCGGCTGGCAGGGCTGGCGATGATACCATTGTTCGATCCGCAGGAGGGAGCACGGGAATTGCAGCGGTGCGCCGAGATGGGGCTCAAGGGGGCCATGATCTGGTGCTCGCCTCCACAGGAGCAGCCCTACAGCTCAACGGTGTACGACCCCTTTTGGGCTGCGGCCCAAGAGATGAATATGCCCATCAGCCTGCACGCCATCACTGGCGTAGGGCGCGAGAGCCAGTGGAACTTCAGCTTGGAGGAGCGGTACATGCGCGCCACCATCCTGCACCACGAGGTGGAGCGCTCCTTCAGTGTATTGATTTTCTCCGGCGTGCTGGACCGGTTCCCCAACCTCAAAGTGGTGTCCGCGGAGAACAGCGCAGGCTGGCTGCCCTTCTACCTGCAGCGCATGGACCGTGCCTTCGAGCGCAGCCGTCACGCATCGGGTTACAAGATGCAGTTGAAGCCCAGCGAGTACTTCCAGCGCCAGATGTATTGCACCTATATCGACGACTTCGTGGGCGTGGCCACACGAGAGTTCATCGGCGTTGACAAGCTGATGTGGTCGTCTGATTACCCCCACAACGCCTCGACATGGCCTCACTCCCAAGAAGTGGTGGAGCGGGACTTCGCCGGGGCCAGCGACGAGGACCGCTACAAGATCACCCGGGGGAATGTGAGTGAGCTCTACGGGTTTGATTTATAGGCCGAGCATTCAAACGTCATGAACAGGGACGCAGGTGATGGGGGCGACGGCTGATCGGTATGACCCGCTGCAGAAGATGCGCGAGGTCTGCTTGGCGTTACCCGACACGAAGGAGACGCTGACTTGGGGATCGCCCCATTTTCGCGTCGGGGAGAAAATTTTCGCCGGATACGGCGAGGAGGACGGCAGGTCCTCGATTGGTTTCAAACTGGAGAAGCCCCACGCCGAGGCGCGCATCGCCGACGATCCCCGCTTCACCCGTGCGAAGTACGTGGGGCAGCACGGATGGGTTACGATGGACCTAGCCA
Source organism: Dehalococcoidia bacterium (assembly GCA_965248385.1). Lineage (GTDB taxonomy): Bacteria > Chloroflexota > Dehalococcoidia > Lucifugimonadales > JAAXIE01 > JAAXIE01. The sequence goes on from CBDFIZ010000002.1 coordinate 535,587, forward strand.
GCGCGGAGGGCTGGGGTGAGGTTGAAGAACTCATCCTGGAGAGTTTCCACCTCATTGCCCCCAAGCGCACTCTAGCCAAGCTATCTTAGAGGGGCGTTAGACCACCACGACTTCAGTCGGGTAGTCTCCGGCTACGTACAGCAGTTACCCTTCGTACGCGTAGCTGTAGCTGGGGCTGACCACGCGGCCGCCGTCGACTATCAGGTAGTCGCGGTCGATGGGGCGGCCCTCGAAGAAGGCGCTCAAGCACTCGCGGACGCCGTTAGCGTAGCGTTGCTGAGCCTCCAGCGAGGTACCGGAGGTGTGGGGGGTCATGGCGTGATGAGGCATAGTGCGCCAAGGATGGTCAGCGGGCGCGGGCTGCGGGTACCACACGTCTCCAGCGTAGCCCGCCAAGTGACCGCTCTCCATGACCTCGACCAGCGCGTTGGTGTCCACGATGCGACCCCGGGCCGTGTTCACCAAGTAGGCGCCCCGTTTCATGCTGCCCAGCAGGCGGCGGTCGAACAACCCGTCGGTGGCGGGTGTCAGGGGTATGTTGATGCTGACGACATCGCACCGCGCCACCAAGGGTTCCAACGCCATGTAACGCGCCCCCAGCACCTGCTCCTCCGTGGTGGTAAGGCGGCGGTAGTCGAAGTAGTACATGTCCACGTCGAAGGGCTTGAGGCGGGCTGCCACGCGCTGGCCGATGCGCCCCATGCCCACGATACCCACGGTCTTGTCCTCCAAATCGTGTGACCTGGCAGCGATGGTGCCGATATCCCAACGCCCCTCTATCACAGAGAAGTAGGCGGGGATGTAGTTGCGCACCAGCGTAAGTATCTGCATGACAACGTGCTCTGCCACGCTGACCACGTTGCTGCCGGTGATTTCGGCCACGGTGACGTTCCGCTGAGCAGCGGCCGCTAAGTCGAAGTGGTCGGAGCCTACGCCAGCCGTCAGCAGCAGCTTCAGGTTGTGTGAGGCATCGATCCGTTCTTTAGTCATGTAGGCGGGCCAGAAGGGAGTTGCGATGACCACATCGGCGTCCGGCAGATTGCTATCGAGCCCCGCCCCCGCGTCTGTGATGGCGACGAGTGTATGCCCTTGGGACTCCACCATCTCCCGGAGACCGAGGGCGTTCTCGGCGCATCCCAGCAGTTCAGGGGTGCTTTGGGCGGTAGGACCCCCTGGGTAGAGGACTGCAACGATTTTCATAATAGCTTTCCTCTATACCTTTCAACGGATTTGTCCATTGGGGCTGGATTCGCTATGAGGTAAGGTAGCTTCGCCGTATTCCTAATGTCAATTGGCCATCGACGCAATATGCCCCAGCCCTTCATTGACAGTCCTTCTTCTGCAAAGTTATCTTGCGCCCATAGTCGTCTAGGCGTCGGCGAGAAACTGGCGCCCTTGGCCCATGCGCGGCAGGCACAGTTCGATGGGCCGTGAAGAGGAGTCTTGCCATGACGATCAATGAGGAGCGCTTCTTCGGGCCAGTGACGGTGCGGTCGCGGTTTATGCTAGAGGTGGCCAGCGAGCTTTCGGCCATGCCCGAATGGCCTCATAAGCAGGTGCAGGTGAGCATGCGCGACCAAGTGGGAGGAGATTGGGCCATAACCCTGCTGGCCAGCGACAGCCCAGCGGGACTGCCAAGGGTAATCAACGGGGAGGCCCAAGTGGCTATCCTCAACCCCAGTGTGGTGCTGACCCTCGCTTCCCGCGGTACCGGCCCGTTCAAAGAGCCTGCAGACCTGCGAGCTATCACCGTCATCCATTCCTACGACCAACTCGCCTTTGCCGTTGCACGCTCGACCGAGGTGAATTCCCTAGCCGAGATACGCGACCGGCGTATGCCACTGCGCGTCTCCCTCCGGGGCCAAGCCGATCACTCGGTGCACATGGTGGTGGACGAAGTGCTGGCGGCCTACGGCTTCTCGCTGGATGACATGGTCAGTTGGGGAGCTCAGATTGAACACCACCCAGGCGTCAACGACATATTGGGCAAGGTGGACAAGGTGGCGCGGGGCGAGTTGGATGCCATCTTCGACGAGGGCATCATGGCTTGGGCCGACAAAGCCTTCGGGGTGGGGATGCGCTTCCTTCCGCTGGAAGAGGACATCCTGAAGAAGCTGGAGGCCATAGGCTTCCGCAGGGGAACTATCGAAAGCAGGTTGTACCAGGGGCTGTCGGAAGACTTGCCGGCCCTCGACTTCAGCGGGTTCACTGTCTACACTCGTGCCGACGTGCCCGACCAAGCGATACGTAGCATCTGCCAAGCCTTGGAGGCGCGCAGGGACCGCATACCGCGGGACTCGGGCCCTGGCCCGCTGCCCCTCCATGAGATGTGCAAAGACACACCCGGCGGCCCGCTCACCATACCGCTGCACCCGGCGGCGGAGCAGTTCTGGCGTGAGAGGGGCTACCTGTAGACACCGAGACGTATAGGGGAGGCTAACGATGCAGGAAAGGCCGCTACAAGGTAAGGTGGCCATGTTAACCGGCGCAGGCAGCAACATCGGGCTGGGCCAGTCGATGACCCTAGCCTTGGTCCGGGCCGGGGCGCGGGTCGCCATGGTGGATATCGACGAGACGGCGCTGCTGGAGACGGCCAACGACATGCGGGAAATCGGCGGGGACGACGCTGTGATGACCTTGGTGGGTGATGTGTCCAGCGCTGACAGCACATCCAGCATGGTGGAGCAGGCCATCGATGCCATGGGCGGCGTCGACATCCTGATCAACAATGCTGGCACCAATCCCTGGCGTGCAGGTCTTGGGTCAGGCATGGCATCCAACTTCTGGGAGGTGTCGCCCGAAGCTTGGGCTAGGGTGATCTCAGTGAACTTCACCGGGCCCTTCCTGATGGCGAAAGCCGTTGCCGAGCACATGATGTCCCGTGGCTGGGGCCGCATCATCGGAGTCACTACCAGCATGGACACCATGTACCGTGCTCACGGCTCGCCCTACGGGCCGTCTAAGGCAGGCCACGAGGCGCTGATTGCGACGATGGCGCAAGAGTTGGAGGGCACAGGGGTTACGGCCAACGTGCTGGTGCCAGGCGGAATGGCCAACACCAATCTACTGGCTCCCGGCGGACCGAGCAGAGAGACCATGATTCAGCCTGTGGTGATGCAGGCACCTGTGGTCTGGCTGGCCTCGGAGGCGTCCAACGGCATCAACGGACGCCGCTTCATTGCCTTCGACTGGGACGAGTCCCTGCCCTTGGAGGAGCGCATCGAGAAGGCCAGTGCGCCCGCTGCCTGGCCCCAACTGGGCCAGCAATCGCGCCGGCCTGCTGGCGCATAGGCGCATGCGCCGATTGGACCTGCCTTAACCCCAGTGGACGATAGTAAGGTGGGCGGCTCTGCCAGTCTGACAAGACGGGAGGAAATATGATAGACAGTGGGGATACCGCGTGGGTTCTGACCTCCTCGGCTCTGGTCTTCATCATGGTTCCTGGGCTCGCGTTCTTCTACGCGGGCCTCGTGCGTGGCAAAAATGTGCTGGGCACTCTGATGCACTCCTTTATCGCGCTTGCTATCGGAGGCCTGACCTGGATTTTATGGGGGTACAGCCTCTCGTTTGGTCCCGACGTAGGCGGCTTTATCGGAAGCCTGAGTTGGGCGGGTCTTAACGGGGTCTCAGCTACTGAAGCCGGGCCCTATGCCGAAACGATCCCACACCAAGCGTTCATGGTGTTTCAAGCGAAGTTCGCCATCATTACGCCAGCACTGATAGCTGGCGCATTCGCCGAGCGCATCAAGTTCAGCACCTTCGTGATTTTCATCATAGCTTGGTCGACGCTCATCTACGCTCCGCTGGCCCACTGGATGTGGGGAATTGGCGGTTGGCTGGGCGATCAGGGTGCCCTCGACTTCGCTGGGGGCGCGGTAGTCCATATCAGCTCCGGGACTGCTGCCCTCGCTGCAGCAATCGTGTTTGGGCGACGCTTGGGGTTCGGTGAGGCAAATATGGCCCCCCACAGCGTGCCCTTCGTGGTGTTAGGGGCTTCCCTCCTCTGGTTTGGCTGGTTTGGCTTCAATGCTGGCAGCGATCTGGCATCGGCAGGTAGGGCCACCTCTGCCTTTGTGGTAACCCATACTTCGGCGGCGACTGCCGCGGTAACGTGGGTGGCCTTGGACTGGATAATCAATCGAAGGCCCAGCGTTGTGGGAGCGGCTACTGGGGCGGTGGCTGGGCTGGCAACCATTACTCCGGCTTCGGGGTTTGTCGGCGCCATGCCAGCCGTGATCATCGGGTTGGGCGCAGGCGCTCTGTGCTACGGCGCGGTTTGGATAAAGAACCGGGTCAGGCTCGACGACTCCCTCGACGTTTGGGCCATCCACGGAATCGGCGGAATGTGGGGCATGCTGGCCCTCGGTTTGTTCATTGGAGTAGGACTTCTGAGCATAGGCGAACTCACCGATCTGAGCAGAGGCGCACAGATCGTGAGGCAACTCATGGCCATCGGAGTGACCTTCGGATGGGCCTTTATCGGCACTTTGGTAATACTGTTCGTCATGAAATACACCATCGGCTTGAGGGTAGACGAGCAGCAGGAAGAAGAGGGTCTGGACCTCTCGCAACACGGCGAAGAGGCCTACGCGTTGCGCTAGACGGGCCGACGAGACCGGCTAGCGAGTGCCGGACAGTTCGATGGGGAGATGTTTCGGGAGTTGGTCTTAATGCATCCCCCGTAGCCCCGCGGGGGTCACCCGCGGGGCCGGGCTTAAGTAAAGCCCGCTACATTTTCTTGGAGGTAAGGATATTTGGTTGGGCGGTGTCTAACATGAATGAAAAACCGATGACCGTGGTAGCCACTAGCCTGAAGCTGAGAAGTTGGAGGCAGCTTAGACGGTTCTTCAAACTGAATGGAGCTATTAAGCGCCAACTTAACGTCTCGTCCGGCTTGGTCCAATACAAACTAAAGGCTGATTTTCTGCGGTTGGGTTTTTCTACGTTATCTGTCTGGGTAGGCGGTCAAGCCGTTGACGACTTTACGAACACCGGCCCCCATCGAGAGGCAATAGCCTCGTTCGACTCAATCAGTGACCGGAAAGTATCCGCGTTCTTAAGGTGGGAAGTAGCTGAGCTGGAGGCGGCAACTCGGCGGGAGGCGTCGAAGCGGTTGACGGAGCAAACACAAACTCTTGTCAGGCCTTAAATCAAGTCCCCCTGCTCGCTCTCAGAACATCCTGTTGTAGACGCACTGGCGCGGGCCGACGGCCCTAGTTGCGACGCCATGAACGAGCCAGGGGTGATGCAGACCACAGGGGTCTGGCTGGCCCGCGAGGCATCTAACGATAGCAACAACCGACGCTTCATCGCCTACGACTGGGACGAGTCGCTGCCTCTGGAGGACCCATCGGCGGTGTCGACCTCCCTCCCGAATGGGCCGACGACATAGGCCTATTCGACGGCTACAACCATTTCGATCTCGATGCAGGCATTTCCTGCGGGACAGTCTATGCCCACGGCAGACCGGGCATGGCGGCCGCGCTCGCCGTAAAGCTCGAATAGTAGGTCGGACGCCCCGTCTGATACCTCGGAGGTCTGATAGAAACCCTCGGCGGTGTTGACCATGCACAGAAGCTTGATAACCTGAGTGACGCGGTCCAAGTCGCCTATGAACTCCTTGAGCTCGTTCAGCAGGTTCACGGCAGCCTGCCGCGCCCCTTCATAACCCTGCTCCAGCGTCAGGTCGCTGCCCACCTTGCCGTTGACCCTGCTCCCGTCTGCGTACACCGGCGTGCGTCCCGACAGGTATACGAGGTCCCCGTGCTGCAAGGCCGCAACCCGGTTGGTCCTATGCACCAAGGCTCCAGGTTTCAGGCCAAGCTCTTCCATTCGTTGCTCCACCTGCATAAGAGTATTCCTCCCTTCACCGTTTTGGTCGATGCTCCGCATTCCGGATCCCGATCGGCCTCGACAGAGCGGACAATGGGTTGCCGTTGAGCGTATTGGTCTAATTTGGGTGTTATACCCGTGGCGGGTGGCGCCGCCATTGCATCCGGCTACCTGCGGGAGCCTCTCGCGGGCGCGAACACTACCAGTAAGGTCAGCTGCTCCAAGATGGAATGGAAGCGGTGCTCGATACCGGCCCCGACGAATACGATGAAACCGGGGCTTAACGTGCGGTCTTCCCCACCGACCCGGATTTGGCCTCTGCCGTCGAGCACATAGTATATTTCGTCCTCCGTGTGGGGTCTCTGCGGGTCAGCTGTTCCAACCGCCAGTTCGTAGATCCCAGCACTCAAAGTTCCTACATTGAGGAACTCCAGAAAAAGTTGATCGGAACCGCGACGCTGCTCCAAGAGGAGGGATAGCTCGAACGCCTCCATGCCTTCAACCTCCTGGGACGCTTATCGGGAACATGCTGAGTGGATGCCCCCTGTCATGAGCGGAGTATAGATCTACCAATCTGCCCCGGCTACCGCGTCCCCCCTGCTCACCGCTTGCCGGGAGGCCGAGATCAAGGCACCGTCGCGGTGGGTTTGGTTCCTTGGATGTGGGCTGGTTGCCCAAGGGTTACTAGAAGCGGTACAGCTTCGCCGTGTTCTCCCCGACGATTTTTGCCTTCTCCTCTTCGGGAACGCCTTCCAAGATGCGCTCCAGTATCTCGCGGGACTTGGGGAAGGTGCCTTCGGCGTGGGGGTAGTCTGAACCCCATAGGAGGCAGTCCACGCCGATGTGGTACCTCATCTCGATTCCCAAGTCGTCTTCTTGGAAGCCGATGAAGATGTTGCTGCGGAAGAAGTCGCTGGGCAGGGTGTCGCCTTGGAACCGGTTGCCATGGACACCCACAGCCCGCTGCTTGTAGAACTCGTCCATGCGGTTCATGAAGTAGGGCGCCCACGCGACCTCGTACTCCACCACGCCGACTTTCAGCGTGGGGTACCGCTCGAACACCCCTGAGAAAATCATGTTGTAGACACACTGGCGGGGGTCGTACTCCCGGTTGGGGAAGTCTGCCTCAGACTGGAGGGCAAAGCCTCCAAGTCCCTGCCCCGGCTTCCAGCGGGCTGTGCCCACGTGCAGGCTCAGGGGCATATCGAGGTCTTGGGATGTGGCCCAGAAGCGCTCGTAGCTGGCGTGGTGGTAGGGCACCATGGGGTTGATGGAGATCATGGCCCCCGCCATACCCATGGCTGAGGCTCTCTCCAATTCTTTGGTGCCGTCGGCTACGTCATCCAAGTTGAGCATGGCGATGGCTTTGAGCCGGTTGGGGTAGTGGCTACAGAACTCGGCTAGGTAGTCGTTGTAGGCCCGCAGGGCGGCGGAAAGCACGTCGCTGGCGGGTACGCGGTAGATGGTGAGGGCTTGGGAGGGATAGAGGACGCCCGCTTCTACGCCGTCGAGGTCCATGTCCTTCACATGGGCATGTGGGTCGACGCCGCCTTGGGGCGCCGTCTCCATGGTGCCGCCGACTGTCAGCTTGTCGGGGTCCTCAAAGCGCACCCCAGCCTGCTGGTTGATGCCGATGGCCCCAAAACGCAGGCCGTCGCAAATCCACTGGTCGTTCTCTCCCTCATGGAGCAGACGAGGCCCTCGCTCGCGGAACTCTTTTTCGATGTGCTTCTCCCACAGGTCTTCGGGCTCGATGATGTGGGAGTCAGAAGAGATAACCCTGTAATTCAGCATATCGCACCTACGGGTCGATCTGTCATCAGCCCAATCTCGTGGCTGGTAGACGAAGCAGTACGTCCCATCATACCCAGCAGTCTAGGCCAACGCTAGTGGAGAGCTCAGGATTCGGGCTTCCGCTGGAATTGCCCATGACCCGTTGGGGGCTAGGCAACAGCATGAAAATTGGGGTCGCTGGCGTACGGGTAGTCGACTTGGCCGATAGTCCGGGCCGTGGATTCCCGATTTCGGAGACTTTTGCACAACTGCTGACATTGTGGGCATTGGATGCCATACTTATTGCATTACAATACCACGTTATTAATAGTCCTAGTGTATTTAGACGCCTATCCCATGGTATTTCAGTACTAATACGCTTCTATATTATTGCACCGGTATTAGCATCGACGTAGCTATGAATCAGCTTTGCGTTAGCCTAAGCGTCGCGCCGAATTTTTTGCTTCTTTTGTGACATGTCATAGGGTGTGCTCAGCAGGGTGCAGGTTGGAATGGGGCCCATCCTCATCTCCGGAGCTGGTCCGGGCAGGCTGCAACTTTCCGATCAAGGGCGCTCAAGGGGAAAGAGGCTTTGCAAGGTCACAAGATGGGGGTCGGGCCAGTCTGTACGCAGGCTAGCGCGGAAGGCCAACTCCGGTCAATGGGCGGGTGTCAGGGTGGAGGCGCATTACGCGAAGGTCTCCCCCGGAGCGGGGTCCGGGGCGGGCTCTGCGCGAGAGTGATGGGGGGGTCGATTGCCGAAGGTTAGCGGGTTATTTTTATAGTAATTAGTTCCCGTTGGGGCGGGTGTCCTCGACGTAGACCGCTCCGTCGCCCAGAAGTTCGTCAAGGGAGGTCTGCAGGTCTTCGCAGTAGCTGGTGTTGACCAAGGGCCAGTCCATGCGCAACTGGCCCTGCTCTGTCTGTATCGTCAGGTTCACATGATCGGAACCGGGGTATTCTAGGAGCAACTTCTTGACGTCGTTCAGTGTCTGGACATCCTCGCCAGAGTCGGCTGACTCATGAAGGCTGATGAAGACAGTACGGGAGTACCCGTTTCCGTTCTCATTACTGTGGCCGTTGCTCTTGCCGTTCCCGTTGCCCCTACCGTTCCCGGTGACATGGCCGTTGCTGGCAGGAGGGTCGGCTTTCGGCATCGCCTCAGCCGACATGGGAGCGCAGGCCGCGTTGTCGGTCGCGTGCAGAGCCGCCTCTGGTGCCTGTTCCTGTTGCAGGGTATTTTCTGCCGACGCTTGGTAGCCGTTAGACGGCGGCTCGGCTACGGGTTTCCGTTCGAAGAAAACGGGTCCCGTGGCTGATATTCGGCTTCCGGCGGAGGGTCTTCGTCGTACAGGTCTTCCGGCTGGCGGGATTCATCGTTCGATGCGTAAATAGTTGCCTCGTCGCAGTGTAGGGAGAGGCGCTCCCCACGAACCCGCAGCCTGCCCGAGATGGAGAGAATGAGGCCCTCCCGCCAGACGTTGCGGGTCTTCTCCAGGGCGTCGGGCCAAGCGATGACTTCTAGGGTTCCGCCGATAAGGTCCATGGAGGTGATGGCGTAGGGCTTCTGCTCCCGCGTGTAACGCTGCTCCGAGGTGGAGACCAGCCCCATAATCTTCACCCGCTGACCGTCCATGTCGTTGTTGAGTTGGTCGCGGGAGATGATGGCTCCGTTGGCGGGGATGTCCGCCAGCAGTTGGGCCGGATTGGTGGAGAGTGCCACGCCCAGCAGTTCTTTCTCCCATACCCCGTGTTCCGGCGAGGGCTTACCCTGAGGAACGATGGGCGCTGGCGGTGCAATGGCCTCTTCCTGTTGCTCGCCGCCGCCCAGCATGTCGAACATGCTGGATTGGCCGGTGCTGCGGATTCTCTGGTCCCGCTGGGCTGACGCCAGAATGGGGCCGAGGTTGTCCAGAAGCGATTGCCTCTGGCCCATGGCATCAAAGGTCCCGACCTTGATCAGGCTCTCCAAGGCGCGCCGGTTGAGAGAGCGCATGTCGGCGCGGCGGCAGAACTCCTCTATGGAGGAGTAGGGGCCGTCCTTCTCACGCTCGCTCACCACCGGCTGCACCGCACCCTCACCTACGTTCTTCACCGCCGACATGCCGTAACGCAGGGCGCGAGGCCCCTCCGGACCGTATTCGATGGTGAAGAAGACGCCACTGTGGTTGACGTCAGGGGGCAGGATGCGTATGCCCATCTGTTCGCAATCGTTGATGGCGATGGCCATCCGCTCCGCATGGTCCAGCCGGGAGTTCAGTACGGCCCCCATGTACTCCACCGGGTAGTGGGCCTTGAAGTAGGCAGTCCAGTAGGACACCAAGGCGTAGCTGATACTATGCGCCTTGTTGAAGGCATACCCAGCAAAGGGCTCGATGAGGTTGAACACCTCTTCGGCCATGGACTGCTCGAACCCGTTATTGATTGCGCCCTGTATGAAGCGGTCCCGTTCCGCAAGCATCAACTCGGCATTCTTCTTGCCCATGGCCTTGCGGACGATGTCGGCTTCGCCTGCCGAGTAGCCAGCGAAGTTCTGCAGAATCAGGAGCACCTGCTCTTGGTAGACAATGATGCCATAGGTCTCTCTGAGCACGTCTTCCAAGCTGGGGTGGGGGTACGTGATGGCGGTACGGCCGTGCTTGCTATCGATGAAGCGGTCGATATGTTCCATGGGGCCGGGGCGGTAGAGGGCAATCATCGCCGATATGTCGCCTAGGGACGACGGCTTCAGGTCTTTGATGTAGCGCTGCATGCCAGCGCTTTCCAACTGGAAGATGTCGCTGGTCTTGCCCGAGGAAAGGAGTTGGAAGGTCACCTCGTCGTCCAAAGCAAGCTGGTGAAGGTCTATCTCCAAGCCACGGGTCTCTTTCACCGACTTAACGGCCCGGTCTAGGATGGTGAGGCTGGTGAGCCCCAAAAAGTCCATCTTCAAGAGGCCCAGCATGGCTAGGGGGTCCATGGAATACTGGGTCATGGAGATTTCGTTGCCTGCGTCGGCTTTGGTGGGACGCTGCAGAGGCACGTACTCGGTGAGGGGTTCACTGGAAATCACTACACCAGCGGCGTGGGTGCTCACATGGTGGGCCGTCCCCTCCAAGCCCGCCGCCTTTTCGACCAAGTCTCGGACGGCGGAGTCGGTCTCGTATATCTCCTTTAGCTCTGGGCTGTTCTCCACCGCGTCATGCACGGAGCGGGCGCGGAAGGGCACCAAGCGGGCCACCCGGTCCACCGAGGCGTAGCTCATACCCAAGGCCCGTCCGACGTCTCGAAGAGAGGCTTTAGTGCCTAGAGTCCCGAAGGTGATGATCTGGGCCACCCTGTCGCTGCCATAGCGATGGGTGACGTACCTCAGCACCTCGTCGCGCCGGTCATCTTGGAAGTCCATGTCGATGTCGGGCATCTCTTTGCGCTCAATGTTCAAGAAGCGCTCGAAGACGAGGCGGTACTCCACTGGGTCGATTTCAGTGACGCCCAAGCAGTAGAGGGCGACGCTGGAGGCAGCGCTGCCACGAACGCCCAGCAGTATGTTGTTCTTGCGGGTAAAGTCGACGATGTCCCATACCACTAGGAAGTAGTTGGCGAACCGCGTCTGACGGATTACGTCCAACTCGTGGACCAGCTTTTCCCTCGCCCCGGCAGGTGGGACGGGATAACGCCGAGCGAACCCTTCCCAGCAGAGTTGGGCGAGATAGTCGTCTGCGTCGCCACAGCCCTCTGGGACAGGGTACTGGGGCAGGTGCAACTGCCCATCGCCCAACTCCACGTGGCACATGTCGGCGATGCGTTGGGTGTTATCGGCTGCTTCAGGATGGTCGGGGAAGAGGTCGGCCATCTCTTGGGCGCTCTTCAGATAGTAGGAGTCATCCTCCATCCGAAGACGCTTCTCATCGTTGACGGTGGTGCTGGTGTGGATGCAGATCAACACGTCCTGCAATGGGGCGTCCTTCTGGTCCACATAGTGGCAGTCGTTGGTGACCACCATCGGGATGTCCAACTCCCGGCCCATACCGACCAACGCCTCATTGATGGCATCCAAGTGCTCGACGTGGGCGTGACGCTGCAACTCTAGGAAATAGTTCTCGCCGAAGAGCTCCTTGTGCCACCGGGCCTCTTTGCGAGCATCGTCCAGCCGGTGCTCCTTAATCAGGCGGGGCACTTGGGCCGTTGGGCAGCCGGAGAAGACCACCAACCCCTCGTGGTGTTGCTCCAGCAGTTCCCTATCGATGCGAGGCTTGTAGTAGAAGCCCTCCATATTGGCCTTGGTCACCAACTGCATCAGGTTGCGATAGCCCACGTTGTTCCGGGCCATCATGGTCAGGTGGTAGGGCGTCTTATCGGAGGGGGACCGGTCGTGGCGACTGCCTTGGGCCACATAGACCTCGCAGCCGATAACGGGGTTAATTCCAGCCTTCCTACACTCGGAGTAGAACTCCACCACCCCGTAGAGGTTGCCATGGTCAGTGATGGCCAAAGCATTAAAGCCTTGGTCCTTGGCCCGGCTCACCAGATTGGGAATATGGCTGAGGCCGTCGAGTAGGCTATATTGAGTGTGAACGTGAAGATGGGAGAACATGTTGTAGTAATAAAAGAGGCTAGTACACCCCCTAGAGGGTGTCAAGGTTAAGCCAAGCAGGTTTCAGACACCCCCGGAATGGCCGAGCTCTCGTCCCGCTACGCGGACTAGAAAAGGGACCGGCTCTGCCCTCCGTCGACGTTGATGCAGGCCCCCGTTACTAGGCTGGCGCACTCGGAGGCGAGGAAGGCGACGGTATCGCCGATGGGCTGTGGCCAGCCGAAACGGCCCATGGGCAGGTTGCGAGCAATGAACTCCTGCACCACTTCGGGAGGCTGCTGATTTGTGAATCTCTCCCAGGAGCTGCCGGGGTGCAAGATGGAGCCGGGAGCAACGCAATTTACCAACACGCCGTCCTTGGCCAGATCCAAGGCCATGTGCTTGGTGGTAGCAATGAGGGCTGCCTTGGCTCCCATATAGTCAACCGAGCCGCCGTACTCCCGCCCGTAGATGGAGCTGATGTTGACGATGCGGCCCCAGCCACGCTCTTTCATACCGGGCACGGCCAGCTTCATGAACCGGATGGCACTGAACAGGTTCGCTTGGTAGCCTTCTTGAAACTGCTGGTCGCTGGTCTCGGTGATGGTGGTGCCACGCCGGCCTCCCACGTTGTTCACCAGTATGTCGACGGGGCCTAGAACCTCCTCAGTCCGTCCGAAAACCCGCTGGGGAGCATCCTCCAAGGTGACGTCAGCAGAGATGCCGAGAGCGGTCTGGCCGTAGGCTTCCAACTCCGCGACGGTGCGCTCCAAGGTGTCGAGGTCGCGGGCGCAGATGGCCACCTTTACTCCCTCCCGGGCAAGGCTCATAGCAGCCTCCCGGCCCAAGCCTCGGCTGCCTCCAGTGACGATGGCGATCTTGCCTGCGATGCCTAGGTCCATTTCACCCCCGTAGCCCTCCTCGTGGCGAGGGCTCTGCGAGCATTTTACACGAGGCGTCAGGCCGCGCATACTTTGGTTTGACACCCTAGGGGACCCTTGCTAGGCTGCTGAAAACCTGCCACGGGAGCCGAATATGCGCGTATTGGTAACGGGCTCCACCGGATTCCTAGGGCGTCGGGTCGTAGAGGCGCTGCATGCCGACGGACACGAGATGCGGTGTCTTGTCCGCACACCCGGCTACGAGGACCGGTTCCAGCAGCGCGACTTGGACATACATTACGGCAGCGTTTCGGACATGGCCGCCCTGCGGGCCGCGATCTACGACTTGGACGCTGTGGTTCACTTGGTAGCGATTATCCGGGAGCGTGGCAGCGCTACCTTCGACGCCGTCAACCGACAGGGGACGCAGAATGTGGCGACGGTGGCGGCCGAGGCGGGTGTCGGCCACTTCGTGCAGGTGAGCGCCATCGGGGCCGACGACCAGTCGCAGTACCCCTACCTGCGCAGCAAGGGGCAGGGAGAGGCCGAAGTTGTCGCCTCGGGCATACCGTACAGCATCATCAGGCCGTCAATCCTGTTCGGCCCCGGAGACGAGTTCGTCAGTACCTTGGGGGCCATAGTCAAGGCCTTCCCCATGGTGCCCATCATAGGCACTGGGTCGAATATGCTTCAGCCTATCGCCGTAGAGGACGTGGCCCGCTGTATAGCTATCGCGGTGCGAGCCGAGCCGACCATGGACCCTGTGGAGGTCGGAGGCCCGGAGCACCTGAGCTACCTCGACATCGTCCGTATCCTGTGTCGCACACTGAACGTGACGCGGGGTTATATGCCAGTGCCCCTGACCTTCCTGCAGAACTCGGCGCGAATCATGGAGGCCATCCTGCCCTCGCCCCCGGCTACGAGAGAGCAGTTGCGCATGTCGGCCTTGCCCAACGTCACCGAACAGGACTCGGTGCACCAGAACTTCCACTTCCATCCCCGGCCCTTGGAGGGTAACATCGACTTCATCAAGACCATCACCCGTTGGGACGGGCTGAAGGTGGCGGTTGGCATCCGGCCGGCCCGCCTCCGGGGAGCCCTTCCTCAGGGAGACTAATGGCCACAGTGCCGGACTATCCCAGCGCCATCAACCGGATGCTAGCACTGGTCGACCATGAGCGCGTCCCCTACATCGGCCCAGACACGGAGAGGCGTCATCAGCCTCGCTACGACCTCAGCCGCATCGAGGCGTTCCTGACGCGGCTTGGAGGCCTGCAGCAGGGCCCGCCCACAATCCATATCGCGGGCAGCAAGGGCAAGGGGAGTACTGCCGCCATGTGCGCCAACGTGCTGCGGTGTCATGGGTACCGTGTCGGCATGTACAGCTCGCCGCATCTGCACACTTTCCGGGAACGGATCTCATTGGACGGTGAGCCCATTCCTGGAGGACGGTTCGCCGAGGTTCTGGACAGGCTGTGGGGGCCAATGCAGGAGGTGAGCGTCCAAAGCGACGGCAGGGTGACGGTGTTTGAGCTGCTAACGGCGATGGGCCTCGCATACTTCCTGGAGGAACGCACCGACTTCAACGTAATTGAGGTGGGTCTGGGTGGCCGCCTCGATGCCACCAACGTCGTCGCTCCCTCGGTGTCGGCCATCACGTCCCTCAGCTTGGACCACACCCGGGTGCTGGGCGACACGATCGAGGAGATCGCGTGGGAAAAGGCCGGCATCATCAAGGCTGGCGTTCCCGTGGTCAGCGGACCACAAGAGGTCACGGCCATGGAGATCATCCGCGAAGCCTGTAGCGCGGTGGGGTCGGAGCTCGTCGAGGTGGGCGAAGACGTTCAGTGGAAGGCCAGCGAGCCCCCCTTTCCTCAAGGGCTCAGGGTTTCACCTTCCCAACGCCTTCAAGTGCAGGGACGGCATGATGTCTACGACCTAGAGCTGTCCCTGTTGGGTTCGCATCAGTTGGAGAACGCCGCAACGGCTGTAGCCATCATGGAAGTGCTTCAAGATCAGGGGCACGATATCTCTGCCAAGGCTATCTTAGAGGGTATGTCCACTGTCGTCTGGCCATGCCGGTTGGAGGTCTTGGCCGATTGCCTAGGAGGACCGTTGGTGGTGGCCGATGGGGCGCACAACCCATACTCCGCACGGCGACTACGAGAATCCCTGCCCGGCTACTTTCACTACGACAAAGCTGTCTTGGTGTTCGGGGCCTCGCGTGACAAGGACTTGGAGGGAATGGTTGAGGCTTTGGCCCCCGCAGCCTCCGCCGCGGTGGTCGCCAGCACACGGCATCCCCGGTCAGCCCCACCAGAAGTGCTGGTCGACCTCTTCCGAAAGCACGGGGTGCAAGCCCACGATAAGTCGCAGACCTCCGAAGCTCTGGCCTTGGCCCTCGAACTCGCTGGGGAGGACGACCTGGTGCTGGCCACTGGTTCGCTGTTCCTCGCTGCTGAGGTGCGGGAGGTGTTGAAGGGCATCCCGCCTGAGATTTACTCCGAACTGGGTGGGGTATAGACGCGTGGAAAGGTCTAGGGTAGTCATCACCGGCATGGGCGCGATAACGCCTCTAGGCCTCACCGCTGGCCAGTTCTGGGACAACTTGTTGCAGGGGAAGTCCGGCATCGGTCCCATGACGTTGTGCGACCCCACGGACTATCCCTGCCGCATCGCTGGGGAGGCCATCGATTTCGACCCCGATAAGTTCATCAGCCCCCGGGAGTCGCGCCGCATGGCCCGCTTCTCCCAGATTGCCGTCTCGGCTGCCCTGATGGCCGTGGAGGACTCGCGCTTGGACGTGTCGAAAGAGGACTCCTTTCGTGTTGGTGTGTGTTTGGGCAACGGCAACGGCGGCTTCCCTACGTTGGAGGAGAGCTGCCGGGTGTTGGTGGAGCGAGGCGGGATGCGCATGTCGCCTTTCTTCTTCCCCATGGTGTTGCCCAACATGGCAGCGGCCAACGTCAGCCGTTTCACCGGCGCCAGAGGCTACAACTCCACTGCAGTAACTGCCTGCGCCGCCTCTAATCAGGCCATGGGTGAGGCGCTGCAGGTGCTGCGAAGAGGCGACGCTGACGTGATGCTGGCAGGTGGGGCCGAGGCGGGCATTAGCCAACTGGGACTGGCAGGCTTCGCGGTCATGCGGGCCCTCAGCACACGGAACGATGCCCCGGAGAAGGCCAGCAGGCCCTTCGACGCCGAACGCGACGGGTTCGTGCCTGCGGAAGGGGCAGTGGTGCTGGTGGCCGAGACCTTGGAGCACGCACTGAAGCGCGGCGCCAACATCCTGTGCGAGTTCGCTGGATTCGGCAGCTCATCCGACGCCCACCATCCGGTGCAGCCAGAGGAAACGGGCGAGAGCGCAGGACGGGCCATGCAGTGGGCGCTAAGCGACGCAGGTGTTGCCTTGGAAGAGGTAAGCTACATCAACGCCCACGGCACCTCCACTCCGCTGAACGATGCCATAGAGACGACAGCCATCAAGAGGCTGTTCGGCCCGCTGGCTTACCGCATCCCCGTGAGCTCTACCAAGTCGATGATTGGCCACTCCTTAGGGGCAGCAGGAGCGTTGGAGGCAGTGTCCTGCGTACGCTCCATCACAGACGGGGCAATTCATCCCACAGCGAACTACGAGCACCCCGATCCGGAATGCGACCTCGACTACGTGCCCAACGTGCGGCGCGAGGCTGACGTGAGGGTTGTGCTATCCAATGCCTTTGGGTTCGGGGGACAGAACGCCTGCTTGGTGTTCCGCAAGTACGAGGGTTAGGCGACCGCCTAGCTGGTGGAGGCCAGCTTCTCTAAACCGGTTAGAGGCTAAGCCGGTTCGGGGGCGCCACTGGGGAAGGCCTCTTCCAGCATCTCCTGAAGGGCCATGGCGTGGCTGCAAGCCTGCTGGGTAGAGAAGGAGCGGCAGGAGCAGTGCCACACCCCTGCATCATACCCCACCTCGTGAGTGCTGTTGTTGCCTCGGAAGGTGGCGTTCAGACGGTTAATGATCACCCGGTCCCGCTCCTCGGCGTAGATCCTTGCCTTCTCTACTCTACTGATGTGCGACGAGTACATATCCACTCCCATCATATTCCCACATCACGATTCTACGCCCGCCCCCCGAGAGCGTCAACGACGGGCCGCAGTCTGGCGAACAGCAGTGCTACTGGGTGCTACGTGGCCGGACCGCCCGCGCCACAGCTGATAACGTATAATGTGCCAAATCCCGACCTAGGTACGGGCCATCCCCGCCCGGCCCGCATCAAACACTCGAGGTCCGACATGAGCACCAGACCCATTGCCGAGAAGGGTCGCCCGGAAGGCTTCCTCCGGCTCCCGGACCCACCTGAACCTGAGGACATGAACAACTGGAAGTATTTCAACTCCCCAGGGAATGGACTGCATCTGGCTAAGCACCTCGGTAACGAGGACACTACCATCATCAGCAGCGAAGCTTACGTCAGTCCAGAACCCATCGGAGAGCAGCTGGGGATGATGGCGCCGGACCTGATCATCGCGTTCAACGCGGATCCAGCAGCTTGCAATGCCCGGAACGGCTACGTCATCTCTGAGCAGGGCAAGCCCCCGGACTTCGTGCTTGAAATCGGGTCGGAGAGCACCGGCCAACGCGATGCCACTGTAAAGCGGGATGGGTACGCACGCTTGGGTATCCTCGAATACTGGCGGTTCGACCCCTCCGGAGGCGACTACCAGGGAGCGCCCATAGCAGGCGACAGGCTGTTAGATGGCGCCTACCAGCCCATCCCTATCGAAGGAATCGACGCCGACAACCTACAAGGCTACAGCGCAGCCCTCAATCTGTACCTGCGCTGGGAACGGGGCCAACTAGGCTGGTATGACCCCGCCACCGGGGAGCATATCGTGAGGTTCGACGATGAGCGGGCCGGCCGTCTCGCCGAGCGGGAGGGCCGCATGGCCGCCGAGGCGCGGGCTGAAGCCTCTGAGGCCCGCATCCGCGAACTCGAGGCAGAACTGGAACGTCGCCAGCAAGTCTGACAGTCTCAGGGCTGCGCTGCGTGATATAATCCCGCGGTGCGGCGATACCGACGCAGCTATGGCATTGACAGAGGATACTGCCGCCAACCACCTCCCAAGAAACCTGCCGCGCAGTCTGCTGAAGGATAACTATGGAAGGCGATCGGATAAGGACCAGTTTCCTCGAGTTTTTCCAAGACAAGGGCCATCTCATCATGCCCAGTTCCTCGCTGGTGCCTGCTGGCGATCCTACTCTGTTGTTCACCAGCGCTGGAATGGTGCAGTTCAAGCCCTTCTTCATGGGCGAGGCCACACCGCCATCCCGTCGCCTCACGACCTCGCAGAAGAGCTTTCGCACGACCGATATCGACGAAGTAGGCGACCACAAACACCTTACCTTCTTCGAGATGCTGGGAAATTTCAGCATCGGCGACTACTTCAAGAAGGAAGCCGTGGCCATGGCTTGGGAGATGGTCACCCAACGCTTCGGCATCTCCCCTGACCGCCTCTACGCCACCGTCTACCTCGACGACGAAGAGGCCTACCACCACTGGCGCGATGACATCGGCATACCCGACGAGCGCATCTACCGCTACGGTGGCAAGGACAACTGGTGGGGGCCTGCGGGCTTGGAAGGGCCTTGTGGCCCCTGTAGTGAGATACACTACGACTCCGGCCCCGAGCACGGCTGCGGCCCCTTGGTCACGCCCGACGAGCTCACCTCTGCCCAGCGCAACGGCGAGGAGATGCCTCCCTGCCATCCCAACTGCGAGTGCGAGCGGTTCGTCGAGCTGTGGAACCTGGTTTTCATGCAGTTCTACCAAGACTTGGAGGGCACCCGGACACCGCTGCCCGCGCCCAGCATCGACACCGGGATGGGGCTGGAGCGGGCCGCCGCGGTACTCCAGAATAAGCGCAACCTTTACGAGACCGACCTATTCCAGACCATCGTCGAGAGCATCTGCCAGCTGACCGGCAACAGCTATGGCGTCGACGCGGAGACGGACTATGCGATTCGAGTCGTCGCCGAGCACGCCCGCGGCGTATCCTTCCTGATTGCAGACGGCGTGGTGCCGGGCAACGAGGGGCGTGGCTATGTGCTGCGTCGCATCATCCGGCGCGCCATTCGCTACGGCCGTCGCCTAGGCTTAGAAGACCCCTTCCTGACCGAGGTGGCTTCCGTAGCCATCCAACGCTTCCAAGACGCCTACCCCGAACTTGCACAGAACCGCGACTTCATCATCCGCGTCATCAGCTTGGAGGAGGAGCGGTTCGTCCAGACCTTCGAACGGGGTTTCGCCATCCTTTCCGACCTTGTGGAATCGCGCAAGGAGTCGGAAAACCGCGCGCACGGCGTATCGGGTCAAGAAACTTTCAACCTGTATGACACCTACGGCTTCCCGCCGGAGCTTACTGCCGAGATTGCCCGGGAGCATGGCTTGGAAGTCGACATGGAGGGCTTCGAGCGGGAGATGGAGGCGCAACGCCAACAGTCCCGCGCTGTGCAGTCATTCACGGGCAGCATGGAGATGCTCACGGCCTACGAAAATCTGGGTGTGGGTCGGAGCGAATTCACCGGCTACGGCGGCCTCATTCAGCAGGAATCGGTTATTGCTGCTCTCTTGGTGGACGGTATTTCGGTGGGCCACGCCACCCAAGGACAACCGGTGGAGGTGGTCTTGGCTCGCTCACCCTTCTACGCAGAGGGTGGCGGTCAGTTGGGCGATCAAGGCCGAATCCGTGGCCCCAATGGCGTTGTTACTGTCGAGGATACCCACAGCCCTGTGGCCGGACTGATTGTACAGAAAGGAGTCGTCGATCAAGGCGACGTAGCGGTGGGCGACATGGTGCAGGCCGAGGTGGACGCTCAGCGGCGTCAGGACGCCTCGCGCAACCACAGTGGCACCCATATCCTGCATGCTGCGCTTAGGTCGGTGCTTGGTGCTCATGTGAGGCAAGCAGGCTCATTTGTAGGCCCTGAAAGGCTGCGCTTTGACTTCAGTCACGTTAGCCAGTTGACCCGCGACGAACTTCTATCCGTGCAGGCTCTGTCCAACGACCGTGTGCGGGCCAACCTGTCTGTGATATCCCGTGAGACCACTTACTCCGAGGCCGTTCGCGAGGGGGCGTTGGCCTTCTTTGGCGATCGCTATGGCGACGTAGTGCGTGTGGTGACCATGGCGGAAGAAGGCGACTCTGGTGGGAACGGCGCCTTCAGCGTGGAGGTATGCGGGGGTACACATGTCCACGCCACCGGGCAGGTGGGCACACTGCTGGTGCTGGGCGAGTCGGGCATCGGCGGTGGCATGAGGCGCATCGAGGCGCTGACAGGTCGGGCCGCCGAGCAACTGTTCGTAGAGCAAGCCGAGCGTTTGGACCGTCTCGCTCAGCAACTCCAGACCCCGATAGTCGACCTCGAATCCCGCCTCGAGAGTTTCATGGAGGATGCCGACCAAGTGCGCCGGCGTTTGGCCACCTTGGAGCGAGAATCCCTGAGGCGCGAGGCCCAAGGGCTGTTGGAGAGCGTGGCCGATGTGGATGGAGTTAAGGTGCTGGCTGGGCGGACCTCAGCTGCCAGTGCCGACGCCATGCGCGAGATGGGCGACTTCCTGAAGACACGCTTGGAGAGCTCAGTGCTGGTGCTGGGAGGAATTGTCGAGGACCGGCCTACACTGGTGGCCATGATCAGCGATGACCTGGTGTCCCAAGGCCTGAATGCGGGCAACATCGTGAAGCAAGCTGCCCAAGTGATGGGTGGCGGTGGCGGCGGGCGTCCCAACCTAGCCCAAGCCGGAGGCAGGCATGCCGACCGCCTCGATGCCTCGCTGCAGAGCGTGGCCGACATCGTGCGACGCGCCCGCTCGCAGGGATAACGGCGGAGTAACGTGAGCATCCTTGGCCTCGACGTCGGTGACCGTCGCATCGGACTTGCCGTGGCCGACGAGGGGGGTACGCTGGCTGTACCCATCGGGGCGATGGAACGCACCAACCTCAAGAACGACCTGCTGCGCCTCGGAGAGATTGCGCGGGAGCGACATGCCACACTCATCGTGGCTGGGCTGCCCATATCCATCAACGGCAGCTTGGGGCCACAGGCCAAGAAAACGCAGACTTTCTTGGAGCGGGTCAAGAAGCACACCCAACTGCCAGTGGAGACAGTGGACGAGCGCTACACCAGCATTGAGGCAGGCCGGCTGATGCAGGCGGGAGGCGCGCAACCATCGCGGCGACGCGCCGACGTGGACGCCGCTGCCGCCACCATCATCCTGCAGGCGCACTTGGACCAAAAGGCGCAGCAGGGCAACCCAACCCCGACCGTCGCTGGGGCTTGAGCCCCGCGCGGCAACGGTTTGGACCGACTACACTATGCCTCAACGCGTCGGCATAATCGGGTACCCCATCGGCCACTCGTTGTCGCCTGTGCTGCAACAGGTCGCCTTCGACCACCATGGCATTGATGCACGGTACCGGGCATGGCGGGTTGCACCTGACGAGGTGCCTGAGTTTATACGAGGGCTGAGGGCCGCGGACACCTTGGGCTGCAATGTAACTGTTCCTCACAAAGAAGCAGTTATTTCCTTGCTAGACCAAGTGGACGGCTGGGCCGCTCGGGCCGGAGCGGTAAACACCATCGTCAACCGCGAAGGCAGGCTAGAAGGCTACAACACCGATGGCATCGGCTTTCTGCGAGCCCTGAGCGAGGACTCAGGCGTGTCCTCTGCTGACAAGCGCGTTCTGGTACTTGGGGCGGGAGGAGCGGCCAAGGGGGTCTGCCTAGCCTTGGCTGGTGAGGCCGTAGCCTCCTTTACCATCGCGAATCGGACCTTGGAGCGCGCTCAAGCACTGGCGGAACTTTTGCGGGGGCAGGGAGCGACGGCAACGCCACTCTCGCTGGATGATCCGACGCTAGGCGACATTAGCCGCAACGCGGACATCATCATCAACTGCACTACCCTTGGGATGGCCCACGGGTCTGGAGAGGCAGAGTCGCCCTTGTCCCGCGACCGGTTGCCCCTAGGAGGACTCGTATACGACCTAGTGTATAATCCACCTCGGACGCCCCTCCTGCGAGAGGCGGAGCGGGCAGGTGTGGCCACCTTGGGCGGGCTGCCCATGCTGGTCTACCAAGGAGCGGCATCTTTTGAACTTTGGACCGGCCGTGAGGCGCCGGTGTCGTTGATGACCGAGGCAGCCACCGCGGCCCTACCCTAGAGGGTCGAGACAGGCCGGAATACGGGGCCAGAATACGGAGTTTGTATGATTCGCTACCTTACGGCAGGCGAGTCCCATGGTCAGGGTTTGGTGATCATAGTCGAGGGCATACCTGCGGGCGTGCCATTGGGTGAGGAGTTCATCGCGTCACAACTGGCGCGACGGCAGCGCGGCTATGGGCGTGGTGGGCGTATGCAAATCGAGCAGGACTATGCCCATATCATCTCCGGAGTGCGGCACGGCTTCACCTTGGGTAGCCCAATCGGTATGACCATGGAGAACCGCGACTGGGTCAACTGGCAGGACACCATGAGCGTGACCCCCACCGAGGCTGACTTCGACCGGGTAGCGCGCCTGCGCCCCGGCCACGCCGACCTTGCCGGAGCCATGAAGTATGACTTCGACGACGTGCGCAACGTGCTGGAGCGGGCGAGCGCTCGTGAGACGGCCGCCCGGGTGGCTGCGGGAGCCATCGCGGTACGCTTGCTACAGGAATTCGACATTCAACTACACTCGCACGTTATCTCCATCGGAGGCATTCGAGCGCAGGTGAATGGGGCCATCGACTGGACAGCCGTGGAGGACTCGCCCGTGCGCTGCGCCGACCCGGACGCCAGCCAGAAGATGATTGAGTCCATCGATGAGGCGCGGGAGGCAGGCGACACCGTGGGCGGTGTGGTTGAGGTCATCGCTACCAACGTGCCCATGGGTCTTGGCTCTCACGTCCACTGGGACAGGAAGATTGACGGGCGCATCGCCCAAGCCCTGATGTCCATCAACGCAGTCAAGGCCGTCTCCCTAGGCGAGGGCTGGGAGACCGTGGACCAGCTTGGCTCCCAAGTACATGACGTCATCGAGCCAGCCACCGACCCTTCCCGGCCTTGGCAGCGCCAGACCAACCGGGCCGGAGGCACCGAGGGAGGCATGACCAACGGAATGCCCTTGGTGGCGCGCTTCGCCATCAAGCCCATCTCCACCCTGCGAACCCCCCTGCCCTCGGTGGACCTGAACACCGGCGAGGTTGTGCAGGCCCACTACGAGCGCTCCGACGTGTGCCAAGTGCCCCCAGCCGGGGTCATCGGCGAGGCAGTGGTGGCCCTCGTAGTGGCCGACGCTTTCGCCGAGAAATTCGGCGGTGACAGCCTCGACGAGATGCGTCGCAACTACCAAGCCTACCAGAAGACTGTGGGTCCTAGGGAGGTCGTCCGACGCAGCGCCACCCCAGCAGGGGACTGATGGGCCAAGGCTTGCCGTGAAGAGCAACCTCATCCTCGTGGGCTTCCCCGGCACTGGCAAGACCCAAGCTGGCCGGCTCGCGGCCAAGGCACTGGGATGGGAGTTCGTGGATAGCGACGGGGTAATCACTTCCCGTATTGGCCGCACCATTGAGGATATCTTTGCCCAAGACGGCGAACCCGCATTCCGCGCTATGGAGCGGGACGCGCTACGCTGGGCATGCTCTGGCGAGCAGCGGGTGATCGGCACCGGCGGGGGATCGTTCATTGAACCGGAGAACCAGACGCTTATGCTGGAGGCAGGTTTGGTGGTGTGCTTGGAGGCACCGCCGGATGTGATATGGCGGCGCCTCTCGTCCTCGCAGGACGCCGACGTGAGACCCCTGCTGCAAGCGGCGGACCCGTTGCAGCGCATCCAAGAACTCAAGGGTAAACGCCAACACCGCTACGACATGGCCCATTGCAGTTTAAACACCGACGGCCTCTCACTTGAGCAGGTCGCTGCCGCATTGGTCACTGCGTTGTACGAACATGGCAGTCCTGCGGAAATGCAAAAGAGGGAGACCTGATGGCAGAGAACGACCTAGCGGCAACAGTCCACCACTCCGGGGGCTCCTACCCCATAGTCGCGGACAGAGGCGTCCTTGACCAGTTGGGTGCGCGCCTGCAGACCCTCGGAGTGACGGGCCAAGCGTACATCATCAGCGATGACAACGTATTTCGCATCTACGGGCGTCAGGCGCAACGCTCCTTGGAATCCGCCGGAATCGCGACCCACAGCTACTCCATTCCTCCGGGCGAAGAGAGCAAATGCTTGGCCCTTGCCGAAGATATCTACGCTTGGCTGGCCGATCTCAGGGCCGAGAGACGCCATGCAATTGTCGCCTTGGGCGGGGGAGTGGTGGGCGACTTAGCAGGGTTCGTAGCCTCCACCTTCCTGCGGGGCATGATTTTCGTGCAGGTTCCCACCAGTATGGCTGCCATGGTGGACGCCTCCATAGGAGGTAAGGTGGCAGTCAACCTGTCTCAAGGCAAGAACTTGGTGGGGGCCTTCTACCAGCCCTCGCTGGTGCTGGCCGATGTCGATACCCTCTCCAGCTTGGGACAACGCGAGCTGTCGGAGGGGTGGGCTGAGGCAGTGAAACACGGCCTGATACTGGACGCGGAGCTGTTCGATCTGTTCGAGGAGCACGCCGAAGACCTGTTGTCGCTGCGAGGGGATATCGCCACTGACGTGATCCGGCGCAGCATGGCCATCAAGGCCCAGGTGGTAAGCGAGGATGAGCGCGAGACTCTAGGAAGGCGCATCCTGCTGAACTACGGCCACTCCATCGGGCACGCTTTAGAATCAGTCACCGGCTACGGCAACTACATGCACGGGGAGGCCGTCGCCGTGGGCATGATGGGCGCCGGACGCATCTCCGCGGCTATGGGCCTCATCCCCCCAGAGGTTGTGGAACGCCAGCGCCGGGTCTTGGAACGGTTCCAACTACCCCTGTCAGCACCGGGCATCGACCCCGATTTGGTGCTGGACAAGATGACCCACGACAAGAAGACCGAGGCAGGCTCGCTGCGCTGGGTGCTCTTGGAAGCCGTGGGCCAATCGTTGGTACGCCGTGACGTACCTCCGATTTGGTGCTGGAGACGGTGCGGGACCTTACGCTCTAGGGGCCCGCTAGTCGCCGGTCCCCGGCACGGACCGCAGGATATCTTTGTACTGGTCCTCCAGCGAGGGAATCTTCCGCGCGATTGCTGGCAGGTCTCCCTCACTGAACGCACGCATGGTCACGGTGCGGAAGTTGCCCAAGCTGCTGAGGCTGAGGACGATGGCGGCGCAGTCTTCGTCGCTGTCCGCTTCCATGATGGCCGCGAAATCATATGGCCCCATGGTCATCCAGATGTACGGCAGCCTGCCTCCTGCCTCCTCGATCAACTGTCGCAGGGCTCGCGGGTGCCCGCTCAGGTAGGCTGCGTTCTGCATCCCTTCATCGGTGTAGCTGAGCAATATCACGTAAGTAGCCAACTAGCCTCCCCATGCCCAGAATTGGAGTTGTACGTCTCGACCTATCAGGTGTTTCCCGCTCGGCCGTCCACCGTGACGACCTCCCTGCTGTTCTTCACCATAGATGCTACCACGAGACCAGCAATGAACAGACACATTATGCCAGCGGCTCCCAAGAGGACTACCGCCCCAACACTAGAGAGGAAATGGACGCTTTCCGCCGCCTCCGATACTTGGTCCAGAGCCAGCGAGAAGCTCCCCGCCAGTACGATCAAAGCGTAGAGGAAGCGTATGCGCGAGCCGTCCACCACCTTGGTCGCCATCGTGCCCACCTGCGAGCCGATCGAAGCCGTCGCGAGCATTGTCAAAGCCATCAACAGGTCGACCTTGTCATCCAAGGCGTAGGTCAGCGCCCCGAAGGAGCCCGTAATCATCACCTGAAACAGGTCGGTGCCCACGGCAGTAATAGTGGGAATCCCCAACAAGAATACTAGTGCGGGCATCAGCAGGAAGCCTCCGCCCGCCCCCAGCAATCCGGCA
Organism: Dehalococcoidia bacterium; assembly: GCA_965248385.1. GTDB lineage: Bacteria > Chloroflexota > Dehalococcoidia > Lucifugimonadales > JAAXIE01 > JAAXIE01. Next base: position 561,603 of record CBDFIZ010000002.1, read on the forward strand.
AACAGCCCGATACAAAAGCCCAAGACGACCAATACCCACACTGACATGCTGGGTATGCCTGCTACTGGGAGAGATACTCGCGGTGGGAGGCCGAAACTCCTCACCCGTGTCACGAACGCCCCCGGTGGGCCAATGTCCACCCCTGCGCTCTTCCGGGAGGAGCGTATCCAATCGTACAGCAGGAAGGTCCCCAGCGCCGCAAGCACCACTACGTAGACGTAGTGGATGACCTCGTCCTCGAAGCCCTGCGTCTCCAAGTACAGCAATAGCCTCTTGGCCGTCTCCACTCCTGGTATGGAACCCAATATCATGAATAGTCCCAGACGCAGGTCCACGTTCCCCAGCTTGCGATGCTTGAGGGCATTGATGGTGGACGAGCCGGTGATGAGGGCCAGTCCTGTGCCCACTGCATAGAACTCGGGCACTCCCAGCAAGATTAGACCGCCCGTCACGAGGAAACCGCCGCCCACGCCGAAGAAGCCGCTGAGAACACCCACGGAGAGTCCCAGGGACAGGAGCCATACTAGGTTTACGCTATCGCCGGTGCTGGGGAATTCCATCGTTGCCGAGTGTTTCTGCCCTGCCGGGCATGATGCGTCGCCACGCCACGCCTACAAAATTGAAGAACAGCTCCCACCACAGGTAAAGGATTGTAGCCGTCCCCAACATGGTCCCGACCACCAACAAAGCCCAAAGCCCAGCAGGGAGGTCGGCGCTCAACGATACAAAGGCGTCAGCCAAAGGCAACTCCAAGTCTTTTCGCCCACGCGGTCGAAGTGATGTGCCGGAAGCCATAACATACTACTAACCACGACTCCGGTTCAAACGACGCGTCTCAGAATGGACACAGCGGAAGTAGTCGGCTACATTGGGCGGGCCGTGCAACAGCCCTTTGCTTTCGAGGTTGACGCCACTGACGGGGCTGGCCGCGCCTCTCGCTTGAGTACGCCCCATGGCGTCGTGCCATTGCCTGTCTTCCTTCCCGTGGCCACTCAGGCAACGGTGAAGTCGCTTACTCCCGACGACGTAGTCGCGTTGGGCGCTCCCATGCTCCTCTCCAACGCGTACCATCTTTATCTGCGCCCCGGTCTCGAGGTTGTGCAGCAGATGGGCGGTCTGCACAAGTTCATGGGCTGGAGCCGGCCAATCCTCACCGATAGTGGAGGCTTCCAAGCCTTCAGCATGGGGGCGCTGACCAAAGTGCGGGATGACGGCATAGTGTTCCGTTCTCACATTGATGGCAGCGAGCACAGAATCACTCCCGAAGACGCCGTGGCTATCCAAGCCGGCTTAGGGGCAGACGTGGCCATGTGCTTCGACCAGTGCATCGGCTACGGGGCGTCCGAATCGGAAGTGGAAGAGGCGATGGAGCGCACCCACCGGTGGGCCGCGCGCTGCCGCTCTGCTCAGGCCGCGCCAGACCGGCAGACTCTATTCGGCATCGTGCAGGGCGGCGTCTTCCCCCACTTGCGGCGCGCCTCGGTAGACTACATAACCGGCCTTGAGTTTGGTGGCTATGCCATCGGGGGACTTGCCGTCGGCGAGTCGAAGTCGCAGATGTACGAGGTGGTGCGGCAGGTGGCATCCATGCTGCCTGAAGACCGTCCTCGCTACTTGATGGGCGTCGGCTCGCCGGAAGACTTGGTGGAAGGCGTGGGGTGTGGGGTCGACATCTTCGATTGCGTGCTGCCCACACGCACCGCTCGCAACGGGGGCCTGTTCACCTCGGAAGGGCGCGTCAACATCAACAACAGCCGCTATCGTCAAGACCCTAGGCCAGTGGAGCCGGGCTGCGACTGCTACACCTGCGCCAACTTTACGTCCGCATACCTGCGCCATCTGTTCAAGAGCGGAGAACTGCTGGGCCAAAGGTTGGCCAGCCTGCACAACTTGCGTTTCATCGTCCGCTTGATGGAGGGTCTGCGGCTGTCCATACAAGCAGGCAAATACACGTCATTCCGACAGGACTTCCTGGAGCGCTACCGCCCTACCAACGAGGCGGCCCGTCTCGCGCAATTCGGGAAGCGAGTGAAGGCCAGGCCCTGGTTAAGCCCATAGTTGTTGGGAAGTCGATGCCGCGGGAACTGCGTGGGTTGTACCAGCCGGAGGGAGCCTTTTGCGAACCCCTTTCACCCTGCCAAGGGGAAGCTGGGATTGGGGGTGGAAGGGCTATATAGCAAGTTGCCGTCACTTGTGCATGTTGCCCTAGATTCCGGCCTTCGACGAAATGACGGCTGCTACCCAAAGGTATCCGCAGGCGGAATCCACCGCGCTGAGCGTTCGGATTAGGGGGAGCGGGAGCTTAGAGAGTCCCGCCTGCTACGGCGGGGACTATGCTGATCTCGTCGCCGGAGGAGGTGGAGGTGTCGGTTCCTTGGAGGAAGCGGACGTCCTCGCCGTTGAGGTAGATGTTGACGAAGTAGCGTATCTCGCCTTCCTCGTCGATCAATCGCTCGCGTATGCCAGGATAATCCCGGTCAAGGACCTCCAAGAGTTCGCCGACGTTGGAGGCGTCGGCCTCGATTTGGTTTTGTCCGTTGGTAATCCGGCGCAAGGGAGTGGGGATGTTCACCTGGACCGCCATTATGTCAAAGCCCTCCTCATGGCTGTGCCTTCCTTGGCTATATGAGAAACAGCCCGGCCACTAGCCTTCAATCACGTCGCCACTGACAGGATCTATCCGCACGCCCAAGGAGCGGACCCACTCGACGCCACGGGTGATCTCGGGGTCTTCTCCTTCGAGTTCCAGTACGACCCAGCCCATATCTTCGCGAACATCGGCGCGCCGGATATTGGTGACCAACTGGAACTGGCGTCCCAGTTCGTAGATGACAGGTTGGGTCACGAGGTTCGTAGGAAAGGTGAATTTGACCCGCTGCTTGCTCACGGTGGCTTCCCTCATCCTCCTAGTTATGCCCGTTGGAGTTGTTGAGGGCTTCTTCGAAAGCCCGGAAGTTGGGCGGGATGGTAAGCGGGTTGACCTCGCCCTCGGCCACCTCTTGGGTCTTGAGGCCGTTGCCGGTGATGTAGGCCACGGTGAGATCGTCCCGGGCGATTTTGCCCCGCTTTACCAATTGTTTCAGGCCGGAAACGGTCACGCCGCCGGCAGTCTCGGTGAAGATGCCCTCGGTTTGGGCCAGCAGCTTCATCCCCTCAAGCACATCGGGCTCCGGGATGGCGCATGCGGTGCCACCGGAGGCGCGCAGTACACGGAGGGCGTAGATGCCGTCGGACGGGTTTCCGATGGCGAGCGACTTGGCCACTGTATTGGGCTTGATGGGGCGTACGACGCTCTCCTCCGACTCGAAAGCCTCAACGATGGGATTGCAGCCCTCTGCCTGAATCAGGTGCATGCTGGCGTGCACGGGGCCATCGGCCAAGCCTAGGTCGACCATCTCGTTATAGCCCCGCCATATCTTGGTGAACATCGAGCCCGAGGCGGCGGGCACAATCGCGTGGCGGGGTATACGCCAGCCCAGCTGCTCCACTGCCTCGTAGCCTAGGGTCTTGCTGCCCTCGGCGTAGAAGGGGCGCATGTTGATGTTGACGAAGGCCCACGGGTAGCGGTCGGCAATCTCGCTGCACAGCCGGTTGACCTCGTCGTAGTTGCCGTTCACCGCCACCAGGGTGGGGTTATAAATGGCCGCTCCGATGACCTTGCCCTTCTCCAAGTCCGCAGGGATGAAGACCACAGCCTTAACCCCAGCGCGGGCGGCATGGGCTGCCACCGAGCAGGCTAGGTTGCCGGTAGAAGCGCAAGCTAGCGTATCGAACTCGAACTCCAGCGCCTTGGTCGCCGCAACTGATACCACCCGGTCCTTAAAGGAGAAAGAGGGGTTGACTGAGTCGTTTTTAAGGTAGAGGTTGGTGAGCCCCAGCTCCTCGCCCAAGTTCTGGGCCTTGACGAGTGGCGTGAAGCCTGCGGAAATATCCACGGGGTTCTCGCCGCTGGCTGGTAGAAGGTCCTTGTAGCGCCACATGGTGAAGGGGCCCTGCTCAATGCGCTTGCGGCTGATGACCTTGCGGATGGCCTCGTAGTCGTAGACCAGTTCCAGCGGGCCGAAACAGTACTCGCAGACGTTGATGGGCTCCACGGGATATTCCCGCAGGCATTCCTTGCATCTCATGGCGTTGACAAAAGGCACTGGGAGGTCCTTTCGATGCCAGCGGCACAAAGCCCCTCGCCGGGGGCGGTCAACGGAGCATCGTAGCAAAAGCCAGCTATCGGTGTCAATGTCACCTAGCTAGGCGGGGCCATCCGCCGCTAGCTGCGGGGCCGATTGTGAGACGGTGGCGCGTACCTTATACTTGCTCAAAGCTAAGTCGAATTTCAGGTTGAAACAGGGCGTCAGGAGGAGATATGGCGACCAGTCAGATGACAAACCTCATTCACCTCATCAAGTCTGAAGCCTCGCGCCTGCGTGATTTCATGGGAGGCTTGGACGAGGCATCATGGTCCGCTAGGAGCGCATGCGACGGTTGGCGCCTTCGTGACGTGGCAGCCCACCTGACGACGGCCGCCGACACTTGGGCCAACACCATAACCCGTGGCGTGGCAGGTGACGCCGACCCTCCCCAAGGCCAGTCGTTCCTCGCACCCGGCGATCGTGGGTCGGAGGCTACGGCGCAGCGGGCGGTAGACCTCAGCCGGCAACTGGGCGATGGCCTGCTGGATGAGTTCACCGCTGGGTACGATCGGTTGTTCGCCCTCCTAGATGACCTCAAGGCGGAGGACTGGGAGAAGCCGTGCTTCCACCGTCGTGGACCCATGCCAATGCACGACTACGTGGCCCTGCGTTTACAAGAATTGGCCCTGCACGGCTGGGACATGCGCTCCGGCCTCGATGAGTCCGCCGAGCTATATGAGGACTGCATGCCGACGCTAATTACACTGCTGCCACGATGGCTGCGCAATGCCTTCACTCCGGGCTTGGGCCTGCCCACGCCCATGCGCTTCCGCTTTGAGATTCCTGGCCCATTGCCCATGCGCCAAGACATCTTGGTGAACCACGACGACTTCGTGATGGAGGACTCCGGCGACAGTAGGGCTGACGTTACTGTCCACTGCGATACCAGCAGCTACATTCTGCTGATATACGGCCGCTTCAACCTTGACTGGGCATCGGTCATAGGCAAGGCTACCATAGAGGGCCGCCGCGAGCAGGCCACCATATTCACGACGTGGTTTAGGGGCTTTTAAGGCTTCTGTGCGGCAACAGAGGCCCTTTCACCCTCCGGCGTAGAAGGCTGCAATAAACTCTCTTCCCCCTTGAGGGGGAAGGTCAGGATGGGGGTCACCCACCATGGCTAATGACCAAGAAGGGCAAGTGCGAGACAGAATAGAAGTGGCGCGGGCCGATGCTGGCCGTTTGGAGTCGCGCCTGCGTGGGCTATCGGACGAACAGCTTGCGCACCCCAGCGCATGCGACCGTTGGACAGTGGCTGACGTGGCGGCCCACCTCGCCTTCGTTGCCCAGTTTCAGAACCGCATGATCGGGCGTGGCCTACAGGGCGATAACAGTGTGCCTGAAGCGGCAAGGCAGCAGGGTCCTGACGCGCCTCCAGCTGCGGAGATGATTGCCCAAGGCGCACTGAGCCTGCGGGAGCGATTGGGCGACGGGCTGCTGGACACCTTTCACGAGCGCTACCAGCAACTCTTTGAACTGCTGGACTCCATGACCCTGGACGACTACGCCAAGCCCTGCTGGCATCCCCGTGGCGACACATCCGTCGCCGATTTTGTCGACCTCGTGGTGAACGAACTGGCCATCCACGGCTGGGACGCCCTCTCGCCTCTGGATGCCGACTATCACATGGCCCAAGATGCCATTCCCGCTGGCCTCGACCTCTGCATCAATGTGCTGGCTCGTATGGCACGGGCTGAGCCGCGAATGCTGGGCCCTATCAGGTTCGGGTTCGAGCTGACCGACGGCCAAACCATGCCGGACTTGGTTATTGGCGGAGGACGATCCGGGGTCAACGCAACCCTGCACACAGACGGCGAGACGCTCATCCTGATGGCCTACGGGCGCGTCGGTATGGACGATGCCATATCATCAGGCCGCCTGAGGGTCTCAGGCGACGAGCCCTTGGCCCGAGATTTGGGCAGCCGTCTCACTGGGGTGTAAGCTGGCAGCCCGAGCCGGGCAAGCTAAATTACCTCGGCCAGCCCCTGCTCCAGCTCATCGGCTGAGGCGAAGCCTTCGTATTTGCGGGTGATGCGCCCCTCGCGGTCCAAGATGAAGACCCAAGACTCGTTGAGGTAGTCCTCGATTTTGGTGAGGCCCCAGTCGCGCACGGCTGGAGCGTACTCGGCCCTGTCCAGGTTGCCTTGAATGGCTTGCGGGTTGTCGTAAACCTCCACATGGACGAAGTCCACGTCCTCTGTGTACTGGTCCTTGATGCCCTCCACTGTCTCTACTTGGGGGCCGCAGGTTGGGCTGGTGCAGAAGGCAGGGCTGGCGAACACCACCAGCGCCGGGCGGCCGTTATCCACGATGTCGGCCACCTTATGCTGGTAGAGGTCCAAATCGGGCATGGACGAGCTGGTCAGGGCGGATGGGTCATCGACGTCCTGCACCGTCTTGTTGGGCGTCAGCGGTGGCTGTACTCCCAAGCTAGGAGTGAAGCTGCTCTCCTCCACCTGCAGCGGTATGACGGTAATTAGCGACTCGCCTTCATCCTCGACGCTCACCACCAACTCCCACTTACCTTGGCCGTCGAAGTTGAAGTCGGCGACGTAGTTGCCTCGAGTGCCGTAAGGCCACGGATGGAAGGTGGCTTGGACGCTCTCCTTGACGGCGTCGGGCGAGGAGGCATCGTCTCGGTAGTAGGAGTCAATGCTGGCCATGGGCACTGTCACCAGCGAGCGAGGTGTGGTCAACAGGAAAGAGACCCTATTAGGACCGACACCCAAGTCGACTGTGGCGAGAATGGCCGATAGCGTCGCTTGTTCTGGCGTTGCGGAAACCGCTTCCCGCTCAGCGTCCGGTGTAGCGGTGTCCGGCTCGACCCTAGGAGTAGCCGTCCCGTCGCCACCGCAGGCGAGCGCCATCGCGATCGCGAGCAGCGCCAACGATAGGACACACCACTTGACGCATTTGGTCAGACTCATACCTAACATCCCAATCTCTCTCAACCGACTGTCATGCAATGGTCAGATTCCCGAGGCATACACCCCAAAGGTGAAGGCGAAAATGGCGAAGTGGGGCGAGTTGGAGCTCATCTTGAGTTCATAGGTCCCATAGGAGGGCGCCTCGACGATGCTGTATAACCGTGGCTCATCCACCACCAGGAAGCTGCGTCCGTCGTCCTCTATGACCACGTCCTGTCCCTTGTTTGCCTCGGTCAGAGGTTGGCCGTCCACCGTCACCAGCACCTTGAAGGGCTCTCCGCCCTCCTCCGGAGTTAGCACGACGTTGGCCGTTCTGGCGCTGAATTTCACAAGCATGTAGTCGCTGTAGTCGCCGTGATCAGTATCAGGCGCATAGCGCAGGCTCTCCTCTGTCCCGAGCCATGGCCCTTCGAGGTATATGAGATGGTCCTCATATTCGCCAGGATCCCGATATTCGTGGATCATGTCCCTGGACTCACAGAAGACGTCTATGTCGGCGAGGTACCGCGTGTAGCAACCGCGGCCATAGCCTCCGTATAGCTCCCGCGTTATTTCCCGGCCCCTGCTGAAAGAGGGGTCCAGTTGCTGATCCTTGGGCGATTCATAGTCGAACAAAGAGAAGTCGGCGCCCGCCTCCTCTAGCAGCTTCTTGATTTCATCTTCGGTCTCGGCGTAGGCCCCCTCGCCAAAGTGGGTGTAGCGGATGATGCCATCCTTGTCGATGAGGTACTTGGCTGGCCAGTAGCGGTTGTTATAGGCGCGCCAAGTGCGGTAGTCGTTGTCCAAGGCCACAGGCCAGACAATGGCGTCGTCCACCGAGGCTTTCTGCACGTTGTCGCGCTTTTCCTCGAACTCGAACTCCGGGGTATGGATGCCTAGGATGACCAAGCCGTCGTCGGCGTAGCGAGCGTGCCACTGGCGGAGGTAAGGGAAGGTACGTATGCAGTTGACGCAGGTGTAAGTCCAAAAGTCCACCAGCACCACGTTGCCCCGCAGGTCTGACAGGCACAGGGGCTCCGAGTTGACCCAAGCTTCGATGCCGATGATTTCGGCGGCCAATTTGCCTCTGCCAGCCCCCTGCGGGGGTTCGACTGGCTCGCCACAGTCTGGGCTGCCTTCGAAGAGTATGCCGACCATGCCCTCTTGGTCCAACGGCGGCGGGCCTACGGGGAGGACAGAACGCTCGGTCTGGGGGACTTCGTCCGGCAGGGTGTTGGCCATGGCTTGGGCGACGAGAACCTGAACCTCTTCAACCGTCAAGGCGTCAGGCATAGAAACGTTCGCCAAAGCCTCTGCGATTATCTCCTGCACCTCGGCGGTGAGGTCTTGAGGTGCATCGGAGAGAGCGTCGGCTACGATTTGCTCGACTTGCTCTGCGGTAATAGCGTCGGGGGTCTCAATACCCTGAATGGCATCGCTCGCGATTTGCTGCACCTCTGAGGAGGTCAGAGGCGGGAGTGTGGGCAGCGGGGTCGACTCGCTCCCGCAAGCTAAAGCCATGATCAGCAGGCCTATAGCGACGATCAAGGCAATGCGCAGTCGCATTCTACTGTCCTCCTTCAGTTCTCTCATTCTCAAGGGCGCGGGCTGGGCTTGCTTGTGTTGAAGACAGGGCGGGATGTCCAGGCTTCCCTAGTACAATTCTATCAGACGTTTTCCTAACCGGTGTCTTTCGGCCATTGACCAAACCTAGGCGGCGAGCAATGACGAGCCGTGCTTGCACCGTAGGAAGCGGACAGATAGGATGGATGCCCGGTCTCCTCCCTTCGCATGAGAGGAGCTAGCCAACGGCATATCAGGAGGCGCGTTTCCTTGTCTGACTCTGGCAACTATTCGCGCGAAATCGAACTCCGCGTCAACGGCACAGCCTACCGGCTAACCGTTCCCGCCCATCGCACCCTCCTAGAGGCGCTGCGGGACTCCCTCGACCTGACGGGTGCCAAGTCGGGATGCGACCGCGGTGAGTGCGGTACGTGCACTGTCATTGTGGGTGGTCAAGCGGTGTACGCCTGCCAGATGCTGGCCTTGCAGGTGGGCAGTCGTCCCGTGGTCACGGTGGAGGGGTTGATAGGGGCGGAGGGTCTGCACCCTCTGCAGGAGGCTTTCCTAGCCCGGGACGGTGGCCAGTGCGGGTTCTGTACGCCGGGCTTCCTGATGGCGGCCAAGGCTCTCTTGGACCGCAATCTTGAGCCGGACCGCCATGAGGTACGCCGGGCTTTGGCTGGCAACATCTGTCGCTGCAACGCCTACGGGGCCATCACCCAATCGGTCTTGGCAGCAGCGCGGGCCATGGTAGCCAGAGGACAGACCCAATGACGACGAACTACGCAATAGTGGGCAAGAGCGTCCCCCGCAAGGGTCTGGTGGAGAAGCTTACGGGAGAGGCCCGTTACACCGCCGACATGAAGCTGCCGGGCATGCTATATGGCCGCATCGTGCGGAGTCCGCATCCCCATGCCGACGTGCTGGCCGTGGACACATCAGCCGCCGCTTCATTGCCGGGGGTATACGCGACCGTCACCCCCTTCGACGCGCCCCGAGGCCACATCGCGGCCGATCTGCCGGTGCTAGATACCCGTGTCCGATTTGTGGGGGATGAGGTAGCCGCAGTGGCAGCCGAGGACGCTGACACCGCAGCAACGGCCCTCGACTTGATAAGGGTCGAATACCGTACCCTGCCCTTCGTGGTGGACCCTGAGGAGGCGCTGCAGCCCGGCGCTCCGCAACTGTACCCCGACGGCAACCTAGCCACTGGCAGGCCGCTGGTGCTGGAGCGGGGCGACGTCGCGCAGGGGTTTGCCGAGGCCGACCTAATTCTGGAAGACGTGTTCCGCACTCCGGGCCACTCGCCATCGCCTTTGGAGCCTCGCGCGGTGTTGGCCTCTTGGGAGGGCGAGCAGCTTATTGTATGGAAGTGCACTCGGGGAGTGCATCAAGACCGGGAGGCATTGGCGTCAGCCTTGGAAATCGACCCGGAGAACATCCGGGTTGTCGGACCGCCCTTGGGGGCAGGCTACGGAGCCAAGGATGAAACGCGCCTTGCTGCTCTTACTGCTGTGCTGGCCCAGCGATCTAGCAGGCCGGTACGCATTGAGCTAAGCAGGGACGAGGAATTCGTCGCTGGCCGGGTGCGCCACGCCGCCGTCCTACGAATGAAGGTTGGGCTCAAAAGCGACGGCACAGTGACGGCAGTGGACTGCAGCGCTGTGCTGGATACCGGAGCGTACCTAGCCTCCGGGCCGGGCGTACTGCGTCGCACCGCGCAAGCTGGGCTCTACCTCTATACCTGCGCCAACGTACGCTATGAGGGGCGTCTGGCCTACACCAACCGCCCAGCTGCTGGCTCGTACCGCGGCTTGGGAGCGCCCCAAGGCCACTTTGCATTGGAGAGCCTCATAGACAGGGGCGCGGAGCAGTTGGGCATCGATCCCCTCGATTTGCGCCTGCGACACCATGTGAAAATAGAGGGACAGCCTGGCACGCGTGTCACCCCGCCCGGCGACATCATAGACACCCAGCCAGTGGAGGGCGGCATACCCTTCTCCAGCAACGGGCTCGAGGAGTGCCTGCGACGTGGCGCGGGAGCCATTGCATGGAGGGCCAACCGCCGCCTGCCTAACTCCAGTCCCGGAAGCAAAAAGCGGGGTTTGGGCATGAGTATGCTCATCTACCGCGGAGGCCCCGGCGGGCAATCATCGGCCCAAGTGCGTCTCAATCGCGACGGCCGCATTGAGTTGGTGACGGGCTTGATGGATGTAGGCGAGGGAGCGACCACGGCCTTGGCGCAAATGACCGCCGAGAGCCTCGGCGGGGCCTTCGAGGATGTGGTCCCCGTATTCGCCGACACCGCCACCACGCCACGCGCCCCGAATACTGCTGGCTCCACTGCCACCTTTTCCACGGGCACCGCCATCGTGCAGGCCGCCTCCCAGATACGAGCGCGGCTGCTGGAGGCGGCTTCGTTGGCTATGGACGTGCCGATCGATGTGTTGGACATCCGACATGGTCTCGTCTACTTGGAGGCTGACCCTCTGCGCAACATGACACTGGCAGAGATTCTCCAAAGTGCGGGGGAGGACTTGATGTACGCCGAGGCGACTGTCACGCCCGGCAGCCCGGAATATATCATCAACACCTTCGGAGCCCATTTCGCGGAGGTGGAGGTGGACACGGACACTGGACGCATCCGGGTGCTGCGCTATGTGGCAGCCCACGATTCTGGACAGATAATCAACCCCAACCTAGCCATCAATCAGGTGGAGGGCGGCGTCTCCCAGATGCTGGGCTTCACCCTCAGCGAGGACCTGCTCTCGGACGGGCCCACCGGGGTGACCCTTAACCCCAGCTTCTTGGAGCACAAGAGCCCTACCATCATGGACTACCCTGACATAAGAGTGATTTTTGCCGACGTTGTCGACCCCGTAGCCCCGTTGGGAGCCAAGGCCTTGGGCGAACCTCCGTGCGTGGGCGTAGCCCCCGCCATCGCCAACGCCATCTATAACGCCATCGGCATACGCTTCAACCGCCTGCCCATCACTCCAGACCAAGTGCTGAACGCCCTGCGCCAGCGCTCGGAGGCGTCGTGAGCCTGCGCCCCTTCGAATACCTGCAGCCCCAGTCGCTGGAAGAGGCGGCATCTCTCCTCTCCTTGGACGGCGCCTACGCTTTGGCAGGTGGTAGCGACCTTCTGAGCGAGATGAAGGAAAGAGTGGTCTCGCCCGCAGCATTGGTGAGCCTTGCCGGAGTGGAAGAACTGCGGACGGTGGAGGTGACGCCTGAGGGCATCAGAATCGGCGCCATGGTCTCGCTGGCAGCTTTGGCGGGCAACACCGAGCTACAGCAGCGCTACCCCGTCCTGACCGAGGCTGCGGGCGGCATCGGGACGCCGCAGATACGAAACGTGGGCACTTTGGGCGGCAACCTGTGCCAGCGACCGCGCTGCTTCTACTATCGCAGCCCTCTGAGCCTCTGTCTAAAGAAGGGCGGCGACTCGTGTCTAGCCTTGGCTGGCAACAGCAAATACCTGAGCATCCTAGGCGGTGAGCGGTGCTACATAGTCCATCCGTCAGATATGGCAGTAGCGTTGGTCGCTCTGGACGCCCAGGTGGAGCTTGCTGGGCCAGCAGGACGCCGCACTATGTCCTTGCAGGAGTTCTTCACCGGGCCGAGTGTTAGCCTGACCTCGGAGAACGTGCTCCAAACGGGGGAGGTGGTGGCCGCGGTGAGTGTGCGTTCGAGCCCGGAGGACACTCGAAGCGTCTACCTGAAGGCCCGGGAGCGCGAGGCGGGAGACTTCGCCTTAGTGAGTGTGGCGGCTGCTCTGGCCGTCACCGATGGCCGCGTTAGCTGGTGCCGAGTGTCGCTGGGGGGCGTCGCGCCCTACCCTTACCGGGCGCAAGAGGCTGAAGAGTGCTTGATAGGCATCGCAGTGGCTAACGCCGACGCTGCCGAGGCAGGGAGGCGGGCCGTGCCGGGCGCAAACCCGTTGCGTGGTAACGGCTACAAAGTCGACTTGGCCGCTAACTTGATCAAGCAGGCCATCTCGCGGTTGCTGTCGGGCGACGACGGCGATGATGAATGGGACAACGGCTGAAGGTCCGTCTTACGAGTGTTCGAACAGGCTGCCGTACCCAGTAACCCCACCGACCCGCAGATGGCGCAGAGCCGCCCACATAGTCACCTGATTCGCCGACATCACAGGCTTGCCCAAGTCCTGCTCCAGAGACTCCAGAATCTCGATGGTGCGCCCGTTGGTACCGCTGATGAACACCGCCTCGGCATCAGGACGGTCTGCCTCTCGAGCGGTGCGGAAGAAGTCTCGTGGCTCCAGTTGGCCGATGTCCCACCCGTTGGCAATGCCCAAGGCCTTGTGCCCCAGCACTTCCAAGCCTTCCATGGAGGCCTCGAAGTAGTCCTTCTCCATCACCAGCAGATCGTCGGTGTATGGCCCGACGATGACCAGCTTGCGAAGGCCCAGGGTGCGGAAGGCCTCCATGGCGGCCCCTGCCGTCGTGATCGCGTGGCAGCCAGCTGCCTCCGACAGCATGGAGGCCAGATCGTGGTCACGGCCCGGCCCCACGACGATGCTGCCCATGGTGTGGGCGAACACGAGGACATCGGGCTTCAGGGGCGCGATGGCTCCTGCTGCTTGGGGCAGCGACTGGTTGGTGGTCTGTAGAACGCGCCGATCCAAGCCCGTCACCTCTGGAGGGCGAAACATTCGTGTGGTATGCACCGAGACACCTTCTGGAGCCATGCGTCCCAACTCCACCTCCGCCACCGTATTGGGGGGTGAGACGATGACACCGATTCTCGCTCGCCAACCGTACAATTGCTCACTCCTGTCTGCGTAGGAATTCCGCCCTCGCTCACCGCGAGAGCCCTTTTGCAGTAAGATTTTAACGCCATCGAGCCAGAAAAAGGGGAACGGCGAATTTCCATTATTGGTGTTAACATAGTTGGCAACGTCACGGACACATTGAGTTATCCATGATCTGTCGCCAATGCTTTAACGAAAACGTCGAGGGAGCGGAGGCGTGCGCCTTCTGCGGGGCCAGCATGACAATTCTCGTGGAGGAGCAGGTTCGCGCCAAAGTCTACTGCACCCAATGTGGCACGGAAAACCGAGAGGACGCTCTCACCTGCGTATCGTGCCGCCGGCTGATGGGGGCGGCCCCAGAGGTGCCTCCCGACTTCCGGCCCTCCCCACATCCACAAGCCGGAGACCAAGAGTTCCCTCCCAGATCCCTCATAGACCTCATCGTGGAGACGCTCAACCTATACCGCAAGCACTTGGGACCTTTCATTGCCATCGCCTTGTTCTCCCAATTTGGGGCCTTGGGAGCTTACGGCTCCTCCAGCATCTTCGTACTTATCAGCTCGCTGGCATCCTTGGTGTTATTCGGCGCTTGGGGATGGGGGGCTACCGTGGAAGCAGTGTCCCAGCACTACCTCACCGGCAGGGTGCGTTTGTTGGGCTGCTACAGCCACGCAATGACACGCTGGTTTTCTCTGCTTGTGGCCTTCTTTGTCCTATCCGTCCCCAGTTGGATAGGGCCCTACATCCTGCTGCAAACCAAGTGGTACTTCGCTGGCTTGGGGTTGCTGCCCCTCGCTTGCTACGTCATGGTCCGGTGGTTTTTCTTCGCGGGACCATTGATGGTGGAAGGGCGCATGCCGATTGCTTCTCTGAAACGAAGCAGCGCACTGGTCGGGAAGGATGGCTGGCTCGTCTTTGGAACAGGAGTTGTCTTCTTCCTAGTGTGGACGGGGGCTTCCCTTGTGCTTTCCATCCCCGGCATATTGGTTGACTCCGTTTCGGAGACAGCGGGAAGCCTGTTGCTGACGCTAGCAGTGATGCTGACGGTGCCCATCCTGTGGATAGGCTCTACGCTGGTCTACTTTGATTTACGTCAGCGGCGGGAGGGGTTCGACAAGGCAAAGCTGGCTTCGGACCTAGGTTACGAGACCAAGAAGTAGACACGAGAGGCGGTTCGAGGGAGGTCAGCCAACGCGAGGCTGAGTTGCTAGCGGTGCCCCCACGGGTCTTCCTGCTCAGGGAATGACGACCCTTGGGACTCGGCCTCCTTGTACTCGTCTGCCGTCGGCTCGCGGGCTTCGTCATCTACCACCGTTTCGCTGGCTTGATCCTCCGGTAGCGACCCTTCTGCCGCATCTTCGCGCTGGAATGGCACGAAGTCTGCCTCGCTCGAGTCCTCCGTGGCGGTACCCCGGAACTGCTCCATGGCGATACGGAATTGTTCCATGAAGGTTTCCGGGTCGCGCGGAGTAATCCACACGCCCCGGCCGCGGAACTCTCGCACACGCAGACGGGGGCCGCTCAGGGGCACCATCAGATTGTCCACGCCCTCGATGTTATCGAACATGACGTGACGCATCCGGGGGCGTCCGTAGGAGATGAGCAAACGGTCATTGTACAGGCTGTAGTTGGTGGGAGTGGTGAACCAAGCGTAGATGGCAACACCGAGGCCGATTACAAAAAGACCGCTGATGCCACCGCTGATCAACAAATCGGCTACAGCCGCCCCCAAGCCCAATATCAGCATGAAGTTGATCGGCGACTTCTGTCGGGCGCTGTGCCGGGGTTGATACTGGTCTGACATGAGCCGATTTTACCACAACTGCGCCACGGGTTGACCCCCTTCCGATTGTCGCACCGACAATCGGAAGCCAAGAGGCGCAGCCGCTGAATACTGTGAAGGCTAATGCAACGGCTGCTCCCGTCGTCATCGACGGTACCAGCGCCCCTATCATATGGCGTTTGGCACGGACAGCTTTCATATAGCTCTGATTGTCAGCAGATTGCTTCCAGGAAACCGTGGTCAGCCTCGCACCGGCGAAGGCACCAACTCCTGCCGAACGGGGTCCACTGCGAGATTGAACAGCTCCCAATGTGGTGGCACCGAGCAGGTATACATCGTCAGCCCCGAATATGACGGGTCAGGTCCATTCGGTCCCGGTGTAGGCTATGCGAGCCTCACCGATGTGACAGACCTCGGCGGTGCCGTTCCCGAAACCGACGTTGACCTCCTGCTTTCGCTCCACTCCCAACTCTTCGAACAATGAAGAGGGCAGAATGGTGTGGTTTGCCCCGGTATCCACCACCGCCTCGACCACAATGAACCGCCTTTCTATGGGGTGCGCGACTTCGATGGTTACCTCAACTGTTGCCACTTTCCCCTCACGGCGGCCCCAGCGGAAGGCGGTGCCTTATGCGCTCTCTCCGCCCGCTGCTCCGGGGTTAGGCGTTCTTGCGGATGGCTCCTGTGCGTTGGGTGGCCATCAGCCTCCCGCTGGGCCGGCCCCAAGGCCCGGCTCGGTCATCTTGTCGGGGCGCATCAGTTCCTCTAGTTCCTCCTCCGACAGGTCGGTCTCGCGCCGGGCCACCTCGCGGATGGTGAGGCCGCTGGAGGCGGCCTGCTTGGCTATCTGGGCTGCCTTGTCGTAGCCGATGGCGGGAGACAGGGCGGTGCCGAGCATCAGCCCCTTCTCAACCATCCCCGGCCCAACGTCGGTGGCTTCAAGGCCGTTGACGCACTGGTCGGCGAAGTTCTGCGCCGTGGTGGCAAGGAGGGCGATGGACTGCAGCAGGTTGTAGCCCGCTACGGGCATCATGGTGTTCAGTTCAAAGTAGCCGCCGTTGGAGGCCATGGCTACCGAGAGGTCGTTGCCCAGCACCTGAGCGCTGACCTGCACTAGGGATTCGGCGATGACGGGGTTTACCTTGCCTGGCATGATGGAGCTGCCGGGTTGCACTTCGGGCAGGGTGAGCTCGCCGATGCCAGCCCGCGGCCCGGAGCCGAGGAAGCGGATGTCGTTGGCAATCTTGTGCAGGCTGATGGCCACGCTGCGCAACGCCCCGCTGGCGGCCACTATGCCGTCGAGGGAACTCTGGGCTTGGAAGTGGTTGCTCGTCTCCCACACCTTCACGCCGGTCAGATCCGACAGATGAGCGCAGACGTGGCCTGAGAATTCAGGGTGCGCGTTGATGCCTGTGCCCACTGCGGTGCCTCCCAAGGCCACTTCCCCCAACTCCTGCTGGGCGAACTCCAAGCGGCGCAGGCTGCGCTCCACCTGCCCCTCGTAGCCACGGAACACCTGGCCCAGCCGGATGGGCGTGGCATCCTGAAGGTGAGTGCGGGCGGTCTTGATGACAGGCCAGAACTGATCCGACTTGTGGCGCAGGGAAGACTGCAGGCCCTGCAACGAGGGAATCAGCCCGTCCTGTATTTCCATGAGGGCGGAGAGGTGAATGCAGGTGGGTATCACGTCGTTGGAGGATTGGCCCATGTTCACATGGTCGTTGGGGTGGACGCGCTTGCCGGGCTGTCCCAGAATCTGTGTGGCCCGGTTGCCGATGACTTCGTTGGCGTTGGTGTTGGTGGAGGTGCCTGACCCGGTCTGGAAGATGTCGACGACAAAGTGGTGATCCAAACCTCCGTCGACCACCTCTTGGGCGGCTTGAACAATAGCTTGGGCCAAGTCCGGCTCCAACAGCTCTAGCTCCATGTTGCTGCGGGCGGCAGCCAGCTTTATGAGGCCGAGGGCGCGGATGAAGGTCCTGGAGAATCGCAGGTCGCTGATGGGGAAATTCAATACGGCCCGCATTGTGGATGCGCCGTAAAGGGCATCGGCTGGCACTTCCATCGTGCCCATAGAGTCGCGTTCCGTCCTAGTATTCCTCTCTGCAGTCACCTTGTCGCCCTCCCTTGCGGACTTCTTGACGGCTCGTGGGCGGCCGTCCGGGAGAGATTGTATAGCCTGCGGGGGCGTTTGAGTATTGGCAGAAGGCAGCCAGGGTGGCCTCCGCTTCGGCGACACCGCCACGCCTAGTGTGTTAGCCTAATTATCGTCTGTGCCACAGAAGCCGACCTCGTTACAGGGGTCGGACTAGCCCTTGTGCGTTTTGCTGCGCCATCGGTAGCCCTTGCGCTCTCGCCCCAAGCGGACGAGAAGAGGAGATGTCCAGTTGAGCTTTCTCACCTCGATAGCCCTGCGCCGCCCAACGGTGGTGCTGTTGGCCGTCGTGATCATTTTGATTTCCGGCGTCTTTGCTTATCGCTCTCTCCAAGTCGAACTCTTCCCACAGATTGAATTCCCTCTGGTCACAGTATTCGCAGCCTACCCCTCCGCAGACCCTGAAGCCGTAGTCCGTGATGTGACAGAACCCATCGAGCGGGCCGTATCGGGCACTGAAGGACTCGAAACCATCCAGTCAACTTCCTCGGAGGGCAACGCCACCGTACTTGCCACGTTCAAGTACGGGACGGATATGGCCGAAGCGGAGAGCGTCATCAGGAATGCCGTCAATGGGACTACCTTCCCGCCGGGTGCAGAGGAGCCAAGGATAGGGCGGTTCAACCCGGACTTTTTCCCGGTGATTCAGTTCGGCGTTATCTCCGACAGAGACGTTTCAGAGGTCCAGGACTTGGTCCAGTCGCTCATCATTCCTGAGATATCGAACATCGAAGGGGTCATGAATGTCGACGTGACCGGCGAAATGGAACGCAGCGTCATGGTCACCGCTGACCCCGACAGGTTGGCGGCCAACGGGATCACTTTCTTCCAAGTGGCCACTGCGCTCAGAGAGAACAACCTGACGCTGCCAGCTGGCCTGCTTTTCGACGGGTCACGGGCGGTGATCGTAAAGACCACCCATACCTTCGACTCTGTCGAGGAGATCAGTGACCTCGTCGTCGGCGCATCCCAATCCGGGGTGGTGAGGCTTTCCGATGTGGCTGAGGTGAGCCTTGGCGTAGGCCGGCCCGATAGCATTTCCCGCACCAACGGCAAGACTGGCCTCAGCGTTGCGGTGTCCAAAAAGCCGGAGGCCAACACTCTGGACGTCACCACTGCGATAAACGAGGCCTTGGCCGCCATCGACG
The DNA here is from genome assembly GCA_965248385.1 of Dehalococcoidia bacterium. GTDB lineage: Bacteria > Chloroflexota > Dehalococcoidia > Lucifugimonadales > JAAXIE01 > JAAXIE01. The sequence goes on from CBDFIZ010000002.1 coordinate 580,122, forward strand.
GAATGCCGGCCGACGTTGAAATCGTAGTCGTAACTGACCAAGGCCCTGAGATTCAACAGCAAATCGACAGCCTCATCCGAGAGGGGATGTTCGGGTTCCTCTTTGCGGTCTCCGTCGTTTTCGCCTTCATGCTTACCATACGACCCACGCTCACGCGTGGGTTGCTCAACACTTTGCGCCCGACCATTGTCATAGGCCTGTCCATTCCGCTGAGTGTCTTCACCGGTATTCTCCTGATGACTTGGCAGGACATGAGCCTGAACTTCATGACCTTGGGAGGGCTGGCCATCTCGGTGGGACGAGTGGTCGATGATTCCATCGTTGTGCTGGAGAACGTCTACCGCCACATACAGGGAGGGCGAAACCGGTGGCGCGCCGCCTTGGACGCGACGTCCGAGGTGGCCCCAGCGATTTTTGCGTCCACCATGACCACGGTTGTCGTCTTCGTGCCGTTGGCCTTCATCCAAGGGTTGGTGGGCGCGTTCTTCCTGCCCTTTGCCCTCACGGTCACGTTTGCGCTGATTGCTTCTCTGCTGGTGGCCCTTACGGCTGTCCCCGTGTTGGCTGCCCTGTTTCTGCGTCCCGGCGACCTGCCGGAAGGGGCTGGCGATGAGGGAGAGCTTCCCTTGCAGGAGAGCTGGTTGCAGGGGGCGTACCTCCATATTCTGGGGTGGGTGCTGGGTCACAGGGCAGTCACGCTCTTGGTTGCCATCGTGTTGACGGCCTCAAGCCTCGGCCTGTTGACGCTCATCCCGGTAAACCTGTTCGGTGGAGGGGGCGAGCGCATACTGATCGCCGAGCTCAGCCTGCCTCCCGGCACCCGGGTGGACCAGACTATCGCTGAAGTCACAGAGATTGAGGAGCGGATCGCTGGCGTCTCTGACGTCTACTCAGTCAGCATCGGCGCCAGAGACTTGAATCTCGGTGGAATCCCCGCAGGCTTGGAGCAGGCCAGCTTCTTCGCGACGCTTTCCGAAGATGCCCCGGACGACATCGCCAGTATCCTGAGGACGGAACTCGAAAAGCCCGGACAGCTTGTCCGTGTCTCCGAGGCGTCGGACGGGCCTCCATCGGCTGGCATAGAAATTTTCATCACCGGGCCCAATTACGAGGATATAGTCTCGGTTGCCGGTGAGTTGGCTGCTTCGATTTCTACGATTGAGGGCATCGTCAACCTGGAGAGCAACGTGGCGCAGGCCCGGCCGGAGGTCTCCATAGAAGTTGACCCGGAGAAGGCCGCACTCATAGGACTGAGTACGCGCCAAGTTGGGCTACAGCTCAGCCAATACCTCATAGGTCAGACCGTTACCACCATCAACGTTGACGGTGACGCAGTGGATGTGGTGCTGTTGGGGGACCTTGGGTCCACCAGAGGCATAGACCAAGTGCAGTCTCTGGTCATCGTCGGGCCAGCGGGAACAGTCCCCGTAGGCGACCTAGCGGAACTGGTGATGAAAGAGGGGCCCGTATCCATCAGCCGTACCGATGGTGTGCGGTCATCGACCATCGAGGCGGACATCGTGGCTGATGACACCCAAGCCGTTGGCGTCTTGGTCGACGAGAAGATTGCTGCCCTCAACCTGCCGCCGGGAGTAAGCGTTTCCAGCGGGGGCATATTCGCTGATATCGAGGAGGGGTTCCAAGCCATCTTCATTACTATGGCCGTTGGGGTCGTGCTGGTCTACCTCGTCATGGTGGCCAGCCTAGGTTCCCTCCGTAACCCGTTCGTTATCGTGACAACCCTGCCCCTTGCCCTCATTGGCGTTCTGGTAGCCTTGGCCGTGACCGGACGCCCCTTGGGGCTCCCTGCCATGATGGGCATGCTGCTGTTGATTGGCATCGTCGTCACCAACGCCATTGTGCTCATCGCATTCGTGGAGCAACAGCGTGCCAAGGGGATGGCTGTACGCGATGCGTTACTCTCTGGGGCGCGGGTCCGGCTCCGGCCCATTCTGATGACGGCGCTTACCACGAGTTTTGCCCTGCTGCCGCTGGCGATTGAGACCGGGGGCGGTGGCCTCATCAGCGCGGAATTGGCCACTGTGGTAATTGGCGGGCTCGTCAGCTCTACTGCGCTGACCCTGCTCGTGTTGCCGATCGTTTACCTGCTGTTCAACGACAGCATACCCCGGCTCTTGGGCCGGCTCGTGCAGCGCGCGTGGGCACCCGAAACGCCAGTACCAAGTCCGGTGGAGGCAGACTCGTAGGCCGGACTGTTCCTAGGGAACGGGGGCGCTCGGAATTGCCGGAAGGCCAGTAGTCCGGGCCGTGGATTCCCGCCTGCGGAGACCTTTGCACAACTGCAGACATGATGTGCAAAGGGGGCCTTCAGATGCTACATATGTTGCATTCCAATACCTGTTTATTCGTATTCTGGGCCTCTTTGGATACCTGTCATGGTATTCCAGCACCAATTTATTACCATATAATTGCACCGGTATTTGTACCGACTCAGCTATGAATCAGCTTTGCGTTAGTTTAGGCGTCGCGCCAGTTTTTTTGCTTTTTTGTGCCATGTCAGAGCGTGTGCTCAAGTAGCTGCAGTTTGGAATGGGCCCCACGCCCTCTCATCCCCGGACTAGGTCCGCGCAGGCCCCAGTCTTACTGTCAAGGGCACTCAAGGGGAAGGCCTTTGCAAAGGGTGACAAGATGGGATTTTGGGCCAGCCTGTATGTAGGCTAGCGCGGAAGGCCATCGCCGGTCAACGGACGGATGTCAATGTGGAGGCTCGTTACGCAAAGGCTTCCCCGGGCCGGGGTCGGGGGCAAGCTTGCACAGGAATATGACGGAGGCGCCGTGCGCAGACCTTCTTGCTGCGCGAGGAGACGGAGCGTTGGCGTGGCGGACTTGGAGGAGTGAAAGGGCTGAGGCTAGCTCTTCACTCCCTCCAGCACACCCCGCACTATCAAACGGTGGTCGTAGATGAAGCGAGGCACGCAGGTGACCATCAGCAGTTGGCCCTCTGCTCCAGTTAGCGATAATTCCTCTTGGGGTACTACTTTGGACTCGACGATGCGGTAGACGTAGGATTCCGAGCCATTTTCCACCACGACGAATACCTCGTCGCCGCGGCGCAGCATGCTGGGGATTTCGGGCAACTGGGCGAACACGTTGCCCTCGCCGCGTATTGGGCTTTCCAAGTGCCCGAACAGCCAGGTACTGCCAGCCTCGCCAGGGTTGGCGCTCGCTGGGATGTGGCCCACCACGTTGCTGGGTGTCTCGTAGGCGCGGCTGTTGCCTAGATCCAAGATTCTCAATTGCTTGATGTCCGAGTCTACGTCTATGCTGGGGATGATCAGCCGTGTGGGGGCGGGCAATTGGCCTAGCGGGACTAGAGGCCTCGGTAGGACATCATCTATAAACACTGGGATGGAGGGCTCGCAAGCACTGGGATCCGTCCAGCAGGAGGCCTTAAGGCCCTCGCCGGGGTAGAGGCGAGCGAGAGGAGCAAGGTCACCTGAAAGCTCAGCAACGGGCTGCGGAGCAGGCGGTTGCACCGCCGGTTGTGCGGTCGCGGGAGGGGGCGTTGGTGGAGGCGTTACGGTCTCTGGCCGCACCGTGGTGAGCACGGCCGGCGCAGGGGTCGCTTCCGCCACCACGTTCAGGTCATCCTTCAACTCCTCGGTGGACTTGTCGAACACAAAGAAGAAGAGGCTGCCAATTAGTACGCCGATCAGGCCCAGTGCGACTAGGGTTGCTCCGGCGTAAGGCAAGGGGTTCTTGCTTACGGAACGCACGATGCGGTGGAAAAGGCGAAAACGACGATTTACTAGGAGATAGTCGTACCCAGCTTCCATTCTACCCCTACACTACCCACAGTTAATTGCAGACCTGCGCGGTCTGTTCGGAGGTACAGTTTGCCTAAGTCCAGCGTCCCACGGACTCCAGCCCGAGGGCAACTGATGGAAGTCCACTACATTGGGGGGTTACGAACGGGGACGGGGAAGGTGAGAGGCCCCACTGGCAATGGGCTCGTTCAAGTAAATGTCCCCGTTGCGTATCTTTATGTTAAACCCACAGTCTGGATTAGTGCAAACCCAAGCTTTGAAGTGGACCGTGGCGCCTTGGCTCCCGTAATCGGAGAGTGGAACCAATGCACCCCGGTTGCATTTCAGACATTGAGGAATGGGGCCGGAATCCACAGGCGCCACCTCCCAACCCATTAGTATTGCCGAGTATAGCCCTGTTTTTTTTAATGCTTCAAGCGTGGGTGGCCCCATTATTTGGCAAAAAGTTAAACTTTACTCCAAAAAGTCCCTGAGCTTCTTGGACCTAGTGGGGTGTCGCAGCTTACGCAGCGCCTTCGCCTCGATTTGCCGGATGCGCTCGCGGGTGACCCCGAACTCCCGGCCAACCTCTTCCAAAGTGCGGCTCCGCCCGTCCTCCAAGCCGAACCTCAGTTGGAGCACGCGGCTCTCCCTGTCGGTGAGGGTACCCAGCACTTCCTCCAACTGCTCCTTGAGCAACTGGTAAGAGGCGGCGTCAGCGGGGGCAGGGGCGCCTCTGTCCTCGATGAAGTCGCCAAGGTGGCTGTCTTCTTCCTCGCCGATGGGCGTCTCCAAGGACACAGGTTCTTGGGATATCTTGAGTATTTCTTCCACCCGCTCGGGGGCGACCTCCATGGCCATGCCGATTTCTTCGGGGCTGGGCTCGCGCCCGTACTCTTGGAGGAGGCGGCGGTGCTGGCGCATCAGCTTGTTGATGGTCTCCACCATGTGCACCGGTATGCGGATGGTGCGGGCTTGGTCGGCTATGGCCCGGGTGATGGCCTGACGTATCCACCAAGTGGCATAGGTGCTGAACTTGTAACCCTTGCGGTAATCGAACTTCTCCACGGCGCGGATGAGTCCGATGTTGCCTTCCTGAATCAGGTCCAGCAGGGCCATGCCACGCCCGATGTACTTCTTGGCCACGCTCACGACTAGGCGCAGGTTCGCCTCGGTGAGGTGGGCTTGAGACCTCTGGCAATCGCGGTGGAGTCGGTCGAAATAGGCCTTCGCTTGCGGCGACATGGCATGCACCTGGGGCTCGCACTGGAACCCGTAGACCACTTCGCCCAGCCTAGGCAAGGTGCTGTCGTTCACCGCGTTGATGATGTCGTGGGGCAACACCCAGCTGTCTAGGGAGAGTTGGATGACGCGACGTGGCATTTCAGCAGCATCTACGTCCAGAATAGCCGCCACGTCGGCTATCATCTCAGGGTTCAGCTCGGCGTCGATGGCTGTCCGCAGCTTGGAGTCGGTGGCAATCTGTGACAGGGTGAGGTTGCGCGGCAGCCCTAGCGACTCGCCCAACGCGCCTACCAAGGTGTCCGACTTGCTCATGCGCTCCAGCAGGGCGCAGCACATTTCGGTGGTGGTGGGGGTGCGGCCCAACTGCTCGGTAAGCCGTTGGCTGAGCTTATTTAGGTGCTTGCCACCGTCCATCTTGCGGGCCAACACGCGCTCATCGCGGGAGGTCAGCAGGTGGACGCGGCCGATTTCCCGGAGGTACATGCGCACCGGGTCGTCCAACACCTCTGTACCCTCAGCCTCCTGCTCCCACTCCACTTCTTCGTCGCCCTGCGCCTCTTCGTCGGTCCCCGGCCCGTCGACCTTGGCCTCCTTGGGCTGGGTCCAAGCCTCCCCGGGGCTCTCGGTGAGGATCACCGGTGTATCCTCACTGGTCTCTTCAGGGCTGCGGCTGGCGGCCACGCCGCCTATGACGCTAAGTATTTCCTCGCCAGCTTCTTCCTTCTCTTCGGGTTCATCAAGGAACTCGTTGTCTTCTCCGACGCGGCGTCTTCTCTTAAGCACTCGCTTCTTCTCCTTTGCTTCCCTGTGAAGGCTATGTAGTCTGTGCTGCTACCGTACCTTATCGGCGAGTAGCTGTTTAATTCGTTCATTCAGGTCCAGAACATCTTCGAAGCCGCTCTCCAATTCTTCCGGACCGGCCTCTGTCAGCCTCAACTCTTCCTCCATCTTCAGACGCCGCAGGTAACGCGCCTCCAAGCGGGCTACTGAGTCCTGGAGGGCGGTCTCGCGCTGCCAGCGGTCGCTGGGAGGCAAGGGCATGGTGCAGAGCCGTTCCCAGTGGGGCCGGAGGTCTCCGTCCATGAGCTCCGGGTCATACCCCTCGGCCCAGTAAGCCATCATTTCCCGGTTTTCGGGCCGGATGAAGTGCTCCGGCAACAGGGAAGCGGCCATGGGGCCAAGCTCTCGGTCTTGTAACAGGAGAGCAAGGCAGTGGTCCTCCAGCGGGTCCCGGTCCAAGCGAGTGAAAGGCGACGCGCTAGCGTCCTCCCGCGCCCGCTCCGGTCTGCGCGGCTGCTGTCGTCTGCCGCCCTGCGCTGCGCTACGGGCTAAGCTGGCGCGCAGGCTCTCCGGGGTGACCCCCAGCAGCCGAGCCAAGGCTTGGAAGTAGTGGTCCTGTAGGAACGGCTCCTCAATGGCTGCCACCAAGGGAAAGAGCAGGTCGGATAGCTGTCGTTTCCCTTCAGGGGTGGAAGCGTCGAAGCGCTTGCCCAAGGCCTCGAAGAGGTAGTCCATTAGTGGCGACGCCTCGTCAACGAGGGTTGCCCATGCTTGTGGATCATGCCGGATGAGCAGGTCAGGGTCCCGGCCCGGAGGCAGGGGTGCAATTTTCAATTCGGGCATTTGGGGACGCTGGTAGACCGTAGTCCCTCTGCCACGCGCTTGGCTGCGGTGAAATACGCCCCAAGCCGACTCAAGGCTCCTCAGGGTAGCCTCCTGGCCTGCTGCGTCGGGGTCGAGAGCAAGCACAATCCTTGTTGACGCATTGCGCAGCATGCCCGCCTGCTCGCCGGTGAGGGCTGTGCCCATGGAGGCGACTACGTTTTTGAAGCCGTGCTCGTGGGCGGCTATGACGTCCATGTAGCCTTCCACCACCACTGCTGTCCCCGAGCTTCCGATTGCGTCGCTGGCTAGGTTCAACCCGTAGAGGGTGTGGCCCTTGTTGAAGGAGGGCGACTGAGGGGAATTCAGGTACTTGGGGATGGAATCGTCCAAGGCCCGGGCGCCAAAGCCACCGAGGGAGCCGTCCTTGTTGCGTATGGGGAACATCAATCGCCCGCGGAACAGGTCACGATACGCGCCATTGTCGACGCGATTGGTCAGGCCCGCAGTGGCCGCCTGCTCCGGCTGAAAACCCTTTGCAGACAGGTAGTCGCCGAGCGAGTGACCGTCTTCAGGGCTTAGGCCCAACTCGAAGGCGCTTATGGCAGTGGGTGAAACGCCGCGCCTCTCTAGGTAGGCTCGGGCGTCCTTCCCTTGCACTGACCCCAACAGGCGGCGAAAGTAGGCCGAAGCCTCCTCGTTAATCTCGTTAGCCTGAGAGCGCTGTCCTCGCTCCTGACGGCTGGGAAGCTCCACTCCAGCTCGGTGTGCCAGTCGCCGGAGGGCATCTGCGAACTCCAGGTGCTCGGCCTGCATGATGAAGCTGAACAGGTCGCCCCCGGTGGCGCAGGCGCCGAAGCAGCGCCAGCTCTGCCTATCGGGGAACACGTAGAAAGAGGGAGTCTTCTCCGAGTGGAAGGGGCATAGGCCTTTGTAGCTGCGTCCTGAACGCTGCAACGCAACGTGGGCAGCGACCACGTCTAGGATGTCCAGCCGTGCTTTGATGTCGTCAGTCACAGCCATTGGGCTGCATCACACTCGCGGATGAAATTTGGCGCAGTACGCCAAGGCTATTATACAAGTCATTCGCTTCTGTGGCAAGAGGTACTCACCCGCTAGACCTGTCTGCTACTTCAGTGGGGGCGTGTTATTGCCCGAGTCCGGCGACACGAGGGTGCGCACTGCCAGAGCGCGCCGTGTCGTGCTAGGATTAGGCATCCGGCCAAGGCAGGGAGGATCACCATGACGACAGTGACCGACACCATGCAGAGCACGGCCTCCGTGGTGCACCAAGCCAAGTTCATCGACGTGAAGGGCATTCGCACCCGCTACTACGAGCTGGGGTCCGGCGAGCCCATGCTGCTGATACATGGGGCTACTTTCTCCGGGCAGGGCAGCGCCAACACTTGGACCCTCAACCTTGCGGGCTTGTCGCAGAAGTTCCACGTCTTCGCTCCTGACCGCTTGGGCAACGGCATGACTGACAACCCCAAGCTCGGCGAGGACTATTCGGCAGAGGCAGTGGTGCAGCATCTTTACGACTTCACGCAAGCGGTGGGCATCAAGAGTATGCATGTGATCGGCCAGTCCATCGGCGCTTACCTAGCCACCCGCCTGACCTTGGAGCACCTGGACATGGTGAAGAGCCTCGTGATGATCGACACTGCCAGCTTGGCTCCCGAAGTAGGCAGTCACGCCGAGCGGATGGTCAAGGTCAACGAGGGACGCCCCGAAGGCGTAAAGGAGTACATCCGGTTCTACTGGGAGCGGATGTCTCACTACACGGACCACGTCACCGACGACTATGTGGATGCAGGCTACTTCATGGAGAGCCACCCCAAGGCGCTGGAGACCAAGGCCAAGTGGGAGGCCGGGGCCAGCCAGACATGGGGCCAGAGTCAGAGAGCGCAGAAGGAAGAGACGCTGGCTTGGATACGGGAGGGGCGTCTGCAAGTCCCCACTCTCATCTTCTGGGCGGCCACCGACCCCTCGGCGATCCTTGAACAGGGAATAAAGCTCTTCGACATCGTTCGGGAGAAGACCCCGCGTACCCAGATGCATATCGTCAGTCGTGGCGGCCACTTCCACTACCGCGAGTACCCGGAAGAGTTCAACTCCGTGGTGACGAACTTCATCGAGGCAAGCTAGGCCTAGGGCTTGGCTGGTCGACCACTACGGTGTTCACCAGAGGCGACGGACACCGTAGCGGTCAAAGTGCGATTCAATGGAAACGAGCAACAGGTTGCGAGCAAGCGCCTGCGCGATGAGCATCCTGTCGAATGGGTCTTGGTGCGGTCCCGGCAGTGACCGGGCCCGCGCCGCGTCGTCTACGGTTATGGGCATCTCTTGGAAGTCTTGGCTGGCTATAGCTCCGGTGATGTCGACGGCAAGCGCCTCCGCTTCGGGAAGTTTGCCCAACCGATACTTGGTAGCGACCTCCCAAGCAGAAGCTGCGCTGACCAAGACGTCGTTCTCGTCATCTGCGATGGCCTGCCGCGCAGGCAAGGACAGGTTTGGGTGCCCCGAAAACCACCAAATGAAGGCGTGAGTGTCGAGCAGCAGACGCACGCGCTATCGACCTTCCCAAAGCGCCAGTTCCTCTTCCGGCAATGGATCGAACAAGCTGTCGTCGAGCTTTATCAGGCCCTCCATTGAGCCGAATTGCCGTTTGCTCTTCTTGTGGATGCCCACCAGCCGGGCCACGGGTTTGCCGTTGCGGGCAATGGTGACTTCCTCGCCTGCCTCGACTTGGGCCAGCGGGCGCGACAGGTTGGTCTTCGCTTCATGGACGTTGAAGGTTGTCATTCCCGACTCCTAGAGACGTGCTTTTCGTCAAGGAGCTATAAAAGTGAAGATCATCTCCTGGAATATCGCAGGACGGATAGCCCCTTGGCATAGGCTTCTGGAGGTGGGCGCGGATATCGCCCTTCTGCAGGAGGCCGCAGCACCGCCCCCGGAGGTCGCCGCTCGCATCGATGCTGACCCAGCACCATGGGACACACCCGGAGTGGATGCCCAGCGTAAGTGGCAAACGTCAGTCGTCAGGCTCTCGGAACGTGTGCAGGTGGACTGGATAGAGGCGAAACCCCTGCTTGATGCGGGGTGGGGAGAGTTGGCCGTCAGCCGACCGTTATGAAGCGGTGTTTGCCAGAATGGACGCCCTTGGGTTGGCGTTGGTCGGGCCGCAGGCACCTAATGGGCGACAGGCTGATCCATGGCCTGCCGAACTGCCCCCCCGACAGCAAGAACGTTCCCACATATCACTCAATGCGGCAGACTCCGGAAACAGCCACCCGCCAACTGGACTTCGTATTCGCGTCCAAGGGCCTCGCGTCCTCTGTGACCGTGCGTGCCCTCAACGAACCGGAGCAATGGGGCCCCAGTGACCACTGTATTGTGGAGGCCAGCGTCGCGTGACGCTCGCAGGGTCTTTCGATTATCATTCGGTGTTGGCCGATTATCCAGTCACCGGACGTTGTTGAGGGCGGAGGTGCGGCATGGGCGACCGACGCGCCAAGCTGGCGGGCGGCAAGGAATTTCTGTTTCGTATTTGTTCTGCGGCGGCGGGCGTATCTGGGACGCGGTTTTCCCTTTCCGTTTTGAGGCGGTGTTGTCGCATTACAGCTTGGATTGGGTTGTCGCTCAGGGGTGCGTTGCCGCGTTGCAGACTGGGTTGGGGCGCCGCGTTCGTATCCGGGAGAGGCGGCCAAACTGCCGCATAAACCGGGCCACAGGGCGGGGTTGGTACGCAGTCTTGGGCGTGCTCGAAGTGGGCTTCCATGGATGTTCCCTTCTAAAGAAGATTGGGCTAAGAAGATGTGGCGCCCCAAACAAAAAGAAAGCCGGGGCCGACCTTAGTGGTCAGTCCCCAGCGCGCTCAGTCCTGATCATAGAACCGATGTACGGCTTTGTCAATAGTAAGAGGGTTGACCCTAGCGTTTCACCCTGACCCTAACCCTCCCCATGAGGGGGGAGGGGATAATCGAAAGGCCCTGTGACGCTCGCCTGTAACTTGACCGTAGCAAACCGTCTCAAGTACGATTACCTGTACTTTACCTATGAGCAGAATGCGAAAGGAGCGACGGAATGGCGACCACCCAACAGAAGTTCAACGTTGGTGGGGTGATGCTGGACCAGCCCTTCAAGATTCGGAGGCTGGGCCACTTCGGGTTTAACACCAACTACATGGAAGAGGCGGTCCATTTCTACAAGGACCTGCTGGGCTTCAAGAGTTCTGATGTGCTGGATTTCAAGAGGATACCCGGCATGGAGGAGACCTTGGCCCATGTGGACGATGGGCGAGGTTTCTTTTTCCATCACGGCCACGACCACCATACCTTTGTGTTGTTCCCCAAGTCGGTCATGGAGGCCTTCTCACGGGGCGCGGCTGGTGGTGGCGGTGGCGGCGAGGTGACCATCAACCAGATTACTTGGCAGACCGGGGCCTTGGAAGAAGTGGTCAACGGGGCCCATTACTTCGAGGACAACGACATACGCATCCAGCGTATCGGGCGTGACATGCCTGGCAGCAACTGGCACGTCTACCCCATGGACCCCGACGGCCACATCAACGAGCTTTATTACGGCATTGAGCAAATCGGCTGGGCGGGCCGCAGCAAGCCCCGCGACATGTACTACCGGCGCTTCAGTGAAGAGCCTTCGCTGCCCCAGATGTCGGAAGAGGACGAGGTGCGTGAAGCTTTGGCCAAGGGCATCGACATCTATTCCGGGCACCACCATGTGGACACTCTGGAGGCAAAGTACGATGTCGAAGGCATCATGCTGCCTCGGCCCTTCGCCATCACCAAGATTGGGCCTGTGGACCTGTTCGTCGACGACCTGGACTCGGCCGTCGCGTTCTACCGTGACCGCTTGGGCTTCAAGATCACCGAGGAGGACAACTACAACGGGCACCGGCTGGTGTTCCTGCGCAACGGCGCAGAGCACCACAGCCTAGCCCTCTTCCCCAAGAAGCTGCGCGCCGAGCTGGGATGCAGCTCGGACACCACCAGCGCCTCATTCGGCATCGAGCTCGCCACTTACACCCAGTTGCGCAACGCCGTCAGCTTCCTGAAGGAGAACGGCGTGGAGTTCATGGAGATGCCTGCGGAGTTGCATCCCGGTGTCGATTACGCGGTCTACGCCAAGGACCCTGACGGCCACTTGGTGCAGTTGTACTACTACATGGAACAGCTGGGCTGGGACGAGCAGCCCCGCCCCAAGAGCATGCGCCGCGCCGTCAATGGCGAGTGGCCCGACGTCTTGGACCCCATGTCCGACACCTACGTCGACCAGGTGTACCAAGGCCCGCTGGGCTAGCGACCGGTTTCCTGGGCAGCCCTCAATTGAGGGCTGCCCATAGCCCGAGAAGGCGGTTTTGGAGACGGTGGGAGTACGGCTTCCGCGTGTGGAAGCAGACCGTGGGCACTTGGCCACCAAAGAGGACATCGCAAGGCTTGAGGGCCTGATTGCCGAGTCCAATGCACGGTCGGAGGCCTCGGTAGTGCGGCTTGATCGCTGGTCGAATGGGCGTGTTGAGGGGTTTGATCACGGAGTTCCGTGCGCAGCTGGAAGCCCAGATCGAGCACGTTCAAACTTCGGTCGCCAAGTAGGAGTCGGCACAGACCAAGTGGATCATTGGCTGCATGATCGGAGCCATCTCAACGGCAACGGCAGTTGCCCTACCGGTCCAGAGGCTGATGAAATGGGTTAAAGTCGAAAGACGAGTAGGGTCGCCACTTCGTGCACCAAAAGAAGAGGGGCCTCGGCAACGCCGAGGCCCCTCTCTTTGCGCTTTCGGTTGGCTGGGGCTTAGTTGGGGACCCAAGCGGCGCAGCGGATTTCGCTGAACTCGCGGTCCACCTTGTTCCAAGTGTCGCCTGCGTTATTGCTTAGGAACACTTGGCCGTAGTGGCTGAAGGTGACCACTCGGTCGGGTTCGGAGGCGTTCACGCCGAAAGCCCACATCGGGGTGTTGGGCACGCAGGGCAGGGGCAGCGTCTCCCAAGACTCTCCTAGGTCGGAGGAGCGTTGCACGGTGCCGGTCTGCCCGGCTGCAGCGTCGCCATTCCCCACGAATATCACGTTGGGATCGTCGGGCTTGAGGGCGATGTTGCGGCAGTAGCGCATGGGGAAGTGCTCCTGAACGCCGAGAGGGCGCCAGCTTCGGCCCATGTCGGTGCCTAGGAACAGCTCTTTTGGCGTGCTCACGATTACCGTGCTGGGCGAGCCGGGGCTCACTACCACGCCGTGGATGTCGGGGTCGTTGAGTTCGAGGCCCATGGTGCCTGGCTCCATGGCGGCCCCGGTCGTGGTCCAAGTGTAACCGCCGTCGGTGCTGACCCGTACGCCGTCCACCTCGGCCCCGGCCCAGACAATTTGGGGGTTGGTGGGGTCGATGGCCATGGCCAATACCCTTGGCCATCGCACATTGGCGCACTCAGGGGCGAAATCAGCGGAGGTCTTGTCCCAATGTGCCCCGCCGTCGCGGGAGCGGAAGATGGCGCCAGGGCGGCAGCCAGCGAAAACGTTGCTGGAGTTGGTGGGGTCGACGACCACTGACCATACGGCGTACTGGTCCATGGGGGCCTCGATGTGCTCGAAGCTGCGCCCACCATTTTCGCTTCGATAGAGGCCATCGTTGGCCCCAGCAAAGATCACATTGGCGTTCTGGGGGTCGGATGTGATGGCGAAAACGTTGGTCTCATTCCAGACGCCTTGGGGGCGGCCCCAAGTGTCTCCACCGTCGTCGCTATACCAGATGCCGTTCCCGACGGTGCCCAACAGCACGGTGAAATCGTTATTCATGGTCACACTCTCCTAGTCTTTTCTAGCCCAAGTCTGTTCTGGCCGACTCGCGCTCATTATCGCCCAGTGCGGCTGGGTGTCAACCGCTCCGTGTCCTGCTCCGGCCCTAGCGTACCAAGGGCCCGATGCGCTCCTCCAACGTGAAGTTGGGCCACGGCTCTCGCGAGGCGACGACCTTGTTGCGCAGCACACCGATCTTCTCTATCTCCAGCTCGATGGTGTCACCTTCTTTGATTTCCTTATGACCGGCGAAGGTGCCTAGGGAGATAACGTCCCCGGCTTCCATCTTGGTGTAGTCGGAGCAGTAGGCCAATACTTCGTAGGTGTCGAAGATCATACTGCTGGAGTTGTCGCGGCGGCGCATCTGGCCGTTGACCCGCACCTCCATGGCGAGGTTGGCTGGGTCGGGTATCTCTTTCTTGGTGACCACCCAAGGCCCGATAGGGCAGTAGGTATCGAAGTTCTTGGCGTAGGCGTAGGGCTGGCCCATCTGGCCACGCTGACGCTGGCGGTCCCGAGCCGAGACATCGTTGCAGATGGTATAGCCGAATATATAGTCGCGGGCTTGGGAGGGGCGAATATGGCGGCAGTCACGGCTGACCACGACTCCCAACTCAATCTCCTCGTCCACCAGTTGGGGGAATGGTGGCAGGACGATTTCGCCCTCATGGGCCAGCATGTTTGAGCCGTACTTGGCGAACACGATGGGCTCCTGGAAGAAGGAGAGACCCGTCTCGTCGATGTGCTCCTGGAAGTTCAGGGCTAGGGCCAGAATCTTGGGCGGTCGAATGATTGGCGGCAGCCAAGTAAAGTCGGACACCAAGTAGTGGCGCAGGTTGCCGTTGCTGCGCAGGCGGTCCACGCACTCTTCGCCGATGGTGTCGATGTCGATGCCCGACTCAATGATGTGCAGTACAGAGTCCGCCTCGCGCACCCCGGGATGGGTGGCGTTTATGGCCCGGGTCAGGTTGATGATGCCTTCGTCGACGGCAGCGCCGACGCTGGTCATGCCGTCTTTCTCGTAGGAGAGCAGCTTCACGTTCTCTACCTCCCTCGCAGGGCCTTGCCCGATGCTCCCATCGGCACTTCGCTGGGTCAGACGGTGCGGGTGGCCCTCGATACCATATTGGTGCTTCTTTAGAATCATAGATTGCGCTCTAAACCTTTGCAACTTGGAGGCGGACGAATGCCCCCCATAAGGTGTCCTCGCTGAAAGGATAGCCGGGGCCGAAAGGATAACCGGGCCGCTGGCTGTGCCGGAATGACGGAGCGACCGCAGGCTAGGAAGAACGGCTCTTGCGGTGAGGAAAGGGGCGGAATACGGGAGGTGGAAGGGAGAGAGGCATGTGTGGGCAGCAGCAGATATAATGCGTCCTCGATATGTGCGCTCAACCCCGGAGGGAACAATGAAAGTAACCGGTAGATACACGCTGAAGGCGTCGCCACAACAGGTGTGGGACACCATAACCAACCCAGAGAAGATAAAGGGCTGCCTGCCCGGCTGCAACCGCATGGAGATCATTAGCGACAATGAGTACAGCGCAACCCTCTCGGTGGGGGTTGGTGCGGTGAAGGGCACCTACGAGGCCAAGATAACCATGCTGGACATGGTGCCACATTCCTCATACAAGATGCTGGTGGAAGGCAACGGCACTGCCGGGTTCGTCCGCGGCGAGGGTGACGTCAAGCTGGAGGAACAGGCTAATGGAGGCACTGTCCTACATGTGGAGGGGGACGCCCAAGTGGGGGGAACCGTGGCCTTGGTGGGGCAGAGGCTGATGAGCACGGTGAGCAAGCAGATGATGGACCGCTTCTTCCGCTGCGTCGGCCGCTCCATTGCCTGAAGTGAGCGTCTGGTCTACGCACCCGTATGAACATCCGGGCTGAACGTCCGGAGCCCGAAGGGATAAGCCATGGACTGGACCATCCTAGGCATTCTGGGAGCCGCTACCTTTGCCGTGGTTTCGGTCCTGGACAAACGCCTGATCTCGGTAAGCCTGCCCAGCCTCTCCTCCTACTACCTGTGGACCGGCATGGGCAGATTCCTTTGGGGCGCCCTTGCTCCCCTCGTCTTTGGCTTCGGCATCAACGACTATGGCTGGCACCTAGTCGCCGCTATTGTGGCCGGCCTCATCTGGGGGGGCGCCCTAGCGCTGATGGCGCTAGGGTTTCGTCTGGAGGAAGCCTCCCGCGTCACGGCAGTCACCCACAGCTTTCCTGTATTTTCTGCCCTGCTGGCGGTGATATTCCTCGATGAGACCTTGGGGCTCCTGCAGTGGGGAGCCATCATCGTGGTGGTGCTGGGGGCCATAATGGTTTCTCTGCGAGGCGGCGCCGGCAGAGGCCTCCTCCGGCTGAACCGGGCGTTTCCCATCATCGTCGCATCTGCCTTTTGTTACGCAATCTCCTTCTTTGCGGCCAAGTACGCGCTGCAGGAGGTGTCTGTGTGGACCCTCTTCTCCATACGCCAGTTGGGCATGGCCTCCGTGTTCCTAGTGCTCGGGAGGAACGCATGGCGCGAGGTGCCGTTGGTGGTGCGGAGCCGCACGGCCTTGGGGCTGATGCTGGTGACTGAGTTCTTTTTGGCGCACATCGCTTTGATATTTACCCTGCTGGCCATTGAGGGCGGGCCTGTGTCCGTGGTGTCCACTCTAGCTGGCACCCGGCCGTTGTTCGTCTTCCTATACACCATTCTGCTCAGCGCCTCTTGGTGGCGTTTCGTGGACGAGCCGTTGGAGCGGAACGTTCTTGCCATCAAGCTGGCGTCCATCGTGATGATTATTGGAGGCGTGGCCGCGCTCCGTACGCTATAGCATCCTAGGGGGGACCCAGGGCCTTTCGCTTGTCACTGACCCCGTGCCTCGCCCACTGACATCAGCCCGTTGACGCCGTTGCCCTTCCCCCTCTAGGCTCGGCATATGGTTCCAAAAACGCAATCAGCTAGAACACCAGCGGCAGGGCCGCCAACAACGCCAACAACCGCTGTACGAAAACCCTTTGCACGAATACCCTCGTTCGGCAGCCCAAGTGTTGCCGCCGCGCCGCCACCCGCGCGGCCTCTCAATGGGACCGATGTGTCCCATAAAAACCTCGTCATTTCGTATCTGGACCTACCCCAAATGAGACCAATGAGACACATTGCAGCTACGAAAACGCAAAAAATCCGTTTATCGTGTGTCAGCTCCTTGACTAAAGCAAAGCTGACGCGTAGCTGCGCCGATCCAAATACCAGTGCAATAAAATACACACAGTTTATAACTGATATAGCACTAGAAGAAACCGAGAGATGCAAAACATCAGCATTGGAACACCACAAATGACAGAGAATGCGGACCTCCGGGGCCCGCAATGTCGGTTCTCATCCAAGACCTCCGGCAAAGAGGCAAGGGACTCGCGAGAGGGCTGGACCCTGCCCCAGACCCGGTCCGGGGGTGCCGGTGATTCACAGCGCTTTAACCATGCCATATGCAACAATCGAAAGGCCTGGGGGCCGACCTGTCGCCGGTTGTAGTGGGCGCATACGGCGGGTATGATGAAAGACAGTCGGGGTGTAGCGCAGGGGTTAGCGCGCCACGTTCGGGACGTGGAGGCCGTCGGTTCAAATCCGACCACCCCGACCATCTTCCAATCTCACTTACCTGGACGGTGCCGCGTATGTCGTCGCCCTTGGTGATCGTGCGAACTCCTGCCTCCCTAGCCGCTTTCGGGGCCGCCGGAAGCTGTTTGGGGCTCGCATTGGACGGCTGGAGCACCGCCGAGGTGTGGCCTGCCGATGGCCTGCGGGCTGCAGTGCCAGAGACCGGACAGGCGAGTCTGGCCCGGCGTGCTATGGAGGCCCTGTGGCAGGCAGCCGGAGTGAATGCGCCTTCGGTAAGGGTGTTGCTGTGCAATGACGCTTCACCGGTCAGCACCGTAGGCGGGCGCGAGACTTCTATCGCCGCCGGGCTGGTGGCGGGCAATGAGTTGGCTGGCAGGTCCATGGGGCCAACTGATCTGTTAAGGCTGGGTAGAGAACTTGGTGGGCGCGTCGAGGGGCTGGCGGCCTCGCTATCAGGAGGCCTCCAGATGGCGACGGCTTGGGAGAATCAGGCGGCCACTGCGCCGGTGGCCATGCCTTTGGGGCTCACCTTGGTCCTGTTCCTGATGGAAGAAATTCCACCAGAGGAGGCCATTTCCAGCAGGAGCGATCGGGGGCAGTCCAGCCTTGATGCGTGGCGTGTAACCATGATGGCCAACGCCATGGCCTCCTCGCGTTTGGAAGACTTGGAATCTGAAGACGCGATGCAGCCTAGCAGCTTCTACCCCCATTGCGCCGCCAAGCGACTGATCTGCGCTGGGGCGATGATTGGCGGGGCTCTGGCGGCCCTTCCCGCCGATGACGGATTTGTCTTGGCAGCTCTGACTAGGGGCAAGGAGATGACCATTGCCTACGAGATGGCAGAGGCAGCCCGGCAGGCGAGGCTGCCGGGGGCTATCAAGATCGCCAAGCCCACCAATCTTGGCGCCCATGTGATTTGATACACCCATGACGCTCGTGGTGCAGAAGTACGGCGGCAGCTCGGTGGCCAATGCCGAGCGTATTCTCCATGTGGCGAGGCGCATCGGCGCCGCCCACGATTCGGGGAAGCAGGTGGTCGTGGTGGTGTCGGCCATGGGGGACGCAACTGACGACCTGATTAGCTTGGCTTATAGCGTGACGCAGCAACCCGACCCCCGTGAGCTGGACCTGCTCCTCTCCACCGGCGAGGTGGTCTCATGCACCCTTGTGGCTATGGCCCTACGCAGTCTGGGTTATGCCTCTATCAGCCTCACCGGGGCTCAAGCAGGCATACACACCGACACATCCTATGGCCGGGCCCACATCGCCGGTGTGGAGGCGGACAGGCTGAAGAGGGAGCTGGACGAGGGCAACCTGGTCATCGTGGCTGGCTTTCAGGGCATCACCGACGACATGGACGTCACCACCTTGGGGCGTGGCGGTTCCGACACCACTGCTGTGGCCGTGGCCGCCGCCTTGGGGGCGAGCCGCTGTGAGGTGTACACCGATGTGGCAGGCATCTACACTGCCGACCCCCGAATCGTGCCCCAAGCCCGCAAGCTTGAGCAAATCAGCTACGACGAGATGCTGGAGCTGGCCAGTTACGGGGCCAAGATGCATCCCCGATCCATTGAACTGGCGTCGGTGTACAATGTGCCCGTTTACGTGGCGTCCAGCTTCAGCGAGGAGCCGGGCACCCTGATTCATGGTGGAGCAGCAGCAATGGAGCACCGCATAAAAGTCACGGGCATCGCCTACGAGCGGGGCGTGGCCAAGGTTACCGTGCGTGGAGTGCGGGACCAGCCCGGCGTGGCGGCCGCCCTGTTCGAGCCGTTGGCAGCCGAGGGCATCAGCGTCGACACCATCGTGCAGAATACGGGGGTGGAGCAAATCAGCGATATCAGCTTTACCGTGGAAAGTGGCGACTTGGCCCGGGCCACTCAGCTGGTGGAGAGGACGGTGGCTCCACTGGAGGCCAGCCTCGCCACAGAGGACTCCTTGGCCAAGGTAAGCATTGTGGGTGATGGAATGCGGAATGCCCCCGGCTACGCCGCGCGTATGTTTCGCGCCCTCTCCGATGCTGGGGTCAACATCGACATGATCACCACCTCCGAAATACGCATCACCTGTATCGTGCACGAATCGGCGGTGGAACGCTCGGTGCAAAGCCTCCATCGAGCTTTTGGCCTCTCGCAGGAAGAATAACCCCTCGTTGTCCGCACCCTTGTTCTCGTCTACCCCCTTCCTGTCAGTGGTGGTCCCCGCCTTCAACGAGGAGTCCCGCATCGTCGGCACCTTGGAGCAAGTGCTGGACTACTTGGGACAGCAGTCTTACACATGGGAGGTAGTGCTGGCCGACGACGGCAGCACAGACAGCACCCCTCACCTAGTGGCCGAAGTCGCCGAGAGGCGAGAAGAGGGCCGTCTGCGCTACCTGAGGCTGGCCCACGGGGGCAAGGGGTGGGCCGTGCGTCAGGGAATGCTACAGGCCGACGGGGAGTTCCGCTTCATGTGCGACGCCGACCTCTCCATGTCCATAGACCAGCTGGAGCGGTTTCTGCCACCGGTGGCCAGCGAGTACGACGTGGCCGCAGGCTCGCGCACCATCCAGGGTGCGCGCCGCATCGGCGAGCCAGCCCGGCGCAAGGTCACCGCCAGAGTGTTCAGCCTGCTGGTGGGGGTGTTGGCCCCTTGTGGCGTCGCTGATACCCAGTGCGGCTTCAAGTGCTTCCGTGGGGAGGCGGCCCACCGCCTCTTCGCGCTGCAGAAGCTGGACGGCTTCGCTTTCGACGTGGAGTTGCTCTACCTCGCTCGAAAGCTGGGGCTGAGGACAATCGAGGTGCCCATCGAGTGGCATCACTCGCCCGAGAGCAAAGTGCGCCTAGTGCGCGACGCTGTGCGCATGGCGCGGGATATCCTGCGGGTCCGATGGCACTACCTCTTGGGACACTACCGGCCCTGACGCTACCGGTACCCGTGAAGCGGTCTTGGAACATGCCCGAAGACGGGTCTGGTGATTGCTTCTACGCAGGCGGACTGTGAAAAATCCCCCAGTAATGGCCCGAGTGTGGTCTTGACCACAGGGCAGCTTTTGGTATAACTGAGATATAGCCCCGAACTACGGAGCACTCTTCAAAAAAAGGGAGTCAGACAAGGCGATACCATGGAAGTTGACAGCAGAGTAAAGCGAGAGAAGACCGGCAAGGCAGTGGCCCTAGCATTGGAAGGCAGATGGGAGGAAGCGGCAACGCTGAATAAGGAGCTTCTGGAACTGTTCCCCGAAGACGTGGAGAGCTTGAACCGGCTGGGCAAGGCCTACTTGGAACTGAGGCGGTACTCCATGGCTAGGGGTGCCTTTGGCGCGGCAGTAGCCGTTGCCCCCCACAATACCATTGCCAAGAAGAACCTGTACCGGTTGGAGAACCTGCCCCATGACGGAGAGGACGAGGCGTCGCCTCCTCCTCCTTCCAGTCGTGTGATGGCCAACCTGTTCATTGAGGATAGCGGGAAGTCGAGTGTCACGGTTTTGCACAGACCGGCAGGGGTTCCGGTGCTAGCGAAGGTAGCCCCAGGCGACTTGGTTGACCTGAAGGCAGAAGAAAACCGGCTGGCGGTGCATGCTCCACAAGGGCAGCTTCTGGGTGAAGTGGAGCCCAAGCTGGGCAACCGCCTGCTGAGGCTCATCCGGCAGGGCAACCGCTATTCCGGGGCCGTGGTTAGCGTGCAACACCCGCGAATATCCGTGGCCCTGCGCGAGGTGTACACCCACCCCAGCCTGTTGGGCACCGCCTCCTTCCCCTCCAAGAGGGGGGTGGAGTACCCCTCCGCCCAGCTGCCCCAAGCCTACGCCCGGCTGGACTTGGAGCCGGACGTGGAAGATGACGACATGCCCTCGGAGTGGGGTGATGCGTTTGACAGCGCCGTCGACGGCGAGGTGCAGGCCTCTGTAGGTCAAAGCTTTGACGACGAGGATGAGGGGGAATAGCCCCAGCATGGCTGGCGCCCTGTTCAATGGCTAAAGAAGAAGAGCAGCGCGCGGGCTGGGGTCAGGAGCAGGTGCGCGCGCTACGAGGTTACTTGGGGTATACCCAAGGCGAGATGGCCCGCCAGATGGGTGTGCGCCAGCAGACCATCAGCGAATGGGAGACGGGAATGTACCGTCCTCGAGGCTCTTCCAGCACCCTGCTGCACATCATCGCGGAGCGGGCGGGCTTCAGCTACTCGACTGGTCCGGAGCAGGGGGACCCCGAGCAGGGCATTCCGCAGCACAGCGGGCAGTCGGAAGACGCTTGATCCCGAGGACTTGTCGCCAACGGGCTTAATCACTGGCTTGAACTGTACACGGTAGCGTGTATAATGCTGGTGTGGAGAAAGGGAATAGGAAGCCGAAGCGTCCGCCGGAGCTGGCCGGTTTCTCGGAGCAGGCCTTGTCGCGACTGTGGCGGGAACGTGCGGTCCGGGCAGGGTTGCTGCGGGCACAGCATGGGGGCAAGCTCCGGATCATCTACCCTGGGCGTCCCGGCACCTCTGCCGGGCCCGACTTCCGTGATGCCCTGATTTACATCGAGGGCGAAGGGTTGACCCGTGGGGACGTTGAGCTGCACCTGAAGCAGGGCGATTGGCGGGCCCACGGCCATCACCGCGACCACCGTTACAACTCGGTAGCCCTGCATGTGGTCTACTCCACCGAGGACGCTCCCACTCCCTTGGCCAACGGGGCCAATGTGCCCGTGCTTTCGGCCAAACCCTTACTGGAAGCCTTGCCCACGGGCCAGCCCCCGCCTTACCTTTGGCGGCTGCTGGCGAGGTGCGGTTACTCCCAGCCCTCCACCCAAGAGGAGTTGGCGGCGCTGCTGGATAGAGCCGGGGATGCCCGCTTCGGGGAGAAGGTCGAAACCTTCCGCCGCCAACTGGCGGAAGAAGAGCCGGAGCAGGTGCTGTATACCGCCATCATGGAGGGCTTGGGCTACAGTCAGAACCGCTCTCCCTTCTGCGAGCTGGCCTATCGTGTGCCCATCGCCGGCCTGAAGGCACGGACGCTGGCGTTGCCTGCGGAAGAGAGGCCTCACGCCATTGAGCGCTGGCTGCTGGAGGAGGCAGGGCTGGGGACGCCCATTGGAGGTGATAAAGCGTTATGGCATGGCGATACGCTGCCTCCACTGCGTTGGAACCTCTTCCGTGTGCGCCCGGTCAACCACCCGAGGCAGCGGATCAAAGGCGCGGCGAGGTTGTTGGACCTCTACTTGGAGGACGGGTTGGCGGAAAGCATGGCCCACCGCATCACCCACTGTATCAATGGGGAGGGGGCGTCCTCCGTTCAACGGGGGCTGGCGGTGCAGGAGGATGGGCGCGCCCTGATCGGCCCGGACCGGGCGCGGGAACTGGCCGTGAACGCCGTGCTGCCCTTCGGCGCGGGTTGGGGTGGCCTCCTGCCTGATCCGGCCCTTGCGGAGGCGTCTACCGGCCTATACCATAGGTTCCCCAAGACTCCCAGCAATGAAATCCATCGGGAGATGGTGGACCTGCTGATACCCACCCAATGGCGCCCCACGGTCAATGGCGCTCGCCGCCAGCAAGGGTTGCTGCACTTGCAACGCCTCTTGGCTAGGTCGGACTTCAGGCCGCAAGGTTAGCTGGCGACCGATGGCCTCACCTGGGGAAGACCTCCCTCCCCTCTACGTGCGCAAGGTCCCTCTGCTGCAAGGGGAGCACGTGCAGCAGCGCTTCGACACCCACCGGGGCCTGATGGAGAGCACCCCGGAAAGAGGCCCTTTGCTGGTGCTTACTACCCAGAGGCTGATGGCCTTTACTCATGGCAGAGACTACGGCCAAGGTCTCCTGATAGGCTTGCAAGACCTGCATGCCGCGGCAGTGAACCTGCGAGCGCGTCGCTTGCCCCAACTTTTGCGTGGGTTGGCCCTCGTGCTGCTGGGGGTGGCTGTCTACCTGTTCGTCGGCCTCTTCGTGGTGACCACCGGCTCGGTGCTCATACCTGCAATCATAGGCGGGGTGGTGTCTCTTGCCGGCGCGCTGTTAGTTGCCCGATTCATCCTGTGGGAGCGGCAAGGAGCCATCAGCTTCATGGCGGCCCACAGCGGCCCGTGGCAGCTGAGCTTCGAGTACCACGGCGACGATGCCTCCGACGATGCTGCCTTGGTGGTGGCCTGCTTCTTCCATCTGAAGCAGCAACAACTGAAGCATGGACAGGCCTTGATGTCGGGGGAGGACGCCGAGGATGACTGGCCCTACACCCCTTGGGTCCGCTGACTGTTTGGAGGCGCTAGCCCAAGCTCAGGGCGGGGTCGATGTCCAAGTCTAGGGAGTGACGCACCCCCCGGGCCAGCAGGTGGTAACCACAGGCCCCGATCATGGCCCCGTTGTCGGTGCACAGGACGGGACGCGGGATGAACAAAGGCAGGGGCGAGCGTTGCTGGAACCGCAGGCGCAACAGGCTGTTGGCCGTCACCCCTCCACCCAGCACGATGCCCTTGGCCTTATGCTCGCGGGCGGCGTCTATGGCCTTGGTGACCACCACATCCACCACCGAGTCTTGGAAGGCGGCTGCCATCTCCGTGACCAAGTGGGCAGGTGGAGGCTGACCGTCCTCGCTGGGCGGATAGACGCCCAACTCTTGGGCGCGGTGCAGCAGGGCCGTCTTCAGGCCGCTGAAGCTGAAATCGTAGGTGTCGCGCAGCCAAGCCCGAGGCAGGCGCTCCTCGCTCTTGGCTCCCTCGGCCACTCGCTGTATCTCCGGCCCGCCTGGGAAGCCCAAGCCAAGGATGCGGGCCGCCTTGTCGAAAGCCTCACCGGAAGCGTCGTCCCGGGTGCGGCCCAGCAGGCGATAGAGGCCATGCCCCTCCATGAGCACCAAGTCGGTGTGGCCGCCGGATGCGATAAGGCACAAAAGAGGAAAGCCGACGCTGGAGGCGGGATCCGACGACTGCTCTTCGGGCTGCTTCAGCCAAGCTGCGTATACATGGGCCTCTAGGTGGTTGACCCCTACCAAGGGAAGTCCTTGAGCCAAGGCGAGGGCCTTGGCACCGTTCAGCCCCACCAGCAGTGCACCTGCCAAACCTGGGCCGTAGGTCACGGCTACGGCGTCGAGGTCGGACATGGAGACGCCAGCGCCGTCGAGGGCGCGCTGGATAGTGGGGACTAAGGCTAGGACATGCTGCCTTGAGGCCACTTCCGGCACGACACCGCCGTAGCGGGCGTGAATGTCCACTTGGGAAGCAATTACGTTAGAGCGCAGGAGGCGGCCGTCCTCGATGACGGCGGCCGCCGTTTCGTCGCAGGAGGTCTCGATGCCCAACACCAGAGTACTCACGGCCCAACATCATAGGATCAGCGGGATGCGGGGTCAACTTCGCCTACTTCACACGAGGCTGATGAGGGGGTCATGGCCTTTCGATTGTTGCATGTGGCAGGCTCGTAGTGAATGGCACTCCATGCAATTCTGCCTCACCCTAACCCTCTCCATCAAGGGAGAGGGGATAGTGGGGATTGGCGCTCTTTGACACCCAAAATTGGCGCTCTTTGGGGGCGATGCTATCATCGCGCGGCTTTGAGGCTCATATTGGTACGCCACGGACAGACGCCATGGAACGCCGAAGGCCGGTTCCAAGGTCAGAGTGATACGGGCCTCACCGAGTTGGGCTTGGAGCAGGCCCGCCGCGCCGCCTCCGCCCTCGCCTCCGTTGAAATAGCCGCCATCTACTCCAGCCCTCTTCCCCGTGCCATGCGCACCGCTCAAGAGATATCCAGCGAGGTCTCCTTGGACGTCACGCCCTTGGAGGGGCTGAAGGAGATACACCTAGGGGAGTTGGAGGGCATCACTGGCCCGGTGATGCGTGAGAAGTACTCCGAGGTGTTCCACACTTGGAATGAGGACCCAGGACGGGTCAGCTTTCCTGGGGGCGAGTCGTTGAGACAGCTTCAGAGGCGTGCTTGGAGGGCTGAGCAGCGCATTGAAAAGGCCCATGCCGAAGGCACAGTGGTGGCCGTCTCTCATAATTTCGCTATCAACGCCATCGTCAGCCGGTTTCTGGGGTTGCCCCTCTCCCGTTTCCACCGCATACGAGTCGACCTTGGCTCTTTCACCGTGCTGGAGGTTGGGGAGCGCACACGCCACCTGCTGCACTTCAACGACCGCTGCCACCTGATTGGCCTCCCCAGTTCCGGAGGCTGAGGATGCCGCGCCGGCTGCCCCGTATGACGGCGGTAGAGTCCGCGGTGCGGGAGTCTCTGCGCCGACATGGCTTGGAGGGTGCCAGTCTGGTGACGGCGGTCTCCAGCGGGGCCGACTCCACTGCCCTTCTCCACGCCCTATTTTCCCATCGCATTGCGATGGGCCTCACCCTGTATGTGGCCCACTTCGACCACAACTTCCGGCCTGAAGCCGCCGAGGATGCCCGCTTTGTGGCAGAGATGGCGGCTGGGTTGGGGCTGCCGTTTATCACGGAGCATGCTGACCCGATGGCATACCAGCGAGAGCAGGGCATCTCTTCCTTCGAGGCGGCGGCGCGGGAATTGCGCTATCGATTTCTAGAACGGGCTGCTGACTCGGTGGGGGCGGCGGTCGTGGTCTTGGGCCACAACGCCGACGATCAAGCGGAGACGGTACTGATGCACCTGATACGGGGCAGCGGTATCGACGGTTTGCGGGGAATGGACGTCTTCACCACATGGCGAAGCTCCGATGGCCAGCAACGCGTCAACCTGTTCCGGCCACTGCTGACGCTGACCAAAGAGCAACTGCGCGACTACTGTCACCATGAGGGAATCGCGTACCGAGAAGACCCCGCCAACCGGGATATGCGGTTTACCCGCAACCGGGTGCGCCACCAGCTTCTGCCCTCGCTGCAGGATTACAATCCCCGCATCTCCGAGGCACTGGTGAGGCTGGCCCAAGCTGCCTCTCAGGAAACCGACTTCCTGGAGTCGGAGGTCGAGCGGGCGTGGGGACAGTTGGCCCGCAAGGAAGGAAACGTGGTCACGTTGGACCGGGCGGCCCTATCTCGCTGCCCCCTCGCGCTGCAGGCCCGCCTTCTGCGTCGGGCTTACCAGGAGATGATGGGAAGCGGACGCCGTCTGCAGATGTCCCACGTAGATGCCATGATAGCGCTGGTGGAGGGCAGGCCCGGGGGTCAGATCGTACTCCCGTTGGGGCTGAGGCTGACGTCCACTAACGAAGCGCTGACCATGAGGCGGAACGTCGGAGTCCAGCTTGCCCCCGTGCCCTTCGAGGGCGAGCACCGGCTGGGAGTGCCCATCTTAGGTGCTGGGGCCAGCATGACCGACCTGTCTGGATGGCAAGTGACGGTGGAGTGGACGGACGCGACATCCGGTGTGCCAGCCGACCCTCTGACAGCCGTTCTAGACTTTGGAGACAACGAGCCGGAGCTCTGGGTCCGGCGACGCCAGCACGGCGACAGGTTCCAGCCCTACGGTCTGTCAAATGAAAAGAAGCTGCAGGAC
Source organism: Dehalococcoidia bacterium (assembly GCA_965248385.1). Classification (GTDB taxonomy): domain Bacteria; phylum Chloroflexota; class Dehalococcoidia; order Lucifugimonadales; family JAAXIE01; genus JAAXIE01. The sequence continues at coordinate 606,558 of CBDFIZ010000002.1, forward strand.
TTCCTAGTCGATCTTAAGGTGCCATCCTCGCGACGCGACTCCATACCGTTGGTGCTGAGCAACGGAAGGATCGCTTGGGTGGTGGGCCATCGCGTTGCTCACTGGGCCGCCGTGAGCCCGGCCACCCGTCGCGTCCTGCGCGTTTGCTTCACTCCCCTCCACGATTCCTAGGAAAGGATACCTCTGGCTAACCCCTTCTTTCCCTTTCCTGAGAAGGGGAGAAGGTTGGGATGGGGGTGTGAGGGCCGTCTTGGAAACTGCCGCTCCTCGTGGATGCTTCTTGCATTCCGCCCTTAGCCGGAATGACTACGCTTGTTCAAAGGTTTGCGAAGGCGAGAATCCAAGGCCCGCTTCATTCTGACCAGTGGGTTCCCCTTCGCTCTTTTCTTTCAGGCCTTTACCAGTGCCCTGTTCAGGAGACAGGGACAGGCTCGACCAGCGAGGCCCCGAGGATTTTCTGGGTGTGTTGGAGGGCCCACTCGTGGGCTCCGGGGTCGAAGGAGGCTACGCAGTTCGTAGGCACCTCCACCGGGTAGTCGCGGTTTCGTGCGTCGGAGATGGTATGCATCACACAGATGTCGGTGCACACTCCGCATACAACCAGCTTCTCCGGCTTCAGGTTCTTCAGCCGGGCTTCCAGTTCGGTGTTGAAGAAGCCGCTGTAGCGGTTTTTGGGGATAATGTTGAGGTCGTCGACCCACTCCTGCAGCTCGGGTATCACCTCGGTCTCTGCCGTTCCCTTGACGCAATGGACGGGGAATATCTGAAACTCCAAGTCGTCGGGGTCGTGGTGGTCTGAGATGAAGAGGATGGTGGAGCCCAAGTCCCGCTCGCGCTGGAGGAGTTGCCGTATGTTGGGGATGATGGCCCGAGAGTCGGGGCCGCAGTAGAGGTTGTGGCCCTCTTCCAAGAAGCCCCGAAGCATGTCGATTACCAGCACTGTGTTGGCCATGGCTTGCCTCCTCAGGCACCGATTCTTACCCAGAAGCGTAGGTCAACTGTAAACCCGGGCTTAGCGCCGCTTCAAGGTCTGGTGGCGCCAAGGATCAGTGGCGGAAATGTCTCACCCCGGTGGTCACCATGGCCACGCCTGCTTGGTTGGCGGCATCGATGGCCTCTTGGTCACGGATGGAGCCTCCGGGCTGCACCACCGCAGTGATCCCGCCTTGGGCTGCCAGTTCCAGCCCGTCGGGGAAGGGGAAGAAGGCGTCGGAAGCGAGCACGGAGCCGGGCCCCTTGTCGCCAGCAGCGCGCAGGGCTAGGTGGACGCTGGTGACCCGGTTGGGTTGCCCTGCTCCCATGCCCACCATTGCTCCATCCTTGGCCAGTAGGATGGCGTTGGACTTGACGTGCTTCACAGCCCGCCAAGCAAAGGCGAGGTCGCGCCTTTCCTGCTCCGTGGGCGCGCGTTGAGTCACCGTATCCCAAGTAGAGGGGTCTTCCTCGAGGACATCGCCTGTCTGCACCAGCACGCCGCCCGACAAGGGCCGGATATCAAATACGGTACCGGAAGGCCCTTGGGGCACGGCTAAGATGCGCAGGTTGCGCTTCTGCTGCAGCACCTCAAGGGCTTCTGGTTCGTAGCTAGGGGCGACCACGACCTCGTAGAAGATGGGGGCCATGGCTTGGGCTGTTGCAGCGGTGACTGGCCGATTGAAGCCTACGATGCCGCCAAAGGCTGATACCGGGTCGCCTTCGTATGCCCTGAGGTAGGCTTGGGCCATATCCGCGTCACTAGCCAGACCACAGGGGTTGGCGTGTTTGATGACCACCACTGACTGCTCCTGAAAGTCGCTGACGGTCCGCCAAGCGGCGTCCGCATCCATGTAGTTGTTGAAAGAGAGCTCCCGCCCGTGGAGCTGCTCCGCTTGGCAGACACCGGTGGTGGAGGGCAAGGCAGGGGCGTAAAGGGCGGCCTTCTGGTGGGGGTTCTCGCCATAGCGCAGGGGGGCCACCCGCCGGTAGGCGAGTCCCAGCGTCGCCGGCAGGTCGTCGGCTGGTTCTTGGCAGAGATAAGTGGCTACCGCTGAATCGTAGAAGGAGACGTGCTGAAAGGCCTTCTGGGCCAAGGCACGTCGCTGTTCCGGCGAAGGACCACCCTCTGCGAGGCTGGCGGCGACCCATTCGTAGTCGCTTGGGTCAACCACCACTGTCACCCAAGGGTGGTTCTTGGCGGCGGCCCGCAGAAGGGTTGGGCCGCCGATGTCGATGTTTTCCAAGGCCTCTTCGAGGGTAACATCGGGCCTGCCTGCCACCTCCAGGAAGGGGTAGAGGTTGACTACCACCATGTCGATGGTGTCAAACCCCTGCTGCTGGAGTTGCTCCATGTGGTCCGGCTTGTCGCGCCGCGCTAGGACGCCCCCATGGATGGCTGGGTGCAGGGTCTTGACGCGTCCCTCCAGCACCTCGGGGAAGCCAGTGTAATCGGACACCTGCACCACCTGCAGGCCTGCCCCCTCTGTCAGGGAACGATAGGTGCCTCCGGTGCTAATGAGTTCGGCCCCCATGTCCGCCAGCGAGCGAGCAAGGGGGACTATGCCAGTCTTGTCGTAAACGCTGATTAGCGCTTTCATGGAACCCCTCTAATCGTCCAGACTAGTCGTCCAAGTGCAATCTTTGGTCCCCGGCTTGAGGAATCACCTCGCCCACGACGCGGGCTTCAGGGATAGCGGCTGTGATCTGCGCCACGTTTTCCGGCGCACAGACTATGGCCATGCCCAAGCCCATGTTGAACACACGGTACATCTCGGCGTCGTCCACGTTCCCCGTTCGCTGTATCAGTTCGAAAATGGCTGGGCGTTCCCAAGAGCCTTTTCGGAGCCTGGCACCAGTCCCTTCCGGCAGGGCTAGGGGCAGTTTGCCGGGCAGACCCCCGCCGGTTATGTGCGCCATTGACTTCACCAAGGGCAGGACTTGCCGGAGCATTGGGTAATAGCTGCGATGGGGCGTCAGCAAGTCCTCGCCCAAGGTGTGGCCCAACTCATCGTAACGGCGTTGCAGCGGTGCGGAGTCGTCGTCGAGGCGGAAGACGCGGCGCACAAGTGAAAAGCCATTGGTGTGGAGTCCGCTGGAGGGGACGCCTAGGATGGCATCGCCGGGGACGACGGAGGAGGTGTCCAGCAACTCATCCTTCTCCACAGCGCCCACTAGGAATCCCGCCATGTCCATGTCGCCGTCAGTGTAGACTCCGGGCATCTGGGCTGTCTCGCCTCCGATGAGGGCGCAGCCTGTCTCTATGCAGGCCGAGGCCATGCCCTTCACCAAGGCCTCCAAGGCAGCCACGTCCAACTCTCCGATGGCTAAGTAGTCGAGGAAGAAGAGGGGACGAGCCCCCCAAGTAAGTACGTCGTTCACGTTGAGGACTACTAGGTCGGCCCCCAAAGACTCCCACTGGCCCAACGCTGAGGCGATCTTGAGCTTGGTGCCCACGCCGTCGGCGCTGGCCACCAGCACCGGCTCGCGATAGCCTGTCAGGGGAAAGAGTCCGGCGAATCCGCGGGCCGCTTGTGCGGTGGCGCCCTGCTGGCCCATTTGAGTCGACGCGCTGAAGGCCTTGATGCGCTCTTTCAGGCCCTCCAGAGCGGGAACATCGACACCGGCGGCGAGGTAGCTGTCACCATTTTGGGCCAAGAGTTACCTCTTCGAACGCTCTAGCGGTCTGCCGCGGCCTTGGAGGTCTCCAGCACCAGCTTGTCGGTCAGCTCTAACTGCACCGGCACGGGATAATGTCCGGTGAAGCAGGCGTCGCAGTAGCCCCCCTGCGCGCCGTCCACCACCTCCAGCAGGCCACCTATGGTGAGGTAGCCCAAGGTGTCGGCCCCGATGAACTGGCGTATCTCTTCCACTGACTTGTGGGAGGCGATGAGCTCCTCGCGGGTGCTCATGTCTACCCCTAGGTAGCAGGGCCAGCGGATGGGCGGGGAGCAGACACGCACATGCACCTCGGTTGCTCCGGCGCGTCGCACTAAGGCGACCAGATGCGGCGTGGTGGTACCCCGAACGATGCTGTCGTCCACCAGCACCACTCGCTTGTCCCGCACCACGTCAGGCAGCGGGTTGAATTTCAGACGCACGCTCGAGTCCCTGGACCTCTGGTCGGGCTCCATGAAAGTGCGTCCGACGTAACGGTTCTTCACCAGCCCCTCGCTGTAGGGCAAACCTGACGCTTGGGAGTAGCCTACGGCGGCTGCCGTGGCCGAGTCTGGCACGCCGATGACCACGTCGGCATCGGCGGGGTGCTCATGGGCCAAGCGTACTCCCATGTCCCTGCGCGTAGAGTAGACCAGCCTGTTGTTCAGCATGCTGTCGGGTCGGGCTAGGTAGATGTATTCGAAGATGCAAAGAGCGCGCCGGGTCCGCTCCTGTACGCAGATGGAGGAGCGCAGGCCGTCGCGATCGATGATAACGATTTCGCCCGGTTCCAGTTCGCGCAGGAAGGTAGCCCCTAAGTGGTCCAAGGCGCAACTCTCGGAGGCCATCACCCAACCGCCATCCAGCTCGCCTAGGCACAGTGGGCGGACGCCCAGAGGGTCGCGGAATCCCATGACAGCGTCTGGAGAGAGACTCACCGCGGAGTAGGCGCCCTGCAGGGTGCGCATGCAGTAAGCAGCCCGGTCCTCCCATGTGGCGCCGGGGGCGTTGGCCAGCAGGTAGGCGATGACCTCGGAGTCGGTGCTTGAGGTGAACTGGCACCCCCACTGCTTGCTGAGCCGCTGCTGTAGGGCCAGAGGGTCGATGATGTTGCCGTTGTGGCCCAAGGCCAAACGCCCGTTGCGACCTTCCACGAGGAAGGGCTGTACGTTGCACTGCAGGCTGGAGCCGGTGGTGGAATAGCGGGTGTGGCCTATGGCCATGTTGCCGGAGAGGGCCTTGATCACACCGTTGTGGAAGACTTGCGTGACCAAGCCCATGTCGCTATGGACCCGCACCGTCTGGCCGTCGGAGACGGCAATGCCCGCACTTTCCTGGCCGCGGTGCTGCAAGGAAAAGAGGCCAGTGTAAGCGATGTGGCTGGCGTCGCCCCTTGGCGAGTAGACGGCCACAACCCCACACTCGTCCTTGGGGTGGTCGTCGACCTTGCTGGAGGTCAGCATTGATCCTCCATTCTGGCAAGGCTGTGCGTAAGCCGCCACCGGTATCACCCCGGAATCATATGACTGGCCGGCGCCAGGGTCAATGCCCAGACGTTCAGGGATGTCCTAGTCCTCGTCGTCTTGGCTTGTCGGACCCTGCGACGGGCCCTGTCCACCGTTGCCCTTGGGCAGGATGGTTATCTTGCGGTCCTCGCCGGAACCTGCGCTCTGGGTGGTGACCCGAGGGTGCTCGGCCAAGGCCATATGCACTATGCGTCTCTCTGCGGCCGACATTGGCTCCAAGGCTATGCCTCGACCGCTGGCTACCACCCGATCGGCTACGCGCATGGCCATGGCCCGCAGCGCTTCTTGGCGTCGTTCGCGGTACTTTTCGATGTCCAGCACCACGCGGCTGTTCATCTCTCCCACCTGCTTGCGCACCATGAGGTTGACGATGAATTGAAGAGCGCGGAGGGTCTCGCCCTTGCGCCCGATAAGGAGGCCCGAATCTTCGCCGGTGATGTCGATCAGAGGACCTCCGGTGTTGGGGTCGTTGGCGGTGCGCAGGGTGGCCGTGGTGGAAGTCCCCGCCGACTGTAGTATGCGGGTAACGATTTCCACGGCGGCGGGGGCAATGTTGGAACCTGCGGCGATACGGGTCACCCGCACACGGGCTGGCTCGGCGCCCAGTCCTAGGAACCGTGGAGGCTTACCGTAGCTTAGTATTTCTACCTCGGCTTCTTCCAGATCTACGCCGAGCTCTTTGAGCCCCAGTTCGCGGGCCTCTTCGACGGTTCGTGCTGACATTGTCACTTCGGTTGCTTCCATTGGTACCACTCTCTTTCTCTCCAGGCTCCGGCTCGGACGGAGGAGTAACTCGCGCCGGGGCAGGCGCCGACCGGCTGAAAAGGGGGCCCCAGCCCGTCTGGAAATACTGGATGCCCACGCCGATGATGTTGGAAGTAATCCAGTAGAGGGCCAACCCGCTGGGGAACTGCAGGGTGAAGAAGCCCAGCATCAACGGCATCATCCACAACATCATGCGGTTGGTGGACGCCTGTCGGTCGTCCATGGCGGGCATGGTGGTCATCTTCTGCTGGGCCCAAGTGGTTGCCGCCACCAAGATGGGCATGATGAAGGGAGAGGGATCCGGGTAGGCTAGGTTCATCCACAGGAACCCGCTGTTCAGGGGCACCGTTTCGTGGACCGGAGGCAGCCAAGCGTAGAACCTCTGCGCCAAGCCGATGAGGGAGTCTGGGTCGGTGGGCAGGGTGCTGCGCAAGGCTTGGAACAGTCCTATCCAGATGGGTAGCTGGATGAGCATTGGGCCAAAGCAGCCCAAGGGATTGATCCCAGCCTCGCGGTAGAGCTTCATGGTTTCTTGCGAGGCCCGCCCACGATCGTTGGCGTAACGCTCCTGTATTTCGCGAATGCGTGGCTGCAGTCCGCTCATGCCCCGCATCTGCCGCGTCTGCTTCAGGGTCAGGGGCAATGTGGCCAAGCGCACGACAATGGTAAAGATGACGATGGAAAGCCAGAACTGGCCAAAGAACACGAAGTACAACAGCGCGAGGCCGTTGATCATCGGGTCGATGATGAAGAAGTTGAATATTTCCCCTACGAATCCCATAGTCCAGCTTTATGTGGTAGTGTCCAGCGACCAGAGCTTTTCCAGCGTGTTGCCTGTCAGTTGCAGGGCCCACACCATCCCGTCTTCCTTGCTTAGAAACAGTTCGCGTCCTACGCCCACAAGCGGGGCCTTGATTCGCGAGCCGCCCTCTATCGTCACCAGGTCGGTCAACTGCTCACCCTCTGAGATGAGGTGCAGTGCGCCATCCTCGTTGGCCATCACCACCCAAGTACGGCCGCCTGATTGTATGGTTGCGGGCTGGGCCACCACTGGACCCTGCACAGCGAACTCCTGCAGCTTGTTGCCGTCGCGGTCGAGAACGAAGACTTGGCCGTTGAGGGAGGAGACGAAGGTGTTGGAGCCGTCGGTAGCGGCCCCCGCCCAAAACCATTTGTCAGCCGTCGCCAGCACACGGCCGACTCCCGAGGAAACGTTGATGCCGTGCAGGTTCCGGTCGAACGAGCCGACCACCAGTTGGTCGTCTATCAGCAGTGGACGGCCGATGATGCCTCCGCTGGTCTCGTAAGGCCAGCCGCCAATCTGCGTACCGTTGGTGAGGTTTACGGCGTATACGTTGTGGTCCAACGAGCCGAAGTAAGCGGTGGAGCCCACCACCCTTGGCGTGGACCATATAGGTCCCACGGCGCCGGCTGTTGCAGGGAACTTGACCCATGAAGCGGGACTCCCACTGTCGGCGTCAAACCCGTAGAGGACTCCCGCGTCCGTGCCCACCAACACCAAGCTTAGGTCGGGTACAAATGTAGGCCCGCCCACTACCTTTCCTTCTAGATCGGCCTTCCACTCACCCTGAAGCAAGTTGGCTGTGGCTAGGCTGTCGCGGTCTTTCCTCAAGCCGAAGAGGGCGCCCGACTCTCCGTCGGCGGTCGCGAAGCCGACATACACCATCGCCGGGCCTATGGCAGGGGGTCCGAAAACCCCTCCCAGCTTAAGGTCGTCGTCGTCATAGTCGGGCTTGAAGCTCCAGACTAGGCCGTTGCTCACGATCTGGGGGCGCTCGAAGGTGCTGAAGCCCACAGTTGCCTCGTCGAGCATCCTAGGGTCGAGGGCCAGCACCTCGCCCTCGCGGGTGCCGACATAGAGGCGTGAGGCTGTGTCGGTGCCTTCAAGTGCTGGTTCCCATTCCGCAGACAATGCGGTCCAGCCGTTGGAGAGGACCCTGAACTGGCCACCCGTGCAGGCGGACGCAGCCAGAAGGACAAGTGCTAGTGCAGCGAGCCACAAGACATTTGAACGCACTAGCGCCAAGGGTCCTGCAGGTCTTCCATTCAAGAGCGGAAAGATGGCTTTCAAGAACAGATAGATGATTGCGCCGGATGGGCTGAATAACTATGCATTCTCAGATTCAAGGAACGGGATCGTAGCCCTTGCCTCCTAGGGGGTGACACCGGGATAGACGTTTCAATGTGAACCAGCACCCCTTTAGCATGCCGTACCGCTCAATGGCTTGGCGAGAGTAGTGAGAGCATGTGGGCTCGTAGCGGCAGGCGCTGGGCAGATATGGCGAGACGGCCTTCTGATACCAAGTGAGTGCTACCAGAGCCCCTTGCTTCAGCAACGCTCACTCCCATCTCGTGGGCCTTGGGACTCGTTCAAGGGCTGGGCGTCTCGAGGGCGGGGGTTGGTCTGAGGCTCATTCCCAGTCCCTTTCATTGGGGCAGGGCTCAACAAGCCGGCCCTCTGTAGGAGGTTCTGCAGGGCCGCTCTGAGTTGGTGGAAGTCAGCCGTGCCTGCGGCAGTACGGCCCATCACCAACACGTCCCATCCTGGCTTCAAGTGAGTAGACCGTATAATCTCTCGCAGCCGTCGCTTGACCCGGTTCCGTATGACCGCATTACCAACTCTTCGACTGGTAGAGAAGCCAAACCGACTATCTTCGAGTCCATTGGGCAATGCCTTGAGCACCAAATGGCGATTTGCCCACGAACGCCCTTCCCGGTGGATTGATAAGAATTGCTTTTCGCCCGTCAGGCTGAGACGGCGCTGCATGGGGGAGTGGCCAGACTACACCGTGAGGCGTTGGCGGCTTTTGAATCTGCGACGACGCAGAACCGCTCGTCCTCCGGGGGTGCTCATGCGCTCCCTGAAACCGTGGACTCGCTGGCGGCGACGTTTTTTTGGTTGATAAGTACGTTTTGGCATTAGACCACCCGGCTAGGGATTATAATTCCGATATATGGGAGTGTCAATTTGAAGGGCCGAGGCGCCAAAGCAAAAACCCAGCGTACCCGCGCAGACCTGCTACTGGTGCAGCGGGGGCTGGCCCCTACACGTGAGCAGGCCCAAGCCATGATCATGGCGGGCTTGGTGCGTGTGCCTTCAGGGCGCTCGCTGAAGGCTGGCACTGCGCTGGATGCCGATGCGGAGCTACTTGTCCAAGGCGGGCTGCCTTACGTCAGCCGGGGAGGCGTCAAGCTGGCTCACGCCTTGGACCATTTCGGATTGGACGTATATGGGATGGTGGCCTTGGACGTGGGAGCATCCACCGGAGGCTTCACCGATTGCCTTCTACAACGGGGGGCCGCTGCCTCGATAGCCTTGGATGTGGGCCACGGCCAGATGGCGCACTCTCTGCGCCAAGACCCTCGTGTAACGGTGATAGAGGGGGTGAACGCCCATTACCCCTTCACGCTGGGTGCGACGGCGAACATTGCCACCATCGACGTCTCCTTTATCTCGCTGACCAAGGTAGTGCCCAACGTGCTGGAGCACTTGGTCCCCAGTGCGCCCATTGTCGCGCTGGTGAAACCTCAGTTCGAGGCGATGCGTGGTGAGGTGCCCCGTGGAGGCGTCATCAAGGACCCGAAAGTGCACGCTCGCGTACTGGCCCGCGTCATCACTTGGGCCGTTGAAAGCAGGCTGAGGCTGCGCGGCCTCACCGCCTCCCCCATCGTGGGTGACGCAGGCAACCGCGAGTTCTTCCTGCTGCTCATGAAGCCGGAAGGGTAGGGCCGTGGCTCAGCAACTATTCTGGATTAGGCAAGACGCCTTTCACCATCATTGCCATGAAGATAGCACCAAGCGCACAGCCGACGACTGACCCGGTCATTCCCGTGGAGGCAGTCCCGTCCATCAAGCCCGAACAGTTCAGTTGACACCCTGTCGGGGGGTCAGATACGCTTTCCCAACGATTTAACCCTGAGGTCTTGCATGTTCAAACCTGTGTCCAGCAGAGTCAGCTTTCCCCAGATGGAGGAGGGTGTTCTGCAGTTCTGGAAAGACGAGGATATCTTCCGCCGTACCGAGAGGGAGAGGGAGGGCGGTCCCCGCTTCATGCTCTATGAAGGCCCTCCCACTGCCAACGGCATGCCCGGCATTCATCATGTGCTGGCGCGGGTGTTCAAGGACATCATCTGCCGCTACAAGACCATGAAGGGTTTCCAGTGCCTGCGCAAAGGCGGCTGGGACACTCACGGATTGCCGGTGGAGTTGGAGGTCGAGCGAGAGTTGGGCTTCACCACCAAGCGTGAGATCGAAAGCTACGGCATCGAGGAGTTCAACCGCCACTGTCGTGAAAGCGTGTTCCGCTACGTACGCGAGTGGGAGCGCATGACCGAACGGGTCGCCTTTTGGGTGGACATGGACGACCCATACGTCACCCTGCACAACTCCTATATCGAGACCGGCTGGTGGATCATCAAACAGCTCTGGGACAAGGGGTTGGTGTACCAAGACATGAAGGGTACGCCCCACTGTCCCCGTTGCGTAACCAGCCTCAGCTCCCACGAGGTGGCCCTAGGCTACGAGGAAGACACCCCCGACCCCTCGGTGTTCATCAAGTTTCGCCTGAACGGCTGGGATGCCACGCGACGGGCTGCCGACGCTTTTGATAACTCGCATGGTAGGCTTACGGCGCACGGGGATGTCCATTTCCTAGCTTGGACCACCACACCCTGGACGCTGCCGGGAAATACCGCACTGGCCGTGGACGCAGACGCCGAGTACAGCTTGGTGCTATTAGAAAGCGGCGAGCGGCTGGTGCTCGCATCGGCACTGTTGGAGGCCGCAGTGCGAGAGCCCTACACGTTACTTGATACCTTTGCTGGCAGAGAGTTGGTCGCCCTTTCCTACGAGCCTCTGTATGACCCCCATGTGTACGGCATGGACATTAGCGGTTTCTCGGAGCGAGGTCTGCTGGAGCGGACCTCGGACTTCCAGCCAAGAGTCATCGCTGCCGACTTCGTCTCCATGGAGGATGGAACGGGCATCGTACACATCGCACCTGCCTTTGGCGACGAAGACTTGGGAGCCGGGCGCCAGAACGGGCTCAATTTCGTGCAGAACGTGGACCTGCTGGGCAACGTAATCGGGACCTACCCCTTTGCCGGCAAGTTCGTCAAAGAGGCCGACGAGGACATCATGGCCGACCTTGCCGACCGCGGCTTGCTGCACCGGCGCGAAATCTACCGCCACACTTACCCCTTCTGCTGGCGCTGCAACACACCACTGCTCTACTACGCGAAGACCTCGTGGTACATACGCACCACGGCGGTCAAGGACCGGCTGGTCAGCGGCAACAGCGAGATACACTGGAACCCCGCCTACATCCGCGAGGGGCGCTTTGGCGAGTGGCTGCGCAACAACGTGGACTGGGCGGTGTCGCGGGAGCGTTATTGGGGCACACCCATCCCCATCTGGCATTGCGAGGGCTGTGGCCACGACGAGTGCATCGGCAGCGTGGCCGAGCTCGCCGAGAGGTCGTGGAAGGGGGCGGAACTGGACGACCTCGACCTCCACCGCCCCTACGTGGACGAGATCACCATCTCCTGTCCCCAGTGCAACCATACCATGCACCGTTCCCCTGAAGTGTTGGACGCGTGGTTCGATTCAGGGGCCATGCCCTTCTCCCAGTGGCACATGCCCCACGACGCGACCATGGAGCAGCTGAAATTGGACGGCAGGCTGCCCGCCGACTACATCTGCGAGGCGGTGGACCAGACCCGTGGCTGGTTTTACAGCCTCCACGCCCTGTCCACATTGCTGACAGATGACCCATGCTTCCGCAATGTCATTTGCTTGGGCCTGATACTGGACGACAAGGGCCACAAGATGAGCAAGCACACCGGCAACGTGGTGGACCCTTGGAGCGTGATAGACGCGCACGGGGCCGATGCCACTCGCTGGTACCTGTTCACCGCGTCCCAACCGGGCGAGCCACGCCGCTTCTCTGACTCCCTTGTGAACGAAGTGGTACGGCGCTTCCTGCTGACGATGTGGAACGTCTACTCCTTCTTCACCACCTATGCCTCGCTGGACGACTTTCACCCAGACCAGATTCCCGCCGACTGGAAGCCGCGGGCGGAGCTGGACCGGTGGGTGCTGTCGGAGTTGAATGTGCTGGTAGGCGAGGTTACCCAGTCCTTCGAGGAGTACGACCCTACCAGTGGTGGCAGGCGCATCCAAGAGTTCGTAGACAGACTGTCCAACTGGTACGTGCGGCGCAGCCGTCGGCGCTTCTGGAAAAGCGCTGCTGATGCATCGGGCGACCAAGATAAGCTGGACGCCTACGCCACTCTCTACCGCTGCCTCACCACCCTGGGGCGTCTGCTCGCTCCCTACACTCCCTTCGTGGCCGAGGAGATGTACCAGAACCTAGAGCGGTCGGCATACCCCGACTCCGCCGCCAGCGTCCACCTAGCCCTGTTCCCAGAGGTCAACACCGACCTAATCGACCAGCCCTTGGTGGAGCACACGCGTCTAGCCATGCGGCTGGCCAGTTTGGGACGCAGCGCCCGCGCCAAGTCGGGCATCAAGGTGCGCCAGCCTTTGCCCCAAGTGGTGATTGGCCCGTGGCAGGCGGGAGATGAGGGCGCGTTGCAACTCATCGGTCCGCAACTACTGGACGAGCTGAACGTCAAAGCCTGCGACGTCTCCTTCGGCCCGTCGGAGATGGTGCAGGCCGCCCGTGCCCAGTTGGGGGACCAGTTGGAGGGCGTGGTGTCTGTCGCTTGGCCGCCCTCTGAGGGCGAAGGCGTTGAGGGCACAGAGCACCACTACTCGGTGGCCTTGGACCAAGCGTGGATGGTGGCCATCGACACCACCCTCACCGCTGAGTTGAAGGACGAGGGCACAGCGCGGGAGGTGGTGCACCGCATTCAGAACCTTCGACGCTCTGCTGGCTTCGAGCTGACCGACCGAATCACCGCGTTCTACGGCGGCGAGGGGTTGGACGAAGTGCGCAGGGTCATGAATGACTACGCTCCCTATATCCAGCAGGAAACTTTATCCGATGAGTTGGTTGAAGGTGCTGCGCCAGAAGGCACCGCTACGGAAAAGCTGAAGCTGGAGGGGGCGGAGGTGGTGTTGGCGGTGCGGCGCGTGTGATGTGGGAGTCAGCATATGACCGCCTTAGGGCACGACGACCCCAACACGCTTTGCGAGCCTGCGCAGACTCGCGGTCAGCTCGTCGTCCAATCCTGTAACTGTGAGTTGGTCCATCTCGTATTCCCCTTGAGGTAAGGGATTATTAGCACACGCACGAGGCAACCGCCCGTAGCTACCCCCCAGCATGCCCGACGGCCTCGCGCTGCATCTTGAACACAGGCTGCAGACCCTGCTGCGCCAGTGTGATTACCCGCGGCAGAAGGTCTTGAGGGAACGGGACGCCTTCGGTGGCGCCGTGGACTTCGACAATGTCGCCTTGGCTGATCATGACGACGGTGAAGTCGACTTGAGCCAACTGGTCCTCGGCGTAAGTCAGGTCTAGGAGGAGTTCGCCTTCGAGGAGTCCGACGCTGACGGCGGCGACTGTTGCAATGAGTGGCGGGGGCTGGTTGATGACCCCGCCCTTGATGAGAGTGCGGCACGCTAGGTGCAGTGCCACGTAAGCCCCGTTGACGGCTGCGGTGCGTGTGCCTCCGTCGGCTTGGAGCACGTCGCAGTCGATGTGGATAGTGCGCTCGCCGAGGGCGGTCCGGTCGGTGATGGCGCGCAGGCTGCGCCCGATCATGCGCTGAATCTCGGCTGACCGACCTCGGACTGTGGTCTCGCGCTGGCTGCGAGTGAGAGTGGAGCGGGGTAGCATGGCGTACTCAGCGGTGACCCACCCCATTCCGGCTCCCCGGAGGAATGGCGGTACGCGCTCTTCAACTGAGGCGGCGCACACGACACGGGTCATGCCCATCTCCATTAGGGCGGAACCCTCGGCGAAAGCCTGATAACCCGGATGCAGATTCAAGGGGCGAATCTCGTTGTTGGCGCGTCCGTCAGCTCTCATGTTTGTCAGTCTTCATGAACAGTTCTGTCCTCCCCTAGGTGGTGTACTGGCCAGATTATACCCGGAAGGGCTCATCGCCCCCATCACAACCTTCCTCTTTCCCCCTTTCGAGAGGGAAGGAGCTATGCGAAGGTCTCTCTTCCCGGGGACGGCGATTGCGCCTGTTGGCTCAAGGCTCCGGGTTCAGCATAGTAGTTGCGGGAGGGGTGGCAATGGCGGCTAGCGGTCGGTGTGAAGCCAGAGGGTCTGCCCGTCTGTGGAGAGCCTGATGCTGCCTCGCTCGGCGGTTGAGAGTATGCGTTCGCGGGGAAGCGTTTCCTCCAGCCGGGCCATGGCAAGCGGGGACGGGTGTCCGAAAGGGTTGTTCTCGCCAGCTGAGACCACGGCGATGCCGGGGCTCACCGAGCGCAGGAATGCGCGGGTGCTGGAGGTGTTGCTCCCGTGGTGCGCTACCTTGAGGACGGTGGAATCCAAGCTTGCGTACCCCCGCAGCAGCTCGGCCTCAGCTTCGGCCTCAATGTCGGCGGTTAGCAGAAAGCTGACCTCGCCGTAGGCAAGCCTCAGTACGGCCCCGCTGTTGTTGCGGTTGCCCAGTCCATAGCCTTGTGGCGGGTGGAGAACATCTAAACCCAGCGACTCGCCCAAGTTGATGCTCTGGCCTTGAAGGGCGGGCAGGGTAGTGATTGCCTTGTCTTCTAGCACCTTCTCCCACCCTGCGTAGAGAGGGCTTTCGGAGGCGAAGCCTCCCTGTATGACGCCTCCCACTGTGTAGCGTCGCGCCACCTCCACCAGCCCTGCGAAGTGGTCCTCGTCGCCGTGGGTCAGCACTATCAGGTCGAGGTCCCGCTCCCAGAAGCCTGAGCGTTCGTCCAAGTGGCGCAGAGCAGCCCGGGCTGCGGGGCCGCCGTCCACGAGGACCCGTTTGCCTCTGGGACTCTCGATGAGGATGGAGTCGCCTTGTCCAACGTCCAAGAAGGTGACGTGCAGCCGGCCATCTCCGCCGCTCAAGACTCTGGCCCACAGCAGCACGGCTACGGACGCCACCAGCACGACCAGTGCAGCGCGGGCGATGGCAGGGAAGTAAGCGGGGGACGCCGGAGGTCCGGGGGCATCGGTTTGTCGGGACGGGCTCGCGGTGCGCCTACTACGGAACCGTTCTCCGATGGAGCGCAGCCAGCGTGGTGACGCCACCATCAGGACTAGGCCCATGTAGTAAACGACGACCAAGACGCTTGGTATGCCCGGAACGGCGAAGGTGGAGCCGGGGACGCGCGCCGCTAGCCCCACCAATTCGAGCGTGTAAGTCAGCGGTATCCAAGTGTACCAGCCGATGGCTTGGCCTAGAGGTGTGAAGAGCAGGTCGGCGGCCAAGGCTAGGGCAGAGCCTCCCAGCAGGAAGGGAATGGCTGGCAGCGCGAGAATGGTGGTGGGTATGCCCAGGGTAGGAACTTGATGGAAGTTGAAAGCCACCAAGGGTAGGGTGGCGAGGGTGGCGGCGACTGAGACTATCAGCCCGCCGCGGATGTGGTGGTACACCGCGGACCAGACGCCACCAAGTGGCTCTCCGGGCCGCTGGTCCCTCGCCCAAGGCAAAATCAGTGCGATGCCAGCCACGGCGGCGAAGCTCAGTTGGAAGGAGACTTGCAGCAGGGCCTGCGGGTCCAGCCCGGCCATCACTGCTGCCGCCAGCAATATGGCGGGCAGGTGGCTGCGTGGCCGCCCGATGGCCACGGCACACAAGTAGACGGTGGCCATGATCGCGGCCCGCTCCACTGGTGGGGCCATGCCTGTCAGGGCGGCGTAAACCCACACCGTCGCCAGTGGAATGAGCAGGTATATCTGGCGTCGCCGCCCTATCGCAAATGCGCTGGCTCCCAGCGTAAGGAACAGGACGACGCCCACATGGAGCCCCGACACCGCAAGCAGGTGCGACGTGCCACTGGCGCGGAAGTCTTCCCGTATTTCTTGGGACAGGGCATCGCGCTTGCCCAGCAGCAGGGCTTGGGCCAAGGCAGACTGCGACTGTGGCAAGACAGCGTCAAGACGTGAAGCGGCGCCCCGCCTTAGGTCGTGGAGCCAAGCCCGCAGCGGGTGCCCGTTGCCCTCGTTCAGGAAATCGATTTCAGGGAAGGCGAGGGTGTGGGAGATGCCCTGACGTTCCAAGTATGCGGGGTAGTCGAAATCGCCAAAGGCGCGGGCTTCCTCCAGCCAGCCCCGCAGCAGCAACTCGTCGCCGTAGCGGAAGTAGGGGCGCTCACGGACCTGTACCAAAGCAGAGGGCGGGCGGGCGACGACCACTGCCTTGCCATCGAAGGGTTCCCATCCCGGGGCTTCATCGTCGATGCCGTGGCTGGCGCCGTAGCCGATGCTGTCAGCGTGGAAGACGAACTGCTCGGAAGCCCCGGCGAGCTCGGGGCTGCTGACTATCGTCCCTCTGAGCGCGACTTGGCCGCTGGGCGCGATTGTGGCTTGAGGCGAGGGACCCAATTCGACACGCAGCAGGCCCAACAGGAGAACCAGCCCTGCCAAGGCTATGGGCAGCGACCAGCCGGACCGTCGCAGCAGCGGAATCAGCATGGCCGCGGCCAGCACGAACAGGCCTAGGGCTAGCAGCGGGATATCGAGGTAGATGCCGACCAGCAGACCAGCAATCCAAGCTAGAGCCAAGGTGACTAGGGCCATGAAGACCGGCCTGTGAGAAGTGGCTCAGGAAGGCCAAAAAGAAGCGGGCCTGCCTCCGCACCAAGCCATCCCGTTGGAATGGCGGGTTGGGAGACAAGCCCGCTTGCCGATTGTCTGATGACGGGGCGTTCTAGCGAACGGCTTCCAGCTCTAGAGGCTTGGCCGTGCCTCCGGTCTCCCGCATGTAGTTCTTGCCC
This sequence comes from Dehalococcoidia bacterium, assembly GCA_965248385.1. Lineage (GTDB taxonomy): Bacteria > Chloroflexota > Dehalococcoidia > Lucifugimonadales > JAAXIE01 > JAAXIE01. The sequence goes on from CBDFIZ010000002.1 coordinate 623,373, forward strand.
TCTTCCTCAGTCATCATCTCGCAGAAGATCTCCAAGCGGTTGCCGTCGGGGTCGAAGAAGTAGACGCTGCGGGTCAGCGCATGATCGGTCGTGTGGTCGATGGTCGCGCCAGCGTTCAGCAGGCGACCATATAGCTGCTTCAGCTCTTCCTCGCCGCCCTCAATCTGCATGGCGATATGGTTCAGGCCGAGCACACCCTGCTCAGCTCCCACTGGGGCCTTGAACACCGCGATGTCGTGGTGCTGGTTGCCAAAGGAGAGAAAGGCCATGTGCCTCTCCGTGTTGTGAGACATCAGCTCCATTCCAAGGGCATCGGTGTAGAACTTGATTGCCTCGTCAACATCCTTCACGTTGAGAACTACGTGTCCAACCTTGTTTACTCGTGGCATTTTCGTCCTCCCTTATCTAGTCGGGTTGCAGTTCAATATACCCCGCTCCGGCAGTTAAGGCCAAGTCGGAACGGATGGGGGCTTCTAGGACTGCGCTCTACGCTGAAGCCACAGGCTCCAAAGCTAGGGGCTCGTTGCGGCCACCCCCGGTGCGCAGTACCTCGCGGGCTTCCTCGGCATCCCACTTCTCGGCGAAAATCTCGAGCCGGTTACCGTCGGGGTCGGAGAAGTAGACGCTGAGGGTGGTGCTGTGCTCGGTGGTGCGCTGTATCTCGGCCCCGGCGTCCAGCAGCCGGGTGTAGAGGTGACGCAACTCTTCCAAGCCACCCTCGATCTGCATGGCAATGTGGTTGAGACCCAGACCGCCCTGCTCGGACCCAACTGAAGCCTTGCATACAGCGATGTCGTGGTGCTGACTGCCGAAAGATAGAAAGGCCATTTGCCTCTCGGTGTTGTGGGTCATTAGCTCCATACCCAAGGCCTCGGTGTAGAACTTGATGGATGCGTCCACATCCTGGACGTTCAAAACCACATGGCCGACCTTGTTGATCTTAGGCATCTCGCCCCTCCTGGTTACGGCTGAGTTTTCGGGAGTATACCCTCTTGCGCCCCGTCAAGTCCAAGGTCGGGTTTGGGGCCACCTCTTGGTAAGCGTTCAGGTTTTAGGGGGAGATGAGGCTGGCGCTGCAGATACGGGACACCCGCCGCGAACCGATTTTGTCTCCCCTTAAGGCTGAACGGCGCCGGAGTGCGGAGGGGGGCGATGCGGGCGGCGGCGCGGGCGGCGGCGCCGAAGACCATCTCGCCTTGTTGCAGCTTGGCCTTGGTCTTGTTAGTACGCATTCAGGTTCTCCGGAACTGGCTGTGGTCCGCTTGGCCCGGCATGGGCATGGAAGGCGGTGTATAGGGTGAGACATGGTGTCTCGGTTTAGTCTCATTGGAGTACCACGGCATGGGCAGAAATCGTATCTGGGAATGGTACAAATGAGACACTAGCATAGCTGAAAACGCATCTTTTGTATCTGAAACGTGTCTCATTTGTCTCATTTTGGGGTAGGTCCAGATACGAAATGACGGGGTTTTATGGGACATGCCAGTGCCATTGAGAGGCCGCACGGGTGGAAGGGTAGCGCGGTCGCAACGCTTGGGCAGCCGAGCGGGGGCATTCCTGCAAGGGGTTTTCGGACAACCGTTGTTGGAGGCCCTGCTAAAGGTGTTTGCTGATTGCGTTTTCGAAACCATATGTCGAGCCTAGAGGGGGAAGGGCAACGGTGTCAAAGGGCAGATGTCAGTGGGCAGGGGCTTCGATTGTTGCATGTGGCAGGGCTTGGAGCGCCGTGATTGATCCTCACCCCCAGATCAAGTCCGGGGCAGCCTAGGACAGCGCCTGTTGCATTGGGATGCAATGTACCAATCTGCCCAACTGGCGAGGCGCCTGCCTGTGGCACGCCTATCGCACAGTGATAAGGTCTCGCAGCGACTCGAAGATGCCAGTGCCGATGCCGTCGACCTCCATGATCTCCGCAGGGTCGCTGAAGCCGCCGCCCTGTTGACGGTAAGCCACGATGGCCTTGGCGCGTGTGTCCCCGATGTTGGGCAGCTCCTTAAGAGCATCGAGGTCGGCGTCGTTAATGTTGACCTTGCCCGTCGCCGACCTTGTGGCGCCAGCTGGAACAGGAGCAGGGACTTCGCCGATGCGTGGGATGTGCAGGTGGTCCTCGTCGCGCACCCGGAGGGATTGGTTCACGGCCATCAGGTCGGCGTCTGCGGTGGGTCCACCGGAGGCGACTAGGGCATCAACCAGCCGGTCACCCTCCTGCAGTTGGTAGACACCGGGTCGGGCCACCGCCCCGGAGATGAACACCTTCAGTTCGGGGATTGGCGTGGGTGGTGGCAGTGCGACCTCCACACCGGGCGGGGAGCTTGGGACCGCCCAGATGATTAGTCCGGCCACCACGGCTGCGGTTACCAGCACTCCAAGGACCCAAGGGTAGACACTCCGGTTTGGTGATGCCAAGAAGACCTATGGACCCGCCTGATTCTTAGGAATCCTCTGAAGCCCTTCTCCTCCATCAAATCCTAGCATCCGGCAGAGGTACGTGCCTCGCCGGACTTCAGGCTCGAAGACGGCGAAAGGCCGGCCTAACTCCTTCATGCTGAGCAATTACTGGTTTCTTCGCCAAGTTGCCAGCTACGGAGCCCGACGATTATAATTGCGCGGGCCCTTAGCCGAAAGGGGCCGAAAAGGGGGACATCGGTGAGCACGCCCTATGCCTTCTTCCAAGGTCAGTTCGTTCCTCTGGAAGAGGCGAAGGTGGGCATTATGACCCACGCCCTCCACTACGGCACCGGCATCTTCGAGGGAATCCGCGGCAACTGGAACGAGGAGAAGGGGGTCGTCTACATCTTCCGCCTGCGGGAGCACTACGAGCGCCTGCTCCGTGGCTGCCGCATGCTCATGATGGACATTCCCTACGATGCTGACGACCTCTGCCGGCTGACCATCGAGATGGTGGAACGCTCCGGCTTCGCTGAAGACATCTATATACGCCCTCTTGCCTACAAGAGCGAGGAGAAGGTGGCCAACCTCAAGCTGCAGGAGTTGGCCGATGACTTCTGCCTCATGAGCGTCCCCTTCGGCAACTACCTCGGCACCGACACCCTGCGCTGCTGCGTCTCATCGTGGCGTCGCGTGGACGACACCAGCATTCCCGCCCGCTTCAAAATATCGGGCATCTACGTCAATAGCATCCTAGCCAAGACCGAGGCCACCCTAGCTGGCTACGACGAAGCCATCATGCTGAACCAAGACGGCCATGTCTGCGAGGGCACAGGTGAGAACATCTTCCTAGTGTCCGGGGGCAAGCTGCACACACCCCCGCTGGAAGAGAACGTCCTGCCAGGCATAACCCGCGATACGGTGATGCAGATCGCCCAAGCCGAGTTCGGCCTTCAGGTCGTCGAGCGTAGCATCGACCGCAGCGAGCTCTACGTAGCCGATGAAATCCTGCTGACGGGCACTGCCGCCCATCTCACGCCTGTGATCGAGGTGGACAACCGCAAGGTGGCCGACGGAAAGACTGGCCCCATCTCCCGTCAACTCCAGGAGATGTACTTCGAGATCGTCAAAGGACGCAATCCCAAGTATCTCCACTGGTGCTCACCCGCCACGCCGGTGAATTAATCGCCATGGCCCAGCAATCCGGCTACGCCCTCACCCCTGAAGTCGCCGCCATGATTGGCGTCGAAGGCGATGTGGTGGAGTGCTGGGGCGTGGTGGACGCTGAGTACCTGCGCCGCTTCAGCCAAGCGGTGATGGACCCCGACCCACGCTACTGGGACCCCGATTTCGCCTCTTCCACCCGCTACGGCGAAATCATCACCCCACCCATCATGATCAGCTACATGGCGGGCCGCCTTCCTCCATCCGAGGAGGACCCCATCACCCGCGCTTTCCAGGAAGACCCCCAGTGCGACGGCATCGGTGGAGTGACCCACCCCGGCGAATTGCCCCGCATACCCACCGACCTGATGCGCATTCTCAACGCAGGCAATGAGATCGAGCTGTACCAGTACCCCAGCATCGGCGACAAAATCAGCTACCGCCACAGCTACTCCGACATCCGCGAGCGCATGGGGCGCGACGGCAACCCCTTCCTCATAGTCACCCGCGAGACAGCCTTCCGCAACCAGCAAGGCGCCCTGCTGTGCATCACCCGCCAATCGACGATTCGTCGGTAGGGGCCTGGCGGGAAAGCATGGCGGTCACTTCCACGGAGTTGGACGACGAAGAGATTGCCGAGCCTTGCTACTACTGTGGCAAGGAGCTTGACTCGCGATACGACTATTCCTGCCCGTCTTGTGCCCGCGAGACCTGCGACAATTGCAGCCAAGCCTGCCAAGAAGACGAATGCGATGGCATTACCTGCTTCCGTTGCGTAGAGTGGCACTTGGCAGCTCATCATACGGACCTGTTATGAACATTGATTCTGGCAGCCAATCCTTGGCCCGTGAGGGATTGCGCCACATTGAGACGGCTATCCTCCGGTTGCTGGACGCCAACCCGCAAGGCCTGAGAAATGCCGACATTGCCCGGAACCTAGGTTTGAGCTTCGACTTCGGTGGAAACTACAAGAACCAACTGACCTATGGTGTCTTGGGGAGTCTGATGGCTCAAGGAAAGGTTAGCCGGCACGAAGACACTAAGCTCTTCACCAGTATGGGCCGGGACACCTCCGCATTCGATACCGCTACATCGGGGCTGCGGCGTATAGAAGAGGCTATCCTGCAATTGCTGGAAGCCAACCCTGAAGGCCTGAGAAACGTAGATATTGCTGACCTGCTACACCTGCGTTCTGATTTTCAGGGTGGGCAAAAGAATTATCTTACCTACACCGTGTTGATGAGCCTGCTGGAGCAGGGAAAGGTCAGTTGGGACAGAGCCAGCAAGATGTATAGCAAAATGTGGCAAGAGCTACTCTAGACTGGGGTTTACTTCTCCCGAAATCCCTTAAGCCTCACCGACGGCAATCTCTTCAGCGTCTCGTTCCGAGGGTCGACCTCAATACCCGCAGACTCCAAGGCCGTAACACCAAGTAGAGGTTCGGCATCGGTGTCATTGAATATGATCGTGGCCCCTACGAACAATCCCATCAACTCCACACGGGCCACCGCGATGTCCATCTCTAGTTCGCTGCCATCGGCCAGCTGATATATCCGCTGGCCCTCCGGGACGAGACCGATGGATTCCAGATGTCGTCTGGGGACAAGGCAGTCTGTAGCCCCAGTGTCTACCAGGAATAGTCCTTCCCAAGCCCGGTCTCTCTGGGCCGGGTTGCGAACGGTGACGGGGACGTGTACGGCTCCCATGTGGTTCTCCCAATCCGAGGTACAAGTTTCAGTAGGTTCCATTATACGCCGTCGCCTGCACAGCCCATCATCTCAGCCTTGCTTGAGCTTGCCCATCACACCTCAAAACGGGCATACTACCCCCACACACCCTAGGTGTCCTCACATGAGTAGGTGGAGTAAGAACCATGGCCCTTCCGCTGGATGAGTTGTTGAAGCTGCCGCCGGAGCGGATTCTTGAGCACAGTGAGAAGCCGACCGGGGAGCAGTTGCGCTACAAGGCGCAGACTTACTATGACGACGTGAACGAGGGCGACGAACTGCCCAAGTACATCTATCGGCCCACCCCGACCCACCTGTTCCGGTGGAGCGCGGCCATTGAGAACTGGCACCGCATCCACTACGACCTCGACTTCGCCCTGAACCACGACCGCAATCCCGCGCTGCTGGTGCAGGGCTCGTGGAAGCAGAGCGTGGTGCCCCAGTACCTCAAGGACTGGACCCTGCCCGACGGCTGGCCGTGGAAGGCCTCCTTCGAGCACAGGGCCATGCTGGTGCCGGGAGACATACTCATCCTGTGGGGCAGGGTTACCGGAAAGCATGAGAAGGACGGCTTGGGGTACGTCGACCTGGAAATCGGCATGAAAACACAGAACGACATCGAGAGCATGCCGGGAGAGGCCACGGTGGTGCTGCCTATCCGCGGCGGCCGACCCATACCCTATCCCTTTGTCCCACCCGAAGAGTAGGAGACCTTTGCGTAACCTCGGGCGAGCGCAACAAAAGTCCCTTCCTTCAAGTGGGAAGGTTAGAGCCTGCCCCGGACCTGATCCGGGGATGGGGATGATGGGATCGGTCGGAAGCTGTGGTTTGATGTACCAGTCCCTTAAGTACCAGCCTTCTCCCGCATGACGGAGGTTATGCAAAGGTCTCAAGAGTAGCCGGAATGCTCGCGACCCTTGCTCAACTCCCGCATTGCGTCAAAAGCCGTGACCAGACCCTCCCATAGCATCCATCTTTCCCAACTGACATTCTCGCCTTGCCCACCTGCCGTCCCGGTGCTACGCTGAAGTCAGCTTGGCCTTCGACGCCGTGATGGGAGACAAATGTTCCTCCGCACCCAGAATGTTATGGAACACCTGCTTCACAGATATGCCCTAGGGGTACGGCACTTGTTCAGATACGACTCAGGTACGACGACGCGAGAAATGCGAGACGGTTTAGCTACAAAAAACATCGCCACAGATATAACCAGTCTCGCGGCCCAGCTAGGAAGCTACTACATGTATGGCAGTACTCCAGCTACGATTCGCCACAACGCGGCGACACCACCGTCGCAGGTCTAGAGAGGTTCACTTGCCCCGATTCATCGCTTTCCACACCGTGCCCGACATCACCGAGGAAGAGTTCCGGGAGAAGCTGGACGCAGTGTCCAAGTGGCGTCCTAACCCTCGGACCACTATCCTCAAGGTCTACTGCAACTTGGCCGAGGGCAAGCTGGTGTCGGAGTGCGAGGCAGTTGAGCAGGCCCACTTCGAGGAGTGGGTCACCAACACTGGCTGGCCAGTGGACTCCATTCACCAAGTTGACTTGGTTCAGCAGGTAGGCAATATCTGGAAGCTGTGACGGTCTCACGGCTCTTCGACGGGCCCAGTGCGAACGGTCCTAGCTTCCACTTTCACGAGGTGCGACATCCCTGATATGACTGGTGCCCAAGCCTTGGTACGCTCTCTTGTCCGCGAGGGTGTGGAGGTCGTATTTGCCCTGCCCGGCGTGCAGGTCATGGATGCCTTCGACGCGCTGTACGACGAGCCGGGCATCCGACTGGTGGTCCCCCGCCACGAGCAGGGTGTGGTGTACATGGCCGACGGCTATGCCCGCACCACCGGCAATGTGGGAGTGGGGCTGGTGGTGCCTGGGCCGGGGGCGTTAAACGCCGCGGGAGCGTTGGGCACAGCATACGCCTGCTCTTCGCAGGTGATGTTGATAAGCGGCCAAGCCCGTACTGGGGAAATCAACAGCGGCGTGGGAGTCCTGCACGAGGTCGACGACCAATTGGACGCCTTCCGCCCCATCACCAAGTGGGCCCATCGCGTGATGAGCGTGGGCGAGGTGCCTGACGGGGTGCATGCCGCCATGGAGCAGCTGCAAACTGGCAGGCCGCGTCCCGTGGAATTCGAGGTTCCTTGGGACGTGCTGTACTCCACCGCCGACGTGGAGCTTTCGGAGGCCGAGGTATTCGCCCGCCAAGGGCCGGACCCGGCGGACATCCGGAAGGCCGCCGAGTTGCTGGCCGCAGCGCATCATCCCCTCATCTGGGCTGGCAGCGGAGTCATGCTCGCCGATGCCTCCTCCCAGCTGCTGGAGTTGGCTACCGCCCTGAATGCGCCTGTCATCACGACTCCTGAAGGTAAGGGCGCCATCGCTGAGAACAATCCGCTGTCGCTGGGGTCCTTCTACTACGCCCACGGGCCCTCGCTGCGGGCACTGCCCCAAGCCGACGTGATACTGGTGGTGGGCAGTCGGGCCCACATGTTGATGCCGTGCCCATCTTGGGCCTTCCAGCCTCACCAGAAGGTTGTGCAAATCGACGTAGACCCGCAGGAAGTTGGGCGCAACCTTTCGCTAGAGTTGGGCATCGCCGCCGATGCAAAGTTGGCCCTAGCAGAACTTCTATCGCGCATGGGCGGAAGCAGCCACGCCAGCCAGTGGACGGCTTCCGAGTTGGCCGACATCAAGGCGGATGCGGCAGAACGTGTGCGTGTACACGCGCCCCTGCAGACAGAGATGCTGGATGTTGTGAGGCAGGAATTGGATGACGACGCCATCGTCGTAGCGGGCGTCACCGACATGGGCTACTGGGCGCACTTGGCCTTCCCCGTACACCAGACGCGCTCCTACCTCACATCGTCCTACTTTGCCACCTTGGGCTTTGCGCTGCCCACAGCCATCGGGGCCAAGATAGGCAACCCCAACCGGCAGGTGGTCGCCCTGTGTGGCGATGGCGGGTTCACCTACGCCTGCGCCGAGCTCGCAACGGCGGCCCGCGAGGGAGCCAACGTGGTGGCACTACTGTTCAACAACGGGGCCCTAGGGGCCAGCCTCACGGAGCAGCGTGACCGTCTGAAGGGACGCTTCATCGGCACCGCCCTGCCGGATGTGGACTACCAAGGTCTCGCACAGAGTCTTGGCGCCAAGGGTATGAAGCTCGACTCCCACCAAGAGCTGCGCGACGCCCTGCGCGACGCTCTCCATCAGGATGGTCCGGTGGTGGTGGAGGTGCCCATACCATTGCACCTGCCCCCCTTCCAGGTGCCGGCTCCCACACCATGACTTACGCCATCTACAGTAGCCGTACGGCAGGGGGTCTAACGTGCCTCTTCTAGGCAGACGACATGGCGTTGCCGTGGTAGAACTGACGGGCGTCATTGGCAACGCAGTGCGTGTGCCGGTCTACTCTCGAATCTTCGACGCCGTGCGCGAAAGCCGCCGCTTTCGCGCCCTGCTGCTGGAAGTCGACTCGCCCGGAGGCGGTGCTGCCGCTTCAGAGGCCCTGTACCACCACCTGCAACGGGTCAGCGAGGTCAAGCCCGTGGTGTCCTATGTGCGGGGCACCGGAGCATCAGGGGCCTACCTGATGAGTTGCGCCGCCCAGAGCATCGTGGCCCTGCCCTCATCGTTGGTGGGTTCCATCGGCGTGATATACCTCCGCCCAGTGCTGGAACAACTGCTACAACGGCTTGGCATCGTCTTCACGGTGCATAAGGGAGGCCACCTCAAGGACATGGGCGGCTTCTGGCGGGGAGACACCCCCGAGGAGGACGAGAAGTTCCGCGCACTGATTGATGAGGTGCACCAGAACTTCATCGACGTGGTGGCCAAGGGTCGCAAGATGGATGTCGAGCAGGTGCGCGCTCTAGCCACCGGCGAAGCTTTCACCGGGCGCAGAGCTCACGAGGCAGGACTGGTCGACGAGCTGGGCGACTTCCAAGTCGCCTTGGATCTGGCCGCCAAGCTGGGCGACACCAAGCCCAGACCGATGTACATCCGTCCACGCCGACCCTTCTTCTCGCGCCTGACCGGTGCTCAAGCCCAATCCCCTGGGCACGCCATTGCTTCGGACGTACAACGTCTGCTGAGCGGCGGGTTGTACTATCTGCCTGCAAGTCATGTGTTGGGTGGGTGGGAGCCGGGCGAATAGGGGCTATGCGAAGTGAGGCCTGCGAGGTCTACCCCTTCGCCAACTGCCGCTTCGCCTGCTGCCAGAGGGCTTCCTTCTCGTCCAGGGTCAGGTCTCTCAGGCGGGTATCCTGTTGGCGTGCGGCTTCTTCCATCAGCGAGTAGCGTTGGCCGAAGCGGATGTTGGCCTGCCTCAGGGCGTCCTCTGCGTGGATGTCCATCCAGCGGCCTAGGTTGACCAATGCCAGCAGTATGTCTCCGAACTCCGCGGCGCGCTGCGCGTCAGTGTCGGCCTGCTTCAACTCCTCCACCTCTTCGACCACCTTGTCCAGCACACCCGATATGTCGTCCCACTCGAAGCCATCGCGAGCCACCCGGTCCTGCATGAGCTGGGCTGATGCCAAGGCAGGCAGGTCCTTGGGAATGCCCTCCACGCGGGATCGTCGCGTGCCCTCGGCCTCCTTCAGTTGTTCCCATTGCTGCTCTACCTGCCGGGCATCGGTAGCGGTGGCGTCGCCGAACACATGGGGATGGCGTCGCACCAGCTTGTCGTTGATTTTCTGTATTACGTCGGCTACTTGGAACGTACCTGCCTCCTCGGCGATTTGGCAGTGGAAGGCCACCTGCACCAAGACGTCTCCCAACTCCTCGGATAGCTTGGCGGGGTCGGCGGAATCAATGGCTTCCAGCACCTCATACGACTCCTCCAGCAGGTTGCGCTTGAGGGAGGAGTGGGTCTGCTCCAAGTCCCACGGGCAGCCGTCGGGTGCGCGCAGACGCGCTACGATCTGCAACAGGTCTTGGAAGGTTGGAGCGTCTTGAGAGGGGTGGTCGGGTGTGGGCATGGCGCGATTATAGAAGTGTGCCCGTTGCCTGACAACTGGGCGGGTGCTACCGTGCGAGACGGAGGGATCCTTGGTGTATGTATGGCGGGCATTGGCCGCCCTGTTCGTGATCGCTGTGCCGCTGCTGTTCATCTGCAGCAGCGTGACTTATGCCTTCAATGAGATGCGCCTCTACAGCTACGGCTTCGATAAATACGACATTTCCCGACGCACCGGTATCAGCGATGAAGGGCTGATGGACAGCGCACGTACCATCCGGGGCTACTTCAACTCGCCAAGTAGCCCGCTGGTGCTACGAGCCGAGGTGCATGGGGAGCAGCGGGACCTCTTTACCATGCGAGAGTTGGCGCACATGGCCGATGTTAAGCGCATCCTGTGGGGTGTGTATGGCTTGGGAGCAGGGGTGATGGCGTACCTGTTGGGTTACGCGGCGGTCTGCTTGTGGAGGCGCGGTCGCTCGGATGGCTTGCGGCTGGCGAAGCTAGCCCTGTGGGGATGCGAAGCCACGGTGGCACTGGTAGTGGGAGTGGGCCTTTTCTCGCTGGTGGGTTTCGACAGCCTGTTCCTGTTCTTCCACCAAGTCAGTTTCGCCAACGACTTCTGGCGGCTCGACCCCAGCCGCCACTTCCTGGTGATGATGTTCCCTCAAGGCTTCTGGCTGGACGCCACCCTGTTCGTGGGAATATTGGCCTTATTCCAGTCGGTAGTCTTGGCTGCGGTATGCTGGATGGCCCTGCGTAGGCGCGGACTAGATGCTCTGTGGCTGGCGCTTAAGGGAAAGGTGCAACAAGCCGCCACGAGGCGGCCGTCCTAGCGTGTCAGAGGCGGGGGTTGCGGGGCAGGGCCGGTTAGAACCCGCAGCCGCAACCACCCCCACAGCAACCGCCGCCACTCATGCCAGCCACTGGAGCGGGGACACCGTCTTCAGAGGTTGCCGTTGCAGAGAACAGGGAGATGGCCTTCTTGCCGGGTTGCTCGCAATGGGGGCACTCGGCCCCGGTGGCGCCCATCGGCTGAATCTTGTCGAACTTGTGGCTACAGGTGGTGCAGACGTACTCGTACACGGGCATGGGTTTCACTCCTCGGTCGGCTGCTTCGGATTCTACAACCGCCTACGTGGGGGGTCAAACACGATGTGTCAGGTGCCCTGACACGCTTCGCAGTAGTAGGTGCTGCGGCCGCGCACTGGGACACGGGTGATAGGGCCTGCGCATTGGGGGCATACGCCGTTGCGGCCACGGGGCACTCGCAGGCGCTGGAGACCTTCCGGCGATTCGGTGGGCGGGCCGTGGAAGGGCATGGCGGCGGTCAGGATTTCGGTGGCCTCCACCAACATCGGTCCCATCTCCCCGTGCAGACGCTCCACCTGGTGACTGGTGAGGCCGTTGCCAGGGAGCAGGGGGTGAATGCCCGCCGCGAAGAGAAGCTCATCGGCGTAGATGTTGCCGATGCCCGCGATTACCGCTTGGTCGCATAGCAGTGCCTTGATGGGAGCGGAGCGTTTCGCCAAGCAGGCTAGCAGTACGTCGACGGTAAACTCGGGGGCCAATGGTTCAGGGCCGAGGCCGCCCAGTAGGGACTCGGTGTCCTGCACCAGCCAAATCTGACCCAGCTTGCGCGGGTCGACAAACCGAAGCTCACGGCCGTCATCCAGCACGTAGAGGTTGCGGGTCATGGCGGGTCTGGGTGAGTCGGAGGGCTCCACCAGCAGCGAGCCTGTCATGCGGAGGTGCATTACAAGTGTCCAACCTTGGTCCAGCGGGAACAGCAGGAACTTGGCGCGTCGTCCCACGCCTTCGATGCGCTGACCGCACAATGTGAGAACGAAGTCCTCGATGCCTGGCGTTCTCACGGCCCGCGACCAGAAAAGCTCGACGTTGCGGACGCTGCGCCCCGCCAGCCCGCTGTTGAGCAGGTAACGGCGGGTTGCCTCTACATCAGGTAACTCCGGCATGGGAACCCTAAGCGGTGGCTTTCTGCTGCAGGGAGTCGCGCACCTTGGCTACGCCTTGGCGGAGGACGTTCAGCACTGCTGAGGTGGGGGTTGGGGCCATGTTGCTGTAGCCCGTGCCCATCGCCACCAGCTCTGGGGCGGTTAGAGGACAGGCGGGGTGGTCGACGGGGAAGCCGAGCTTGGCTTTACCTGCACGGCGTATGCGGGCTGCCAAGTCTTCCACGGCCGCCCGTAGCTTGGGGTCGTGGGGGTCGGTGACTCCTAGCGTGGAGGAGAGGTCGGTGGGTCCCACGGAGACGACGTCCAAGCCGTCGAGGGCTGCAATTTCGTCCAGTTCGTCGATGGCTTTCTGGTCCTCCACCATGACGGCTAGGAAGATTTCCTGGTTGGAGCGTGCCATGTGTTCCTGCCAAGGTACCGAGCCGTAGCCGGCGGCGCGGCTGCCTCCGGCGGCTCCGCGATGGCCAAGGGGCGGGTAGCGCACGGCATCGATGGCTTGCCTCGCGCCCTCGACGCCATTGACGTGGGGGATGTAGATGCCTTGTGCGCCCATGTCCAGCAGCCGGAGGATGACTCCCCAATCGTTTTCTGGGGGCCGGACGACTGAGGTGATGCCTGCGAGGTCGCAGGCGCGCACCATCTCGCTCACCAAGCTCAAGTCATAGCTGGAGTGCTCCATGTCGATGAAGGCGGCGTCCAACCCGGCGACGCCCATGATTTCCACGAGGTTGGCGTCGGAGAAGGTCACGTAGCCTGCTAGGGCAAGCTTGCCCTCGGCCATGACTCTCTTGACTCGGTTCTCTTTCAGCATGTCGGCTTCCTCCGCCTCCACTTGTGGATTCCGGCTTTCGCCGGAATGACTTTATGCTTCTCGATAAACCTCATCCCTCGGCGTTGGCGTACCTGTCGGCCATGAGTCGGTGAGCCCGGCCGGTGAGCATTACGGCCAAGCCGAATACAACGAAGGCGATGGGTATGTGAAGGAAGGAGAGCCATCGGACCTTATCGGAGTATTCGCCAAGCAGGTACTGCCCTAACCAAAGCAGTACGAGGAAGCCTGTCAGCGGGAGGATACGAGTGGCCTGCGGGAAGCGTCCGAATATGGCTAGCCCTAGGCAAATGACTACGATCAACAGCGACGCTGAGCCGACGTGCATGTGGGCGGTCAGGTACCAAGCTTGGCCTTCGGAATACCGCCCGGCGAAGAGTATCGCCTGCACCACTACCGAAAGGGCCGCTAATGGCATGAGTATCGCGTAAGCGCGGACCATGAGTTCCCGATTCATTCCATGTCTCCCCAGTTGCTACCGATCTTGACCTCCACATCGAGGGGCACTGCGAATTCGGGGGCGGCTGGCATCTCTCGCAGGGCGGCTGGCATCTCTTGGAGGACCAGTTCCCGCAGGGGTCCGATTTCGTCGTCGGGGGCTTCGAACATCAGCTCGTCGTGCACCTGAAGTAGCAGGCGCGAGCGGAGTTTCTCCTCCTCCATTCGCCGGGCCACCCGTATCATGGCCAGCTTCATAATGTCGGCGGCCGTGCCCTGAATGGGCATGTTGATCGCCATGCGTTCGGCGCTTTGGCGTACCGCCCGGTTGGTAGCCATGATTTCCGGCATGTAGCGACGCCGTCCGAGTGCCGTCTCCACGTATCCGCGAGCACGAGCCTGCTCTTTGATCCCGTCCAAGTAACCCCTTATTCCGGGGTACTTGCTGAAGTAGGACTCGATGAAGCGAGTACCTTCTTCGGGGCCGAACTCGGTCTGCTGGGAGATGCCGTAGGCAGAAAGACCATAGATGACGCCGAAGTTCAGCACCTTGGCGATGCGACGGTGGTCCGAGTTCACCTCGGAGAAGGGGACATCGAACATCGTAGAGGCCGTGGCGGTGTGGATGTCTTCGCCGTTGCGGAAAGCCTCGAGCAGGGCTGGGTCTTCGGAGAGGTGCGCTAGCACACGCAACTCAATCTGTGAGTAGTCGGCAGACAACAAATGCCACTGCTCGCCATCGACGCGGGGCGCGATGAAGGCTCGCCTCACTTGGCGTCCCAACTCGGTGCGTATGGGTATGTTCTGCAGGTTGGGGTCGCTGCTGGACATGCGACCTGTCGCAGAGCCGACCTGATTGAAGCTGGTGTGTATGCGCCCAGTGCGGCGGTTTATCAGCTCTGGAAGGGCGTCAACGTAGGTGCCCTTGAGCTTGGAGAGCTGGCGGTATTCCAAAATCCCGTCTATCACAGGATGATGACCCCTCAGGTTCTCCAGAGTCTGTGCGTCGGTGGTGTAGGCGCCGGTGCGGGTGCGCTTGGTGGGGCCCAGCTTCAACTCCTCAAACAGCAGTTGGGAGAGCTGCTGGGGGGAGTTAATGTTGAAGGGGCGGCCAGCGTCGTTGTAGACCTGTGTCTCCAGTTGATGCATCTGCTCGTTGATGTCGCGGGCCATCTCGTGAAGCATGCCCTCTTCCAAGGCGACACCGTTGCGTTGCATGTCGACGATAACCGGAGCAAGGGGCATCTCCACCTTTTCGAACAGGTCCCACACGCCATCTTGGCGCAGGGCCTCATCGAAGATAGGGACCAGGCGCAAAGGCAGGTCGGCGTCGGCGCAGGCGTAGTCCCGGACGCGTTCATCAATGGGCAAGCGGTCGAAAGTGATCTGCTTGCTGCCGGTGCCTATGAGGTCGCTGATCTTGGTCATTTCGACGCCTAGTACGTCGAGCACCAGTTCTTTCAGGCCGATGGTCTTCTTGCCGCTCATCTGGGAGGCGACCATGGTGTCGAAGTCCATGCCTTGGGTGCGTATGCCCAACTGCTCCAGTACCGTCATGTCGAAGGTACAGTTGTGGGCCACCTTGCTGACTTGGGGCGACTCCATGATGGGCTTGAGTTGGGCAAGCACCTGCTCTATGGGCAACTGCTTCCCCTCGCGGTGTCCCACGGGTACGTACCAAGCCTTGCCCGGCTCGGTGGCGAAGCTGAGGCCCACCAAGTCGGCCTTCATGGGATCGAGTCGGGAGGTCTCGGTGTCGAAGGAGACGCGGGGAGCGGCGGCTAGCTCGCGGCACATGGCCGAAAACTGGTCCTCTTCGTCTACGATGGCATAGTGCAGCGCGTCGGCCTGCTCGGTCAGGCGTACTGCAGACTTCTTCTTCTCCGATAGAGGAGGCTCGGGAATCCGGGGGATGATGGTGAGGAACTCAAGCTCGCGCATGAAGTCGACGATATCTTGGCGGGAGTAGGTCCAGAAGCGGACTTGGTCCATGTCGAGGGTGACGGGCACGTCCCTGACGATGGTGGTGAGGACCTTGCCTTGAAGGGCCCGCTCCCGGTGCTGCTCCAAGGCTTGGCGCGTTTTGGGGGGCGTGACGGCATCGACGTGCTCGTACAGGCCCTCTAGGGTGCCGTGCTCTAGGAGGAGGCGGGCGGCTGTCTTGTCGCCGATGCCGGGCACGCCGGGGATGTTGTCGGAGGAGTCACCTTTCAGGGCCTTGAAGTCGGGCTGCTGTTCGGCGGTCAGCCCGAAGAAGCGGGCCTTGACCTCGGCCTCGTCGTAGAGCCTCTTGTCTTGGACACCGGAGTGGATGGCGACCTTGACCCAAGGCGAAACAAGCTGAAGGGTGTCGGTGTCGCCTGTCAGTATGACGGTTGGCACCTCCTGCTCTTGGGCTTGCAGGGACAAGGTGCCGAGAAGGTCGTCGGCCTCGTAGCCCTCGGTCTCGAAGATGGGTACGTGAAATGCCTGCATCAGTTGGCGCACACGGTCGAACTGGGAGCGGAGTTCAGGGGGAGTAGGGGGGCGTTGGGCCTTGTACTCGGCGAACATCTTGTGGCGGAAGGTGGGAACGGGAAGGTCGAAGGTGATGGCGCAGTGGGTAGGATGGTAGTCTTGGATCGCCCGCAGAAAGGTGTTGGTGAAGCCGTAGACGCCGGTAATGTCCTCGCCGGTGGAGCCGACGGTGAGGTTGCCGCGGATGGAGATGGCGCGGTAGGAGCGGTGCACCAAGGCGTTGCCGTCGATGAGGACGAGCCTGGGGCCTTCGTCGACTGGCATCAGCGGGGCACTGGCGCTAGCGCTCCTCCTACGGGTAGTCATCGCTGTCAGCCTCCGGTGCGGGGTACGGGCATTATACGCTAGAAACGAGGCACCAAGGGGTGGAGTGGGGACGCTGCCGGCTGCTTTTGCGGCAGTGGTGACCGATAGGCCCAAGCTGGCGAGCGGCAGGGAATTTTTGGTTTCGTATCCGTTCTGCGGCGGCGGGCGTATCTGCGACGCGGTTTCTGCTAGCTATTTTGCGGCAGTGCTGTCGCATTACAGCTTGGATTGGGGTTGTCGCTGAAGGGGCCTTGCCGCGTTACAGACTGGGTTGGGCGCCGCATTCGTATCCGGCAAAGGCGGCAAAACTGCCGCAGAGAGGGGGCCGGAGGGGCGGGATAGACGGGGCCGGCATCGAGGGGCTGGGCGGGTTCCAAATCGGGTTTCCATGGATGTTTTCCTTTTGCAAGAACATTGGGCCAAGGGATTGGGGCTCAAGCTTTTTCTTGCTTGGGCCGGCTTGCAGGGGTCCCCGGATAGGGGGCCTGGCAGTTGCAAGCCCACTCAAGACTGATAATAGAACACATGTACGCGCGTGTAGTCAAGGGAGGAGTGTCAGGGCAGTTTGTGCACCACCTCTTCGGAGAAGCGCTGGAGGTACTCCATGCGGGCGGAGTGCTCGGCGGGGAAGTTGATAAAGGTGAGGCCGGCGTACTGGACGCGGTCTTCCTTTTCGTTACGGGCTAGGGTCTCGAGGCAGTCTTGAGGGCTGCCGATGATGGTCCACTCGTGGAGGGGGCGCTGCCGGTCCAAGGCGAGGTCGACAACTGAGTTTTCCTGCATGCCCCAGCCGCCGTACATGGCGCCCTTGCGTTCGCCTACTGCTCTAGCCTCGGCGGTAGCCGATTCGCGGTCGGCGCTCATGGCAACGCAGCGGTGCATGCCTAGCATGCCGGTGGGGCCGCGGTCGGAGGCCTCCCGCGTTTCCCAGTAGATACTGGCGAGGCTGGAGATGTCTTCCCATGCCGTCTGGGGGCCGAGGAGACACCCATCGGCGTCGTTGGCGGCACGGCGGGTGGCGCGGGGGCTGTGGGAGGCGAACCAGATGGGTGGGTGGGGTTGTTGCATGGGAGTGATGGCCATGCGGGCGCCATGGATGTGCCAGTACTGACCGTCGAAGTTGACTTCCTCGCCACTCCACAGGAGCTTCATGACTTGGAGGGACTCGTTGAAGCGGCTCAGGCGCTCGGAGCGGTTGGTGTTGAAGGCTTCCAGTTCAAGCTCGCGGTAGCCTAGTCCGACGCCCAGCACGAAGCGGCCGCCGGAAAGCTGGTCCATGGTGGCCACCTGCTCGGCCACGTCCAAGGGGTTCATGTAGGTGAGCAGCAGGATGCCGGTTACCAGCTTGACTTCAGGGGCTTCGGGCATCAGTCGTGCCAGCACTGGCATGGGTTGAGGCCACACCGTTGGGTGGGAGACGTAGTGTTGGGGGCAGTAGATGGCCTTGTAGCCCCATTCGGTAGCTTTGCGGGCAACCTCCACTGCCTCGTCGACCTGCTGGTGCAGGGGACGGCTTGGGTCTTCCAAGTAATCGCGGATGTTCAGGCATAGCTCCATGGTGTACTCCCTTTCCCACGCTAGGCCGCGCTGCGTCTTGACGCGCCGGATGGTAGACATTAGATTACCGCCAACTTGGGATTCCTGCTAGCTTGGGCTGGGCGGACCCAACAATCGGCAAGGGGCCGCAAGGGGGATGAGATGAAGGTCATCGGCTTCGATCACTTGGTGGTGAATACGCGGAACCCGGACCGGGCGCTGGCCTTCTACCGCGATGTGCTGGGCTTGGAAATTCTGCGCGAGGAAGAGTACCGCGCAGGCAAGGTGGGATTTGCCTCGGTGCGCATCACCCCGGAGACAATCATCGATGTGCGCCCCTTCCCTTCGGATGAGGAGTTCGTGAAGAACGTGGACCACATCTGCGTTCGCATCGCTCCCACCGATATGGAGCGGATGAAGGAACAACTTCGCGGGCATGGCACGGATACCGACAACGACATTAATGTGCGCTGGGGTGCCCAAGGCTACGGCGAATCGCTGTATATACGTGACCCCGAAGGCCAGATGATTGAGTTGAAGAGCAACTTCCAAGGGGAGAAGCTGCGGCGGTTGGGTTGGGACGCGCGGCCTGGGCCGAGTAGGGTGTAGGGCGCGTCACTCGCCTGCTTGGGCATCGACTAGCGGCTCCAAGGCATCCAGCAGCGAGGCCACGTCCGCTAGGCTTTTTTCTATGGCGGAGGGGTCGAGAAGCGATTTGCGCAGATAGAACTCGCTATGGAGTTCATTGGCGATCGCCCTCCAATGACGAATCATGGGCTCCCCGGCAAGCACCTCTGCCCTTCTCAGTACCCTCCCGAACTGGGCATGGCTCGAGTATTCGACGTCGTACACTTCGGCTACGGCCTTAGCCATGTGCGATGCGGCCCCCCAGCCCTTTTCGCAGGCTTGATGCAGGTCGCCGACGGCGAGGTACTCCCAAGCCTTCTCCAAGAAGTCCTTGGATTGCTGCCTGTATTCGAGCGCGGTGGCTATATCGCCCATTCGAGTTGAACCCCTTCTGCTGGTGTTTGTTTGCTAGTCCTCTTCCACGCGGGGCATGACTTCGCGGCCGAAGCGCTCCATGGAGCGCATTACCTTGGCGTGGGGGAGGCCTCCGAAGCCGAAGTCGCAGCCGTAGTAGCCTACGCCGTCCTCGCGGTTCAGCTTCCTGATGATTGCTGCCACCTCTTCGGGCGTTCCCAATAGGGACTTCTTGTTGGTGATGCGATCCATGGTGAAGGAGGGGTCGGGGTGCTCGGCGTAGTAGGTGGGGAAGTCGTAGTGCATGTCGCTGCCGTGATGCACGGTGCGGCGGAAGTCGATCATGTTGTACATCCACATCAAGCCCTCTCGGGCGTCTTCGACGGCCTGTTGCTTGGAGTCGGCGATGAGGGTGTGGATGAACATGGGGCAGTCCCAAGCGCGCAGGTCTAGGCCCATCTCGGCAGCGTGGGTGTCGTAGATATTGCGCATGTGCAGATGCTCTTCGACGTCGAGCACTACGCCGGAGATGATGCGATGTCCCCGGTCGACTGCCTCCCGCGGGCGGTCTTCGTTCCAGGAAACACCCATGTAGATGGGCGGATGGGGCGACTGCTTGGCTGGGGGCACTACCGTGATATCGTTGATGTCGTGGTGCTTGCCTTGATGGGCCAATCGCTGAGTTGTCCATAGCTGGGGCAGCAGGTTGAGGGCTTCCTGGAACCTCTCCTCGCTATTCTCGCGGGGGATGTTCATGTTGGCCCACAGACTGGGGTGAGGCTCGCCACGGCCGACTCCGATGTCCACCCGGCCGCCACTGAGCACATCCAGCATGGCCACCTGCTCGGCCAGCATTACCAAGTTGTGCAGGGGGAGGATGATGACGGCGGTGCCTATCCGGATGCGGCTGGTTCTAGCGGCTAGGTAGGCGCCCAGCATCAGGGGCGAGGGGGCAAGGCCGTAGCGGGTGAAGTGGTGCTCCGCCAGCCAGACGGACTCGAAGCCGAGTTCTTCGGCGTACTGAACCTGCTCCAAGACCTCTTGGTAGGCCTGCTCCGGGCTCTTGGTCTCGGGCCACTGGACGTGGGAGAACATCGCGTACTTCATCGGCGGCCTTCCAGCGGGTGCAGATTCGAGGAGGGCGGTGTCGGGGGGACTAGCAACGGCCCCTCGTCCAAGATGCTCCTAGGGCCCAAGAGTCTCCTAGAGCCGGAGAGTCTCCTAGGGATAGCAGCGCAGCTCCAGCTTGTGGCCGTTGGGGTCCTTTAGCTTGAACTGCCAGCCCATGCCCTGAGCGCCGAAGGCGTAGTGGGCCTCGCGCTCCTCGACTTCCAAGCCCTTTTCTCGCAGTTCGTTCTGCAGGACCACCATGTCGGTGGGCTCAATGACGAGGCAGAAATGGTCGGCGTTCTCGACGATGGGATCCGTGGAGTTATCGGGCGGGAGATCGATAAGGATGCCGTCGCTGACCCTTACTGAGGGGAAACCGCAGTTTCCCGAGTGGTAGTGGTCAAGGCGCAGGATCTCCATGCCTAGGACCTCGCCGTAGAACCACAAGGCCTTGTCTAGGTCGCGGCACTTCAGCACCATATGGTCGAACCCAGTGATTTCAAAGGACATGTCACTCCCCTTTCGACCAGACCAGCCTGCCTAGGCCTTATCGTGCGAGCGGGTACTTGGGTGGCCCAAATAGTCGACGCAGGCCACGATATCAGAGCAGGTGGCAGGGTGGCTCGATTTTAGGCTTGGGTATAGTTTGCGTCAAGCTGAGGCATGCCACGGGCGACATAATCTTGACCGTAGGTAGGCAGGGCCATAATATTGGAGTCTGGCTGCGGGAAACTGCTTGAAGTGCAGCCCCAGCCTAGCTTTTCTAATTGGTCAGGCCGATTTACCATAATCCAAGAAAGTCCCACCTATTGTGCGTGTGCTTAGCGGATTTGCCGGAGGACGCCCGCTGAAGGGGCCTGCCATACCAGGCGCCCGACCCACATCGGAGCTGGTAAGGGGAGCCATCTTCAACGTTCTCGGTCCTCTGGAGGGGAGAATAGTCAGGGTGTTGGACCTGTTTGCTGGCACGGGTTCCCTCGGCATCGAGGCCCTCAGCCGAGGCGTCGGCCAAGCCGACTTCGTGGAGAGCAACCGGCGTCAGTGCCAGCGTATCAAGGAGAACCTGCAGGACCTTGGACTTTCTCAGGGAGCATCGGTGCACTGTAAAGAAGCAGCCCAAGCAGTCCGCGATTTGCCGGGGTCGTACCAGTTGGTGCTCATGGATCCTCCCTACAAGATGACCGATCTGTCGCCGGTGCTGGTGCCCTTGGGCAACTCAGCGTCCCTGGAACAGGGGGCCATGGTGGTAGTGGGGCATTCCAAGCGAGTGGAGTTAGCCGAGGGCTATGGCTCCTTAGTGCGCACCGGCGACCGTCGCTACGGCGATAGCATGGTGGACTTTTTCGTCAAGGAAGGCTAAATGCCAAAAGCGCTATATCCGGGGTCTTTCGATCCCTTCTCCATGGGTCATCTGGATGTGGCCAATCGGGCTGCGGCCATCTTCGACGACCTGCTTATCGCCATTTACTCCTCTCCTGCGATGAAGAAACCCATGTTCACCACGGAGGAAAGAGTAGCCTTGGCCCGGCAGTCAGTTGAGCACCTGCCCAATGCCGAGGTCGTGCCCTTCGATGGCTTGGTGGTGGAGTTCGCCCGCAAGTCGGGGGCAGGCGTCATCGTGCGGGGCCTGCGAACGGCAGCCGATTTCGAGTACGAGTACGAGATGGCCTTCATGAACAAGCAGTTGGCCCCGGATATCGAGCTTGTCTGCCTGATGACCAGTCTGCAGTACCAGTTTGTCAGCGCCAGCCTCCTCAAGGAGGTTGCTGCCCTGAACGGCGACATCGAAGGGTTGGTGCCACCACATGTGGCGGAGGCCCTACAGCGGAAGCTATCGGGCCAAGCCTAGACCTCGAAAAACCATACAGCTACGGATAAGGGGGGATATCATGGACAATGTAAGGTCGATTATCTATCGCATGGAGAGCCTGCTGGACACCAGCAAGACGATGCCCATGGGCGGCCAGAAAATCGTGGACTCCCGTAGGCTCAAGGAGCTGATGGACCAACTGGTACTGGCTATCCCTCAAGAAGTGGACTCCGCGCGCCAACTTTTGGAGAATAAGGATAGCCTGTTGCTACAGGCGCAGACCGACGCCAAGCGCCGCCGCACCGAGGCGGAGAGCGTATACCGCAACCGGGTGGATGAGCACGAGATAGTGGCCGCTGCCCGAGAGAAGGCCCAAGGCATCGAGGAAGAGGCCGAGCAAAGGGCTGCCAAGCGCTTGGAGCAGGCCGATCGCGAGGCGATGACCAAGCGGGCCGAGGCCTACAACTACGCCTTGCAGACCCTTCAGGGCTTGGAGCGCCAGCTCGACACTGTCCTTGGTACCGTTCGCAACGGCGTTGGCATGCTGACCCCGGATGGCGACCGCACCGCAGGCGTTCGCTAGGCAGGCGCCGCAGCGCCACCACAGCCTGCATGTCGGCGACCTCAAGTGCCATCGTGCAGGCTGGAAGACCTCGCTAACGGTAGTGGGGACCGGAATCTCGGCGCCGCTACTGCTGCGCTTTGGGTACAGGCTGGGACGCCCTTCTTCACACACGGGGCGCCTCCCTGGTACCTGACGAGCGGAGGTGTGTTATGGTGGTAGTAACACAGATTAAATGGCGGGCAGACTAGCCCGGCGGTCCCGTGCGCTGTTGGGGCGATTGCGCAATACCTGACTCGGCCCCATCAGCTAGGCCAGCGTTATGCTAGGAGAATGGCGAGCTCTTCAGGCGCCAGCCCTTGCCCTCGGCCACTCCGCCCACTCCGGCAGAGGAAGCACCGGGACTGTATCTCGCATCATTGGTGATGCAACCAAGTGGTCTGCCCGTGATGTCCCAAACGGGTATAGGAGAGGAACCATGGCAGAGGCCGGGCACCACGTAAGAATTCACGCCAAAGACGAGCTCGACGAGCTTCACACGCTGCTGCAGGAGCGGTTCGGTCCGTCAATCACACCCAACTTCACAATGGACTACGCAATCCGCTTCACACTGTCCTACGAACGTCAGCCCCAGAAGATGATCAACTATCTTCAGGCGCAGCAGGACCTCATAACCAACTGAAGCACACGGGTACGGCAACGGGCGAAGGCCCGCTTGCTGCATTCCTGGCAGATGTGCGTCATGGGGCCAACACCGTCCGCGTGTCCCCGGAGGCGAGGGCGTTCATATAGGCTATGACTAACCCCGACTGTCTGAGACAATCTCAGCTGTAGACAGGTATCGGAGTATCTGGTCATGGGGTGCGTCGGCTTGGGTCTTATCGTCCTTGTCTCGGGCGTCTAAGGGCAGGCCCAAAGCCTTGCTCTCCTCGACGGCGCAGGCGTAGCGGTACCGCTTCTTCACGGTATGGGAAGCAACTGCCCGGCCTTTGGACGTGGCGTCGTCTTCGTTTGCGATTGGTGCCTTGCCACGGTAGTTAATCGGTCCAGCCCAAGAGTTCCAATGCAGGTCTTATCAAGTCCTGTTCTGTAATGGCCTCGTTGGGCTGTTGCTATTGCCTGAAGGTCTCATGTTTCCAAACGAGGCCGGCTCGGAAACCGGCAAAGGCTGCGTCCGAGTCCTGCCACTCGGCGGTCTGCCGAATGCCGTGGGTGACGAAGTAGTCGGTAAACAGTTGGCCAACCGACATGCTGCTTATTTGCAGCCTTAGCCGAAATCGGGGGCGCGCTTTTCGCGGAAGGCTTGAATGCCCTCTGTGGGGTGGGGCGAGGTGGCGACGTAGTGGGCGAAGGCCATGACCTCTTGGGCTACGCCGTCACGCAGCGGTAGGCTCTGCCCTTGGCGCACTGCGGTCTTTATCCAGCCAAGCGCGTCGCGGCTCTTGTTGGTGATGTCCGCCAGCAGTTGGTCGAGCTCGTGGTCCAGTTGTTCGACAGGAACGGCGCGAAGGACGAGGCCAGCTGCGACGGCCTCTTGGCCCGTGAGCCAGCGTCCGGTGAACAGCAACTCCGTGGCCCGCTGGCGGCCGATCTTTCGGGGAAGTCTCTGAGTGGAGCCGCCGCCGGGCATCAGGCCGAAGTTGATGTGCTGATCGCCGATGCGGGCGTCTTCGGCCGCGATGACCAAGTCACAGGCTAAGAGAAGCTCCAACCCTCCCGCCAAGACGTGACCATGGACCAAGGCGATGGTAGGGATGGGCAACTCCTCCAAGGCGAACAGAGCGTCATTGAAGCTTGCTAGGTAGCGCCGCAGTGAGGCGTCCTCGGCGAACGACTCCTGCATGGCGAGGAGGTCTGCCCCGGCGCAGAAGGCACGGCCTTGGCCTCGCACAACTAGTGCCTTCACGGTAGTGTCGGAGGCCACCTCGGCCAAAGCGCGGCGCATCTCCTCGATCATGGGAGGGCTGACGGCGTTCAACACTTGGGGGCGCGCCAAGGTGAGGGTGGCCACCGGGCCGGAGATGGAGAGTTCTATCTGAGAGTAGTCCATACGAATGCGCCATGATCCTACTAGAGCATGGCTTGGCGGGGCAAGCTAGTCGTGTCAGCCCATGTTTAATCAAACTTTGAGATTTGAGACTAGTGACATCCTGCCTCTTGACATTTATGTGCATCACGAAGGACAATAGGTATCGCCTCAGAAGACTGCGTTGTTCTCAAGCGCTCTTTTGAGCCCCTTGGCTTCCTTCTTGAATGCGCAAGCAATCCACATTTACCTGCTGGAAACTTGTATTCGATAATGTGGGCGTGTCGGCCTGATAACTGCCACTAAATACGTTTTCGTTACCGGTGGCGTCGTGAGCTCCATTGGGAAGGGTATTACTGTCGCCTCTATCGGCCGCATCCTCAAGAACCGCAACATCTCCGTATCGGTCATGAAGCTCGACCCCTACCTCAACGTTGACCCAGGCACCATGTCCCCTTATCAACATGGGGAGGTGTTCGTTACCCGAGACGGAGGCGAAACGGACATGGACTTGGGCCACTACGAGCGCTTTATCGATTTGGAGCTCACCCGGTCGTCCAATCTGACGGCGGGGCAGGTGTACAGCTCGGTGCTGGCGCACGAGAGACGGGGCGATTTCCTAGGGGGCACCATTCAGGCTGTGCCCCACGTGACCAACGACATCAAGGAGCGTATCTTCGCCCTAGCCGAAGAGACGGGGGCAAGCGTCATAGTAGTGGAGGTGGGAGGCACCGTCGGCGACATCGAAGGCCAGCCCTTCCTGGAAGCCATCCGGCAGATGCGCAACGACGTGGGTCGCGAAAACGTCTTCTACATCCACCTTACCCTGCTCCCCTACATTGCCGCCACTGGCGAGCTCAAGACCAAGCCCACGCAACACAGTGTGCGCGATCTGCGCGCCAGTGGCATACAGCCCGACGCCATCCTGTGTCGTAGCGACCACGAGGTCTCGCAGTCTATCAAGGAGAAGCTCTCTCTGTTCTGTGACGTCAAGGTGCCAGCGGTTATACCTCTGTTGACCGTGGATAACGTCTATGCTGTCCCCCTTATCTTGGAAGAATCGGGGCTGGGCGACCTCTTGTGCGAGTCGCTGGATCTTCCGCGTAGCGTTTGCGACTTCACTGATTGGGCAGTGATGGTCCGTCGAATGGAATCATCCAAGGCTAGCGTACCCATTGCCTTGGTGGGCAAGTATGTGGAGTTGCCCGATTCCTACATCTCGGTAAAGGAAGCACTGAAACACGCTGGACTACATCACGACCGCAACATAGAAATCCAGTGGGTCCACTCGGAGGAGTTGGACCAAGTAGGGGCTGAGAGACTGCTCAGCAAAGCGTGTGGCATCGTCATACCCGGCGGGTTTGGGTCCCGCGGCACCGACGGGATGATTGAAGCGGCCCGCTACGCACGGGAGAATCGCATTCCCTACCTAGGCCTCTGCTTGGGGATGCAAATCATGGCGATCGAGTACGCTCGGCATTGCGGGCACTTCGAGGGGGCCAACTCCTCGGAGTTCGATCCTGACACTCCGCACCCCATTATCGATTTGTTGCCTGAGCAGCGCTCGGTGCAAGATATGGGCGGGAGCATGCGCCTTGGTCTATATCCCTGTCGCATCATGCAGGACAGCCTTGCAGCACGGGCTTACTGTGCCGACGAGACCATGGAGCGGCACCGCCATCGCTACGAGTTCAACAATGCCTATCGCAAGTCGCTGGAGAGCGCAGGGCTGGTTGCCACCGGGATTTCACCCGATGGCAAGCTGGTGGAGATCGCCGAGGTTCAGGACCATCCATTTATGTTGGGTGTGCAGTTCCATCCCGAGTTCCTCTCGCGCCCCGACCGTCCCCATCCGCTGTTCCACGAGTTCATTGGCGCGGCCAAGAACACGCTGCGAGAAGGCGCCCAGCCCGAGCTTCCACTTTAATGGTGGGACTGATGAGCGTGGGACTGAGTGAGCGTGGGACTAATAACCCCGGGATGAGAGCGAGAAGTTGCAACTTGCACACTAGGCCGTGAGTCCGCTCCTTTGAGAGGCGCATTTTGAGAAGAGGTGGAGAGAGTGGAGATTTTCCTCGATACCGCTAACCTCGAGGAGATTCGTCGTGGGGCCCGATTGGGAGTGGTGCGTGGAATTACTACCAATCCGTCGCTGGCTGCCAAGGAGGGCATTGGCACTGCTGGCAGCTACAAAGAGGCGGTCCAGGAGATCGCCGCCATCATACCCGGTCCCATCTCCATTGAGGTCGTCAGCCAAGATGTGGAGGGAATGGTGACTGAGGGACGGGAGATAGCAGGCTGGATCGACAACCCATGGGTCAAGATACCCAGCACGGAGGCCGGTTTCGAGGCCATCTCCGTACTGGCAAAAGAAGGCATACGTATCAACCAGACCCTCTGCTTCTCCCTGAATCAGGCGCTGCTGGGTGCCCAAGCCGGCTCAACAGTGATCAGCCCCTTCGTCGGCAGACTGGACGACATAGGCCATGAAGGCATGGATTTAGTTTCCGATATTGTCTCCATGTTTCGATACTACGAACTGCCGACCAAGGTGATGGCGGCCAGCATCCGCCACCCGCAGCACTGCGTGATGGCGGCCAAGGCGGGCGCTCACATAAGCACGGTGCCCTACGGAGTTTTAATGCAGATGACGAAACACCCCCTCACGGATGCGGGGGTGACGCGCTTTACCGAAGACTGGCGCAAGGCCGCAAAGTGAACACAACAACGAGCCTTTACTGGCTCGCAAGCGACCCTTACACGGGTGCTAAAGGCCCTTAGGTGATAAGGAAAGGGGTGACCCGGTGGCTACACAAACCATAATTCATGTCGCGGACCTAGACGGCAAGACCAAGGACGAGTTGATCGTACTTGCCAGCGATCTAGGTCTGGAGAACGGGACCGCCCTAACTTCTCTGCGGCGCGAGGACGTGTTGCAGAAGGTTATGCAGTCCTGTTCCGACCATCATGGCTTGATGGCTGGCGGCGTGCTGGAAATCATGAACGAGGGCTACGGCTTTCTGCGTCAGAACATAATTCGCCCAGGCTCCGGAGACGTATATATCTCCCAGTCGCAGATACGGCGTTTCTCCCTGCGCACCGGCGACGCGGTGTCGGGGCTGGTGCGCCCGCCCAAGGAGGGCGAGCGCTATTACGGCTTGGTAAAGGTGGAGTCCGTCAATGACCTCGACCCTGACAACTCCCGCTCTCGCGTCAGCTTCGATAACCTCACGCCCATCTTCCCCGACCAGCAAATCAAGTTGGAGCTGTCGCCCGACAACCTGACTACCCGTATGATCGACCTGTTTTCGCCCATCGGCTTGGGGCAGAGAGGCCTCATCGTCTCCCCACCGAAGGCGGGCAAGACCACGGTGCTGAAGCACATCGCTCGAGGCGCCACCGTAAGCTGCCCCGATGCCCACCTCATGGTGGCTCTCATCGGTGAACGCCCTGAGGAAGTGACGGACATGCGCCGCTCAATCCGTGGCGAGGTCTTCGGCTCCACCTTCGACGAGAACGCGGAGTCCCAGTGTAGGGTGGGCGAGCTTGCCTTGGAGCGGGCCAAGCGTTTGGTGGAGGCTGGGCGCGACGTCATCATCCTCCTCGACAGCATCACCCGCTTCACACGGGCTTATAACCTAGCGGCCCCCGCCACCGGGCGCACTCTTTCCGGTGGCATAGACCCCGGCGCCCTTTATCCCGCCAAGCGTTTCTTCGGCGCCGCCCGTAACGTGGAGGAAGGTGGCAGCCTCACCATCATCGCCAACTGCCTCGTCGATACCGGTAGCCGGATGGATGAGGTGATTTACGAGGAGTTCAAGGGCACCGGCAACATGGAGTTGCACCTAGAGCGCAAGCTGGCCGAAAGGCGCATCTTCCCTGCCATCGACATCCAGCGCAGCGGCACCCGGCGCGAGGAGCTCTTCTTCGATGATGCCACCATGAAGAACATCTTTCTCCTGCGCCGTATGGTTGGCCTCGTCGCCACCGACCATGTGAACGCCGCCGACGCCACCGAAAAGATCCTGGAGCGACTGACTCACCATCGCACCAACGCCGAGTTCCTAGCCAACCTCAGCAAGCAGTCCTAAGCCCTCCCCCCTTGGCACCTCTGCAGGCTTGGGGCTGCGCTACAGGAGGAGACCTTGGCCCAACCTTACATCGGCATGCCTGTAACCCGGAAAGAGGACGTCCGGTTTCTCACCGGCCGGGCCACCTATACCGACGACTTCAAGGCGCAGCACTTGCTGCACGCCGCCATCCTGCGCAGCCCCCACCCTCACGCCAACGTCCGCTCCATCGACGTGTCTGAGGCACGGGAGATGCCTGGCGTGGTGGGCGTCTTCACCTACAAGGACGTGGAAGCCAACTTGGAGCCACTGCCCATCCCGCTTCGGTTGGCCCCGCTACCCGGCATTGAGCGGTTTCTGCAATACCCCATGGCCCGCGACAAGGTGCGCCATGTGGGCGAGCCTGTAGCCGTCGTAGTAGCCGACAGCCGTTACACTGCCGAAGACGCCTTGGATGCCATACGAGTGGACTACGAACCTCTGCCCGCTGTGGTGGATGTGCGCCAGTCCCTCACCGGCGAGTCGCTGCTGCACCAAGAGCACGGCACCAACGTGGCTGCCGAATATACGGTGGGCTTCGGCGACGTGGAAGCAGCCTTTCGCGATGCCGAATACACCCGGCGCGAGGAGTTCCGCTGCCATCGTCACACCGGTGTACCCATGGAGACCCGAGGCCTGCTGGCCTCCTATGATCCGGGCCGAGAAGAGCTTACGGTATGGGGCGAGACCAAGGTGCCCCACTTCAACCGTGGCGTGCTGGCCTCGCTGCTACAGATGCCTGAGCACCGTATCCACTTCGTCGAGGGCGACGTGGGTGGCGGGTTCGGAATCACCGGCGAGTTCTACCCCGAAGACTTCATCATCCCCTTCGCTTCCATTCAACTTGGCCGGCCCATCAAGTGGATTGAGGACCGCCGCGAGCACATGATTTCAGCCAACCACTCTAGGGAGCATGTTTGCGAGTTGGAAATCGCCGCCCGGCGCGACGGCACTTTCCTCGCCATGCGGGCCAAGGTCTATGGCGACGTGGGTGGCTATGTGCGCACTCATGGTGGCTTGGTTACCTCCGGCACCGCCGTGGGGCTGACAGGCCCCTACCGCATCGCCAGCTTCGACTGCCAGTTCTTCTGCATGCTCACCAACAAGACCGGCATGGGCACCCTGCGCGCTCCCGGCAGCTACGAGGCCGCCTTCTTCCGCGAGAGGCTTGTGGACATGGTGGCCGAAGACTTGGACATCGATCCCGCTGAGTTGCGCATGAAGAACCTCATCCCGGCCTCAGACATGCCCTACCGCGTAGGCGTGGTGCGCCCTGAGTTCCCTCCAATGGAATATGACAGCGGCGACTACCCCACCGGTCTGGCCCGCACCTTGGAAGCCATCGACTACGAGCATGTCAAAGAGCTACAGGGCAAGTTGGTCGAGGGCAAGTACCACGGCATTGGCATCGCCAGCTTCGTCAAGAGCACTGGCGCGGGGCCGCCCTATGAAGGCGCCCGGGTGCGGGTCACCGAGGGCGATCAGGTCGCCGTATATCTCGGCATCGCCACAATGGGCCAAGGCCACGAGACCAGCATGGCCCAAATATGCGCCGACGGACTCGGCGTACCCATGGATTACGTCACCATCTACCACGGCGACACCGACCTGATGCCCACCGGCGGAGGCACCTATGCCGACCGCGGCACGGTGCTGGCAGGCAGCGCCGTCCTCATGGCCTCCCAGGAGATGCGACAGAAGGTCCTGAGCATCGCCGCTGGCTACTTGGACGTGGACCCCATTGAACTGGAGCTCGTGCAGGGCCAAGTCCGCCGCGTGGGCTCTACTATCGAAGGAGCTCTGCTCGATTTGGGGCAGGTGCTCGAGCTTGCCTCCCCCACTAGCCGCTACAACCAAGGCGAAATGGGCTTGGACGTCACCACCTACTTCAAGCTGCCCAACACACCCTACGCCTACGGCAACCATGCAACCCACGTAGCCATCGACGCCGAGACAGGTCAGATGGACATCCTCCGCTACATCGTGGTGGAGGATGTGGGGACAGTCATCAACCCGCTGCTGGCCACGGGCCAAGCAGTAGGCTCAGCCGTCCAAGGCATCGGCGGCACCGTCCTCGAAGACCTAGCCTACGACCAAGCAGGCCAGCCCTTGGCCACCACCCTCATGGACTACCTGCTGCCCACAGCTATGGACGTCCCCAACGTGGAGACGGTGCACTTGGACCTAGCCCCCTCCCCCCTGAACCCCCTTGGAGCCAAGGGCGCTGGCCAAGGAGGCATCGTCGCCCCCGGCGCCGCCTTGGGCAACGCCGTCTCCCACGCCCTAGCCTCCTTCGGCGTTCAGGTCCGCGACCTCCCCCTAAGCCCCGACCACATCCGGCGCCTGATTCGGGGATAAATAGGCTGCAGAGTTATGAAGCACAGCTACCAATGGTGCGCCTAATCCGTGTAAACTTGCGCATCGGCTTCCCATGCCTGTAAGCATCCACAATAATTGAACGCCAGCACTGGGGCTCACCAGACTAGGAAAGCAATGGGCCCCTTCCCAAACCTCCCTGGCGAGAATCTCAAGAGGACAGGAACATGGCCACTAGCGCCACTATTGAGTACATCGCCAGTGCCCGGGAGTTCTTGACAAGGGCACACAATTACCTAGCCGAAGGCGACTTACATCAGGCATCGGAGAAGGGATGGGGGGCTGCCGCCCACATCGCCAAGGCCGTCGCGGCGGCCCGGGGGTGGGAATACGAAAGGCATGACGACTTCCATGGCATAGTGAACAGGTCTCAATCCCGACTCAGGGAGCGACGCTTGTGGACATGGGCCAGTTCTGCGAACATGCTTCACACCCTTTTCTACCAGCGCAGGACAGAACTGGACGCCGACGCCATCCGCCTCTATCTCGCCGACATACAGTTGTTCGTCGACGCCCTAGAGCGGTTGACGAGGAACTGAAACAAGGCGACCTCCCCCTAAGCCCCGACCACATCCGGTGCCTGATTCGGGGATAAGCAAGTCGTCTAAACGCACGGTGAGCGTCATGAGCCAAAAAAGGGGCGTCCCAACGCTCACCGCTTATTCACATACTAGAGTCGACGAGAATCTCGATGCTGCTGGTGTCGGTGGAGCTACGGGCCACGTCCAAGTCATGCATACGCTGAAGGTTCAGCCAGAATTCGGGAGTCATTCCCAACGCCTGACCGATTCTCAGCGCGCTGTCTGCCGTGATGGACCTGCGACAGTGCACGATGTCATGGATGCGTACCGGGGGCACCCCAATCGCCTTGGCCAGTCGGTACGGACTGATACCGAGTTCTGCCAGTATTTCCGCCAAGTGCTCCCCCGGATGAACCGGCAAGGCCGTGGTCATTGCGTTTCTCCTCAATGATAGTCGGTGATTTCTATCTCCATGGCGCCTTGGTCTGTCCAGATAAAGCAGACACGCCACTGGTCGTTGATGCGGACGCTGTGTTGGCCTGTCCACTCACACCCGATGTTAACGTGTGCCGTTAACAATGCAAAGGCAATGGGCTGAAGGGGCCTTCCCAAGCTAGGGTTGCGCACTAGCAAGTCGCGCGTCATTCGAGGCCAGATATGGATGTCCGAACTCGGGTGTCGAATCCCTTCCCCTCAGGGGGAAGGCTAGAGCCTGCCCCGGACTTGATCCGGGGATGGGGGTGGCAACGACATCCCCAAGTGTGCCGTTCCCGAGCAAGTCGCTTCAGAAGCAGAGGCCAAACATGACGCTAGTCGAAACCAAGCTCGCACAACTCGGATACGAACTCCCCCAGCCTCCCGAACCAATAGGCACCTACCTGCCCGTCACCCGCAGCGGCAACATCATGTGGATGGCAGGAGTGGGCTCGCGCCGGGCTAACGGCGAGCACATAGCCGGCAAGCTCGGCGCAGACCTCACCCTCGAGCAGGGCTATGAAGCCGCCCGTTGGGCCGCGCTGAACCTGCTAGCTCGCATGAAAGCGGAACTCGGCGACCTCGACCGCGTCACCCGCATCCTCAAAGTGGTCGGCATGGTCAACAGCGACCCCGCCTTTACCGATCAAGCAGCCGTAGTCGACGGCGCATCCGACCTCTTCGTCGCCCTCTACGGCGAACGGGGACAGCACGCCCGCTCCGCCCCCGGCATGGCCGTCCTCCCAAGCAATACCGCCGTCATCTGCGACTGCGTCATCGAGGTCGACGGCGGCTGACTCACGGCCACACACTGCAACCTCTAACCACAACCACTCCCCCATTGACACCATCCGCAACGCCACCATCCAAGAATCCCGACGCCAAGCCTGATATGCTATCCACCTGCCCGATATGCTATCCACCTGAAGGAAGGAGAAATCACCCCTAGTGCCTGAAGCCGACGCTCTTCGCCGAACAGCCTTGGTTCTGGTGCTCGCCGGTCTGCTGTGGAGCCTGGCAGAGGCCGGGGTCGCTCTGTGGGCAGGCCTCCAGTCCGGCAGCGTGGCCATCCTCGCTTTCGGGCTGGACAGCATCGTCGAGTTTCTCGCCGGTGCGGTCCTCGTGTGGCGGTTGAAGACAGAACGGGACGAATTGGAGTCAGAGGCCGCCGAGAGACGGGCCCAAAGGCTGCTGGGCCTCAGCTTCTTCCTCCTAGCCGCCTACATTGTCATCCACTCAAGCGCCAACCTGCTCGGATGGTTGCCCGAGCCGCGTCCCAGCCTTGTGGCCATTGGGATTGTCGTTGCAAGCGCCGTCGTAATGACCGCCCTCTACATCGCCAAGATGCGCATCGCCACCCGCATGCAGTCCCGCGCCTTGCGAGCCGAGGCCATGGAAAGCCTCTTCTGCGACCTCCAAGACCTGACCATCTTGGTCGGCCTCGGCCTCAACACCCTCTTCTCCTGGTGGTGGGCCGACCCCGTCTCCGCCCTCTTCCTAGTCCCCTTCTTCCTCAAAGAAGGCAGAGAAAACCTCTCCGGCCACCACGACCACGACGAAGACCACGAACACCAAGCCCACCAAGTCTGCTTCTGCCCCAGCTGCCTCTACGGCCTCCGCACCTGCCACGCCGCCTGCTGCCAAGCCTAACCCCCAAATATATCGCCCTCCCAATGGTCCCTCACACTGGACAAATCAAGAACCTTTACATTGAAGTTTAGGTTAGCCTATTCAGTATCAGGACGATGAAGGCACGGACAATAAACTTCTACGGTGGATTGTGAAGAGTGTTAGAAACGAAGATGCATTGTCCCGCATGGCATGGCTAACTCGGGAAGGTCCGGACCACTGGTCGATAGTCTACACAGCGGACGTTTCGTCGGACATGCCTCTAGCATCTCGCCAACAGAGAGTCTATCCCCTCCAGTATCTTCGCACAGACAGAAAGGAGGCCACCACTCATTGGGTAGCCCCCTCTGCTCGTTACTTTATGTTGTAATGCGGGCCTCGCACACCCCCTTTCTCGTGCAATGCCGAGCAACTTTTCAGGTGGCCCCTAGTCCCACTGCGACAGACTACAGCAGTGCGAGAGGCCAAGGCACTGCTACGCGACTTCAGGAACCTTCACTGTCTACTAAGCTCGGTTCTCCGACTTCAACTTTGCTAACGGTACATCGGTCGAGTTTAAGGGTAATCCTCTGCCAGCCGCGCTTCACCTCCACTGTACGGCCTACCAAATCGATAGTATCTCCGTTGTTGATGACGTGAGTGGCTTTTCGGTTGTCAAAGCTGCACTGGATGTGCAGATGACTCTCATTACTGGCGAACGGAACTTGTCCCGTCTTATAAGATACAGTCCCGTCCCCTACTTGGATATTCGCCAATCTCAACCTGAAGATTCTACCATCCTCGACCCAGCCACTCACTCTATACTCGTTTTCTATCGCTTCGGCGTTAAAGTGATCGACGAATCCCATCGCCGTATATGTGTTTTCTGGTGGCTGTGGAACCCAAGCATGATTCGTCTGGCATCCGATGGTTCCCAGCACTAGGGATATCACTAGAGTCCCCCAGGCAATACATTTTCTTAGCTTTCTCATAACTATCCCTCTCTGCAAGACAAAAATTCTCTCCAAGTGGGCTTGGCCTATGGAATGCCCAAACGGTGAGGGCAGGGCAGAGGACACCAGTGGAGAGAACCCTATAACAACAGAGGAGCTGCACCGGATAGTTCAGAGGGTGTGAGTATCAAACTCCGATAGCGGGTATGGGTAGGCCAATATAGAGCTAGAGTAAGACAAGGTACAGAACGAGGGGGCTGCAAAGTGTGCCACAATGACCGAATCGAAGAGAAGGTCCGTTGGAGTAACCGACACGACTCTAATTCTTTCGCACGGCATTTCAACCATGGACGGCACGAATAGCCGAACCCTGCAACTTCAGCGAGGAGAAACACAATCAGACCTATGCCAATTGTTGCCCGGAACAGCGGGAATACAGTATCGTTGATGAATGCTACAGCGGTTTCCAGTGGTGATATGCCCGCCAGATTACTCAGCGAAGCTAGCGAAATTACACAAATCGCCAAGAGACACACCGTGATCAGTGGAGTTAGCAGTACGAATAGCTTGGCGGCATAGGCAGCCAGCCTAGAAGTTTCCCAAACGACGCTCATATTTTATTCTATCACGGGCCGGGCCGTGCCTTCCTTCCCCCCGACCCCAATCCTGCGCTCAAGCCAGAGACCGGATCCCGCCGAACTACTCCCCAAAGCTCATCTCCAGCTAAAATACGCATGCCAAGAACGCCACAACCCCATCCCGCCCCTAAACTCAGCAACAGGTCACACTCAGGCACGGCAGAACTTTGAACATCCCCCTACATACCAACTTCTCCCTCCAAGACTGGCACACCGCCTGGCCCACCGGAGACCACGACCGCTTCATCGCCTTCGCCAGCGACTACGACGTCTGGAAGAACCTATCCGACCACTTTCCCCACCCCTACACCATGGCTGATGCCGAGGCTTGGGTAGCCCAGCAGTCCGGCGTAGACCCCGCCAAACACTTCGCAATCTGTGATCCGCAAGGCCCCATCGGCCGCATAGGTCTCACCTTCCGTCAGAGGGGCCCGAGCCACTCCGCAGAAATCGGCTACTGGCTGGGCAAGCCCTTCTGGGGCCGTGGCATCATGACCGCCGCCCTGCAAGTGGTCACAACCTACGCGTTTGAGACCCTCGCCCTAGTCCGTATCGAAGCCCAAGTCAGGACAAACAACAGCGCATCCACCCGCGTGCTGGAGAAACTGGGATACAAGCGCCAAGGCCCCCTTCGCCACGCCGCCAAAAAGCGCCGTGTCCCCGAAAACATCCTGGTATATGCCATCACGCGAGATGACTCGTGATCCTCTAGAGCAGCACCCCAACCGGCACTGACGGAGGCCATAGCAACAACCGGGATGGGAACAATGCCACACAGAATTGCCATTGCCATTGCCTTGGTGGAGCAGGCGTCTCAGGGCTGGGCGCCGCATGACGACTGACCACTATGAAGAGACATACCGCCGTATCGCATTTCGTCACATTGCTCTATAATGCAACCAGCGCATGATTGCTGCACCAAGGCCTGACACAAGAACGGACCGGCCCCTCCTTCCCTCTCTCTTCTTGTTCACCCTCCGCTGCTTCACCTGTGTTGCAATTCTAATTTAGGGAGTCCGTTCTCGTATGTCTTCTAGCTATACAGCCGCCCCCGTACGCCCAACCACCCGTACCGGTCACCAAACCATCTGCGATGATTGCGGTATGTCCACAACCGTCCCGTTCCGCCCCACCCAAGGCAAGCCAGTGTATTGCCAGCCATGCTTCAAGTCCCGTCGGCAGGGGCTTCACTCCACCATGAACGCGAGCATCAGCACAAACCCGAGCCAGCCCCGTACCCACAATGAGCAAAGCGTCGATACCGCCCCGACCGCCCTCACCCCCCCCACCGATTTTGCGGATGATCTCCTATTCTCTGAGATGCCTTTGAAGCCCGCGACCAAGGCAGTGATTTCCTGGATGAACATCACAGAGCCCACGCCCATTCAGCAGAAGGCCATCCCCCATCTCATGGCGGGACGAGACCTGATTGGCCAAGCGCGCACTGGGTCCGGCAAGACCTTGGCGTTCGCAGTGCCCCTGACAGAGCGGTGCGACCCGAAGGTCCAGCGCATCCAAGCCCTCGTGCTGGTGCCCACCCGTGAACTGGCCATCCAAGTGGCCGGAGTCATAGAAGCCCTTGCCTCTTCGAATAAACTCCGCGTGACCTTGCTGTACGGCGGACGTTCTCTGAAGCCCGAGCACACAGCACTGAAAAGAGGCACCCAAGTTATCATAGGCACTCCGGGTCGGACGTTGGACCATCTCCGGCAAGGGTCGCTTGACCTGAGGTCAGTGCAATTTCTCGTGCTGGACGAAGCCGACGAGATGCTGGATAGAGGATTTGCCCACGACGTCGAAGCCATCATAAGCCGGACCCCAAGCGACCGTCAGACTGCGCTCTTCTCGGCGACAATGCCCGAGTGGGTTGCCCAGACTGCCGGTAAGCATCTGCGGGAGCCCGTAACAGTGGCAGTGGATGCCGGTATGCAAGCGCCTCCCACCGTGGATCATCTGGTCTACACTATCCGGAAGACTGACAAGATGGATGCCCTGCGGACGTTGCTCGACCGGCGAGACGAAGATGCCCCTATTATCGTCTTTGGCAAGACCAAACACGGCGTCAAAAAGCTGGCCCAGCACCTCAGTTCGTTGGGCTACCCCGTAGGGGCGCTCCAAGGAAATCTGAGCCAGACCGCACGTGAACGCGTGATGACGGACTTCCGTTCCGGCGCCGCGTCGATCCTAGTCGCCACAAACGTGGCCGCCAGAGGCTTGGACTTCGAGTCTATCGGTCAAGTCATCAACTATGACCTGCCGGACTCCGAGCTGCTGTTCACCCACCGTGTCGGGCGGACTGGCCGCATGGGCCGCTCCGGCGAGGCCATAACCTTCATCACAGACGATGACGCATCGAAATGGCGTGAGATTGAGCGAGGCCTAGGCCGACGATTTGTCATTGAGGCTTGGCCGACATCCCTTAGGCGCTAACACCTCGATAGCAACGATCAAAACAAGAAGGGGCCAGCACGTCGCGCTGGCCCCTTTCTTTGCGTCCTTCTGCTGTTCGACCCTAATTCGGCATCCAAGCCAGCGACCGGATCTCGCTGAACTCCCGTTATGATTGGTGCACCAAGGCCTGCCACAAAGTACGGTCCGGCCCAACCTACCTCTCTCTTCTGGTTCACCCCTCCACTGCTTCACCTGTGTTACAACCCTAGATTGGATTGACAGAAGTGAATGATATCGATATATACATATGTATATACCTTGGGAGCATGAAGCCGATGAAGACTCGCATCAGGAAATGGGGCAATAGCCTTGCCGTCCGAATACCTCAGCCTCTGGCACGCCAACTTGGTCTCGAGCCCGATTCGCTGGTCAACATGACTGCCAAGGACAATAGCTTGACCATTCAACCGGTGAGGCGGCCTACGGTGAGCTTGGATGTCCTTCTGGAAGGTGTCACCGCCGACAATCGGCACGGTGAAGTTGACACAGGCCCATCGACGGGGCGCGAAGCGTGGTGAGGTCTGAGCGCGTACCGGAGCGCGGCGACGCTGTATGGATCGACTTCAATCCGCAGACGGGAAGCGAGCAGGCCGGACGGCAGCCTGCCCTTGTTCTCTCGCCTAGAGCCTACAATGGAAAGGTCGGTCTCGCTTTGTTGTGCCCGATCACCCGCCAAGTCAAGGGATATCCCTTCGAGGTTGTCATACCGCCGGGCCTGAACGTTGCGGGAGCCATACTGTCCGACCAAGTCAAGAGCTTAGACTGGCGGGCTCGCAACGCGGAAGTCGTAGCCTCATTGCCCGCAGATTCAATAGACGAGGTACTCGAAAAGATCGGATTACTCCTAGCTCGGGATGCCAGGTAGCTGACCGCATTTAGGCGCATTGAGCGTCTTCAGTGGACAAGTTGAAGGGGCCCAGTGCGTTGCGCACTGGCCCCTCTCCTTACGCGTTCTTTTAAGCGAACCCCTAATTCGGCATCCAAGCCAGCGACGGGATCTCGCGGAACTCCCGCCCTGCCTCTTGGGAATCTCTGACTAGTTAGCTTCCGTTCTTATGGTCCCAATCATCCCTCTGTGCATCGTTCAGCAGATAATCGCGGATCAGCGCATAAAGCCCCGCGAACTTGGCATCAAGCTTGTCCTCCATCCGCCGTAGGTCATCCTTGCTGGCGGACTTCGCATCCAGCCTGTCCTCCAGCTGCTGTAAGTCTTCCTTGGTGGCGAACCGCTCCAAGTCCTCCTTGGTAGCCAAGCCCTCCAATACAACCGCCAGCTCTTGGTGGGTCACGACTCACCCGTTGCCATCAAGCCCCCTAGACATCCAACTTAACCAGCGCTGGGGCTACATCACCAGTGCCAACGTTCCGCCACCAGCGACATGACGGCCCAAGGATTTCCACCTATTCTGCCTCTTTCCGGGATGTGCTTGTCAAGTCGAGGAGAACAAGAGGCCGGGGCATACACCCCGGCCTCTCCCATCACGCCTCTTATTCGCGAACCCTAATTCGGCGTCCAAGCCAGCGACCGGATCTCGCTGAACTCCCGGTCCAGCTTCTTCCAGTTGTCGCCCGTATCCTCGCTGATGAATATCTCGCCGTAGTGGCTGTTGCTGATAATCAGGTCCGGGTCGGCAGCATTCACCGCGAACACCCACATCGGAGAGTTCGGCTTCGGCACATTCAGGTTCTCCCATGTCTCACCACGGTCGCGCGACCGCAGGATCGTGCCGTCGTCGCCAATGAAGCTGTTGCCGTTGCCGATGAACACCGTGTTCGGGTCGTCGGGCTTCACGGCCAAGCCACGGCAGAAGGTCATGGGGAAGTTCTCCCGCGCTCCCACAGTGCTCCAGCTCTCCCCCACATCCGTGCTCAGGTACACCTCAGGGGCAGTGCTGGTGATGACCTTGGACGGGTTGCCATTAGACCCAGGGCTCACCGCTATGAAGTGGATGTCCGGCTCCTCCAGCGACTCCACGCGCGTCCAAGTCTCCCCGCCGTCGATGCTGCGACGCACGCCGTCCACCTCAGCCCCTGCCCATATCTTGCGTGGGTCCGAGGGGTCCACCGCCATGGTCAGCACCCTAGGCACGCTCACGTTAGCGCAGTATTCCGCGAACTCGGCTGCAGTGTGCTCCCAGTGAGCCCCGCCGTCCCGGGTCCGGAAAACCGCCCCAGGCCGGCACCCAGCATAGATGTTGTCGGGGTTGACAGGGTCGATGGCCAGAGACCAGACATCATAGTCGTTCAGCGCCGAGTCCAGCCTCTCGAAGCTCGCCCCACGGTCGTCGCTGCGATACACGCCGTCGTTCGTGCCCGCATACACAACCTTCGGGTCCTTCGGATGCACCGCCAAGTCGAAGCACTGCAGCTCGCTCCAAGGCAGCTTCGGCCGCTCGCCCTTGGCCCGCGTCCAAGAATCGCCGCCATCGTCGCTTCGCCATATACTGGCCTGCACCGTTCCCACCAACAGGGTGTAATCGTCCTTCATCAGAGCCCTCCCTATTATGTAGATGAGGTTTCACAGATGGGTTTCGACGCCATTATCCCCCGCCCCCGCCTGTTGTCAACCAGCTTTGTCAGCCCAGCAGCGAACTGACAAACGGCAGGCTCCGCACAACCGGTATCCTTCGAATTAAGAGCGAGGCGGTGAACAACACCGCTCCCACCACCATCATAGTCATAGAAGGAGAAGTCACCGACAACGACAGGATGTCCGCCATCGAGGAGGTCACGTCGGACGATAGTGCCGCCACGCTGGCAGGCCCATCGTTCTTTTCGATCATCTTCTGCACTTCCGAGCCCAGTCTGTCCGGTATCGACCCACGTACTAATACCCCAATGATGAAAAAGAACGCGCCAGTGAGACCCAAGACAAGACCCAGCCAGCGAAGGGACGTCACCAAGCGCGGAAGGTTCACCATCACCAGCAGGATACAGGCGCCGATCAGCACCACGCGTGGCAGCCATGAGCCCAAGAGTCCGAGCAGTTGGATGCTGTCGCGGGCCTCGTTTATGTTCTGGGTCCCTTCGATATCTTCGTCCACCCAAGCCAACACGTCGTAGCGGGTGCATCGGGAAAGGTCGGCGCCCTCAGGCAGGTCTTCGCACGCAATCCCCTCAGGAGTGGCTAGCTTCCGGCGCACATCGTCCAAGGCGTTGTCAATCAGAGGTGGCAGAACGCCCGCGCTGGCTACCTTCAGCGCCTGCTTGATAGCCTCTCGCTCCTCAACAGGGTCTTCGCTGGCCAACACCTCACGGATAGCCCCGTCGGTCTCGGGGTCTTCCAGAGCATCCAGCACCTCTTGTGGCACATCGGCTGTCCCGCGCAATTTCTCCAAGGCGAGGTCGTAGCCTTCCAGCCGCTCTTTCACGTCAACGTTTGCAAGGGAAGGGACTTGGCTGGGCAGTTGGCCCTGTTCCAGTTCGCGCAGCGTATCCTCCCAATACTTGGCCCAGTCTTCCTC
Source organism: Dehalococcoidia bacterium (assembly GCA_965248385.1). Classification (GTDB taxonomy): domain Bacteria; phylum Chloroflexota; class Dehalococcoidia; order Lucifugimonadales; family JAAXIE01; genus JAAXIE01. The sequence continues at coordinate 664,297 of CBDFIZ010000002.1, forward strand.
AGTTTCCAGTTCTATCTGCTCGACTTGAATTGTCCCACCCTCTTCAATGCGCTCAATGACTCGCTGCAGCTCGCTCGCATCCGGCAGGGAGCCCGATGGATCATCAGGCAGGGAGCCCGCCTCATCATCCGGCCGGGAGCCTGACGGATCATCCGGCAGATCCGTGTCAGCAGTGCTGTCCATTGAGTCAGCGGATGGCGCGTTGTCAGTTCGTGTAACCGTCTCCACTTCGATCTCGTCGATCCGGTGCTCGGCGTATACCACCAATTCCCTAGCCGCGTTCTCCAACGGCTCGGCTAGATCGATGTACAACTCCAAGTCATCGGTGTCTTTCTTCAGGTAGTCTATGAGGCCATCCAGCGTGCGCTCCGTCTCATCCTGAAGATAGGCCGGTGGCATGATCCGCTTGGCCACATCCGCCACATCCTCAGGGGGAACATCGATGTTCCCCAACAGCTCCTTGGTCTCGTCTTCCAGAACTGGGTCCACTAACACCTCGTCGTAGAGGCGCACATACACCTCGTTCTCAGCAAGGGCCTCAGCGTAGAAGTCTGCCGACAGCACATGCCCGTCAACAAGGTTAAAAAGCAGGTAAGCAAAAAACGCGAGGAAGGCGATAAGCCCAAAAACCAAGCTGAGGAGTGGCCGGAAAAAGAGAAGGGGACAACCCATACCTATGGTGTGCCTGCGAACACTACCGGTTGGGATGGACAGCGAGTGTGCCGGTGAGACATCCGCGCCAGTATACCATGCAGCCTCAGACCAAGCCGCTCCTAAGTAAGCTTGGCCCGCCCCTCCACCAGCAGTTCGGCGCCCCAGTAGTAGGCCCCAGCGTACTGAATACGCCGCCGGCTGGACGACGATATAACGTGTACGTACACCATGTCCACGCCATCAATCAGGTCCACCGCCGCCCGCACCGACTGGGAGCCACTGGCGGACAGATAAGGCTCCAACCCCTCCCACGCCTCGCGAATGTCGTTGGAGCTATGGAGCACGGTGACGGTAAGAAAGTACACCGCCTCGTTCGAAGTCACGGTGTACTGCGCCAGTGGATCGTGGTCTTGGATGATGGCGCAGGGAAACTCATTGACCGTGCTCACCGGCCGGTCATAAATGCGCAGCCCCGATATGGTGGCCAGCCTCGACTCAAGGGTGTCGACGAATGTCCTGAGGTCTCCCAACACTGCCTCCTATCTGTCCTTACTACTCTGACCGTACCGCCAGCCACCCCGTCGTCCTCGCGGATGCGGGGACCCACGGCCCTGACTTCGTGGCAAGTACGCACCACGTCCACACCCCACCCCGTGGTCCTCGCGGATGCGGGGGACCTGCGGCCCGGACTTCGTGGAAAGTACGCACCCCGGCCACAGGCCACCCGTCGTCCTCGCGGATGCGGGGACCCACGGCCCAGACTTTGTGGCAAGTACGCACCCCGGTCACAGGCCACCCGTCGTCCTCGCGGATGCGGGGGACCTGCGGCCCGGACTTCGTGGCAAGTACGCACCCCGGCCACGGACCACCCCGTCGTCCTCGCGGATGCGGGGACCCACAGCACGGACTTCGGTTTTCCTAGCGTGCCGTCGCTAGGTAATCGAGCTTGTCCCCGTTGGTGCCAACGTCCCCATAAAAGTCGCTCAAGGCTGCCTCCCGGCCCGAGCGAAATTCCAGTTGCAGGGTGGCGCCCGGCTCCAGTTCCATTCCTGCGCTGGACGAAACGTCAGGGCCACCCAGATAAAAGTTGCCTGTGTTGCCCTTCTTCGCCTTGAAAATGATGGTGTAGATGGCCTCTTTGGGCTCTGCGGCGAACCGCTGTCGCGTCCCAGCCGCAGCCACCGTGATCGTCCCAGTCAGCAGCTTCACCCCAGCCTCCTTTCATTAACTCTTGCTCTGCCTCTGACTCATATCGCGGGTCGCCCCTATACCGCGGGCCGCCGGTAGGCGCTCAGCATCCGGCTCACGTCGGGGTCCAACCCAGCAAGGTCGCCGTTCAGCGTAGCGCCATAGAGTCGCGCATCCGCGGCAAAGGCCATGTCCTTGCGCTTCCACATTCGGGCCGTCTGCACTAGGCAAGCCTCCGCCACCCCTGCAGGGTAACGGTAGACTTGGACGGCAGAGGAGGCAGCGTGATGTGCGGCCCGGGTGCCATTGACTCCGCGCACCACGGTCAGCATGTTCGTGCCCACGGCAGTGACATATAGCTGCTCCGAGCCGATAAGCAGTGTGTCGCCACCGCTGAAAGGCATGCCCCCGTTGACGCCGAAGCTGCCGCCCGATGAGTCGATGCCGTTGCCATCCACCACTGCGGCCGACGTGCGCAACTCCTCGCGGAAGCCCCACACGCCCGCGATTTGCACCGCGCTCTTGCCCGCGGGGAAGTGGGGCCGCCCTCCGGCCCCGCCTCGGGTCCCCCTTCCCACTTCGATTCGTGTATAGGGCCTGCCCCAAGGCTGGTTGGGCTCCGCGTTCAATGGATACAGCCGGTAGTCGTCGGCAGCCCACACCGTCTCGAAGCGGTTGTCCCCATCTAAATCGCTCTTCAGTGCGGTGATCCGGATCAGGTCGGGCACCAGTATCCGGCTGCTGCCGCCTTCCACGTCAAAGGCGCGCGTTGCCTGCAACGAGAAGAAGTGGCGGTTGCAATGCTGCTCCACCCAGCGGGAGACGTCTTCCAGCAGCTCCAGCAAACGGCTGTCATGGCTGCTGCCAGCGATGTCCAGCAGGGAAACCGACTTGATTGTCTTGAGGTTGGCATAAGCGTTGGCCATTGTCTGCTCCTCTCTTGTGGACCCTTGAAAATAGCCAGGAGGCCCTAGACAAGACGCCGACCTCCGTCGTTCCCGCGGAGGCGGGAATCCACGGGCCGGACTAACTGGCAAGTCAGGTAAGCCAGCCCAACCACGGTCCCTACGGCGCGTCGGTGATGTTGTATTGCAGGGCTGTATGGGCAGCGCTGGACCGCGAGCCCGTGCGCTCGGCGGTGGCAGCGCCGGCCGCGCACCCGGCCCTTCTCCCCATCCTCGCCCCGAGCCGGCGTGCGGTACCGCGCACCCATCCGTTCGCCCCGAGCGGAATGTGGCGGCGCGCGCGCATACCCGTCCCTTCTCCCCATCCGTTCGCCCCGAGCGGAATGGGGCGGCGCGCCGTATCGCGCGTACCCGTCCCTTCTCCCCATCCGTTCGCCCCGAGCGGAATGAACGGGACAGCGCCGGCCGGCGCGCACGTATCGCGCACCATCCCTTCTCCCCATCCGTTCGCCCCGAGCGGAATGGGGCGGCGCGCGGCCGCGCGCACCCATCCCTTCTCCCCATCCGTTCGCCCCGAGCGGAATGTGGCGGCGCGCGTCCCGCATACCCGTCCCTTCTCCCCATCCGTTCGCCCCGAGCGGAATGGGGCGGGCGCGGCCGCATACCCATCCCTTCTCCCCATCCGTTCGTGAGCATGAGGCCGTCCGCATTCTCCCCATCCGTTCGCCCCGAGCGGAATGGGGCGGCGCGCGTATCGCGCACCCATCCCTTCTCCCCATCCGTTCGCCCCGAGCGGAATGGGGCGGCGTGCATACCGCGCACCCATCCCTTCTCCCCATCCGTTCGCCCCGAGCGGAATGTGGCGACGCGCGGGCAGCGCGTCGTCCCATGGAGTCGAAGGGTAGTCCTCTCCCGCGCAAGGCGTCCTCCCGTAAAGTGACTTACCCGGAATGCCCCTACGGGGCATCGGTGATGTTGTATTGCAGGGCAGTATGGGTGGCACTGGATCGCGAGCCCGTGCGCTCGGCGAAGGCGATACGCATGCTCACCACCATGATGTTCTGGCGCTTCTGAATGTCGCGCGCCGTCTCGATGGTCAGCTCGCGCCGGAAGCCCACCCGCCACTGGGTGCGGTTAGTGATGAGCAGGCGACCGGTGTTGCTCGTGTTGCCCCCACTTGTCACCTTGCCGTCGGCATCCGCAGATGCCATCTGCTCCGATACCAGCACCGGAATGCCTTCTACCGCACCCAGTTGCCCCTGTAGCAGGGTGGCACTAGGGCCCAGCTTGTCCAAGGTGCGGAAGTTGGTGATGCTGAGGCTGCGTATGTAGGTGTCCACATCCATGACGTACGCCAGTTCCGAGGGCCGCACCCCGTACCTGCCCAGCTTGCCCCGTATCTCGTTGAACATGCTGTCCGAGGCGGAGGCACCGTGGTCGTTGGCTTGGCTGGTGTTGTCCACCAAGGGCAGATGCACCAAGCCATCGAACCCCAGCAGCCAGTGCCCCTTGCCCACGTCGCCCTTGGAGATGGTGGCCCCGTCGGCGTTGATGTTGTTGGTTGCGGTGGTGTCGGCGTTCAGCAGCACATCGTCGATCACCTCGGCGGCGTTCCGCACCAGCGACGACCGCACCTCTGAGGCCATGGCCACCACCGAGTCCTCGTCCAAGGACAAGGACCAAGGCACCTGTCCCACCAGCTCGTAGGAGGTAAGCGTCTGCTTGGCCGTGGCGAGAGCCGAGCCAGTGACGGCTGAGTTCTCCGTGCCGGGGTACCAGCTTACGTCCCCCAACTGCAGAGGGATGTCGAAGGGGTCCGAGGGCATCTCCGTCCGGGAGAACAGAGGCGCCACCATCGTCTCCAGGTTCACGTCCAGCCACAGCGCCGCCGCCTCTTGCGTCGGCACCAGCTCATCGCCCGACCCCGCCGTCGTACTGTCCATCGCTGCCTTCAGGTTCAGGTGCCACTCCTCTAGCATTCTTGGGTTCAAACCCATGGGCTGACGCATCTGCGAGTTCAGCAGGCTGCGCACACAAGCCAAGTCCAGCAGGTCCATGCCCTCGTACTTGCCGAATGGCACCCGCGGCCGCCCCCTGTCCACATACTTCGCCAAGATGCTCCGCTTCTGCCCTTCCTTCGACGACTCCTGCATCCGACCCAGTTGCGAGGCAATCCTATGCACCTCCTCCCGCAATGGCGGTATCTCCGCATCCATACGCGCTTGGTAAAATTCGCGTATGCCCGCCACCTCACTCTTGATAACCTCCAAGTCCTGCGTAGCCATATTCATGGTGTCTCACTCCTCTCATTCTCTCTCAGGCTAGGCGAATCCCCCTCTTTTCCCTCGACAGGAGAGGCATTGAGGCGAACGGCCCCCCCGTCACTCGCCCGCGCTAAGCGATGCGCTCACCCCTCCGTCATTCCCGCACCCCCTTCCGTCGTTCCCGCGCTCTCTTCCCGTCATTCCCGCGAAGGCGGGAACCCACGGCCCCGACCCCGTGGCAACTCGCCCTCTGCTAAGCGATGCCCCCACCCCTCCGTCATTCCCGCACCCCCTTCCGTCGTTCCCGCGCTCTCTTCCCGTCATTCCCGCGCAGGCGGGAACCCACGGCCCCGACCCCGTGGCAACTCGCCCTCTGCTAAGCGATGCCCCCACCCCTCCGTCATTCCCGCACCCCCTACCCGTCGTTCCCGCACCCCTTTCCGTCGTTCCCGCGCTCTCTTCCCGTCATTCCCGCGAAGGCGGGAACCCACGGCCCCGACCCTGTGGCAACTCGCCCTCTGCCAAGCGATGCGCCCACCCTCTATCATTTCCCGCACCCCCTTCCGTCATTCCCGCGCTCTCTTCTCGTCATTCCCGCGCAGGCGGGAACCCACGGCCCGGACCCCGTGGCAACTCGCCCTCTGCTAAGCGATGCGTCCACCCCCCCATCATTCCCGTGCTCTCTTTCCGTCATTCCCGCGCTCTCTTCCGTCATTCCCGCGCAGGCGGGAACCCACGGCCCGGACCTCCGTGGCAACTCGCCCTCTGCTAAGCGATGCGCCCTTCCCGTCATTCCCGCGCTCTCTTCCCGTCATTCCCGCGCAGGCGGGAACCCACGGCCCGGACCCCGTGGCAACTCGCCCCCGCTCAGCCCTTCTGGCTGCCCTTGGGTCTCGGCTACCTGCACCCTTTACGGCCCCGCCCTCGCTTCCCTCAACACCTCCAGCACCTGCGGCAGCCGAGCCGGCGCGCCACTGTTCCGCAGCTCTCCCACACACCGTTCCAGCTGCGCCACGCGGCCCTCAATGCTATCCGTAAGGCTGTTTTGGGGGCTGCCTAGGGGGCTGCCCATGGATGCCCTGGATGCCATGAGAGAACTTGCCAGCCACGACTCCCCGGTCCGGTAGCCCCGGCGCACCGCATTCTCATTCGCAGGCACCGGGGCGGCGCTCACCTCCAGCAGCGCCTGCTCCGTGAACCGGATGCCCAGGAACTTGCCCGTCTGCGGGTGCCGCCGCTCCTCGAACCGCAGCGGGCGGAACCCCACCGACACCCCCTTCTGGTAGCCCCCGCGATAAAGCGAAGCCACCTCCTGCGCGAATGACGTCGGCGCAAACTCCACCTTCACCAGCAACCCCGGTCCCTGCCCTGCCCCTCTCCCCGCCTCACTCGATGTCGTCCACACTTCGGTGGCGCGCCCAATGGCAGGCCGCGAGTAGTCGTGCGCCCACAAAAACACCGGGTTCTTCCGGTAGGCGTCCAGCCTCCAGCCAGCCACCGACACCACGTCCCCGTGCCGGTCCACCTCTTCGGTCGAGGCCACGAAGGTCATGGAACTGCTTTCGTCGCCAAGCTCCTTACCCTGCCAGCCCTGCCCCGTCTGATCGGACTCCCCAGCCGCAGCCACGGCCCCCAGCACGCTCCACTTGAACACGCAGGGCGCCTCGGCAATGCCACGCCGGTACTCCTCCAAAGCCTCCAGCAACTGCTCCTGCATCTGCGCCTCCCACTGGCTTTCACCCTGGCCCGCAATCCCTTCAGTCCCCGTTTCAGTCAACTTCATCTCCCATCTACCTCCCATCTCTAATGCACCTGTTCCACAACAAAAAGGAGACGGACCCCTGTTCCCCGGACATAGTCCGAGTTCCGAGGGGTCCGTCCCACTCATGCACCGGAGGCCTCCCTGTCACATCAACCCACTCGCCGTCGCCTCCGTACAAACATCCTAGAACACCCGTTCGCCAATTGTCAAAGGGTGGATGTCATGGGTGGCAGGCCAAGATGGATGAGCTTCTGGCGTCGATGGCACACACCCGGTAGGATGGGAAGTGTGCACAACGTGAGGGAGGCAATACATATCGTGGAACGCGACGGGTGGCGACTATCGAGAACACGCGGGAGCCACCGGATTTACAAACACCCCACCAAGTCGGGCAGTGTTACCATCGCAGGACATCCTAGCAAGGATTTGGACCCCAAGACCTAGCTGAGTATTCTGAGGCAGGCCGGGCTTCGCGGAGGCACTCAATGAAGCTGAAGTACGTGGTGGTCTACCAAGAGTTGCCGGACAACTACTGCGCCTACCTGCCGGAACTTCCGGGCTGCATCAGTGCCGCCGACACTTGGGAGGAGATTCAGGAGATAGTCCGCGAGGCGGTCACTCTTCATCTGGAGAGCATGTTGGAAGATGGTGACCCTTTGCCCGAAGGAGGGATGTCCCTAGAAGACGCCATGGCCTACCATTGCCAGCCCCTCAGCCGAGAGGAAGAGGAAAGTCTCGCCGAGTTAGGCGACGACTGGTCCGCCCTCCTGTCGACCACCTTCGCGCCCGTAGAGGTCGAAGTGCCAGCGCCCCAAGCAGTCGCCGGAAACTGATGTAACCCAAGCCCCCGACCGCCACCGAATCCCACCCCTCAACCCTCCTTCCCACCCCCACCCCCCACCGTCATTCCCGCGCCCAGCTTGCCCCGGACCCGTCATTCCCGCGCAGGCGGGAACCCACGGCCCACAACCCATTCCAACCCACCACCCCCTAAGCCCAGCACCCCCCCACCCAACCGTCATTCCCGCGCCCCCCACCGTCATTCCCGCGCAGGCGGGAACCCACGGCCCACACCTCCATCCCAACTCACCACCCCCTAAGCCCAGCACCCCCCCACCCCAACCGTCATTCCCGCACCCCCACCGTCATTCCCGCGCAGGCGGGAACCCACGGCCCGCACTCCATCCCAACCCAGCCCCCACCCCCCCCCGTCATTCCCGCGCAGGCAGGAACCCACGGCCCACACCCCATCCCAACCACCACCCCCTAAGCCCATCACCCAACCCATTCCCCCACCCCCCGTCATTCCCGCGCAGGCGGGAACCCACGGCCCACACTCCATCCCAACCACCACCCAAGCACCCCACCACCCCCCGTCATTCCCGCGCAGGCGGGAACCCACGGCCCACCCCCCATCCCAACTCACCACCACCCAAGCCCAGCGCCCCCTCCCCACCGTCATTCCCGCGCAGGCGGGAACCCACGGCCCCGGATTCTTGGGAAAGCCCGTGACCGTCATTCCGCAGGCAGCAACCCACGGCCCCCACCCCATCCCAACTCACACCCCCTAAGCCCCGCACCCCCCACCCAACCGTCATTCCCCCACCCCCACCGTCATTCCCGCGCAGGCTACCAACGGCCCGGCCGCCTTGTATACTGTCGCCAGCGTGACCCCCTGCGTATACATCCTACCAGCGGCTCGGATAGTGCAGAGCTCAGCTTGACCGGATCTTTGGATACATCGGGTGTCCGCAGCGATCGGCCCAACGGCGTGATTCGGATCATAGGCGAGGCATACAATACGGAGCTGACACTTGACGATTGCTTCCTAATTGCCAGCAGAGACAACGGATACGTTATATACGAGCGATATTACGCGCGTACGATCCTGTCCGGTGCGACGTTTTCGGACTCAGAACCTCTAGAATTTGGCAGCGCCATCCTTTTCCTTCAGCATTTGCGCGAATGGTGTGGTCGCTGCTATATCAGCAACGACAGGCCCCCCTTATCTAAGGAAGAAGGTACTATAACCTATACACGCCCACCACCTGTCTCTGCCCCAACCGAGTTTGGGGAACTGGCGATGGAACTTTGGAGCAACTTCGCGTTCGACTCCGACAGATTCAAAATATGCGCGGAGCAAATCTATGGCTTTACCATTCGCTGCTACGAGCCCCAGTCGCTCACGACCATTGTGCGGTTAAGTTCCGCGTTACAAGACCTGTTGACCATTTGCGTTAATCGCACCGCAGCTATCACTGGTTTCTCTCTGCATCACTCTGCCCACAATCTTGAGTCAGCGTCTGGAGAGATAAGGGATCCCCCTATAGAATTGCACGTCCAACATCGCGGCAATCATGCGCTAACCAACAAAGCGGGTGTCCAGAGTCACGAAATACTCATTACTTTTGCAGAGCTTGGCGGCATAGACGGCATTGGGAAGTGGTTGACGTGTGCGGCTCAAGACCAGGGAACGCTATCAACCCTATTGAGCCACCACTATATCCCGAGGATGTATGCAGACAACCGCTTCGGAAACATTGTGACCGCAGCGGAAGCGCTAAAGCGAGTGCGGTCTGGCAAACAAAAGAATATAAACCTGAACCGCGCTCTAGGAGAGCTTGCAGATGAAGCTGGCGAACCGTTCCGTGTACTGGTGCAAGATGTGGATCGCTGGGTAAAGCGTGTAGTGAAGACAAGAAATAATCATGTCGTGCATCGGGGTTTACATGAAAATGAGGCTCCAGATTTGTACGCGCTTTCCGAATCCGTATATTTCCTAGTGATCATGTGTTTGCTGCGTGAGTGTGACGTAGATATAAAGGCGTCGCAAAACATTGAGCGGAATCAGGTTTTTGCCTGGTTATCAAGGGAGCTTCAACGTGACCCGTGAAGAATTGGGGTGACCCCCCGTTGCGTCTCAAGCACAGACACCGTTAGCCATAACCCTAAGCGCTTCCTCAGGCCAGACACTCGGGACCGTACGCGAAGCGTGGAGGCGGGCTGGGTGCTTGGAGACCTGAGCGGTACCCCCCACCCCGCTATGACATCCCCCCATTGCCACCCCCACCGCCACTCCCTAACCTGATTGCACACTAAGCCCCTGACCTACCACGTCTACATACTCCGCTGCTCCGATGGTTCCTACTACACCGGCCACACCGACAGCTTGGAACCCCGCCTCGCAGCCCACCAATCCGGACACATCCATGGCTACACCCACACCCGCCGTCCCGTCACCCTAGTCTTCACCCAAGAATTCCCCACCAGAGACGAAGCCCTAGCCAGTGAAAGGCGGATCAAAGGCTGGTCGCGGGCAAAGAAAGAGGCGATTATAGCTGGCGACTGGCAGAAGCTGGCCCACTGGTCCAAGAACCACCGCTCCGCCATAAAGAAGCCCTAAGCCATCCCACGGACAACCCCCAGCTCCCCAGACACCCCCTCCTCCCTTCGTCCACACCCCACCCCCCGTTCGTCCTGAGCGAAGGGAGCGGGTTGCACATCCAACCTTGGGCGGTCGGATGTGCAACCCGCTTCCGAAGTCGAAGGACACAGCCCGAGGCAAGCACCTCCTCCCCCCCATGACATCCCCCATTTGACAAACCCCAAACATACGTTCTAATATCACCCTACAGAGCGCGCTGGGGACTGACCCCAATCAGGTCGGCCCCGGCGTGTTTTCTTTTGCCCACAACCCGCCTGGGGCCCCCAAATTTCACAGGAGGGATCACCCATTGGATACACACAAGAGAGGCCCACACCCCAAACACCTCAAAGCCCAGAATACCGCCCCCAATCGCTGCCGCCGTTGCCCCGGCACCGTCGTCGTCCGCCTCAAAAAGACCCGCAGGTCCGACAACGACATCTACCGCTGCACCCGCTGCGGCCTCATCTTCAGCCCCGGCCAGCGTTTGTCGGAAAAGGGCGTCTTGGCTGAAGACCCCGCTCAAGGGGGACGCCAACTTCACAATCAGGAGACCCGATAATGAACTACAAGCCTGACAGGAACAAAAACACGAGAAATTCGAGTAAAAATAGCTACGAAAGTACGCCTGATAGCTACGCCGAGTCTCGCCGCTCAGCAAGAAAACGCAAGTTCCTCACAGCTCGCCAGTTGGGCGCCTCCGTCACCGACGCCGCCCGCTTGGCCGGCATTCACCCCAGCACTCCCTACTACTGGCGAAACGCAGACCCCGAATTCGCCAGAGCATGGCGCGAAGGCCCCGAGTCCCTGCTCAACGATGTCGAAATGGAGGCCTTCAGGCGTGCCATCACCCGAGGCAACGATCGCCTCCTTATGTTCATCCTCAAGTCCCACATGCCCAGCACCTACAACCAGCGTCCCCATCAGCCCAAGCCAGCTGGCTCTAAGGCCGCGAACATCGCTGATTTCGTCGACAAGGTGCGTGACTGGATATGAAACCGATGCCACAGAACACACCCCTCACTCAAATTCCCCACGAACTCGCGGTCTCCGGCCTGCTCTCAGCAGCCGAAGACCAAGAGACACTCCGGCTCTCTCCCGTCGGCTTCGCCCACGAAGTCCTCGGCGTCGACCTCTGGGCCAAGCAGGAAGAAATCCTCAACGCCGTCCGCGACCACCGCCGCGTGGCCGTCAAGGCTGGCAACGGCGTCGGCAAAGGCTTCACCGCCGCCGTCGCCGTCCTCTGGTTCCTCTGCTCCCACCAGCCTTCCACCGTCCTCACCACGGCGCCCACCGCGCGGCAGGTGCGCCACGTCCTCTGGCAGGAAATACGCCGCCTCTATCGCGCCTCTCCTGCGCCCCTCGGCGGCAAGCTCCTAGTCACCCGCCTGGATATGCCCCATGACCGCTTTGCCCTTGGCCTCTCCACCGACGAAGTCGACCAGTTCCAAGGCTTCCACTCCCCCAACATGTTCATCGTCGTCGACGAAGCCGAGGGCGTCGGCGAGCCCATCTTCGAAGCTATCGACGCCGTCATGACCGCAGGCAACGGCAAGCTGCTCCTCCTCGGCAACCCCACCAGCGTCACCGGCACATTCCGCCGCGCCTTCCACGAAGACCGCCACCTCTACCACAACATCACCATCTCCACCCTCGACTCCCCCAACGTCAAGCAGCAGCGCGTCGTCCTCCCCGGCCTCACCACCCACGAGTGGGTCGCCGAGCGCGTCGCCCTCTGGGGCCAAGCCAGCCCCATGTACCACGCCCGCGTCCTCGGCGACTTCTCCGACCGCGCCGAGGACACACTAATCAGCCTGACCCACATCGAGCAGGCCATCGCCCGCCACTGCACTCTCACCCTCGCGCTTCCCAACGTCATTCCCGCGCCCCCTTCCGTCATTCCCGCGGAGGCGGGAACCCACGGCCCGGACTTCGTCGCAAGTCGCGCACCAGACCAGTGGAGCTATGTTGGGGATTCCCGCGACACCTTGTCCGAGGACGAGGACCAGTCCAACGCCCCCACCATCCTAGCAGTAGACGTCGCCCGCTTCGGCACCGACCAGAGCGTCCTCCTCCTAGCCACCCCCACCGCCGTCCTCCGCCTTGAGGCCCACCACGGCCTAGACACCATGCAGTTGGCCGGCCGCGTCGCCGATGCCTACCGGCGCCGGTCTCCCAAACGAATCGTGGTCGACGAGATAGGCGTCGGAGCAGGAGTCGTCGACCGCCTCAAAGAGCTCAACCTGCCTGTAACAGGCATCAACGTAGGCCGTCCTGCCCGCCAGCGAACCCTCTTCGCCAACCTGCGGGCCGAGGGCTACTGGCGCCTCCGCGAACTCTTCTCCCAAGACCTGCTCGCCATCCCCAACGACCCTGAACTCGCAGGCCAGCTCTCATCCCTACGCTACAGCTACAACAGCCGTGGCCAACTCATCATCGAAAGCAAAGACGACGCCCGCGCCCGAGGCATCCCATCCCCCGACAAAGCCGACGCCATGATGCTCGCCTTCCTAGGCCACAACCCCTCCGTGAGGCTCCGCACATGAATCCGTGCGTCATTCCCGCGCCCCAACCACCCGTCATTCCCGCACTCCTTCTTCGTCATTCCCGCGCCCCCTTCCGTCATTCCCGCGAAGGCGGGAACCCACGGCCCGGACCAGGGGGCAAGTCACCCACAGTCAGCCGGAGCACCACCCCCGTCATTCCCGCGCCCCCTTCTTCGTCATTCCCGCGAAGGCGGGAACCCACGTCCCGGATCAGGGGGCAAGTCACCCACAGTCAGCCAGAGCGCCACCCCCGTCATTCCCGCGAAGGCGGGAACCCACGGCCCAGACTATCCCAACAACTCTCCCACCCTCAGCGGGCGAACACCCCCGTCATTCCCGCACTCCTTCTTCGTCATTCCCGCGAAGGCGGGAACCCACGGCCCAGACCAGGTGGCAAGTCACCCACAGTCAGCCGGAGCGCCACCCCCGTCATTCCCGCACTCCTTCTTCGTCATTCCCGCGAAGGCGGGAACCCACGGCCCAGATCCAGGGGGCAAGTCACCCACAGTCAGCCGGAGCGCCACCCCCGTCATTCCCGCACTCCTTCTTCGTCATTCCCGCGAAGAGCCTGCCCCGGACCACGATCCGGGGCGGGAACCCACGGCCCGGATCAGGGGGCAAGTCACCCACAGTCAGCCGGAGCGCCACCCCCGTCATTCCCGCACTCCTTCTTCGTCATTCCCGCGAAGGCGGGAACCCACGGCCCGGACCAGGGGGCAAGTCACCCACAGTCAGCCGGAGCACCACCCCCGTCATTCCCGCACTCCTTCTTCGTCATCCCGCGAAGGCGGGAACCCACCCGCCCAGACTATCCCAACAACTCTCCCACCCTCAGCGGGCGAACACCCCCGTCATTCACCACTCCTTCACTCATTCCCGCCACCCACGGCCCGATCACAAGTCACCCTCATTCCCACCCCCGCCCCGCACCCTTCCGTCATTCCCGCGAAGGCGGGAACCCACGCCCAGACCAGGTGGCAAGTCACTACCACGTAACCACAATCAACTAAGGAGGTAACAAACATGAAATCCCAACAAACCACCAACCCACTATCCGCCCTAGCACGCCGCCTGAAGAACCTGCGACCGTCAGCCGACAGTCCCTTCCCCCTCAGGGCGGAAGGTTAGGATGGGGGTGGACCGCCTCCCTAACCCTGCTCCCACCCCCATCATCCAGCGCGCCAACCGCGCCATCGCCGCCGACTACGACCGCCTCCACGAGTCCGCCGGAGTTGGCGGCGAGTGGGCCAAGTCCGTCTACGGCGAGTACTACGCCACCTCCGTCTCCGTCTACTCCGCCATCAAGCTCCGCGCCGATGCCATGGCCCGCGCCCCGTGGGGGTGCTCCGCTCTGTCCAGTCAGGCAGACCCAGCGGAGGCAGCGTCCCCGCCCGCGTCTCAGTAGACCCAGACCATCCCGCCCAGCAACTCCTCGACCATGTGAACCCTTGGCACACCCGCGGCGACCTGTGGCGCGCCACGGAAATTAACCTTTGCCTCTGGGGCTCATCCTTCTGGGCCCTCGAACGCAACGAAAATGGCCGGGACGAGGCGGGGCGCCCGGAAATCTGGCCCCTCCGCAGCGACCGCGTCCGCGTCCTCCCCGAAAAACAGCGCCACGTCAAGGGCTTCGTCTACATGGGGAACAACGGCCCAGTCGCCTACACCCCCGAAGAAATCGTCTGGATGCGCTACTACAACCCCCTCGAACCCTTCGCCGGTCTCTCGCCCCTAGCACCGGTGCGCCTCTCAGTGGATGCTGGGTTGGACGCACTCCGCTTCAACCGCAGCTTCTTCAAGAACTCAGCCCAGCCCGACGTGGTGTTCACCACCGAGGAGACCATGACCGACGCCGAAGTCGAGGACTTCTACCACCGCTGGGAGGAGCGCTACCAAGGGCCGGGCAAGGCCCACCGCCCCGCCATCGCCTCCTTCATCAAGGACATCAAGACACTAGGGTTCAATCACCGCGAGATGGAGTTCCTGCAGGGCCTCCGGTGGAGCTTGGAGGACGTCAGCCGCACCTACGGCGTCCCGCTGCCCCTGCTCTCCGACTACCAGCAGGCCACCTTCGCCAACATCACCACAGCAGAGAAGCTCTTCTGGCGCAACACCATCGTCCCCGAAATGCGCTTCTTCGAAGAACACCTAAACAGCGAACTCCTCCCCCGCCTCGGCTACGAAGGACTCACCGCCGAGTTCGACCTCTCCACCATCGAAGCCATGGGCGAAGACGAAACCGAACGCGTAGACCGCGAAACCAAACTCCTGGACAGGGGCGTCCTAACCATCAATGAGGTAAGACGCTCCCGCAACCTCCCCGACGTCCCATGGGGGGACACCCCGCCGAAAGGTGTGGATAATAGGGGGCAGGGAGGTGGATATGGACCTTCCAGGGCATAGACGCATTGATGCCCAACTGTCCGCTCAAAGTAGACTATTCCAAACGGCTGATGCCGTCAGGCCAGGAGGTTTCGGTGTTCAGGTTCTTGACCGCATGCTCTCTAGCCCTGTTGATTTCGGCCTTCGGCGGCTTGAGATGTGCGTCCAGCAGTGAGGAGATTGAAGTGACCGCTTCAAACGCCGTGGCGGTTGACCTCTCAGAGTACCTGGACGCCTATGCGGCGAACGCTGTGGCTGCTGACCTCAACTACAAGGACAAGGACATTATCTTTAGGGGCAGAGTAGCCGAATTCATACCGACTAATGAAGGGAGCACAGTACTTCTATGGTCCGAATCGCATGCTCTCGTGGCCTGCAACTTCTCTCCCATGCACACCAACGTCGTTGCGCAACTCGAGAAGGGCGTCTGGGTCGAGCTCCGAGGAAAAGCCGAAAGCAGGGGTGTTGCATACCCTTTTGATGTTACCTTGCGGTCTTGTAGTGTGCTCGAGGAACAGGATTTCGATGAGCCGATGGCGCGGGCTCAAGCCGCCAAAATACGGATACCGGCTACACCCAAGGCGCCCTTTTAGAGAGGTTGCGTATTATCCGCGCCACCACCGGCATTGAAAACTTGGGCCGCGCTCCTTGGGTAGTACTGTTCGGCATGGTGTAGGCCGAACTCATACGCCAAGGAAGGGGGATAGCTTGAAGTCACCCTAACGTTCAAAAGGGGAGTGGGGCCTGGAGGACGCATCCACTGGGCGATGCGTCGAAAGGAGAGGGCCTCGCCCACTACCCCGACCGATGCTTCTCAATCACCGCCACCACCCGCGGGTCAAGGTCCTTCAACTCGGCATTGGCGTCGGAGTAGGCTACGCCCAAGTGGGCATCTCGGAATATCAACTCCCAGTCGGGCTCCATGCCGTAGTCCCTCTTCAGTTCGTCGAAGAGCCCTTCGATCTGCTCTTTACTGAACACGCCTGCTGCTCCTTTCGAGACTGCTATTGGAAGAGCGATGTGCGACGGCTACCCCGTCTGACGGGGCCGTTGCACATACGTGACCCCCTCGCTGCCCACGTAACGGTCCCGCATCGTTTCGAATGCCTGCAGCCTGTCGGGCTGGAAGTCGGTGGGTTTCTCGTCGTCGTCAAGATAAGGATTTGGGAAGTAAAGGCGCATCACCGTCTGCTCCTCAGCATCGGAGAAGCGCACGTAGTAGAGGAAGGGGACGAACCCATGGTCTTCGGCCTCCACGAACTGCACCGCGGTGACCCGCTCCATGTTCATATGGACGTGCCAAGCATCGCCCCAGAAGGTGGCATACGAGTCGCTGAACTCAGGCGTCTTGACAGCGTCAAGGTGCATCTCGCCCACGGCCCCGCGGTCTCCCAGCACGATGAGCATCTGGTCGATGCCGGTGAGGTCCTTGATCAGAGGCTCCAAGTCCATGTGTTCCCCCCTCCCGAGGCAACGCCATAATAGCCGACCAGTTCAGGGTTTCCAAGTGAGATGGGGAGACCATGGGCGAAGGCGACATCCGCAAGTCTTAGACGCCCCCTCACCCTAAACCCTCTCCCGCCGGGGGAGAGGGGACTTCTGGGGCATGCTCCTCTGAGAGAGGTGCGGAGTGAAGGCGTTCCCTGGCAGTGGCCCTCCGCCAGCCCCAACCCGCCAGTTGCGCCGCGCCAGCCGTCAGCGCACCCAACGCGGACGCGCCGACGATGATGCCGATGGCGAGGCCCGTCAGCCAGCCCCCGTTCAAGCGGCCGGAAGTGCCGTCGGGGAAGGCTTGGTTCAGGGCTACTAGGATTCCAGCGGCGAACAGGCCGACGAGGGCGCCGACCATGGCCAGCGTGACATACCACTCGCCGACTTGGAGCCTGAGTCTCCTACGGGGGAGAGGCGGGCTGGCGTCGGGCAGGACGTCGCCCGCCTCCACCAACTCGACTTCTTCGCCATCAGCTTCGTCGCCATCAGTCGGTTCTATGCAGTCCCCGGAATACACGCCTCATCGCCTAGATACGGTTGATGTGCTGGGGTGTAGCGTTCATCGTCATCCCAACCTTCCCCTTCCCCCTTCAGTGAATAAGGGGCACGCAAGGGGATTCCAGCTCACAGAATAGCAGGATGGGCGGCCAACCTGCGAGGCCGCCCGATGCCACATGAGGCAGCCATGGCACACTCCCTCGCTTGCCGATGTTGTGGTAACCTAGAGCGACCGTCGTCCTCCTCTCAGGCTATGCCTGCGACAACCGGAATCCGACTCAAGACCCAGTCCCTCGGAGGTGTTACATGGTGACCCGGGTGGGCATCAACGGCTTTGGAAGAATCGGCCGCCAAGTGTTGCGGGCCATCCTTGAACGACATCCTGGGAAGATCGAAGTGGCTGCGGTCAACGACCTGACCGACCCCAAGACCAACGCCCACCTTTTCAAGTACGACAGCAACTACGGCGTCTATCCGGGCAAAGTGGAAGCCACCGAGGGCGGCATAACCGTCGACGGCCACGACGTGCGCGTCCTGTCGGAGCGCGACCCCGGCAACATCCCTTGGGCCGAATTCGGCGTGGAGATGGTGGTGGAGAGCACCGGTATCTTTACCGACGCGGCCAAGGCAGGGGCGCACATGAATGGGGGCGCCAAGAAGGTGATTATCTCCGCGCCCGCCAGTGGCGAGGACCTGACCATGGTATTGGGTGTCAACGACAGCAAGTACGATCCCGACAGTCACCACATCATCTCCAATGCGTCCTGCACCACCAACTGCTTCGCCCCAATGGTGAAGGTGCTCCACGATAGTTTCGGCGTCCGCCACGGGCTGATGTCCACCGTCCACTCCTACACCAACGACCAGAAAATACTGGACCAAGTGCATAGCGACCTGCGTCGCGCCCGCTCGGCGGCCACCAACATCATCCCCACCAACACCGGGGCAGCCCGGGCGGTGGGTCTGGTGCTGCCGGAGCTACAGGGCCGGCTGCATGGCTTGGCTTTTCGCGTACCCACCAGCACCGTCTCAGTCACTGACTTCGTGGCCACGGTGGAGCGCAACACCACAGTGGACGAAGTCAATCAGGCTTTCCGCGATGCCGCGGAGGGCCCCTTGGAAGGTATCCTGCGCTACTGCGAGGAGCCCTTGGTGAGCAGCGACTTCATGGCCGACCCTCACAGCTGCATACTGGACGCCCCGTCCACCATGGTAATGGAGGGCGAGATGGTGAAGGTGCTGGGCTGGTACGACAACGAGTGGGGATACTCCTGCCGCACCGCCGACCTGACAGCCTTCCTAGCCGACAAGGGCCTGTAGCGGGAATGGGTGCCCGGAGGTTATCCGCGCATCTAGGAACGCTCATGGCGTAGGGGCAATTCGTGAATCGCCCCTACGAGGAGAACAGACCAGAAACCGGCATCTTGCCCGGTGCCGACTTATCCCAGCGCAAGGAGGAATCGAATGGCCCGTGAGTACCTGAACCCGCCTGATCTCGCCCCACCGCCCAGCGGCTTGTATAACCACGTAGTCAAAGTGGGCAACCAAGTCTTCATCGCTGGCCAAGTTTCCCGCGGCTTGGACGGCAATACCATCCACGTCGGCGACGCCAAGGCCCAAGCTCGGCAGGTATATGCCAATCTGGCGACAGCTATGGCTTCAGTCGGTGGCAGCATCAACGACATCGTGAAGACCACCACCTACGTGGTGGGCCGGGAAAACTTGGTCCCGGTGCGAGAGGCCCGCTTGGAGGCGCTTCGGGAAGAGGGCAGGCCCACATCCACCACTGTGTTGGTGGCTGGATTGGCGAGTCCCGACCTGCTGGTCGAGGTGGAAGTCATCGCGATTGTCGGAGACTAGCCCACCGGACGGACGTGCCACTGACATCGGCTTCTTGACGCATCCTCCCGCTGACGCCTATACATGGTGTCCAAGGGACAAGGCGATAGAGGAGCGTCACCGGAGTGGCTTTACCCAAGAATGATGAATCGCGGGAGGGATGGGCCCTCTTCCTGTTTACTATTCAGTTTGTAGCCTGTGAGGATGCTGTCCATCCCTTGGAGGTCTTCACCGGGGTATTGTACAGCGCTGCCGCGGCGGTTTTCGTGGCCACGGCGAACCTCATGACAGGCGCGAAGACGAGACCCTGCAAGCTCTTCCTCTCAGCCCTTCAGTAACACAAAAAGACCGCCGTGAAGGCGGTCCTTAAATATAAAACTTAGGTAGCTGGTCGGGGCGGTCAGATTTGAACTGACGACCCCCTGCACCCCATGCAGGTGCGCTCCCGGGCTGCGCCACGCCCCGACCGTAACTGCTAGGCTATCATAGCCTGTCCCTGCGTTCAACCATTGGGTCCGCACCGGCAGGTCTTGGCTTGTACTCTTTTTTAACCCTCCTAGACGGGCTGCTATAATGGCAAGGTGCAATTCACACACCTCCATTCGTGGGACGTTTCCTCCAAAGAAGCCCGCGAAATCCAGCAGCAACTCGCTCCCATGGTCGACATGCACGACCATGTGGGCGATGTGGTGCGGTATGTCGCGGGATTGGACGTCTCCCCGCCCGACGCGCGAGGGGTGGTGCAGGGCGCGGTCGTCGTGCTCAGCTACCCCGACTTGGAGATTGCTGACGTCGCCATCGCCGAACAGACGCCCGCCTTTGCCTACGTGCCTGGGCTGCTCTCTTTTCGTGAGACTCCTGTGCTGCTGGAGGCACTGGAGTCACTGACCATCATGCCCGACCTCCTGATACTGGACGCTCACGGCTACGCTCACCCTCGCAGGTTCGGGCTGGCCTGCCATTTGGGACTGCTGGCCGACATACCCACCATCGGATGCGCCAAGTCGTTGCTGGTGGGTGACCACGACAGCTTGGGCGAGGAGCGGGGAGCGACGGCAGACCTGATGCACAAGGGCGAAGTCATCGGCGTGGCCCTAAGGTCTCGCGTCGGGGTGAAACCGTTGTACATATCCGTAGGCCACAAGGTCGACTTGCCTTCGGCGGCCCGTTGGGTGCTCTCTTGTTGCACTGGCTACAGGCTGCCCCAGACTACTCGCATGGCACATGCCACCGCTGGTGGGCTAGCATTGCCCAAGACGCGCCCCGCCGTGATGATAACTTAATCTCAAATGGCAACTTAATCTCGAGAGGTATATTCCCATGGATGATCTCAAGCAACAGCTAGTGGAGACAAAAGCGCGCCTCGACGATTTGCTACAGCGTCTTTGACCTCCCCAAGCTAGAGCAAGAGTTGGCTGCCTTGGAGAAGGCCTCCATCATCCCCTCTTTCTGGGATGACCCACCCAACGCCCAACGCCAGATGCAACTGCTATCCCGCGTACAGGAAGCGATACACCTTTGGCGCGGCTTCGAGTTTCAGGTCGGGGCACTACTGGAGTTGGTAGACCTCGCCATTGAGGCCGAAGACGAGGAGATGGCCGCCGAGATACGGGCCGAAGCTGTTCAAGTCTCGGAGCGGCTGGACCGTGAGGAGGTACAGCTGACCCTCTCCGGCCCCTACGATGACCGTCCTGCTATTGTCTCGATACACGCTGGGGCTGGCGGTACCGAGTCTCAGGACTGGGCTGACATGCTGCTGCGGATGTACCTGCGTTGGTGCGAGACCCATGGGCGCAAGGTAGTGCTGCTGGACGTGTCCCACGGCGATGAGGTGGGCATACGCGGCGCTACAATGGAGGTCAGCGGAGGCTTTGCTACCGGGTACCTGCAGGGTGAGAGTGGCGTACACCGTCTGGTCCGTCTATCGCCCTTTGATGGTGACCACGCGCGGCACACTTCTTTTGCCCGGGTGGAAGTAATCCCCGCCGCCGACAACGACCCAGACATCACCATTCGCCCCCAAGACCTCAGGGTCGATTTTTTCCGCTCCAGCGGGCCGGGAGGTCAGAACGTACAGAAGGTTTCATCGGCGGTGAGATTGACTCACCTGCCCACGGGCCTCGTGGTCGCCTGCCAGAACGAGCGCTCTCAACATCAGAACCGCGAGTACGCCATGAGAATCCTGATGGCGCGACTGCTGGAGAGGCAGAACGCGGAGCGGGCCGAACAGGTGGCACGGCTACGCGGTGAACATGTCTCAGCAGAGTGGGGGAACCAGATAAGAAGCTACGTGCTACAACCCTACCGCATGGTGAAGGACCATCGTACAGGGCATGAGACATCCAACACAGATGCGGTCTTGGACGGAGGAATAGACGGCTTCCTGCAGGCCTACCTGTTGTCCAAGGTGGGAGAAGAGTCCTCAGGGTGACTGGCGGGCTGTTAGTAGCCGATCATGTGGCCCATGCGGGTACGCTTGGCCCGCATGTAGTCCCTGCTCTCGGGCCCCACCAGCACGTCGATGGGCTCTCGGCTTACGAGCTCCAGACCGTAGCCTGAAAGGCCGACCATCTTGCGCGGGCTATTAGTCAGCAGGCGTACCTTGCGTACGCCTAGCTCTAACAGCATATGTGCGCCCATGCCGTAGTGACGCATGTCGGCAGCGAAACCCAAGCTATGGTTGGCTTCCACGGTGTCCATGCCCGTGTCTTGCAGGGAGTAGGCCTTCACCTTGTTGTGTAGCCCGATGCCCCGGCCCTCTTGACGCATGTAAAGAAAGATACCCTTGCCTTCCGTGGTGATCATGTTGAGGGCCTCGTTCATCTGGGCGCCGCAGTCGCAACGCAGGCTGCCGAACACCTCTCCGGTGAGGCATTCGCTGTGAATCCGCACCAAGACAGGCTCGTCGGGTTCCCAAGTGCCCATGACCAAGGCAATGTGCTCGCCTGGCTCGGCAGTGCCCTCGAAAGCGACCATCCTGAAGAGGCCACGTTCAGTAGGGAGGCGGGCCTCGGCCACGCTACGCACCAAGGTTTCCGCGCGGCGGCGATAGGCAATGATCTGGGCGATGGTGATGAGCTTCAGGTCGTGTTCGGCACAGAACACTTCCAACTCCGGCAAGCGGGACATAGTGCCGTCGGCGTTCATGATTTCGCAGACTACGCCGGCTGGGTAGAGTCCGGCCAGCCTCGCGAGGTCGATGGACGCCTCGGTGTGCCCTGGCCTTGCCAGCACGCCCCCCGGCTGATACCGCAGGGGCAGCAAGTGGCCGGGGCGTAGGAAGTCATCGGCTGTCACATTAGGGTCGGTGATGGCCTTGATAGTCGCGGCCCGGTCTTGGGCGGATATGCCCGTAGTGGTGCCCTTCTTGTAGTCGATGGAGACAGTGAAGGCGGTGCCATGCTTCGCGGAATTGCTGGCGTCCACCATCAGAGGGATGTTCAGCTCGTCCAGCCGCTCGCCGGTAACCGGCATGCAGACCAAGCCACGGGCGTGGTAGGCCATGAAGTTGACCGCTTCGGGAGTGGCCTTTTCGGCCGCCAGAATCAGGTCGCCCTCGTTCTCCCGATTTTCGTCGTCTACAACAACTAAGAACCGCCCATTGCGGAGATCTTCTAAGGCCTCTTCCATAGTGGCTAGGGGCATTTACTCACTCCCCCCAAAACTAAAGCAAGGGCGAATCATCGGGCTAGGAGGCTCTCCACGTACTTCGCCAGGATGTCCACCTCCAAGTTAACCCTATCGCCCTTGTGTCTCTGCCCAAGTACCGTGTGTTCCAATGTATAGGGTATCACAGCGATAGTAAAGGAAGAAGCGCCTTTTTGTACCACGGTCAGACTCGCACCGTCAACTGATATGAAGCCCTTCTCAACCACGTAGGGCATCAGCCTCTTGGGAACGCTGAAGCGGAACATGTAACTGTCGCCTTCGGGCCGGAAGGAGCGCACCGTTCCAGTGCCATCGACGTGGCCCTGCACCACATGACCACCCATCCGGTCTCCTGCAGCTAGCGGGCGCTCCAAGTTCACCGCGCTTCCCGTCGAGAGATTGCCTAGGTTTGTTCGGCGCAGCGTCTCCGGCGACAGGTCAGCCCGAAAACTGTCTGCCGTTAGTTCTACTGCCGTGAGGCACGCACCGTTCACCGCGATGCTGTCGCCCAGCTTGAGCCCCTGCAGAGCAGTGGACGCCTCCACGACCAGAGCGTCAGCATCAATGGAGAAGACGCGTCCCACCTCTTCTACAATTCCGGTAAACAATCAACACCTGCCCTCTAACACCTCTTGATGTAGCCGGTCACCAGGATATCTTCGCCACACTGCTCTACTGTCGCTTGGCGCAGCCTAGCAACATCGGCCAGTCTCAGAGGGCCGATGCCAGCCACAGCAGCGGGCGCATGCTCTCCGCCGATGACCATAGGCGCGATGAACGCCATCACCTCATCCACCAGTCCCTCGTCGAATAACGATCCCAACACCTTTCCGCCGCCCTCCACCAGCACGCTGACTGCGCCCCGTTGCCCCAACTCCGCCAATAGCTGTGCCATTGGGACCTGCCCGCGAGGGCTTGGAGGGAAGCGCACCGCCTCTGCTCCCGTCGGAACCGAGGCATTCGCAGCTTGTGTTGTCGCAATGATGGTGATACCCGGCTCTGATAGAAGGCGGGCCGATGGCGGTGTCCGCAGTCGGCTATCGACGACCACCCGCATAGGCTGCTTTGGCAGCGTCCGCCCGGCCTCGTCCCTAGCCGTAAGCTGCGGGTTATCTTTCAGCACGGTGTTGACCCCTACCAAGATGGCGTCCACCTCGCGCCTTACCTGCTGCCCCCGCTGGCGGGCCGCTGGCCCGGTGATCCACCGGGAATCGCCGGTGGAGGTGGCTATCTTGCCATCGAGGCTAGCGGCGAATTTGGCGATGATGTAGGGGATGCCGCTGACTACGTGCTTCGTGTAGTAACGGTATAGGTGGGTTGCTGCCTCAGAGGCTTCTCCAGCGTACACCGCTATGCCCGCGGCCTCCAGTTCAGCCCGCCCGTTGCCTCTGACCTTCGGGTTCGGGTCCTCTACGGCCATATGCACTTGAATGATGCCAGCTTCGATCAAGGCGCGGGTGCAGGGGCCGGTGCGTCCGTAGGTGCAGCAGGGTTCCAAGGTGACGTATAGAGTAGCTCCTCGTGCTTGTGGGCCTGCTTGCTGTAGGGCCACTATCTCGGCATGGGCTTGCCCTGGAGGCAGGGTGTGGCCCTCGCCGACTATCGCCCCGTCCTTCACCAGCACCGCGCCCACTGACGGGTTGGGGCTGGTAGTCCCCAAGGCCTCTCGGGCCAAGGTCAGGGCCCGTTGCATCGCCTCCATAATCAGCCTAAGTTGGTGACTCGAAAGTCTCGATAGTAGCGGCTGGGCGTGGCCTCCGTCTGGCCTTGGTACTTGCTGTCCAAGCCGGGGGACCCATAGAGCCGGTCGGCTGGCGTCGTCAGCTTCTCGAAGGAAATCTGGCCGATGCGCATTCCTTGGTACAGGGTGATGGGCAATCGGGCCATGTTGGAGAGCTCCAGCGTGAGCCGCCCCTTCCAACCTGGGTCGACGTAACCCGCGGTGGAGTGAATCACCAGCCCAATGCGCCCCAAGGAGCTCTTACCCTCGAGCCGGGCCACTAGGTCGGCGGGCAATTCGATGTGTTCGATGGTGCTGCCCAGTGCGAACTCACCTGGATGCAGGATGAAAGGCACATCGCCGGACGCTTCCATCATCTCGGTAAGGTCGTCCATGTTCTCTCGGACGTCGATGTAGGCCCGCTGCGAATTGCGGAACACCAGCAGCTTGGAATCGAGGTGAACGTCGACGCTGGCAGGCTGGATACACTGGGGGTCCAGAGGGTCGATGACGATGCGGCCCTTCTCCAGCTCTTCCTTGATCGAGCGGTCACTCAGTACCAAACCACACCTCTAGCCTACTGCGCGGGTCTTGGGCCGGATTGTACGCGCCGCCAGATGCCCGCGCAACGCTGACCACTTGGCCGTCTCCGTCACAGAGCCCCCGGCCTGCCATCCGCCCGTAGTCGCGAATTAGTGGTTGGAAAGCAACAAGAGGGGGCGCCTGCAATATCGCGGCGCCCCTCTTCGCCCCCTCTTCGTTTAGCCGGGGCACAGACGAGCCGATTCTACTCCTTGTCGTCTCCGCCGATGCCGAACGCTCCCGTTACGTTGGCTGTCACCGTCATCTCGCCTGCTGCTGTGGGCGTGCTCGCGGTAGCCGAGTCTAAGGCCATGTTAGCTGTCTCCGCTTGGTAGAACTCCTCACGGGCTTCCCGCACGCTGGCCCCCGATTCGCTGAGGTACTCCAGCTTACCAAGCTGCACACCCGCTGCGTCGGCCATCTGCCCTGCGCGATCCAGCAGGTCCTCGATAGCCATCTCACGGGCCTGCTCCAACAACGGAGTGGGGTCCTCGATGGTAAAGCTGATCCCGTTGATGCGCGTCAAGTCCCCGCCTGCCTCCACCAACTGGTCGATAAGCTCTCCGGTAGAGTCTAGGTCCCTCACCTTGGCCGTCAGTTGCTGGGAGACCACGTAGCCGGTGACCACCTGCTCGTAAGTGGTGTAGCAACCGTCCTGCATACCGATTCCTTGGACCATCGCGGTCATCGCCGCCGCCATCGCATACTCCATGGACGCCTCGGCGTCGGGCGCGGCTGCAGCGGCCTCCTCGGTCTCGGGGCAACGTGTGACCTCCCGCCCGTCTCTCTCCTGCCGGATATTAAGCGAACTCGTCTGTATGTCCGCTTCTGCCAAGCCAGCCGCAGTTAGTGCCTCGATCATCCCGTCCAAGGCTTCGGCCGCCTCGCCGTTGGCGTCGGCCACTGTCGGGGCTAGCGCCCGCACACCCACTTCCAGCAACGCTAGATCGGGTGAGGCACTCACCTTTCCGTAGCCGTTGGCCCAGAGACCCTTCTGACTGCTGGGTGAGCCGATAGCGTATTCCACCCTCTTGGCCGGATACTCGATGACTTTCGTGCCGTCCGCAGGCTCGGGCGTTTGCGTGTCGGCTTGACTGCAACCAGCCATCACCGCCACGCCCAGCATTCCTGCGATGACAAGGGCCGCGACTATGTTCCTGGGTCTCATGGTATTCCTCCTAGTGTTGGGTTACCGATGGTTCTATGAGCTAAAGACGTGGTGCAACGCACAAAGGTTCCGTCAAACGAGTTCCGTCAGGCGGCTCGACCTCTTCGCCATCTCCTGAAGAACAGCCCCAGCGCTAGAACCGCACAGGCAGCCAGCAAGCCTTCCAAGACCCGCCACCACACGTTGGTGGCGCCCTCGCCAGTGTCCCCAAGGTCGTCGACGATGAGTTGTGGCAGCGCGGGCTCCGGGGTCGATGCCTGTTGCTCCTGCGCCGCGACCTCCGTCTTCTCCTCGCTCATCTGGGCCGTGTCCTCCGGAGATGACGCCTGAGCAGAGCGGCTTGGGACAGGCTTCACACTGGCAGTGGGAGCAGCCGTAGGAGTTAGCGTAGCAGTAGGGGTTGGCGCAGGTGGAGGCTTGGTGGGCGTGGGCATGGGCGCCAGCGTGGGAAGAGGAGCGGGCGCCTCGGCGGAGGTTGGGGTCGACCTAGGCGTTGGCGCTGTGGTGGGTGCGGGCACCGGTGTTGGAGCCGGCGTTCCTGTGGAGGCGGGCGTCGCCGGTGGCGGGAGTGTGGCTGTGGCGGGGGGAGGCGATGGTGCGACTGCCGCCGCACTAGTGCCGGTCGTTTCACTGTCTTCTGAGGCACTTGCATTCCTGGCTACCACGACCTCAGACGTAGAAGTCTCAGCCTCCATCGGCGCAGGAGCGGGTGTCGGCGTGGCGGCCGGAGTACCCGCGACCATGAGTAGCCCGGTGCCTATGTCCTCCTCAGCCGCTGCCTCGGCAGCGTTTCTGACCGCCTCCCGGATCGCGGCCTTCACTTCTTCTAGTGTCGCAGAGCCGTCTCGCTCAATCCTGTCCAGTATCTCTTGCGTCAGACGCTCTACATCAACCGGTTCAGCAGATGTCGAAGCCTCTTCCGGGATCGCTGCAGCGGCGGACTGACTGATGAGGGCCGAAATGTCTTCGACAGCCGCGCCATCCGGAGGCTCTCCTTCCTCGATGGGTTCGACCGGAGGCCTAGTATATCGTTCGACGGCCGGAGCGGGGGGCGTCGGAGCGGAAGCTGGCGGAGGCGCGCCAGCGGGCGCCATCACCGCCTGTGGAGACGGATCCGCCAGCATGTCGGCGGTCGCCTGAGTTGTGGCGATGGCTGCATCCGAGCCCGGTGAAGCTTCCTGTTGCGCGTTTTCTCCGTCATCCCCTCTCAGCACACCAACCATGTCCGCCAACAGCACCACTGCCAGCAGCAGGGCCAGCGATGCCCCAGCACCAGCCAAGGCCCAGTTGAGTGCGCCTTGGGGTCGGCGGGGGCGCTCCACCAAGGGCGGGGCCGTGAAGGGCGGGGCCGTGAAGATAAAGGAGCGCGGTGGCTCAACCTGCGGAATACGGTGCAGCAGCCCCACCGTTAACTGCAGCGACGCCAACTCTGCTTGGCAGCCGTCGCAGCTCTCGAGGTGACGGGCTACCTGGGCTTGGCGTCGCGGCGACAGCATGCCGTCCAAGTACTCGGACAAAGCGTCCGTACCCGGATGTCGCCACCGGCTGAAGAGCGATGTCAGTGCGCTGAGCATTCTAAACATCCTGACGTAAGCGCTCCGGTAGAAGTTCCCCTTGGGTCCGCAGGAAGTCCCGCATGCCAGCGCGCCCCCTGCTGATGCGCGACTTGGTAGTGCCCAGCGAGCAGCCCATTATTTGCGAGGCCTCTTCATAGGTGAAGCCTTGGATGTCCACCAAGGTCACCGCCATCTTTTGGTCGCTGCTCAGCCGGTTCAGTCCCTCTTGGACTGCTGCCCCAACCTCCCTCCTCAGGGCGTAGTCGTCCGGGGACTCTCCGGTTGCGGCGATCTCTACAGGCGGAGAGTCGGCGTCAAATGGGTCGAGGTTCATGGCTTCCAAGGAGACCGAAGGACGCGCCCGGGCGGAGCGCAAGGCATCCTTGGCGGCGTTGGCCACGATGCGCAACATCCAGCCCCGCAGGTTGTCACCGCGGAACTGGGCGAAGCTCCGGTAGGCCGAAAGGAAGGCTTCCTGCAAAGCGTCTTCGGCCAGTTGCCGGTCTTGGAGTACCCGCAAAGACAGGTTGTAGCCGTGGGTCTGAACTGCTTCGATGACACAGTTGAAGCAGTGGGGCGTGCCAGCCCGGTCTTCCACCCGCAGGGTAGGATGGTCAGTGCTGTTGCACTGGACGATCGACGGGCTAAGCGCCAACTACCAAGCCCTCCGTGAGCTGTGGCGCTCCTCGCGGTGCCATTCTTCATCAAAATGGCGGCCCCCCAAATGACGGCCCTCCATGGGACCATGAGCGTCGTTCATCAGGCTGACACGTCCTTGGCGCTGCACATCTGCCTCTGCCTTATAATTGTCTCACTGCCCATGGGCCCATGGAGTTGAATCGTCCCGTACTGGCCGGAGCCCGCAGTGTACCGATTGTTTCGTGAGGTCGTGGAAGCCCTTCTGCTGGCCATGCTCATCTTCTTCTTGGCATCCACCAGCGTGCAGAACTTTCGTGTGCTGGGGGCCAGCATGTCAGATACCCTGCAGGACGGGCAATACTTGGTGGTGAGCAAGGTGGCCTATTCCTCCTTCGATAAGGCCCGCTTGGCTGAACTTGTACCATTCTGGAGTGTAGACGAGTCGGAGCTTGTGTTCACCTTCCACCCACCTAGGCGTGGAGAGGTGGTCGTCTTCCATCCTCCCCGCCGTCCCGACGTAGAGTATGTGAAGCGAGTGGTGGGTGTTCCGGGGGAGTTGGTGGAGATCAAACAGGGCACTGTCGTCGTGGATGGCGTTCCCCTCGATGAGCCCTACGTGCCACGCAGGGGCACCACCGGGTCGCGCACCTACGCCCGACTGGCTGCGGATGAGTATTTCGTCTTGGGCGACAACCGCCTTGGCAGCGAGGACTCGCGTACTTGGGGCCCCATAACCCTCGATAGCATCGTAGGTCGTGTCTGGTTTACATACTGGCCCTTCTCAGGGGCCGGGCTGGTGGCCCATTAGTAGCGTTGCTGACCCAGGCCCTTCCGATTATAGCGGCCCGTATCAGTCCTTTCCGTTCGTCCTGAGCGAAGTGGGATGGCGCGCGCGGATAGCGCGTCATCCCACGCAGTCGAAGAGCCTGCCCCGGACTCGATCCGGGGGCGCGCCGCTGGCGAGCGAGTCCACTTGTTCCGGCGAACCGGATAAGCAAGACCAGCAACAATCGAAGTTCGTGCCCACTGACATCAGTCCGTTGACACACTTGTCCTTCCCCCTCTAGGCTCGACATATGGTTCTGAAAACGCAATCAACTAAAACACCCGTAGCAGGGCCGCCAACAACGCCCAACAACGGCTGGTCGAAAACCCATTGCAGGAATTCCCCCGTTCGGCTGCCCAAGTGTTGCGGCCCCGCCGCCCTGCCATCCGCACGGACTCTCAATGGTACGGGTGTGTCCCATAAAATCCCGTCATTTCGTAGCTGGACCTACCCAAATGAGACAAATGAGACACATTGCAGATACAAAACATGCGTTTTCAGCTACGACCAGTGTCTCATCTATACCCTTCCCAGATACGATTTCTGACCATGCCGTGATACACAGTGAGACCAAACCGGGACACCATGTCTCACCCTATACAGCGCCTTTCATACTCATGCCGGCCCAAGCGGACCCGATACAACGACGTCACAAATGTCACAGGCATCAGCTACGAAAACGCAAAAATCGTGGATGGTGTGTCAGCCCCTTGACTAAAGCAAAGCTGACGCGTAGCTGCGCTGGTCCAAATACCGGTGCAATAACATACATATAATGTACAACGGGTATAGCACTGAAAGAAACCGAGAGATGTAATAAACTAGCGCTGGAACACCATAAAATGGCACAAAATGCGGACCGCCGAGGCCCGCAATGTCGGTTCTCATGCAAGACCTCCGGCAAAGCGGTAAGGGACTTGCGCAGAGGTTCCCTAGAGCCTGCCCCGGACTTGGTCCGGGGTGAGTGTGATTTACGGCGCTTTAACCATGCCTACAACAATCGAAAGACCCTGTGCTGGCTTGGGCGTTCTTGCTGCAATAGTGCCGACTTGCTACAATCTGGTGTTCGTCTCGCATAGTGAGAGGACGCCTCCCGAAAGGAGCGAGGACTTGGGCAAAATCAGGGCTGCCATCATCGGGGTGGGCAATTGCGCCTCATCCTTGGTGCAGGGCGTTTCGAGATACCGAGAGGTGCCGGAAGAGGGCAAGGTGCCCGGCCTCATGCACCCCAACTTCGGCGACTACCAAGTGGGAGACATTGAATTTGTCGCTGCCTTCGACGTGGATGTCAACAAGGTGGGCAAGGACCTGTCGGAGGCCGTCTTCATGGAGCCCAACAACACGGTGAAGATAGGCGATGTCCCCTTCATGGGCGTATCCGTATCCCGTGGCATGACCCACGACGGCATCGGAAAATACCTGAGTGACGTGGTGCATAAGGCCCCCGGCTCCACTGCCGACATCGCGGGCATCCTGCGAGAGCGCGAGTGCGACGTGGTCATCAACTATCTGCCGGTGGGCAGCGAAGAGGCCACCAAGTGGTACGTGGAGCAGGTGCTCTCCGCAGGCTGTGCATTCGTTAACTGCATACCCGTATTCATCGCCCGCGAGCAGTACTGGGGCCAGCGGTTTGAGCAGCGCGGCCTGCCCATCATCGGCGACGACATCAAGTCGCAGCTCGGCGCCACCATCACTCATCGTGTGCTGACACGCCTGTTCGAAGACCGCGGTGTCAAGCTCGACCGCACCTATCAGCTCAACTTCGGAGGCAACACCGACTTCCTCAACATGCTGGAGCGGGAACGACTCATATCCAAGAAGATATCCAAGACCGGCTCGGTCAACTCCCAGTTGGACGTAGAGTTGCCGGCCGAGAACATCCACATCGGGCCCAGCGACTACGTGCCTTGGCTGGACGACCGGAAGTGGTGTTACATCCGCATGGAAGGGCGAGTCTTCGGCGATGCCCCCATCAACTTGGAGCTAAAGCTGGAGGTCTGGGACAGCCCCAACTCTGCAGGCGTTGTGGTGGACGCGGTACGCGCCTGCAAGGTCGCCTTGGACCGGGGCATCGGCGGCCCCCTGAAGGGACCCAGCGCCTACTTCATGAAGTCTCCTCCTATCCAGTACACCGATGACGTCGCACGCCAGATGGTGCAGGACTTCATCGATGGCGAAGACGCCCCTGACGTCGCGCGCCAGATGGTGGTGCAGGACTTCATCGATGGCGAGGACGCCCCCGACGAGCACGCCTAGGCAACTGTGGACCCAGCCTGTACCCCCCTATCCACCATGGCCTCAATCAGTGGCAGGCCCTCTGAGGCCAGCGGGCCGGAGACGCGCAGATGAAAATTGGGCTGGTCTGTCCCTACGACTTCACTTGGCCCGGTGGAGTGCTGGCCCACGTGTCACAACTTTCCCGCCAATTCACCCTCTTGGGGCACGAGGTAAAGATTCTAGCCCCCTACACCCCTGGGCGTGAGCAGGCTGGCGAGGGTGACTACATACCCATAGGCCGCTCGGTACCCGTACCCTACGGCGGCTCGCTGGCCAGAATCTCATTGTCAGTAGGGTCCTATAAGCAGGTGCGCCAAGTGTTGGACAGGGAGCAGTTCGACATTGTCCACACTCACGAGCCACTTGCCCCGGTGCTTCCCCTCTATGCCGTGCAGTATTCGCAGGCCACCAACGTGGGCACCTTCCACGCCTGCTATAGCAGTGCCCGGCGCTACCGCCTGACGCACCGCCTGCTGCGACCTTGGTTCGATCGCCTTCATGGGCGCATCGCCGTATCGCCGGGGGCCTACGAGAATGCCAGCACCTACTTCGACAGGGACTTTCGCATTATCCCCAACGGCATTGACTTGGAGCGCTTCTCCGATGTCCAACCCTTCCCCCACCTAGACGACGGCAAGTTCAACCTGCTGTTCGTGGGCCGAATGGAAGCGCGGAAGGGTCTGCGCTACCTGCTGGAAGCCTATGGCCAACTTAAGTGGGACTACCCCCAACTGCGTCTGATCGTGGTCGGTCCAGGCAACCTCGACGCCGATTGCTGGCGTGTGATGAGCGAACGCAACCTGCAGGACGTTGTGTTCACTGGCAGCGTACCCATGGCCGACATCCCCCGCTACTACGCCAGTTGCCACGTCTTCTGCGCCCCGGCCACCGGACAGGAGAGCTTCGGCATAGTGCTGCTGGAGGCAATGGCATCATGCAAACCCATTGTCGCTGCGCGCAACCGGGGATACTCCGCAGTGGTGCGCCATCGTCATCAGGCCCTCATGGCACCCGCCAAGGACTCGGAAGCATTGGCCGAGGCCATTCGGGAGCTGATTGAGGACCCTGACTTACGCGAGCAGCTTGCTTTCAACGGGCGCGAGGACGTGCAGCGGTACGACTGGAGCGTAGTCGCC
Organism: Dehalococcoidia bacterium; assembly: GCA_965248385.1. GTDB lineage: Bacteria > Chloroflexota > Dehalococcoidia > Lucifugimonadales > JAAXIE01 > JAAXIE01. The sequence continues at coordinate 696,802 of CBDFIZ010000002.1, forward strand.
GACGAGGTGATGGACTACTATCAAAGCCTGCTGGGCCGAAGCGCTGCGGGCGGGAACTCCCAGGGAAAGAGCAATGGGGTTGACTAGCCGGGAGCAACTCCGGGCCGCGCTGCTGCGCTACGTGGAGGCGCCAGGAGCGCGATTTCTTAACCGATTGGGATTCACCCCCAACGGCATCACCCTGCTGGGGTTTGTCGTAGCCTGCGTCGGGGCAGGACTAGCGGCCGCTGGCTACCTGTTGGCAGGAGGCCTCGTCTTTCTCCTAGGTAGTGTCCTGGACCTGTTCGACGGGGCCCTAGCCCGCCAAACTGGCCGAGCTACTCCCTTTGGAGCATTGCTGGACTCGGTGCTCGACCGCTTGGGCGAGGCCGCCCTGTTCCTAGGGCTTGCTATCTACGCCATTCGAGCTTTGGAAGGCGACCGACTGATGCTCTTCATGGTCTCGCTGGTGCTGGCCCTGACCTTCTCTCAAGCGGTCAGCTACGCTCGCGCCCGGGGCGAGGGTTTGGGCATTGAGACTCGCTCCGGGTTCATGACTCGCCCGGAAAGGGTGGTCATCCTCGGCGTATGCGTGGCCGTCGGCTACCCCGAAGTTGCCATGGTGGCTATCGCTGCGGTGTCGGCGCCAACCTTGGTGCAGCGGGTCTGGCACATCAAGCGTCGCATCGAGTCTGCTTCCTAGGGTGTAGATAAATCTCGTAGCCGGATGCTAAACTGCTTCCAATCTGGCGAGCGCAGGTCGCCTTCCTATCGACCGTGTGAACCGACCATGTGAGTTCTCTCCTTGGAGGGAAGGATCATCGCGCCGGTAACCGCGGGGGCGGCCTCTGGAGGAGCCGTGACTCTCATTCCCGACAAAGACAAGAACGACCTCAAGCGCACCTTCCGCACCGATCTCAAGAACAAGGTTGCAGTTAAGCTGTACACCCAGCGTGCAAGTACCCTCACCATCCCCGGCCGCGAGTGTCGCTACTGTGGCGAGACCCAGCAGTTGATGGAGGAGCTAGCCGCCCTCTCCCCAAAAGTAGAGCTTGAAATTATCGATATCTACGCCCAGTCCGAGGAGGCCCGAGAGGCAGGTATCGAGCGCATTCCGGCCATAGTGCTGGGCGACACCAAGGGATCGCGGGTCAAGTTCTATGGGATACCCATGGGCCATGAGTTCCCCACCATAGTCGAAGGCATCAAGACTCTCTCGCGAGGTGTGAGCCCCCTGAGCATGGACTCGCGCAAGAAACTCAAAAAAGTGAACCATCCTGTTCACATACAGGTGTTCGTCACACCAAATTGAGGGTTCTGCCCTCAAGTGGCCAGGTTGGCCCACGCAATAGCCATTGAAAACTCCAACATCAAAGCCGACGTAGTAGAGGTCAGCGAATTCCCCCAGCTGGGGGAACGCTACTCCGTACGGTCGGTGCCCCAGACTGTCGTCAACGAGGTGATCCGCTTCACCGGCGCTATCGAGGAGGGAGACTTCGTCGACAAAGTCATTCAAGCCGGTGTGCGCGAAAACGAGGGCTCCAAGTCTTGACCCATAACCATTGCATGAGCGCCACAATAGTCCCGTCCGCCTTGCTGATGAAGGCCTCCTCTCCGTCATTCCCGCGCAGTCGGGAATCCACAACCCCCGGTCACCCACGGGGCGGTCACCCATGGGGCGCTCACCCCACTGTTGTCCGTCAAATGCAGTCCTCAGGAGGCCGCTACTTTCGCGGAGACGACGAGGACGGAGCGCAGCCAACGTATCACGCGGTGGAGAGTTACCGGTGAAAGAGATTGAAGGAGATCATCAGGGGCATGGCCTGCGGATCGCGTTGGTGGCGGCCCGGTTCAACCAGTTCATCACCAACCTGTTGCTCGATGGCGCTCGCAGCGGCCTCAGCACCCATGGCGTGCGTGAAGAGGATACCGTGGTCCTTAGAGTGCCCGGCGCCTTCGAGCTTCCACTCATAGCCAAGACACTGGCTGGCTCCGGGCGCTACGACGCCGTGGTCTGCTTGGGATCGGTCATCCGTGGCGAGACTACCCACTACGACTTGGTGAGTGGCCAAGCTGCCTCGGGTGTTGCCTCCGTGTCCTTGGAGACCGAGGTGCCCGTAATCTTCGGCGTCCTCACCACTGAGAACATCGACCAAGCTATCAACCGCGCGGGTGGCAAGATGGGCAACGTTGGTTACGATGCCGCCTTGTCTGCCATCGAGATGGCAAACCTGATGCGACAGGTAAGGAACTTGGAGCCGTAGCCTAGTCCCGCGGTGTCAGTCCCACTCCTGCTATCTGACGGGATCGACGACCCTCAGAAATGGAAACAGGAAGAAATCTCTGCCTCGCGTGCATATCTCCGTAACACCGTGCTCGCGCATGAGCACGGCTGTATGCAGGTCATGAGCGAGGCTGCCTAGTATGTGGGGCGTAACTGTTCAGCCTTGATGTTGTGGCCTCCGGCGCGGGACACTAGAGCGAGGGGACGCCGTCGAGGTGTCGGCCCTCTTGGACTGGCACTGACATCCTCCCCTTCCCACTTCGGGCCCCGCCCTCTACAGTTATATTGTGCCACCTCAACCACCGGCCTGAACTCAGCCATCGGACACCAAAGGAGACCAAACCAAGATGCACCGCCCGGATACACTGAAAGCTAGCGAGCCCTGCCTCACACTGCGTCAACGTTCCGCTTTGCCCGCCACCTATCGCGTCAGCCTTAGCGCCAGCCAAAGCTGGATGACCTGAAATGGACCGAAAAATCAGGGGTCGGGAGAGGGACTGGACCCACCACACGAACTCTGAACAGTTACCCTGTTGCTGAATGATTGACCATGCTCTGGCTCTGATGCTAAGATGCGGCTTAACAACTGATAACCTAGTCCCAAGGCGGGAGCTTGGTGGAGCCGGGCTGAGAGGCCCCGACGGATTCGGGGCGACCGCTAGAACCTGATCCGGGTAATGCCGGCGGAGGGAGTTGGCTTCGTGCCGTCAGGCTCCCTGACGGCTTTTTCTTTACCAGGACAGGGCGGACGCAAGGAGCGGAGCCATGGCCGACGACCTCGTGATTGCCGACAAGACCTTCAAGTCGCGCCTTATCGTGGGCACAGGACGCCACCGTACGATGGAAGAGATGGTGGACGCCATAGAGGCTTCGGGCACTGAGATGGTGACCGTGGCTATCCGCCGTCTCGACTTGGACAACCCGGCGGAGAAGACCATCCTCGACTACATCGACTGGACCAAGTACAACATCCTGCCTAACACCGCTGGCTGTAAGACGGTGGAAGAGGCCCTGTTCGTCGCCCGACTGGGACGACAGGTGTCGCAGACCAACTGGGTCAAACTCGAGGTCATCCCAGACCCCAGGTACCTACTGCCCGACCCCATTGGCACTCTGGAAGCGGCCCAACTGCTGGTGAAAGAGGGCTTCATCGTGCTGCCCTACATTCACGCCGACCCCGTTCTAGCCAAGCGGCTGGAAGAGGCCGGCTGCGCCACCGTCATGCCACTGGGCTCGGCCATAGGCTCTGGGCAGGGGATACACACCGCCGAAGAAATACGCATCATAGTCGAGCAGGCCCGCGTGCCCGTGGTGGTGGATGCTGGCTTGGGCGTCCCCTCTGACGCATCGCAGGCTTTGGAGATGGGGGCCGACGCGGTGCTGGTGAACACTGCCATCGCTCAAGCGCAAGACCCCACTCTCATGGCCCAAGCCTTCCGCAAAGGAGTCGAGGCTGGCCGGGAGGCCTATGTGGCGGGTCGCATACCGCGCCGGGCCGCGGCAGCTGCCAGCAGCCCGGTTGTCGACGTGCCCCAGCCAGCGGCCGCCAACTAGGGCCATGACATCCCTTCCGACACCAACCCTGTGCTTGGTCACCGACCGGGCAGCGCGCCGTGAGGCTGCCTTGGAGGCGGCCGTAGTGGCCGCCGTGCAGGGCGGGGTGGACATGGTGCAACTACGCAAGAAGGACCTGCCGGGCCGTGCCCTGCTAGAAGTAGGCCAGCGGCTGAAGCAGGCCATTGATGGCCGGGCCCTCCTTATCATCAACGAGCGGGTGGACGTAGCCCAAGCCTGCGATGCCGACGGCGTGCAGTTGGGTGAAGACGGTCTGCCGGTGCCGGTAGTGCGCCGCCTCCTAGGCGCGGGTAAGCTCATAGGCCGCTCCGTCCACAGCGTGGAAGCTGCTATGCAGGCCGAAAGCGAGGGGGCGGACTTCCTAGTGGTGGGCACCATCTTTACTACGGGTTCTCACCCTAGCGCCAAGCCTGCCGGAGTGGAGTTGCTGGGAGAGGTTGCACAGCAAGTGACTGTCCCCTTCTTGGGCATCGGAGGCATCACTGCCGAGAACGTGCCAGAGGTGATGCGAGCCGGAGCGTCGGGGGCTGCGCTCATTAGCGCCATCCTCTCCGCGCCTGATCCTCAAGGGGCGGCCGCCCACCTCAAGCGGCAGATGGGTGTGGTACTAGAACGGGCGCCGGCTGGTGTCAGGAGAAGCAATGGCAGTTAACCTGACGGTCAACGGAAAACCGCGGGAGGTCGAGGGCAGCCAGAAGTTACTGGCTTTTCTGCACGGGCTGGGCGTCAACCTCAACTTCATCGCCGTGGCCTACAACGGGGAGGTGCTGGACAAGGACGACTTCTCGGCAGTGACTTTGGACGAGGGCGATGTGCTGGAGATCGTCAGGCCCGTCGGCGGGGGCTGAGCCCCTTAGGGCAGCACCTCTATCCGGGGCTGCGGGTCGTCCGTTATCTCGCCCACTACACGGGGGTTCCCTACGCCTCGCGTCTCCAGCTCCTTCAGCAGCCGCTCCACTTTGTCGGCCGCTACGGAGATGAGCAGCCCTCCCGATGTCTGTGCGTCGCAGAGCAGCAGCTTGTCTTCAGAAGAGATGGCGGAGTGCCAGGCGGTGATGGCTTCGACGCCCTCGAGGTTGCGGTGGGTGCCGCCGGGGGCGACTCCCTGCGCCAGCAGTTCCACCACTCCGGGCAGGACTGCGACCTTGTTCAAGTGAATCCTAGCGCCGACCTTGCTGCCCCGTACCATGCCTTCCAGGTGTCCCATCAGACCGAAGCCGGTGATGTCGGTGCAAGCATGAGGCCCCACCTGGATCATGGCCTCCGAGGCCCGCTGGTTGAGTGTGGACATGGTGTCCACTGCTACCTGCAGTACATCGTCGGAGACAACCCCTTGCTTGGCTGCGGTAGTGATGACTCCTGTGCCCAAAGGCTTGGTAAGTACAAGTTGGTCGCCGGGCTTGGCGCCGGCATTAGTTACCTGCTGGCCGGGGGTGACGGTGCCGACTACGGCCAGTCCGTACTTGGGTTCCTCGTCGTCCACGGTGTGTCCGCCGACGATGAGGCAGCCCGCTTCCTGAGCCTTGGCATAGCCGCCCTGCAGGATGTTGCCCAGAATCTCCTTGGGCAGGCCGTTGGGAAAGCCAACGATGTTGAGGGCGAGCAGGGGCTTGCCACCCATGGCGTAGACGTCGCTGAGGGCGTTGGCGGCGGCGATGGCCCCGAAGTTGTAGGGGTCGTCCACCACGGGCGGGAAGAAGTCCATGGTGAACACCAGCGCAAGGTTATCCTGCAGGCGGTAGACGCCTGCGTCGTCGCCGGTCTCGGTCCCCACGAGGAGGTCGGGGTGCTGGACTAGGGGAAGATCTTTCAGGACCTGCACGAGGTCCTCTCTGCTTATCTTGGCCGCTCAACCAGCGCAGTGAGAAAGCTGGGTCAAGCGGACCTGCTGGCTCTGCATATCTCTCCAGTGTTGTGTCGACGTAGTTGGCTGGGGCGATTATAAGTCGTTAGCAGGTATCCTCAAAGTGGCCTGCTTCCGGCCCTGTGGCCGTGAGGCATGTGTCAGTTGTTGTGGGCTTCCAACAGGTGAGGTGGCAAGGCTGACCTGTTTCTCAGACCCCGAATGCCGTCACCAGAGTGGCCCGTTTGGCACCCCCCGGGGGGGCGTTATTGAGGGGGATCCTGTGGTGTGTAGGCTAACACCCAGCACTAGGCACTGATAGCTCGTTCCAGCTCTCCGCGTCCATCATGCGGGCCCAGTGGTTGTAGAAGCCGCGGCTGTTCATCTCGCTGAAGCGGTAATCGCTCTTCCATGCCATCAGGTCTTCGTTGAAACCTTCGTGGCCGAGCCCCATGGCCACGTTCACCCAAGAGCGCCGGGACACAGTGCCGCGGCAGGTCTGAGTGCATTCTTGCCAGTTGTCCATGTCGTCGACTTCGAAGGTGCCGGAAGGGCTGAAGGTGCGCACGCCTAAGAGCCGGATGGCTTCCTTCACCTCAGGCGGGGCGTCACGGTCGGCGAAAAGCCACGACCATATTTCGATCTTGTCGGGGCCCTTGGGCTGCCATAGCCGGAAGCTGCGGGTGTTGGCGCGCAGGATGGAGAAGTTGGGGAAGATGGTCCCCACGATGGGATTGACCAAGGGCAGGCGTGCCCCCAAGCGCTTCTCCACCTCTGGGAGGATGCTCTCTTCGTAGGCGTTAAGCTCTGGGATAGGGGGGTCGATTGCATCACCGGGGCCGGTGCTGTTCACGCAATGCCCCATGCCGGGGTAAATCATCATGCCTGTGTTGGACGGCTTCACGCGGAAGTTGCCCCCGAAACCCGTCTGTATGGCTGACAGGTGGGTCCATCCAACGTGATAGGGGTCGCCGCCAAAGCTTTCGGAAGGGAACTTCCAGTTGCAGGACAGCGTCCACTTATGCACACCGCCGATGACCTCGATGCCGCCCTCACGGCGGTCGAAGAAGGCGTCTAGATACCAAGCCATCTCGCCTAAGTAGTCGAGGAGGGAGGGCGCGTTGGCGTCGAAGGTAGCGAACACCAGCCCCTTGTAGCTGTCCAGCTGCGCCACGGGGGCCAAACCCCATTTGGAAGTGTCCAGCTCGTCGTAATAGGCTTCCTTGAGGCTGGGCACGGCGATGAGCTTGCCGTCGTTGCCGTAGGTCCAGCCGTGGTAGGCGCAGACGAAGGCGGAAGCGTTGCCCTCGTCTGCTCGGCAGACACGGTTGCCACGGTGGCGGCAGACGTTGAGGAAGGCACGGATGACACCGTCCCGGCCGCGGGCGACGAGGACCGGGTCTTCGCCCATGTAGGTGGAGAAGAAGTCGCCGGGGTTGGGAATCTGGCTCTCATGACAGAGGAAGAGCCAGCAACGGGCGAAAATCTGCTCCAGTTCCTGCTTATAGATGTCGGGGTCGATGAAGATGCTGCGGCTCACCAAGCCCTGAGGGTCGACCAGTTCTCTAGCCGTCGTGCTCATCGTCGCCATCCTTTCGGCCTGTGGACGTCGGCTGCCCAACCGTACAACCAAGAGATGTTAGCAGATTCGAGCGTTGGTGGGTAATGTGGCACATCGGAGATAGGCGCGGGCCTGTCAGGGGAAACCACTGTCAAGTTGTGGGCTCCTTGGGTGTCGCAATCTTCAAGGCTCTCGCGGAGGCGTATCCGTGGTCGCCGTGGTTGTTGGCTAGCCAAACTCAACACGCGATCTTATGATGCTCCCAACCTGTCAATCCACACCGGTATCACATCCATTCAAAAGGAGGGTCAAGCTCATGACAACGCGGGCACCCTTTCTGACGGAGACCTACGGAGGCTATCAGCACCGAGGCGTACCTGTCGAGGATGCGGAGATTACCCGGGTGGGACCCGGGACTCCTTGTGGCGAGTGGATGCGTCGCTACTGGATTCCCGTTGCCTACGAGCGAGACTTGGGCGACGTGCCCAAGCGGATACGCATCTTGGGCGAGAACTTGGTCATTTACAAGGACAAGCAAGGAACTATCGGCCTGCTGGAGTTGCATTGCAGCCATCGGGGCTCCTCGCTGGAGTTCGGCATCATCGAGGATCGGGGATTAAAGTGCTGCTACCACGGCTGGCGCTACGACTACGACGGCACGATTTTGGACACGCCGGGAGAGCCAGAGGACAGTACCCTGAAGGACAGGTTGTACCATGGCGCGTATCCCACGCGTGTGCGTCTGGGTATTGTGTTTGCGTATATGGGGCCGCCGGAACTTATTCCGCCTCTGCCGGTCTATGACACCTTCCAGCTGCCAGATGTGGAGTACTACCTGATGGAGAGGTATGTGTTTCCGTGCAACTGGCTTCAGGTGAAAGAAAATTGCATGGACCCGGCCCACCTCTACTTCCTGCACACTACCGTGAGCAAAGTTCAGTTCAAGGACGACCTAGCCATCCAGTCTGAGATGGACTTCATGGAGGTGCCCACCGGAGGCATGGTCTACGTCGACACTCGCCGTCTGGGCGACAAGGCTTGGGTGCGCATCGCGGACTATATTCCGCCCTACATACATCAATTCCTGTTGAACCCGCCGGGTGATCGGCAGCCGGTGAAGCACGCTGAGCGCACTCACTGGGCAGTGCCTGTTGACGATACCCACACCATGTTCATGGGCCTAGCCCGCCTCAAGGAAGGGGAGGTCCCGCCGACAGGTATTGAGTTCGGTCAGACTGACGACAGGCCATATGAGGAAAGGCAGCGGGTGCCTGGCGACTACGACGCGCAAGTCACCCAGCGGCCCATCGCCCGGCATGGCTTGGAGCACTTGGGGAGTACCGACCGCGGCATCATCATGCTGCGCAACCTGATAAGACGCAGTATTGGCGAGGTGCAGAGAGGTGCGCCGGAAAAACAGCCCGCGGACGCACCCGAGGTTCGCGTGCCCACATTCTCCAGTAGCACCATATTGCCTCTTGCTCCAGCGCCTACGCACGCCGAGGACAGGCAACTGCTACGGGATACGGGCCGACGTGTGGCTGAGGAGATCGTGAGGGAGCGCACCGCTTAGAGGCTCAGCCCTATGCCCGCATCCCCGACTGCTTCAGCAGCAGCAGCGCCTGGAGGACGCCCGACTTGCCGGTGCCGTTCGGGCCGATGAAGAGGGTGACGAGCTGGGGGTTGATATCGACTTTGCGGAAGCACTTGAAGTTTTCGAGGATGATGTTCGTAGTCATGGGTGGCTCCTTGGTGGCCATTATAAGTTGGCCGCCTAGCCAAACTCCACACACGGCTATAATATGGCCCCAACAGGCTGATCTCTGGCTTCATACTCCAGTTAAACAGGAGGGTTGGATACATGACAACGCGAGCGCCCTTTCTGACGGAGACCTATGGAGGCTACCAGCACCGGGACATCCCTGCCGAGGATGGCGAGATCACCCGGGTGGGACCCGGGACTCCTTGTGGCGAGTGGATGCGACGCTACTGGACTCCTGTCGCCTACGAGCAGGACTTGGGCGACCTGCCCAAGCGCATACGCATCTTGGGCGAGAACCTAGTCATCTACAAGGACAAGCAGGGGACTATCGGGCTTCTGGAGTTGCATTGCAGCCACCGGGGCGCGTCGCTGGAGTTCGGGATCATTGAGGAGCGGGGCATCAAGTGCTGCTATCACGGTTGGAAGTATGACTATGACGGCACGATTCTGGATACGCCGGGCGAGCCGGAGGACAGCACGCTGAAGGAGCGGCTGTGTCATGGAGCGTATCCCACGAGGGTACATCTGGGGATCGTGTTTGCGTACATGGGGCCGCCCGACCTGATGCCACCGCTGCCGGTGTACGACACCTTCCAGTTGCCCGATGTGCAGTACCAGTTGCTGGAACAGCACGTCTTCCCCTGCAACTGGCTTCAGGTGAAAGAGAACTGCATGGACCCGGCCCACCTCTACTTCCTGCACACTACGGTGAGCACCGTGCAGTTCAAGGACGACCTCGCCATCGAGTCGGAGATGGACTTCATGGAGGTGCCCACGGGTGGGATGGTGTATATCGACACCCGCCGGCTTGCCGAGAACGCTTGGGTGCGCCTCGCCGACTATGTGCCTCCTTACATCCACCAGTTCCTGATGAATCCGCCCGGCGAGCGCCAGTCCGTGCCACATGCCGAGCGCACCCATTGGGCTGTGCCCGTCGATGACACCCACACCCTCTTCATGGGCATGGCCCGCCTCAAAGAAGGAGCCAAGCGGCTGGAAGGCACCGGCTTCGGCCAGACCGACGAGAGGCCCTATGACGAAAGGCAGAGGGTACCCGGCGACTACGACGCCCAGGTCTCGCAAAGGTCCATCGCCCGTCACGGTCTGGAACACTTAGGGTCCACCGACCGTGGCATCATCATGATGCGGAACCTGATCAGGCGCAGCGTTCGTGAGGTGCAGAACGGCAACCACGCCGAGCAGCCCCTGAACGCTGCGGAAATCAGTGTGCCCACCTTCTCCAGTGGCACCGTCCTGCCTCTTCCCCCCGCCCCAACCTTCGCCGAGGACAGGCAATTGCTGCGGGATACGGGCCGCGGAGTTGCAGAGCAGATCGTCAGGGAGCGCACAAGTTAAGATAGTCGGCTCGTTGTCGCGAATGTGGTGGCCGGGAGGTCACCCCTCGCCTGCCTCCCTGTAAGCTACTGTCAAAGTGTTGAGGAATTGAGGTGTGATGTTTTTGACCTCATTTCCTTGCCCGATCTTGACGGGCGCGATAGCCTGCTCCTCTAGGTCGATGGAGTTGGGAGCGCGGCGTTCAAACACGGAACGCCAAAGCTGAACTGATGGCTGCTGCTTGCTGCTGTTGTAAATGGTCACCAATCCGGGACTCTTGCCTGGCATGATTTTTGGTGAAAGACTGAAAAATATCGGCCCAATGTTGCTGAAAAGCCGAACGTTAGGCAGTGTGGCCAACCCTTCGGCCCACCGAATCAATGCATCGAAGGTCTCGCGGTTCTCGGCGGTGGCCCCGTCCGTGGTAGCGCGAAAGGCGTCGGAGCCATCCGATTGTTCGGGGGCCTGCTTGGAGCTTCTGGCTACTCCAGCGAAAGAAACATGCATGGCTCTACTGATGTCGGGCGTGACGCGCTGGGGCAAAGCGACGTGTACTCCGTTGACCTGATAGACCGTAAGGGTGATTAAGTCGATAGTTAGTGCTTGAAGGGTCACTGCATCCAAATAGGCAACGATGCGTTCCAACTCCACGGAGACATCATCCAACACGAGCACCAACCGGAAATGGCCTCGGCTCAGGAACTCTTGCAATGAAGTTAGGAACGAACTGTCGTCCACAGCCCGGTCTTGGTCTTCAGCCTGCACTGCTTCAAGGATGGACCCGTAGCCCGCATTCCCGAGGTGCTTCTGAAGGGTGACCCGTTCCAAGTGGCGCACGTCAAGGCCATAGAGGAATGCGGCATAGGCAATTACTTGGGAAACAATGGCCCTGCGAGCCTCCGGGTTATTGGCGAGCTTGACCTCGATGATCGTCGGGCGGCCAGTGGACTCTACCGCTAGGATGTCGGCATACCCGGTGCCCAATTGAACTTCCGAGCCTAGAACGGTGAGCCGAGGCGACCCGGCAAGGGGAAGGAGTTGAGGGTTCTCCTTTATCAAACCATGCAGGGTCGCCTCATCAGGAAAGGGATGAGGCGACCCAAGCTTCCAGCCCTCGCCCGTGTTCGTCCAAATGCCTGTCTTACGTTCACCTTTGGCGAGGGATAAGTAGCTTCAACGCTATGTCGCTGCTACATAGGGTAGCCGACTGCCTGTCGCTGGTAGCAACAGCTACCGAGCGGGAACCATCATCTCCACTTGGGCCTCGTCCCACGGGCCGGGGAAGTTGCCCTTGTGGTTGGTCTCGCCGGAGAAGATATCCTCTTGGCTGTGCCACTGGCTGCGAGGCAGCTCGTAGGAGACCTCGACGCCGTTGCCGTCAGGGTCCTTGAGGTAGACGCCTATGGATATGCCGTGGTCGGCCACGAAGTCGATCTCGACGCCCTTTGCCTTGGCCCGGACGTAGAACTCCTTCAGGTCGTCCAAACTATGCATCTGCCAGCCAGTGTGGTTCAGGCCCACGCGCCCCTTCTCAGGGCCGGGAGCGTCGGCCCCCACCGAAATCAGGGCCACCTCGTGGGACTGCTCGATATCCGACGTCAGGAAGGCAATCTTGCCTGGCACCACATCGTAAGTGTGCAGGCCAAGGACGTCGGCGTACCACTCCCGTGACACCTCGGAGTCCCGGACAAAGAGGTTGGCATGCTGTAGATACTTCGGCTTGTAGCTCATTACCCCCTCCTGGAAGATGGTGTGTGGTCAGGTGGCAGCTTGGACTGTAGCTGCGGGTCGTTGGGGTTCAGCCCCAAGTCCTCGTCGGTCACATCGACCCGGCCCCCTATGGCCTTCTCCACCGGCCTGCCCACGGTCTCCCGCCACTCCCTGATCTTGGCGGTGACAATGCGGGCATCCAGAAAGCGCCGGGAGTCGTCGGCGCCAAGGCCGAAGCCCGCTTCAGGCGTCATGTGCCCGATGATCAGCTCGTCGTTGAAGAAGAGGTCGAGCTGACCGTGGCCTCCGGGGACGAGGTTGAAGGAGCGTATATCGTTGGGGAACCTCTCCAGTATCTCGGCGGCTATCCAAGCCGCTCGCATCGCATGGCCTCAAGGAACACAATACTCGATGCGGATGTCCAGCTTCTCAATGGCCCCATTCTCGTGGTCGTGGCCCTGCTCCTGCGCCATGGGAAACCTCCCTGCCTTACAGTGCGGCGATAGTAGCCACGACTACCCGCAGCCGTCAACCTCAGAAGCGCATATTGCTGGCCAGCCGCTAGGGTCTTTTGATTCTTGAAGGCTGCCCGTCTGCCGTCTGCCCAGACATCGGGGCACTAGTGGCCAGGGTGGGCGGCGACACCGGCGAAGCGCGCGGCTTGGTCGACAGTGAGGCTCAATTGGTGTGCGAGGAGGAAATTCTGGTTTCCAGCGGCGATTTCAGACTGGTCGTAGCTGGCGCGCGTTTTTTCGTAGCTGATTTCACTGAAGTTTGTGAAACCATTTTGTCCAGTGCGCTTGTTGGTCACGGCTGCACCTCCCGGTTGTGGACAGGCTTGGGTTGCTTGGGGCGCCTTTGGTCTGAGCTTCCATGTGCTTCCCTCCCAAGAATGGCCAAAAGAAAAGCCGGGGCGACCTGTGGGGGTCAGTCCCCGGCGTCTACGTTGATATTAGAACGGGTGTGCGCAGATATCAATGGGAGGATGTCATGACGTAGGGACACAGATGACACACCGGTTGCGCAGTTGCGTGTTCGTATTGAAGGGCCTGTGGCGGGGTGCTAGAATGGAAATTCGGTAGCTTCCTCAAGGAAGCTCCTTCCCCGGTAGCTCAGCGGTAGAGCGGTCGGCTGTTAACCGATTGGTCGTAGGTTCGAGTCCTACCCGGGGAGCCAAGTTTACTATAATCCGAATTTTTGCCGTACGGTGAACGCAGGGTGCCCACGCCCGGCAGTTGGTATAGGCTGAGCTCTACCTTGTAAAGGCGTCCACGCATCTTGGCCACTACAGCCTCGCTCTCTTCATCGTCTCCGGGATCGAAGGGGTGCACCCGGACCTCCTTAAGGAGCAGCTGGAACAGCTCCTTCTGGTCCTCCAGGGGAAGCACCTTTACTAGGGCAACATCTTCGATTTCAGCTTGGCCTTCTCCGACGACCTACGCCGGCCCGAGGGAGTGGTCAGCGATATCCAGTCCTCGCTAGGTGTGCTGCTGGTCGATTGGATCATCGACGAAGGCACGCCTGGCGACAAATACGATGCTCGGCTGCTCGACATGTACACCGAAGCCGACGAGTTCCGAATCGACCCCCCACAGATACAAGCTATCGTCGACCATCTGGAAGAGTTGGACCCCGATAGCTTCAGCCAAGTAGCGGTCGACAATCCCGGCGGCCCGGATACGCTGCTGATCCAATTCCAAGCGCTCACCGGCGACCAGGAGCGGGCCGAACGCATGATCGACGACATTCAGGGTCTGTGGTTCGGCAAGGACGAAGAAATAACGTCGACGTCCGACGAAGTCGTAGGCGTCGAGGTGGTTGCCGCGATGACCGAGAGTCAAACGGTATCGATTACGACGACCATTCTCGCCGCGTTGATCATCCTTTGCTTCTTCTTCTGGATCACCGAGAGGCGTCCGGCGCTAGGCTTCATCGCCGTCGGTCCCATCGTGCTCGTTTTGATCTGGGTGCTGGGAACGATGGCGCTGCTTGGGATTCCGTACAACGTGATAACGGCGCTGATCACAGCGTTGTCCATCGGAATCGGAGTGGACTATACGATCCACATAACCCACCGGTATGAGGAGGAGTTCGCGCACACACGGGACCCGGAGGCCGCGGCGAGGCGCACTCTCGCGACAACTGGCTCCGCCCTGCTCGGTTCGGCGCTGACCACCGCGCTAGGCTTCGGAGTTCTGATTTTCTCCTCATTAACGCCGTTCCAGCAGTTCGGGATCGTCACCGCAATCACCATATCGTACGCGTTGATCGCCGCCGTCGTGGTGGTACCGCCAGCGATGATAATGTGGGCTGCGTACCAGAACTACCGCCTGCGAAGCGCCGTCGCGCGCGCGGAGCGCGAGTTTGGAGATGTTCCGTGAGGGGCGTAGCGGTGGTGGAGAGGCGAGGCCACGCCTACGTACCAAGTCCCCATGCTGTCGGACAGCGTGACAAGCGAGGCAGCCTCGGTATTCTTTTATAAAAACCTGTGGAGAATCTGCATGGGGGCAGACAGAAGACCCCGGTTGGACTCGCGCGGCGAGCGTTAGGACCCAGACAAGCAATTACGACTTCCCGGATGATAGGATCAATGTCCTATGACCGGCTGACCGAGAGGTGCACTGTTACAACCCGGCCGAGAGGGACGTGTTTCGGTGGCGTTCCCTATACCTCCCGTAGATCATGACCGCGCCCAGCGCCACTAGAATCAACGGCCAGTATGTGCCGAGGACTCAATCTACAATTTCGAGTTTGTCGAGCAGCAGAGCTAATCCGACGAGTACGATGACGATACCGACGAACATTGTTTCCCCTAAGGTCTACTATATGAGTGTCCTTCCCTGTGGGTATGGTCCTATTACATATCACACCTAGAGCGAAGTCCATAGCCGGCTGGAGTGGCAGGGAGCCGGAGGTGCGTTTGACGCGCAAGGGTAATAGGAGTGAGGCCAGGCTGGCATTCATGGGCCACACGCTCATGAAGAACGGTAAAGGGCTGCTGACGGACTTTGTGGTGAGACCTGCCCGCGGGCACTGAGAAGAATATGGCCTGACGAGATCTGTAAGACCAGCCCCCCATCCCTCCATCCCCGCGAAAGGGCTTCTTTCTCACCAAATAAACTCCATCAGCCCCAAAGCTTTACTGGGGTTATACAGGGGTGGAAATGCATCTGACCCAGGGAGTGGAGTCTCTAGGCGCTCATTTGGAGAACCTCGTGCTTCACGATTTACTCGCCTGGCGGAGCGATCGGCTCGAACGGGCTGAGGACCTGTACTGGCGCACGGCAATCGGTGAAGAGGTTGACTTCGTCATTGAAGTAGACGACCGCCTGTTGTCCATCGAAGTCAAGGCGATGGAGCGCCCTCGCCTCCGAGACATGGCCAATTTACGTACCTTCCGCACGGAGTATGGCGACAGGGCCGGGCCTGGGCTGCTCCACACTGGAACCACCCTCGAATGGCTCGCACCAGACGGGCTCTCCGCACCATGGTGGAGAGTGCTATGAAGGGTCAGCTGGCGGGGATGCTTCAAAAGTCATCAGAGTTTTGGATAATGGCGCCCCCGGAGGACCGCCAGGGTGGCGGCGGGTCGGGTGGTTGCAATAGGCCCGCGCCATGGTTGGGTGGCGTGCTGCTCATCTCCCTGTTGTTCATGCTGAACGTCACGCTATTCTTCACCATAAATACGGGGATGGACCTGTACGGCTTTTACACTATCGACGCCGTTGCAGCCTTTGCACCGCCGGCGCTGCTATCCACTCTGTTGAACGTGGTTATTGCCTGTGCAGGATATGCTTGCTATCGATGCCTCTGGCGACGACAGGTGTGGTTGACCAGAGGACGTTGGAACCCATTCACCAGAGGACTGGCACTATCGAGCGCGCCCGTTGCAGTCGCGTTCTGTCCGGCCATCATCCTCACCAGTTCAGGAGGGAAACCTACGCAGATCGCCATCGCCGGACTAATGGCCGGATCACTGTGTATCACCCACGCGCTCAGAGATTCGGAGATGAAGCTGGATGCAGGCCTCGCCCGATACTGGTCCATCGGCGCCATTGCCGCCATTCTAGTATTTCTCGCCCTCTCCATAGGGGGAATGCTGGTGCTATATACCACCGAACAGATGCCACCATCGGGCAATTTTCTTTGGAAGTGGGGAAATACGTGGGCGGATCTGGGATATCTCTCGTCGGAGTTCAATCAGCGACAGCGGGACGCTCTAGTGGGCTTCACCCTAACCGGTTCGGGCTTTATGGTCATTGTCCTTGGCGGGAGCATGTTGGGGGCCATCCTGAACTGGACTCGTGCCGACGCGTCCTCGGCTTACGGGAAAAGGCCTGAAGCGCCTGAGTGGGCAGCAACAGTCTTGGACCAACTCTGGGAGATGTGGGTACCCGCTCCGACAGACACAGCCCATTCCGCATGGTTTGGCGGCCATGAGGTCGTCTTATCCAAGAAGCAGTACGCATTCCTCGTTGGTAACAAGGAAGAGTTGCTGTATGAGGCTGACCTGATAATCGACAAGGTTACCGGAAGTGCGCTGAAGCGAACTCAGGCGGGTTGGAGCAGAATCCACTTCCGTGCAGGAGAGACTTATGAGAGCAGGCGCAGCGGCCCGTTCCTGTTGCTGTGCATCTACGCCAGACATCCAGGGAAGAGGTTTACCAACGCGGAGCTGCGGAGCCTCCTGCGAGAGGACCTCCCCGACCGGCCTTCGGTGAACGTCACCGACTTCTTCAACCAGCTGAGAAAAAAGCGGCCGTCCCTCCCCGTCGCCAGAGACGGCGATAGCACGTACCTGCCCGAGTCGCTCAAGGTCTGCTTGTTGACCAATCAGGGAGTACCGAGTACAGCGCCCCATCATTCAGCAGCCGAGGGCGGGTCAGTCACGATCTGACACTCGACCATTTTAGGACCATGGCCTGAAATGGTTGCTCAGACGCGCTTCAAAAGCGAGTCGTCCTTATCCTAACCTTATTCCTATTCCTATCCGAAGCCCCTTTCTCTGATACTTAACTCCGACCCTCGCACGAGAGGGAGGGAGGTGGATAGGACATTTGGGCTAATCGAGTGGTATTGGGCTCGCGTCGAGGAATAGTGAAGTCCGAAGTAGGAGGAGTCCACTTTGGTCCTCCTGACGGCGAACGCTTGCGATGGTGGTTGGGGTGGCTCCTATCCCGTAGAAGAGGCCTCTTGCGACATATCCTAGCCGATAATCGACATAGAGGCCGGCGAGGCGCGTGATTCCAGCTGAATGTGCCACCCGGGCCCTTCGCGAAGCTTTGATGGAGCACTCATTCATTATCCAATGATTTTTCTGCTTGAGGATTAGTCCGTGATTTCGGGTGCCATCCTCCTTTTCATCCCTCTGGCGGCGGGGCTCCTGGCCACCCTGGGGGACCCGCCCTACGACGACCTTGTTGATAGGATTGGAGCGCTTCATCGTCGAGGCCCTACGGCCCGCTGACCTAGCGGCTTCTGCTGCTGGCCGAAAGCTCGCACAGGCGGCAGAGTGGTCGACTCCCACAGGAGGTCACGTTTAATGGCAGAGCTGATAGTCGGTGCCATTGTCGTGGCAGTGGTCCTGCTGTTGCTGACCTTTCGGTGGCCTGGCCCCATCCTTCTGCTGATGGCCTTGGCGGCGGGCTTGCTGGCCGCCTTGGGAGACCCCCCGTGGGATGACACGTTTTTCCTAGGGCTAGAGCGGTTTATCAGCGCTGCCCTGCTGCCGGCAGGCCTAGGCCTGCTGCTTCTGGCCGACACCCGTATCGGGGAGCGCGTGGCCGACCCCCACCGCGGTTTCCAGTGGCGCATGGTCGCCGCCGCAGTGCTGCTGGCGCTGGCCCTCATATCGCTACGCCACTTGCCGGACATGTTGGACTTCTTCGGGGACAACAGCCTGGCCTTGCGGGCATTTCTCTCCCAGTTCATCCAGCCCGCCGGTCTCGCCCTCCTCGTCCTTATGGCGGCGGCCCGTGTGTCGGAAAAGAGGGTCCGCCGCGTGCTCGCGCCCGCCGGAATCGTCTGCGGACTCCCGGTGCTGGCTGGAGGCTTCTTCCTAGGTGTGAGCGGGGCCCAGCTGGTGGAGACAGCCGGCTTTTGGGTCTTCCTTGCCCAGGCGCTGGTTCCCGTAGGCATCGGCCTCCTTCTGCTAGTGGAAGCATATGCGCTGCAGCAGGGGGCCGGATACGAGGGCACGTCTTGGGGGGCTGCCAGCGGATATGTGCTCCTCTGCGCGGTGGTCCTGTTGGGCATGTACGTCGCCATCACCATTGACGCCCGCAGCGCGGCCGAGCAGCTCCTTTGCGATTACTCTCGCTTTGGCGACAACGACTGCGTGCCCTTTGCCCGCATACTTATCTTCATACGAGAGGCGATCTTCCCGGCCACTATTGCCCTCCTCGTGCTGGCCGCCTCCCGCAAGTTTTTCGTTTCCCGCATGCCCGGCATCATCATCGTCATCCTTGCGGTGCCCCTGGCCCTGTGGGCCTTGGGCCTCAGCGACGAGAATCTCTCTCGCATCCTCGACCGCGGCGATCTGGAAGATGCTGGCCAGACCGCTTTTTTGCTTATGCAGAATGGATTGTCGCCAGTGGCATCTCTGCAAGCGGCGGGACTGGATGCCCTCGAAGATGCTGCGGGGAAGATACTGCTATTCCTGGTTTCGTGGTTCCTTGCGGCCCTCGGTCCCACCTTGGGGTTCGGCCTGCTCCTCATCATGCGCAACCACAGTCCCAGTGCCCCTGGCGGCCAGGTGCTCTACGACAGGCGCTCTGGAACGATGCTTCAAGTCGGCGGAGGCCCTGGCCCACGGCCCGTTGGCCCCGTCAGCCAGGCCGGGCAACAACAAAGTCAAAGGAGGGCGAACATGAACGTTTGCGCCAAGTGCGGCAACGAGGTGAGAGAAGGGGCCAAGTTCTGCCCGAACTGCGGTGACGACCTCACACTACAGACAACCGCGCCTGCGGAGCAACAGGGAGGCGACACACCAGACGTTTGCACGGAGTGCGGCAACGAGTTCCAAGAGGGCGCTAAGTTTTGCCAGAGTTGCGGTGCCGACCTGACACGGCAACAAGCCATTGCGTCGCCAGACGTTTGCACAAATTGTGGCAACAATCTTCCAGAGGGCACTAGGTTCTGCTCCAACTGCGGCGCGGACCACACGCAGTGCCCGTCCGGGGCTCTTAACCAACAAGGCATCCGAACCCTCCTAGCCGCCCTCACTCGTACCCAGCAGTGGAGTCTCCTCGTGCTTTTTGTAGGAGGGTTATTGGGTTTTATCGGCCTATTTGTCGCCTGGACAAGCGGCGGCGGGAACCTCGGGGAGTACTTGAAGGACGGTTTCGGCGATTCCGACCTTCCCTGGTGGACTAGCGTGATAGCCCTTGGAGCTATTGCAGGGGTCGTTGTCACCGCGCTGAACATCGTCTCCACCATTAGGAATGGGGCCATGCCTTTACCTTGGCAATTGCGCTTGGGCGCTGTCCTTATGGGCCTCTGCCCCCTGGCCGTTCACGTAGGCACCATGGCCTGGATCGGAGTCGAGAGTGGGGACCCTGAGGAGATTTGGGACCTGATTTGGGACGCCGAGGCCCCCGGCCTCTGGATCGCGCTGACCGGAGGTATTCTGGCGAACTGGGCCACGAGCTTGGGGGCGACTATCTCCTCGCTCAAGCTCTGATCGCCATGGTGCACAGGGCGAAGACAAGCCTCAGAAGCATGGCGGCGATTGTGGCCCTGGTATCGGCTCTGGCCGTCCTCGGCGGATGTGGCGGCGGGGCAGAGGGTTCGAGTGAACCCTAGTGCACGAGCACTTCGCCGAGGAAATGTCCAACATTTGCGATGCGCGGTTCCGGCGGGACTATTCGCGCGAGGAAGGCTACCGTAAGAACGCTTACCAGTTCAGTCTGGAGACGAACCTCAAGGGCGCAGCTCGCTAGGGACCGGAGAGGGCGGACGTCGAATCCTCGATCTAGAGCTGGGTGAAACCAGTGGATCGGTGTGAATACATGGTCGGAACCATATATCCAGCGGCCCCCGTAGTTCCGGTGCATCAGGGGCGACCATCCCATTGATTGGAGGCCGGCGAAGACCTGATGCCGCCGAGATCCGACCCCAACAATTGGCGTCTAGTCCGGAAGCCAATAGGAGAATAGGAGACAGCCGGTGAACATTTGCTCGCAGTGTGGTTCCCAGGTGCCGCAGGGAGACAGGTTCTGTCAGAACTGCGGTGCAGACCTAGCGTTGCTGGCACCCGAGCCTACGGTGCCACCACGCCGCCGGCGGGCGATAAGCGTCAAGTCAGTCGTCGGCGTTGCCGCGGTCATAGGCATAGCCGTAGCCGTAGGACTCATTGTCTGGCTAGCAGTCGGTGGGGGCTCGGCCCCCATCGGTGAAGAATTGGCACGCCACACCTACGACGGCCAGACTTACGTGCTGGTGCAGTACGGCCAGGAGCTAGCGGTTTTCTCCGAAGCGGGTGACCCGGTAACCAGTCGCCGCCTCGCCCAAGAGATACTCCACTCCTACGCTTGGAAACAGGCGTTGGCGGACATCGACGCCAACCAAATGGCGGAGATTGCCAACAAAGTGGAGCAAGTGGACTCCAGCATCGAGGTGGTGCGCTCCGCCTCCAACGCCGCGGTCGGGATCTTCGATGACCTTGAGGGACTCGGCGGCAACGTCCCCTTCGTGGGCCGGGTGTCGGCGATGAACGTGCTAAGAGACGCCTTCCCCGGGCTTGGCACCGCCCAGAGCAGTATCCGCTCCCTGGATTCGGAGCTAGCCGAATTCGGCCGCAACGCGGAGACACTGACCACCGTTTCTGGCAGGGTCGCCGCTCTGGATACATCCGATATCGACGGGAACGACTTGGACAGCCTTTTTCGCGACGCAGCTTCCGCCGTCCAGGGGCTGCAAGCCACCGTGCAGTCCGTCCGAAGCAGTGTGGCCGACACCCAAAGATCGGCTTCCGACCTTGAGTCCGCGCTCCTCGACGCCGCCGACACGCCCCTCATCGGTGGCGCGATCAGAGGCCTAGCCTCCACCGCGGCGCGGTTCGAGTCGGAGCTGGCCGGCCTGACCAGCCTGCTGGGGGACTTCGAGGGTGACTTAAGCGCACTCGCTGGCCAGTTCCAAGCCTCCTTGGACACCGTGGCAAACGCCTTGGCAGCCGACCTAGAGCGCTGGCTGGAACCCCCCCACGATGTCCAGTGGCCCCCCACCGACCTCGAAAGACGTCCGACGGCAACTACGAGTGAAGGGGTGGATAGCGGTAAGGGTAGAGTGCAAGACGGCGTATCGCAGCAGGCGGCCACGACGGCGCCCGGACCAGTCGGAGCGGAGCTGCCAGTAGACCCGCCTCAGCCGGAAGAGCCTCCCGTACAGCCCATTCAATACGAAGTGACGATTGAGCCATCTGCTTACGATGAGGACGCATCCCACTGGTCAGGCAATCAACCCGATTATCACGACGATCCATCAATGGCGCGAGGGGGCGCCACCTACTCCCACGCCTTCGGAAGCGGTTCGGGGCGCATGACCTATCATTTCCAACTCTCCGAAGTGGTGGGCGCGGAGGCAGCGATCGTCTCAGCTCGGCTCTCCTCCGAGCGCGGGGGGTATTCAGCGCCCGCAGAGTACGTTTCCGACGTTACCTTGGAGGTCAACGACCATAGATTCGACACCAAGCGAGTCATCGCCGACGACGGAGCGGGCCGTGTCTACACATGGCGTATAGACCCCCGCGTTCTTACGGAGGGCGTCAACTCCGTGTCTTTTGTTGTCGACTCCGGTGTCCAGAATGGGTTGGCTGTCTACTACGTTCCTTTCTCCAACGAGCTAGAGCGCCAGTACATCCGAATCTCAGTTGGGCCTGAGGGCAGCTTTCGCGAGGCTTCGTATATCGCCGAGCCAGTTAAGGAGGCGGTGCGAGCAACGCCCGAACCCGAACCCCCCGCGCCGCCTCCGCAACCCCAGGCCGCAAAGGTCTTGACGGTCCCTTGGACCGCGTCTGGCGGTGTCTGGACCGCCAACGCGTACTCGGGGTATGTACATCTCAGCATCACAGGCACCGGCAGGGCCGCTGGCAACGATCTAAACGACGCCTTCTACGTCATCGACCGGCTGGAGGAGAGCTGCGAGGACACCCCGTTTGTGATGCACGTCTGGACTGCTGGCCAGTCTTCGCCCGTCCCCCTAGCCTCCTTAATTCCCGATGGCTGCCCCGCGTTCAACCCGGACCACAAATATGAGGTAGTCATCGACCTGACAGGCTATGAAGGCCCTCTGGCCTTCGGCACCGCCGACGGCATCATCTCCGACAATAGTGGAGAGCTGTCCGTCGCCCTGGCGCTCCTGCCCGCCGACTACTATGACCTCGAACCCCCCACGACTGACGCACCAGAGCTGAAACCGGAACCCGCGCCCGTCGTACAGACGGAAGGCCCCTTTGAGGACGTAATGATCGCCTCTGGGCGGCCGCCTGACATGTCGGGCCAGCTTTCCTACGATGTGCCCGCTTGCCCGAGGGACGTGTCTCCCCTGCGGTTGAGGGAGGATTCCGGCATCGACAACATGGTGGACTTAGACGTGCTGTACATCGAGAGGCAACCAGTGTACGGCTATCGCCAAGCTAAGACCTTCCCGGATGTCGGAGAGTACGTCACCTACACCGCCCATGTCGCCAACCGGGGCGGTGTTGATACCAATGCGTCCGCCTCCCCTATCACGGTCCGCTGGGAGATGCTGTCACCTGCAGGGGAGGTCCTGTTCGAGTTCATCAAGAGCTACCAGTTATCGCTCCCGCCCAACGCCATCGCCGAGTTCAAGCTGGGGTGGCGCTGGCAGGACGGCCCGAACCGCCTCACCTTCAGGGTCGATCCCCAGGACCAAATCTCCGAGTGGACGCTGGTCAACAACTCAGTGGAGGTGTTCACCAACGCCCTGCTGGTCGGATTGGCCTTCGAAGAGTCCTTCTACGACTGGATGAGCGCCGTGATGAATGGAGACATCGAAGATTCCTTCTATGATTCGATCGGCTGGGATGTGGGCCGGTTCAACTGGTTCACCCGCGACCCGGCCATCCCTCCACATCGGCCTCAGGTATTCGGGGCCGAGTCTTGGGCGCAGCGGCAGATAGAGCAGATGAACGAGTACATCCGCAAAGCGGAGGACGACTACTTCGGCGGCGTGCGCCATAGTCTGCCTAGGGTCGCCCTGCAAGCGGTACCCGTGGTGGCCGATGAGGAGATGACGAGCGACAACGCTGGTCTGGCAACGGATGGGTCTTGGGGCGACCTGGACTTGGTCTGGGGGTTCCAAGCCACCTTTCCAATAGACGATTGTCCTACACCCGGTCCCCAAGGCGCATGGGTCTGGTTGGGTTACTACAAACCCCAATTCCGGAATGCAGAGGACCCCTTGATCCACGAGTTGGGGCACCATGTAGCCTTGCGCCACGAGAGGGAAATCTATGGAGAGTACGAGTTTGCTCCCGGCACGTCGCCCATCACGTTGAGCGATGGGTCGCCAGCCATACCGTTGCCCCACAGCTTCATCGGCGACAGACAAGAGATCTCCGGAGTGATGATGAACTCCGACTACTCGCGGGGGCTGTCCAAGTACAACGCCCATACCTTGGCATATCGCTTTCAGCCTATACCTAGCCGCGACGTTCCGTCCCGCATAGGGGCAATTAACGGAGGTGGCGGGAACTGGATTCCGGGCGGGTCCGGCAACTACTGGGACGACTACGGAACGGACAACGTGTGGGACTGGGTGGAGTACGAGCAGCCCGAGAGCGTGCGGCTCACCGTGGTGGACAGGCGGGGCAACCCGGTTCAAGGCGCGGAGGTCGAGCTGTATGGGTTGGCCCCGCCGCGCCGTGAATCGTTCGAGGAAACCCCAACCATAAACTCGACTACGCATGCACAAGGCGCACTGGTCATCGATCCTACTCTCCTTTTCCCTACTGGGGAAGGGAATCCAAGGACCGCAGTCGCCGTTGTCCGCTTTGGAGACGAGGAATTCGTGCGAATACTGTCCCTTGCCGACGTGAACCTTGACTTCTGGACGGGGTCTACCGAGGCCATCCCCGCCATGAAGCTTGACGGGACACGCGACGGCTTTCCGGCGCTCCTCATTGGGAGCGGCCCCCTTCCTGCCGCCCCGACGACCATTACCCTGCCCCTAAACCCGGCCGCTCGCACAAACTGGGACCTGAGCGGGGCCTCCGTCATCGAGGCCTGGGTGCGCACCGAGAACGACGAAAGCTTTCAGAACGGCACTACCTGGATTCTGGGGGACACCAATGGCAACGCCTTCCACTATTGGGCCGGCGACGAGCTCCTGAACGGGGCGCGCGGTCGGTGGTCCTTTGTCCAGATACCCCTGGCAGGTGGCGACTGGTGGCAGCGCACCGAGGTGGGCAACCCGTCCCTCACCGACATCGACTACATCGAAATCCACGCCGATACCTGGGAATACGGTTACACCCTTTGGGTCGACGGCCTCACCATAGGCAATCTCGCTATTGACGAGTTTAGCGAAGGGAGTGCCTCCCTGTGGCAGGTATATGCTAAGGACGAGCGTCCCACAAGGGTCGAGGACGACACGGATGTGACTAGGGTCGGCGATTACAGCCTGCGCTTCACCACCGAGGGCGGGTTCGATAATACCCTGCGCTACCCATTAGGTGTCGGCCCCCTCTCTGTCTCTTGCCTCCAGTCACCTCTCCCCGGCACAGCTGGCGAGCCGGTCATCTGGTCGGCAGTGCCTACCGGGGGCAGTGGCGAGTACACCGTCAGCTGGCGCGGTACCGATGAGCTGCAGGGGTCCGGGCTGCAAGCTACTCGAACATATGGACCGGGCATGAAGCAGGCCTGGGTGACCTTCACCTCGGCTGAAGAGACGCACGAGTTCGACTGCGACATCCATTTCCACGTCGTGCCCGCGAAATTCTCCGAGCCACCTACCGTCAACCCAGTCCTGTGGACGCCGGCTGAGATCGACCCCACGCCTTGGGTGGAGCAGATGGAGCGCAACCTGCGGGAGGTGCAAGCCGCCTTCCACACCGTCTTCGGCAAGACCTTCAAGATGAACCCCCTCACCGTCATCAGATCAGACACCAGTGAGGCCGACCTGTGTGGCGGCGATTGCGAGGAATTGGAGATGACCGACAAGCTGATGCGCCTCGCCCGGAAGGAGGCACAGGAGGCAGTCGGCAACATCATCCCTTACACGCGAGAAGTGCTGGTCATGGCTTGGGGCGCGGGCGGCTGGGCTGGCGCTTTCGGGTGGGACATCCCCCTAGCCGGCGTGGGCGATTGGGCTATAGGCGGGGCGGTCGGCGATCCCCAGCACGAGATAAACGACTTCCACGGCGGGGTGTACACCATCGGGCATGAGCTGGGCCACAACATCTCCTACGACGATCCCCACGGCAACGACTACCTGCGCCCCGATACCGTGGGTGATTTCGACCGGTTGTACAGTGAGGGCAGCCCTTGGCTGTACGTCACCCTCGACGACATCACGCCTCCGGAGGTGCGGGTGGATGAGGTGCGCATATTCGAGGAAGGGGTGGAACTGGTTGTCTCCGCCAGCGACAACGATGCCGTGGAGGCCGTGGCTCTGATAGTCGACGGTGAGCTTCATTCGGTGGACACCGAAGCGCCCTACAACCGCTTCTGGAACACGGCCGAGGCCCGCAGCGGCAGGCACGAGCTGAGGGTCAAGGCCCACGACCGCACCGGCAACACCGCGCAGGTCGTCATGGAGATCGACTTGTAGTTCCCAATGCCGAGGGAGCCCACAGCCACTCTAGAGCCAGTGGGAACGTCTACAGCAATACCTACGTCTACCCAGGCGTCCGACGTAGTGAGTCGCGCTGACTCCTCGCCTTTCGCGATAGGCTAAAAAGACCATTGCCCCTAATGCGGAGCCCACCCCGCTTAGACGTTGTGCCATGCATCGAAAGAGGGAACCAATCCCAAGTATGCAACTACGAGGAGAACAAGTTTGAGTCCACAGATGACACCGGATACCGGGAGTGGTTCAACCGTAAGACTGATGTCACCAACGGCCATCTGAAGGCGGTGATCAAGTAACTCAATTACCTGAAGACCACAAGAGGAATTTCGAGATGCCTTTGGTCCTCCTAACCACACTCATCGGCCACGGCCTGCATTTGAACGAAGAGAACAAGAGGTTCAAAGACGTACCGGAGACACTGAAAGGTCGTTTCCAACCGCATCAACTCTCTCCTACAAGCCACGCCCTACATGCCCAGGCTGTGTAATCCCCGCGCTGCGCAGCGAGAAGTTTACTAGGCATTGGAACTAAGACCGATACCTCCACTCCACTGCCGAGAGATGTTCGGAATCTACAACGCACACATCAACGCTACGTTCGATGAAACCAACGCCCTGAAGAGCATATAAAAGTGGAGAGTTTTGTTCGACGACAGATTTGAGTAGAGGCGGAATGACCACTTAACCAACGGCCTTTGGATTCCCGATCGGGCCAGAAGGAGCCCATCCAAGCAGCTTGCCCGGGGGCGTGTGTTAGCCGATATCCTCCGACCTGCCCCGCTCGGTCAGGACTAGGCCGCGGGCTATGGTGGGATTCGGGTCACGTACCCTTCTCGGCCAGGGACCGAAGGTTCTAGTTTGCGGTTGCTAGACTGCTGAGGGTACAACATTTGGAGACCTCTCGAAGGATGGGCGGGCACGGGTTCTGAGTGGTGGAGTCTCGGATGAACTCTAGTATCCGGGCCTCACGCTTGCTTGGCGGTTGTCCGGCTCTTGCTCTTGAGTCGGACTTGGTCAGAGCCCCAGGGTGCCAATTTCGCCTTGGCCCAGGTTTCTGTCCCATCAGATTTGGCAATGAACTTCACCCGATCATGCCTTTTCTGGTTGTGGGCTGTCATCGTTCTTCGCTCGTTGCACCGCACCGAGGATTGGCGTGGGCTCGTCTCTCGGCTGCGCCTACCTCGTAGTAGGCCCTTGACCCCCGAGTGAGTCCCATCAAGCGAGGTGGCCTGCGGCCTGCCAGTGGAGGCAGAGACCGGGTCGCGCTCAATGATCACCCGCGTCGGCCCACCGGACTTCATGATTTTATCAGCTTCAGGTCGTCCTAGGCGCGCAGACCGTCCTCGGGCAGTTTCTTCACCGCCGAGGGAAAAGACAGCGTCTACCATAGGTAGGTAAGGAGACCACAGCCGATATGCGATGGTCTCCCCTGCGGCTTACCGGTCACCGTCCCGCGTTGACCATCTCCCTCTAGCTTACGATATACGTGGAGTGCCTACCGGAACAAGTGACGCCAACGAAGGCGTGCTTCTTCGCACTGGCCGTATGACGCCACTTGAGTGGCTTGAGCCGGCGATAGGCTGCACCATTGTTGAGTGGGGGGAGCGCCATAGGTGAACAGTGGACGGCGGTCCCATACCAATCGAATGGGAAAAGGGTCAATAGGGGTGGTAACTAGACGTCGCAAGTCCGATTCAATAGTGAACTGGGGGCTCTATCGTCGACACGCGAGCAAGTAGCATTACGCTTGTAAAGGCAAAGCGCCCGCCACGTCACATGACCCGGATCATGAAATGGGCAAAGAGGGCCGTGAGGACGATACAGATCAATAAGGCCGCGACGTACATGAATAGAACGGTTGGCGAGTCGAGATGTCCGTACTCTTCCTCGGTTCTCAGAGTACTTCGAACGAGGAGCTGTGCTCCACTCCAGAACAGATTCCAGATGCCTGAGTACACTCCGAGCTTCAAGAACTTAGTCCCCTTTGAGTTTCCATCGCCTAGCAAAACGGCTGCGCAGATAACGAGCACCACTGTCACGTTGACCGGACCTACGTTGAGGATTAGGTTGGCCAAGGCTACCCTTTCGGAACCAAGGTGAGGATCGATAGGTGGTTGGTTGAGGCGGTCTTCCGGCCAAGCTACAATCGGGCGGCATACCGAACCATGGAATTGGTCAACGTGTAGCACTTTCGATGCCCTCTATGTGGCCAAATAGTTATCGATAATAGTGGTAGCGAGACTAGGGGTACAGTCGACTGCAGATGCGATAAAACCACTGAACTCACATCCAACGTCGTAGACCCTTTCCCTGAGCGCCCGCATCTCCCCCGGATAGCAGTCATATCTCTGCGCCCCGACGCTATTCACCCTGGCGAATCCAGTTGCCAAGCCCACTAGTTGGAGAACTCCGTGTCCGGCGAAACCCATGCTGAACGGAAACACGTTCATGCCAGCAATCGCAGCCTTGTCAGCATCGGTAAGCCCCTGCACATGGTCATCCAACTTCCCATCCCGGTCAAGAGCTACGTCACTTCGTCGAGGGCATCAAGACAGACCATACATGCATGGCCGGGACAGGCGCAGGATACTCAAACTTTCAACAGCTCGCTAAGTTGTTAGTTGCTGAACGCAAAGAATTCATTGACGAATTGGGAAGCTAGGTTAGGGGTTTAGCGGAAAAAATTTCGTTGAGCGCGTTGAAGAGTTGATGGAGTCCATCAAGAAGGAACAGTAGCTTTCGCACTGACAGGAGACGATTCTGTTTGCTCCCGTGTCCGACGCGTCCTTATCAAAGCTTCTGCCAGAAGCCCTCTGGCGCATCCGAGATCCAGCGATTCGCCGCCAGGGCGGCGTTTGAGGTACCAGGCTGCTCCTCTTTCCGCTGCTAATGTTGAGCCAGAGCTAAAAGGCGGAAACAAACTCAACAATAGTACTGTTTACCGTCAAATCAGGCTCACCTTTCCACGCTCCCCCAATCCTTGAGACTGAGATCTCCCACCGAAAGGTTCGCAGTAAAGTACTTCCTTCGTTGTAGTTAACTCGAAGAGCCTGAACCTGAGGGGAGTTCGATCGCCGTGTGTTCTGGAGCCTCACAGGTCTCAAGCCTTTGTTGCGCGGCTTCTAGAGAGAGTGCCCATGCGAGCGCGATGTCCATTGGGCTCCAACGAGGACACAGAGGGCTTTACGGCACCGATGTGGCTTTCGATATTGAATCCCACGGTTCTTTCTGGCTAGTCGGACCGTAGAGCACGCGACCAACCGTAGAGCATGCAACCATTGGTGGCCGAACTTGCCGGGGCCACGCCTTTGTTTTCATCAGCGGCCCCGAGTATTCTTGGATGCGACCATCCGGGTAACGGCGGCCTCTGTTAATGGCTCCACTGCCTCATCGGGGAACGGGTAAACGCACTGGACATTGATCTCGCACAGCACATAGGTGTCCTCTCCCGACGCGGTCTTTGGCCCATAAAGAAAACCCGCATCTCAAATCGCCGGAAGGGACTCTGTGTCGATAGATAGCACATGCTGCATGTCGCCGACCCATTGTGACTCGATCTTAGCCTTTATGCCCTGGAACTCAGGCGACGGCCCGTAATAGGTGCGCGGCAGGGCCTCCGCAGCCTCAGCGCCGGCCTCAGGAGGTGGAGGCGGCATAAGCGCTTTGACAAGCTGAAAACCGAAGCCGACCACTCGGTTGTGCACGAGGTAGCAGCGAATCATCCCCTCTTCCAACCGGGGCTGATACGGCTGGTCGATCATGCACCCAGAGGCGGCGAAGTACGGTCGACAATGCTGAACGAAGTCTTCCAGCTGCATTTCCTCGATCCCACTACCACGCAGCCCGTGTAGCACGCGCACGGTTCCCCCATAGAAGGGAGGGGACCGCCAACCAGTTCTACTTTCCACACACAGTTTCCGCCGTTGCCTCGATTCTGCTTCAGTACCCTTGGGCCAGACGCGAGAAGCAGCGGAAGGCTCTCCTGCAGCTCCTCTGGAGCGTTATACAGACGTGTATCTGTCCCCCACCCTAGGTGACGCGTACGGTAGAGGACTTCCTTGGTCCCCATCTTGGAAATGATGTCGGGGTGTGCACTGACCCACACGCCTTGCGATGCCACATCTCGGAGCACCGCGTCCAGCCGGCACCGGTCTTGGCCATTGACTATGGGGTCCACCCAGACCAGGACTCTGTCCAGACCCAAAAGCCGTTCCCGTACCTTGTCGGAAACAACATCGGAATACACAATCGCCTCTGCGCTTATCCCGCGAGCTTCCAGCGTGTCGACAACGCGAATGAACCTGTTGATTTCGCGGGGGGTTGGTGGCACTTCAGGGTCACCGCGCCACAGGATGCCAATGCGCCCAATGGAGCTGCCGGCCGTCAAGGAGCTTCTCCTCTTAATAACTCATTCGGCAGAAACCTGATCATGATTCACCAACTCGGAATACCAGCACCGGGCCTCCCGAACCCCTCACTGGCTTGGGCCACGCTCCCGAGCATCCACCCTAAAGAGTCCGGAGCGTCTGGGAGACGTCATCACGATGAGGTCTTGAGGCGTCGCTTGGGCGAATTCGAGCTTCCTTGACAGCTTTCGCTATTACCGTCTGCTACGTCTAAGCAGTAGTCGAACCCCAACTCTTCTGAGTACTGGATCTGCTCCACGCCCTCTTCGAAGAGGGTCTTCCAGTTGCGAAGGGCCGGATTCGGCCACTCCAAGAATAACCCGAACTCCATTAATTGCCTCCTGAAGGCGCAATCCGCGCCGTCCCGTATGGTAAGCACGCGTTGCCGTAGGGGCAACCCTTATGGTTGGCCGGGCCGACCCGACGCGCTTTCTCACCAGTGGCTATGCCACTACAATGACGCTACCAATTGCCATTCCCTACGACGAAAGGCGGGCCAACAATGCAGGCAATCGACATGCACATGCACGTTCCACGACAGCCGGGACTCCCTGACCGTCCGGTGGATGCCCAGCTACGTGAGTACTTCCGTTCTCCTCCGCCTCCCACCGTGGAAGACATGGCCAACAAGTACAAGGAACTGGATATTCTCGGTGTGGTTTTCTCCGTAGATACTGAGACCACGACCGGCGACCTACCCGACTCCA
The DNA here is from genome assembly GCA_965248385.1 of Dehalococcoidia bacterium. Taxonomy (GTDB): domain Bacteria; phylum Chloroflexota; class Dehalococcoidia; order Lucifugimonadales; family JAAXIE01; genus JAAXIE01. The sequence continues at coordinate 727,775 of CBDFIZ010000002.1, forward strand.
ACGATTACGTCGCAGACATCGTGAGGGAGTACCCGGAGCAGTTTATCGGGTTCTGCAATGTGGACCCTTGGAAGGGAGAGATTGCCGTCAACGAGGTGGAGCGGTGTGTGCGGGATTTGGGCATGAAGGGGCTCAAGCTGCATCCGGTACACCAACGGTTCTTCCCCAACGACGAGCACTTCTACCCGCTATATGAGAAGTGCGTGGAGATGGATATCCCGGTTCTGTTCCACTCCGGCTACGCTGGGGCGGGGTCGGGGACGCCGGGAGGGTCGGGACTGAAGCTGAAGTACAGCGCGCCCATACCCTGCTTCGATGATGTGGCGGCCGACTTCCCGCAACTGACCATCATCATGGCGCATCCCGGCTGGCCTTGGGTCGACGAGCAGATCGCCGTCACGCTGCACAAGGCTAACGTGTACATGGACCTGTCGGGGTGGTCTCCACGCTTCATCCCCCAGAACTTGGTGCACGAGTGCAGCCGGCGCCTGCGAGACAAGGTGCTGTTCGGCTCCGACTGGCCCCTCATCACCCCCGACCGCTGGCTGCGAGAGTTCAACGAGTGGGACCTCAGTGACGAAGTGCGGGCCAAGATACTGTTGGAGAACGCGCGGAAGGTGTTGAAGTTGGGGTGAGATGCGCTAAAAATGCAGAGTTGAGTAGTGCTGCGGTGCTTCTTCCGCAGCCTGCTCAAGCTGTTCGATCTCGCGTTCCAAAAGTGACATTCCAGAGGCTAGGTCGGATGCGTCCACGTTGCCCACGATAAGTCGGTCGAGAAGGTGAGCAAGAGCCGGTTCATTATCCTGCAACTGTGAGGTTAACTCTGGCCGTGACAGGGGGAATACCCCGTGCTTCAGCAGGGTCGCCCTCGCAACGTGGGTAGCTGCAAACATTAACTCCTCGGATGCTGCGTCGACATCCCCGATAACGAGCAACTCCGAGGTCACCCTCATGCGCTTCTTTGCGTGACCCACTTTGGGCTGCCAGTCGGGCCAGTGAGGACTATCGTGTTCCGAGGCTACCTGCTGAGCCCACCACCCATCGGGGTCCCGCATTGGTATTCCAAAGCGCAAAGCCCAACCCGGATAGTCATCTCCATCTTCCAGCCGACTCAGGAACTTCGACCTACTATACTGCTGCAGGTGTACATCGCCGGGACTCTTTAGTCGAATCCGGCACTCGACATCGTCAAGGACAAGGATATCAATGTCACTGCGGATGTGCATGGCGCTACGAGCAGCGGAGCCTATAAGGACCACCGTTGCTGTTTCCGCCAACCCTTCCAGTATCAGGGCATCTAGGGCCGACTTAGCTTCAGTTGCCACTGTTTCGTTCATGTCGATGATCCTATGCCTGATTCAATTTCGCCTATGAATTCCTCGAGCTCACCTGCTAGGTCTTCTAGGTTTACCTCCAGCAGTTCAGGCCCCGGTTCATCGTACGCGACATCCTTTCTCAGTCGGTTCAACTCCTCCAGTTTATCGCCAACGTCTCGTGAAATCAGCCCATCGCTGTAGAGGCGCCGGGCTAATTGAGCCTTTTGGTGGTGAATGGTGGTCCATTGCAGACCATGAGATTCAGCGAGTGCGGTAACGCAGTTTTCGTAGGCATAGAATGCCCACGTTACGGCATCCGCGGCGTCTTGGTCCCACGCCGCACTTTGTACCTTGTCCAGATGCCGTCTCGCAATAGCAATATGCTTTCTGGCCTCTTCAAAGCTCATTAGCTTCCTCCTTGCGCCACGACCGGACCTAGGCAAGCCACTATTGATTCTAGGGTGACCTATATCACGCGGCCGGGATGGATCAGCCTTCTGCTTTGGCCGCGGCGGCGTACTCCCAGAGGCAGACGTAGTCGTACTCGACTACGGGTTCGCCTCGCTGGTTGGTGGCTGAGACATGGAAGGTGATGAACTTGTTGCCGCGTCTCTCGAACTTGTCGGAGACGCGGGTGACGCTGCTGATGACGTCGCTTGGCTGTACGTAAGCCCCTTGGAAGTGGACCTTGGTTGATACGAAGGGGGTGCTGCGGGCGTTGGTCTGCGATTGCTCTGGGGCGATGCATCCTTGGGCCTCTATGACAGCTGAGCGCCTCTGGGGGGCGTAGGTGTACGTCATGGTCGGCGGAGCCACTGCGCCGGGTAGCCCCGCCTCTCTGGCCGCCCCGTCGTTCACGTAGATGGGGTTCTCGTAACGCACGGCGCGGCAATAGTCGGCGATGTTTTCCCGGGTGACCTCGTACACGTACTCCGGTGATTCGTCGCCAATGCGGGCGACATCCCACTCGTAGACTTGCTCCGTTTGCTCTGCCATCTGACTACTCCGGCACCACCGACAGAATGAGGCGGGACGGGTGCTCACTGTCGTGGTAGATGGTGTTGATGGCTGTCAGGGTGCGCCGGTTGCGGCCTAGGGGCTCGCCCGTATTGGGGTTTACGTCGAAGCGAGGGAAATTGCTGCTGGAGATGTCCAGCCGTATGCGGTGACCCTTCACGAACAGGTTGCTGATGGGGAAGAGGGCCACGGTGAAGCGGTAGACTTCGCCGGGAGTCATGAACTCGGCTTTTTCCCGGGAGTCACGATAGCGGGCGCGGATGATGCCGTCGCCGATGTTCAGGGCGTAGCCTGAGGGGTAGTCATCGCTGGGCGGGTAGACATCCACGAGCTTGGCGGTGAAGTCGGTGTCAATGGCGGTGGAGGAGGCCCACAGCTCCACTTCGACGGGCCCGATGGCAAGGAGGTCCTGCTCCAAGGGTGGGGTCTGGAAGACGACCACGTCGTGGCGGCTGGAGAGGGGCAGGTAGGGTGCCTTGGAGGAGTAGAACCGTTCTCCCTCGTGCTGGTTGAAGCCGCCGTTGGGGGTGACCATCTCGGTGCGGCTGCCACGAGGGACTGTTTCAGGGTCGACGCCTGCGGGGAGTTGCTTCACGTAGGCTAGGGATGAGAAGTTGCCGCCCACTGTCGGCACCGGGTTATTGGGGTCGAACTCGTATTCCGAGGATACTTGGCGTTGGGTTTCCGGTTCGCCGTTCAGGCTTCCGTCAGCTTGCAGGAAGTAGGAGGCTTCTCGAGCGCTGGGCAGAGGCCACTCCGGGGCATGGCGCCAGCTTCCGCCATGGTCCATACGCCCTGATGAGAGCTTGTGGCCAGTGCCACCACCCATGACGAAGAAGGTGAGAGGAGATTCGCCGTCTGTAGCAAGGGCTGGTTGGGGTGTGCCCTCCTTGAGCCAGCGGTCGAACCAGCGGAGGTGGAGGTCGTCGAAGCTTTCCAAGGCGGCGCCGGGGCCGAAGTCCACGTCGCCGGAGTAGCTGAGTTCGGTGGTGTAGGTGCCGTGGGTCCAAGGACCCATGATGGCGTGGATGGGCCCTTTCTTGTGGGCCGCGAGGGCCTTGAAGCTGTCCGTAGTGGCTAGGGTGTAGGAGTCGTACCAGGCACCCACGAAGTAGGTGGGGACGTCGGAGTATTGCTCTAGGTACTCTTCCACGCCGAAGCCGGGCTGTCGCCAGAAGTCGTCGTAGTCGGCCTTGGTGTAGATGTCCATAAGCCAGCGTTCGTAGTTGGGGATCTGGGCCAGAGGGCTGAGCCCTTCCTTCAAGGGCAGCTGCGACAGCCAGTCGCGGAAGTCGGTGTGGTCTAGGGTTTGCTTTGCGCCGGGGTTTGCCTTGAGTCGTTTGTTTGGGTTGACGGCTGAGTGCCAGAAGGCCCACGCCATGAAGCGCAACTCGAAGGCCCCGCCCTGTCGTACGGTGCTGGTGTGGGCGTTCCAGCCAGCCATGGTGGGTATCTGGCAGGCGAGGTGGGGCGGATTGAGGGCTGCCGTGCTGGTCTGGGTCCAGCCGGCGTAGGAGGTGCCGAAGGTGCCCACCTTGCTGTTGCACCAAGGCTGGGCTGCGATCCATTCCACCGTGTCGTAGCCGTCGGCGGCCTCGTCCCGGAGGAAGTAGAGGTCGCCCTCGGAGTCGAAGCAGCCGCGGCAGTCTTGGATGACGACCACGTAGCCGTGGCGGGTGAAGTAGCGGGCCCGCTCGGCGCGCTCGGCTTCGCGCTTGCCGTAGGGGGTGCGCTCCAGCAGGACGGGCAGAGGGTCGGCCACGGCGGTGCTGTTGCGGGCGGGGAAGTAGACGTCATTCGATAGAGCCACGCCATCCCTTGCGGGGGTTATGACGTCCTCCCAGACCAGTACTTCGTAGGAGCCATCGCTGCTAGCCACGCTTCGGCCTCCTTCTCATGGAATTGAGGGATAGGTTATCACATGTAGTTCTCTGGTTGAGCATCGGTTTGGAGTAGGAGGGCTCAAGGGTGCGGCTGCTTGCGGCCCGCGGTCTCAGGACTTGTAGCTGCATGTGGGGCCATGGTCGCGGGAATTTATAGGTGCGTGCGGCCACTGTCGTAGCTGAAATAAATTTTTCTGTATCTGGAAGTGGTCTCATTGGCCGCAGCATCGTATCTGAGTTGGCTTTGGGGACTTGGCCGCTTGGGGTCTCCCGTAGCTGGGGCGTGGCATTTTGCGTAGCTGAAGTCAAGTTTTTCTGTCTGAAATGCGCCGCGTATGCCGCAGCGTCGTATCTGGGTAGCTTGCCGCGTCGTGCCGTCGTCTGTGCACTGTGTCCTCCGAAAGTCAGGGCCAAATTCAGGGCGAAAGTCAGGGCCGGAAAAAGAAAAGCAGGGGCGACCCTGAGGGGTCAGTCCCCTGCGTGCTGCTGTATTTGAGGTTAGCAGGGGGTGGGGTTGGGGGTCAAGGGGATGGTGTCATGGGGGGAGCTCTCGGGTACAGGTGCGGTGGATGGGCTTGAAGGTTGGAGGCTAGTGTGGTGGAGTTGGGCCCAAATGGGCGGGGAGACGTGGGTTATCTCAGGCTACCTGACCTTCCATAAGGTAGAAGTGATGGCGGGATACGGGCGGCGGTCATGCACGGACCGCCAAACTTGACCGGCATTTAACCCTGGTGATACCATCCTATTGGCTGGTGGATTGTGCTTCAGCTTCACGGCCCTTTCCCCGCCCGCGGCTGTACCCTAGAAGTCCCCCTAGGCTTATGCTCCACAAGCTACCGAACAAACGATACCACGCAGAACGCAAGGGAGGCTCACTGTGACTAAGGAGGCTGAGGAATCTACCACCACAGATAACAAGCCTCGGATCCTGGTTACACGGAACGGTGAGATATTTGTGAAGCCCGAAGACGTCATCAAGAGTGACAAGTTTAAAGAGCAAGTCAAGAAGATGGCAAAAATTCGCGTTACGCGAGGGGCTCGTAGCCATCGCTAACGACTAGAGTGTCAAACCTTTACGCAGTCGTCCTCAGCTATAAAGCTCTTCCTTGAACTTCGGGCTCTTCTTCATCATCCCGGCCCTTGCGGGCTACTGGATAATCATCAACCTCCACCGCACTCGCCACCAGGCGGTGCGAGGCCAAGGCTACCACGTACTCTTTCAGGCTGCTGGCGTCGGTGCAGTGGTTTTCGGATTCTCCCACTTGGTTGTACTGCTGATCCATTGCATCTTCCCAAGAGCCAATGACATTTGGCAATCCGGCATACCGTATCCATTCTCGGATACAGTTGCGTTGGGCACATTGCTGACCGTTGTCCTGCCACATCTAGGCAACTGGATATGGGATGAGGAAAAGTCCGCGATAAAAGCTGCCACCGAGACTGGGGATCGTGTCGAACTGCTTCTCATAGAATCGATTCGGCAAGAAGAATTTGTCGAAATTACACTGGCAACCGGGAAAGCTTATATCGGTAGGGCCCCTGGGGAATAAATCTGTAGGCAACACTCAACCGGACGTAGCTTTGATTCCCCTGATGAGCGGATACCGGAACAAAGATACCCAAGAACTTGAACTGACAATCAACTATGCATCCGTGATATCCCAGTCGAAGCCGGGCGACCACACGTTTAATGATTATTTCAGAATTGTGATCCCAAGGACTCAGATAGTGTCGGTTCGCTTTTTTGACCCTGATACATATCAGGCCTTCAGGGATGTCCCGGACGCTGATGCGCCCGCCGATGATCCAGCATCAGATTAGTATGCCTCCGATTGAACGATTCCGGCGCCAGCAAGAAAAATGGACCGTTGGGACCAACCGATGGCCTTGGCTACGTTCCCGATACGAACGTGACTCGCCGGGACCTTAGCTCACCCGGCCCCGGCCGGTTGTCGTCCCTTTCTCGTGGGGTAATCATTGCTCGGGTTCAGTCTGATTCGGCTTTACGAGCACCAACCCGCAACGAGCCTTATGCTGGTAGGTTGACTCGTATGCCCATCTATGCAGTTCCGTAGACACTGTTGACTATAGATACCACATGTCCATCGGAACTGGTGTATTGCCCGCATCATAGGGTTTGTACCTAAGGGAACCCGTAGCACCTATGGATCCTATAGGTTGGGGCTGCTGCCGACGGCCAAGCTAGAGCCCCTCGGCTCTCCACGGCGTCACCGTGCGGGTTGGCCCCAGCGGATGATGTTGGTGGGGGTGATGCGGATTACGGGGTTGGTGTTGAGGTCCATGGTGCGGTATTGGGGGTATTTTTCGCGCAGGGATGCTATGGCCTGCTGCTGCTCGTCGCCTTCGTAGAGGAGGTCGGCAGTGCCGTTGACGAGCACGTACCAGAGGCCTTGCCATTCTTCCTGCCAGTGGTCGATTACCAGTGCGACGTTGGGGTTGGAGAGGATGTTGCGTACGCGCTTGAGGTTGGTGACGGCGGTGCGCTTGGGCTTCTGGTCGAGGACGCTGTAGAAGCGATTGCCGTCGTAGTGGAAGCAGATGGGTATGAGGTGGGGCACGGCTTGGGGGTCGGCGGAGGCGAGGTGTGCCACCCGCTGGGCGTTGACGGCCTTTTTTTCTGATTCAGAGAGGTCGGACATGGTCGTCTTTCCTGCCGGGAACTTACATTCGAGTCATTTCAGGGTGCGCCAAAGAATCCGAGAGACCACTCGTTCCACTGCCTGTTAGCCCGGGCCATGGATTGCCCGCCTCCCTCCGGAAAGACGGGGGGAAAGACGGGTTGGGCCGATTGTTCGAGAAAATGGCCGTCTTGACCGAGGCCCTAGAATTCCCCGATATCCATCTCTTCGAGGGCTTCCTGCACGGCTTCCCGGAGGGTCTCGTCTGCATCGCGCATGCAGCGTCGTAGCGCCCGCTTGGCTAGGGTACCGCCGATGTTGCCCATGGCGATTACCGCCGCCATCTGCACTTGGGTGTCGTCGTCCTCCAAGAGCGGGATGAGGTGTTGCACCACATTCTCTTCGCCCAACTCGCCACAAGCGGTTGCGGCCTCGTAGCGGAGTGATGGGTGGGCACTTCGCAACTCCGAGAGGATGGCTGGCATCCAAGCCTCCTCCTGGGTTTTGGCCATGGCATAGAGGGAGCTGCATTTCAGCTTCTGCTCGCTACTGCTGTAGGCCCAGCGTATGAACTCATGCACCCGGGGCGTGTTGAAGGGCGAGACGGCCTCCAAGGCGCGACGACGCACCTCCAAGGGGTCGCCCTCGTCTTGCAGGGACCGCATCAGCGACTCCTGTACCATCTGAGCGTCCTTGGGCAAGATCTTGTCCTCTTGGGCTAGGCGGGCAAACTTCCCTAGTGCCCCAGCGGCAGACGCCCGCACTTCGGCCGGGCCATCGGACTGCAGGATGTCGAGGAGCAAAGGGATTACTGCCCGGTCTTCACCCTCCCAAATGCCTGCGATGGCTTTTTCCTGCACTAAGTAATCGTCGTCGGCTAGGGCTATCTTTAAGACTTCCGTGAAGTCGAGTTGGGCGTTCTCTTCGGCCAAGTCAACCAAACGCCCGATGACCTGCGCCCGCCTCTCGGAGGTCACCTGGTTCCAAATAGCGACGAACTGGGGTCTCTCCGCCGACACTAGGTCCGAAAGCTCAATGAGGTTGGAGTAACTGAGGGGGGCATCCTCATCGCACAGCTCGCTGAGACACATCTCCAGAGACAAGGCTATCCTCCCCGCTTCCTTGGGTTTCTACCATGATTGGACCGGAAGGTCCCAATACCGTCCAGACCCACACATCCTCCGACCGCAACTCGGCGTGGCGGCTGGCCTGCGGAATACCTTATCCAGTGGCGAGCGATAGAGTCAAGCAGTGTTTGGCATCTATTGTGGACTTCTACACTGGCCCTTGCCATGGTATCTTTCCACCAACACCATCATCCGTTGGCGTAGCATGACAACCACGAAGAAGAGACCGTCGACCGATAAAGCAGCCCCCAAGAGGACCTCCCGCAAGGGTCCTCCGCTGCTGACTGCCCAAGATGCCCTAGCGGCCTTGGAGGGCGAGTATGCCCCCTTCCCTTGGGAGGCCCGGTACGATGCCATCAGCGAGGTGGTGTTCACCATCCTGTCGCAGCACACTTCCGACCGCAACTCGGAGCGGGCCTTTGCCCGCCTGATGGAGCGCTTCGACAGCTTTGAGGCCTTGGCCCAAGGCGATGTGGAGGTCATTGAGGAGCGCATCAGCATAGGGGGGCTTGCCCGTATCAAGGCCCCACGCATTAAGCAGGTCCTCAATCTGATACTGGAGCGGTGCGGCAATCTGGACCTTAGCTTCTTGCGCGAGATGCCCTTGGGCGACGCCAAGAAGTGGTTGAAGGAGTTGCCCGGCGTCGGCCCCAAGACCGCGGGCATCATCCTCTGCTTCTCCCTAGGCATGCCTGCAATGGCAGTGGACACCCACATTGAGCGAGTCGTCAAAAGGCTGGGCCTCGTTGGCCCTAAAACCACTGTGGACAAAGCCCAAGATATGCTGGAGGAGATGGTGGAGGACCACCAAGTCTATCCCCTCCATGTGGCTCTTATCACTCACGGCAGGCAGGTGTGCAAGGCCCCACGTCCCCTCTGCCCCCGTTGCGTGTTGAGCGAGCGCTGCCCGTCGCGCCCCGCCTTCGAGAAGCAGGAAGCCCTGCGCCTGAAGAAGAAAGAGACCGCCGCGGCAGCCAAAAAGCAAGCCGATGCCAAGGTAAAGGCCGCTGCCAAGAAGAAACGACAAGCGAACAACAACAGCCGTTCAAGGCCTAGCCGGGAGGAGCAGTGAAAGTAGGAATCGTCAACGTCACAGGCTACGCCGGCAGTGAACTGGCAAGGCTGCTATACCAGCATCCCCACGTCACCCTCACCAGCGTCACCGGTCGCAGTGGGGCTGGCCAGAGGCTGGGCGAGTTCTTCCCACACCTCTCGGGCATCGACTTGATGATCGAGCCTGAGCTGGAGGATGGCTTGGACTTCGCCTTCTCCGCCCTGCCCCACAAGGCCAGCGCCGATGCAGTCATCCCCCTGATTGAGGGCGGGCTGAAGGTGGTCGACATAAGCGCCGACTTCCGCCTCAAGAAAGTGGACGAGTACGAGGAGTGGTACGGGGTGGCGCACCCTGGCCCCCAGTACTTGGAAGAAGCCGTATACGGCCTCACCGAGCTGCACCGTGACCAAGTGGCCCAAGCCCGCCTCATCGCCAACCCCGGTTGTTATCCTACCAGTGCTATCCTCGCCTTGGCCCCGGTGGTGAAAGAGGGGCTCATCGAGCCCGGCGTCGTGATCGACAGCAAGTCGGGGGTGTCTGGCGCTGGCCGGGGCCTGAGTCTTACAACCCACTTTTCGGAAGTTAACGAAAACGTGATGGCTTACTCAGTGGGCGGCCATCGCCACCTGCCTGAAATCAGCCAGGAGTTGGCCGCGGTGGCCCAGACGCCACCACAAGTCACCTTTCTCACCCACCTGATACCCATGACTCGTGGCATCCTCAGTTCATGTTACGCCACGCTATCGCCCGGAACGTTCTCCTCGTGGCAGCAGGCCCACGAGCAATTGCGGCAGCTCTACGCCGATTTCTACGCCGACGAGCCCTTTGTGGAGGTACCCTCGGCCCCTCCCCACACCAAGCATACCTTGGGCAACAACATGTGCCTCGTATACCCATCGGTGGACGCGCGGACGGGAATACTGATGGTCATCAGTTGCTTGGACAACTTGGTGAAGGGGGCAGCGGGGCAGGCCATCCAGAACATGAACGTGATGTACGGCTTCCCGGAGACAACGGCTCTGGAGGGTCTGGCGCTATACCCCTGATCCCTCTATAATCCAGAAGTGCCCCTAACGGTTCGCCGTGCCCCCATCGTCTAGCCTGGTCAAGGACGCCACCCTTTCAAGGTGGAGATCGGGGGATCGAAGCCCCCTGGGGGCACTTTTCTATTCCCCCATTAACGCCTTCAATTTTCTGCTCGTCCAATGCGAGAGTCTTGCATGCCAACAGTCGGGCTGTGAAAGCCTCGGCGTGTGTATAACCACGGCATACTTGGAGAGTCGGTATACGGTGGTCTTCCGTGATCTGGGGACATCCTCACTCCTTATTCTGAGAATAAGGAGAGCTATGGGGAATGTATCTGATCGAGGAACCTCATAGACGGCGTGTTATGATTGATTTAGTCAGTGGGAGCCTGACCGCATCCTAGGCGCAGGAATAGAAGAATGGTGGACGTACGTAGTCTCTCCAAGACCGACCGCAACCTGTGGAACTCCATCGTTAGTGAGGCCATGGCCAACCTGAAGTACAACGCCTTTGCCCACAAGGCTTTGGAGGAGGGCTACCCCGAGGTGGCCCAAGTGTTCCAAGAGGTCGCTGGAGCCGAGACCATCCACGGTATCAATCATCTTCGGGTGGCGGGCGACATCAAGTCCACTGCCGAGAACCTGCGTATCGTCATGCAAGGCGAGGCCAAGGAGGCCGCCAACCTCTATCCTCGAATGATCAAAGACGCCTTGGATGAAGGACGGTTGGACGCCGCCGAGACCCTCACTATAGCCATGGACCGGGAGCAGCACCACTTGGAGGTGTTCAGCCGGGCCTTAGAGATTCTGGAGAGCAAGCAGAAGAGGCTGGCGGCCGTGGCGGAAATCGAGGGTCACGTAGAGCATCACGCGCCGCCAAGGTTCGAGTCGCCTCCACGGATAGAGGCCTACCCTGAGGCCTCTCCGGCGTACCGGGCAGCAGCCCGGGAATTGGACCGCGAGAAATGGCGGGTAGCCGCCTTTGGGCGCATCCGCGAGGTGGTGTTCGGCGCACAAGACGGCCTCCTTAGTACGGTGGCCTTGGTCACCGCAGTGGCCGTCTCCGGCGTGGGAGGCACCACTGGTGTGCTGGTGGCGGGACTAGCGGCCGCTCTGGCGGGAATGGTCTCCATGGCCAGCGGCTCCTACCTCTCCTCCAAGGCGGAGGGCGACGTGCAGAAGGCGGAAATCGCCAAGGAGGCGGAGGAACTCGAAGCCCATCCCGCTGAGGAGTTGGCCGAGCTGGTCGTGATGTTCCAACGTGAGGGCTTGACCATGCGGGAAGCCCAAGACATGGCCGAGCACATTGCCTCCGACAAAGACCTGTGGCTACGGACGATGGTGGAGAAGGAACTGGGCCTCAGCTCCGAGAGCACCTCCAACCCCATAAAGGACGCCTTGGTGATGGGGTTGGCCTTCATAGTGGCCGCCATGGTGCCCATCACCCCCTTCTTCTTCTTAGACGGCTACACAGCCATAGGAGCTTCGTCGGGAGGGGCTCTGCTCGGCCTCTTCATCCTCGGCGTGGGCAAAGGCCAGATAGTGCGCAAGTCCCCCCTGCTCCAAGGGCTGGAGATATTGCTGATAGGAGCTGCCGCTGCTGGCATCGGGTACGGCCTAGGTGTGGGCATCCCGCGGGTCTTCGGCTTCTAGCTGGGCATATCCAAGCCCGAGCGCTCTGGCTTGGACCCGGACACTAGAGCCACTTGGCGAACTGTTGGGCCGGGGTCCGCTGGGTGACGATGTCCTCGTCGGGCTCGCCTATGGATAGCATGGCGGCCAAATCCCACTCTTCTTCTGCTCCCAGCGTCTCCTTGAGCTTGGGGTGCCGTGTGGCCCCGCCCGTCTCCCAAGTGACCGTCAAACCCTCGGCGGCGCCAGCCAGCGAGACGTTATAGGCGGCGCAGATGGTGGAAGCGTAGTTCTCCTTGGTAGCCTCGTCGCTCTGACCTGGAGCGCTATAGACATATATCAGCACAGGCGGAGCCAACACGGATTGTCGCGTAGCCTCAGCCCGCTGTGGGTTGTCGAACCGGCCCATCTGGTGCTGGTAGGCGAGCTCTGCCACCGTGTCCCTAGCCTCGGTACCCTTCTCGATGATAAAGAAGCGCCATGGCTCCGTCAGACGGTGATTGGGCGCCCATACTGCTGTGTCCAGCATGCGCTCCATCGTCTCGCGCGCCACCGGGTTATCCTTGTATTTCCAAGCCGAGCGCCGGCGGTAGATGGCCTCGTAGACGCTCATGTCTGCTGCGGGAGCTACCGTTGCATCGCTCTTTACCTTGGTAACCTCTTCACTAGCCATTCAAGGCCCCTTTCTCCTGCCGACAGCCCTTAGCTGATGCCGTCCGCGTCGAAACATATTGGTGGGTCGGGCAGTTGGACCGATACTTGGGCTCTATCGCCGACGGAATAGTATACCCCATGATGCTGTAGTGAGTGCAGGCGAATGCCGGAAGGCAAGGCTAACGTATATAGATAGTCTAGCCCACGAAACGCCCTCTCCTCTACTATGCACTCGCCCTCGCTGAATCTCTCGATCCCCACTTGGTTGGGTCGGACCATCAGGCTCGCTCGTGCCCCCCGCGGTAAGTCACAAGCGCCGTCCAGAAAACCCACCTCAGTCGAGAAGCCGCCATCGGCCACTACGGCGGGCAGGAAGGCGGCCAAGCCTAGGAAGGAGCCCACAAAGGGGGAAACGGGACGGTGGAATACCTCTTCCGGGGTGCCTACCTGCTCCAGACGCCCAGCCCGCATCACCGCCACTTGGTCGCCCATAAAGAGCGCCTGCTCCTGGTCATGGGTCACATGGATGGTGGTCATGCCGAATTGGCTGACAATGGTCTTCACCTCTCGGCGCAACTCCTCGCTCAGCTTGGTGTCCAAGTTACTGAAGGGCTCGTCCATGAAGAGCGCCACAGGCCTTGGCGCCAGAGAACGCACCAAGGCGACCCGCTGCTGCTCGCCACCGGAGAGTTCGTGGGGTCGCCGCTGGGCCAAGCCTCCTAGGTGCACCACATCCAACAGCTCGCGCACTCGAGCTTCGCGGTCAGCCTTGCTCCACCCCATCAAGCCGAACTCCACGTTCTGGGCCACGGTCCTGTGAGGAAACAAAGCGTAGTCTTGGAACACCATGCCTACGTGTCGGCTCTCGGGTGGCACCCACGTTTCGGGCCCGGCCACCACTCGGCCTCCCAAGTCGACTTCACCCTTATTCGGCGTCTCGAACCCTGCCAGCATCCGAAGAAGCGTGGTCTTTCCGCAGCCGCTCGGACCTACGATAGAGAGGATGCTGCCGGGCTCGACAGTCAGGCTGACGTCGTCCAACGCTTTCACAGCCCCGAAAGACTTGGACACGCCCCGACAAACGACACGCGTCGGCTCGGCTGTGCCGTTCTTGGAAGTAGCATTGGGTGTGGCTGAAGCTGCCATGCTGGGCGGAACTGGCTGTCCCTCAGGCTACCGTGGGCAGCCAGCCCTGCATGGCCTCGATCAGGCCTGAAGGGTTGTCACCGGCTACGAGGTGCCCAGCCTTGGGTACGGTGACTGCCTTGCTGCCGGATATGGTCTGAAGCATCCGGTCCATGGTCTCCTCGGCGAACACATCGCTATCGCCACCACGCACTATAAAGGTGGGGCAACTGATCTTCTCGATGCACTCCCACAGCTTCTCCGGCTCCCAGCCGGGAGGCGTTCCACCAGGAGTACGTAGTAGTTTGTCGTACTTCCAAGTCCACTTGCCATCGGCACGTCGGCGGATTGTATGCTTAAGTGCGCCTGCCACCTGCTCCCGTGGTCTGCCGGTGTATTCCTGCACCCGGTCCGCGAACTCATCGTAGGTGTCCAGCAAGTCGGGTAGCTGTTTGAAGCTGTCCATCCGAGAGATTCCCGCTGCGATGGCCCGCGGTCCCGAATCCACGATGACCAAGGCTTTAACCTTGTCGGGATATTGGGAGGTGTAAACGTAGCAGGTGCGCCCGCCCATAGAATGGCCCACCAGGATAAACTGGTCCAGTCCCAAGGCGTCGACGCAAGCTGCTAGGTCCTGCACGTAGGCATCGACGGTGTACTCCCCTTGCGAGGCCCAGTCGCTGTCCCCATGGCCCCGGGCATCGAGGGCTAGGCAATGGTAAGTCTCGCACAGTGCCAGCGAAATGAAGTCCCAGCTATGGGCCTGCTGCGCGTTGCCATGAAGGAAGACCAAGGTTTGGCGTCCTTCTGCAGCAGGGGCCGGTTCCCAGTCCAGATAATGAAATTTCATCCCCTGTACTGTTACCTCTTTGTCCAGGGGCTCCACCTCCCGCTGGAACGGCACCCCCATTCGCGTCGCTGCCTCGAACAGAGACAGCCCTTGGGCCTGTGTTGCCATATTCCGGCCTCCTGCCAGCTAATCCTTCGTATCATAAACCGAGTGTCAAGCTGGGTTGTTACGCGCTCTATGGAAGGGCACGCACCCGATTTTGGTTTGACGCGGCTAGTTACCCACCTTACAATATCGCGGGCCAAAGTAGCCTTGGGAGCAATACGGTGTCATCAAGAATTGCGAGGCAACGCATAGAGAGGCTGGTCTCCGCTGGGGGCATAGTCTATCGCGTCGCCGATGATAAGAAGATCGAAACTATCCTCTGCGGGCGCATTGTGCCAGCCCGCTGGAGCCTGCCCAAGGGCACGCCGGATGCGGGTGAGAGTTTGGAGGAGACAGCCCTGCGCGAAGTGCGGGAGGAGACCGGCTTGCACCCGGTCATTGAAGCCCCGCTGGGCAACATCAACTACTGGTTCGTCAGCCCCGACAGGCGGGTGCGTTACAACAAGACCGTCCACTTCTACCTTATGGCTCCCACTGGCGGCTGCACCGACGAGCACGACCCCGAGTTCGACGAGGTGCGCTGGTTCCCTGCGGACGTTGGCCTGAGGACCCTCACCTATGCCAGCGAGGCCAAGTTGTTGGAGAAAGCCGTTACGATGATTCGCGACAAGGTGGCCAAAGACTAGGTGGAAAGAGGCTAACTTGGAGCTACGAGGTAGCTTGGTCCTCCTGCGCTCAAAGCGGCTGGAGGACGCTGAGTCGGACTACAAGTGGCGGGCCGACCCTGAGGTTGCCGCCCTTGATGCCGCGCTGCCACTGACCATGAGCTTCCAGAGCTATTTGCGCATCTTCCGCGAGCAGCTGGATCGTCCCACCCCCGGCTCAGACCACTTTGGCATTGAGACCTTGGACGGCACGTACATCGGGAACTGCATGTACTACGACTTGGACTCCGTCAACAAGCAGGCCGAGTTGGGCATCGTCATCGGCGACCGCGACTACTGGAGCCACGGCTATGGCTACGATTCGGTGACGCTGCTGCTGGAGCACATGTTCCGCTCCGGAGCCCTGCAGCGCGTCTACCTTCACACCCTCGAGTGGAACGAAAGAGCGCAAAAGTGCTTCGGCAAGTGCGGGTTCAGCCCTGTGAAGACCGTCCGACGCACCGGCCACATCTTCCTCCTGATGGAAATTCACAAGACCGACTGGGATCAACTGCGAGCTGAACGCCGCCAAGAGGCAGGCGCCGCGTAACCGTGCCTAGCGGTCGTTGCCTACGCGCCTCCCCACGTCGTGACCCGTAGCCCTGCTCATTCACCGCATCCACCAATCGGTTCTTGACACACTATAGTTCCTCGGATACGTTGTGGCCGCATGCTGATTGCATGCTGACGCCTTGGCTCGCACTAGGCTGAAGACTGAATGAAGACAGACTTCGGCTGCCATCACCAGACCTGAAGGAGCTTCACCGATGGTGACCAGAGATGAGAATGATCTATTGACCTGCGTTGGCGCAGGCACTGCTATGGGCGACCTCTTGCGGCAATACTGGACCCCAGTGGTGCTGTCGAACGAGGTGTCGGCAGGGGACCGCACCAAGCGGGTGCGCCTGATGGGCGAGGATCTGGTGGTCTTCCGCACCAAGAACGGTCAGCCTGGGCTGATGGCCGAGCACTGCACCCACCGGCGCGCGTCCCTCTACTTCGGCCGCATCGAAGATTCCTGCCTGCGCTGCGCGTATCACGGCTGGGCTTACGCCTTGGACGGCCAGTGCATCGACATGCCCAACCAAGTAGCGGGTACTAGGTTCGAGGACAAAGTGCGCCATCCCGCCTACCCCTGCCGCGAGACGGGAGGCGTCATCTGGGCCTACATGGGTCCAGAGGCCGAGCCCCCCGGCCTCCCTGACTTGGAGTGGGCCTTGGTGCCTGCCGATCACTTGCTGGTCACCAAGTTCTTCGTCGAGTGCAATTGGTTGCAGGCCATGGAGGGGGGCATCGATCCCGCCCACGTTTCCTTCCTCCACGCCCCGCTGGATACTACGGATGATTCCCAGCTGCGGGAGCTGGACAAGGCCGAAGCAGGGTTCGGCCTCACAATGACCATGGAGAAGGCCCCTCTTCTTGACGCCTTGGACACCGATTACGGCATGCTAATCGCCGCCGCGCGTAACGCAGGCAACGGTACCCGCTATTGGCGCATCACCCAATTCCACATGCCCTTCCACACCATGCCTCCTATTGAAGTGCAGGATGACCCCGTCTACCAAGCTCACATTTGGGTACCGTCCGACGATCACAATATGATCAACTGGTGCATCACTTGGAGCGCCACTCGGCCCCTGACCGATACCGAGCGCACTGCCATGGTCAACGGCTTGGGAATACACATCCTCGACTACGAGCCAGCTACCAATCAGGCTTATGGCGACATCCGTCTGAGGTCCAACTACGCAAACGACTACCTGATGGACTGGGAGGCCCACCGCACCAAGGCTTTCTTCGGCATACCCGGCGTCGGCGCTCAAGACCGGGCCATCCAAGAGTCTCAGGGGCAAGTCTATGACCGCACCAAGAGACTCTGGGCACGGCCGATATAGGCTTGGTGCGGGTGCGACGCCAGCTGGTGAGTGCCGCCCTTGGCCTGCGTGAGGGCACCCCCGCCCCCGGCCTCGATCCGGCCAGCTACCGTATACGCCCCGCCTCCGTAGTGGTCCCCAGCGAGGCTTCATGGTCCGAAGCAGCAAGGAAGGATCTGGTGTCCCAAGTCACCAGCTAAGGGTTCGACGCGAGGTTGGGCCACTAGCCTTCCAAGATGTGACTACCTAGCATCATCACTGTGTCACGGTGCAGCGAGCCGTTTAGCCCGCCGACGGAGGCAGCGGCGCCGGGTTGTACAACTCCACGCCAATGGTCGCCGGGAAGACGTTGATAATCTCCTCGACTGTCCAGCGACCGTCCTTGTGGATGGTCTTCACCGGCTCGGGCTCGTTCAGCAGAGCCACCAAGCCCTCGGTCACGTTGAATATGCGACCGTTGACGTGGGCTGCCTCGTCGGATGCCAGCCATGTCACGAAGGGGGCCACATCGTCGGCTATGCCCCGTAGCGTTCCGCCGGGAGCGATGCCCCGGGCCGCCCGAAGCTCACGCGCCTCGTCGGGAACTTCGCCCATCATGCGGGTTGAAGCACTGGGAGAGATGGAGTTGCACGTTGCGCCGTAGCGTCCCAAGTCGCGGGCTGCCACGCGTGTGAGCCCGGCGATGCCATCCTTGGCCGCGCCATAGTTGGCTTGACCGGAGTTGCCATAGAGACCGGAGGTGGAGCTAAAGGTGATGAACCGGCCCGAACGCTGCTGCCGGAACACTATGGCCGCGTGCTTCATGATGGTGAATGTGCCCTTGAGGTGGACGGCGATGACGTCGTCCCATTCCTGCTCGCTCATGTTGAACAGCATCCTGTCCCGTAGGATGCCGTGGCAGGTCACTACAATATCCAGCCTGCCGAAGCTGTCGATGGCCGTCTGCACGATCTTCTCGCCAGCCTCCATCGTGACCACCGACTCGTAGCACGCCACAGCCTCGTGGCCAGCCTCCCGGATGAGTGCGACAGTCTGGTCGGCTTGGGATACGTCTTGGCCGCTGCCGTCCACGTTCACGCCGGGGTCGACTACGACCACCTTGGCCCCTTCGGCTGCCATGAGCCGCGCCACTCCTTGGCCGATGCCCCTGCCGGAGCCGGTTACGATTGCTGATTTGCCTTGCAAAACATTAGCCATCTCAGGTCAGCCCTCAGATCTCACTCGTATTGATTGATTGTGGTCGATAGATGCCAGTCCATTCCGACCGGATTATTCAGCGTCCAGCAGACGTGGTCGGCAGCAATGGAACAGGCCATAACACCCTACTGTCTAGGCGGTTGCGCTGGGGCGGGGTTGTAGATGTCTTTGGTCAGGTATTCTCTGGCTTGGGGCGCCAGTGTCTCCAGGTCCCACCCACCTTCGTTGTAGATGGAGCGTGCCGGCCGTGGCTGGGACATTAGCGACACTTGCCCACCATAAACCAAAAACGTCTGACCGTTGACGTTGGCAGAATAGTCACTGGCTAGGAAAGCCACGAAGGGCGCCACGTCATCGGGGTCGTTTTCCAGTTCCCCCTCCGTGATGGCGGCCACGCCTCCGCGTTCCCGGGCCTCCCGGGCGGAATCCGGAACGGCCGCCACCATTCGGGTGGAGGCCCGTGGTGCGATGGCGTTGGCCGTGACGCCATAGCGCCCCATGTCCTTGGCTGCCACCTTGGTGAAGCCAGCGATGCCCGACTTGGCGGCCCCGTAGTTGGCCTGACCTGAGTTGCCTACCAGCCCGGATTCCGAACTGAAGGTGATTATGCGTCCCGAACGCTGCTGCCGGAACAGGATGCAGGCGTTCTTGACGACGGTGAAGGTGCCCTTCAGGTGTACCGCGATGACGTCGTCCCACTCCTGCTCGGTCATGTTGAATATCATGCGGTCGCGCAGGATGCCGTGGCAGGTGACCACGATGTCCAGCTTGCCAAAGTTGTCGATGGCTGTCTGCACGATTTTCTCGCCAGCTTCCATGGTGACCACTGACTCGTAGCAGGGCACGGCATCGCCTCCGGCCGCCCGGATGATACCTACCGTTTCGTCGGCTTGAGATACGTCTTGGCCCGAGCCGTCCACGTTCACTCCGGGGTCGACCACCACCACTTTGGCGCCCTCGGCCGCCAACTGTTTGGCCACCCCACGTCCGATGCCCCTGCCGGCCCCGGTAACGATGGCCACTTTATCCAACAAGATGTCTGCCATTAAGGTTCCCTCCTGACCGATACGATGCGGTCATGCAACAGATATTGCCACAATCGTCATGGAATGGCTGTACTACTCCCGTGAGGGCAGCTGTACAGTAGCCCGACCCGGGGTGGTGGTCTGCCCTTCGCTGTCTTCTACCCAGATATCGCAGTCAACCAGATGGCGTCCCTCTTCCACGTACTTGCGGGTCACGGTGCCCTTGCAATAGAGGGGCTTGCCTGGCTGGTCCATGCCACGGTACTGGCAACTCAGCCTACGCAGGGTGCCACCCTCGCCAATCCAGTCGGTCATCAGTTGCCCTAGAAAGGCGTTCTTGAGGGCACCGTGGAGGACGGGCCCCGGCAGGTTGTTGCCCATGGCGAAATCCTTGTCGTAATGGATTTCGTAGAAGTCGCCCGAAGCCCCGGCATACCGCACCAACTGCCGTGTGGTGGGGTTCTTCACCAAGGTGGGCACATCCATCCCCTCTTCAACGTCTTGCCAGTGCAACTGTGCCATCACGGCCTCCCGTATTGTCTCCATAAAGCATAGCAATTAAGCTCGCCGTGGTGCGACCTGCTGCACCGGCAACCATCGCTACTATCGAGTAGCGTTTGAGTATTTAGCCACCCGGCACAACCGTCACATTGTGGGCTTTGGATGTTCGCATTGTTCGTGCATTTGTGGTATTCCAGTGCTAATCTCTGGCATCTCTGGTTTACTTCTAATACTCCGTTATTTGTAATACGGGTGTATATTATTGCACCTGAATTTGCATTGGCACAGCTATAAGTCAGCTTTGAATGAGCGGCACATATTTCGATTTTGCTGCGTTTCCGTAGCTGTGTCCGCGACACTGCCGGGTCGTCGCATCTGGTCCGTATCTGAAACGCAAGTTCTCATTCCTTGGGGTGGGTCCCTCCGGATTTGGGCCCCCGCGGCGGAGTGCGACAAGATGGGGCCGGGGCCTATAAGAGAATAGGCGGGGAGGGTGGCCGGGGTCAACGGGGGGATGTCATGGCAGGCTGGTCAGGCAAGGGCCTCCTTTGCCGGGGGAAGGTCGGGAAAGCTGTCGAAAGGGTTATGCACAGGTCTACGCAAGCGGAAATCCACGGCCCTCGCCAAGTCACTGCACAGACCAACGGCGCCGCTTTCAACGGGACCTAGGGGCACTAGTATCGAATGAGCGTCGACGTTTGCGTCGCCACCGCTTGGTCCAACTGGTTGGTGTAGGTGGTGACGGTGGAGACGAATATCATCGGCCCAAGCCGTCCCGCCCTCTCCGATACGTCGGTCACCCGGTTAATGGCCGTGATGTGGTCCCCTGCCCGCACCGGCTCGAAGTATTCCCAGTCGCTGCCCCCGTCCAGCACCCGTTGGAACTGCTCTTCGAAGGGCAGCTCCAGCCGTTCCGTTCGCAGGTTACGCAGGAAGGTAGGCGTGGCGATGATGCCACCGTATCGGCTGCGTCGAGCCGACACTTCGTCGGTCCATAGGGGGTTGGGGTCTTCGATGGCTTCGGAGAACCGGGCAATCGCCCCCTTCTCAACCTCTAGGGTAACGGGTGGCGATTCCGTGCCAATAGCCCGGCTGCGAATCTCGTCGGTGATGATCGGTCCTTGGGAGGTCAAGATGCCACCCTTCAGCAAGTAATACGTTAGCGGATGTGCGTCCGCAGTTTACGAACGCCCGCAAAGGGGTGTCAAGGCGCCGTGCGTTAGGCCGCGTAGGTCGTCGATTCTTCCGCATGTCGCTTCGGGTGACTAGGTCACTGCATCCGCCGAAACCCAGTACTCTTGATACTTCGAATAGCTAGGCAACGACAGCCACAGTGGGTCTATCCTGTCTCACTTGGCTCATAGGGGGCGTACAGAAATGGACTTGGCGAGCTGGGGACTGGCTGTCGTCGGATTGCTGGCCGTGTTTGGCCTAGTGTTCGCCGTGGGGTCCATGCATGGCCGCTAGCTGAGTCACTACACATCTCACAGCTTCTGCAGGGGAGCCATCCCCAGCAGAAGTTTCTTGATGCCTGCGTTTTCGAAGCTGACGGTGGCCTGTAGGTCGCCGACGGCGACTTCGCAGTTGATGACCATCCCCCAGCAGAACTCATCCGTTGACGGCCTCCCTTTGGCGCAAGACAATTGTGCTATTCCTTGGAGAAGGCCGTAAGCGGAATAAGGGGTGCACGATGGGTATCTCTATCGATGAGATGTTGGACACTCTCAGCTTTGCCGGAGCCGAAATGGTGAACGGAAATGCCAACCACGGCCCAATGGCTTCGGAAGCGCTGTTCGCGCTCGGCAGGGACGAAGCCGTGCTGCCTTGGGTGGAGGGGTACAGAAACCGATTGGTGGACCGTCCGTCCCCCTCTATTGCCATCCCGCGTGCGGACTGGGTGGAGTATCTGGGGGCCCGAGACAGGTTGGGAGATTGGATACAGTTTTTCGAGAGAGAATTGGCGGAGATGCCGTGGCAGGAGGTAGTACGGCAATGGGTCCCACGGTTGGCGCCAGCGGTTATGTCTGCGGCCACCCATGGTCTCATACGTACTAGCCACGCAGCGCGGAGCCTTTCCTCTGTAGAAACACCCCAGCGTAAGTACGAGCTTGCCCAAGGCTTGGGTTATTGGGCCGCCCGTTACTACACTCTGCCGGGCGAACCCTCGGTGGCGAATGCGGGTCAGCCCCCCAAGGCTGCCTTGGCCCGCGTGGACCGGCTGCACACCCTCGATTTCGACGGCACGGGTCCGATCATCGAGCAGGTTAAGGGGCTCGAAGACCAACCAGAGTTCGCATCGGCCATCGACCTTGCGGATACCAGCGGCGATATATCGAGCTTCATTTCCAACCTCACCGAGACCTTCGCCGGAATTTATCTGGCCAACACCAAGAACTTGGTGGCCTTCGTTCATACCGTCACGGCCCCCAGTGCGCTGAGGATGTTGGCGCCCTATCTGGATGAAGACGACACCCACCAAGCCGCGCGGTACGCTTGGCAATCCTGCGCGGCAATCTATTCCTGGTATTCAACGGAGCCAGCCCAAGACAATGCTGGACTGGAGCCCCCTGCGGAGAACCGGGAAGAGCTCATCGACCGGGCTGTGGCAGCAGGCGGCGCTCATTCAATAAAGTTCACTGAGGCATGTCTGCGCGAGTACGCCCTGAATCCCAGTCCGGTGTATCTGCTGGCGGCCCGAGACGTGGCTGAGCGGTTGGGGCCGGTTTAAGGCGCGACAAGAGAAACCGGGCGACAAGCCGGTAAGCGCACTGACACCAATAGGGGCCCTTAGGTCCCTTCCTCTGATGCCTCTACAGCTTCTGCAGGGGAGCCATCCCCAGCAACAGCTTCTTGATGCCTGCATTTTCGAAGCTGACCGTAGCTTGCACGTCGCCATTGGCGACCACGCAGTTGATGACCATGCCCTCGCCGAACATCTTGTGCAGCACCTTGTCTCCCGGCTTGAGCTCGATCTCCGGCTCGGCGGGTGCGGCTGGGGCCCACGACCCCCATGCCGGGCTCGGTTGCTGTTGGGGCCGTTCGGGGGCCTGCACCAAGTGGCGGGGGATGTCCTGCAGGAAGCGGGATGGGATGGATGGTCCACCGTTGTATCCACCACGGCGAAAAGAGCGGACCAGAAAGACGCGGTCCTTGGCGCGGGTGATGCCCACGTAGCACAGGCGGCGCTCCTCCGCCATCTGTGCCTCGTCATCCATTGATCGGATGTGCGGCAGCAACCCCTCCTCCATGCCCACGAGAAACACCACAGGGAACTCCAACCCCTTGGCTTGGTGCAGGGTGATGAGCGTCATCCCCTCATCACCAGCCTCATAGTTGTCCACATCCGCCACCAAGGCGAACCGCTCCAACAGGGAAAGGAGACCCTCGGGCGGGTCTTGGTCCTCGAACTCTTGGGCTACAGCCCGCAACTCCATCACGTTTTCCCATCGCTCGTCAGGTTCCTCTACCTTCTCCTGCAGGTATTCGCGGTACTTGATGCGCTCCACCAGTGAGTCCAGCAGGTCCACCACGTCCACCTGTCGACTGAGGTCTGCTAGGTCGTGGATGAGCTGGTAGAAGCTTTTCAACGTAGCGGTGGCCCGTGCGCCTAATGGACTTGTCGCCTCGCCGTTGGCCATCTGTTGGATGGCGGTGAAGACGGGGACGTCTTGATGCGCCGCCCACCGCTCCAAGTCTTCAAGGGAGCGTTGGCCGAAGCCACGGGGAGGCGTATTAATCACCCGCCTCAGGCTTACCGCGTCGTTGGGATTGGCCAACAGGCGCAGGTAGCACATGAGGTCCTTGACCTCTTTGCGTTGATAGAAGCGAGTCCCTCCCACCAACCGGTAGTGCATTCCCCGGCGCAGGCAGGCCTCCTCCAAGGGCCGCGACTGTGCGTTGATGCGGTACATCACGGCGCAGTCCCGGGCCGCTACCCCCTCCTCTTTCTGCAGGCGGGTCACCTGCCCCACCACGAAGTCGGCTTCCTCCTCCGGAGTGTGGGCCTCGGTGGCGATGATGGGCACACCCTCCCCCCGGCTGGTGCGAAGCTCCTTGCGCAAAGACATCAAGTTGCCAGCGATGATGCCTTGGGCGGCGGAGAGAATGTTGCCCGTAGAGCGGTAGTTCTCGACAAGGTTCACCGTCTTGGCATCGGGGTAGTCGTTCTGGAAGCTCAGGATGTTGCGTATGTCTGCGTTGCGCCAAGAATAGATCGACTGGTCGGGGTCTCCCACCACACAGATGTTGTGGTGGCCACCCGCCATCTGTTTGGCCAACTGGTACTGCACCACGTTGGTGTCCTGGAACTCATCGATCATCACGTACTGGAAGCGCGTCTGATACCGCTTCAGCGCGTCTGCGTCTTGCCGAAACAGTTGTACCGCTTTCAGCAGCAGGTCGTCGAAGTCCACGGCATTGTTGCGGTTCAGCAACTCCTCGTAGCGCTGGTAGGCCCTGGAGGCCCGCTCCTCGAAGTAGTTGGCTGGGTTGAGCGCCAAAGCCCGGGGATCGACCATGGTGCTCTTGGCCTTGGAGATGACCCCTTGCACCGCGCGCCTAGGGAAGCGCTTGCTGTCGAGGTCGGCCATCTCGATGGCCTCCTTCAGCACACTGCCTTGGTCGTCGTCGTCGTAAATGGTGAAGCCTGGGTCCAAACCGATATGATGCCCGTCCCGGCGCAACACGCGCACACAGAAGGAATGGAAGGTGGACATGCTGACCTGTTCGGCTTCCGGCCCAGCCAGCCGGTCGAGACGCTCCCGCATCTCCCGCGCCGCCCGGTTGGTGAAGGTTACGGCAAGTATCCGATAAGGCCGGATGCCATGGCCGCCCATCAAGTAGGCAACGCGGTGGGTGATGACCCGCGTCTTGCCACTGCCGGGGCCTGCCACGATAAGCAGCGGGCCCTCGGTGGTCTCCACTGCTTCACGCTGCGCCGGGTTCAGTCCGTCAAGTGAGCTTCGTAGTGAGGTCAAGCCAAGAATCCTACCTTGAGTTGTGTCGGCACTATGGAGTGGTTGGAATTATAGCAGCCTTATGTCTGCCGGCAGCTGTCGACCCCACGTTTACAACCAACCTCGCTTGTGCTACAACCGCACCGTATCCACTGACCCCCATTACAAGTCGACTGCCCCGGAGGTTCGCGCATGGCGGAGCAGGCTGCCAGCATCGAGGCGCTGTTGGAGGAGGACAGAACTTTCCCTCCCTCGCCGGAATTCGTACGACAAGCTAACATCAACGACCCTAACATATACGACGAAGCCGAGCGGGACTTCGAGGGCTTCTGGTCCCGCTTTGCCGACGAGTTGACTTGGTTCCGCAAGTGGGACTCCGTATTGGAGTGGGACCCGCCCCACGCCAAGTGGTTCGTGGGCGCGAAGACCAACGTCTCCTATAACTGTGTCGACCGCCACCTAGCCACCCGCCGCAACAAGGCGGCCATCGTGTGGGAGGGCGAGCCCGGCGACTGGAAGGTCTACACCTACTGGGACCTCTATCGTGAGGTCTGCCAGTTCGCCAACGTCCTCAAGAGCTTGGGCGTCTCCAAAGGCGACCGGGTGACCATCTACCTGCCCATGGTGCCTGAACTTCCCATCGCCATGCTCGCCTGCGCCCGCATCGGCGCTCCCCACAGCGTCATATTCGGCGGCTTTAGCCCCGATTCTATCCGCGACCGCATCGAGGACTCCCAGTCCAAGCTGCTCATCACTGCCGACGGCGGCTTCCGCCGTGGCAACATCGTGCCCCTCAAACGCAACTGTGATGAAGCTATCACAGGCGACACCACCATCGAGCAGGTCGTCGTTGTGCGTCGCACCGGCCACGCCGACGACCTGATGCAGGCGGGGCGCGACCAGTGGTGGCACGACCTGATACAGGGTGCGTCCCAGAAGTGCGAGCCGGAACCCATGGATGCCGAGGACATGCTCTACATGCTCTACACCTCAGGCACCACGGGCAAGCCCAAGGGCATCGTGCACACTACCGCTGGGTACATGGTGGGCACGTACGCCACCGCCAAGTGGGTATTCGACCTCAAGGAAGACGACGTCTACTGGTGTACCGCCGACATCGGCTGGGTCACAGGCCACAGCTACATCGTCTATGGCCCCCTTTCCAACGGGGCCACCACGGTGATGTACGAGGGCTCCCCCGACTTCCCTGATCGTGACCGGTGGTGGTCCATCATCGAGAAGTACGGCTGCACCATCTGTTACACCGCCCCCACGGCCATCCGCACCTGCATGCGCTGGGGTGAGGAATACCCCGAGCGACACGACCTCTCCAGCCTGCGCCTGCTGGGTTCCGTGGGCGAGCCCATTAACCCCGAAGCGTGGATCTGGTACCGCAAGAACATTGGCGGCGACCGTGTCCCCGTGGTGGATACTTGGTGGCAGACGGAAACGGGCATGATACTCATCGCCCCTCTGCCCGGCATCACCACCCTTAAGCCCGGCTCCGCCACTAGACCCTTCCCCGGCGTCCTAGCCGACGTAGTGGACGAGGCAGGCAATTCTGTGGGCCTCGGCGCGGGAGGCTATCTCGTCATCAAGCGCCCGTGGCCTGCCATGCTGCGGACGATCTACGGCGACCCTGAGCGCTTCGTGGAGCAGTACTGGTCCCGCTACCCCAACATCTACTTCACCGCCGACGGCTCCAAGCGCGATGCCGACGGCGATTTCTGGCTGCTGGGCCGGGTGGACGACGTCATCAACGTGTCGGGCCACCGCATCAGCACCATGGAGGTGGAGAGCGCCCTCGTTGACCATCCCACCGTGGCCGAGTCCGCGTCCATCGGTAAGACCCACGAAATCAAAGGTCAGGCCGTCGTCTCCTTCGTCACCCTCAAGGAGGGAATAGACGGCACTGACGACCTGATGAACGAGCTCAAGCGCCACGTGGTCACCAAGATCGGGGCCATGGCCCGCCCCGACGACATCTTCTTTACCGCCGAGCTTCCCAAGACTCGCAGCGGCAAGATCATGAGGCGCCTATTGCGCGACGTGGCCGAGGGCCGCGCCTTGGGCGACACCACCACCCTAGCCGACCCCGGCGTGGTGGAAGCCCTCAAAGAGCAATACGGCGACGAGGAGTAACTTCGTCCCTCATTTCGGGGGAGGAATCCATAAGACCGTTTAAGAGGAGTACACCCTGGAGGTCGCGTCACTATCCCTCAGCACCAAGTGGGACATTAGCCGGGAAGAGCTCCTCTCCCGGGACCACTTTCGCCGCCAAGACGAGAGCGATGACCCGCTGTTCTACCAGCAGCCTCGCTTGTTGGTGCATATAGACGACGGGGCCATCGCCGCTGTCTCTCATCTGCTGGGACGCCTCATACCGCCCGACTCCGAGGTGCTGGACCTGTTCAGCAGCTATCGCTCCCACTGGCCCAAAGACCATCCCAAAAAGCGCATGGTCGGCTTGGGCTTGAATGCGGTGGAGATGGAGCACAACCCCGACCTCGACGATTACGTAGTCCGCGACGCCAACGAGGACGCCAACCTCCCCTTCCTTGATGCCAGCTTCGACGCCGTAATCATCACCGTCTCCATGCAGTACATCACCCACCCCGTTGAGACCTTCAAAGAGGTGAACCGCATACTGCGACCCGGTGGCCGTTTCCTCGTCCTCTACTCCAATCGGATGTTCCACACCAAGGCCGTCTACATTTGGCTGGTCTGCAACGACCAGCAGCGAGGCAGCCTCGTAGCCACCTACCTAGAGGAAGCAGGGAACTTCACCGAACCCCAAGGCTTCTACGTCCCGCCGCAAGCAGGGGCGGGGGAGTACGGAGACCCGATGTTCGCGGTACTGGCGAGCAAAGTGGATGGGGGAGCGCAATCCTAGAGGCCGCGCGGCGCAGCCTGACACTCAGATAGTAGAGGATCAACACGATGCTAGAACGATTCAAAGTTAAAGAAGATCACGCCGTCCGCGTGGGGCCCGACCCCTTGCGTGAGACGGTGGCTGGCATCTTCGAGAAGATGGACGTGCCCACCGAAGACGCCCGGCTGGCGGCCGACGTCCTAGTGACTGCCGACCTGCGGGGCGTGGACAGCCATGGCGTGTCCAACATGCTGCGCAGCTACGTCAACGGCTACAACCGCGGGGAGATTAACCCCAGACCTCAGTGGCGGGTCGTGCGACAAACGCCCGCTGCGGCGACCGTCGACTCTGATCGGGGGCTGGGCATCATCATCGCGCCCAAGGCCATGGAGTTGGCCATGGACAAAGCCGACAACACCGGCATCGGCATGGTCACCATGAGTAACGGGCGACATATGGGCATGGCCTCTTACCACGCCATGATGGCCCTACAGCGCGACATGATTGGCACCTGCATGACCAGCGCACCTCCGCGGATGGTGCCCACCTTCGGGGCCGAGCCCCGCTTGGGCACCAACCCCATCGCCGTAGCTGCCCCCGCCAAAGAGGAACCCCCCTTCGTCTACGACGCCGCCACCACTGTCGTAGCCCAGAACAAGATCGTGCTGGCCCGCAGGCTGGAGGCTATGATACCGCCGGGCTGGCTCGCGGCCCCCGACGGCACCCCCATTCTTGATGAGTCTGACGGCACGGCCGACGGCGGCTTGCTGCCCGTGGGCAGCACTCGCGAGGCGGGCTCGCACAAAGGCTACGGGCTGGCCTGCGTGGTGGATATCATGTGCGGGCTGCTCTCCGACGGCTCCTTCGGCATGTTCCCTGGCCGTCCCAACTTCAATCACATGGTGTCCGCCTACAAGATTGAGGCCTTCACCGACACCAACGAGTTCAAAGAGTCCATGGACCGCTTCCTCCGTACCCTACGGGAGACCCCAGTCGCACCGGGTCACGACCGCGTACTGTTCCCCGGTCTAGCGGAATCAGAGGCCCAGCGCGATCGCCAAGCCAACGGCATCCCCCTCCACGATGAAGTCGTCACCTGGATACGAGACCTCTGCGGCGAGTTGGGCGTAGCCTGCCGCTTGTAGGGGAGGGCATGCCGTGTGCGCGGTGGCGATGTTCATCCTTCTGCACGGACCCCAAGGGGCTATGTGCAATCGCCGCCCATAGGTCGTCCCAGACCCCGGTCATGGAAGACTTTGCAACGAGCCTCCACCCTGACACCCGCCCGTTGACCGGAGCTAGCCTTCCACGCTAACCTCCATAAAGGCTGGCGCGCTCCCATCTTGTGCCCCTTCGCAAAGTCGCTTTCCCGTTGAGCGTCCTTGACCTGGAAGATTGGAGCCTGCCCTGCCAGGTCCGGAGATGAGGGTGCCGGCCCCATTCCACCCTGCAACTTGGTGAGCACACGCTATACGCGGCACAAGCGAGTAAAAAACTCAATCCGCGAGGTCTGGACTAAAGCAAGCTGATTCGTAGCTGCGCCGATACAACTCTCGGTACAATAATATAGGAACAGATTGATCCTGGAATAGAATGGTATGAGCATCTACAGACACTAGGAATATGACTAAAGTGGCATTGGAATGCAATAAATGTGGCATCCCAAGCCCGCAAATGTTCGCAATTGTGGGAAGGTCTCCGCAGACGGAAATCCACGTCCCGGACTATTGGACGGGTCGGCTCCCATAGGCCCTGCGCTTTCTCGTCCTCATACAGGCATAGGAATGCAATGGGCAATTTCGGCGGGAGCCTGAATTCTAGGGGTCAAGCATCGAGTCACACCGGTTGGCCCTTGGCAAGCGCCCTCACAGCGTCTTCCGCATCGAGATGTGCTCGATGCCCGCCTCCATGAAGAGGTTGCCTTCCTCCGCGTAACCGTGTTGGGCGTAGAAGGCCTTCACGTAGGTCTGGGCGTGGAGCATGGCTTGGGTGAGACCCAGCCTGCGGGCTTCCGCCTCCAAACGTTCCATGATGAGGGCGCCGACCCCAGCGCGCCGGTGGGGCAGGTCCACTGCCATGCGTCCGATCTGCGCCTCGCCGTCGGGCAAGATGAGCAGGCGGCCAGTGCCCACCGGCAACGTCCCCAGCAGGGCAAGGGCATGGACGGCGTCATTATCCGCCTCATCCATCTCCTCCTCCATGGGCACACCCTGCTCATGCACGAACACGCGGATACGGATGGCCTTGGACGCCTCCATCTCCGAGGCGGTCTCTACCAGCTTGACAGTAGTCGCGTTCACATCCGCCTGCTACGGCGACTTCGCTATCTCGCCGACAGCCGCCGTCGCCTTGGCCACCTCCTCCTCGGTGTTGAAGAAGGAGAAGGAGAGACGTACCGCAGGTGGGTAGCTCACTTGGCGACACACGATGTTGTGTTCGTCCCACATCCTGTCGACGACCTGTGGCGGTTCCGCCCCTTCGACGGTGAAGGTGACCAGCCCGGAGCGGCCCGGTCCTTCCAAGGGTGATGTGACCTGTACTCCAGGCACGGCGGACAACTGCCTTTTGGATGCGTCGGACAGGCCGAGAATTCGATCCTCGATATCCTCCGGGCCTGCATTCAGGTTGAACTGCACTGCGTCCACAAAGCCAGCCCACAGGGGATGGCTGGGATTGGTAGTGGGGAACTTCTCTATGGAGTCCACCTCGACCTCGTAGTTGCCCAGATGATCATGGGAGGACGTCGACCGGCTGGATACGCGCACCGGCCTCAGTTGGGGCACCATGTCTCGGCGAACGAAAAGCCCGCCAGTGCCTGACGGCCCCAGCAGCCACTTCTGACCGGAGAAGGAGTAGAACTCGCAATCGAGCTCCCGCATGTCCAAAGCAATATGTCCCGCCCCCTGCGCCGAGTCAATCAGCATCAGAATGCCCCGCTGCCGGGTCAACTCCCGTATCCGCTCCGCTGGCATCCGCAGGCCCGTGGAGTATTGGATGTGTGAGAAGAACACCATGCGGGTCTTGGGCGTTAGCGCAGCCTCGATCTGACTCATGATGGAGTCGTGGTCTTCAGCAGAAGCGAACTGAAGCACCTTCACTTGGACCCCAAAGCGGTGGTTCAGCATCAGGGACGGCACCATCACCGACATGTGCTCCAGCGAGCAGACGATGATCTCGTCGCCCTCGTTCCAGTCCAGCCCGTTGAGGACGATGTTCAGTCCCTCGGTGGTACTGGAGGTAAGGACGATCTCCTCGGGAGCGGCGTTGATGAGCTTGGCCGCCTGCTCCTTGGCCTTCACCATGTGGAGCCGGCCTGCAGCGAACACCTCGCGAGTGGTGGGGCCGTCGAAGCTCTCGTACTCCATGCACTCCATGACGGCTTCTACCACGCCCCTTGGCGAAGGGCCCTGCCATCCGGTGTTCAGGTAGGTCAGCCTTTGGCAGGCCGGTATCTGAGCACGTATCGCTTCTACGTCCACGAAAGCCACCTCCTAGATGAGCCGAGTTCTTAAGGGCTGAGTACGGCACAGCCGAGAATTGCGGGTCTCCCCAAGCTGTCGCCATCATATCACAGGCCCCCATTGCGTTTGACTGGGTGACTCGGCCTAGCTACAATCGCGTTGAGTATTTGCGGCTCTATTGAGCTGTAAGACCACACTTCGTCATTGGGAGGCGCCATGGCCTACGAGACCGTCTTGCTGGAACGTGATCAGGGAGTGGGCATCATCACCCTGAACCGGCCAGAGGTGCTCAACGCCATGAACTACCAGCTGGTGGGGGACCTCGACGGCGCTATCACCGAGCTGGAAGAAGACGACAGCATCGGCGCCATTATCGTCACCGGCTCGGGCGAGAAGGCCTTCACTGCCGGGGGCGACATCCACGAGCAGCGGACCGACCAGCACCGGCCTCCCGAAGAGCTTGCCCAACGCAGCGAGATACGCGCTGGCTGGTCTTGGCACCTTGCATCCTGTCGCAAGCCGACCATCGGGGCCATGAACGGCCTCGCCTATGGTGGAGGAGGCGTGTTGTCTACCTCCCTCGACATGCGGGTAGGCTGCGAGCGCACCGTTTTCCGCTTCCTCGCCGCCGCCTATGGTCGTCTCAACACCACTTGGACCCTGCCGATGATCGTTGGCTGGCCCATCGCCAAGGAACTTCTTATGACCGGCCGCCATGTCCAGCCCGAAGAGGCCTATCGTCTCAGACTGCTGAACCACCTCGTCCCAGCCGACCAGGTCATGGAGAAGGCCATGGAGATTGGCACCGCCATCGCCGCCCACCGCCCCGAGTCCATCCAAGGCATCAAAATGATGCTGACCGAGGACATTGGCTCCACATGGCGAGACATGTGGTTCCGCGAAAAGGAGTACCTCCGCCAAATGGAGTCTTGGACCATCGAGCAGTCCTTCACCGATTTCCTCGCCCGCAGGGGGCGGGATTAGGGTCTACGCGCACTAGAGGCGGGTTGATCCAAAGGTAGTGGGGGGATCTGATGTTTTCCAGCTCTCCAAGGTAAGATTCGCACACTCGGAAGCTGTCTCGAGCGGACATCCTCTATACCACTACTCCTCCGGGAACTGCGGTATTACATCGCGCGCAAACTTCTCCATGGTGGCAACCAGCGTGTCGATATTCTCCTCGTGGAGGTCAGGCAGGCTGTAGAAGGTGTCCATCACCAAGTGGTGGACACCAAGGTCTTGGAAGCGGCCCACTGACTCCACGATGCGAGGCGCAGTGTCCACCAGAGGCCAGGTCTCCGGAGAGCCGTGGGAGGGCATGGTGACCTCTATACGGTGTCCGGGGGTCTCGTCCATCACTTTCATCGGGTGACGGGCTGCCAGCTTGATGCTGTTGGGGTCGCGTCCGGCCCTCTCCGCCAACTCCCGCAGGCGGGGAATGCTGCGTTCCAGTAACTCGAAGCTGGGGCGCGTCGGGCCCCAAGCGTCGCCCAATTCTGCGGCACGGCGCAGGGAGCGGACGCTACCCCCGCCGACCCAGATGGGCGGATGAGGCTTCTGGTAGGTGGGTGGGTATGACTGGACGCCCGAAAAGTCGAAGAACTTTCCTTCGAAATTCACCGGGTCCACCGTCCAAGCGTGTCTCAAGGCTTGAATCGCCTCATCGGTGATCGCGCCGCGGTCCTCCCACGACGCGTTCAAGCACTCGAACTCCCGTTTGGCCACACCGACACCTACTCCTAGGATGAGCCTTCCCTTGGAAAGCTGGTCCACAGTGGCGGCCACT
The DNA here is from genome assembly GCA_965248385.1 of Dehalococcoidia bacterium. Classification (GTDB taxonomy): domain Bacteria; phylum Chloroflexota; class Dehalococcoidia; order Lucifugimonadales; family JAAXIE01; genus JAAXIE01. Next base: position 760,517 of record CBDFIZ010000002.1, read on the forward strand.
TGTGCTGTGTGCAACGGGTGGCGCAGGGGCATGATGACAATACTGGTGCCCAGTTGCACTCGCTTGGTAATGGAGGCAACGAAACCCAGCACGGTGAACATATCGTAGTAACCCTTGCCGAACCGCTCCACCATGTCGTCGGGCACCACCACATGATCGCTCACCCAGACCGAATGGAAGCCCATGGCTTCTGCTTCTTGGGCAATGCGAAAGATGCCGTCGGGGTCGGCCACATGCCGATAATGGGGCAGCATCACTCCGAACTTCACCGCGTCACCTCCGAATGTGTAGTTGGGGTCTTGCCGAAGAAAGACCGCGTCAGCAGCCCCGCAGTGGCCCAATACACCACTGGGACCGGGGCTAGGTAGTACTCCACCCTTGGGCCGCTTACAACGGCCCAACCTCCGCCTGCCAATCCCAGCCCGGTAGCCGTGATTACGCCAGCGACTGCGAACAACGCTATCGCTGAGGGCGTGTGGAAGGTAGCCACCAGAGCTGCAGCCGTGCCCACTATGGCTCCGATGGCGACAATGTTCCGGAAGATGCCCTGCAGCCTCTCAATGGATTCCAACTCCTCCGTGCTGTAGGTGTTGAGGCCGATGGACGTTGCGACGAGGAAGCTCATCACAAAACCGTACAAACCAATCAAGCCGCTGAAGGCCAAGCCCAGCCGCCGCTTGGTGAACGGCAGCCTACGGGCTAGAGGGCTGTCCATCCGCCGTCAACTATGAGGTGGTGGCCAGTGGTGGCGCTGGCTGATGGGCTGGCTAGGTAGATGCACGCTCCCACGAGCTCTTCAGGCTGCATGCGACGGCCCAAGGGCATGTGGGCTTCAAGGTCACGCTCCAACTCGTCCGAGGTGCGCGTATCAGTTTCCAGCAGGCCGGGCGTTACAGTGGGGCCAGGGCCGATGGCGTTGACGGTAATGCCCAAGGGCGTCCACTCCAAGGCCAGCACCTTGGTCAGGTTCACCACGCCGCCCTTGCTGGCGCAGTATGCCGAGCGGTTCAGGTTGCCTACCGTCCCCAACTGAGAGGCAATGTTGATGATGCGGCCGTTGCCACGGGGCACCATGTGGCGGGCGGCGGCTTGGGCGCAGAAGAAGAGACCCTTCAGGTTGGTGTCCAACACTCGGTCCCAGTCGTCCTCGCTGACCTCTAAGGCTGGCCTACGGACCCGCACGCCGGCGTTGTTCACCAAGATGTCGAGCTGTCCAAAATCTTCCACCAACCGGTCGATGGACTGGCGCATAGCGGGAACGTTCAGCACGTCCACTTCATAGGCGCCACTGCGTTGGCCCATGGCTTCGACCTCTGCCTGTACACCACGGGCTTCCTCCAGCCTCGGGGCCATGTCGGAGACGGCCACGTCTGCTCCGGCTTCGGCTAGGCCCAAGGCGAGGGCACGCCCGATCCCACGCGCCGAGCCGGTCACCAAGGCTACTTTGCCCTCCAAGCTCAAGCCCGAATATGCCATACCTATCTCCTGAAATGGAGTGTTCATCATTATAGCAGCAGGGATACGGCCCGTTAGGCGGCTTTGGGCGGTGTATAATGCAACCTGCGGCACAGTCCTCGCATAGCCCCCCTTGTTATAGAAAGGTGGCGCCATGGCTCAGACGGATTTTTCCGCCTTGGACCGTCCTGATATCTCTCAGAATTCCTTCTATCCTCGGCGCAACCGGACGCTTGCACCCTCGGGAGCGGAAGACCACCACGTAGAGGTTGCGCCTGGCGTGGACCTCTCATGCCGGTTCTTCCCCTTTTCCGAGGAACGGCCCACCATACTCTTCTTCTACGGCAACGGCGAGACCGCGGCCGACTACGACAACATCGCGCCCATCTACAATCAGGTTGGCCTCAACTTCTTCGTGGCCGACTACCGTGGCTACGGCCAGAGTGGAGGCTCTCCTACCTTCTGCTCCATGCAGGCAGACGCCCATCTTGTGTTGGAACACTTGCGCACGGCCTTGGAAAAATCCGGCTATTCGACCGACATATTCGTTATGGGCCGTTCCATGGGACGGCATCCCGCCTTTGAGTTGGCAGTGCACGCAGCCGACGGCCTTTCAGGGCTAATCGTCGAAAGTGGACGGCCCACCTTGGGCCAGTTCGTCCAGGGTCTGGCCCCCGATGTCGGTGAATCCTTGGAAGACGCCTACCGCAAAATGGTCACCAGCGTGACCTTGCCGGTGCTGGTGATACACGGAGAGGTCGACACCCTCGCTCCTCTCCATCAGGCCGTGGAGATGTACCATGCCTTCACCTCGCCCGCCAAGCGCCTCCTGACCATACCCCGCGCTGGGCACAACGATTTGCTCTTCGTCGGCATCAATGAGTACTTCGGTGCAATCGACGAGTTTGTGTCCAATAATTGCCTAAGCCAATCCACCAACGCCTAGCCACCAATACACAGGAAGGTACGATGCCACTGAAGGGAAGGACTGCGCTCATCACCGGGTCCGGACGCAACATTGGACGGGCCACCGCCCTCATGTTAGCCAAGGAGGGCGTCAACGTGGTGGTCAATGCCCGCAGCAATCAGGCCGAGGTCGATGCAGTAGCCGAGGAGGTGCGTGCCTTGGGCGTACGCGCCCTGCCGGTGCTGGCCGACGTGGCTGACAAGGCAGCCGTCGACTCCATGGTAGGCCGGGCCCTAGACGAGTTCGGCGGTATCGACATACTAATGAGCAACGTCGCCATCCGCCCCCACCGCCCCTTCCTAGAGGTGACCGATGACGAGTGGGTGAGAATCCGAAGTGTGATATTGGACGGGGCCATCTATTGCAGCCAAGCGGCGATTCCGTCGATGGTAGAAAACGGTTGGGGTCGCGTCATCTTCATGACTGGTTCCGGCACCTATCGTGGGGGTGGAAACCGGGCCCATGTATCAGCTGCCAAGATGGGCTTGGCAGGCTTGGCGCGGTCCCTCGCATTGGAGATGGCGCCCCATAACATCACGGTGAACGTCATCTCGCCGGGCACCATCGACACCGTGCATGAGGCTTCCTGGTACCCAGAAGGTGTGCCTGAGTCCCGCGCCAATTCGGAGGTGCCGTTAGGGCGGGCAGGTTTCCCCGACGAGATCGCCGCCGCCTGTCGTTACCTAGCCTCCGACGATGGGGCCTACGTCACGGGCCAGACTCTGCACGTGAACGGTGGCCTGTTCCTAGGCTGGTAGCTAGTAGACCTGTAGTTCCTTAAGGTCGGGCGCCATCGCAAGCTCGGCATCGGTGACCTCTCGGACCTCCTCAGGCGTGTACCCCGGCGCGATTTCCTTGAGCACGAACCCTTGAGGGGTGACTTCGATTAGGCCTAGGCTGGTGCATACCAGCTTCACCACGCCGACTGCGGTCAGGGGCAGGTTGCAATGCTTCAGCAGGCGGGGTTCGCCCTCGCGAGTGGTGTGCTCCATCGCAACGAACACTCGCTTGGCTCCCACAGCCAAGTCCATGGCCCCGCCGATACCACCGCCCTTGCGTCCCAAGGTCTTCCAGTTGGCGAAGTCGCCGTTCGCCGCCACCTCGTACGCTCCCAGCACCGTCACATCCACATGCCCCCCGCGTATCAGGGCGAAGGAGTCAGCGTGGTGCACGATGGCTGCTCCGGGATTGAGGGTGACGTGCTGACCGCCAGCGTTGACCAAGTGGGGGTCTTCTTCGCCTTCAGGGCTTAAAGCGCCGTAGCCGATGACCCCATTCTCTGACTGGAAGATTATCTCCCGATCCATATTCTTGTAGTTGGAGCAGAGGGTGGGTATGCCGATGCCCAAGTTGACCACCCAGCCATCCTCAAACTCCATGGCCAAGCGACTGGCCATGGTCTGCCGGTCGATGGGTTTCTTCTCAGTAGCCATAACCCCTTCTTCCTACTCTAGTTCACCTGCGACGTCCCATCGTCATTCCTGCGAAAGCCGGAGTCCACGGCCTCCTCCCGGGCATGGAAGGAATCCTCCCTAGACTTTCTACAGTAAGGAGACTTCTTAATTCGCCCTCGACGCGCCGTGCCAGATGCCGTCGGGCGGTATCTTGACCATGCGCTGCACATAGATGCTTGGAAGATGCACATGGTCGGGGTCGAATGTTCCGACCTCTACGAAGTCCTCTTCCACCTCGACAATGGTGGTGGTAGCCGCCATGCCCATGATGGGGTTGAAGTTGCGGGCGGAAAGGCGGAACTGCAGGTTGCCCGTTTCGTCGGCGCGATAGGCCCGCAGCAGAGCATAGTCTGCCTGCAAGGGGTACTCCAATACGTGCATGCGACCTTTGAGCTCGCGGTGCTCCTTGCCCTCTGCGGTCTCGGTGCCCACGCCGGTGGGAGTGAAGAAGGCCCCGATGCCCGCTCCGGCCGCCCGTATGCGCTCCGCCAGCGTCCCTTGAGGCACCAACTCCGCCTCGATTTCACCAGCTTCGTGGAGCTTCTCGAAGGCCAAGGCGCGGGAGGGATGGGGGGCAGCGGTGAAGGCGCACACCATCTTGCGCACCCGACCGTCCTCGATGAGCTTGCCCACGTCGAACAGACCGTCGTAACCGCCGTGGTTGTTGCAGATTCCGGTGAGGTCCTTGGCCCCCTGCCGGTGCAGCGCAGCAAGCAGATTGCGTGGCACCCCAACCCCGGCGAACCCTGGCACCATGATGGTGGACCCATCGGGGATGTCCGCCACCGCCTCATCGAAGCTATTGAAAACCTTGCTCTTCATGGCCAAGGGCCCCCACTACCACGGATGCCCTGCATAGTAACGCACCCAGCGGGAGGTTGCCAACGGAAAGGTGGGTGCGGGAAGGGTGCTTCGATTGTTGCAGGTGGCATGGTTAAAGCCGTGAATCACCCTCACTCCCGGACCGGGTCCGGGGCAGGCTCAGCCTTATCACGAGTCCGTTGCTGCTTTGCCGGAGGTCTTGGCATGACAACCGGCATTACTGGCCTTGCACTTTCGCATTTTGTGGCGTTTGTGGTGTTCCAATGCTAGTCTTTTGCATCTCTCGTTTACTTCCAATGGTATATCCGTTGTAAACTACATGTATTTTATTGCATCTGGATTTGGACCGGCGCAGCTATGCGTCAGCTTTGCTTTAGTCAAGGGGTTGACACGCGAATTCACGTTTTCGTAGCTGATGCCTGTGCATTTGTGACGTCGTTGTATCCGGTCCGCTTGGCCCGACATGGGTATGGAAGGCTGTGTATGGGGTGAGACATGGTGTACCGTTTTGGTCTCAGTGACATGGCCAGAATCGTATCTGGAAAGGGTACAGATGAGACACTGGTCGTAGCTAAAAACGCATTCTCCGTATCTGTAATGTGTCTCATTTGTCTCATTCGGGTAAATCCAGCTACGAAATGACGGGCTTTTATGGGACACACACGTACCATTGAGAGGCCCTGCAGGTAGCAGGGTGGCGCGGCCGCTACACGTGGGTCTGCCCGGTGGCGTGTTGTTACAAGGGGTATTGGCAAGGGGTTTTCGGACAACCGTTGTTGGCGGCCCTGCTATGGGTGTTTTCGCTGATTGCGTTTTTGGAACCATATACCGAGCCTAGAGAGGAAAGGGCAATCGTGTCAACGGGCTGATGTCAGTGGTGGGTGCAGGGAACCGTATCTGAGAAGCCCTCGTCCCAACTCTTGGTGTCCCTAGCCGGCGAACTCTGGCGCATCAGCCTGCATCAGCAATGGAGGCCCTGGGTGCAGCCACTTATCAAACCTAGGGTCCTGCCGCAGGCCCATATGCTAGCTTGACATGCCCATAGGCCACCCGTAGACTGTCGCCAGCTACCTAGGTAGGAGAGCATCTGTTTGGGCGTGCCCATCGGGTGCAGATTTGAAAGGAGATAACTATGTCCAAGACTTTCAACATCAGCCGGGTTGGGCATGTGGGCATCCAGGTGACCAACTTCGACCGGTCGCTGGAATGGTACACCAAGACCCTCGGCCTTACCCTCACCGGCAAGTGGCCCATGGGCGAGGATGGCGCCATTGCCTTCATGCGGTTCAACGAGGACCACCACAACATCGTGCTCTTCACCCATCCCACCGACGTGGACGACGAGACCCGCAACCTAGGCTACAATGGCCTACAGCACATCGCCATGGAAGTCAGGGACCGCGACGAGTGGCTGAAGGCTCTGGCGGACATGCGGCGCAAGGGAGTAGAGATCGTCCAAGGCCCCCTGATCCACGGCCCCGAAGGCACGGGCCCCGGCAACCTCATGGGTGGTAGCGGAAGCCGCTCCTTCTACTTTAACGACCCCGACGGCAACCGCTTGGAGATTTACGCCGACATGATGAAAGTGCCCAACGACGAGCAGTTCCCTAGGGCCGAGTACGCCGACGTCTTCAAGAAGTAAGCGAGCTTAGTCCTCTCAGAATAGCTCCGACAAAAGGGAGTTGTCATGGCAAAGTCGTTCGACATCAGCAGGGTGGGACACATCGGCATCCAGGTGACCGACTTTGACCGCTCGTTGCAGTGGTACACCCAGACCTTGGGCCTTACCCTCACCGGTAAGTGGCCCATGGGCGAGGATGGGGCCATCGCCTTCATGCGGTTCAACGAGGACCACCACAATATCGTGCTATTCACCCATCCCACTGAGGTGGACGACGAGACCAAGAACCTCGGATATAACGCCCTGCAGCACGTCGCCATGGAGGTCGCAGACCGGGACGAATGGCTGAAGGCCCTCGCCGACTTGCGACGCAAGGGTGTGCCCATCATCCTCGGGCCCCTGATTCACGGGCCCGAGGGTTCCATGGGTGCGCCCGCTAACTTTATGGGTGGCAGCGGCAGCCGGTCCTTCTACTTCAAGGACCCCGACGGCAATCTCTTGGAGATCTACTCCGAGATGATGAAAGTGCCCAACGGAGACCCCTTCCCCCGCCCCGAATATGCGGATGTGTTCGGATCGCGACCACCAAACTTGGGCAACCTCTCTGACACTATGCAAGGCCGTTAGAGGGCTGGCTGATTCAGAGAACATTAAAGGGCAGCGAACAAAAAGGGGGCCCAACCGGGGCCCCCTAGCTTTTTCGCCGGTCGTTGGGCCAGCGGCCAACGTTAACCCTAGTCGTGGTGCCCATCTTGCGACGCGCCCAAGGGCTTACCTTGAGGGCTGCTGCCAAGGCTGTCAGCAGCCCTGCCAATAACAACGGTCTGTTCATCGGTCTCCTTTCCTCGCCCTTCTCCGTTCAGCCAAGGCCTGCCGATCGAGCCGCGAGGTTTACCCTCTCCTTCGCTCGCGCTACTATGGCGAACGTAGGCCACGGGTCCTCTTTCACATAGAACTATATCAGATCGGCCCCCCCAACCATTATCAGGAGGCGTCAATTTGCCCTCATACACCATTGCTGTCATCGCCGGGGACGGGGTGGGTCCCGAAGTCATCGCCGAAGGCAAGAAGGTCTTGCAAGCCGTTGCCTCCTCGCGAGGCGACCTCGACTTCCACTTCACCGACCTCCCTTGGGGGTCCGACTTCTACCGCGAGACGGGTGTGATGATGCCCCCGGACGGGCTGCAGCGTCTGCAGCCCCATGACTCTATTCTGTTCGGGGCTGTCGGCGACCCGCAGATACCAGACCACATCACGCTGCATGGTCTGATTCTGCCCATACGACGGGGCATGGACCAAGGCGTCTGCTTCCGTCCGTCCTACCTTTACCAAGGGGTCTCCTCGCCACTGGCTGGCAAGGCTGCCGGCGACATCGACATGGTGGTGTTCCGCGAGAACACCGAGGGCGAGTATGCTCCCATGGGAGGCCGGCTGTATCCTGGGACGGCCCACGAGGTGGCGGTGCAGGCTGGTGTTTTCACCCGGCATGGCACCGAGCGCATCATCCGGGCCGCCTTTGAGTACGCCCGCAAGCGGGACAAGAACCGCAAGGTGACCTCGGTCACCAAGTCCAATGCCCAAGCCTTCAGCATGGTCTTCTGGGACGAGGTGTTCCGGGATGTGGCCCAAGGCTACCCTGATATTGAGACCGAATCGTTGCTGGTTGACCGCGCCTGCATGGACTTCATACGCTGGCCTGAAAGCTTCGATGTGGTCGTAGCCTCCAACCTGTTCGCTGACATCCTGACCGATATAGCCGCCATAATCACTGGGAGCATGGGGTTGGCGGCCAGTGCCAACATCAACCCTACCGGCCAGTACCCCTCCATGTTCGAACCCGTCCACGGGGCCGCCTTCGATATCGCTGGGAAAGGTGTGGCCAACCCTCTCGCCACCATTCTGGCCTGCTCCCTGATGCTGGACCATCTGGGTGAGCCGGAGGCGGCTGCTTCCCTGAATCGTGCCGTACAGACCTGCTTGGAGCAGGGCCAAGTGAAGACCGGCGACTTGGGAGGCGACGCCACCACGAGTTCCATGGGCGACGAGGTGGTGCGATTGGTGCAGCAGAGCTAAGTGCGGCCGAGTATCGTGGCGGTGCTCCGGGAAAGCCTTGAGATAGCTGTTCTGCAATTGACTCGCAACGATGCCTCAAGTAGAATGCCGACGGTTTTCCCGCCGCCCTGTAGTGGGGGAACCGCCTTGGCCTAAGCAGAAAGCCCAGCTTCGGGAGGAGTGTATTCAATGCCCAGTATTACTGTAACCGTCAACGGGACCAGCTACACCAACGACGTTGAGCCTAGGCTGCTACTGGTGCACTATCTGCGCGACGTGTTGGGCTTGACCGGCACCCACGTAGGATGCGACACAAGCCAGTGCGGCGCCTGCACCATTCATGTGGACGGGCTGGCCGTGAAGTCCTGCACTCTGTTCGCGGTCCAGGTTGACGGCGCGGACATGCTTACCATTGAAGGCATGGCCCAAGGCGACCAGCTTCATCCCATCCAGGAAGGGTTCTGGGAAGAGCATGGCCTGCAGTGTGGGTTCTGCACCCCCGGCATGATCATGATTGCCCATCAGATGCTGCAACGCACCCCGCGGCCCACTGAGGCGGAGATCCGCCACGGCTTGGCGGGCAACCTGTGTCGCTGCACCGGCTACCACAACATCGTCAAGGCCATCCAATACGCTGCCAACAAGATGGCGCCATAAGCGTCGTGGCCGTGTGGGAACTAGCATGAAGCACGCATTTCTCAATTAGGAGTCATACGAAATGATCCCTGCCTCCTTTGACTACCACTCACCCAACACCTTGGCAGACGCCCTGCGGCTGCTGGGCAGGAACCGGGAAGACGGCAAGATAATGGCTGGAGGCCATAGCCTGACTCCCATGATGAAGCTGCGGCTGGCACGGCCAAGTGCGGTCATTGACCTGCGCCGCGTGCCCGGTCTCAGCTACATTCGTGAAGAAGACGGTCACCTTGCCATCGGGGCCATGACCACATATTGGGACATCATGTCTTCGTCCTTGGTGCAGGAGAAGCGTCCAGGCTTGGCCGCTACTGCCTCCGAAGTCGCCGACATCCAGGTGCGCAACAAAGGCACCATCGGTGGGTCGCTGGCCCATGCTGATCCCGCTGGCGACATGCCCGCCGCTGCCCTTGCTCTTGAGGCGGAGATACTATCCTGCAGCAGCAGAGCGGAGAGGGCCATCCCCGCCGAGCGCTTCTTCGTCGACACCTTCACCACCCGGCTGCGCGACAACGAGATTCTGACCGAGATTCGTATCCCCGTTGCCCCTGCCCGTACCGGCGAGTCTTACAAGAAATTTGCCAACAAGGCATCCCACTACGCGATTGTGGGAGTTGCCGCCCAAGTGACCTTGGGGCGTGACGGCAACTGCGAGAAGGTTCGCATTGGGATCACTGGCGCTGGGCCAAAAGCAGTGCGAGCTCGAGCCTCGGAGCGTGCTCTGGAAGGCCGCGATCCCAGCGACCGCCAGATCGAGCGGGCGGCCAACATGGCCAGCCGCGCCGTGACCCTCTACAACGAAGACATCCACGGGTCGGGCGAGTACCGTGCTCACCTCACCCGAGTGATGACCCGGCGAGCGCTACAAGAGGCGGTTGCCAACGCCCGGTAGCCTTCTGCTTCGGCACAACACATTGCAGCCAACCGACTTAGAGACTGGTTGTGAATCATGCGAGCGGCCCCTGAGAAGGGGCCGCCGTTTTGTTTTTAAGAGGGGCAATGCGGAACACGTGAGGTGCCTGCGGTGTTGCTTCTTCTACTGGCCCATGGTTCGCCGCTCCCTGATGGCTTCCCTCGTAGTAGGCACACTGCTGACCGCCATCAACCAAGGCACCATCATCTTCGGCGGCTCTTGGGACGGTGCCCTCTACTGGAAGATCCCTCTCACCTACTGCGTCCCCTTCTGCGTCGCCACGTACGGCGCGTTGGCCAACAGCCGCAGTTAGCTGCGCCCTCCGGGTACGATCCTCGGGGTATCCTGGGTGAAGCTCGTTCAGCGAGGCCGTGTGACTGGATCGGCTGGTCGCCCTTGGGTGTGTTCACCCGTTTGCTGAGGCAGTGCATCGGGCATGTACCCTCGCAGGCCGCGCATTTGAGGACTGAGTAGCAGCACCCCCAAGGCAACCAACAGGATGATGATGGCTCCTATGGCCACTGCCGTGGCAGCATCGGTGTGCTGGGCCACCGTTCCGCCCATAGCCATGCCGAGCGGGACTAGGCTCCATGTGGCCCCGAATAAACCCATGACCCTGCCCCTAAGCCGGTCGGGCACCAGTTGTTGCAGTGTGCTCATGCCTCCCACCAAGTAGGTGGAGTAGGATGCCCCAACGAAGAAGAGGATACCCATGGCCGGCAGGTATGCTCCTTGCCATGCTGCTACGGAGAACAGGACCAGGAATACGCCATAGCTCACGGCCGCTACAAGGATCACTATGCCCTTGGGATGGTGTGGTTTGAGGTTGGCGATAAGTATGGTGCCCACCAGCGCCCCAGCGCCCGCGACACCCAGCAGGTAGCCGACGCGAGCGGCTCCCACGTGAAAGGCCTCGTCGGCGAAAGAGGGCATGAGGTGTATGTAGGACATGCCGAACAGGCTGTTGCAGAAGGTGAGCAGCATTACAAGGGAGAAGATGGTGTGCTCCCGCACGTAGCGGAACCCCTCCCGCACCTGCTGCACCACCCGGCCTTGCGCCGGTGGTCGTTCCCTCAGGTTCAGCAGCGACACCACGATGGACATCAGGTAGAAGGCGGCGGCGGTGCAGAACATGGAGGTGTGTATCTCCCAGTTCTCGATGACCAAGCCGGCCACGGCAGGAGCGCCGATGCGCACCGCGTTCCATACGATGTTCTCCATGGCGACGGCATTCAGGATGTGCTCGCGCAGCACCAGCCGGGGGAAGATGCTGGAGCGGCTCGGCTGGTCGATGGCGGAGACAGCCCCGATGATTACCGCCGTCGCCAGCACATGCCATACTTCGGCCCGGTCCATCAGCACTAGCACTGCGAGAAAGGTAACCACGGTGGCGGAGGTCGCTTGGGCAAGGGTCACCATGCGCTTGGGCTCAAGCCGGTCCGCCAGCACGCCCCCGACGAGGTTCAGGGTCAGGGCTGGCAGGGCAATGGCCAGCCCCAAGTAGGCAAGGTCCTGCTCCTCACCGGTCAGGTCGTACATGAGCCAACCCATGGTGAAGTTGAGGAGCATCTGGTGGCCCGTCACTTGGGCCAGCAGCACCATCCAGTAGTAGCGGAACTGCCCGTATCGCATGGATGAGGGCAGGGCGTTATTCAGCCGGCGTAAGGCACCGGAGGAACCCATTGGCGTTGAGTTAATTCCTCACCCGTCAATCTCTCAGGGGCAGAGTGCCCCAAGTCAGCGAGTCCGGGTCATCCACCAGCGCCTGCTGCTGTGCCATTTGACGGAGCTGCAGTAGCGTGGCGTTGACCTCGGCGGTGAGGTACACCCACTCCGGCTCTTCGGGGAACCAATAGGGCGAGTTTATGCGGACTACCTTACGCTCCTGCGCGTTCAGGTAGATCCCAAATCTTGTTGCCCTGGATGGTGTAGGATCGTGCTGCATTCGTTACCGTCCTGGTGTTGGGGCCCGTTGCCAGGGGAGTTGACCTTGGCTTGGGCTCGCATGCGCTCCAGCGAGTAGTAGCCGCGATATTGTTCCGGCAGCATGACGGCTATCCGGCCCATGATGTTGTCTGTGAAATGCTCTAGCACTGCCCTGCTGACGTTGCCCTCGATGTGTGGCAGCGTGAAGGGCTGACCAACGCGCACCGACATGTGGCAAAAGGCGAACAGAGTGCGCCACAGGGGGCGTATCTTCTCGGTGCCCCACACCGCCACCGGCAGTATGGGGGCTTGGGACTTAAGGGCGAGATAGGCCACCCCGGGAGAGGCTCTGCGCATTGATCCTTCCAGGCTGCGTCCCCCTTCGGGGAACAGCCCCACACACCTGTCGCGGGCCAACTGTCTTATGGCCCAGCGTAGGGCCTCCGGGTCGTTTCCGTCGCGTTTCAGCGGGAATGCGCCCAGACCGTGCAACACTTGGCTTCGGACAGGTCCCTTGAACAAGCCGTCCTTCGCCATGAAGAACACATAACGCCCCACAGTGCTGGTCACGAGGGGTATGTCGGAGTTGCCCATGTGGTTGGAAACGACAATCAGCGGTCCATGCCGTGGCACGTTCTCCTTGCCCTCCCTGTGGATTCGAGCGAACAAGGTCATGCCCACGCGGGCCAGCTCTGTGCCAATGTGGTAGTAGACGCCCATCAGGAATCCCCAAGCCAGGACATGATTTTCTCCACTACCTGTTCGGGGTACATGTGCTCGGTATCCAGCTTGCGAGCGTCGGCCGCCGGAATCAGGGGCGAATGGCTACGTTGGGTATCGCGCTTGTCCCGTTCTTCCATGTGGGCCAATACTTCAGGGAAAGAGTCGGCTTTTCCCGTTTGCAACATGCGTCTGCGGGCACGCGTTTCGGCCGATGCCACTAAGAAGATTTTCAGGTCTGCTCGGGGAGCAACCATGGTGCCGATGTCGCGCCCCACCATCACAAGAGGGCCTCGGCCCGCGATGTTCTGCTGCTGTTTCACCAAGGCCTCGCGTACCTCGGGCCATTGGGCTACTTGGGAGGCGGCATTGCCCACCTCCGCCGTGTACAACTTCCGGTGCTCGTCACGTTCTTCGCTCGAGGCGTTGCTCTCTTCGACCGCAAACGCGAAAATGTCGCTTGTGGCCAACTTGCCCAATGCAACGGAGTCTGAGAGGGAGACTCCCTTGTGCATGGCTGTCCATGCCAAGGTGCGATACATGACGCCGGTGTCGAGAAACCTGAAGCCCAGCCTGCAGGCCAGAACCCTGCCTACTGTAGTCTTGCCTGAGGCGGCTGGGCCATCAATGGCGATGGTTGGGTGCTTGCTCGGTGCCCCTCCGCTAGAGTGCAGGGGCGTGCCTAACGGTTCATTTTCCGTCGAAAGAAACACCGTGGGGAGTATATACCCGTCAGCTTGGGGTGTATAGATTGCTCCTTACTAGCCTTCAAGTAGAGGCAGGCGGCGCCTCTTCCTACCAGTCGGGCTGGTGGTCCTCGACGCTGTTATTGGTCAGGCGCTTCTGATTCGCGCCGTCAGGGTCCATGGCGAAAATTTCGCCCTCCATGTACAGGTAGGAGACGAAAGCAATGCGCTTGCCATCAGGTGACCACACGGGAGAGGACTCCTCCACGTTGTTCTTGGTGAGCTGTTCTTGACCACTTCCGTCGGCCTTCATCACGAATATCTCGGCGTCCCCATCGGTGGAGGAGACGTAGCATATCCGCTTGCCGTCGGGAGACCACTGGGGGCCGTAGTTATCGCCGGCATTCTGGGTCAGGGCCTTCCGTTCCGAACCGTTGGCGTTCATGAGGTGTATGTCCTGCTGACCGTCGTTGCTCAGGGACACGAAGACAATTCTCTCGCCGTCCGGCGACCATGTCGCAGAGTGGTCGTTGGCGTCCGTCAGCATTTGGACGTTGACCCCGTCGGGATTGCGCGACCCGATGCCGGACGAATCTTCGAAGTTGAAGAGCAGCGACTCTCCTCCGGGCGACCAGCCGCCGAGGAGAACGGGCGCGGCGTCGTGAGTCATACGTCGCAAGTCGCTACCCTCCACACTGAAGTGCCATATCTCAGGCTCCCCGCTGCGGTCCGACACAAAGGCGAGCCGCTGGCCGTCAGGCGACCATACGTGCTGGCGGTTGTCGCCTCTGGAGTCGGTGAGCATCCTTAGCATCGTGCCGTCTCTCGCGACGCGCACTATGTCGGAGGTCCCCTCGGGTTCTTCGGAGACAAAGGCGATCCAATCCTTGTCGGGAGACCAGAGGGGATTAGAGTCGACAGCGTCGTTGGTCGTCAGCCGAAACTGTTCCGATCCGTCGGGCTGCATCACGTAGACTTCGGGGTTGCCGTCGCGCTCGGATATAAACGTAATGGCTCCATTGCCTGAGCCACAAGCTAGGGCCAACGTGGCCAACATCATGGGAAAGACCGCGAACAGCAGTGCCGGGGCCCTCCCCGCGGCCGCGAAGAGGCGCGCCGCTTGCCCTTTTCCCACACCCAACTTCATGGGGGTGAGTATAACAAGGCCCTGCGACGGCTCAGGCACCGGTTGGGCTGCCAGTTCCGGGCAGTTCAGGGTATAATCGCCGAGGTTTCTGCCAAGGGAGGGGCAAGGCATGATTGACAAGTTTTCCGTGTTGTACGTTGGCCAGATTGAGTTGGACAACATCGGCCTAGGGGGTACTCCAGCCGACGAGAGGCGCTATCCCAACGAGCGGCTCACCGAGGGGCTGGCCAACTCGGAGCGGTTGGCGGTGCTGCTGGACGAGTTGGGCTTTTACGCCATGTGGACAGCCGAACACCACTTTCAACGGGAAGGCTACGAGTGCCTGCCCAACCTGATATTGCTGGGCACTCATCTGGCGGGCAAGACCAAGAACCTGAAGTTCGGCTGCGCCTTCAACATCGCCCCCATGTGGCACCCCCTGCGTCTAGCGGAAGACTATGCCATGGCCGACTTTCTCACCGGCGGGCGCATTATCTTCGGGGTGGGTCGTGGCTACCACAGCCGCGAAGTCGAGACATTCGGCGCGCCCGTCATCGACAACGACGCCAACCGCGAACTGTTCGAAGAGCAGATGGAGATCATCTTCAAAGCCTTCAACGAGGAGTCCTTCAGCCATCAGGGGAAGCACTACCAACTCCCAGCGCAGGTCCCGTACCGTGGCTACGATCTGCAGGACATCACCTTGGTGCCCCGGCCCTCGCACCAGCCAGTGGAGATATGGCAGCCCATCGCCAGCGGAAAGACCCTGGAGTGGATGGCCAGCAAGGGCATCAAAGCTATGGTGGGCCTCACCGGTGAGCTCTTGGTGGACCGGCTTTTCCGCGACTACCAAAGCTTCGCCGCCAAGCATGGTCGCGACCTAACCTTGGGAGAGGGCTTGGCCCTCAACGTGGGCTTCTACTTGGCCGACACGCAGGAGGAGGCGATGGAGCAGGTGCGCGCCTCCCACGACGAGCGTTACAAATGGTTCGCTCCCTTCGGCTTTGTGCGTTACACCGACGAACAGGGACGCGCTTGGGGCACACCAGGCGCGCCGGCGCGCCTGCCGCACATCGAGGACGGGGTGAAGCAGAAGGCTTGGATATGCGGTCCGTCGGAGCGGTTCGTGTCCTACCTAAAGGAAACCGAGGAGAAGTACCCAGGGCTGGAGCACATTGTGCTCCACTGGCCTGAGGGCATGCCTTGGGTCGAATTCAGCGAGCAGCTGAAACGTTTCGCCCAAGAGGTCATGCCCGCGTTCATAGGGTCTGGATCTAGAGAGGCGGCCGCTCCAGCCGACTAGGTAGGGGCGGGATGTGCCGCATCGGACTCGGATGGACCACAAGTGATAAAGGGGACAGAGGGAGAAATGGCTATCGACACTGCGGTTGAGACTTACAACTATGCCAATTTCGGGCCCGTCTCCAGTAGCTCGGACTTTGCCAAGTTCCGTGAGCATATGAAGGTGGGCGACAAGGCCCCAGACTTTCCCGCGACCCTGTTGGATACAGGGGAGACAGTGCAGTTGAGCAGCTACTGGGAGGGCCAAGACCTGCTCATTGAGTTTGGCTCGCTCACTTGACCCTACTGCTCGCTGGCGGCGCCCGCGCTGGAACCCATGGCCAAGGATTACGAGTCCAAAGGCTTCAAGTCCATCTTCGTCTACACCCGGGAAGCCCATCCCGGAGAGCACTACCCAGCTCATCGCAGCATTGAGCAGAAGATATCCCAAGCCATGGCCTTCAAGCAGATATTGGGCATCGAGCGGCCCATCCTTGTGGACGACGTCATCGGTACTGGCCACGATCTCTACGGCACACTGCCGAACATGACCTACGTTGTAGCGCGCGGCAGTGGACGTGTGCTGTTCCGCGCCGATTGGACTGACCCCCCCACCATCAAGAATGCCTTAGACTACATCCTCGACTGTCGTACGCGGCGGCGTGAGGGGGTACGCCTGACGCCCTTCTATTCGGAGATCGTTGGCTACCGGTGGAGCGACCAAGCCAAGCAGGAGGAGGCCTTGGAGCGGGCTGGCCCGCAGGCAGTGGAAGACATGGCCACGGCCATGCAGCGTCGTGGTAGCGGCCCTAGGCCGGGCTTCATCTCACTGGGTTCCTAGGGGACTTGCTGGCTGGAGCCGCAACTGGCTTTCGTTCAGTGTCAGGGATATAACCCAAATACAGGAAGCGAGGACGAATGACCACTCAGAAGAGCGTTCGATACGAGCCCAACGCTACCTATGAGGTACGCGAGTTCGATGTGGAATACCTGAACTACCAAGGCGAGTCCCGTCAGGTTCGCATCTACCAGCCGGAGGGCGACGGCCCCTTCCCTGTGCTGTTGAGCGTTCACGGAGGGGCTTGGAGCAACGGCAACCACACCAATAATCCTGTGACCACCCGCCCTATAGCAGCCAGTGGCGTGCTGGTGGCCGCCATCGCACTGCGCGTTGCGCCTGAGTTCCCTTATCCGGCTCAGGTGCAGGACACCAACTACGGCACGCGCTGGCTCAAGCAGCACGCCAGGGAATTCAAGGGCGACCCGGCTACGCTGGGCGCCATCGGCTACTCCTCTGGCGGGCACACGCTGCCCCTGTCGGCCATGCGCCCTGACGACCCCCGATACAATGCCATACCCTTGGACGGGACTGCCGACGCTACCGTGGGCTGGATGGGCGTCTGTTGGCCGGTTATCGACCCTTACGTCCGGCACAAGATTTCCCAGAAGGCTGGGAATGACGAACTGTCGGCCAAGAATATGGGTTATTTCCTCAGTGAAGAGGCGATGCACGAGGCCAACCCGGTGGAGATGCTGGAGCGTGGCGAGCAATGCGCGCTGCCCCCAGCGCTGGTGATCCACGGCACTGCCGACGACAACGTGCCCTTCGAGCGGGCCGGGCGGTTCTGCTCCTTGTACAACGCAGCTGGCGGGCGGGCCCAATTGGAACCCTTCCAAGACCAGCCTCACAGCTTCGGCAACACGCCGGGACCCCAGTGCGACAGGCTTATTGAAGTAGTCAAGGCCTTTATCGCGAATTTCCTGGAGTCATAACTGGGTTTCGAGACCAGCACAATCGCAAGCGACTATCGGAGGTGAAAGATGGCTCTCACAATAGCTGAAGCAAACAGGATCGTGGAAGGCGCGATAGCAGAAGCGGAAAACATGGGGATCAAGATTAGCGCTGCCGTGGTTGACTCCGGCGGGCGGCTGGTGGCCTTCAACCGCATGGACGGCGCAATTTGGGGCGGAGTGTATGGCTCTCAGGGCAAGGCCGTGGCCTCGGCGGGGTTCGGCAGGTCCAGCGCCCTCATTCAGGCTAACTACGACGCGAGCCCGACTCTGCGGGGCATCGTGGCCGCTGAGGGACACATGATCGCCGGCCAAGGCGCCATGCCGATCATGCGCGACGGTGTGTGTGAAGGCGCTTGTGGCGTGGGCGGTGGCACTGCTCAACAGGACGAGGACTGCGCCAACGCAGGCGTGGCCAAGCTCTAGCCTGCTATATCGCTGGCTCTATCACGTTCATACATATGGTATATCGTTCAGCATCGCTGGACGCTATGCGTAGGCACTGACATACTGCCCAGTGGCTGATGGGGCCAGCGGGTGCCGTTGCAATAGGTCTTCCCAGCCAGTTGGCGATCCATGGCCGCCTGATATTCGGGAAGCCCCTAGGATGGTATGGAAGACCTGATAATCGACGCCTCCGGCATCCGTAAGACCTACCGTGCTGGCGCGTTAGAGGTTCATGCCCTGCGAGGTATTGATCTCCGTGTGCGCCGCCAAGAAGTTGTGGCCATCATGGGCCCCAGCGGGTGCGGCAAGACCACCCTCCTCAACTGCCTGTCGGGACTCGATGAGATAGACGAGGGTCAGGTGCTGATTGATGGCGTGGTGCTCCACGACCTGCCCGACGACTACCGCAGCGACTACCGCGCCCAGAACATGGGCTTCGTTTTCCAGCTCTACAACCTGCTTCCGGTGCTCAAGACCGTGGAGAACGTGGAGTTGCCTCTGCTCGTCTCCGGGATGAACCCCAAAGAGGCCCGCAGGCGTTCCATGGAGTTGCTGGACTTGGTGGGGCTAGCTGACAGAGCGCACCACCTGCCCGGTGAGCTCTCTGGGGGCCAGCGGCAGCGGGTGACTCTCGCCCGGGCTTTGGTCAATACCCCCGCCATCGTCTGGGCCGATGAACCCACCGGTGATCTGGACACCGAGACCGCCACGGGCATCATCGACCTGATGATTCGACTGAACCGCGAGAACGGCCAGACTTTCGTTGTCGTTACCCATTCGCTGGAGGTGGGGCGTCGGGCCCATCGCATCGTGCGGATGCGCGACGGCGTTATCGAGCGCGAGGAGTTGGACCCGTCGTCGGCTACATGGTTTGGCCCGTCGCCTGCATCTCCCACCGTTTCATCCACTCCTATCCCAACTGCAACAGTGGACAGCACCGACAACTGAGACTGCTGAATGGAAGAGCTTTTCGGCGTTTCCATCAAGGTCTACATGTTCGTGCTGCTGGCAATCCTCGTGCCAGCGTTGGCCCTGATTCTCTACCGAGGCTGGCGCAATCCCGTCTTGGTCAAGTTGGGTCTCCGCAATATCCCTCGTCGCAAGGCCCAGACGGTCCTCATCATAGTGGGCATCATGCTCAGCGCGGTGATCACAGCGGCTGCTTTTGGCACGGGCGACACCATCAGCTACTCCATCCGCCAAGAAGCGGTGAAGGTGCTGGGCCCCATCGACGAAATCATAGTCCCAGCCCGGGCTACTGAGGCGGACACCTTCGGCAGCAACCCTTACGTGCCCTACCAGCAGTTCCAAGAATTGCAGAATGACTTGGGCGGCCTGCCCAGCATTGATGGCATCACTCCCGGCATCGGCGAAACGGTGCCTGCAGTGAATTTGGACACCAACCTTAGCGAGGGCGCTTTCCGCATCGCCGGGGTTGACCCAGCCCACTTCGGAGGTTTTGGCGGTCTCGTCTTCTCCTCGGGTGGTGGGGCACAGTTGGAGAGCCTGGCCCCTGACGAAGGGTACATCAACCAGGAAGCCGCCAAGGAGATGAAGGCCGAGGCAGGCCATCGGCTGTCCTTAACCCTGCCCGCGGAGGACCGGGAGACGCGCCCCACGGTGATCACCGTGAAGGGCGTCGTGGAGCAGGGAGGCTTGGCAGGCGACTCGCCCACCCTTCTCTTGCCTCTCACCCGTGTGCAAGAGCTGTTCCATCGCGACGGCCAGATCAACTACATCGCGGTCTCCAACCGTGGTGACGACAAGAGTGGAGCCGAGCTGAGCGAGGAGGTGACCAACCTTCTGCGGGTGCGCTTCGCTGACCCAGCTGTGGCTACCGAGCTGAAAGAGTTGCTGACCAGCCCAAGCGCTATTGCTGCCTTGGAGGTGAGCGCCAGCGCCTCCAGTTCCGGGACGGAGGAGTTGGAACTAGCGCGGCTGGTGCGAGCCCTTGAAGAGCCCGGCGTCGGCGACCAATTGGTGGCCCTGCTGGCCGACCAGGAGACGCAGTCTCAGGCGTTGATGGCTCTGGCGAAGGCCGACCTTGGCGATGCGTCCGATGGCGGGAACCCGCTGGAGACGCGCGCGGGGACGCTGTTCGCTGACCTTGCGGAGTACCGAGTGCTGGACGTGAAGCGTCAGGTGCTGGAGGAGGCCGACCTGATTGGCAGCTTCGTCACCACTTTCTTCCTAGTCATGGGCCTCTTCTCGGTCATCGTAGGTGTACTGCTGATATTCTTGATATTCGTCATGCTGGCGGCTGCGCGGCGCACTGAGATGGGCATGGCTAGGGCCGTAGGCGCGCGCCGCGTACACTTGGTGCAGATGTTCGTTTTCGAGGGCACCGCCTACTCGTTGGTATCGGCGGCCATCGGCGTAGGCATCGGACTAGGGGTCAGCTCCCTTATCGTGGTGATTGCCAACCGTATCTTTCAGGCAGGAGGCGCGCGGGCTGGGGACTTCCAGATGACGCCCCATTTCGAGCCGGAGAGCATCGTCGTGGCCTACTGCTTGGCCATGGTCATCACCCTGATAACCGTTGGCCTCTCGGCCTACCGCGTGAGTCGTCTGAACATCTCGTCGGCAGTGCGGGACCTGCCCACCGCCTCCATCTCTCTTTCCGCAGGTAGCTGGCGGCAGGGGTTCTTGCCTTTGGTCTTCCAGTTACGGAGGGCTGCCTATGCGCCGCGGTCGGTGCTGCAAGCCGTGGCAGCCGTTCAGCCGCAGAGAGCAGCCGATGCCTTGGCTCGTCTCGTGTGGTCCCTAGTATCCATCCCGTTCCTAGCGATGGCGGCCTCTGCCCGGCTGCTGTGGCCTCCCCTCTCCCAAGGCTGGCTCACCTTTCTTCTGGGGTTGCTGCTGACATATAGCAGCATCGACTCGCAAATCGCTTGGTTCCGCATCGGCGTAGCCCTGATGATTATCGGGTTGGGACTGATGCTGCGCCTTGGGTTGCGCCGCACATCCCTCCGAGAAGATACCGCGGACCGTATCGCCTATACCTTCATCGGTGTGGTGATGTTGGTGTTTTGGGTGTTGCCTTTTGACATACTGCGCAAGGTGTCAGGAGACCTCAGTGGCGGGCCCGAGATGTTCTTCGTGTCGGGCATCTCCATGGTGGGCGCGGGTGTCTGGACGGTGATGTATAACTCGGACCTGCTGCTGAGGGGGCTGGCGTTGGCCACTGGCGGGTTCGGCAAGTTCCGGCCGGTAATGGTCACCGCCGTGGCCTACCCCTTGAGCTCGAAGTTTCGTACCGGTCTGACGCTGGCCATGTTTGCCCTAGTTATCTTCACGCTGATCGTCATGTCTATCCTCACCGATGCGTTCGGGCGGGTTGGCACGGACACCGAGGTAGTTTCCGGCGGTTGGGATATCGAGGCGTCAGTCAATCTCAATACCCCCATCGACGACTTGGAGCAGGGCATCGTCGAAGCGACTGAGCTGCGTCGAGAGGATCTGGAGGCGATAGGCGGTTATACGTTCGTACCCGTAGAGGTGCGCCAACTCGGCGCCGAGGAGCGCAGTTGGAAGCCCTACGTGATTAAAGCCGCCGATGCTGGCTTTCTCCTGAACAGCACCCACCGGCTCAGGATAATCGCCGACGGTTACGGGCCAGACCTGTCGGACGTATGGCGGGCCCTGAATGACGACCCCACGCTGGTGGTCGTCGATGCTCCAGCCGTCCCCAGCCGTACCGGCGTGGGCAACACGGGCTGGGCACCTTTCAACGTGGAGGGAGTGAAATACGAGGACCAGTCGATGACGCCCTTCGAAATCGAGGCGCGGGAACCCCGTACCGGCGGGTTGGTGCGCCTTACCGTGATTGGGGTGCTGGATGTGCTGGCGGAAGACTTCGGCGACCGCAGTTTCGGCATGTTCAGCGGTCGAGGCTACCTCGACAGTGCCATCCCCTTCCCAGTACCCATCACCCACTACCGTCTGCAGGTAGCCAAAGGGGTGGACACCGCCGCGTTGTCGGACTCGTTGGAGGTGGCCTTCCGTGACAATGGGCTGGAGGCTGAGGTGTTGGCCGACGTGGTGGCAGAGCGTTCGGCAGCGCAACGGGCCTTCAACTACCTGTTTACCGGCTTCATGGCCTTGGGGTTGCTAGTGGGCATCGCTTCCTTGGGCGTCGTCAGTCTGCGGGCAGTGGTGGAGCGGCGACAGCAGATCGGTGTGCTCAGGGCCATCGGCTATCGTCGTCGCATGGTGCTGCTCAGCTTCCTAACGGAGTCGTCCTTCGTAGCACTGCTGGGCATCGCAATAGGGGTGGCCTTGGGCAGCATCATCTCCTGGAATATTGTGAATGACGTGCGAGAGTTCGAGGGAGTGGAGGGGCTGACCTTCAGTTTCCCGTGGGTGCAGATCATCATCATAGTGGGCGTGGCCTACATCTTCTCCCTAGCCGCCACGCTGCTGCCCGCCCGCCAAGCCTCCCGGATATACCCTGCGGAAGCGCTGAGGTATGAATAGCGGCACTGGTCTTTCGTCCGTAGCGCATTATGGGCGTTGGATGCCATACTTGTTGCATTCTAATATCACTCTATTGATAGCACTTGTTTCTTTGAATGTCCATCTCATAGTATTCCGTTGATAATCTGTTGCTATATTATTGTACCGGGATTTGCATCTGCGCAGCTACGACTCAGCTTTGATTTAGCCTAGGCGTCGCGCCAGATGCTTTTTTGCTTTTCTGTCTCATGTGAGAGTTTGGCGGGGTAGTTGAGACGAGGCGTCCCGTTCCGATCTCGGCGGAGAGGATGCGCCAGATACGATTTGGGTGTGGAATGAGACAGCGTTTGTAGCTCCGGCGAAGAGTTTCCTAGCTGTTGGAAGTCTCATTTGTCTCATGAGGGGCTGTTTCAGATACGATTTGGAGGCGCTTGGTGTGAGACAGGCGTGGCCCAAATCCGGGCAGTGTAATGGGGCAGTGCGGGGGGCTTGGGGCTGGTCTGGTTGGGTTTTCATGGAGGTTGGCTCCCGAGACGATTGGGTAAAGAAAAAGCTGGAGTGAGGATAGAACTAATGTGCGTGTTTGTCAATGAGGGTATGGGCCGGGCCGTGGGTTCCCGCCTTCGCGGGACCTTTGCATAACCGTCCGCAATACGGGCGAAAGCCGGTAGCCAAGGCACTTGTACATCAAACCGCAGCTTGCGACTGACGCCATCACCCCCCATCCTAACCTTCCCCCTCGAGGGGGAAGGGACTTTTGTTACGCTCGCCCTGCGTTATGCAAAGGTCTCCCTTCGCGGGAATGACGGAGGGCGGGGAGTGTGTGGGGTTTCGGTGGGGGGTCTTGAGGGGATGAGTCGGGCCGTGGGTTCCCGCCTTCGCGGGAATGACGGGGTGAGATGCGGGAATGACGGGGTGGGATGCGGGAATGACGGGGTGGGATGCGGGAATGACGGGGGTGGCCATTGCCGAGGGTTGGTGGGTCATTTTCGTGGCAATGACGATGTGGCTTCTGATTGAGGCTCGCTCTTGTTCAGGGAGTGGCGGATGTATTCAAAGGTCTCCGTCCTGCGGGCTAGCAGGTGGTGAAAGCCACAGCCGGTAGGCCTCTCTTCGAGAGAGTCCGTACCCCTGTGAGACGGCGGCCACGGCCTCCTTAGCCTTGATCCCGGCGGCCTTGAGCCGTATCAGTTCTTGGCTGGCGGCTTCAGGGTCGGCTTCCATTGGCGAGTCCGGCGCCCCCTGTATCACCAAGGTGAATTCGCCTCGGGGCTCCTGAAAATGGGTGATGGCTTCGGAGAGGCTGCTCCGAAATACCTCCTCGTACAGCTTGGTCAACTCGCGGCAGACGGCGACTTGGCGGTCGCCCAGCGTCTCGAGCATGTCCTGTAAGGATGCCCGCAACCGGTGTGGGGCTTCGAAGATGACTACGGTCTCGGTGCTAGCCGCCGCCGCGGTAAGAACCCGGCGCCTGTCTACTTGTCGCCGCGGCAGGAAGCCTAGAAACCTGAAGGAGTTGCCGTCGAAGCCGGAGACGGCCAAGGCGCTGGTGACTGCCGACGCTCCCGGCAGGGCCACCACGGGGAAGCCGTGGCGTGAGGCCTCGGCCACCAACTCACGCCCAGGGTCGGAGATGACGGGTGTGCCAGCGTCCGACAGCAGGGCGACGTCCCCTTGTCCCAAGGCCTCTATCACGACAGGTAGCCGGGCCATTTTGTTGGCCTCGAAGAAGCTGACCAAGCGCGCCTTCAGGCCGTGGTGGGTCAGCAGCCTGCGAGCAGAGCGGGTATCTTCGGCGGCAACCAGCTCCACCTCACCGAGCACACGCAGAGCGCGAAGGGTGATGTCCTCGAGGTTGCCGATGGGCGTTGCGACTACATAGAGAGTGCCCAGGCGTCCCTCCTACTGAAGAATAGGTGAAGTGTAGCCAGTTTCTCCCACGCTTCGAAGGGTGTAAAGCGTGTGCGGATGCTGGCACTTTCAGCCGCTAGCTTTCCACCTTGTTGACGCATTATCATTGGTGAGTATCCATTACTACGAGGTCTACACTTGACGACAATAGGACAAGGAGTTGGCCAACCCAGCGCTTCCAGCGCGGGGAGGCAGAGGGTGCAGGACTTCGTCCAACGCAACTATCTTGCCATTCTGGCCACTATCTACCCCAGCGGAGGGCCTCAGGCCTTCCCCGTCTGGTATGAATATGATGGCACCGTCTTCAGCACCACCACCGACGCGGCGGCCGTGAAGGTGCGCAACATTGAGAACAACCCTCAGGTGGCTCTCTGCATCACCGACACCACGCGTAATATACGCTCTCTTACGGTGCGTGGCAGGGCCCAGATTATGGTAGACAACGCGGCGGCCCAAGAGTTGCACCGGAGGTTGTCGATACGCTACTTGGGCGAAGATGAAGGCGGGGAGTGGGCCGACTCTCTGGCTGACGAGGAACTGGTAATCCTTCGTATCATCCCGGAACGCTTCATCTGGACCGGATAAGACCTTGATTCGAGAAGCTATAGAAGCCTTGGTCGCTGGCAAGTCCCTCACGATGGATGAGGCCAGCGCGGTGATGCGGGAAGTCATGGATGGAGAGGCCACCCCAGCGCAGTTGGGTTCTTTCGTCACGGCCCTACGGGTGAAGGGCGAGACCGCCGAGGAGATGGCGGGGATGGCCACTATCATGCGTGAAAAGGCCCTGCACGTTGAGGTCGACGGTCTGACGGTGGATACAGCAGGCACGGGAGGCGACGCCAAAGGCACGTTCAACATCTCCACTGCGGCTGCCTTGGTAGGGGCTGGCGCCGGAGTCAAGATGGCCAAGCACGGTGGCCGGGCCGCTTCAGGGGCCTGTGGCAGCGCCGACGTCCTAGAGGCCGCCGGAGTGAAGATCGACCTCGGCCCGGAAGGAGTGAAGCGCTGCATCGAGGAAGTGGGCATCGGCTTCATGTTCGCTCCCACCTTCCACCCTGCTATGAGACACGCCGCGCCGGTGCGTCGCGAGTTGGGCATACGCACCGTGTTCAACGTCATGGGGCCCCTCACAAATCCCGCAGGCGCAGCGGGCCAACTGCTGGGTGTGCCTGACCCCGCGTGGGGAGAACGCATGGCCCAAGTGCTGAACATCCTAGGCTCGACCCACGCCATGGTGGTACACGGCGAGGACGGCATGGATGAGTTCACCCTAGGCGCCCCGACCCGCGTTTGGGAAGTCAAAGACGGACGGGTGCATCCAGGCACTGTGACGGCGGAAGACGTGGGTCTGCCCCGCGTGACCACGGAACAGATACCGGGAGGTAACCCTGAAGAGAGCGCGGAGATACTGCGACGCCTGCTGGACGGAGAGCGCGGGCCGCTGCGACACGTCGTCCTGCTGAACGCATCTGCTGTGCTGCTGGTGGGTGGTGTCGTGGACACTCTGGCTGCCGGGGTGCCCATCGCGGAGGAGGCCATCGATTCGGGCAAGGCTGCTAAGACCCTGAGGGACTTGGTAAGCCTGAGCCAAGAGTTGGCTGCTGACTAGGCCCAGCTGCTCATGAGTCCATTCGAAGGAGCCACTGCTTGACCATATTGGACACCATAGTCGCCGCCAAGAGACTGGAGCTTGAGCAGCAGAAGGAAGCGATTTCTCTGGCTACGCTGCGGCAGTGGTGCGATGTCGCTCCCGCTCCCAGCGGCTTTGGCAAGGCACTGAGTAGCGACGGGGTGAGCCTTATAGCGGAGGTCAAGAAGGCGTCGCCATCCCGCGGGCTGCTGCGCGCCGATTTCAACCCAGTAGAACTGGCGACGACATACGCCGACGCCGGAGCGTCGGCGATCTCCGTCCTCACCGACTCTCACTTCCAAGGCGAGCTAACCCACTTGTCGGAGGTGAAGCTTGCCTTGGGCAGGGCCACGCCAGTGCTGCGCAAGGACTTTGTCTTCGACCCATACCAAGTCTACCAGTCGCGGGCTTCCGGGGCCGATGCCATACTGCTCATCGTGGCCATGCTGGAGCCGGAGCAGTTATCTGACCTGTTCGCCCTCGGCACGAAACTGTCGCTAGACTGCTTGGTTGAGGTGCATAACGAGGAGGAGCTGGAAACCGCCGTGTCGGTAGGAGCGCAGATAATCGGCATCAACAACCGCGACCTGCACACGTTCCACACCGACCTCGCAGTCACCGCCCGTATCGCTCCGCAAGTGCCTGCCGGCAAGATAATCGTCAGCGAAAGCGGAATTGGCGGCCCACACCACTTGGCACAGTTGGGAGAGCTTGGCGTCCATGCGGTTCTAGTGGGTGAGGCGCTGGTTACGTCGGACGATGTGGGAACCGCCGTTCGACATCTGCTGAGTGTCCCTGCAGAGGCTGGATTGCCCTTGGCCACCGACTCTAGGTGACTAAGCCCCCGATGCTGGTCAAGATTTGTGGCATCCTGCAACCCGCTGACGCCCTCGTGGCAGTTGATGCGGGGGCCGACTTGGTGGGCATGGTGTTCGTCCCGGAGCGTCGGCGTCGGCGGGATATCTCTACTGCCCAGTCGGTGGTGGCCGCACTGCGAGGGCTGGAGATGCCCCCGCCCACGGTGGGGCTGTTCGCCGACCAACCCTTGGAAGACGTCAACCGCATCGTACACGATTGCGAGCTAGACATGGTGCAACTGTGTGGCCACGAGTCCATCGAATACTGTGGCCAAGTGGAAGTTCCTGCGATCAAAGTGCTCCACATCCTGCCGTCATGGGAAGTTGATTACGCTGTGGGGCTGCTGAGTGAGCAGATTGAGGAACTGTTCAAGTCAGGCCATTGGGTAACACTGGACCGACGTGTCGAGGGTCTGCAGGGGGGCACAGGCCAGTCTTTCAACTGGCAGATTGCCCGCCAACTTTCAGACCAGGGACATCGCTTCCTGCTGGCCGGGGGCCTCGACCCGGACAACGTAGCCAACGCGGTGGCAGCGGCCCAGCCTTGGGGCGTGGATGTCTCCACAGGTGTGGAGACCGATGGGGATAAGGACCCTGACAAGGTGAGGGCCTTCATCGAGGCGGCTCGGTCCGCATCGGCCCATACCGCCTCGGGCTGATACACGATGATACAATGGGAGCGCTATGAGCACATCTTCGATTTCAACATCACTGCCCGACTCCAACGGGCGGTTCGGACGCTTCGGCGGACGCTTCGTGCCCGAGACCCTGATGCCGGCCTTGGAGCAACTGGACCAAGCCTATCTGGTAGCGCTGGAAGACAAGCAGTTCCAAGACCAGTTGACCCACCTGCTCCGCACCTACGTAGGGCGGCCGACGGCTCTCTATTTCGCTTCCAACCTTACCCGGCAGTGTGGCGGGGCCAAGATATACCTCAAGCGCGAAGACCTAGCCCATACCGGGGCCCACAAGATTAACAATGCCGTAGGCCAAGCCATTCTGGCCAAGCACATGGGCAAGCACCGCATTGTGGCGGAGACGGGTGCTGGACAGCATGGCGTGGCGGCCGCCACGGTCTGCGCCCTCCTTGATCTCGAATGCATCGTGTACATGGGCTCCGAGGACATCCGGAGGCAATCGCTGAACGTTTACCGCATGAGGTTGCTTGGGGCCGAGGTACGGGCAGTGGAGTCGGGCAGCCGCACCTTGAAGGATGCCATCAACGAGGCCATCCGCGACTGGGTGACCAACGTGGAGACCACCCACTACCTTCTGGGCAGTGCCGTAGGTCCGCACCCCTACCCGCGCATGGTGCGTGACTTCCAGTCAGTTATAGGCAACGAGGCTAAGGAGCAATTGATGCAGGCGGAGCAACGCCTGCCGGACTATGCGATAGCGTGCGTCGGCGGCGGTAGCAACGCCATCGGCACGTTCCACCCTTTTGTGGGCGACGAGACGGTGGACCTCATCGGCGTGGAGGCTGGGGGCACCGGTCAAGGCGTAGGGCAGAACCACGCCGCTCCTCTGAGCTATGGACGCCCCGGCGTGCTGCATGGCTCCATGTCCTACCTGATGCAAGACAAGGAGGGGCAGGTGTTGGAGGCTGCGAGCTTGGCCCCTGGGCTCGACTACCCTGGAGTTGGTCCCGAGCACGCCTACCTCAAAGAGACGGGCCGCGCCACTTACGTCAGCGTGAATGACCAAGAGGCCTTGGAGGGGTTCGACCTGTTGTGCAACACCGAGGGCATCATCCCCGCCTTGGAGCCCTGCCACGCCGTCTACTACGCCTCCAAGCTCGCCGCCCAACTCAGCCCGGACAAAATCATCCTAGTCTGCCTCAGCGGCCGGGGCGACAAAGACATCCAGATAGTGGCCGAGACTAGGGGCGTCGATCTCTAACTGGCGGCTGCCATATTAAGACTTTAGGGCCTAAGTTTTAATAAGCGCTGCGGTTATTGAAATTCTTTTGATATAAGCAGGCTGCGGGAGTTGTTGTTAAGAATTAGGCCTTGTACCTTTAATAAGGGTAATCCTTATTGCGCATCCTTGAATAAGGCCCTGTAACTTTGAAGCGCGGCACAACAGGTAAGTACGAACTCACAATCGCAGCCGGTGAAACAGTGCGCGCCTTTGTTCCAGCACCCCTGCCCCCGGAGCCCCTAGTTGACCTGCAAGCGTTGCAGGAGCCCTTGGAGGCCGCACTTCTCTTCTTGGGGCGTCTCGATAGCCTCTCCACTCTCTTGCCTGACCCAGCCCTGTTCATATACTCGTATGTTCGTAAGGAAGCTGTGCTCTCATCTCAGATCGAAGGTACCCAATCTTCTCTATCCGACTTGCTGATGTTCGAGTTGGCTGAGCAGCCGGGGATGCCCATGGATGATGTCACTGAGGTATCGAGTTACGTGGCAGCGCTGGACCATGGGCTGATGCGCTTGCGTGGGGACTTTCCTCTTTCCAACCGCCTTATCCGTGAGATTCATGGTCAGCTCCTTGCGCGAGGTAGGGGTAGCGACAAATCGCCGGGGGAGTTCCGGGAATCGCAAAACTGGATTGGTGGAACACGTCCTGGAGGCGCACACTACGTACCTCCACCTCCCCAAGCAGTCCAGGAATGTATGGGAGACCTAGAGCGATTCTTGCACTCGACGGCGACTGGCCTGCCCGCAGTTGTTCGTGCTGGCATCGCCCACGCACAATTCGAGGCTATCCATCCATTTCTTGATGGCAACGGCCGCGTGGGCCGGTTGCTGATTACCCTGATGCTCTACCATACTGGCGTACTCCGCGAGCCACTGTTGTACTTGAGCCTCTTTTTGAAGCAGAACCGGCAACGGTATTACGAGCTGTTGGACGGCGTACGCTTGAACGGAGATTGGGATGCTTGGACCAGCTTCTTTCTAGAAGGGGTGGCCCGTACGGCAGAGGGGGCCGTCGACACGGCGCAGCGACTCGTGGCGCTATTCCAACAGGACAGGTCGCAAGTGCAACAACTAGGCCGTGGCTCAAACTCGGCTTTGCGAGTGCATGAGGCGTTGAGAGAGCGCCCCATCATCTCCATCTCCGGTGTCTGCGGCAGTACGGCGCTATCTTTTCCCACCGCGTCGACAGCAATGGCACGGTTGGAGGACCTCGGCATTGCGCGCGAGGTCACCGAAGGCCGACGCAACCGCATGTTCGCCTACTCCGAGTATGTGAAAATACTCAGCGAGGGGACGGAGCCGCTGTAATCTGGGCATCGTGCGCCCTACGTTTCAGCTTGACAGTACATTGGGCCACAGATAGAATCGACGGTCGAGGTTTCTAATGGACTACGCGATTTTTCGTACCGGCGGTAAGCAGTACCGCGTCAGCCCACGGGATGTCATAGATGTCGAAAAGCTGCCCGTGGACCCTGGCTCCCGTATCGAGTTAGACAATGTACTGGCGATCTCTCGTGATGGCCATCTGCAATTGGGTCGGCCGTTGGTGGCCGGCGCCAAAGTAGTGGCCGAGGTCACGGAGCAGACGCGCGACCGCAAAATCATCGTCTTCAAGTACAAGCGAAAGACCCGCTACCGCCGCAAGAACGGACATCGCCAGCATTACACCCGCTTGGCCATCCGGGAGTTGCTCTTGGAAGGTGAGGAAGCTGGTGTGGTAGCGGAACTCCCCGAGGCTGCCGTGGCAGTCTTGGATGCTGACGAAGAGGATGTTCTGGCGGAAGACACCGAGGCGGAAGAGGCCCAGGAGGAGACCGTGGACGAGCTCGACACGGAAGTCGAGGACGATACCGGGGCCGACGACGAGCCCTCCGACGAGGAAGGAGCACCCTAATGGCGCACAAGAAGGCGGGAGGAAGCTCTCGCAACGGTCGGGACAGCAACTCCAAGCGCTTGGGAGTCAAGTTGTTCGACGGTCAACAGGTAAGGGCGGGCAACATCATCGTACGCCAAAGGGGCACGCGCATTCGGCCCGGCCACAATGTGGGCCTCGGCCGCGATTTCACCCTTTTCGCCCTTACTGAGGGGAAGGTCAAGTTCCAGTGGGCTGCCAAGGGCAAGCGAATGGCCAGCGTCCTTCCCGACGGCTCGGCCGAATGACGAAAGGCGAGTAGGGGAGGTCGAACGATGAAGAAAGAAATTCATCCCGAGTACTTCAGCGCGGCCTTGGTGACCTGCTCATGTGGCAGCACGTTCACCACCGGAGCTACCAAGGCTGCCCTTCGAGTGGAAGTCTGCAGCAAATGCCACCCCTTTTACACAGGCGAACAGAGGGTGGTTGATACCGAGGGCCGCATCGAGAGGCTGAGGCGTCGCTTCAACCTCGACAGGTCAACTTCCTAACGAGCATCCTCATGCCGGCGGACCTCCCGGTGCGTCGCAGCCCAAGACGTTCTTGATCATGTTAGCGTAGGCGGAGCAAGGGGGTCCCTTTTGTCAGAGCCCCGGTTCTTCTATGGGGGCCAAGCCGTTATAGAAGGCGTGATGATTCGGGGCCGCCGTCACTACAGCTTGGCGGTGCGACGGGCCAACGGCGAGGTCGACATCCTCTGCCAACCCCTGAACTCCCTGTTCACAGGCCTCTGGCGTCGCGTGCCGTTTCTCAGAGGCTTCGTCGTGCTCATGGAGACTCTGTTTCTAGGGATAAAGTGCCTCAACCGCTCTGCAGTCATGGCTGCCGCAGACCAGTCGGACGACGAAGAGGAGATGCCCCGCTGGGTTTTGGCAGGGACGGTGGCCATCTCGTTGGTCTTCGGCATCGGCCTCTTCTTCGTTCTGCCCCTGTTCGCCGTGCGGGCATTCGACCACGCGATCACCTCCGACATCCTGAGCAACTTCATCGAAGGCGTCATCAGGCTCGTGATACTGGTGGCCTATATCAGTGCTATTGGCATGATGTCCGATGTACGCCGCGTGTTCGCATACCATGGGGCGGAGCACATGGCGGTGCATACCCACGAGGCTGGCCTGCCTCTGGACGTGGAGCATGTACGACGGTTTCCGACAGCCCATCCACGGTGCGGAACGGCCTTCTTGCTGACCGTGATGGTGGTCGCGATCCTCGTCTTCGCCTTCCTAGGGAGACCCGACTTGGAGTGGCGCATAGCGTCACGGATAGTGCTGCTACCGGTGATCGCTGCTTTCAGCTATGAAATCATCCGGTTCTGCGGTGCTCACGCCAACAACCCGGGCACCAAGGCCGTCACGTTCTTGGGGCTGACGCTGCAGCGTCTTACCACGAGGCAACCGGACGACGAGCAGATTGAGGTTGCGATTCATGCCATGGAGACGGCGTTGGCTGCTGACGAAGAGCGCGAGCCTCAATATGCGAGTGAGACTGCTGAAGAGGTCGGTGCGCCTGCCTCACAGGTGCATCCTCAGCCTGAGGCTTGACCCCTTCCGGCATCAGTCGGAACTGTGGGCCCTAGGAGTTGTCGGGTGCGGTCTATGACTTTTACGCCCTACGGTAGGACTCCCGACGGCGAGCTACTCGCACCACAAGGACTACTAGTTCACCACTGAGGAGTTCGTACAGGATACGATAGTCGCCGACGCGCAGACGACGCAGGCCTCTTAGGCCTCCTTTGAGGGCGCTGCCCGCGAAAGGCTGATCCCGAAGCTGATCGATGGCGTCGACCAGCTTCGTCCTACCCGGTTGGGATATACCAGCGAGTTCCTTTGAGGCACTTTGCTTAATCCTGACCGAGTAGGTCAACCTTGACCTCATCCCAGTCCAAAACAGGATCGGACGGGTCCCGCAGCCGCTCCAAGGCGACCGAGAGGTCGTCGAAATCCTCCAGATAGCGCTCCAAGGCTTGGCGAATCACTTCGGCCCGGCTTCGCTTGAGTTGAGCGGCAGCGGCGTCCAGTGCTTCTGCCAACTCAGCGGGCACTCGTGCAGTGAGTTGAGTCATAACACTTCCCTTGAGGTTGGATCAACTTCGACGATGTCGGTGACATCATATGACATTACTACGGTAGATCAGACAGCACACCTTGTCAACCGGCATGCCCTTGCGACAGGTTGGGCCGCATTGAGCAGGAAGAGGCTTCGCGCACTAGCCTTGGGCGGCTTCGGCCGCCAAGTTGCGGGTGAACTCTTCCATGGTGGTCTCGGCCTTCTTGCGTATGAGGGGTTGACCCATCTCGCCCAGCTTGCCCATGAAGGTGAGGTCGGAGGAGAGGGAGAGCTCAGTCTCCTCGGCAGAAATGTCGTTCAAGCGCATGGTGAGACGCCCCCGGACTGATCCGCCAACGCGGCGGTCTGCCCCTTCCACTTGTAGCAGGGCCTGCCACGCCTCCCGGTCTGCTTCCAGGATGGTGAGGTTGCCATTGATGCCCAAGCTGACGGGGCCGACTCGGACCCTCAGGGAACCGCTATAGGAGCCGTCGTCGTTGGGGACGACCTCTTTTGCGCCGGGGAAGCACTTGGCCACGCGCTCAACGTCCAGAAGCAGGTCCCAGAGCAGGGGGCGGGCGACAGGGACGGAGCTACGATGCTCGAAGTTCAAGGCCCTACTGGCCTCCCCGCCAAGCCTGCTCTACTGCGCGGCGCGTAAACACCACAGCCATATCGCGCTTGTACTCGGCGGAGCCACGGAAATCGTCCAGAGGCGACACTTGGTTGGCCACGCCCTCGGCGGCATCGGCCAAGAGCCCCTCCATCAGGACCTTGCCGTTGAGCGCGTTCTGTGTGGAGGTGGCTACCACGGGCGTGGTGCCTGCGGAGCCGAGCACCACATGGGCCGCTTGGCACAAGCCTCCTGCGCCCATCTCCAGCACGGCGGCCACGGAGACAGTGGCGTAGTCGTCGGCGGTGCGCGGAAGGAACTTGATGAAGGCCCCTTGCGCATTGGCAGCCGGTATGGGGATGCGCAACTCAGTGAGCACCTCACCGGGCTGCACTGCGGTCTCGTAGTAGTCTAGAAAGAATTTGTCCAGCGGAAGGGTGCGTTCGCCGCCCGACGACCGAAGTACCACAGACGAACCGAGAGCGATCAGGGTCGGAGGCGGGTCTTGGTTGGGGTCGCCATGGGCCAAACCGCCGCCTACCGTGGCCATGTTGCGTATGCGCACCGTGGCCACGCGGCTGAAGGTGTCGGCCACCAAGGAGGCGCGCTCCTGCACCAAGGGAGAGGTCTCAACGGCGCGCATGCTGGTGAGTGCGCCGATGCGTATCTCACCGCCCTCTTCCCGTACGTAGTCCAAGCCGGGAATTTTGGCTAGGCTTACCACATGGGCTGGCTGGGCCAGCCGCTGCTTCATGAACTGCACCAAGGCTGTGCCACCGGAAATCAGGCGGGCATCATCCTCGTACTGGTCCAGCAGGGAAAGGGCTGCATCCAAGGTGGCGGGCTGGTGGTACTCGAACTCCATCATGAGCGGTCCGCCTGCATGGCCTCGGCAGCCTTGCCCACCGATTCCAGAATCTTGTAGTAGCCGGTGCACCGGCAGAGGTTCCCCATCATCCAGTCCTTGATTTCCTGCTGGCTGGGGGAGGTGTTTTCGTCCAACAGCGCTTTGGCTGCCATGATTTGGCCCGGTGTGCAGATGCCGCACTGGAATCCGCCGTAGTCAATAAAGGCTTGTTGCACCGGATGGAGCCGGTCCTCTTGGGCCAGCCCCTCAATGGTGGTGATGTTGGCCCCTTGGGCTGCCACAGCAAGCATGATGCACGAGGCCACCATCTTGCCATCTATGAGGATTGTGCATGCGCCACAGACGCCGACGCTACAGGCCTCCTTGGTGCCGGTGAGGCCCAAGTCGTAGCGCAAAAAGTCCACCAAGGTGCGTTGAATAGGAGTTTCCGCCTCGCGCTCCACTCCGTTCACCGTCAACCGGACCGTTGTGTTCATAGGTGTATATACCCCTACCGGGACTGGCCCTACCGGGTTCCGGCAGGGCCTGCCAGATTGCCCGCAATGGTATACTACAGCCTATTCACTGGCAATAGGAGGCAAGCTGTGGCCACTTCCTTCGCTTCGGTAGGACGTTCTTTTGTGCATGGCGAGGGGCCGGAAAAAGTTACCGGCCGCACGGTGTACGGCGTGGATATGACCCGTCCCGGCATGCTCTGGGGGAAGACGCTCCGCAGCCCGCTGCCTCATGCCCGCATCGTCTCGATCGACACGTCGCGGGCCAAGCGCATCCCCGGCGTATATGCAGTCTTGACCAGCGACGATGTGCCCACGACCCGTGTCGGCCGGTTCCTGAGGGACATGCCTGTGCTGGCGCAAGAACGGGTGCTGTTCATCGGAGAGAAGGTCGCAGCCGTAGCTGCCGAGAGCCTTGAGGTCGCCGAAGAGGCCCTGCTGGCCATAGACGTCGAGTATGAAGAGCTACCCACGGTGTTCGACCCACTGGAGGCGTTGCAGCCCGGTGCACCCATGCTGCACCCCGATGTCGCCACTTACAGGGGGCTAATGAACCAGTTGGACGGCCCGACCAACGACTACTGTTTCGAGGCCCGCAGCAAGGGTGACATAGAGCAGGGCTTCGCCGAGTCCGACCGGATTTTCGAGCACACCTTCACCACCCAGTTGGTGCACCAAGGTTACTTGGAGCCCCACGCCTGCTTGGTGGATATCGACCCATCGGGGAGAGTGCAGGTCTGGGCCAGCAACAAATCGCCCTACCTGTTGCGAGAGCAGTTGGCCTCGGGAGCCGGCATACCGGAGTCTGACATTGTGATAGTGCCTTCCAACATCGGGGGTGACTTCGGAGGCAAGGGCGACTTCATGGATGTGCCCCTCTGCTACCAACTGGCGAAGGCTTCAGGTCGCCCGGTGAAAATGGTGATGAGCTACTTGGAGGAGCTTCTGGCTGGAAATCCGCGGCATCCCTCGGTGATCACCGTTAAGACTGGTGTGAAGAACGATGGCACCATGGTGGCGAGTCATGTCTACATGGTGTTCAACAGCGGTGCCTACGGGTCCTTCAGCCCTCGCGTGCTGCTGCCGGGGGCACGTCGCGCCGCTGCCAGTTATCGCATCCCCAACGGCAAAGTGGAGATGCACATGGTGTATACCAACGCCATCCCCTGCGGGCACATGCGAGCCCCAGGAGAGGTGCAGGCCGTCTTTGCTGTCGAGTCCCACATCGACATGATTGCCCGAGAGATGGGACGCGACCCCTATGAGTTCCGGATGCAGAATGTGGTGCAGGAAGGAGATACCTCCCTCGTCGGCGATGGCTATGCCGAGGTGCGGGGCGAGGAGACTCTGGTGGCAGCCGCTGACGCTGGCTCTTGGGGCCAGCCATTAGCAAGTAGCAGCGTGGGTAGCAGGG
The DNA here is from genome assembly GCA_965248385.1 of Dehalococcoidia bacterium. Taxonomy (GTDB): domain Bacteria; phylum Chloroflexota; class Dehalococcoidia; order Lucifugimonadales; family JAAXIE01; genus JAAXIE01. The sequence goes on from CBDFIZ010000002.1 coordinate 796,593, forward strand.
CTGTGGGTCGCGGCTTCTCCTTTTCCGAGCGCCGCTCCGGCCCAGGCGAGACCACTGCCACCCTTACTCTCGATGCCGATGGCCACGTCACCCTGCACACCCCAGTGTGGGACACAGGTACGGGCGCCCAGACGGTGTTGCAGCAAATCATCTCAGAGGAGTTGGGCGTCGCCGTGGAGGACGTTCGCCTAGACATCCTGAATACCGACCAACTGGAGTTCGACACCGGTGTGGGAGGCACCCGCACCACGAACACCTCAGGGGGGGCCACCTACCGCGCGGCCCAAGTCCTCAGGGATAAGCTCATTGACATGGCCAGCGGAATGAGACAGTGGCCCGCAGACCAAGTGGTGCTTGGCGATGGCGGACTGTCGTTGCGGAACAGCTCTGAAGGCGCTCTCAGCCTGCAGGAGCTTGCTGCCCACGCCTTGGCCGAGACGGGCGAACCTCTGGTCGGTGAGGTGCATCATCGTACTGTCGAGTCTGACATCACCTCTTTCTGCGCCCAAGTGGCTGAGGTGGAGGTGGACAGGGAAACGGGCCAGATAGAGGTCACGAAGTTCGTCACCGCCCACGACGTGGGCACTGTCCTCAACCCGCTGGCGCACCAAGGCCAAATCGAGGGCGCCTTCGTGCAGGGCTTCGGACAAGCTCTCATCGAAGAGATGCAGACACAGGATGGCCGAGTATCCACACTCAGCTTGGGTGACTACAAGCTGCCCACCGAGAACGACCTGCCTGAATTGGTGACCATCCATGTGAGCGAGGGGCCTTCCGGCCCCATCCCCTACCAAGGCAAGGGCATCGGCGAAGCCCCCATCGGAGGCGTAGCACCAGCCATAGCCAACGCCATCGAAGACGCCGTAGGCGTCCGCATCACCGACCTGCCCATCACGGCAGAGAAGGTGCTGCGAGCGATGCGCGAGAAGCGCGGGTAGGCGTCAGGGAAATATGTGGGGGCAACCCTTTATGGCTTGCCCCCATGACTTCTAGCGTAGCGAAGGGCGATCATATTGGTCGCCCTTACCATTTGCCCTACTTGGGTATGGTAGCTATATCTTGAACAGCTTCTCTGCTGTTTTGCCTAGGATTTGGGCTTGCTCGGCCATGGAGATGCCTGATTCGCGGACGGCTCGTAGGCGGGCGGAGTAGAGGTCTTCGGGCTCGCGGACCCAGCGCCAGACCACGGCCCAATCGCTGCCGAACATCATGCGGTCTGCGCCTATGGTGCGGACGGCCCGGCGTATATGGTCGCCGCTGCTGTAGGTGGTGTCGAAGTAGACGTTGGGGTTGCGCATCGCCACGATGAGGGCTGACTCGAAGTAGTGGGCGATGCCCCTGCCCATTTTGGTGAGGACGATGGGTACGTCGGGATAGCGTCCTGCAATCTCGTCGACGTAGATGGGGTCGGCGTGATACATGCGGCCGGGGAACTGGGTCCAGCCCGTGGCGAACAGCACCGGCACGTTGTACTTGGCCACGGTTTCCATGATGGGGCGCAGGTCTTCGGCGATCTTGACGGGGTGAATCTCGGTAGTGAAGGGGCCACCGTGGGACTCGGCGATGCCTCGGAGGCCGTGCTCGCCGATCCAGCGGTCGATTTGGGATGGGGCATCTTGCCTCAAGGGTATGGGATCGTCGGAGACTTCGGCGGCGACTGATTCATCCCAGCCTAGGTGCATAAGGCCGAAGAGGCGTCCGGGGTGCTTCTTGATCGCCTCCACCGTCTGGGCGTTCTTGGTGTCCGATGGCAACGAGCAGAAGGTGGGCATCACCACTGCCTTGTCGACGCCGTACTGGTCCATGTCGGCGGTGATGGCGTCCATGTAGTCGACGACGGGCGATGTGTGCCTCGTCTCGTATAGTTCCGGGTAGTTGCGCCGGAAGGCGATGAGGTCCTCCACAGTGCGCACCTTGTCGCTCAGGTCGTCATGGGACAAGGGGCCAAAGGGGTGACAGTGGGCCTCGATAATCATGGGTCACCTCTGCGATACGTAGTCTCGCACCATCTCCAAGGCAGCGTAGGCGGTCTGCTCCTTGGTGCTCATGCGGTCGCCGTCCCATTGGAAGTCTTGGGCAATCTCGTGGCCGTCCCGGGTGGCTAGGCCGATGTAGAAGAAGCCGAGGGGTCTGTTGGAATGGCCTTGAGCGGGGCCGGTCACGCCCGAGGTGGATATGCCGATGTCGGTGTCCATTACCTCCCGCACCTTGCGAGCCATATCCAAGACTACTTCAGGGCTAACCGAGGTGTGCTGCTGCTGTAGCTCATCGGACACGCCCAGCAACTTGCGTTTGGAACCGCCGGAGTAGGCGATGACGCCACCCCAGAAGTAGGCGGATGCGCCGGCGGGGGCGCAGAGAAGGTGGCCCACGTAACCCGCGGTGCAGGCTTCAGCTACGGATATTGTAAGGCCCTTCTCGATAAGCATCTGGGCCACTTCGTTCACGATATCTCGCATGGGAACGGTCCTCCTCAGTTGTCCGGTCAAGGCAATACGTGAAATGGTCTCGCTGCGGTCTGTTGCTTGAGGTTAGCTGGCAGGAGAGAGGTTGGCAATGGGTAGATGTCATGCGCTGGCGGGTTTTGCGGCAAGGGTGTGCGATAGAGGGTAGCTGTATGGCGGCAGAGTGTTTCCGCTTCGTATCCGTTCTGCGGCGGGAGGCGTAGCTGCGACGTGGTTCCTCATAGCTATTTCGCGGCGGTGTCGCCGCATTACAGATATGAATTGCTTTGTCGCTGACGGGTGGGGCGCCGCGTTGCAGATAGAGATTGGACGCCGCGTTTGTATCTGCAAGAGGCGGCGAAACTGCCGCGCGACAGGGCGACAAGCGCGGGGCAGGTCCGGGGTGGTACCGGGAAGTTGGGGGCACTCTAGGCGGGTTTTCATGATTCGCATACAGAAAGAATTAGATTTTCTGGCCCGTTTCCGCCCGTTTCCGCCCATTTCCGTTCATTTCCGTTCATTTCGGCTCCGGGGACTTGAGGACGCTCAATACAGGATTCCAGGATTCTCATCCCACAAAAAAGCTGGGGCCGACCTGTAGGGGTCCCCGGACGGGGTCCGGGGCAGGCAGTCCCCAGCGCGTTCTAGAACAATAATAGAACGAATGTACGAGCTTTGTCAAGAGGGGAGGGGATGGGCAGATGTTAGAGCCACCCTGCCTTGGATTGAGTGAGGACTCGCTTAGCTGAATCGTAGTCTCGAGCGCCTCCGCGCAAAATGGGCGGGACCAAGTAAAAAGTGCGGACCCCAATCTCCCGCAGATCGCGGATGACCTCCAAAGCCAAGTCCACCCCGGACTCTCCCTGTTCCAGCCGGTCGCGTACCTGTTGAGGGATGGTACTGAACAGAACGCCTCCCTGTACCAAGACCTGAACGCCCCAGAAGATGGGTAGCTCCGGCACAGCCCCGGCAATGGAGGCGTAGGCGTGGTTGAAGGCGGCTACCTCATCGGGGCCGAATACGGGTTGGGTGATGAAGAAGTGGGCGCCAGCAAGGGCCTTGCGGTGGGCGAGTTCGGCCTCTGCCTCGACGCCCTTGCTGAGGTCGATGGAAGCTCCGATGCAGAAGTCGGTGGGCTGGACTAGGGACGAGCCTCGAAAGTCGACTCCCCGGTTCATCTGGCCGATGGAGTCGATGAGCTCAGTGACCTTGAAGTCGTTGACGGTCGTCATACGCTGCTGGTCGCGTTGGCTGAGGGAGTCGCCAGCCAGCACCACTACATTCTGGAGGCCAAGGGCCTCTGCCCCCAGCAGGTGGCTCTGCAGGGCCAGCTTGTTCATATCTCGCGGGCTCAGGTTGAAGCAGACGCCGGTGCCCGTCTCGGCGTGTATGGCGTGGGCCAAGGACGCGGAGTCGATGCGGACGGCGCGGCCGGGGTTGTAGGCGACGCAGATGAAGTCGGCGTCAATGCCACGGGCTTGGTCTGCGGCGGAGGCGCCTCCTCCTCTTGGGGGGGAGAAGTCGCACAGGAACACGGGGCGATTTGGGGCTTCTCGGACTCTGTCGGTAACTTTCATGGACACCTACGTGCCATCCTTGAGGTAGGCGCGATGCTACCGGCGACGCCTTTGGGTGTCAACGCGCCTGCGTTAGGGGCTGGTCTCCGTACGCCGCCGGCGAGTTACTCCGAGTTATCGGAGCACTTTTCCGTCGGCCCCCCTCCGAACCGGACGTGCGGCTTTCACCGCATCCGGCTCTCCAGTGTCTTTACAAAGCGGTAGTGTCTAGGAAGTGTCACCACTATCTAGCCCTCGTCACCACTTCTGCCCCCAAGCGCTACTGCCACGACAATTCCTATTACCACGCCGATCGCCACGCCGACGCCGACATTCCCGAGTGTCACGCCGATGGCTACGCCTACCCCGGCTCCGAGCGCGATTCCTATGCCTATTCTGGTCTGCTTATCTACGCTCATGCCTTATTACCTTCGCTGGGTATTATGAACCCGCATCTTGTCAAAGGTAATCGCTCTGGTCCGCTTTGGTCTGCCGAAGCTGGGGACATTAACTACCGCTGCTGTTGCGGATTCCAGTTTCCGCCGTGGGCTTTCAGGTGGCAGGGACGGCAGACCACGAGGGTCTTGCGTCGCCGCGCCGCCATGACTTGTACCCACTTGGGCTTTTCCCGTGGGCCTTTCACGTTCAGGTCGCGAAGGGCGCGGTCGCTCCCTGGTTTGAGTAAAGACGACCGTAGGCCCGCAGGTAGAGTTCCCGGTTGTACAGCAGCCGATAGATGTTCTCCAGCGGCAATCCTCTTTCTCCGCGTTCGCGGATGACGTTCAGTACAGTTTCGGCGTTTTGCATTGTGCATACCTCCCTGTCGTATCCCGTCGTTGACACCTGCCCTCCCTCGCCATGTGCCGGGCTTTCCCCGGCTCGGACTACTACGAGGGCTCAAGGATGGGGTGACGAGCCTAGGGGGACACCCGCCGGAAGAAAAGGACCTGTGGATTGCGGCCTCCGCCGAAATGACGGGGCTGGATGCCTCGGTTCGGGCGAGTAATGTCCGGCGGGAGCGCAGAGGCCAAGAAACCTTAGGGGTTGTGGATGTGCTAGAATCCGTAGCGCGATAGCACCACTTCAGTATGGAGGAGACACATGGCCGCCAAACCCGTGGATGTCACTGTCTGGCACGACTACACTTGACCCTTTTGCTACGTCGGCCTGGCTAGGCTCGACAAGGTAGGTGAGGAGATACCCCTCAACGTCGATAGAAAGTCATATTTCCTGCGTCCCGACCAGCCGATCGAAGGGGCCCCACGGCGGATGTTCGACGGCGAGACCGAGACGGAGTTGGCCCCCGCGATGCGGGAGCGCGCCCAGAACATCGGCTTGGTGATGCGCCGGCCGCCGGTGGCCCCCAATACCTCTTTGGCCCACCAAGCCACGGCCTATGCCAAGGAGCAGGGCTTGGACAACGAGTTCCATCATGCTGCCGCCAAGCTCTATTGGGAGACGGGTGTCAACCTAGGTGAGATGGCCATACTGCAACAGGTGGCCCAAGAGGTGGGCTTGGACTGGGGCGAGCTTGAAGGCCGCTTGCAGTCGGGTCATTACCTGCCCCAAGTCACAACCGACTACGATGACGCCAAAGCGCAGGATGTGGGCGTAGTCCCCACTTACATCGTTAATGGCGAATACCTGAAGGGCGATGTGAGCTTGGAGGACCTGCAGGCGGCCATCCGCAAGGCCTCTGCCTAGGTCCCAGCCGCCACTAACGGGTAGCCCATAGCGTGGCACTGGCAGCGTCCGGGATGTGCGCTTACGAACTCGTAGGCCGAGGTCGCTGCCAGCGCCCCTTGGGCGGCTGCCGTAATCGTCTGCTTGAGGTTGCCTGAGGCGTCGGTAAGGTCCCCGGCCCCGAACACACCCTCCACGCTAGTGCGCATCAGCTTGTCCACCACGATTTCGCCTTGTTCGTTCAACGACACGCCCGTGTCCAATCCCAGCTTGGTCCTTGGGTCGGCCCCTATCTCCACGAACAGGCCGTCCAAGGCTAGGTGGTGGGAACCATTGACTGGTCGGTCGAGGGCCACACCTTCAAGCCCATCCTGGCCCTTCAGGGCTGTCACTTGGGTGTTTAGCAGCACTTCCACGTTGGCGGTGTCTTCCAGCATGCGCAGTGTGACGGGTTCCGGCCTGTGGAGACGCTCACCCCGGTATACCAAGTACGCTTTGTCGGCGTAGCGGGCTAGCAGTATGGCCCCCTCGACGGCGGCGTTGCCTCCACCCACCACTGCGGCGGTCTTGCCCCGGTACAGCGGGGCGTCGCACACCGAGCAGTAGGAGACGCCCCTGCCGGTCCACTCTTCTTCCATGGGCAGACCCAACCTGCGGCGCTCGCGGCCTACGGCAAGAATGACCGCTCTGCCACGGTACTTTGCCTTCTCCGTATGGGGCTCGGTATGGGCCTCAAAGCAACCTGGCAGGCGAGTCAGGGCATCGACCTTCTCGTCGACGATTTCCACGCCGTAGGCTTCCACCTGCTCACGCATCTTCATCATCAGGTCGAACCCGTCTATGGAGAGGAAGCCGGGGTAGTTTTCGATGGCGCCACCGATGGCCGTCTCGCCACCGAACTTGTCGCCGAAGACCACTGCTTTCATCTGGTACCTAGCCGCGTACAGCGCCGCGCTGAAGCCTGCTGCACCTTGGCCAACTATGAGCACGTCGTACTGGGGCCCCTGCCCATCCATCAAGAGACTCCTTTGATTGGCGCCTTGGCGAGGGTCCCATTCGGTTAGACCCCCAATTACATTGTACGACTACACTTGGGGGTTCCGACGCAAAAGCCCCCCGACCTCTGCCTAACGGCGTGGATCGAGGGGCTTTGGTGCTGGTCGTGTCGAGTGAATGTTAGGCCGTGCCTAGGAGAGGGCTGGCAATACCTTTTCCCCGAAGAGCCGGATGGAGCTCTCCACCTGCTCCGTGGGGATTTCGGCAAAGCGATGGCGGCCGCAGAACACGTCGAACCCGAGTTTGGCATGCTGTTCTTGCAGGCGTCGTGCCACTGTTTCGGGGCTACCCACATGGGCTAGTCCGTTGTCTAGCCAGAAGTCAATGCCGGTGCTCATGCCCTCGAACACCCGCATGAGTTCCTTGTCGGTGGGGGTGCCCTCAACGCCGCGGTAGCCGACACGGGTGTTCTGCACCCGCTCGATGCCGTAGGAGTAGGCCTGCACGATATGCGGGGCTGCCTCGGCGATGGCCTGCTCGTCGGTCTCTGCAACGTGGATGGCACGGGTGAGGAAGGTGCGCGGGATGTCGGACTTGTGGCCTGCTTCCTTCCAGCAGCGACGCCAGTAGTCGAACTTCTCGGCGATCACCGAGTCCACGTCCAAGTTCTGGGACACGTCGTAATTGTGCTTGGCCGCGTATTCGAAAGACGTAGGACTGTGGCAGGCAAACCAGATGGGAGGGCGCGGCTTCTGGTAGGGCTTGGGCATTGGAATGGCTTCATCGAAGGACCAGTACTTACCTTCGTAAGAGACCGTCTCTTGGGTCCAAGCCTGCTCGATAATGTTGAGCGCCTCTTCTGACATGGCGCGACGCTGGTCAAAGGGGATGTTCCAGCGCATGAATTCGTGCGACAACACTCCCAAGCCCGCCCCGAATTCCAGCCTTCCGCGGGATAGCTGGTCCAACGTAGCGGCGTCTTGGGCCAACCTCATGGGGTTGTAGAAGGGCAACTGGAAGATCATGGCGCCGAACCGAATGGTCTTGGTCTGCTGCGCCAAGGCCGCTAGGTATACGGCGGGCGAGGTGCATTGGCCGATATTGTTGCCTTGATGCTCAATGATGAAGTGGTACTTGAGGCCCACTTCCTCGGCCAGCTTCACTTCCCGCATGTGCTGGTCGTAGGCGTCCACCGCCTCGGGCACATTGGCGATAACATTCCACTGGAACAGGTCGTATGTGCCGAAATCTGCCATTGCCATGATTCACCTCCCCCTAAGAATAATGGGGCCCCTAAGAATGGGGCTAGTAATTGGTCCCCAGCTCTGAATGGGCCACCTTTTGGTAGAAAGTTCTTCAGCCAGGTGATTCGAAGGCTAGGGTGGCGTAACGCATCCAGATGCCACCGCGGGGTTCGGCGAGGGGGCCGTTGCCCACCAAGCAGGCGATGACGTGCTTGTCGCCGGCAGAGGCGCTGGCGGCGACCTCCACCCGCTGCGGGGCATTGATGCCGACGACCACGCCTGCGGTGCGGTCGATTTCGCCGTTGACCCAGACCTCGCCGTAGTTGTCGACATTGGTCTCGAACCACACGCGCATGCCCGCTAGGTCTACGCCGTCGATCTGTTGGGGCACTTCCACGTTGATGCGGTACCAAGCGAACGTGAAGCCAGTGGAGATGCTGTGGCGGATGTTGTCCCAAGCGTCCCAACCGGAGTCGTCGTAGTCGGGCAGCCTAGCCGCGGTCCCAGCCAATTGGGCTGTGAGGCCTTCGTTTCCCTCGCCGGGGACCAGTCCTGGGGCCATTCGCCACTGCCCTTTTACCTTGGACCGGTCTTCAGCTTTGTTCAGGTCCAGCGCTATTCTGGGCATCAAGCACCGCCTCTTCGAGATGAGTCATAGTTGGGCTGAATTGCTGCATTATACACGGCGGCCTTGCGTTGTCTTAGAGCAACAGCGGTAGCTGTGCTTCAGGGGGCGTCGATTCCGCAGGTGGCCGTTTGCTTTTCGGGGGTGCAGACGCTTTAGCTGACGGTTGCGTCTTTGAAGGTGGCGAATCGGAAGCTGGTAGCTGGCTCTTTCCGATGGGGTCTACGAAAGCATGGATGAACTTCTTCGCGGGCGTTCTGCACTTACTGCAAACCCAGCCTTCCTCCAAGCGGAGGCGATTGGCTCTACGGATTACAATTTTTTCGCACGTCGGACACGCATATGTGTGCAACGGGGTCAATGCAGGATATCGAGGGGCGCACCGTTTGGGCTCGGCGCCGACCTCTCTGGCCCAGTTCTTCCAACTCTCGCTGTGTCCTTTCTTGAGGCCAGCCATGACATGGGCAAACTCGTGACGCAGCGTGTCGTGCATCTCCTCAGCAGAGAGGTAGGCGGAAAGTCGAATCAGGAAGCGGCCAGTGCCTCGTTTTTGTTGGGTCTGGCCGAGGGTTCTCTTTAACGACGGGCTTAGCTCCAAGTCTATGCGCTTCTTGCAGTCGTGCTGGGAAATCAGTTGTTTCAGCAGCCCGAGGGCCTCTGCGTAGGTGAACGCCAGTCCCTTCATCCCACCCCGCCCGTCGTGGTGAATGATACTCTTCGGCAGTCTGTCGCTACGTTCCCGTAATGACGTCCATGCGCATGTAGGAGCGTAGCACCTCAGGGACGACTACCGAGCCATCGCCCTGCTGATAGTTCTCCAAGATGGCAATCATGAGGCGGGGCAGAGCGAGCCCTGACCCGTTGAGGGTGTGGGCGAATACGGGGCGCCCGCCTGATTCGGGGCGACATCGCACGTTGGCGCGCCTTGCCTGAAAGTCTACGCAGTTGGAGCAGGAACTGACCTCCAGCCATTCTTGGCAGCCTGCGGCCCAAAGTTCGATGTCATAAGACTTGGCCGAGGCGAAACCCAACTCACCAGTGCATAGTTGCAGTACGCGGTACGGGAGGCCAAGCTGGCGGCAGAGGCCCTCGGCATCACCCCGCAGCGACTCCAACTCGTCGGCAGAGCGCTCTGGAGCCACGAACTTGTACATCTCGACCTTGTCGAATTGGTGTACTCGCTTGATGCCCCGGGTATCCCGCCCTGCCGCCGCCTTCTCCCGCCGAAAGCAGGGTGTGTAGGCCGCGTAGTAGAGGGGCAGCGATTCGTAGGGCAGCACCTCGTCGGCATGCAAACTGGTGAGGGGCACCTCGGCAGTGGGTACGAGCCACAGGTCGTCTTCGTCGTCGTGGTAAAGGTTGTCGCCGAACTTGGGCAGGTTGCCTGATGCCAGCATGGTGGACTGCTTCACCAAGGCTGGGAGGTGCATTTCTTGGTAGCCGTTGTTGGTGTGGACGTCCAGCATCCAATTGATGAGGGCCCGCTCCAGCCGTGCTCCGGCCCCGCTGAGGGTGAAGAAGCGGGAACCTGACAGCTTGACGCCCCGTTGGAAGTCGATGATACCCAGCCGCTCGCCGATGTCCCAGTGAGGGGCAGGCTCGAAGTCGAAAGTGGGCGCCTCTCCCCATGTGCTGATGACGATATTGTCTTCCTCGCCCGTTCCTAAGGGGACCTCGGGCAGGGCTAGGTTGGGCAAGGCCAGCAACTGGTCATCCAGCGAGGCTTCCATGTCCTTGACCTGTTGCTCCAATTCACGGATGCGGTCGCCGACCTCGCGCATCTCTTGGATCAGATCAGGGGGTCTCTCCGAGGCGCGGCCCAACTCGCGGCTCACTGCATTGCGCCGCCCCCGCAACTCGTCCCCCTCGTGTATCAGCTGCCTCCGCTGCTCATCCAACGCCAGCAACCCATCGATGGGCGCCTCCTCCCCCCGGCGTAGGAGGGCTTGGCGCACCATATCAGGCTCCTGGCGTATCAACTCAATGGATAGCATTATTCGATGTTACCTCATCACCATTCAGACGACACCAGACCATTCAGACGACGCCACGAGCAATCAATCAAGTCCAGTAAGTCCTCATCGATAGACCAAGGGACTACGGAGTACTTCCAATATGTCGCGCTTTCGAGTGCGGAGTGTGGCGGCGGTCACCATGAGGACATACTACTCTTTGGTGCGCATTTGGGGGAACAATAGAACGTCGCGGATGGAACTCTGGCCGGTGAGCAGCATCACGAGGCGGTCGATGCCCATGCCTAGGCCGCCGGTGGGAGGCATGCCGTGCTCGATGCTGAGCAGGAAGTCGTGGTCTGTGCGCTCCACCTCTTCATCCCGGTACTCGAGGCGCTGCCTCTCTTGGTCCTCGAAGCGTTCCCGCTGTACGTCGGGGTCGTTGAGCTCGGAGTAGGAGTTGGCTACCTCCATGCCTCCGATGTAGCCCTCGAACCGCTCCGCATAGCCCGGCTTGTCGGGCTTGCCCTTGGCCAAAGGGGACATCTCTTCGGGATAGTCCAAGAGGAAGGTGGGTTGAATCAGATGGGGTTCGACGAAAGTGGAGAGGGCCTTGTCGATGAGCCTGCCGCGGCTTTCGCTACCCTCGCTGCGAACGCCCAGTTGGTGGAGTCGAGCTGCCATGCTCTCGCCGGTGGGGTGCTCTTCGATATCGATTCCGCTGCGGGCGGCCAGCTCCTCGCGCAGTGAGAGGCGTCGCCATGGGGGCGCCAGATCGATCTCGTGCTCTCCTGCGGTGATGGTGGTTGTGCCCAAGACCTCAAGGGCCACTTGGGACACCATTTCCTCAACCATGGTCATCACATGGTTGTAGTCGGCATAGGCCTCGTAGCTTTCGAGGAGGGTAAATTCGGGGTTGTGGTCTTGGTCCACTCCCTCGTTGCGAAAGACACGGCCAAGCTCGTAGACCTTGTCGAACCCGCCTACGATCAGACGCTTGAGGTATAGCTCTGTGGCTATGCGCAGGTAGAGGCCTTGGTCTAGGGCGTTGTGGTGGGTGGTGAAAGGGCGTGCCATGGCCCCAGCGGCCACCGGGACCAGCACCGGGGTGTCAACCTCCACGAACCCTCGCCCGTCGAGAAAGCGGCGGATGCCGCTGATTATGCGGCTGCGCATGAGGAAGACGTCCATGACTTCGGGGTCGGAGATGAGGTCGAGGTAGCGTTGACGGTATCGCTGCTCCACGTCACGCAGGCCGTGAAACTTCTCCGGCGGGGGACGCAGACTCTTGCACAGCGGAGCGAACTCTGTGACTTCCACGGTAATCTCGCCGGTGTTGGTGCGGAAGAGGGGTCCGCTCACGCCGATGAAGTCGCCCAAGTCTAGGGCGCGGGTCAGTTGGAACGCGTCGCCCAGCAGGTCGCGGCGTAGGTGGGCTTGCACCTTGCCTGTGCCGTCGCGCAGGTCGAGAAAAGCGGCTCGGCCCATGGGGCGCAGGAAGGCGATGCGACCGGCCACTGAGACGGGGTCGGTGCGGCGGCCATGCCCAGCGTCCTTTTCTTCATCGAGCCCGGTCGAGGCTTCTTGCTCAAGGAAGTATGCGATTGCCTCGGCGGCGGTGTGGGTGCGGTGGCAACGGGGCGGATAGGGGTCTACGCCCAACTCCCGGAGGCGCTCCAGCTTTTCCCGCCTTGCTTGAAGGAGGGCATCCCCTCTAACCATGGGAAGCTCCGGTTAGCCTCAGGATATCCTCAGCACTTTCAACTGTATCTGACCTGCAGGGACCGCGACGTCGGCGACATCGCCGGCGCTCTTGCCCAGCAGGGCCTTACCGATGGGTGACACGTTGGAGATGGAGCCTTGGGAGGGGTCGGCCTCGGCGCTGCCGATGATCTTGTACTTCTTCTTGCGCCCTTTTTCGTCTTGCACTTGGACCGTGGAGCCGATGCGCACCACATCGGAGTGGGCGTTCTCTTCAATGATGCGGGCGTTGGTGATGAGGGTGTCGAGGGTGAGGATGCGGCCTTCGATATAGGCTTGGTCGTTCTTGGCCTCTTCATACTCAGCGTTATCCACGGCGCCTCCCATCTCCTTGGCCCGCTGGATACGCTCCGCTACGTCGTGGCGTCGTACAGTGAAGAGGTTTTCTCGCTCCTCCTTCAGCCTTTCCAGGCCCCCCTTGGTAAGGTAGGCAGGCTGGGTCATATCATCACCCCACTAACAGCAAAAAAGACCGAATCCTCGCCCATCGCCGCGAGGCCGGCCACGTACCGCATCTTACTCTGCTTGCAAGGTTGTTAGCAAGCGGATTTCTCTCATTTGGGGGCCTGCCCGCTCTTGATAAGGAGGTCAAAGGTTGACAGATAGGACGCCTGTGGGTATCTTGCGGTGTACCTTTACCCGCTTCGTGGGTAGGCTTTTGCCTGCCGGGGGGGTCTTTTTCATGGAAAATGGCAACGATTGCATTACAGTCAACGGCTTATGGAAGGTGTTCGGGAGCGACCCCGAAAGAGTGACCACTCCCGAATGGCAGGACAAGTCCCGGAGCGAGGTCCAAGAGGAAACCGGTTGCGTCGTGGCCCTCAAGGACGTCAGCTTCTCCGTGCCTGAAGGCGACATCTTCGTGGTCATGGGACTGTCCGGTAGCGGCAAGTCCACCCTCATACGGTGCCTCATCCGCCTCATTGAGCCCACTCAGGGTGAGATATACATTGACGACGAGGATGTGCTCGCCTGCAACGACACCCAGTTGACGCAGTTGCGGCGGACCAAAGTCTCCATGGTATTCCAGCGCTTTGGCCTATTCCCACACCGCACCGTGCTGGACAACACCGTCTGGGGAATGGAGCTACGCGGCATTGGCAAGGAAGAGCGGGAGGAGACGGCGCAGGGGGTCTTGGAGATGGTGGGCCTGCAGGGCTGGGAGAACAACTATCCCCGAGAGCTCAGCGGTGGCATGCAGCAGCGCGTCGGCTTGGCCCGCGCCTTGGCCGTCGACCCTCAGATTCTCCTGCTGGACGAACCTTTCAGTGCTCTCGACCCCTTGATACGCCGCACCATGCAGGACGAGTTGCTCAAGATACAGACCGAGTTGCACAAGACCATGGTGTTCATCACCCACGACCTCAGCGAGGCCCTGAAAATCGGCAACCGCATCGTGATCATGCGCGACGGTGAGATCGTGCAGTCGGGCACCCCCGAAGAGATAGTCATGGAGCCTTGCGACGACTACGTCAGCGAGTTCGTGCGGGACGTGCGCAAGGAGTCGATACTCAAGGCAAAGAACGTCATGAAGGAACATCTGGGCAATGGCTCGGCCAATGACCTTGATGAAGCGGGCCCTTCATGCAGGCTGGAGACCCTGCTGGAGGACCTGATCCCCATGTTGATGGAACACCAAAAGCCAATTCAAGTACTGGACCACCAAGACGAGTTGGTGGGGGAGGTGCACCGCGACGACGTTATTCTGGCCATGGCCCACTAGGCCGTAATCTTATCCATCACTTAGTTTTATCCATTTATGGGAAAGGACAAATCCAATGCTCAAGAGTGCCCGTAAACTTAACCCCTTCCTGCTGATGGGGAGCCTCATGGTAGTGGTGCTTCTCATGGTGGCAGCATGCGGTGGCGATGAAAGCCCCGCTCCTGTCGCCCCGGCCGCGCCCGCGATCGATGAAGCAGCTCTCAGCAACCTAGTCAAGAGCGCGGTGGAAGAAGCCAGCATGGACCAGCCTGAAGGCCTCACAGCCATGCAGGTGCAGGACATCGTAAACCAAGCCGTCATGAGCATCGACATCCCCGAAGGTGAGACGTTGTCGGCTGCCCAGGTGCAGACCATCGTCGGCGAGGCCATCGGGGCCATGGAGACGCCCGAAGGTCTCACCGCTGCTCAGGTGCAGGCCATCGTGGCCAACGCCATGAGCGGCCAGCCTGAAGGTCTGACAGCCATGCAGGTACAGGACATCGTTAACAGCGCCCTGATGGCCGCCGAAGACCCCGACGCTCTCACCGCCATGAAGGTGCAGGAGATCGTCGCCATGGCTATCTCCGACGCCGCCAAGGCCGAAGCCGAAGCCGCCATGATGATGGAGGCGTCTAACCAAACCATTACCTTCGCCACCCTCAACTGGAGCTCAGCAGAGATACAGAGCGCTCTCGCTCAATACATTGTGAAGCACGGATACGGGTATTCGGTGGACGAAAGACCCGGCTCCACCATACCCCTGTTCCAAGGCCTGCTCGGGGGTGACATCGATGTCACGCTGGAGATATGGCTGCCGAACCAGAACAACGTGTGGCTGCCCGCCTTGGATGCAGGAGATGTTATCCCCGTCGGCAACAGCTTGAACGAACAATGGCAGAGCGCCTTCGTAGTACCCACGTACCTCGCCGAGGCGAACCCCAATCTTCGTCATATTGACGACCTCAAGGACCACATGGACCTCTTTCCGCAAGAGGACGGTAAGATAATCCTGTGGACCTGCCCTGGAAGTTGGGGCTGCCACGAGACGAATAATCGCCAAATAGCTGCCTACAGTCTTGAAGATGTTGTCACCCTCAAGCCTGCTGAGGGGGGCGGGCCACTGTTCGCCTCTCTACAAGGGGCGTACGATAAGGAGGAGCCTTGGCTAGGCTATCTGTGGGGCCCCTCTGTCCCTGCCAACACGTTAGACCTCACTCGGCTTGAAGAGCCCGCAGTCTGCGAGGATAACGCTCCCGGAGACGCTAATTGCGCCTATGGGGTGGGACCAGTGAGAATTGCAGTGCACCCGACCATGGTACAGCGTGCGCCAGAGGTGGTTGAGATGCTCAGGCAATGGTCATTCACTGACGCAGAGATAGGTGAGGTCCTGCAGTACAGGTCCCAAACCGATTCCAGCGCGGAAGAGGCGGCGATCTGGTTCTTGACCAACAGAAAAGGGATTTGGACCGGTTGGGTGCCGACCGGCGTAGCTGATCGTGTGGAGGCGGCGCTGGTGGCCCAGGCAAGTTAGCCTAGGTTGATCTGGTCGGTTAATTAGGAGAGCCGGGAGATATCTCGGCTCTCCTTCTCTTTCCGTGACAAATCGCTGGAAGTTCTATGAGGGGTTGGTGGTGACCAAGGTTTTCTAGGTGTCGAAAATCTCTCTCACGGCGCAGGTGTAGCCTGGCAGGACATCGCCCCCGTCCAAGGTATCGACGTCGACGAGAGTGCCCACCTCGTGACCCTCCCGATACACGTCCACGGTGCGATTTTCGGGGTGCGCCACCCACACCAAGCGCACCCCGTGCCGCAGCCACATTAAGGCCTTGTCATCCAACGCGGCACGGGTGTTGCTGGGAGATGCTACCTCTACCACTAAGTCGGGCATCACCTCGGCATATCCCGTAACCTCCAGGTCGAGCGGCATTTTATCGGCGGAGAAGTAGGCTATATCGGGTTCGCGGACCGTGTCCGGATCGTGCGCCAGCCTGACGCCTGCGTCCGAAGCCGTTAGCACGCCGAGTCTTCGTGGTTTGATGAAGTTCCTAAGTTCGGTCACTAGGTTCACAACTACCTTCCCGTGTTCAATGCCTGATGCCATCGTCTCGCAAAGCACCCCTCTTATCAGCTCGCCACGCACTCCCTTGCTATACAACTGGAGCAGCTCGTCTGCTGTAATGAGCTTTGGCTTTGTGGTAGTCATTTCAGCTTTCCTCTGTTCTGACTGAGTATCTAGCCTAGTATGGCACGTCACTACCAACGTCAGCTAGCACTATCCCTGAGTGGCTTGGGCTTGGGCCCGTGCTATCCCTTGAGTGATGCGGTCGATGATGATGGCTAGGAACACGATGGCCGTCCCTGCCACGATGCTGTCACCAACCTTCAGCCCACCGATGGCCGTGAGTACATCCTGCCCCAGTCCGCCAGCCGACACCATGGAAGCAATCACGACCATAGCCAGAGCCATCATTGTTGTCTGGTTGATGCCTGCCATGATGGTGGGAAGAGCCAGAGGCAACTGTACCTTGAGTAGAAGCTGTCGTGGACTTGCGCCGAAGGCCCGTGCTGCCTCTACTGTTTCCGAGGGCACTTGGCGGATTCCCAGATTTGTGAGTCGAATGGCGGGAGGGATGGCATAAATGATAGTGGCCACGACCGCCGGGGAGTTTCCCAGCCCAAAGAAGAAGATGACGGGCACCAGATAGACAAAGCTCGGCATGGTCTGCATGGCGTCAAGGATGGGCCGCATGACGGCATCTACCTTGTCGCTGCG
This sequence comes from Dehalococcoidia bacterium, assembly GCA_965248385.1. GTDB lineage: Bacteria > Chloroflexota > Dehalococcoidia > Lucifugimonadales > JAAXIE01 > JAAXIE01. The sequence goes on from CBDFIZ010000002.1 coordinate 813,329, forward strand.
GGCCCCCATGATTCCCAAGGGTATGGCGATGGCCACGGAAATAGCCACGGAAGTCACCATGAGGGCTATCGTCTCCATGGCACTGGGCCACAGACCGCTGAGCCCAATGAACAAGAGGGCGAAAACGGTGAAGACGCTCGCAGGTGGGCCTGCCAAACGCAGCGCCAAGAGGGCCACCGCGAGGACAAGGGCAGGCCATGGTATCCAGAGCAGAATCTCCTTGGTCCACAGGATTGCGGTCTCGATCCCGTCGCTTATGGGGTCAAAGATGAAACCCCCAGCTTTCGTGATCCACTTGGTGCCAGCCTGTAGGCCGTCGGCGATAGGCCGACCAATGAAAACGTCCCTGCTAAATACCGTCACGGTGCCGTCATTGGCCGTAAAGTAAGATGTCTTGTGGGCTAGCTTTGGAAACTCCATATCGGTCCCAACGGTCTGTATCAGGATGGCTCCCAACACCACCAGCGCAAGGACCGACATGGCGATGAGGATCCAGCCGTTGAGCTTGACTTTGACGATACTTGGCTTGCTGAGACGTGTAATGTCCATTGCCTCTCCTCGGTACGGAGTCAGGTCAGTCTGTTTGCCGTTCCGGGCTGCTTGAGGTCCCTGGTTGGTTAGAGGCTCACAAGCGGTGCTCCGGCTCTCCCAACGGCCGTCCCCCTGAACTTCAGAAGGCGCAGGTCATTGTCGTATGCACAGGTGGCTAGGGCAAGACTGCTAGGGATTTTCGGGTCTAAGAGGCGGCGGGAGAGGACGGTAAGTAAGGGAATTCAGGCCGTGGAGCGTCGCGAAAGGTCGATGGGGTCGGAGCCCCGCCCCTGTGAAAGCTCGAATTCTGGCCGGGAGGGCTCCACATAGGTGACAGCGTCATAGAAATCGTCGAGGGCAACAAAAACCCCGTTATCTTCGGCCCAGCGGCGCATGCGCTGGTTGCACGAGTGCCCCCACGAAAGTATTTCCAGCCGCCAGCCGCGCTTTTGCATCCGTTCCAAGGTGCTGTGGAATCCCGCACCTTCGAGATAGCCTGCGCCGTCGCCGGTCAGCAGCACCACGATTCCTGGGTCGCCGTTGTTGTCCAGCGCATCTTCCAGCATACGCAGTTGGAGGATGCGGTCGTGCATCTCCTGTTCGCCTCGCATTGGGTCGCCGCGGTCGAACAATCTGACGTCCACGCCTACGTTCTCCAGCCGGTTCCATAACTGGCGCATCTCCGGGGGCACAGAGCCGACGGCGACGGCGCGCTTCACGGGCCGGTCGGCATGGGCGAGGCGCACCATCGCGTCGAAGTTTATGCGTACGAGGTGGCGGGCGTTCGGGGTCCCCTCGCGCTCCTCGGCCAAACGTTGCGCCTCGTGGAAAATATTCGAGTTGTCCCAGTAGATAAACACATCGTCCATGACAACGAAGTGTAGCACATAGGCATTATTGTGTTACAACTCCAAGGTCGATAGCTCGTCGGCGAAGATGAGGTCGCCGTCGTAGATGGCCTTGATGTCGCCGATGCCCTTCTCCATGGGGCCGTGGGAGGCTAGGTGGGGCCCGATGTGGACTACGGCCAGACGCTTCACCCCTGCCTCTTGGGCCATGCGGGCGGCCCCGGTGGTGCCACACTGCCCTTCGGCCTCGCCGTTCTGCAGCATCACCTCTTGGTCGTCCCAGCACATGCAGAGCATGAGGTCCGCGCCTTGGGCCAGTTCCACCACCGAGTCGCAGGGCTGGGTGTCGCCGGTGAAGACGATGCTGCCTTGGGAGGTGTCCAGCCTGTAGGCAAGGGAGTCGAGGTAGGGCTGGACGTGTTCCGCCGGGGCAGCGGTCATCTGCCAGTCAGGGCCGGAGCAGATGTGGCCGGGTCCGACGTCGCGGGCCAGCACATCGGGAGGCTTGCGTGGCAGGGTGCCTCCGCGGTTGACATATACCCGCTGGCTCAAGGGGTGGTTCACCCGTGCCTTCCAGTCGTGGGAGAAGGCCCCATCCTCGCCCCCTTCCTTCCCGAGAATACGTTCGGTGACAGTCTCTGTGAGGGTCGGGCCGTAGACCTGCAGCCGGTTCTCCTTGCCGATGCTCTGGTCCCAGCGACACAGCAGGAAACAGGGGTAGTCGATATCGTGGTCGAAGTGATGGTGGGTGAAGAACAGGTGGTCGATGGCAGTGGGCCACAGACCAGCCTTCACCAGCTTATGAGTGGCTGCGGGGCCGCAGTCGACCATCAGGTACTGCCCGTCCAGCTCCACCACGTAGGATGAGCCGAACCGTGTGGGGGTGGGAGTGGGCGTGCCTGCTCCGAGGATGTGTACTTTGGCCATGGAATCCTCCCTATTGCTATAAGGTCTGCCTAGAGTACCCAGCCATCGCACTGGCTGGCGCGCCGCCACCATGACATTCTCCCGTTGACGGAATCTCGCCTTCCCCGGTAGCCTGAGTACAGACCGCCCAAGCGGGATCGCGCAACCCGCCAAGAGGCGGCGTGGGTGCTATTGTTCCCAAGACAACAGGCCTAAAGGAGGACAACAGGCCTAAAGGAGAAGGATCAAAACCCAGTCCCGTGAGGAGGTGCGCCGAACGCGAGTTTTTCTCGCATTTGCGTCCGTAGCTAAATCGTATCTGACTTGAAGTCCAGATGACGAGAAATACGAGTGTTTTCAGATACAAAAAAGTTGTTCCCAGATACAACCAGCCTCGCCGCTCAGCTACGGAAAACGAGGCAAGAGACGAGCAAAAGCAAGTAAAACACGAGGAAAATACCAGATTCTCTCGCCGCCAATCATGACTGACTGCCATAGGAAAATTGCCCCTGCAATGGACCGGCCTCAGACTGAAGCCTGTGCCAACTCTCTAGCTAGGGCTATGAGGGCCTCGTCCGCTCCGCGGGGACCTATGAGGGAGAGACCTACCGGTGCGCCGTTCACCTCGGCCAAAGGAAGGTTGATTTGCGGGGTGCCAGAGGTTCCGGCGATGGTCGTGAGGCAACTGCCGCGGGCCTGCAAGGTCCGACGCTCCTGCTGTGTGCCTCCCAGCAACGGGGCTGGCCCTACAGCCGTCGGCAGGCAGATGAACGCATCGTCGGCCAGCAGCCCCAGCACGCGCTGCACCGACGCTTCCCTAGCGTGGAGGGCGGCCCTGACGTCCTCGTCAGTGACGGAGTGCCCTGTCATGTACCGCTCGGTGACGCTGAAAGAGAAGCGGGGGTTGTGGCGGTCAATCCAGTCCCTAGCTGTTTCCCAAGCCTCGCGACCTTGGAGTACCTGCTGTTGCTGGGACCACTCAGCCAAGCTGGTGGTCGCGATCCGCTCCGTCTGCACATTGCCGATGGCAGAGGCGATGGCCCCGATATGAGGTTGCAGCGCCTCAACGGTTTCAGGGTCGGCGAGTTCGAAGGCGTCTTGGGCTATGACTAGGCGGTGGGGCCGGAACGCATCGGCGTTCGGCTGCAAAACCACTGAGCCGACCCGAGCGAAAAGCTCAATGTCGCGGGCGAACCAGCCGATGGTGTCATAGCTGGGGGCTTGTATCAGGATGCCGTCCAGCGGGATGCGCCCGTGGGTGGGACGCAGGCCGTAGAGGCCGCAGAAGGAGGAGGGCACGCGTACCGAGCCTCCGGTGTCGGAGCCGAGGGCGAAGTCCACCAGCGAACCAGCCACAGCGGAGGCTGAGCCGCTGGAGGAGCCGCCGGGCACGCGGTTGGGGGAGCGGGGGTTGGTGGGAGTGCCGTAGTGAGCGTTCTCGCCGAATATGCCGCGTGTAAGCTCGTCGGTATGGGTCTTGCCCACCATGGTCGCGCCGGCGTCCACCAGCGTCTGCACCACCCAAGCGGTGCGCTCGGCGGGAGCGTGGGTCGCCTTCCAGTCAGGGTTGCCACCGCCGGTGACGTGGCCCGCGACATCGAAGATGTCCTTGGCGGCGAAGGCAAGGCTAGCCAAGGGGCCGCTGGGGTTCCCCTCCAAGTATGCCTCGGTATCGCGGCAGAAGGCGTTAAGGGGGTCGTTGACGATTCGTGGAGGAGTTGACACGGCACCGTTCCATCGGCCCCTTAGCCTGCCACACACAGCACGGCCAAAGGGCGGGTAAGATATGAGTGCGTAGGATTTTAGAAGGTGGTGCGCTTGGCGGGACTCGAACCCACGGCCTCAGCCTTCGCAGGGCTGCGCTCTATCCAGCTGAGCTACAAGCGCGTATCTTCTGGTGCCGGCGTCCCAAGGACAGATCCAGTTGTGCCGAGGGTGGCAGCACCAGTGGTGCCGAGGGCGGGATTTGAACCCGCACGCCCGTAAGGACACTACGCCCTGAACGTAGCGCGTCTGCCGTTCCGCCACCTCGGCTGGGACTCTTGCTGGTGGGCGATAGAGGATTTGAACCTCTGACCTCCTCGGTGTGAACGAGGCGCTCTAACCGCTGAGCTAACCGCCCCTGTCAGCTTGCTCCAGACGCCTATTATAGGTGCGGCCATAGTTGCGGTGCAAGTCGGCCAGCTTGCCTCCCACGACGCATACAGCGCAAAATAGCCCGAAGTCTCAATGCGCAAGTTCCATAAAGGAGGCACCAGTGGACATCGCAAGAAAGAACTACGCCGAGCTGCCAGCACCCGGGGCGCCCCATTTCCATTCGGTGCGAATGGGTAATCTGCTGTTCCTCTCGGGCGCCACTGCCCGGGACACCGAAGCGGAGTACGGCGACATGGCCGAGCAGACCGAGGTAATCCTGAAGCGGATGAAACTCATCCTAGAGGCCGAGGGCGGCACACTACAGAACATCGCAAAGATCACCAGCTTCGTCACCGAGATCGACAGCGAGGCTGGAGCCAAGACCCACGAGGTGCGCATGCGCTACTTCGGCGACGACCTGCCTGCCTCTACCCGGGTGCAAGTCGCCGGTCTGGTGGCGCCCCATCTCAAGATTGAGATAGAAGCCATAGCCGTCCTCCCGGAGTAGGTGCCTAAAAGTCTGAACCAGCGCCAGAGTCTTGGGGAAAACCACGCCCTGCGTTATCATAAGGCGCTACCAAAGCTCAGAAGGAGAAGTACAGATGAAGGTAACCAAGTTCCTGCACACCGCCATACCCACGCTGCCCTACGACGAGACCTACGATTTCTACACCCGGGTGATGGGCATGAAGCTGGCCCCTAGGCCGGAGATACCCGGGATGCCCGGAGCATGGCTGGGCACCGACGGCGTCGCTGGCGAGCCCCAAGTCCACATCATCGGCTGCGAGCCCACCGGCGAGACCCACGACCCGATCCAAGTCCACTACGCCCTACAGGTGGAGTCGCTGGACGACGCGATGAGGGAACTGGACAGCGAGGGCGTCCCCTACAGGCTCATCTCCGGGCTGGTAGGCAACCTGCGCCAAGTGTTCCTGCGCGACCCTGCTGGCAACCAGTTGGAGCTGCAAGAGGCCCGGAAGTAGAGAGACTGCGAGTCAACAAGATTCGAAAAGAGGGGCCAGCGGAACTGGCCCCTCTTGCTATCCGCCGCCTACCCCATGCGACAGTCTTGGGGCCGGCGGCATCCGATGTACAGAGACGAGCAGACAGGAGTGTGGTGGCAACGATAGGGTTCGAACCTATGACCTAGCGCTTATGAAGCGCAGGCCGAGAAAGCGGCTCGACAGGCTGGCTTCCCCCTTTCCTTTATCGGCTTTAGTCATGGACCGTTGGAGCCATGGACTCAGATGACAGCACATTCATCGTTGCGCCACTGGTTGATAGATGCGCACCGCACAGGAACGTTGTGTCTGCGATGGTGTAGCCGACCGCAAGGCGCAGTTGATTGCCTCCCTATTACTACGCCACTGGGGGTTCGCGACAACTGACAGGCCTCTTGCAAAACCGCTTGACAAGCGGCCTGTCAAGCTATAATTGTCGGAGTTGGATATAGGCCGGTTCCGAACTGTCCCCTCCATGGGGCGCGTGCCAGAAATGGCTAGGAGCCGGTCTTTATATTGGCCACATCCGCATCGTCGTCTCATGAGTTTTGAGATACTTATTGAGCCATTCCACCCCATCCGGCTTCCCTCCTAACGCCCTGTTGGACAAGCTCGCCACATAGTCAGCTAGCTGTAGCAAGTTGTTCCCTGCGGAGCGCTGGACCTTCACCTTCTTAATCGCCCGGCTACCATAAATAAACGCTTGGGGAGCTTAGCGAATTGTTCATATACTCATGGACTCCGTCGACGCTTCATGTGAAACGGGGATCTTTGCCACAGGTGGCGTCTAATTGGACGAACAGGGAGGTTGCATTGGGGGAATACTTGAGTCCCGCCAATCCCAATTGCGGGCGAGGTCAACCCAACAATCGTTGACTTCCTTCAGGGAGTTCACCTCTCGGAATATTCTTTGCGCCACGCCATAGTAGGGGTCGCGGCAACGATATCGGTCCGTAGCCCGATTTAACGTACAGTGCCTTTCCAGATATGCCTCATACTCGTCGACACGCGCCCTATAGGCATTGATGCCCGCGCTTACGCCGTCCCGCTGCCACTGACGTTCGGGATGAGTATCCTCGTTGAATTCAATCGCATAGTAATTGATATGCTCTGAGGATAGCCAGCATCCATCGTCCCGCCGGTTACTGTCTCCCATCGTCCTAAATTGTCGCTCTCCGCTGCGCTCGCGGATATCGATAACGCGATGCGCCGTGGGACTCCCCTCAGTGTTTCCCGTCCAACAGCCCTCAGGGGCGTTGCTAAAGCTCACGAACGCCCCTTCCACAATGTCGTTTGGGTCATAGTTGCCTAACCAGAGGACGGAATCGGTGCATCCAACCTTGGGCTCCATGCTACCTGTGCAACGGAAGGTGCCGGTGAATGTATCAAGTATGAGCGGCTGGCGCCGTTCCTTTAACTCCACTATTTCGACCTCTAGGCCCAACGCCTCCTCTCGCAAACGCTCGACGCTCCCTATCGCTGTCCTGATTTGCCCCAATTCCTGTGATGCCCCTGCAAGTTGTGTCTCTAGGGCGGTAATGTCACTGGAGGCCTCCCCTAGTATCTCGGCGGTATCCGCCAGCTCCTGTTGGGTAGAGGCTAGCTCTCGCTTGGTAGCCCCCACGTCACTATTGGTGGCGTCCAGCTCTTGCTTGGTGGAGGCCAATTCATCGTTCGTGGCGTCTAGCTCTCGCTTGGTAGCCTCCACGTCACTATTAGTTGCGTCCAGTTCTTGCTTGGTGGAGGCCAATTCATCGTCGGTGGCGGCTAGACGTTCTTGGGTATCGGCTAGGCTCTGTTCGGTGTCGCGGGCGTCATTTTCCGCAGCCCGCAATTCCGTTACGGTGCTGGCCAGCGTTCCTTCTGCTGCTGCTAGCTGTGACGATGCGGCGCGCACCTGCACTTTCGTGGCCTCCAGCTCGTTTGAGGTACCCTCCAACTCACCTTGGGTAGTGCGCAGGTCATCCGCTTGGGCGTTAACCGTATCATTGGTGCCCGCTAATTCTTGGCCTACGGAGCGCAGGGTATCGTCAAGGAGAGCTATTTCGTTCTGCGAACCCGTAAGCGCCTGCTCGGTAGACGACAACCGGGAGTCTAAGACACTATTCTTCTGTACGGTTGTGATGGTGAATACCGCTAGTACGACTATTGCGCCGATTAGCAACAGCCCTAGGACCGCTAGGCCCGCACGTACGCCCGCTCCTCTCATCTACGTTACCTCCTTCCCATGCCTTTAGTTGGTCTGGCTGCATCTCGTCCGCTCATCTATGGGGGTGAACACTGCTAGGCGTCGACTTGACTCCCTCGCCAGGAGTCCCACGGTTCTATAGCAACTGCCCCTGTACTCGAATCATCGCCTCGGGAACACCGAAGTAGCCGGCGATGTCCTGGGCGGTCCTCAACCCCTCCTTCCAAGCCTCCTCCACGTCCACCAGCAGGTTGTAGGCGAACAGTTCGGCTTCGGCCTCCAGCTTCTCCGACAGATGTGTGCACGTCCTAAGCCAGACGTGATTCGAACCGTGGAGGACCCGGTGGCCGATGGCGTGGGCTATGGCCCAGCGCCATTCGGGGTCGTCGAGGTGGTTGGACACCGCCACACTAGAGCCCACCACGATCTCTTCGACCTCTCGCACCCGGAACTGCCTCCGGTCAACTTCAAGGCCAAGCAGCTGTGCAGGTCGTCGACGTTGAGTCGGCCTGAAGCCCTGCAGCTGCGGCGGAGTCGTTTAGCTTTCTGCCTGGCGTTCACGCTTCCGTCTCTCTTCGCGCTCGTGTACGAAGCGGATGTAGTCAGCGATGTCGGCCATAGCCTCGTCGGAGAGTTCGGCTCGGGTGGCTCGTAGGGCGAGCATGGGCTCGCTCATGACGAGCTCGCGGTTGGCCTCGATCTCCTCCGGGGTCAGCGGGGGGAATTCCGAGGCTTCTTCCCCCCAGAACCACTCCACCATCTTGCTGTAGGTGACAGCGAACATGTTCCAAACAGCCAGCCTTGGGTCCACCCCGCCCGCGGCCCTTACCCTGCGGAGCCACGGGTAGTTGATGGCCAACAGACCGACGACGGAAACTATGGTGAACAGATATATGTACCTTAAGACCCATCCCTTTGTGTGGGGCGTCATAGACATAGGGCGGGGCTCGTGAAGTAGGTCTTGGATAAATAGCACGGCTGACAAAATGGCGACTACAGCTAGCAGCGCACTGGCGATTATCTTGAGGAGTGGTATGACTAGTTGCCTGTTCATGAGTCTTACTAGCCATTCAGGCTAGGCGCAGGCGACTGGGGAAACGCGGTGGCGACCTCCTCGGCGATGACTTCCATGTCGCTAATTCACGGAAGAAGCTTACTAGGCGCTTCTCCATATACCTGTGCTATCCCTGCGCTCGCTATGGCTTGTGCTTCGTTTAGGTTCGCCTTCTCCATATACGGCAATATATTGTCAAGGAACGTTGCTTGGAGGCTGTAGAACTCGTCACCATCTTTATTCTGCACGGCCCTGTCGAAAGCAGGAACAGCGATCCCAAGCTTCTTGAGTTCCAAGTAAAGTGACCAAGTTTCGGCTTCGAGGGCGACCATGTTCGGGCGACTTTCAGGGAACATTTTGTAGTGCCTGTCCGTAGCGTCGTTCAAGCGCGAAGCTATGCTCACGGCGTTTGGATATAGTCTCTGCAAGCGGCCACCTCGTGACCTTCTGTGCACCGTATTGCGAATCCATCCAAAGTTGAGAGCGGGAAGAGCGATCACTGTCGCTATCAGAACCAACAGGTATATGGAACCCCAGTTTATGACCCGCGCCGTCTGAATTAGGTTGCTATGCTGGCCGATAACTTCGCCATACACGAATTCATAGCCAGACCAAATGGCCAGGGCAGATAGCGCTATGTTCCACCCCTTCTTCAACATTCCTTTAGACCCACTCGCCCAGCCTCGTTAGAACACCCGAGTCTGCCCCCGCACATTGGGGCAGTGCTCAAGTAGCGTGTGCAAGGAGACGCCGAAGTGCCCTGCGACCTCGGAGGCCGTCCGCAGCTGCTCCGGGAGGACCTCGGCGATCACCTCAGCTACGGTAGAGTACGTTATCTTCTGCCTGGCGTTCACGCTTCCGTCTCTCTTCGCGCTCGTGCACGAAGCGGATGTAGTTGGCGATATCGGCCATGGCCTCGTCGGAGAGGTCGGCTCTGGTGGCTCGTAGGGCGAGCATGGGCTCGCGCATCACGAGCTCGCGGTTGGCTTCAATCTCTTCCGGGGTCAGGGGCGGAAATTGTGTCTCTTCCTCATTGAAGAACCATACCACTGGCCGCCTATAAAGTCCTGCCAAACCATGGAGAGCCGGACCAGGCGGTTTGTGTCGCCCTGCCTCGTATCGCCAGATCGTGTTCGGGTCGGTGCCGAGCGCCTCGGCCGCCTTCTCCAATGTGAGCCCCGCTTCGAGTCTCGCCAGTTTTAGACGTTCGAGGTCTAGGATGGCCTGCTGGTTACCTCCTGCCGTAACGACTACCTCTACTTCGTCTAGAACATCGTCGTCGCCCAGCAACCAACCGACGCGTACGTCATAGAGCCGCGCCATATCAAGGAGCAAGTCTGTCTTGGGGTCCTGCACGCCACGCTCGTACTTGGATATCGTCACCGGGTGGACGCCAATAGCCTCAGCCGCTTGCTCTCGCCGTAGGCCTCTTGCCCTTCGGGCGTCCTTCAGTCTTCTACCCAGTGCCTGTCTACGATCCATATCCCGCGCGCTCACGCTCTTTCTCCTCACGGTCGTGCACGAAGCGGATGAACTCGGCAATTGATCTGATGGCCTCTGGGGATAGTTGGTCGCCGACCTGCCGAAGGGCAAGGGACGCCTCGTTCATGACAAGTTCAAGGTCAGCTTGAAGACTAGGGTCCTCATAGGGGTTATCGCTATCTAGCTCCCCCAAAAACCATTCCATTGGACGCTTATAGATTCTGGCCAGTGCAAAGAGGGCTGTACTGGAAGGCTTGATTCGCCCGGCCTCATAGCGGGCGATGGTGTTCGCTTCAAGACCCACCAACTCCCCTACAGCCAGTTGAGTCATCCTCGCCGCGAGCCTGGCCTCTCGGAGGCGCCTAGCTTCGTCGTCGTCACAGCACACCATGGAACTTTTTGTGTAGTTTTGTTTCATGCTCGAAGGATAGCCCTCACGTATCGCATCGACCAGCTCCACCAGTGAGGGATTCGCGGTTTGGCATTCAAGCCCCTCAGGTGGATGAAGAGGGCCGACGGCCTAGGCGTCGGACCAGTAGCAGGAGAGCCACCGCCAGGACCGCAGCCCCCAAGCCGGTGCCCAGCCCGATGGGCAGCCAGGGTGTGCCGCTGGCGACCACGCCTTCCCCTGCGGCCACTATCCCCGAGCCTTCACCCGCACCACCCATCAAACTTCTGCGCGATCTGTTCACCCGTTGGACCCTTTCTATGACTAGGCCGACGGCATCTACGGGGATGTCTAGTTGCTTCAGCAACTGCGGCAAGGCCTCCACGGTGCGCTCCAAGTGTAGGGTGATGATCCGGACGGTAGTGCGCCAGTCCTCTCGGGCATAGTAATTGGCCTCTGGCAGGTCGGGCAGGGGAAAGACGGCTTCGCCCGGTACCGCTCCAGCGCGATTCTGGCTGACCTGAACGGCGACAATGCCAAGGGTGTTGCCGGAGGAGGAGGCGAAGCGGTTGAGGATAGTGGCCCAACGCCACAGCTCTTCGTAGTCATACTTGACCGGGATGATGACCAGCTCCTCTTCGTCAATGAAGGGGTAGAAATCCACCAACTGCCGGTGTATCTCCCGGAACCTGTCCGCGTCCTTTTCGGGGTCTCCCTTGACCTGAACATAGTTCTTGCGGAAGCCATCAACGGAGGTCGCGGTCGCGGTGACCATACCGGCGATGCCCAGACCGGGATGTAGCTCCCAAGGATCGGCAGGTCTGGCCAGACCTGGCATTTATCGATTCCCAGCAAAGGACTTCGGGGAAGTTGGTAGTGTCCACCTCCGACACGTCGAACTCATCGGAGTCCAGCGTCCTTGCACCGGCCCCGGCCTCTCCCTGGGGCCACAGCTGCACGTAGGAGGCCCACCCCGGCTCCTTCTTCCTCGCCTCGCCGCCTCCTACCCTGAACTGCACGTACTCGTAGCTCAGGGAGGGGGGCAGGATGAGCCTATACTTCCATATGGTGAGGACCTCCAGCAGACACTCTTCGTGGCTGCGCGGCTCCCAAGGGTACCATCCCCCCTCGGCGCAACCATGATAGTCGGGGTGGTCGTAAGACATCCGGTCGGGCCAAGTGTCGAGGAACTCGGTGGCCTTCTCCTTGAAGTAGTCGCCCACCGTCTCCTCGTCCACCCTTTCCTCTTGGTCTAGGTAGATGTGGAGGGCCTGACCTACTTGGTAGATGGCGTCTATCTTTATGACCCCCTCACGCTGGGCTTCGTTGAGGACGTAGCAGTGGAGAGGATCCTGGGAGAAGGCCCCGCCCCAGCAGTCCCGGGGAAGCCAGAACGTAAGGGACCAATAGAGGAGGAAAGCGCCCGCCAAGAACAGCACCAGCAGGGCGATGCGTGCCGGTCTGCGGAAGGATCTGGACCTGTGGCTGGTAACGCTCATAAGGCATTTTACATTAAGGGATTGCGGTCTGGCATTCAAGCCCCTCAGGTGGATGAAGAGGGCCGACGGCCTAGGCGTCGGACCAGTAGCAGGAGAGCCACCGCCAGGACCGCAGCCCCCAAGCCGGTGCCCAGCCCGATGGGCAGCCAGGGTGTGCCGCTGGCGACCACGCCTTCCCCTGCGGCCACTATCCCCGAGCCTTCACCCGCACCACCCATCAAACTTCTGCGCGATCTGTTCACCCGTTGGACCCTTTCTATGACTAGGCCGACGGCATCTACGGGGATGTCCAGTTGCTTCAGCAACCGCGGCAAGGCCTCCACGGTGCGCTCCAAGTGTAGGGTGATGATCCGGACGGTAGTGCGCCAGTCCTCTCGGGCATAGTAATTGGCCTCTGGCAGGTCGGGCAGGGGAAAGACGGCTTCGCCCGGTACCGCTCCAGCGCGATTCTGGCTGACCTGAACGGCGACAATGCCAAGGGTGTTGCCGGAGGAGGAGGCGAAGCGGTTGAGGATAGTGGCCCAACGCCACAGCTCTTCGTAGTCATACTTGACCGGGATGATGACCAGCTCCTCTTCGTCAATGAAGGGGTAGAAATCCACCAACTGCCGGTGTATCTCCCGGAACCTGTCCGCGTCCTTTTCGGGGTCTCCCTTGACCTGAACATAGTTCTTGCGGAAGCCATCAACGGAGGTCGCGGTCGCGGTGACCATACCGGCGATGCCCAGACCGGGATGTAGCTCCCAAGGATCACAGGTCTGGCCAGACCTGGCATTTATCGATTCCCAGCAAAGGACTTCGGGGAAGTTGGTAGTGTCCACCTCCGACACGTCGAACTCATCGGAGTCCAGCGTCCTTGCACCGGCCCCGGCCTCTCCCTGGGGCCACAGCTGCACGTAGGAGGCCCACCCCGGCTCCTTCTTCCTCGCCTCGCCGCCTCCTACCCTGAACTGCACGTACTCGTAGCTCAGGGAGGGGGGCAGGATGAGCCTATACTTCCATATGGTGAGGACCTCCAGCAGACACTCTTCGTGGCTGCGCGGCTCCCAAGGGTACCATCCCCCCTCGGCGCAACCATGATAGTCGGGGTGGTCGTAAGACATCCGGTCGGGCCAAGTGTCGAGGAACTCGGTGGCCTTCTCCTTGAAGTAGTCGCCCACCGTCTCCTCGTCCACCCTTTCCTCTTGGTCTAGGTAGATGTGGAGGGCCTGACCTACTTGGTAGATGGCGTCTATCTTTATGACCCCCTCACGCTGGGCTTCGTTGAGGACGTAGCAGTGGAGAGGATCCTGGGAGAAGGCCCCGCCCCAGCAGTCCCGGGGAAGCCAGAACGTAAGGGACCAATAGAGGAGGAAAGCGCCCGCCAAGAACAGCACCAGCAGGGCGATGCGTGCCGGTCTGCGGAAGGATCTGGACCTGTGGTTGGTAACGCTCATAGGGTATTTTACAGTAAGGGTTGCGGTGTGGCATTCAAGCCGTCAGCGCGCGGCGGCGACGCCGGAGGGTCAGGAAGGCAATCGCACTCACTGCTACCACGGCTACTAGAGCGCCGGCCCCGACGGCGATCATCCACGCAGGAAAGCCCCCTAGCATGGAGTCAAGGGCACCTGAATTCGGGGCTTCCGGCGCCAACCCGCTTGCAGGCACCCCTCCCCCATCCAGGAACCCGAGGGTGGGACGACCTATGTAGCTGTAACGGACTAAGCTCACTGCATCCAAGGGGATGCCCAGCTGGGGAAGCAGCACGGGCAATGCGTCTACCATTCGCTGCGGGTTCTGGGCCATCACCCTTATGATAGCGCGGGTATCTTTGTGGAAGTCTCCGGTCGTATCCGATACTCGGGGCTCTAGACCGTTCAGCCATACCTCAGCCTCTGACTGGCGGCCGAGGTTGGCAGTGACTCCCGCCTCGATTATGCCGATGGTATTCCCCCTGGAATAGGCGAACCTGTCCAGTATGGTGGCCCAGCGCCACAACTCCTCGTAGTCGTACTTCACCGGTATGACCACCAGTTCGTAGTCCATGCCGTTGAAGTCCTTCCCAGCCAGCCTCTCGGCCTCCTGCGCCTTGAGCGCCTCGATCTGCTCCGGGTCGTCCTTCATCTGCATGTATATGATGTTACGGTGAACGGCCTTCCCAGCAATACCCTTGCCTGGGTATTTCTCCCACGACCCGCAGAACGTTATATAAGGTTCCTGTAGACAGTCGATGGCGGGGAAGTTGGTCACGTCCACGTCGGAAACGTCAAAGGTTGGGGCTGCCACGTCCACTCCGGAGACGTCAGAGGCTGAGGCTGCCACGCCGAAGGCGCTCGTCTCAGCCGTTTCGGGCCACACCAGACGCCAGGATGGCCACCCGCGGACCAGCCGTCTTGCCTCCTCTCCCCCAGTGTGAAACAGGACGTTGTCGTGCACCATGGGCTTGGGCAGGCTGTAAGACCCATACCAACTGGTTCTATCCAGGTAGCACTCCCGGTAAGTGAAGCCCCTGCTAAGGCACGGCTGGTACCAAGGGTTCTTGGGGACCATCGACCACCAGCGGTCGGCGAACTCGTAGAACCGATCCTTGAGGAACTGGTAGACCTCTTCCCCTACCGGCTCTTCCCCTCGGAGGAAGAGGTAGAGGAGGCCATCGGCATCGTAAATCTTCTCCACGTCGATGACCTTCTGGTCCACGGCCTGTTCCAAGGCGTAGCAATGGAGGGGGTCCTCCGAGAGCAGGCCGCCAAAACAGTCTCCCAAGGGCGGAGTATGGCCGGGCACCGTCGGAGGCTGAGGTTCCTGGGACAACACCGGTCCACCCCAAGACGCCATGAGCAACAGGAGGAACGCGACAACCACTAGTACACTGGGCTTGGTCCATTGTACAAACCTTTTCGCACTAATGTTCCTGTCATGCATACATTGCCCCCACAGGTCTTTATTCCGACTTTACCTGGGCCTCGAATTCAATCTGGGTATGCTATCGTGGATGCGTCTCCGTCTGAGCAGGAGTCCCATCGTGGGAGACGGACAGGAGGTAAGCTGCCAACTAGAAACCGTAGATGAGGATTCCGATGCTGATGGCATACCTTGCGATCTCGCAAAGAGATGTTCCATACCCACTCAATACTCAGACCCAAGCCTCCAACGAAACACATTATCCAAACGAGGTATGGAAGAGAAAAAATCGCTACGACAAGAGGTGGCGGCAGAGACCGCCTGCACATGCGAGCCACGACATAAGGCCAAGGAATTACGAATACTCCGAACAGCGCTCCGACTCCGGCGAAATACGGAATGTTGAGTCCCTTCCTCCAAGCCAGTACGGCGCATACGCTCGCAGCCAAAATGGCCCCGGCCTGCACGCGGGCAAGCACGATTAGCGTTAAGGGCACCCAGAAACCACGAGGGCCTCCTCTTGTTAGTAGTAATCACCCTGAGCAGAAGACACTAATTCATCGTGTACTCGAAGAAACTCCCTTCCAATATTTTGTTCCAGCTTCTGGAGAACTAGAATTTGCAACCGACGTTCTCTGCTCGGCAAAGTATTCAGCAGCGTAGCTGTAGTCTGACTGAGTGCAATCGCGGTCGAATGCCCAGAGTCCGCCAAGCCCATATTACTAGGGCCAACCAAGAGCAGTTCCGCTGCCGCATTACCAGCACCTAGGCTGTAATAGAGACGGTGCGCATTCGCGTGCACGTTGTCGCTCGCTATCCTGTAGTGAGGTCGCCAATGATCCAACTTGACGGATTGTTCGATGTCACGGAACGAGGGAGCCTTTGGCTCGACC
Organism: Dehalococcoidia bacterium; assembly: GCA_965248385.1. Classification (GTDB taxonomy): domain Bacteria; phylum Chloroflexota; class Dehalococcoidia; order Lucifugimonadales; family JAAXIE01; genus JAAXIE01. The sequence continues at coordinate 829,135 of CBDFIZ010000002.1, forward strand.
GCCGTAGACGCCCAGCCATGATCTCGACCAAACGAGGGGCCGAATCGCCCAATGAGTTCATCTCGGGCTGTTTTAAGGGCAGCGAATTTTTCTAGGGCAAGAGCCTCGTCGCCAAGGCGTCCCGCATGCTGTTGGTGCGCTTCTGCTAACTTGTACCGCTGTATCACATCGTGGAGGAGATACCGTTCCGCCATGTCTCTACCATGTTCCTTGAGAAAGAGACTAGTGACCCAGAGCTCATGAAGAGAACGCCAGCGGCTATTGGCACCGTCCGCGTAACCGGACAGCAAGAGTACAAGCACCTCTCGTGATACTTGGCACGCCCTCGCATGGATCCGAATAAGCGCCTCAACGAGCGTGTTGCCTGCATTCACCGCTTGGTCGCCGGAGGCATTGGAAAACTCCTCCGCCACCTCGAAAGCGGATGAGATGAGTAGCACCAACAGGTCCAAGGGCCTTTGCCAACGCTGTCGCAACCTTCTCTCGAACGTCCGTTCGCGTATTCGGTGCCTCCTGAGCATAGAAGGTACATTGCGACGCATAAGGGCCAACGTATCGTCTGCGATTAAGTCCAAGTATTCCCCGTTGTTGTCGGCCGAACGCCCCTGCATGATTCCTACTCGTCTCTCCGATTGGGTTGTTCTTCGAAATCGCGGCCCCATATCGGACAACTTGAAATGTCTATTTCGATTGCCAATTACATAGCTCCTCAGACGTATGGGATTGGGTACTCGCCCGGTCGATATCTAATCAGAGGTGCAATCACATGATCCTCTTCCCCCCGACACCAGCCAGCTTGGGTAGGAGCGCGTCCCGGAGACGGCGGTGTTCCATGGGACCTCGCAGTAATGCCCGTATACAGCCGGGTTTGTGCATCTGGTCCGATGGAGCCCACTGCGCCAATCTTCGATGCATTGCCATGGGCGTGTTGTCTTGGTCATGGGGTCGAGTCCCAACTCTTTCTGTCCATTGAATAATGTATACGATGTCATAGGTTCACGAGCTGCCGACGCACCTCCCCTGTGCCGACAAACTGGGACAGCAGGCGGTAGTTGGATAGCTGGTGGCGGATACGGCCGGCGACGATGGCCGGGTGGACTTCGGCGTTCCAGGCTAGGTCCAATACTGCCATCGGGGTCGCATTCAATAGAATGCCACTCTCATCCCAGAGCTCCTGTGGCAGCAAGGCATCTTGCGCCAGAAGATCGGCCTGTGCTTCTTGGGACTGGTCGTTGGCAGAGCCAACGCCCCGCAGGCTGTGGTCGTCAACGAACCCCACCTCGTCTTCGTCTAGGTGAAGGCCGACATGGGCTAGCTCGTGCATCAGGGTAAACCAGAAGTTGTCGATGCGGTCGTAGCGAAGGGTGAGGCCGACGACCGGCCGGCCGTCAGGTAGGCGAAGGGCTGCCCCATCAAGGTGGGTGCTAGGCAGGTGGGGCAGGTATACCAAGCCGATGCCGTGTTGCATCAGGAAGTCACGGGCCCGTTTGGGGCCTTCGTCGGAGGTGCTGAGCTTGGCAACGTCTCTAAGAAATCGACGAGTGACGGTACCTGTCTGGTATTCGAGGCTTGGGGAGCGCTCTCGGGCTCTGGCGACTACCTCCCAGCACCAGGCCTGCAGGGCATAGTGGTCGGTCTTGGCGTTAATGCGGTGTTGATCGTTCCTGCGGTACATGGGCGCAGTGGCAAACTCCCGCCCACCGGCCCGCTCGATGAGGCGGCCGATGAGCTCCTCGGCCCGTCCCTTGAGGTTGGGGGCCTTCTCGATCCATCCTGCGGTAGCCATGGCCTTCAGCGGGAATCGGGACCATTCCATCTCAGACGATGCCTCGGGTAACGTGGCGCCAGCCTCTTGGAGCAGGATATCCGCAGGTATCCGCAGGTGCTGATGCAGTGCCCGGGCCATGGCCATGGTGATGGCCCGCTTGCCTGATAGAACCTCGGACACCTTGGCGCTGCCCCCTATGAACGGCGCCAGGTCCCGCCGGGTCATTCCCATTTGGTCCATCTGAAATTCTATGGCGGCGATAGGGCTGGGAAAGTCCATTGGATAGTGTTTGTCTTCGTAGTGTTCGATCAAGTCCGCGAGGACCTCAAGCTCTTCCCCTTCTGGGGTGCTTTCCTCGGCGTGGAAAATCTCGTCTAGTCTTGCCAAAGCGGCGTCGTAGTCCTCCTCTGTCCGAATTGGACGTACGTTCGCCATGACTACACCTCCTCTGCATTGATGCGGTTGTACTCAGCGTGGGTCCCGATAAAACGAATGTAGACCAATGCTAGTTGGTAGTTCACCTCCACCACTAGACGGTGGTCGTTGCCTTTGATTCGGAAGACAACACGATTGCGACCGACGATGCTGGAGCGAGGCCAGAGCTCTCGAACGGTTGCCGGGTTTGGCCAACCCTCTCTGCTCGCTTTTCGATACCAGACGTCCAAAGCATCTTTACAGTCCGGATGCTTGCCCCAGTAATCCCTGAGCCTGCCTCGCGAGAAAATCCGCACTACCGTCCAACTATCCTCCCATATACAGTACGAGGTACCACGCTCCCACTATGTTAACACAAGACGAGGGTCTCTTCAACCGTCCCTCTATGGGTGGAAGAGTGTCGGTTCGACCAAGTCTAGAGCCGTTTCGTTAGTCGCCGAACCCCATGAGGTGCGTTCGTCTTCTGTAAGGTCTGCGACGTTGTGCTTGCGCGTCCAGTGAAAGTAGGTCCTCGACATCGGGCTGCTCCGGGTACTCCGGCAGGGTGGAACCTTTCCCTCCACGCCACTCTGGAGTAGACTCGACGAGGGATTTATCCCTGGTAGCGCCTAACACTTGCCCTGAGGTACCCTGATTCCAGACTAGGGTACATATGTCGTAGTTATGCGGCGTAACTTAGTTGAGATTCACAGTTTCAGAAGAATTTAGAGATACTATCGTCCGCCGCCGATCTCCCAGAATCAAAGGGCCATGCTATGTGTGCGGGTCGCCGTACGGTATTCATACTCACCATCTCGATTGGAACCACCGCAACAACGAGGCAAGCAACATCACAACTCTATGCCACCACTGCCACGACCAGACCCACAAGCTGGGCAAACCGCTATCTGATGAGTTGGCCCAGAGAGTAAATTCCAACTCTGTTGAGAAAGAAGCGCTTCGCTGCAGCTCGCTGAAACGGCACCGCGAGCTGTACGGACCAACGCCTGATGTCGAGCAGCCTAGGCTGTTACCAAAGTGTTGATGGGGGTAGGCCCATCATGTTGTGGTCCAAGGGGGGGTATCAACTACTTCTTATGCTAGCTAGTGTGTCTTCAGCGCTGCTGCGCCCCGCCCTTCGAGGCGACTCTGGAGCCAGGCACTGATCACCCAGGGATAAGTGCCAAATGACGAACATGCCTATGTTCGTTCCGTGGTAGGTCATGCAGATCCAAGTTGTTCAGGCACTACCTCTGCCCTACGCCCCCCGGAGAGAATGGCTATTTCCAGCTTCAGGTAGCGCACCTGGTCCGGCTTCCAGCCACGGTAGACGGTGATGGTTGTCTTCCCTGGATGCCCACCGGAGCATCGCCTCATTCTGCTGGCCTGTGATCTAGGAAGCGAGCTGAGGAGTTAGGCGCTATTGCTCCTGGACGGAGAGTGCCCACCCATACACTGCGCCATTCGGCGGCCCGGCACTGGCTGGCTCATCGTGTGCCCATCGACATCGTCCCACCTGCGACCACCTGGAGCGAAATTGCTAAAACCGCCGGGAGTCCCCGTAGACGGGCCGCCCTACATGTCCTGACCATCTTGACACCATCACCATACCCAGGCTAGCTACGGCAACCGCACCTATGCTCATCGTAGCTTCGGAGTTAGTGATGACGCCGCTGATGCATGTTGACCGTTCGCTACCGGTTATGGGTCCAACGCTAATGGTCCCTTGTCCTCCGACATTGGGGCGTGACTCCCACCTGGAGTGCCCGTCTGGGCCTTGAGTCAGCACCCAACAGCGAACCTCCGAGTCCTGGCCCTGCATCCACAACAGGGAGAAGAAGCCGAATCCCACAATCGCAGCGATCAACAACCCTGCAACAGTGGCAGGTGTCACAGTCGCCAACGGGCGCCTCGCGACAGTCAGGCTCCTGACAGCGGCGAACCAAATAGCGAATGTCGCAGGCAAAAAACTGAAAGCGATCGATGAGAAAGTTGAGAAGCTTCCGACTAACGATAGTAGACCCACACCCAGAAGCAGTCCACCGCGTATACCAGGTTCTCGCACCCTAGAGGCAATGAGCGCCAGCACATACGGCGAGAGCAGGAGTAGAGCCCACGCTACATATCCCACACGTTGAGCGGCGACATGGGGTTCCTGTGACAGGAACAAGTAGAAGGCTAGCGAGATAGCGGGAATGAGGCCGGCTGCGCTACCAATCACCGCCGCTCGAGTCCCGCGCTTCTGATTCTTCAATTCACTCATCTACAAGCCAGTCGGTCCGTCACTTTGACCTACCCCCAATAGTTGTCCGCAGGTCATGAGACACTGATAGCCCTTTGGTCTTGCCCCATTCTTTGTACCAAGGTTTATGCGAGTCTTGTGGGCTATTTCGGTCCCAGAGTAGTCGCTAGGGTAACACCTCTGGGGCCAGGTTCCCCAGTGCTTCATTGGCCGATCTTCATTATAATTGGCCACTACAGATGACCCAATGAATGCACCTGCCCTTTATCAATGCTCGTCTCCCTCAGCAAGGCTCGACCCCGTCAGTGACGAGGACTACGTCTTCGTTATCTAGCCATCCCGCAGGTATGCATGAGCCGCTTATATCAAAGCGGTTTTGGTCCAGGGTCAGATACCTCAATGCGGGCAACTCCCAAACCTCCGGTGGTATCTTCCCGGTAAGGTAGTTATTATCCAGAGCAAGGACTTCCAGATTATCGAGTTGCGTCAGTTCTTCGGGGATTTCACCAGTTAGACCATTTCCTACCAGGACGAGCTGCCTTAGCTGCGATAGTTTGCCAAGCTCTGGAGGAATCGTGCCCACAACGCCGCGGAGCTCTAGAGATTCGATGCCGGTGAGGTTGCCCAACTCTCCGGGGATAGTTCCCGCTAGATCCCAGAGATGGAGCATGCCAACCCTGGAGGGGTCTTCATACACGCCGACACCGGCCCAAGAAGAGATAGGGGTGGTGGCATCCCAGTTGAGCACAACACCCGGCCCAGCCAACTCGCGCTTTGCTCGAAGCAGCGTCTCACAGTCCTTTATCAGATCTGGATGGTCTCCCGGATTGGGCACGATTAGGCCTGTGGAACACGCTGGAATCTGTGTCACCGCATCCTGCCCCGTCTGCCTCTCAGAGACTAGGCGGTTGTTACCTTCACGGACCAGCACTCGTTCATCGGAGCCGTCGGGAGCGATCGTGTACAGCACCACGTTGGAATCAAACGAGGTCTTTCGATACACAGCGACACGTGACCCGTCCGGAGACCATGAGGCGCTAATAGCGTCAGCTTCGACGACCATTTGGGTATGCGATCCATCTAAAGTGGTCACGTATACCGATCGATGATGCTCGAGACGGTCATTCGGCTGAGACACAAAAAGAAGGTGGGCCCCATCGGGGGACCAAAGGAGTTCAGCTACCAAGATCCCAAGAGGGAGCGCCGCGACTTCCCGGAGCTGGGACCCTTCGGAAGACATTGTATAAACTTTCCAGACTTGGTCCTCGTAGCCCACGAAGGCCACGTATTGTTCGCTGGGAGACCACGTTGCCATCGACCCCGTGCCGAGCTTGGTCAGCCCCGAACCATCTCGCCCTACTACGAAGATGCTGAACTGCTGATCGCTGCCAGTGTCAACAGCCTGCTCCCGCCCAGTAAACATCAGACGTTGCCCGTCGGGGGACCATGACGGTGGCTCTAATGATGCCACTATAGAAGGTGCTACGCTTACCTGGTCGCTGCCGTCAGGGTTCATTATGTGTACCCGAGGAGATCTATCTTGGGAGCTCGCACCCGTATACGCGATCTGACTTCCATCAGGCGACCATACGGGATTCGCGTCCAAGGTGTCGTTCTTGGTAAGCCTGCGTTCATTAGTCCCATCTACGCCAGAGGTCGCTATTTCCCAGTTGTAGCGGCGAGACTTGTATCGATCGGGTGACGTAAGCTACTACCGTTCCTTCTGGAGAGATGGTAGGTGAGTAGATTCTTGCTCCTGAGACCCGTGGATTGACCTCGTAAAGACGCGAGCCGTCAGATTCAACAACGTGCACTTTATATTTACCGAACACGATCCGGCTACCATCGAGCGCCCAGTCGGGACTAAGCCGCATCGCTGGCGGGGGGGATCAAAACTATCCCCACAATATGACGCTGAGGTCAACGCGGCCAAACCGCTCGCCAACAGGAGCAGAATCAGGTTCAGCAATCGGGCTGGATCCTTGTTCATTGCGATTGGTATAGGGCTGATATTGCCATCATATCGAAGGGATGAGGTCCAGATTCTTGATTCTATTTATTTGGTAGCTGGCTTGACTTGTCTAAGGGCCCGATCCGAAAGGCTTGAACTGCCTGAAGGCCTCGATCGCTCCCTCTTCAGCTTCCATGGCCGCTGTGTACCTGTCAAGCATCTGCGAGCTGGACCAGCCGGCAACCGCCTGCGTGTACTGCCGCGGCACTCCCTGGCGCACGGCGTGAGCGGCGAAGGTGCGCCGAAAAATATGGCACGGGTCCTTCGCCAGCAACCCTGCCCGCTCAAACATGCGCTTCATGTCCTGGCCGATCCCATGGTAGCTAAGAGGCTTCCTGAGCTCGGTAACCCAAAGGCACGAGAGCTCGTCCTGGCGATGGTGGAGGTACCACATCATGGGCCTCTGGACTTCTCGTAGGAACGGCACATTCCGCTCCTTCTGCCCCTTGCCGTGCACGACCCTTATTAGCCCACGGTCCCAGTCCAGGTCGTCCACGGTAAGCATCTGCATCTCCCGCCGTCGCATCCCCGTGGTCGCCAGTAGCCATAGCATCGATGCACGCCGGCTACCCACCAGAGAGTCAGGCGGGCAAAGGGCGAGCAATTGTTGGAACTGGGCTTCAGTCAGGAACGGCTTGCGGACCTTCGGCAGCTTGGGGGCTTTCACCTTAGACACGGGGTTGGTCGCGACGATCTCCCAATTGACCATCCAGTTGAACCATCCGTGAAGGGCGCGGCGCCTCGTGTGGATGGTGGTAGGCGCTCGGCCATTGAGCTTCATATGCTCGAGGTGGCCTACGACGTCGAATAGGTTCACGTCCTTGGGTTCCATGGAGTGGCCCTGGGCCTCGAGGTACCGCAGGAAGGTTCCAATCTGCCTGCGGTGGTGCTTCAGCGTGTCTTCAGTAGACCCCTCGATGCTATGATACTGGAGGTAGGCGGTGAGGAGTGAATATAAGCGCTGCGTCGTTGCCGTAGCTGAGCCAGCTTTGATACCGAAAATAGGCATTAGGTCGTTCAAGCATGTTTTGCCAGCCGTGACGCCCTATTTAGCTACGTTGGTGGCAACGATAGGGTTCGAACCTATGACCTAGCGCTTATGAAGCGCCCGCTCTGCCGCTGAGCTACGTTGCCCCCTGAGGTCAGCTGGCCAGCCGCCGTGCTGCGACCCCGTGTAGAATACTGTAGCTGTGGCTATGCTAGCTGTCAAACCTACGCGTTATGTCTGAAGACCTCGCCCATACTGCCGACGCCCTTCGTCAGCAGCTGCGTGAGCTGGCTCCGCGGGTGCGCCCGTTCCCGACGTTCTTGGGGCGGAACTGGTTGGAGGCGGTGGAGGTGGAGCCGGGAGGCGGCCTCGCGGATGTGGACCGGGGGTGTGTGGTGGTGTGCCCCGATGGGGAGCTGTACGAGTTGGTGTTGAGGCTCCTGCCGGGGGCTGAGGTTGTGAGCGATCCGAACCCTGCCGAGGAGTTGGCACCGCTGGCGGTGTCTGATGGGGAGTACGTGCTTTGGGCGGAGGCGGCTTTGAAGACGCTGAGGTCTTACGTGGAGTGAAGGGTCACTCCAGGAAGATGTCGCCGCTCTTGCCGCCGGTCTTACTGACTAGGCGGACGGCCTCGATGCGCATGGCGCGGTCGACCGACTTGCACATGTCGTAGAGGGCTAGGGCTGCAACGGAGACGGCGGTCATGGCTTCCATCTCAACGCCGGTCTTGGCCGAAGTGGTGGCCGTGGCGGTGATCTCCACGCGCTGATGCTCGGCGTCGGCCACAAGCTCGACTCCCACCCGGTCTAGAGGCAGGGGGTGGCAAAGGGGGATGAGTTGGGAGGTCTGCTTGGCCCCCATGATTCCCGCCAAGCGGGCCACGGCGAACACGTCGCCCTTTTCCATGGAGCCTTCCTGGATGCGGGCCAAGGTTTCGGGTTGCATGGAGACGAACCCTTTGGCCACTGCCTCGCGCCGGGTCGCTTCTTTCCAGCCGACGTCCACCATGCTGGCGCGTCCCTGCGGGTCCAAGTGGGTCAGGCCTGCGGGGGTTGGTTGTTGGGTCATCTGGGCCTCCGCTTGCTGGACTCGTATTCCCTGTCGGGAGGCTGCCCACTCTTTCGCGCTTCTCCGTTGGCGAGCTGGTCGCACCGTTCGTTTAGCGGGTGGCCAGCGTGCCCCTTGACCCAGCGAAACTTCACGCTGTGCTCTTGGCACAGGTCCAACATTTTCTCCCACAGGTCGGGATTGATGGCCCGCTCAGTCTTCGTGCGCATCCAGCCATTCTTATGCCAGCGTTGGGCCCAGCCCTTTTCCATGGCGTTGACCAGATATTGGGAGTCGCTGTAGAGAGTGACGGAGCTTGGGTCCTTCAATGCATCAAGGCCCTCAATGGCAGCTAGAATCTCCATGCGATTGTTGGTGGTAAGGCGTCGGCCTCCCGATAGCTCGCGCTTCTGGTTTCCGTGCAGCAGCACCACGCCGTAGCCCCCAGGGCCGGGATTGCCGATGCAGGCGCCGTCAGTGTAGATGGTGACGTCCGGTGTACTGGCCAAGGGCGTCCTAACCGCCGATCTGGTACATCTCAATCTTGCGGCGGGACCCGCCTGCGGCCGCAAGGTCGAAGCGCTCTTCCGAGTAGCGGTCGACTCGCGCACCCCAGACGCCGGATATGAGGTCCAGCATCTCTTGGTCGGTTGCGCCAGCGCGCAGAGGCTCACGCAGGTCCTTGCCTTGGCCAGCGAAGAGGCAGGTGAAGAGTTTGCCATCGGTGGAGAGGCGGGCGCGGGTGCAGTCGCCACAGAAGGGCTGGCTGACCGAGGCGATGATGCCGATTTCACCCTCGCCATCCAGATAGCGGTAGCGCTTGGCCACCTCGCCCCGGTAGTTGGCGTCCACGGGCTCGACGGGGAACTCGGCATTTATCGCATCGACGATCTCGGCGGCGCTGACCACTTGGCTTAGGTCCCAGCCGTTGATGTTGCCCACGTCCATGTACTCGATGTAGCGCACGATGTGGCCGGTGCCTCGGAAGTGGCGGGCCACATCGACAATTGTGTGATCGTTCACGCCCCGCTGCACCACGCAGTTGATCTTGATGGGACTCAACCCCACTTGGTCGGCCCGCTGGATGCCCCGCAGCACCCGCTCGGTGCCGTAGCCGCGGCCGTTCATCTTTCGGAACACGTCCTCGTCCAAAGAGTCTAGGCTGACGGTTATGCGCCGCAGACCGGCATCCTTCAGGCCTTGGACTTGGCGCGCCAGAAGGTAGCCGTTGGTGGTCAGGGTCAGGTCGTCGACTCCGTCTATGTGCGACAGCATGTCGACTAGGCGGTCTAGGTCAGCCCGTACCAAGGGTTCGCCCCCGGTGAGTCTTACCTTGTTGACGCCCAGTTGGGAGAACAGCCCTACCAGCCGGGCGATTTCTTCGAAGGCCAACACTTGGGGCTTGGGAAGGAACTGGTACCTGTCACCATAGACCTCGGCGGGCATGCAGTAAGGGCAGCGGAAATTGCATCTGTCGGTGACCGAAACTCGCAGATCCCGCATGGGGCGGTGCATCTTGTCAAATACGGTTGTCATTGTGTCGACGTCTTACCTAGCGGTCCACTCACAGAGGAACGCGGCTGCCTTCTTGGCAGCCTGTCCGCGGTGGCTCAAGGCATTCTTCTGGTCCATGGGCAACTGGGCCGTGGTCATTCCCATCTGTGGCAGATAGAAAACAGGGTCGTAGCCGAAGCCGCCACTGCCCAGAGGCTCATATTGTATTATACCTTCCACCGTTCCTTCCACCGTTACTGCCTCGCTCTCCGGAAAGTCGGACAGCGCCGAGGAAATGGGTGGCGGGGCAATAGCTATCACGCAGCGGAAACGGGCACTGCGCAGGTTCCAAGGGACACCCCGCAGGTTGTGCAGCAGCAGGTCCACCCGGCCCTCGTCGGTGAGGCCCTCCCCTCCGTAGCGGGCTGAGTAGATACCCGGTCCACCGCCCAAGGCGTCCACCTCCAAGCCTGAATCGTCTGCGAGAGTAAACAGACCCGTCAGCCGCGAATAAGCTTGGGCCTTGATCACTGCGTTCTCGTGGAAGGTTGCGCCCGTCTCTTCCACATCTTCTTCGACACCCTGCTCTTTAAGCGAAGTGAGTGAGAAAGGCACATCGCCCAGCAGGTTGTAGAACTCTTGTACCTTTCCCGCGTTGTGGGTAGCTATGAGAAGGATGCGGGTTCCTTGCGTATCATCCGGCATACGATACCGCGTCTTCTTGTGAATCGAACCTTGTGTGAACTGAGCTTGGGCCTAGGTAGCAAATCGGGGCCGCGGCAAATGCGCGGCCCCGATCTCGGCGGCCAGTTTAATGTCAGTGGCTAGCCGCTGGGCTGGGCAGCCTTTTCAGCGGCAGGGCCAGTGCCGTTGGTCGACTCTCGGACGGCGAACCTGTCCACCAAGTCGGTGACCGTGGTGCGGAAGCCGCTGTACTCCAGTTCGGTGTAGGGCAGCATGGCAGCTCCCGACCAGCCTTGGTCGCGCATGGCGAAGGCTTTCTCTTGGGCTCTGCGCCTGACCTCGTCCCACGCGGGGTTGTCGAAGAAGTCGATAAAGGAGTCGGAGAACTTGCCCTCACCGTTAAGGGAGAAGCCGAGGCAGGAGACGATGGGCAGGCAGTACATGCCTGTGACCGCGGTGTTGATGGGCACCGGCATCAAGGGCATGACGTGGGACCCACGGGCATCGCCGCCTACGTAGTGGGCCTTGGCAAAGGGCGAGGTCAATTCTTCGGGCGCGGGGAATATGCCCTGATTGCGAACGATGGCCACGGGGTCGTCCTTGCCTGTGTAGACGCCGGCAACATTGTGCAGCCGTTGGGCCGATATGGCGGCGGCCACCTGACCTTCGTGGGTACGCGATGTGATGCTGTCAATGCCAAAGCGCTCGTTGTCTCGCAGTAGCGCAGTGATCTGGTAGTAATCGTCGGGGGCGTTCAACTCAAGTATGCTGTCGCCCGAGGTGTTGTCCATGTCGATGATGTGGAAAGTGAAGCCCTTGACCATGTTGGGCAGCATCAACCCGGCGCAATACATCGGGTCGGCGAACCCTAAGAACAAGGGCAGGTTGTAGGCGCCGGGACCGCACTTGTCGGCTGCCAGCACCATGAAAGACTCGGCGGGCCGGGCGCGGTTGGTCGTGACAGGATCGTGGTCGAACTCCAGCTCGGCAACTGCCGGGCCAGCCCCGCGCAGGTTGCCAGAAGGAGCGTCTACGAGCAAGTCTTGGCCAGCTCCATATAGGCCGAAGTCCCGGGCGATGCCGGTAGCCCGGATGAAAGAGTCCCAAGCGAACTGGTGTATCTCGGTGTCATTGGGCCCGCGGGTGTGGGACATGATGATGGCGATGTCGTCGCCCGTGTGGGTGACGAAAGCATCGAGAAGCATCCCTTGGCTCACGGCCTGCTGGGCATCGTTCTCTACGGAGGTTATCATTCGCGCGGAAGGCTTGGTGTGCCCGCCGATGGAACCTACGTCAGCCTTTAGTATCGAGATGGTTGTCTTCACGCCGCCTCCTTACGGGAGAATGACAGGTCGAGCCGGGTGGGTCTGAGAGGCTGAAGTGTGTGCTGGAGGCTCGACTGCTATCCACTTATAGAAAGGGTTTTGAGTAATCAGAGGTGACTTATATATGCCGCACAGAGCTTCCATAAGCGAGTTGCGAGTTTAGCATCAGGGCTGGGGGCTGTCAATTTGTTTTGGCCTTCCCCAGATGCTTCACTATTGGTGCGTTCAGCTAGGATTCTGGCAAGGCACCCTAGGCTTCACCCGCAGCCTGCCTATGCTATCCTTGACACCCCCCACGGCCCTAAGTATGATTGCGAATTGGGGCAGTGCCCCCAAGATTACGCTGGCGGGAAGGAGAAAAAGCTAGATGGGTATCTTTAGCTTCCTTGCCGACCGGGCGGGCTATGGTCGGGTAAAGGACGCCAAGGCATTGGCTGAACAGCTGAAGGCCGAGGGCGAGGAACAGAAGCGCAGCTTGATCCTTGAGGCTCGTGAGGAGAACCAAAAGCTCCGCGAATCGGCGGAGAACGAGCTTCGGGAGAGGCGACAAGAACTCCAAAAACAGGAGGGGCGCTTTACCCAAAGGGAAGAGAGTCTGGAGCGTAAGATGCAGTCCCTAGAGCAAGAAGAGAATGCTCTAAGTGACCGCTCCAAGAGTATAGATGCTGCCAAGGAGGAGGCAGAAAAGCTAAAGGAGCAGCAACTACACCAGCTTCAATCCCTTGCTGGGCTCACTTCGTCAGAAGCCAAGGAAATCATACTGAAAAAAGCTGAAGACGAGGCTCAGTATGAACTGGCTCTTCGATACCGAGAGATCGAACGCCAGATGATCGAAGATGCCGACGACAAGGCTCGCAAGGTTGTCACACTAGCAATACATCGCTTGGCCACTGATGTGGTCTCGGAACACACAACGTCACAAGTCAAACTGCCCAACGACGAGATGAAGGGCAGGCTCATCGGGCGGGAGGGCCGTAACATACGGGCCTTGGAAGCCCTCACAGGAGTGGATGTTATCATTGATGACACGCCAGGCATGGTGATGATCTCCTGCTTCGACCCCGTTCGCCGGGAAACTGCCCGGCTAGCGCTGGAAAACCTCATAAAAGATGGCAGGATTCACCCCGCCCGCATCGAAGACGTTGTGGAGCGGGTGCAAGAGGAGATGGACGAGACCATCAAGTCCGAGGGCGAACGCGCCGTATTCGACTCCGGAGTCCGCGGGCTGGACCCCGACTTGGTGAAGCTGCTTGGGCGGTTACGCTATCGCTACAGCTACGGCGAAAACGTGCTGCGTCACTCCGTGGAGGTCTCGCTAATCGCCGGCATGCTTGCCAGCGAAATCGGGGCCAACATCCAAGTAGCCAAGGCTGGCGGTCTGCTGCATGACATCGGCAAGGCCATGACCCACGAGGTGGATGGACCCCATGCCGAAATCGGAGCTGACATCGCCAAAAAGTTTGGCATACACCCAGAGGTTCACCGGGCGATCATGGAACACCACGACGAGGAACGTGGTTCTGTGGAAGCGTTCCTAGTGGCCACTGCCGACGCCATCAGCGCGTCCCGACCCGGCGCCCGGCGAGAGACGGTGGAGCACTACGCCAAGAGGCTCGCCGAGCTCGAATCGGTTGCCACCAGCTTCGATGGCGTGGAGAAAGCCTTCGCCATACAGGCAGGGCGAGAGGTCCGCATAATGGTCAAGCCCGATGCGATGGACGATTTGGCATGCACCACCTTGGCGCGAGATATCGTCCGCAAGATCGAGGAGGACCTGACGTTCCCCGGCCAGATCAAGGTGAACGTCATACGCGAAAGCAGGTCGGTCGAATACGCCCGATAGCTTGGCCGTCGCAAGAAGGATGTTAGTCAGGGGCGGGCGCGCAAGGCCCGCCCCTGTTTTTACGCCGAAACTAGGCCAACACCGGGCCAATGCCCGGCAGACGCACGAAACCGCTTGCTACACTGGCCCCTTGGCAGTAAGGTTGGAGAGATTCCTTATTGCGAAAAAGGGGTCTCGAATAAAGGGGAGGTGACAACCTGCGCATCCTGATGATCGGTGATGTCATAGGCAAACCGGGGCGTGTCGCCTTGGAGCGTTTGCTGCCCGACCTGCGCCAGGAACTCGAATTGGACATGGTCATTGCCAACGGTGAGAACAGTGCCGGAGGCTTTGGCATAACCCCTCAAACAGTCCAGGAGCTTCTCTGCGCCGGCGTCGACTTCTTGACTACAGGCAACCATATCTGGGACAAGAAGGAAATCATCCCACAGTTGGACGAGGGCCTGCCCGTCATTCGGCCGGCCAACTACCCCCCTTCGACCCCCGGTCAAGGCTATATGGTCATGGGCGATGTGATGGTGATGAACCTGATGGGCAGGGTGTTCCTTGCCAACTTGGACTGCCCTTTCCGCACCGCCGACGCGATTCTGGAAGAGGTCGGGAAGATGGCCTCGCCGCCCCGCATTGTGCTGGTGGACATGCACGCCGAGGCAACCTCCGAAAAACAGGCCATGGGTTGGTACCTCGACGGTCGGGTGAGTGCCGTGGTAGGCACCCACACCCATGTGCCCACTGCGGACCCACGGGTGCTGCCCAAGGGCACCGGATTCGTTACCGACCTCGGCATGACCGGTCCCTACAACTCCATCATCGGCAACACGGTCGAGACCGTCATCGAAAGGTTTTTGACCCAGATGCCGCAGCGCGGCACTGTTCCCAACGGCCCGGTGATGATGAATTCCGTGATGATTGACGTGGACAATGAGACCGGCGCTGCTAGAAGCGTCGAGCGAGTAGATAGGATGGTGGACTAAGTGGCAACTGTGGACCTGCACCTGCATACAACGGTTTCCGACGGGCGACTTACGCCCACGGAGCTTATACAGTTGGTAGCAGAACGCGGCTTGGAGACCATCGCCATCACCGACCACGACATCACAGATGGTTTGGAAGAGGCCTACGAGGCAGCTAAAGCCTTCCCCAATCTCAGGCTCATCCCCGGCATCGAAATCAGCACAGACCTTGGTGAACACGAAATCCACCTGCTGGGCTACTTCCTGCAGACGGACCACCCCGGCCTGCAGGAAACGCTGACCCGCTACCGCGTGGGACGCGTAGACCGCGGGCGACGCATGGTGGAGAAGCTGCGGGAAATGGGCATCATGATTGAGTGGGAGCGGGTCAAGGAGATTGCGGGCGACGGCTCGGTAGGCCGTCCTCATGTGGCCTTGGCCATGGTGGAGAAGGGCTACATCACCCGGCCCGACGAGGCCTTTGCCCGCTATATCGGCCACAACGGCCCCGCTTATGCAGAGCGGGAGAAGCTGCTGCCCCAAGAGTCGGTGCGCATGGTGACCGACGCCGGCGGTGTGGCTGTGCTGGCCCATCCAGCGAACTTGACGGACTTGGATGGCATCGTTGGTGAGATGAAGTCCTACGGAATGGTAGGCATGGAAGTGCATTACGCCCAGTATTCCGCTGACACTATCGCCCGGCTGGCTGGCGTGGCGCAACGACACGGGCTGGTGCCATGTGGGGGCAGCGACTACCACGGGCTGGGCAACTTGAACGAGCCCCTGCCTGGCGAGTTGGGTCCTCCCCAAGAATCAGTGGACGAGCTGGAGAGGCTCGCCATGGCATCAAGAGGCCCTTCCGGGAAATGAAAGAAGTCGGTGTAGCTGAACGGGTGAAAGACCTTGGAGTTGGTGGGACTTTACGTCTATGCCTACCTGATAGGCTCGGTGCCTACTGCATACATAATCGCTCGTTTGACCAAGGGCATCGACATCCGCCGCTACGGCAGCGGCAGCGTCGGCGGCTCCAACCTGGTCCAGCAGACTGGTTGGTTGGGAGCTGTACCACTGGGTGTCTTCGAGGTCTTTATCAAGGGGGCTTCCCATATATGGATTGGCCTGTACCTCTTGGACCTGGAGAGGGACTCCCTCGCCCTGATAGTCGCTCCTCTGCTGGCAGCTATCGGCCACAACTGGTCGGTGTTCCTGAAATTCACCGGCGGGCGGGGAGTGGTAGTCACAATAGGCGCACTGCTGGTCCTGCCTACCCTGCCACCGTGGGTGCTGTTTATCTCCCTAGGCATCGCCTTGGTCGGTTGGGGGGTGTCCCGTTCGTCCGGCCCCTCGGTGTTGGTAGCGTTCCTGCTTCTGCCCTTATGGAGTTGGCTGCTGCACGATTCGACGGCCCTTATCGTTTACTCAGGCTGCATCATCGGCGTCGTAGTCGCCAAGAGGCTGGTGGCCAACTGGGAGAGGCCAGCGGCACACCTGCCAAAGCGTAGGGTGTTTATGAACCGGTTGTTGAGGGACAGGGACACAGACCAGCGCGGCGCCTGGGTGTCGCGCGCTCCCCGCGATAATCAGTCGGGACCGGGCAGTTGACGATGGAGCAGCCGACGCAACACGACATGGGGGACGCTCAGGCAATGCCCCGGTGCTTCTTCCACCCAGAGGTCGAGACCGGGCTCTCGTGCAGCCGCTGCGACCGCCCGATCTGTGTACGCTGCATGGTGCAGGCCCCTGTGGGCATTCGTTGCCGCGAGTGCGCCTCCGTCCAGAAACTTCCCACCTTCGACGTCCAACCCTCCTACTACCTGCGCGCCGTCCTAGCGGGGGGCACAGTAGCAATCTTGGCCGGCCTAGTTTGGGGTCTCATAGTATCGATGGTCCCCTCCCCGCAGGTGGCTGGGCTGCTGTCGCTGGTGGTCGGCTACGCTATCGGCGAGTCCATCAGCCGGGCCACCAATCGCAAGCGTGGCAATGGCTTGATGGTGTTGGCTGGCTGCTACGTCGCCCTCAGCCTGTGCGCGGCTTGGCTGGCGCACGACAACATGTTCCGACTGGTACTAACCGGGGGCAGCTTCATCCCGTTGCTGCTACTCGTCTTCGCAGGGTACATCGCCGTCAACCGTCTGCGCTGAAGCTGGATCACCCGCAAAAGGGGTGATGGTGCGATTGCGCGATGCCTTACGGGCTACGCTTGTGGGACAGCTCCACGAAAATGGAGCCTGCGAGGCTCAGTCAATGCCCATCCGTGCTGGGAAGAGCCCCTCGGGTGGAGCCTTGCGAAAGGCTGCTTTTCCCGAGGAGTCGTTTGCTAACGCCTTCCCCCTTGAAGGGGGGAAGGTTGGGATGGGGGGTGATAAGCCTGCATTCCAACCTTCCGTCCACTGTGCTCTCTTGGATGCCGGCTCGCGCTAGTATGACAAGAGTATTCAGAGGCAGTGTTGCCCCGCAACGTCAGGAAGGGCTAGGGAACACCCCACAAAACGCGGCCGACCTACCCTTCTAGTACGGGTATTGCCAAGGCTTCTTCCTCTTTGGGCTCCTCGTTGTCCACTGCCTCTTGCTCAAGGTCCACCACCGGACCTTGGCCCCGGTCCGCCGCGCGTATAAGCCCCTCAATTTCGTCAGAAATTGCTGGGTTCTTGGTGAGGAAGTCCTTGGAGTTCTCTCGCCCTTGGCCCAAGCGGGTCTCACCAAAGGAGTAAAAGGCGCCTGCCTTCTTGACGATCTCCCTTTCGACCCCCAAGTCTAGAATGTCGCCCACCTTGCTGATGCCTTGGCGGAACATAATGTCGAACTCGGCCACTCGGAAGGGCGGAGCCACCTTGTTCTTGACGATTCTAGCCCTGACCCGGTTCCCCACCACCTCGGTGCCCTGCTTGATGGAGTCTACCCGTCGCAGGTCTATGCGCACCGAGCTGTAGAACTTCAGGGCTCGGCCTCCCGGGGTCACCTCTGGGCTGCCGAACATCACTCCTACCTTCTCACGCAGTTGGTTGATGAAGACGACGCTGGTCTTAGAGTGATGTATGGCGGCTGTGAGCTTGCGCAAGGCTTGGGACATGAGACGGGCCTGCAGGCCCACATGAGTGTCGCCCATGTCACCTTCCAGCTCAGCGCGGGGTGCCAAGGCCGCCACGCTGTCTATCACGATGGTCTCCACAGCCCCGGTGCGTACCAAGTGCTCGGTGATTTCCAGTGCCTGCTCCGCGGAGTCGGGCTGGGATATCAGCAATTCGTCCAAGTCGATGCCACAGTTGGACGCATAGGAAGGGTCGAAAGCGTGCTCGGCGTCGATGTAGGCTGCCGTGCCTCCCATCTTCTGAGTCTCGGCCATGACGTGCAGTGCTAGAGTAGACTTTCCGGCTGCCTCAGCGCCGAAGATTTCAGTGATACGCCCTCGCGGAATCCCACCCACGCCCAAGGCCACATCAATGGCGAGCGAGCCTGTGGGCACCACTTCAATGGCGAACTTGAGACTCGCCGCGCCCATGCGCATGATGGCACCCTTACCATACTGCCGTTCAATTTGACTGATGGCGGCATCAAGCGCGTTGCCCTTCTCACTAGTCATAACCCTATCAAGTGCCTTGCCCTTCTCACTAGCCATAACCCTATCAAGTGCCTTGCCCTTCTCACTAGCCATAACCCTCACCCCCTTCGGAACGTGGCGGCATCTTAGCATTGGCCTCCATACCTCACAAGGACGCGATGTCATGCCTCATCTGTACTGCGGACAATGCCCGTGCTATCCTAATGACCATGTGCCCCCGTAGCTCAGAGGATAGAGCACTGGCCTCCGAAGCCAGGTGCGTGGGTTCGAGTCCCGCCGGGGGCACCACAAAGTTCTGTTGATAGAACCGCTCCCTTCACGACGATAACCTCTGTATTCTTCCGCAGTCTCGGGCCCGTCGTCCAGTATCAGCGCTCAGAGAGACTGCAACCATACCCGCTCCCGCAATTCTGACTCTCACGTATTGTACCATATGTGCAGTGGATTACTTGAGATATTATTGGGAGCGTAGTACAGTGTATACTATCGAAATCAACCATGAGTGCCTATGAATATCTTGACCAAAGGTACACTTCGGGAGTTTTGGACAAGGCATCCCGATTCCCAAGGACCGCTTGAAGCCTGGTACAACGAGGTGAAGCGGGAGACATGGAAGTCACCGACCGACATTTCGCAGAGGTACCCAACTGCCAGCATTCTTCCCAACGACCGCGCGGTGTTCAGGATCAAGGGTGCAGCCTACCGATTAGTTGTGAGGGTGTTCTACCCAGGAAGCCAGGTCTACGTACGTTTCATAGGTACCCATGCTGAGTATGATCGCATCAAAGCAGAGGAGGTGTAGCGTGGTGACCGTGAAGCCAATTCGCACGAAAGCAGACCACAAGGCGGCATTGGCCCGCATCACCGAACTTATGGACGATCTGTCGCCCCCTGTGGGACAGATTGACGACCCAGACCATCCCAGCAGGATCGAACTCGATGTGCTGACTACCATGGTCATGGCATACGAGGACGAACACCATCCCATCGGGCCAGCTAACCCGATCGCCGCCATAGAGTTCCGACTGGATCAGATGGGGCTGACACGGCGGGACCTGGTCCCGATTATCGGGAGTCGGGCCAAGGTCTCCGAGGTGCTTTCGGGCAAGCGGGACATCAATATGGCCATGGCCCGCGCCCTTCACCGCCACTTGGGTATACCTGCCGATGTTCTGCTCCGGGGAACGGGTGCAACCCTTCCGGACGAGCCGCCGGAAGTCGAGTGGACCCGGTTCCCGCTGAGAGCGATGGTCAACGCTGGCTGGATTCCGAATGTCTCCAACCTTCGCGACCGTGCCGAAGAGCTTGTCACCGCGTTGATGGAACGGGCTGGAGGTCGGCAATTCGCTCTACAACCCCTGTATCGAAAGAATGACCACCGGCGCATCAACGCAAAGACTGACGAGTATGCCCTCAGGGCGTGGTGCCTGTACGTCATGGCAAAGGTGCAGGTGAGGGATTGGCAGTTGCAGTACGAGCCAGGTGCCGTGACACCGGAGTTCCTACGGCGGGTAGCCACCCTAAGCACGTCTGAGGAAGGACCTCGGCGGGCTAGGGATTTCCTAGCTGAGCATGGCATCGGTTTTGAGTACGTCACCCACTTGCCCAAGACCCACTTAGATGGGGCGGCACTACGGTTAGCCGATGGCAGGCCCGTAGTCGGCGTGACACTACGGTATGACCGGATAGACAACTTCTGGTTCACGCTGCTTCACGAGCTCGCCCATATCGGTCTCCATCTAGACCCATGCGCTGGTGAGGTGGGCTTTGTCGACGACCACTCCCTGCGAGGCATGGAGAGCGACTCGCAGGAAGAGGACGCCGACCGGTGGGCCCAAGACGCACTGATACCGCCCACAATATGGGAGAGTGGCTTCGACCTAGATTCCGCGAGCCCTATGGCTGTCATCGACCTCGCGGCCGAGGCAGGGGTCCACCCGGCAATTGTCGCTGGCCGGGTCCGCCACCACAGGGGCAACTACCGTCTGTTGTCCCAATTCGTAGGCACTGGTGAGGTAAGGAAGCACTTTGAGGAACGCTGAACGTAAGGCTGGGGTCTATAAGAATGGCATCCTACGCGCAGAGCCAAATCACTCATTTATAATGGGAGATAGTGCGTCTCGATGGAAATGATGCAAGGAGGGTCTCCTCAGATCCAACACCCGCCCCCAATCCGTTGTGCCCCCCGCCACCGGCTGGTAAGCTACCCTCACTACTCTTCTGGCCACTCATGAGTTGTACAACTACGGACTGATAGGAGATATGTCTTCGGCGGCGCTTGTCGGGCACGACGGCTCCATCGACTGGTGCTGCTTTCCGCGTTTCGACTCTCCAAGTGTGTTTGCCTCCATCCTCGACCCCGATGTCGGCGGGCACTTCCGCATCAATCCCGTCAACCCCTTCACCACCCATCAGGAGTACCAGCACGATAGTAACGTGCTGGTCACCACCTTCATCAATCGGTCTGGCGTGGTATCCGTCACCGACTTCATGCCCGCTGCCGATGATGACGACGACAACCCGGAGACACCTCCCAACGCGCTCCACGAGATACATCGTATTGTCACCTGTTTGTCGGGCGAGGTGGAGATGCGGCTGGATTTCCAGTCCCGGCACGACTACGGCCGTGTCATCCCCACCTTCAGGGCGATGCGCGGTCGCTCGGGTGGCGGGGCTGTCGAGGCCCGTGGAGGCCGCCAGACCCAAGCTCTCCTAGCCAGTATCCCCTTGCCCTTCGACGAGCGGGGCGTGGTCTGCGACTTCACCCTTAGGCAAGGCCAAACGGAAACCTTCGTCCTAGCCTACGGCAGCGGGCGGCCCGGTAGTGTGGCGCGACTGCGCACCGCCGAGAAGCTGGACTATACGCGGCGCTACTGGCAGGGGCTGGTGGCACGGATGAACTATCAGGGGCTGTGGCGCGACGCGGTGGTGCGTTCCTTCTTGGTTCTTCACCTGATGATGTACCGGAACACAGGGGCCATCGTCGCTGCCCCCACTACCAGCCTGCCTGAGACCTTGGGAGGGTCGCGCAACTGGGACTACCGCTATTCTTGGTTGCGGGACTCCGCCTTTACGGTCGATATCCTTTACCGGCTGGGCGACGTGTACGGGGCCGACAGGTACATGCGCTGGCTGCTGCACGAGTGCGAACTGCACCGGCGCAGGACACGGATCCTGTATGGCATCAGCCCCAACTCTTCGCTGCGCGAGTACACGCTAGACCACCTTAGGGGGTACGAGGACTCGCGTCCGGTCCGCATAGGCAACGACGCCGCCCGTCATATCCAGATGGACGTTTTTGGCGAGGTGATCCTATGCATCCACTCGCTGTTCCTGCTCCAAAGTAAATTGACCGAAGAGTCTTGGGAGTTGGTCCGCTTCTTAGCCGAGATAATTGTGCACAATTGGCGACGCAAAGACCGCGGCGTCTGGGAGGTGCGGGGCGAGCAGCAGCACTTCGTTTACTCCAAGGTGATGTGTTGGGCTGGGCTTGACCGCGCCGCCCAGATAGCTAGCAGTCGCAGGGACCGGCGCGATGCGCGTCGCTGGTCCCAGACTGCCGAAGTGATCAAGGCCGAGATATTGGACCAAGGCTGGAGCACCGAGAAGCAGGCCTTTCGCCAGCGTTATGGCCATGAAGCACTCGACGCCTCCAACCTCGTCATCCCCTTCCTAGGCCTACTGCCTAGGGAAGACCCTCGTCTGCGCCTGAACGCCGACGCCATCGAGCGTGAGCTATGCGAAGGGCCGTTAGTGTGGCGCTACTTGCCGGAAGAAACGGACGACGGGTTGGAGGGACAGCGGGAGGGTGCCTTCACCCTGCTAAGTTTCTGGCTGATCGGGAACCTGCTGTATACCGACCAGCACGACCGCGGCTTCGACTACTTTCAACAGATGATCCAGACTCAGACCAACCATCTAGGGCTTTTGGCCGAGATGTTCGATACCGACTACCACAGGCCAGTGGGCAACTTCCCCCAAGCCTATTCACACATCGGGATGATCCACACCGCCCTGAACCTGTCCGGCTACATCGCGGACACGCCGACGCGACGCACGAGGCGCTCGCGCTAAATCCCCTGCCACTGTCGGCGCCCCTCTACACGCACGAAGCGCCCGAAGCCGGGGTCGGGGAAGTGGCCTGCCGACACCAAGGTGCCCTCTGCTTCCAGCTTGTCCAGTACCGCGTGACGTGTGACACGAGCCAAATCAGGGTCGGAGTCGAATATCGGGCACCAGTCGGTGTAGTGGGCTTGGGCGATGTTGTGTGCTACGTCGCCTAATATGTAGGCCCGCTCGCCTGCCGACGACACCACGATGGAGGTGTGGCCTGGCGTGTGGCCGGGAGTCGGCACGGTGGTCAGCTCGTCGGTGACCTTGTACTCGTCGTCGATGAGGTCCAGCACGTTGAGATCGGCTAAGGGCAGCACTTGGTTGGCCACATGCTCCGCATTCTGCATCACAACGGGGTCGGTCCAGTAGTCCCAGTCCTTCCTTGGCACCAGATACCGCGCCTTGGGGAATGTGGGCTTGCCATCCACCAAGTTCCAGCCGACATGGTCAGGGTGTATGTGGGTAATGACCACGAGTTCGATCTCGCTCCGCTCGACACCCTTGCGCTGCAGGTCTTCCAGAAGAACGCCATCGGGAGCGTGCATCCCCGTATCCACCAAGACCAGCTTGCCTCCAGACCTCACCACCACCGAGCCAAACCGAAAACTGATTTCGTCGTCGGCACTCAGTGCCCCGGGGAACTCGCGCCACTGCTCCAAGGTAGTATCTGGAAAAGGCATCTGCGCTGGGCGTATCTGGTACCCGTCGTAGACCGAAATCAGCTCCACGTTCCCAACTGTCACAGAATGCCCTGCCATGGAATCCACCTCCTAATCTGCCTTGGCTCACTGAGACGAAGCACCTCGCGACGCCACCACGGCCGGTGGCGCCGGAACACCAGTCGCGCTAAATCCCCTGCCATTGGCGACGCCCACCGGCGCGCACGAAGCGCCCGAAGCCGGGGTCGGGGAAGTGACCTGCCGACACCAAAGTGCCCTCGGCTTCCAGCATGTCCAGCACTGCGTGGCGGGTGATGCGAGCCAGATCAGGGTCGGAATCGAATATGGGGCTCCAGTCGGTGTAGTGGGCTTGGGCTAAGTTGTGGGCCACATCGCCCAATATGTATGCCCGCTGGCCTGCCGAGGAGACAATGATGGAGATGTGACCGGGAGTGTGCCCCGGAGTGTGCACCGTCGTCAGCTCGTCAGTAATCCGGTACTCATCTTCATCGAAGAGGTCCAGCAAGTTCAGGTCCTGTAGAGGCAGCACCTGGTTGGGTATGTGCTCGGCGTTCTGCATCACGATGGGGTCGGTCCAGTAGTCCCAGTCCTTCTGGGGCACCAAGTAGCGCGCCTTGGGGAAGGTGGGCTTGCCGTCAACTAGGTTCCATCCCACATGGTCAGGGTGCAGGTGGGTGAACACCACCAAGTCCACAGCCTCCCGGTCAACCCCCTTCCGCTCCATATCTTCCAACAGAATGCCGTCGGCGGCCTGCAGTCCGGTATCCACCAGAATCAGCTTGCCGTCTGATCGCACCACCAGCGAGCCGTACCGGGAGCTGACCTGGTCATTGTCGTTTACCATCCCGGGGAACTCGCGCCACTGCTCCAGACTGGTATCCGGGAAAGGCATGAGGGGTGAGCGTATGGGGAACCCGTCGCTCACGGATACTAGTTCCACGTTCCCGACTGTCATCGAGTGTTCTGCCATATCGTTTTACCTCCTTGGCCTTGTGGGCCGCGCACATGGTGGTTACTTACGAACTATTGCGGTTCTGCCGTTAGCATAGCACAGGGCTTGTCCCGCTTCCGGTATAATCCGCAAGTGCCGATGTACAAGCCGCAAGCTGTCCCCGAACGGAGGCGCCAAACGTGCCACCAGCGATGATGAGCGAGCAGGCCCTTGCCGACGCGATTGCTACCTTGCCTAGGGAGCGCGTCGCCTTTCTGCCCACACCCTTGGAGGAGTGCCCGCGGCTGTCGCAGCAGTTGGGCGGGACCCGTATCCTGATGAAGCGGGACGACCTTACGGGCTTGGCCTTTGGTGGCAACAAAGGTCGCCATCTGGAGTTCCGCATGGGGGACGTGAAGGCTAAGGGGTGCGACGTCTACATTAACGTCAACCGTTGGGAGTCCAACGATGCCCGCATCATGGCCGCTGCCTGCGCCAAACTGGGCGTGCGCTACGTGCTGGTGGTGCGGGGTGGAGCGGGTAAGCCGATGGAGGCCAACCTGCTGCTGGAACACCTGATGGGCGCGGAGATTCACCCGCTGGAGACCATGGACCGCGACGAGACGAACCAAGAAGCGGAACGCATCGGCCGCCAGTTACAAGAGGAGGGGTACACCCCCTACGTGTACCACCAGCAGCCCTTCGCCCGTGTCGCCGGGACCATAGGCTACCTGGAGGCAACTGTGGAGCTGGCCGCTCAGTTGGCTGAACGAGACGTCCAGCCGGACTATATCTACGGCGTCGCGGGCACCTCAATGGCGGGCATCGCCCTAGCCACCAAGCTGCTAGGCTACCCTTGGAAGGTGCGGGCTATCTCTTCCGGAGACCGCCGCAACCTTGGCAACATGATGCTGGAGTACGGCCAAGAGGTGCAGGATATCCTAGGCCTGCCCGACCGCCTGCAGCCGGACGACTTCGGGTACTGGGACGACTACATCGGTGGGGAGTACGCCGTTCCCACAGCGGATAGCGCTCGCGCCATCAAGCTGGCGGCTGAGACCGAGGCCCTGATTCTGGACCCAGTGTACACTGGCAAGGCCCTAGCTGGGTTGATGGACCACATCGACCAAGGCCTCGTAGGACCCGACGACACTGTGGTGTTCGTCCACACCGGCGGCCTGCCCAATCTGTTCGCCTCCACCTTCCGGGAGTCCCTTGCCAGCCAGTAACGGGCTGGGCACGACTGCGCAGTCAGGCCGGCCATACCCGCGATGAATAGTTTTTAGGTAGAGGTAATAGATGACGACGATACAGAAGCCACCCAACATGGAGGTGGTCAACCGCGCCCGCGAGGTGACTCAGCAGAGCATCGCGCCTAGGGCCGCCCGATACGATGATGAAGTGCTCTCGCCAGCGGAGAGCTGGCACGATCTATGGCAAGAGGGACTGCTCTCCATGACCATCCCCCAAGAGTATGGGGGGTTGGACTTGGACGCCCTGACCTACGCCATGGCCTTGGAGGAGATCGCCCAAGGCTGCACCAACACCGCAATGACCCTGCACATGCATTCGACGGTGCAACGCTTCATCTCCCATTTGGCAACGCCGGAGCAGCAGGCCCGCTTTTTTCCCGAGGTGGTACGCCACGGCAAGCTGTTCGGCAGTTGGGCGGCTGAGCGTGGAACCAGCTTCACGCGGGCCCCCTTTGTCACTGTCGCCGCCCATCGCACCGACAACGGCTACCGTATCAGCGGGCAGAAAACCTTCTGTACCATGGCTGGAGCAGCGTCCTACTACATGGTCTGGTGTACCGCCGAAGGTTCCGAGGACATAGCCCGCAGCATGACCCTAGCCGTGGTGCCTGCGGACACGCCGGGTATGACGGTCGTGGGGGAGTGGAACACGCTGGGCATGCGAGGCACGGTCAGCCCTGCCGTGCAGTTCGACGACTGCCTGATCACGGAGGACATGGTGCTGGGGAAGCCAGGCGAGCCATTGGGCGTGGGTGTGGTGGAGTTCTTCAGCCTCGGCTACTCGGCGATATTCCTCGGGGCAGCTTGGGGCGCCCTGCAGCACGCCACCAACTATTGCATTGAGGCCCGGTATCTACCCGACCCCCAACCCATCAGCCATGATCCCGCCACGCAGCGCGATGTGGCCAACATCGCCATTCACCTAGAAGCCGCCCGCCTGATGCTGCACCATTGCGCCTCCCAGTGGGGTGAGGCCGACACGGTGACCCGCGGCCTACTGGCCTCCAAGACCAAGTACCTCAGTACCGAGGCGGCCACCATGGCTACCCAAGAAGCCCTGCGCTTGGTGGGAGGCCGCGCCGCCTCCAAGTCCTTCCCCATCGAGCGGGCCTTCCGCGACGTTCACACATGCACCCTCATGCCCCCCAGCGTCAACACCATGCTGGGGAACATCGGCAAAAGCCAGTTCGGCCTGCTGCGGGCGATGTATATGGCGGATGAGTGAAGGGAGTATATCGGCTAACAACTACTGACCTGCGGTTGCTCAACCCCCCTCACGGGTCCCGCTCTCTTCACGCCAGGATAATCAATAGTGCCATGAAGCCGAAGAAACCTAAAGCCATAATTGCCACGATCAAGAATCCCAGCAAGTTATCCCGGAACTCGTTCCTTGTTCTCTCCATCTCCACATCGCTTTCGGTCATTGGCCTCGAGCCCTTAGCGTAGTGACGTCTGGAGAAAAACCATGTAACAAATGAGGATACTACTATTGATACTGATGCTACCAAAAATGGTAACCAGAGTATCCAAGTCAATAGTTATCATCGAGAGCGACTCTGTTGGCGGTTTAGATAGGGGATATCCTCGCGAGGCTAGCATGTACAGTATGTTGTATCAAGGTAAGGATGTCATATCCGAGTCCGTGGGACTTCGTATGCTGGCCGCTTCTCCTTAGTGTTGCACAGAAGGCTCCAGCGGAGCTTCCCAAACAGCGGGCCTGTGCGCTATCATGTCCCCGTCTAATCTTAGGAGCGTAGCTCAGCTGGTAGAGCATCGGTCTCCAAAACCGAGGGTCGCGGGTTCGAACCCTGCCGCTCCTGCCATCTCTCCCCTCACCACCGGCATCCTCCTGCCCTAGGCGCCTACTTGTCCCGCGCCGTTTCCAGCGCCTCCGGGTTGAGTGTCCGGATGGGGCTGCCCTCCATGAAGGCTCCGATGTCCTCTACCGTGCCTTGGTAGCGAATGCTCAGCTGTTCCGGGGTGGCGTACCCTAGGTGAGGCGTCAGCAGGGTGTTGTCCATCTGCAGGAACGGGTGATCGGCGGGAAGAGGCTCTTGGTCGAAGACATCCAAGCCTGCGCCAGCGATGGTACCGTTGCGCAGGGCGTCGATCAAGGCAGCCTCGTCGACGATGGGACCGCGGGCCGTGTTAATGAGCAGCGCCGTCGGCTTCATCAGCCCCAACTCACGCGCCCCCACCAGCCCCACCGTCCGTTCACTCAGTTGGACGTGTACGCTGACGACGTCTGACTGACGGAAGAGTTCGTCTTTGCTCACCAGCGTCGCCCCGTTCTGGGCGGCCCGCTCTGTGGTCATGTTCTGGCTCCACGCGATGACCGACATCTCGAAAGCCACGCCTACCTTGGCCACTGCAGCTCCGAGCCTTCCAAGGCCAAGGACTCCTAGGACCTTTCCTTCCAAGCTGGGCCCGAGGGTGGCGCCCCAGTGGCCAGCACGGGTAGCGGAATCTTCTTGGTGGATGTGGCGGGCCAATGCCAGTATCAACCCCCAATTCAACTCAGCAGGGGGGTTCGTGGGCCCGCCGTCGGTCCCGCAGACCAGCACACCGAGATCAGTGGCTGCCTCCGTGTCGATGGAGGCGTTGCGCATGCCCGTCGTGACCAGCAGCCGCAGGTTGGGCAACCGCTCCAACAACTCCCGCGGAAAGGGCGTACGTTCGCGCATGGCACATACCACGTCGAACTCACGCAAGCGCTCCGCCACGGCATCCAGATCACTCAGGTGGTCCCGAAACACCTGAACGACGCAGCCTTCGGGCAGGATGCTCCAATCGGCTAGCTGCTGCGACACTCCCTGATAGTCGTCTAGGACAGCGATGCTGGTCATGGGTCTCCTTTAGTCAGATTTATTGTGGCTCGGGCATAGTCGTCATCTTAGCGGTGGCCATTCCTTGTTGCCAGCGGGCCCTTGACATTTGCTCAGGCCATTGACACTTGAGCAGGTTTCCGAGTACGGTGCCGCTTAGTTACCTTTCTGAAATGCTATCTGCTTGCAATTATGCGATATGGGGCGATTAACTAATATGCTGTATGTACGAAGAGCCTATCTGTTAGTGCTTTTAATCCTCACCGTTTCCGTCGTAGCGATGGTGGCTTGCGGGGAGGAGTCAACTCCCGTGGCTACAAGTGAGCCGACAGCCGTAGCAACCCCCACCTCGGCCAGCACGACTGCTGCTACCCCAGTGGCACCCGAGGAGACGGCTCCCACTGTAGCTACTCCAGCTGCAACTCCCGCGCCGGTGGCCACTGTCGCTCCTGGAACCACCGCTGCCCCCACACCAGTCCCAGTGGCTGGGGCGCAGCCGAGGGGTACTTTAGAAGTTGCCATCGCCGACCTGGGACCCTTTTCAACCCTTTTATACAACCAAAACTTCCGCTATTCGGTGATCGAAACACGCACTTCTAACGAGCTTGGCTTCGTGGCTGAGCCTGACGGAAGTGTGTTGCCACGCTTGGTCACGCGGTTCGAGCTGGACGAGACTCCGGAAGGGGCCATCTATACCTTCTACCTGCAGGGAGGGGTGCCTTGGCACTCAGGCCTCGGGGACTGGGGACAGTTTGGAGCCGACGATTTCATATTCTCGCTGCAGAGCGCTTCCCAGGAAGGCTCAGCCCAGTCCAGTTCCGGGTCCATCCGGCAAACCTTCACCTGCGGGGATTGCGAGCTGACCAAGGTGGATGACTTGACGGTGGAACTCAAGCGTTCAGTCCCAACCATCCAGATACTTTGGGACATCATCCAATACAATGGAGGCTCTCCGGGCGTCCATAGTAAGAAGCATTTTGAAGCGCGGACAGAAGAGCAAGCCGATCAGGAGGTGGTGGGCACAGGCCCTTGGGAGATGGTGGACCAGCAGACCTCCCAGTTTCGGCGTTTCGAGGCCGTAACGGACCATTGGCGTCACGCCCCTGATTGGGAGGAGATGGTCTTTCACGACATTGTCGAAAACTCCACTAGGCTAGCCAACTTTGAGGCGGGCCTTCTGGATACGGCCGCCTTCAGCCTGGAGGGTATCCGGACGATCAAAGACTTGGATCTGCCGGGCGTGGAGTTCTTGAGCATCCCAAGCGGTGCAGCCCAGCAACTGCGCCTTCACGGAGGACAATACTATCCCGATGCCCCGGCACACCAGCCACAGGCTGATGGCACGCCTGCGCAGAGGGCCCTGGGGGATGGCGCGAGCTATTCAGAGGTCTGTGATAGTGCTGCCTGGGTCTCCTGCGATCGTGATGTCAACTCCGACGAGTGGGCCAAGGCAGTCAAGGTCCGCAAAGCCATGAACCTGAGTATCGACCGGCAGAAGCTTGTCAACAACTTGGCCTTCGGCGAAGGTAGGCCGTACTTCCATGCCGTCTTCCAGGGTTATGACGCGGAGATAGTGAAATACGGTTTGGATGAGTTGGTTTACGAGTATGAGCCTGAACGAGCAAGGCAGTTGCTATCCGAAGCAGACTATCCCGATGGTTTCGACATTGAGATGTTCCTTGTGCCGCGAGGCCCGGGAGCTGTCGAGGCGGCCCAGGCGGTCGCCACCATGTGGCAGGACGTTGGCATCAACACCGTTCAGTCGAACTGGCTGGGCTCGGCCTTCCGCCCCATGAGGGTAGCACGCACGGCTTTGGGCGCAAGCAGTTACCGCAACGGGCCGAGTGGCGAGCCTATTAGACTCTATGACCTCTTCTATACCTCGGGAAGCTCCTTCAACCAGGGGTTCGAGCACCCGGACTACGAGGTCATGGTTCTGGATGCGCTCGCAACCCTGGACACGGACGAGCGGCTTCGCAAGTCGGCCGATATAGCAAAGTGGCTCTTCCACAACGCCATGACCATTACGCTCTATCAGGAGGCCACGGTCTGGCCTTTGGGTCCTCGGATAGATGGGTGGGGTATGGCTGCCAGCCAGGCGGAGTTCGGAAGCAACTGGGAGAAGGTTCCCCACCGGCAATAGTAAAAGCCTGTTGCCAGCAGGCCGCGTTGCCGGAGCCCGCGGGCTATGCTAGCCTGCGGGCATCCTGAGAGCGCGGGTTGGCTGCTTATGACCATTCGTGTTGCTGCCATTGGCGTCACCCACTGGCACTCCCTCTATGACAACGCCTACTTGCCCAAGTTGCTGCCCATGGATGACGTCCAGATCGTCGCGCTGCATGATGAGGACCCCTCCATCACTGCCCACCGCGTCGGCGAGCTTGGGGGTGGCATCGCGGCTTACACCGACTATCACGCCATGCTGGATGCGGAGAAGCCTGACTTCGTGGTGGGGTTAGGACGCCATGACCAGATGGCGGAGATCGCCCATGCGCTGCTGGACCGTCGCATCCCTTTCATCATGGAAAAGCCCATGAGCCACAACGCCCGCCAACTGAGGGGTGTGCTGGAGAAGGCGGAAGCTACCGACGGATTCGCCGCCGTGCCCCTGAGTTGGCGTCACTCACCCTTCATACAGCACGCCAAGAGGCTGATTGCCGAGGGAACTTACGGGCCGATGTGCCATTTCTATGCGAGGCAGAACCGGCCCAGCTCAGCCCGCTACGCCCGGTGGGGTGCTGGCTGGATGATGGACCCGCAGATTGCCAGCGGCGGATGCCTGCGGAACCTCGGCCCTCACTCCCTTGATGCCTTTGCCGACCTGACGGGCGAGGGTGAGGACATCGAAGTTGCTTGCGCCCAACTGAGTTGGTCGACCCACGGCGAGCAAGTGGAAGACTACGCCTCGGTGCTGCTGCGCAGCGGCCGTGGGGTCATAGGCACCATTGAAGTCGGCAACGGCTTCCCGCGGGATGGCACCGACGGCGACTGGAAGGTTGGCTTCCGCGATGCCATCCTCACGTTGCACGACGGCGAGGTGCGCTTGGAGACGGCGGAAGGACAGTCCGTACTGCTTCCACCGCCCGGCCCGGCATTCGATGTGCTGAGGCTGACCTTGGAAGCAGCCCGCGATGGAGGCGCGCCTCCCGTTTCAGTGCGCGACTGCTACCTTGCAGTGCGCCTCATCGACCTGGCCTATATCGCAGCGGGCAACCCCTACGGCACCGCCGCGGTGTGAGGCCTCCCGCTACAGTATTCCTTACGTGACTGCCGTACCGGCGAAGGCTGGTATCCGGGGACCTGCTCAACGATTGAAGGTGGTTTGGTGCGGTCACTTACAGAGCCCGAACCGTGCCCCGCTCCACATCCAGCAGCTTCTCCGCTACTGTATCCAGCATGGGCCACGCAGTTTCGTGATGCAGGGGTGACCGCGCTGTGGGGCTGCTGAGCTTGGTGTCCAGCACCACGTACTCCGCCCCCAAGTCTTCCAGCATCCGCAAATCCCGGTGCACCTGCTCCAAGCTCCCTTGGCCCGCCATGCGCTGCTCTTCCGGGATGGGAGAGTCGCTGATGTGGCAGGCGATGCGTGGGCAGAGTGCTGGCACGGGTCGGCCTGCTTCTTCCGCCAACTCGCGTAGCAGGGGCATCGATTCGGCTTTGAGCCAGTCTAGTTGTGGCCGTATCGGGTGCCAAGCATCGCCGAAGCGAATGGTGCGCTTGAGGGCCGCCGCGCTGTTGCCTCCAACCCATACCGGAGGACGGGGCTTCTGGACTGGTGTAGGGTCGAGAGTCACGTCCTCAAAGGATATGAACTGGCCTTTGTATGACGCCCCTTGGGGGTTGGTCCACAGCTGCTCCATGGCCTGCATGTAGTCATCGGTCATCGCCCCGCGTTTGTTGTGGGGCGCGCCTACGATGTCGAACTCGCTGGCGGCCCATCCGATGCCGATGCCGAAGATGAAGCGGCCCCCGCTTAGCTGGTCGATGTTGGTGCACAGTTGGGCTAGCAGCACCGGATTGCGGTAGGGCACTACGATGACCGTGGTGCCGAACTCCATCTTCGTAGTCTGGGCGGCGAGCCACGCCATGTTGGTGAAAGGCTCGTAGTAGGGGGCAGGGTACGACCCTAGAACCTCACGGGTGAGGGCGATATGGTCCGCGGTCATGAGCAGGTGGAACCCCAAAGCCTCGGCGTACCGCGTCCAACGGAGCATCAATTCAGGGGTGGCGCCTGGTCCTGAGTGCACCAGTTTCAGACCGACCTTCATAGGTTAAATTCCCTTCTTATCCATCATTGGGTGTGATTTTTCGTAGCTGGCGGCGAGACCGATTGTAGCTGAAAAACATATCATCGTATCTGAAAATACTCGAATCTCTCGTGTTCTGGGTCCCGCGTCAGATACGATTTAGCTAGGGACGAAGAGTGTTACATTTTCTCATGGTTTGGCCTCTCGTCCTCACGGTGCTTGATATGAACCTCTCTTTCGGGTGTTAGTTGGCAAATGGCACTGTGGCCGTGCCTTGGCGGGTCGCGCGATCCCGCTTGGGTGGCCTGTATTGAGATTACCGAGGCAGAGGCGTTTCCGTCAACGGGAAAATGTCATGAGCCTCAATCCTCTTGGTCGCGGCCCGTGTAACAAGCTCTAATCCGGACCCCTAAGCCGGCTGCGATTCCCAAGCAGACTGACAGTATGGCCGGTACCCAAGGAAGTAGCACTACGGGGACGACTACCACGATCGCACCGGTTGCGAGCGACCCAGTGTTGATCTTCTGCGCAGGGGTCAAGTACTTGCCCGCTTTAAAGCGGGCATAGCTGGTGGCATCACCTGACGACTGGGTAGCCATTCGGAACTCTTGTTGTCGGATCTTTCGTTCAGGCATCCGCCTAGGTTCCAGTGGCAGCAAACGGCGGTATCGGTACCGAAACTGCTCGTCGCTCCGGTCGGACTTCCGAAGGTTGCACCTAGGACACAGAACTTGGAGGTTTTCCAACTCATTCGAGCCACTTTGATTAACCGGCAACATGCGGTCAATGTGCGAGATGACCTTTATGGAGGTCCTGCAGTACATGCAGAGGCCTTGCTGTGCTCGGATCAACTGTTCTCTCCAACCTTTTGGCTACACGATCCTAACGCCGGGCCTAGGACGTCCCTGACGTAACAGCGACAGTGCGATAATTCCGTCTAAGGTTGCTAGAGTTGCTGCTACCAAGCCCCGGCAAATCTCGCGGAACACCCGAGTGAGTACGAGGACCACTCCTCTCTAGGGGCCCCAACCCTTTGAGGGGTCCTAAATGGTTTAAGGGGCCAACCTTACAATACTTGGAAGTGGGCCTCGGTGGGTATGCAGTCGACACCGTTGATGGGCACCATGTCTTGGGGGCAGGTGGAGAAGGCGATGACGCAGTCCATCTCGGCCCGCAGGAGCACGTAGTCGCCGGGCTTGGATACGGGTGGCTGGAAGGAAGGACTGCCGTCGGCCTCCACAGGAATATTCATGAACAGGTTCCACGGGCTGGGGGTCTCGGCCGAGGTCAGGCCAAGCTCGGCGAGCCCTTGGGCTAGGTTGTCGGTGCAGTTGTCGTGGTACTCGGTGCAGCCGAGCAGTTCGTAGCGATAGCGGTCGCAGGCTGCCAGCAGGGTGTCGTGGATGCCTGGGGTGGTGTCTTCCACCAGCGTCAGGATTGGGCGGCGGTGGTTGGTGACCATGCTCGCTCCGGTGGGTGCCATGATGCGCCCGAGGGCCGTCCGGCTGTGCTCCATGGACATGAACTCGGTCAGGTCGTCGCGGTTGAAGGCCCAAGTGTCCACCACCTGCTGACCATGGGTGTTGATGAGCTTTACATGCTGACCGCGGTCGATGAAGGCGGCCTTGCCTCTGCGGGCTTCTATGGTGATGAGGGATGTACTCATGGGGTGCACCTCGTTGCGTGTAGGGGCGTATTATAGCTGGGACGCCTCGTTAGGCACTCTGCGCCCAGCGTTGTGGGAGACGGCTGCTAAGATCGTGTTCAACCTGTCCCATGAGCCACTTTTTCGCCGACCTGACCTCTACTCCGACCGGCGCGCATTCATCAGGCTGCTGTCCTCAGGGTCAGGTTTCCAATAAACCACTAGGTCTCCGTTCTCCAAGATGGTCGTCGCACCGTCCTTGGTGCCTAGCAGCAGCACATCGGCCTCCTGATCGTAGCCACGTTTCCCCAGCGGGAGATATGTGGATGCGCTCAACACTTCAAGCCCGACCACATTGCACACGCCCTTCTCGGCAGCCAAGTCCAGCACCACCCACCACTGCGGGTCCAAGGACGTGGCGTCCATGCCCGTATTCTCCGTGGTGATTCGCAGAGAGTCCCCTTCCCTGTCAGAGGACACATACAGATCGCTCATTGTCGCACCTCTATATCACGAAAACGGTCCTCGAAATACGCCAAGTCACCACTGACCCAAGCCCTCGTTATCTTCCGGTGCGACCTAAGCCGTCTTGCGCCTTCTCTTGTAATGGTACTAATTCGCGCCCTTGGACGCAAAAGAAGCTAGGGCACCCCTCTGCGCCAGCCCGCCTTCTTGATTTGCGGACCGTCGCAATGACGGTCCCGGTGCGCGGGGACTCCTTAGGAGGATGGCGGCGGTTGCGCCCGTGATTACCCATCGCCCACTCTATATCATGAGACGACCCATTCATCCACCTCCAGAACCGGGAGGCGCCATGCGCATCGCATCAGTGGAGACCGAGCTTTACCGGATACCTCGTGGGCCCGGCTTGTCCAGTGCCAGCGCACGCATTGAGGCTACCAGCATGCTGGTGGCGCGGGTGCGGTCTGATGGACTGGAGGGGGATGGGGGTGGAACTCGATCCTACAGGATCTATGGATTTGACCAGTAACGGAATGCCCCCTGAAGGGGAAGGTCTAGACTACTCCGAGCACGCTAGGGTGGCAATGGCGAGACGAGCCGTCCCGGTTGAGTGGGTTGAGCGAACAGTTACCAACCCGGGATTGCGCGTCCGCGACCCCGATGGCCCGGAATTGGAGCGGTTCTTCCGAAATATTCCCGAGTTTGGGGGCCGGGTCTTGAGGGCGGTCGTCAACACCACCCTTGCCCGTTGGAGAGTGGTGAGCGTATATTTTGACCGAGGAATGAGAGGGGCGTTATGAAGCTGACGGTCGACAGGGAATCGGACGCCCTGTACTTCCAGATAGACGATTCCACAATTGTGGAGTCGGAAGAGGTGTCGCCCGGAATCGTGCTCGACTACAACGAGTCCAATGAAGTAGTCGGTATCGAGATGCTTCGCCTTTCCAAGCGCTCGTCCTCTCTTGACCTGTCGGCCTTGGAGTTCAGAACGAGTTAGCCTAAGGATGAGACTCTGCCTCGAGGCAGAGCAGTCAATACCCAGAACAAGCGCCCCACTCCGGGGCACGCCGACGGCCGATTACCAAGGGCGAGAGCATGTTGGTCGGGCCGTTTCACCCCCATCGCAACCCTCCACCTAAAATGCCAGAATTCTGGTCACAATGCCTGCTAAACCCTACCTATCACCCGGAACGGAGGCGCCATGCGCATCGCATCAGTGGAGACCGAGCTTTACCGGATACCTCGTGGGCCCGGCTTGTCCAGTGCCAGCGCACGCATTGAGGCTACCAGCATGCTGGTGGCGCGGGTGCGGTCTGAGGATGGACTGGAGGGCATGGGGTGGACGTACAGTCATGGTTCGGCTGGGGCCAGTTTGAAGACGGCGGTGGATACGCTGTTTGCCCCTCGTTTGGTGGGTGAGGAGGCCGACGACATCCAGAAGCTGTGGCGCGATCTGTGGTACAGCATCTTCCCCAACATAACCATGGCGGGGGTGACCACTGTGGCCATGGCCCCCGTGGACATCGCCCTGTGGGACTTGGCGGCCAAGGCTGCGGGCAAGCCCCTGTTCCGGCTGCTGGGTGGCTACCGTGAGAGCGCGCCGGTGTACGGCAGTGGCATCGATCTGGCCTACACCACTGAGGAGTTGCTGGAGGAGGTGGGGGCCTTTGCCCGCGACGGCTACTGGGGGGTGAAGATCAAGGTGGGGCGGGAGAGCTTGGAGGAGGACGTGCTGCGCCTCAGGGCGGTGCGGGACGTTATCGGCCCTCACTTCCGGCTGATGGTGGATGCCAACCAGCGATGGAACGTGGGCGAGGCGCTGCTGAGGGCCCAAGCGATGGAGGAGTTCAACCTCTTCTGGCTGGAGGAGCCCATCATTGCCGAGGACCATGCTGGGTACGAGAGGCTGAGTCGCACCGTCGCCGTACCCCTAGCTGGGGGTGAGGGACATCTGCGGGAGGTCGAGTTCCTCGACCTGTTCCAGCGGGCCTGCATCCAGTATGTGCAGGCCGATGTGTGTCGTGTCGGTGGCATCACCCCGTGGCTGAAGATTGCCGCCCTAGCCGACGCCTATCACCTGCCCATGGCCCCCCACTTGGTGGAGGAGATATCGGTGCACTTGGCCTGTGGTGTGCCCAACGGCTATTTGGTGGAGCACCTGCCCACTCTGAACCTGAACAACACGGGCATCGTGGCTGACCCGCTGATGCCCAAGCAGGGCACGGTGACACCACGGGAGGAGCCGGGTCACGCGGTGCACTTCGACCCCGATGTGCTGGCCAAGCTGCGAGTGGCGTGAAGGGGCAATGTTATACTGGAGTCCCAGAGACCCACCCGCCGCAGGACGTGTGAAATGCCCGCCGACGTATCGCACCTGATTGACGCCGATAACGGACTGATGGGCCACAGCGTGTTCATCGACCCTGCCATCTACCAGCAGGAGTTGGAGCAGATTTTTGCCCGCTGCTGGCTCTTTTTGTGCCACGAGAGCTCCATCCCCAATCCGGGCGACTTCTTCTCGACCTACATGGGGGAGGACCCGGTGCTGGTGACTCGCGATGCCAACGGCAAGGTTGGCGCGTTTCTGAATGTGTGCCGTCATCGCGGGAACCGGGTGTGTCGTGCCGACTCAGGGAACGCGTCAGCCTTTGTGTGCGCCTACCATGGCTGGACCTATGGCAGCGATGGCAAGCTGATCGCGGTGCCCAGCCTGAAGGAGGCGTACTACGACGAGCTGGATACCTCCAAGTGGGGCTTAGCGCCGGTGGCCCAAGTGGACAGCTACAAAGGCTTGGTATTCGCCACTTTCGACCCCACTGCGCCGTCCTTGTCGGACTATCTTGGCGAGGCCAAGTGGTACTTGGACAACTTCTTCGACCGGCGCGAGGGTGGTGCCGAGGTTTTTGGCGGGATGCACAAGTGGGTGGTTCCGTGCAACTGGAAGTTCCCTGCGGAGAACTTCGCTGGCGACAACTACCATGTGGCTTGGAGCCACCTCTCGGCCATTCGTACCAATTTCAGCATTGGCGAGACGGTCAGGAATGCTGGCGCTGGCGGCCCGGACGTCGCCTTGGAGAATGGCCACTGCATGCTCAATTTTGGCCCCAACGACAGTGCGGACCCTCCTATGCCTGCCGTGTTGGAGTATGAGGAGCGCATCCGGCCTGAGGTGGAGGAGCGGTTGGGGCCAAGGCGCTCGCTGGTAAACCCCATCGTGGGCACCATCTTCCCCAACTTCTCTTTCCTGCGCACCTCATCCCGCAGCATGAGGGTCTGGCAGCCGCGAGGGCCCGACAAAATTGAGATCTGGGCTTGGACGTATGTGGACAAGGCCGCGCCTTCCGATGTGCGGGAGGCTATACGCTTGGGCGGCACCCGTGGCTTCAGTCCTTCCGGGAGCTTCGAGCAGGACGACATGGACAACTGGCAGCAATGCACTCAGACAGCCCGCGGGCTGGTGTCGCGGGGGCTTACGCTGAGTATGCGCATGGGCTTGGGGCATGAGGGCTGGCGGGAGGACCTCGGCGGGTTTGCCAGCCACTACCGGGCAAGCGAGAGCAATCACCGCAACTTCTACAGCCACTGGGCCCGCATGGTGAACGGGGTAAGTTGGGGTGAGCTTTAGGGGTGCTAGTCGCTTACCTTCCGGGCCGGTTTCAAACCCACCCTTATCGGTTGAACTTAAACTGTTGCGGTGCAGACCGGCGAACCTTCAATCTCTGGCTAGTTCCCCAGAAAACGAAACCCGTAGAGGTTATACCCCAGTAACGCTAATAAAGCCACTCCTACCACGCTACCTGCTATTGCCAGTGCCATCATGGGGCAGTTTCTGTCGGGACTATTCCGCAGTTCCCCGGTCGCCATTGCTGCTGTGCGAAATGCCCAAAAACAGGCAAAAGCCAACACCCACATTTGCCATGGGAAAAAGGGGTCCCATGTCTCTGTGAGAGATACCCCTAACCAGATGGCAGCCGACCCCGTGGCAATGGCTATGGGCGTTCGGCCTCTTACGGCGATTATTACACCAGATACCAACACCGCCACACTGAGCACTGTGACGAACGCATCAGCCATTCGCTTACCCCATCTTAAGGCAGCCTCATACATTGCGCTCGCATGATAAACGGCGCCAGTTGGGGCGACCATACGCCATTCTGAGGACGGCTCGAATAGCGTGGCTACCTGCTAGGCCAGCCCTTGATGATGGTTTCCTCGATGGAGTAGCTGGTCTCCCGGAGGTGCTGGTTGGGGTCGACCACCATGCGCAGGGGCTTGTTGGTGTAGGTGGTCAGGCGAAGGCCGCCCGGATCGTTGTAGCTGGTGTGGCTGATGCCCGCCTCAGCCATGGATGTCTGCCCGGACTCGATGTAGTAGTTGCCGTGCTCCGTCATTTGGGTGACGCGGCCGGAGAACTGGAACCAGAACTCGTCCTCGTCGTAGCCGCGGTGCGCGCCGGGCTGCTTTCCGGGGTTGGAGTAGGTGCGCTGCCGGAAGGTGGAGTTCTCCCAGAGCAATGAGGTCCGCACCTTCAGCGTCGGGTCGTCGGGTGCTGTGGTGTAGTAGTTGAAGGGGCTCACCTTGTGGGGTGGATAGCCCGTCTCACCTCGGCCCTTCACGTAATCGTAAGTCCGCATGAAGATGTAGTCGTCCCCCGGCAGGGCGTCCCACTGGGTCAGACGCTCGGTGACCTTCCCCGTATCCGGTATGACAACGTTGGGCAACTCCTCAATTCCAAGGGCCTGCCCCTTGGCATGGACCCTCTGGCGGATGTCGGTAGTGGCGTCTGCGGGCTGCATGCTGGGATAAATGAACTCCTTGGGGTAATACACCATGCGGCGGCAGTTCTCGCTGCCGGTGGTGCGGTGGGCCACCATTGCAGGCACCAGCAGGGCCTCGCCCGGCTCCAGCACGTAGTCGCCGAAGCTGGTCTCCACCAGCGACCTGCCGGAAAACTGGAAGAAGATGGTCTGGAAGTCGCCTGCTCTCAGGAAGTGTTGCTGGGTGCCAACGGTTCGCTGGCAGGCCACCCGCAGGGTCTCGCCTGCGTAGAGCAGCAACTCGGCATCGCCGCCGCTTTTGGAGTCCATGTCCGGCAGCATGTCGAAGGGCCTGAGCTTGCGCCAGTCCTGTCGGCCCGTACCTTCGAGGATGCTGTCGCAGATGTCCTCGATGGGCTGGGTCTCCCATAGGACCGAGTCGGACTCATGCCCCCACAAGGTGTAGAAGCAGCGTTCGAAGCCTTCGGGCACCGCTTGATGCCCTGAGGACTGGACTTGCCGCATCATCGAGTCGCTCTGTTGTTGCGCCATCCTGCTCCTCCTTGTTGCGACCTCGTCGCTTTTGCTTTGTGGGCGCATTATGGTGTGGCCCGACGTGAGGGGTCAATGCGCGGGGGTCCGGGCGCGGGCGCTGTGATAAACTTCCACCAATGTGCCCCTACTTCCCTGCCTTCCGTTGACCCAGCGTCGATTCTATAGAAGTGGGAGCGTAGCATGGTCACCACTACCTACATCGGGGTGCCCGTCGCCCGCAAAGAAGACCTCCGCTTTCTCACTGGGAGGGCGCGTTACGTCGACGACGTGAAGCTGCCTGGAATGCTGCACGCCGCCATACTGCGCAGCCCCCACGCCCATGCCCGGATACTCTCCATTGATCCTTCGGAGGCTCTGGAGCTTCCCGGCGTTGTGGCCGTGTTCAGTTTCAGAGACTTGGAGCAGGCAGTGGAGCCCCGCGTCATACCCATGCGCCGGGGTTCCTTTGAGGGGCTGGAGCGCTTCCTGCAATACCCCTTCGCCCGCGACAAGGCGCGGTACGTGGGCGACCCGGTGGCCGTGGTGATCGCCGAGAGCCGCCATGTAGCCGAGGACGCGCTGGACTACGTGCGGGTGAGCTACGAGCCTCTGCCTGCCGTGGCCAACATGCATGCGTCTCTGCAAGGCGACGTGCTCCTGTACGAGGAGCAGGGCACCAACGTCGCCTACGAGTTTTCCGGCGAGTTAGGCGACACCGACGAGGCTTTCGCGTCTGCCGATTACGTGCGCCAAGAGGAGTTCTACTGCCACCGCCACACCGGCAACCCGCTGGAGACCCGCGGCTTGGTGGCCTCCTACGACCCCGGTCGGCACGACATCACCGTTTGGGGCGAGACCAAGGTGCCCCACTTCAACCGCGGCGTGCTGGCTGAGTTGATGCAGGTCCCGGAGCACCGCATCCACTTCATCGAGCCCGATGTGGGTGGTGGCTTCGGCATACGGGGCGAGTTCTACCCCGAGAACTTCATCATCCCCTTCGCTTCCATGAAGGTGGGCCGACCCGTCAAGTGGATTGAGGACCGGCGCGAGCACCTGACCTCGGCCAATCAGTCGAGAGAGAGCCTGTGTCGCCTCGAAGTTGCCGCTACCAAGGACGGCATGCTTCTGGGAATGCGAGCGCGAATCTACGGCGCACTGGGCGGGTATGTCCGCACCCACGGGGTGAGTGTGCCTATCGGTACGGCGGCCATCATGCAGGGCCCCTACCGGATCCCGAACTACCAGTGGGAGGTCAAGTGCCTGCTGACCAACAAGGTGGGCATGGGCACTTTCAGCGCTCCCGGCCGCTACGAGTCCTGCTTCTTCCGGGAGCGCATGCTGGATATCGTAGCTGGCGACCTTGGCATCGATCCCGCTG
This sequence comes from Dehalococcoidia bacterium, assembly GCA_965248385.1. Classification (GTDB taxonomy): domain Bacteria; phylum Chloroflexota; class Dehalococcoidia; order Lucifugimonadales; family JAAXIE01; genus JAAXIE01. The sequence continues at coordinate 870,288 of CBDFIZ010000002.1, forward strand.
AGTTGCGGATGAAGAACCTGATCCCTTCTACTGACATGCCTTACGAGGTGGGAGTCACGCGCCCCGGCTCCACTCCCATGGTGTACGACAGCGGTGACTATCCGGCCGTACTCGACACGGCCTTGAAGAAGGCGGACTACTTTGCCCTCCGTAATCTCCAAGGACGAGCCGATGACGGCCGATTGCATGGTGTCGGTGTGGCCTGTTTCGTCAAGAGCACCGGCAGCGGCATGCCATATGAGGGCGCCCGCGTGGTGGTTACGGGCCCCCGCGAGGTCGCTGTCTACTTGGGCATCGCCACTATGGGGCAGGGGCACGAGACCATCATGGCCCAGATTTGCGCCGACGGCTTGGGGGTGCCCTTGGAGTACGTCAGCGTCTACCACGGCACGACCGACTACATGCCGTACGGCGGAGGCACCCACGCCAGCCGTTGCACCGTCATGGCCGGTAGCGCGACCTACATGGCCGCTCAGCGACTGCGGGACAGGATAGTGAGCATTGCAGGGGCCTACTTGGATGTTCCGTCTGACGAGCTCCAATTCAGTGGTGGCGTAGTGTCGCGCAGCGGGTCTGTCTCAGGGGACCCACTGCTTGACCTAGGACAGGTGCTCGGCTTGGCCGGTCCCGTCAGCCCTCACAACCTGGGAACCATCGGCTTGGACGACACCTACTACTTCCACGCCAGCGAGGAGTGCTACCCCTTTGGCACACATGTGGCGCATGTAGCCGTTGACCCTGAGACGGGGGCCTTGGAGGTGCTCAAGTACGTGGTGGTGGAGGATGTGGGGACGGTGATTAACCCGCTCCTGCTACAGGGGCAGGTGGTGGGGGCAGCTGCCCAAGGCATCGGGGCCACCATCTTGGAGGAGTTGGCCTACGACTCCGAAGGACAGCCCTTGGCCACCACCTTCATGGACTACCTGCTTCCCACCAGCACGGACGTACCAGCCATTGAGAGCGAGGTCGTGGACTTGGCCCCGTCGCCTCTAAACCCGCTGGGTGTGAAGGGCGCGGGGGAAATCGGCATCGTAGCCACCGGGGCCTGCCTATCCAATGCGGTCTCCAATGCCCTGTCGTCGATAGGAGTGCAGGTGCACGACATGCCCCTCAGCCCCGACCGGATTCGTTCACTGATCAGGGCAGCTTCCGAATAGGCCAGCTCTCGCATTGGCCCTAGCATTTGAAGGAGGACACCATGGCCGATAAGGACATCCGCTGCGCAATAGGTGTGGATCTCGACGCCGTGGCCGGCTGGCTTGGCTCCTACGGTGGCGAGGACTCGCCCGACGACATCTCGCGGGGCCTGTTCGCTGGCGAGGTGGGGACGCCACGTCTGCTGAAACTGTTCAAAAAGGTCGGGCTGACCACCAGTTGGTTCATCCCCGGCCACTCCATCGAAACGTTCCGTCCGGAAGTGCAGATGATCGTGGACGACGGCCATGAAATCGGCCTCCACGGCTACTCCCATGAGAACCCCATTGCCATGACGCGAGAGCAGGAAGAGGCGGTGCTCAACCGCTGCATCGACCTCATCACGGAGGTTGCGGGCAAGCGGCCCACAGGCTACGTGGCTCCTTGGTGGGAATTCAGCCCCGTCACCGCCGAACTCCTGCTGTCCAACGGCGTGAAGTACGATCACAGCCTGATGCACCGGGACTTCGAGTGCTACTACGTCCGCGTAGGCGACAGGTGGACCAAGATCGACTTCGCGCAGCCCGCCGATCATTGGATGCAGGCCCTAGTCAGGGGCGAGGAGACCGGCCTTGTGGAGATACCCGCCAATTGGTACCTCGACGACCTGCCCCCAATGATGTTCATCAAGAAGTCGCCCAACAGCCACGGCTTCGTCAACCCTAGGGACATCGAGCAGATGTGGCGCGACCAATTCGACTACGTCTACCGCGAGTACGACGACGCAGTGTTCCCCATTACCATCCACCCTGACGTCAGCGGGCGCCCTCAAGTGCTGCTGATGCTGGAGCGCATCATCGCCTACATCTCATCCCACCCCGGGGTCCGCTTCTGCACCTTCGATCAGATAGCAGAGGACCATCTCCAGCGTAAGCCTCGCAATGGCGTGTAGTGGGGGAACCCTAGGCCCGGCCACAGACGGCACCGGCTAGGGCCGACACGTCAGCTACCTGCTCCAAGTTCGCAGCCAGCTCGATGGCGCGCTCCACGGCTTCGGACGAGAGAGGCAGCAGGGAGTGGGAGGCGCAGTCGCGGAACTTGGCGGCTAGCTGGGCGTCGCTGAGGGGGTTGTCCGGTTGGCCTAAGGGCACATCGACCCGCTGCACCAAGTGACTGCCGTCGGCAGTGAACACCTCCATGATGCCGTTACGCTGGTCCAGAGAGGCATCGTAAGAGTGCTCCATGAGTTGGGCCAGTTGCAGTACGTCTGCTTGGCGCATGCCTTCGGGTGTAAAGTCCGCTAGGGTCACCTCGCCGTTTATCAGCGCCTTGGCCGTGCCAAACACGATGCTGTTGGCGGCGGAAGCAGCAGTGTTGGGTGCCCTGCGCTCCTCCACCGGCTCGAACCAGTTCTTGGTCTGCGGATGACCCGTCAGGTGTATACGCTGGATGCTTGCTGGATCGATGTGGTGCTCCTCCAGCAGTTTCAAGGCGGCATCGATGAAGGGGTGGCACATGCCACTGGTGGCCCACGGCTTGAAGACGGTCTCTAGGATGTGGAACCGCTCTCCCAAGCCATCGCGAAGGGTTTCGGGGGCGTAGACACCTGCGTAGAACATGTTGAAGAGACCCGCTTGGCCCTCAATGGCGAGGCACCGGCCTTCCAGCCCCTCCTTGGCCATGAGGGCACTGAGCACGCCTCCCTGATTGGGGAATGCGGCGTAGATGCCCTTGGACGGCGGGTCGCCGTAGAGCACGACTTGGCGTGTGCCCGAAACCTGCATCAGCATCAGTCCCAAGGCGCTGTCCATCTCATCGGGGTTGAGCTTGAGAATCCGGCCTGCGCAAAGCGTTGCCCCCACGTAACTGAGCACCTGCCCCTCGAGGAAGTTCTGGCGGGTGTCGACCCCTGCCTCAATCAGGGCTGCCACAGCCCGCATCTCGACCTCCACACCAGCCACCAAGGAGGCTATGAACTCCCTGCCGTCGACTCCGCCCACCCGCTCAGCCATAGCTAGTGGGGCTGTCAGTCCGAAGGCGCCGGGGTGCCCTCCCCGCGCTCCGATGGCGTCGTAATTCAGAGCGTGCACCGTGGCCCCGTTGGCCAAGGCCGCCATTACTGCCGATGTGCGCTCGCCCGTTCCCAAGACGCTGCTCTCGGGCACGCCGCCGGATGCCCTCACCACTGCCAGCGTCTCGCGACAGCCGTCGCCCATGGTGGTCCCCGCCAAGGCCGCCCCCAGCGAGTCCAGCACCAGCCTCTTGGCTGTGGCGATCACCTCGGCGGGCAGGTCCTCGTACTGCAGGTTGGCGGCGTAGTCGCACAGCAGGCTGGTCAGTCCCTGTTCTTCTGGCATGAGCGCCTCCTTTGTCCCTTCATGGGGAAGATGGTAGACCGACCGATTATACCCGCCTAAAATCGCTACAAATGGCCAAGCAGAAAGAAGGCGGAGTCTGTGAGCTATGTGAGCGCGAGGTGGGCCTCCTCACTGGCCACCATCTCGTGCCCAAGGCCCGCGGAGGCAAGCATGGCCCTCAAGTACTGCTCTGCCCCACCTGCCATCGCCAGCTCCACGCCCTGTTCAGCGAGGCCACCTTGGAGAAGGACCTCAGCACGGTTGAAGCGCTGACGCAGCACCCCCAAGTGGCAAGCTTTCTTTCGTGGATGCGCAAGCAGAAGGGGCCTGCCAGCTTCCGGGTGCGTCGGGCTAAGGGGCGGATATGAGGGTGGCGTGCGTACGTGTCCAACCGGCTTCAGGGCTTGAAACGTACCTATATGAGGGGTATCCTGCGGTGGGCATAGGGGCCGCGGGGGGTCGATAGGTTTAAGCCATTATCTCCATCGGCGGTCAGGTGGTGGTAGCCATATTTGCTAGCCGTTTTGTGGCTGAATCCTTGGGTTGGAAGCACAAGACCGGCTAGAGCACTAGAGGAGGCGCCAACATGGTGGACCTGAATGACCGGGTAACTCAGAACGGGAGCGGTGTGAACGGCAGTCACACCAATGGCAACGGTGCCAATGCGGGCAAGGGCCATATCTCCAACGAATACTTCTTCGGAGCCAAGATGACCCATGATGCTGAGGCGGCTTGGCGTGAGGCTCAAGGTGCGTCGCAGATCGGACCCTTTGACTACGTTCCGCCCATGGGCTTCCGGGAGTACTGGTACCCAGCGTTGCTCAAGAAGGACGTGGGCACCAAAAACCCCGTGTGCGTGAAGATGCTGGGCGACGACGTCGTCTTCTTCCGGGGGAAGCAGGACAAAATCTACGCCCTGTCTGACTGGTGTCCCCATCGCAGCGCCCGCCTTTCGCAGGGCGAGTCACTGTTCCCCGGCACCATCACCTGCGAGTATCACGGTTACACCTTTGATGGTGCAGGGGCATGCGTCGCCGGGCTGATAGAAAGTGCCAATTCCCCCATGATGGGCAAGATGAGGGCCAAGTCCTATCCCACAGCCGAGCACGGCGGCATCGTTTACGCGTGGATGGGGGAGACGGAGCCGGTGCCCTTGGAGGATGACCTGCCTCCGGAAATCCTGGACTCCAGGATCCATTTCTACCACAACACCGCTGTGTGGGATGCCAACTGGACCGAGCCGGTGAACCAAGGCATGGACTACCACGAGGCTTACCTGCACCGGAAGATGTTCAATCACTTCGGTGGCTGGAAGGCTCCGCTCAAGTTTAAGTTCCACGGCATCATCAGCAAAGATTTGGGCTTCTTCCGCTCGCGCATCGCCAACTACGGGGGCATCAAAGTTGTCCATGAGGATGAGAAACGGGTGTGTAGCAGGCCCGTCGCGCCCCAGTACGGAGAAGTGTACCATTCGGGCGTCGATGACAAGTGGCCTCGCAAGCGGTGGTACATGTTCCTCAAGAGGGTTCCTCGTCCAGGCATGTCCATGGCGAATGGGCAGACCAGCCTGCTGGGCATCCCCAGCTTCGCTCACGGCGTCGAACTCCCATCGTTCATCCGCGTGGGTAGCGGCGGCTTCAAGCCTGCCACAACCATGTTCCTGCGATGGATGGTGCCGGTGACTTTCGATACCTGCCGAGTATGGAGCTATTCGATCGGGCCACGGCCCAAGAGCTGGCTGGGAAGGCGCTTCAAGGACCTGTGGTACCACCTGTGGCGGAAGCCCAGCACCATCAAGCGAATCAATGAATGGGAAGACTTGGTGACCTTCCAGAAGGACCGGCTGCGGTACGACCTGCCGCAGAAGCTGAGCACTCTGGACACCAACGTCATATTCTTCCGGCGTCATCTGGCCCGGCGTTCCCGCGATTTCCAGCGGCTGGGCGGGGCCTACGGTTCGAACCATCCTCCAACCCGCACCGGCGCAGAGTGGAACGCAGCCAAGCTAACGGAGAATGGCGCGGTCGAGCATGTTGAGTCCTTCGAGAAGGTTACGGTGGAGGCGGACTAGAGGCTTTAATCTCTCACCCCCCTCCTACCCTTCCCTCTTGCGAGGGAAGGGACAATGAATCACCCCCTCAAAAAGGCAGGGAGGCCACCTCTAGGGCAAGAGGGAAGGGTTGAAGCCTGCAAGGAATATCGGGAGGAAACGATGACAGATAACGGTAGGGTTATCTCGGCTGACGGTCACCTTGAGGTGCTGCCGGAGCGGTGGACCGACAGGGTGCCCCAGAAGTACCGCGATCGCGCACCGCGCACAGTGGAGTTGCCCAACGGCGGGCAAGCCCAGATGATTGAGGGCCGGCCTCTACAGGAGGCTTTCTTCCTCGACCTGCGCGCAGGACGCGCCGAGGGGCAGTGGCAGCCGACGGGCTTGCGGGTAGAAGACTCCGCTGGCACCGGCCCTCCGGACCAGAGGCTTCGGGAGCAGGATGCCGACGGCATGTCCGCCGAGGTGCTCTACCCCGCCATGGTCTCCGGCCCCGGCCTGTGGCGCAGCATCCGCCACGACGAGGTCTACAAGTCGATGGTCCGGGCCTATAACGACTGGCTGGGTGAGGAGTACGCTCCGGTCAATCGCAACCGCCTGCTTACCATGGGCGTCCTGCCTTGGACCGGCGTGGACGACTGCATCGCCGAGATGGAGCATTGCGCCAAGCTGGGCCTGAAGGGCGTCATGCTGGGCACCTTCCCCAGTGCTAAGGGATATCCCACTCCTGAGGACGACAAGTTCTGGGCCGCTGCCTTGGACATGAACATGCCGCTGACGGCCCACGTTCAGTTCGACCGCAACGGGCCCCGGGCATCGGACCCCACTTTCATCTATCCCAAGAACGACCCTGAGGTGCTGGGCGCTCTGCGTCGGCACTTCCTCGACTGGATAATTTCTCAGGGCATGGGCCCCGCTCTGAGCATCAGCCAGATGGTGCTGTCGGGCGTGTTCGACCGCTTCCCCAACCTGAAGATGTACTTCGCCGAGACGCGCCTTGGCTGGGTGGCTTTCTGGCTGGAGCATGCCGACCTTTGGTACCGCCGCCACCTGCACTGGGCCGAGTCAGAGTTGGGCTTCAAGCCTCTCAAGGCCCTACCCAGCGAGTACATACGCGAGCACATCTACTTCAGCATCCAGTACGAGCGCGTGGCCTTGGAGAACCGCCACCATGTGGGAGTCGATCACATCATGTTCGCTACCGACTTCCCTCACATCGAGTGCGAGTGGCCTGACAGCCAAGGCTTTATTGAGAAGCTGTACCACGATGTGCCGGAAGATGAAAAGCGGAAGATACTTTCGGATAACATGATCAAATACTTCCACCTCGAAGATGCCTTCGAGATCAACTAGCCGAATCAACTGGTAACATGGGAGCCGTTGCCCTGAGCGCAACGGAATGGAGCGGAAGGGCAACGTGGACCTGATAATTCGCAATGCTGGCCTGCTAGACCGGCAGGGCAGTTGGGATGTTGGCATACAGGGCGACCGCATCGCTCCGTCGAGCAACATATTGCCGAGCAGGGCGACGAGGAGTTCGATGCGGCAGGTCGCCTAGTGGCCCCCACCTACGTTAACGGCCACACCCACTTGGATAAGTGCCACTTGGGTGACGTGATGCGGCCCAACGAGACCTACAGCTTCCAAGAGTGTTTGGCCATCACTTGGGAGCACAAGCGCACTTACACCGTCGACGACATCGTGGAGCGGGCCAGCCGTGCCATTCGAGAGGGCATCCTGAACGGCACGACGGTACAACGAGTGTTCGCCGACGTGGACACCATCGGTGGCCTGCGTCCGCTGGAGGGCGTGCTAGCACTGCGGGAGAAGTGGCGCGACATCCTGCCCATCGAAGCTGTTGACTTCCCCCAAGAGGCGATCCTGCGCGACCCCGGCACCGCCGAACTGATGGAAGAGGGTATGCGCATGGGGGCCGATGTCGTAGGCGGCCTCCCTTGGCATGAACGCTTGGATGAGGATGTGCGGGCCCACATAGACTTCTGCTTCGACCTAGCCAAGCGGTACGACAAAGACATCCACATGCTGGTGGACGACACCCTGAACCCGAACAGCCGCTCGCTGGAGTACCTCGCCGCCCGCACCATCGCCGAGGGTTTCCAAGGCCGGGTGTCAGCCAGCCACTGCGAGGCCATCGCCGCCTACGACGAGTACCATGCCCACAAGGTGATGGACTTGGTGCAGGAAGCCGGAGTCAGCATCTCCACTAACACCCACATCAGCCTCGCACTATCGGGCCGCCTGCACCTGGAGCCTATCCCTCGTGGCATTACCCGTGCCAAGCAGATGTGGCAGAAGGGTGTCAACCTCTTCTCCAGCCAAGACGACATCAACGACCCCTACTACCCCTTCGGGCGCAACGATCAGCAAGAAGTGGCGGCCTACCTGTGCCATACCGCCTTCATGACCTTCCCCGATGAAATCCGGGCAGCCTTCGATTTCATCACCTACAACGCAGCCCGCGCCATGCGGCTCGACGACTACGGCTGCACCCCCGGCTGCCGGGCCGATCTCAACGTCCTAGCCGCCCCCACGGTGCAGCATGTCCTGCGCCTGCAACAACCTCCAGCCCTCGTCCTGAGGGGTGGCAAGGTTCTAGCGCGCAACGAGTTGAGGCGCGAGCTTCTTCAAGACGCGTAAGGGCGCGATGCAGCCCCGCCGTCGCTTTCCCATAAGCGGGATTGACATCCACCTTTAGCAGGCATACGAAGCTGTTCAGCTTGTAGAGAAGGGTTCTTAGCCCCCGACGATAGGGGAACAGGGGCCATATGCTCGAGTTGTGGTGCTACGCGGCTTGGACGTGGGTAAGCGCGAAATCGTCGCCCTTGAACAGCAGGGGCTCTCGTGTAGTTTCGGCGAGCGCGTATGCGAAACAGTCGCCGAAGTTCAGAGCTGCTGGGTGGTTTCCTTTGCCGAATCTCTGCCAAGCGCGGCGGGCGGCGTGTGCTTGGTCAGTGGTGACCGGCTCCAACTCGATTCGCGCGTCTTGGAGAAGAGTATCAAGCTCATGCCCAGCGGCCGTCCCACTGCGGCTTTCGAATACCATTGTTGCTTCCAAGAAGTTGGCGACCGACATGCGGCAGGTCGTGGCTTCTGCCATCGCGGCACCAAACTCATCTGCCTCGCTTTCGCGGAACAGGATTACCAAGACCGCTGATGTATCTACGATCACTTAGGCAGCCCGTACTCGTCGTACAAGAAATCGCCGTGCTCGGCGGCCGACGGTCCGGGTTGCAGCATCTTGGCGGTGCGCTCGGAGATGGCGCGTATCTTTCGGATGCGTTCCTGAATCGTGCGTTGTCGCTCAAGGCGCTCTCTGAGGGCGACCGTGATCGCGCCGGTCATGGTCTCGCCGGTTAGTTGCGCCAACTCACTTGCCAGCCGACATGTCTCTTCATTTTTGATGTTGAGGCTCACCGAACTGGGTCTCCTAGTCGGCTAGAATCGCAATGGGTACTTCTACCGTGCACCGCCACCCCATCTTGGGCAACCTAGTCCGCTTGCCACGGCCCGTTCCACCAAGGCCCTTAGCGGAACTTGGGTGCGACCTGCTCGCTCAGCATGCGCAATGAGGCGACCACCTTTTCGCGTGGCATCAGGCTACGGTGGGTGAGCATCAGGTTGCGGACCCCTGCATCGCGCAGTCCAGCGATCTGGTCTGCGACGCGGCGTGGGGAGCCCACTAGTTGTTGCGGGCTTTCGGGGTCGGGCTCTGCGCCGTAGCCATTGCGGTCAAGCGGAACGGTTTGTGTGGGCATGGCGATGTCCTTGGGGTTCCAACGGCCCTGTATGCCGATGAGGTGTTGGGTGGCACCCACGAAGGCGGGGATGAACTCGTCTAGTGCTTGGTCATCACTCTCGGCCAAGTAGGCCTCGCGCCAGACCCAACACTGGTCTAGGAGCCCCTCCACCTGCTGGTCGGAGAAGCCAGCCTCGCGCAGCGTGTCGGAATAGAGGTTGAACACGCGTTTTAGATCGCTGTTGGTGCGTCCACGATATAGAAGGGGCCTGCCAGCCTGGGCCATCTCCATGATGTTGTTGTCGTCGATGCAGGCGCGAGGTAGGGGCGGGTGGGGCTTCTGGTAGGGTCGGGGGCGAACTGAGGGGAAGGACACTTGCCAATACTTGCCGTCGTAGTGGACTTCGTCCTTGGTCCAAGCTGTAATCAGCAGATCCTCGGCTTCCCTCAACTGCTCCACTCCTTGGGCAGGGGTGGTGCCGAACCCTACGTACTCAAAGGTGTTGAAGGTGGCCCCACGGCCGGTGCCCAGAATCACCCGGCCGTGGCTCAGGTTATCCAGCACCGCTGTCTGGATGGCGAGGCGCACGGGATGGTGCAGCGCCATCTCCACTATGCCAAACCCCAAGAGGATGCGCTTAGTCTTGGCGGCCACAGCCCCGGCGAGCACCAAAGGGTCGCCGTAGACCACCTCGCCAGTGAAATGGTGCTCGGCGAACCAGATGGCGTCGAAGCCCAGCTCCTCCACCAACTCGGCCTCGAACATGCACTGATCGATGGCTGCCGAGTCGTTGGAGTCATCGAACACCATGGGGTAGAAGAAGTGGCCAAAGCGCATCCGGTGTCCTCCCTGTCGGCTGGTACGAGAGTCCCATTATGGGCGGGCAGCGTCCGCTTAACAACCGCATATCTTGCTATACTGCGTCGGGGTTAGACGACAGCCCCACGGTAAGGAGAGGGTCATGGTGCAGACCTACATCGGTGCTTCGATTACCCGCAAGGAGGACGTGCGCTTCCTTACGGGCAGGGCTACCTACACCGACGACCTGAAGGCGCACCATCTGCTGCACGCCGCCATCTTGCGGAGTCCGCACCCTCATGCACGCATACTTTCCATTGATAGCAGCCGGGCGTTGGAGTTGCCGGGCGTGGTGGCGGTGTTTACCTTCAAGGATATCGCAGAGACCGTGGAACCCCGCCGTATACCCATACGCGTCGGTACTAACCCGGAGCTCGACCCCTTTCTGCAATTCCCGTTGGCTAGGGACAAGGTGCGCTTTGTTGGTGAGGCCGTAGCCGTGGCCGTAGCCGAGAGCCGCCCTTTGGCTGAGGATGCCTTGGAGCGTATCGACGTTCGCTACGAGCCGCTACCTCCGGTGGTCGACGTGGAAGACTCGCTTACCGGCGAGTCCCTGCTGTTCGAAGAACACGGCAGCAATGCCGTAGTGGACTACACTATGGAAATCGGCGACGCCGACGAGGCCTTTCGCACCGCTGACTACACCCGCAAGGAGCGCTTCCGCTGCCACCGTCACACCGGCAACCCCTTGGAGACCCGCGGGCTAATGGCCTCCTATGACACCGGGAGGGACGAACTCACGGTTTGGGGCGAGACCAAGGTGCCCCATTTCAATCGCGGCGTGCTGTCGCATCTGTTGCAGATGCCGGAGCACCGCATCCACTTCGTCGAGCCCGACATCGGTGGAGGATTCGGCGTGCGTGGTGAGTTCTACCCGGAGAATTTCCTGGTGCCCTTTGCCTCCATCAAGCTAGGCCGCCCCGTCAAATGGATGGAGGACCGGCGCGAGCACCTCTTGGGCTCCAACCACTCCCGGGAGCACGTCTGTGAAATCGAGATCGCTGCCAAGAGCGACGGCACCCTGCTGGGCATGAGGGCGTGGATACTGGGCGCTCTGGGTGGCTACGTGCGCACCCACGGCGCGTTCATTCCCATGTCCACTGCCGGTCTTCTGATGGGGCCCTATCATTTCCCCAGCTACCAGTGGCAGGTGGTCTGTCTGCTGACCAACAAGACCGGCATGGGCACCTTCAGCGCGCCTGGCCGCTACGAGTCCTGCTACTTCCGCGAGCGGATGCTGGACATCGTGGCAGGTGACCTCGGCATCGACCCTGCCGAGCTTCGGTTGAAGAACCTGCTGCAGCCTTCCGACATGCCCCACACCGTAGGCGTTACCCGCCCGGGCATGGCGGAGATGATCTATGACAGTGGCAACTATCCCCAAGTGTTGCGGGAGGCCCTCAGCGCCTTTGACTATGACAGCATCAAAGGTTCGACGGGCAGGCAGGAGGACGGGCGCTATACCGGCGTCGGCGTAGCATGCTTCGTCAAGAGCACCGGTACCGGCCCCAGCTATGAGGGGGCGAGAGTCGTGGTCAATGGCCCTGACCAAGTGGCTGTTTACCTCGGCGTCGCGACCTTGGGGCAAGGTCACGAGACCACCATGGCCCAGATATGCGCCGACGGCTTGGGCGTGCCCTTGGACTACGTGACCATTTATCACGGAAACACCGACTTCATGCCCTACGGCGGTGGCACGTTTGCCAGCCGGGCCACGGTGATGGCGGGCAACGCCCTCTACATGGCGGCCCAAGAGATGAAGCAGAAGGTGCTGCGAATCGCCGCAGGGTTCCTTGATGTTGACCCCTCGGAGCTGGAGTTCGTGCAAGGGAACGTCATCCGGCGCGGGTCTGACATTGAGGGTCCGCTGATGGAGTTGGGTAGAGTACTCGACCTCGCGTCCCCCAACTCCCGGTACAACCAAGGTGAAATGGGTCTGGAAGTCACGGCCACCTTCCATCTTGGCCACGAGTCCTTCCCTTACGGGACGCACGTCTGCCAGGTGGCCATCGACATCGAGACGGGCAAAATCGAGGTGCAGCGGTACGTGGTGGCTGAGGACGTGGGTCACGTCATCAACCCCCTCATCGTGCACGGCCAAGCCATAGGAGCCATCGCCCAAGGCATCGGGGCAACCATCTTGGAAGACCTGCCCTACGATGCCGCTGGGCAGCCACTGGCCACTACCTTCATGGACTACCTGCTGCCCACCAGCACCGAGACGCCCAACATCGAATGCCAGGTACTCGACCTTGCGCCGTCGCCCCTGAATCCCTTGGGAGTCAAAGGCGCGGGTGAGGTGGGCATCGTCGCCACTGGAGCGGTGCTTTCCAATGCCGTGTCCAACGCTCTCGCTGAGTTTGGGATCCAAGTCCGCGACCTGCCCTTGAGTCCTGACCGCATCAGGGCGATGGTACGCGAGGCGGCGGAATGATGGGTACCGCCAAGCGATGCTGAGGGTATTCCGCCCACTCCTCGTCACCCGTGAGCGGCGTGAGGTGCTGCTGGCGCTGACCTCTGCCTACATGCTCGTGCAGCTCTCCAGCTTGCCGGTGGCTTTGTCGCTACCAACCCTTAGCGAGGTGTTTGGGGTCAGCATCAGCGACGCTGCGTGGGTCGTTGTCATGTACCTGCTGGTGCTGGGAGGGTTCGTCCTCTTGGCAGCTAGGCTGGGTGACCGTTACGGGCATGCCCGGGTGTTCTTCCTCGGCATACTAGCTTCGACTATCGGGTCCGGTCTGATTGCGCTGTCGCAAGACCTGTGGCAGGTGGTGATGTGGCGGGGAGTGGCGGGGTTGGGGTCGGCCATGATTCTAGGCAACTCCAACGCCATACTGGCCGCCACGTTCGGGCCCGATGAACGGGGGCGGGCTTTCGCTGTCCCCATCATGGGAGCGAGGTTCGGCACGCTAACGGGACTGGCCCTCTTCGGGCTTTTCCTGCAACTGCTGAGTTGGCGCTTTATCTTCATCAGCTTCCTTCCTCTGGGCGTGCTGGCCATGGTGGCTTGCCTGCCCATGCTGCGCCACGCACCCCCTCCGCCCACCGCGGGTTCCACAGGCAGAATCGATTGGTTGGGCGGAGTGCTGCTGGTTGCCACGGCTATGGTCCTGATCATGTCAGGCAGCCATCTCCACGGCGGCGAGGACTCATTTGTTACCAGCGACGGCCTTACCTACCACCTGCCCATGCACGGGGCCTTCCTTGTGATGCTGGTGGTATTCGTGCTAGTGGAACTGCGGGTGACCAACCCCGTTGTCGACATGAAGCACTTCCGGCAGACCCACTTCTCCATGGCCTTGGCCTCCAACGTCACCTATCACTTCTCCATGCTGGCCACCATGACATTGGTGCCCATCTTGGTGGAAAAGGGGTTCGGCATGCCGCCCCTCTATGTGACGGTGGTGCTGGTGCCAAGCCAGTGCCTAGGCATCTTCATGCCCATGGTGGCTGGCTGGGTGTTCGACCGGTATAAGCCACGTTTACTGCGCCCTGGGACGATGGCCCTCATCGCTGGGGGGTTCCTGATGGTGGGCTTACTGACGCCTCATGTGCCCTTCTGGACGTTACCCTTGATCATGCTGCCCATCGCTGTGGGGACCAACATGTTCAATCCCGTCAACAACGCCACCATCATGAACTCGCTGCCGCTGGAGCACCGTGGCGTGGCGTCGGGGATGCTGGAGACTACCCGCGAGCTGGGGCATGCCCTAGGCGCCACGGCGGCCGCGGGAGCACTGGCCTTGGCCTTGCCCGCCTCCATGGAGGCCCTGTCGGGGGTATCGGCCCAGTCCTATTTCCTGTCGGGCTTCCGGGTGTCGAGCCTGATGGTGGTGCTGGTGCTGCTGTTCGGGGCCACGCTAGCCCTCTTCCAGCCAGCAACATCCAGCCGCAGCCTCTTCCGGCGCACTCCAGAGCCCTCGCAAGCGCAAGCAGGCGACGACTAGTTGCCCCGATGGAAAGGCGCCGATATGATTGTCCGTGCCTCGGCGTAGGGACCTGCGGAATGGCGCCACTGGGACCGCAGGATGACCGAGAGAACCCAGAGAGTTTAACCAGAAAGAGGTACAACCCATGCCACGACGCGTGCCAGTAATCAAGCGAGAAGACGTACCCGCAGAGCACCAGCAGGCCTATGACGACGTTGCCGCTGGGTTCGGTGGGGGCTTTGGCTCCGGCCCTACCTCAATCCTAGTCAATAGTCCCGAGATGGCGCGACGGGCCAACCACCTAGCCGAGTACTTGCGCAAGGAGTCGGCCCTGCCTCAGAAAATTCGCGAACTGGCCATGCTCATAGCAGCCCGCACCATGGATGCCCGGTTCATCTGGAACGCCCACGCCGCCTTGGGCCGACAAGCGGGCCTGAGCGATGCCACCGTCGACTCGCTGCGTGACCGCCAGCCCCTGCCCGACTCCGTACCTGCCGACGAAGCAACAGCGGTGCGTTACGGGCTGGAGATATGCCAGCAGCACCAAGTGAGCGACGCCACCTTCAACGCCGCGCTGGAGCAGTTAGGCGCGCGGGCCCTCACCGAGTTCACCACCTACATGGGCTACTACCGGATACTGGCCCTCAACGCCAACGCTTTCGACATCGACCTGCCAGCGAATATCACGGAGCCCTTGCTACCGGTGTGAGGCAATGGTGAGGCGAGGGGGCCTTCCACCCGATGCCAACCTTCCCCCTTCGAGGGGAAGGGGTGTTTGGTTCCGTATGGCGCGGAGAGGTGGGCGGGGCTACACTTTGGCCAACACGTCCAAGTCGAAGTTGTAGAGCTTGGCGGCGTTGAGGCCCACGATCTTGGCCCGCTCGTCGTCGTTCACACCTTCGAGGATTTCGTCCAGTATCTCCATGGAGCGGGGGAAGGTGGCCTCGGCGTGGGGGTAGTCGGAGCCCCACATCAAGCCTTCGACCCCGATGACGTCCCGCAGCCGGATGCCGATCTGGTCTTCCTGGAAGCTTAGGTAGACGTTCTGGCGGAAGAAGTCGCTGGGCATCATGTCGTTCTTGAAGCGGTAAGACGCTTCCTTCTGGCGCTCGATGTAGGTGTAGTCCATGGTGCCCAGCAAGTGGGCTGCCCACGCCAACTCGAACTCTACGATGGCCACCTTCAGCTTGGAGTAGCGGTCGAATACGCCGGAGAAAATCATGTCGCATAGCGAAGTCGAGGGCAGGAATACCTTGTTGGCGCGGTTGCTGGCCACCCGCACCGACGACGGTCCAGCTCCGCGGTTGTTGCCCACACGGCTGGTGGCGGTGTGCAGGCTCAGGGGCATGTCCAATTCTTGAGCCAAGGCCCAGAAGGGCTCGTACTCGGGAAGGTCGTAGCGGCGCTCCTCTGGCGGGTACTCGCTGATCATGGCCCCAGCCATGCCCATCTTGGCGGTGCGGGAGAGCTCGCGCATCCCGTCTTCCACGTCGTCAAGGTTGATCATGGCAATGCCCTTGAGCTGCTTGGGGTGAGTGCTGCAGAAGTCCACCAGCCAGTCGTTGTAGGCCCGGAAGATGGCCGACAGCAACTCCGAGTCCGGCACCCTGAAATAAAACAGGCCCTGAGAGGGATAGAGGATTTCCGCCGATACGCCGTCGGTCTTCATGTCGCGTATATGCTCGTCGGGCAGGTAGCCACCGACATGTACGTCCTCGAAGCGGGCCTCGTGGGTGATGTCTTCCGGGTTCTCGAACCGCATACCCGCACCGGATATGAGGCCGATGCCAGCGAGAAACTGGTCGCCTTCTATGAAGAGGTGGTCCATGCCGTCCACCTGCCTCATGTGGGGTGCTCGCTCCTTGAATTTTGAGTCGATGCGAGTAGTCCACAGGTCGGGTGGCTCGAAAACGTGGGAGTCCGAGGATATTACTATTGGCCGGGACATATCCACCTCCTGTCATGACCGTGGGTTCCCGCCTCCGCGGGAACGACGTACTGGGGAGGCTAAATCCCCAGTAGCTCTTCCAAGTTCTTCCAGAGAATCTTGTCCTTCTCTTCGCGGGTCAGACTCTCCAAGCCGTCGATCCAACCGCCGGCGGAGGGATGCCATGGCACGTAGGGCCAGTCGCTGCCCAGCACCACCCGGTCGATTCCGACTTGGTCGATGAGGAACCGGAGCGCCCCCTCGCTGGGGGATACCGTGTCGTAGTAGATGCGGGGGATGTAGTGGCTTGGAGGCTTGCTGATGTTCACCCGTGCCTCGCTGCGCACCTGCCAGCCACGATCTAGTCGGCCCATGCCAAAGCAGGCTGGCCCAGCGCCGTGGGCGATGCACACCTTCAGGTCGGGGCACTTCTCCAGCACTCCCCCGAAGACCAAGGCTGAGAACACTAGGGTGTCTTCCACCAGCACACCGAACAGGTTACCCAAGCTGTAAGGGTTGGAAGCCGCCGACACGATGTTGTCTTGAGGGTGGGGGTGGAAGAAAAGAACAGCCCCCATTTCATCGGCGGCCTTGAACAGGGGCAGGAATTGGGGCTCGTCCCAAGAATGCCCGTTGAATACCGCGTCCAGTTCGGCGCCTTTCAGCCCCAGGACGTTGACCGACCGGTCCAGCTCGTCTATTGAGGCGTTCACGTCCTGCACCGGCAGGGTAGCCAGCCCAGCGTAGCGAGTGGGGTGCTGCTTGGTCATCGACGCGATTTCGTCGTTCACCTCGCGGGCCTGCTTCAGTCCTTCGGCGGGATCGAGATGGTGCCCAAACCAAGCCGTGGCCAGGGACACCACATGGATGTCCACGCCCAGCTCGTCCATGTCCTTGATGCGCTCTTCCGGCGTGAACCGAAGCTTCGCCGTGGGTATGCCGTCACGTCGCACCGGGCTGACCGTGGTCCCCAAGCCTTGCCCAGCCTCGTATCGGAACCCATACCATTCCTGCCCGGCGTCGAAGGCTTTCCAAGCGCATTGGGGTAGAAGGTGGGCGTGGATGTCGATTTGTCGCATTCGGCGACCTCCGCATTTACTGATATGGGCTGATATTGGCAGCTTATCTCTTGGCAGCCTTGCCTGCTCGGGGATGCTACAGGTCCAGCAGGTCCTCCAAATTCTTGTGAAGGATCAGTTCTTTTTCGTCGTCACTCAGGTTCTCCAGCCCCAGCAGCCAGGACACGGGCCAATCAATGCACATGTCCGCAGGCCAGTCGGTTCCCAGCACCACCCGGTCTGCCCCGACCTTGTCGATGAGGAAGCGAAGGCTGGCGTCGCTCTGGGTGATACAGTCGTAGTAGAAGCGGCGCAGGTAGGCGCTGGGCGGTTGGCTGGAGTTGGCCCTCACGAATGGGCGGGAAGCCCAGCCGTCGTCGATACGCTCCACGGTGTAGCAGAGGTATCCACCACCGTGGCACAGCAGCACCTTGAGGTTGGGGCACTTGTCCATCACGCCGCCCAGCACGAGGTGGGCAAAGGTGAGGGTGCGTTCGGCTAGGTTGCCCACGGTGTTGGGCAGGTGGTAGCGGGGGATGCGGTCGGAGACGATGGTGCGTCCGCCTTGGTGGAACATGACGAGGGCTCCGGCCTGCTCCGCGGCTTGGAAGAAGGGCAGGAATTCGGGGTCGTCGAAGCGGCGGCCATTGACGGTGTCGTCGATCATGACCCCTTTTAAGCCCAAGGTGCCAACGGCCCGCTCCATCTCGGCGACGGCTGCGCCCACATCCTGCATAGGCAGGGTGGCCAAGCCAGAGAACCTGTCGGGCCGGCCGGAAATCATGGAGGCAATCTCGTCGTTGGTCTCGCGGGCGATGGCCGTGGCGTCACTCACGTCGGCGTCGTAGCTGTAGAGCAGTGGGTACACTGACACCACCTGCATGTCTACGCCCAAGGAGTCCATGTCGCAGATGCGCTCCTCCGGCCCCCATCGCAGACGCCCGTCAAGGCGCCACCGCTGCGAGCGGTTATTTATGATATTGATCCCTTTGTCGTCTGTGCCGAGAGTAACTCCATGCCAGTCGTTGCCTGCTTGAAACGCATCGAGGCATCGCTTGGGCAACAAATGGGCATGGACGTCGATACTACGCATGTGATTCAGTTCCTCCTAGCGTCGGAGCGGTGTTGAATAGGACATTTGTGTCGCGCTGGACTTCATGATTTCATACTGCTCGTATCTGTGGCGAGTTTTTTCGTAGCTAATTTCTGTGAAATTTGTGAAATGGTCATTGCTGTGAAAGTGTCGAATTTCGGGCCCAAGTTCGAGAAGCATGTCTTGGATGGTGGAATGGTCATGTGTCTCAAGTTGAGGCGAGCTTGTGTGGGCTGACCTAAGCGTAGCAGCGGGATGGCGGGCGGGCAAGACGGAAATGTCACCTAATAGACTTCCAAGTCTCTCAGTGCTGGCATCACCCGTGTGCCGAACAAGCGGATGGAGCGCATCAGGTCCTCTTCGGGTATGGAGCCGATGTTGAACTCGCACATCATGGTGTTGAACATGCCCTCGTGAGCTGCTGCGCGTATACGCTCGGTCACCGTCTCCGGCGAACCCACGAATATGAGGTTGTTGTTCAGCAGATACTCGATGCTGCCCAGATTTCTCGCGATCTCTATAACCTGCGTCTCTCCTCTAGCTGTGGTCATGGAGTGCAACGCCTGCTGGTTCGCGCCCGGATTGTCCCAGCCGTGGCGGAAGGTCACCTGCATGGAGTGGAGGATGTGCTCGGTAGCCTTCGCGATGGCCGTCTCCTCGTCCTCGTCGACGTACACCAAGGTCCAGTAACCAATGTTGGGCTTCCCAGGGTGGCCCGCCTCGTCCCACTGACGCAGGTACTCTCGGTAGCGTGGGGCTACCATGGCACGGGGGTAGAGGAAGATGAAGCCGGTGTGGCTGCCTTCCTTGGCAAGCTGGGTCAGGGTGTCGGGGTCGCGAGTCTGCCGCCAGATGGGCGGGTGGGGCTTCTGTAGGGGCTTCACCGACAACGTCACGTTGTTGTACTCGTGGAACTCGCTCTTGAAGCTGAAAGGGCCGTCACTGCCGTAAGCCGCTTTGAACAGTGGGATAATCTCTTGGGTCAGCGCCCCGCGGTTCTCGAAGTCGGCTCCAGCGATGTGCTGGAAGAACTCCGGCAGGACCCCGGACACCAAGCCAATCTCTAGGCGGCCGTTGGTCAGGTTGTCCAGCACCGCGACCTCTTCCACCAGCCGGATGGGGTCGTACAGTGGCGGGATGAACCCCTGCGGGCCGACCCGCAAGTTCTTGGTGTGGGCTGCTGCCCCAGCACAATAGAGGGTAGGGCAGGGCATCAGGCTTTCGGCGGGGTTGAAGTGGTGCTCGACTGTAAACCCGTACTCAAAGCCGAGCTCGTCGGCAAGCTCCAGTTCCCGCCAGAGCTGCTCGTATCGATCGTGAGCCGTCATACCCTGACGGCTCCATACATGGGAGAAGTGGGCGAATTTCACCCGCAGACCTCCTTCGCTATAGCCATTCCACTCGTCATTCAGGGGCTCTCCATTCCGTCATTCCGGCGAAAGCCGGAATCCAGTGAGAAAGCCCCCTCGTCTGCGTCGGGCCTGCCATGCCCTTACCCGTCATTGCGGCGAAAGCCGCAATCCAGTCAGGCCAGCCCTTCATATAGATCCATCCAAGTTGGATTAGTCTCCTCGATTAACTCTAGTTTCCAAGGACGCTTCCATTCTTTGAGCGTCTTCTCTCGAGTGATCGCACTGGCCATCGTTTCATGAAGCTCGTACCAAACGAGCATATGGATACCATAACGTTTCGTGAATCCCTCTGCCAGATTGTTCTTGTGCTGCCAGACCCGTTGCACTAGGTTCGACGTGACCCCGACGTAAAGGGTGCCGTTACGTTTGTTCGCGAGGACGTACACACACGGTGCTCTCAACACAGTGTGTCTCTGGATTGCGGCTTTCGCCGCAATGACGTTTGGGGGTACCGGCATCAGAAGAGGTTGTCGGGAAGCTCCGCCAAGTAGTCTTCCACGTCCTCAAGGGTCACCACATCGGCGGCCCAAGCGTGCATGTTGAACAGAGAAATCTTGTGCGACATCTCGCCGCGGTCGAAGACGCACTCCTCCACCACCGACACCTTGAAGTTGTGGGAGAAGCCGTCCAGCACCGTGGCTAGCACACACCCGCTGGTGACCGTGCCTGCTACGATCAGCGTGTCCACCTGCAACTCAGTTAGGTAGCTGATCAGAGGCGTGCCGAAGAAGGCACTGGGTTTGTCCTTGAAGATGAGGATGTCCTGCTCCTGAGGAGCGATCTCCTCCACGATGGCGTTGGCCTCGTGGGTGGCCTCGGCGAATATCTCGGAGGCCCGGTAGTTCTTGCCCGCCCAGCGGCCAGCAATGACTGACTTGCGCCGTGGCGGAGCCGTGGTATAGATGATGGGCAGGTTCTTGGCCCGGGAGGAGTCCAGCAGCTTCTTGATATATTGGACCGACTCCCAGCCCTGCTCGCCACAACTGTTGCGGTACCTCTTGATGGAGTCGAGGATGGGCTCGGGGGTGTCACCCACGAAGTTGTAGCTGACATCCACCACAATCACTGCAGGCCGGCTGCCATATCCCTGGCGTTTCCCATAGCCCGCTGCATCGAAGACCTGCTTGTCATGCTCCGGCAATACATCGTCCCAAACAGCCATGGCGACCTCCCTACTCTTGGAACCGTAGTAAGGGCGAGTATAACACGGGGCTACGGGTGAAGGCAGTGTGGGGCCGCCTTGTGCCCGGGAGCGAGCCGCGCTACCTTGTCCGCTGCGAGAAGTCGGAGGTCCAAGCAACGATCTCATGTCCGGGCGTCCTAACTGGTATTACGACCATCCACCGGCGTGCACGTGCGCTTCATGCCAGGGGCGTAGAGGCACGCCGCGTTCACGTTCGGTGCGGTCCGAACCACGCACTCAGGGAACGGGACCATCTCGAAGGCCCCCCGCACCACCGGGCTTGCAGGGTCGCCCACCCAACCGTGGTCAGGGGGATGGAGGTGGGTTTGGGTGGGGTCATGTGATTGGCATTCTCGTGCTTGTAGCTAGCGCAGCGTTCATTTTCATCGTCATCACAGACCCATTTGAATCATCATCAACCTCACCTTCTTCAGACGGAAACGATGCAAGGCCTACCGTAGATGAACTGGTTGCGCAGGTGCGGGAAATACGCGCATCTTCCCCCGCCAACGTAGCGAGCAATGCACCCACCGTTGAGCCACGGTCCGACCGCCTAGGAACAGAACCGAGTGCTATACCATCTCCAACGGCGACTGCCGCTACGACGACTGCGCCTACGCCCGCTGCAATACCCACCGCAACATCTGCATCGGGCTTGGGGCCCGCGCCTGAACCAAGCCCTCTGCCGGCATCTGCGCCGATCCCCATCGTATTGCCCGCCGCAATGCCCTCAGCATCCCCGACTGCCCAGCCTGCTACGCAAGAAACCGCGGCCCCCGTGCCTACCACTGAGTTAGAGGTCCTGAAGGAGTACGCCCTAAACCTTATCAATATCGACAGGGCAAAGCATGGCCTGCCCTTAGTAACTATGGGCACCAATCCTGCAGCCCAGCTGCATGCCGAAGATATGCTCGCACACGATTACCAAGGACATTGGTGGGCGGATGGACGCAAGCCGTACATGGTCTATAGCCAGACAGGGGGTACGAGCTATGCCTCTGAGAACGCTGCTTCCGGAGGGTGGACTGACAGCGAATGGCAAGAGAATAGTTGTGGCTCACTCTTCGTTCGGTGCTCCGTACCCAGCCCTCAGGAGGCAGTACAAGAGCTCCAATGGGGCATGATGTATGACGATGCTCATGCTGACTGGGGCCATCGTGACAACATCCTTAGGGCGACTCATCGCGCTGTGAACATCGGCATCGCTTGGAATAAGAGGCGTGTCACCTTCATCCAACACTTTGAGGGGGGAGACGTGCGGGCCGCCTCTGCGCCGAGCCTCTCCCAGGATGGCGTTCTAGCCCTCACTATCAGCAAGCAGGATTCCGGAATCAAAGTCGGTGGGGTGGTCAGCGTGTATTTCGATCCTGTTCCCATCCCCATGACACCTCGGCAAATCGATGCACTCGACAGCTATTGTGTTGGCGGGGGACAGACGACGCGATGCGGCGAGCCTGTGGTACGCATTCTCGACCCACCGGGGCTAGGGCGTTTCTATTCCAACTTGGACGCCAATGAGGTCGTGGCTGATACTTGGGTCGAGGCTGACGACTCCTTCAGCTTCACGGCATTCGTCGGCCACCTGATTGCGCCTAGTGGTGTCTACACCGTCACGCTCTGGCGCGACAGCGGGACTCAGCGGCTGAGCGAGGTTTTGGTGCAACTGTCTGCTATGCAGCCGTAGCCCATCGAGTTTCCACGTACAATACGGCTACCCAACCGCTAACCACGAGGTGTCCCTTGACCACCCAACCCAATCATCCCCTCAACCTCGAAGCCCTGTGGGCGGAGCACCTGCGCCATGAGTTCGACACCAAGAGCACGCCCGATACGCTGCTGACCATGGTGCAGAACGCCTACGTGAACCATGTGCCGGTGATGACTGGCGGGTATGGGAAGGAGGCGCTGGATGCCTTCTACTCCACGCACTTCATCCCCAAGATGCCTGCTGATGTGGAGTTGACGCCCATCTCCCGCACCGTGGGAGTTGATCGGCTGGTGGACGAGTTCATCTTCAAGTTCACCCACGACATTGTGATGGACTGGATGCTGCCCGGCATCCCTCCGACTCACAAGCGGGTGGAGGTGGCCTTCGTGGTGATTGTGCAGTTCGAGGGCGACAAGCTGGCCCACGAGCACATCTACTGGGACCAAGCCACCGTGTTGGCGCAGCTTGGGCTCCTGCAGCCGGGCAACCTGCCCATCGTCGGTGTCGCGCAGGCCGCCAAGGTTGTTGACCCGCAGTTGCCGTCGAATGAACTGATTACCGGCCCGTAGGGGCACCCGCCTACAAGGCATGTCGCTAGCTCGCGGCGAAAGCTTCCTTCAGAGCGGTGGAGGCTTCGGCGATGGCTCTGGCTCCCTTGTCCATCAGATCGGGCATGCCGAAGAAGCCGTGGACCATGCCGTCGTAGCGTGTGCATGTGGTGGGGATGCCTGCTTGGGTGAGGCGTCGCGCGTACTCCTCGCCCTCGTCGCGCAGCGGGTCGAACTCGGCGGTGATGACCAGTGCTGGAGGCAGGCCGGATAGGTCGTTGGCCCGCATGGGTGAGGCGTAAGGTTCCGCCCCGTCGCCCTCGTTGCCGAGGTAGTGTCCCCAGAACCAGGCCATGCCCGCTCGGGTCAGCAGGTAGCCGTCGGCGTTCTGGCTGTAGGATGGCGTGTCCAGCCGGTACTCGGTGACAGGGTAGACCATCAACTGGTGGACCAGCGACGGCCCTCCCTTGTCTCGCGCCATGAGTGACACCACTGCAGACAGGTTGCCCCCGGCACTATCACCGCCGACAGCCAGCCTGTTGGCGTCGCCGTTCAGGGCGGCGGTGTTGGCCGCAGCCCAAGCTGTCGCGGCATAGCAGTCGTCGGCGGCCGCGGGGTACTTGTGCTCAGGGGCTAGGCGGTAGTCCACCGACACCACGACACATCCTGCCTGCAGGCACAGGTGGCGACAGGTGGCGTCGTGGGTGCGCACGTTGCCGATGACCCAACCGCCGCCGTGATACCACATGAGTATGGGGAAGGGGCCTGAGCCTTCGGGGGTGTAGATGCGGACGGGTATTTCGCCGGCTGGGCCGGGCACCGACTTGTCCTCCACCCTGCCTACCTCTGGGCCAGCAGCCCTAGGACGAGCGTCGAAGTTGGCCCGCGCTTCATCGGGCGATACTTCGTTTACTGGGGGCAGTCCGAGGGACTCGACCGCCTCTATTACGGCTGCAGCTTGTGGGTCCAGTGGCATGTCACACCTCCCGATATGCATTAATCGTGATCTCTGCCCTTTCGCAGGGGAAGGCTAAGGTCAGGATGTGGGTGATTGAGGTTTCCGTAGGCCTGCCTGTTCCATCAATGGCAGCACCTTTTTATTAAACGTGGCCACTCCAGCCTCGTAGTCCACCCAGTGCAGGGCAATGCCGGAGAGGCCGACACGCTGTAGTTTGATCAACTCGTCCACAATATGCTCCGGGGTGCCCACTAGCGGGTAGCCGCCCCAGCCCGCGATGAGCTCGCGGCGCATGTGTATGATGCGTTCCGGGGGCATGCTGCGCTCTCCGCTGCCCGTTATGGCCGCGATGAGACCATCCACTGCCTCCCAGTCGCCCTTTTCGTCGACGTAGTAGCGGAGGTAGTCGAGGGCCTCCTTCTCCGTGTCGCGGCATACCACGTAGCCGTGGTTGAGAATGCCTATGTCCCTGCCGTACTCCTCACGGGCCAGCCTCTTGGTGTCCTTCACCAAGTCCTTCATGGTCTCAAGTTCGGGCATGGACTGGAAGCTGAAGTCAGCATGCTTGGCCCCGAACCGCCGGCCTGTGTCCGACTGTCCGGCACTGACGATCACGGGATAGGGCTTCTGCACAGGCTTAGGCTGGAGGTGGGCTTTCCTGCTCTGGAAGTACTTGCCCTCGAAATCGAAGTCTTCTTCCTCGGTCCACAGGCGCTTCACCAAAGTCAGCCACTCATCGGTAGCCTCGTACAGCTCCTCATGGCCGATGGGGTCGATGCCGAACATGCAAATCTCGTCGGGCTTCTGGCCGGCCACCACGTTCAGGGCGGACCTGCCGCCAGCAATGTGGTCGACGGTGCAGCCCTGCTTGGCAGCCACCACGGGGTGGAAGTAGCGGATATGCGACGTGTACATGACCTGTATCTGCTTGGTGAGGGCGGCGATACCCGCAGCCCAAGTGAAAACCTCGAAGGACTTGTCGTTGAACTCGACTTGGCCTCCAAAACCGCGCCAGCGTCCCAAGGGCAGCAGGAATTCCCAGCCCGCCTCGTCGACGGCTTGGGCAACTCGCACGTTTTCCTCCCAAGTGGGGGTTAGGGTGCCCTCGGCGTGGGTGATGGCTGTGCCGCCGCTCACGTTGAGGCAGAAGATGCCCAGCTTGAAGGCGTTGTCGTTGTAGAGGGGTAGTTCGGAGCGTTCCATTTCTTGCCTCTTGTGTCGAGGGTTCTTACGCCCGTATGACCGCTTGTGTCAACTCGATGAGGTGGTCGCCCTCAAGCTGTAGCAGCTTGCCCGTATCCTCCATGCCCAGCCGGGAAGCCATAACAAAGCCATTGCCCACATGATCGGGACCCGGAAGTCGTGCTCGGACGTCCTCGGGGGCTTCCTCTGTGGCGATGGCCTGCCCCGGCGAGATGGCTACCACGCAGATGTTCCGGCGCCGTTCTTCCTCGGCCACGAAGCCGGTGAACTTGCGGATGGCCTCCTTGGAAACGCCGTAGGGGCTGGCCCCGTCGCCCATCTGGGCCGGATCAGTCCCGCCATAGAGGTTGATGATGTGGCCGGACCTTTGGCGCTCCATGTGTTGCAGGACATGCTTGGTGCACAGGAAGGTGCCACCCATGTTGGTGTCCATGACGTTGCTCCAGAGGGCAAGGTCCATGTCCGCCACCCTAGGCCAGCGTGGCGCCCACGAGAAGTGGGTCACGATGCCAGCGTTGTTCACCAAGGTGTCGATGCGCCCGTAGCGCTCGATCGCCGCATCGACCATCTCTTTCACGCTGTCCTCGCGTCGCACGTCGACGTTCAGAGGCAGGACGTCGACACCCAACTCTCCTACCTCGCTGACAACAAGGTCAAGGGAGCCGATGTCGGCCAAGGCCAAGCTGTCGCCCTGCAAGGCGAAGGTGCGGGCGATATGGCGTCCAATCCCCCGGGCCGCCCCCGTAATCAGCACAACCTGCTTTTGTTCTTGCATCGCCAACGCTCCCTCAGAAGTGCCCCCAAACACATCATGTGGAGGCTGTTGGTTGAAGGCTAGCACTGCCCCCAAAGCGGGTCAACTGGGTCGACCAATGGGGGGCACGAGGTGAGGGCGACGAGGCAGGGCCTGGGTTATGCGAAGGGCTCCGTGCGTGGGCATGACGAGAGCGTCTGAGGGCATTGGCTTTCCCTAGCAGCGAGCGACCAATGGCTAATCTCGCACGGTTCGTTGAAGCCAGCCAATTGACCATTGGCTAGGGGAAGAATACAATCTAAATTGCAGTTCCACACACGGCCCGGTGGTGTAGCGGTTTAACATGCTGCCCTGTCAAGGCAGAGATCGTGGGTTCGAGTCCCATCCGGGTCGCCACTAACTCCTCTAGTCCTAACCTTCGCACCCAGCTTACAGAACCCCCTGAGAACCCCCCCCTTTGGAATCGCGCTATTGATCGTAGGCGTCCCGTGGCACGAGTTCCGCATCGCGCCACGGGACACCGTGGGTTGGCGCTACGGGCCAGCACCCATGCCACACTTAATCGCTGCTTGGATTAGTGCCATTGGTGGGCCAGCCGCAGGGTCTGGGGGTTCAGATAGGGAGGCCAAACCCTCAGGACCCAATTCCTCCAAGAAGCACTCTATCTGCGCGGGATCGCCCAGACCTGCGGTCGCGGCCTCTTCGGGGTTCAGGCACTGCATAAGGGGCACCATTGCGAACATTGCCACAGGGCTGTCGACCCCGGTGATGATTTGGGCTCTGAACCCTCCTGCCACCGATGCAACTGTGGCTTCATTGTCAAGTTGGCCATTCAAGCAGGTCTCCGTTTCAGGGCTGAGGCTGCCAACCGTGGCAAACATGCCGCTAAGCATGATGCGCACCACCGTGCGGTCGCTGAGACAGCCTAGGAGCGCTTCGGCCGCTGGCCCCGAGGGGCCATCCGGGCCTAGGGCAGCGGCAAGCTGGTCGGGTGGAACGGCGGCGCTGACGCACGCAGCCTCGTCCGATGGCAACTGGTCGAGGAACGCTTCAGCGTTGCCGTCCAACGGCGGGACTATGAGGACGCTGGAGCTGGGCATTGATGGAGCCATCGTGGACGCTGGAGCGGGCGGTTGTGTGCCTGCTGGTGCTGGGGGTGGCTCGGGCGCAGTGGTGGGCTCCATCGCCATGGAGTCTGTTGCGGGACGCGCTGCCAGCAGCACTTCCACCCCAACCTCGTCCTCCAAGCTCACCACGGAATTCGCCGTGGGCTTGGGTATTTGCAACTGGTCCCATGAGAAGGTGGTGCGCCCGATGATGAAGACCACGTCACCATCATCCCGTGCCTCAACTTCGAAGGTCAGGGGGGTAGTGATACCCCGCACCGTCAATTCCCCATCCACTTGGGCCGACACCATATCGCCGTCGGCGAAACCGGACGGCAACTCGTCGAGTCCTTGCACCTTGAACGTGCCTGTGGGGTGATTGGCGAACATCCGCGAGCGGATGTACCTGTCTCTGTAGGAACTGTCGCTGGAGAGCTGAAGCAGGTCAATCTCAATCAGCGATTCCTGACCATCCAGGCTCACATGCCCCGAGAGAGCATTGGTGCGCACTACGGCATCGTTGGGCAGCGAGAGGGACGCCAACTGCTCGGTGACAGTGAAGGTGGCCTCGGAACCTTCTCCAACCTGGAAAGTGATGCCTTCCACATCCCCAATCTGGCGTGGGCCAGTGGGCGCAGCCGGTTGGGTGGAGGTGGGCGTTGCTGCTGTCGTGCGTTCCGACGCAGGCACAGGAGTCGCAGTGGCGACGGCAGTCGCCGTCGCCGAAGTGGCGTTAGGCTCAGGGCTCTCGGTCTCTTCCTCATCCGAAGAGCCTCCGCAGGCCAGCAGCGCGATGGTCATCATCAAAACTACCAGCAGCGCGATGACCCAGACAGGGCGGGCAACCAGGTGGTTCCGTGTCATGAGATATCAGTACTCCTCAAAAAACGTCATGCGGAGCGTCTATCAATGATGTTGGGCATGAAGTTGGGGATGATGTCGGCGCGAGGCGGCAGCTCCAACCGCCCGCTTTCCTGGTCGCCTTGGGTTATTAGTGCGCCACCCAAGGCCAAGGCCACCACCACGCCGCCGACTGCCACCCGCCAACTGCCCAAGGGTCGGAGGTAAGCCTGGAGGTAGATAGAGGCCCCTACTAATCCAAATATGATCGCTGCAAGGGGGACGCCAAAGGAGACGGAGCGGTCGAGTTGGGTGTTCATGCCGAAGGCTATCCCGATGACCACCGCAAGGGCGATCAGCCAGAGCAAGCCGAACCGGAGCCGCGGGCTATGCCCGCCAGACAGCAGAGACCACAACACCCCAGCGGCAAGGCCTACCACCAATGAAGCTATCGCTACCGCTAGGGTGTTGAACAGAGCGTCGTTCGGCGAATGAAGAGGCAAGGAAACCAAGACTGCCACCACTGCGGCCACGGCCCCACCTGTCAGTCCTTGGGTCAACTCCTCACCACACTCCTTCGCCAATGGAAACTCTTGGAGTGGCTAACTAGGGAGGGTACGAGCCGTCGGGGCTTCGGCGAGTGAATATCTCGATGCTATGCCCGTTGAGCTCGTGGAAGTAAATGCCACGCCCGCCCCACATGTCATAGACTTGCATGTTGTCCTGAGCGAAGGGTTCGCTGCCATAGGACAAGCCCTCGTCCTTCACCCGGCCAAAGATGTCGTCGAACTCCTCATCGGTTACATGAAAGGCGTAATGCTCGTGGGTCACGGGATCGCGCCCATCATCGAAATCGAAGAAGAGGTTGTCGTTCACCTTCACTGGCGCGAAATGAGTCGGCGAATTCCGCTCGACTTCCAGACCCATGATCCGCGCGAAGAACTCGGCAGAGGCCCACTTTTCGTTGGCTCGGACGATGGTGTGGTTCAGTATAGGGGCCATCTCTTACTCCTTCCCATATCTTGGCCCATATCTTGGGCAACCCTAGTCTAACGGAAATCGGGACTCAGTGGCAGGGGATACTCCTCGCATAGCGGACTGTATACCGGGATTGACTTATCAATTGCATGAGGCATAGTATGCTTAGAATTCGGTTTTCGCGCCATATCAGTCCAGACCTAGTTGGAATAGCTTCATTCCGTGTCATAGGAGTGGAACCATGGCAAGAACTTCGGTTAGCCGCATTTATCTCGTAATAGCAGCCTTGATACTGCTGTTGGTAGTCTCTTGCGGGGAGGAGGCTACACTTGCGCCGGCTCCCACTACTGCGGCCGTCCCTGTCGATCAGGATGCCATCGTGCAGCAGGCTGTGCAGGCTGCGGTGGAAGCCGCCGCAGCATCCCAAGACGCGCCTGATGCTGCTTCGACCCAAGCCTTGGTGGAGCAGGCGGTAGCAGCGGCCGTGGCGCAGATGCCGGCGACGGAGGTCCGGCGCTCCCGTCGATCAGGACGCTATCGTGCAGCAAGCCGTGCAGGCTGCGGTGGCGGCCGCCTCCGCGGCGCAACCCACCCCCGCCGCCATGCCCGAACCCGCGACGCCCCCTACCGCTATGATGGAGCCCACAGGCCATCTCTTCTTCTCAGTGGCTGAGTTGGCGTCTCCTTCCTTCGTGCTGAAGAACCAGGACTACCAGAATAACAAGTTCCTCGGCACCACCACCCACGAGATGATGTTCGGGTCCGACGGCCAAGGGGCACGTATCCCGCGCTTGGTGAACGACTTGGAGGTCGACGCCACGGGCCTCATCTACACCTTCCACCTGCAACAGGGGGTGCAGTTCCACAAGAACTGGGGTGAGTTCACCGCCGACGACTTCCTCTTCAGCGTCAGCGGCATTACCGAGGAGGGCACGGTACACGGTTCTTCAGGCGACATCCGGCGCATCTACCTTTGCGAGGGATGCGAGCTCATAAAGCTGGACCGTTACACAGTGCAGCTCACTAGGCCTACCCCGACCTTTGAAATCGCTTGGCGTAGTTGGCACCCCGATACAGGTTTGTCGTTCAACAGCAAGCTGCAATACGACACCTTAGGGGAGGAACGGGCCAACTTCGAGGCCGTCGGCACGGGACCGTGGGACCTGGTGGACTTCAAGAGCGGCGAGAATCGCCACATGGAGGCGGTGCAGGACCACTGGAGACAGACTCCTCAGTTTGCCGAGATGACTTGGCTGGACATCGCCGAGGAGTCCACCCGGTTGGCCAACTTCATCGTAGGAAGATTGGATACCGCCCTGTTCAGCGCCGAGTCCGTTCAGGCCATCAGAGAAGACCCACCGGACGACACGAAGTTCATGACGCTGTCCGATGCTTTCATGATTCGCATTATGCCCACGGGCTCCCAGTACTTCACCGACTACCAGCCCCGGTTGGATGGGGAAGTCGGCAATTCGCTGGGGTCTGACGCGGGAGACTGCACCCCAGCGTACATCTCCTGCGACCGAGACGAGAGTTCGGAGGAGTGGCAGCAGGCCACAAAGGTGCGTTTGGCGTTGCAACACGCCATCGACCGCCAGAAGCTGATAAACAACATCGCCTTCGGTGAAGGCCAACCGGTATACCTTGTCACCTGGATGGGCCATGAGGCTCGCATGAGGCAATTCGGGTTGGACAAGCTGGTGTATGAATATGACGTGGACAAGGCCAAGCAACTATTGGTGGAGGCAGGCTACCCCGGTGGAGGCTTCGAGCTGGACATGTGTTTGGTGGTCCGTCCGGGGTTGGCCGCCGAAGCCATCCAGGCCGGCCAGGCTGTGGCCGGCATGTGGGCCCAAATAGGCGTCGAGACCAACCAGATCAACCTGCCCCACTCGGCCTTCCACCCCACCCTACTCGCCCGGACCGCCCGCTGCATGTACACCCGCAGCGACAATCCACAGGTGGAACCTATCAGGTATTGGTCCACCGTCTTCAGCGCCAACAACCCCGGCTACAATCAGGGGCTGGAGCACCCCACGCTGCAACGGATCATCACCGAGGCCCAAGCACTTCTCGATGATGACGAGCGGTGGGCCAAGCAGGCTGAGGGCGCCCGTTGGTTCTTCGACCATGCCCTCGACATGCCCCTGTACACCAAGCCCCAGATATTCCCCCTCGGTCCCCGACTGGACGAGTGGGAGGTGATGCCGCGAGTGGTGGACTGGCTGAACAACTGGGAGTACGCCAATCACCGCTAGAAGCACACATCCATAACAAGCGGCCAACACAGAAAGGGTCAGGCGCCAGGCGCCTGACCCTTTCTTCATATCCGTGCAATGCGTCCAGCGGGGACTGAAGCCCCTGCCACAACTCGCAGGGCAGTTCCGACCCCCCATTCCGCCTGCGCGGGAATTGCCTATGGCCCCTTTAGGTAATACGTAAGAGGATGAAAAGGCGAATGGGCTCTAGTCTGCCGACTCCGTCCAGTAGTCCGCCCCGTGGATTCCCCTCTGCGCGAGAATGACGGGGCGGCCGATTGCCCGAGGGTGGTGGGGTCTTTCCATAGCATCGACGGCAACAGGTGTTGTTCCCGGGGCCGGGAGCCTTTCGCGCACGCTCATCAACTGGAGCGGTTAGGCTTGCTTGGGAGGCTTGGACCTGCTATCGAGGGAACAGGACGCCCTTCCAGCGCCGTTCCTTCAGGGCTGCGATTATGGGTTGGGCTGAGCGCGACATGTAGGTGAAAATCACCAAGGCGGTCATGGCCCACGCCAGTATTACGACGAAGGTGCTTGACCAAGTCACGGTGACGACTATGTCGAAAGCGATGAACCCGGCGAAAGCGGAGAACACCAAGTGGCGCGTCGCCAACAGCAACAGCGCGGCGCCCCCCACCGCGATGCCAGCATAGATGGGCGACATGGCCAAGCCGATGCCCAACACCGTGGCCGCCCCCTTGCCACCACGGAACTTCAGGTAGATGGGCCAGTTGTGCCCCGCCAAGGCCGCGGCTGCCCCCAAGCCCGACACCCATTCCGGAGCGCCCAACCATGCGGGCAGAAAGAACCCCAGCGCGCCCTTGCCCGCGTCGGCGGCCAGCACGCCGATGCCTCCCGCCGGGCCCAACTGGGAGTACGCGTTCAGGGTCCCCACGTTCTGGCTGCCTACGGTGCGTATGTCGATGCCCCTCACCAGACGCAGCAGGATATAGGCGGAGGGAATCGACCCCACGAGGTAGGCTAGCACTACTCCGATGATGGCTCCGGCTATCAGCATCTGTCGTCCCTTGCTCCAGTCCTAATCACAGCGAATGTTGGAATGTGGGCCAACCTCTATTGGGCCTCTATTGGGCCTCGGACAGCCGGTAGATGCGGCCATCGAAGGATAGAAGGTACACCTCGCCATCCTCGTCTTGGCCAAACGCGGAAATCCGGCCCACCGTATCGTTCAGCAGCGTGTGCCCGGTCACCTGCTCGCCGTCGTAGCGCAGGCCCCATACCTCTCCGCTACAGTAGTCGGCGTACAAGTATGCCCCTTCCAGCCACGACAGGCTAGACCCACGGTAGACCACCCCGCCGATGACGGCGCAACGCAACCCGCTCAGGGAATATTCGACCACCGGTACCTCCAGCCCTTCAGCAGAGCAGTCTTGTACCGTGGAAGGGAAACAGTGGTTACCCTCCATACGGTTCCAGCCGTAGTTCTTCCCCGCTCGCAGCAGGTCAACCTCTTCCCAATGGTTCTGGCCAACGTCGCCACCCCAGAGGTCTCCCGTCTCCCAGTCAAAGGAAAACCGCCACGGGTTGCGCAGCCCGTAAGCCCATATCTCCGGGCGGGCGTCCTCGTGTACAAAGGGATTGTCTGCCGGGACCGCGTACGGGTGTTCCTCCGAGGCCTCGGACACATCGATGCGCAGCATCGCCCCTAGAAGAGTCTGCAGGTCTTGTCCGCTGTTCAACGGGTCGCCCCCAGCCCCGCCGTCGCCCAGCCCGATGTACAGGTAGCCGTCGGGGCCGAAGGCTAGGGTGCCTCCATTGTGGTTGGGGTAGGGCTGGAGGACACGAATTACCACCAGCTCGCTGTTGGGATCTACACGTCCTGCATCAGCTTGGCCGACGGTGTACCGTGCAACGACGGTTTGCCCTTGGATGGTGTAGTTGACGTAGAAATGACCGCTGGAGCCGTAGTCGGGGTCGAAAGCCAGCCCCAGCAGGCCCTGCTCGCCTCCTGTGCTTACCCTGCCTCGAATGTCTAGGAAGAGAGTCGGCTCTGTGACGATGTTGGTTGGGTCAAAGAAGATAATTCTGCCCTCCTGCAACACCACGTACAGTCGTCCGCTGCCGTCACCCGCATGTGTGAGATGCACCATGTTGGAGAGGGGTGCTAGCTGAGGGAAGGCCACGACCAAGTCCGCAGGTCTCAGGCCGGGTGACAGCTGGCCCCGCCCGCCCGTGGATGTTGGGCTGGGCAAGGGCGAGATGGCGCCAGCGGGGGCGGACTCCTGCGGCGCGTTTGCAACGCAGCCCGTCGCAAGTGCCAAGGCCAGTGCTAGTGCGAGAAACCAGCTGGGGGGCACTCGATTAGCCTGTCTGTACATATACCGAATCAGGTAAGTGACTGACGGTTACCGGTGATACTAAAGGGGTCCACCCTCTCAAGGATGGACCCCTTTTTGCCGTCAGGTAGTCGGCCCGGAAGTCGGATGGTGTTGCTAGGCAGCCGAGGCGCTTGAGCGACGCCGAGTGGCGAAGAACATCACCGAGCCCAGCAGTACCAGCACGATGCTCGCGATGAGGCCGTAGCGCACCATCAGCGGGACGATCGGCTCACCGGTATCGGGGAGTTCAGTCGTTGGCGCTGCCACCGCGTATGTGCCCAAGTCCTGGGTGCCCGTGTAGGCCATCTGGGCCGCCTCTGCAGCCCCGTTTGCTTCGGCCACAACATTGTTCATGTACAGGGCTGCCACTTGGGTGGAAGTGGCAGCCGAGACTAGTGCTGCTTGCGCCACAGCCTCCTCAGCGCTGGCCTTGGCGCTGTTCGCGGCCGCAACGGTGGCTTCGCTCGCACTAACGACCGTCTCATCGCCGCCAGCAGCCTCTCCTGCCATGGTTGCAGCGGAGACGACCAGATCAGCAAGGGCGGCGATACCGGCATCTTCACCGCTTCCGGCGACAATGCCGGTCATGGTGGCAAGGTGGGCCTTTGTCATCTCCAAGTCTCCGTTGGACACCGCTGCTTGTGCAAGCCTGGCTTGGGCAGCGGTCATTTCCGCCTTGTCTACGAGGTTGACTGTAGCGGCAGGGCCAGTGGTATCCAGAAGAAGCCTTATCTGCTCCAATACCTCAGGCACCAAGATGGTCCTATGCGTTACATCCGCAGAGGGACCGGGGTCGTCATCCGGCACTTGCTCCAAAGTGACAACAAAGGTGTTGAAGCCCAGAAGCAGGTTCTCCCCAGGGTCGGCGACGAATTCGTGGTTGACGGTTCCGTCTTCGGAGACCTCTAGGATGCCAATGCTCTGGTTGCGCTCTCCATCGTCCGATATGAGCCAGCCTTCAAGGGCGGTGTTCTCTTCGGGGACCGGCACCTCAGACATGGATAGAATGAGCATCCCGCTGGCGACCTCCATGGGCAGATCACCTGCAAAGGGGTCACCAAGTATCACGGCATCGCGGACGATTGCCGTTCCCGAGCCCCCGTGGCTGTCGGCTTGAGCCAAGCTCACGGGTATGAGTAGCGCGACGAGGCCTAGAATCAAAAGAAACCGTAGAGCCCGGGTACGAACCATCCCGCCTCCTTACTTCGTGGACACACCTTTGCCGGGGATGCTCACAGCCTAGAGGCTGACCGGCGCAATCCATCAGCTAGTGCCCAAGTATATGCACCAACCTGGGTTTGTGACAACCCACTGGCGCAGCCAGAAGCTAACAGATTCCCTGTCCGTAGTCAACGAGAAACCTCAAGGCCCCCCGAGTTGCCATGGCTATCCCCGCTGCCCATAATAACTCCCGCGCCCCTATGTGCTTTTTCATTTTCCCTGTCATCTGGAGGTGACCCCTTGGCAAGCGATTATGACGTAGTGGTAGTCGGCGCGGGCAATGCCGCCCTCTGCGCCGCCATAGCTGCCCGGGAGCAGGGCTCCAGCGTTCTCATGTTGGAGAAGGCCCCCGACTACTTCCGCGGCGGCAATACCTATTTCACCGGCGGCATCATCCGGTTCGCCTACGAGGGCATAGAGGACATTAAAGAGCTCATCCCGGACATGGGCGCCGAAGAAGAAGCCTCGGTCGACGCGGGACGCTACACCGAGAACCAGTATTACGACGACCTTATGCGCGTGACCCAAGGCCTCTCCGACCCCGAGCTTGCCCAGATCCTGGTCAGCCAAGCCCGTCCTACCCTGCGTTGGTTGCGTGAGAAGGGCGTCCGCTTCGTCCTCTCCTTCGGCCGCCAAGCCTTCAAGGTAGGAGACCGCTACCGCTTCTGGGGCGGCCTCATCGTGGAGGCCGTGGGCGCTGGCAAGGGCCTCTCGGACCAGCAGTTCGAAGTCGCGGATCGTAACGGCGTCGAAGTACGCTACCATACCAAGGGCCTCCGCCTCATACAGGACCGGGCTGGACGTGTCGTAGGCTTGACAGTCCAAGGCCCTGAGGGCTTCGAAGATGTCAGTTGTAGCAGTGTCGTCCTTGCTTGTGGCGGTTTCGAAGCCAACGCCGAGATGCGCACCCGCTACCTAGGCCAAGGCTGGGAACTGGCCAAGGTGCGAGGCATCCCTTACAACACCGGCGACGGCATCAAGATGGCCTTGGACATCGGCGCCCAGTCCCATGGCCACTGGAGTGGCTGTCATGCCGTGGCATGGGACCTCAACGCCCCTGCCTTTGGCGACCGTGTCGTCACCGAGCTTTTCCAGAAGCACTCCTACCCCTTTGGCCTCATCGTGGACGTCAACGGCAACCGGTTCGTCGATGAAGGCGCCGACTTCCGCAACTACACCTACGTGGCCTACGGACGCGAAGTCCTGAAGCAGCCCCAGCGCGTCGCCTTTCAGATTTTCGACGACAAGGTCAAGCACCTTCTGCGGGACGAATACCACATCCCCCAAGTCACCATGGCCACCGCCGACACTATCGAGCAGCTTGCCGACCGGCTGGACATCCACCGCGAAGGCTTGGTCCAGACCATCACCGATTACAACGCCGCCGTCCAAGACGGCGAGTACAACCCCACCATCCTCGACGGCAAGCACACCGAGGGCATCGAGCCCCCCAAGACCAACTGGGCCCTCCCCATCGACACTCCCCCCTACTTGGGCTACGCCGTTACCTGCGGCATCACATTCACCTTCGGCGGCCTGAAAATCGACAACCAGTGCCGTGTCCTCGACGAAGAAGATGTCCCCCTGCCCGGCCTCTTCGCTGCCGGCGAACTGGTAGGCGGCCTCTTCTACCACAACTACCCCGGAGGCTCCGGCCTAGCCGCCGGCGCAGTCTTCGGCAAGATAGCCGGCAACAGCGCAGCCGACGCCGCCAAGGCCGCCGGCGAGTAGGTGGGTTCACATCGGCAGCCTTGACGTAGCCCACTGCTGGTAGACGCAACTTGAAACGCTGGACGTGCTACACACGTACTGGGAGGGTCAGCCATGAAGCTGCCCACCATAGGTTCGGTGTTTAGGCGCAGACTAACGTGGGTGCTAGGTTTGGCGGCCATATTTGCGGTGCTGGTGCCCCTAGCGATTGCAGCAGGGGACGACCGGCCCCCTATGCCGCAGACTTTGCCCAATCCAGTCCTCCCCCCACCCACGCCTGAGATGACCAAGCAGGAACTGGATGCCCTCCTACAGGAGGCGAGGAACACTCCGATACCTCTGGTGGTGGCGGGGAAGCAGATCAACGTGCCTAGTGACACCCTCGTCGACGCGCTTGTTGCGAAGGTAGATTTCCCCAATCAGGAGGCCATTGATGCCATCGCTCGCATCTCCAGCGAGCGGGCCGACCAGACACCCGCCCCCGGTGCCACTGCGCCAGTCTACGCGCTGGAATCGCTTCCACTCCCCACCTACATCGTTGTGCGTGCAGGTGAGGTCGCTCTGGTCTCGAAAACCACTGGGGAGTTTCAAATAGGTGAGGGGCACGAGGAGACATTCCAATTCCTGACCGACCAATTGGGGCAGCACAATATGCAACTGATTTTCCAAGAGGTTTATGAGATGCGTTGGGGTCCCTTCCGAGCGGACTACCAATAAGGAGGAGTACGGACAGTTATCGCATCAGGGCTCAATTCTTGTGGGCAGACGGTGAATTGAAACAACGCGCGCAAGACACTTGTGCTATGGGGTGGAAATCTTGGGCCTTTTGGGTTGGTGAGGGGCACGCCACTGTTCTTCCTCGCCATTGCGAAACCAAGACCAGCCCCCCGTGACACTCCCCTGTTGACGCCCCGCTCCACCCTTTGGTACCGTCATTAGAGAAGCAGGCAGGGGACTGACCCCTCAGGGTCGCCTCTGCCTTTTCTTTTCAGCACCGGATTTGTTGCGGGAGGACGGGGGGATGCGTAGGTGCGGCCACCAGCGGCTAGCTAACTCAGATACAACGGTGCGGCCAATGCGGCATGTTTCAGATACAAAAAACTGTTTTTCAGATATGACCGTGGCCGCATCTAGCTACGAATCCGGTACCAGCGGCCCCGCCGTGGTCCCACCCGTTCCCTCAATGCCAGCCTCTGGCATTAGCTGGCTCAGCTACGACCATGCCACACGATGCCACCAAAATGTCGCAGAAATGCCAGACAACTCTGGCCGCATCGCGCAGTAGCCGCCCGCTGCTCACAGTAGTACACTCTGCCCAACATCCGCTGGCCCAACCCTCCAGCTGATATTGGTCTGACCAAGACGTCGAGGAGGCCGTTACGGAGACCCCATCCCAAAGCGCGCCAGCCACCCGGCAACGCAGCCCCCTCTTCTACGGCTGGGTGCTGGTAGCCACCTGCTTCCTCCTGTCCATGGTTACCATGGGCTCCCGGCAGGGGTTCGGCGCCTTCGTCCCATCCATGCGGGAGGAATTCGGCTGGTCCTTCTCCGCCATATCCGTCGCGGCCACCGTGGGTATGCTCTTGAACGGGCTGTTCCAGCCCTTTGTAGGCCGCCTTCTTGACCGCTTTGGCGCTAGGGTAGTGATTCTGTCCGGCTTGCTCATACTCGGCACATCCACCCTGCTCCTGTTCCTCACCCCCAACATCGTCTTCCTCGTGATCGTCTTCGGCGTGGTCACCTCCATGGGCATGAGCGCCGGCTCCATCAACACCGCCGGTGCCCTCCTCACCCGCTGGTTCCGGCGTCGTCGCGCCACCGCTTTGGGCATCTGCACCAGCGGCGCTTCCTTCGGCGGCTTGATCATCGTTCCCCTTCTCGCCTATCTCATCGGCCATTTCGGTTGGCAGGTGGGATGGATCTTTAGCGGGGGCATCGTCCTCGCCATCGGCTTCCCCGTCGCCTTCCTGCTGCTCCGTAACGACCCTGCCGACATGGGCTTGAACCCCGATGGTGACAAACTACCTGGGCAAAACGCTGCGGGCACCGGTCCTAGGGGAAGAGGACCCCTGGAAGTCAATAAGCTGTCCGACTCCTTCCGCTCCACGCCCTTCTGGCAACTCACCGGGGCCTACGTCGTATGCGGTGCCACCACCGCCGTGATGTCCGTCCACTTCATCCCTCACGCCAAGGACTTGGGGATGTCCTTGTCCGAGGCGGCGTTGGCATTCGGGGTCATGAACGGCTTCAACGTGCTGGGGGTGTATGCAGCCTCGGCACTAGCCGACAAGTTCCCCAAGAAGAATGTACTGGGGTGTCTCTACGCTGGCCGTGGCTTGGCATACCTTGTATTGCTCACGGTCCCGTTGGTGGCTCCGTCCCATTGGGCCATCTGGGCCTTCGCCATCGTCGTCGGCTTCTCTTGGATCGCCACCGCACCCCTGACCACTACCCTAGCTGCCGACGTGTACGGCGTGAAATACATCGGCACCATATCGGGGCTGATGTTCCTAGGGCACCAGGTTGGCGCCGCCATCAGCATCCAGTTCGCGGGTATCATGCGCGACGTCACCGGCTCCTACACCCTCCCCTTCGCCGTCGTTGGGTCTCTGCTGCTCGTCGCCAGCATCATCGCCTTCACTGTGAAGGAAAAGCAGTACTCCTCCAAATACCAGGAGCTGAGACCTGTATCCCCAGAACCCGCTGCCGCCGACTGAGCCATGCTGTTCCGCCTGCTTCCCAACCTGCTGCCTCACCACGCCGACGCTGCCGACCCCGAGCTACTGGAAGCCATCATGGAACGCATCGACTCCATAGTTCCCCTTGGTCCAGTGGGTATGATCATCGCCCTTACCGCCATCATTCTGGCGGTCCCTCTGCTGGTGCTGTTCATGTACAGCAGGTACCGCAGCGACGCCGACGTGTAGCTGCCACAAGCTGCCTCACGGCTGCAGGGCATAGCCCGCTGCGCCGCACGTTCGTTGACACCCCCAATACCCGATGCTATATTTTCCGTTGGCCTCAGCCCTCGATTTACCGGCTTTATCCCCGTGGCTCTGGAGTCATCAATGCCTCTCAACATCGTTGTTCTCGCGAAGCAGGTCATTGACCCCGAGATGCCTCAGTCGGCGTTCAGAGTCGACCGTGAAGCACGTTCAGTCGTTACGCCCCCAAACATCCCTCCTGTGGTCAACGGCTTCGACGAGAACGCCGTGGAGGCCGCGCTGCGGATCAAGGATGGGCAGGAAGCCAGCATCACCGTCATCTCCATGGGCAAGAGCTTCTCGTTGGACGTGATGAAGAAGCCCCTCTCCATGGGGGCCGACGAGCTGGTGCTCCTACAGGACGATGCCTTCGAGAATATCGTCGACAGCTACAGCACCGCTTCCGTGCTCGCCCAAGCCATCCGCAAGCTGGGCGACTTCGACCTGATAATCTGCGGACGGCAGGCCTCGGACTGGGACAACGCACAGGTGCCCCTCGCCTTGGCGGAGAGCCTTGGCGTCTCCTGTGTCACCTTGGGAAAGAAGGTGACGGTGGACGGGAGAACGGTAACTGTGGAGCG
Organism: Dehalococcoidia bacterium; assembly: GCA_965248385.1. Classification (GTDB taxonomy): domain Bacteria; phylum Chloroflexota; class Dehalococcoidia; order Lucifugimonadales; family JAAXIE01; genus JAAXIE01. Next base: position 910,235 of record CBDFIZ010000002.1, read on the forward strand.
CATCATCCCCGAGGGGTACGAGGTCATCGAGGCCCCTTTGCCAGCCTTGGTTACCGTGAGCAACGAGTTGGGCCAGCCCCGTTACCCGACCCTGCGCGGCATCATGGCTGCCACTCGCAAGAAGCCTACGATTATGAGTGCCCAAGACCTAGCCATCGAGTCCTTGGTGGCATCGCCCCAACTGGAACTTCTTGACCTCTTCATACCCGTGTCGGAAAAAGAGTGCGAGATCGTTGGTGGTGACTCCGAGGAAGAGGCCGGAAGGAACCTAGCCCTCAAGCTGAGGGAAGCCAGACTGATCTAACAACAGGGGGAACTATGCCCGGCGAGGTGCTGGTAGTCGGCGAGATAGCCGACGGCCAGATCAGTCCCACGACAAGAGAGTTACTGGCTGCAGGCCGACAGGTGGCAGACGACGCAGGCGTTCAGTTGGCAGTGGCCCTAGCCGGGTCGGCGCCGGAAGAGGCCGCTCGGGATGCTGGCGCAGCCGGGGCCGACAAGGCTTACGCCGTGCAACACTCCCTTCTGGCTGAGTATCAAATCGACCTGCACCTCAACGCCTTGGAGAGCGTGTGCCGCCAAGTGGAGCCCGGTGTGGTGCTGACGGCGCGGAGCAACGTCGGGCGTGAGTTGGCCCCCCGGCTGGCGGCGCGCTTGGGCGTTGGCTTGGCCCAAGACTGCCTAGAGGTGAAGTGGGATGCGGACGGCCAGCGCCTGTTGGCCAACCGGCCAGTATACGGTGGCAGCGCCATAGCAGTGGTGGCTTGCGTTGCTACCCCGCAGATGGCCTGCATCCGGCCCAAGACCTATGAACCGTTGGACCCGGACCACTCCCGACAAGCGGAAGTAGTTCAGGTGCCGGTGGAGTTGGACGCTTCAATCGCCAAGGTGCGAGTTGTCAGCGTAGTGGCAGAGGAGAGCGAGGGCGTAAAGCTGGAGGAGGCCCGCATCGTGGTATCCGGCGGCCGTGGGTTGGGTGGGCCTGAACCCTTCACCCAGATTGAGGAGTTGGCGAGTGTACTCAGCGCCGGAGTCGGAGCGTCGCGGGCGGCGGTTGACTCAGGTTGGGTGCCACCTGCGTGGCAGGTGGGGCTTACGGGCAAGACCATCACGCCGGACCTCTACATTACAGTAGGCATATCCGGGGCAAGTCAGCATATGGCAGGATGCTCCGGGGCAAAGGTACTGGTGGCCATAAACAAGGACAGCGAAGCAAATATCTTCAAGGAGTGCCGTTACGGCGTAGTGGGCGACTGGCAGAAGGTGCTGCCCGCCTTCACCGAAGCGGTCCGGGAGTTGCTCCAGTCCTAAACACTGCGAGGGCCGCATGAACGCGGATTTTCCAGTAGAGATGAACGAGATCCTTCAGACCATTGAAACGGCTGAGGTGATCACAATCCTCTTCCCCATCATACGTCACAGCTTGGTGGTGGATGCACGCACCTCTTCCGAGGTGGGTCCGATGGTGCGGGCCATGCCTCAGACCCGGGGGTTGGAGGAACGCATACGAGCCGTCCACCGGCTGCGCCCCCAGTTCGCCCGCCCCGACCACTTGGTGGTGATCCCATGGCCCAAGTACATCACCAGCTTGGTAAGTTTGGGCGTGGCCGACGCCTTGGCCAAGAAGCTTACTGCAACGGGGAGCAGCGAGGCGATGCGCGAGCTACGCCGAGCGATCGAGCAGTTGGCCCGCTTGGAGCGTCAGGAGATGGTGGCCGTCATAAGCGGCAAGGGCGACTACCGCACGATATGGTCGGCGAACCAGTAAGGGTCTGGCCGGGGGCAACTGGCAGGGGTGCCCCTACGCTAGGTGTGGAGACGTCAGGCTAGGACTTGAATCTTCCTCGCGACCTCGAGCCCCAACACTACCTCTTCGCCTGCAACCTCAATGGTGACGGTCCCTTTGTAGGGAGCTGATTCCTTCACCAGGATTTCCGCGCCTGGCTTGACGTTGATCTCGTCAAAGAAGGTCAGCAGTTGTATGTCCTCTTCGGGCACCTGACTGACCAGCACATTCTCCCCCTGCGCGCCATCGGCAAGAGGCCGAATTTTCTGGTGGGAGTTGCAGTAGCCCGGGATGGGTTGCCCGTAGGGGTTGGTCTCCGGGTAGCCGAGGGCTTCTACCATCTTGAGCTCCACATCAGGAGAAATAGCGTGCTCCAGACGGTGGGCCTCGCGGTGGGCCTTGTACCACTCCAAGCCCAGCATCTCTATGAGCATGCGTTCCGCCAAGCGATGCCGGCGCACTACCGACTCAGCCACCTCACGGCCTTTGATGGTGAGGGAGACTTCCTTGTTGCTGGCCACCTCCACCATGTCCTGCCGCGTAAGGCGCTTCACGGTGCCCACTGCGGTGGCCACTGAAACGTCCATCACTTCCGCCAATCGCGTCGGCGATACCGCCTCCTTGCGTTCACCCAACTTGTAGATGGCTTGAAGGTAGTTCTCGGTGACGACGCTGATTTCTGGCTTCGGCTCGCCAAGCATCATGTCTGTGGGTCCCCCTCTCGGAGCCTTTTGGCGATTCTATCACCACGCAGAATTCTCAGCTAGGGACGCATATCATTCTGTTGACAGTGCCGCCCTGTGTGGATACAGTCATTCAGCCATTTAGTGGACACATATCATTATAGTTATGACATACAGCTTCGAGCGTCTAGCCTGTACATATGAAATGAAATCCGGCCTGCTGTGACCATAGGGAAGCTGCTCTCTTTGCGTCTGGGGAGCCGTACAGGTGGGCGCAATGGGCCTCCGGCGCTGTTGTGGGGCCCAGCTTGCGTGGTAGCCGCTGCCATGGCCCTGCCCTTGGTCTACCTGCTGCTGCGGGCTCTTGGCGCTGGTGGTGATACTTGGGATCTGCTGTTCCGGAATCGTACGCTCGAGACCTTGGGGCGCACCTGCTTGCTTTTGATCACCGTCACCACTGGGTCAGTGGCGCTGGCTTTGCCCTTGGCATGGCTTACCGAGCGCACCGACGTACCCTTTCGCCGCGCTTGGGAAGTCATCAACACCCTGCCACTCGTCATTCCCTCCTACATAGGGGGCTTTCTGGTTGTGGTGATGCTAGGGCCCAAGGGGATGCTGCAAGACCTGCTGGAAGCTCTGTTCGGCGTTGAGAGACTGCCGGACATATACGGCCTTCCGGGAGCGACACTTACCTTGGTGCTGCTGAGCTTCCCATACGTCCTCCTGCCGTTGCGGGCGGCGATGCGACAGTTGGACCACGGCTTGGATGAGACAGCCCGCAGCTTGGGCTACGGCGGCTGGACCATCTTCTTCAAGGTCACCCTACCTCTTCTGCGTCCAGCTCTGCTGTCTGGTGCATTGCTGGTGGCCCTCTACACCCTCAGCGACTTCGGCGCGGTCTCTTTGCTGGACTACGAGACCTTCACCCGTGCCATCTTCATACAATACGAGTCGGCCTTTGATCGCGACCTAGCCGCTGGGCTGTGCCTTGCGCTGCTGGTGTTGGCGGTGCTGCTGCTCATGGGTGAGAGCCTAGCCCGTGGCGTTGGCCGCTACGACCGCAGCAGTGGGCGCGTGTCTGTCAAGCCATTGCGGGTATCCCTTGGACGATGGCGCTGGCCTGCCCTAGCCTACTGTGGCCTCGTGTGCATTTTCTCCCTAGTGATTCCCCTAGGAATCCTAGTCTACTGGCTGGTGCGTGGGATCGATTCTGGGGAGGCTTTATCGCCGTTGTGGAGTGCCGGTTGGCGGTCACTGTACGTGTCGGCGCTGGCCATGGCAGTGGCTGCGGTGGCTGCGCTGCCTGTGGCCATCCTAGCGGTACGGTATCCCGGAAGGGCCGCCCGCCTGTTGGAACGGGCCTCCTACGTGGGCTTTGCCCTGCCAGCGATCGCCGTGGCCTTGGGGCTGGTCTTCTTCGGGGCCGGGTATGCCACGCCCTTGTACCAGACGCTTCCTCTTCTGGTGCTGGCCTATGTGGTGTTGTACCTGCCGGCCTCGGTAGGAGCGACGCGCACCTCGATGCTGCAGGTCAGCCCTCGTGTAGAAGAGGCGGCGCGTAACTTGGGGGCCAACTCGCTGCGCCGTCTGCTGACAGTTACCGTGCCCTTGGTAGGGCCGGGCATACTGGCGGGGGCGGCCTTGGTGTTCCTGCTCACCATGAAGGAGTTGCCCGCGACACTGATTCTTGCTCCGCCCGGCTTCCAGACCCTAGCCACCTCGGTCTGGTCTGCCGCCTCCGAGGCCTTCTTCGCCCAAGCGGCCATGGCTGGGCTGCTGCTCGTGGTGGTGTCGGCCCTGCCCATGGTGCTGCTGTTCCTGCGGCAGCAACGCTAGGGCCCTCAGTTCAGAGGCTGAGGTCGAGCAACTGTCGCAGGTCGTGCTTCGCCGTTAAGGCGTCGGCCCATAGGTCGCCCAAGGCGTCGACCCTCGGCGGGACGGTCTCGATGGTGAAATCGGTAGGGTACACACGGCCCAGTTCGTCCCAGCGCAGAGGTGTGGAGACAGGGGCGCCTGCCAGAGGCCGCAGCGAATAGATCGAGGCCATGTTCTTGGAGCGGACGTTCTGGTTGTGGTCGAGGAACACCTTGCCGTTGCGGCGGTTCACTGCCCAGTCCAAGGTGATGTCGTTGGGCATCTGCTGCATCAGGTAGCGTCCGATCACCTCGCACGCCTTGCGGGTGATGGAGTAGTCGTACTGGCGCAGCACGGGAACGTACACATGCAGCCCCGTCTTCCCGGATGTCTTGAGGTAGGACGACAGGGAGAGATGGTCCAGAACCTCCTTGAGGGCATACGCCACCTCGGCTGCTTTGCTGAAAGCGCTGCGGTTGAGCTCGGGCTCGTCTCCGGCCTTCTCTTGGCCGGAATAGATGTAGGGGTCGAGGTCGAACACCACGTAGTCGGGGTAGTTAAGGACGCTGGCCTTGATGGCCTCCTCCGAGCCGGTGAAGGTGTCGGGCAGGCTAGTCGCGTCCGGGGTGCGTACCACCCGCGAAAGCCAAGGATGCAACTCAAGGTCGGCCAATTGGGCCAGCCACAGCAGCGTGGGCAGGTTGTTCCCCATGACGTACTCACCGTCCCCCTCGTTGTGGGAGGAGAACACGTCCACTGTATCAGCATAGTCCGGAACCCCTTGGGGCCAGTGCTTTTGGTAGAAGCTCTCCCCGTTGATGCCGTTGGGGTAGCGGGTGAGGGTGAGAGGCCGGTATCGCAGATGAGGCAGAAGCGCTGGTGCTATACGGGCGTAGAATCGAATCATGTCGCCCTTTGTAATGGCAGGGTGATCGTTGGTCTCAGGCCACAGGGGCTTGTTGAGATTCGTAAGGCTGATGCGGTGCCCTGCGACTTCCACCAAGGCCCTGTCGGTCCGGCCTTCAAGCTGCTGTAGCACGTTTATGGCTAGCTCTGCATCGGGGACCGGCGCCCTGCGGGGTGCGTTCAGTGCGACCGCTGCGACAGCCTCCGATTCCTCGCGGTGGACACCCTTGGCATCTACGTCGCTGCGCAGCCCCATGTATACCGGGGTGCGCAGTCGATGGTCGTCGGTCCATTGGGAGAACTTGACTTGGGCCACTAACTGAGGTCGCACCCACTGGGCGTCGGTCTTCTCCAGTTCCGGGTTGGGAATGAAGGGTGAGGTCTCTACCTCCAAGGGGCGCATGCGCTCCAGCAGGCTGTCGATGGTCGCCAAGTCGAAGCCACTGCCGACCCGTCCGGCGTAACGCAGTTCGTCGCCCTCGTATACCCCCAACAAGAGCGCCCCGAAGGTCGTGGTTCGGAAGCCCTCGCCCCTCGTGTAGCCTCCTATCACGAACTCTTGAGACGACAGGGCCTTTACCTTGAGCCAGTGTCGGCTGCGCACCCCAGGCTCGTAGGGGCTGTCAGCCCTCTTGGCAACCATCCCCTCCAGCCCCAAACGGGCTGCGCCTTGGAAGAAAGACTCCCCCTCACCCTCGACATGGTCCACCAGTCGCAGCTGTTCACTAGGTACGAGTGTGCGACGCAGCCACCTCTTCCGCTCTGACAGAGGCGACGAGAGCAAGCTGGCACTATCCAAGAGCAGCAGGTCAAATGCGTAATAGAGGAGTGGGCTGGTAGGTTCCTGCCCTTGGCCCACGGCGCGGCCCGCATCTCCGCGGACACGCTGTAGCAGGCTGAAGTTAGGCAGGCCGTTGTCGTCGAGGGCGACGATCTCCCCGTCCAACACCATCTCTTCCTGAGGTTGGGTCTGCAGCGCGGCTACCAGTGTTGGGAATTCCGAAGTGATGTTGTTCCCCGCCCGGCTCCGCAGGGTGACTTGCCCTCGTTGCAGGTAGGCAACGGCCCGGATGCCGTCCAACTTGGGCTCGAACAGCCAATCGGCATGGGTGAAGGGCCCGTCAGCCAGCCGTGCTAGCATCGGCTTCATTCTGTCGGGGAAGGGCGCGGGTGTGGTGGGCGCAGGCGTTTGGATCAGCGGTGCGCTGCCATTCTTTAGCTCCCCTAGAGTGGCGCCGGATATGGCCGATCGCTCGTCGTCCAGCACCTCGCGGTCGGCGCTGGCATGCTCGTCTTGGTGCTTGATGAGCAGCCAGTCCTTGGGGCTGCGGCTGGTGCGCACCAAGGTCCATGACCCTCGCAGCTTGTGACCGCGCAGTGTGAAAGAGAGCTTGCCCGCTTCAACGCCCCGCCGCATCCGTTGTTCAGCATCATCGCGGTCGGTGAAGGAAAGGCGTCCATCTTCGTCGGGGGAGTAGATGCCTGTGTCCCACACTATCACCTGCCCCGCCCCGTAGTTCCCCTCGCCAATGACGCCTTCGAAGCCGCCGTATTCCAGCGGGTGATCTTCCACCAGCACTGCCAGCCGCTTCTGGGCCGGGTCCAGCGACGGTCCCTTGGGCACAGCCCACGACTTCAGTACGCCGTCCAACTCCAGCCGGAAGTCGTAGTGCAGGCCACGGGCGGCATGCTTCTGCACGACGAACTTGAGGGCGCCCCAAGACGCGCCAGCAGACGCAGGGCCGGGTTCGGGGGTGGCACCGAAGTCTCGCTTGCGCTGGTACTCTTCTAGCATGGCAACCCAACGTTCTCCTGGTAGGGGCGATTAGCGAATCGCCCCTACGCCGTGGGTAGGTGGCGGTCGATAAGCCAGCCGTCGCGCGGCGACTACTTGGAGCGAGCTTTCAAGCTCTGCTCCAAGTGCTGTGCGAACTCCGGCCCCTTTCCTTGGTCCTCGTGCTTGAAGTAGACGTATGTGTCCTGCCAGAGGCTAGCCCGCTGGGCGATCGCGTCCGCCCAGCCGTCGATATCTGCGGCCTCGTACCCCTCGTCTCGCAGCCGGAAGTAGCCGTAGTCGGCGGTCGCCTCCACGGGAGTCGTGCCCTTCTCGCTGTCGGTGATGCAAAGGGCTAGGTTGCGTTCCCGAAGCCGCTGGAACACCTCGTCATCGTTCCAAGAGGCATTGCGAAACTCGAAGGCCGCCCGAATGTCTTGGGGCAGCCAAGTCAGGAACTCATCGAGAACGGCCACGTCCTTGCGCAGTGAAGGTGGAAGCTGGAAGAGCAGCACGGCCAGCTTGTCGCCCAAAACGCCTGCCCGATTGCAGAACATCTCCGTCAATTCTTGGCAGTTGGCGAGGCGAGCATCGTGGGTGATGCGCCGGGGGGCCTTGAGGGTGAAAGTGAATTGGGGCGGTGTCTCCCGCGCCCAACCGGCCACCACCTTCTCGTTGGGCATGCGGTAGAAGGTGTAGTTGACCTCCACTGTGGGGAACCGCTCCGAGTAGTAGGAGAGCATCTTGGTCGACGGCAGGTCGGAAGGGTAGAAGTTACCCTTCCACTCCTTGTAGTTGTAGCCGGAGGTCCCGATCAGAATCATGGCTAACCGAGGGCTGCCTCGGCCACTGCATGCTCCGGGGCCGCCTCCTCTTGGTTTTGAGACTCGACCTGTTCGGCAGGCGGTGGAGCGTCGACTGTGGCGGGCCTGTCCCGCTTGGCGGCCTCTATGCTGGCCCTTAGTGCCTCCATCAGGTCGCCCACCTTGCCTTGGGGCGTCGGCGGAGGCGTTGCGACGGCTTGAGGCGTCCCCAGCTTGGCCTCAATGACTCGCTCCAACTCAAAGCGGTATTGATCGGCGTGTACCTCGGGAGAGAACTCCGCGGTCAACTGGTCGATGAGGGCCACTGCCATGTTCACCTCTGCATCGCTGAGGGCGGCCTGCTCTTCAGGCAGGTTCAACTCGTTGGTTCCTCGAATCTCGTCGGGGTAGTGCATCGTCTCCAGCAGCAGGCCGTGCTCGTAGGGGCGCAGGCAGCAGAGGTGCTCCTTCTGTCGCAGCGACACCTTGGCGATAGCCACGCGGGACGTGCTCTCCAAAGCCTTCTTAAGCAGGTAGAAGGGCTTCACACCCACACCCTCAGGCTCCAAGGCATAGCTTCGGTCAAAGTACATGGGGTCGATGGCTTCCAGTTGCACGAACTGGGATATCTCGATGGTGTGCTTGGAAGGCACCGGCAAGTTGTCGAAGTCCGCAGTCTCCATCACCACGTACTGCTCTTTGGCGTATTCGTAGGCCCGCACCTCTTCCGACTGGTCGATGATGGCCTCATGATGTGGGCAGTAGTGGCGCTGTTTGATGCGGCTGCCACAAGAACTGTGCAGAGTGACGAAGGCAATATCCTTGCTATCAGTGGCGTTGTAGACCTTGACCGGGATGGCGACCATCCCGAAGCTTACGGCACCTTTCCAGATGGCACGACGGGCCATGATTTCGTCCTCCTCGAACTGTGATCAACCCCACACCAAGACTGTGTCAGATACTGCTTCAGGCCCGGCCCAAAAGCCCCTCGGGCCAGCCGGGAGCGTCTTGCAGTGTACAGTCCGGTGGGGCCTTATCCTCCCGCATGGTCAAGTAGACCGGATATCGCAGCTTGCCGTCAGTAGAAAACTCACCATATTGCACTTGGCATACCAACTCCGGCCGGCACCAGAAGAAGAATTTCTGCATGGAAGGAAGGGCGTTGAAGGGGCAAACGTTGGTATGCCTGTTAGTCATCGACTTATAGACTTGCTTGGCTTGTGGCTTGCTGAAGCCTGCGCCTACGCTGCCGACGTACTCCAATGCGCCCCGCTCGTTGTACAACCCCAACAGCAGGGAGGCAAACAGCTCGCCCCTTTGCCCGCCGAAGGCGTAACCTCCGATCGCGAACTCACACTCCCGCCAGCGCTTTATCTTCTGCCAAGCCAAGGTACGCTTCCCTGGGGCGTACAGGCTCGACTTCTCCTTGGCCACTATGCCTTCCAGCCCAAGCTGGCAGGTGGCGTGAAAGAAAGCCTCGCCCTCCCGCTCAATATAGGCGCAGGGCTGCACCAACTCGCTGGAAGCCAGAAGCTGGTTCAGCAGAGCCTTGCGGCGATGCAGAGGCTCGTTCATCACCGAGAGGCCGTTGACATGCAACACGTCGAAGACGATGTAGTTGGGCTGCGTATTCCGGGGGCGGGCATTGGGGCGGTCCAGTCGCTCTTGCAACAAGGGGAAAGATGGACGCCCTTCTTTGTCCAAGCAGACGATCTCACCGTCCAGCACGGTTCCGTCCTGCTTACCTTGGATCTTGATTTCTGACAGCTCGGGGAATAGATGCGTGATCTCGCGCCCGTTCCGGTCCGTGAGCGTGGTACGGCCGCCCTCCACAGAGGCCAGCGCTCGAATGCCGTCCCACTTGAGTTCGTAGAGGTGTTCGGGCGAATCAAAGGGGTATCGCCTCAGCGAGGCCAGCATCGGCCTGATGGTCGCGAGACGGTTGTCTGATAAAATACTGTGGGCAGTCACGGTAGGTACATGGTAGAACGCGTGACCCATGTCTGCAATACTGAGATGGTCCCCTTGAGTGGAAAATTGGGGGAGGGTATGAGGGAGAGTCCATGAGCCGTCACCGAATGTTGGTCTGTTTCGCTCATCCCGACGACGAGGCCTTTCCGGTAGGAGGAACCCTTGCCAGTTACACCGCCCGTGGGGTCGATGTCCGCTTGGTGTGCGCCACGTCGGGTGAGGAGGGCGAAATTCGTCAGCCCGGCTCGGCCACGCGGGACACTCTGCCTCAAGTGCGACGGGAGGAGCTTAAGGCCTCCTGTCGAGCGTTAGGCCTACAAGAACCGGTGCTGCTGTACCACAGGGACTCTGGAATGCAGGGTGACGAGGCCAACAACCACCCGCAAGCCTTTATCAAAGTGCCAGCCGAGCAGGTCGTGGAGCCGCTGGTGGCCGAGATGCGGCGCTTCCGTCCCCACATAGTCCTTACCTTCGGGGCCGATGGCCTCTACGGCCACCCCGACCATTGCGCCATGTCAGAGCACGCTACATCTGCCTTCCACTTAGCCGGAGACCCGCAGGCGTTCCCTCACCAGCTAGCGGATGGAATGCAGCCTTACTCTCCGTTACGGCTCTTCTATAGTGCCCGCCCTCGGGGATTCAGGATGGCGCAGGCTACCCGCTTCCGCGAGGCAGGGCTGGATGTACCCCTGCCCTCTGTAGAGCGTCGCAACGATGGTGTGCCTCCCGAAGAGCTTCACCTAGACATGGATGTCTCAGCCTATATGGAGCAGAAGAAGGCATCCCTGCGGTCCCACTTCACCCAGATGCAGGTCGACTCTCCCTACTGGAGGGTGTCCCACGAGGTGCTGGCAGAGACCCTCGGGCGGGAGCACTTCATGCGGGGCTACCCGCCAGTCGAGCCCGGCGCCACGGTGCCAGCCGACTTCTTCTCGGGCATTGAGGCTACGGACTAGGGTACCCTAGTCCGTCCTAAGGGCATCGGATACCCAAGGGGTGTCTATCGCGCTGGCTTCTGCTAGTATGACCTTACTCGCGCGGTTAGGCGTGCAAGAACTTTCAACAAGCGATCAAGGGCCAGGAGGCAAGCCATGCCCAAGGCGCCCATCAACGGCATTGACCTCTACTACGAGAGCAACGGCGAGGGTCCTGCCATAGTGTTCGCCCATGGGCGAGGCGGCAACCATATGAGCTGGTGGCAGCAGGTGGCGGTCTTCTCCAAGAGCTACCGCTGCATCACCTTCGACCATAGAGGCTTTGGCCAATCTGAAGATGTGCCCGATGGGCCGGGACGCCATGCCTATGTGGACGACTTAAAGGCGTTGCTGGATTACCTTGGCATACAGGACGCTTTCCTAGTCGCCCAATCCATGGGAGGCCTGTCCTGTCTGCCCTTTGCCGTGGCATACCCCGAACGCACCCGGGGGCTGGTGCTGGCCGATACAACTGGCGGCATCGGCGACGAGAGCGTGGCGGGTTTGGTGCGTGAGCACAAGGCCCCTACGGATACTTTAGATCGGACGTTGGCGCGGTCCTTCCGCGACAATCACCCTGTGAAGACATTCCTCTACCTGGAAATCAACTGGCTCAACCCGCCACGGGCGGCCGACCCGATATCGGGTTTCGCCTCCGGCGAAGGCCCCAAGGCCGACGAGTTGGCCCGCATGCAGACCCCGACGCTGCTCATGGTGGGCAAGGAGGACGCCGTCTTCCCGCCGCATATCATGGAGGCGGCCCACGCGCTCATCCCCGGCTCGCGTCTGGAGATCGTGCCCGACTGCGGCCACTCGGTCTATTTCGAGCACCCTGAGGTGTTCAACCGCGTGGTCAACGAGTTCATCGCCCAAGTAGAGGGTGCAGCCGTAGCGGCCGACTGATCCTACCCATTGCGAGCAGCCTCGCTGATGGCGGGGATGTGTGCTGATGCCTAACCTACCTCTGTGCTAGCGCTATCAACGCCACAGCGGTGGAGATGGCCACTATACCAAGCACTTGGGTGATTATGCTCTTCGTCGTCACCCAGTCGGTGAAAGTGCGTGGCCATAGCGTAAAGAGGGCTCCGGAGTAGGCCAGAATCACCGCTGGCTGCAGAGCGCCGATGGCCGTCACCTCCGAGGCTGGGCCCAAGTCTAAGGCGCGCAGGTTCAGCATTATCGCGCCGGTAACCGTAATTTCACTCAGCACCACCAGCCCCATGTACGTGGGCTGTTTGTACATGCCCAGCGCGTGTTTACGCACGCCGGCTGTGCATAAGGCAGCTCCCCCTGCTCCGACCCCCAAGCCGATGCGTGAGGCCGCGAAAACGTCCCAGAATGGTTCGGTGTCCAACACCCGCGAGGCGACGACGCTGGAAGAGGCGAACAAAAAGGCGGCCACCAGCGCGAAGCCTTGGGCCTTGGGTTGACTGAAGTACCCGCGCAGGCGGCGTAGGACCGCTGGCGCCATCGTTGCGCCATCATGTAGGGTGGCAGGGCCGTTGCCTCCGCCGCCCTGCCATGTAACCAAGCCCGCGCCCATCACCGAGAGCACGATCGCCCCCCAGATGACCAGTTCCAACTTGTCGTTTAGGAAGATGGCACTCATGGGGGCCACCATAATGGGGTAAAGGTAGTAAACCGGGGCGACCCGTGCCAACTGGCCATGCCGCAGAGCAGTAAGAAGCATAATCAGGCTGCCCGACCGGACGATGCCCAGCAGGAAGCCTCCCAAGATTGCAGACCAGTCGGGCCCGTCGAGGCTGAAGCCCAACAGGAGAAATACGCCTACGGGTATCTCCATAACGCCGATCCAGAAGGCGTAGACATAGATGCTGGTAGTGAACCGCTCCACCACCAGCTTGTCGATCACATTCACGACCCCCAAGGTAAAGGGGACCATCAACGCCATGAACATCCACAGGGGCAAAGGGGCCTACTTCCCTGCGGCCGTCTTAGGACGGTCGCTTTGGTTTCCGTGGCCAAGAGTTGAGTACGCCACGGGATTATAGCAAATGGTCATACTTGGCCCGTCCGCCCATCGCCTCTGCGACCCAACGTGAGCATCCCGACTAGGACGACCATACCTGCAGCCGCCAGCCCGGCGGCCATCAGGAACACCTCGCGATAAGCAGCCACGAAGGCCGCAGCGTCCAATTGCTCCACTCCAGGCAGGCCTGTCTCGTGGTGTCCCATTCTAATCGCGAACAGGCTGCCGAAAACCGCCACTGAAATCACTCGCCCCATTGATTCGGCTACTCCCAGAGCGCCGGAAGCCGTGGCGGCCCGCGTTCCCGGCACCCCGTTTAGAGTCAGGGTGTAGACGGTGGCCATGGTGAGACCTAGCCCGAATCCTGTGACCAGAATGCGGATAGCCACCATCCATATCTCAGCGTTCTCTCCCAGATATGCCATCCAGGCTAGGCCACATGCCAGCACCGCCAAGCCTACGCCCGCCACATGGCGGGGGTGGGTGCGGTCTGCCAGCCAACCGCCCAGCAGCGCGGCCGAAGACATGCCCGCGGCCAACGTGGCCAGCATTGCTCCCAAGGCGGGCGCTCCCCGCTCCAGAATGTCGGAGATGTAGAAGGGGAAGATAAACCAGATGACGAACACGCCAGTCCACCCCAGCAGCACGGCTATGCAGGGCGCAACGAAGGCGCGGATTTGCAGAAGCGCCATGTCCATGGCGGGCCATGAGGCCGTGCGTTCTACGTGCCACAAGAACACCAACAGTACCGGAGCCAGTACCAGCATCGTAATGGGCAGGGGCTCTCCCCAACCGGTACGCCCACCAACATGCAGACCTATCACCAAGGCTACCAGACTGCCGGACAAGGCTAGTGCTCCCAGTATGTCCAGTGACTTTCCATCGGCCCCCTTTGAGTCCTTTTCAAGCAGTAGCATTCCCATCAGGAAGACCCCCGCGCTGATGGGTACCCTAGCCAGAAATATCCAACGCCAGCCTGCAAGCTCCACCAGCACCGCTGCTCCCAATGTGGCGGCAATCAGCCCCAACGCTTGGCTGGAGAAGGCGACGCCCATGACGCCACCTCGTTTCTCTGGCGGGAAGGCCTGCGCAGCCACTGCTGGGGAGGCGGCCAGCAATATGCCCGTGCCGATGCCTTGCAACACTCGAAAGCCGAAGATGGCGTAGAGGTCGGGCGTCAGGCCCACGGCCAGCAGGGCTACAGTGTTGCAGGCCGCGCCAACTAGGAACACCCGCTTCAGCCCCAGAAGGTCGGCCGAACTGCCAGCCCCAACCGAGAGCCCGGCGCGTGCAGCCACATGGGACACGATGATCCACTGGATGGTCTGCATGTCGGTGCCGAAGTCGGCGGTAATGGCGGGTAGGGCCACGTTCACCCCGGTGTCCATGGCCCCCAAGGCCAAGCCCGACCCAGCGCATAGGGCCACCAGCCAGCCCCGATAACGCGCGTAGGTCGCGGCTGCTGTTGTCAACGGGTCTGCGCTGCTTGTTGGTGGAGGTGCGCCACAGCTAGAGTCCCTTACCGGCGACTGAGGAGGGCATGGGTATCGCGCCCGCTTGCAGTGCCCTCTCCAAGTTGCTCCGTTGAGGGTGGTTCAGTCCCACATGGTGGCGCTTGGAGCGCATCAGACGGACGGCGTCGTCTACGGAGTCGGCCAAGCCGGTGGCTAGCAGCAGCCCAGCGGCGAATGTCGCGGATCGCCCATGGCCCAAGGTGCACTGCACCAGCACGACTTCTCCCTTCTCCAGACGCTCCAGCGCCCAGCCCACTCCTTGAGAGAGTTGCTCTACCGTTGGCCCGGAAGCGTCTAAAACAGGCACGGCCAGATAGTTGGGCGCGTCGGCTGATGTTCCAGGGTCGCGGGGGATTTCGGCGCACACGTCCAACACCGCCGACACCCCTTGTCCCGCCAGCGTTGCCCGGTCCCAAGGCAGTATGCGCCCTCCGACCAAGACCCCGTGTCCCAGATCAGTGGCGGCTGGCTCGCTAATTGCCCACCGTACCAGCATCACGTTCACGTAGCGACTGATTACGAATGGAAGGTAGGCCAGTAGCCACAAGGCTGGAATCGTTCCATTGCTCTTCTTTCGGAACAGGCGCCCTCCCATACCATCGGACCGTTGCACAAGATAGGCCGTCGCCGGCAGCAGTTGGGATAGCGCCATCCAGAACAGGAGCGCGGCGGGCAACACCAGCAGGCCATCCAGCAGAAAGACACCGCCGGTGGTCAGCACCGCGGCAACCAGTGCAAAGCCAATGGCCTGTCTCAGTTGACACCACGCCTAGTGGGACTATGGGGCTGAGGGGTCTTCTCATCGGGAGTCATAGGCAACCTTCGCACGGCCGTTCATGGAACATTCCCTCAAGGGTCTTGGGGAAGGTCGGCAATCGCATTTGTCCGGTGGAGGGAGCAGGTTTCCCGGTATAATATCATGTAGCTATTGGCTTTTCTGGAGGCCTCCGGTGCTGCTGGGCGTAGTATCTGATACTCATGGGTATATGGACCCACGGGTCGCCCCCCTCCTGCAGGGGGTCGACCACATCCTGCATGCTGGAGATATAGGCAAGGGAGACATCATCGGCCAGTTGGGCCTCATCGCTCCGGTCACTGCCGTGCGGGGCAACAACGACCGAGAGCCCCCGGAGTCGCTTCACCCTGAGGAGGTGACCCTCGAATTGGAGGGCCTCCATATCCACCTGACCCACCAAGTGAAGGTGCCCAAGGACGCCAAGAGCCGCCTGCTCAAGCCCTACTACGATTCCGGTATGCAGATCGTAGTCTCGGGCCACAGCCACATCGCCCTGCAGCGTCAGCTAGGCGATGTGCTCTTCTTCAACCCAGGCGCCGCGGGCAAGCGCCGCTTCAATGTAGTCCCCTCCATCGGCCTGCTCGATCTAGCCGATGGGCATGCGTGTGGAAGAATCGTGCCGCTGTGACAAGCGACGCTTCGTTGAGGCTGTGTAGGCTGGTCTGGTATGATTGGACTTTAGTCGATACCTCCTCACGTAAATGATGCAAAGGGAAGTAGGGGAACAGCCATGGTAAAGAGGAGGCTTTTCATTCGTCACCCAAGGCGGGGCTTCATTGAAGGTATGGCCCGGATCTTGGATTTGGGCAATACTCTCAACCGGTATCCACGCTTCCGGACGGCAGCCGAGGCGGACGCTGCAGCACTCCGGTCCGATTGGATAATAGTGGGTCAGGATATTCGCGATGCCATCGGTTGTGTGGTTCCAAAGAGATAACGACCGAGCAACGTTAATCCGTAAGCTAACTTGATGACCAACGAAGAAGCGGCAAATCACGAGCAGTCACCACATCAGTCTACTGAGATGCAGGGTGATGTGCGTTCAAAGGAACACCAGGTGCTGTTCGAGGCCTCTGCCAGCTGGGAGGGACCCCTACCACCGCCAGCGATGCTACATGGGTACGACATTGTGGTCCCAGGGGCGGCGAACAGAATTCTGGAGATTGCCGAACGTCAGGGCGAGCATCGTATACAGATGGAAAAGGTGATAATCACGGGTGACTCCAAAAGAGCTTACTTGGGGATTGCCGCAGCCTTTGCTCTCTCAGTAATGGTCATCGGTGGAGGGATCTATCTAATCGCTACTGGTCACGACTAGGCTGGCGTGTCCCTCATAGGCCTTAACCTGGTGGGACTGACTGGCGTGTTCATATACGGGTCCAAGAATCTTAGAGATGACCGACAACCTGCCGTTGAAGTGATGGATACGGAGTCGTAACATCGTTTCAGGAGTCCTGTCTGCCAATGGCTCTTAGCGGGGTGGACGTACCCATCCGCGCCGCTTGACACCCCCCTCCCTATCCCTACAATCGAGCGGGTGTCTTGATTCGCCTTCTGTAGGCCCCTTTGGTTCTCTGAACACGCTCGCAGACTAACAACGTCCCGGAGGTGTTGCCCATGCCCAGAATGACCGGGAACCGGTTCATCGCAGAGATGCTGCGCGACTACGGTGTGACCCATGTCTTCCAAGTGCCCACCGCCTTCTTTGGTGTGATGCGCGAGATGGAGGATATGGACATCCGTCGCGTGGTCACCCACGGCGAGAAGGCAGCAGCCTACATGGCCGACGGCTATGCCCGCGCCTCCAAGCGGGTCGGCATCTGCATGGCCCAGAACATCGGCACCGCCAATCTCGGCGCTGGTCTGGCCGATGCCTACATGGGCCACTCCCCCGTCATAGCCATGACCGGGGCCCTTCCCGCCGAGCACCGCTACCGCCATGCCTACCAAGAGTACGACCACGAGCCTTGGTACGAGTCGGTCACCAAATCCAGTGTATTCATCGACAAAGTCAGCCGCTTGCCCGACGCCCTGCGCCAAGCCTTCCGCGACGCCACCTCCGGCGCGCCGGGCCCGGTGCACTTGGATATACCCGACGAGGCCTGCTCCGCCGAGGCCGACTTGGAAGTAATCGTGGAGGAGTTGCACACCACCTTCCCAGCCTTCCGCCCCGAGCCCGAGGGCGACAGGGTGCGGGAAGCCGCTCGCGCCATCTCCCAAGCCCAGCGACCCGTCATCATTGCCGGTGGCGGGGTCATCGCTTCCGAGGCATGGGCCGAGGTGCAGCAGCTCGCGGAGATGCTCACCATCCCCGTGGCCACCACCCTCAACGGCAAGCTGACCATGCCCGCCAGCCATCCTCTGAACGTGGGTGTGCCAGGGCGCTACTCCGCTTGGTGCGCCAACCAGACCGTGGCCAACGCCGACCTCGTCATCGCCATTGGCACCCGTCTCGGCGGTATGACCACTTGGGACTGGCGCATACCCTCCGCCGACATGCCCACCATCCAGATTGACATCGACCCCTCGGAGCTAGGCCGCAACTATCCCGCCCAAGTCGCTCTGATGGGCGACGCTCGCGCCTGTGTGCGACGTCTGATCGAAGTCTTGGAGCCCATCGCACCACGCGAAGACCGGTTGGCCGAAATTCGCGACCGCGTGGGCCGCTGGCGGGACGAGTACGCCCCCATGGTGAACTCCGACGCTTCGCCCATCCGCCCCGAGCGCCTCTGCAAGGAGATCGCAGAGAACCTCCCCGATGATGCCATGGTGGTATCCGACACCGGGCACTCCGGCATCTGGTCCGGCGTCCTGATGCCCTTGGAAAATCCAGGGCTGAACTTCATACGCTGCGTCGGCTCTCTCGGTTGGGGCCTCTCAGCCAGCATCGGGGCCAAGGCTGCCGTCCCCAACCGCCCTGTGGTCTGCTTCACCGGCGACGGCGGCTTCTGGTACCACATCGCCGAACTGGAGACAGCCCTGCGCCATGGCATCGCCCCAGTGGTGGTGGTGAACGACAACCGCTCTCTGAACCAAGAGAAGGGACCCATTGAGCGTGCCTACGGCGGCCAGCCCTACGGCCGCGCCTTCCAAGACCTGATGATGTTCCAAGACACGAACCTAGCCAAGGTGGCCGAGGCCATCGGCTGCTACGCCGAGCGCGTCGAGAGTCCCTCCGACATCGGCCCAGCCATGCAGCGGGCCTTCGCCTCCGGCCGTATCGCCGTGCTGGACGTGGTCAGCGACATCGAGGCCATGGGCCCCGTAGCCCGCATGTCCGACGTCCGAGAATCAGTCTCGGGCTAGCGTATACACCGGTAGGGGCGTCCCTCGTGGGCGCCCAAGACTCTCGAAAATCTCTGTGACAGGAGACCCAACAACGTGCGAATCGACGTCCACACCCACCTGATTAACCTGGATTTCATCAAGCACATGGCTGGCCGCTCCAGCCTGCCCAACGGCGCCTTGCAGGGCGCCAACTACATTGTCCACTGCACCAGCAACTTCGACCTGCCCGTGGAACCCCTCTACTACACCATTGAAGACAAGCTGCGGGACATGGACCGCATGAGCACCGACGTCTCCCTGCTGACCCACGGCATACCCGGCCCAGAGTTCCTGCCTCCCGATGAAGCCGACGACTGGGCCTCCCGCATCAACGACTACATCGCCGGCATCGTCGAGCAGTACCCCGGCAAGTTCATCGGCTGTGGCAGCATCGGGTTCGGCGACCCCCAGCGCTCCATCGCCGAGGTCGACCGCTGCGTCAACGAGCTGGGCTTCAAGGGCTTCCAGCTCTTCTCCAATACCAACCAGAAAGTGCTGGACTCACCCGAATTCATCCCCGTCTACCGGCGCATCGCCCAGCTGGGTGTGCCCCTCAATATGCACCCCACTGCGCCTCTGAACATGGTGGGCATGGCAGGCACGCCACTGGTGCCCGGCATGGGCTTCCTCTACGACACCAGCCTCGGCACCATGCGCCTCATCGCCAGCGGCCTCTTCGACCAAGAGCCCGACCTGAACCTCATCGTGCCCCATGTAGGAGGCATCCTGCCATATCTGCGGGGGCGCTGCGGGCGCGCCGTGGACAACGGTGTGGCTCTAGGCCAGTATTCACTGCAGAACTCGGCCCAGTACTACTTGGACCGGATATACGTGGACACCGTGGCCCATAGCTTGGACGCCTTGGAGTTCTGCTACCAGCACACCAGCGCCGAGAGAATCCTCTACGGCACCGACCACCCCTTCGCCAACTACATCGGCGTGTCCGACTTGGTGGAGCAACTCCGTTGCACCGCAGCCGAACGCGAAATGATTTACCACGGCAACGCCGAAAGGCTGCTGAAGCTGAACTAACCCGTCATTGCGGCGAAAGGCCTGCCCCGCACTCCGACCCGGGGACGCAATCCAAGAAAACTCCTTGGCCGAGAAGTCTTGGTGAGAAGCCAGCGCCCCACCGTCATTCCCGCGGAGGCGGGAGCCCACGGCCCTCGCCAACTACACGAATAACGTTGACTCAGGAGGAACAAAATGGCAGAGCAGGGTGGCTACATCTTCTATGCACGCATGAGCGTCGACGCGCAACACGAGGACATCTTCAACGAGGTGTACGACACCGAGCACGTCCCCGAGCTACTCAAGGTGCCCGGCGTCCGCAGCGTCACCCGCTACAAGGTCGACTCCACCATCTACACCACAAAACTGGAAGACCAGCCCGTCTACATCGCCGCCTACGAGGTCGACAGCCCCGACGTGATCACCAGCGACGCGTGGAACGCCGCCACCGAAATCGGCCGCTGGGCAGAACACGTCCGCCCCCACACCAGCAACCGCTCCCACGTCATCTACAAGAAAGTCGCTGGCCCCGAACGCGCCTAAGCTTCCCTTTCCTCAATCTCGGACCAGTCAGGTCAGGCGCTAACAGTCTCCCTCAAGACCTTTGCGTATCATAGTCATTCCGGCGAAAGCCGGAACCCAGAAAAGCTCCATCGCCGAGGAGTCTTGAAAAGGGAGCCAACCTCCCCGTCATTCCCGCGGAGGCGGGAACCCACGCCCTCATCATCGCCCGGAACGACGTAGCCTGAAAAATGAACAAAGAGGCATAGCAGTAAGGCTATCTCCTCCTTGCACGACGTGGTGACCAGCGACGCTTGGAACGTGGCCACCGAGATCGGTCGCTGCGCAGAACACGTCCGCCCCTACACCAGCAATCGCTCCCAGGTCATCTACAAGAAAGTCGCCGGCCCCGAACGGGCCTAGGGTTTTCCTTTTCCTAAACCTCGGACCAGTCAGGTCAGGCGCTAACCGTCTCCCTCAAGACCTGTGCGCATCACCGTCATTCCGGCGAAAGCCGGAATCCAGAAAAACTCCATCGCCGAGGAGTCTTGAAGAGGGAGCCAACCTCCCCGTCATTCCCGCGGAGGCGGGAACCCACGGCCCTCATCATCGCCACCAACGACATACCCTCAAGATGAACAAAAGAGGTAGAGCAAGAGCCTATCTCCTCCTCAATCGACGTAGTTACCGGCGTCACCAGCATTCCGGCGAAAGCCGGAATCCAGGAAAACTCCATCACCGAGGAGTCTTGAAGAGGGAGCCAACCTCCCCGTCATTCCCGCGGAGGCGGGAACCCACGGCCCTCACCATCGCCACCAACGACATACCCTCAAGATGAACAAAGAGGCAGAGCAGGAGCCTATCTCCTCCTCAATCGACGTAGTTACCGGCGTCACCAGCACTCCGGCGAAAGCCGGAACCCAAGAAAACTCCATCACCGAGGAGTCTTGAAGAGGGAGCCAACCTCCCCGTCATTCCCGCGGAGGCGGGAATCCACGGCCCTCATCAGATGAACAAAAGAGGTCGCCACCAACGACATACCCTCAAGATGAACAAAGAGAGCAGAGCAGGAGCCTATCTCCTCCTCAATCGACGTAGTTACCGGCGTCACCAGCACTCCGGCGAAAGCCGGAATCCAGGAAAACTCCATCACCGAGGAGTCTTGAAGAGGGAGCCAACCTCCCCGTCATTCCCGCGGAGGCGGGAACCCACGGCCCTCACCATCGCCACCAACGACATACCCTCAAGATGAACAAAGAGGCAGAGCAGGAGCCTATCTCCTCCTCAATCGACGTAGTTACCGGCGTCAGAAAACTCCATCACCGAGAAGTCTTGAAGAGGGAGCCAGCATTCACTCCGGCGAAAGCCGGAACCCAAGAAAACTCCATCACCGAGAAGTCTTGAAGAGGGAGCCAACCTCCCCGTCATTCCCGCGGAGGCGGGAATCCACGGCCCTCATCATCGCCACCAACGACATACCCTCAAGATTAACAAAGAGGCAGAGCAGGAGCCTATCTCCTCCTCAATCGACGTGGTTACCGGCGTCACCAGCACTCCGGCGAAAGCCGGAACCCAGAAAAACTCCATCACCGAGAAGTCTTGAAGAGGGAGCCAACCTCCCCGTCATTCCCGCGGAGGCGGGAATCCACGGCCCTCGCCATCGTCCCGAACGATGTAGCCTGAAAATGAACAAACAGGCAGATCAGGGAGGCTATCTCCTCCTTGCACGACGTGGTCACCAGCGACGCGTGGAACGTGGCCACTGAGACCGGTCGTTGGACCCGAGCAGGTCCGCCTCTACACGAGGAACCGCTCCCACGTCATCTACAAGTAGGTCGCCGGCCCCGAACGGGCCTAGGGAGCACGGCCGAGCTCAAGGGCGTGCTCACCTCGAAAGCCTTGAGGACAGGACTAGGGGCACCGAGATCAGCGTGTTGCCTTCCGGGACCGCGATGGTCTCCAAGGAGCTGGGGCCTGAACGGGCCAGCCCCGTTTGTCCATCTCAATGACCTAGTCCTTCAGCATACCCTCTTCGTTAGCCAAAGTCTCCTCGAGCGTAGTCCCGACTGCCCCTATGTGGAGGTCGGGGAATACGGCCCCCTACGCTCCCGCGTTCTCATCCCATTCCACAAGGGCCGGATAGCTTGCCCTCAAGCTCGCCTCCGTTCAGCTTCTTCTAGCTCCCTATAGCTGAAACGTCTTCCGATACACCCCCGGCGACCCGTTCGCGTGCTGCATCTTCGGCCGTATACGCAGCGACCATACGTTGGCGTCCCGTGCCTTCTCCCATGCCGGGGTCTGGGGCACCTTCTCGTTCTCGAATTCGTACATCACGCCGTAAGCCGGAGCGCCTCGCACCGCCTGCAGCCGGCGCGCTTGGATCACTCCCGGCACCTCGCAGTAGTTGGGCACGTACACCGTGCTGTACCAAGCGTTGAACTCCTCCTCGTACTGTTCCGGGATGTCCATGCGACCGTACTGGAGGATGGGGGCCATGTCGGACCCTGACATGGAGGCGGGCACCTGCTCGGGGTAGATGACCTGGTACACATTGTGCACGTAGTTGGTCCCGATGACCCTCGGCGACATCCGCCGTGACCACTCGCCTGGGTTGGCTAGGTAGTTCTGGAAAGCGTTGCTGGAGTAGGTGTCAGGGGACTCCATTTCATAGACCGCCAAGTGCTTGGGGTTGCCACTGATGGCCTCGTAGCGAGCGCCGTTCAGCACGCCGGGCAGGGACGTAAGCTCGCCTAGGTGCTCCTCGTTGTACCACCGGTTGAACTCCTCCTCCAGTTCCGTCGGAACGTCTGCCATCACTACGAGTATCCCTCTTCCCTTCCTGTCCGCCATGCTGCCCTCCTCGTTTGCTCAAATCGTCGGGTGAATTGCCCGCAGTCTAGGGAGCGCCCTGTCAGGGTGTCAACGGCTCCCTGTCACACCCTCATCCCTTACTCCCACACCACCTTTCGCCCTTCCCTCGCCAGCACCGCACCATCCCATCTCTGTCAGGGGGAAGGCTAAAGCCCGTCCCGTGACGCCAACCCCTTGACGAACCCCACACATCCGTTCTACTCTCACCCTAGAGTGCGCTGGGACTGACCCCTATCAGGTCACCCCAGCTTTTTTTGTTTGTTGTGACCGGAACCTAGACGGCCTACCTCTGCGACGTTCCCGGCAATCCCTATACTAAAGAAAGGACCTAAGCCAGCGGCCGAAATGAGCCGAAATGAGCGGAAATGAGTGGCAAAATCATTTTTCCTGGCCCCATCCTTGTAGCCTTGGCGTCTCCGCGCCAACTCTCCCGCCCGTCTCCCCAAGCCATCGCAGCCCCGCCTGCGCGCTTAAGCCCCGCGCCTTAAGCCCTGCGCGCTTAAGCCCTGCGCAGTCAAGGCAGATGCGACACTGGTCCCTAGCTGGCTCAAAGCTGAGATGAGACCAATGCGGCGCCCTTCAGATACAAAATGTGGCAATAAAAGAATTCGCACCCTTTCCCGTGACCCCATCCAAAGCTGGCCCATAGCTGCTCCGGTAGTAATCCCGATACAGCAAAATACTACCGGAACATCATGGGAACATAACCAGGATGTCATCGGTGTGCCATCGGTAGCTACTTCTTATAGCACGAGATTCACCTCCAAGACTCGCAATTGCGGTCCGGGTGCCGCACCCCCGAATCGCCCCGATTGCCCGCTGCCTGTATACTTGACGGCAGCCATCAGAACTAGAGGTTAGCTAACGGAATGACCACCACCCCCGAGTACCAAGAATCGAAATACGACCCCATCGCTCTGGAGAAGAAGTGGCAGGAGCGATGGGAGGCCGACGGCATCTATCGCGTTCCCGATGACGACGACCGCCCTCGCTGGTACGAGATGACCATGTACCCTTATCCCTCTGGCGACCTGCATATCGGCCACTGGTACGCCATGGCCCCCGCCGATACCCATGCCCGCTTCCGTCGCATGCAGGGCTACAACGTGCTGCATCCCATGGGGTTCGACGCCTTCGGCCTTCCCGCGGAGAATGCCGCCATCAGCCGTGGAATCCATCCCTACGAATGGACCATGAGCAACATCCGGAACATGCGCGAGCAGTTGCGCAGCATGGGGGCCATCTACGACTGGAGCAAAGAGATAATCTGCGCCCTGCCCGAGTACTACCGCTGGAACCAGTGGTTCTTCCTGAAGCTCTACGAGAAGGGCCTAGCCTACCGCGCCCATGCCCCCGTGGTTTGGTGCCCCTCCTGCGCCACAGTCCTAGCCAACGAGCAGGTGCTCAACGGCCGCTGCGAACGCTGCCAGACACCCATCACCCGCCGTGACCTAGCCCAGTGGTTCCTGCGTATCACCGACTACGCCGAGGAGCTGCTGGACTTCGAGGGCCTCCTGGAATGGCCCGAAAAGATCCTAGCGATGCAACGCAACTGGGTGGGCCGCAGCGAGGGCACCGACATCAGCTTCGACATCAGCCACTGCAACCTAGAACATAAAGAGCTGCGCACCTTCACCACTCGCATCGACACCATCTTCGGGGTCACCTTCATGGTGCTTGCTCCGGAACACCCACTGGTGCCCCTGCTCACCACCCCTGACCAGCAGGAGGCGGTGGAGGCCTATATCAAGGAGGCCCGCGCAGCCACTGAGATCGAGCGCATGTCCACCGAGAAGGAGAAGACAGGAGTCCCCCTCGGCACCTATGCCATCAATCGCTTGAACGGCGAGCAGGTGCCCCTGCTCATCGCCGACTACGTGCTCATGGCCTACGGCACCGGTGCCGTCATGGGCGTGCCTGCCCACGACCAGCGTGATTTCGAGTTCGCCCACAAGTACGGACTCCCCATCCAAGTAGTGATTTCTCCGCAAGACTGGTCTGGGGAGCCCCTCCCGGAAGCCTATTCGGGCGAGGGCGTAATGGTGAACTCGGGCCGGTTCGATGGGCTTCCCTCAGACCAAGGGATGCAGGCCATCGCTGACCATGTGGAAGCATCGGGCTGGGGCAACCGGACCGTCTCCTACAGGCTGCGCGACTGGCTGATTTCTCGGCAACGCTACTGGGGAACACCCATCCCCATGGTGCATTGCCCGGCGTGTGGGACGGTGCCGGTGCCGGAAGAGCAGCTACCTGTGCTGCTGCCCCCCGACGCAGAGTTCAAGCCCACAGGCGAGTCGCCCCTAGCGGTCAACCTCGGCTTCGTCGAGACCAATTGCCCGCAGTGTGGCGGCGACGCCCGGCGCGAGACCGACACCATGGACACCTTCGTCGACTCCTCTTGGTACATGATGCGCTACACCAGCCCCGACTACCACGACGGCCCCTTCAATCCCAAGCAACTTGGGGAGTGGCTGCCAGTGGACCAGTACACCGGCGGGGCGGAGCATGCCGTCATGCACCTGCTCTACGCCCGCTTCTTCACCAAGGCCCTGCGCGACCTAGGTCTGGTGGATTTCGGCGAACCTTTCCTGCGCCTCTACAACCAAGGCACCATCGTTGCCGGGGGCGCCAAGATGAGCAAGTCGCGGGGCAATGTGGTCACCCCTGACACCTATGTGAAGGATGTGGGCGCCGACACCGTCCGGGCCTACCTCATGTTCCTCGGCCCGTGGGACCAAGGCGGCGATTGGAGCGACGGCGGCATCAATGGCATGGCCCGCTGGATGAACCGCATATGGGAGACGTGTCTACGGGACGCCGCATCGCTGAGCGGTGACCCCGAAGGGCAAGACTCTCGAGATACTAGGCGACGGCTGCACCAGACCATCCGCAAGTGCTACCAAGACTTGGACAGGTTCAAGTTCAACACGACGATCGCTTCCCTTATGGAGTTTTCCAACCACCTTAACCGGGTGTGGGCTGAGGGCAGCGTTGACCCCGAGACGTGGCGCGAGTGCATCCGCTGCATCCTGCTGATTCTGGCCCCCATGGTCCCCCACATCACAGAAGAGCTGTGGGAGAGGGCTGGTTATCCCTACAGCATCCACAATCAGCCCTTCCCCAGTTGGGACGAGGAATTAGCCGCCAACGAGGTCATCACCCTAGTGGTGCAGGTCAACGGCAAGGTACGCGACCGGCTACAGGTTCCAGCGGAGATATCCGAGGAGGAAGCTCGCGAGCTGGCCCTAGGCAGCGACAAGGTGCAACCGTTCCTCAGTGACAAGCAGATCGAGCGGGCTGTGTACGTGCCTGGGCGGCTGGTGAATGTGGTGGTTAAGTAGGGAAGAGCTAGGGGAGTGCGCAGCCGGCGTAACCGTAGCCTTTAGTCAGGAGTTCAGCCTGCGCCCAGCACCACCCGCACCATCTTGCGCTCCAGCGTAGCCGCCACCTCTTCGATAGCCGCCTTTTCGCCCCGCTCGCCGGCGGTGATGGTGTAGGCCACGCCCAGCAACCGTCCAACGCGGAAGTCAATCACGGTTGACGATGCGCCGCCAGCTGGGCCGCGCTGCATTACCTCCATGCCGATGGTCTCGCTGGCCAAGCCGCTTGGAGCAAAGGGCTTGGCGCTCTCGACGGTATAGCCTGGAGCCACCTCATCGCCTACTGAAGCCTCGAACTCTTTCTGGAATACCTCGAGCATCCAATTGGACACGGACTCACCGTCACGAAATAGGTGTACCACGGTCGCCACTGCCAGAGATGAGCCGGGGGCTATTCCTTCGGGCGAGGAAGAGGCGGCGAACTCCTTCAAGTGTCCAGTAATGCGTCCTAAGCGTTGGAGGTCGTCACCGCTACGGTTGAGGACGCTCTGCTTGGCCATGGCCTCGTTGTCCAATGGCCCTTCCCGCAGTGAACGGAACCCGCGGAACTCGCCAGGTAGGTCCAGCTGTTCCAAGGGCATCCAAGCGAGGTCCTCCTCCCGGATGCCCTCAGTGGCGCGGTACAAGAAATTGGTGGTCATAATCCATCCGTGAGCGTCATTGTGTGGCCGATTGGCCACCTGCGTAGGTTGGGGATTACCGGCCTTCGGGAAACACGGCTATTCCATTGATCTCAATGTCGCCGGCCCCCACGAATCCCGACACCGCTACGCTGGTGCTGGTAACGTCCCCCTCGGGCCAGAACTCCTTCTTCACCTCGGCGATGGCTGGCAGATCGTTGATGTCGCGCACGAAGGTATTGGTGTTCACCACGTCCTTCATGGTAAGGCCGCTGGCGGCCAAAACCTGCTGCATCCATTCCAGAGACCTGCGGGTCTGGAAGGAGATGTCGCCCTTGGATCGGGCGTCGTACTCCCAAGTTTGCAGGTCCCATTGTCCTGTCATGCCGGATATAAACAGGAATTGACCTACTCGCAGGGAGCGGGCAAAGCTGCGCCCCTTTTCGTCCGGTACGATAACCTGCTTTTCCATTGCCAACCTCTCTTTGTGACTGCCGCGTAGCCTCGTCTTAATCCGAGGTCTGCCCCGCTGATTCGACGTCGGCCGCCTCGGTCCCAAAGCCACCAAGTGGCAGGTCTATGCGGGCTACCAACGCTTCGGGATCGCTCTCCAAGCTGACGTTGGGTGGAAGCTCCACGTCTTGGGCGCGAATCACCATTTGGGAGTCGGTCAGCGTGGACACGTCCACAGACAGCGAGGACGGGACATCCATGGGCAAAGCCTGTACCGTCAGGTTGTAAAGCGCTTGTGCTACGGTGCCTCCGGCAGCTCGCGCCCCAGCCGACTCGCCTTCGAGGGTCAAAGGCACATCGACCGAGATAGACACGGCCGCCTGTAGCCGTAGGAAGTCGACGTGCAGCAGGGAACCTCTCATTGGCTCCCACTGCACCTCGCGCACCATGGCCAACTGGCGATCGGGCTTACCTTGCACCCCAAGGAATACGGGGGTGCTGGAGCCAGCTTGGGCCAGCACTCTCTCCAAGGTCGCCCGCTCGCATTGCAGTGACTCCGGGGCGTCGTCAGCCCCGTACACATGCACGGGGATTATCCCGTTGCGCCGTAGAGTCTTAACCTTCTTGCCCTGAATGATCCGGGGCGCTAGGTCGAGGGCTATTTCATTTGCCATGTCGATTCCGTTCCGTTTTAATGATTGCACTGGCAGCAACTGACTCCATCCGTCAGCCACCGGCAACAGCCGAGCATTATAGCAGGAGGCAGGGGTTGTAGTCAGTAGGGGATGTATCCGAGAAATGGATGAGAGGTCGTTTGCGGCGGTCTGGACACCTAGTATCGGGGCTAGCTGTTGGGCGGAGGTCCCCTGCTCAGGGGATGACCGGTGCCAGCGATGAAACCTTCGAGCCTAGCCTACCTTTCTCGACTTCTTCTCAACCTCCGAGAGTCTAGCATCCAGGGAATCAATCCGTGTATCCAGACGAGCTCCTAGAGCGTCGATGCGAGCATTCAAGCGGGTGTCCAAAGCCTCGATTGGCACGGTTGCAGTGTGCTGCCCCCTGAATATGAGTGTAGCCAGATAAGTGTAGCCAGCCTGACGGTTGGAGTCGGGCTGGCTACACTTCATACCGATAAATTCGGCCATGCTCATTGCTTCCTGCCTATAGCCTAAGCTCTGTCGTATTATATTGGCATGTTTGAGTCCGGGATAAGATGGTCGCGGCTGGGAGGCCGCCTAGGGTCACGCCATACTGCGCGGCCTGTACTGCAACGCCTCAGCTATGTGGTGCATACCGATGACGGGGGTGCCTTCCAAGTCGGCGATGGTTAGGGCCACCTTCAGCACGCGGTGAAAGGCTCGTGCCGAGAGGTTCAGTTGGTTCATCGCTGTCTGGAGCAGGCTCTTGGCGGCCTCCTCTATCTGGCAGAAGTCCCACACCTCCCGCGGGCCCATCTCCGAGTTGGACGCAAGAGACGTCGCGTTGAAGCGTTCTCGCTGGCGCTGACGGGCGCTCTCCACTCGTGGGCGGACGAGGGCCGAGCCCTGCTGCGACTCGTGGCCCACCAAATCGTCGTATTCAACTGCTGGCACCTCGACAACCAGGTCTATGCGGTCCAGCAGGGGCCCGCTGATGCGCCTCTGGTACTTAGCGATCGTGGAAGGCGCGCAGGTGCAGTTTTTCTTCGGGTCGCCGTGAAATCCGCAAGGACACGGGTTCATGGCACCAACCAGCATGAAATTCGCCGGAAAAGTCACGCTTCCTTGGGCCCGGCTGATGGATACGGTGCGGTCCTCCAAGGGCTGGCGCAACGACTCCAGAGCCGAGTGGCCAAATTCCGGAAGCTCGTCTAGAAATAGGACTCCGCGGTGGGCCAGGGTGATTTCGCCTGGCTTGGGCAAGCGGCCTCCGCCTACGAGTCCTGCGTTGGAGATGGTGTAGTGAGGCGATCGGAAGGGCCGGTTGGATATCAGGGGATGAGACGTGGGCAGCATGCCTCCGACACTGTATATCTTGGTTACCTCCAAGGCCTCTTGGTTGGTCATGGAAGGCAGGATAGTGGGCATGGCCCGGGCCAGCAAAGTCTTCCCTCCACCGGGCGGTCCGACCAAGAGCAGGTTGTGGGCCCCGGCAGCCGCCACTTCCAAGGCGCGCTTGGCATGGTCTTGTCCTCGCACGTTGCCGATGTCAACGTCGGCGCCGCCGGAAGTGTCGTAGCACCCTGGTTTCTCGGCCACGTATTGCTCGCCGCAGAAGACCGACAACTCCAGCTCGCCACGTAGATGCCCAGCCAACTCGGCTAGGTTATGCACTGGGACCGCGTCCATTCCCTCTACCAACGAAGCCTCAGAGGCGTTGTCCACGGGCACGTACACCTTGCTGAGCCCTTGCTCACGCCCCACGGCGACCATGGACAGGATGGCGCGGGTGCGACGCAAACTGCCGTCTAGGGAAAGCTCGCCCAAGAACAGGCTGTCGGCCACGTCGTCGGTCACTTGCCCTGAGCTTAGTAGCACGCCTACGGCGATGGGTAGGTCGTAAGCGGGCCCGGCCTTGCGCAGGTCTGCTGGGGCGAGATTCACAGTGATGCGTCGCATCGGAAACTCGAAGCCGGAATTCCGTATGGCGGAGCGGACGCGCTCCCGTGACTCCTGCACGGCAGTATCGGGAAGTCCCACGATGGTGAAAGCAGGCAGTCCGGGCGATATGTCCACCTCCACTTCGACGAGGTATCCATCGAGCCCTACGACGGCACAGGTCTTGGACTTCGCAAGCATCAGAAAAGCCTCCAAGGGGAGCGGTCGACAGGGATTATATCGACGAGACGAGAGTTGCGCGCCCCCCAGATGTCATGCCTGTCGGGCGTTGTTCGATGGCCCCGACATCCGCTAGTGTGGGCAGATCGACTTGCTTGTCTCATGCATCGGGACACGCTGAAGGAAGACCGGTATCTGAAGACGGTCAATTGCGAAGACTTGCGGCGCTCATCCGACAACGGAACGGAATCGAGAGGGAGATTTCAGAGATTATAGGGAGGTCGGCCCATCCCGAGCATATGGGTGAGTTCCTAGCCGCGCGGATATTCAATATCCGATTGTCCGATTCGGCGACGACCAAGGGTTCCATAGGCATTTCGTCGATGGGCCCCTCGCTGGTAAATCGGTCAACGCGAAGCAATACTCGAAAAACGACCATCTATCGGACATCAAACGGGATGCTGTGCCGGGAGTCTACCTCGTGCTGACGGATCCAAAGGCACCGGCCACATCTTCCTGCGGCGCAACCCATCCTTGGACAATCGCTGAAATCTTGCTGTTCGACGGGCCGGCTCTCGTTCGCAAGCTACAGTCTGTTGGGGTGAAATTATCTGAAGCTACCAGCATAAGGAGTTACCTGTGAGATGCTGCCGAGATATACCCCAAGCCTACTAATCCCGCCCTCCAGCTATCCGCAGGACAGCTTTCTATGATCGAAATGTTTGGTGAACCGAACGTGCAGGTTGACAGTTGAGGAAGGACTATGGCCATGATCCAAAGGGCGCGGAGATTCCTGAGAGTGCTGTTCCGTTCGTCCCTGTCTTGGCGCGTACGGCTGTGGCTGGTTGCGCGCAATAACGTCTTCAAGCTGGTGCACTGGAAGGAATGCTGCGGACATCCGGGGCAGCCGGGGTGTTGACAGGAGGCGACTGAGGCCTCCGGCGGGGGCCATCTACCCCATAGACACGAGTAAGGCTGTGAGTTCCCGCACATCACTGACGTCCTGCAGCGAGTGCGCCATTTCGACGACTTCTCCCGCAGCCTTGCTACCGACGATTCCCTCGCTGAGGAAGAGAAACTTGTCGACCAACTCCTGTCGTGTCACGGGGTTTGCTGTATCACCACGCACTATAACCGTCTCATCCTGTAGCTGGCGACCGTTCCTCATGCCGATGGTAACCCGCGCTGATGGGTAGTCGTGCCGGCGCATGGACATTTGCGGTTCGGTCTCCACCTTTACCTTTGAGGCCAACTGCCGAATGGCGGTGTCGGCCACCTGATCCGGGTAGAAGGAGGTGATGTCGGCCCTGCCACGTACCAAGGCAGCTGCCACGGCGTGGGGGATGGAGAACTTGGCGCTGAGCTGGTTCTGGGGGTCGACGTAGGCCATGGCGTCGGCTGCAAAGGGTATGGTGGTCACCTCCACCCACTGTACTTGGGAAGCCTCGATGTCGTGCTGGTGCGACAGGGACAGCACCGCGTCCAAAGCTGGGTGATTGTAGAGGCAGCAGGCGTGGAACTTGAAGTAGTTTTGCGCGATGCGGTAGTCCTGCCCCAACCCTGCCACTGTTTCTTCGTGGTTAAAGCTCTGGCCTAGAAAGCCGTCGTAGACGTCGGATGGGCCGTCTTCCAGCCCTTGGAAACCACAATCAGCCAATTGCACGGCCATCATGCCGTTGAAGGCGGCTCGTCCCGGATAGAGGTTGCGAATGGTGGCCCCGGCGAAACAGGCGGACCAAGTATTGGCCGGGCTCATGGAAGCGGCCAAGTTGATGACTTGCTCAATGGCTGTGGCGTCCCAGCCACGCAGCTTAGCCACGGCTACTGCTGTACCGATGGCTCCCCACGTACCGTGGGAGTGGACCTTCGGGTAGACCCGGGTTGCGCCCCCGATGCGCGACAGCACCTCGTAACCCACAAGCACACTCTGCATCAGCTGGGCTCCACTGGCTTGCATCACCTCAGCAGTGGCCAAGGCGGCAGGCACGGTGTGTATAGCAGGATGGCCGCCGCCCCAACGGTTGCCCTCGTCCACCTCCAAGGCCACGCCGGCAGTGCTGTTGGAGAGGGCTGCGAACATCGGCCGCGCCATCAGGTCGTGCCCGATGAGGCGGGACTGCCCTTGTGCTCCCGCCTCTTGCGCTGCCCATTGCGCCAGCTTGCGATTCTCGGGTTCCCGGCTGCCAGCCAGCATCGCGCCGATGGTGTCGAGAACGACGTCTTGAACAGCGACTATAGTCGCTTCGTCCAAGAGGTCGAGCTTCGTGTCGGAAGCGAATTGGGCGAGCTTGGTGAGGTATGTAGTCATGTGGGAGCCCGCCTTTCTTCGAGTCAGTCAACATCCGTGTGATTGAATGTTGACTGCTTACATGACTCGCCCGCCTATCGGCGGCCTTGTAGCCCCTGCGGGGATGAACTGTCCTGCGCCGGGGCGCTGTTCCACCGTCCCTTGGTTGAGGAGCACTCGGCCTCGCTGAAGGGTCATCCAAGGCCAGCCCTTGACCTCCCAGCCCTCGAAGAGGGTGTAGCCGGAGTTGCCGTGGTGGTTGTTGGCAGTGATGGCCCCCTGCCGGTTGGGGTCGATGATGAGCAGGTCGGCGTCGGCCCCTACTTGAATTACTCCCTTGCGTGGGTAGAGGCCGAAGATGCGTGCAGGGTTCTCGGCTAGGATACGGGCCATCCACCAGATGGGCAGCCCGTGGCCTACCACTCCTTGGCTGTACATCAAGGGGACGATGGTCTCCACGCCGGGGGAGCCATAGGGCACCACGCGCCCGTCGGGCTGCACGAATACGTTGTTCCAGCCGTGCTGCTTCTGGTCCCCCGGATGAGGGGCGTGGTCGCTGGCAACGAGGGATATGAAGCCCTGTTGCAGGCCCTGCCATAGGGCGGGCTGGTCAGGGCCGCCTTTGTCCCGCAAGGGTGGGCCCATCTTGGCCAAGGGGCCCCACTCATCCATCAACGAGTTGTCCAGCAGCAGGTATTGGGGGCAGGTCTCGGTCCACACCGGCAGGCCGGATGCTTGGGCCTGCTTGATGCGCTCCAAGCCGCCTTGGGTGCTGAGGTGCACCACGTAGGTGAGGCATCGGGTCAGGGCGCCAAAATTGATGGCGCGGTTGATGGCCTCTTCCTCAATCCACGGGGGGCATGTGCCTGGGAAGTCCCTTGGATGCACCTGCTCTTGGGAGATGCACCAGTCCTCTAGGTAGTTGGCTACATCGCCGTTCTCGCAGTGCAACTGGCAGACGCCGCTCTTGGCGGAGATGATTTCCATGGCCCTGCAGATGAACTCGTCGGAGACCATGCGGGTGACCTGCTTCTTGTAGGTCATGAACATCTTGTAGGAGGAGACACCCATGTCCAAGGCCTCAGGCAGGCCGTCCAGCAGGTACTCCTGGTTGCCCAGCATGAAGTGGAGACCGAAGTCCAGGACGGACTGCTTGCTCACCATCTCTTTGTGCCGCTCAATGGAGTGCGGTAGCGACTCGTGTCTCTCTTGGTCGGTGACGGCAAATGGGACCAGCGTGGTCAGCCCAGCATGGGCCGCAGCCCACGCGCCGACCTCGTAGTCGTCGTGTCCAGCGAGGTGCACATGGGCATCGATGGCCCCGGGCAACACGTACTTGCCGGTGGCGTCGATGTAGTTGTCAGCAGGCGGTAGCATCTCCGAGGGGCCGATGGCGACGATCTTCTCGCCCTGAATGGCGACGCCAGCCTCGTAGGCCTCGGACGAGGTCACCACCTGACCACCGAATACGACGGTGTCGACTCTGTTGCTAGCCATAGTTCTCACCCCCTAGGGCGTTTTGGGACTACTCGCTGCGAAGCTGTCCGAACTGCGGGGCCGTTTCACCCGTGTCGGTGTAGGTCCGGGTCACATAGGTCCCGCCGTAAATCCACATGATGCTCATGCGACCGTCGCCCCGGTTGATGAAGCGGTGGGGTACTCCGGCAGGAATGAAGGTCGTGTCGTAGGGAGCGACATCTTCCGTCCGGCCTTCGATATCCGCAGTGCCCTCGCCTTCGAGCAGGGTCACCTGCTCATCGCAGTTGTGGGTGTGCATGGGAATGGACGCGCCCGGTGGGAAGGCTGTGATGCCACTACAGAAAGTGGTCGATCCTTGGTCCGTGCCAATCAACGGCCTTCCGGTGATGCCACCGCCCCGCTCCATGGCAGGCACGTCGTCGAAATGAAGGAGGTGTGCCTCGCTCATCGCTACCTCCGCTAGATTCCTTGGTTGGATTGCTGCTGGCATTATACCCTTTAGCCGCTATCAAGGGCCTCTACCTCGAGCATCCTCCTGCGTTAGGGGACCCATGCTATAATCGCGGCCCCATATACAAGGCAGGAACGGATGCATAGCGGCCCACTGGATTTGGGTACTTGGAGCCTCACCGCCGACTGGGTGTCGGCATATCGTGAAGCCACCGCTGATGGCACAGTCGATGGAACGGTGCCTCCCTTGGCTCTAGCTGCCCGCGCGCTAGCCGGGCTTCTGGAGAAGCTGGAATTGCCGGGAGGCGCGGTGCATGGTGGACAAGAAATCGAGTGCCACCGCGCTGCCTCGGTCGGTGACGAGGTACACATCACCGCCGATGTGGGGCGTCCCTCGCAACGGGGTGACTTCCGTTTCATCGTCGCTGGATTCCGGGTGAATGGGGCTGACGACCAGCCCGTAGTCACTGGCAAGTGCACCGTGATTCTTCCCAAGGACTTAGTTAGCGGTGACTGACGTGGGAAGGCAATTGCCTGCAGTGAAGCGCCTCGTCGGCCAGGACATGGTGACGGCCTACGCCCACGCTTCCGGGGACCACAACCCCATCCACCTAGACGCCGACTTCGCAGCCGACAGCCAGTTCGGGGCCATTGTGGCCCACGGCATGCTGACGCTAGCCTTTGTTGCTCAGATGATGTCCGAGGCCTTCGGGCATGCTTGGGAGGAGCGGGGCGCGCTGAAGGTGCGCTTCAAGGGGCCCGCCTATCCCGGTGACCATGTCACTACTTTCGGTCAAGTGATTCGAGAGACAGAGAAGGAAGGCGCGCGCTTAGTGGAATGTGCCGTCGGCCTGAAAAACCAGGATGGGGCTGAACTGATCACCGGGACCGCTTCGGTGCGGCTCCCGATGACCTAGGACACAGAGGTTAGGCAGGACATGGACCTGAGCGGATCGGTAGCACTAGTAACAGGGGCATCGGGAGGCATCGGACAAGCCGTGTCCTCGGTGCTGGCCAGCTCTGGGGCGAAGGTCGGCTTGCACTATCTGACCCACAGCGACGCCGCGTCCGAGCTTGAAGCCAGCATCACCGCTGCTGGGGGCGAGGCGGCGCTGTTCGGCGGCGATGTGTCCGACCCTGACGAAGTCGCTGGCATGGTGCGCGGGGTG
Organism: Dehalococcoidia bacterium; assembly: GCA_965248385.1. Lineage (GTDB taxonomy): Bacteria > Chloroflexota > Dehalococcoidia > Lucifugimonadales > JAAXIE01 > JAAXIE01. Next base: position 945,590 of record CBDFIZ010000002.1, read on the forward strand.
ACGGAACGTTGGGGCAGGCTCGACATTCTAGTAAACAACGCTGGCATCACCCGCGACGCCCTGATGCTGCGCATGAGCCCTGAGGCGTGGGACGACGTGCTGAACGTCAACCTGCGGGGTGCCTTCCTCTGTACCAAGCAAGCCCTGATCCACATGGTGCGCCAGCGTTACGGACGAATCGTCAACATGTCTTCCGTGGTAGGCGTGTCAGGCAACCCCGGTCAAGCCAACTACGCCGCCTCCAAGGCGGGCCTCATCGGCTTCACTAAGGCCGTGGCCCGGGAGGTAGCGTCCCGCAACGTCACCGTGAACGCGGTCGCCCCCGGCTACATCATTACCAACATGGTGGAGCAACTCTCGGAAGACGTGCGCAACCAGGTCCTCGCCCGCATACCGCTGGGCCGCTTCGGCACCCCAGAAGATGTAGCCGAGGTGGTGGCCTTCTTGTGCAGCCCGCAGGCGGCGTACGTGACAGGGCAGGTGGTGGGGATTGATGGGGGTTTGGCGATTTAGGGGTGGGACAAAATCGGCTGCCTCTGCGATGTCTGTCCTGATGGTGGATCGGACTTCGCTAGCCTAGAACGCCGCGCCGCCTGCATTCCGGCGCCGAGGAGTCCTGAATTGCCCGTGTCCACATCGCTCCACTCGCCAGCGGTGCCTCGGCCTTGGGAACCGAAGAGCAGGACGCGAGACGGTTCGAAGCGTGTAACGATGCAGTCCGCCGTGGTGGAAATGATTGGTCCAGAAGCCATAGTTGCGCTTCCAATGACGTCTATTAAGAAGCTCTGGCGTTCATCTTCGCGGTCTCAGCAGGCTCGCTTTTGCCGAGACTTCCCACCTGCCCCGTCTACCCCAAGGGCTCCAGCAGTGCCTGGATGGAGGCAGCTTCGCCGGTGTCGCCCAACTGCAAGCGTGCTCCCTCTTCGGCGGCTGCTGTGCGAACGTATCCCAAGCCGAGCCTTTGGCCGTTGGCGGTCCCCTTGCTGGGTAGGGGGCTGACGGAGGTGACGACGCCGACTTCACGGTTGTCCTGCATGAGTCGAGAACCTGATTGGACCGAGTCTGGGAGGGCTAGAGATACGAGGCGACGTTGCAACTTCTGGTAGGTGTCGAGGCGGGCGATAACCTCTTGGCCGATGTAGCAGCCCTTGGTGAAGCTGATGGCTGGCATCAGGCCTGCCTCCAGAGGGTTGTAGGCGTCGCCCAATTCGCTCCCATGGGCAGGCACGCCAAGTTCCACCCGCAACGATTGGTATGCCTCCAGACCCATGGGCTTCGCTCCCGCCTCCACGCTCGCGCCCCATAGGCGTTGGACGGCCTCTGCGCCCCCTACGACGTAGAAGTTGGTCAGGCTGCCCATATCGCAGCGCAGAAGGCAGCCTAAATCGTCAATGGGAATGGCGCAGCAGGGTTGCAACTCGACGGCAGCCGCGCCGGTCGCTTTGGCGGCGACGTTGGTTGCGTTGGGGCCGACGAGGCCTAGCATGGCGGTGTCGCCCGTGACGTCCTCCACGGTGATGTCTTCGATGATGGTGTACTTGTCCAGCCAGTCGATGATTCGCTGCTGCTGGTTAGGGCTGGTGAGAATCAGGACGTATTCTCCCAAGTTGGTCACGGTTATGAGGTCGATGATGCGTCCACGGTCGTCGGTGAGGACTGTGTTGGCCCCCTGTCCTGGAATCAGGCCTTCCACGGCGTTGGTGGAGAGGCGGTGCAGCAGGTCCAGCCCGTCACTCCCCGTGACCTTCAGCCTGCCTACGGCGGAGGCATCGTAGACTGCCGCGGAGTTAGTGGCTGCCGAGTACTCCTCTTCGGGGTTGCCGTAGGACAGGGGCAGCTCCCAGCCCTGCCATTCGCCGGTCAGTGCGCCGGAGGCTTGGGTGACATCGTGGAGGTGTGATCTCTGCATGGTGGGTCCTCACCCTCGTACTGAATGGAGGTGGGCGGGATAAATAAAGCACCATCTCGCATTGTAACGCGAGACGGTGCTTTTGGTTGCGACCTGTGGACGAAGGTTAGACGGCGAAGGAGTTGCCGCAGCCGCAGGCCTTGGTGGCGTTGGGGTTCTGGAACACGAACCCCTTGCCGTTCAGACCATCGGAGAAGTCCAACTCGGTGGACGCCAGATAGATGTACGCCTTCTTGTCGATCAGGATTTTGATGCCCTTATCCTCGGTCACACGGTCGTTGTCGCCGGGGTCGCCGTCCTCGATGCTGAGGGTATAGAGGAGGCCGGAGCATCCGCCACCCTTGACGCCCACCCGCAGGGCGAAGCTGTCCTTCTTGCCCTCTTTCTGGGCGTAGACCCTCACCTTTTCGGCAGCCTTCTCGGTAACGCTAATCTCCAGAGTGCTTCCTGTGGTGACCATTAAAGCCTCCAATTCAGGCTTCCAAACTAAATGAATAGTGATTGCCGTCAGTATGCCCCACCGCTCTAGTGTGGTCAAGCGGGGATTGCCGCTGGGTATGCCCGGCTAATCGGGCTGGTTGACGTCCAAAGACGTCGCACGGGACAGGTCGGGGAGCTGGCTCATGGGTAGGACGTGGCCGGTGGACTCGAATTCTTGGACCACGGCGCGGATGTCCTTGGGGATAGGCTTCTTGGAGTTCTGGGCGATGTCGAAGCCAACGTAGATGATCTGGGACTGGAGGAGGAGTTCTTCGGGGTGTTGGCGGTATATCTCGCTGTCCATGATCATGCTGGTGTTGCCGAGGTGGGAGACGCGGGTGTAGAGGTCGAGCATGTCGTCGATGCGGGCGGATGCCTTGTACTCGAGGGTGGCCTTGGCGACGACGGTGTCGAAGTAGCCGGTCTCGGCGATGCGGTATATGGAGTAGCCGAGGTTGCGGAAGTACTCGGACTGGGCGATTTCTAGGAAGCCCATGTAGGCGCCGTAAAAGGCGATGCCTTGGGCGTCGCACTCGGCCCAGCGGACGCGGAGGGGGGTGGAGAAGCGGAAATCGGACTTGGGCATGTTAGTTGGGGCCAGAGGCAGTTGGCTGGCGGGGGTATGGTTGGGGTGAAATGGGGACCGGCGTGGCGGCCATGGGGCCACTGCTGGCCGCATATTTGTAGCTGGATGCGGCCACGTCCATAGCTAAAAACAAATTGTTTATATCTGAAACCGGTCTCATTGCCGCAGTGTTGTATCTGAGTCAGCTAGGGTTATGTGGCCGCATTTGGGGTTCATTCGGCCGTTCCGAAGGGGGGCGTTCCGAAGGGGGGCGTCATGAGGTGCGGACTTGTAGTTGGGCGCGGCAGAGGCCATAGCTAAAATCATAGTTCTTGAATCTAAAATGCGCCGCGCATTCTGCAGAGTCCTTTCTGAGCAGCTTGCCGCGTGGCACCGCATTTTCGCCTTATCGCTCCCTTCAATAGTCAGGGGGAAGAGCCAGGGGCCGAAAAAGAAAAGCAGGGGCGACCCTGAGGGGTCAGTCCCCTGCCTGCTTACTACTTTGAGACTAGCAGAGAGGGGCGCTGGGGTCAAGGTAAGGGTGTCAGGGAGGGGCCCGGATTCGTTGACACTGGGCGGGGGTCTGCATATACTCGAAGGGAGGGTCAGCCATGGCCCTCGCTCTTCTTTGGGCCCGTAGCTCAGGTGGTTAGAGCGCAGTCCTGATAAGACTGAGGCCGATAGTTCGAGTCTATCCGGGCCCACCATTTTCACTGTAAGTCTCCATTCACTGTAGTCTTCCCGCCGATGGCCTTTGCGGCTTCCGTGGTGTGCATGGCCGCGAGGGGCTCGAGACTGTGCCGGAGTCGTCGTAGCTGGGCGGCGAGACCGTTTGTATCTGGGGATAATGTTTTTGTAGCTGAAACTACTCGAATTTCTCGAATTTTGTGCTTCGTCCGTAGCTGGGGCGTATCTGTTAATTGTGACTTGAGGGTTTCGTGTTGCATGGGTTTGCCGTGTGAGTTTTTGGGCCCTTATGTGGTGCGGTGCCTTCCTTTCGACTTGGAGTAGGGGGCGCATAAAGCCTAGATACATGATATACGTGGGCCAAGGGGAGCGGGCAAGGGGCAAATGTCAGGGTGTTCGTTTCGGTCAGGGGGCGAACGGTTTAGCTGGCGATGGGATGACGGAGGCCTGACGCCACATTGCATGAGGCTCAGGGTGCCAATTGCTCGTTGACCCCTAGCAGGGTCAATGATGTTCTCGCAGAATGGAAACACGGTGCCTGCCTTGTTTGGGTCCATAGCTCTGCTGACTAGAGCGTAGGCCTGATGATGCTTCAAGTCTATCCGGGCCCACTTTTTTGGCCATGTCCGTTCAACTCAGCATGTGTGCTACAAGGAACGAGGCGATAGCGTTAGCGTATCGGCATGTGGCCCCGGACGGGCGGGAAATCTCCTTCCGGCTGCTGCGGCACTACGCATGTTGGGTACGCCACCAGAAGTACCACGGCGTCGATATCGTGACGGTGCATGTGGAGAGCCGCCGGTAGGGTATCATGTTGCCACGTAGCCGGAGGCCAGAAGCGACCGGAGGCAGAAAATGGAGCAGCCCAGCGTCACAGGCTAGACCCTGATGGAAGCGGAATTCGATGACCGGTACACGCCCTACACCCGCTGGCTGGTAACCTTGTGGCTGATTGTAACCGTGGCTGGAATCTTGGTGATTCCCTTCTGGTGGCTCCTGAGCCTGTGGTATTGCCCGGAGTACATGCGGCGTGTGTCGGCCCGCCTGACGACCAACGCCTTGGAGATACGCAAGGGTGTGTTCATGCGGGCCGAGGCCACCATCCCACTGAACCGCATCACCGATGTACGCCTGCACGACGGCCCCTTGATGCGTCATTACAACCTGCGTGGTCTCAAGGTGGAGACCGCTGGCCAAGGCGCCGGCCTCGGCGCCAGCGAGAGCAACCTCATCGGGGTAGTGGACGCCGTGCAGTTCCGGGATGCTATCCTCCGGCAGAGGCAGCAGGTTCTAGGCGCTGAAGCCACGACGGCGACGCCCGCGCAAGGCGCCACCCCCTCGGATGTCACCGCGCTCCTCGCGGAGATTCGGGATATCCTTGCGAGGATGGAGAGTAAGGGGTAGGAGTTAGACGGAAGCCAACCGTAGGCAAGTAGGCACATGATAGACTGTATTCAAATCACGGCTGCAGAGGCCAATCGTGACCTGCGATGAGGTTCTAGACCTGTTGAGAGCGCACAAACCGCTGCTTGCGGAGCGCTTTGGCGTAACCCAACTTGCGTTGTTCGGGTCCTTCGCTCGCGACCAAGCTACCGACCGCAGCGATGTAGATATTCTCGTCCAGTTCGACGGACCGGCCACGGCAAAGTCCTACTTCGGTGTGCAATTCTACTTGGAAGACCTGCTGAGTCGCCCGGTTGACCTAGTGACTACCAAGGCCTTACGCAATGAGTTCCGTACGTACGTCGAGCGAGAGGCACGCCTTGTGTGACTCCAGTCAGGAAGGACTTGTAGAATCGGATCGGTTCCTAAGCTCGTTCGTTCGGCGGACATATTGGTCCACGCGAGCTTGGTGCGTGTAGGCAGATTCTAAAGCGGTTCCGAGATAGTCTAATATGTCTTCTATTTCCTGCGCATCGAACTCATCGACCTCAATGTCGTCATGGCCCGCAACCGAGGCCCATAGACGTAGTTGGTCGACCCCACCATAGATAGCGGGAGTGATCACCTGCTTTTCGACTAGCTCTTTGAAGTTTTCTACCTGCTTATCGCGCAGAAACCTAATCAATGTTGTCCGAGCGGCCATCAGGGCTCCGATGTTGGCACCTGCAGCATGAGCCCGACGAGAATCCTCATAAGCCTCTCTGATCTTCTCGGGGACGCTTTTAGGCGCTCCTGGACTGTCCAACGGCCACACCGCACGCCCACGCTCCACTACGAATGTCCGTTTACATGCTCCACACCGCACGACAGATATGGGGCCACCTTCCAGGTGATACCACCCGTGTATAGGGTCGGTTAGGTTGCCTGAAAGATACACCAAACCTTCAACAACAATCGGAGTATTGATTGTATAGACACTACAAATGGGGCATTTAACGCTATCCATGGTGACAAGCTACCACCCAAGCTTCGTTAGATTCATAGGTAAGCCACAAGAGTTCGAAGAACTCAACACGTGATTTTAATGCTCAGGACCAACCGTCAGTGCGAACATTCCCCCTACCTCCCCTCCTTGATCCAGTCCGCCACACGCTCGCCTACTAGGATTGCGGTGGCGTTGGTGTTGGCGCGGGTGATTTGGGGGAGGACGGAGCAGTCGGCGACGCGGAGGTTGTCTACGCCTCGGACCCGGCAGTATTGGTCGGCTACGGCCATGGGGTCGGAGTCGGGGCCCATGCGACAGGTGCAGGAGTAGTGGCGGGAGGTCCCACAGGTGCGGAACAGGTAGGCGTCAAGCTTTTCGTCGTCGGCCAGTTCTTCCTCGGTGGGGTTTATCCACTGGTCAACGATTTCCTGGTAGGCTGGGTGGTCGACCATCCGGCGGACGAGGCGCAGACCCTCCCGTAGGCGCTCCCTGTCCCAAGGGTCCTCGAGGTAGTGGTAGTTAAAGTAGGGCTGGACGTTGGGGTCGGCTGAGACTATGCGCACCTCGCCGACGCTGGCAGGCATCTCCAAGGCGCAGGCGATGCGGAAGGTGCCCTCGGGCATGGTGTCGCCACTGAGGGTGGAGAAGACCGAGTTGGTCATCAGCATGATGTCGTTGGGGGTGCTGGAGCCGGTGGCAGTGTAGCGGAGGGCGAAGCGGGACTTGGTGACGTCGAGATGTAGGGCCACGCCCGCTTTCACCCGTAGCGAGGCACTGGCAGAGGGGTGATTCTTCAGGTTCTGGCCCACGCCGGGCGAGTCGTGAATTACGGGTATGCCCACTTCGCGCAACTGATCTGCTGGGCCGACGCCCGACAGCATCAGCATGTGAGGCGAGCGGATTCCGCCCGCGCTGAGGACGATCTGCTCACCCTCAACGACGAATACGTCTCCGTTGCTTTCTACCTCCACGCCCACCGCCTTCTTGCCCTCGAACACGATGCGCCGTGCCTGCACGTTACCCCGGATGGTGAGATTCATGCGGTGCTGCACCGGGTTCAGGTGGGTGAGGGCGGTGCTCATGCGGATGCCCTCAGGATTGTTCATGGGTATGTAGCTGAGGCCGTAGGGGCCGGGGCCGTTCATGTCGGCCACTTCAGGGAAGCCGGAGGCAAGGCAGGCTTGGCGAAAGGCAGCTTGGATGGGCAGGGAGGGCTCGCTGGGGCGGCGCAGGACTGGCACGGGGCCGTCCGCGCCGTGGAAGTCGTCGCGGATGTCCTGGTCCGACTCCAGCCTGCGCAGGAAGGGCAGGACGTTCAGGTAGCCCCATTCGTCGTTGCCGCGAGCGGCCCAGTCGTCGTGGTCGTCGGGCAGACCCCGGAGGAAGACTTGGCCGTTGATGGCCCCTGAACCGCCAACGACTTTGCCCTCGGCCACATGTATCTCGCCCTGCACCGGGTTGATGATCCCGCGCATGGCCCAGTTATGGGGTGCGCCCTCGGCCTCGGCGTCCCGGGTCTCGCCGTACTTGAGGTCGTCGGTAAGGTGCTGGAAGTCGGGATAATGCGGGCCGGCCTCCAGCAGCAGCACCGACAGGCTGGGGTCCTCGGAAAGCCGGGCCGCCAGCGGACATCCCGCAGAACCAGCTCCGACCACGATAACGTCGTACTTCATCCTTCCCTCCAGAACACCCGAATAAGTGCCGCAGGCACAGGGAAATGAGATAGCCTAGTTATTGGGTGGTTGTCAACATGGCAGTGGTCGTAGCGAGCCGAGCTCGGCCCGCTCTGAAAAGAGGCCTTACCTCTCCGCGCGTCCTGACCCAAGTGGGACGCAGCGTCTAGCGGAGCCTGGGTACGGGCACTAGATGATGACCAAGCGGAGGATGCCCGCGCTGTTATACTCTCGAGAAGACGCCGTGATTGTCTGGCAGCAGGAGACTAATCAGGAGAGGCTCAGGGTCGTAGTAGTCCACTCGACTTAGTTGGTCTCGCTCGTCTTCATCAAAACCAACCAACTCCCGTAGGCAGGTCAATCATATGTTCAGCTATCTCGACCATCTGGAATGCAGTATGTGCGGGGCCGAGTACCCGCACGACAAGCCGATTCGCACCTGTACCGCGTGCAACAAGGTGTTGCTGGCGCGGTACGACCTGCCCCGGTTGAAGCGGGAGGTGGCGCGAGAGGCTATCGAGGGGCGACAGGCTGGCATGTGGGCCTTCTCCGAGTTGCTGCCAGCGTCGCGGCCGGAAGACATCATCACGTTGGGCGAGGGGGGGACGCCTCTGCTGCATGCCCCGCGATTGGGTGCGTCTCTTGGAATGCCCAGCTTGTACATCAAGGATGAGGGGTTGAACCCCACTGGCACCTTCAAGGCTCGCGGATTAGCGGCGGCCGTCTCCAAGGCCAAAGAGGTGGGGTTGACCCAGCTGATCATGCCCTCCGCAGGCAACGCCGCTGGGGCAATGGCGGCATACGCCGCTCGTGGTGGGTTGGAGGCGTATGTGTATATGCCCCAGGATGCGCCGGAAGGCAACAAGCTGGAGTGCATCACCCTTGGCTCCGAACTCAACCTCGTGGACGGCCATATCGGCGACGCCGGGGTGCTCTCGCGGGCTAGGGCAGCCGAGGAGGGGATGTTTGACCTTTCCACCATGCAGGAGCCATACCGGGCCGAGGGCAAGAAGACCATGGGGCTGGAAATCGCCATGCAGCTGGGATGGCGCATGCCCGAAGCCATCATCTATCCCACTGGAGGGGGCACCGGCATCATCGGCATGTGGAAGGGTTACTTGGAACTGCTGGAGTTGGGTTGGGTGGAAGGCAAGTTGCCCCGCTTCATCGCTGTGCAAGCCGAGGGTTGCCAACCCGTGGTGCATGCTTACGAGTCGGGGGCAGAGGCGTCGCAGGCGTGGCCAAACCCACATACGGTGGCTGATGGCCTCCGTGTGCCCCACCCCTTCGCCGACTACCTGGTGTTGCAGGCCATACGCGAGACGGGCGGGACTGCCCTTACCGTTTCCGACGCCGAAATGGTACATGCCATGAAGGAGATGGCCGCGGCGGAAGGTGTGTTCGCCTGCCCTGAAGGGGCGGCCACCTTGGTGGCGGCAAAGAGGCTACTAGGTTCGGGTCAACTGAACCCCGAAGGCGTGACGGTACTTCTCAATACGGGCTCGGCCTACAAGTATCTCGGCCTGCTCGGGGACGTGTAGTCTTCTTTGGTAAGTGGCTTTCATTGAAGCGGCGTCCCTAATCCGTTAGGATTGGCCTTTGCTCCAAGTCGGCCTCAAGGTCCGGAAAGCCCTCAATCGGCCCCAAAGGATGGTGAATGCTCAGGTCCCCCTTACGAGTGAGTGACGACCACCTGCGGTTCGGTGGCTGGGGCGTACATTACGCTTGGATCATCGTCCTGCTGGCGGCCACCATGTGGATGATAAGCTCGTCCTTCCGGTTTGCCGCAGTGGTGCTTGTGCCCCACCTGCAGGACCCCGTTGATGGGTTCGGCTGGTCGAAGTGGGCCATAGCAATCGCATTCAGCTTGCAGTGGGTTATCTCCGCTGTCATGTCGCCGGTGCTCGGCGGGCTGGGGGAGCGGTACGGAGTGCGTCCCATTCTGGTACTGGGCGCAGTGCTGTTCCTAGCTGGCATGGTGCTTTGTGGATACATGACCTCGCTCTGGCAGTTCTACCTCTACTTCGGCATCCTCTTGGGCATTGCCATGACCGTGTTCCAAGTGCCGCTGGTGTCCAGCGTGACAGTCTGGTTCCGTACCAACCTAGGCGCTGCCATGGGCGGGATGCAGGCACTGCAAAGCTTGGGAACGGTGACCATGATCCCGCTGATTGCGGTGCTGTTTGCTGGGGTCGGTCTCAATTGGACCTTCTGGATTCCGGGCATCGCTGGCGGGATCCTGCTGTTCTTGATGATTCCTCCGTTCTTCAACGAGCCTGCTCAGGCCAAGATGCGGCCCTACGGGGCCGCCATCGGGGAACCTGTTGTGCCAGTGCAGCGGGATGAGGAGACCAAGATACGGAACCAAGTCTTTTTCGGCGAGGCACGTCGCACCCATGCCTTCTGGAACCTCATCGGCATTCACTTCTGGGGGTGCATGGGCCACAACGTCTTCATCGTGTTTCTGGTCGCCATGGCCCAAGACGTCGGAGTGTCAGCGAGCTTGGCCGTCGCCTCATTCGTCACTCTCCAGTCCTCCAGCATGATCGCCCGGTTCGCTGTCCCTATCGTTGCCGACCACATAGGGGCCAAGAACGTGATGAAGGTCTGCTTCTCGCTGCAAGTGCTCCCCCCCATCCTGTTGCTGGTAACTCAAGACCCGTGGGCGTTCTTCGTTTTTGCCGCCCTGTTCGGCATCGGATCGGGTGGAGAGGTGCCACTCTTCCCCATCATCAACCGGCAGTATTTCGGTCGCGCCCCCATCGGTGCGGTCTACGGATGGGAGATGCTGGGCAACGGCTTCGGCATGGCCATTGGGCCCATATTGGGCGGCTTGCTGCTGGACTTCGTGAGTTTTCAGAGCGCAATCTTGATGTCCATAGCGTTCAGCGCGATAGGCCTCATATCCGTCGTCCTTCTTCCCGCCACGACCCGCGTGCTGACGCCTGATTGGGAGAGGCTCTTGCCTCAGGCTGTGCGATCGTCTTCGTCTTCGTAGGGGGTGACCTATCGTTAGCAGCTTGGTGCGTCCTTTGGAAGTCGGTTTCACCGTCGAGGACCGGCCCTACAAGCTTGGCGGGCTGATACCAGTGACCGTTGACTTGCTGGCTCGGCGGGACGTTTCCATAAGGGCCGGTTGGGTCGACTTGGTATGTCATGAGCGGTGGACGAGCAACTTCGTGGTCAACGCCCCCACCTCTTCCCGTCCCGTGATAGTGGGTGGAGGCGGACTGCCAGCTACGGTCCTGCCCACCCCCATGGCCCCACGGCGGGTAACGGAGGAATTAAAGCAGACCTACGTCCACAGTCGGCTGGTGTTCCTAGAGGGCTTACACCTGCCATCTGGGGCCACTGCCGCCTACAATGCCCGGCTGGAAGTCGTTCAGGAGCAACCGGACCATGTGGCCGTGAGCACTGTTACATGGAAGCTGGCCTTGTTCATCGACCTGCCCCATGCCCTGGATGTCCACAGAAGTCGTCCCGTAGAGGTGCAACTGGACTGATACCAGCTTCAGTCGAGATCCAATCCACCCCCGGCCAACACCATCATCAGGCGATGCAAAGAGAGGGCCCTCATGCCGAACTCCACCATACAAGCCGATCTAGTACTGCAAAACGCCAACGTCATCACCATCGACCGGCAGCGCCCCCGTGCCCGCTCCGTGGCGGTGCGCGACGGCAAGTTCTTCGCAATAGGCGATGGAGACAACATATCCGACTTGGTGGGACCGGGTACGGAAGTTCTGGACGTGGCAGGCAAGACCGTTCTGCCAGGGTTTATCGATGCCCACATCCATGTGCTCAGCAGTGGCATTCGGCACGTCATGGCTGCCGACTGCGCCTTACCCAGCATCGGGGCGGTACAGGTTGCCTTGCGCCAGCAGGCTCTGGGCGTTCCTTCAGGCCAGTGGGTGCAGGGATTCAAGTTCGACGACACCAAGACATCGGAAAATCGCTTTCTCAACCGCCAAGACCTCGACGCGGTGAGCACGGATCACCCCATACTGGTGGCCCATCGCGCGGGGCATGTGTACTACCTGAACAGTCGCGGGCTTGAAGTGGCAGGCTTTAATCGCGAGACCTCAGACCCGCCGGGCGGTCGCTTTGGGCGTGATGAGGCCACGGGTGAGCTTAACGGTGTCGTCTACGAGCGGGCCATAGAACCGGTGACGTACAACCACCTGCCTCCGGTGACCCCCGATGTGCGCCGGCAGGGGTTGAGACGCATCTGCGAGATGCTGAATCAGGTGGGACTGACCAGTGTGCATGATGCCAAGGTATCCAACCTTGAGTTGGAGACCTACCAGCAGGGGCACCAGAGTGGCGACCTAACGCTGCGGGTCTACCTCCTGATGTACCATGACCACTTTGAGGCCCTGCGCGACGCGGGTGTCAGGAGCGGGTTTGGTGACGAGCGCCTGCGGCTCGGTGGCATCAAGATGGTGGCCGACGGGGCCATCGCGGCCCGCACCGCTTACCTTTCCGAGCCCTACGTGGGCAGCCCCTGCGACCATGGCATCCTCGCCATGAGCGCCGACGAGATCGAGGAGCGGGTGATGCAGGTGCATCAAGCCGGCTTCCAAGTGTGCATCCACGCCAACGGCGACTCCGCCATCGATGCCGTGCTCACCTCCTACGAGAAGGCGCAACAGGCCTTCCCACGCCAAGACACGCGGCACCGTCTGGAGCACTGCACCTTGGTGAACCCCGACCTGCTGGGCAGGATTAAGGCACTGGGGTGCGTGGCAACGCCCTTCTGCACCTACATCTACTACCACGGCGAGAAGATGCCTTTCTACGGCGACAAGCGGCTGGAGTGGATGTTCGCCCAGCGCTCTTTCCTGGACTACGGCATCAACGCCACCGGGGCCACCGACTACCCTCCCGGCCCCTACGAACCGCTGCTGGGCATCCAGAGCTGTGTCACCAGGACCGACAGCTCAGGGCGCGTCTGGGGAGCCAACCAAGCGGTCACGGTAGAGGAGGCCCTGCGCATCTACACGCTCCATGGGGCCTATGCCTCTTTCGAGGAGGATGTCAAAGGCTCCATTGAGGTGGGCAAGCTGGCAGACATGGTGGTCCTGGACCAAGACCCGACTGAGATCGATCCCATGACCATCAAGGACATCCCTGTCCTCCGTACAATCGTAGGCGGCGCAACCGTCTACTCAGCATAAGCGGCGGCGGGCGGTCTAGGGGCAACCTCTCTCTTCGCACCATAGGACTTGCGCCGGGGGAAAGGCTTGGCGCTTGCCAGGATTCACTTGCGGTATGTCCACGTCAGCCTTTAATATTCTTGCCATGTTTGATTTTCATACGCATACATTTCTAAGCGATGGGGTGCTCTCCCCAATAGAGCTCATCCGACGGGCGAGGGCTGTGGGTTACGAGGTTATGGCCATAACAGACCACGTAGGCTATGGCAACGTGGAATACGTGGTGAAGACCTTGGTCCAGGACTGTCGCGCTGCGTCACAGCGATGGGACATACTAGCGTTGCCCGGCGTCGAGATTACTCATGTTCCAAAAGAGGACATCGACGCTGTGGCCCGGGATGCCAAGCGGCTGGGTGCCCGCGTCGTCATCGTGCATGGAGAGACTATCGTTGAGCCTGTGGAGCCGGGGACCAACCACGCAGCCATCTGTTCGGACTACGTGGACATACTTGCCCACCCAGGGCTCATACAGCTGGAAGACGCGTACCTAGCGGCGCAGAGAGGAGTCTACCTAGAGGTGTCGGCTAGAAGAGGGCATAGCCTAGCGAATGGCCATGTGGCAAAGATGGCTGCCCAAGCCGGAGCCACTACCGTGCTGGACTCCGACGCACACGAGCCGGGCGACCTACTTACGCCGGATTTCGCACACAGAGTAGTACTCGGCGCGGGCATAGAAGAGCAACAGATGCACACTATAATGCGGGAGAATCCGCAGAAGCTATTGCAGAAGCTAGGCGTTCCGCAGTCTGCCAAGACGGGCGTCTAAGCGGCACTCTCCAGCAGTTACAACTATGAGAGTGCTAGGCCTTGCCTATGCGGAATACCTTAGTCCCACAGGTGGGGCAGGTGCCTTGGGTGGCTGGCCTGCCATTCTTCAATTGCACTTGAGTGGGACCGCTAATCTCACGTTTCGCCCTACACTTGAAGCAATAAGCTTCCACAGACAGTCCTCCCGCTAGAGGTTAGGCTCTAAGTCTACGTAGCTATGTAAAGTTGTCAAGGCGATGCAAGGGTCAAATTACCATAACTTCCAGTTGTGGTTCTGACTCGTAGCTAGGAACTGCTGCCTACAGGGCAATAGGGCGATACGGTGTCCAACTGGAACACCAAGGATGGTGTCCACAAGTTCTCAGGCTTGTTGTAGCGCAGCACTCCCAGGAAACGACCGTCGCTGGTATAAGCGCGGTACCGCTCCATGTATCCCGCGTAGGCAAGGGTTGGCCCCAAGTTAACGTCCCTGCCGTGGCGTATGAGCCTCTCCGCTGCTCGGGGGACTATGGTGCTCTTTGAGTCCAACAATGCGTAATCCACAGGCAGTAGGTGCTGCTCCCACCCCGATTCTTCCAGCTCCTCGAGGGCGATTCCCTCTTCTACCTTGAACTGGCCGGAGCGGGTGCGCACCAGTTCCGATAGGTACCCGCCACAGCCGAGGCTCTGACCTAAGTCGTGGGCCAGCGACCGCATGTAAACACCTCGTCCGCACCCCACTTGTAGGCTGACGTTGGGAGGCGAGAAGTCCAGCAGTTCGATGCTGTGGACCTCCACGCGACGAGGCTCTCGTTCGACCTCCACCCCAGCGCGGGCCAGCTCGTACAGCCGCTTGCCGTGATGTTTCAGGGCGCTGTACATGGGGGGCGTCTGCATGATTACACCACAGAAAGGCTGCACGGCCTGCTCTACGTCGTCCCGAGTCACGCCTTGCCAATCTTGCGTCGCCAGCACCTCTCCCTCGGAGTCGTAGGTGGATGTGGTGGTGCCTAGGGTTACCTTCATGTAGTAGCCTTTGACGCCGTCAATCAGGTGCTCCATGAGCCGTGTAGCTTGGCCGAAGCAGATGGCGAGCACTCCTTCGGCCTGAGGGTCCAGGGTGCCGCCGTGGCCCACGCCCTTCTTCTGGTCCGTAAGCCGCTTCACCCGGCGTACTACGTCCATGGAGGTGCCGCCACGGGCCTTGTTGATGTTGATGAACCCGTTTATTCGTGTGGGGCGCGCGGCAGTCATGCTATCGTTCTCCAGCCGCGGGCTTGCTTTCGCCAGGTGGGTCTTCAGCCAGTCCGTCCAATAATTGGTAGATCTGCTCGGCTTGATCCAACGAGTGGTCCAGCACGAAGGAGAGGTCTGGTACCTGGCGCAGGGAGAGCCTCTTGCCCAGCTCGTGTCGCATGTACCCTGAGGCTGAGACGATGCCATTCATGGCAGTCTCCTGCACTCTCGGAGAGCCCATGACGCTGATCGAGACCCGGGCCTTCTTCAGGTCGTTGGTAGTCTCCACCAAGGTGACCGAGACGATCCCCGACAACCGCGGGTCCTTCAGGTCACGCGAGATGAGCTGGGCTAGCTCATGGCGTAACAGCTCGCTTACTTTCTCGCTACGTCTGGTCATAGTGCAGGTGAAGCACAAAGCAGGTACGTGGGTGGACCCAATCCATGAGGCAAGGTCCGTCGCTGGTCCTGAATAGGACCTTTAAGCGTTCCGTGTGCGCTCGCGCCGGTAGACCTGAATTACGTCGCCTTCCTCAAACTCGCCATAGTTACCCAAGCCGATACCACACTCGGTGCCAGCGCCCATCTCGGTGACGTCCTCTCGGAAGTGGCGCAAGCTTGTGATGCCTCCTTCGTGGATGACCGCTCCATTGCGCAGCAATCGCACTCGGGCGCCACGAGTGATTCGACCCTCGGTGACCACGCAACCAGCAATCTTGCCAGCGCGACTCGCAGAGAAGATAACCCTGATTTCCGCCGCGCCGGTTATTACCTCGCGCTGCACTGGCTCAAGCATGCCCTTCAGCAGCAGCTCAATATCCTCGATCATATGGTAGATGATGTCGTAGCGCTTGACTTGGACGCCCTCGCGGGCGGCTACCTTCTCGGCGGTAGGTTCGGGATTGGTGGCAAACCCGACCACAATGGCATTGGACGCGCTGGCAAGCAGCACATCGCTTTCGGTGATGGTACCGCTGGCGGCATGCAGGACACGGACCTTGACCCCGTCCTCGTCCAGCTTTTCCAAGGACCCTCTGGCGGCTTCGACGCTGCCTTGGACGTCGGCCTTGAGCACCAGGTTGAGTTCCTTGGCGTCGCTCAGTGCTACACCGGTGTGTACGTCTTCAGGCCCGATGACCTTTGGCCGCGAACGTTGTGCGTCCGCGTTTCGCTGTCTTTCCTCGGCCAAGGATCGGGCTTGCCGCTCGCTTGCGACCACGGTGAATAGGTCCCCAGCGTCAGGCAGAGAACCGAAGCCCATGACTTCAGCGGGCTGGGCTGGCTCAACCGACTTCAGGCGCTGGCCCTTGTCGTCAGCCAAAGCCCGGACACGGCCGCGGGCAGTGCCCGCTACGATGTGGTCGCTCACATTGAGGGTTCCACTCTGCACCAAGACTGTAGCCAACGGACCACGGTTGCGGTCGAGCTTGGCCTCGATGATTACGCCGCGGGCGGGCCGGTGTGGTTCGGCCTTCAAGTCGGCCACCTCGGCTACAAGCAGCAGATTTTCAACCAAGTCCTCTATGCCTTCGCCAGTAGTGGCTGAAACAGGGACGGCGATGACATCACCTCCCCATTCCTCTACCAGCATGTTTTGCTCCGCCATCTGACGCTTGACACGTTCCGGGTCGGCGTCGGGCCGGTCGACCTTATTGATGGCGACCACGATGGGGACCTGGGCTGCCTTGGCGTGGTTTAAGGCCTCCAGCGTCTGGGGCATCACGCCATCGTCAGCTGCCACCACCAGTACGGCGATGTCAGTGGCGCGGGCGCCACGGGCACGTATAGCCGTAAAGGCCTCGTGGCCCGGTGTGTCCAGGAAGGTGATTTTCTGATCGCCGCGAGTAATTTGATAGGCGCCAATGCGCTGGGTGATATGGCCTACCTCGGCGTCCACTACTTTGGTGGCTCGTATGGCGTCCAGCAAGCTGGTCTTGCCATGGTCCACATGGCCCAGCATGGTGACTACTGGTGGTCGGTGCTCCAGTTGACTGGGATCCTCTGCCGCTTCGTCCACAGCGGTGCGCCCCGCTTCTTCGGGGGCCGCTTCAGGGCGCGCACGGATGCCGAAAGCGGAAGTGACTAGCAGGGCGACATCGAAGTCGATGACGTTGTTCATGGATGCCATGATGCCATTTCGCATCAGCTGCTTAATGACATCAATGGGGCTGATGCCCGACTTCTCGGCTAGGTCTTTTACCGATAGGGTTGGTGGCAGCAAAAGGTAGCGTTGCCGGCGGGCCTCCCCACGGCGTCCGCCCGCGGTGCGCGGCCCTCTTCTGCCCTCTTCAATTGTTCCAGTCGCGTCCTGCGTCATTCAACTGCTCCCACCGAGGACCGTTCTGGTTCCTCACGCCCTAACCTATCTTGAGCATAAGCCAACAGCCTGTCACGGGTCTCCGGCGACACTATGCACTTCAACACACGGTCCAGCCGGGTCTTCTTGAGCCCTTCTTCCCAGCATTGGCGGTCAAGGCAAAGGTAGGCGCCCCGTCCTGGCAACTTGCCGACAGCGTCGACTTCGATCGAGCCGTCGACTGTTCGGACTAGTCGCACCAACTCGCGCTTGCCAGCGCGGCGCCCACAAGAGATGCAACTACGCTGCGGTACATGACGAGGCCTAGCCATTTCGAGCCTTTCCGGCTCTAGGCGGGACCTTGGCGGCCTGGGGCCGCTCCACGGCCCGGGGCCGGGGCCGCTCCAGCCCCTCTCACCCTTGTTGGGGTGTAACCGCCACGCCTACGCCGACCGCCCCTTCTGCCTCGCCCACGGAACTCTTCGGCAAAGTCCTCGGCGAACCGTATCTTGCCTGCGTCAGGGTTGACGATTGGGGAGTTCCAGATGGTGTCGTCGGTGACGCCCTCCGGCTGCCCCTCGCCGTCCTCTTCATCAGCCTCGTCGTCCTCGTCCTCTTCTTCGTCCTCGAAGAGGTCTTCCAGCAGTGCGTCGTCGGCTGGGGCGACCAAGGTCGGGATCTCTTCGGGCTCGACGACAGCCGTGGCTTCGACTTCTACTGCCGCTGTCGCAACTTCTTCCTCGATCATCCGCAGCAGTTGCGCTTCTTCCTCTTCGGTCTTTTCGACCTTGACTTCCAAGACCTCGGCCACTGCCTCTACAAGCTCTTCCACCTCTTCATCGGTCGTGGTAGGGATTTCAAGGGTAGCGACGGCGGCCGCTGCTCGCCCCGCTGCCTCCAGTGCCAGCCTGCGGGCTTCTTCCTCGCCCTTGCGCTGTGCCCGGATTTCGTCCCACTCGGCGACGCTCTTGATGTCCAGGTGCCAGCCGGAAAGCTTGGCGGCTAGGCGGGCGTTCTGCCCCTCCTTGCCTATGGCGAGCGACAGGTGCCTTTCAGGGACCACCACCACGGCCGTACGGTTGTCGGCGTTGGCCTCGACCTGCACCACTTCCGATGGGCTGAGGGCGTTGGAGATGAAGGTCTTGAGGTCCTTGTCCCAGCGAACGATGTCAATCTTCTCGCCCTGAAGCTCGTTAACGATACTCTGGATGCGGTTGCCGCGCATGCCGATGCAGGAGCCCACGGGATCCACGCCCTCTTGGCGCGAAGCCACGGCCACCTTGCTGCGGAAGCCCGGCTCGCGGGCGATTTCCTTGATTTCCACCACTCCGTTGTAGACCTCAGGCACTTCCACTTCGAACAGCCTCTTCAGCAGGTTCTTGTGGGAGCGCGAAACGACGATTTCGGGGCCCCGCGGCGTCCGGCGCACATCGAGGATGTAGACCTTCAGCCGCTGGCCTTTACGGTACCGCTCGGTGGGCACCTGCTCTTCCAAGGGCAGAATGGCTTCCACCCGCCCCAGCTCCATGACCCAGATGCGCCCTGGCTCCATCTGGTCCAGTACGCCGGATACTATGTCTTCTGTGCGTCCCAGGAATTCCTGGAAGGTTTTCTCCCGCTCCGCCTCGCGCAGGCGTTGCAGTACAACCTGTTTGGCGGTCTGGGCGGCGATACGGCTGGCTTGGTGAGGCAACTGTTCCGGGGTGGAGATTTCCTCGCCTAAGCTGATGGATGCGTTGAAAGCCTTGGCCTGCTGGAGGCTGATTTCCCGAGTCGGGTCCTCCACCTCTTCGACCACTGTCCTCAAGGCGAACACACTCATTTCCCCAGTGTTGGGGTTGAGTTTCACCGATATGTCCTGCCCCATAGAGGTACTGTCTTTTTTGAAGGCGGAAACCAAGGCCGCCTCCACTGCGTGGAGCACCTCCTCCCGGGGTAGGTGGCGCTCTGCCACCAGCTGTGTTAGGGCTATGAGGAAATCGCTCTTCATCGTCTTAGCCCCCTTTGTCGCCTAGCCCTCGCCACCCCTCTCAAAGGCCCATCTAATAAGAAAGCGGGTTTTTTGACCCGCTTTCAAAGAGAGGTTGGGACCGTTGCCCGCAGTATACCACCGCGAAAATATGGGTTGCAACAGACCGCTGCTAGCTAAGTGGCCAGCATCGCCTCTACCACCATATTTTGCCCTCGGCCTCTATCTCGTCGTAGTCCTTGGTCCACAGACCAGTGCTCAGGTACTTCCAGCCTCCATCGGCCAACAGGCACACGATGTTGCCCGCCTCCATGCGTTCAGCCTGCCTCATGGCGGCGTACACCACCGATCCGGAAGAGATGCCAGCAAATATCCCCTCCCGCTTCAGCAATTCCTTGGTGGTGCGGAAGGCATCGATGCTGCGCACCATGATGCGCGCGTCCAGCAACGACAGGTCGAGGATGGGCGGGATGAACCCTTCCTCCAAGCTGCGCAACCCCTGAATGCGGTCATCCAGCTCCGGCGCAACGGCAACGACCTTTATGTCGGGGTTGTACTCCTTGAGACGTCGTCCCGTCCCCATCAGGGTGCCGCCGGTGCCGAGCCCTGCCACGAACATGTCCACATCCGGGCAGGCTTCTATGATCTCCGGCCCCGTGCCCTCGTAGTGGGCCCGAGGATTGCCCTCGTTGCCGTATTGATAGGGCATGTAGTATTCGTTGCTGGCCGCCACCATCTCTTGGGCGACCTCAATGGAGCCGTTGGTGCCCTTGGTCCCGTCGGAGTAAACGACCTCGGCCCCATAGGCCTCCAGCAACTGGGTGCGCTCAGGGCTGACGTTCTCCGGCATCACCGCCTTCAGCCTGTACCCTTTGAGCCCGCACACCAACGCCAGTGAGATACCGGTATTGCCACTGGTGGGCTCCAGCAAGTAACTACCAGGGCTTATGCTGCCCGACGCCTCGGCCTGCTCGATCATGGACTTGGCAATCCGGTCTTTGACGCTGCCAGTGGGGTTCTGCCCCTCCAGCTTGGCGTATATGTGCACGTCCTTGTTGGGGTTGAGACGCTGCAACTCCACCAGTGGCGTATCGCCTATGGCATCCAGAATGCCCTTCTTTATGCCAGAACTCACCCGACCCGAGCCGTTGCCGGAACGTTCCACGTTGTGTCCTTTATACAGTTTTGCAGGTCGGTTCTAGCTGCCGGGATGCTGATCAGGCGCCAAGCCACAGAACACCTCATAGTCGATCAGTTCAGTCACCGTCGGGTTGTCGCCGCACAGAGGGCAGTTGGGGTTCCGCCTCAGCTTCACCTCGCGGAACTTCATCGTCAGGGCATCTATCAGCAGCAGGCGGGATGTCAATGACTCTCCGATGCCAAGGATATACTTCAGCGCTTCGGTGGCCTGAATACTGCCGACCAGCCCAGTGAGGGCGCCCAGCACACCGGCCTCCGCACAATTGGGCACCATGCCCGGGGGAGGCGGCGATGGGAAAAGGCAGCGGTAGCAGCCGTGGCCCGGTATGAACACCGTGGCTTGGCCGTCGAAGATCAGGATGCTGCCATCCATCAGAGGCTTTCCCAAGAGATAGCACGCGTCGTTGACCAGATAACGGGAGGCGAAGTTGTCGGCCCCGTTTATCACCAAGTCGTACTGACCGATGATTTCCATCGCGTTGTGCGACTCGAGGCGCGTCTCGTGCAGCACCACGTTCACATCGGGGTTGTAGCTGCGGATGGTCTCCAAGGCCGACTGGGCCTTGGGCTTGCCCACGTCGTCGTTCTGGTGAAGTATCTGGCGTTGCAGGTTGGAGATGTCCACATCATCGAAGTCCACGATGCCGATAGTGCCGACCCCGGCAAGTCCCAGATATATGGCCGAGGGCGAGCCCAGTCCCCCAGCACCCACGATGAGGGCCTTTGCCTGTAGCAACTTCCGCTGTCCGGCGCTGCCGACTTGCCCCATGATGATGTGCCTGCTGTACCGCTTCACCTGGTCCGGTGTCAGGCTCAGCGCTTGTGTAGTGGTGGTCATCGAACTCCTCCTAGCCTTGCTCCTTGTCAATTCAGGGCCGCCTGTTTTCCGCCAGCCATTTCTGGGCAAAACAAAAACCTGCGCCTCTCGCGACCCCATTGTCAGCGGGCGCAGGTTCCAGAATTCTCCCGGATACCTAGCCCTATTTGTTGGGACAGGTGCAGGAGCCGTCTGCTTTGTAACTCATACGATAGAGAACCTTAGAATCAAACTTTGGGCATGTCAATACGGCGGGTCAGTACGGCGAAGCCTTCTGCGCCTGCTTGGTGGCTTGAACCCCAGTGTATTGCCTGTTGGCCAAGTCGCCCACTGTGGTGGTGCTGAGCACAGCATGCACCGCCTCCTCCACCGCCCGCCAGACCTCCATCTGAGCGCAGTTGCTGGAAAGCTGACACTCGCTGGGCTCTGTGAAGCAGTCCAGCGGCGGGTTGGTGCCCTCCAGCGTGGCCATCACAGAGTCGAGGCCAATCTGCATTGGGTCTCGCGCCAACACATGGCCTCCCTGAGGCCCGCGGCGGCTACGTATAAAGCCCGATTTATGCAGCGTGGTCAACAGTTGGTCGAGGTAGGCTTCTGGTATCCCCTGCTTGGAGGCGATCTCAGCAGTCTGGACCGGCCCGTCCCCGTGGCGGCTGGCCAACTCTACCAAGGCCCGCACACCGTAGTCGACCTTCATCGGAATTCTCATGTGAGTGTCGATTCCGTTGAAATTTTTAAGATTATATCACCTCTACCGCCGCCCTATCAAGATTGTCTACTGAGCAAGTCGACTATTACCTTGGGCCACTCCACCACAGGCGTCAGGTTGACGGCGGCAAGGGCTTGGTCTAAAGTCCTCAAGCTAGGAGCCAACATATGAGTGTAGCAGTCGTCGGTGTCGACGTAGGTGGTACTTTCACTGATTTTGCCGTCCTCAGGGATGGTCGTCTCGAGGTCTACAAGCTGCCTTCGACACCCAGCGACCCCTCGCGGGGCATCCTTCAGGGCGTGAGCGACCTTTCCGTCGGCGAGGCCTCTTATGTCCATGGTTCTACCGTCGCTACCAATGCCCTTCTTGAGAGGCGCGGAGCACGCACCGCCTTGGTGACCACGCACGGTTTCGAGGACGTGCTGGAGATCGGGCGGCAGAATCGCCCCGACCTCTACGACTTGGGAATGGACCGTTCTCCGGCACTGGTGCCCGCGGAGCTACGCTTCGGCGTGTCCGAGAGGGTGGACCAAGCAGGAGCTGTGGTTGCTACGCCTCGCCCTGAGGAGTTGAGCAAGCTGGTGTCGACCTTGGACGACGCCCAAGTGGACGCCGTGGCCGTGGTGCTCCTCTTCTCATTTCTCAACCCTCTGCACGAAGAGTTGGTGGCGGAAGCGCTGGCTGGCTTAAAGTCCAACCCTTATGTCTCAGTGTCCAGCCAAGTGGTGCCTGAGTTTCGTGAATACGAGCGCACCTCCACAGTGGTGGTCAACTCATACGTAGGCCCCCTGATGTCACGCTACATAAGCCAATTGGAGACCGCTCTTGGCGCTGGGCTGCGCATCATGCAGTCCTCGGGAGGCAGCATCACCGTCCAGCTTGCCTCCAACCAGCCGGTGCGCACCATTCTCAGCGGTCCCGCTGGTGGCGTGGTGGGGGCCTTCCACTTAGCATCGCAAGCTGGCTACGACGACGTAATCACCTTGGACATGGGCGGGACGTCTACCGATGTCTCCCTGTGCCCCGGCGTCATCAAGGAGACCACCTCCTCCAGCTTGGCGGGCTGCCCTATCAGCGTGCCCATGATTGAGATTCACAGCGTGGGGGCCGGAGGCGGCTCCATCTCTCGTCTGGACGAGGGAGGCGCCTTGGTGGTTGGCCCGCAGTCAGCAGGAGCCGACCCTGGGCCGGCATGCTACGGCGTTGGCGACCAAGTGACCGTCACAGACGCCAACCTCATCTTGGGGCGTCTGCCTCAAGACCAGCCCCTAGCGGGAAAGTTGCAATTGCACTATCAACGGGCCCACGACCTCTTATCAGCGTTGGGTGCGGGACTCGGTGGCGACGCTCGCGCCGCAGCCTTGGGCGTGGTGAGGGTGGTGAATGCCACCATGGAGCGCGCCATCCGCACCATCTCCTTGGAGCGGGGATACGACCCTCGCCGCTTCACGCTTGTGGCCTTTGGCGGGGCGGGTCCCGCCCATGCCTGTGAGTTGGCCCAGGAGTTGGGTATTCCGCGGGTGTTGGTGCCGCCCCATCCCGGCATACTATCCGCCTTGGGCGTGGGCATCGCCGACATCGTCCGCGATTATTCCCGAACCGTGATGATGCGCGGCTCTGACATGACCAAAGACCGTCTCGATGCCGGATTCGCTGTTCTGGAAGATGCGGCCACGGCCGAGATGGCCGATGAGGGCCTGCCTGTGGGGCGACTGGTGATGCGCCGTTTCCTTGACGTGCGCTACGTGGGACAGTCCTACGAACTGACGGTCAACTACCCCACCCGCACCGCTGGGTTCGATCAAGCCGTAGCCCGCGCTTTTCACCGCGCTCACAACCAACGGTTCGGCTACTCCGATCCCTCGGAGCCGGTGGAGGCAGTGAACCTGCGCCTCAAGATGCTGATTCCCGTAGACAAGCCGGAACAAGCCGTGGGCCAGCGCGAGGGAAGTGACTCCAGTGCAGCCCGGGTTGCGGAAACCGAGGTTGTCTTCCAGCAAGGGGCGTTGCCCA
The DNA here is from genome assembly GCA_965248385.1 of Dehalococcoidia bacterium. Taxonomy (GTDB): domain Bacteria; phylum Chloroflexota; class Dehalococcoidia; order Lucifugimonadales; family JAAXIE01; genus JAAXIE01. The sequence goes on from CBDFIZ010000002.1 coordinate 969,475, forward strand.
CCAACCTGTATCAGCGCGACCAGCTACGCCACGGCAACGTCATACAGGGCCCGGCTGTGGTGTTGCAGATGGACTCCACCACCTCCATCCCTCCCGGCTGGACAGCCCAAGTGGACGGCTACGGGAACCTCATCGTCGAACCAACAGGATGACCGCCTCCGACAGCCGCTCCGTCATTCTTGTGCAATAGCCGCCTGTACCCAGACATCGTCCACCCCTCGTCATTCCCACGTAGGCCGGAACCCACGGCCCGCACCGCCTCGGCAAGCCGCTCTCCCGTAAACCGCCCCCGTCATTCCCGCGCAGGCGGGAACCCACGGCCCACACCAACTCTGCAGACCTTAACCACCGCCATACGAAACCCCTGACTGATGGCACTGATACTCGCCCGTTGACAGCGGCCACCCCTCCCCGCTGACCTCAATGCAGGCAGGGGACTGACCCCTCAGGGGCGCCCCTGCCTTTCTTATTTCAGATCCCTCGAATCAGCGGAATGAGAATGAGCGCGAACGATGGAAATAATGGAATCTCCCTCCCTCTCTGGAAGGATCCCAGTCCGCTGAAATGCGGTGCAATGCGGCAAGCTGAATCAGGTAGGGCAACGGCAAATGCGGCGTACTACAGATACAAGAAATTCCCCTCAGCTACGGCCGTTGCCGCATCCCAACTACGCCAGCGACAACACCGGCATCGCACCTCAGCTACGACTCATCCCTTTTGGGCGAGGCACTGCCACTGCTGGGAAGCACCGCGTGTCACAGTCTGACCGTATCTAACTAGCTACGAACATGTCACAAATGTCATAGGTCTCAGATAGAATAAACCTGATTTTAGCTACGACCAGTGTGACATCCCCAGCTACGGAACGGTCCCAAACTGGAGTTTTGGGCATGCATCATATCCTCACCTCTTCTTGCGCCGCCAGCGGCAGGCCTACGCAACGGCAGTAGCATCTCCCGCCTTGTGCTACCATTGGCCACGCAGAACAGAGACGCCAGCACTGACTAACCCCGCCCAAAATCCCGGAGGTGCTCCTTGGTAGACCCCATAAGCTTGGAAGTGTTCAAGAACCTGTTCGTATCCGTCTCCGAGGAGATGGGGGTTGCCCTGCAGCGCACGGCCTACTCCCCCAACATGAAGGAGCGGCTGGACTTCTCTTGCGCTATATTCGACCCCGACGGTGCCATGGTGGCCCAAGCGGCCCACATCCCGGTGCACTTGGGCGCAATGCCTTTCTCCGTGGCCGCCGCCATAAATCATGTCAGCCCGCTCGGGCAGGGCGACATCGTCATCCTGAACGACCCCTACTTGGGCGGCACTCATCTGCCTGACATCACCATGGTCGGACCAGTCTTCATCGGCAGTGGTGCCAACCGACAGTTAGCGGGCTTCGTCTCCAACCGGGGCCATCATGCTGACGTTGGAGGTATGACCCCCGGCTCGCTCCCACTTTCCACTGAGCTATACCAGGAAGGCACCATCATCCCTCCCCTGAAGCTAGCCCGCCGGGGCAGGCTGAACGCTGAAGTGGTGCAACTCATCTGCCGGAACTCCCGTACCCCTGATGAGCGCAAGGGCGACTTGGCAGCCCAAGTGGCCTCCATACGCGTGGGAGAGCGCAGGTTGGCCGAAATTGCCGAACGGTACGGCATGGAGACCACGCGGGAGCACATGGACGCCATCCTTGATTACTCCGAGAGGCGCACCCGCGCGGCCATCAGCCGAATACCCGATGGCAGTTACCACTTCCTCGACTACATGGACGACGACGGCCAAGTGGAGCAACTGGTCCCCATCGCGGTGACCATCACCGTTGACGGCGACCATCTCACCGCAGACTTTGAGGGCACTTCGCCCCAGCGTCCCGGCTGCATCAACGCTCCTTACGCTGTCACCACCTCCGCGGTGCTGTACTCCGTGCGCTGCATCACCGGCGGTGATGTTCCCCCTAATCAAGGTTGTCTGCGTCCTGTCACCATCATCACGCCCGAAGGCTCGCTGGTGAATCCCCAGCCACAGCGGGGAGTGGCTGGGGGCAACGTTGAGACCTCCCAGCGCATTACCGACGTGCTGCTTGGAGCGTTGGCGCAAGCCCTGCCCGACGTTATACCCGCCGCCAGCCAAGGCACGATGAACAACCTGCTCATCGGCGGACATGACCCGGTGCGCGGCAAGGCGTTTGTTTACTACGAGACCATCGCGGGAGGCATGGGCGCCCGCCCTGACAAAGACGGCGTGTCGGGCATCCACACGCACATGACCAACACCATGAACACTCCCGTCGAGGCCTTGGAGTTCGCCTTCCCGCTGCGCCTGCAGGAGTACTCTATCCGGCGAGGCACCGGCGGGGCTGGCCTGCACCGTGGCGGCGACGGTGTACAGCGAGACGTAGAGTTCCTAAGCCCGGCCCGCGTCACTATCCTCTCGGAGCGCCGTAAGCGCGCCCCGTATGGTCTGCAAGGGGGCCATCCCGGCCACCACGGCGAGAACGTGCTACTGCGCAGCGGCTACGAAGAGGTGCGCCTCTCTGGCAAGGAGACCCTCGACGTGCTGGCAGGCGACGTCCTCAGCATACGCACCCCCGGCGGTGGCGGCTGGGGCGCACCGACGGACGAGTCCCCCGCCGACTAAATAGCCCACCGTATCCGTTCGTCACCCTCGGTGCCATTCCTGGATTCCGGCAACGCGGGAATCTAGGGCGGTCCGGGCAATGGAGCCCTCGGTCGTGGAGCGGCCCTTGGATACCGGCTTCCGGCGGTATGATTCCGGCTAGGCTACGTTAGGTGGCAAGAAGGTCCTTACTCCCTCCACCTTGGGTAGGAGCCGAAGATGCGGAGCATTAAGGTATGGGCGCGCACGGCTTCGATGGCTTCCCGGACTACCTGGTTCTCTCGGTGGCCCTCGCAGTCGACGAGGAAGATGTACTCGCCTAGGGCGTTCTTGGCGGGGCGCGATTCGATCTTAGCTAGGTTGACGTTGCGCTCAGCGAACTCCCTCAAAGCTTCGTACAGAAGCCCTGCCTTGTCGTCGGCGAAGGAAAAGCAGAGGGATGTCTTGTCGTCGCCCGTAGGCGGGCTGTCCTGTTTGTTGAGCACGACAAACCGGGTGACGTTGTGTTCGCTGTCCTGAATGCCTTTGGCCAGCACCTCCAGACCTCTTAGCTGGGCGTTGCGCCAAGGCGCGATAGCGGCTGCGCCGGCGGGGCCCTCAACCACCGAGTCTGCGGCAGTCGCGTTGCTGAGAGAGGACTCCAGCCGGGCTCTCGGGAAGCACCTCTCTAGGAAGCCGCGGCACTGCCCCAAGGACTGGGGGTGGGAGTAGACCACGTCGATGTCTGCGGTGCGGGTGCCCGGTCTGACCAGCAGGCAGTGCTCGATAGGGAGCACCAACTCCCTGTTGATGAACAGCTTCTCCTCGTGAATCAGCAGGTCGAGGGTTGCTGTGACCGATCCCTCTAGGTTGTTCTCGATGGGCACGACACCCTCTTGCGCCATGCCTGAGGAAACGGCAAGGGCGACGGCCGCCACGGTGGGGAAGGACTCCAACTCGCCTTGTGAGTCGTAGAGGATGGCAGCTTCTTCAGTGAAGGTGCCCATCGGCCCCAAGTACGCGATACGTTTGGGCATCAGGCCATGCTCGTGAGGATGTCGTGCAACATCGGCTCCTCGTAGGTGGTGGTTACGGCAATCACTTCGTCATTAGCGGTGAGGATGAGAGAGTCGGAGGGCAGGTAGGGACCGTCTTGCTTCACTAGCAGGATGATGAAGCTGTTGGGTGGCAGCTGCAGGTCGACCGGCGATTTGCCCACGGCTCCCGAGTCTTCAGGGAGCGTGATGCTGACCATCCGGACCTCCGCCGAGCGCAGGTTCATCAGGTGCTGCAGGGTGCGGCCGGGCAACTCCTCCTCGATGGTGCTCAGTATGTGGTGGGTGCCGTTGACCACCACGTCGACACCCAGAACCTTGAACAAGGGGTCGTTTTCCGGCTCGCGCACCACTGCGATGGTCCGAGGGCTGCCGGGGCCGCTCTTGGCCATCTGGCAGGCCGCTAGGTTGTCCTCGTCACTGGCAGTGGTTACCAGTACGTCAGCGCGATTTATGCCTGCCGTTTTCAGCACCTGCACGTCGGTGGCGTCGCCGTGGAGGACAACGCTGCCCAGCTCTTGCCGGACGAGATCGCAACGGGACTGGTCTTTCTCAATTACCAGCACCTCGTGGCCAATGGCCAGCAGTGCTCGAGAGAGGTGGTAGCCCACATGCCCGTAGCCCACGATAACCACGTACAAAGCGAGGCTACCCTTCCAGCCCCGATGTGATGCCGTCCACCAAAGCCATGGTGGGACTGATGACGGTCAGGCCTAGGCCCTCGTAGACCTTCTGGCGATGGGGGTCGCGTATGGAGCAGAACACCTTGGGGACATGGAAGATGCGTTGCGCCACTTGGGCGGCCATGCCGTTGCGGCTGTCGCTATCGGTAAGGGCCAAAAAGACGTCAGCGTTGCTGAGGCCTGCTTGGCGCAGATTGTCCAGCATTGGCTCTCGGTACAGCATGCCTTCCACGTTGTCCACTCTCGAAAGCTCTTCTACCAAGTCGGGGTCGCTATCGATGGCCACGACATGATGCCCTTTTTTCGCCAACATCGGCGTCAGGTGCAGCCCTGCGCCTTGGCACCCCAGTACTAGGATGCGCATCCCCTAGTGTCCCACTCCGGGATGTTCCAGAGGCCCACGCCACAGCAGGACTGGGCAGGCGGCATTCTTTAGCACGTATTGGACAGTTTCGCTGAGCACTTGAGAGCCCTTCTTGTAGCTTGCTGTCATGGCGATGAGGTCTATATTCCTGTCCATCGCCTCTTGAACGATGGCCGGGCCAGCGTGACGCGCTTGTACCAATGCGGTGTCGGCGGGACATCGCTCCTCGTGGCAGAGGGCGTCGATGCGCTCGAGAACGCTTTCAGCTGCGGCCGTCTCCCGTGGGAGGTTGGCGTCCAAGGGGTATTCGTGGCCCAATTCGATGACATAAAGGGCTTGGACCTTGGCGCCATCTTGGCGGCCTATGCGGCAGGCCATGCGCACGGCCTCTTCGCCGACTTTGCGTCCGGTGACTGGCACCATAATCTTCTTCGCCGCCAAGGCTGCTACTCAGTGGTCATTCTGGACTATAATCCTAGGTTAACGCCGATGGAATGGCGCGCTCTTTCCGTTTAGCGAAACAGCCGACATGCTCATGGCTAGCCGGACTTGCCCAAGCTATCTGCCGTTGGGCGAGAAGCCGAGCTTGCCCAAATCCTCGCTCTTTCCCGCCACAATCAATACGTCGCCGGGTTTGATTTCCTCATCCTTGGAGGGTGTCAGCAGCACATCGCGGCCGCGGCGCATGGCTAGTACCGCCACGCCGTGCCTGTCTCGCGGACCAGCCAGGCCAGCTTCCTCCAGCGTTTGTCGCATGATGGAGCCGGGTGGTCGCAGCTTGCTGATGCCGGTGTTGGGCGCAATCTCCATGTAGTCCAACTCGCCGGGGTTGAACTCGGTGTGGGCCAACCGACGCCCCATCTCCTGTTCGGGGTAGACCACTTTGTCGACGCCCACCCGTTCCAGGGTGGCCCCGTGAACGTCATTGGCGGCCCGGGCGATGATGAAGGGCACGCCTCGGCTCTTGAGAAGCACTGCGACGACGATGCTGGCTTGCATGTCGGAGCCGATGCCCACGATCCCCACGTCGAAATTGGATACGCCCAGCTCGGTCAGCACTAATTCGTTTGTTGCATCGGCCTTGACTGCATACGTCACAGAACCCAAGAGTTCCTGGACATTGCTTTCTTCAAGGTCTATGGCCAAGACGTCGTGGCCCGTCTGATACAACTCGCGGGCTACACTGGACCCAAACCGACCCAGCCCCACTACCACTACTTGCTTCTTCAAGTGATTAGCCTCGTGTGGATCGGCAATGATGGCCGACGCTAGCCTATTTTAACCCTTTCCTGGGCGTAACGATACAAGGATGCCTCGCCTCTGGGCACTAATGCCAGGGCCATTGTCAGGGGTCCCAACCGACCCAGCAGCATCAACACCATAAAGAGTCCCTTTCCGAAAACCGTGAGGTCGGCTGCGGCGCCAGTGGAAAGTCCGGTAGTGCCGAAGGCCGATACCGTATCGAAGAGCAACTGTCGGAAGGGTATGTCTTCAGTGAGGGTCAACAGAAGGACAGCCAGAAAGGTGATGGTCACTCCCAGCACGGCTACGGTTACGGCGCGGTGCACTTGGAAGGGGTCGATCTCCCGCCCGAATGCCTCTACCTGCTGTCGACCCCGCAGCGATGAGAATACGGCGGCGATAATCACGGCGAAGGTGGCCACTTTGATGCCTCCGGCCACGGACCCCGCTGCGCCGCCAACAAACATGAGGAAGGGGTAGAAGAGCAGCGTGAATTCCGAGGCTGCGCCAAAATCGATTGTTGAGAAGCCCGCCGTCCTTCCGCTGATTGAGTGGAAAATTGCCTGATAGATGCGCTCGCCTACGGGGAAGGCACCCAGCGTGTTCTCGTTGCCGAACTCGTTGAACAGGATGACTGCTGCCCCCAGCACGTAGAGAAAGAGACTGGTGGTCAACACCATCTTGGTATCTAGCAAAAGCCGTGAGAAGCGATGGTGACGGGAGACGTCCACCAAGGTGGCCCACCCTATGCTTCCCAAGACGATCAGAGTAGCCACGAACCCCAGAAGAGGCAGGTTCCGTATGAAGGAGCCACTCAGTACACTGGCTTCTTCGGGCAGAATGCTGAAGCCAGCATTGTTGAATGCGGACACTGAGAGAAAAGCGGCTTGCCACATGGCCTCGCCAGCTTCGAAGAAGCCCAGCAGGCGCCACCACAGCACAATGATACCTAGGGCGTAGATGCCTAGGACGATCAGGATGATATTCCGGGTCACTCTAACCAAACTACCCATGCGGTCGACGCCCATAGCCTCGCGCATGAGAATGCGCTCGGCCAGACCCAAGCGGCGACCGGTGATTATCAGCAGGAACGTGGCCATGGTCATGAATCCCAAGCCGCCGACCAGCATCAGGACAAAAATCACCCCTTGGCCAAAGGAGCTCCAGTAGGCGCTGGTCGGCTCTACGATGAGTCCGGTTACGGTCACAGCCGAAGTTGAGGTGAACATCGCTGTCACGAAGGAACTGGGTCCCTCGTGGTTGTTGGATACGGGCAGCCACAGGAGCAGTCCGCCCACCAGAATGAGGGCAGTGAATCCGCCGAACAGGATATACGGTGCGGTGAGAAAACGCTGTGGTCGCCGGACGGGAGAATCGTGGATAACCGAAGGCATTACCTCGCGCATGCGAGGCCGTCGTACTACCCGGTCGCCGATCCTAGGACGCTGTTGGTCGGCCAAGCCGACCTCCCTCCAACATCAGTGAGCCCGACAACATTGGGGTCGGCGGCTGATGGCCTCCGATGTCGCAGGATTCTAGGTTCGGCACTTTCCCAGTGTCAAATGAGAGCATGGTGCCACTAAAACATGTGGTGGGGGAGATGCACCGCGGTTGCTGCGAGCGTTCCACCGCCTAGCGGAATAGGTCACGGGCTGAGGGGCGCACCAGTGCCTTGGCCCCTGAATCTCCGGGCGGGTAGCTGTAGCCGCGGACGATGGCCGCGGGAACACCCAAGGTCTTGCCTGTGACCAGTTCGGCAGCGCAGGCAAGCTCGTCGGCTATGGCGATCATGGTGGTGTAGAGTAGCTCGCCGTAGGCGTCGGACGTGCCCCGGTAGTCGGCCAAGGCGTGCATCCCCGCCACGCCGATGGCGACATTGGTCGCCCCCTCGCGCCAAGGGCGGCCAAAGGTGTCGGAGATTATCACTGCCATGTCTGCACCCTGCGCCTCGGCTATTCGTTGGCGGATGAGTCTTGCTGACTCGTCCGAGTCCACAGGTAAGAGGGCTACGGTTCCGGAACCTCCGGGGACGTTGGAGGCGTCCACCCCGGCATTGGCGCAGATGAAGCCGTGGGGGGTTTCGCTGATGATGGTGCCCCGGTCATTGCGCACGATGCGGGCGCTCTCCTGCAGCACAACCTCAGTGTGGCGGGGGTCCCGGTGAGTGCCATCAGAGAGGGCAATGGCCAGCGGAGACGCGACGATGTCTTCCAAGCGCACCACTCGCCCCTCTGCCTTGGAGACAATCTTCTGGGTCACTACCAACACGTCCCCGGACTCCAGCGCCGACGTGCCGACGCAGGCCTGCAGCAGCAGAGCAGGCAGGTCGTCCCCGCTCTGCACTTCAGGAATCCCCTCCACTGGTATGACCCGTATCTCCCCTGCCATCTGCCGCCCCCCAATATCGATGAGTCCACGTGTGTGTTGCTAGGCCCATCCAGTGTAGCGACCCCTTGGGGGCTGTGCTACAATTTCGAATCATGACTGCCGACGCCAAGGTATATACCAAGTACGGCGACACCGGGCAGACCAGCCTGCTTTACGGTGGTCGCGTCTCTAAGAACAGCCCTCACACTGAAGCCTACGGGATGACGGACGAGGCTGTCTCGGCCATGGGATTGGCACGTGCCCTTTCGGAAGACCCCGAGGTCAAGGCCATCTTGAAGGAGCTACAGCGCGAGATGTTCACCGTGGGGGCCGAGTTGGCCACCGCCCCCGACCAATACGAGACGTACCAGAAGCACTTCAATCCTGTCACTGCCGAGATGGTGACACGATTGGAAGAGCTTATAGACCGGATGTTAGCCGAGGCGCCGCTGCCTCGTGTGTTCATCCTGCCCGGAGCATCCGGGTCCTCGGCGGCCATGGATATGGCCCGCTGCATGACCCGCACCGCCGAGCGTCGCGTTGTCGCCTTGGACGAAGTAGGCGGCCTGACCAACCCAGAAATACTGCGCTACCTCAACCGGGTGGGCGACCTGCTGTTCGTGCTGGCACGGTACCAAGACCGCCATCTGCCCTTGGAAAAGGTCACTGGCGACCAAGACTGACGTGTCCTCCGAGGCCACCTTTGTCTCTTATTCGTTCCCCTTGAGCGGAAAGTGGTTTCGCGTAGATAGCGCCCCCCGCATAGTCAAAGAGCTTGCTCAGTACTCCTACGGGCACGCGACACTGGAGGCCAACACCCCCGCTTTACGTGTCCCCTAAAGGATGGCGCCCCCTTTGAGCCTTGAAGTATTCGTTGTGGACTACGAGATGGGCAACCTGCGTAGCGTTGCCCGAGCCTTGGAGAAGGCGGAGGCCTCGGTGAGGGTCAGTAGCGACCCGCTGGCCTTGGCCCAAGCCGACGCGGTGGTGCTGCCCGGCGTGGGGGCGGCCGATGCTGCCATGCGAGCGTTGCACTCCCGGGGCTTGGTTGGACCTATGAGGGAGTATGTGGCTACTGGACGCCCCTTCCTAGGGGTCTGCTTGGGAATGCAACTGCTGCTCCAAGCCACCGAAGAGGGAGAGGCCCCTTGCTTGGGAATAGTGCCCGGCAAGGTGCGCCGCCTGCCTCCCGGCCAGAAGGTGCCGCACATGGGTTGGAACTGGGTCAACTTCCGCCAGCAACACCCTGCTTTCGACGGCCTGGGCAGCGGAGGCTACTTCTACTTCGTCCACAGCTATTACCCCGATCCGGAGGATGACGAGTGTGTCGCGGGCGTAACCGACTACGGCGTCACCTTCTGCAGTGCGGTAGGGCGGGGCAACCTGACTGCCACTCAATTCCACCCCGAAAAAAGCGGGCCGACTGGCCTGAAGATATACCGCAATTTCGTTTCCTCAGCCGTCGAGTGGGCCTCCCGCTCCAGCTCCCGATCAGAGCGCTAGGGGTCGTGGAAGTCATACCTGCCATCGACCTGCGCGGGGGCCGTTGCGTTCGCCTCTTCCAAGGCGACTACGCGCAAGAGACGGTCTTCTCCCATGACCCAGCCGAGGTGGCCCGCCGCTGGGAGACTGCCGGAGCACCCCGCATCCATGTGGTAGACCTCGACGGGGCGCGCACTGGCCAGCAGGCCAACCGGGAGGCCATCGCCAGCATCGTGGCCGCCGTAAGCATCCCTCTTCAGGTTGGAGGTGGCGTCCGCACTATCGATGATGCCGAAGGGCTGGCATTTCTGGGTGTCGACCGGTTCGTGTTAGGCACAGCGGCCGTGCGCGACCCGGACTTGGTGGCCCGTCTCTGTCAGCAGTTCGGCGGCCAGCGCATCGTGGTCGCCGTCGACGCTCGCAACGGTCAAGTGGCCATTCAGGGTTGGCGGGAAGACACCAGCGTTACGGCCTCCGACTTGGTGAGCGAGATGACCGCTCTGGGCGTACCCCGCTTTCTCTACACCGACATATCCCGCGACGGCACCCTCAGCCAGCCCAATTTCGACGCCCTCGCCCAACTGGTCAACAGCACCGCCAGCGCCATCCTGGCCTCCGGCGGCGTCTCACAGTTGGAACACCTGACACGCCTGTCGGAGCTTGGCGCAGAAGGGGCCATACTAGGCCGAGCCCTGTATACCGGCGACATCGACTTGGCCCAAGCCATTCAAACGACGCGATAGTTGCTTGCGCTGGCGGAGTTAACTAGACGTCCGATCAACCGTCAGGACAGGGCTACTCCCCCAATCGCGAACGGCTACGCGGTGGAGTTGGGCCGCCAGAAGACAATGGCGACGCTGGCGGTGAAGCCGGGGAGAATGGGCGAGCCTAGGGTGTGGAGGCCGTAGTTGGCGACCTCGTTCAAAGCGTCATCGTTGTGGGCCAGTACCCGAACCACCCCCACGGGGAGCGTGCTTCTCCCCCTGAAGCCAATCCCTCTGACATCAGCCCGTTGACACGGCTGTCCTTCCCCACCTAGGCTCGACATATGGCTCCAAAAACGCAATCAGCGAAAACACCCGTAGCAGGGCCGCCAGCAACGGGTGTCGGAAAACCCCTTGCCAATACCCCTTGTAACAACACGCCACCGGGCAGACCCACGTGTAGCGGCCACGCCAACCTGCTACCTGCGTGGCCTCTCAATGGTACGTGTGTGTCCCATAAAAGCCCGTTATTTCGTAGCTGGATTTACCCAAATGAGACAAATGAGACACATTACAGATACGGAGAATGCGTTTTTAGCTACGACCAGTGTCTCATCTGTACCCTTTCCAGATACGATTCTGGCCATGTCACTGAGACCAAAACGGTACACCATGTCTCACCCCATACACAGCCTTCCATACCCATGTCGGGCCAAGCGGACCGGATACAACGACGTCACAAATGCACAGGCATCAGCTACGAAAACGTGAATTCGTGTGTCAACCCCTTGACTAAAGCAAAGCTGACGCATCGCTGCGCCGGTCCAAATCCCGGTACAATAAAATGCATACAATTTATGACGGATATAGCATTGGAAGTTAACGAGAGATGCAAAAGACTAGCATTGGAACACCACAAACACCACAAAATGCGAACGTCCAAGGCCAGTAATGCCGGTTGTCATGCCAAGACCTCCGGCAAAGCAGCAACGGACTCGTGAGAGGGCTAGAGCCTGCCCCGGACCCGGTCCGGGGGGTGACGGTGATTCACGGCGCTTTAACCATGCCACATACAACATTCGAAAGACCCTGGCCATTGCCCGCACTCTGTGGCCATCGGGGTCCACGACCCAGTACTCTTGAATGTTGTGCCGGGGTATAGGTTCAGCTTGATTCGCCGGTCACGACTGGCCGTAGACGGCGACACCACCACACCGGTTTGCGCGTCCCAAGCTGCTGTTGTACATTGAATCGTCAAATCATCACGCTGGTGGCGCAGGGATATGGTCGAGCACGCAGAACATAACGCAGACAGGGCAGCTAGGTGGCTCTCGCCCGACAGGGAGCTGGAGCTGGACCCGTTCAACGTGATAAATTACATGCCCATAGATCCCTACGACCGCGTGGCCGACATCGGCTGCGGTCCCGGCTATTTCACCATCCCCCTAGCCAAATACCTCGTCCACGGATTCCTTCATGCCTTGGATACTGACGAGGAGATGGTGGAGGTGACCCGTCGTCGCGTGGAAGCGTCGCGGCTGGGCCATGTGCAGGTGCAGGCCTGCCAGCCGACTGAGTTCCCCATTGAGGCGGGCTCACTTGATGGCGTTTTCCTGTCGCTGGTCGTGCATCATCATGGCTTGGACCGCGAAGCCTTCTTGAAGGCGGTCCGCGAGTTGCTGCGGCCCCGGGGCTGGTGCATCGTCTTGGAATGGCATGGCGAAGGCGGGCAGGACTCTCACTCTCACGACCACCGCATCGAGCCCGACGACCTACGCGGTCTGGCGCAGCGCTCAGGTTTCCGCTTCCAAAGTTGGCGCAAACTCAATGACGCTCAGTACATGGCTACCCTCAGGAAATAGCCGTGCTAACCAAGCGAATCATCCCTTGCTTGGATGTGGACGCGGGCCGTGTGGTGAAGGGTGTCAGCTTCGTTGACCTCATTGACGCGGGCGATCCGGCTGAACTCGCCTCACTCTATGACCGCGAGGGGGCCGACGAGCTGGTGTTCCTCGACATCACCGCCAGTTCCGACCAACGGGACACTATGGTGGATGTGGTCCACCGAGTGTCGGACCAAGTCTTCATCCCCCTAACCGTTGGTGGCGGCATCCGGACCATCCAAGACGTGCGACGCATGCTCCGGGCAGGGGCTGACAAGGTCTCGCTGAACACGGCCGCAGTGAACAACCCAAGCTTGGTGGCCGAGGGCGCCGCCAACTTCGGCAGCCAGTGCATCGTAGTTGCCATTGACGCTCGAAGCACCCAAGGGACCGACTCGTCCAACCGCCCCCATCCCGGCCTTCCCCCTTCCACGGGAAACGGACGACCCGATGGAGACCTAGCCGTCGACGAGCATACCCGCTGGGAGGTCTTCACCCACGGCGGTCGGACTCCCACTGGCATCGACGCCCTCAAGTGGGCGCGACGCGTGGTGGAGTTGGGGTCGGGGGAGTTGTTGCTCACCAGCATGGACAACGACGGCCACCAAGAGGGTTACGACCTAGAACTGATCCGGGCCATATCTGAGACCGTCCCTGTGCCCGTCATCGCCAGTGGCGGCGCGGGCAACCTAGACCACTTGGTCGATGCCCTGCTGCAGGGCAAGGCCGATGCCGTACTGGCCGCCAGCATCTTCCACTTCGGCACGTTTTCCATCGGCCAAGCCAAGGAGCACTTGGCATCTCGCAGCATACCGGTCCGTCTGTGACCGACCTGGGAACTATCACGACAGAACCATAGAATCATCACTCATAGAACCGTCACGAGGAGTAGTCGCGGAACGCTATGGCAAACATCACCACAGTAATCTTTGACATGTACGAGACCCTAGCCCATAACTCGCCTGCCCTCTGGGTGGAGACCTTCCAGCGGATATGCGGTAGTCAAGAGTTGGCCGTCGACCACGAGGAGTTGTACCGCTGCTGGAAGTCATACGAAATGAACTTTCGGCACGAGAGGCTGAACCTAGAAGAGCCTGAGAAGAGCCCGCCTTTCCTGAGCTACGAGCAGGCTTGGGCAAGCTGCTTCCAACGCGCCTTCAAAGACTTGGAACTGCAGGCAGACGCCTCGGCGGCCGCCCGCACGGCTGTGGAGCACATGGGCGAGCGGGAGATATACCCCGACGCCCTACAGGCCCTGCCGGAGATACGCACTCGGTGGCGTACCGCGCTGCTCTCCAATGCCGATGACGACTATCTGAACTCCACCTTGGAACGGATAGCGGGCAGGTTCGAGGTGGTGCTCTCGTCGGAGCAGGCGCAGGCCTACAAGCCGCACCCACGGCCGTTCCTTCAAGTTGCGGAGCAGCTTTGCGCCGAGCCTGCCCAGTGCGCCTACGTGGGCGACAGTCAGTTTGACGATGTGTTGGGAGCCAGCCGAGTGGGCATGACCACCATCTGGGTGAGCCGCTCCGGGGCTGCCCCAGACCCCAACTTGCCAGCTCCCAACTATCAGGTCAGTGACCTTACTGAGATACCCGGACTCCTTGGGAGGTGAGGCATATGGATATGAAGCTGAACGAGCGTGGCCTGATGCCGGCTATCGCACAGGATATCGACACCGGCCAAGTGCTGATGATGGGCTACATGAGCCCCGGCGCCTTGAAGCGCACTCTGGAAGGCGGCCAAGTGTGGTACTACAGCCGTAGCCGCGAGGACCTGTGGCACAAGGGAGAGGTGTCGGGCAACTACCTCAACCTCAAGGAAGCGTGGGTGGACTGCGACTCCGATACCATCCTCATGAAGGTCACGCCCGACGGCCCTACCTGTCACACCGGCGAGCCATCCTGCTTCTTTACCCCTCTCGACACCATGCCCGAAGGCTTCCATAGCGAGGAGGCCAGCGCTGATATCCTGGAAGAGCTCTTCTCCACCATTCAGGATCGGAAGCGCGACCTGCCCGAAGGCAGCTACACCGCCGAGCTCTTGCGCAGGGGTGTAGGCCGCGTTGCCCAAAAGGTAATCGAGGAAGCTGGAGAGACGGCTCTAGCCGCAGCCCAAGGCGACACCGACAGCCTTCCCGCCGAAGCCGCCGACCTCCTCTACCACACCCTAGTCCTGCTGGCCGCCTCCGGCGTCACCCCCAACCAAGTGTGGGAAGAACTGCGCTCGCGCCGACGGTAACGCGGCCCAACGTGGGCCAGGGACGCCCCGGCTAGTCCACGAATTCGGTGGTAGGGTTGTCCGTCGGGAAGATGGTGAACATGCGGGCTTCGGCGTCGGTGTGGTTCACCAGCTTGTGGGGCGTGTTTGGCGGGGCAAGCAGGGTGTGGCCCGGCGTCACAGTGCGCGACTCGTCGCCCACCACCATCTCCACGCTGCCCTCGAAAAGCACGATGGCCTCGTCCGTCGGGTGAGTGTGCAGCCGGAGGGCCGACCCGCCATCCATCACCAACTCGCCCACAGTCAGGTTGGCGGCCCCAGCGTCCTTGTTCACGAAGCGCCGTGCCCTGCGTCCCTCGGCCTCTTCATATGGCGTGTCGCTATTGTTGATAATCGGCATATTGATCCTTCCTAAGCGGGTGTTGGCACGATTCTAGCGGCGGCACGCGTTGTGGGCAACGCTTGGAGGGCTGGGCCGCACACCGTCGCGCCTTCGCGAGTCACATGCTCTCCGACCTGCACGCGGTTGACGGCTCGGCTCCATTCTCTCCGTTTCACACCACGACTCCCCAGTGAATGGCTACGGTCCCGAAGGCCAAGAGGCGCGAGCCAGTGTCCTGAAGGCCCGCAGCCCCGAAGAGCTCGCGGACTCCCTCGCGGGTGAAGAAGCGGTCGACTGAGCGGGGCAGGTAGGTGTAGGCCCGGCGGTCGCCCGCGACCAACTGACCTGCCAAGGGAACCAGCCAATGGAAGTAGGGGCGGAAAAGGGGGCGCAGAGGGCTGCCTTCCCGAAGCGGGATGATTTCCAGAATCACCACCTTGCCACCGGGCTGCACCACTCGCGCGAGCTCGGCCAGCGTAGCGTGTACGTCGGGCATGTTACGCAGGCCGAAGCCCGATGTGGCGCAGCAAAAGGTGTCGTCGGGAAAGGGCAACGAGAGGGCGTCGCCCACCACCAGGTTCAGTCTGTCCTTGGACTTGGCCCGGGCCATCTGCACCATCTGAGGCACGATGTCCAAACCAACCACGCTCTGAATACCCGGCTGGCGGTCCAGCGCTAAGGCGAAGTCGCCGGTGCCGGTGGCGATGTCCAGCGCGATGCCGGGAGGGCCGGTGGCGGCGATACGGGCGGCTTGGGTTCTCCACCGATAGTGCATACCGCCGGTCATCAGAGTGTTCATTAGGTCGTAGCGACCGGCGATACGGGCGAACAGCTCCCGTACGTAGGCTCGTCGCTCGTCGCCCGATAACTCCGCCCCTGAGACCTCCGGCCCTCGAGTTTTCCGACATGTTCGCTCAGGCTTCGTCGGGTCGGTACTGAAGCCCTTGTTCTAGGGTTTCGTCCACGCCCAGCGCCACCAATATGCGGCCTACAACGAATTTCACCACGTCATCGATGCTCTGGGGCCGGAGGTAGAATGCCGGGTCGGGTGGGAGAACCACAGTCCCCATGCGACTCAGGGTCAGCAGATTCTCTAGGTGAGTAGCGTGCAGGGGAGTCTCCCGGGGCACCACCACCAGTTGTCTTCGCTCCTTGAGGCACACGTCAGCGGAACGTAGCAGCAGGTTGGACGCTAGGCCGTGGGCGATGGATGCAATGCTGTTCATGCTGCAGGGCACCACCACCATGCCGCGGGTGGGGAAAGTGCCACTCGCGATGGGGGCGCGCATGTCGCTGATGGCATAGTGCCGGAAGTGGGGGTGCTCCCGCCACCGGGCTAGTTCTTCGTTGAAGGGCTGGTCCATTTCCTCGTGCCACACCAGCCGGGCGTCATTGGAACACACAAGGATGGTGGGGATGTCGCGCAGCAGCAACTCATCGACTGTGGCCTTGGCCATGAGCGATCCACTGGCCCCGGAGATTCCCACTATTACAGGCTTGCCATCGCCGGGCATCATAGGACCACCGCTAGGGTGGTGAATAGCAACAGGGTCAGTGACACGATGGCATTGAGCTTGAAAGCCTTGGAGATCCTAGTCAGGTCGTTGGATCGCACCATTGTGTGCTGGAAAGCGACTATAGCCACTGCCAAGCCCCAACCGATGAAGTAGAAGTATGACAGCCCCATCCAGAGGCCCACAGCTAGGAGGCATGAGAGGGTGAGCACATGAGAGAAGCGTGCCCACAAGATCGCTCCGGGTATGCCGATCTTCCGGGCGATGGATTGGACCCCATATCCCTTGTCGAAGTCATAGTCCAGCGTACCGTAGAAGACGTCGAACCCTCCAACCCAGAATGTGACAGCAAAGGCCAATAGTATCGCTTCAGGGTCCAAGCTGCCAGTTACGCCAATCCACGCGCCCGCAGGGGCCAGTCCATCGGCAAAACCCAAGGCGTAGTGGGCTGCCCAAGAGTGATACTTGACGTAAGAATAGCCCACCACAATCACCGCCGCCACGGGAGCTAGGGCAAAAGCCAAGGTGTTCAACTGGGACGCCCCGTAGAAGAACACCCCCAGCGAGACCAGCATCACGATCCGCATGTCCCAAGGGGTGAGCGTGCCTTGAGGCAGGTGCCTGCCCCTAGTGCGAGGGTTGGCGATGTCTTCCTTGTGGTGAATCAGCCGGTTGGCCGACATAGCCAGGGTTCGTGCCCCCGTCATGGCCACGTTGATCCACAAAAACTGCTGCCACGTAGGCCAACCGTCCGCGGCTAACAGCATGCCGATGTAGCCGATGGGCAGCGCGAACATGCTCTCCTCGAACCGTACCGCTGCCAGCAGCAGATTCACCTTCGAGGGCAGGGCCAGCAACCCCGCTCGCTGCGGCCGGGCTGTGGTCATAGCTCATCGTCCCTAGACGGTGTCCTATCGGCATCGATGGCATCGCACAGGTGTCGCAAGGCCGGCAGGTAGTCGGGCAGCCGGCCGTACACTTGCTCCGCCAACTCTTCGTTGTAAGTGTGGACACTAAGGTTACGGTCTTGGGACATCCGGGCCCACAGTCTGTCATCAGCCAAAAGGCCATAGGAGAAAGCCTGGGTGAAACAGTCTCGTGGAGAGCGGCATACAAGGCTCTGCTTCCGCAGGTGGTCCTGAATGACCTTCCACGATAGCTCAAAGCACAACTCGAACCTTTTGATGCTCGAGTCCCTCGCCATACCACTCTGGGGTTCCGCTAGCGATTCCTCAAAGCGCGCGATGGCTTGCTGAAAGTCGACGAAGCGGCGGTCATCTTGCATATAGCAAGTCACCGCATGCCAGGATGGCCTCGCGGAACCCGTCGTCTACTGTGTGCATGTCCACTAAGTCGATCTTACGTAGGGTCAGTAGGTCGCCTACCTCTAGCGCCATGCCGGTGTATACACCGAACTCCAGGAGTGAGCCAGTGTCGAAGGCTATATCGAGGTCCGACACATTTAACGCCTTACCCTGAGCCCAAGAGCCAAAGAGGTAGACGCAGAGCGGCCCCTCCGGCACATGGCGTCGGATGACATCCACCACCTCTTCCACTAGGGGCTGCACGTCGCTGCGGACACCGGGAACGATGTTCCGGTTCACAGCCCGTATTCCTGCCACTTGCGGTCCACCAGTTCCTTGATGGCTTGGTCCATCTCGATGTCTGGGGGCCATTCGCGTTGGCGGCCCTCGCCTGCGATTTTGTTGGTGGCGTCGATGCCGATCTTGCCGCCGAACTTGGGCATGAGGGAGGCGTGGTCGAGGTCGTCAATGGGACCGCTGCTGAGGACGAAGTCTTGGGAGGGGTCGATGTTATTTGTGACTCGCCAAGCCACTTCGGATACGTTGTGGACATTCACATTGTGGTCGACCACGATGATGCACTTCACTAAGGACATGAGACCCATGCCCCACAGGCCGTGCATCACCTTGCGGGCCTGTCCGGGATATTCCTTCTTGATGGAGACGATGACTAGGTTGTGGAAGCCGCCCTCTGCGGGCATGTTCATGTCAACCACTTCGGGCAGCAGAGTGCGTACCACCGGCATAAACACCCGCTCGGTCACCTTGCCCATCCAATAGTCCTCCATAGGTGGGCGGCCTACTATCGTCGCAGGGTAGATGGGGTCGCGGCGACGGGTGATGCAGGTTGCGTGGAATACGGGGTAGGTGTCGGGCATGGAGTAGTAGCCGGTATGGTCGCCGAAGGGTCCTTCCATCCGCTCGTCTCCGGGAGTCACGTAGCCTTCGATGACGATCTCAGCTTGGGCGGGTACCTCCAAGTCGACGGTCTTGGCTTTTACCAGCTCTACGCCTTCCTCGCGTATGAAGCCGGCCACCGCCATCTCATCCATGTCGGGGGGCACGGGGGCGCAGCCGGTCCAGATGGTGGCCGGGTCCCCGCCTAGGACCACCGCCACCTCGACCCGGTCCTGCCCCTTCTCACCGCCTACTCGGTAATGGTGGGCCCCTACCTTGTGAGTTTGCCAGTGCATGGCAGCGGTGCGCTTGTCGTACACCTGGATGCGATACATGCCAGCGTTCCGCACCCCGGTGTTAGGGTCGCGGGTGATGACCAAGGGCAGGGTGATGTAGCGGCCTCCATCCATAGGCCAGCACTTGAGGATGGGGAGGCTGAACAGGTCGACGTCATCTTCGGTCTGTACCACTTCCTGGCATGGGGCGTGGCTCACCACTTTGGGCTGGTACGAGGCAAGGCGGGCCAACTGGCCCAAGGCCCGCATCTTGTCCACGATGCCCTTGGGAGGCTGCTGGGCCATGGACATAAGCTGCTCCAAGCGGCCCACCAAGTCATCAAGATGTTCGACTCCCAAAGCCCATGCCATGCGCTGCTCAGTGCCATACATATTGATGAGGAGGGGTATGTCGTACCCCTCGACGTTCTCAAAAAGCAGGGCAGGGCCGTTCGACTTCACCATCCGGTCGGCGATCTCGGTGATCTCCAGCTCCCAGCTTACCGGAGCGGTGATGCGCTTCAGGTCGCCCCTACTTTCAAGGAAGGCGATGAAATCGCGGAGGTCCCTATACTTCATGGTGATTCACGCCTTAGCCGGCAAGTTTCATGCTTTGATCTCTTGGGGCCTAGAGGTCCATGTAGACCACTACCGCGGCGTTAGCCATCACCGTAGCGTCGGTCCCGTCTTCGCTGGGGATCTCCAGCCCACCGTGGACCACCGTCACGGTGCCTGTGCCATGGGGGAGTACGCTGGCCACTTGGTCCTTGTCCACGGCATCAGGCTGGGGCACACCGATGGTGACCTCCACCTTCATGTCTTCCACGCTCTGGCCCACGGCCCGGGCAAACCCCAAGCTGTTGTGCCACAAGGCGTCGCGCACAGCGCGTTGGGCGGCCTTGGTGTAGTCGCGGCCGTGCAGGTCGGTGCCCAAACCCATCTCGACTACGCATCGTCTCAGTGCCATTGAAGCGTCTCCTAGTTCGAAAGTGTCTCCATTACACTACGGCTATGGGCGCCAAGACAAGGCGTGAGTTTTGACAAGGATGGGCCCCACTGCTATTCTAGCTGCCGATTCGCCAGCTTCGTCGCTAGGTTTATGGAGAGTGGTATGGGTTGGGCTGAAACCATGGTGCAGGCCCTCAAAGAATCGGATACATCTTTGATTGCCTATGTGCCCGACATCAGCATCCATCAGGTGACGTCTCTCATTGAGGAAGACCCCTTCTTCCATCTGGTGTCAGCCACTAGGGAAGAAGAGGCCATCGGGATAGCAGTGGGCGCCCATGCCGTGGGGCGGAACGCCGCGGTATTCATGCAGTCCAGCGGGTTCGGCAATTGCATCAACGCAGTGGCTAGCCTGTGCATACCAGCCCGAACGCCCATCCCCTTCTTCATCAACCTGCGTGGTGAGATAGGGGAGTTCAACATCGCCCAGACGGCCATGGGGCGTGCCACCCGGCCCATACTCGATACCTTTGGCATTACTCACTATACCCTCACCGACGAACACCGGCTGGACCTAGTGTTGAAGGGGGCTCTGAAGCTGTGCCACGCAGCGCGGCAGCCGGTTGCCCTCTGCTTGACTCCTCTGCTGCACGGAGGGAAACTTGCATAGGTTCGAGGCAATGCAGTTGCTGATGCAGCATGTGGGCGACCTACCCGTGGTCGCCAATCTGGGGCCCACCACTGATGAGCTTTGGAACATCGGTGACCGGCCCCGCAACTTCTACACCTTCGGCTCCATGGGCCTCTGCTCCTCTATAGCCTTGGGAATGGCCCTCTCCACTACCGACAAGATCCTCTCCTTTGACGGAGACGGCTCGCTGCTGATGAACTTGGGGGCCATCGCCACCATCGGGCGTGAGATGCCCTCCAACCTAGTCGTAGTAGTGTGGGACAACGAAGAGTGGGGGCAGACTGGACACCAGTCCAGCCACACCGCCAAGGGCACCGACCTTGAGCAGGTGGCCCGCAGTTGCAGCATCAGCAAGACAGCCACTGTGGACAACGAGGAAGACTTGGTGACGGTGTTCAGGCAGGCCATCTCGGAAGAGGGCCCGTGGTTCATCGTGGCTAAGGTGGAAGAAACTGACGACGAGGTCACCTTCGCCCCCAATGAGCCGGAAATGTTTCTGCATCGCTTCCGACAAACCTACCTCTAGCCGGTTGCTCCATCCAATCGTTCCCGCCCTTCCATGACACCGGCCCGTTGACAGCTACGCCCTATCCGCTCTAGTGTTGATGCAGGCAGGGGATCGACCTTCAAGGTCGCCCCCCTGCCCTTTCCATTCGGCCCCATTTCGAAAGGAACGCAGTGCGCGACGGGAACGCGAACAAGCTGGCAAAGCTGACTCACATACGACAGCGCGAGAAATGCGAGACGCTGCAGATACAAAAAAGTTCGTTCCAGCTACGACCGGTCTCGTCTCTCAGCTACAAACCGCAATGTTCTCGCCAAGCCACGCCGCCACGGGAGCCTCATGGACGCACCGTGCCAAAGCTGTCTCAGTTGAAGAGACCGCAGGAATTGCAGTGCATTCAGCTTCAAACAATTGCGCTGCAGACACGAATGGACTGCAATTCTCCAACGATCTTGAGCCGCTACCCGTAAGTCTGGGCGGGAGCCGCGGGAGCCCTCGGCGTATACACGGCCTTATTGACTGGAAGTAGCCAAAAGTTGTACCTTGATAGCTGGCCCCGAACGCTCGGGGCCACCGTGATTGAGGGGGCATCAAGCGCCCCAGTGGCGCAATGGCAGCGCAGCCGATTTGTAATCGGCAGGTTGGTGGGTTCGAATCCCCCCTGGGGCTCTCCCCAGTGCAGGAAAGCATCTGCTCCCCCGCCCTAGCCATATTGCGCCTGAAGCGCAGTATGGCTAAACTGGTGCCTATAGGGGAGGGGTGGGTGAGTGGTTAAAGCCACCAGACTGTAAATCTGGCGCCCTTGCGGGCTTCGTAGGTTCGAATCCTACCCCCTCCACCAAAAACAATTATTTCAGGTTCCAAGGTAGTGCCCACATAGCTCAGAGGTAGAGCACGTTCTTGGTAAGAACGGGGTCGGCGGTTCGACTCCGCCTGTGGGCTCCAGAGAGATTTTCAGGAGGATTTCGTAGATGGCAAAGCAGCGGTTTGACCGGAGCAAACCACACGTTAACGTGGGTACCATTGGCCATGTAGACCACGGAAAGACCACCCTCACAGCGGCCATCACCCGCGTGCTCAGGGCCGCTGGCGAGGACGTTGCCTACCGTGCCTTCGACCAGATCGACAACGCCCCTGAGGAGAGGGAAAGGGGCGTCACCATCGCCATTGCCCACATCGAGTACCAGACATCAACACGCCACTATGCCCATGTCGACTGCCCTGGCCACGCCGACTACATCAAGAACATGATCACCGGCGCAGCCCAGATGGACGGCGCGGTTCTGGTAGTCAGTGCCCCCGATGGCCCCATGCCCCAGACCCGCGAGCACATCCTGCTCGCCCGTCAGGTGGAAGTGCCCCGCATCATGGTGGCCCTTAACAAGGTCGACGCCATGGATGACCCCGAGCTCCTGGACTTGGTGGAACTCGAGGTGCGGGACCTGCTGAACCGCTACGAGTTCCCCGGAGACGACACTCCAATCGTCCGGGTCAGCGGCCTCAAAGCCTTGGAGTGTGGCTGCGGCAAGCGTGAGTGCGAGTGGTGCGGCGGGATTCTCGAACTAACCGAGGCTATGGACGATTACATCCCCGTCCCCCCACGCATCACCGACCGTCCCTTCCTGATGCCCATTGAAGACGTGTTCGGCATCAAGGGCCGTGGCACAGTGGTCACGGGCCGTGTGGAGCGGGGCACGCTGAAGACGGGTGATGACGTGGAGATCGTCGGGTTCGGCCAGACACGCAAGACCGTGGCCACCGGTTTGGAGATGTTCCACAAGACGCTGGATACCACCGAGGCGGGAGACGCCGTGGGCATACTGCTTCGCGGTGTCGACCGCGACCAGGTGGAGCGTGGCGAGGTGTTGGCCAAGGCAGGCACGATTGCTTCCCACCAGCGGGCCAAGACCCGAGTCTATGTGCTGTCCCGCGACGAGGGTGGACGGCACACCCCCTTCTTCACCGGCTACAAGCCCCAGTTTTATATCCGCACGTCCGACATCACCGGCAGCATCAGTCTCCCCGAAGGAGTGGAGATGGTGATGCCCGGCGACAACATCGATATGGATATAGAGCTAATCTCCGCTACTGCCTTGGAAGAACAGATGCGGTTTGCCATCCGCGAGGGCGGCCGCACAGTCGGGTCCGGAGTAATAACTGAGGTGTTGGACTAGCCATGGCAAGAAAGAGTACAGAAGCCAGGATCATCGTTACTCTCGCCTGCACCACCTGTAGGGAGCGCAACTACACCAGCGAGAAGAACAGGCGCAACGACCCCCAGAGGGTTGAGTTGAGGAAGTACTGTTCGCGCTGTCGCAATCACACCTCTCACAGGGAAATGCGGTAACACTTTGGCCCGGGTGACGTCACAAGGGTTGATCCGCCGCGGTGGAATTGGTCGCGGAGGTGCACTCCGCTTCTTCGGCGAGGCCTTCGGCGAACTACGCAAGTGCGTATGGCCGACTCGCGAAGAGGTGGTGCGCCTCACCGGCATCGTCATCGTCATTGCAGGCATCATTGGGTTTGCGTTGGGCGTTCTGGACTTCACATTCACGCAGACGCTCACTCGGTTCCTATTCTCCTGACGGGCCAGGTCCGGTTACGATACAGGTCGGAAAGGGCATTATGGCCACTAGATCCGATACAACAGATTTGGGCGAGGGCGCCGTACGGTGGTACGTCCTGCATGCCTACTCAGGCCAGGAAGACCGCGTAAAGAAGAACCTGGATCAGCGTATCCAGAGCATGGATATGCAGCACAAAATATTCCAGGTGATTGTCCCGTCCGAGGAAGAGGTTGTACTCAAGGACGGCAAGCGTCGGCCCGAGAGCCGTAAGGTGTTCCCCGGCTACGTGTTGGTCCAGATGAGTATGGAAGACGAGAGTTGGCGCGTAGTGCGTGAGACGCCAGGGGTTACTGGGTTCGTGTCTGCCCAAGAACCGGGCGACCCGCGCCCGAGGCCACTGCCTCTCCCTGATGCCGAGGTGGAGGGTATCCTTAGCCAGATAGCGACGGGAGCACCCAAGGTGAATGTGGGTCTGGAGCGTGGGGAGTCGGTGCGAATTGTCGCCGGTCCCTTCTCCGACTTCATGGGCACCATCAACAATGTGGACCCCAACAAGGGTAAGGTACGGGTGCTGGTCTCCTTCTTCGGCAGGGAGACTCCCGTGGAACTGGACTTTCTTCAGGTGGAAAAGGTGTAAATGGCCAAGAAAGTACGGGCTATCGTCAAGCTGCAACTACAAGCGGGCAAGGCCACTCCGGCCCCGCCGGTGGGCCCCGCCTTGGGCCAGCATGGCGTCAACATAATGGCCTTCGTCAAGGAATACAACGAGAAAACAGCGAGCCAGTCTGGCACAGTGGTGCCCGTGCACATAACCGTCTTCGAAGACCGCTCGTTCACATTCGCGACCCGCACGCCTCCCGCTGCCGAGCTGCTGCGTCAAGCAGCTGGCGTGGAGAAGGGTGGCGACCGTCCCGGCTTTGCCCCGGCGGGCGCCGTCCCTCGCTCTGCCTTGCGAACTATTGCAGAGTTGAAGCTGCGGGACTTGAATGCATCCTCGGTCGACGGGGCCATGAAAATCATCGAAGGCACTGCCCGTAGCATGGGCATTGAGATAGCAGAGGAATAGACCATGCCCAAACACAGCAAGCGCTACAATCAGTTGGCCGAACGCGTCGACCCGGACCGGGAATACACGCCGCAGGAGGCCCTCGACCTCCTTACCGAGGGCAACACCAAGTTCGATCAGACAGTGGAGTTGCACCTCAAGACGGGGGCCGACGTGCGCCATGCCGACCAGCAGGTGCGGTCGGTCACGGTTCTGCCTCACGGGTTGGGCAAACCCCAGCGTGTCCTCGTCTTCGCCGGGGGCGACGCTGCCGAGGCAGCGCGCCAAGCTGGCGCCGATTACGTTGGTGATGACGACCTGATCAAGAAAGTCGAAGACGGTTGGGTGGAGTTTGACGTCGGGCTTGCCGTGCCCGACATCATGAGTAAGATCGGGCGCTTGGGCCGGGTCTTGGGCCGACGCGGTCTGATGCCCAACCCACGCACCGGCACCATGGTGCAGCCGAGAGACTTGGGCCGGGTCATCGAAGAGGCGAAGAAGGGACGGCTTGAATTCCGCACCGACCGCACGGCCATCATCCACTGCCCCTTGGGGAAGGTGAGCTTCTCCCGCGAGCAACTTTTGGAGAACCTGTCATCTCTGGTGGACTCGGTGCAGAGGGCGCGGCCCGACGGTATCAAGGGGTCTTTTCTGCGCAGCGCCTACCTCACCACCACCATGGGCCCCGGAGTAAGACTTGACTTGGGAGAGCTTCTCGCGCTAAAAGAAGGTCTGTAAAAGAAAGGTACGCTGAAGACAGCGGGTCCCCCGCCCAAGCCGGCTCCCCATCAACGGGAGCGAAGCCAGAAAGAGCGGGGGTTAAGCCGACGGGCCCGCCGAGGCACTGAGGACTCCCTTCGGGCATATTGCGCCGGACGTGATCCCTGGGCCGCGGCTCAGGGATTTTTTTGATAGCTCGAACGTACTGGCCTTAGGGATTCGCTGAAAGGAGAAATCACTTGCCCACAGAGAAACGCATAACGCAAACGCGAGAGATTCAGGAGAAACTGGGTCGCTGTACCATCGCCGTGGCGACCGATCCCACGGGTCTCAGCGTCAACGTGCTTAATGACCTGCGTCGCAGGCTACGAGAGCGTGGGGTGGAGTACCGCATGGTCAAGAACAGCCTGACTTATCTCGCTGCCGATGGCGCTCAAATGTCCCACCTCAAGGACTCGGTGCAGGGGCCTACGGCCTTGGCCTTCGGCTACGACGACCCGGTGCAAACCGCGGCCGCCCTCGACGAGTACGTCCGCACCACCCGAGTCCAACTGCCCATACGGGGAGGCATATTGGGTCGGCGCGCCCTGAGCTCGGCCGATGTCTCCACGTTGGCGACCCTGCCCTCCCGCGAGGTGCTGGCGGGCCAAGTGCTGGGTCAACTCCAAGCTCCCGTAGCCAACCTGATGTCCCAACTGGAGGCCCCCATTCAAGGCCTCCTAGGTGTCCTCAACGGTCCCATTGCCAACCTGGCAAGCCTGCTTCAGCAACGTGGCCAACAGTTGGAATCAAACTGGTAAGGGCAGGCTGGCCCGGTCTTCGATAGTGAACACAACCACAAGACAGTAGTCGTTAGTAGAAGGAGGAGTCATGACCATGACCAAGGATGAGGTATTGGAATCCATCAAGCAGATGTCAGTGCTGGACTTGTCCGACTTGGTGAAGTCTCTTGAGGACACGTTCGGCATCAAGGCTATTGCCCCCATGGCCATGGCAGCGGCAGCAGCGCCCGCCAGTGGCGGAGGAGCTGCGGCAGCCGCTGTGGAAGAGGAAGAGCAGACCGAGTTTACGGTGATGCTGACGGACATCGGCTCCAACAAGATCAACGTCATCAAGGCGGTGCGTGAAGTCACCACGCTGGGTCTGCGCGAGGCCAAGGAGTTGGTGGAGAGCGCTCCTGCCCAAGTGAAGGAAGCTGTTCCCAAGGGCGAGGCCGACTCGGTCAAGGCGAAGCTGGAAGAGGCTGGGGCAACCGTAGCCATCCAATAGCCTCGCCTTCCGGTGACCTCCCCGTTCAGTAGCCTCGCCCCCCAGTGGCCTGAATGAGGTGAATGATGAGTAAACGCAAGGACCGGGAACGGTTCGCCGCTCTCAAGACAAGTAATCCCCACTACCAAGGCTTTAGGGGCCAAGGGGCCGAGACCGCGGCCCCCAGCCCCGAAGCCCTCCGGACTCTGACCTGCACTGTGTGCGGCCGCCGCCGCAACGTCACGGAAGAGACCGCGCGGGATGAAGGTGATTCCTACGTATGCCTCAGCTGCCGCGATGAAGCAGAAGAAGGCGCCGCCAGCGATCAGGAGGCGGTGCCTTCTGGCTAGCCCCCTGTTCCACCCCTATCGGAACAGGGGGAGTTGCTCGTTCAGATGGTCGTAGGCGCGCACCAGTTGCGCGTCGCCACTGGTGCCCACCAGTAGAGGCACTTGGATATCCGGGGAGATGCCCCCGTCGCTGATGAGCTTCCCCATGGGCGTGTGCCAGCGCGTTATCGCAAGTTGCACTGCCGAGCCGTCCCCTAGCGGGAAGTAGGAAAAAGCGGCTGCGTCACCATTGGTCTCGGTTCCGATGACCGTGGCCCTAGAGGCATCCTGCAAGGCTCCCGCCAACGCCTCCGATGCGTCGGCTGTGGCTTTGTTCGCCAAGACCGCCATGGGGATCTCGTCCTCCCCGGCGATGGTGCCCTCGCCCTCTACGAGGTACTCGATGCGGTTGCCTTGACTGTCCATCTCGTACATGAAGGTGCCCGCAGGCAGGAACTCACCGGCTACCTTGCGGGCGGACTCCACAGGTCCGCCGGGGTTGGAACGCAAGTCCAGTATCAGGGCCAGCATGTCGGCGGCCTTGAGCCTCTCCACCACGTCCAGTACCTCGTTGGGAGTGTTGTCAGTGAACTCGGAGACGTACACGTAGCCGATGGCTCCCGGCAGCAGTTGCACGTCCACCGTGGGCACCTCGATGGTGCCACGGGTGATGTCAAACTCCAGAGGACGCTCCTCGTCCGGGCGCGATACCTTCAGGTGCACCTTGGTGCGGGCTGGGCCACGCACCAGCGAAACGGCCTCGTCAGCGGTCAGGTCGTCCATTGATTGCCCTTCCACCTCTATGAGCACGTCGCCTGCCCGGATCCCGCCTACGTCGGCAGGGCCCCCACGCATGGGCGAGAGTGTCACTTGGCCGTTCACCACGTTGACAAATGCACCGATGCCTTCGTAGTCATCATCGGTCTCTTCCAGAGCGCGGTCGTAGGCTTCGGGGGTCAGGTACCTGGTGGAGACGTCGCTCAGCCCTTCGACCATCCCTTGGACGCTCGCCACTGCCAGAGCATGCCTGTCCAGCTCAGGGTACTTCAGGTGCAGCGCCTCCCAAGCCTTCCAGACGTTAAGCAACTCCATAGGGACGCCACCGGGGACGCGACCACGCGTGGCGTCCAACTCGGTAAGGAAGGGGTAGGCAGGCTCCTCAACTTGGGCCAGCATGGCGACGATGACCGACTCGCTGACTTTCTCAGAGTCCACCGACTCCACGTCCACGTAGGACTCGTTGATGACCTGCCAAGCCTCCCATATGAGTCCCTCGTCGCCTGTTGTTTCGGGCGCAGGCCGGCTGCAGGCTGCCAAGGTCGCGAGGAGCACAAAAACAAGGGCCGCTACCCCGCTTATGCGGGCCAAATTGCCCAAGCACGGGCACGAACGGGACTTGAATACATTGGGAAGCATACAGGCTACAGTTTACCACGAGTAGCAGTTCAGTCTTGAGATGGCATCCTTGGCTTGGGTCGTCATTCCGACTGAGGATACCTAACCGGCCCTCAGCAATCGGTCGCCCTAGGCTATCTCGTAGGAACGCTGTAACGAAATGGAGTTTCCTCAGTAATTCTGAACAGCGACAACCACATGGCCAACTTGCAAGCCCCAAGGGCTGCTGGCTACAATGAAGTGTTAGGCCGATTTTGTGGTCTATCAAAATAGCCTCGGGAAGGCTTGCGTTATAGAAATGCGCCGAAACATATCCAAAGCATTACTAGTCTCCGGCAAGATTGCCTTGCTTTGCGTCTTACTGTTGGTGGTGGTCGCAGCCTGTTCTACGAGACCAGCCCCTGAAGTGACCACTACGGAGGGCACCCCTACGGCCACGCCAACGACTGCCCCGGCTGGAGGCAGCGCCGCCGGCACGGTGGCCTCAGGTACCGCCTTGCCCGTAGCCGTCGAAGAGCCGGCCGAGGGCGGAAAGCTGGTCCGGCTGTGGGCCGACCCGCCTACCTTGGACCCCCATCTCACCACTGATGCCACATCAGCCACGATCATCGTCGAGGTGTTCGGCGGGCTGGTTACCATCGACCCCAACCTGCAGATCGTCGGTGATTTGGCTAGCCACTGGGAGGTGCTGAACGAGGGCAAGACCTACGTGTTCCACCTCCGCTCCAATGCAACCTTCCACGATGGCAGGCAAGTAACGGCCCAAGACGTGAAGTGGTCCATGGAAAGGGCGACCGACCCCGAAACCCTTTCGCTGGTTGCGGACCAGTACTTGGGCGACATTATCGGCGTTGAGGCCAAGCTGCAGGGTGAAGCCAACGAAATCACCGGTGTACAGGTGGTTGATGATGTCACCATTCGGATCGACATCGACGCACCCAAGAGCTACTTCCTAGCCAAGCTGACCTACCCCACGGCCTTTGTGGTCGACCGCCAGCAACTGGAGAGCGATGACCGCTGGTTCCGCCGTCCCAACGCCACTGGCCCATTCAAGTTGGTTTCGTACGAGTTGGGCGAGCGGATGGTGCTGGAGCGCCACGAGGGCTACCATCTAGGTGCCCCCAGACTCCAGAGCGTTGAGTTCATACTCAGTGGCGGCACTGCCATGCTGATGTATGAGAACGACGAGATTCACATAACCGGCGTTGGGCTGGCCGACTTGGACAGGCTGCTCGACCCCTCTGAAGCTCTGAGCCTCGAGTTGCGTACGGCTCCACCTCCTTTCGATACCCGCTACATCGGGTTGAACGTGAACGAACCACCCTTCGACGACCCCAAGGTGCGGCTGGCCCTGAACCATGCTATTGATCGGGCTGAGATCGCCGACATCGTGCTGGGCGATCTGGTGGTGCCCGCCAAGGGAATTCTCCCTCCCAACTTCCCCGGTTATAACCCGGAA
This sequence comes from Dehalococcoidia bacterium, assembly GCA_965248385.1. GTDB lineage: Bacteria > Chloroflexota > Dehalococcoidia > Lucifugimonadales > JAAXIE01 > JAAXIE01. The sequence goes on from CBDFIZ010000002.1 coordinate 999,343, forward strand.
ACAATCGGCTACGAATACGATCCGGAGAAGGCGCAGCAGTTATTGTCGGAATCAAAGTACGGCAATGACCCTGACGCACTGGGGCTCATCGTGCTGACTACTTCCGGCAGTTTCGGAGCCAATGTGGGACTGGATACGCAAGTGATACAGGAGATGTGGCGTCAGAACCTTGGCATTGAGGTGGACGTGCAGCAGACCGATTATGCGGTCTACCTGCAGGACCTGCACAGCCGCATATTCCAGATGTTCGAAATCGGCTGGATTGCCGACTACCCCGACCCGGAGAACTTCCTAGACATCCTGTTCCACAGCGAAAGCAGCAACAACCACACCGGCTACAGCAATCCGCAGGTCGACTCTTTGCTGGAGAAGGCCAGGCTGGGGTCTGAGGAAGAGCGCTACGCCCAGTACCATGAGATTGAGCGCTTGATACTGGCCGACGCGCCGTGGATACCGCTGTGGCATGGCGGGGAGCAGTACATACTGGTGAAGCCCAGTGTGAAGGACTACTACCAGACGCCGCTGATTATCCCCAAGCTGCGATACGTCTACATAGAAGAATAGAGAAGCCGGGCCCGGAGGCGGCATGTGGGTGTACATCGCGCGACGCCTCTTGTGGGCACCTGTGCTCCTGCTGATAGTGTGTTTCGTCACCTTCGTCTTGGGCAGCGTTGTGCCCGGCGACCCCTTCCAAGCCCGCCTAGGCCCTAGGGCCAACCCCGAAGCATTGGAGCGCCTCCGTGAGGAGAAGGGCCTGAACGATCCCGTCCCTATCCAGTTCGGGCGTTATATTGCCAACGCCGTCCGAGGTGACTTGGGGGAGAGCTACGTGCGTCCTGGCACCACCGTCAATGAGCTCCTTGCCAAGAAGATATGGGTGTCCTTCCAGCTTGACCTAGCTGGGCTGATTGTGGCCTTTGCCCTCGGGGTGCCGTTGGGGCTCTACGCAGCCATGAAGCAGGGAACGTGGATCGACCCGCTGATAATCGGCTCGACTCTGTTGGGCATGTCCTTCCCCGTGTTCCTCACCGCGCCGGGGCTCATCATGATTTTCGGGCTGTGGCTGGAGATACTCCCCGTGCAGGGATGGGGAGGCTTCTTCGACCTTCGCATTATCATGCCTGCGATGGCCATGGGCATACCCGGTGTGGCGGTCATCGCCCGCCTGACTCGGGCCAGCACTTTGGAGGTGATGTCTCAAGACTACGTGCGTACCGCGCGGGCCAAGGGGCTGGGGGAGATGACTGTGCGCACACGGCATATCCTCCGGAACGCCCTCATACCCGTGGTCACGGTCCTCGGTATGTCCCTGTCGGGCCTGCTGATTAGCTCGGTGATAATCGAGCTTTTCTTTGGCATCCCAGGTGCAGGCCAGCTGGCTATTGAGGCCCTATTCGGTCGCGACTACCCGGTGATTACCGCCTTGGTGCTGATTGGAGGCACTGCGTTCTTCCTGACTAACCTCTTGGTGGACCTCGTATACCCGCTGTTGGACCCCCGTATACGGCTGGAAGACGGAGCTCTAGGTGGCTAGCGAAGGGCTCGCCCAGATCAGCCTTGCACAGTACCAGACTCAGGGCTACTGGAAGCAGGCGTGGCGACGGCTTGTAAGGAAGAGAATCGGCGTCGTCTGCCTAGTTATCATAGTTGTCATCTACTTGGCCGGGGCGTTGGCCTCGTGGGTGACCCCCTATGGCTACAACGATCAGAATTTGAGCGAGCCGGACCGGGAGGCAAGGTTCTGTGGCGCATGTGAGGGGCCGTCGTTTAGTCACCCCTTCGGCACTGATGTTTTAGGCCGGGACCAGTTTACCCGTGTCATATACAGCCTTCGCACTACAGTGATCGTTACCATAGCCGGGATACTCACGGGAAGCCTGTTCTTGGGAATCGGATTTGGCCTGCTGTCGGGGTACTTCAGGGGGTGGGTCGACTCGGTCATCAACCGCGTTGGCGAGCTGTTCACCGCATTTCCCACGATACTTCTGGTAATCCTGCTGGCTGCCTCTGTGCGTCCTCCCGTGGTGGACTGGGTTCGGGAGTTTGGAGGCGTGGGGCGCGACATCATCCGGCTGGGGCTCGTGGACTACTTCATCGTGTTTGGGGCGTTGTCGGCCTTCTCTTGGGTGGGAATGATGCGCATCGTGCGGGGACAGGTGCTCTCAGTGCGCGAGAACCAGTATGTTGACGCTGCCGTTTCGCTGGGGGCCAGCAACTGGCGCATCCTACGCTTTCATGTGCTGCCCAATATCCTGAGCCCTGTGATTGTCTTGGTGTCCATGGGCATGGGCAGCATCGCCGGCTCCGAGGTGTTCCTCAGCTTCATCGGCATCGGGATTCAGTCGCCGACACCCAGCTTGGGGATCATGATGTTCGAGTATGGTAGCGTGTCAGTGCTTCGGACCGAGCCGTATCTGCTGCTGTTCCCAGCGGCCACCCTAGCTCTGCTGCTATTCACCTTCAACCTGCTGGGCGACGCCTTGAATGACGCCCTTAATCCTCGCGCCCGCTAGCTGCGTTTACGGCGGCGAAATAGCAGCGGTCCAGCAAGAAGACCCAGTGCAATCATCCCCAGCGGTATCGTCGCTTGGGCGTCTTCGCTGGCTGCTGAGCAACTGGAGCCGGTGCGGAGTGGAGGACCTTCTTCGGAGGCAGCCGTCTCGGGTTCCGGCTGCGCTGCTGTAGTGGCCGCGGCCTGAGGCGGCATGGCGTCGGGAGACTCTTCCGGTTCAGCGCGACGCAGCGCTTCCAACTCGTCGGGCGCCGGCAGCGGCTCCAATCCGATCTGCAAGCGCCACTCAGTGTCCAAGCCGTGCTGGTCGAAGCCGTAGACCTGCTGCATTGCTTGGTCGAGGTCCAAGGTCCTGCGCAACGTGCTCATCAGTTCAGCGATCTTGTCCGGGCCGTAACGCGCGATGAGGTAGCGCACTACTGACCGGGAGTGACCGTAGGCGATCACGATGTCTTCCGGCTCGCCACCAAAGTCATTCAGGTACCACAGAGGCTTCACACGGCGGGTATAGATGCCGTGAAGCAGGGCTTGGGTGTAGCCTTCTTCTTGGTCGATGTTGCCGAACTCGGCCAAGCCCTCGTTAAGCCATGCGGGCAGACGGGGGTAACCCCTGCCTGCGGCCTCGGCCACTAGAATGTGTGTCAGCTCATGAGAGGTGATGCCGGTGACTGTGGTCTCGTCACCCAGCACCAGCACCACTCGCTCGTCGGGCCAAGCCATGCCTTGGGTGCGCAGGTCCTCCCTGACTGCTTGCGACCGGAAGGGTAGGGCACCGCTCATGTCGCGGTAGTTGTTGTAGGAGACAACTCGGATAGGGAGGTTGGGGTCGATGCCCAGCACGGGGGCCATGTTGTCCACTGTCTCCACGGCGGCGTCCAGCACAATCTCCGCCCGCTTCTTAACGAACTCCGCCAAGCTGCCGCCGTAGTAGTATACGGTCACAAGACCCTTGGACACCTGCAGCCACTGGAAGCGGCTGTCCTGGTAGATGACCTCTTTTTCGGGAGTGCGTACGACGCGGCCCGCAGTGTCCCTGAGCTCGTACACGTAGGAGATGGGTGTACCAGGAGGCACGTACTGGCCGCCTGTACGGGTGCGCAGGGCGTACTCGCCGCTGACCTCGGTGCCGGGGGTGATGTTCAGGCGTCCGTTGGTCAAAGTCTCGCTGCCGGGGACGCGCAGCAGCACCCGCACATGCTCGATTGGGTCGGGCCCGCGCGCCACCACGCCGAACACGAGCCCGTCGGGGAAGTTGCTCTCCACGCTATCCGACACGATCATAGGCTCTTCCGACTGGGCCATAAGCGGCGACGAGAAGAGCAGCGTGGCCAATAACGCTCCAGCAAGCAGGGCCAAAGGCAGTCTTATGGCTACAGCCAAGTTCATGTATCGCGTCCTGATGAGCCGATTTGGGCTTGTGCGCTCTGGTGCCCGCGGGCCGGCATCCTACTGAAAGCCCAAGCCGTGCTCCTTCAAGCTGATAAAGCGCTCACCCTTCCCTATGATAACGTGGTCCACTAGCTCGATGTCCAGCAGTTCGGCTGCTTGGCGTACATCTGCCGTCATGCTGACGTCTTGTGCGCTAGGCTCCGGGTCGCCCGTGGGGTGATTGTGCACAACCACCATTGCGGGTGCATTCTCCCGGATGGCTGGCCGCAGCATCTCAGCCACCCGTATGACCGCGGTGTGTACGCTTCCCTTATACGCTTCGTGGACCGACATGACCTCGTTGCGGGTGTTCAGCAGCACTACTTTGATGTGCTCCTGGTCCAACGCGCTCATCTCCGGGCCAAGAAGGTTGTACACATCGCGGGGATGGTTGATCAGGGGCTGCTCCTCCCGTACTAGTGATACTGCTCGTCGCCCCAACTCCAACGCAGCCATTAGTTGGCAAGCCTTGGCCTCGCTGATGCCCTTCTCCCGGGCGAGCTCGGCGAAAGAGGCCTCTCCCAACCCCTTCAGTCCCTTGAACCGGGAGATGAGCCGGTGGGCCATGGCGATGACGTTCTCGCCCTGCATGCCGGTACGGAGGAGAATGGCCACTAGGTCGGAGTTGTTCAGCGACTGCGCGCCATAGTGGCGAAGCCTCTCCCGCGGCCGTTCTCCAGCGGGAAGGTCGCGTATCATAGCGGTGTATGGAGGGGCGTCGTCGTTCATGTTGTGTCCGTGCTGCTCCCTATCGTGAGCGCCGAATGTTACCGGTTGGGAGCTTGAGCCGTCAACGGGCTGGTGTCAGTGTCGGTCGGCCAAAAATGTAGGGGCAACCGCAATGGTCACCCCTACATAAAGTTTTCGGGAGCTTCGGGTCGAGAAGAGTTACAGGTTGGCCTGCGGGTCGGAGTAGCTCTCCTCCTTGATGTATATCTGGAGGCGGCCTCGCTGGGTGTCAGCCACGACGATGCGCCGATTGGCTCGGTCGTAGCCGATGGCCGTGGGCATGTTGAATCGCCATTCCTGTTCTAGGCTCTTCACACGACGACGCGCCTTCACGTAGTCGGGGTTGGCGTCCACTGCCATCTGCGCCCACTTGGAGAGCTGCTGCGCGTCTCCAACGAGAGACGTCAGGAAGACGCCTGCCGAATCATATACCTGCACCCGGTTGTTGCCCCAGTCGGTGACATAGACCTCGCCGTCGTCGTCCACTGCCACGTCGGTGGGGTGGTTCATCTCACCCGCGCCCTCGCCATGGCCGTATCCGAAGGTGGCTAAGTAGGCGCCGTCGGGGCTGAACTTCTGTACCCGGTGGTTCTTCCAGTCGGCCACGTAGACGTTGTTGTCTAGGTCGGTGGTGATGCCCCAAGGACGGTTGAGGTTGCCGGGGCCGCTGCCGAAAGACCCAAACTTGCCTAGGAAGCGACCATCGCTGGAGAACTTCTGTACGCGGTGGTTCTCGGTGTCCACCACGTAGAGGTTGTCACGGGAGTCGAAGGTCATCCCGGAAGGCCGGTTCAACTCACCGTCGCCGGTGCCCGGCGTGCCGAACTTTGACAAGTAGTTTCCTTGGTTGTCGAAGACGCTGATACGGTTCAGCCACTCGTCGGAGACGTAAACATTCCCCGCGCTGTCGACGGCCACGCCTGTGGGCCAAGTGGTCTGGCCGTCCCCATCTCCCCTCCAGCCGAACTCGGCCAGAATCTCTTCGCCACCCGGCTCAGGGATGCTGACCTTAGTGGTGTGGGGAGTGTTGTTGTTCTCGTTAGCCCGATTGACCACGTAGGCCACTCGGTCGGGGCCGAGAGCCAAGCCAATAGGATTTGTGAAGCCATTGCCCGAAGCCGCGTTGCGGCCCACGGTGTGGCTGTAGTTGATGGTCCGTCCTGCAACGGTAGTCGTAAGAGCCATCCGGTGCTTCCTCCTTGTACAGACTTGCCGCCTTGCCGGAGGCGTTAGGTGATACCCAATCCCTCCGGGTATAGCAGGCTGGCAGGCTCGCGGCCTGCCAGCCTTGTGTGGCGACTGCTCTTGTTGGTATGTCGCCTGCGCTAGCGCGTCGGCCTACAGGAAGCTGAAGTTCTCGAAGTTGCCGTTGACGATGGGCTTCGCTTCCAAGCCTAGCCAGTTCTCCAGGATGGTGGTGTACACGCCACGGAAGTCGTGGGTGGGCACCAAGTCACCCTGCTGCAGGTCCTCGGCCTTGCGGGACGGGTACTCGCCGTAGATGCCGCCATTGACGGTTTCGCCGACCATGAAAGCGACTCCGGCGGCGCCGTGGTCTGTACCAGACCCGTTGTCGTGGACGCGACGGCCGAACTCGGAAAACAGGAGCATGACCACGTTGTCCGCGGCGTCATGCTCGCGCAAGTCCTCAAAGAAGTCTTCAACCGCCTCGGAGACCTCGGTCCACAGTTTGTGGTGGCCGGGCACCTGGCTGGCGTGGGTGTCGAAACTGCTGTGCTCGGTGTAGAAGATGCGGGTGCCCAGGCCGGCTAGGTGTATCTGAGCGATGTCCCTCAGCCGGCGGGCGACGGGGCTGGCAGCGTACTCCACGGTGGAGGAGTAGCGGGCCGGGGCCTCCTTCAGGATGTCGGCGCCTTTCATGGCGTCAAGGCCGGTGCTACCTAGGTACTCCATGACCTGTCCCCGCCCGATGGCTGGGGAGTAGACCCTGGAGAAGGTGTCGAGCATAGCGTCGCGCTGCTGCTCGGCCTCCATGCCAGTGAACAGGCCGTAAGTGGCCAAGTCGGGCACTGAGGCCACGGGCACACCACGCACCACCAGTGCCCGGGGCAGGCCTTGGCCGATGTTGACCGTGGAGATTACGTTCTCCTGACCGGGGTCCAGCTCGCGCGTGGCCCGCCCCAGCCAACCCTCGGTGCCGACGGTCTCTGGCTCGCAGGTATGCCAGATATCCATGGAGCGGAAGTGGGATCGTGGGGAGTTGGCGTAACCCACGCCGTTGATCACCGCCACGTTGCCTTGGTCGTACATCCGCTTCATAGCTTGCATGGCCGGGTTAAAGCCGAGCTCGTCATCCAGCTTGATGATCTGGTCCTCGGGTAGGCCCACTGCAGGCCGGTTGTCGCGGTACAGAGGGTCGTTGTAGGGAATCACCGTGTTGAAGTAGTCGTTGCCGCCGCTGAGCTGCAAGACCACAAAGACCGGGTCTTTCTTAGTCGCAGTCATTGCTCCTCCTCTCGGGTGGGGTTGGGGGCATCCATGGGGCGAGACCCTATGGATGCCCTGCTCTTGCTTTCTGATGGCTAGGCATACAGTGGCCGAAGCCACTACATGCCGCCGTTTTACTTCTCTGCGCTCTTTACGCGAACTGGAACTCGCGGGTGGCTGCGATTAGCTGGAGCACGGAGCTGACCCGCGCCTCAGCGTGGGATGCGCTCCACTTTAGGTCGCCGTCATTGGCGGCTTGCTCCACAAGCTCCTTGCGAGTGCCCTCGTCCACATTCAGCGGGCCCATCTGGTCCAAGCAGTTATCCACCAACTGCGCCGGGGTCATATCGCCTGCTGACCGCAGTCGCTCGATGATGTCGCGCACGCCGGGCAGGTCAGTGTCGCCGAACCGATCAGACATGAAGTTGATGCGGGCCATGAGCGAACCGCTGTTGATCCACTCCTCGCCCGTGTGCCATCCCTCCACGCTGGGGGGGTTTAGCAGGTCCTGTCCCATATATGTCGGCTGCATCGACAGGTTGCCGATGCCCGGGCCGGGGAAGGCGGAGCCGCCGACTGTCCGCAGGGTGTTCACCACGACTTCAGCAGGGCTCTTCACATGGGCGTAACGCACGCTGGCGTCCTTGAAGAAGTCGGAGTTGAACAGGGTCCGCAGCACGGCCTTCATTTCCAAGCCGGAGTCACGGAAGCTGTTGGCCAGGGTCTCGATGGCCTGCGGGTCTCGCGGGGCATCGATCTGCCACGCGGGTACCTGCACCTCGTCGGCCACGAAGAAGTTGTACAGATGGCGCGCCACGAAGTGGTGGCATGCCTGCTGCTGCACCACGATGTCTAGGATATCCTCGCCGTTGAGCTTGCCGGTGTGACCTAGGAAGGTCTTCTCGTCGTCGTCGTGGTCTTCGGGGCGGTATTCGAACTTCCAAGGGTAGCGACCGTAGGGCAGGCGGGGAATCTTGTACTCAAAGGTCCAGCCGGTGAAGGCCCGCGATGCCTCGCGCACATCCACCTCGGTATAGTTGCCTACACCCATGCTGAACAGCTCCAGCAACTCACGCCCCCAGTTCTCGTTGACGGCTTGGGCGTGGTTCTCGTTCTGGTCCAGCCAGAAAATCATGGCCGGATTGGTGGCTATGTCCATCAGGATGGAGCGGTAGTTGCCCATGCCGTTGTCCCGGAACATGTCAATCTGCTGGTTCAACTGGTCATAGTTGTCGACCTTGGAGTTTCCTGTGGCGAACACATGGTGCCAGAAGACGGCCATCTTCTCTTCCAAGGGGCGCTGGGTATTCAGAAGGTGGTACATCCAGTTAACGTTGCCCATGGGAGGCTGGCCGCCTGCGAGAAGGGCTCCGGGATGGTACCGCAGCATCTCGTATCGGTCGGCTTGGGGTATGTTGTCATCCGGGTTGAGCAACTCCTCTACTGTAGCCTCGTAGCCCTTTTCGCAACGGGCTTCGATTTCGCTACGAGTGGCGCCAAACCCGGCGCGTCGCATGAGGTGCGCCATCAGCGCTATGTCATCTTTGTTGGCCACTTTCCCCTCCTTTCTCATATCAGGGGTGATTTGGCTCGGATTCTAGCACCTGGGATGCCACTGGCCAAATTGGGGGTCCACCTGTGGACTCTATGGAATGGGGTGCACCAACTCGCCGCCGACGGCGTGGCGGGTGGGCACACGCTGGGTCTGGGCGCCCTTGGTCTCCCAGAATAGCTCGGCTATCTGCTGGGTGGTGGCCAACAGCTGCTCGGCGGCTGCCAGGTCCACCTCTTGGCGGGTGCGCGATGCCAGCTTCATGGCATTCCAGAAGAGGGTATGCACGTCGGGGTGCTGCTCTAGGTGAGTGGGGTTGAAGTAGTCGCCCCAGAGGATGCGAAGCTCGCGCTTGCACATCTCGGCGTGCTCTTCCTTGGAGGCTATGTACCGGCCAAGCTTGGCGTCGTGGACCTCCACCTCGTCGGCGGGGGCGTGGGCATCGGGCTTGGGAAGGTCACGAATGAGCTGGTTCATCCGCAGTATGGTGAGGGCTGCCACTTGGGACTGATGGGGGTCGTAGATGCCACAGGGCACGTCGCAGTGGGCGTGGGCTTCTTCCGGGGTTACCACACGAGCCAAGCTGCGAAGCGCATGGTAGATTAGTCGCATATTTCCTCCACGTTAGCTTGATTAGGTTTTGATGGCCTCAAGTGTACCAGAGGGCAAAAAGAGCGGCAATCGAAGGGACAACTCGTCACTGTCACAGACTGGCCTCATTTAGATGGCTGTCTCCAGACCTGCCCGTGGATTGAGGGACGCATTTGCACGCAGGTGTGCACGCATGGTGGCGCCCCGTAGCTGAGGTGAGGCGATGGGCGTGCATGCTGCCTAGCTGGGGTTGCACGGCGTTTGTAGCTGCGGCGAATTTTTTCGTAGCTAATCCCCCTGCAATCCCTGCAATTGGGTCCTTTGGTGCAGCTAGCGACCAGCTACGACTTTGGATGTGCATCGGCACTGCATGGTGGGGACGGGCGTGGCAGCGGCGGATGTTGGATTCTCGTGGCGATGCCGTAGCTGCGGTGGGCTGAGGAGGGGCCTGCACCGATTGTTGTCCTTCAGATGGTTGCAGTTTTTGCACGAGGCGTCCTTCTCAAGTCGAGTTATGGCCGAAGTTGAATCGTAGGGCCAAATGGAAAGCCGGTGCCACCTCGATGGGTTCGTCCCCGGCCTATGGTCATACTAGCCGAATGAGTGTTGGGAGACAATGGCCGATTGTCATGGCTGGGTGGTGGGGTGCAGATTGTGGTTTGCGATAACGATTGATGCTCTGCCGTTGGGCGGGACGAATCAGAAAGGAAAGCGCAGATCCACTAACGCGATGCACTAGAATGGCGTTGGGTGGTCCTATGCGCCTATCGCTCGTCTCATATCTAATGTCCCTTATCCGCGCCCGGCGCTTCATAGTGCGCGGCGCGAGTATGGAGCCTGGTTTCCGCGATGGCGACTGCCTGCTGGTAGACCGTGGCGCGTACGGCAGGCGAGTCCCTGCTCGTCATGAGGCAGTGGTACTGCGTCTGCCTCATGACGAGCAGGCTTATTTGAAGCGTATCGTGGGTTTGCCGGGGGAGTGGGTCCGCTTGGAATCTGAAGCGGTGATGGTGGACGGCAAGGCGATCCGCGAACCATATCTGGCTGACAGGAGCATACCCCAAGAGTTCGTCGGTCAGGAGTGGTACTTGGGGCCCGATGACTACTTGGTGCTGGGTGATACCCGAAGAGATAGTTTCGACAGCCGCAGGTTTGGCCCTGTGAGTGTGGAGCAGCTTGTGGGATCGGTACTGTTCCGCTACTGGCCGTCGTCGCGTTGGGGTAGGGGTTCGACCCCTGCCTAACGGGAGTCCTCGGCCAACCAGCGGGCGGCGTCCTTGGCGAAGTAGGTGATGATCATGTCGGCCCCAGCCCGCTTGATGGCGGTGAGCAGTTCGAGGGCCACGCGCTTGCCGTCAATCCACTCGTTCTGGGCGGCGGCGTGCACCATGGCGTACTCGCCACTGACGCTGTAGGCAGCGATGGGGTGGTTGTACTGCTCCCGCACCCGGGCGATGACATCGAGGTAGGCCAAGGCTGGCTTGACCATGATGACGTCGGCCCCCTCCTGGATGTCGGTCTCAATCTCCCGCATCGCCATGCGCGAGTTGGCCGGGTCCATCTGGTAAGTATGCCGGTCGCCGAAACGGGGCGTGGACTCGGCGGCCACGCGGAAGGGCCCGTACAGGGCGGAGGCGTACTTGGCGGAGTATCCAATGACGGGGGTCTCGATGTACCCAGCGGCGTCAAGGGCGGTACGAATGGCGCCGACTTGGCCGTCCATCATGGCGGAAGGGGCGACGGCGTCGGCACCGGCGGCGACCTGCGAGACGGCGGTGCGAGCCAGAAGCTCGAGAGTTTCGTCGTTATCGATGGCCTCGTGCTTCACCACGCCACAATGGCCGTGGTCGGTGTACTCGCACAAGCAGACATCGCCGATGACCATGAGTTCCGGCACGGTCTTCTTTAGGAGGCTGGAGGCCTGCTGGATAATGCCATCGTCGTCGTATGCCCCCGATCCCACGGCGTCCTTCACTTCGGGTATGCCGAACAGCAGCACTGCCGGAATGCCTAGGGAGGCAACTTCCACGGCCTCGCGTTCCAACAGGTCTAGGGAAAGCTGGTAGCAGCCGGGCAGCGGTCCGATTTCCTGGCGCACGTTGTGGCCATGGGTGACAAATAGAGGATAGATGAACTCGTTGGGGCTAAGGCGTGTCTCCTGCACCATCCTTCTGAGGGATGGTGTGCCCCTCAAGCGACGCAGGCGCGCCTGAGGATAACCTACCATTGCTATGTCCTCCCGTGGGTATAATGCTCTTTTAGAGTCTGCACCAGCCCTTCGCTGGTGTGGTCCGACGCTACTACGTCGATCTGCAAGCCCTTGTGCCGTGCCGCTTCGGCAGTAACCGGCCCAATACAGGCTAGCACAACTGGGGCCAGTTGCTCTATACGCCCCTCCAGCACACTTACCATACTGCGCACAGCAGAGGGGCTGGTGAAGGTGGCTACGTCCAGCCCACCGCGCAACGCTTCGTGCACCTGGATTCCGGCGTTGTGGGGGATTTCGGTGCGGTACAAGGAGATGTGTTTCACCTCCGCACCCAGCGCTTCCAAGCTAGGCGGAAGCTCGGCGCTGCCCTCCTCGGCCCGTGGCAGTAGTACCCGCTTACCTTGCAGGTCGAGGCTGCTCATCGCCTTCACGATTCCCGCAGTCCGGTGGTCGTGGGGCATCAGGGCAACCTCAATGCCACGCTGTTTCAAAGATTGGGATGTAGCAGGGCCAATAGCGGCCACAGATAGTGCGTGAAGGTGCTTCTCATCCAGTCCAAGGGCGAGCAGCCAGTCGAAGAAAACCTCCACGCCATTCACGCTGGTGAACACAAGCCAGTGGTAGTCGTCTAGGGACAGCAGTGCCTGCTTGATGGCCCCGTCATAGTCTAGGCACGGGCGAATGGAGATGAGGGGCGCCTCCACCGGCGTGGCCCCCTCATCTCCCAGCAGACGTACGAGCGAGGCGGCTTGCGCTTGCGGGCGCGTGACCAGCACCCGCAAGCCCTTCAGCGACCGGGCGGTCTGCTGTGGATTAGCCATTCTGTAACTCCGAAACCGGCGCCCCACTCTCGATCAATGCTTGGAGACAGCTGGCCGCCACGGCATGGGGGTCTGGGCTCCCAAAAGCGTAAACTTGAGAAGAATCGTCTTCTCCCCATGCCAAGTAACCAATGAGATGCAGCAGTCCGTCCTGCAGGCGCGCATAAGCGCCCATAGGTAGCTGGCACCCTCCACCCAGAAGCTCCAAAAGGTGACGCTCGGCAGTTATTTCCTGCCTTGTCGGAGTGTGTTCCAAAGCGGCGACCGCATCTACGACGCCAGTGTCGTCTGTGCGAGTCTGCACCGCTAGCGCCCCCTGACCTGGGGCGGATACGAACTGTCGCTGTGGGAGGCGCTCAGCGATGTCGCCATCGAGACCCAGCCGGTCCATGCCCGCGGCGGCCAACACCGCTCCGTCGTAGTCTTCTCCCTTGGCCTTTCCCAAGCGTGTCTCAACGTTTCCACGCATGGGAAGCACTTGCAGGTCAGGACGCTGGTTCCTGAGTTGGGAGGCCCTTCGTGGGCTGCTGGTGCCGATGCGCGCCCCCTTGGGAAGCTGCTCCAGTGAGCATCCCCAACGGTTGACCAGGACGTCCCGTGGGTCAGCGCGTTGGCAGACCGCGGCTATGGTGAGGCCCTCAGGTGACTGGGTGGGCAGATCCTTGAGGCTGTGCACTGCTAGGTCCACCTCGCCCCTCAGCAGGGCGTCCTCCAACTCCTTCACGAACATGCCCCGACCCATCCCCGCTAGCGATGCCTCGGGGGAGGCATCGGCTTGGGTGCGAACGCGGACGACCTCCACATCCAGACCCGGCGAGAGAGCACGCAGACGCTCCACCACCTCATTGGTCTGGGCCATGGCCAGTCTGCTGGCCCGGCTACCTACGCGTAAGCTGTTCATGTTGACCGCATTGCAGCAACATCAAAATCTAGTCTCTGGACTTGTCGATGCTATTGCACAACCCTTCGCAGCATACTACAAACGGGTTTCTGGTGCGTCACGGTACGTACGACGACCCGATATCGGACGGGGGCGGCTTTACCGTCATTTGGGCCTGGAGCCGGAATCAAGTGGGTCCCGGCCTCCGGGGACCGTTCCCCAACACCTATGACATTAGCCCGTTGACGGGGACTGCTGTTCCCCTCTAGCCTTCGTACAGACCCGTCCCGTTCACGACTGGTCCCTCTCTTGGTAGACCACTTCTTGAGGTGCCAAAACATGCGGACCCCTCGCAAGGACAGTCCCGTGGCTGTTCACTACGCACGCGTACACACTCGCCGCTCCAGTGGTCCAGCCCGATGCCATAAAATGTGGCATAGAAATCCCTTAATTTCGTAGTTGAATTGATTACGAATGCTACAGATGCTACATAACGCAGATACGGTAAAACGCATTTTAGCTACGAGGCGTCTGGCATGTGAACAAGCCACAGCTACGATTCGTAGCAACCATGGGATAGATGAGACCGAAACCAGATAAAAAACTCGCGTCAGCTACAACTACTGTCCCATCCGAAGCTGCAAGGACGGTCGTGATGCAAGGATCTCCCTCCGGAGGGATAACGGTCGGCTGTCCCCCAGAAGATCCCCTTGATATACTTTCTTGTAGCTACAGCGAGGCACAGCGTGTGGAATACGAAACCGTTATAGGGCTAGAGGTGCATGTCCAGCTGCTTACCGAGAGCAAGATGTTTTGCTCTTGCAGCACTCGGTATCAGGGCGCGCCTCCCAATACGCATGTCTGTCCTGTGTGCTTGGGGATGCCTGGGGTGCTGCCGGTTATCAACAGGCAGGCTGTGGAGCACACGATTGCTACTGGCTTGGCCTTGGACTGCCGCATCGCTGAGACTACACGGTTCGACCGCAAGAACTACCCCTATCCAGACCTCATGAAGGGCTACCAGATCTCCCAGTACCAAGACCCAATCGCCTATGACGGGTACTTGGACTTGGAGATTGGTGACCACCGGAGGCGCATCAGCGTGGAGCGGGTGCACTTGGAAGAGGATGTGGCCAAGCTGCAGCACGTAACCGGGTATGGGGCCGAGCCTTACACGTTGGTGGATGTGAATCGGTCCGGCGTACCTCTGATGGAAGTGGTGAGCCGTCCCGACATGCGCTCGGCGGAAGAGGCCCGCCTCTACCTCACCAGCCTCCACGCCATCCTGCAATACACAGGTGTCTCCACCGCCAATATGCAGGAGGGCAACTTCCGCTGCGATACCAACGTTAGCCTTCGCCCCAGGGGCAGTGACCAATTGGGGGGCAAGGTGGAGGTGAAGAACCTCAACAGCTTTCGCTCCGTCTTCTACGCGCTGAAGTACGAAGTCGAGCGTCAAAAGCGGGTGTTGAATGAGGGAGGGCGGGTCGAGCAAGAGACACGCGGTTGGTCAGAGGACAGAGGGGCGACCTTCTCCCAGCGGTCCAAGGAGTATGCCCACGACTACCGGTATTTCCCTGAGCCTGATCTGCCTCCCTTGGCCATCGGTCGGAAGTGGGTGCAGAAGATGCAGTCGCGCTTGCCTGAGCTTCCCGCCGCTAGACGACACCGCTTTGCTCAAGAGTACGGGCTCTCAACCTACGATGCCGACTTGCTAACAGGGTCCAAGGCCATGAGCGAGTTCTTCGAGGCGGCGGTCGCTCACGAGGCCTGCTCCAGCCTCCCGTTGCAAGTGAGGGCCAAAATGTTGGGCAACTGGCTCATCACGGAGGTCAACAGGCTGTTGAACTTGCTAGGCGTGGATATCGCGAGCTGTCCGCTGACCCCGGGCCACTTGGCTGAGTTGGCCTCCTTAGTGGAGTCGGGCACTTTGGGCAGTTCGCTGGCCAAGACGACGCTAGATGAAGCGTTCTACTCGGGAAAGGCGCCTCGGCAATTGGTCCAAGAAGGGGGCTACGTTCAGGTCAATGATGCTGCTATCATTGACGAGGCGGTGAGGCAGGCGCTAGAGGCCAACCCTTCAGCCGTCGCCGACTACTTGGGAGGCAAGGAGACCGCCTCCAAGTACCTGATAGGCCAGGTCATGAAGATGTCGAAGGGCAAGGCCAATCCGTCCCTGGTGGGCGAGGTCTTGAACAAGCAGCTTGGGGCCATGCGCTCCGCCTGAGAAGGGAAACGTAGTTGGAAGGCACTATCAACTTCGCTCAGATACTGATTTCAGTGGTCCTCATCGTCATAATCTTGATGCAGGTGCGGGACGCGGGCTCAGGCATCTTCGGCAGCGGGCAGGCCAGCTACAGGACCCGCCGTGGGGTGGAGAAGACCCTCTTTCAAGGGACCATCCTCTTAGGCGTGGTGTTCGTCATCATCTCTATCCTCAGCGCCAAGCTGCTCTAGGGCACTGCCATCGTGGCAGGCCCGGTAATCACAATCACGACCGACTTCGGCTTGAGCGACCCCTATGTGGGCCTGATGAAGGCGGTCATCCTCGGAATCAATCCTCGAACCAACCTCGTTGACCTGACACACGGCATACAGCCTCAGGCGGTTGACCAAGCTGCCTTCCTGATTTCCAAGAGCTACCGCTACTTTCCTCCGGATACTATCCACGTAGTGGTGGTCGATCCCGGTGTAGGCACGTCTAGGAGGGCCTTGGTTGTGACGATGCCTGATGGACTCTTCGTTGCTCCAGACAACGGGGTCCTTGGCCGTCTTGGCGCCTTCGACGAACAGGGGCAGTTGGCCCCTGGCTCGAGGGCGTATTCACTGACGGAGCCTGCCTTCTGGAGGATGCCGGTTAGCGACACCTTCCATGGTCGAGACGTATTTGCTCCGGTGGCAGCTCACCTCTCCCTAGGGATAGAGCCCTCTGATCTGGGAGTGGAAGTCCATAGCTTGACCCCGCTGCACTATAGCGAACCTTCTTGGCAAGATGGCCGACTTGAAGGGCGCGTGGTCCATATAGACCACTATGGCAACCTAGTCACCGACATCGAGGCGAACTTGCTGGGGCAAGGAAATCCAGTGCGTGTGGATGTGAACGGCGAGTCGATGCACAGCCTCAGCTCGTCCTACGTTGAAGGTGACGACCTACTGGCCATTATCGGTAGCTTCAATACCCTTGAGGTGGCTGCGAGGAACGCCAGCGCGGAAGAGAGGCTGGGGGCGCGGATAGGCGATACCGTGCGAGTGGTCCGGTAGCCATGCTATGATGCAGCGTATTATCCTGCTACCATTGGATGCTTTTAACCGTAGCTATCCGTCTCTTGTCTTGTATAGGGGGCTACATGGAAAGTCCGGCCCAGCTTGAGGTTACTCGCGAGACACTCCTTGAGATGTACCGCACCATGGTCACCATCCGCGTTTTCGAGGAGCGCGGCCTGTTCGAGGTGACCCAAAGGGCTCTCTCAGGCTCGGTGCATTCATCAGCGGGACAGGAGGCAGTGCCCACTGGCATCTGCGCCCACCTGACTGACAGTGACTACTTGGCAAGCACTCACCGCGGCCATGGCCACTGCATCGCCAAAGGGGTGGACCCCAAGGAGATGATGGCCGAGCTATTCGGCCGCCTCAGTGGCACCAACCGGGGCAAGGGCGGCTCCATGCACATCGCCGACATGTCCCGGGGCATGCTGGGTGCCAACGGGGTGGTGGCGGCCAGCATACCGTTGGCGGTAGGCGCAGGTCTCAGCATCAAGACTCGTGGGGAGGACCGGGTGGCCGTAGCCTTCTTCGGAGACGGCGGCGCCAACCAGGGGGTCACTCACGAGAGCATGAATCTCGCCTCGGTATGGAGGCTGCCGGTCATCTTCGTCTGCGAGAACAACCTGTATGCTGAGTCCACCCCAGTGGAGTATGCCCTGTCGGTCAGAAACGTGGCCGACCGGGCCGCTGCCTATTCCATGCCCGGCGTAACCGTGGACGGCATGGATGTGTTCGCTGTCTACGACGCAGCAGGGCAAGCCGTGGGTCGAGCCCGCGCTGGGCAGGGGCCTACTCTGCTGGAGTGCCGGACTTATCGTTACTATGGGCATACTGTGCGCGACAACCCGCACACCTACCGCACCCAAGAGGAGGAGCAGGAGTGGCGCGCTAGAGACCCCATCAAGCAGATGCGCGCCCGTGTGCTGGAAGAGGGCACTCTTAGTGACGTCGAGATGAACAGCATTGATGCCCAAGCGGAGCAGATGATGGACG
Source organism: Dehalococcoidia bacterium (assembly GCA_965248385.1). Taxonomy (GTDB): domain Bacteria; phylum Chloroflexota; class Dehalococcoidia; order Lucifugimonadales; family JAAXIE01; genus JAAXIE01. The sequence continues at coordinate 1,016,770 of CBDFIZ010000002.1, forward strand.
AGGCCCTTCAGTTCGCCGAGGCTGGCGAACTCCCTGACCTGTCTGAGCTCTACACCGACGTATACGTGGACTACCCCCTGGAGCAGTTGCGCCGCGGCGCAGGGATGCTGCCCTAAGCTAATTCCCAAAGCTGGTCCCAAGCTAGTGCAGGAGGCCCTATGTCCACCACAACAGGACGCTCTATCCAGTACCGCGAGGCCATCAACGAGGCCCTGCATCAGGAAATGGAGCGAGACGAGACCATTATCATCATGGGCGAGGAAATCGCCGGCGCGCCAGGTAAGGCCGATCAGGGTTTCATCGACGCTTGGGGCGGGCCTTTTCGCACTACGGTCGGCCTCATTCAGAAGTTCGGTGACCGACGCGTCTTGGATACCCCTCTATCCGAGGCTGGCTTCATAGGAGCCGCCATGGGAGCCGCATCCACCGGACTGCGCCCTGTGGCGGAGTTGATGTTCGTCGACTTTGCCGGCGTGTGCCTTGACCAGATACTGAACAATGCCGCCAAGATGCGGTACATGTACGGTGGCCAAGTGAAGGTGCCGGTCACACTGTTGACCCGCATTGGGGCGGGCACTGCTTCCGCAGCCCAGCACTCTGAGTCTTTCTACTCGATTTTCAGCCACATACCAGGTCTGAAGGGTGTCTGCCCCTCTGACCCGTATACTGCCAAAGGGCTTCTCGTCTCCGCGATACGGGACGATGACCCCGTGGTCTACTTCGAGCACAAGCTGCTCTACGGAATGACGGGTGAGGTGCCGGAAGAGTCGTACGCCATACCTTTGGGCAAGGCCCGAGTGATGAAGCCGGGTAAGGACGTGACCCTCATCGGCATCTCCCGCATGACCCACGTTTGCATGGAAGCCGCCGCCACTCTTGGCAACAATGGTATAGATGCTGAAGTCATCGACCTGATGTCCATCTCCCCCATAGACTACGATATGTTAATTGATTCGGTGCGTCGCACCCATCGCGTGGTAGTGGTGGACGAAGACACGCCCCGTTGCAGCGTGGCCGCCGACATCTGCGCCGTAGTTGCCGAGGAGGCCTTCGACCACCTCGACGGCCCGCCTTCGCGGGTGCAGGCCCCCCACACCCCCGTCCCTTATGCCAAGGCGCTAGAAGATGCATACATCCCGAACGCGGCTAGGGTTATAGCGGCCGTGGGGCGGGCGATGGGGACTGGTTAGAGTCCCAACTTCCCCGGATTCATGATGTTGGCAGGGTCAAGGGCCTGCTTCATGGCACGTACTACGTCGAGGCCCACCCCCCATTCTCGGGCCAGCAGGTGGGCCAGCTTTATGCCTGTGCCATGGCAGTATTCCATTGTGCCGCCCATGTCTTGAGCCAAGCGCAGCACGTCGTCGACGGCGTCGGCGAATTTGGCGGAATTCAGCCTGTTGGAAGTAGGCCGCACCAGCATTGAGAAGAGCTCGGGGCGTCCCCAGATGGCGTACTCCCGCACCTCGATGCCTTGTTGGGAAAGAAGCTCGGAGGCCCGCTTGCGGTATTCCAGCACACGGGAGGCGGGCAGTGCCATGTGGAGGTAGTCGAAGCCCCAGCGACGACGCTTCCACCGCTCTTTGCGTGGCAGGTGTTGTACCTCGTCGCGGTAGTCGAGTGCGATATCGTACCGCTGCTCCCAGTACTCCTCGGTAGGTCCGGGCCCTAGGTCTTGGCCTTGATGCTGTGTGCAAAGCTGCTGGCACCGGGACATTTCGGTCTGCACCAACTCTCTGTAACCTTGAAACATGAGATACAGAATCGCCCCATCGGCTCCCTCCTCGGTCAGGTCCAGCAGCGTGGGGCGCAGACCCAAGGAGCAAGCCTCCGTGACAGCGGTGAACCCCTGGTCGAAGGTAGGGAATCGGAAAGAGATGAAGCGGCGCGTTTCCGGCACCACTGCCACTCTCAGGCTGGCTTGGGTGATGACTCCGAAGACGCCTTCTGCGCCGATGAAAAGATGGTTGAGGTTGGGACCGGCTGAGTACTTGGAGACGGGCGGTGTGCTCAGTACCTGTCCCGTGGGCAACACTGCCTCCAATCCCAATACCTGCTCGCCCATGGGGCCGTGGGCCGCTGCCAAGTAGCCCACGCCGTTGGTGGAGATGGTGCCCCCGATTGTTGCGATGGGCACACTCCAAGGGTCGTGGCCCAGCATCAGGCCGTGCTCGTGGAGGGCTGTGTTCACGTCCTCCAATACCGCTCCTGCTTCCACTCGCACCATGCGGCTCTGCGGGTCGATGTCCAGGATGGTGTTGAGGCGCTTCAGGTCAAGTACAATGCCGCCCTGCACTGGTAGGGCAGCCCCCATGACGCCCGTGCCACCTCCGCGGGGCACTAAGGGAGTACCGCTTTCTGCAGCCAGCTTGACCACTTCCGCAACCTGCTTGGCGGAGCTGGGCGCAACTACGAGGTCGGCAGTCTTCTCCAGCAAATGAGAGGCTCGAAAGGCTCTAGACGGGCTGAGGGCGTCGCCAGAGTAGTGGTCAAGGTCTGGTTCCCCGGCGAGGACGTGGTCCTCACCGACGATCTGAGCTATGGAGCTTACTAAAGCAGGGACGAGCATGAGTGTGTAACCCTAGTGCACTAGGCCTTTAGGGAATTAGGGGCCGTGGCTCCCGAGCGCGGCACTGCTACTCCTTTGTAGACGAGGTGTTGGCGTACCGCCACTCGGTGCCTTGGGGCGTGTCTTCTAGGGCGATGCCCAACTCCGAGAGGCCGGAGCGTATGGAGTCGGCGAGGGCGTATTGCTTGGCGGTGCGGAGTTGCCCGCGGACGCCTAGCAGAAGCTCGACGAAGGGTCCGACTTGCTGCGACCCCCGCTGCCGTGTGTCCTCAAGGGTCAGCCCAAGCACTCCGCTCAGGGTGGTAAGGGCTTCTTGGGCCTGTCTCACGGACTTGCCCTCTTCCGAAGCGCGGTTGATTTCCCGGCCTAGGTCAAAGAGGGCGGCTAAGGCTTGTGGGGTGTTCAGGTCGGTTTCCATGGCCTCGAGGAACTGCTCTCGATAGGGACCGGGATCCACGCTTTCGGCAGCGTCCTCGTTGGCTGGTTGACGCATGGGAGTCCGCAGCCGCTCGGCGCCCCGTTCCATGGAGTTGAACTTGTCCTCGCTGTAGGTCTGAGGGTGGGTGTAATGGGTGCTGAGGAACAGCAGGCGAAAGGCATCGGAGGTGTGGCGTTCCAAGGCGTCGGACACAGCCACCAAGTTTCCCAAGGACTTGCTCATCTTATCGTCGCCCATATGCAGGAGGCCGTTATGGACCCAGTGTCGCGCGAAAGGGACCTTCTGGGTGTAAGCCTCGCTCTGGGCCAACTCGTTCTCGTGGTGGGGGAACACTAGGTCTTGGCCACCGCCATGGATGTCCACTGTTTCGCCCAAGTACTCCATGGACATGGCGGTGCATTCGATATGCCAGCCGGGTCGACCCGGTCCCCAAGGGCTGTCCCATGCGGGCTCGCCGGGCTTGGCCCCCTTCCACAGGGTGAAGTCCATGGGGTCTTCCTTGCCCGCCCCGGGCTCGATTCTGGCCCCCGCCAGCAGACCTTCGAGATTGCGCCGGCTGAGCTTGCCGTAGTCTTGGGAACGGCCTACACGGAAGTAGACGTCGCCTTCGGAGGCATAGGCGTAGCCTTGCTCTTCCAAGCGATGGATGATCTTGATGATGCCCGGCACCTCTTGGGTGGCCCGGGGGTAGCGGTGCGCCCGCTGAATGTTGAGTCCGTCCATATTGGCAAGAAACTCATCTATGTACTGCTCTGCCAACTGGTCGATGGACAGGCCTGCCTGCTGAGCGCGCTGAATTATCTTGTCGTCGATGTCGGTGAAGTTCTGTACGTGTTCCACCTCTAGCCCAGTGAACTCCAGATAGCGGCGCAATACATCAAAGATGATGTAGCTCATGGCGTGGCCGACATGACAGGAAGAGTAGGGAGTGATGCCGCACACATACATGCGGACCTTGCCGTGAGTGGGCACGAACTCCTTGGTCTCGCCGGTCAGAGTGTCGTAGAGCTTCACGCCGTCCCCTCCACCAGTGCCACCGCAAAAGCCGCCAAGCCATCTCCCCGGCCCACAAATCCGAGGTAGTCGGTAGTGGTGGCCTTGATGCTTACGTCGCCTTCCGGGATGGACAGTGAGGCGCTGATATTCTGCTTCATGGTTTCCATGTATGGGGCCAGTACTGGCCGTTGCGCCAACATTGTAGCATCGACATTCACCACCTGCCAGTTGCTACTCCGCACTAGTTCGGCGGTACGGGTGAGTAGCACCAAGCTGGAGATGTCACGATATTGGGCGTCGGACGAGGGAAAGTGGCGACCCTTGTCGCCTAGGGACGCTGCCCCCAGCAAGGCGTCCATGATGGCATGGGTCAGCACATCCCCATCGGAGTGGCCGGACAGACCGAGTTCAAAGGGTATGGGTACACCGCCCAGCACCAGCGACCGGTCCGCCACGAGCGGGTGGGCATCGAAGCCGAAGCCGACTCTCATGGGGCTGGCCCGTCATTGACATGAATATGGAACCCAAATCTCCGAACTGTCGAGGCTCCCTCGTTCTCCCGCCCCCCTTGGTCATTGCTATGAAATAGAGTCAGCGACCCCCGGCAATCGGCCGGCCCCGTCTTTCCCGCGCAGAGAGACGTTTGCATAGCTAGAGACATTTGTGGGCTTCGGATGCCACAGCCGTTGCATTCCAATACCATTTTATTCGTATTCCTCGTGTCTTTAGATACCCATCCCATCATTTTCCGGCACCAATTTATTTGTATATTGTTGCACCGGGATTCGCCCCGGCGCAGCTACGAATCAGCTTTGCGCTAGTCTAGGCCCCTTCCCAAATGGTTTTTTTGCGTTCTTGTGCCATGTCACATAACGTGTGCTCGGCAAGTTGCAGGCTGGAATGGGCCCCAGCCTCATCTTCGGACCAAGTCCGGGCAGGCTCCGATCTTCCCCTCAGGGCACTCAAGGGCGCTCAAGGAGAAGCGTCCTTGCAAAGGTCACAAGATTGGGGGTAGGCCAGCCTGTATGCAGGCTAGCGCGGGAGGCCAGCTCCGGTCAACGGGCGGGTGTCAGGGTGAAGGCTCTTTGCGGGAAAGACTGTGGCGGCCGATTGCTGTGGGTTGCGGGCGCTATTTCATCGCAATGATGGAAGCGCCCGATTGCCGAGGGTTGGGAGTCGATGTTCATATCAGTGACGGGGATGGTTCCGGCTATGGACCCGGCGTCTTTTTTCGTGGCAATAAAGGAGCCGCTATGGGCAGTGGGCCTTGCGTAAACTTGACGGCAGCCGGGAGTTTCGTTCCGAACGGGATGTCATGCACGGTTTTCGCTCGATAGGGAAGCGGTTTGTGGTGCGCCTGCCACCCGCGCGGAGAGCCATTGCTCCACTATTGGCAGGTCTTCTGGGGTGGTCACCTTGAGGTTCTCGTAGGAGCCCAAGTGGACCTTCACTCGGCCTCCCAAGGCTTCGACCATGGCGGCGTCGTCGGTGAAGTTCGCTTGAAGCTGCTGGTGGGCCGACATCAGCACGTCGTATCGAAAAGTCTGGGGCGTTTGCACCGACCATAGCTTATTCCGGTCGGGCGTACTTTCGACGAAGCCGCTCTCGGAAACGACTTTGATGGTGTCCTTGGATGGGACAGCTGCTACTGCCGCTCCCGTCTCTTGGGCTGCCTGCACCCCTTGAGCGACCAAGGCTGTGGTCACGCAGGGACGGGCCCCGTCGTGCACCACCACCCATTGACAGTCATCCAGATGCTCCAAGCCTACTCGCACGGAGTCTTGGCGACGGTCGCCTCCGGCGCATACGGCGACGACCTTGTGCCAGCCTTGGCGCCGGACCAAGGCCCGCCCTTCATCCAGTCGGGCGGCTGAGAGGACCAGAACGATCTGGTCAACGGCTTCCGACCCTTCCAAGGCACATATCGAATGGGCGACTAGCGGGAGTCCAGCTACAGTGGCGAACACCTTATCCAAGCCGGTCATGCGTACGCTCTGCCCGGCTGCCACCACCACGGCGCCCACGCGTTCGCGGGCGCCGTGGTCCGAGAGCATGCTATCCATGCTATAGGGCATGTGTGCTGCAGGTGATCCTAGCTGTGGCGGTTCTGGGCGAAAATCATTCGGCCCGCGCCGGTCTGCAGCACCCGTGTTACCGTCACATCGCGGTAGGTGTTGATGAACTTCTTGCCGCCTTCAACCACCACCATGGTGCCATCGTCCAAGTAGGCGATCCCTTGTCCGGCTTCCTTGCCCTCTTGGATGATGCTGACGTGCAACTCCTCACCGGGCAAGACCACCGGCTTCAGGGCGTTCGCCAGCTCGTTGACGTTGAGCACCCGGATGCCTTGGAGCTCTGCCACCCGGTTGAGGTTGAAGTCGGTTGTGAGTATGGGGGACCCCATGGAGCCGGCTATCTTCACCAGCATGGCGTCCACCTCGGTGCCGTTGGTCAGGTCTTCGTCGAGCACCTCCACTCGCACCGACTGATTCTCCCGGAGCTTGGTCAAGACCTCCAAGCCACGCCGGCCGCGTGTCCGGCGAATCGGGTCGCTGGAGTCGGCAATGTGTCGCAACTCGTCGAGCACGAAGCGGGGTACTACCAGAGTCCCCTCGACGAAGCCGGTTTGCGTAAGGTCCGCGATGCGCCCATCGATGACGGCGCTGGTATCGACGAGGATGCGTGTGCCTTCCGGAGTGACGGGTTCGCTGGGCTTAGTCTCTACGCTGGGAAACACATGGCCCACGTCAGCCTCTCGCTGTATGCCCAAGAGCAGTCCCATGGACCCCAAGCCGAAGCTCAGCATCAACGGGACCCCCCAACCGTGCCAGCCTTCCAGTGAGTAGAGGGGCACTGACAGGAGCGAGGCAAATACCAAGCCTATGAATAGACCGATGGTGCCGGACATCAACGTAGTGGTGGGTACTTGATTGAACCTGTCGATCCCCTTGCTCAGGGGGACCGTGGTGAGATAGGGCATCACCAAGGCTCCGATGGGCAATCCGGATAGAGACAAGGCCAAACCCCAAGGGAGGAACTCCTCTTTACTGGTGGAGGCCTGTGAAACCACACCACCCAGGCGCCAACCTATGGCGCCGAACCCGGTCGCCCCTAGGAGGCGCAATGACCAATTACCGAACATCTCTACACCTCTCTCGGGTCCCTCGAAAGGAGATCAGAATGGTGCAATAAGAAGATGACGCGTCTCTCTGCCTAGCTGAAAACGGCAAAGGGGGACCCGTAGACCGTACGGGTCCTAGCCTACCATAACTTTTGGCGTCTCGGAAAGATGGAGTCGGCGCAAATAGCCTCCGCAAGCTAGGCGGACGGACCGCGTGCCTTGGCCCGCCGTCTCCAACTGTACTATTATGTCTCGACAAACCCGTAGGAGGATGCCATGAAGTTATTTCGCATCAAGGACGTGCCGATAGAGCCGGCCGACAGCCCCCTGTTCACCGGTGGAGAGGTGACCCGACAGCAGATGGTGACCCAGCAGATCGGGAAGAACTTCACGTTCAACATTGTCAATTTTGGCACCGGCGCTCGCAATTATTTCCATACTCATACCAGCGACCAGGTGCTTCTGATCACTGAGGGGACTGGCATTGTCGCCACTGAGGGCGAGGAGCAAGCAGTGACCCAAGGCGACGTGATACATGTACCTGCTGGGGAGAAGCATTGGCATGGGGCCAGCCCCAACACCTCTATGTCTCACATCACCGTCACCAGCATCGATAGCAAGACCACGCAGTTGGAGCCGTAGCGTCTGCAGAAGAGGCCCCCAAGGGACTGTGGAAACCGGAAGAGGACAGGAGAGGCGGAGCTATGTTGCAGGACTACCCAAGCCTGACGGTACGTCAGGAGGTGGAGATGCTGCAGGTCTTCACCGGCTTCGAGACTAGGAACCGCTACCGTGTGCTGGACCCCACCGGCCAAGACGTCTTGTACGCATACGAGGAGTCAGGCACCCTCTCCCGCCTCTTTCTGCAGTCACACCGCCCTCTGAAGCTGCACTTTATCGACGGGGGTGGCCGCACGGTATTGACTGCACACCGCGACTTCTTCTGGTTCTTCTCCCACCTACACTTCTCGTCTCCGGAAGGCAGAGAGATGGGGAGCTTGCAACGGCGGTTCAAGTTGATCAATCGCCGCTTCGACCTGACGGACGACCAAGGCAGCAGCCTGCATGTGGACGGCCCTATATATCGCCTTCACACCTTCTGGTTCCGCCATGGCGGTGGAGAGTTGGCCAAAATCACGAAAAGGTGGAGCGGCCTATCCCGGAAGCCTTCTCGGTGGCCGACACCTTCCATGTGGAGTTCAGCGAACACAGCCTGTCCGAATCCATGCGATGGCTGATTCTGGGCGCAGCTTTCGCCATAGACCTAGACTTCTTCGAGAAGAAGGGGTGAGGCGGGACACCTAACGCTAATCCCGATGCGATCAAGGGATTGAAGCAAAGCGAATGTGGGCGGTTTTCCGGTTGATAGCCAGTTCATACCGGCAGCACGTCCCGACCGATGGTCGCACCCCATGCGTGTCCATTCTGCCAATCAGACGCAATCCCCGAGATACTTGCTCTTAAGCTCTTCCCGCGCACTGCTTGGTAGGGCATGACCTCGTGCATCCGAGGAGGCTCAAACGTCCCCGCAGTCATCAGTACACTTCCCTCTATCGCCCTGTGCCCTATTCCACTACGACTATCGTGCTAGCTGTTGTTAGTGCGCAACTCCACCCCGGCCTTCTCCTCTTGGATGACGGAGACGATGTCGGAGTCGCGGGGGCCCCAGCCTCGGCCTAGCGCTTCCACGTAGCGCTGGTCCACTAGGTTCGAAAGATCCATGGGCACACCGAACTCCCGCCCCATGTCCGTGGCCAACCGCACGTCCTTGGCCGCCAAGGCGGCGGCGAAGCCCGGCTCGAAGTTCCCTTGGAACAGGAATCGGGAGAACTTCTCGCGGAGCCGAGTGTTGCCTCCAGAGCTCTTATTGATGACGTCGGCCAGCACTGAGAGGTCGACGCCCGCCTTGACGCCCAACGTCAACGCCTCGGTCAGCAGCACTCCAATGCCCATGCTCATCAGGTTGTTACATATCTTGCAGACCATGCCGCTGCCGATGGCCCCGCAATAGACCACGTTGGTGCCGATGGCGTCCAGTGTGGGTTTGATGCGGTTGTAGACCGCCTCGTCGCCTCCCACCATCACTGCTAGGGTACCCGCGGTCGCCCCGTAGGTGCCGCCACTGACGGGAGCGTCCAGCACAGTCACACCACGTTGGGCGAACACATCGTGGATGTGGCGGATCATGGTGGGTGAGTTGGTGGAGAGGTCCGCGTAGATCGTGTCTTGGGACGCGCCCTCCAGAACGCCCTTTTCGCCCAAGGCCACTGCCTCCACATCGCGCGGCGCCGGCAGCGACGTGAGCACCAACTCGTTGCCTTGAGTAGCTTCAGCGGGAGAGTCGGCCCATTCGGCGCCCATCTCCAACAAGTCCGTGGCCGACTCCCGTCGCAGGTCGTGCACCGTCAACTGGTGACCCGCTTTGATGAGGTTGGCCGCCATCGGCCCGCCCATGTTTCCGGTGCCCACGAATCCTACCTTCACGTTCCATGCCTCCTCGCCGAGCCGGTTCTCGCCCTCGCCCAGGCTCGCCATCGATTCTGCGCATTATAGCAACGGTCGTCATGGGTAGGAGGGTGACCCGTGCTATAATCCTTTCCTACATGGAGCCGGTTATTCAAGTCCAAGGATTGGTCAAGCGGTATGGTAGCTTGACCGCCGTAAACGATATCTCGTTCACCGTCGAGGCCGGTGAGACCTTTGGCATCCTTGGCCCCAATGGCGCGGGCAAGACTACAACCCTGGAAATCATCGAGGGGTTGCAGCAGCCCACGCAGGGCACAGCCTGCGTGCTGGGGATGGACGTGCAGCGTCAATCGTCCCAGCTAAAAGAGCGCATTGGAGTCCAACTACAGGCCGCCGCCTACTTCGACCACCTTACCTTGACAGAGATACTGCAGCTTTTTGGCAGCTTCTACCGTCGCAGTGTGCCTCCCACCGAACTGCTAACCAAAGTCGGTCTCTACGAGAGACGCACTAGTATGCTCAAGAGGCTGTCCGGTGGTCAGAAGCAGGCCTTCACCCTTGCAGCTGCCTTGGTGAACGACCCTGAGCTGGTGATACTGGATGAGCCGACAACTGGCCTCGACCCTCGTGCCCGACACGACCTGTGGGACTTGGTCCGGCGAATTGAGGGAGAAGGCAAGACCATCGTGCTGACGACGCACTACATGGAGGAGGCCGCTGCTCTCTGCCGGCGAGTGGCCATTATGCACCAAGGGCGCATCCTTACAGTGGGTATGCCGGATGAGCTGGTTAGCCAGTTGGGGGCTGCTTACCGTGTGCGAGTTTCCGCGGCTGCGGAGTTGCCGATATCTCAGTTGGTCAACGGAGCTTCGGAGTGGGTCGACCGCCAGCAGGGCGACGGGCACCAGTATGAATTGGCGTTGCAAGAACCGGCGGCTGCGGTCCAAGCCCTGCTGGGGCATGCCTCTGAGCATGGTATCCAGCTGGAGCGACTCGAGGTACTGCCAGCGACGCTGGAGGACGTCTTCCTGCAATTGACCGGTCGCAGCCTGCAAGAGTAGTAGCGCATGGCACACCTTCTGCTCGCCAACCTCCGCATGATGTTACGAGACCGCCAGACCCTCTTCTGGGCGCTCCTCTTCCCCCTGATATTCGTCGCCGTCTTCGGCTTGGTGGACTTCGACGGCGCGGGCACGGCCGACTTGGCCGTCATCGACATGGCGGACAGTGAGACATCGCGACAGATGGCGGCCCAACTGGAGAACTTGGACCTGCTGGAGTTGGATGACTCGTATACCGAACAACAGGTCGCCTTAGACGCCATCGAGGACGGCGACCTGGACTATCTGCTGGTGATGCCGAGGGGGTTGGGTGGCCCGGATATGGCAGAGTCAGAAGCGGTCTCCCTGTACTATGACCAAGCCAACCTGCAAGAGAATGAGCTCGTTGTGGGTGTTCTGTACAACCTAGCCGCCCAAGCCAACATATCGTTGGCAGGTACGCCGCAACTGGTGCGCGTTGAGCCACAGGCAATATCGGCGCGACAGGTAGAGTACTTCGATCTGGTTCTGGTCGGGCTCGTGGGCATGGGGCTGATGGTGCACTCGGTGATAGCCTTGGGAGTGAAGGTCAGCAGCTACCGCAACCAAGCCATCTTCAAGCGGATACTTGTGACGCCACTGCCGGTGCGCAACTACTTCGTCGCAGAGGTGGTGGCCCACCTGCTACTGGCCTTGGTGCAGACGGCCGTCATTCTGGCAGTGGGCGTCTGGGCATTCGGGGCGAACCTTGGCTCCGGGGTGTGGTTGATATTCCCCATTGCCGCACTGGGCAATGTGGTCTTTCTCAACATAGGTTTTATCGTCGCCAGCTTCAGCAACAGCGGCGCTGCTGCATCGGGCATGGGCAACGCCATCACCTTGCCTCTGATGTTCCTGTCAGGGGTGTTCTGGGCCAGCGACTCTCTACCTGGAGTCCTGCCGGACGTGGTGCGTTTCTTGCCCCTTACCCCAATGCTGGATGCGATGAGGGAAGTGGCAATACACGATAGCTCTCTCTGGGCCACTTGGCCCGAGCTGGCGCTGCTGGCAGGCTGGATATTGCTTACCGCGGCATTCGCGGTAAGGGTGTTCCGCTTCGGGTAGCCAGCTTACGTGGTGTCCTCAGGCTGTTGGCGCCAGAACCCGTAGTAATCGTCGGTCTCAAGGACCCGCTGCAGGCCCTCGGATGTGACATTCATCAGGTTGCCGGGTGTGGCCCACTGCTCAGTCAGCTGATAGTGGAGTTGGCTCAGGAGCACCGGCGTGTTGCCCGCAGCTAGGATCATGCGGAATACGATTTCCTGCAGGGCCATTCCGGGGCGTATGAAGGACTCGTCTTGGGAGCAGCACTCCAGGATATGAGCAATCTGCTCGTCGGCCGAGGGAGCGGCAGCGATGTTCACCGTCGCCTCAAGACAGGTGGAGCAGCGTCGCGTGAGTAGTAGCGCCTCCATGGAGCGCTTGAGATATTCCAACCGGGAGGCGTCAATCCGGTAGCTAGGGCCTGGGCCGCCCTCGTCGAGTGTATGGGCTTCCCCCGCTTGGGGAGTGGTCATATATCGACCTCCTCGTTCCAGTCAACCATTTTCACTGTGACGGTCTCGCCAGCCTCTTTCACTGGCACGTCCTCCGGGCACAGAGCCAAGCCGTTGGCCTTGGACATTGAGGTGAGTATGTTAGACCCCTGAGCGCCCGTTGGCATGGCCATGTAGCCGCCGTTCTCCTTCCGTACCTGCACCCGCGCGAAAACGCGGCGTCCATCGAAGTTGCGTATGGCGCCTTCCAGCACGGCTTGCACCGTGGGGCGAGTCAATCGCTTCCGGCCCAGCATCTTGAGGATGGCGGGGCGGGTAAATTCCTCGAAGGCGACCATCGCGCTCACCGGGTTGCCCGGCAGCCCCATATGTGGCACACGCCGGTCGCCCGCGCTGCGAATCAGGCCGAAGGCCAAGGGTTTGGCCGGCCTCATACGCACCGACCAGAAGCCGATTTCGCCCCGTTCGGCCAAGACGTCCTTCACCAAGTCGTAGTCGCCTTTGGACACGCCAGCTGAGGTCAGCAGCAGGTCCGAGTCCTCGGCCTCGTCCAGCTTGGCATGTACCTCTTCCACAGTGTCTCGAGCAATACCAAGCAACCGTGGGATGCCCCCGCACTGCACCACTGAGGCCGCCAAGCTGAAGCTGTTGGAGTCATATATCTTGGCGGGCTGCAGAGGCTCGCCTGGGGTTAGCAACTCGTCACCAGTGGCGATAATGGAGACCACGGGACGCCGGATGACCCGCACCGATTGCAGGCCCAGCGATGCCAATACGCCCACCTCGGCAGCTCGCAGCGGGGTTCCCTCCTTCAGGACCAAGTCGCCGGTCGCCACGTCTTCGGCTGCCGGCCGCACATGCTGGCCTTTGCGGGGCTTCTGCTGGATGGTTATCTGTCCAGAGTCCAAGCCCTTGGCTTTGCGCTCCACCTCGTCAGTTTCCTCGAAGGGGACGATGGTGTCAGCCCCCTCCGGGACGGGCGCGCCCGTCATGATGCGTATGGCCGTTCCGAGTTCCACGGGGCGATTGGCCATCTGCCCGGCGGGGACATGGCCGATCACATCCAGAGTACGATGCTCGCCGTTGGCATCGGTGAAGTCGTCGTAACGGACCGCATAGCCGTCCATGGCCGAGTTGGCTAGGTGGGGAAGGTCGAAAGGCGAGTACATGTTATCTGCCAGCACCTGCCCCAACGCGCTCGTCAGCTCTCGTTCCTCTGCCTGCAGCGGGTGGAAATAGGCCATGATACGGTCGTAGGCATCTTCCACGCTGAGCATGTCCTCGTGAGTGTGTCCGTGGCCGTGACCGCCGTGAGACGCCATAGTTTTCTCCTTTACGCCACGTACCCGTGCCTGAATCCTCGCAGCATTTTACTCTTACCGGCCCGCGCGTCAAAGGGTAGGTCTAGCATAACTGTTCAGGCTGGGGCCTCAGCCTAGTCTTCATCTTCATTTCGACTGCAGCCTGCAATGGCGACGGGGTACCTGACACGGCTCATCGACCCTAACTCTGACCGTCTATTCTTTTACTTCCTCTTGCGCCAGCAGGACGCCGTTACCTAGGCGCGTCTCCTGTCAACCGACTCCGGGCCGTTGATCCCGTCTCCGCGGGAATGACGGGTTAGTTACTGAGCAATAGGGTAACAGCAGGCGTCATCCAAGCTGGCCTCGCAGGGTCGCCCCAAGCTCCCGTTCCAATGAGCCGAGCACGTCCCTCAGGGCGTGATTGGCCTGTTCTGCGGTGAGTGTTTGCTCCCTGGATTGGAATTCTATGCGGTAGGCTAGCGAGCGTTGTCCTGCTGGCACATTGGTCCCGCTGTAAACGTCAAAGAGCGTGGCCCGCGCCACCAGACGATGCCTGGTGATGATGCTCAGCACCCTTGCGGCTGGCACCGCTCGGTCCACGTTCACCGCCAAGTCGCGGACCGCTGGGGGAAAGCGGCTGGGCGAGGCAAAGTGCTTGGAGTCCTGCTCCCTCAACCGGAGCAGAGGTTCCAGTTCCAACTCGAAGAGCACTGTCGGCCCAGGCCCCAAGTCAAAGGCTTCGGCGACCGACGGGTGCAACTCGCCGACGATTCCAATGGGGCTGCTGTTGCCAACGATCGATGCGCCCCTTCCGGGGGCCAACACTGGGTCGGTGCTGGGCTCGTACTCAGCGGCTACGCGCAGGCGTTGCAGCAGTGCGGCCACAACACCCTTGCCGTCGTAGAAGGTGACCTGCGACGCATCGCCTTCCTGCCACCAACTCTCGCGCCACGGGCCGGACATAACACCCACCACCATTTCAGGCTCCCGTGGCAAGTCGCCTTCCCGAGGGATGTAGGCGCGACCCGCCTCGAACAAGGCGAGGGGCCCCGTGTCGTGGCCGCGGTTGGCGGCCAGAGACGAAAGCACACCGGAGCGCAGGCTGGTGCGGAGGTATGGGGCCCGGGCGTTCAGCGGGTTGAACAGCCTCAGAGGCTCATCGATAGAGGGTTGGTTAGCGGCCTGCTGCAGCGACTCTAGGGATGCGACGGGATAGTTAATGATCTCCTGGAATCCGGAGGTAACTAGGGCGTCCTTGGCTTCCTCGCGCATCTGGCGCAACTCTTCAGGCCGGTGGTGAGGCACAGGAGTCGACATCATGGTGGTCGGAATCTCGTCGTACCCGATAGTCCGCGCCACCTCCTCGATGAGGTCTTCCTCAATGGCTATGTCGCTGCGCCAGTAGGGGACGGTTACTCGCAACGCGCCTTCCTCGGCCAGTTGGCATGTGAAGCCCAGAGAGGACAGGCAATGCTCCACCCTCTCCGGCTCGAATCCGATGCCCAGCACCCTCTTCAGGCGCGTGGGAGTAAGGGTGACTTCAGGAATGCGCGCGTCGGAGCCGGGGAAGACGTCAATGATACCTTGAGCTGCTTTGCCTCCTGCTACCTGTAGGAACAGTTGAGTAGCCCTGCGCAGGCCAAGGGGTGCAAGCTCCGGTCGCAATCCCTTCTCGAACCGCAACGATGCCTCAGTGCGAAGGCCCAGCTTTTGAGAGGTGCGACGGTTGCATCTAGCGTCAAAGGTGGCTGACTCCAGAATGACAGCAGTCGTATCGTCGGTTATCTCCGTGTTGGCTCCGCCCATGACGCCGGCTAGGCCCACGGGGATGCGGGCGTCGGCTATCACCAGCATGGAATCGTCCAGCTTGCGGTCCGCACCGTCTAGGGAGACCAAGGTCTCGCCGGGCGCGGCGCGACGCACCACAATGCGGCTTTCCTGTAGCTTGTGGAAGTCGAATGCGTGTAAGGGCTGGTTATACTCCAGCATCACGTAGTTGGTGACATCCACCACGTTACTGATGGGACGCAGCCCAGCGCGCGTCAGTCGCTGCTGTAGCCATTGGGGCGAGGGCCCAATCTTCAGTCCCGTTGTCAGGCTGGCGGTGTAGCGGTAGCACAGGTCGGGATCGGCGATTTCCACTGAAGTGAGTTGGGCGATGGGCTCGCCCTCCTCAGGGTAGTGGAGGTCGGGCTCACGCACGGACCGTCCTGTGAGGGCCGCCACCTCCCGCGCGATGCCCAGCACTGAGAGGCAGTCCAGCCGGTTGGGCGTAACCTCCACCTCCAGCACTTGGTCTCCTAGATATTCGGTGAGGTCCTGGCCTAGGGGGGCATCCTGTGGCAACTCGATGATGCCACTGTGGTCCTGCCCCAAGCCCAACTCCAACTCGGAGCAGATCATCCCCTCGGACAGCTCGCCACGTATGCGGGAAGCCTTCAGTGCCTCGTGCTTTCCGGAATGGGTATTGAACAGGCGGGCACCCACGGTGGCGAAGGGGACCTTTAGCCCAGCAGCCACGTTGGGCGCGCCACAGACGACACGTAACTCCTCGCGACCGATATTGACGGTGCACATGCGGAGCCGGTCAGCGTTGGGGTGGGGTTCCACCCGCAGCACCTCGCCCACGTAGCAGTTCTCCCAGCCCCCTACCTCCTGGACTCCGCCCACCTCCACTCCGGCCATGGTCAGCCGGTGGGCAAGCTCCGTCGCCGGAATGGTGACATCTACGTAATCCTTGAGCCAGGAAAGGGGAACGTTCATACGCCTCGTGTCCGGCAGTGGAAGAATGGGTCCCTCGAGAGCATGCATTCTGGGTGCATGTCGTTATTGTGGCTCAATGCTTTCCTCAGAATTGCCTCAAGAATCTCAGGTCGTTGGCATAGAAGTGGCGAATGTCGTCGATACCGTACTTCAGCATAGCGATGCGCTCGGGCCCCAAACCGAAGGCAAAGCCGGTGTACTTGCTGGAGTCGTATCCGACGCCCTCCAGCACCTTGGGGTGCACCATGCCTGCGCCCATGATTTCAATCCAGCCGGTGTCGCGACAGATGCGACAGCCAGTTCCGGAGCCGTCGCAGGCGAAGCAGTCGATGGACATGTCGACGCCGGGCTCGACGAATGGGAAGTAGTCGCAGCGGAAGCGCACCTTGCGCTCTGACCCGAAGAGGGTGCGGGCGAACTCGTACAGGGTGCCCTTGAGGTCGGCAAAGGTGATGCCGTCGTCCACGGCCAGCCCTTCGACTTGGTAGAAGTGCCACTCGTGAGTGGCATCGGTAGCCTCATAGCGGTAGCACTTGCCGGGCACGATGACCCGCACCGGGGGCTGCATGCTCTCCATCACTCGTGCCTGCATGGGGGAGGTATGAGTGCGGAGCAGCATGGGATAGTCGCCAGCCTCGTTGCGCTGGTCAATCCACAAGGTGTTCCACATATCGCGGGCCGGATGGTCCCTCGGGATGTTGAGCGCCTCGAAATTGTAGTGGTCCCACTCTATTTCAGGCCCCTCCACCACTTGGAAGCCCATGGACGCGAAAGCATTGCATATCTGCCGAACAATTTGGGTAGTGGGGTGGAGACGACCTTGGAGCATGGGCCTGCCGGGAAGAGTGACGTCCAGTTGGTCTTCGGCAGCTAGGCGGGCGGCTTCTGACTCTCGCAGGGCCTCCAGTTTTTGGGCGAGTCCTTCCTCCAAGGCAAGCTTGGCACGGTTGCCTGCCTCCCCAGCCTCAGGGCGCGCCTCCGTGGGCAGCGCACCGATGCCTCGCAGGGCCACAGTCAGGGAACCGCGGCGCCCCAAGTGGGCCACACGCCATTCCTCCACCTCTTCCGGCTTGGAAAGGGAGTTGAGGGCAGCAAGGGCTTCGTGGCGCACAGCGTCAATCTGTTGCAACAGGGGTTGAGTGGTCACGAGGTGCAGTCCACCTATGGGTTACGAATTCTGGTGAGTCTACATTATAAGGAGCTGCCCCCCTTTGGGGTCAAGAAATCGACGGAATTCCCATCCTCTTTCCTACGTTGTCAACGTGTATGGTCGATGCTACAGTGAGCTACCTGATAATGTAGATTTGGGATGCCCAATGGATGCGCTCAAGCGGTAATATGGGTAATGCTGCACGTAACTCGCATGGGTGCACTGGATTACATTAGTTGGGCGAGGAAGCTGAAGGAAGCCCGATGCAGAACCAGGAAAGCCATCTGGCTGGGATAGTCCGGCGTCTGGTGGGGGCCGGGGAGATGTCGGAAGAGAGAAGGCGCTCCGACGCGGAGCGGCTCGCCTTGCGTCTGGCTTCGTTCCCAGAGTACAACCCCAATCCGGTCATCGAGACCGATCTGGACGGCAATGTCACCTACCTCAACCCCTCGGCTCAGGATATGTTCGGGACAAAGTATGCTGCTGGTGCCCCTCACCCTCTGGCAAGAGACTTGGGGCCTCTGCTGGGCCGGCTCATGCGTGAGGGCAGTGGTGTCCTCTCTCGCGAAGTGGACACGCAGGGGGCCACCTTCGACCAGAAGCTGGTGTACATCCCTGAAGCCTTGGTTATCCGCATCTACTCCCACGAAATCACGCGCATCAAGGCCTCGGAGCAGGCCATGCGCGTGGCTGGGGACGAGATGAGGCTGTTGGCCCAAGAGCATGAGCTCCTAGGAGAAATCGGACGCATCATCAGCTCCAACTTGGACATGGACGAGGTCTACGCCGGATTTGGCGAGAAGCTCCGCTCTCTGGTCCAGTTCGACCGCTTGGCCATCAGCTTGGTGAACTTGGACGAAAACACCTTCACTAACGCCTACGTCCTCGGCGAGGCGGTGCCGGGCCGAGAGAGGGGTGACGTTGCGTCGCTAGAGGGGACGGTTACCAACCAAGCGGTTATCTCCCGGCGGGCTAGGGTGATACAAGGAGACCTGAAGTCCCTGGAGGAGCGCTACCCCAACCTCATTGACTATCCTTCAGTGGTCTTGGCCCCCATGATTTACCGTGGCGAGCTGTTCGGCGTCCTCAACGCTAGGTCGTCCACCATGAACGCCTACACCGAAAAGGATGCTGAAATCATGTCGAGGGTAGCGGCTCAGATTACCCCGGCTGTGGCCAACTCGCTGCTCTACGCCGATATCCTGCGGGCCCAAGATGCGCTGGCACGCTCCAACGACGACTTGGAGCAGTTCGCATACGCAGCATCCCATGATCTCCAGGAACCGCTCAGGGCTATCACTTCCTACATTGGACTCATACGCGAAAGGTACGCCGATAAGCTGGACGACACCGCCCGAGAGTTCATCGACTTTGCCGTCGACGGGGCCGACCGCATGCGCCGGCTTATCGACGACCTGTTGGAATACTCTCGCGTCGACATGCGTGGTCAGGCCTTCGAGCAAGTGGACTGCAACCGTATTGCCGAGACGGTTCTGGGTGACTTGGAGCAGTCTATTGGTCAATGTAACGCCGCCGTCGAGTGCTCAACGCTGCCCTTGGTCAATGGCGACGAGCTTCAATTGGGCCGCCTCCTGCAGAACCTCATCAGCAATGCCCTGAAATTCCGCGACAAGGAACGTCCACGGGTCCGCGTATGGGCCGAGCGTCAGGGGGACGACTGGGTGTTCGCCGTGCAGGACAACGGGATTGGCATAGACCCGGAACACCATCAGAATGTCTTTGGGATGTTCACCCGTCTCCACTCCAGGTCCCGATACGAGGGAACAGGTATAGGTCTCGCGTTGTGCAGTAAGATTGCCCAGCGACACGGAGGCCGTATCTGGGTTGATTCTGAGGTTGGCAAGGGGTCAACCTTCCGCTTTAGCATCCCGGTTGCCGAATAGGACGACCGACCAGTTAGGAGGTGCTCCCAATGGCTTCAGGACAGGATGGCAAACCCATTGAGATTCTTCTGGTGGAGGACAACCCCGCCGACGCCCGGCTGGCAACAATCACCATAGAGCGGTCGGAGCACAGTGCCAACATCACCCATGTCGAGGACGGCGAAATTGCCATGTCGGTCCTGCGAAAGGAAGGAGAGCACGGCGATGCGCCGCGGCCCGACCTGATTCTCCTTGACCTGCGTATGCCCAAGAAAGACGGCATTGGAGTCTTGGCCGACCTGAGCCAAGACGAAAATCTGGCCAGCATCCCCGTGATGCTCCTGACCGGCACCGAGGCTGAGGCCAGCCTGCTGGACTCGTACTCCATCCCGGCCAGCAGGTACGCCAGGAAGCCTCTGGAGCTGGAGCAGTTCGACAGGGTCTTGGGGCAACTGGGGCTGTTCAGCAGCCGGCCCATCCAGTTACCCAGTGCTGCAGCGCCTGCGTCAAGGCAAGCGGGCGAGGCCGCTCCCAAGCGCCGTCGTTGGTGGTGGCCCTTCGGCTAGGGCAGATTCGACGTCCGCCCGACCTCCGAAACCGGTAATCTCCGTCATTCTGGCGAAATCCGGCATTAAACCCGTACTGGAAAAGCTGAGACATGCACTGATCCCAACCTTCTCCCGGAGGGTGTTGGGTTTGGGCGAGGCCCCTTAGATTCAGGCCCTTAGATTCAGGAGGGTCAGGATGGGTGTGAAGGTGAAGTGCGGACACCGACGGTGGGTGCTACGGTCTGTACCTGCAAGCTGCCTGCATTGACAAAGTAAGGGGCTGACCATTAGAATCCAAGTATGAAATAGATACGAAAAGGTAGGAAATGCTAAGAATTCGTCTGTGTCGTGTGGGTAAGAAAAAGCGCCCGTCCTACCGTATCGTCGTTGCCGATTCCGCAAGCCCCAGGGACGGGGCCTTCGTGGACTGGATCGGACACTATGACCCTCTGGAAGATCCCCCGAAGGTGACCCTCAATGAGGAAAAGGCCATAAGCTGGCTGAAGAAGGGCGCACAACCCTCCGATCCGGTGCAAAGGATCTTCCAGTGGAACGAGATATATCAGAAGGCCTCCGTCCAATGAGGGAGCTCATCGAATATATCGCCTGCGGGCTGGCCAGTCAGCCCGCCGATGTGAAGGTCACCGAGGAACTAGAAGAAGACCGTGTGGTGTTCAAGCTGGAGGTCGCAGCCGAAGACAAGGGCAAGATTATCGGCCGTCAAGGCCGAGTGGCCCAAGCAATGCGTGTCCTCCTCCGCGTAGCCGCCGTGAAGAACGGTACCAGGGCAGTCTTGGAAATAGTCTAGAGCGTCCGTCACTTTCTTCTCCGACATTATCTCCAACGCCTGATGGCATATGCCAAGTTCTCGTCAGGATGACGTTCTCGTAGGTCGAGTCCTTAGACCTCGTGGCCTCATAGGTGAGTTGCAAGTCGAGCCCCTTACTGATTTCGCCGGTAGGTTCACCGCTGGCGAGGTGCTGTTCCTTGCAGGTCGGTCTTACAGCTTGGAGTACGCGCTGCGGCGTAACGAGACCTTTGTGGTCCTCAAGCTGGAAGGTGTTGATTCGCTACAGGATGCTGATTCGTTGCGTGGCGAGCCCATTTTCGTCACGCGCGACAGCGTGCCTTCCCTACCTCAAGGGCAGTACTACTACTTCCAGTTGATGGACATGGAGGTCTACACCTCCGAGGGCGAACACTTGGGGCACATCTCCGAAATTGTGGAGACGGGCAGCAACGACGTCTACGTAGTGACAAGCGGGGATCAGGAGATACTGATTCCCTCACTGGATGATGTCATCCAAACCGTGGACGTGGACGCCCGTCGTATGGTGGTGGAGTTGCCGGAGGGGTTGCGGTAGGCGGCTGTAATTCGTCCGATCAGCCGATGGTACAATCGGCGTAGCATGAAACTTCCCTCAGTCCTGTATGTCCTGCTCGTGCTCTTGGTGGCGATTGCCTGTGGGCGTTCGACCCCGCCCCCGGACTTGGAGTCTATGGTGGCTGCCGCCGTGGCATCTGCCCTGCCCACGCCTGCTTCCACGCCGACCGCAACCGGTTCCCCGGTTCCAACTGCGCCCCCAACGCCTACTCCAGCTCCCACGCCGGACTTGGCGGCCATAGTAGCAGCCGCTATCGAGGCGTCTAGGCCAAAGCCAATACCAGCTCCGTCTCCTACTCCCACGCCTTTACCAACGCCAGTCCCGACCCCCGTCCCCACGCCGAATATGGAAGAGTTGGTTGCCGCTGCCGCCGAAGCCCTGGCATCGGCCCTGCCTACCCAGGCGCCCACACCATTCCCTACTCCCACCCCAACCCCGCGGCCAACGCCCACACCCACGCCATCGTTGAGCTCTATGATAGAGCGGGTCCGGCCCGCAGTGGTGAGAATCGACACTGACACGGGTTCTGGCTCCGGCGTCATTGTCGAGATAGCCGGCGCAACCGGCTACGTCGTCACCAATCAACATGTGGTCGATGGCGCTGGGCACATCACCGTTACCGTCGGCGACGGTAAGACCTACACCGGCCATCGCTTGGGATCAGACAGCGTCCGGGACTTGGCGGTGGTACGGATTTGCTGTGACAGCTTCACCGACGTGCCCTTCGAGGACACTTGGGACTTGAAGACAGGGACCGAGGTCGTGGCCATCGGCTACGCCTTGGGCATACTTGGCGAGGCCAGCGTGACCAGAGGGATCGTCTCCGCCGTGCGCTACGATGCCTCGTATGCCAGTTGGGTAATCCAGACCGACGCTCCCATAAATCCCGGCAACAGCGGCGGCCCCATGTTCTCCACTGACGGCACGGTGCTGGGTGTCAACACCTTCAAAGCCACTGAAGTGGGAGTAGAAGGGCTGGGTTTCGCCATAGCTGCGCACACGGTGCAGGAGGCGCTGCCGCGCCTGATTGCGGCCACGCCCATTCCGACAACCACACCAACTCGGCACCCGACTTCCACACCGGCGCCAAAGGGCGTGAGCTTTGGACCTTATGACGGGAACCTTCCAAGTAACACAAGCGACATGCTCATTACGGTTTTCCCGACATTCGACTCACTGTCTGACGGATGGTTCGAGGCGTCTTTTAGAAGCCCTTGGATTTCTACAACATGGAGCTATGGCTTCATTTTCAGAGACAATGGCTCGAGCAAGTTTGTTCTCGCGGTTGAGGTGGTCGATAGTAGTTATTGGTATTGGCAGTTGGCAGTGCTTCCTGGTTGGATCAAGGTACAGGATGACTATCGATTTGAACCAGGCCCCTTAGACACTCGTCCGGGGGAAAGCAACCATTTACGGGTGATCGCCAATGGAGCAGTGGGCTCGTTATATGTGAACGATGAGAAAATCGCGGACGTTGATTTGAGTGCCCTAAGGCACGCTGGCACCGTCGCCGTGATTTCGGAAGCGTTTAACACCGACGACGCACCGGACGGCCAGTCTACGGCGTATAGCGGTTTCCGTGGCTGCTCCTTCGGGGCTTGCTAGCCCATCGACCTGTACCTTCCTCCTTTGGTTGGATCTCCTCGATGCGTAAGACCAGATGTGTGGACCCTAGTGGTTATGCTCGGCGTGGGGGAATCTTTGCGCTTACGTACCCCCAACTTTGACCCTCCCGAAACCCCGATGGTACAATCGGCGGTGGCTTGAGGCTGGTGCTGGCCCTTGGTTCGCAGGTGGCAGGGGCGGCGTAGCCTTGAGAGTGGGAGTTTTTAGCATGTCTGGTCACTCCAAGTGGTCTACCATCAAGCACTCAAAGGGGATCGCCGACGCGCGGCGTGGCCAGCTGTTTACCAAGCTGAGCCGCGATGTGGTTTTGGCGGTGCGGCAGGGCGGTGGCCCCGACCCCAACATGAACTTCCGGCTGCGGCTGGCCATCGACAGGGCCAAGGGCAGCAACATGCCCATGGACACCATTGAGCGTGCCATTACGAGGGCATCGGGTAGCGGTGACGGGGTCGACGACTTCGAAGAAATCTTCTACGAGGGCTATGGGCCCGGTGGCGCCGCCATCCTTCTGCAGGCCCTTACCCCCAACCGGAACCGCACTGCCTCGGAGGTACGCTCCACCTTCACCAAGGCCGGGGCGTCTCTGGGCGAGGTTGGCTGCGTGGCTTGGAATTTCGAGAGCAAGGGCATCATCACCCTTGAAGTATCCGAGGAGCAGGCGGAAGAGGTGGCCCTGCTGGCCATCGATGCCCAAGCCGAGGATGTGCAAGTCGACGGGGCCTACGTGGAGGTCCAGACTCGCCCCGAAGACTTGGAGGCTGTGCGTCAGGCCTTACAGCAGGCAGACCTGCCGGTGATGTCGGCGGAGATATCGATGGCCCCCAAGACCACTATCTCCTTGGGAGACAAAGAGGCTGAGCAGACTCTGAAGCTTCTGGACAACTTGGAAGAGCTGATGGACGTCCAGAAAGTCTACTCCAACGGCGACTTCCCCGACGACGTATTGCAGCGCTACAGCAAGGAGTCCTGATCCCCCATGCGTGTCCTCGGGATTGACCCGGGTACATGGACCACTGGCTACGGCCTCCTTGCGGCAGATCGTTCGATCACGGCTATCGATTGGGGGGCCATCAGCTTTAAGAGGAGCAGGAAAGGTGACAGCGATACCGGCCTTGAGCGCAGGCTCCACCACATCTACGTCGCGTTGAGCGATCTGATCCAGCGGGAGGGTCCCGAAGAGGTTGCTGTGGAAGACCCCTTCTTGGGCCGGGGCGCGCGCACCTTTCCCACCACCGCCATCGCCATAGGGCAGGCTCAAGCTGCGGCATTTATGGCAGCCGCGCGGTTCGAGTTGCCGATTTACCGTTATTCGCCAGCCGAGGTGAAGCTGGCTGTGGCCGATTACGGCCGGGCCACCAAGGAGCAGGTGCAGGAGCTTCTGGCGAGGCAGTTGGGCATGCAACCGACCTTCGACCAGCCGGACGCTGCCGACGCCCTCGCTGCTGCCCTCTGCCATGTGCGACGGCGACACTCCGACGGTCCGCCTTTGCAATACGCCTCCTCCGGCTGGATCGGCAGCTAGCGTGCCTGTGTGCCAAGCATGATAGTAGGTGTCAAGGGACGCCTCGAGGCCACGGGTGGCGGCCATGTGGATCTGAGCGTGGGTGGCGTAGTCCTGCGGGTGCTGGCCCCCGCCTCAGTGGTGGAATCTGCAGGACCAGTCGGCCAGGAAATGCAACTCCACACCCACCTGATGGTGCAGAACGAGCAGCCCTCCCTGTACGGCTTCGCTACACCCACCGACTTAAGCCTGTTCCAGATGCTCATCACCGTTTCCGGCATCGGCCCTCGCACAGCCCTAGCCCTCATCTCGTCTCTGCCGGGGCAAGCCTTGGTCAACGCCATCGCCTCCGGTGACGAGGCATCCCTCAGCAGCGCGTCAGGTGTGGGCAAGAGGAGCGCCGCCCGCATCGTGGTGGAGTTGCAGAGCAAGCTGGGACAGCTCTCGTATCAGCCGGTGTCCGTCGTCGCCAGCAACGGGCCAGCCGCCGTCTCAGCCCTTACCGCCCTAGGCTATACGGCACGGGAAGCCTCCCAAGCTGTGGCAGCCATCGAACAAAGCCAGGACATGCCCATGGAAGACTTGCTGCGCATCGCCCTGCAGCGCTTGGCCCAGTAGGCTGGGGAGATCTCCTCCCACTGACATTTCTCTATCGACGCCCGCCCACGTCCCCGCTATCATGGACTTTGATCCAAACCAGCCGAGTTGGGTACGAAGGAGACTACGGTGGATGCGAGGATACAGGAAGGAGCGGACTTGCTATCCGGGAACCTTCAGGCTAATCCTCTTGCCGACGACAGACAGGACAGCCCCACGCTTGCACGGCCGTCGCCCATGCTCCAACCTGCGCGCCATGCTTGGAACGGTGCGGCCATGCATCAGCTACGGCCCGGATACAATGACGCGACACATGCGACACGCATCAGCTACGGAAAGACCAAAATTCGAAATTCGTCTCCCCTACCCTTGTCCAACTCAAAGCTGGCCCCTAGCTGCAACGCTGCAAATCGGGTGCCAATAGTATGCACGTGGATTGCTACTAGATCTGATAAAGATGTGCATTGGAAGTAAACGGGAAGCGCAAACTACTAGCACGGGATGTCTCACCCTGTGTCGCCTTCTGCTTTCCCAGCTCCAAAGGAAGGAGCTATAGATGCCTGACTTTCAAGTAGTAGCCGACTTCCAGCCCATGGGCGACCAGCCTACCGCCGTGGACGCGCTGGTCGCGGGAATCGATGATGGCCATCGCTACCAGACCCTCCTAGGCGTCACCGGCAGCGGCAAGACCTTCACCATGGCCAAGATCATCGAGAAGATTCAGCGTCCCACGCTGCTCATCGCCCACAACAAGACGCTGGCCGCCCAGTTGGCCACGGAGCTCAAGGATTTCTTTCCCAACAACGCCGTCGAGTACTTCGTCTCCTACTACGACTATTACCAGCCCGAGGCTTACATCCCCCACACCGACACCTACATCGCTAAGGACTCCGACGTAAACCAGGAGTTGGACAAGCTGAGGCTCTCGGCTACGCGGTCGCTGCTTACGCGCCGCGACGTGGTGATCGTCGCCTCAGTCTCGTGCATCTACGGCTTGGGAGACCCCGCTGATTACTTCAGCTTTGTCGCCGAGGTGAAGAAGGGCGAGTTGCGAAACCGCAGCCGGTTGGTGCGCCAGTTGGTGGACATGCAGTACGAGCGCAACGACATGGACCTCGCCCGCGGCCGCTTCCGCATCCGGGGCGACACCTTGGAGATGGTGCCAGCCTACGAGGAGGTGGCACTGCGCATCCAGTTCTGGGGCGATGAAGTCGAGCGCATCGTCGAGGTGGACCCCCTCACCGGCGAGTTGCTGGCGGAGCGGGACTCGGTGTTCATCTATCCTGCCCGTCACTTCGTCACGCCCAAGGAGAAGATGCTGCTGGCCTTGGAGGATATCGAGGTCGAGTTGCAGGAGTGTCTGGCAGACCTCAGGGCTAGGAACAAGCTGCTGGAGGCGGCCCGGCTGGAGCAGCGGTCCCGCTACGACTTGGAGATGATGCGGGAGACAGGCTTCTGCTCTGGTGTGGAAAACTACTCCCGCCACCTCTCTCGCCGCGCGGCGGGCAGTGCCCCGTGGACGCTACTGGACTACTTCCCGGAAGACTTCGTCCTGTTTATCGACGAGTCGCACATGACCCTGCCCCAGCTTCACGGAATGTACAAAGGCGACATTTCCCGCAAGACCACTCTAGTGGACTTCGGCTTCCGCCTGCCCTCGGCAATCGACAACCGGCCCCTTAACTTCCGTGAGTTCGAGGAACGCATTCATCAGATGGTATTCGTTTCCGCCACTCCTGGCGCCTATGAGATGGAGGTCAGCCAGAAAGTAGCGGAGCAGATCATCCGCCCCACCGGCCTGCTGGACCCCACCATCGAAGTAAAGCCCACCGCGGGCCAGATTGATGACCTCATTGAGCGCATCAAGGAGCGGGTAGAGAGCGGCGAGCGGGTACTGGTCACCACCCTGACCAAGCGCATGGCCGAGGAGCTGGCTGACTACCTGCAGGAGATGGGTGTTCGCAACACCTACCTCCACTCCGAAATCAAGACGCTGGGCCGCAGCGAGATACTGCGGGACCTGCGCCTCGGCGTTTACGACGTGGTCGTGGGCATCAACCTGCTGCGGGAAGGGCTGGATTTGCCCGAAGTGAGCTTGGTTGCCATCTTGGACGCGGACAAGGAGGGCTACTTGCGCTCCGACAGCTCCCTGGTTCAGACCATCGGCAGGGCAGCCCGCCATGCGTCGGGTCATGTGGTGATGTATGCCGACAACATAACGGCCTCCATGCGGCGGGCCATCGACGAGACCGAGCGCCGTCGCACCCTGCAGCACAGCTACAACCAGACCAATAACATCGTTCCGCAGAGCATCACCAAGGCGGTGCGAGACATCACCGACCGTGTCAAGGCCGTGGCCGAGACACGGGGCGCCTACCGCACCGAGCGGAAGCAGATGTCCCGCGATGACATGTTCCGCGTCATTAAGGACTTGGAAACGCAAATGAAATACTGCGCCCGAAACCTGGAATTCGAGAAGGCAGCTCTGCTGCGGGACGAAGTCTACGAGTTGAGGCGCGTGATGGCCATTGACGCCGGACCGGAAGGCATGTCTGAAGAGGCGTCCCCCCAGAAGCCTCGCTCTAGTCCAGGAAATGAAGGCACGCCGGAGCCAGCGGCCCCTCGCCCAGCGTCTCGGCAAAACGCGCGTTCTCGCAACGGGTCCGGTGGCAATTATGAGCCGGTTTCGCGGTCGAAGGGCCGGTCTCGTAAAAGTTGACCTACTCTATCGACTTTGGCTACAATTGCGACAAGCAACGACCACCTTTGAGGGGGCGACATGGCTGTTACCGTAGACGGTGTAAAAGAGGTTCTGAAGAACGTATACGACCCAGAAATTCCCATCAACGTGGTGGACTTGGGCCTCATTTATGCCATTGAGGTGGAGGAGGGTAATGTGAAGGTTGACATGACCCTCACCTTCCCCGGCTGTGGCATGGGCCCCATGATTGCCCAGCAGGCTGAATGGGCCATCTCTGAACTGGATGGCGTGGAGGATGTGGAAGTGGAGATGGTATTCGACCCTCCTTGGAACCCGGAATACATCTCTGAAGACGGCAAAAAGCTGCTAGGGATCGACTGACATGACCACTCCTCAGGAAAAAGCGCGGCTCGAATCTATCAAGCGTAGCTGGGAGCAGAAACGGGCCATCACCCGTAACATGGGCAACATCAAGGCCAAGGTTGGCGTCTACAGTGGCAAAGGTGGCGTCGGCAAGACCACTGTGGCCGTGAACCTAGCCACCACCCTAGCCCAGCAGGGTTACAAGGTGGGCCTGCTGGACGTCGACATTGATTGCCCCAACGTGGTCAAGGTGTTGGGAGTGACGGACAAGCCGGAGCAGATAGACGGACACCTGATCCCCGCAGAGAAGTTCGGGGTCAAGTGCGTCTCCATGGGCTTCTTCCAAGAGAACGAGAACGAGGCCATCATCTGGCGCGGTCCCATGATTCACAACGCCATCAACCAGTTCTTGCAGATGACCGACTGGGGTGACGCCGAGTACTTGATAATCGACCTGCCTCCGGGCACGTCCGACGCACCCCTGACGGTGATGCAGACCGTTCCCATGGATGGGTTCGTGGTGGTGGTGACGCCTCAGGAGTTGGCCCAACTGGATGGGCGGCGTTGCATCCACATGATCCGCAAGCTCAAGATGAAAGTTTTGGGCATTGTGGAGAACTACACCGGCGAGATGTTCGGTTCCGGCTCCGGCCCGGCCCTATCGGCGGAGTTGGGCAGCCCATTCTTGGGGGCGCTGACTCTACGGTCCGACTACCGAGACACCTCGCAGCCCACGGTGCTCAACTCCAGTGAGGTGATGGGCGAGTTCCAGCACATCGCCGAACAGTTGAAGCAATCGCTGGATAGCGGCTGCTAAGCTCTCCTCTCGGATTCCCGCACTACGCGGCCAGACTTGCTGTTCGTTTCCAAACCAGCGGCAACACATCATTGCTCCCGACAGCATACCTGGGCACCGGGCTAGGTGGTGGAGATACTGTCGCCATAGACCGCTAGCCGTGATTGGCGAATCAAGCTCGATCTATATGCGGAGTACCGCGCCCAAGACTATTGGGTGATGGAACCCTGATGCGCAGTGAGTCTGGGTGATGGCTCGTAGCAATGAGGACCCCTTGGTTGAGGTGCGGAATTACGCAAGGGGCGACACCCTAAAGTCTCCACGCTGCTAGGGTTCACAGTCAGCCTTGACGATGTGTTCTAGGTGCCCCGCCTCGAGCCACGTTAGTCAGCAACGTGTTCTTCTTCTGTCGTCCGGCGAGCGGAGTGCCTCGCGCCACGGCCGCTGTGTTCCCTAGCCACCATGTGCTCCAGTTGCTCCACCTCGCGGCTGAGGGCCTCCTTGGCGTAGGGCGTGAGTTCTCCCATGCGGCGGAACTTCTTGTGGCGCCGATCCATCAGCTTCTTGATGGAGAACTTGGCCAACTTCTCGAGCTCGTTGGCCACTGCCAACTGGAGGTAGTGTGCCGCCGTGAGGGGGTCCTCGTGAGCCCCGCCTTCAGGCTCGGCCACCACTTGGTCTATCAGTCCCAACTCCCGGCATTCGCTGGCAGTCAGCATCAGGGTGTGGGCTGCTTCTCGTGCCTTGGCAGGGTCGCGGTGCCACCTGCCTGGGCTGGTGTGCAACGGTGCTGGCGAGAGTACGGCGTACTGTTGCATGAGCATGGAATCGGCTAGGCCCAAGGCCAAGGCCCCCTCGCCTCCACCCTCCCCAACAATGACCGACACTACCGGCGTGGGCGCCTCCGTGATCAGCGACATGGTGGTGGCCACGGCGTTTCCGATGCCCTGCTCCTCGGATTCAAGGCCGGGATGGGCCCCTTGGGTGTCGACGAAACTGACTACCGGGAGGTGGAAAGAGGAAGCCAGCCTGATGAGGCGCTGCGCCTTGCGAAACCCCTTGGGGTACATGTGGTGTATCTCGTGGTCAAGCTGTATATCTCTTTGTTGTCCCAGCACCACCACCTTGTTGCCTCGCAGGTAGCCTAGGCCGCCAACGACAGTGCGATCGTCGCCGCTCACACGGTCGCCCTTGAGTTCAACGAAGTGGTCGACTGCTGAGCGGATGTAGTCCCTAGCAGTGGGACGGTCAATACGGCGAATGGCCCTTTCCGCCTCGGACAGGTCGATGTCGGCAATCTCAGTATCCGGGACGAGTAGGGCGTCTTCTTTTCCGTTCTTGCCGTTATCGTCCCGGCTCGCACGCTGCGGCCCCATTACCTGGAGGATGGTGGAGATGCGCTCCTTGAGGTCTTCTCGGTCCACCACGTCGTCCAGTAGGCCGTGGTTCAAATGGGCCTCGGCGGTATGAGCGTCCAGCGGCAGCGATTTCTTCGTAGCTTCCCGTAGCGTGCGCATGGGAGCCAAGCCGATAAGGGATCCCGGCTCTGCCAGCATGATGTCGGCTAGGTTGGCGAAGCTGGCATAAGCCTGTCCCGTAGCCGGGTTAGCCAGCACCACAATCAGAGGCAGTCCCTTTTCCCTCAGATGTCTCACCGCCGTAGCGGTCTTGGCCATCTGCAGGAGCGAAAGAACGCCTTCCTGTATGCGAATGCCACCGCCGGTGACAATGGCCACCAAAGGGCGTCCGCCCTTGGCCGCAGCCTCAAAAGCAAGAGTGACCTTTTCCCCCACTACGCTGCCCATAGTGCCGCCCATGAAGCCGAAGTCGAGTACTACGACGGTCGTCTTAGAGCCGCCTATTGTGCAGTGGCCGGTAACTACAGCTTCAGTGAGGCCGGTGCGGCGCTGATCGCTGGGCACCCGCCCGTTTTCGCTTTCTTCGTCTTCACCCTTGTCTTTCGTCTTGCCCTTCCCTTTGGCGCGCCCGGAGAAGGTCAGTGGGTCTAGGGAAGAGATGGAGCGATTAGTTTCCCGGAAGGTGCCCCGGTCCACTAAAAGCTCAATGCGCTCCCGTGCCGTGAGGCTGTAGTGGAAGCGGCAGGTGGGGCATACGCGATGGTGTACGTAGGACTCGTGCTCGCTGACGGTCTCGCCGCACACCAAGCAGTGGTCCCGTGCCGTAGACAGGTAAACATGATTCAGGCTGGTATTTCGCCTGAGAAAATAAACCAGCAGGTCCGACAGGTTTCTCATGTAGGCACCTACTTGGTACGAGAAGGATTGCTGCTACATGGTACTACAAAACGCGCCCTCGACGACAGGCGTGCGACTGGCTCGCGGAGGTCAGCCACTGGGTGCCCGCCACAGGCGCATACTAGCTGACACGGGCTGCCGTGAGCCCTTCCTTCTCCAAGGACTGTATCAACTGCACCGCCTTGGAGTACCCAATTGAAAGCCTGCGCTGGAGCACAGAGGGGGATATCCTAGGTAATTCCAGCGACAGCTCGCGCGCACGATCAAGGAGCTCATCTTCGTCATCGTCGTAGTCGTCGACGCTCGCATCTGTCGTAGAATCGGCTTCAACGCCCACTCCGGCGGGCATGATGGACGGCAATGGAGGGCCCTTCTGCTCCTTCCAGAACTCGACCAGACTCTCTATCTCTTCGTCGTCGACAAGAGTGCCCTGCACGCGACGGGGCTTGGGGGCTTCTTGGGACAGGAAAAGCATGTCGCCCTTTCCCAGCAGCTTTTCGGCGCCCACGCCGTCCAGCACCACCCGAGAGTCCACTTGGGAGGCCACCGCAAAGGCGGCCCGTGCCGGGATATTGGCCTTAATCAGACCGGTGACCACGTTCACGGAGGGGCGCTGAGTAGCCAGTACGAGATGGACGCCCGTGGCCCGACCCAGTTGCGCCAGTCTGACGGCCGCCTGCTCTGACTCGTAAGCTGCCACCATCATCATGTCGGCTAACTCGTCAATCACCAGCACCAAGAAGGGCATACGCTCCGACGACTTGCGGTTGTATCCCTCGATGTCCCGTACCCCCAGTTCCTCCATGGCTTGGTAGCGCCGGAACATCTCGGCAACGATGGACTTGAGCGCGGGTAACACCTCGTTGGCGTCGGTAATCACAGGGGCTATCAAGTGGGGGATACCGTTGAACGGGGTCAATTCGACACGCTTGGGGTCCACCATGAGAAGGCGCAGCCGGTCGGGGGTGTTCGTCAGCAGCATGGACGTGATAACCGTATTGATGCAGACGCTCTTACCGGACCCCGTGGCCCCTGCGATCAGCAGATGGGGCAGGCTCTTGAGGTCTACGGCCACGGGTTCGCCTGCCGTGTCGGCACCGAGGGCTATGGGTAGTCCACCCTTCTCCGCCAGCTTGCGGAACTTGGAGCTCTCCAGCACAGAGCGTATGGGCACCTTGCTGGGCGTGGGATTGGGCAACTCGATTCCAACCGCTGCTTCACCCGGTATCGGGGCCTCTATCCTGATGTAGGGTGTCCGCAGCGCTAGTGCCAAGTCCTTCTCGCGCGCTAGGATGCTCTGCACCTTTACCCTGACTGAGTCGGAGGTGGGCAGCCCACCTTGGGCCTTGGCCTTGCTATCCCGGCCCCGGGACACCCACCCAGGTTCCAGTGCGAACTGTATGACCCGTGGCCCTACTTTGATGTTCTTGATGCTGACGTCTATGCCATGATCGCTCAGGGTGGACACTATCTGCTCGGACAGGTCGTTGGGAGGGGCCTGTTGGGTCGCTGCTTCGGGTTTGGCCAATAACTCCATCGATGGCAGGTGCCACCCGAATATTTTGGGCGAGGGCTTCCCGTTGGCCGGGGCAGCCCCGTTTGCCGCCACAGCCGGGATGGTGTCGAATTCGCCGTGGTCTTCGGTGTCTGGGGCTGAGAGGGTCGCGGCAGGATCTTCCACTACTTGTTCGCCAGGCATGTGCCTTGCCAGACCGCGTCGGGCTACCTTGAGCCTGAGATATATCCTATCGGACCTCGGGACCTGGCGCGCAGCGCGCGCCGCCGCCGGAACAGCCGTGTTCCGCAACCAGAGGAAGGTTGCGCGCAGGGCTAAGAATATGTCCTTTGCTGTTTCCTTATACACCCCGCCTGCCAGACGTGGTGAGATTATTGGTGGCACTACCGTAAAGAGGACCACGACCTTCAGGATGCCTAGAGACTTTTGAGAGAAGGGGGCTCCTCCCAGTATCGTGCTCCAGTGCCCGCCTAGGGTCGCATCCCCCAGCCACCAGCGGTCAATGCTGAAGAGAGAGAGTAGCCCGATGGCGCCCAAGCTGAAGAAGGCTGCTCCGACCCAATCGCGCCAGTACACAGCGATCCACATGGTGCGGTACCGCAGCACTAGTATGAAGCACAACGGCCAGAGGACGGCGGGAATCCACGCGAAACCGAGACGCGTCCACGCCCAGCGGGCCGCGTCTTCCCAGAAAAGAAACATTACAGCTAGGGCCACTACGGTAAGGGCCAAGACTGCCGGTAGAGAGAATACACGCCTCAACATCGGAGCGCTTCTTTCCCTGTAGAAAGATAGGCTTCAGCCGGAAGCGTTTATAGCCCCTCTGCTGCCACTATTACAATCATAGGCCGTCTTCCCGTTTCTTTGTAAACTAGTTCACTAACGAGTTGGTCTAACTTTGCCTTGGCGGTGGCCCAAGTCTCCGGGTCGCCGGATGCCTTTCCCAGCAATTCGTCGGCGGTTTGTCCTACCTTTTCGGCAAGATCGCCTATGTCGTGTGGCTTGACTACCCCGCGGAAAACAATCTCCGGCGTTCCCGCTAAGAGCCCGGTGTAGTCGTCTACCTG
This sequence comes from Dehalococcoidia bacterium, assembly GCA_965248385.1. GTDB lineage: Bacteria > Chloroflexota > Dehalococcoidia > Lucifugimonadales > JAAXIE01 > JAAXIE01. The sequence goes on from CBDFIZ010000002.1 coordinate 1,050,391, forward strand.
CATAGTGACCATCATGATGCCATCACGTGAGAGGCGACGCCGCTCTCGGAGCACCGGACTATCGGCGCTCCACAGGGTGTTCCCCTCCACGAAGACATGGCCTGCAGGCACGGTATCCACCACGCGACCGCCCTCCGCGTCGATCTCAAGGACGTCCCCGTCCTCTAAGACGAACACTCTATCAGGGGGCACCCCCACGTCATGGGCGAGAGAAGCGTGGGCCTGCAGATGGCGGTACTCACCATGGATGGGCACGAAATATCTGGGGGAAGTCAGGTTCAGGATAAGCTTGAGTTCCTCGCCGCTGGCATGTCCGTGGACATGGACTAAAGAAACACGGTCGTAGAGTACGCGGGCTCCCTGTCGGAAGAGGTTGTCGATGATGCGGCTTACCGAGAGTTCGTTGCCGGGGATGGGGGTGGCGGAAACAACGACGGTATCGCCCGCGATGATGCGTAGCTCGTGGTGGTCCTGATTGGCGATGCGGGCGAGGGCCGAGGTAGGCTCGCCTTGGCTGCCTGTGGTTAGCAGCACCAATTGATCAGTATTGAGGCGCGACGCCTCGTCCACCGAGACCAGCAGCCCTTCGGGCGCAGAGAGGTAGCCCATCTGCATGCTCATGTTGACGTTATCCACCATGCTGCGGCCCACGATAGCCACATGGCGCCCGCTGTCGGCGGCGGCGTTGAATACCTGCTGTATGCGGGAGATGAGAGATGCGAAGGTGGCCACCAGCACTCTACCGGGGGCGTCGGCAATCACGCGCTCCAAGGCATCTCCGACAACCTGCTCAGATAGTGTATAGCCTGGTAGCTCGGCGTAGGTGGAGTCGGACATCAAGAGCAATGTGCCATTTTCGCAGAGCTTGGCGATAGCGCCAAGGCTGGTGGGCATGCCATCGACGGGAGTGTGGTCTATCTTGAAGTCACCGGTATGCACCACGGTCCCCAACGGCGTCCTGAGCGCGATGCCCATGGAGTCAGGGATGCTGTGGCAGACGCGGAAGAACTCGGCCTCGAAGCTGCCCAAGGGAATGGGGCATCCCGGTTCGGCAATTACAAGTTCGGCGTCGTTCAGCAAACGTCTCTGTCGCAGTTTGACCCGTATGAGGCCATGCGCGAGCCGGGGAGCATACACCGGAACGTTGAGTCGGGACACAACGTAAGGAAGGGCGCCGGTATGGTCTTCGTGCCCGTGGGTGATGAGGATGGCTCGTACCCGCTCGGAGTTTTCCAGTAGGTATGAGATGTCGGGGATGACCAAGTCAACGCCCAGCATATCCTCTTCGGGGAAGAGCACACCGCAGTCGATAACGACGATGTCGTCCCCATACTCCAAGGCCATCATGTTCTTGCCTATCTCCCCCAAGCCGCCGAGAGGGATTACTCTGAGGGAGGAAGGCACGCTAGAACATGCTCAGCTGGCGGTCAGGTGGAGTGGCGGGGGTGGCTTCGGGCTGGCCCGGATTGGCTTCGAGTTGAGTGGGACTAGGAGGAGACTGCTTGGCCTCTTCGACAGCTTGAAGGATCACGCGGAAGTCCTGCTCAATGCTCTGTCGCAGGTTGCCCTGATGAAGGGCCGCGGCTGGGTGCAATAAAGGCAGAATGCGCTGGCCGTCCTTCGTCCGCACCTTGCCGCGTATTCGGCTGATGCTCTCCTTGGGAAAGTATTTGCCCATGGCATATCGCCCTAAGGTTACGATGAGGTCCGGTTGCAGCAACTCTATCTGCCGATCGAGGTATTTCGTGCAGGCTGCTACCTCGGTGGGCAGTGGGTCTCGATTGTTGGGCGGTCGGCATTTGATCATGTTGGCAATGAAAACGTCTTCCCGTTTGAGGCCGATGGAGGCTAGGAGTTCGTCGAGGAATCGCCCCGCTGGGCCCACGAAGGGACGACCATGTTGGTCTTCTTGATAGCCGGGAGCTTCGCCAATGAAGATGACTCGAGCATCGCTGGCGCCTTCTCCTGGGACAGCCTTGGTCCGACCCTCACTGAGGGGGCAATCGGTGCAAGAGCGTACCAACTCTGCTATCTCCACGAGGCTATTCATCCAGGACTACCTCCCTTCTGTCCGAAGGCTCCGGGCACCCGCTGTCCCGCCCCAGGACTAGGTGGGGAAGGAGCGGTCCAAGGCAAGAGAGCGATGCCGAGCCTAGCCGCTCTGGATACCGTGTTCCTCTAGATAGTCCACTGCATCCTGGATGGTGAGAATCCGCCCTGCGTCTTGGTCAGATATCTCCAGCTTTTTATCGGAAGTGGAGAACTCCTCCTCGAAGGCCATTATGAGCTCGACCAAGTCTAGGGAATCAGCGCTCAGGTCGTCCACGAAGGAGGCTTCAGGAGTTGCGGCTTTCCCGTCGACGCCAAGTTTATCCACCACTATCGTTTTGACTCGTTCATACACTGTGGCGATCTCCGTGCCTCCGTTCTGGCTGGGCAAATGGGGTGTCGCGGCCTTCTCAGAAATCAGAGCCTTCCTGCTCCATTACCGTGCCCATTACCCCGTTGACAAATTTACTAGTGGTCTCGCTGCCAAAGGCCTTGGCCAATTCTACGGCTTCGTTTATAGCCGCCTTGGGGGGTACGTCGGCTTCGAACTTCACCTCGTAGAGGGCCAGCCTCAGTATATTGCGGTCGATGCTCGCCAAATGGCGCACTGGCCAAGTGGGTGCAAGCTCCTGGATGAGCTCATCGATTTCACTGCGATGTTCTATCACGCCGTTTATCAGTTGTAGGGCGAAGGGGAGTGCTTCCGCTGGCAGCCCTTGCTCTTCCCGCAGCCATCCTACCGAGCCGTCCACTGAATGGGACGACAGGTCAATTTCGTACAGGGCTTGCAGCGCGAAGGCCCGAGAGCGCCTCCGTTCATGGCCGGAACTCTTCGCGAACATGGCTCCTAGCATTTCCCAGTGGTCGGGATGTTAAGACTACTTAGTTGCCTTTTCGATGGAGTCGAGGTCGGCCACATTGACCGCCGTGGAACCCTTCGATATGCGCTTCACCAAGCCTGTAAGCACCTTGCCTGGACCGAACTCAATGAACTGCGACACCCCTGACTTGGCCATGGTCTTTACCGACTTGCTCCACTGCACGCAAGTACATAGCTGGCTCATGAGCTCTACCTTTACCGCGGAGGCCGTGGTAAGGGGGATTGATGTGGCATTGGCGATGATGGGCACCTGAGGGTCGCGCAACTCCAAGTTCTTGATGGTCTCAATGAGCCGTTCCTGGGCAGGGTACATTAGAGTGGAGTGAAAAGCGCCGCCCACTGCTAAGGGTATCGTTTTCCGGGCACCGCGCATGGATGCCAAGTCCATGGCCTTGGCCACGAACAGCCGGTCGCCGCTAATCACCAACTGGTCGTCGGAGTTGATGTTGGCGATCTCTACACCAGTCTCCATGCAGATTTCTTCCATGATACTTTCATCAAGGCCGATGATGGCCGCCATAGTCCCGGCGCGCATGTCCGAGGCCTCCTGCATAAGCCGGCCACGTTCCCGCACCAGCCTCAGGGCATCGGCCCAGTCAATGGCGCCGGAGACCGCCAAGGCGGTATACTCGCCCAAGCTGTGCCCGGCGAGGGCCACTGGCTGGGGCGGTGGTGTAGTTGCCTTTTCCCGCCACGCCTCCAAACAGGCGAGGCTCACGGCCAAGATAGCCGGCTGAGAGTACTCCGTCCTCTCCAGTTCCTTGGCCGGCCCTTGGAATATCAGATCGGTCAGGGACATTCCCAGGATATCGTTGGCTTCATTCAACAGCTTCCTGGCAGCAGGTGATGCATTATAGAGTTCCAAGCCCATTCCCACAACTTGGGCGCCTTGGCCTGGAAATAGATACGCTGTACTTGCCGTATCCTGAGTGTCCGTAAGTACCTCCTTGTACCTAAGACTCGGGGTCAATCGCCCCGTACATCTCTATCTGTCTGAGCTGCCGACTTGTCTTCCCTTATAGGTGCCACAGTTCATGCAGGCCGTGTGGGGCAGCTTGGCTGCCCGGCATTGGGGGCACCGGGAAAGGTGAACGGGCTTCAGCTTGTAAGCCACCGCCCGCCGGCGCTTGTGGCCACGAGTCAGCTTTTTGGTTGGTAGAGCGCCCATAAGGATTCACTCCTGATTCGAATCTACGTTTTGTATGCTCTCGCTTCGCGGGGCTATCCCTCGCCTGCCAACAGCCGTAGAAGTGGGGCCAGCCGTGGGTCTATCTGATCGTCAAGGCAGGCGCATTCTTGCAGGTTCCGGTTGCCTCCGCAAACGGTGCAAAGCCCCTGGCAATCCTCGCTGCACAGGGGCTTCATAGGTCCTACGGCTATACGGTATTGGCGCACTGCTTCGGTCAGGTCCAGGATATTGGCATCGTCGATAGTAAAAGCGCCCTCTTCTTCAGGCACTTCAATGGCCTTGCCCGTATGCACGTCAGCCGTAGGATAGTATTCCTCTTCGATGTCCAAGTCGAGGGATTGGGCAAAGGGTGAGAGACACCGGCCGCACACGCTGGGTGCAGTGCTATTGAGTCGAACGGATGCCCATATGCCTCTATCGGTCCGCATAAGCCGAAGCCGGTTTTCTCGGTCGCGGGTGTCAGAATCTTGCCCGATAGAATACGCTCGGGTAGAGCCGATGTCTTCCTTAAGCAATTGCGCCACGTTGTAACGCATCAAAAAAACAGACGCCTAACAGCCAGATAACCGGCAAATTATAAGATTGTGTTCAAGTGACATGTCAAGGGGCATGAGGGAGAAAAGTGATAGCTTCGGTGTCTATTGTCGCATGCTAGACGCGCTCGGCCATCGCCTCCTCGATATAAGTCACGATGTCCTGGGTTGAAGCCCCAGGGCCGAAGAGGGCACTGACGCCCTGCTGCAGAAGCGCCTGCCGGTCCTGTTCAGGGATAATACCCCCTGCCACTACCAGAACGTCGCTCATGCCGCGCTCCGCCAAACCCTGTACTATTTGGGGAAAGAGCGTCATGTGGGCCCCTGAGAGCACGCTGAGGCCGACGACGTCCACATCCTCCTGAAGCGCGGCCTCGACTATCATCTGTGGCGTTTGGCGGATGCCGGTATAGATGACCTCCATGCCGGCGTCACGCAGCGCGCGCGCGATGACTTTCGCCCCCCGGTCATGTCCATCCAACCCGGGTTTGGCTACCAACACTCGAATGGGTCTAACGGATTCAACCACGGGGTCCGAGTCCTCCTGAGTACCGATGGATTTTACATCCGGCAGGCGACTTTGGCTATCTTATCTGGCTTATCCGCCTTTGGGACTTTGGGGCGGCGTCTGCACCAGCTCAGTCAGTATGCCGTGGGCCGAACGCGGGTGCATGAAGGCGATGATGCCTGATAGGCCTTCTCGCGGCTCCAAGTCGATCATTTCCGACCCTTTTTGCCTCAGGCCCTCAATGCTTTCACTCACGTTGTCAACGTGCAGGGCTAGATGGTGCAAGCCTTCTCCGCGCCGCTCCAGGAATTTGCCTACGGGCGTATCGGGGGAGAGGGGTTGCAGCAGCTCCAGCCTAGTCTGGCCTATAGCGATAAGGCAGGCCCTGACGCCTTGGTCGGCCAGATCCTGCGCCTCGGCCATAGGCGCGCCGAAGGTCTCGTGGAAAAACGCCATGGCTTGGTCCAAGTCCTGTACCGCGATTCCTACATGGTCTATGTAGTCAACTGTGCAAGCGGGAGAGTTCTGCATTTTCGATGTCCTTGAGGGTGGTCCGAGTGTTTCGTCAGGTCAGTATCTGGCGTGCAATCACCAAGCGTTGCACTTCAGAGGTACCTTCGTAAATGGTGGTCACCCGCGCGTCGCGGAAGTAGCGCTCCACGGACGACTCCTTGAAGTAGCCGTACCCACCATGGACCTGAATCGCGTTGGAGGTGACCCTTACTGCCATCTCTGAGGCGTAGAGCTTGGCCATGGACGCTTCATTGACGTAGGGAAGGCCGTTGTCCTTGAGGGTGGCTGCGTGCATGGAAGCTACACGGGCGGCGTAAATCTCGGTGGCCATGTCAGCCAGCATGAACTGTATGGCTTGGTGCTCGGCGATGGCCCGCCCGAAGGACTGGCGCTGCTGGGAGTACTTCAGCGATGCCTCCAAGGCGGCTTGGGCGATGCCAACGGACTGGGCGGCGATGATGATGCGACTGGAGTCGAGGATGTCCATGGCGTGCTTGAAGCCCCGCCCCTCGTCCCCCAGCCGGTCTGACTGGGGGACGGGGGTGTCCTGGAAGACAAGCTCAGTGGTGGGTGAGCCTCGCATGCCCATCTTCCCTTGCTGCTTGTTGACCTTGAAGCCGTCAGCCCCTTCCGTAACGACGAATGCGCTGATGCCGCGAGAGCGCAGCGAGCGGTCTTGAGTGGCGAACACCACGAGGTAGCGGGCCAAGTCGCCGTTGGTGATGAATATCTTGGAGCCGTTCAGGTGGTAGGTATCACCCTGGAGTTCTGCCGTCGTCTGCAGGGACGCAGCATCGGAGCCGCCACTCGGCTCAGTAAGGGCCCACGCGCCTACGGCCTCCCCTCTCGCCATGGCGGGCAAGAAGCGGAGCTTCTGGTCCTCGTCGCCGAACTGGTAGATAGTCTGGGTGGCCAGCGACATGTGAGCGACCAAGCTCACGCTGGCGGCGGCATCGCCCCGGGCCACCTCTTCCTCGGCGATGGCCATCTGCCGGTAGCCTCCACCGCTGCCGCCAAGCCCAGGGTCCACCCCGATGCCGGTGAGACCCAAGGCAGCCATCCCCTTCCACGCGTCCCATGAGAACTCCTCCCGCTCATCATACTCGCGGGCATGTGGGGCCAACTCGCGGTCGGCGAAATCGCGCACAGTCGCTTGGAGCATGCGTTCTTCTTCGTTCAGCAGCAGGTCGGTCATAGGAGGTCTCCTTGGACAGCCCCTCAGGGCATGTCGCTACGGTCGTATGTCATCATATGGTCATGGAGCCCCGGTGTTCGCCGAACACTTGGCGCAGCACTTGGCATATCTCACCAAGGGTGCAATGGGACTCGACGCATTCCAGAATGGCGGGCAGAGTATTCTCATCGCCCCGAGCGATCTCTTCCAGCCTGTCCAGCGCCTGCTGGGACCGCCGAGTGTCGCGGTCTCGCCTCAGCTTGGCCAAGCCCTCCACCTGCTGGCGCTGGGCTTCGGCGTCCACTTTGAGCAGGCCCTCCAAAGGAGGCGAGGAGTCTGCGTAGGCGTTGACGCCGACGATGGTGCGGTCGCCGCTCTCCACCTCGAGCTGGTGCTGGTAGGCGGTCTCGGTGATTTCGCGCATCTGGTACCCCGCCTCCAAGGCGGGTACGGCCCCTCCCATGTCGTCGATACGCTCCATGTACTCCAAGGCTTTGGCTTCGAGTTCGTTAGTAAGGCTTTCGACGTAATAGGAGCCGCCAAGGGGGTCGACTACATCGGCTACGCCACTCTCGTAGGCCAGCAACTGTTGGGTGCGCAGCGAGAGCATGGCTGACTCCTCAGTGGGCAGAGCCAAAGCCTCGTCGCGGGAGTTGACGTGCAGGGACTGGGTGCCCCCCAAGATGGCGGCAAGGGCCTGCACGGTGCTGCGCACAACGTTGTTGTCCGGCTGCTGGGCGGTGAGGCTGACGCCTGCCGTCTGGGTGTGGAAGCGCAGAATCCAGGAACGTGGGTCGGTGGCGCGGAAGCGATTGCGCATAATCCTCGCCCACATGCGCCGCGCCGCTCGGAACTTGGCGACCTCCTCGAAGAGGTTGTTCTGGGCAGCGAAAAAGAACGAGAGCCGGCCAGCAAACTTGTCGACGTCGAGGCCTGCTTTTTGGGCGGCCTCCACGTAGGCGATGGCGTTGGACAGGGTAAAGGCCAACTCCTGCACTGCTGTGGCCCCTGCCTCTCGCATGTGGTACCCGCTGATGCTGATGGTGTTCCACTGGGGCACCGACTCGGCACAGTACTTGAACACATCCACTACCAGCCGCATCGAGGGGCTGGGAGGGTAGGCGTAGGTGCCCCGGGCGATGTACTCCTTGAGGATGTCGTTCTGCAGTGTGCCGTTCAGCACGTTGGCCTCAACCCCTTGAGACCGGGCGGTGGCGATGTACAGGGCAAGCAGCACCGAGGCGGTGGCGTTGATGGTCATGGAGGTGCTGACCCGATCCAAGGGAATCCCGTCGAAAAGGGTCTGCATGTCCACCAAGCTGCTGATGGGGACGCCAACCTTTCCTACCTCGCCTTGCGACAGCGGGTGGTCAGAGTCGTAGCCGATTTGCGTCGGCAGGTCGAAGGCGACCGAGAGGCCGGTCTGCCCTTGGTCCAGAAGATACCGGTATCGCCTGTTAGACTCGCTGGCACTGGCGTAGCCGGAGTATTGGCGCATGGTCCACACCCGGCCTTGGTACATGTTGGGCTGCACTCCACGAGTGTAAGGGTACTCACCGGGATACCCGATATCTGCGTCGTAGCTGGCTTCGGGCTCCGAGAGGTCATCCGGCGCATACACCGTATCCAACTTCAACCCAGAGTCCGAGCGGAATTGTGCCTTGCGGGCGGGAAAGCGCTTCAGCGCAGGTTCCAAGGTCTCCCTGCGCCACTGTTCCTTGTCTTGAGGGGGCATAGCAGTCTCCTATAGAACTGGTCCTCATTGTAGTGCAGCCCAGCTATCGCCTCAACGTCGGAAAAGCGGGAGGCACGCAGAGAGATAGACCCGCATTGCTTTCAAACTGTGCAAGGGTCATTGTGCCTATTGTGCCCCAGCCCTTCGATTATTCGAAAAACGGACTGAACAAGCGGACTGAACAAGCGGAGAATGGTTCCCTCTCCCTGCTGTGAGAGGGCTGGAGACTGCCGCGGACTTAATCCGGGTGTCAGGGTGATTTGCGGCGCTCTAACCGTGCCACATGCAACAATCCAAGCCCGTGCGCGCCCACTGACATCAGCCCGTTGACGCGGTTGCCCTTGCCCCTCTAGTCTCCACATATGGGTCCGAGAACGCAATCAGTTAAAACACCCGTAGCAGGGCCGCCAACAACGGCTGTCCGAAAACCCTTTGCACGAACACCCCCGTTCGGCAGCCCAAGTATTGCGGTCGCGCCACCCAGCCTTCCGCGTGGACTCCCGATGGTACCGTGGTCCCATAAACTCCGTCATTTGGTAGCTGGTCCTACCCAAATGAGACCAATGAGACACATTTCAGCTACAAAAATGCGTTTTCAGCTACGACTAGTGTCTCATCTGTCTCCCTTTTCAGATACGATTTCTGCCCATGCCGTGATATACAGTGAGACGAAACCGGGACACCATGTCTCACCCCTTAGACCGCCTTTCATACTCATGCCGGCCCAAGCGGACCCGATACAACGACGTCACAAATGTCATAGGCATCAGCTACGAAAACGCGAAAATCCGTGTATCGTGTGTCAGCTCCTTGACTAAAACAAGCTGACGGGTAGCTGCGCCGGTCCAAATCCCGGTGCAATAACATACATATGCTTTACAACGGATATAGCACTGGAAGAAACCGAGAGATGCAAAAGACTAGCATTGGAACTCCATAAATGGCACAGAATGCGGACCTCGAAGGCCCGCAATGCCGGTTGTCATGCCAAGACCTCCGGCAAAGCGGCAAGGGACTTGCGAGAGGGCTGGAGCCTGCCCCGCGCTTGATCCGGGGGTGAGGGTGATTCACGGCGCCTTAAGCACGCTACATGCAACAATCGGAAAGACCTTGGTGCCATTGTGCCATTGCTGAATTGACTTGCCCTTTCGGTGTATGATATACAAACGGTTCAAGTATACGAGTGTCGTAGGAGGGATGGCATAGCACGGCAATACCGGGTTAACGAGAGGATAACGGTACCCCAGGTGCTGGTAATCGGTGCCGACGGCGACCAACTGGGCGTGATGCCCACCTCCCAAGCGCTTACCATGGCCCGAGATCGCAACCTCGATCTTGTGGAAGTTGCCCCGACTAATACACCGCCCGTATGCCGCATCCTCGACTATGGTCGTCTGCGCTACCTGTCGGCCAAGAAGGAGCGGGACTCCAAGAAGACCCAGAAGAACACGTCGCTGCGGGAGGTCCGCTTCCGCCCTAATATCGGCGAGCACGATCTCACGGCCAAGGTGCGGAAAATCAAGGAGTTGTTGGACGACGGCTCCAAGGTGAAGGTCTCCGTCTTCTTCCGTGGTCGGGAGGTAACCCACCAGCAGATTGGGATGCAGCGCCTTAAGCAGGTGGTTGACGACCTGCAGGAAGAGGCGAAGATGGAACAGGCACCCAGCTTCGAGCAGCGCCACCTGACCATCACCCTCGCGCCTCTGCCACGTAAGGCCGAACGAAAAACAAGGGATAGAAAAGAAGACCAAGATGCCGAAATTGAAGACGCACAAGGGGGCTCAGAAGCGGTTCCACGTGACGGGCTCGGGGAAGATTATGCGCCGGAAGAGGATGAGCAGTCACAACCGTCTGAAGAAGCCCAAGAGAGTTCTCCGGCAGTTCGGGGTTAAGAAGTACGCCCTCCACTCCGCCGACGTTCCTAGGATTAAACGCCTAATACCTTTCGCCTTCTAACGAAGGTGTCTATGGAGTTGACCTGTGACCAGGGCCCGTAGTGGAGTTACCAAACATCGCCGTCACAAGAAAGTGTTGGACGCCGCCAAAGGCTACCAGCACTCATCAAGCCGACAATATAAGTGGGCCAAAGAGGCCCTGATTCACGCTTGGACCCATGCCTACCGCGATCGGCGCAAGCGCAAGCGTGATTTCCGCAGCCTCTGGATCATCCGCATCGGCGCTGCCTCCCGGCAGAACGGTCTCACCTACAGCCAGATGATGCATGGCCTCAAGCTGGCCGAAGTGGACCTTGACCGCAAGGTTCTAGCCGACTTGGCAGTAAAAGAGCCCGAGGCTTTCGCCGAGCTGGTATTGGTAGCTCGCCAGCAACTGGGAGACTAGGCTAGGGCGCCTGCCCTCGCCCCGAGAGGCACGTCTCACCCGGGCCTGACACCCCCTTCTAGGGGAAAAGGATGTGCCTGTAGCGCCCCATGGTGATAGAGCAGGCGACGCTCCAAGGCGTTACCGCGATGGCATTGCTTGGAAAACAGCCCCCATCCCTCAACAACTGGTCGTTCTCATCATTGCCATGAGGACAACTCAATTCCCGTAGCCAGCCTCCTCCTCCGTCGTTCCCGCGCAGGCGGGAATCCATGGCTCGGACTACTGAAGAAGTCGGTGTTCCATAGGCAGTATACCTTCATCCTCATAGTTGGACCCCAATGGACCGTGGGCAATCCCCGCGCAGGCAGAGCCTTGCATAACTCTTGGCGAGCACAACAAGAGTTCCTTCCCCCTGAAGATGCCAGTCTCATAATTGTTCCCTCCCCGACCTCTCGAGCAGCCCGTTTAGCAAGATACGCGACCCTTCTCACATCAAATGGGTAAGGAAGCGGCCGACACAAACCTGCTCCGATACGTTGAGTGTACTGAGTGCTGATGGCCGTGGATTCCTGCCTGCGGAGACTTTTGTAAGAACCCCTTCCCCCTTGAAAGGGGGAAGTTGTAATGAGGGGCGGACGCGTAAGTTGCAAGCTGCTGACTCTCACGCATGATCCGTGACGGGCACGTATGAGAATGCGAAGGGCGGGTCGCTTATGGGTGATCACTTGCTCAGAATTCTCACCTATCCGGGAATGACGGGGGAGCCGTTAGCTGTCGGTTCCGGGTTAGTTTTCTTAGCAACCAAGGAACCGGCGGCTGGCTATAGTGCTGCAGTCTGTCTTTGGGGATTGGTCGGCTTCTCAGGTCTGCATCAAGGCGTCACAGCAAAGACGGAGAGCGTTCTCTCGTTCGATGGTGTCTATATGGTAGGAGGCCTACGGACGCTTGCCGACCCAGCTGTGGACCAGTGCACCCATGATGGGCACTCCCACCACTATGGACAAACCCAAGATGATTACGAACAGTTCCTCGCCTGTGCGGCCCCAGGAGTGTGGTATGGTGTCGTGTCCTACTGACAATAGCACCATGAAGATGACTCCCAGCCCGCCACCTATGGTGGCGATGAACAGCGCAGCCAAGGCTGGCAGCCAGATGCTCATTGGCAGTTTCATTCCAAGTCCTCCGTGTTCCAGGCACTGGCGTCTGCGATGGCAGGCGTCCGCGCTTTTTCTCTTTCTCTCTGTCGTGCTTCTTCTCGACCGGCCCAAGCGAAGAACACCGCGGCCAAGGCTACGACGAACACAATAAGCCCTGCCGTCTTCATTATCAAGCCACCAATTTGCTGGTCGACGGCTGGCGAGATTCCCCACAGGCGGGGCGCCTCGGCGTACCAGTCGTAGACCACGTTGTCGGCGAAGCTGATGATGCCGCCGACAATAGCTGGCAGCAATGATATCAGGAATAGGTAAAGCATCTGTCCCCCATAGGGCAGGCGGGGAAGCTCGAGCAGGCGGCTCAGCACCGGCCACCACATCAGGATGCCCGCAGCCATGAAGCAGAGGTGCTGGAAGATGTGCAAGTTGTGGTGGGCCAGCGCTCCGTTGTATACGGCTGGCAGGTGCCATACCACGAGGATGCCGTTGAATACGGCTAAGCATACAAGCGGGTGCACAAGTATTTTGGCGGCCTTCAATCGGATGGGTGACGAGATGGCAGGTCTTATGAGCCAGTCAGGCAGACCCCATATCACCAGCGGAGGCATGATCCACAGCAGCAGCATGTGCTGCACCATGTGAGCGCTGAACAGGTACCTGTCGCTGAGGTCGTGGAGGGGAGAGTTCAGAGCGAGGTAGATGACAAACATACCTAGGGTAAAGCATGTCGCCTGCCGGATCGATACGGCGCTTGCGCCTCCCAAACGGCCACGCAGATTACCCGCCCCGTAAATGTAGGCGGCTTCCAACGTGAGCACGCCAATAAGGGTGGAAGGGTGGCCGGACCAATCGAGCCAAGAAAAATCAGGTGGCAAGGTTCACGCTCCCGCTATGGGATGCGGGTTCAAGACTTCTACTTATGCGATGGGCGCAGTACTTGGGATGCCGTGCCCGTTGGACAAGCTCACATTGCCCGTGCGTGTTTGGGGCATGATTAATGATATGCCGGCAACACTGCCGCCGGTCAGGCTGACCATTGCGCCGGGCTGCTCAATGGTGGTCTTCGCGTGCTCAGCTGATGCTTTGATCTGTTCCTGTGACTCCTTGGTGGGGTTGTTCAACAGCGTGCCGAAGATGGCGAGCACCGAAACCACAACAATCATGGCCAGTACCACGCCGCCGAAGAAGAGGGTGGAGAAGAGGCGGGCCTCGTAGCGGAGGTGCATGTAGAACAAGGCGACCATAACGAACTTGGTGGCTGACAATATGAAGAAGCAGGCCACGAACATGGCGGGCACCATGTCGAGGTAGAAGAGGCCGACCTCAACGCCGGTAATCGCCGACAACGTGATGGCTACCTTCACGTAGGTTAGGGGAGTGGGGTGTCCGCGCTCCGGTGTGTGTGCTGCTTCACTCATCTCGTTAGTGCCATGCCAATGTATCCGTATACGCCCCGCTAAGTAAGGGCGACCCCGAGTAGGTAGACCACAGTGAAAATCACGATCCAGACTACGTCGACGAAGTGCCAGTACAGCGCTGCCATGTCGACCTGCAGGCTCTGGGCTTGGGTCAGGCCCTTGCCCCACATGGAATAACCGAACAGGGAGAGGAGCCACAACACACCGATCGTGACGTGCGCTCCGTGGAACCCGGTCAGGGTGAAGAAGGCTGATCCGAAGATATTTGTCGTTGGGTTCAGACCCTCTATGGAGAAGGTACGGAACTCGAACACTTGGAACCCGAGGAACGTTGCCCCCAGTATCGCCGTACAAAGTATCCAGACCCGGAAGCCCTTGATGTCGTTCCGGCTGATGGCCGAGTAGGCCAGCACCATTGACATGCTGCTCATCAGCAGTACGAAAGTGCTTACGGAGGTGACCGGTATGCTGAAGATGGCTTCCCATTCAATCAGCTCGCCACCGGGAACCGCAGGCAGAACGCAGTCGCCCGCGCAGGGACCAACAGCACTGCGTCCGCGGACGACCAAGTAGGTAGCGATGAGGGAGCCGAAGAACATGCACTCCGAGCCTAGGAAGGCCCAGATGGCAAGTTTCCGATGACTAAGGCCGGTAGAGGTTTCTTCCTCGACGCCTTCGGCGTGGTGAACTATCTCGCTCAATCCGCCGACTCCTGGGTGGGCTCTCCGTGCCCGTGGGCGTCGTGTTCGGCGTGGTCGTGGGCCCCATGCTCTTCATGTTCCCCGTGGTCACTGGGCTCGTTGACTGGCTCGAAAGCCCAGGAGTAGATGCCCCATATGGCTATTACCAGTCCCAGTACAGCTACCGGCCAGAAGGCGAAGAGCATGCCGTAGGCTGCAGTAAGCAGGCCTATGGGAGGCACTATGGGCCAGTAGGACAGGTCGGGCATGTGTATCCCGCGACGCCTTGCTTCCGCCATCCCGTCATAGTCGTTCTTCTGTTCCGGCGTAGTGGCCGTGGCCTCGCGTATGGCAGTCCGTCGGTCCTTGCCCTCAGCCATCAGATCGGCCTTGGTTTCCCAGTACGGGTCAATACCCTGCACCTGGGGTATCTCGGCGAAGTTGTAGATGGGCGGTGGGGAGGGTATGGACCACTCCAAGGTGCGCCCGTCCCACGGGTCTGCAGGGGCTTTGGGACCGCGGGTAATGCCATTGATGTAGTTGTAGATAAACACCAAGATGCCAAGCCCGATAATGAAGGACCCCACAGTGGCTAGCAAGTTCAGGTCGTCCCAGCCTTGGTCGCGGGCGTAGGTATAGATGCGCCTTGGCATCCCGTCCATGCCCAAGTTGTGCATTGGACCGAAGGTGAGGTTCATGCCGACGAACATCAGGAAGCACTGTAGCTTGCCCCAACCCTCACTCATCATTCTGCCCGTCATCTTGGGGAACCAGTAGTAGATTCCGGCGAAGAGGGCGAAGAGGCTGCCGCCGAAGAGCACGTAGTGCAGGTGAGCCACTATATAGTAGGTGTCCTGCTGCTGTGGGTCGGCACTCGCCGAGGCGTGGGTGATGCCGCTGAGGCCGCCGATGATGAACATGAACATGAAGCCGACGGCGAACCAAAGGGGCGTTGCCATCCTGATAGACCCGCCCCACAGGGTAGCAATCCAGTTGAATATCTTGACTCCAGTGGGCACGGCGATGGCCATAGTAGTCAGGGCGAACACGGTGTTGGCTGCTGCTCCCAAGCCCACGGTAAACATGTGGTGGCTCCACACGCCCCAACCCATGAAACCGATAATGATGCCAGAGAAGACCACGAAGGAATAGCCGAACAGCGGCTTGCGAGCGAAGGTAGGCAGTATCTCCGATACGATTCCCATGGCGGGCAGTATCAGGATATACACCTCGGGGTGTCCAAAGAGCCAGAACAGGTGCTGCCAGAGGACCGGGCTACCGCCGGACTCGGGGACGAAGAAGTTCATGCCGAAGGCCCGGTCGAACATCAGCTCTATGAGGGCCACTGTAATAACGGGGAACGCCAGCACCAGCAGGAATGAGGTCACCAAGGTCATCCAGACGAACAGGGGCATCCGCATCAGCGTCATGCCGGGTGCCCGCATGTTGATGATGGTCACCAGGAAGTTGAAGGCCGCTGCGAGGGAGGAGATTCCGAGTAGCAGCAGCCCGATTACCCAGAAATCGATGCCATGCCCTGGGTTGTAGGCCGTCTCCGTCAGGTTGGCGTAGCCGAACCATCCAGCATTGGGCGCTCCACCTAGGAAGTAGCTGCTGTTGAGGAAGATGCCTCCTGCTAGGAACATCCAGTAGCTGAAGGCGTTGAGACGGGGGAAAGCTACGTCCCGTGCCCCAATCATCAGGGGTATCATGTAGTTGAAGAAGGCGGCCCCCAAGGGCATGATCACCAAGAAGATCATGACGGTGCCGTGCATGGTGAAAAACTGGTTGTAGAGCTCGGGGTCTACCAGAGCCAGTTCAGGCTGCGCCAACTGGAGGCGTATGGTCAGGGCTTCACCACCAGCCACCAGCATCCAGAAGAAGGCCGTTACCCCGTAGAGTATGCCGATCCTCTTGTGGTCGATGGTGGCCACCCAGCCCAGGACTCCGTGGTAGGTTGTAGGGCGGCGCATGCCGCCTACCAGGGCCCCGCTGATCGTTTCGGTTATTGTGGCCATTGGGCGCCCCTAAAATGAGTTAGTCCCACGAGTTGCTGCCAAGCTGGCGTGTAGCTGGGATGTGTGCAGGAAGGGTATACCCTGTAATAGGTCATTGCAAGCTCCTCAGATAGGCCGAAAGCTCGACTATGTCGGCCAAATCCAGAGGCTCCAGCTCCCCGTTGTAGACCGGAGCGTCGCGGGTCATGATGTTGCCCGGCTTAATTTCGTCTGGGTCGGTGAGCCACTGCTCCAAGTTTTGCGGGGTGTTGGTCAGCATACCCGCTCCCAAGGTGCTTCTAGAGCCAAAGTGAGTCAGGTCGGGCCCGATTTTGCCAGCAGCCACCGGGTTACCACGGATGGTATGGCAGGCGACACAACCCTTGGAGAGGAACAGTGCCTCTCCGCGCTTGGCACCCTCGGTCTCCGCAGGCGTCGAAGCGGCAAGCTGCTCATCCACCCACTCTTCGAAGGTGTTGATGGGGCAGCCGTTCTGCAGGGCGGACGTGCTCACTTCCACCAAGGGCGGCTGGTTTTCACCCGCGACGCACGATATCTCTGGCGTGGGATGCACCATTACCGTTAACCGCATGTTGGCGTGGGAGATGCCACATAGCTCGGCACATTGCCCTTGAAAGGTCCCTGCTTCCGTGGCTTTGAGCCACATCTGATTGCCGCCTCCGGGGAACACGTCAGTCTTTCCACCCAGCTTGGGGATCCAGAAGCTGTGTAGCACGTCGGAGCTGTCCAGCAGGAAGTTGACCGTCTTGCCTGCGGGCATATGCAACTCGTTGGCCGTAATCAAATCACCGTTGTCGGGGTAACGGAACTCCCACCACCACTGGTGTCCAATGACTTCTACATTGATACACTTCTCGGTGTCGCCGTTCTCGCACTCCTCAGGTGTGGTCTGGGTGTCCAGCAACACCATGATGGTGGGGACGGCGATTATCACCAAAACAATGGCAGGAGCGATGGTCCAACCGATCTCCATGGGGCGGTTGCCATGCACCTGCTCGGGCATGCCTTGGCCCCGCTTGCGACGGTAGCGTATGACGGTGTAGATCAGGGCGCCCTCCACCACTACGAAGACGGCGACGGCCACCCAGAAAATGAAGAGGAACAGGAAGCGCTGGTCTGCGGCAACTGGCCCAGCAGCATCAAAGGTCGACTGGGGATGGCTGGGTGTGCAGGCGCTGATCAAAAGCAACGCCAGAAGCCCAAGGAGAGGCGCAAATACGCGCAGGGGGAAATTTGTGCATGAAAAGAAGAGGCGGGTCATCAGCTACCTTGCTTGGTTACCAAAGAGGGATCTCCCGTGTTCGCCCACATTCTTCGGGCGTAGAAGCTCCGTTCAATGCACAAAAGAATGTGCTTTTTTTCACAACGCAGGGACTCTAGCACAGCGCATATTGGGTGTCAACGACGTCAGAAGGCAACCGAGGCGTCTATCATGACGCCGGCAAACAGCAGCGCCAGGTACAACAGGGAGTAGAGGTAGAGAGGCTTGGCCCCCCTCTCCCCGACGGTGCGCCACAGGCGCCAAGCGAACCAAAGCAGGGCCCCACCCAAGGGGACTGCGAAAATCAGGTACACCAGTCCTACTTCGGGCAGCAGGAAGAACATCACCGTCAGGGCCACCAGCAACACGGAGTAGAGCAGGATGCTGCGCACCGTCTCGGGCACGCCTCGCACCACCGGGAGCATGGGGATGCCCGCCCGGGCGTAGTCGTCCTTCAGCAGCAGGGAGAGCGCCCAGAAGTGGGGAGGCGTCCAGAAGAAGATTATGGCGAACAGGTACACCGCTGGCAGGTCGAGCCCGCCGGTGACGGCGGCCCAGCCTGCCATGGGAGGCACCGCCCCAGCCGCTCCTCCTATGACGATGTTCTGGGTGCTGGTTCGCTTCAGCCACTTGGTGTACACCAACACGTAGAAAAGCGTCGCGCTAAGGGTCAGCAGGGCAGTCAGGGGGTTCACATAGTAGGTCAGCAGAGCGAAGGCGACGGCATTGAATACCAGCCCCTGCAGTATGGCTGCCCTAGCACTTACGCGATTGTTGGCCACCGGGCGTCGGCTGGTGCGGCGCATCAGCCCGTCAACATCCCGGTCCAAGGCGTGGTTAATGGAGTTGGCGCCCCCGGCGGCCATGGCTCCGCAGCACAGCACCCATAGAGTGACCCCCAAGGGGGGCGCTCCCCGGGCCGCCATGAATAGCCCGCCCAAAGCCGTCACCAGCAGCAACAGCACGATAGGGGGCTTGGTCAGGGCCAGATGGTCCGCGAATAGCGCTCGAACATCTAGCGGGGCCCTTGGCGTTTCAGTTTGCACCGGACAAGCCTCCCCGCGATTGTGTTCTCCAAGGGCCGATGCCCTGTGGGAACCAGCCCGGTGTGAGCAACACCAATAACGTCAGACTCATCCACAGGGCGGTAGCCAGCGACAGGTGAATGACCCGTGCTGGAATGGCGAAGTTGAACCACATGTGGGCCCCGCCCGCTGCTATTTGCGCCGCAAACAGGACTCCTGTTAGGGCAGCGATGGCCCACATGTGTGGACGGGTCTCACGCATCTTCCAAGACGCCGCCATCACGGCAACTATCAGCAGCCCCACGACGATCGCCCCTATACGGTGACCCATGTGTACCAGCGACAACTCGTCCAAAGGCAGGACTTCGCCCCGACACAGCGGCCAGGAGGTCAAACATGCTCCGGCCGCTCCCGGAGTGTTGGCCACGTAGGAGCCGGCCATCAAGAGAGCGAAACTTGCCACGGCAGCCGCCGTTGCCCAGCGTCCCAAGTTGGACTGACCCGCTTGGCCGTCGACGGTTCCGGTTACAGCGCCGACGCCGGAAGATGCATACACGGCCAGCACCGCGGCTACCACGATTTGGGCCATGGCCAAGTGGCTCATCACCGACCAGCGGGGTAGCTCCGTCAGCACGGCAGCCCCACCCAAACCGGCCTGCGCCAGTATCAACAAGAAAGAGATGATGGCTGGGAGGAGGACCCATTTCTGTCTGCGGTAGTGCTTCCATGCCAACACCACCACCCAAGCCACCAACAAGGCTGCCATGGCGGCCACCACTCGATGAGAGAGCTCAATGAAAGTCCCAGTCGATACGTCGCCCCCGCAAAGAGGGCCCAGCACCGGGCCGGAGGGGACACGAGGGGTCTCCACCGCCAGCCCCATCCATTCGGGGCAGTCGTGCCCTGATTCAGTAGCCCGCACTACTGCGCCTAGAGTGACCAAACCAAACAGGACCACCAAAGTGACGACCAGCACGGTGCGGAACCACCCGCTGGAAGCTGCCCCAGCCTCAAGTGCCGCGCTTGTAGCGTCTCCACGAGTAAGAGAGATGCTCACGCCGGGCCCCAACGTAGCGACATGCTGCTACCAGCCAGCCAGAATTCCAAGGCCCGGCCCATGTGCCTTAAGCCTTGTATAGACGGCGGGCGTTCTCGCCCAGGATTGCCTGTTTGTGGGCCTCTTCCAAGTCGTTGCGTTCCAGGATTTCGTCGATCTCCTCCATGCAGTTGTCCATGCTGATTTCGTGAGGGAAGTCGCTGGCGAACACGACCGACTGGTAGCCGATGCGAGTTATGGCGTAGGTCAGCGATTCCTCGTTGCCCTCGCAGCCGACGAATATACGGCCCTCATGGAAGTACTCCTCGGGGTCTTTGGCGATGTTCAGGCCGCCGTACTCTCGCTCGCGCCTCAGCCGGTCGATGACCAGCGGCGCCCAAGCTGTGCCCCCCTCTAGGAAGGCCACGCGCAGGTCGGGGTAGGCATCCAGTACGCCGTCCACCACCATGCCGGTGAAGGCGATGGCCAAGGGGAATGGCATGCCCAAGGAGCGGGTTGCCGGGAAGACGGTGAAGGTATTGAAGCCTAGGTCGTCGTAGTTTCCGCCGTGTACGGCGAGGGCGCAGTCCAGCTTCTCGGCTTCCTCGTATATAGGCCAGTACTTGCGGTCGCTGATGTGACTGTTGAGGCCGTTGGAGGGAATCATGGCGGCGGCGAACCCCAGTTCGTTAACCGCGCGGCGCAGCTCCAATACTGCGTTGGGGACATCTTGGAAGGGAATGAGAGCCGTGCCCTTGAGGCGCGGGCTGACGGAGGTGAATTTCTGGTACAGCCAGTTGTTGTAAGCGCGGGCGTAGGCCGTAGCCCACTCCGGGTAAATCACGCGGCCATAGGCCAGCCCAGCCGTGGGGTACAGCACTGACCACTCGATGTTGGCTTTGTCTAGGAACTCAAGCCACTTCTTGGCATCAGCAGGCTCGAAAGTTCCTGGCTGGCGTGCCGTGGATGCGATATTGGGGGTGTGAAACCTGTCGAGGCTGGGCAGGGGCCTAGTGGGCATGCCCACGTAGGGCTCTTCGTAGAACTCCTGGATGTCCGAGTCAAGCTCGATCACATGCCCATCGGCGTCGTAGTATGCCCTAGCAGTGCTCATCAGGTGGGCCCCCTTTCGGTTTGGCTGTGACTCTCGAACTCCGTCGGACGCTTGGCGTGACGCACCGGCGTATGTCCGGCAGGCGCGTCCACATTCGGATTATAGCAAGTTGCAACCGGCAGCGTTCTAGCGTGGGTGCACTTGGCGTCCGCCGATGACGGTGCGTTTCACATCCATTGAACGCACCTGCTCTGGCGTCGAGGCCAAAGGGTCGCGGTCGAGGCAGATGAAGTCGGCTGCCTTGCCCTCTGCCAGCGAGCCTAGGTAGTCCTGCTGCCCTTGAACCGTGGCCGATCCTACCGTATAGGCCTTGAGGGCCTCGGCTATGGAGATGCGGTGCTGTGGGCCCAGAACTCCGGCGACCTCGGTGTCGCGGGTGGCGAAGCCGTAGACGTTGAGCCATGGGTCGTAGTTGGTGACCGGAGAGTCGGTCCCAGCCCCTGTCACCGTGCCCGAATCGAGCCACGCGCGGGAGGGGGTGCAGTCGGCGGCCCGCTGGTCGCCCCAATAGGTCACCATGTTGCCTGCCAAGCTGTAGACCAAGGCGTGTTGCAGAGTAACGGCAATGCCGAGGTCACGGGTCCGCTCGATAGCTCCCGGCACCGGGGAGAAGGCATGCTCCAAGGCATGGCCTCGGCTGCCCACGGACATCTCTACGTCCACCTGCTCAAAGGCGTCAAGAACCATGTCCATGGAGGCGTCGCCAGCTACGTGAACGCCAATCTTCCAGCCCATCCCGTGAGCCCCATGCAGCAGTGCCTTGAGGTTGTCGGTGGTAGTGAAGGGGATGCCGCGGAAGTCGGGATTGTTGGCGTAAGGGTGGTGTAGGTAGGCAGCCTCCACGCCGCCGTCCATCACGATTTTCAGGCCCCAGATGTCCAGCCATTCGCTGCCGAACCCGCTGATGGGAGCTAGATCATCGACCCACTGCCGCTGCTCTTCAGGTGAAACGCTCATGTCGACACGCCACATCAGGCTGACTCTAATGGACTGCTCTTGGGGTATCACTGACTGGAAGTCACGGATGTCGTTGGCCAGCAGCCCCGGCTCTCTGACCCCCGTGATGCCCACCCGGTTGTAGGCCGCGATGCCAGCACGAATAGAGTCCTGTCTCTGGTGGGCCGAGGGTTGGGGCAGTTGACGTGTCAGGGCAGCGAAGGTGGGGCGTTCCAGCAGCATGCCGGTGAGACGACCTGAGGCATCGCGGACGTACTCGCCACCGGGCGGGTCCTCGCTGATGTGGGCGATGCCCGCCCGTTGTAGGCCGAGGCTGTTGGTGACCACGACATGGCCGCCACGGGGCATGTAAATCGGGTTGTTGGGAGCAACTTGATCAAGCTCCTCGGCGGTGGGCATGCGCTTTTCGGCGAGGTTGGTCTCGTGCCAACGGCTGGAACAGACAATCCACTCGCCCCTTGGCATCTCGCGGGCCTGCTCTCCTACGGTCTCGAGCAGTTCCCCGATGGACCGGACGTCCGCCAATTGCAGCGAGTCCCAACCCAGCGTGGTGCGCAGAAAGTGGTTGTGGCAGTCGATCAGGCCGGGCATCACGACGGCGCCCTCAAGGTCGACCACTGTGGCTCCGGGGGCCATCTGCCGCATTGAAGCGTCGGCACCCAAGCCCACTATGCGACCATTGCGAACGACCATGGCAGTCAGACCGTGCTCGAGGCGTGGCTCGCCTTCCATGGTGATCATGCCACCGGCGTTGACGTAGGCCGTGTCGGGCCCCAGCGATTGTATGCGCAGCATTTCCCCCACCCCGACTCAGTGTCGGGGGCAGTCTACCACCCTTTGCTCGAAGCTGGGGTTTCAGGAATCGGATATTGGGGGCTGTCGTTGTGTGCAGAGTTGTCTGTAATTATTGTGCATTTTGTGGCCTTTTTGTAGCTGGCATTGCAGGCCGTTCGTATCTGCGAAAAAAGTTTTTGTATCTGTAACCCCTGCAATTCGTGCAACGGTTGTAGCTGAGTCAGCTATGGCAGGCTCTGTCATTGGGAGTTGTCTTCGTTTCCTTTCGTTTTCATGGTAGAGGGCGAGACGTTTTCGTTGTTGAGGGCGGGCGCACGAACTGTCTCAAGGGTTGGCCGGACCCGAGAAGCAGTCTTGGAAAAGATAAGCTGGGGACGCCCTTAAGGGTCAGTCCCCAGCTTGGGTTTAGGTTAGGGGGTAGGGCAGACCCTTGTCAACGTGCTGACGTCATGGCGCTTGGGCACGGCCCAAGATGGACACCCTGTTTGTGGGCCAGTTGAGATGTACCCTACAATTGCCCAGCGCTGTTGGCGCCTGCGATGACCATAGCCACGCCACCCACGCTCAGGAGAGTGCCCAAGGCCAAGCCCAAGTTAACGGCCTCGATTCTTTGCAGAAAGATGTGGGAGAGGCCTAGAACGATGAGGGGTGTCGCCGAATAGATAGGGCTGACGACGGTCACCGGAGCTTGGCTTAGCGCATAGAATACACAGATATTGGCTAGGGATTGGGATGCGCCCGCCAGAACGCAGAGCCATAGGCCTCTCTTCGAAGGCTGCTGGATGCTGCGGGACAGCACGGGGAAGCTCATCAGCGACAGCATGGTGGCACCCATCAGGAACCCGAAGCAGGACGCGAGTAGGGGCGTGGCGATGTCGGACACGACGTAACGGCTGATCACCTCCCTACCCCCGAAGCTGATGGCAGCGGCTACAGACAGCAGGAAGCCCAGCCTGTTGGTCACCGCGGCCCGGCTGCTCTCCCCGGTGCCTCCAATGATTACCAGCACCAGGCCCAGAACGATGACTGGTGTGCCTAGGACTATTAGCAGGGTGGGCCGCTCGCCAAGGAAGGCAATGGCCAGTCCCATCGCAAAGATGGGGCGCAGCGAGTCGATAGGCGCAGTGCGAGCGGCGCCGATCATGCTGATGGAGGTGTAGTTGAGGAGCCTCCCCAATGGGTAGCCCATCACTGCCAGCACGAAGAACCAAGCAAAAGCTATGGCTGGCAGGTCCTTCATCTCAGCGAAGTCGAAAATGAGGGCTAGGGTGGTGGAGACCCCCGCGCCTGTGGCCACGGCAAGTGTGGTCGCCACGGGCGAAGACACATTCTGCGTACCCACCCGGATGAGAACGGAGCCCGTTCCAAACCCTACGGAAGCGGCAAGTGCGAACGCTATGGCTAACAGCAAGTAGTAACCCCAGACCTAGGGGGCTCAGACCTTGGGAAATGTGGGTTGGCCGACTCTATCTTCGTGGCTGCTGTTGAGATGCACACCGTCATGAGGAAGCTATATCTTACCTGATAGAGTCAAGAGAGGCCGCCAAGACAGGCCAGCGGTCCTGACACACTCACCTATCGAATCGAGGCGACCTGTGGAAGCTGAAGTCTTGATAATCGGGGGCGGAATTGCTGGTGTATCCACCGCTTTCGCCCTAGCCCAGCACGGCCGTAGGGTCGTGTTGCTGGAGCGAGGGGATATCGCATCTGAGGCGTCGGGCGTGAATGCAGGTCACATCGGAGCGTTGGGCTGGGGGGATGCCCCCGGCTTGGAGTCGCACCTCACCATGGGCAGCCTCGACTTGTTCAAGAAGCTCCAACTGGACTTGGGGTATGACATCGAGTTCCGCCAGTGTGGCGGCTTGGAGGCGGCGCAGACCGACGCTCAGATGGAGTATGCCCAGAAGAGGGTCCGCATCCTTACAGACCAAGGATACACCGTGGAACTCCTTGGCCCTAGGCAGGCGGCATCCATTGAACCTGGGGTAAACCCGATGCTGCCCGGCTTCATCTACGCGCCTCTGAGGGGCAAGGCCAACCCGGTGCTGGCAACCCGCGCTTTGGCCCATGCCGCCGAGCAGCGGGGCGCTCGCATCTTCCCTGGTCATGGCGTCACCGCTATCGGCTACGACGGCCGCTCCTATACTGTCGAAACGGGGCATGGAGAGTTCGTTTCAGAAAGGCTGGTCATAGCAGCTGGGGCGTGGAGTGCCCCAATAGGCCGGATGCTGGGGGTGCGCGTGCCAATCGTGCCGGTGCGAGGCCAGATGTGGGCTACGGTGCCCATGGCTCCTGCGATGTTCCACGCATTGTCCTCTGCCGAGTCATACCAATACTGGAGCGAGTACCCTGCGAGCGGGGGGGCGTTGCCCCCGAACCTCACCCACGACGGAGGCTTGCGCATCACGAGGCATCTCTACGGCAGCCAGACACGCAGCGGAGCGATTACCTTTGGCGGCGACAGGCAGGTGGTGGATAGCACTGGCTCCTTCAGCCTGGCTGCCGAGGGGCCGGACGCCGAGGGGATTGAGGCGAACCGAGGCCACGCCGCCGAGGTCGTACCGATGCTGGCGCAGGTCCCCATTGAGCGGACATGGGCCGGCCTGATGCCCTTCTCCCTAGATGGGGCGCCCATCATCGGACGCATCCCGCAGCGGGAAGGGTTGTACATCGCTAGCGGCTTGGCCAGCTCAGGCTTTGGGCGCGGCCCGATGGCAGGGAAGCTTCTGGCAGACTACCTGCACACGGGACGGATGCCTGAGGTGCTGAGTGAGGCCGACCCAGCGCGGTGTGTCACCGAAGACGCCTAACCCCTTAGGCAGGCCGGGCGCCCCAGATGGAGCTGCCCAAGCGCACCACTGTGGCCCCCTCTTCGACTGCTATCTCGAAGTCGTGGCTCATGCCCATGGAGAGACCCTCCACGGGGTAGTCGAATATTTGCGCTTGGTTCAGGTCGTCGCGCAACTGTCTGATCTTCTGGAAATAGGGGCGGGCGCCTTCGGGGTCGGGGGTGAAGGGTGGTACTGCCATCAGTCCGACCACTTGCAGGTTGTTGCAGGGGGCGATGGCGTGGGCTAACTCGGCAAGCCGCTCGGGGTCCACCCCAGTCTTGGAGAGCTCCGACCCCATGTTGACTTCAAGATAGACGGGCACACGCTTGCCCATCTCCCCAGCCACGGTGTTGAGACGGTGTGCCAGCCGGTCGCTGTGCACCGTCTCGATGACGTCGAATAACTGAAGGGCTTGACGCACCTTATTGGTCTGAAGATGGCCGATCATGTGCCAAGTAGCCGACTGGCGCAGCGAGGCCATGTCTTCGAACTTGGTGGCCGCCTCCTGCACATAGTTCTCGCCGACGTGCAGGAGGCCCAACTCAGTGGCTAGGGCGATGCGCTCTGGGTCGACGGTCTTGGAGGCCCCCATGAGGGTCACCGCCGCTGGGTCGCGGCCTCCACATGAGGCTGCTGCAGCTATGCGCTGCAGCAGCCCCTTAATGCGGGCCTGTATCAGTTCTTGCATCATAGCGACTCTTACGTCTTTGCGCTGTGGCAGGCCAAGCGTTCCAGCCTAGGCCGGGACGCTTGCATCCTCCAAGGCAGCCAGCACCCTCTGGGGGGTCATGGGCGCGTGGTTCATCCGCACACCGGTTACCCCGTAGATGGCGTTTGCTATGGCGGGCAGGGGCGGGATGATTCCTACCTCGCCCACGCCACGGATTCCCAAATCGCCTTCTTTGGCTGGCCCGCCAACGAATACAGCTTCGATAGTCGGCAGGTCGAGGAAGGTGGGTATCCTGTAGTCGAGGAAGGTGGGGTTGCGCAGCAACCCGTTCTGGAAGTCGTACCCTTCCCACAGGGCCCAGCCCACGCCTTGGGCTACCGAGCCCTGCATCTGGCCCTCGACCTCCACGGGGTTGACGGCCTGCCCGGGGTCTTGGAAGACGGTGTAGCGGACGACGTAGACCTTGCCAGTCTCTTTGTCCACTTCGACCTCGGCTATCTGCACACCGGTGCTGGTAACTGCTGCCAGACCGCCAGCCACACCAGAGCCTAGGATAGAGCCGACGCCTTGTCCCACATTGGTGCGACACAACTCGGCAAGGGTTACCCGCTGTTCGGGGTTGTCCTGCACGTAGAATGTGCGGTCGGCATACTCGACGGCTGAGGACTCGACTTGGAACCGCACTGCAGTCCTGTCCTTGAGCTGGCGCAGGGCTTCGTGGGCGGCCCGGAAAACCGCGGTGCCGGTGACGTAGGTAGTGCGGCTGCCCCACGAGCCATCGGTGAACCCGACTGAGTCGGTGTCGCCGACGCTGGCGGAAATGTCCGATACGTCCACACCCAGCACCTCTGCGGCGATCTGCGACAGGCTGGTGCGCACACCCGTGAGGTCAACCGATCCGATGACTAGGTTGAAGGTGCCGTCGCCGTTGACCGTGATGTGGGCGCTGGAGACGCCTGCGCCCTCACGGCGCATGCCCATGGCTACGCCCCGTCCGCGTCCTTCCGGCAGCGGGTCGGACCAAGCCGGGTGGGCCTTGACCTCCTGTAGGATCTCCTTGAACCCAGTGCTGGGCAATGGGCGGCCGTCGGTCATGGGGTCGCCGTCCTTGGCGACGTTCATGATGCGGAAATCAATGGCATCCATCCCCAGCTTCTCAGCCACTTCGTCCAGCACCGACTCCACTGTGAAGCCGCTGTTGGGCATGCCGGGGGCGCGGTAGGCTTGGGTGCGGGGCTTGTTGGTCACCACTTCATAGGCGTCGTATTTCAGGTTGGGCGTCACGTAGGTGGAGAAACCGCCTACCAGAATGTTGTTCAAGGCCAATCCTGCACCGGGCACGCAGCCAGCGTTCAGGATGAACTTGGCCTGCATGGCTGTGATCTCCCCGCTCTTCTTGGCCCCGACCTTCATCACTGAGTAGCTGTCTGGTGCAGGGCCCGTAGCTTGGAAGACCTCCGTGCGATTGAGAATCATCTTCACCGGTCGGCGGGTCTTCATGGCCAAGAGGGCAGTGGGCAGTTCGGGGACGGTGTAACCCTTACCGCCGAAGCCGCCGCCTATCTCTTGGGGGACCACCTTTACCTTGCTCTGGGGAAGGTTGAGCAGGGTGGCTGTCTGGGCCTTCAGTCGGAAGGCTCCTTGGGTGGTGTTGTAGATGGTCAGATGGCCTAGGTTGTCCATCTCCACGGTGCAACCTTGGGGCTCGATGTAACCTTGGTGGGCCATCTCCACATGGAACTCACGCTCCACGACTACGTCGGCCTCTTCGAACCCCTTCTCCACGTCGCCTTTCTCGGAGTTGACGTGAAGGGACACGTTGGTCGGTTCGCTGGAAAGACCGGCCAAGCTGCGGGTCCGCAGTTCGGGGTGGATTAACGGAGAGCCGGTCACCATGCCTTCAAGGATGTCGCCCACTACCGGGAGGAGCTCGTAATCAACGTCAACCAAGCCGACGGCCTCCTCCGCTATTTGCGGAGAGGTCGCTGCTATTGCTGCTATGGGGTGCCCTTGGAACAGGGCCGTGCCCTCGGCCAGCAGGTACTGGCGCAGGTACCTTGCCTCCATGGTTGTCTCGCCGCCTACGGTGGCGCTTGCGTTCTCAAGCTCGGGCAAGTCGTCGCCAGTGACGATTGCGACTACGCCGGGCAAAGCCAAGGCTCGCGATGTGTCGATCTTCTTGATTCGGGCATGGGCATGGGGGCTGCGCACCATCTTGGCGTGCAATGTCCCTCTGAGAGTCAGGTCGGCGGCGAACACCGCCTTGCCGGTTACCCGCTCGTCGGAGTCGACGCGCGGTATACCTTGACCTATGATCTGAAAGCCGTTGCCGTGTCTATTGCCTTGAGTCACGACTTCACCTCCTGCATCATCCTTGCGGCGGCATGCACCGACCGCAGAATCTTGTCGTAGCCTGTGCACCGGCAGAGGTTCCCTGCTAGGTGCAGTCGTATTTCATGGTCCGTGGGTTCGGGAATCCTCTCCAGCAGGTGGAGCGTCGACATGATGAACCCCGGCGTACAGAAGCCACACTGGAAGCCGGCTTCGTCGATGTAGGCCTGCTGGATGGGGTGCAGCTTGTCGGGGCTGGCCAGCCCTTCCACTGTCAGGACCTTGTGCCCTTCCACTTCCATGCCAAGTGTGATGCACGAGTCCACGCTGACCCCGTCCACCATCACGGTACAGGCACCGCAGTTGCCGTTGCTACAGCCCTCTTTGGTGCCCATCAACTGCAACTCGTCCCGGAGCACCTCCAACAGCGTCTCCCTAGGATCCACTGCCACTTGGGCCGGGTTTCCGTTCACCTCGAAGCTGAGAAGCTGCCTTCCTGGCATTAAGGCCTCCTTTACTTGTCCTCTGGCGGGCGTCCGCCTGCTATGGAGGGCACGATGTCCACCTCGGTGCCGTCGCCCACAGGTGTTAGCAGCCCTTGAAGGTACGCGATGTCGTCGCCGTTAACGAATATATTGATGAAGGCGTGCACCTCGCCGTATTCATCGATGAGCCGTTCCCGTATGCCGGGATATTGGTCATCCAGCCGGTGCAGGGCCCCATCCAGTGTGCCATCGGAAAGCGCCAAGGCCTTAGCGCCGTTTACTATAGGTTGAAGTCCACTTGGGACCTTGAGAATCGCTGGCATAATCGTCTGGTCACCGGAAGGGATTTGGTCAGGGGCAGTGTAGCTGGCCCGAAAGCGCAATGCAATATCGACGTGCCACTGGGCCGCGACGGGTCGATAGCTCTGCCTGTTCTACGGATCAGGTATCCCAACGCTCGCCGGACGAGAGAGCCACGTCCAAGAATGCCCTGAGGTCGTCGCCCCAGCTTGGGTCCCGTAAGGCGATGTCCAAGGCGGCCTTGAGCAACCCTAGAGGCGAGCCGCCGTCGTGGCGCCGCCCCTGCAATACGCAGGCATACACCGGCTGCTCCTCCAGAAGGAGGGCTATGCCGTCGGTGAGCTGTATCTCGCCCTTAGCCCCCGGAGGGGTATGGCGCAGCGCCTCGAATATCTGAGGTGTGAGGACATATCGACCGACGATGGCTAGGTTGGAGGGAGCCTCTTCCGGTGGAGGCTTCTCTACAAGGCGGTGCACCTGAAGCACACCGTCGGCGACCTCGGTCCCGTCTATGACCCCGTACTGGCTGATGTGTTCGGTCGCCACCTGCTCCACTGCGAGGACGCAACCACCGTACTGCTGGAACACATCCAGAAGCTGTTGAGTCGCGCTGCGATGATTCAGCACCAAGTCGTCAGGGAGTACCGTGGCGAAAGGCTCGTCGCCTACGGCGTCGGCGGCCATCAGCACGGCATGTCCAAGCCCTAGGGGCCGGGCCTGCTCCACAAAGGAGAATCGTGACAGCTTGGGGATGGCGGCCACCATGTCTGCTTGGGGGCTGCCGGAGGCGTGGAGGGCCTGTTCCAGCTGCGGGTCCGGCTGGAGGAAAGTCTCCAAGGCCCGCTTGCCAGGGCTGACCACCAAGACCGTCTCCTGGATGCCTGCTCCGGCAAGCTCCTCGACCGCCAACTGCACGAGTGGCTTGTGGAACACGGGCAGCAGCTCCTTGGGTACTGCCTTGGATAGAGGTAGCAGTCGGGTTCCCAGCCCACCAGCTGGTATCACCGCCTTACGAACGCTCAAGCTCCTCCCTCCAGATCGTGAACCACTAGCGCGTCAGCCTCCGCACGTCGCCCCCGTCGGATGAACCGATCAGTACGATGTGGGCCATATCGGCGAATACGCCGTTCTCCACCACGCCCGGTATGGAGTTCAGCGATCGTTCCATCTCCCTTGGGTCCTCGATGCCCTCGAATCGGACATCCACAAGCAGGTTTTCATGCTCGGTGATAATGGGGCCGTCGTGGCCTGGGCCACCGGGGCCCACGCGCAGGCGCGGTGTGCCTCCCAAGCGCATGATCCCCTTTTCCACGGTGTACATGGCGGAGGGGAGCACCTCCAAGGGGACCGCTGCCGAGTGGCCCAGCCGATCGACCAGCTTCGACTCATCGGCAATCACCACGAAGCAGTCGGCGTAGGAGTCCACCATCTTCTCTAGGGTCAGCGCTCCCCCAGCCCCCTTGATCAAATCGAGTTGGGGGTCAATTTCGTCGGCCCCGTCGATGGCCACATCGACCCGGCTGACATTCCGTAGCGACGTCAAGGGGATGTTGTGCTGGCGGGCTAGGGTCTCGGCGGAGTAGGAGGTTGGGACGCCGGTAAAGGAGGCCCCCTCCTCTAGGATGCGCCGGCCCAACTCTATGATGGCATAGTAGGCCGTGGAGCCGGTCCCCAGACCGACGATGGCGCCGTCAGGGATGAGGCGCACGGCTTCGATAGCTGCTTGCTGCTTGGCTTGCTCTTGTGGATTGGCTAGGCTCAAGTCTTCCCTCTGGCGTACTCGTAGTTGTCGGGTAATGGTAGCTGTCTTGTCGATGCGTGCCTCCGGCGCAATAAATATACTATAACGGCGGCCAAGACAGGGAGGCTCGCGACTGCGCCGATTTGACACTGGGATACCCCCGCCGGATGATATGCCCATCGATTGAGGAGGAAGGCGATGAAAGCTGCGGTGCTTTACGAGTACAACCAGCCCCTGGTTATTGAAGACGTCGAACTCGACGATCCCAAGGCTGGCGAGGTGCATGTGCGAATCGCGGCTGCTGGCGTCTGTCGCAGCGACCTCCATTTTATGAAGGGTGAGGCCCGGATTGCTCTGCCTACGGTGTTGGGGCACGAGGGCTCTGCTGTGGTGCAGCGTGTCGGCGAGGGTGTGACTTCGGTGAAACCGGGCGATCATGTGATTCTCTCGTTCGTGCCCGGCTGTGGCCGGTGTCACTTCTGCACTATCGGGCGTCCGAACCTGTGTGACCGTCATGCCGCCACAGGCCCCTACCTGTACGATGGTACCACCAGGCTGCACAAGGGCGAACAACGGATCAGCCATATGGGCAAGGTGGCTTGCTTTGCCGAGGAAGCCGTGGTGCCTGAGGCAGGTTGCGTCCCGGTCTCCAGTGACTTCCCGATGGACTGCGCTGCTCTCATCGGATGCAGCGCCACCACCGGCATCGGGGCAGCCATCCTCACCGCTGGCGTCGAGGCAGGGTCTTCCGTGGCCGTGGTGGGCTGCGGCGGTGTTGGGCTGAACGTGCTGCAGGGCGCTCGGCTGTCCAATGCCGGACAGGTGATTGCAGTGGACTTAGACGAGGGGAAGCTTGAGTTCGCCATGAAGTTCGGGGCCACTCATGCCGTGAACGCGTCTGACGAAGACGCTGTAGCCCGTGTGAAGGAGATCACGGGGGGCTTGGGGGCAGACTACACCTTCGAAGTCTTCGGCTCCGCCCGCACTATAGAGACTGCCTATGCCATGGCCCGTAAGGGCGGCACGGTTACGGTGGTGGGCATCGCTCCTGCTGGCGACGAGGCGTCCATTGACGCGGTCTCCCTTACCCGGAACGAGAAAGTGCTGAAGGGCAGCTACTACGGCTCGGCCCGACCTCCCGTGGACTTCCCCCGGGTGGTGGAGATGTACCGCTCCGGCAAAATCGATCTCGACGGCCTGATTACACGTCGCTATCGGTTGGACCAGATTAATCAGGCGTATGACGACTTGGACCGCGGCGAAGTAGGCCGCGGAGTGATCACGTTCCAGTAGGCATGTCTACGTCCTTTCTGCCGCTGACAGTACGGGTGCCAGCCACCAGTGCCAACATGGGTCCAGGTTACGACTGCTTGGGGATGGCCCTCGACATTTGGAACACCGTCGAGGTGCGACCTGCTCCTAGGGGTGCTGGCGGCGTCACTGTGGAGGGTGAGGGGGCTGGCGAGTTGCCGGGAGACTCCGGCAACCTAGTCTATCGCTCCATGGAGGCCCTTTGGCTGCGAGTCGGCATTGGGAGCCCTGCCGTGCAGGTCAGGTGCAACAACCAAATACCCCTCAAGCGAGGACTCGGCAGCAGTTCGGCAGCCATAGTGGGTGGACTGGTGGCAGCCAACCATTTTTCGGGCATGCCTCTAGGACAGGACGACCTGCTGGAGTTGGCGACTGAGATAGAAGGCCACCCCGACAACGTGACCCCTGCCCTTCGAGGCGGCATGCAACTGGTCGCCAGCCACCAAGGGCGTCTGATGGCCTGTTCGGTGCCTGTCCCCCAAGGCCTCACAGCCGTAGTGCTGGTCCCCGACCTTGCCATCGCTACCGAGGAAGCGCGGGCTGTCCTCCCACAGCAGGTCAGCCGGGAGGATGCGGTGTACAACATGTCGCGAGTCGCTGCCTTGGTGAACGCGATGGTGTCATCGCGCTTGGAGGACTTGGCTTGGGCCACCGACGACAGGCTGCACCAACCCTACCGTCAGCAACTCTTCCCAGCCATGGAGGCCATCTTTGCCGGGGCCAAGGCGGGAGGCGCATTGGGAGTGTTTCTTTCGGGCAGCGGCTCGACCATCCTAGCGCTGACCCAAGGCAACGAACAAAACGTGGCCGGCGGCATGCGGTCGGCGGCAACTCGAGCCGGTGTCTCTGCTTACACCATGCTGACTCGGCCCTCCCAACAAGGTGCCCACGTCGTCTGACACATTAGTCTGAGTTCTCTCGTGGAGGAGGTTTGCGATGGCCAACCTGCGCTTGACCATGGCTTGTGGCCCCTATGACCGCACCGAGGCTTTGCGCTATGGCAGGGTGCAGCCTGAGGGGGTCGACCTGACCTACCTAGCCATACAGGACCCACCGGAGATATTTGCCCGGATGCTCCAGCACAAGTCCTTCGACTTAGCGGAGATGTCCTGCTCCCACTACCTGACCCGGCGCAACAACACAACGGGCGATGGCGATTTTCCTTTCGTCGCGCTGCCCGTCTTCCCTTCCAAGCTGTTCCGCCACGGCTTCATCTTCATCAACACGACCTCAGGGATCCATTCAGCCAAGGACTTGGAGGGCAAGCGGGTAGGATTCCCCAGCATCGGCCAGACTGCAGTGGTCTGGATACGGGGCATACTGCAGAATGAGTACGGAGTGGACCTCGAAAACGTGCATTGGCACCAAGGAGGCATGGACACGCCGGGCTATCAGAACCCCATCGACCACCAGACCGAGAAGGCCGGTCGGGTGACCAACATCGGTTCCGACCAGACCCTGAGCGCAATGCTGCAGGCTGGTGAGCTGGACGCCGTGATCGGCGCTCGTGCTCCGTTGTGCTTCGGCCACAACCCCCAGGTGCAGCGGTTATTCCCCGACTACCGCCAGGTGGAACGGGACTATTACCGGAAGACGGGCGTCTTCCCCATCATGCACACCATGGTCATCAAGGAGGACCTGTACCAATCCTCCCCTTGGATAGCGCAGAGCGTTTACAAGGCTATGGAGGAGTCGAAGCGTCTCTGCTTGGAGGAGATGCAATTCACCGGGGCGATGCGCTACATGCTGCCTTGGCTGTACGACGACTTGGACGAGATAGGTGGGGTGTTCGGCTCGAACGATCCTTGGCCCTACGGTGTGGAAGCCAATGCAACTATTCTGAGTACGCTGCAGGGCTACTTGGTGCAGCAGGGGTTCATCCGAGAGGCGCGGCCGCTGGAGGAGTTGTTCACGCCGATTGTTCCTGGCGGGAACTGATGAGGACCAGTCCGCGAGCTTAGTTCAAGGCGGCTGGTGGAGAGTGCTGGCGGAGGGAGTGGGATTCGAACCCACGGTACGCTTGCACGTACAACGGTTTTCAAGACCGTCGCCTTAAACCGCTCGGCCACCCCTCCACAGGTATGGGACCTCGAGGTTGGAAGTCTCCTGAATTTTAATTTATCACTCTTTTGCCATTCTTGCCTCTCCCTCTGACACCCAAGAACGTCATATCTCTCCCCCGTTGCACCGAGCCTAAGACGTGGGGACGTGGGGCGCCGGTCATTCCGATGATGCCATGCCCCATACCAGCTGGGCCAATAGAGGGGACTAATCGTGTAATCCCCAAGAAGCGCAATCAGATAATGGCTGCTTCGTCGATGGCGGCTTGAGCGCGTGCACGGTCGTCGGTGGTCAATGCAATCATGGCATAGCCGGCTTGACGGTTGAGAATGTGCATGCTCCGGATATTTACGCCGGCCTGTTTCAGGCTATCCGCTACGCCGGCCAAGGCACCCGGCGTGTCGCGCAGACGCAACACGAGGGCATCATCGCTGACTGCTTTGTATCCTGCTTGGTTTAGCACCGACAATGCGTGGTCGGTGTCGTATACCGTCAACACG
Organism: Dehalococcoidia bacterium; assembly: GCA_965248385.1. Classification (GTDB taxonomy): domain Bacteria; phylum Chloroflexota; class Dehalococcoidia; order Lucifugimonadales; family JAAXIE01; genus JAAXIE01. The sequence continues at coordinate 1,084,982 of CBDFIZ010000002.1, forward strand.
ATGGCCCCTTGGTCTCCCGCTGTTTCGGTGTTGATTGTTTCTAGGTTGATGCCGACATCGGCCAACACTTTGGCTATATCGGCGATCACACCCACTTCGTTGTTCGCCATGATAATGATGCGATTCATCTGGCTCATCGGGCTTCTCCTTAGGCTAGCAGGTTCAGTGCTGCACAGTCGTCGACGAGTTCGTCAATCATGCTGCGCGTCACGTGAGGCATGGTGATGATGTGGGCTTCGAGGCCCTCGGGAGCGATCTGCCACTTGCGAAAAACTTCCGGCGCCGGTTTGGGGAAGACGACCGTAACGGAGTTGCGGTGACGCCAAGCATCTATTCCGCGCCGGTTGAACTGCTGTATCGCGTATTCTGCGGTGACCAGCATACCGTCCACCAAGGCTCGAATGCCATCATCCCCGTACTGGGTTAGGGCGTACCACAGTAACAACGGCGCGAAGCCGCTGCGGGAGCCGGACAGCGTGGTGTCATGCACTCCCACATATTCCACCGCGCGGCCCACACGTTCTACGTGTGCTAGCCGGGTCAGCACTACACCACAGGGCAGGGGGGCACCGAGCAGCTTGTGGCCGCTCACAGAAATACTGTCTATGCCAGCATCGAAACCGTAGGCTTGAGGCTCTGGCACAAAGGGGAGAATCATGCCGCTCAGGGCGGCGTCGGCGTGAATGTAAGAGCTGGTCACTGCTAGCTCCTGCAGAATTCTCTTGATGCGGCCTATGTCGTCCACTGCTCCCCGCATGGTCGTTCCGATATTCGCCATGATCACCGCAGGTACGTCACGGTTGACTTTTATCATCTCGCGGAGGTCCTGATAGTCAATCTCGCCGTTTTCCTGACGCTTGATCATGATGTAGCGGGCATTTAGCACTCGTACATTTTTCAAAACACTATAGTGTGTATCTTCAGAGAAGTAGAACATGCCGTTTGGGAAAAGCTCTCGTGCCAAGTACAATCCATACATGTTCCCTTCAGTGCCGCCCGATGTGACGTAGCCCCAAGAGTCGTCTAGCTCAATGTGCATCAGGCGGGCGAAATGGGCGATTACATCCTGCTCGACCTCGTGAGTGTTTGCCCAGTAATTGCTTTCGTGGAAGGGGTCACCGACATTGTTGAGCGCATACTCTAGGAAGGGATAGAGAGGAGTGTAGTCGAATCGCTGGTTGGTTGGATAACCGAGCTGGCGCTCCCCTGAAGACCGCATTTGGGACAACAGGCGGTCAAGCCTTGCCTGAACCTCGGGTTCCGTGGTCCGCCCATCTTCTAAGGCGCCGGCCATAGTCGGTTACTCCTTGACGACCCGTCGACAGGCCGCTGGATAGGGGCAAAACGCAATCAGGGCTCGCCGAAGCACGTCACCGCGTTTTCCCACATAATTTGGGGCAGCAGATCGCCATCCAAGCCTTCCCAGTTCAGCACCAGGTCCACCGAGTCGGGGAAGCGCGTCTCGGGGTGAGGGTAGTCGGAGCTGTACATCAGCAGCTGGTTGCCAAGCATGCTGGAGACCATGCTGACCATCTCCGGCCCCTCGTGGAGCACGATGGAGGCAAAGAACCTGCCCCCTGTCAGGTATTCCTTAATGGGCTGCTTCAGTTCGGGAACATATCCCATGTACTCCACTTGATCCTGCATTCGCGCCGCCCAGAAGGGTAGCCAACCGAAACCGGATTCCAGGATGGAAAATCGTATCGTGGGATAGCGGTCCATAGCCCCCGACCCGATAAAGGAAGCTACGGCTCTCATCGCTCCCCAAGGATGCGACGCCGCCCTCCCTAGGAAGGGGTTCTGCCACAGGTCTCGGTACCCCGGATATCCTCCAGAGAAGGAGTGGTGCACCACGCAGAGTCCCTCCTCCTCCACGGCGGCCCAGACTGGGTTTAGGGACGGATGATCCAACGGGAAGTCCAGTGGCAGGTTGAGCCATGTCCCCACAGCCCAGGAACTGCTCCCCCAAGCCTTGATCTCCTGCACTGAGTCCTCCACGAATCTGGCATCCAGCGTGAGGAGGGCCTTGAGGCGATGAGGGGACTTCCCACAGAAATCGTTGAGGAACCTGTGGTTTGCCCGCATGAGCTCCGCGTCCACTGCGGGGTCTTGATGTCCTCGAGGCGCCCGGGGAACCAGCAACTGTACGTCTACGCCTTCTTCGTCCATGTCCCGGAGGCGGGCTTCCACAACCCATTCGGCGTCAGCCGCAGGGAGCTTGCTGCCCATCAACTTCTGGGTGCGGCTCCGGGTCTGCGCCGTTGGTCCGGCCTCTCCCAAGGTGCGGGGCGCGTCCTGCCCCCAACCGCCCACGGCCCCGCCGAAGTCGTAGCGGTGGGTGAAGGGTGGATCGAGAGGCCCCCCGCCAGCGGTGCCCTTGATGGGGACCTTGTAGGCTTCGAGCTCCTGCCTCAACGAGGAGGGGAGGTACAACTCCAGCCCCTCCGCTGGTGCGGACACATGCGTATCCGAGTCATAGACCTTCATCCCATTTCGCATACGTTGCCTCTCTGCTGATGTCTGTTGCTAGCAGGCTTATGAACTGAAATATAGGCGCGCGCCCGCGAGTTGTCTATGCTAAGCTGGCAGCGTTGAACTCCTACATCCGGAGGCCCACTGATGGCCATTAACGTACCACGGCAGCCACTCCAAGGCTTGGTAGACCTGCCCAAAGGGACTGTTAGCCGGGAGATTTTCGTCAACGAGGAGATTTACCAGCAAGAGCAGGAGCAGTTGTTCAGCCGGGCTTGGCTGTTTGTAGGGCATGAGAGCCAGATACCCAAGCCGGGAGACTACTTCGTCTCCTGCATGGGCGAGGAGTCGGTGATCCTCACGCGTGACCGCAGCGGGCACATCCATGTGTTCCTGAACACCTGCCGACATCGTGGCATGAAGGTGTGCCGCTACGACGAAGGCAACGCTCCGGTGTTCACCTGTCCTTATCATGGCTGGAGCTATGGGACTGACGGTCAACTGGTGGGCGTGCCCTACTTCAAGGAGGCCTATCACGAACAGTTGGACAGGAGCCAGTGGGGCCTGATCGAGGTGGCCCAGATGGTGAACTACAAGGGTACTATCTGGGCCAACTGGGACGCCGACGCCCCCGCTTTCCTCGACTACATGGGCGACATGAAGCTGTACATCGATGCCCTGCTCGACTCCCGGGATGGCAGCGAGGGAGGCTCGGAAATCATCGGGACCGTCTCCAAGTGGCAGTTCCCTTCCAACTGGAAGTTTGGCGCTGAAAACTTCTTGGGCGACCACTACCACGGCATCAGCCACCGCTCCGAGATACTGGTGGGCACTGGGCCCGGTGGGCCAGGCACCGAGAGGCATGGCGGTAGCAGCAGGGTGCCCCGTGGCCGCTTTCGTGGCAACGTGGCCTTCACCCGGTTGGGGCATGGCTCCGGGGGCGGTCCGCCACTGCTGGGAGGCACCAGCCAGTTCCCTGAGTTCCCCAACGACTCGGAGGTTGAGGAGTACTTCCGGCAGGTGGCGCAGGAGCGGCAACGTCGAATCGGAGACAAGCTGTATGCGCCGGCAGCGACGGGCACTGTGTTCCCCAACATCTCCTTCCACGCTTGGTTCCCTCGAGGCATCGCGGTATGGCATCCCCGCGGACCGCAGATGACCGAGGCTTGGCGTTGGTACTTCGTAGATGCCTCCGCTCCCGATTCTGTTAAGGAGTTGCTTCGCCACTACTACATGCGTTACGGCGGGCCTGCTGGCATGACCGAGCAGGACGACATGGAGAACTGGAATTACGCCACCGTGGCCAGTGCCGGGACCATTGCCCGACGGCATTCCTACAACTACCAGATGGCCTCAGGCTACGAGGAGCCAGTGGAAGGGCTGCGCGACGCGGTGTTCACCGAGTTCATGAGCGAGCAGAACCCGCGCTGGTACTTCAAGCGCTGGCGGGAGTTCATGGAGGCGCATAGCTGGCGGAACATATATCCCAACGCGGTGTAGCCTGCTAGAGGCGGACTTGCTCTTCGTAGTAGTGAGAGTGAGGGGGCGAGAGGTCCGGTGTCTCTACCTCTCCACCTTGGGGATGACCTCCGAGGCGAACCGTTCAATGTATTCCATGGCTTCCTGGAAGTCGGTAGTGCGAGGGCCCACCGACATGTGGTCCAATCCGACCTCTTGGTAGCGCTTCACGTCGTCGATGATCTGCTGGGGTGTGCCTGTGCAGGGGGTGCGGCCTTCGGGGAGCGGGTCCTTGGTGAACTCGAGACTTGTGCGCAGCGAGATGGTGAAGTCCGCGATGTCGCGCCCTTGGGCGGCTAGGTAGTCTACGAGGTCGGCGCGGTGCTTTCGGATACCCTCAGGGCTTACTCCAACGGCATGCCAGCCTTGCGCGACGGCCGCGGCCCGGCGCTTGCCTGGGCCGGTGATGCCTCCGACCCAAATGGGCGGGTGAGGCTTCTGGATGGGCTTGGGCTTCATTTTGAAGCCCTCTAGGTGGTAGTGCTGGCCGTGGAAGACTGGCTCCTCCTCGGTGCAGAGGAGCTTAAAGAGCTGGATGTGTTCGTCGGTCACGGAGCCACGGTTGGCGTAATCGCCGCCGGTGGCTTGGAATTCCTCCTCCATCCAGCCCACGCCTGCGCCGACGATGATCCTGCCTTGAGAGAGGACGTCGAGGGTGGTGATCATCTTGGTGTTGAGGACGGGGTGGCGGTAGGGGAGGACCTGCACGCTGATGCCGAGGCGCACGCGCTGGGTGATGCCGGCGAGGAAAGAGAGCAGGGTGAAGGGCTCGAGGATGTCGTGCCCGGCGTTGAAGGTGGGAATTCCGCTGGAGTTGTAGGGGTAGCGGGAATGCAGCTCGGTGGGGAGGACAACGTGGTCACTCACCATAAGGGTGTCATACCGTGGCTCGGCCTCGACCTGTCGGGTCAAGGCGGCGATCTCAATGGGGTCCACGGCTGCGCCGAGGTTGGGGATCATGGCGCCGTATTGCATTCATTGCCTCCGTGAGGGGGGTTTGGTCAAAGGGTATTGTACGCCCGAGGCGACGGTGGGGTAGCGATGGTTGGGCAGCGAGGCTGGCATCGGCAGCTTTTGCGGCAGAAATGCCCGTTGCGCGTAGTTGGGCTGCGGCAGGGGAAATGGCTTTCGTATTGATTCTGCGGCGGCGCTCGTAGCTGGGACGTGGTTTCTCCTATCTGATTTGCGGCGGGTCCGCCGCGTTGCAGATAGGACTGGCCGTTTTGCTGACGGGCGGAGCGCCGCATTATAGGTAGGGATGGCTGTCGCATTTGTAGCTGGTAAATGTGCCAAAGTTGCCGCAGTGCGGGTGTGCTGCTGACGGCAGAGGAGGGGTGGGTGTGGCATGGGGAAATTGATTTTCGCGTGCCATTTCCACCCATTTCCGCTCACTTTCGCCCGTGAGGAGGGCTTTCCAGAGATGGGAGGCGGACACGCCCAACCGGTGAGTGGGGAGCGATGTCCGGTGTCTGGAGGGCGCTTCAGACGGGTCGTAGCTGTTTGTGTTTTTTTGTAGTTGACTTCAGTGAAATTTGTGAGGTGGTGCTGTGCGGCGGGGTTGCTGCCGATGGCCAGGATTGGGGCGGCGCAGGATGCCGTGTGGGGCTGGGCGTGCGCTTTGGTGATGGGTGGAGTCGGCATGGAGTTATGGTACATTTGTTCTGGTAATTTGGCAAGGAGTGGGTGTCATGGGGGAGTGGGGCGTGACATTTGGGTGGTGCGGGGGCGGAATGGGGCGTGGTAACATCGAACTGCTATGCCGAACCAGATAGAACCGAACGCCAACAATGCCTTGGGGAACCTGCTGAAGGGGATGATGCCGACCTGCGAGGTGCGGCCGGAGAACACGCAGACCTTTCCGGAGCATCCGGGACGACATGCGGATGTGCTTGTTACCTCGGCTGGGCGCTCGCCGGTGGTGGTGGAGGCTGAGTATATCCCGGCGGCTGAGGTGGAGAAGGATGCGAAAGAGCGTCTAGGCCTGAGGGTGACGGGGGAGCCGAGAACAATCGAGGCTGCCATAGCCCTGCGGTATCCACAAGAGGTGGAAGAAGCCTACGACGTGAGTCAGGCGGTCGCCGATGCGCGCCTTTCGTACTGTGTGCTGCATGAAGACGGTAGCCGTTTTCCGGAATCGGGTTGGCTGGACGGAACGGTGACCGACTTGGCCGACCTGATCCGGTTGGTGTCCGTACCGCAGAAGGAGGTCGATGCGGCTGCGACCGCATTGGAGCATGGAATCGAGCAAGCGGCCAACGTCCTGGAGGATATGGCCAAGCTGAAACCGCACATCACCCCCGCTATCGCGCGCCTGTTGGGGATGATTGATGTGCCTCAGACGAGGCGGATGGCCTGCGCCATCATCGCCAACGCGATGGTCTTTCACCAACGGCTCTATGGGATGCACGCAGAGGTGAAACAGCTCCACTTGGTATGCGGTCCCACGGTAGCCGACCCGCAAGGTGAAACGCTAGCGGCTTGGACAGACATCCTGAAAATCAACTACTGGCCCATCTTTGCGATTGCCAAGGACATACTGGAGCACATTCCCGGCGATACTGCTGCTCAACTGTTGCAAGGGCTGCTTCAAACGGCCCAGCAGGTGCAGGCCACTGGGGTAGACAACGCCCATGACCTCACGGGACGCATCTTCCAAAGGCTCATTGCCGACCGGAAGTACCTTGCTACGTTCGATACCTTGCCGGCGTCGGCGGCTCTGCTGGCCCGGCTCGCAGTGGCGAAGATGGACGGTGTGGACTGGTCGGATGCTGAGGCCATCAGGAATCTGCGCATTGGCGATTTCGCCTGTGGTACGGGGGCGTTGCTTTCAGCGGTCTATGAGCAGATTGCCTCTCGGCATGAGCGGGCAGGTGGTGACCCTGCTGCCTTGCACCCGGTGATGATGGAAGAGGTGTTGTACGGCTGCGACGTCATGCCCTCGGCCATTCACATCACTGGTGCCACTCTTTCGGGCGTCGAGCCCTCGGTGGGATTCGGGCGTTCCCGGTTGTACACCATGCCCTACGGCCGCCAAAAAGATGGCACCGTGGCCATAGGCTCACTGGAACTGTTGCAATCATCCCAAGTGATGACTCTATTCAACACCAATGACCCAGCCCTGCGCACCGGCAGCGTTGGCGAGGAGACAGCCGCCAATGTCAATGTTGACATCAGTGACGAGGGCTTCGACTTGGTGATCATGAATCCCCCGTTTACGCGTCCAGGCTCAGACTGGGAAGGGCCTGAGCGGGAAGAAGACTATATCAAGCACTTCCGAGGCCTAAGCACAGACCTAGACACCCAGATGGCGATGTCCGAACAGATGAAGCAATTCGCCAAACAGACATGCGCGCACGGTTACGCCGGTATCGCGTCCGCGTTTGCCGCCTTAGCCGACCGGAAACTCAAATCGGGTGGAATATTGGCATTGGTTTTGCCACTTTCAGTAGCTGCGGGACAGTCGTGGGAGAAATTCCGCCGGATGTTGGGGCGGAACTATGAAGATCTGTCAGTAATGAGTCTCGCTGCCTCGGGGGACGATGACCTATCTTTCTCGGCCGATACGGACATGGCTGAATGTCTGGTAGTGGCCCGGAAAATAAGCTCCGGGTCCTCCGAAGGAGTCTTCTTCGCGTCTCTTGCACAAAGGCCGACGAGTTTCGCCTATGCGTCTGCCGTCGGCAAGTGCATCGTTGATGCCGCCCCAGTTCGATCGATTGGTGATGGGCCTTATGGTGGAACCCCGTTGCTCATTGGGTCGCAGGTCGCTGGAGAAGCTATTATGGCGTCTACGACTTCCCACGGCTCGCCGTGGGGTCCGGTGAGGTTGTCCGACTACTCTTTAGGACAGACTGCCCAAAGGCTGGCTAAATCCCAGCTATGGCTACCAGGGTTCCCCGAGCCTTGTCAGTTGCCAGTGGTGCCGTTGAACGTCGTGGGCAAACGTGGTCTCTACCATATGAACATCGCGGACAATCCTCGCTCTGCACCCTTCAGCAAAATGCCACCCAGCCAAACAGCTACTTACCCATGCCTTTGGAATCACAAGGCTACTAATGAAACTCGTATCGTTTGTGTTCCGGATTCCGAGTTGCAGGTACGACCTGGGCTGGAAGACAAGCGGCTGGGGTCTGGCTTACCGCTAGCCGATCGCACATCAGCCAGGATTTCCGGTTCACCTCCCAGCCTCTCTGTGTAGCTTTTACGGATCGAGAAACCATCGGTGGTACAGCATGGCCAAACGTGGCGTTTGGAGTTCCGGCATATGATTACACATTTGCTCTCTGGGGAAACAGTACGCTTGGATTGCTGTGTTTTTGGTGGCATTCTAGCCGCCAGCAAAGCGGCCGCGGAAGAATCACCATTACAACCACGGAAACCCTCCCTGTCTTGGATTTTCAGACTCTGAGCGACGACCAACTCGAGGCCGCCGAAGAGACATTCAAGGAGTTCCGAAACAAAGAGTTGCAGCCTGCCTACCTCGCAGATGCTGACCCTAACCGGGCGTTGCTGGACAGGCGGGTGGTGTGCGACCTGCTGGGATTTGATGAGGAGACGTATCGGGGGGTGCGGCGGTTGGCGGCCAAGTGGTGCGCTGAGCCGTCGGTGCATGGGGGGAAGGCGCGGCCCAAGTGGGCGAAGTTTGTGGAGTAGGGGACAAGGGCGCTGGGGTTATCGTGATAAGGGGCCTGCGACTTGTCGCGGTGGTTTCTGGGATTCCGGCCTGCGCCGGAATGACGGGGCGGTGTCCTCGTTTTTGGGCGACCTGATTTGTATTTGGGGGTCTAGGCCGTGGGTTCCCGCCTTCGCGGGAATGACGTGGGGGAGGGCGGGCAGTGCTGCCGGACATGGTGAGGGCCCATGCGACACGCCCGTGTTGGTAGCCCCCCAACCGGCGGATGACGTATAATTGAGCCAAGCCCACAACTTGTTGGGAGTATGGCATGGACTTGGATTTTGATACTGGGAACCCGGCCTCGCCTCGTGGGCATGCCATTATTTATTTTCGCGCCCGGTATGATGCCCAGAAGCTGGTGGCTACTTATGCCATCACGCTGCCGATGGCGATCGACTTCTCCAAGTATGTGCCTCCCTTCCTTGCGACCCACTTGGCGGCTGAGCCTCTGAAGGACCTGTCGGCCTTCTCGCTACCCCCTGTGCCGGAAGAGGTGGAGAGCTACGACCACCTGAAGCGCTTGTCGGAGGCGCGGGCTGACGACTTGGTGTGCGGTGGCACTGTGGCCACCAATGATCTGCCGGAGATGATGCAGATGGCAGGCGACGCAGTGCAGGAGTACGCCCGTCTGTGGAAAGAGAGCCAGCCCGCTGCTGCTACAGGCGCCATCCCCGAGCCTGCGGACGATACCTCGGACACGTCGCTGGGCGTGAACGAGGTGCTTTACGGGCTTATGAACGACGGCGACCGGTTGCAGGAGTTGTCCAAGCTGGTGGGGCAACTGCGGTTTGCGTTGGACGGCAATGATCGCGCTCTCAGCCAAGAAACATGCGACGAGATCGCCGCCGTGGGGCGCCACATGCCCCCCAACTACCAAGTACCCGATTTGCTGCGGGCGATGATGCGGCCCGAATCCAAGGGTTCGTTGCTGACACAACTCTACTTGGACCGCTGCTACAGACTCCTGGAGGGCGACTACAACAGCGTGCAGGAGTTGGACGAGCGGATCAGGGGCATGGAAGCTGCCTCCTAGCCCGCCTTGTACCTTTCGCACCTCAGCTTGACCAACTTCCGCAATATCCGGGAGCTGGAGCTAGACCTGCCCCCCAACCCCATCGTGCTGGTCGGGGCCAACGCCCAAGGCAAGACCAGCATCCTTGAAGCCATCTATCTGCTGGCCGTCGCCCGCTCTTTTCGGGCCGAGAACGACCGCGAGGTCATCAACTGGGAAGCAGTCGATGAGACGTCACCTAGCACGATCACCGGGGCCATGGTGACTGGCATCGTCGAGCGCAAGGCAGGCCGTGAGCGGGTGACGGTGGGGTATCAGTGCGTTCCTTCAGGAGGGGCAGCAGGGGCAGGAGGCAGGCAGGGCAGGGACGCGACGCCGCATTCTCAGTGCGGAAGCAAGCGACTGTGGGGCGGGTGCGGCGCAGGGCTTCCGAGCTCATCGGTCTGGTGAACGCCGTGCTGTTCAACGCCGAGGACCTGCAACTGGTGTATGGCGCGCCGGGCGGACGGCGGCGCTACTTGGATATTCTGCTGTCACAAGCCAACCCAGCCTACCTGCGCTCGTTACAGCGCTACCAGCGAGTTATCCAACAGCGCAACCAACTGCTGCGCATGCTGCAGGACCGACGGGCTGGGGATGACGAGCTTGCCTTCTGGGATGAGGAGCTGGTCAAGGAAGGGGCCAACATTCTGACCCATCGCCTGCGAGCCTTGGTGTCGCTGAACGAGTTGGCCGCGTCGACTCACGCAGAGCTATCGGATGACCGGCCACTGAGTTTGGTGTACAAGTCGACTCTTCCCACTGACGACATTGATTGGCAAGGTGGCAGCGATCAAGAACAGCAGCAGGCCGCGATGCAAGAACGGTTCGCAGCGGCCCTGCAGTCGTCTCGCGCCCGGGAGATAGCTACCGGGTCGACAGTGGCAGGCCCTCACCGGGATGATCTGAGGATCCTAGCGGGTGAGGTGGATATGGGCACTTACGCGTCCCGAGGCCAAGCACGTACTATGGCGCTCGCCCTGCGCCTCGCCGAAGCATCGTACCTCTCGACTCTGCGGGGCGACGGGCCTATCGTGCTTCTGGACGACGTGCTGTCGGAGTTGGACGGGCGTCGCCGTGCTCAAGTGCTGCGCCGAGCCAGCAGCTACGAGCAGGTGATCATAACCACCACGGATTTGGAGCCGCTGGGCGAGGAGTTCCTGCGAAGCGCGACCTGCTTGCAGGTCGCAGCGGGGCAAGTGACGCCTTTGCAACGCTAGCCCGGCAGGTTGCGGGCTAGGACGCGATGGAAGCTTTCCACGAAGGCGTCGACTTCCGGTTCGCCCATGGGTGTCGACAGGCAGAGGACTAGGTTGGGGGAGCAGAAGATGCCCTCGTTCATGAGGCCCCAGAAGACTCTCTGCCGCAGTTCGCGGTTGCTGGCGGCTACGTCACGGTAGTTGCGCACTGGGTCGCTGGTGAAGTGCAGGCCGAAGAGGGAGCCGAGGCCTGTGACTTGGAGCGGTGCTTCCAACTCAGCTGCCACTTCACGGACACCCTCTCGGAGACGTTCTGTAAGTTCGGCCAGACGAGTGTAGGTCTCCGGTTGTAGCTGTTGCAGGGTTGTGGCCCCTGCCACCATGGTCATTGGGTTGGCGTTGAAGGTACCAGAGTGGTCCACCTTGGGCCCTTGGGTGGGGTCGAACTGCTCCATGATGTCGGTGCGACCGCCGAAGGCGCCCACGGCCAAGCCACCTCCGATGATCTTGCCTAGGGCTGTCATGTCGGGGATGATGCCGTAGTACTCTTGGGAGCCGCCGGGGGCTACGCGATAGCTGATGACCTCGTCGAAAATCAGTACCGCGCCGTCGCTGCGGGTGAAATCGCGCAGCATCGCTAGGTACTCTGGGTCGGCGGGGATCATGCCTGAGCCGCCCAGCACCGGCTCCACCATGACCGCAGCCAGCTCGCCACGGTGCTCCTCCAGGAGGCGGCGCGTGGAGGCGGTGTCGTTGTAGGGCAGTATGACGACTTGGTCAATCACCTCAGGGGGCAGGCCCGCAACGCCGGGGACAGCTAATGGGCGCTCGGGGTCGCCTGCCTGTCGCGGATCGGTGCGTACGCTGATCTCCACAGCATCGTGGGTACCGTGATAACCGCCCTCGGCTTTGGCGAACTTGGTGCGGCCCGTAAAGGCGCGGGCACCACGCAGGGTGTTCATGGTGGCCTCGGTGCCTGAGTTGGTGAAGCGCACCATGTCCATGGAGGGTATGCGCTCGCAGAGAAGCCGGGCCAGCTCCACTTGATGCTGGTTGGGGGCGTTGTAGACCAACCCCTTGGTGGCCTGCTGCTGCACCGCCTGCACCACTTGGGGGTTGGCGTGGCCCAGTATCAGGCTGGTCATGCTGTTGGCGAAGTCGATGCGCTCGGTGCCGTCCAAGTCCCACAGGCGGCAGCCTTCCCCGCGCTCGGCGAACACGGGATATGGCGCCCAGAAGATGCTGGTGCGGCTGTCGCCTCCAGGGAGGTGCTGCTTGGCGTTCTCCCAAGCCTCTTTCGACCGGACGGTCATCTGCTGGTAGCGTTCCAGTTCACTTGGGTCCGGCATGGAGCCACCTCCTGTCTGGAGTACGAAGAAGTCCACATCTAGTGCCATCGTGAACAACGCGTTCTGTAGTGATTATATCGCACAGGATAGCGGGTCTGTTCTGCGCTCTGCTTGAAGGCCTTGATCTGTGGGAAGGGCCACGAGCGATTGTGTTGTACAATGGGAGCAGCCTTTCAGGCAGGGAGTGGTACGAAATGGCGAGGAACGCAGTTGCCGACGCCAAGATCAGTATGACGAGCATTTTCGGCGGCAGTGAAACCCAAGTCTCAAGCCAGCAGTTTAAGGGCGGGCGAGTCAATGCCATATTCGGGAGCGGCGACTTGGGCCTGCAACGCGCTGGGCTCGGCGACAACGGAGCAACCGTCAACGTCATAGCCATCTTCGGCCGCGTTATCATCCGAGTGCCCAGCCAATGGGACGTCAACCTGCGGAGCAGGGCGGTCTTCGGCGGAGTCGAGTCGAAGCGTACGGCTCCGATCACGCCTGAAGGGGAGCTTACCGTCACCGGGTGGTGCCTCTTCGGCGGAGTGGACATCAGGTCCTGAACCGCACCCAGTAACGGACGGCCTAGCTCACGGTGCTGCCGCTAGCCTTCTCAATAACTTGTTTGTTCGTCTGAATAGACCCCCAGCGCTAAACCGACGCATCACCCGCGGTTCCCCAGCGTAGAGAAACCCTGCGGAACTTTTGCCCTCGACGGGGGAGTCTAGGGTGGGTATGGGCATCCTCTAGGATGGACAGGAGTCAAGCGAAGGGCGGCTCCCGCCTTTGGGACGTAAGGCTGCGGCTGATGGCTTGCCTCAGTGTTGAGGCTTCTATCGTCCTTACACCGGTAGGCTCCATCTTGTCGTGGGCTGAGGCGGGCAATAGGCACCCGGAGAAACCTAGGCGCGCCAACTCCGTCAGCCTCCGTTCGACTTGGGGCACCGCTCGGATCTCTCCACTGAGTCCGACCTCCCCCAATGCGGCGAGGCCCGCGTCGAGGGGAGCGTCCCGTGTGCTGGATACGATGGCCAAGGCCACTGCCAAGTCGGCCGCAGGCTCGCGCACCTTGAAGCCGCCCGCTACGTTTACGATTACGTCCTGATTGGAGAGGTTGATACCCACCCGACGCGTCAGCACTGCTACAAGCATCAGCAAGCGATTGAAGTCCAGTCCGTTAGCGATGCGGCGGGGCACGGGCAGGACGGTGGGGGAAGTGAGGGCCTGCACCTCTACCAGAAGGGGACGGGTGCCTTCGATTACCGGCACGATCGCTGAGCCTACGGCTTCCTCTCCCCGTTGGGCCAGCATCATGGAGGAGGGGTCGGGCACTTCTTCCATTCCACTACCACTCATAAGGAACACGCCAATCTCGTTGGTGGAGCCAAACCGGTTCTTGATGCTGCGCAGCAGGCGATAGTGCCCAACTTCGTCTGACTCCAGTTGGAGCACCACATCCACCATGTGCTCTAGGACCATGGGGCCGGCGACGCTGCCATCCTTGGTGATGTGGCCTGTCATGATGGTGGGTACCGAGCGTTCCTTGGCCCAGCGGGTCATCAGCAGGCCGCATTCCCTCACTTGGGAGGCGCTTCCTGGGCCTGAGCTTACCTCCGGCTGATGCAGGGTCTGCACGGAATCCACTACCACCATCACGGGGTTTATGGCATTCAATTGTTGCAGCACCATACCAACATCGGTTTCGGCCAGCATCTGGATACCAACGCCTGTGAGCCCCAGCCGATCAGCCCGGAGCTTGACTTGGTAGGAAGACTCTTCACCACACACGTAGGCGACACGGCCTGCATTGTGGGCCACGAGTTCGGCGACTTGCAGTAGCAGAGTAGACTTGCCCACGCCGGGCTCGCCCGCCATCAGCACCACTGAGCCTGCCACCAGTCCACCACCTAGTACACGAGAGAGTTCGTCGAAGGGAACGGCAAGGCGTGGATGGCTGCTTGCTTCTACTTGGGACAGCTCTTCACCAGCGGAGGTGACCGGCTTGGCGCCGCTGCCATGCCCGCTCCCTACGGCCGTCTGCACCTGCATTTGCACCAATGGCGAACGCGTGTCGCAGTTGGGGCAGAAGCCCAGCCAGCGCGGGCTTTGGAAGCTGCACGATTCGCAGTGATAGGCAGTGCGTACACGGCTGCGGGGCAAGCTTACCTCCAAAGGTATGATGGACTTGGTGTGCAACCCTACTTCTATATCAGATATGGAGCCTCACGCCAACTAGGAGATGTCATGGTCTAAGGGAGTGAGCCGCAAAAAATACAAGGCCCGCGCTCTTGTGCGCGGGCCTTGTTTTCTATCCCGTTGTAGTTGCCTGTGCTTCAGGCTTCGGAAAGGGCAGGAACCTTGGAGCGGATTACAACCTCGCCCTCTTCCAAGTCAATGTAGGCGGTGTCGCCAGCGTGGAGCCTGCCTCCCAGCACCTCTTCCGATAGCCGGTCTTCGATCTCATTCTGGATCAGGCGGCGCAGGGGCCGGGCGCCGAAGACCGGGTCGTAACCCTTCTCCGCTAGGAAGTCACGGACGGCCTCGGTGATCTCGAGAGATACCTTGTGGTCGGCCAGTTCCGCGCGCACCATGTTCATCATCAGGTCGACGATGGAGTGGATGTGCTCCCTGCTGAGGGCGTGGAACACTACAGTGGCGTCGACGCGATTGAGGAATTCAGGCCTGAAGAAGCGCTTGACCTCTTCCAGCACCTTGTCCTTCATGCGCTCGTAGCCGATGCGTTCCGTCCTGCCCTCGTCGGACTTGATGGAGAATCCGATGCCTGTCTCACGCGTTATCAGGTCGGAGCCTAGGTTGCTAGTCATGACGATGATGGCGTTACGGAAGTCCACCTTGCGGCCCTTGGCGTCGCTCAGGTGCCCATCATCGAAAATCTGGAGCAGTATGTTGAACACCTCGGGGTGGGCTTTTTCTATTTCGTCCAACAGGATGCAGCAGTAGGACTTGCGGCGCACACCCTCGGTGAGCTGTCCGCCCTCGTCATAGCCCACGTAACCGGGAGGCGCACCTATCAGCCGGGCCACGGTGTGTCGCTCCTGGAACTCCGACATGTCCAGCCGAATCATGGTGTCTTCGCTGCTGAACATGAACTCTGAGAGGGCTCGGACCAGTTCGGTCTTGCCCACGCCAGTGGGGCCCATGAACAAGAATACGCCTATGGGGTGTCGTGGGTCCTTCAGGCCGGCCCTAGCGCGCCGCACTGCCTTGGAAATGCTGACGATTGCCTCTTCTTGGCCGATAATGCGCTTGTGGAGCTCCTCTTCCATTTGTAGCAGGCGGGCGGTCTCTTCTACGGCTAGACGTGATACGGGGATGCCTGTCCACATGCTGACCACTTCAGCAATGTCGTCCTCGGTGACGGCGGGCTGATCCTTGTCTATGTCCTCGCGCCATTCCTGCTGTTCGCTCTCCAGCTTTTCGGTGAGTCGTAGTTCACGGTCCCGCAGCTCGGCGGCGTACTCATACTGCTGGCCGGCTATGGCGTCGTCCTTCTCTTTGCGGACGTTCTCCAGCACCTTCTGGGCCTCTTTCACCGATAGGGGTGTGGTGCTAGAGCGCAGGCGCACACGAGAGGCCGCCTCGTCCATGACGTCGATGGCCTTGTCAGGTAGGAACCGGTCCGATACGAAGCGGGAAGCTAGGTTGGTGGCGGCCTGCACGGCGTCTTCGCCGATGGTCAGGTGGTGGTGCTCTTCGTAGCGAGACTTGACGCCCATGAGAATGGCGATGGTCTCCGCTGTGGTGGGCTCTTCGACGGCTACCCTCTGGAAGCGCCTCTCCAGAGCGGGATCGCGCTCTACGTGTTTGCGGTAGTCGTCCATGGTGGTCGCGCCGATGCATTGGAGCTCGCCGCGGGCGAGAGACGGCTTGAGTATGTTGGCAGCGTCCACGGCGCCCTCAGCGGCTCCGGCGCCGACCATAGTGTGTATCTCGTCGATGAAGAGGACGCAGTTGCCTGAATTCTTGATTTCGTCGACCACCTTCTTGAGGCGCTCTTCGAACTCTCCACGGTATTTGGTGCCAGCGACCAAGGCACCCATGTCCAAGGTGACCAACCGCTTGCCTTGCAGGGAGTCGGGCACTTCGCCCGTTATGATGCGCTGGGCTAGGGCCTCAACTATGGCGGTCTTGCCAACCCCCGGCTCGCCCACCAATACCGGGTTGTTTTTGGTGCGACGGCTGAGGATCTGGATGACCCTCTGTATTTCCTGACTGCGACCGACGACCGGGTCCAGCTTGCTCGCCCTAGCTGCCTGAGTCAGGTCTATGCCGAGCTGGTCCAGCGTGGGAGTGCGGGTCTGCGAACGCCCCGAGTGTCCTGCGGACTGGGACGGGCTTTGGCTGAGGACGCGATGCGTCTCCCCTCGGATCTTCTCCAAGTTGACGCCGAGGCTCTCCAAGACTCCGGCAGCCACACCCTCACCCTCGCGGAGCAAGCCGATGAGCAGGTGCTCGGTACCGATGTAGGTGTGGTTCATTCGCCGGGCCTCATCCACTGCCAACTCGACGACCTTCTTGGCTCGAGGGGTGAGGCCAATCTCGCCTTGGGCGGGCTTGTCGCCCCGGCCGATGATGAACTCTACGGCTGAGCGGACCTTGTTGAGGTCCACTCCCACGTTGGCCAGAACGCGCGCCGCCACCCCTTCCGTTTCGCGCACCAAGCCCAACAAGATGTGCTCGGTGCCGATATAGTTGTGGTTAAAGCGCTGCGCCTCTTCCTGCGCGAGGGAGAGCACCTTCCTCGCGCGCTCGGAGAACTTCTCAAACCTGCTGCCCATCGAGGTGACCCCCTTCTGGGTTTTTTGATTCGTGGACAAGCTCCTGGCTCTTCCACGAATTGCCGACTCCCCATAAAAACTGGGGAGTCTTGCGTCCGGGCCTACATTGTGTGAATGTCAAGCGGAAGCCGTAAGGGGGGAGACCGCTTGATTTTTTGGGATTTGCCTCTCCCAAGTCGTTTGTGAATATTTTAACAAACTAGGGCACTGTTAAAGATACCACAGGCCGAGGGCATTGGGAAAGGCACCGTGCCTGCTAACTCGTAGCTTGTGCAGTTGCCCCCCGGCGGTGGCCTATTTTCCCACTCCGTTACCAGAGCAGTATCGTCGGCGCTGGGGCGTTTCACTACCGTGTTCGGGATGGGAACGGGTGGGTCCACCCCGCTCTAACCACCAAGGGACAAGTCGTAGTATGCACCATTGGAGGCCCGTAATCAAGAGAAGAACGAACCTTGACCAAGGGATTCCGGGGAATCGGTTTCTGGCGCCAAGGCACTGTTTGCTTCGGGGATCAGGATACTGGAGGAACCTTCGTTGGGTATGGGCCTCTGGGGATTCCGGCCTTCGCCGGAACGACAGGCGAGGAGGGCGGTAGGATGGCGTGCTACTAGCTGGGAGGAACTAGGTTGGGAGGATACTAGTCGGTGAGGGCTGGCTCCGCGGGAGTGGGATGTTCGTGCATCTCGTGGTCGTCGCAGGCCACCCAGTGGGAGCCACCCTCGAAGTATTCTTTCTTCCAGATGGGCACACTCTCTTTGACCCGGTCGACCACGTAGGCCGCAGCCTGAAACCCCTCCTTGCGGTGGGGTGAGGCGACGGCCACGATCATGCTGATGTCTTCGATTTCAAGTCGGCCCAAGCGGTGGGCGATGGCCACGTCGCTGATGCCCCAGCGTTCCCGGATTTCCTGGCGCACCTTCTCGAGTTCCTTCGCTGCCATTTCGGGGTAGGTCTCATACTCTAGGTAGAGCACCTTGCGCCCTTCGTTGAACAGCCGAGTGGTGCCCAAGAAGGTAATGACCGAGCCATTCAGCTCGGAGCGCACTGTGGCAGTGAACTCTTCGGGTATTAGCGGGTCGTGGGTGAGGTGAATCAGGGGGAGCCTCCACTTACGGGCGGGATGAGGGCAATCTGGTCACCCTCGCGCAGAGGGTGACCATCGTCCGCATAGTCGGTGTTGACCGCTGCCACTATGTTCACCGAAGGCGGGGCCAACTGCGGGTACAACTCGCGCATCTTCGATACGGCGTCGCCCACAGTGGCTCCTAGAGGCAGTTCCAGCATCACGCTGCCCCTACCTGCCCTCTCTCGGTACAGGGCAAAGAGTAGTACTTCAACGTTCAGTTGGCACCGCCCGTTGCTGTCTTGGTGTCCGTCGTTATCGTAGCGCCCGTCGCTATCTTCCTGCTGCTATCTGAGAGAAAGCTCGCGCACCGGCGACTCCACCGGGGCGTCGTCGTCGAGTTGGTATGGGAAGGGATCGCTCCGGGAGAAGCGCTCGCCGTTCTCGCCTTGGGGGTACTCGTGCAACGGCAACTCGTAGTGGACTTCATTCTCGTTGCCGTCGAGGTCACGGAAGTAGATGCCCAAAGAGAAGTGGTGGTCGGCGATGCGGACGATTTCCGCGTTGCGTGCCTTGAGCTTGCGGTAGACCTCCTTGAGGTCCTCGAAGGTGCCCATCTGCCATGCCATGTGGTTCAGGCCTAGCTGCTTGCCCGGCTCTCCCGGCCCAGGAACTTCGGGCCTAGCCTGAACAAGGGCAATCTCGTGGCTGCAGGCTTCGTTGGCCGAGAGAAAGCTGGCCCGCTCGCCGTGCCGGAACATGACGGTGAGGCCTAGGACATCGGAGTAGAACTCCTCGGCCTGTTTCACATCGCTGACGGTGATGTTGACATGACTTAGCTGTATTGCCTTGGCGCCCATGTCTCCTCCTTACCCCTTGATCGTTGCTGTCTAACCGACGAAACGGCTGGCAAAAATGGCTCCCACCACCCCAGCCGAGGCGGCTAGGATAGCGTAGAAGAGGAGGTCAATCCGCCGATGGACGTCGCGTACCGCGTCACGGACCTCCTGCAGACCCCTCTCGACGCCATCCATCCTCCCCTCTAGTCGCCCTACGGCGCGCGACACATCGGAGGTTTCCGCCTGTTGTCCAGTATCGGCGTCAGTCGCCATTCGTCCTCACTGTTGGCTTGGGTCGTCGTAGGCTTGGCTTATACGCCCAGCTTTACGCTGAGGCGAGGGGAGTCCACCGGCGTGTCATCTTCCACGCTCCAAGGGAAGGGGTTCCTGCCTTGGAAGATATTGCCGTCATCGCCGGGGCCGGGCCACTGGTCCTTGGGCAACTCGTAGTAAGCCTCGCACTCGTTGCCGTCGGGGTCTTTGAAGTACACGCCGTAGGACATGTTGTGGTCGCTGATGCGCGATATCTCCACATCGTTGGCCTTGAGTCTGTGGTACACCTCTTTGAGGTCCTCGAAGGTGCCCATCTGCCAAGCCATGTGGTTCAGGCCCACCCGGCCACGTTCGGGCCCAGGGGCGTCCTCGCCGATCTCCACCAAGGCGATCTCGTGGGAGGTCGACTCGTTGGCTGACATAAAGGTGATGCGGGGCATCCGGTTCATCACGGTGAGACCCAGTATGTCGGCGTAGAACTTCTCAGACCGCTCCTTGTTCCGGACGAACATGTTGACGTGGCTCAACTGTATCGGTTTTACCGTCATATCTCCTCCTATTACTGGGAGTAATGTGCTTGCGATGCTACCGTTTCCCGTCCTTTCTTGTCAACGAACGGTAGACGTGTAGCCAGCGTCAGCCGCCCGCTGCGGTCACCATCGTCCGCAGACGCTCTACTGCTAGCCGGATGTTGTCCTGCGAGGTGGCGTACGAGAGGCGGACGTAGCCCTCGCCGAACTCGCCGAACCCGGCGCCAGAGAGCAGGGCCACCCCAGCTTCCAATGCCTTGTCCTCGAACTCGGCGCTGGTCATCCCAGTCCCTTTTATAGAAGGAAAGGCATAGAAGGCCCCCTCAGGGTCGGGGCAACTGACACCCGGTATGCTGCGCAGGCCGTTGGCAATTAGATTGCGGCGCAGCTTGAACTCTTGGGCCATGGCCACCACGCGGTCTTGCGGTCCTTCCAAGGCCTGAAGGGCGGCCCGCTGGGTGAAGGTGGCAGCGCAGGAGACGCTGTTGGCCGACAGCTTGACGATGTGGGGCACCAGCGGCTCGGGGAAGATGCCGTAGCCCAAGCGCCACCCGGTCATGGCGTAGCTCTTGGAAAAGCCGTCCAGCAGTATCGTGCGCTCCTGCATCCCCGGCAGGCCGAGGATACTAGTGTGCTCCCCTTCATAAATGATGTCTTTGTATATCTCGTCGGAGAGGATGTACAGGTCATCGTACTGCCGCACCATATCGGCGATGGCACTGAGTTCGTCCGCACTCATCACCGCGCCCGTGGGGTTCTGGGGCGAGTTGAGGACGATGAGACGGGTGTTCTCGTTGATATTGGCGGCTAGGTCGTCCAAGTCGGGGTGGTAGGCCTTCTCTTCGAGGAAGCGCATGGGCACTGCCTTGGCGCCGCAGAAGCGCACCATGGACTCGAAGACGGGGAAACCAGGGTTGGGGTAAATCACCTCGTTGCCGGGCTCGGCCAAGGCTAGGATGGTGAAGAACATGATGGGCTTGGCGCCCGGTGTCACCACCACCGAATCGGGCGAGAACTCCACCCCGCGTATGGGGCCGGCGTCGCGGGCGATGGCATCCCTTAGCTCAGGCAGGCCAGCGGTGGGGCCGTAATGGGTGTAGCCTTGATGCAGCGCGTTCGCGCCAGCATCGACCACGTCTTCGGGGGTGTCGAAGTCGGGCTCGCCGATCTCCATGTGAACGATATGCTTACCTTGGGCCTCCAGCCCTCGCGCCTTGGCCAGCATCTCGAAGGCGGCCTCAGTCCCTAAATCATCCATTCGGCTGGCAAGCTTCATTGGTTGACTCCCGTAGTCCGTGTCATATTGGTTGATGCGCTCTGATTCGACTCCATTATCTCACTTTGTATAGCTTGGTGCGGGTGGCGCGTGGAGCGGATTGGCGCGATGGGCTAGCTAGGGATAGACGAGAATGTATCGAGCGGACGGGACGGCTTCGATCTGGGCGGCGAGACCATTCGTAGCTGAAACGCATGTTTTTGTATCTGAAAAGTCTCGCTTTTCTCGTGTCGCAGCTACGGACCAGCTAGGCGGCAGCCTCGAGTGGATTGGTGCCCCGCCGTGGAGGGAGTTGGGGATGGGCCTGTTTGCTGCGTGGGCAAGGGTATGTCTCCTCTGGTTAGATTGCGCCGCAATGAGAAAGGCTGGGGAACCTTGGAGGGGTTAGTCCCCAGCCTTTATTCAAATTAGGGGAGATTGGCGAGTAGTGTCAACGGGCGGATGTCATGTGAGACCACCACTCGCCGTCTACCGGAAATTCGGAGCCTGCGGGAAGAGGCCGAGGAGTGGGGAGACGGTGCCGATGATGTCGCGGTCGATGGAGTTGATGGTGGGGCGGCCGCACATGCCCATGGCACCGCTAAGTTCGTCGCGGAGCATGGTGATGACGGCGCGGAGACCGGCTTCGCCGTCGACGCCGAGACCCCAGAAGAGGGGGCGCCCCATGAGGACGGCGCGGGCGCCTAGGGCTAGGGCCTTGAGGATGTCGGTGCCCCGGCGCATGCCGCCATCGAGGTACACCTCGATGCGTCCTTCGACCTGATCGACGACTTCGGGCAGCACCTCGATGCTGGCGAAGGTGGTGTCGAGGTAGCGGCCTCCGTGGTTGGACACGATGACGCCCTTGGCACCGTATTCGGCGCAGCGACGACCGTCGTCGCCACGCATGATGCCTTTCACCACCACTGGCAGGCGGATGTTGGAGGCCAGCCAATCGAGGTCGTTCCAAGTGGCTGCGGGGTCACGTATGTCGCGGGGGCCAACGGGGGCGTCGGCGCCAAAGGTCGAGGTGTGAGTGCCCATATCTATCTTGGAGTAGTTGGGGGAGACCCCGCCGACGTAGTTGTTGCGTATGTTGCGCTCCCGCTTGGGAGGCACCTTGGCGTCCGCGGTGAGACAGAGGGCGCTGTACCCAGCTTCCTCGGCACGATTGGCCATCTCCAAGGTAAGTTCTCGGTCCTTGAACAGGTATTGCTGGAACCAGATGGGACCGGAGGACTCCTGCGCCACCTCCTCCAAGGTGCGAGAGGCATGGGAGCTGAGCACCATGACGGTGCCCATGGCGCCTGCTGCGTGAACCGTGGCAATTTCCGCCTCGTCGGATGCCATGGAATGGTGGCCGGCGGGGTCCAGCATGAGGGGCAGGCTGATGGGGTGGCCCAGCACGGTGGTTGAGAGGTCGCGCTGGCTGATATCCACCATCATGTTGGGACGCAGCATGATGGAGTCGAGGACGGCGCGGGTGCGCCGGATGGTTATTTCGTCAGTGGCCCCGCCAGCGATGTAGTCGTAGTCCGACTTGTTGATTCGCTCCTTGGCGAGTTCTTCGTACTCAAACAGGTTTACAGGACCGTCTGCCATGCGTCACCTCTCAATAGCTGGTTGTATCTCACGCTGCGGCGCCAGTCTTTGCGAGTCTAGGAGTTAGGAATGAGCGAGTCAAATGGAGTCTGCCTTGGCAGAGGTCTGCGTTCTTGGTTCCCTCGTTTAATCGAAATGACATGGAGGAGGTCAGGCAGGTTGACTGGAGGGCTGGAATTGCTTTTGTCTATGGGACGGCATAAGGGGGACAGCATAAGGACGAGGATTCGGTTGCCCAAACGAAGGTGATTGGCCTGGACAGTCCGGGCCCCCGGATCGGGGTCTGGGGCAGGCGTGGGTCCCCGCCTTCGCGGGGATGACGGTTGAGGGCGCGGGGATGACGGTTGAGGGCGCGGGGAAGACGGTTGAGGGCGGGGATGACGGGGCGGCCGCTGGCAGATGGCAGGCGGGGTGGCGGGAGGCGACGGACAATGGGGTTGGGCTACTGCCGGCGGAAGGCCTCCCGCACTACATCTGCATCAAAGAGGGTAGGCACCTCGCCGTCGGTGGCATAGTTGTAGAGGGCCGCCTTGTATATGCCGTCCAGGGTGGCGAATATGACTGCCACAGAGGCGACGAGCGTCACGCCGACAAGAACCGCTGTAACTGCTCCGGCAGTGCCAAGGGGCGAAAGGACAAGGAACAGCAAGGCGCCAATTCCTGCCGCAATGAGGTAGGCGATGAGCGCCGCAATCCCCAAGCCGAAGTTGGCCACCACCTGCTCACCCCAAGTGCGCCGGACCATCCCTAGGGAGGTCTTGAAGGCGTCGCCCAGCGACCTGTGCTCAATGACGATAAGAGGCACGATAAAGTAGGTCACCAAAGTCCACGCGGCCCCCATCAGCCCAACGACTATCTGGCCGATGATGCCGTAAACGCCGCCGCGCTCCCGCGCCACGCTGCTGAGCAGTTGCAGGATGAGTCCGATGGTGCCCGCGAGGACGGCCCACAAGAAGATGGAGATGATGCGGTGTGACGCTCCCCTCAGACCCGAGCGGATATTGGGGTCGCCCCCGGCCAGCCTCTCGTGGGCTGCGTATACGAGGGCGCTGTTGAAGAAGATGATGACGAAGTAGGCTAGGAAGTAGAAGAGCAGAGCGACGACGATATCGCCGGCGCCAAAGGCGCCCTCATCAATACGGTCCAGTGCCCCGATGCCGATGCTGACCCCCATGAAGGCCAGCACAACCGCGATAACGCCGATGGAGGAGAAAATCGGGAAGAAGGCCAGTTCCTTGTCCACTGAGAGAACGTGCAAACAGATCTTAAGGAGCCGAAAGCTCCTTCCGATAGTAGCAAACACGCTGACGCCTCCAACTGCCTTGTGGCGACTGCCCGGCGGCGACTGCTTGGTGGCGCCTTTGCACGCGCCCGCTCCGGCGCTGGGATAATAGCACACGCAGAAACGTGGGAGTCCCTTGGACTAGCCACCTGTATGGACAACTGTACTGGCCGAGTTGCTGGCCCGAGTTGCTGGCGTTAACATGGGCCGCGTTGGATTGCCCCCACATCTGGTCCTCTGCTAGGTAGCAGCGGAGAATGAAGGCTGTATGAAGTTTGGCGTCTTTTACCAGGTGCCGTGCGCACCCGAACAGTCGGTGGCGCAGCGGTACCAGGATACCTTGGAACAGATTGAACTGGCGGACGAGTTGGGCTTCGACCGTGCTTGGATTGCTGAACTGCACTTCCGGAGCACCTTCTCCGCCATGCCCTCGCCCCTGATGCTGGCGGCCGTGGCGGCTCAGCGGACCAAGCGCATCCGGCTGGGCATCGCCGTCAACCTGCTGCCTCTGCATCACCCGGTAAGCCTAGCGGAAGACGCCGCCACCGCCGACATTCTCAGCGGCGGCCGGCTGGAATTGGGAATCGGACGTGGCACCCGGCTGGCCCACCACGGTTTCGGCGTGCCCCAAGAGGAGAGCCGTCCCCGCTTCATGGAGGCGTTGGACATACTCAAGAAGGTGTGGACCGAGGACAACGTCACCTACGAGGGCGACTACTGGCAGATAAACGATGTGTCGGTGGCACCCAAGCCAACACAGAAACCCCATCCTCCACTACGAATGGCTTCCAACAGCGCCGACACCTTCCCACTGGCAGGCGAGTTGGGGCTGCCAGTGTTCACTTGGATACTCATCAACCCGCTGGCACGGCTCCAGGAAGGCCTGATTACATATCGCGACACTCTGAAAGAGAATGGACACCCTGAGCAAGAGGTGTCCCTTGCCCTGCCGGTGTTCACGGCAAAGGACCGGACCACTGCCCAAGAGTTGCCCCAAGCCAGCACTATGAATTACATGCGGGAGGTCGACGCCATCCTAGGGCCTGGTCCCCGGCCGACCACGGAGACGGCAGCCGCTGGCGGGCCTCGCTATCCCAACTACCTGAGCATCCCTTACGAGGACATCCTGCGGGATACTGCGGTGTACGACGAGCCCAGCGCAGTCGCCGACCGGCTTCACAAGATCAGCCATGCCCTGCGGAACGATGAATGCATCTGCTGGTTCAACCTAGGCGGGTTGGTGCCCCACGAAGAGGTGAAGAAGTCGATGCGCCTCTTCGCCGACAAGGTGATGCCGAACCTGTAGGTATACAGTGCGTCACCCTCGCCCTCTGGGGCGTGTCTCGTAAGTCCCTTCTCTCCTAGCGGGAGAGGGCCAGGGTGAGGGGGCTGGAGTAAGTCGTGCGCCGGAAACACGTACGTTAGCAATCGTAGGGGCAACCCTTCGTGGTTGCCGAACATTTGGGCACAAGGAGGAATGATATGACCACTAGGGCGCCCTTCCTGTCCCGCCCCTACGGGGGTTACCACCACCGCGAAGTGCCGTCGGAAGACGCCGAGCTTACCCACGTTGGGCCAGGCACTCCCTGCGGCGAGTACTTCCGGCGCTTCTGGGTTCCTGTCGCCCGCTCCGACGACCTCAAGGACCTGCCCCAACGCATCCGTATCTTGGGCGAGGACTTGGTGATCTTCCGCGATGGCAGCGGGAACACAGGCTTGATGGAGTTGCACTGCCCCCATCGTGGAACGTCCCTCGAATTCGGGATGGTCAGCGAGCAGGGGCTGCGCTGCTGCTACCACGGCTGGTTGATCGGCGTCGACGGTCGGATTCTGGAGACCCCCGGCGAACCCGCCGACTCCACGCTGAAAGACCGCCTCTGTCATGGGGCGTACCCTACGCTGGACTACGAGGGTTTGGTCTTCGCCTACATGGGCCCGCCGGACAAGCGTCCCACCTTCCCCAAGTACGATACCTTCGAGAGGGCGGACTACCATTCTTGGGCTGGCGACAGTTGCACCCTCCCCTGCAACTGGCTACAGGTCAAAGAGAATTGCATGGACCCGGCCCACCTCCTCTACCTGCACACCATCGGTAGCGAAGACCCCGAAGCGGCCCAAGTGACAGAGGACTTCGCAGAAATGCCGGAATGGGAGTACCTGGAGACCCCCGTTGGCTTGATGTATCTCGATACCCGGCGTGTGGGTGACAAGGTATGGGTGCGCATCGCCGACTTCCTGCCACCGACGCTGCACCAGTTCCCGCCCAGCGGCGTGCTGTTCCGGGAGGGAGACTTTGGCGGGCGACCTGAGATGGCAATCTTCGCGACTCCCATAGACGACGCCAACACTAGGCTCTTCTGGTTCAACCACACAGCCGAGGGCCTAGAGGCGCCGGAGGGGCTTCCATTCGGCCAGACGTCCGAGCGTCGTTATGAGGAGCGCCAAAGGATGCCCGGCGACTACGACGCCCAGTCCAGCCAGCGCCCCATCGCGCGTCATGCCTTGGAGCACTTGGGTACCACGGACCGGGGCATCATCCTGTTGCGAAACTTGGTCAGGCGTGGCATTCGCGCCGTCCAGGATGGGGAAGACCCCAAGGGCGTGTTACGCGAGGACGCAGGGGTCCTGCCCACCTACTCCCGTGACACCATGGTGGAAATGCCCACGGCAGACACGCCAGAGGCCGATCGGCAATTGCTGAGGGAGACCGCCCACAAGCTGGCGGAAGAGCTTCTGAATAACTGGCAGGCCATATAAGAGCCTCTAAGAAGTCCCTGGATTCCGGCCTTCGCCGGACTGACGGATACATTGATAGGAGGAAGAAATGGGCAGGTTGGACGACCGCGTGATAATCGTCACCGGAGGCGCCTTGGGCATCGGGAAGGCCTACTGCGAAGGGCTGGCCGCGGAGGGGGCCAAGGTGGTGGTGGCCGACATTAACACCTCGGCCGCCGACGAGCTGGTCCGCTCCCTAGGCGAGCAGGGCCACGACGCCCTATCCCTGAACGTGGATGTCTCCGACGTTCAGCAGGCCGACAACATGGCCAAGGCCACCGCCGACCGCTTTGGCCGCATCGACGCGCTGATCAACAACGCCGCCGTCTTCCAAAGGCCAGCCATGACCCGCGGGCCCTTCGACGAGGTTTCCGTGGAGGAATGGGACCGGCTGATGGCGGTGAACCTGCGAGGCACCTTCCTGTGCGCTCGCGCCGTGGTCCCATACATGAAGCAGCAGGGCGGTGGCAGCATCATCAATATCAGCTCCGGCACCGTCCACTTTGGGGCGCCGATGGTGGCCCACTACGTGGCGTCCAAGGCGGGCGTCATCGGCTTCACCCGTGCCTTGTCGAAGGAGCTGGGCGAGTTCCACATCAACGTCAACGCCGTGGCCCCCGGCCTCACCATCAGCCTTGACGATCCAGGGGAAGACCGCTTGGAGGCTGACCGCCAGCGTCAGCAAGCCCGCAGCATAAAGCGCACCCAACTCCCCCAAGACTTGGTGGGCGCAGTCATCTTCCTCTGCACCCCCGAAAGCGCCTTCATCACCGGCCAGACGCTGGCAATCGATGGCGGGGCTACGATGAGGTAGAGGGCGGAAGTTGCAGCATATTTCGCAAGATGGTTGCCCTGCTATGCTATGGTGCTATCGTGTTTACCCTGACCTCCGCCCCGACCCTCGTGGCAGCACCTGAGCAACAGGAGGCAGGCGGCGACCTGAAGTTCGTGTCGGTCAGTGCCGGGCGTTACCATACCTGTCGCTTGACAACTGAGGGCCGTATCGTCTGCTGGGGAGGGAACGCTGACGATTATGGTAACCATCAGGGCCAGCTTGATGCGCCCACCGATCAATTCGTTGCTGTAACTGCACGAGGAGCTTGGCATAGCTGTGGGGTTAGAGTAGACGGCAGTTCCGTTTGCTGGGGCGGCAATGAAAACCGTCAATCCTCGCCCCCACCAGGCCCCTTCGTCTCAATTACTTCCGGCGACTGGCATAGCTGTGGGATTAAAACGGATGGCTCTGTCGCATGCTGGGGGAATAGTACAACCACCAAGGGGGCACCTGCCGCGGGGCAGTTTACCTCTTTAAGTGCCAGCTACGACCACACATGCTCTACAAGGGCAGACCAGCAGGTTGCGTGCTGGAATTCTAACGAAGGTCGCGACGGCGACCCGGTTGGCAAGGCCACGCCACCTGCGGGAAGATTCTCCTCGATCGGTTCAGGTCACTTCCATACGTGCGGAGTGAAGACTGATCGTTCCGTCGTTTGCTGGGGAGATGACAGTCGTGGGCAGGGGACGCCCCCGGTAGGTTCCTTCGCCTCAGTTACAGCAGGCAGATACCATAGTTGTGGCGTGAAGACCAATGGCTTGATCACCTGTTGGGGCGACAATAGTGAAGACCAGGCAACTGCGCCCGACGGCTCGTTCACCCTTGTTGAAGCAGGCAGATACCATACCTGTGGCGTGAGGCTCAATGGCACCATAGACTGTTGGGGCCGGAATCGCTACGGGCAAGCATCTCCGCCGGACCCCTCGATGCTCTCCTTGGCTGCTGCTCCGACTCCGGTGCCAACGGCCGCCTCCCCCATACCGACACCAGTGCCAACGTCCGTCCGCCCCCCCACACCCATACCGACACCAGTGCCCCGGTCGACGCCTGCTCTCACTCGCACACCAGTGCCCACGGCTACCCCGGTACAACCGACCATTCAGCCCAACCTAAGTCCGACACCTGTGCCATTGGCGCCGTCTAACACGCAGGACGAATCGCTGGAGGACATAGTGAGGCGAATCCAGCTCCAGCTGCGAGCGGAGGATGGTGCGGTGTTGGCCCCCGATGCGGCGAATGGTGCTCTAAGCCCGCCCCTAGACCCAGGGGCCACCGTCTCCATTCCTCAGCAGCCGACGCCCCAGCTTACTCTCGCGGCACGGCCGCCAACTCCGTCGCCCACCCCAACGCCCGAAGTGCGAAGAGGATTCTTCTCCAACTCGATTTCCGTGCCCGAAACGGATGGCCTGCCTTTCGACATCCTAGACCCGGTGACCCTCTCGCTGCTGGGCTTGTTAGTGACTTTGGCTGCGACCGGGTTACAACTCTTCAGAGGGAGGTAGTGATGGCCGAAGAAGAGGCATTGGAACAGGTCGAGGACAGCCGGAAATCCAGGTCAGGGCCTAGTCAAACGGTTCGACCGACTCAGTCCAAGACCCAGTGGCTTGGCCGGATAGCGGCGGCCTCCGTCCGGTTGTCAGTGAGCGTGTTGATAGGGCTGCCTTTCTTCGCCGCGGGCATATTTGGTCTCATCAACGAAGACCTGTCGCAACGGGCATCGTTACTGGTTATGCTGGTGGGGTCGTTGGTGGTCCTCGTCGGGGTCTACGTCACCGTGCTCTCTCGCCCGCGACTGAATCTCATGGCGGGAGAAGAGACGCTGGTGTTGCGCCATCCGTCTATGAGGCCCGCCTTCGCCCGCATGGTGATGAGCCTGCCGTTCCTGACGGCTGCGGGGTACTTGCTGGAGTTCACTACGTTGCCCTACGTCTACCCGTTTGTGCCGTTTATCGTTGCCGTCTATTTCTATTTCCGCGGGGTCATCACCTACTGGATGAACCACCACACCACCTACTACGTGACGAATAGGCGCGCTGTGCAGATGTACCGGTTCATGTGGCTCGACACCACCGAGATACCAGTTCATGCCATCAACTCCATAGCCGAGACTAGGAGCTTCATTGAGATGATTTCCGGAAGGGGGAGCGTCCTCGTAGCCAGCGGCATAGGTACACGGCACAAGGTGCGTATGCAGGGGATTGATAACCCTGGGCCTGTGGCTGAGGTGTTGCGGGGGCTGGTGGCGTAAGAATGCCCCGAGGACACTTGGCGGTTGATTGCGGTCAGGGTACTTGATTTACAGGTGTTCGATAAGCCTAGAAGGTCGGCGTACAAGGCGCTGCTCGCGTGGGTCAACCATTAAGTCGAATATCTCCAACGCCGTGGCTCCCAGCAGGTAGACTCCTTCACGACCAAAGTTCACCGGGCAGACCCATTGCTGTCCGTCATAGGACAGGCGTGCTTGCCCTGTACCCCAGACTTGGGTTGTGCCGTCAGCGAACTCGATTATTTCCTCTCGCGGGGGGCTCCACGTCCAGTTGCTCTAGCAGGGAGGCCGGAAGGGTGGTGTGAGTGGCACCGATATCTACGGTGGCTTCCAACGTCACCCAGTCGCCGCCGTTGAGGTTTCCTACGCCGATGGTCACGTCAAAGGTTCCCAAGGTTTCCGCCTCTCAAAGTCCAGAATCGTTGGCCTAGGAAGGGTCTAACGCTAGCGGCTCTAGCATACCCATAAGGGTCTCGACATGGTCTAGAGCAAGACCGATAGACTCAGCGTCCAAGAACCTCTTGCGTTCGTAGTAGTTGCCGTGGAGATCGTTGGCGACACCACGCAGCAGTAGAATCTCATCCCTGCCTGTCTTCCGTCGGGCGTTGTTGAGTACTACGTTGAACTGATGGTGCTTCTGATACTCCCAACCGTTGGCAGAAGCCACTGCCTTAGCCATGTGGGACGCTGTCCCCCACCCCTTCTCTGACGCTTGGTGCAGGTCGTCTTGCGCCAAGTATTGCCGGGCTTTTGCCAAGAAGTCTCTGGACTGCCCGATATAGTCAGCAATCGCCAGAGTGTCCATCATGCCCATTGTGTATCCCTTCCCTTATAGTCCCAGCCCTTACCGGGCTGGTCTATGGGCGTCGGCAACAATATACACCCGCCTATGGTCGCCGCCCCGTTTCGGGGAGGAGGAAGGCTGCGACCAGCAAACTCCATGAGAGTGCGGCGAACAGGGTGAGGCCGGGTATGTAGGTGCCGAGGTAGTCGGTGGAGATGCCGACCACCAAGGGTGCGGCGAAGGTGAAGATGCTGCCGACGCTTAGCAGGGTGCCGAGCATCACCGCGGCTTGGGTCTCGGACGTGCCCGGCAGCTCCATGGGGATAGTTAGCAGGGCGGGCAGGTAGAACCAGGAGACGAACCCCAAGGCGATCAGGGCAATGTACACGCCGGGGGTGCCTGCCAACAGGATGCTCCCCAGACCAGCGAACCCGGCTAGCGCGCCCGGCACCACCAGGAAGGGCCGGCGTCGCCGCATCCGTACCGTCATGACGCTTGCCAAGACCAGAGTGGCCACGCCGGTCAGCGAGACCATTCCTATCAGATTGCCACCCTCCTCTAGGGTTGTGCCGTGCACTTCGTGGTAGAAGGCGGGCAGCCAAGCCAGCGAGGCGGTGTAGAGGGCGTAGGGACCGGCGTCGGCTGCTGCCAGCAGTACCGTGGTGCGGGAGCGCAACACCTGCCAGAACATCGGCATGGGGAGGCGGGGCGCCGAGACCGGCGCGTCTCCTATCTCGCGGGTCATCACCAATTGCCAGCCGATAGCTGCTACGAAAGCGGCGCAGCCGAACAGGCTCAAGGCCTGTTTCCAGCCAAGCTCAGCGGCGATGGGGGCGACGATGAAAGAGGAGATGGTGACGCCGATGCTGATGGAGGCGAGGAACATGCCGTTCATGAACGAAAGTTCTCCCGGCCGGAACCGCTGCATCAGCAGGGGGGCCACGGCGGGTATGAGCAGGGCTAGGCTCAGTCCGTAGACGACGCGGGTGGCCAGCAATATGTAGAAGCTACTGGCGAATATGCTGAACGCAGGGGCCGACGCCATCAGCCCCGCTATGGTGATAAGCGTTTTGGGGCCCAGCCTGCCCACCAGCAGGCTGCAGGGCAGGGCCAGCAACACATGCATCAACGGCACTACTGAAGTTAGCAGGCTGGCAGTGCCCCGGTTGATGCCGTAATCGTCGATGATCAGGGGCAGCACTGGGGCCACTGCGAACATGCTCATGCCCCCGGTAACAGTGACCACGGCAAACATGGCCCCGATGACGAACCGGTATGGCCGGGGCTGGCTGTTTACGGGAAGGGCGGGTGGCTCTTCGTGCGGCTGGTCGCTCACCGCAGGAAACTACGCATAAACCACGTCACGCCTTCGAGCCCGCCTGATGCAGGGCTTGGTCCACGATGTCCACTCCCGCCATCTCGCTCCAAGCGGCTAGGATGCGCTGCACCACGGGTCCGGGAACCTCGCTGCCCAGCGAGCGATTGTCGATGCGGGAGACGGGCAGGGCGCAGTAGATGGTATTGGTGAGAAACGCTTCGTCGGCGGTGTAAGCATCGTAGGGTTGCAGGTCTTCCTCCGACACCGGAATACCCAAGCCCTTGGCCAAGTCGAAGATGTCCAGACGCGAAACACCCTGCAGAATGCTGCGATCAGTGGGGGTGCGGATCACACCATCGGTGACTATGAAGAAGTTGCCCGACGTGTTCTCTGAAATATTGCCGTCCAAGTCCAGCAGCACAGCTTGGGCTTCAGGGTCTAGGTCGGTGGCCTCCAGCTCGGCCATGGAGAAGTTCATGCGGCTGTAGTGCTTCAGCTTGGGCTCCAAGGAGTTGGCTGAGTAGCTGCGTGTGCGCGGGAAGATGACGGGCACGCCGTCGTTGTACTGGTGAGCGAACTCCCGGAATTCAATCGGCTTCACTTGGATGCACAGCGTTGCGGGGGCAGGGGTATTGATTCGGGCGGGAGAGGGAGCATAGCCACGAACCAAAGTGTGCCAGACCATGGAGTCGCCGCCGTTTTGGGGCGGGTTCCGTCGAATCACCTCGTGGGTGACCTCTTCCATTTCGTCTTGGGACATGTTGGGGTCTATGCGGGCGTATTTTAGAGACCGGTACAGCCGGTCGATATGCTCACCCAAGCGGTGCACCCGTCCCCCGAAGGTGCGGGAGACGTCGTAGATGGTGTCGCCGCGCCGGAAAGCCCGGTCGGAAATGTGAATCCTGCACTCGCTGTCGGGTACAAAGTCGCCGTTGAAATAGGAGATGGGCTCCGCCATCGGTTCACCTCTCATCTTGGATTCGTTGGGTTGGCTGCAATCCGGTCGGGGCGATTTGCGAATCACCCCTGCACCCCTATGCGATCGTGCCTACGACTGCATCAGAGGGCCGTCCCGTAGATGTGGTCCGGCACCACCATGATAATCGAGCGCCGGTCGTCGCGCATCGCTTGGTCGTATTCTTCCCAGTTGGGGTGGTCCGAGCCGGAAGCAGCGCGATAGGCGTCGCGCAGGGCCATTCGGAACTCCTCAGGCTCGGTGTTGTCCGCGGACATGATTTCGGCGAGGCCCTGCAATACCACAAAGCCCCACCAGCTCTCGCGGGAGACCAGCAGCGTACAACGAGGGTCGCGCCGCAGGTTCTTCAGCTTGACCCGGTCTTCGGTCACGGTAAAGCCGATGCCCTCGCGGAATGGGCCGCAGCTTATGATGCTCATCTGCACTGAGCCATCGCGACGGAAGGTGCTGAGGACCCCACGATGGGTGGTCTTGGCGAATTCGACGACGCTATCGGGGAGCATAAGGTCTCCTTCCTCTCAGTGTGGCAACTCTAGGCGAGTCTACGCTCGACCTCTGCCAAGGCCGCATGGGCTAGAAATCCAGAGCGCGTTTCGCCAGATCTGGCAGCCGCGCTGTCTACTGCGGTGATGATATGCTCGGGCAATGTGATGTCCACTTGCATGAGTTTGCCCAGAGATGCCCCAGACGAGCCGGACAGGGCTACGTCGACGAAGCCCCACATCCCGTCCGCGTAGTCCGGGTTGGCTTGGTACTCCTCCAAGGGGCGCTCCTTGGGGATGGGCTGGTCCTCCAGTAAGCATCCCTCGATGTGGCAAGCAATTGCCTCTTGGACGTTGGCGAATACCTCGTCCAAAGTCACGCCGCCTGAGAAGCAGCCCGGCAGCCCCGGCACAGTGACTCCGTAGGTGCTCCCTGGGTCCTTGTGCACTACGATTGCGTATTTCATTCTCCTCACATAGGAAGCTGGCGCGAAAGAAGAAGGACGTGCCGTCACAAGCGATCCTGCAGGAACCTCAACAAGCGCGGGGCGAGGTAGGCAGTGTGGCTGCGGGGCTCGTCGAGGGGGTCGGACATCCAGAAGTGGGGTGCGCCGGGTACGATGACGGTGCGGGTGAAGAACCCAGCCTGCTTCAGCGCGTTGACGAAGGCCTCGGACTGGGACTCGTGGTCGACGATGTCGTCCTCCGAGCCCCACACGACGAGAAAGGCGGTCTGGTTATTGTCCACCGTGGTGTAGGTCATGGGGGAGGCCTCGTAGAAGAGCCACTTGCTCTCCATAGGGCTCTTCCCCAGCAGACTCTGGGTAATCTGGTCCAAGGGCCGGCTCACTTGGTCGTGGTTCCACTGTGCCATCATGTCGTACACACCGTAGATGCCGACCACTGTCTTCACCGCGGTGCTGACTCCGGCGTAGGGGTCGTCGGGGTAGGAGTCGGCGAAGAGGGGCGTGTCGCCTGCCAAGGCCGTCAAGGCAGTGAGGTGGGCGCCTGCCGAATCGCCGATGAGGCCGATGCGGTCGGGGTCTACGCGCAATTCCTCGCTCTTGCTCTTCAGGAACTGCACAGCTGCCCTGGTGTCGTGCACCGACGCTGGGTAGCGATTCTTGTCCCCTTGCAGCAGCCGGTAGTTGACGGAGAAGAGGGCGTAGCCCCGCTCCGCTAGGTACGGTCCCCAATACTGGTAGCTCTGGGAGGAGCCCAGCTTCCAGCCGCCACCGTGAAGGGCGACGATGACCGGGAAGTTGCCTGCCCCTTCCGGGGAATAGAAGTCGCCGGTCAGGGCGTCCCCGTCATGGACGCCGAACTGCATGTCTCGTTGGATGGTTACCTGAGTCTCAGCCATAGGACACCTCGTTGGGGACGGATGTGTCGTCACGCGGATAAAGCTAGCACCAAAACCCTAGCACCCAAGGGGGGTTGGGTCAATTCGCGCATGGTCCACCGCAAGGTTTCCTCTGAAGACCGGCATTGCGGGGGAGGGTCTCGGGCCGTTCGGTAGCCCGAGATGGCACACGGTTCGTATCTGCGGGGGAGTTGTTTGTAGTTAAATGGGGTGACATTTGTGACATCCTCGTAGCTGAGACAGCTTTGGCACAGTGTGACATAAGGGCCGCGTAAATGCCGCGAGTCCGTAGCTGGGCGCGGCCACGATCATAGCTGAAAAATATTTTTTTGTATCTGAAACATGCCGCGTTTGCCGCGCTGTTGTATCTGAGTTAGCTTGCCGCATCCGGCCGCGTTTTCGCCTCATCGCTGCCTCCAAAGTCAGGGGCGAAAAAGAAAGGCAGGGGCGACCCTGAGGGGTCAGTCCCCTGCCTGCTTCCCTGTATTTGAGGTTAGCAGGGGGTGGCGTCGGGGTCAACCAGGAAATGTCAGGGTGACTTGGGTACGGAGGGCTGTATCGCAAGCTGGTGCCCGAAGAGCACGGACACTGGATTGCGGCCTTCGTCGCGATGACGGGGTAATCGTTGGGATGGAACCTTCTCGAGGGCTGGAGCGTCATATCAGGTGAGAGGGTACGCGTGTAGAATCGGGCAATGAGGAGGAGTCGCGGATGATGAGGAAACTGTTGGAGTCTGCTATCTGGGTGCTGTTGTTGGCGACGTTCGTAGCCTGCGGTGGGCCGGAACCGGATGTGGTCCATGGGCCTGCCGCCGCGGCCTCGACGCCAACTTTTACGGCAGTTGCGCCACCAAGTCCCACCGTTGGCCCGACGCCCACCGCCGTACCCGCTCAAACGACCACCCCTGTGCCTACGCCATCCCCCGCTGCGACCCCCAGCCCGGCTGCCACTGCAGCGCCTGTGCCCAGCATCGTGGTACAGCCCGGAGTGGAGGCCGACAGCTTTGTGGCGGTAGCTCCCAGCACCTTGCGCGCCGGTTACGTGGAGCGGGTGTCCGTGTCGCTGTTCAACGGAGAGGAGCCGGCTTCGGGCAGCGTGCATCTGGTGCTCTTTGACCTTGACGCCG
Source organism: Dehalococcoidia bacterium (assembly GCA_965248385.1). Lineage (GTDB taxonomy): Bacteria > Chloroflexota > Dehalococcoidia > Lucifugimonadales > JAAXIE01 > JAAXIE01. The sequence goes on from CBDFIZ010000002.1 coordinate 1,120,796, forward strand.
AGGTTGCCAGCGCATCTGCTCGTATCGAAGGGGCCGGGACCACCGAACTGCGGGTCCCACGGGACAGCAAGGGCGCTCACAGGTTGCAAGTGACGGTAGAAGGAGTGGAATCCAGCCGACAGGCGCGGGTGGAAGTTGTGGAGAGCATCCTCCTGCTGGTAGAGACGGACAAGCCTATCTACAAGCCCGGTCAGACAATGCATATCCGTGTGATGACCTTGGACACCGACCTCAAGCCGTTGCCTTCCAAGGCGACCGTCGAGGTACAGGATGCCAAGGGCATCAAGGTCTTCAAGAAGGAAGTGACTACCGACGATTACGGGATGACGACCTTGGACCTGCCTCTGTCGACGGAGCCCAACCTCGGCGTATGGAAGCTCACCGCCCTCACCGGCGACCGGAAGATGCAACTGGATGTGAGGGTGGAGGAGTACGTACTGCCCAAGTACGAGGTGTCGGTGGACACCGAACGGCAGTGGGCGCTGGCAGACGAGGTCATCAAGGGGACGGTCAGGGGCGAATACTCCTTTGGGAAGCCGGTGGTGGGCGAAGTGGAGATCGTTGCCTCGCGCTATGTTGGGCAGTGGGAGGAGTACTCGCGTTTTACTGCGCCCATTGACGGCGAGGTCGCGTTCGAGTTGCCGCCGGTGAGATTCGTGGCAGGGGTACCCCAAGCGGGGGGTCAGGGTAACGTCACCTTGGATGTGACCATTCGCGAAAAGAGCACTGGTTACGCGGAGACGACGACGCAACTATTCACCGTGGCGTCCTCTCCTGTGGTATTGAAAGTGGTGCCCGACAGCACCGTGTTCAAGCCGGGGTTGGAGATGGGATACCTAGTAGTGGCCCAGACACCCGACGGCCAACCCGTGGACACCCCAGTGACCCTGAACTTCTCATACCTCAACAAAGATTTCGAGGAAAGCGAAAGCGGCACAGTCGAGGTCACTACCTCAAGCGGCACGGCCCTGCTCAAGGTGAAGCCGCCGAAGGACGCGGTGGCCCTGACTCTCGATGCCCAAGCCGGGAAGGCGTATACAGCTGTCATCCTGCGGTCGGGGCACTCGCCTTCAGGACACTTCATCCACTTGGAGCAAGTGACCGAGGGTGACATTGAGGTCGGCGACACGGTCCACTTCCGGGTGAACTCCACCCGCGAGGCGCGCAACTTCTACTATGAGGTGCTTTCCCGTGGTGCAGTGCTGTTCAGCGACGTGTCGGCGGGGCCGGATATACGGTTCACGGCCAGCCAATTGATGGCTCCCTCATCCCGGCTGCTGGTGTACCAGATTCTGCCGAACAACGAGATTGCGGCCGACTACCTGCCCTTCAGCGTGGAGGCGTCCTACCCGCACGAGGTGCAGGTCGGCTTCAGCGAGGATGAGGTGAGGCCGGGTGGCGCCGTGGATATCGACATCCAGACCCAAGGCGAGTCGCGGGTCGGTCTGGTGGCGGTGGACAAGAGCGTGTTCATTCTTGCGGAGAACCGGCTGAACCTGCAGCAGGTGTTCAACGAGCTGGAGAGGCTGTATTTGGAGCCTCAGGCTGAATTGCATGACGCGAGCTTCATTGACCGGTGGTTTATGGACGACATCGAAACCCGGGGGGCTTTGGAGACCTTCGAGGACGCTGGGACGGTGGTGCTCACCAACAAGGAGGTGCCATCGGGTGAGGAGTTTGAGAGGGCAAAGGGGGATATGCTGGCGCTGCCTAGGGTAGTTAACGAGTCCGCCATTGCACTTGATTTGCAGTCAGTGGCTACGTCAGTGCCCGATTCCGCAGATGGTGTAAGTCAAGGATTGGCCGAAGTGCAACGGGTGCGACAGTTCTTCCCAGAGACGTGGCTGTGGCAGGACGTGACGACGGATGCCAGTGGGTCGGCCGCTGTGGCGGTAGAGGCACCGGACAGCATCACCACTTGGATGTTGCGGGCGGTGGGGATGTCGAAGGAGCATGGGCTGGGTATAGGCCAAGACCAGTTGCGGGTGTTCCAGCCCTTCTTCCTGACCGTCGACCTGCCGTACTCGGCCATCCGTGGTGAGGAGTTGCCGGTGAAGGTGGCCCTGTTCAACTACTTGGACACTCCCCAAGAGATATTCGTGGAAATTGAGGCCAGCGAGGCTTTTGATCTGCTGGATGAGGGAACCAAGAGCGTGAGTGTGGATGCCAGTGACATCGGAGGCGTCGAGTTCAGCATCCGTCTCAAGAAGCTGGGATCCATGCCGATCAAGGTTACTGCCCGCAGCACCGAGGCGGCCGACGCTGTGATCAAGGAGTTGCTGGTGGAGCCGGAGGGCGTGCCGGTAGAGGCGGTGGGGAACCGTGTCCTAGGCGCAGGGGAGAACCACGAGTTCAGCACCCGGCTGCCTGCCACCGCTGTGGAAGGGTCGGGGCGGGCCTACGTGGCCCTGACGGGCAGCTTGATGACCCAGACCATTGAGGGTTTGGAGGGGCTGCTGAGGATGCCGTTCGGCTGTGGTGAGCAGAACATGATTCTGTTCGCGCCCAACGTATTCGTCGCCCGCCACCTGAAGGAGACAGGCCAGCTCAAACCGGAAGTCATGGCTAAGGCGGAACACCTGATGCTGGTTGGCTACCAGCGGGAGCTGACCTACCGTCGGAACGACGGCAGCTTCTCCGCTTTTGGCAACAACGACTCCCAAGGCAGTCTGTGGCTTACGGCATTCGTCCTCAAGACTTTCGCCGAGGCGCAAGAGTTGATGTATATCGACCCCTCCGTGCTGGAAGCAGCAGCCGCCTGGATCGAAAGACACCAGAAGAGTGATGGTTCGTTCGAGAACGTCGGCTTCCTGCACCACCAAGAGTTGCTGGGTGGTCTGCAAGGGAAAGATGCCCTGACGGCATACGTGTCCATTGCGCTGCTGGAAGCGGGAAGCGACCGTGCCGCTGCCGATGCCATTGGATATTTGGAGGCCCGACTAGACAACATGGAGGACCCTTATACTCTAGCCATCACGACCTATGCCTTGGAACTGGCACGCAGTGAACATCGAGACAAGGCCTATGAGAAGATGCTGGCCGGGGCCCAGAGCGACAGCGATGCCATTTACTGGGGCGGGGGCGCCTCACCTATCGTGCCGAAATCCGAGGGACAGCACACCCTTGACATACCCAGAAAGGGACACAGCGCCTCCATCGAGACCACAGCGTATGCGCTGCTGGCCTTGGTTGAGCGGGGAGACTTGGTGAACTCCGCCCAAGCTGCGAAATGGCTGGCAGGGCAACGCAACGCTTACGGCGGGTTCGGCTCAACCCAGGACACGGTGGTGGGGCTGCAGGCGCTCACTGCTTTCTCGACCAAGTCGAGGGCAGACGTAGACGTCACCGTAACCGTGCAGAACGACGACTGGAGCAGGGAAGTGCGTATCAATGCAGACAACGCCGATGTTCTGCAGATATTCCAAGTCGCCTTGAACAGCGCCGTTACCGTCGTCTCGGAGGGTAAGGGAGACGTGGTGCTCCAGTCAGTGCTGCGGTACTCCGTGCCGGAAAGCCCCACCGAGGTTCAAAACGTGTTCGACATTACCGTGGAATACAGCACCGACCACGTCGAGGTGAATGACCTGATCACCGTTACCGCTTCAATCCGGTTCAACCCGCTAGAGCCGATCAAAGCAGGCATGGTGGTGCTGGATGTGGCGGTCCCCACCGGATTCGAGCCAGTGCGGGACACCATCACAGCGCTGGTGGAGGAGAATGACAACCTGAAGCGGTTCGAGGTGGCAGGAAGGAAGGTCATCCTGTACATCGAGGACATGTCCCCCGGCGAAAGGCTTACATTCGAGTTCCAAGCCAAGGCCAAGTATCCCGTGAGAGCGAATGAAGTAGTCTCGCAAGTCTACGCCTACTACAAGCCGGATCTGCGCGGCGAGACGTTGGCGGGTGCGATGACGGTGACAGAATAGGCGACCTGCGCCTAGGTCAGGGCGTCCACGACGGGGACGCCGAATTCCATATCCCGCTTGATGCTTATCTGTGCTTCGGCCCTGAGCCACCTCGGAGGGACAGATTTATCACCTTTATCACCACGAGGCTAAAGCTAGCACCACCAAGGGGCTGGGTCAATTCGGGGCGGGCACCGGGATACTTGCCCCGTCATTCCTAACTTTAACCAAGTCGTTGGATTCCGGCTTTCGCCGGAATGACTGGTCAAATGCGATTCTCCGGCTGTCATTCAATCTATTAGGGCCATTAAGGGGCCAAAGCTCCTCCTAAACTGCGGATTGTTCATGGATATAGGCTCCGACAGCAGGCCCGCCCTGCTGCTATGATGATGGGTGGGGTGATTGAATTTGAGTGAGTGCCAAAACAACGCTATTCGTAACCTGGCTATCATAGCCCATGTCGACCACGGCAAGACCACACTGGTCGACGCGCTGTTGAAACAGGGCCAGGTCTTCAGGGCCCACCAACATGTGGGCGATTTGATGATGGACGCAAACCCCTTGGAGAGAGAACGTGGCATTACGATCCTAGCCAAGAACGCCTCCGTTTCCTATGGCGGAGTCCGTATCAACATCATCGACACGCCGGGACACGCTGACTTCAGCGGTGAGGTGGAACGCATCATGAACATGGCTGATGGCTGCCTGCTGCTGGTGGACGCCGTCGACGGCCCCATGCCTCAAACTACCTACGTGTTGCGCCAAGCCCTTCAGCAGAACGTGAGGCCGATGGTTGTCATCAACAAGACCGACCGCCCCGAGGCCCGTGTGGCGGAGGTGGTCGGGTTGGTGCAGGACCTGTTCCTAGAGTTGGCTACCAGTGACGAACAACTGGATTTTCCGGTGCTGTACGCGTCGGCGCGTCAGGGCTATGCCACGACAGACCCGGACACGCCGGGGTTGGACATGCAACCTCTGTTCGAAGCCATCTTACGGTCGGTGCCTGCGCCTATCGGCGATCCGAACGCTCCTCTCCAGATGCTGGTGGCTGCCTTGGACTACGACAACTACCTAGGTCAGGTCTCTGTGGGCCGAATTTCCAATGGCGAGCTACGTCCTCGGGAGGATGTGGTCCTGCTGGGCCGCGGCGGCGAGACTAGCACGCATAACGTGGAGCGCGTCTTTGTGTTCCGCGGTATGGAGCGGGTTGAGGTGCCCGAGGCCCAAGTCGGGGACATCGTGGCCATTACCGGGCCGGAAGGGGTGTCCATTGGCGACACCATTGCGTCGCCGGAATGCCCGAAGGCCCTTCCGACCATCGACATCAACGAACCCACCGTGCGCATGACCTTCGGCGTGAGCACTTCCCCATTCATGGGTCGGGACGGCGTCCATTGCACTTCCCGCACCCTGCACGAGCGCCTGATTCGAGAATTGCGCACCAATGTCAGCTTACGCGTGGATCCCACACCCAGCGCCGATGTGTTCGTCGTGTCCGGACGGGGCGAACTGCACCTGTCCATCCTAGTCGAGACCATGCGCCGCGAACAGTTTGAGTTCCAAGTGTCCCGTCCTACACCTGTCAACAAAGTGATCGACGGCAAGCTCTGCGAGCCCTACGAGATACTCAACATAAGCAGTCACGCGGAGTATGTAGGAGCACTGACTGAGTATCTCTCGGCGCACTTGGCCCAACTCCGAGACATGCGGTACGACGACAACGGTTCGGTCCACATGGAATTCAAGATACCCACCCGTGGCCTGATCGGATTCAACGCATTCTTCCTACGGACCGCGCGTGGCGACGGATTAAAGAGCAGCATCTTCACGGCCTATGAGCCCATGGAGGGCGAGATAAGGTCCCAACGTGGCGGTGCACTGGTGGCGTCCGAGCGGGGCGTGGCTGTCACATACGGCCTGCTGAATGCCCAAGGCAGGGGCGACACGTTTATCGATCCAGGCGCCACGGTCTATGAAGGAATGATTATCGGCTCCCAACGCCGCGAAGGTGATATCGAGATCAACGTGTGCAAGGAAAAGAAGCTGACTAATATGCGCTCCTCGACGGCCGACGTGGCCAAGCGCCTCAACGCCACTGTTAAGATGAGTCTCGAGGAAGCTCTGGCGTTCGTCGCCGACGATGAGCTGCTGGAAGTCACGCCTCTGAATCTCCGCCTCCGTAAGGCAGAACTTTCAGTCTTGGACCGTAAGCGGCACCGGCGCGACGGGGCCCGGGCTCGCGACTAATAGCCCCGTTCAACGCTTACACGTCACAATATCCCCTCTGGGATGTCCTCAAGGGAAGAATTACCGTAGTCTCGCAACTCTACGCCTACTACAAGCTGAATTTACGTGGCGAGACCTTGGCGGGTGCGATGACGGTGACAGAGTAGGCGATCTAGGCGTAGCTTCCTCGCCACATGCGGTTTGATGTAGCTCCCTTTGGATGACAACGACAGCCCGTATGACGGAAGTTGTGCAGAACTCTCCGGGGCAGGAATTTGAGCGTTACTTGAATCGGAATAGGTAGGCGTCCGCCGTGCGGGCCATCTTGTACCGAGCCCTGCTTGGCGGACGCCGCTGATTTTCAGCGAGCATCTCGTGAGTCAGTGGCTGCCCTTGCTTGCTGACGAAGTACGTACGCAACTCTTCGTCGGCCGCTTCTACCGCGCCCTCGCAGTTGAGGGCTGCTACGAGGGTATAGTCGTTATCCATTTGGGCGCGGGCTGCGTCGTAGTGACCGTCGTTTGCAAGGAGGTGACCGCCGGCAGCCAGCAACGGCTTGCACTCTTGGGAGACAGGGCCCGCATTAAAAGAGACCATCAGGCCGAACCCAGCCATCAGCGCACGCGGAATCCCGGTGTAGGCGTTCTCGATGGCCGTGATGGCGACCGGCTCTGTTTACTGCTTGTGTGCTTCGAGCCATGTCATCAGGTCGCTGCATTGCATGGCGACTCCGAACCCCTTGACCGAATCGATGTAGTACACATGCGGGAATACCAAGGAGGGAGTGATGTGTACGTAGCTGCCGGGATAGACGACGCGCTGGAGGCCGATGAGATGGCGCACCGCCCTGAACACCACAAGGAGGTCATGGTGGCGGCTGTCGCCCGTCTCACGGTATTCGCGGAGGTAAGTCGGCAAGGCGCCGGTGCGTCGCAGCATGGGGCTTCCTAAGAGTTGTATGGGGGAATGAGGTAGCCTACGCGGAATGCACCCGCCAGTTGGGCCTTTTGTTCAAGGGTAACTTTGGACCGGAAAAACGTGGGCAAGTTGAGCATCCGCAGAGACGGTCTTCGACTAAAGGATTGCTGTTGGCTATTGGTTACCAGCAGGCAAGGTGTGTGGAAGGGGCAGCACGCGGTGCTAGTGCTTTGTTGCACGAATTCGTCGCACTGGGAACGACACTCCCTATCCGCCGTGGCACCGCTTGTACTTCTTGCCGCTGCCACAAGGGCATGGCGTATTGCGCCCCAGCTTGCCGTGACGTTGCAGAATGAGCCTACGCTCCTCGCAGTCCTTGCAGGTACAGGCTGGCGGATGGTCGGTGTACCAGTTGGTTCTAGGCATGGTCATGATTGGTCGTTCCTCGTGGTTTCGTTGTTTCGGGATGAAGGAGTTCCCCACTTTCGGGGAGGCCGCCGGATTCCGGCCTTTGCCGGAATGATGATGTTGCGTAGTATCTTACTCACCGGGCGTACTCTCCTGACCGGGGCGCGGCTACTGTGGGTGCCTGCAGGTTAAACCGCTCGGCGACCAGTTCATACGATGTCACACGCGCTTGGAAGTCGTAGCAATTGGTCACAATGCCTACGTTGGTGGTGTCGTACCGCGCCGCAGCCTGCACGATCAGCTCTTCCACATGCTCCGGGTCGCCCACGATGTTACCCACCGTATTCCGCTCGATGTAAATACGCTCATCCTCGCGCAGAGCATAGGCTGCCGCCTCTTCCGGCGGCAGAAGCCCTTGGCGTTCGCCCAAAGCCATGCGCAGCCTGTCAATTCTGCGGCTGGTGGCTAGGTATTCAGCGCCCTCGCTGGTGGCCGCGCATATCACTTGAACAGTCACGTTCACCTTCGGCTCCGACAGGAAGGGGGATGGCTTGAACTCCTGCCGGTACACTGATACGGCCTCCGGTCCGTGAAAGCTGGTCATGCCAAAGAAATCGGCGAAGGAGAAGGGCAGGCCGAGGACTGCTGCCAACTGGGCGCTGTAGAAGCTGGAGCCCAGCAGCCACACTTCCGGCGTGGACTCGGGTTCGGCGCCGGGTTGCGCCCGGATGCCAGCGAAGGCCTGCTCGCCCACGGAGGCCCCCGTGAGGTATCCCATCAGGTCGGACACTTGCTGGGGAAACTTGTTGATATCGGCTTGGGGGCGCGGGTAGACCAAGGCTGCCGAGGTGACCCGGTCGCTGCCAGGAGCGCGCCCGATGCCGAGATCGATCCGCCCAGGGAAGAAAGAGTCCAGCACCCTGAACTGCTCGGCCACCTTCAGCGACGAGTAGTGGGAGAGCATCACGCCGCCACTTCCCACGCGTATGGAGTTGGTGGCGCCGGCTATCTGGCCGATCAGCACCTCGGGGCTGGTGCCTGCAAATGCGCCGGAGTTGTGGTGCTCGGCTACCCAGTAGCGGCTGTAGCCCAAGCCCTCGACGATTTGGGCCAGACGCACTGTCTCCCGGAGGGCGTCAGCGGCCGAGCCGCCCTTGCGTACGGGAGACTGGTCTACGACGCTCAGGTGGAACCCGTTAGGCAACCTTGCTACCGCTCCGTTCCGGGCGCCATCGGGTCAACTCCTGCAACGTGCCTAACTCTGAGATTCATCCGCGTGTCCAAGTTCTTGGAGGCGTTGTCGCAACCTGAGGATCTCGGCCTCGGCAAGGTCTGCCCTAGCGGTTTCGGCCTCCCGGGCGGCGGCTTCCTCCCGCCGGATGGCGACCTCACGTCCCAGCGTGTTTATCCATTCGCCCGTGAGGCTGTCCCGCAATAGGAACTCACCGCGGCCGTCTTGTCCCACATGATAGTAGAAGTCGAGCCCCAACACTTCGCTGCGGGACCACACATCTCCGTTGTCTGCGGTATGCAAATCGAACCGCTGGTACTCGCCGTTCACCAAGCGCTCGCCAACCAGCGCCTCCCCGTAGTACTGCCCCGTCCGGTCGAGTCGCCAGTACTCTTGGGCGCCCATGGCGGCATATATCTGCCTTTTCCGGCCCAAGTCGTTCGAGGCCGTGCTCTCCGAAGCCGCCTCCAACACGAAGGACGGCGGCTTGCCCCACTCTTGGATCCGGTAGCTGCGACGCTCCCACTTGATCGTCCTTGCGTCCACCCCGAACACTACGTAGCCGTCAGGGACAACCACCGAACCGGGGCGGGCTGAGTCGTAAATCAGATTGGTCTCATCGGAGACGAGCACGGTGGGGTCGTCCTCATAGCGCGCCCTGATCCCGGACATCGTGTAGTAGAGCGTGTCATCCTGCCGCATGGCATCCTCAGGCGGCACAGGGTCGTCAATGAGGTCGTACCAAGGCGTTTCCACACTTGTCGACGCCGCCGATGCCTCTTTCCTGTTGACGGTAGCCATGGCCAAGCCTCCGATGAGCATGAGGGTTGGTGCAATGATAGCACATAGCCAGGGGCGAGTTGGGGGCCGTCCGGGAGCTACTGGATGGCGGCCGCTGGGGCAGCAGCTCGCTCGTTGACCAAACGCCCATCGGCGAAACGGTCGAGGCCGAAGTGCTTGATGAGGTCGGGAGTGGAACCTGACGCGATGAGGGCCGCCACGCTCTCGCCCGCAGCTGGGGCGGCCTTGAATCCCCAAGTACCCCAGCCGCAATTCAGGATGAAGCCCGGCATCCCTTCCACTTCTCCCAGCAGCGGGACATAGTCGGGCGTCATGTCGCACAGGCCAGCCCACTGCCGCAGGATGCGGGCCTCCCGCAGGCAGGGCAGCATCTCCAGAAGGTGGGAGGTGAGCGTCTGCAAGGCGGGCAACGTCGATCGCACGCTGTACCCAGGATAGGGATTCACCGCCCCGCCGATGACCACCTCGCCCCGGTCGGTCTGGTAGGCGTAGACGTGCAGGTTGGCCGAGGAGATGGTGCGGTGCAGCAGAGGCTTCAGCGGCTCGGTGACGCACGCCTCCAGCGGATAGGTGACGATGGGCAGGTCGAGGTCCACCATGCGGGCGATGGTGGAACACCACCCAGCGGTAGCGTTGACCACTGTCTTGCAGCGTATGTCGCCTTTATCGGTGCGCACCGTCCATGCTGATGACCCGTCACGCTCTATGGCGGTAACGTTGGTGTGGGGATGGAGTTCCGCCCCCAGCCTGTCGGCTCCGTGGCCAAAACCCCAGACCACTGCGTCGTGGCGTATGACCCCGCCCGGCGGGTGGTACATCGCCCCTAGAATGGGGAACTGCTTGCCCTTCCGCAGGTCGATGATGGGTACCAACTCCTTCACCTCATCGGCCCCGATGAGGCGGCTGTTGACGCCCAAAGCTTTGTTGAACTCGGTGCGCATGTGCAGCCCGAACATGGCGGACTCAGTGTGACCCAAGTCCAGACGCCCCATCTGGCTGAACATCAGGTTGAAGTTGAGGTCTTGCCCCAGCTTCTCGTACAGGCCAAGGCTGTGACGGAAGAAGGGAATGCCTTCAGGGGTGAGGTAGTTGGCGCGGATGATGGCCGTGGTGCGGGCGCTGGCCCCGCCGCCAAGGTAGCCACGGTCGACCACCGCCACGTTCTTCACACCCAGCTTGCCCAAGTAGTAGGCGGTGGAGAGGCCGTGCACTCCTCCGCCGATAATCACCACGTCATAGGAGTCGCGCAATGGGTGGCGCCGCCACATGGGTGTTTTCTTGAACAGGCGGAACATCAGGCACCCTCCCTCAGCAGGCGGAGGGCATCAACGCCAAAAGGCGTCAGCCCCTCGCTTGAACCTGCTTCTGTCAGGACATCCCAAGCGAACTCACCCAAGTCCCGCGACACGAATATGCTGTAACACGGCACGTCTCCGAAGTCGGCCCGGACCAATATGGCCTGCACACCTGAGAGGCTGGTCTGGGCGCAGGTCATGTCGGAGGTGGCGGGCAGCGTGAGGTCCAAGTCGGTCAGCTTGCTCAACACATCCTGGCTGCGGGGCCCGGCGAGGCACAGGCCCGTCAACCCTGATGTCATGTCGACGAGATGGCCGCAGGTGTCCAGTTGTGTGGTCGCCATAGTTGCTTGTATGTCATTGGTGGCGTCGGGCGGAGTCAGAATCAGGAGCTGGTCGGCAGCGAGACGACAGAAAAGATGCCTATCCTCGTGTCGCGTGACGCCCCCCGGAGCTGGAATTTCTACACCGGGCAACGAGGCTTCAATGTCGGCACCCTGCAACAGCAGTTTACCTACGGGAGTGATGTCGCAGAGGCCGGTGCTCGCCCGCACTGAGGCCGCTTCCTCTTGGGCAGAGGTGTAGCAGGCAGGGCGCTGCCAGCCCTTCTCGCTGGTCATCTGGGCACCTAGTGAGATGTGGCGGCGGTGCAAGGGGCTAAGGCGTTGTGGAAGCACGTCGGACATCGGCTACTCCCTCAGCCTGCCACCGTCAGGGTCGTAGAAGGGTTGGCTCACCACCTTACCGGGTACCGGCTTGCCGTTCACCAGCACACCTATCTCCGTGTCCTCTTCGGCCATGGATACAGGGACCCATGCCAGACCGATGCCCTTCCCCAGCACATGGCTGTAGCGGCAACTGGTCACACGACCGATGGGTTGGCCGCCGGCGACAACGGGGTCGCCGTCCCTAGGGACCACTGAACCGGACATGACGAACCCGACCAAGCTGTTGCGCAGACCACGCTCCCGCACCGCCCGCAGACCTTGCTTCCCTATGAAGTCGTCCTTCTGCATGCGGGCCACCCATGCCATGTCGGCTTCCAACGGGTTGGAGACTGCGTCGGTGTCTTGGGCGGGAATGATGTGCTTCTTCTCCAAGCGCAACACACGTTGCGCCTCTACGCCGAAGGGGGCGATGCCGAACTCCCGCCCTGCCTCCATGATCGCCGTCCATAGGTGCTCGCCGTAATCTGCGGGGCAGTGCAGCTCCCAACCTGTTTCGCCGACGAAGCCAACGCGAATCATTCTCACGCGGACGCCAGCAACCATGGCCTCACGGTGGTTCATGTAGGTGAAGGAGTCGGGCGCGAGGTCACTGTCGGTCAGCTTCCGCAGCAGTTCCCGGGCACGGGGCCCGGCTACGTTGACGGCTGCGTGGGCAGCGGTGACGTTGGCGACGTGTACACAGCCGGAGCCCGCGCCCCACCACTTGAACCACTCCTCCATCAGGTCAGTGTTGCCGGTGCCTGTGGTGATGTAGAAGTGCTCCGGGCCGATGCGGGACACCGTGCCATCGTCCATGATGACGCCGGAGTCGGAGCAGACCACGCCATAGCGGGTGCGTCCGACTGCTAGGTTGGAGTGGGTGTTGGTGTACACTCGGTCCAGCAACTTGGCCGCGTCCTTCCCCTGTACATCCAGCTTGCCTAGGGTGCTGACGTCGATGATCCCCACCCGCTCGCGGACGGCACGGCACTCCTTTTCGATGGTGGTGTAGTGGTGGGGCCGCCGCCACTGGCCCACGTCGCCCATCTCGGCGCCAAGCTCCAAGTGGAGGTAGTGCATGGGGGTGAGGCGCACCGGCATGTGGCCGGGGCCAGCCAGCGCACCCAGAGGCACGGGGTGAGCCGGAGGGCGCGAGGTAGTGGGGGACACCTCGTCCATGGGCCGCCCCGTTTCGAGGGCGCACAGGTTGCGGACGTTGGCTTGGCACATCCGGCCTTGGCATGGGCCCATAGCAAAGGTGCTGTAGCGCTTCAACAGCTCGATGTCGCCATAGCCCTCGGTCACGGCATCGGACACGTCCTTGGCGGTCACGTCTTCACAGAAGCAGGCGAAGCTCTTCTTGAGACCTTTGGGCTCGATGCCGGGGATCTGGCCCCGGACTCCCGTCTCGACTGCGCCCAGCCGGTAGGACTGGCTGGTACGGGCTAGGTCGCCCCTCATTCGCGGCAACTGTCCGGCCACGCGACCCGCTGCCTCCTGACCTGCGATACGGCCTTGGAGGATGACCGGCCACAGGTCGTGGATACCGGTGACATCGCCCGCGGCGTATACGCCAGGAGGCAGGTCTGTGGGGATGGTCTCGCCCAAGTCGGCGTCGTAGGCCATGCGACATCCTGCCTGCTGCAACAGGGCTGATTCGGGTTGGCACGGGCCGGCGACGCAGACGAGGTCACATGATATGCGAGTTCTCGTACCCGTGGTGTTATGGGCGATGGTGAGGCCTCGGACATGGCGCGTGCCGTGGGCGCGTACGATATGGTGGGCTAGGTGGGTGGCAACCCCAGCCTGATTCAGGTTGGTCTGGCCCTGGGTTTCGGAGTGGCTTACGGAGCGACGGTCCACCAAAGCGGCTACTTGTATCCCAGCCTCAAGCAACTCCGCCGCCAAGTTGTAGCCCGTCTCATCATCGGTCACCACCACGGCGCGGCGCCCTGGCTTAACACCATAGAGGTTCATAAGCCTTTGCGTTCCAGCAGCCAGCATGATTCCCGGAAGGTCATTGTTACGGAAGACGTAAGGTATCTGCTTGGCGCCGGTAGCCACGATTACGGACTCAGCCCGCAGCTTGATGACCCGTTTGCCTTGTAGGATGCCAAGCAGGTTCCCCTCATAAAGGCCAAAGGCGTTGGCACTATTCAGGACACGGAGGTTAGGGAGTTCTTCCAGTGCTTGGATGAGTCCTTGCGCAATCTCAAAACCCGGTCGACTTTCCGCCTCGCTTTCCGTCAAGCGCGGGGTATGGGAGACGGCCCGCAAATGGCCACCCAAGGAAGGGTGGTCGTCGATAAGGGCGACCCGGAGACCCGCACGCCCGACCTCGGCAGCTGCCGAGAGTCCGGCCGGACCGCCGCCGACGACGGCTACGTCTGCGTGCTGGTGGACGTGCTCGTAGTGGCTTCCGGGTGGGTTGTCTACGTCGAGCTTGCCCAAGCCGGCAAAGCGCCGAATCCACGGCGAGACCATGCGCCACAGGAATCGCGGGCGGATGAACATCTTGTAGTAGAAGCCCACCGGCAGAAACTTGTCCAGCCGGTCGAGGATAGAGAGCAAGTCGAGTTTCAGCGACGGCCAAGCGTTCTGATGCCTCACCGCCATACCCTCGCGCAACAGTTCCATGCAGGTGCGGACGCTGGGCACGCCGTCCACGTTCATCAAGCAGTTGGGGCAACTGCCTGACACGCACATGAGGCCGCGGGGGCGGTGGTATTTGAAGCTGCGAGTAAAGGTGCGAACGCCCGATGCGTACAGGGCTGAGGCCACCGTGTCGCCCTCCACCCCCTCAATGCGCTTGCCCTCAAAGGTGAAGGCGACAGGCTTCGACGGCGAGGTCACATGGGACGGTCGTGGAGGCAGACGGTCAGCGTTCACCGGCGCATTATACGCCTGCGGTGCGAGGGCTAGCGAAGGGTGAGAGGCTCCAGAAGGTCAAACAACTCGGTGATGTCGCCCAAGTCATCGGAGATGTCGTCGGCGTCAAGGAATCGCTTACGCTGGTAGTAGTTGCTGTGAAGTATCTTGGCTGAGTGAGCGAGGCGCACTATCAACCGGCGACGACTGGCCTTGACGCGTACTAATCCTTACCTGCGCCGCCAGGCCAAGCCGTGCTCACCACCGCGTTATCCCGGGTGTCGCGCTCGGCTATGAGCCACTGGCGACACCCCAAGCGGTGGTACCACCACTCCCGCTGCACGCCTTGGACGTTTTTGCGGTTGTAGAAGTAGTCGTTCCACTCGGCGGTGGGAGCGTCAGGGTCGGGGCGAGAGAGTACCTCGCCTCCGAAGCGGAACTCCTCCTCGCTTCTTCTACCGCAACCAGGGCATGCCAGCCAGAAGGCCATGTGACGTCACCTCTAGAAGAGGGTCAGGTAGCGGTCGGTTTCCCAAGCGCCGACGGTGCGGTGGTATTGGCTCCACTCGTCGCGCTTGAGGCCGAGGAATTCAGGGCCGATGGGACCCAAGGCGTCCAAGACGACTTGGTCCTGCTCAAGGTAGTCGAGGGCTTCGGGTAGGGACTGGGGCAACAGCCGGATACCACGGCGGGCGATTTCATCCACGCCTACAGCGTACATGTTGCCAAGGTTGGGTTCACCCGGATCAAGGCAGTTGCGTATGCCGTCCAGCCCTGCTGCGAGGTAAGCCGCGAGGGCAAGATAGAGGTTACAGCCTGCCGAGATGGTGCGGTCCTCAAAGTGGCCCGGCCCAGCAGTGCGCACCATCTGTGTGCGGTTGTTGTCGCCGTAGGTGATGGAGGCTGGCGTCCAGAGGAAGCCGGATCGGGAGCCGTACAGGGCCTGCCCGACTTGGAGGCGCTTGTAGCAGTTGACGGTGGGAGAGGTGACGCCACACAGGGCTTCGGCGTGCTTGAAGACGCCGCCTATGAAGTTGTAAGCCAGGCTGGACAGACCCAAGTCTCGCGGGTCCGACTCATCAAGGAAAACGTTCTGGCCCGTCTCCGAGTCGGCAAGGTGATAGTGGATGTGGGCACCGCTGCCTGTGCGGTTTCCGAAGGGCTTGGCCATGTAGGTGGCGATAGCCCCGTACTTCTGGGCCACTTGGCTGGTCATCATCTTGAAGAAGGTGTGGCGGTCTGCCGTAGTCAGCGCGTCGGTGTACACGAAGTTGATTTCGTACTGGCCGTTGGCATCCTCGTGGTCTGATTGGTACACATCCCAACCAAGGCCGTTGAGCCCTTCCATCATCTCCTGCAGGTAGCCCATGGCCCCGGAGAGGCCCTTGAAGTCATAGCAGGGCTTCTCGAGCCCTTCGGCGCCAGCGGGGTCCCAAGGGGCGATGGAGCCGTCGGGGTTCCGCACCACTAGGAAATGCTCCGGCTCGACGCCCACGTTGAACACATACCCTTCGCCCCGTGCTTGTGCAAGTACCCGCTTGAGATTGACCCGCGGGCAGAAGGGATGAGGCGCATCGTCCACGTACAGGTCGCTGGCAAATCGAGCCACGCCCTCAACCCAAGGCAGAGGGGTGTAGGTATCGAGGTCGATGCGGGCCATCATGTCATGGGAGTGGGGCCCCTGCCCCATTCCCCACAAAGCAGCCCCAGCGAACCCCGCGCCGGTGTCGGCCACATCATCCAAGCAGTTGGCCGGCACCATTTTCACCTTGGCGCTGCCATTCATATCGACGAACTGCGCCAGCAGGAAGCGGATACCGTCGTCCTTAATTCGTTGGGTGATTTCTTCTCGTGTGGGCATGATCAGTACCCTTCAGGGCGCGCTACGTTCATCGCCCAAGCGTGCTTGCACTTCTCTTCTGAGACCTTCAGCGAAGAGGAATTGGGATACGTACCCGGCATAGGGGCGATCGAGGAATATGGATTTGAGCATCCCAAGCACGTAGCTATCTACAGGGAACGCATTCATGTGACCCAGGCCGAATAAGGCCACGTAGTTGGCAGCCGTGGGGCCAACCCCGGGTATCTTTCGCAACGCTTTTAGAGCATCACCTAGCCCATGCCACTGCAGGTAGTCCAAAGTTAAGCCGTCGGCGCTGGGGCGCCTGTAATCATTAGGATCGACATGCTTACGGTGTATTGCTTCGGGGTGCCATACGCCTAGCCCTTGAGCGGCCCATCCTGCCTCACAAACATAAGAGGCCACGTCAACCAGGTAATTCTTTCCCCCCGCGAGGCCAAGGCCCAAGTTCTTAAGAATGGTCAGACCAACGTCCGAACCCACCTGTTCTGGTGTTGGGAATTGGTGTCTATCGTTGGCGAGCGCCACTGATGGTCTGGCAAAGGCTTCGGCGATGTCATCCATCGCCTGTTGGGTTTTATCCATAGAGCTCCCTGGTCGATAAGGGCTCTCTGGTGGATATAAGATGGAGAATACTAGGCACTCCCAAGGGTCAACGCGCATTACCCTCAGGCCATCATAGCGATACACCAGCTCTGCCATGATGGCGTTGCGGTCGTACAGGTCACCGTAAACCTTGAAGAGGTCGTCGTCCAGTCGGAACTGATGACGGAGCTTGGACTCCATGTCCGATTCAATTGCGGTACTCTCAAAGTAGACCGAATCCTTGAGGCCATCAGATTGAAGAATCCACACGGGTTTTCCGTCAATTACGCTAGAATAAACACGACGATCGACTTGGCGCCAGCGATGTCCTTTTGCGGACCGTAGCGTAATCTCCAGGTCGAACGGCTGTTGTTCAGACGGTTTATGCAGAAGCACAGATGCCATCTTTCACCACCCAAACACCTTATCCGTCCCCGCCAACGGAATCCGTGCCATCGCAGACGCCTCAATGGTGAGCGCCGCCATGTCTTCGGGCTCCAAGCTGTGAACGTTGCTCTTGCCTAGGGAGCGGGCCAGCAGGGCCATCTCCATGGTCATGGAGTTGATGAAGTTGGCCACCCTCTCAGCACCCTCTTGAACGCCGAGACGCTTCTCTAGCTCCGGGTCTTGGGTGGTGATGCCCACGGGACACTTGCCGGTGTGGCAGTGGTGGCATTGGCCTGCGGGCACGCCGATCTCCTTCTCGAAGTCGGACTCCTCGATTTCCTTGTTGCAGTTGAGGGCGATGAGGGCTGCCAAGCCAATGGCCACGGCGTCGGCGCCTAGGGCTAATGCTTTGGCGGCGTCGGCACCGCTGCGAATTCCCGCCCGATGCGATGAGGCTGACCTTCCCGTAGAGGCCGATTTCCCGCAGAGCCTCCCGCGCCTGCACTATCGCAGGGACCGTGGGGATGCCACTGTGGTCCAGCAGCACCTCGGCTGATGCGCCTGTGCCTGCCATCATGCTATCAATCACGATGGCGTCAGCCCCTGCCTTGGCGGCCAGCTTCACGTCGTCGCTGACGCGGCACGCGCCCAGCTTGACGTGGATGGGCACCCGCCAGTCAGTCGCCTCGCGCAACTGCTCGATCTTGACCGTCAGGTCGTCGGGCCCCAGCCAGTCGGGGTGTCTGGTGGGGCTGCGCTGGTCGATGCCGGTGGGCAGGTCGCGCATGGCGGCGACGTCGTCCAGCACCTTGACACCCATGAGCAGGCCGCCGGTGCCTGGCTTTGCGCCTTGCCCCACCACAATCTCCAAGGCGTCGGCGCGGATCATGTCGTGTGGGCTGAGGCCGTAGCGGCTGGGGAGGATCTGGTAGATGAGCTTGGCTGCCTCCTCCCGCTCTTGGGGCAGCATACCGCCGTCGCCGGTGCAGGTGGCCGTGCCCGTCATGGCAGTCCCACGGGCCAAGGCAGTCTTGGCAGTGCGGGAGAGAGCGCCGTAGCTCATGCCGGTTACGTAGACCGGCGTTTCCAGCACCAGCGGGTTCTGCGCATAGCGATGGCCGATGACAGTCTGAGTATTGCACCTCTCCTTGTAGCCCTCTAAGGGGAACCGGGTAAGACCGGTAGAAAGGAACACCAAGTCGTCGAAGTGGGTGACCTTCTGGAAGGAGCTGAACCCCCGCACCCGATAGCGACCGACCTCCGCCTTGGCGTGTATGTCGTCCATCACCCAAGGCGACCAAATCTGACTCTGGCCCATTACCATAGCGCGTGGCTCCCTCTTTAACTGCCTAGCGGGTTACCGTCGGCCGTTACGATCATCGACATGGAATTATCGTTGCCCAGAGCAATCGGTCCTTCCCGTCATTCCAGCGGAGGCGAGAATCCACGGCCCGGACCATTCTGCAAGTCGCCTTCAGATGACCGTCTTTTCAAGCCGCTCCAACTGGTCGAAATGGTACAGCTTTTTGGCGGAGATTATCTTCTTGAATTGAGGCCGCCCCTGAATGCCGTGCTGCTCCAAGGTCTGCCACAAGGCGATCAACTCGTCCTCGGTGATGGGGTCGTACTTGGCGTCACTGCCTAGTGAACCGACGTTTCCGCCGACGTAAATCTCGCCCTCATACATGGAGTCGCCCACAGCGTCGCCTACGTCACCGCAGACGATGATCTTGCCCTTCTGCATCATAAAGCCGGTCATGAAGCCAGTGTTGCCCTGCACCAGTAGGGTGCCGCCCTTCATGGAGATGCCAGCCCGCGCCCCAGCATTGCCGTGTACCGTTACCTCGCCGCCACGTATCGAGCTCGCTACGGACGCCCCAGCGTTCTTGGTGACGGTGACACTGCCCCCCATCAGGTTGTCCCCCAAGGCCCATCCGGCATTGCCGTTCACAG
Organism: Dehalococcoidia bacterium; assembly: GCA_965248385.1. GTDB lineage: Bacteria > Chloroflexota > Dehalococcoidia > Lucifugimonadales > JAAXIE01 > JAAXIE01. The sequence continues at coordinate 1,139,941 of CBDFIZ010000002.1, forward strand.
TGACGTGAGGGCCGTCCATGAGGCTGGAGCAGAAGTAGCCCACGCTGCCCTCGAAGGTAATCCGGCAGGGGGCTAGGACGGCCACGGCCATGTTGTGACCTGCTTGGGGGTTCAGGACTCTGATCTCGGCCTCGCGGCTACGGGCCAACTCCTTGATGCGCTGGTTCAGCTCGCGAGTTGAGAGGGAGGCCGCGTCTATGTCGACCAAGTCATGACCTCGCTCTCCTGGGGTTCAATCAGCTCCTGTTCCTCGGGGAACACGCTGCGCAGGGCGACCTCTTCCGACGCTATGGCCACGTACTCGTCGGTCTCCATGGTCACCAGAGGCTTGGCGGCCCACTGGTCCTTGGCGTATCCCAAGCCGTCCTTGGTGGAAATCAGGAAAGTGAAGGTCCCGTCCAAGTCCGAAAGCGACTGTCGCAACGCCTCTTCCAGCGTGGCGCCCTTGGAGAGGGCGTCGGCTAGGTAGACAGCGATAAGCTCCGAGTCGTTCTCCGTCTGGAACTCGTACCCTTGGTCCTCGTAGGCCCGTTTCAGCTTGTGGTAGTTGGTCAGTTGGCCGTTATGCACCACGGTAACGTCGGGATAAGGGCAGGCCCAGAAGGGGTGGGAATGGGTGATGTCGACACGACTCTCAGTGGCCATGCGTACATGCCCGATGCCATGGGAGCCGCTGAGGCTGCCTATATTATGGCGCTGTTGCAGGTCGGAGGCGGTGCCCACGTCCTTGATGACCTCGGAGCACTCGCCGATGCTGTGTACTTCCACGCCGTCTAGCGCAACAAGGGCGTCGGCGATACTCTCAGCTCTGCCCCCGATGCGCACACCGGAACGCAGGGGCCGCGCGTGGTAGGGTAGTGCCTCGTCTCTTCCGCCGTACTGCACCCCGAGCCGGACGTAGTCGTCCACCCACCGATGGGAGACCACCTCGCCCCCAACCTCGCTGACGGCTTGGCGCACCCTTTGGAGGAGAGCGTCAGACTGGTCCGCTTCTATGCGCAGGCGCAGGATGAGGTCCTGATCTTTGGGCTGGCCCGCCACGGTGACGCCAGTGGAGTCCATGCCCCGATGCGACAGGGCACCCAGCATCTTGACCAAGTAGTCGCCAATGGGCGCCGGCCCAGCGCCCGCCCCACCCTTATGCAGTATCCCGCAGACTCCACACATGGCATCTCGACCTTTCGCCGGGAATCCAAGGCTGGCCGTCCAAAGGGGCACGCCCAGCAGGTAGAAGATAAAGGTTGTGGCGGTATCTTGGCAAGCTGGAGCCGCTGTCGCTGTTCTTTCCGTTCGTCCTGAGCCCAACCTCATTCCGTTCGTCCTGAGCGCAACGCAGTGGAGTCGAAGGACAACGGGCTTTACTGGCCCGCCCCCGGACGGCCTCTGCCGAACCCTCCCTGACCCCCGCCGAACCCGCCGCCTAGCCCCCCAAAGGGGCTGCCGACGGGTATCGCGAGGCTTTCGGGAATTACTGTGATGCTGGTGGCCTGCAGATTCCCGGCCTCGTTGGGTTGGCCGGATATCAAGACCTGCACACCTGAGGTCAGGTCGTCCAAGGCGCCATCGGTCTCACTGAAGATGGTGATGGCAGTGTCTTGTGTGATGGAGGCGCGCACAGGACCTCGTGGCGTGGTCAGCTCCAATACTCCATCTGCAACGGATTCGAGGACGCCGGTAAGTGAACTGGCTGCGGCTCCGCCATCTTGGGAGGGGGCAGTGAAGGAGAATGTCCTGCTGCGTCCGGGGATGGCCAAGGCTCCCGCTGGAGGGCCAGCTAGGATCTCGCCGTCAGCTAGCGGCCTCACCTCGGTGATCACCGTTCCACCCTCTCCTAGAGACTCCACGGTCACGCTGCTGCTAGCCCGGGCTGCGGCGGCCATGATGGCTGCTTGGAATGCTAGGTCGCTCCGCTCCTCCGGGGACAGGGCCGCGAGGCCGGCCAAGAACTCCGGGTCCGGCTGGCCAGCGAACTGCCCTCGCTGAGGAATCTGCAGCCCCTCTGGTACAACCCTGACGGAAGTAGCCTCCAGCAGGCCCTCCTCGCTTCTCTCTCCCGTGAGGGTCACACGGAGGCCGGATGTGAGGTCTTCCAGCGTACCCTCGGCTTCGGAGATGGAGAGGATTGAGGTGTCGTCGCCCACGGTGGCCTCCAACGGCCCCACGGGGGTATCGAGGAGCAATCTGTTGCCGTCCAAGGCTTGGACGGTGCCTATCATGCTGGCGCCACCGGCGCCACCAAGCAGGGCTCCGCCGGAAGAATCGCCCGGGAATTGCGCCGCAAGTTCTCCCAGCTCCTCCAAGTCTTCAGGGTCGAAGTCGCCTGACTCGACCCTACCGGTCAGCTCGGTCAGACGCTCGAAGTCGGCCCCATCGCCCGCGCGTCCGGGGCCAACAATCGAGGCTATGGGAGTGGGGTTTTCGTCGGTATCGTCCAGAACGACAAGAAGGATGCCACCCAAGGCGCCTCCCAGTGCTATGGCTAGGACTGCTAGGAACAAAAATATTTTGTTGGACATGGGTCGCTCCTACGTTTCGCTCCCGCGGTTTACTCGTACCTCAAGGCTTCGATGGGACGCAGACTGGCCGCCCGAACGGCAGGGTAAATGCCGAAGAAGAGGCCGATGCCAGCGGACACTATCATGGCAAGCACGGGGATATCCCCGCTGTTGACCGTCTGGAAAGCTTGATTGCCGAGGGTCACGCCGTCCAGCGCGGTTGAGAGCACCAACCCAAGGAGGACGCCAACACCACCGCCGCCGATGCTGAGAATGGTGGCCTCGGCCACGAACTGGAGCATGATGTCGCGGCGCTTCGCCCCCACTGCCTTGCGTATGCCGATTTCCCGTGTACGTTCGGTTACCGACACCAACATGATGTTCATGATGCCGATGCCTCCTACGATGAGCGATATCCCGGCGATGGCCCCCAGGAAGATGACGAAGGTCTCGGTGGTCTCCTCGACGGTCTCAATCAACTCCTGCTGGTTGATGATGTTGAAGTCGCTCTCGCCAGTGATGCGGTGACGCAGGCGCAACACCGTATCAATCTGCCGGGTGGCGGCGTCCATGGACTCTTCGTCTACCACCTGAACGGTGATGCTCTGGACCGTGATTCCTCCTTGGGTGGTGCGCTGGGCGCTCAGGCGGTAGTAGGCGGTGGTGATCGGCACGAGGGCTTGGAAGTCTTGGCCGATTCCGGTACCACCCCTAGATTCCAGGACGCCTATCACGGTGAACTGGCGGCCATTCATGCGGATTCTCTGGCCCACCGGATCACGGAAACCGAAGAGCTCCTGGGCCAACTCGGAGCCCAGCACTGCCACGGTGGAGCGGCTGTCCAAGTGATGTTGCGCGATGAACTGGCCCGAGGCAACGGGGGTAAGGCGTACCGACTCATAGCTGGGGCTCACGCCGACAACCTGGGCGGAGGTGTTATTGCGGCCGTATACGATCTGGGCAAAGGTGTTGATTTCCGGCGACACGTCCACCACGGTGGGGGTGAAGACCGGGTCCACCAAGGCGGCGGAGTCCTCCAGCGTAAGCCCCGACGAGTCGTCGAAGCTGAAGGGCGGGCTGACGAACAGCAGGTTGGAGCCGAGGGACTCGATCCTCTCAGTGATGCTCGCCTGCGAGCCCCTGCCGATGGCCATGAGCGTGATGAAGGCGGCGACGCCTATGACAATGCCCAGCAGGGTCAGCCCTGCCCTCAGCTTGTTGGCTCCCAAGGATACGAGGGCCGTGGTGATGATGGTGTAGGGGGTCATGGGGCAGCCTCGCCGGACTCAATGCCCGCCACTGGTCGGTCGCTCGCCACCAGACCGTCGAGCATGGAGATCACTCTGTTGCACTGGGCCGCTATATCAGCCTCGTGGGTGACGATGATCAACGTCTGGCCTTCGTCGCGGTTCAGGGTCTGCAATATGCGCATGATCTCCAGACTGTGCTCGCTATCGAGGTTACCAGTGGGTTCGTCAGCCAGCAGGATGGCGGGCTGCTTGACCAAGGCGCGGGCAATGCCCACCCGCTGTTGCTGACCGCCGGATAGCTGGTTGGGTCTGTGGTTCGCCCGGTCTGCTAAGTCGACCCGCTCCAGTGCTTCCATGGCTCGACGCCGACGGTTCTTTTCGTTGCTGTAGAGAAGGGGAAGTTCCACATTAGAGAGCGCCGTGGCTCGTGGAAGCAGGTTGTTGGACTGGAACACGAACCCGATTCTCCGGTTGCGGATCTCCGCCAGCCGATCGTCGCCCAATAGTTCGACCTCGGCGTCCTCTAAAAAGTATCGGCCTGATGTGGGAACATCGAGACACCCTATAACGTTCATCAAGGTGGACTTGCCCGAGCCAGAGGGACCCATCACGGCCACCATCTCTCCTTGTTGCACCTCCAGGGTCACCCCCCTCAGGGCGTGGACCTTGACGTCCCCTACCGTGTAGACCTTGGTGACATTCTCAAGGCGGATCATCGCCGGCCTCCTCCGCCGGTTGGACGAAGGCCGCCCCCGAAACCGGCCCCAGGGATGCCGCGGAAGCCGCCAAAGCCGAAGTCAGACGCCCCTTCAATGCCTTCCATGACAATGAGTTCGCCCTCGCTCAGGCCCTCTTCCACCACCACCCAGAAGTCGTCGCTGGAGCCGGTGGAGACGGCCCGCTCCGTCAGGACCCCATTGGCAGACACCAAGACCGTGGGCTGGTTGAAGCTGCCCCGCAGCGCCTGCAGCGGGACGAGCAGCACGTTGGGCTCCGAGCGCAGCACCAGTTCGGCAATGGCGGTCAGCCCGGAGCGCAGTTCAATGCCCAGCGGCGTTTCCACCCGAATGCTCACATCATAGGTCACCACGCCCTGCTGGCTGATGGCATCGGGAGCGATGTAAGAGACCGTCCCCGGCAGGACCTCGCCAGGCAGGGCGTCCATGGTGACGTTGGCCGAAGCTCCGATGTGCACGTACAGCACATCGATTTCGTCCACCGCACCCTCCATCTCGATGACCGTGGGGTCCACCACAGTGAGAATGGATGTGCTGGGGTTGACGCTATCCCCGACCCCGGCGGTTATCTCGGTGACAACGCCGTCAATGGGGGCTGCGAGGGTCAGGCCGCTCAAGAGGTCAGCAGCAGTTTCCACCGCCACCTTTGCAGTGGTTAATTCGGCTTCCCGCAGGGCCAGCAGCAGTGAGTCTGCGGGCTCCATCAGTGCTTCCAGCGATTCCCCGGCCTCGCGCAGGGCAAGCACCGTATCCTCAACGTCCCTTTGTCCAGCCAGCAGTGCCGTCCGCAACTCCTCACCTATGTCATCAGTGAGCAGGCTTGTGTCTATTCCCCGACCCACCCCTGATTCCACGGAATCTACACCCAACGCCGCGTTCAAGGCCCACGTCTCCAACAGAGCAGCGAGGTCGGCCTCGGCTTCGGCGAGGGCTGTGCGGGCGGCGGCCAGTTCCTTCTCCTTGCTATGCAGGGCAAAAGTATCCGGCGGCTCCAAGAGGTCCGAGAGCTTGTCTTTCGCATCGGACAGAGCCTCTTCGGCCTTGGCAACCGCGTCTTCAGCCTTGGACAGCGCCGTGGCTGCCGGAGTCTCCAAATCCGCCAAGGCCGACCGGGCATCCACAAGCCCGTCCCATGCCTCGGACATCTCATCAGCGATGCAGAAGATGTTCGGGTCAGTTGGGGCCTCCTCACACTCAACCCGAATGTCATAGGGAGAGAGATGAGTGAAGGCGTAGACGGTGTGCTCGTTCCACGCTGTGCTGGGGTCTTCGACCGGTGGAGGGGCAATCAGACGGTCGTCCACCTCGCTCTTGTCAAACAACATCGCCAAATCGGCGCCCCATTGCGCTAGCAGGTCATCCGGGGACATGGTGTCATCGATATCTTCAGCGTCGACATCCAGCCACCTCTCGAAGGGCTGCTGGTACTCTTCTACGGCGTCCCCTATGACCTCCCGGGCAGCGTCAACTTTCTCCGCCCACTCCTCCACTGTCAACAGCTGGTCGCGACGCGCGTTTTCCAGTGCCACTTGGGCCGACTGGATCTGGAAATTCAGGTCGCCGATCTCGCCTTGGTCAGGCCCAGTGAGCGATGCAATGTCATCTTCCAAGGTGTTGATTTTCAGAATGGCGTCGGCAACGGCAGAGTCTGCCGTGGTGATTTGGTGCTCCGTAACCTCCAGAAGCGCCAGCAGCTTCTCTTCTGCCACTCGGACCGCTTCCTTGGAGTTGGATACTTTGGCTTCAGCTTGGTCCAAATCCAGCGTAGTGTGGGGACTGTTAGCGTCGGCAAGGGCTTCCTCCGCCACCGAAGCATCGAAGCGGGCTTTGGCCAAGGCCTCCTCCAGCGAGGATACGGTGGCATCATCCAAGTAGGCCACAACCTGACCTGCAGTCACCACGTCTCCCTCAGCCACCGCCAACTGCCCGAGGGTGCCTTGGGTCTCGAAGCTCGCGCTTTCGGTGTTAGGGAACGCTAGGCTCCCATTGATGGAGATGGCCGTCACCAAGTCGTCGCGCTGCACAGGTATCAGCTGCTGGTCCTCGGCGAGCGTGCCGTCTTCCGAGTCCGACACCCACTGGTAACTGAAGTAAGTGGCCGCAGCCGCTCCCCCAAACAGAATGAGCAAAACGAGCCACTGCCAAGGCCGTACGAGTTTCAGCGCCCTCAACACCCTAGTCATCATGGTCTCCCCGGTTAGAACGTGTTACCTCTCCAGACGGAGATGTCCCCTTGTTTGTTCCCCGATTGCCCACTTCTATTCTACGCTGGCTTTATGAACTTTTTGTGAAGGAGACCAGTCAGGCCCCGCCCGCTTGACGGGCCCCATGGCGCCTAATACCTTTGGTGCAATCTGGAAGGAACGGAGAAGCGGACACCCCCGCTTACAATGGCTGCGGGGCCCGCGGGTGACGGCAATGCGATTGGAGAACAAGGTAGCCCTGATTACAGGCGGCGGCTCTGGCATAGGCCGCGCCTCTGCCGAGATGTTCGCCCAGGAAGGCGCCAAAATCATGGTCTCCGACTTGGACGAAGCCACCGCAGCGGAGACCCAGTCGGCCATTCAGGGAGCAGGCGGCGATGCCTCCATCATTACCGGGGATGTCTCCAACTCCGCCGGTGCCGAACGTATGGTGAAGGCCACTATAGACGCCTACGGCCGCGTCGATGTGCTGGTCAACAGCGCAGGCATCACCGGCCGAAACGCGATGTACCCAGGGGCCACCGCTGAACAGATCTGGGACAGGGTTATCGAAGTCAACCTGAAGGGCACCTACCTCATGTGCTGGCACGCCGTCCCCCAGATGGAGCGCACGGGAGGCGGCTCCATCGTCAACCTCGCCTCCATCATGGGCTTGGTAGGTTACAGCGCAGGCCTTGGCGGCGGCTTCAACCCCTACGTCCCCTCCAAGGGAGGCGTTCTGCAACTCACCAAGAACCTAGCCATTGACTACGCCAAGAAGGGCATCCGGGTGAACTGCATCTGCCCCGGCTACATCGCCACCAACCTCACCCGCTCCCTCATCGAACAAGACCCTGAAGCGCTGAGCAAGCTGGAAGCCCTTCACCCCATGGGTCGCTTGGGCACCGCCGACGAAATAGCCACCGCTGCCCTCTTCCTAGCCTCCGACGAGTCCTCCTTCGTCACAGGCACACCCCTGATTGTGGACGGGGGGTACACAGCTCAGTAGTCGCGACCACGCGTCATACCGGCGAAAGCCGGTATCCAAGGGACAAGCGCCTCAAGCGTCGGCTTAGGCCTTACTCGTAATACCGCACCTCAAAAGTGGTGCACCCATCGGGCGAGGTGTACGGGCCGTGAGGCATGCCCGGCGGCCGGCAGGCGTACATACCCGCGGTAAATGTCTGGTTCAGGTTCTTGTCGTGCAGGCCGCCCTCCAGGATGTACACCTCTTCCCAGAAGTCGTGGAGGATAACCTCGTCGGTATCGGACCCAGGCTCGAAATGCAGCAGCCTGCTGCCGATGCCCTTCTCCGGGTCGAAGTTCAGAATCTTCTCCGTCACTCCCTCAGCGGCCGCTCCAGATCCTCCGGGCGGAGTCGTCCAAGCGACGCTCCCTATTGCGTGGAATTCCTGCTCCTCTTTCGCCACCTTATACCTCCTGATCTGCCTGCCAACACCGGTGGTGCCCGGCAACATTGACACCGTTTGGGCCACGCCTACAATAGGTAGGCCCGGCGACGCGCACCGGTTTGCCTAGCGCATTTGCGTCATTAGTCTGCGTCGTCGGCCTGTGTCTTCAGTTCAAGATGAAGGTTACCACCCCGCTCCCGCTACGGGCAAAGGAGCACTGCCGGAGGGGGCGAGGCGTCTGGAGGAAACGGTGCAGGTATTCGTCTTCGATCACGTAAGCTACCCCATACAGCTCCATGACGCGGTGGAGGGAGACCAACTCCCGTACCCACTGCCCAAGCGTCACTTCCAGCCCGAAGCGGCGGTGAGCAACTACCGCGAGCACTTGGAAGCTTGGGCGCTGATGGACGAGTTGGGGTTCGACGGCGTCTCCTTCAACGAGCACCACGCCTCACCCTACGGGTTGATGAACTCGCCCAACCTGATGGCCGCGGCAGCCTCCCAGTGCACTAGTCGGATGAAGCTCCTGATCTACGGCAACGTGCTGCCCATCCAAGACCCGCTGCGACTGGCGGAAGAAATCTCCATGGTGGACTGCCTCAGCAAAGGACGCCTCATCGCAGGCATCGTGCGGGGCATACCCCGGGAGTACCTCGTATACAACGTGGACATGGGGGAGTCTCGTGCCCGGTTCGAAGAGTCCTTCGAGGTGATGAAGCACGCTTGGCAGGACGAGTCCTTCTCCTACGAAGGCCAGTTCTGGTCCTACAACGACGTGGCCATCTGGCCTCGCCCGGTGCAGCAGCCCCGGCCTCCCGTATGGATGCCTGTAAGCGTCAGCAAGTCCTCCATCGAGTGGGCAGGTCGGGAGAACATCCCCATCACCCCCGGCGAAGGGTCTGTACGCGGCGTCACTGAAGACATCATCCGCCACTACGCCGAATCCTTGGACCAGCACGGCCACTGCATTACTCCAGACCATCTGATAATGCGCGTGCACTGCTACGTGGCCGATAGCCGGCAGCAGGCCTTGGAGGAGGCTGGGCCCTACGCCCTTTACTACTGGCGCACCCTTTTCGGGCACGGCAGCGACCTGAGCTTCAACGAAGCGCGACGCCAAGGCTACTCCTCCGAGGAGGACTTGGGTCACCTGCGCCCGGAGAGCCTCAAGGCCCACATGGATGCGCGAGAGGTCCGTCGCCATATCACCCTAGAGGACATGCAGACCACCGACCGCTGGTGCGCCGGCAGCCCGGAAGAGGTGCGCGACAGCCTCATCCGGCAAGCCGAGGCCGTGGGCGCCAACACCATCATGCTGAACTTCAACCAAGGGGCCATGCCCCACGAAATGAACATGCGTGTGATACGCCGCTTCGCCGAGGAGGTCCTCCCCGACCTGCACGCCCACCAAATCACCACAGTGCCCGCCGCCCAATAGAACCCAGTATAGAACCCAGTGCCATCCTGACTTTCTTTCGACCGCACCCGCTGACATTCCCCCCACTGACACAGGGCCCCGATTATTAGCGGCCCCGTACCCGTCCTTTTCGTTCGTCCTGAGCGAAGTGGGATGGCGCGCGGGTAGCGCGTCGTCCCACGTAGTCGAAAGACGGGCCGCTGGGCAAGTGAGGTTTCTTGTCCCAGGGAACGGAACAGCCCAGCACATCCAACAGTCGAAAGCCCCTGCCCACTGACATCAGCCCGTTGACACTGCCGCCCCTTCCCCTCTAGGCTCGACATATGGTTCTAAAGGCACAATCAGCCAAAACACCCGTAGCAGGGTCGCCAACAACGGTTGTCCGAAAACCCCTCCCAGGAATACGTCCGTTCGGCTGCCCAAGTGTCGTGGCCGCGCCACCCTGCCACCCGCGCGGCCTCTCAATGGCCCCGGTGGGTGGCACCGCTGTGTCCCAAAGGCCCCGTCATTTCGTAGCTGGACCTACCCCAAATGAGACCAATGAGACAACTTGCAGATACAAAAAATGCGTTCTCAGCTACGACGAGTGTCTCATGTGTACCCTTTCCAGATACGATTTCTGCCCATGCCGTGATACCAAATGGCCCCAAAGCGGGACACCAAGGCCCACTGACACCTTCGGCTTGCCCCTCCACCCTCTCCCTGCTACGCTGGAATCAGCCCAGCTCTACTGCCGGAAGAGGAGACACACTACTGCCCCACCGGAGGGCATGGGAGACCTGCTTCGCAAAGACGAACGACGAAAGGGAGCGACTTCTCATATAGACTCAACCCCCTGAAGTCCCCGCCCATTTCACAAATTTCACTGAATTTAGCTACGAAAAAACGCGCCACAGATACGAGCAGTCTGAAATTTATGAAATCCAGCTACGCAGCATATGAAACCCGTGGAGGCGCCAAGTCTGTGGGGCCAGCACCATAAGCTTAACTTCAACCAAGAGGCCATGCCCCACCAGACGAGCATGCGGGTGCTAAGCTGTTTCGCCGAGGCAGTCCTACCCGACTTGCAAGCCCACCAAGTGACTAGCATTCCCACGGCCCAGCAGGCCAAGCCACGCGGTAAATCAGAGTTATAGTCGGAGGTAACAAGGTGACAATGGACGGACTGCAAGAGCGAGTTCTTTCTTATCTCGACAAGGAAGAACTGATCCAGATGACCAAGGACGTGGTCAACATCGACAGCCCCACCGGAGGCGAGGAGGCCATCGGTAACTACCTAGCAACCCGATTTGCCGACTTGGGCCTGCCGGTGCAGAAGCAGGAGGTTGAGCCGGGCCGGAATAACGTGATCGCCACTTGGAAGGGTTCTGGGGACGGCCCCGACGTCCTGTTCCTTGGGCACATGGACTACGCTCCCGGTATTGGCAAGCCCGAAGCCCAGATGGTCGACGGCAACTGGATCGCCGGCATCGGTGCGTCCAACATGAAGTCCGCCTTCCCCTGCTATTACATGGCCACCAAAATGCTGATGAAGGCGGGCATAGAGCCACGCGGCGACGTACGCCTCGCTGGTGTGGTCGGTGAGATTGAGCGAGCGCCCATCGGGGCCCACCAAGGCGCCGAGTGTCGCGGTGCAGGCTACGGGGCCCGCTACCTCGCCAGCCACGGCCAGCCTCCAGATGTCGTCATAAACGGTGAACCCACCGGCCTGCGTGTGCAGATTGCCAACGGCGGCTACATGTTCATCCGTATGACCACCCGTGGCGTGGTACAGCACGCCTCTTACCGCCAGTACGGCGTCGACGCCCTGATGAAAATGGAGAAAGTTATACCCGAGATCCGGGCATGGGAAACCGAATACCAAGAGATGTTCACCCATCCCTTCATGCGCCCCCGCGTCAACGTCGGCGCCATCGAGGGTGGCGTGCCCCAGAACCCGCCTCTCGTGGCTGCCTTCTGCCACGCCTACGTCGACGTCATACTGCTCCCCAACACCGACATACTCGCGGTAAAGCGGGAAGTACGGTCGCTGGTGCAACGCATGAATGACCGCGACCCAGACCTAGGTCTGGAGTGGGACATCTACATGGTGGCCAATGGCTACGAGATCGGTCACGATGAGTACCTGCCCCGTCTGGCCCGCGCCAGCCACCGCTTGGTCACCGGCCAAGACCCCTTCGAGCCTGAGGCCGAGCGTTTCGGTGTCTCCAGCGACAACCATGTCTTCGCCGATATAGGGGCCGCCAGCATCACCTATGGCCCTGCAGGCGTCTCGCGAGTCGTCCCCGGCGGCCACGCAGCCTACGACCCCGAATACGGCGAAGTGGTGCACACCGACCACTTGGAGATATGCGCTAAAGTCTACGCCCTGACCGCCCTGGACCTGTTGACTAAGAGCCGCCAAGAGGTGATGTAGCGGAGACTCTAGGCAAAAATCCCCTCTCCCTCGGCGGGAGAGGGCTAGAGACTGCCCCGGACCTGATCCGGGGGTGCGGGGGATAACAGAACACCGGTCATCTCCCTACCAGCCGACGTCTCCCGGCGGTAGCCCCAGCATCACCCGCCCCGCCGCTTCGAAGTGAGACGTGTGACCTGCTAGGTGCTGTATGGCCACATGCACATCGCGAAAGGACCTCTCCAGCGAGTGCTTGCGGAAGATGGCGTTGGTGCCAGCAGCATGGAACAGCATGTCCACCGCCTTCACTGCCTGACGTGATGAGTGAGTGATCGCAAGCCGCGCTTCAGCGATCTCCAGCGCGGGGTCCGGATCGCCTCGGGAAGCCGCCTCCCACGCTCCGTCGAGGGCATCCAAGGCAAAGGCCCTCGCGCTGCTTATGATGCCTTCGACTTCCCCCACCACCGCCTGCACCGCGCCCCGCTCGCGCAGAGTGGCCGTCGAGTGGGTGGAACCGGCCTCAGCAGCCAGCTCGATGAAGGCATCCATGGCGCCTCGCGCCATGCCCAGCAGGTTGGCCACGTAAGGGGTCCAGACTGCCACCATCATCAAGCGCGGATGGTACAAAGGCCCCTTCTCCACTGGCGGGTCAGTCAGGGAGAAGGTGTGCTCCTCCGGCACGAACCAGTCCTCCACCGAGTAGTCATGGCTGCCCGTGGCGGACATTCCCACGACCGACCAAGTGTCGTGGATCGTGACGCCCTCCGGTGGTAAAAGCAGCAGTCGTATCTGGGGCACATCGGTTGATGCTTGTGCTGCATCCCCAGGCTCCACCCCAGCGTTCTCCACCTTGCAGGCACACACGACCACGTTGGCATGGGTGATGCCACTGCCGAACCCCCAGTGCCCCGTCACCCGGTAGCCCCCAGGGACCTGCCTAGTCCAGCCTTCGGGACGCATGCTGCCCGCCAGCCTGAAGTCGGGAGGACGCCCAAAAAAATGCATACCTACCGACGGCTGGCACCGCCCCAACAGCACGGAACCGCCGCCGGAGATCACGGAGCACCAGCCTACCGCGCCGTCGATCTTCGAGACCTCTTCCACGGCGTGGAAGGCTGTCTTCAGGTCGAGTTCCGGCCCGCCCATGGAGCGGGGCAGGAAAAGCTGAAGCAGCCCCGAAGAGGCCATGCCATCAACCAACTGAGGGGGCAACTGCCGTCCCGCCTCCATCTCCTGCCGACATGCTTCGATTTGCGGCCGCAGAGCCTTGGCCGCTTCGACCACACCTGAACGCGCCCGGCTATGCACCGATGGAGCCAATAGAAAACCTCAGTTGATATCCGGGGAGGCTGCTCACTGGTAACTCCCCCCCTCGTAAGAAGCGTAGTCGAAAGGCTAGCACCCAAGCGCGAGGAGGGTCAACCAAGTCCTCCTGCCGCGACGCCCACTCCCCCTGTAAGCCCCCACGGACAAGTGGTACCATAGATGCCCTTAAGGGCCGTTAGCTCAGTTTGGTCAGAGCACCGGACTTTTAATCCGGGTGTCCAGGGTTCGAATCCCTGACGGCCCACCACGGCTTTATTCATAACCCATCGTCCTAGGCCACCCTGCCTCACTCACACAGTTCTCGGGTTTGTCGGTCCGCTCAGCGAAGCCTGAGACCGCAAGACGCAGTAGGAATCATGCGTCCAGCCTCTGGGTCGGCGTCGCTGTCTGGGGCGCTTCTTCAGCACCTGCCAATGTGCATCCGGAGTTCTCTTCTGGTCTGTATTGGCCCTCTCCCCAGCCGGAAAGGTATGCTAAGCGCTCCGTAGGGACAAGCATAAGCGCGCTTCAAGGCATCGAGATGATGCACGGAGACCGAGACTGATGACTGTCTCAGAGGCTACGACCCCCCAACCGCTCAGTTTGCCTGAAGAGCTCATCTTGATGCTCCTCAACGAGGAGACGGGCTACTTTCACCAAGTGCCCGGTTGGGATATGAACTGCGCCTTCGGCGCCGTGCTCGCGGAACTTTCACTCATAGCTCGTATTGACACGGGTGAGAAATCCCTGCTCCTTCTGGACCAGACAGAAACTGACAACCCGGCTCTGGACCCCATCCTGAAGGAAATTGCAGCCGAACCAGTCCAACGGAATACCCGGTACTGGATCGAAGGGCTCGCCTCCCAAGCGGAATCGATCATTGATTCGACCCGGGACCGCTTGGTTGAACTGAAGGTCCTGCAATATCACGACGGCAATTTCTGGACGCTGGCTCGGAGTACGGCGCAGACTGCACTGTTGAACAGTTCCCCAGAAGGCTCTGGAATAGAGTTCGTCAAGACGCGCATCAGCAAGGCGATTTTCGACCGGGAGATTCCCGCCCCGAGAGGCGTCATCATTATCTGCCTTATCAACACTTGTGATGTGTTTCCCTTCATGTTCCAACTTGATGACGAGGTTGAGGAACGCATCGACTTTATATGCAAGATGGACTTGATCGGTCGATCCATGGCGGCGGCGGTCTCTCACAACCTCGCCGGTCCCCTACTCCGACGGTCCGTCCTGACCAAAGATATTCCGACCGTCTCCCTTCGGAAGCTGGTGCTCAATCGACATATTCGCGATGGCAATGTCCCCGCGCTTTTTGCGGACCTTGCACAACAGTATGGACCGGTGTTCCAGATCAGCCCTCCCTTTGCCAAGCCCATGGTCTTCCTGGCTGGCCCGGAAACAAATCGTTGGGTGCACCGGCGGGGGCGCATGTACCTGAGAGCCAAGGACTATTTTGCTGACTTCGAGAAGGTCTATGGCGCGTCCGGGGTATTGCCTTCCTTAGATGGCGCCGATCATTTCCGGCTCCGCAAGTCCATGTCGGCGGCGTATTCTCGCGGAAGATTAATGGGGCAGCTGGACCAGCTTTATCATTATGCGCGCAAATATATGGCCGATTGGAAGGTGAGCGACTCCTACCCGGCCACGAGCATGTGCCGGCGAATGATAAACGCGCAAATCTCGCCGCTCACCGTCAGTGTGGATTCCCATGACATCATTGACGATTTAATCAAGTACAAGGAACGGGCGCTCAACGTTCATATCGTGAAGATCCTGCCCAAGTTCATGCTGAAAACCCCGAACATGAAACGCCGTGCGAAGGCCGTCGATACGCTGCTGGAACGGATACAGAGCGTACATACGCCAGCCCAGCGGGCCGGGAGTCCACGAGACCTTGCGGATGACATTCTAAGCCTGCACGCCAGCGATCCGCAGTTCGTCCCGGAGTCGAATCTGCGGTTCGCTCGATCTGCGGCACTGATTGCCAGCGTGTACCTTGGCGATGCGTTCAGCTTTGCGTTGTACGCCATGGCGTCTCAACCAGAGATCTATGCAAGAATCCAGAGTGAGGCCGACGCCCTGTTCGAGAATGGCGATCCGGATGGCGAGGACTTCACGCCGGCCTCGTTTGACGTCACGCACCGTTTCCTCATGGAGTGCCTGCGTCTCTACCCAATCGTCCCGATGTCCATGCGGACGGTGATGAATTCGTGTGTGGTCGAGGACTATGAGCTGCCGGTGGGATCAAGGGTCGTCATCGCTCAGACGGCGTCGCATTACATGGACGACGTTTTCCCCGATGCCCGCACGTTCGATATAGACCGCTATTTGCCTCCCCGCAATGAGCACCAAATCCCGGATACGCTCCCTATGGGCTGGGTACGCACACGTGCCTAGGCTCCCGGTGGATGGAACTGCAACTGGCCGTCAATGTCCTGATGGTCGCACATTACGTCACGCTCAAGGTGTCCCTGGGCAACTACAAGCTCAAGTTCAACCCGTTGCCGTCGATGAAACCGAACAAGAAGCTGAAGTTCCACATCGGCGAACGAAGGCACGAGCTACACGCCTGATCAGCGCTAGGCCTCTCACCTTCATTCGCCGTATGCGATGTGACGGGGAGCCCATCATCAGGAGCCACGAGGATCTCTGAGGTCGCCGGCCCGCGACGCCTTCCCATTGAGGTCTGAGGCTAGTCCTCCTCGTGACGCCGGTGCACCGCTTCGATCGCTTCGTCGAGCTCCTCCGACCAGCGATGCACCATGGAGCGTAGTCGCATGTTCTGGTACGCGCCCCAGACCGTCATCGCGGGTGGCACCACAAGAATGGAGACTATCAGCGAGTAGGCAATCGTAATCGCTGCCGTGACGCCGAACTGCTGGGACGCAACCAGTGGCGAGGCCACAAGCACTCCGAGCCCGAGCGCCGTAGTCAGCGCAGAGCCCAGCAGCGCCGAACCAGTGGTAGCCAGTGTCCGGATTGCTGCCTGCTCCGGGTCGCGCGCCAGTGCGTACTCCTCGCGGTAGCGATGAATCATATGGATGGTGTAGTCAACCCCGATCCCAATCGAGAGGGCCGTGATAATGGACGTGATGATTGTGTAAGGGATGCCCAGCAGAGCCATGGTTCCCAGCACTGAGATGAGGACGAGCACGATCGGCCCCACCGCGATGAATGCCAGCACAGGCTGGCGCGCCGTATTGCGTCGATGCCTTTCGGATTGTTGACCACCAGGTGCCCAAAAGTGGGGTCCTTCTCCTCGAGTCTGTCGAGGAATTCCTGCATCAGCTTGGCATCCAGTTCCACTCCGGCAGACGCTTCCCGGAAGAGCGCTGCGAGCTCCGGGTCGTACTTGTCACCGGACTCCCCGCTGTCGTCGGTCCAGTCGCGTACGAGCAATTCGTATGATCCTTGGATAGTTCCTGCTGCGGCAGGCGGACGGCGCATCTCGTCCACGAACGCCGTTTCCAGGTCGCGTATGTTCAGAAGCGTGCGGGTCTCCGTGGCCTCAGCCTTGATCAATACACTGGCCATCTCGGTCGTACCGCCGACAGCCACATCTAGGGTGTTCATGTCCTGAAGTCAGTCCCCACCTCGCGGCCGGATGTCGCGGATGCTAAATTCCGACTTGAGGCCAGTGGCCGCGAACCCCAGCCCGATCGTCGCTGCGACCACAACGATGATGTAGGGCGCAGGCCTGCGGGTAACGCTCCTCCCCAGCAGCTCTGCCAGCCGCCCGACGCCCGGCAATGCGAGATTGGGCGAGGCGCCGCCAACGTGCCCCTCGCCTCGCTCCTCCGGTCAATGATCGTGCGTCCAGCCGGAACTAGCGTCAGCATCACAAGCAGGCTCATCCCCACGACCAGCCCCGCTATGATGCCGAAGTCGCCAACTATTCCGATCGGGGAGAACAGGCTCGCCAGCAGGCTGACAATCGTCGTGCCCGCCGCCAGCGTCAATGGGAGGGTGACGTTTCGCAGCCCTGTACGAATCGCTCCCAAGACTCCCTCGTCGGCAGCACGCTGCTCGCGGTAGTGCGAGATGATTTGGATCGCATAGTCCACGGTGAGGCCGGTGATGATAATCGGCACCATCGCCGTCAGCAAGTTGGGAGGACCGGTAAGACCCAGCGCGTTCGGCCCAAGCCAGCCCTCCGCTGCAAGGATCCAGATCATCGACATGAGAAGGCCGACCAGCGTAAGCACCAGGTCTGAGATCGTGCGCATGAAGACCATGATCAAGGCCATTATCAGCAGGAACGCTAGCCCTATCAGGGGCAACATCCCTTCCTCCGTGGCCTTCTTGTACTCATCCTCAATCACCACGGATGAGATACTCCTCACTTGCAACGGGCCCTCATCCTCCGACGCGAGGTCGCGGATCCTCCGCTCGGCCTCCTCAATCCGCTCGTCGCCCGTGTCACGCAAACGAATGATGGCAATCGCGACCGGTGTGCCATCTGTGTCGGTCCCGGTCATCGCCTCGATTGCCTCCAGGATCTCCGGTGGACCGCGGGCGGTGTCTATGTCGGACTGCGTCACCGACTCGAAGCCGTCCACTTGGAGGAGGAGCCTGAGTAGCAATGAAGGTGCTACGACAGGATCGGTTGGCGCCAGTAAATCTCCTACACTCGGATCGCTGACGACGTCACGGACTAAGGCGTGCATTTGCGTGAGTCCGTCGGGCGTAAGCGCCTCTCCACGGAAAAGGAGCGTTACAACGCTGGCCCCGCCGGCCTCCCCGAAGAGTTCATCGAGCTCAACCAAGGCATCGGCCACGACTCCAGACGACCACGTCCTGCTGAACATCCCGGGTTTACATGGGAGCATGATCTTGTTCATGATGGGTGCACGCAGTCTCAACGGGAGAAATCCTAGCCCCACCATCCAACGCATCGGGTTGCGAACCTCCCGCATCTGCGAGACTAGGGACAGGTCGATCAGTGTGCCGTCGATGGGCGTAGCCAGTACCCACATGCGCATATCCATCCCGACTGAGTGCTTGCGGATCTGCACGAACGAGTAGCTCAGCCCAAAAACATGGGTGGTGGTGGAGAAATCAAGGGTCAAAGTTGTGATTTTGGCGATCCTCCGAGTGCGCCTGAAGTCGAAGCGGCACTCGAGACAGGGACCGTCCACAGACACGGGCTCGGTGCGTTTGACATTGTCGTAGCCGTGGACGTAACGGAAGTGGGCCAAATCCACGGAGTTCTCTGTTGTCTCTTGGGGATGGCCGGGAAAGCGTGTGGTCCTGATCTGGAACTGGCTCCACCCTGCTTCGTCTAGCGAATCCGCCGGCAGCCTCCATTGTGGCTCCCGTCCTTCGATACACCACCAAGCGAAGATCAGGTCGAGGACTTCCTGTGTCTGGAAGACTCGTAACCTTGCGTTCCTAGGGGCAGCGGCATAGGGAGTGGCTACACACTGGCCGGTTGCATCGTATTCAAAGCCATGGAAGGGGTACACGAGCTGGCCATCGCGTACGCGTCCTCCCGCTGCGGGTCCCAAATCTGATCCTAGGTGTGGGCAAAAGGACTCGGCCACACAAATGCGCCCTTCCTCGTCACACCAGACAACGATATCCGTCCCCATCCAAGTCTTCTGGATGAGCTTGGACTTGAGGACCGCTTGGCGACGAGGTCCAGCCTACAGGGAATGGGGAAGGCAACGTTGCCTCCGCGGCCTGACAGTGTTGGAGTGGCATTGATCGAGTCACCCGGATTCGCGGTGTGACGGCTCCCTCGCCGAACGGAGTGCCCATTCAGGACAGGAGAACCGTTGCTTCATTTCACACCGGGCTTTCCCCATATGATACGTCCAGCTTCAAATGGGTTGTCTTGCCCAGCGGTGGAGAATTCGGCCATGATTCCCATTCTTCTGCTCCGTCGGTGTTGGCGGGAACACCTTCAGAAGAAAGCTCCGGCTTCTTCTGTTTCTTCAGCATCTTCCACTCTCATCATGAGGGTCGGAAGAATGGCCACCAAGGCTAGGAACCCGGAAATCATAAAGAGGTTCTGGAACACCGTCACCCCAGCTTCAATCAAGGGCGCCTCGGTCTCCTCGAATGTCTCTCCGATTACCACGTGGGCGGTCAGGCTGTAGAAGCGTTCTATACCCCAAGCGGACAAGGCCGCCAGCCCCAACGCCATCCCCACCATTCGCGATGCGGTGACCAATGAGGCCGCGGCGCCCCAATAATGACTAGGCGCTGCGCTCAAGGCGCTGATGCTTATGGGAGGGATTACCAGCCCAAATCCTAATCCCGTCAAGGCCAAAGGCGCCGTTAGCCTCAGTTCCTCCACCTCCGTCTCCCAGCCGCTCATGAACAACAGACCCACGCCAATGAACGCGAGGCCGGTAACGCACACCGCCCTTACGCCCGCCCAGCGCAGCATGTAGCCTCCTATCACTGCGCCCACTGGGATGGCGGCCGTAAGTCGGACCAACTGCAGCGCACTCGCCAAGGCCGATTTTTCCATGACGGTGCCCGCCATGAGAGGCACGGCTACCAAAGCAATGATCAAGGCGACGCCCACCAGGAATTGGGCAATGTTGGAGGACACGAAAGCCCGAGAGGTGTACAGAAAAGATGCCATCAGAGGCTGGATAGCGCGCCTCTCTACCGCGATCAATACGACGACTAGGCTGACTCCAACGGCTGCCATCAAATATGGGGCAATGGACTCTCCCGAAAAGATGCTTCTTTGGGACAGCGCAATTGTAAGGGCAGTGAGGGCCCCGCCCAGCGCTAGGGCACCGAAATAGTCCATTTTGGCTTCAGGGTTGGGGCGGTTGCGCAAAACCGCCAGAAGCGCTATCAGGATGAGGCTCTGCGGTATGTCCAGCCAGAATATCCACCGCCAGCCAATCCACTCGATTATGGCCCCACCATAGAGTGGGCCCAAAACGGACCCAGCTTCCGCCGAGGCGGCCACGAGTCCTAGTGCCACTCCCCTCCTCGCTGGTGCTACGGTGGCTACCGCCATAGCGAGACCTATGGGGACCGTGGCGCCTCCTCCGAAGGCCTGAAGCACCCTTGCCGACACTATCCACGAAAAGTCCGGCGCAACCGCCACTAACGCCGACCCGATGGAAAACAGTACCAGCGCAGCTTGGAATATCCTGATGCGTCCATAGACGTCGGACAGGCGCCCCGCCAACGGCATGGCTACGGTATAGCTGACCAGGTATCCGGTTACGATCCAGGATGCCTTGTCCAGGTCCGTAAGGGGTATTTCCAAGTCCAGCATCACGCTGGGCAACGCGGCGACCACCACCGTCTGGTCCAAGGCGGTCGAGAATACCCCCAAGCAAAGTATTCCCAAGATAGCAGTCTGGGAAGACCCTAGGGAAGTGAGGTAGGACCTAACAGGGTTCACGGCCCCGTGGCTATGTCCGGAAGTTGGATGTCTACAGGAAGGTTTATGTCCCTGATGATCACCCGACGCCTCGTTTCCGGAGCGTCCCCGTTGAAGATCTTGCCAGCTATTGTGAGCTGCCGCAAAGTGTGGTCAACTGCGCCAATCCAGAAGGTCAACGTGATTGGATGACCCGAGTCCACGGACGTGATGAGGTCTGAAAGCTCCTCGGACACAATATTCCCTTCTATACGGATAGTCTGGACGCCCTCGATGGACTCCAGACCCGTAATGGCTGCATCCCGGATGATGGGCAGCAATTCGCTCAAAGCAATGCCTATGCCCCCGAAATTGAAGGGTACCTGGTCTATAGGCAGGGGCACCCACGGTGCGTCCTTGGAGAATTTCATGTATGCCAGGTCCTTGACCGCCAATATCTCAATTTCCACGAATCCCATTGCCGGCGCCTCCACATCCACCAGCATCCTCGCGGCGTCGGGCGACCTTATTTCTCCTTCAACGCTCTTCAAGGTCGTTCGAAAGAACTGGGCTCCTGATTCCATTTCGTCTATCATCTCGAACTTTGCTGTCGACATGGCGGCCAATTTCCCCCCTGCACTCTCAAGCACCCGTTCCAGCGTCAACTCAGGTTCTGGAGTGGGCGTCGGCTCACCAGATGCCCCACACGCGGTCGCCAAAAACAAAAACACCATGACCAGCACGGGAAGTGATAACCCGTGACGCAGCACATCGGACAGCTTCATATCCTTATCTCCATAAACCTGCCAGCGGGAGGCGGGGAGACACCTCATGGGGAACGGAGCCCTCTTCCGAGCCCATCACCCGTGCGGTGCCCGTCGGGTGAAGACCCGTTCCAACGCACCCTCTAGCATCATCCGATAGAGAGGCCTCAAACGCAGTCGTCACGGCGCACGGTGTGGCCGGTGCAACTACTGTCTCTACTCCCGTTATCGGCCCAACCAATGCCAAGTGTATATTTCATCACCAACGATTGGGGCCAACTATATCACCATAGATATCTACAGAGCGCGTAATTGGGACTGTCTCCGGCTAAATCGCCCGTGTAATGCAATTGTAGTGTCCATGTCACTATGGAGACCTAGACGCTTGCGGGGACAGCGAGCGTGTGGCGGTAAGAGAGTTGACGCGAAGGATGGTTGCGCAGGGACCTGACCGGGCTCGGCAAGAGAGCGAGAGGAGGGGAAAAGCCGGATGTGCCGCGCATGGCCGCCTCCCGTTCGTGCTGCGCCAAGCGCAACCAAACGCCTTCCCATCCGCACCTTCCCGTCCATACCTCTCAGACGTTGTTCATCACCCCTGCTACGACCGGTATTGAATCGTGAGACCATGAAAGGGCAAACCATGACGGGTTTCTGCGTGACGGCGATACCATCCGAGTGAGGTAATCGGCGAGTCAATTAGAATCTGTCGGGAACATCTCGATTTGCTACTGAGCAATAGTGCGAAGACAACGATAGGAGGACAGCTCAGCGCGGAGATGGTTGGAGACCCAGCCTGATGGCAAGCAGAGAAGTGCTGGGACGGCGGTCGGACCTTGGCGGCAATGCTTGGGACGACACCGCGTTAGAACGTCGCGTCCACGAATACGGCGCTCACCGCGAGGAACAGCGGTGAGATGCAAGCGTCGCATACGCCCTCTAGGGAGGCGCGATGACTAGGGCTCTACCCAAACGCCATTTCATGGCATCGCTGGGACTGGCCGCGGTTACGGGGGCGGGCTTCGGTTTGGCCTTCACGGTTCTTGACGACGCCAGCTTGTGGCTTCCGGTTTTAGTTCTCGTGATTGCACTGGGTGTATCCCCCCTCCTTGCAGGCTGGTTATCGAGAGAGGGTAAAGCATGTCTTGCTCTTTCCCGTCAGCGTAATGGGCAGCACGTCATTCGCCAAGACCGTTGGTGTGCCGCTTGGTTTGGACACTCCGTTCGTCGGTTATGTGATCATGATGGGCGTGATCTATGGTGGAGGGGCATCTTTGGTCTTCTCTGTCGGATGGATGGCGCGGCAGTACATTGGTCGGTTACGAGGCCATGACATGATCGTGAGCCAAGTTGCCGTTGCCTCATTGGTAGCTGCTTGCTGCTCAGGGGCCCTCAGTGCGCTCTTCATTGCTGTGCCTCTCGCCTCGGTGACCGCACCCCAAGCTCCGTACTGGTCCGCCATCCTCGCTCCCATCGGTTTGATCGGAGTCGGTGCGGGGACCGCCATTAACTGGAGCGATCGCCACGAGGGCCGTTGGAGCTTGCTTGGATTCGGGCTGTCTCTGCTCTACCTAGGGGCATCGGTTGCTCCGCAAGTCTACTTGGCCACGGCCCATTTATATGGACCAGTGGCTCTGGTCCTAGTTATGCTTGCTCTCTGGAACATTTTCAAATGGAACCGACGAGCGGCGCCCTAGTCAATTTGAAGCCTAGTGCGCCAGCGACCCCATGGGATCCCACGGGGGCAACACTACCGGCTCCAGCTCCAAGGCTTGCTGCAGGTTTTCAGGGAGATAGCTCTTCGGTGCGGCTATTTCGAACATGTACTCTGCGAACCACGAATCGTTCATCAGGCAGAACCCCTTGTCTCCTACCTTGTCGTCCCAGCTGTTTTCCACCCGCCAGCGGCGTGGCTGGCCGTCCACCACATCCACGCCAGTAAACAGCATGGCATGGGTCATGGCCGTCTGGTGGTACTCCAGCCTCTCCGCCTTGTCCATGGAAAACTCGGCGTTATAGACACCGGCGTAGTCGAACAGCTCGGCGTCCCACAGTCCTTTGTCCCGGTGCATCTGCTTGCCCGTGTCGCATCCCATCCAGACGGGCTTGCCGTCTTGGAGCATCCGCATGGCAATGTCCTTCATCAACCCTATATCGACATTAAGGTACTTGATCCCGGTCCCGTCGACTACATTGCCTAGATACTGGACGGTGTAGGTGCGGCCCGGCGGGTTGGACTGGCGCGGGTCGTGGACTAGGCAGACGTATTCCTCCATAGGAGTGGCGATATACTTGTCGGCGAACTCCAAGGGGGTCATGCCGCCGTCCCGGTGAAACTCGCTATCCTTGTCCTTCCACTGCCAGTTGAACTTGGCTGGCGGATTGCCGAGGTGAATGCAGAGGATTTGATAGACTGAACGCAGGATTCTCTCCTTGGCTTGGCGCATGGCAACCATGCCCCCTTCCTCAGCGTATAACCGGCGGATATCCCGCGCTCCTTGGCGCACTTGGTAGTTGAGGCTGGAGTTCATTCGCCCGGAGTTCCCGGAACTTTCTGTTTCGGGCATGATGGCCTTAGGGACCACGCCGTGCTTTCTGACCAAGCTGACAAACATGTCCCACTGGCCGCCATCTCCCAAGGGTTGGTGCAGCAGCCAAGCTACAACTCGGTCGTCAACTGGGCGATCCGCAGTCTCTATGACCGCTTCTAGAACATAGTTCGCCCGCTCCATCTTGTCCCAGAACATCACATAGCTCTGGCTGAACTCGAACTCCTTGACGTTGAGCAGGTCCTTGGTTTCCGTCCGGAACAGGTTCAGGCCAGCGAACATCCAGCAACGGCCCGAGCGAGCTTGGTTGGTGACGCCCCAATCGTCCAGCAGAGTGGAAAAGGTGTGAGTCGCTTCGGCAACGATATTGCGGTTCAGAGCCACATCATTCACATCGTGCTGGGTAACCACATTCTGCATCAGTTGATGGGAAGGCTGCGACTCAAAGGCCTCCTGAAAACCGGCGAGTAGGGTGGAATCCAAGGCTCCGGGGTTGGTCTGTGCGGTCATAAT
The DNA here is from genome assembly GCA_965248385.1 of Dehalococcoidia bacterium. Classification (GTDB taxonomy): domain Bacteria; phylum Chloroflexota; class Dehalococcoidia; order Lucifugimonadales; family JAAXIE01; genus JAAXIE01. Next base: position 1,164,306 of record CBDFIZ010000002.1, read on the forward strand.
CGTTCCTCTCCTTGAGGCGGTCTTCTCGCATTTGGGCCAATGAGCGCGAAAGGCCGAGGGGTCACCGGTAAGACGGGTCTTATAACGAGCCGTCTATCACGATATCCAGAAGGGCTGGTTTGCCGGAGGCCACAGCCCGGTCCACCGCGGGCTTAATCTCGGCTGGATCGCTGATGCGTTCACCATGGACGCCCATGCTGTTGGCGATAGAAGCCATGTCAAACGGGGTCGCAAAATCGGAATAAAGAAGCCTTCCGCCGGAGGTCTCGGGCAACTTCAGGACGTCTTGCTGGTAGATGTTGAAGTTGACCTTGAGGACCCGGTACATACCGTTGTTGCAAATGACGAAGACACAGGGAATGTTGTCGTTGGCGGCCGTCCACAATCCTTGAACGGTCATCATGGCGCTGCCGTCTCCGATGAGACCAAAGACAGGGCGGTCGGGATTGGCGCACTGAGTACCCATAGTAGCCCCGATGCCTCCGCCGATGGACTGTCCTCGGACACTCCGCAGGTCACCGCGACGGGCGCCGTGAAAATAGTGGCGCATCACGCCTCGGTTGCTGATGGAGTCGTCAACGATCATAGCGTTGGCTGGCATGGAGGCGGCCAACTCGTACATCATGCGGGCGGGAGTCATGGGCTTGTGGTCCCACTTCTCAGCAGCGGACTCTTCGAAGGACTTGCGGTTGCGCTGGCCCTCGGCCACAACGGCCTGCTTCCGTTCCTCGATTTCCGTCAAATCACCTGGGGACAACCTCTCCTTCACGGCCATGGTCAGCTCCGAAAGGGCCAGCCCGCAATGACCGACGATGCCGACGTCCGTCGGCTCGGACCGTCCGATGCGGCCGGGGCTGGGGTCGATGTGTACCAGCTTGGCTGCCAAGGGAAGGATTATATCTCCCCAATAGAAAAGCTCCGCAAAGGGATCCGCGCCAACGGCTAGGACGAGGTCAACCCGCTGAAGGATAGCACGCTGTGCAGCGACCCGCAGAGAAAAGTAGCCGTGAAACTGGCCGTGCGCGGTGGGGAAGGCCACCTCAGTGCCAGCTTGGTAAACTGGCAGACCCATCAGCTCGGCCAACTCCACGGCTTGGTCCAAGGCGTCATCATCGGAGAGCCGGTCGCCCACCAGCATGATGGGCCGGCTGGACTCGAGCAGCAGGGACGCGGCTTGGGCGATACCCTCTTGGCTGGGCCGGGGACCGTCGTAAACGGGCCGAGAAGGCACGATGTTCATCTCGGCCATCCCCTCCAAAGCATTGGAGGTGAACCCGACGTAGACCGGGCCCTTGGGATGGCTGTTGGCCTCGTTGAAGGCCCGCCGCATAGCACTGGGTATCTGGTCAGCTTGGGACAACTCCACCGCCCACTTGGTTACCGGCCGGACCAGTTGGGCCAAGTCGGTCATGCCCTCGTTCACCTTGCGGACGTCATAGTTGGCGGAGGTGACCACCATAGGGGTGCCGGTATTGAGTGCATCCAGCATGAGGGCGATGCCGTTGGCCAGCCCGCTGTCCACATGGAGACTGACGAAGGAAGCACGTCCAGTGGCCCGGGCGTAGGATTCGCCCATCCCCACGGCAACGCTTTCCTGGAGAGTCAGGATGTACCGGAACTCCGGGTAGTCGCCCAGCATGTCAATAATGGGCCCCTCGCTGGTGCCGGGGTTGCCGAAGATGTACTCGACTCCCTCGGCCTTGAGCATTTCCAACAGGGCCTGTTTGCCGGTCATCAGTTGGGACACGGACGCCTCCGATTGTGTGCTGCCTGAGGAACGCGCGGCGGGCAGCCGACTGTCAGGCAATTCTACAACAATCGGTGGACCGGAACTTGGTTAGATGGCTGTTCTCCCTTAGGGTCAGCGGGCAACGCTTCAGCGCAGCGGGCGATAACTTTCACCAGCCTGCCGAAAATCCAAGCGTGGGAGACAGGGCGTGCCAATAAGTCAAGCCGGGTAAACCTTTGCGAATGAACGCAGCCGTTTGCTCCAACTGGCCAGTCCCATCCTAGGCCTGCGAGACCTCGTACTGGAGCCAAGCTCTGCCCGGCATTTTCATTTCGGAGCGGCGCACTAAGCGCTCGGCTTGGACATCTTCCACTCGCCAGAAATCCAAGGCGTCGCCGATGTGTAGGTCATCAGGATGTCGTCGGCCTCGATGCAGACCGGAGCCTCCCAGCTGGCGGTCCAGCACCCCCAATCGCCAAGCCCAGTGGCGAAGTACCACGCACGAGCAGCCCCTATGCCGGTGACCACCCGATAGACGTCTTGGGGCGAGGCTGCCACCACACTCGATGATCATCCTTTGCGGGACTCCAAGCGGACAGCCGCTTCGGGGGTGCTGCGGGTGCGCTCGTGGCATCGCTCCACGCCGTCTCAATGCGTCCTCATCGAGGTCCTTGATGACACTGCCGATTGCCGAGGCGTAGGGCTGTGCCTTGATGAGCGGGAAGAGGCCTCGGGCGAGGTCGTTCGTCACCAGGGCGTCGTTGCGGAGTTCACCCACCAAGGGTGTGGTGATCTTGGCGGAGATGGGAAAGGCAGGCGCTACTTCAGGGGGCCGGTCCAGATGTAGTCGTTGTCCTTAACGTCACCGTGGCATTCCTGACAGCCCATCACCATACCTTCTTTTTCCACGGTGCCGTCGGCTAGGACCTTAAGCCAGAACCAGTCGTTGCGGTCCGGGTTATACCCTGTCTTCTTGTACATCACGGTGGTAGCAGCCAGCTCTGATCCTAGGGTGTAGTTTTCTTTGAGTACGATGGCCCCGTCGGGCAGAACGCCAGCTTTGTTGTCGAGCGCCTCAAAAGCGGCGGGGTTCAGGTAAGTGGTCAAGAGTGCGCCATGCGGGTCGTCGCCCTGATATTTCTCGCCCTTGCCGGGCCAAAGCTCCCAAGACTCTTGGTAGTCCACCTCGTCAAGGTAGGCAATCACCGAGTCGGCAGAAGTGGCGGGCAGCGCCGGTTCTTCAGAACCGCATGCTGCGATGACAAGGACACCCCCGAAGATCAAGAGCACAGGGATCAGGGCCGCAAGACGACATAGAGACATAGCTGGCTCTCCACCCAAGTGTTTTGATTTCAAGTGCGGTCTTTATAGCATATCGCCAGACACGCTGTCAGTCTTCGATCTGTACCTGTGCGATGCACGACTCCTTACCGGGCGTCAAAGATAATGCCGGGGAGCCAGAGCGCGATCTGGGGGAATGCCAGATCGAGAGCGGTGGTGACGGCCATGCAGCCCATGAAGGGGAGCACGCCTATCCAGACGTCGCTGATGGTGCTCTCGCGGACGGGCAGGCCGGTACGCTCCGCTTCTTCCCGGTCTATGTCTTGTCGAACGCCGTGCAACACGTAGAGGTTGATGCCCTCTGGCGGGCTGATGAGGGCTGCCTCAACCAAGAGCACCATAATGACGCCGAACCAGACTAAGTCGACCTCGGCCGCCTTGAGGGTTGGCAGCAGTATGGGCACCGTGGTGACCATCATAGCGAAGCTCTCCATGAAGGTGCCCAGTATCAGGTAGAACACAATCAAGGCCAGCACCAACTGCCAGTCGGTGAGGTTGAGTCCGACGATGACCTCAGTAATCTGTTGCGAGGTGCCCAGCCGGGCAAAGGCGTAACTTAGGGTGAAGGCGGCCATTAGTATCAGAAAAATCATTCCTGTAGTGCGTACTGTGGAGATACACGAGTCCCGCACTATGCGCACGTTCCGCTGCACTACATTCCTGACCACCTCGGCTGAGGGTCTCGGGGCCATACGAAGGGTCTCCTGGCTGCTTGGTGTGAATAGGTAGATGAGAGGCGTGCGCTTGATGATGCCCCCGATCAGGGGATTCGTCAGTTCATCGGAGTTGAGCAGTATCGCTAGGATGAAGGCCCCGCATACGCCGAAGGCCGCCGCCTCGCTTGGCGCCGCGACACCTAGGTAGATAACTCCCAGTACGATGAAAATGAGGGCCAGCACCGGCAGCAGGTGCAGGGAGCTTACGAGTCGTATTTTCCAACTCTCCCAGCTGGTGAAGCTCTCGCCCGTTTCCCGCGGTGCCATGCCTCGCCAGAACACGGCCATGATGCCGATCATCAACATGAAGATCACCGACAGCAGCAGGCCGGGGATGAACCCCGCGATGTAGAGGCGCCCGACCGATTCCTCCGCCAGTACCCCAAAGAGAATGAGGCCGATGCTCGGCGGTATCAGTATGCCCAACGTGCCTCCGGCCGCCAGCGAGCCGATCACCATCCTCTCCGAGTAGTTCCGCTGGGCTTTGCCCCAAAACCCCTAGTTTCACGCGACTTTTGGGCCAACTAGCGATTTTGGCCCAAAAGTCTCCGGCTGCTGAAGACTCAGAACCGGGTCGAGGTCTAGGTCGTACATCGCCTGAATCAGCACGGCGATATTATGGCACAACAGCTTCAACAGCACCTCGTTCACCATGGCCGTCGACGCCTTGGCCCGCACTACCGCCCCGAATTTGGCCTTGACCATGTGGAAGGTGGTTTCGACGTTGGAGCGCTTGTGATAGTGTTCCAAAAAGGTAGGGCGGTTCAGGTGGAAGAAGTGGTAGAGCCGCTTCCATACTTCGCCATTGTTGCCGGGTCTGGAGTTGCTCTTGAACGGGATGTAGGCCGCCCCGCCTACCGCCTCAATCGCCTGAAGGTTCTTGCGCGATAGGTACGCCTTGTCAGCCGACACGTCGCGGACCGTGAAGTGCTTGGCCGTGGTCTCGACAAAGGCGGGCAAGTGGGGAGCGTCGGCGGACTCGTTGGCCGTGACCTCGACTGCCGTGATGATATTGGTCATCACACCGCACATGATATGGCACTTCACCCACTTGGCCTCTCGAATCTCCTTGCCTTCACTCCGTCCCCACTTCTTGTCAAACCAGCGGACGTAGGACTTGCTGCCAAAGCCACTAGAATCGGCGGCGAAGTCCTGTTCGATGGCTTTGAGAGGCAGGGCGCTTATCTCGATCAGGCTCCGCAGCACGGGGGCCAATGCCGGGTCTTCCATTGTGCGAAAGGTGCTGGTGCGGGATGGTGTCTTGTCCATCAACCCAGCGTCCCCGGCGGTCCGCACGTCCGTCATGGACAGGCGCATGGACTTGGTGCCGTAGACTTTCAGGCCAGCGGCGAACACGGCATCGGCCAGTGGCAGCCGTGGGCGTCCCTTGGTCTGTGGGGGCTGCTCGATAAGGTCGCACAGGGCGCGGAGCAACTGGGCAAAGTGTTCCTCCTCGTGCTCTTGGGCAGCGTTGTAGTTGGCCCAGCTCTGCCGAAAGCTGACGGTCTCGGTGGTGGTCTGCACCACGGTCCCGTCAACCTCTACCGTTACCTCTTCCTCGCGCCGTATGGTGATCTGCACAGCGTAGATGTGCTTGCATGGCTCTTGGCGCGTGTCGAAGTCGGGGCATGAGCAGCAGGGATTACCGGTGTCGGGATCGACGATGTAGGAACCGTTGCCCGACTGAGAGGGTACGCGGTAGTCTAGGCGGTGTTTCTCAAGGCGGGTGATTGCTGCTATGGCCATACCGCGTTGCTGGCGTCCGGCGTCGCCGTCGTCGGGGTCGTTGGGGCCTAGGGCCGTAACCAGGTCAAATCCTAGCTGAGTCACGGTTGTACACTCCCTATCAGTCGTTACTGATAGTATACCAATAGGGGGTTGTATTAGTCAATACTATTAGGGTAGGCTATTCGGGAACTTCAGCATGAGGAGGTTGCTAGCCGTGCCAACGACGTTGCCCATCGGAGAGTTCCAGACCACGGCGTATCGTTGCCGGTGCGGGCATGAGTGGGTCCCAAAGGGCCTGCGCCATGCCGAGCGGCCGCGGGTCTGCCCCAAGTGCAAGTCAGCCAATTGGGACAGACCTTATCAACGGCCACCGGCATCGAGGTAAGCCCTCTACGGCCTAATGCCCAATACCCGCTGTTGCAGCCAGTCCGAGTAGAAGACCTCATTCCATTTTTCAAGATACTCGGCGTGTGCCCGCTCCATCTTCTGCTGGAAGCTCAGGTCGGGGCGCATCCAGATCGCGCTAGCCGTTGCCCGAAACTGAGCACTGAAGCATACCCGTACCTTGCAGATCACCGCGGCTATAACACCACGGATGGGCCATTGCCAATGTGGTGGAATTCTTCGCTGTCCCATATTCAGGTCCTCCTTGTTGTTTCGGCTTTGAAACTTGCACAAAGAAGGCCTAGGGCCTTATGATGGGGCTGTTTTTGGGGTCCCCTTGTCATAAGGTCGTCAGCGCCATCCCGGTGCAAGTGGTTGGTTCTAGGCTGCCCCTACTAGCTGGTACTGTTAATACCAATTAGTAGGGGCAGTCCCTTGTCAGGTATCATGCATGGCTCTTAGCCTCCTTTCTTGAACGTCACAACCCAATCATACTTGACGACCTCAGAGGCAAACAAGCTACCCATCATCTACTGCTACCCCTCCCGTGAAAGTATACCCTATTGCGGTTTACCCGTAGGGCATACTAGAATCCTCCCGCTAGCTATCACGTTGCCTTTGCATGACCTTTTGTCTCGGAGGGGGCATTGTGCCCTCCTTCTGGGTCATGCGAGGCGTGGTAGCTAGCAATTACCCCATCTCCGGGGTCAGAAGGAGGGTTCTCGTTTTGAAAATTCATATCTTGGTGGCCATGTTTGCTCTGCTTCTGTTTGTGGCCTGTGAAGGGCCACCAGGCCCTCAGGGACCGCAAGGCGAACAGGGCATACAAGGTCCACCAGCCGAGCAAGGGCCTATGGGAAAGACAGGCGCACGAGGCGAACAGGGCATGCAAGGCCCACCAGCCGAGCAAGGGCCTATGGGAAAGACAGGCGCACGAGGCGAGCGGGGAGAGACAGGGCTACAAGGGCCGCAGGGCGCACAAGGGTCAGCAGGAGCGAGAGGGCCGCAGGGTGAACGCGGAGAAAAAGGCCCCCGAGGACAGCAGGGATTGCCAGCACCGTCTGTGACCACACTTCCTGCGCCTATCGCAACCCTGCCTCCCGACACGACCACTTGGGAGTCTTCTGGTTATTGGTATAGAGACGCTGATTGGGAAATGGCACTAAGTGCCGTTGTAGCCGAACTCGCGACCGACGGAGAAGACTACGATATACGGTTCGCGGTTCTTGATGCCGACCCTCAGCAAACGAACGACCTCTTCCTTGGCTTGGCCTGCCTCGGCACAACACAGTTTGCCTACCTAGTGCCTTATGGCACTATGCCTGCCAACACAGATAGCTATACGCACGGCATTTGGGACGACACATCCCAAATGTTTGTTGATGGAGGACTCGGCCAGATTGCAACGCTCACCGATGATGGGGAAGCGGTATACATTCAGAATCGCGCAGTATTGGCCTCAATGTTAGGCATGTTGCAGCGAGGTGCAACTGGGTCACTCCCGCGCGGGCAGATGTTTTACGCAGGGACGTGGGCAACCAGCTCGGATGATGCGGGCCTAGGAGCCGAGTTCGATCCCGATGGTCTGGAAGACGCGTTGGCGTACTTGAGTTGTTTCTAGCAAAGGGGGTAAGCCGTGTCAGATTTGGTCGAATGGCTATTCGGAGCGAACGCTGCTTGGTATTACGGCGTGGGCTGTACGGTGCTTGTCGTGATGCTTTCCTTGAGTTGGATATGGGCTAGGGGCAGAAACAGGGCGCAGGTACGGGCGTCGAGTCGTCAATACCGAGCGGAAGTGGAGGCGACAAATTGGATATGCCGTACCTGCGACACCCCCAATGCCCTCGGCGCGGTTACATGCCGCAGATGTAGAAAGGCACGCCCCTAGGTCACCAAACAGTGGCCCATCGCGAGGGAACCTGTATGAGTTTTGGGCCAAACTGCCGACTTTTGGGTCAAACGCGACTTTTGGGGCAAAGCCAGTTCCGCTGCCGGAATGAGGGCAGCGAGGCGCGGCTGATGGTCGCCGCGGTGGCCACGCTGGAGCCCGAACAGGCAGCGAATATAGCGCTGGAGACTATGTTGGTGTGAATCAGCCCGCCATGCAGGAACCATATCCAGCGGGAGATGACCGCATACATCCGTTCGCCCATGCCGGAGCGGTTCATTAATTCGCCCGTCAGGATGAACAGCGGTACTGCTACCAGAATGAAGTCGGTGCTCCCGCGCCAAGCGATGGCCGACATCTGGTTCCACAGAGGCTTATCAGAGAAGAAGAACACGATGATGAGGGACAGACACCCCAAGGCTCCGGCGACGTACATCCCCGCCGTAAAGAAGGCCTCCATCAAACCGAATGCAACGCCTAGGACCAAGGTCGGGCCTCTTCATCCGCCACGCATGAGTATGAACGTGGGGTTGCTCCAGACCCCAGAAACTTCTGCAGTACGCTTAGGATGACCGGAGGGCGACGACAGCGCCCTATTGCGACGGGGCACTGCTGAACGATGCAGGGACGATGTTCAACGTTCATATGATGTCGTCCCCGCCCATGGCTCTGTGGAGGATGGGCAGCCATTTTACGGCGAGCATCGACAGCATCATCTGCAGTGCCGTGATGACCAGTAAAGTGAACCCGAGGGCGATTACAATCTTGGGAATGAAGACGGGAGTCAGAGGATAGTCAACGGTCACCACTCCCTTCTGGTAATCGCTGATCACCTTCTCCCACATCTTCCACGTAATGACATAGGCCAGAAAGGCCATGCCCATCAGTGCCAGCCAGTCGGCGATGGCCCTGATTCGGGGGCTCATGCGGGGCAGCAGCACATCAATGCGCACATGGGCTCCGGAGCGGAGCGAATCGCAGAAGCCCCAAGTAACAGCCACGGCCAGTACGTAGCCGCTCATAGGGCCGCCACCCGGCGCAACCGGCCAGCCCAAGTTTCGGGCTATTACCTGGTAAGTAATGAAGAAGGCTAGGAGCAGCAGTTCCAAGCCACAGATGTAGCCGAGGAAGTAGTAAAGCTTATCGGCCTTCCGGGCCACTGCCCGGAACCCCAGCGGCAGATAGAGTGCCGGGGTCCTCCGCCCGGTGTAAGTCGACAAGCTTATGGAGGCGATAGCTCGTTGTCCCAGGTCAGTCTACTGGGCGCTAGCAGGGATTACATGGAGCCCGGCCCTTTGGTGATGGGGACTTGACTGATGGTGCCGTCATCGTTGACCCACCACCCAGTGTAGGGGCTTGCCTTCTCGTTGGATGCGTTTATCACCGCCTCATTCTTGCCGGGGAACCGAGACGCCTCAACCAGCCGGGGTAGACACGCTCCGGCACCACGACGTTTCGAATGTGATCCCGTATCTCTTGGGAAAAGGGCACCGGTTGTACGCCCAGAGTCAGGTTGGCCTGCAGGCCGGACAGGTTCTCGAAGGGAGCCAGGCGCAGGGCTTCCAATTCAGCCTTGGCGCCCTCCTCTATCATGATCTGCTGCAAATCTTCGGGGATGTCGTCCCACACGTCTTTGTTGATGACGGTGTTGGTGTATCCGAAGCCGATGACGGGGCCGGCCATGAAGTCCGACACCTCGTACAGCTTCTCCGAGAGGGACGGGATTAGGGGGAGGCGGCCGCATCAACTTGGTCCAGTTCCAAGGCAATAAAACTGGCCTGCTCCAAAGAACTCTGCCTCGGCTCCCATACCGACGATGAAGTCGGAGATGGCGGCGCCATGGGACCGTATCGTTACGTCTTTGAAATCTTCAAGGGTCATGAGGGGGCTATTGCTGAAGAACCAGTTGTCGGAGCCAGCGAACCAGTTCCGGTTCAACACAGGGCTTCCCCCGATAGCGTCCAGAATTATCTGGTCCACCTCAGGGGCTACAGCGGTGAGCGCGGAATAGGAGGCTCCCAATCGGCGGACACCCCCAGAGGGCCTGTATCTCAAGGGCTGGCAATGAGCCGGCCACGCTCCCCTGGGCTAAGGTCTCGGGGCCGGCCAATCCCAGCTAGGGGAAGCTCACTACCAAGAGTTCTACTTGACCATTCGTACGCTTGGCGATGTTCGGCGCGAGATAGGCCTGAATCAAGACACACGGCGGCTGCTGTTCGGTACTGCCCTGTCGGGGCTGCCCCAGAGGGTGCGGCTGGACATCATGCCTGGGATGCGCAGCGCATCAGAGGGCCTCTTCGTCCCTCTGTTCTTCGCGTCGGCTGGCCTGCAGTTCGATCTCTCCTTTCTTAATCTGCCGGGCGCGACCATCGCAGCCTTGGTCTTGGTCCCGTTGCTGGGGAAGTTTGCAGGGTCGTTTGTCGGCACTTACGTGACACGACTGGAGGCCCCTTTCGCCTTAGCCACAGGCCTGATGGCCAAGGGTGTGGCTGAGATTGCCCTGCTGGTAGTGATGCTGAAGAACGGCGTTATAGAGCAGGACGTCTTCTCACTGCTCGTGCTGATCATGTTGGGCTACATCCTGCTGATGCCCCAAGCGATCAGCTTTGCGGTGAACCGGGCTAGGCTTGCACATCCTCCAGGCTTGCCTGATGCTGTGCCGCCATCCTTCGCACGCTACGCCTTGGAGGGTGTCCGGGTGGGCAGCGTGTTGGACAGGACGCGCAGGTATCCGACGCCGGACATATCGGTCAAGAACTTCGTCGACGAGTGGATGGTGCCTGGACAGCACGATTATCTCGTCATGGAGGATGGGAAGGTGTCGGGGATACTCTCAATGACTCGTCTCAGGTTTGTGCCCGGAGGTTCTTGGGAGACGACGCCCGTGGGGAATGTGCTTCGCCTGAACACTCCCCACGCTTGGCCGGAGGAGCCCATCGATGATGTGCTGGAACGCATGGCCAGCCATTTGCTGACGGTTATTCCCGTGCATGACCGGGAGTCGGGTGAATTCCTAGGGTCTGTGACCAGTCACGATGTGCTGGACTTGGTGGTGCTGATGGCGGAGGTAGAGGGTGAGTTGACGCAGTGGAGCGACAGGGAGCCAGAAGGTGGATCTCCCGGCTGAGATCATAATGCATTAACCTCATTGACTCTCAGGATACTTCCGTTGACAAAATATACCCTTATCGCCCGAACGTGTTATGGCAAACATCTTGATGGGACCTCCAAGCTGGCGGGCCCCCTTTGGAGACGGTAGAAGTGAAGCGTGTTCTAACCCTGATGCTGCTCCCTCTCTTGCTGGCTTTGGCCCTAGCGTGTGGCGGTGATGATTCCACGGCAACACCTAGTGCAACAGCTACGGCGGCGGCCACGGTCGTGCCAACGGCTACGCCGGGTACGGCGCTGACGCCCACTGCTACCCCGGCTACGGCGCTGACGCCCACTGCTACCCCCACCCCACCTGCTACGCGAGAGCCTACTCCTACGCCTACGCCAGCCCCAACGGCGACTCCTGTTCCCACTCCGGAGCCAACTACGCCCCAGCCTACACCGGCACCGACCCCAGAACCGACGCCTGAGCCAACCCCGGAGTCCGAGCCTGAACCGCCGGTGACGCCGATAGGATTCAGTTCCTTTGAGGACCTGGAAATCGGCATCCGATTTGACTACCCCGACTGGTGGCAGGCGAACAAGCAAGGTAGCGAGTTCGTCTGGATGCGAGCAATCGACTCATCGAACCCGGACTCACGCTTACTGTTGTTCACGCTGTTCCACGACATCGACACGCCCCTCAGTGACAGGTTGCATGAAGCGGTGAAGATATTCATCAGGGAGGAGGTTGCGGATGGTCTGTCGCCGGAAGTGGAAAATCTTGGGTCGGTGACCTTGACGGATGGCTCTGAGGCCGAACGCGCGAATATCACCCACTCGGGCGGACAGGGGACGATTGTGCTTCACCGCGTGCAGGTGAGCGCACGCCAGACGTTCACGTACGTGCTTGTCCTCACCGCCTATGCGGACGAAGCAGGGCGCTTTGCGAGGACCTTCGACAGGATGTTGTCCAGCCTGACGACCTCTGAACCGGCCATTTATGGCATCTCCCACGACCGTGCGTTTATCATGCGCTTGGGTGAACCCCAGACGATGGACCCTGCTTTGGTGAGGGAGACAACCTCCCACTTATTCGTGAGCAATGTGTTCAGCGGCCTCGTCCGATTCGACCCCCATCTAAGGGTTGTGCCGGACTTGGCCGAGAGTTGGGAGGTGGACGAGACGGGCACCATATACACCTTCACCCTGCGCAGGGGAAGCTACTTCCATGACGGCCGTCCTATCACGGCCCACGACTTCAAGTACTCCATAGAGCGCGCCTCCGATCCGGAGCTGCACAGTGATACGGTGCCCCTCTATCTCGGCGATATTGTGGGCATGCACGAAAAACTGGAGGGCGAGGCTGATGAGGTGGCTGGAGTGCAGGTAGTGGATGAGCTGACCCTGCGCATCACGATCGACGCGCCCAAAGAGTACTTTCTAGCCAAGCTCACGTATCCTTCCAGCTACGTGGTAGACCGGCTCGCCGTGGAAGCGTTGGGCGCGGACTGGTGGAAGGCAGAGGTGATCAACGGCTCTGGCCCTTACCGGATGCGGGAGTGGGAGCGAGGCCGGTTAGTCGTGTTGGAACGGTATGACGGCTATCATACGCCCGTTGAATTGGAATACTTGGTGTCGCCACTCGATACTTTGCCGGGAGCTACCCTACTTCATATGTATTTGGGCGAAGCATGGGACGCGGTTTCCCTGGACCCCAGGTCGCTGGATTTTGTGCGTGGCCATCCAGAGTTGAGCCAGGACTTGTACGAGTTTGACCAATTCGTCAGCTATTTCGTGGTGATGGACACGACACGGCCGCCGTTTGACGACCCCAAGGTACGGCGTGCCTTCGCCATGGCCGTGGACCGGGAAAAGCTTGTGGAGGAAGTGCTGGAAGGAGGCGTGAAGCTGGCGAACGGGTTACTGCCTCCCGGCATCCCCGGATATCACGCAACGCTACGGGGAATCCCTTACGACCCCGAGATGGCCCGTCAACTTCTGGCGGAGTCCCAGTATGCTGAGGAGCTGCCGGAAATCATATACACGGTGCCTTTTGATGGGGCTTCTTCGACGGTGAGGTTTATAATTGATGCTTGGCGGGAGGAGCTGGGCGTTGATGTGAAGGTAGAACCGGTGCCGGATGAGGAATACCCCTACGGGCTCGAGAGCGTTGCGGAGCACCTGTACACCTACGGATGGGTGGCCGACTACCCTGATCCGGAGAACTTCTTGGATGTACTGCTGCACTCCAGTCGCCACGATTCCCGGTACGTTAATGAGGAGTTCGACAGTTTAGTGGAGCACGCTAGAGTGGAGAGGGACTACGATGTGAGGCTGGTCCTGTACCAACAAGCCGAGCAGTTGCTGATGGACGACGCGGGCATCATGCCCCTCTTCCATTCGCAGGACTTCGTGTTGGTGCGCCCCCATGTAGAAGGGTTCCGCGTGCTTCCGATAGGGCAGTTGGACCTGTCGGGCATCAAGCTTGGCAGCATCGAACCGTAGCCTAGGCTTGGTTCCTGACCTAGACAAGGCGAGCCCTTTCCCGCCGAACGCAAGCCGGCAGCAGGGCGTTGACCGCGAGCCAGAGATCTCGCGCCGGTGCCACGATCCTATCCAAGCCGACGATCGAGTCGGCCATTGTGGCCGACGGTCTGAACATACTGCATTGAAACGCAAGGGGGCGTGCGCGTCCATATGAAGTATGACACCATCATAGTCGGGGCTGGGTCGGCAGGTTGCGTCCTAGCCAACCGACTCTCGGAAGACCCCGGCCGCTCCGTGCTGTTGCTGGAGGCCGGCCCAGACTACCCTTCGCTATATCAGCTGCCCGCAGAATTGAAGTACGACATGAACCAAGCTGCCTCGGTAGAAGGCGCGCCGCACAACTGGTCTCTGGCGGGCCAGTCCACTCCTCAGCAACTGCGTCCGCTCCATGTGGCCCGAGGGCGGGTGACTGGCGGCAGTAGCGCGATCAATCATCAAATTGTGCTGCGGGGGATGCCAGAAGACTTCGACGCTTGGGCTGCCGCGGGCAATGACGAATGGAGTTACCTGAAGACGCTGCCCTACTTCCGGAAGTTGGAAAGCGACGCCGACATCAGAGACGACTTTCACGGTTCCAGCGGCCCAATCCCCGTAGGGAGGCATCCCCGGGAGATTTGGCTGCCATTGCAGGAGGCTTTCTATCAGGCATGCCTCGACGCCAACTTCCCGAACGACCAAGACATGAACCATCCCGAGGCGACCGGAGTTGGTGCGTTCCCAATGAACAACCCCGGTGGAGTACGGATGAGCACGGCCCTCACCTACTTGGAGCCGTGCCGGCATCGCCTGAACCTGACGATCCGGCCCAATGTCTCGGCGCAGCGCATCCGGTTCGACGGGAAGCGAGCCACCGGGGTCGAGGTAGAAAGCAACGGCCAGTCGTTCCTTGTCGAGGGCGAGGAAATCATCCTGAGTTCCGGGGCAATCGCTTCTCCACAATTGCTGCTGCTGTCCGGTGTCGGGCCCGCTGAGGACTTGCGGCTGCTAGGCATCGACCCTGTTCACAACCTGCCCAGTGTAGGCCGCAACATGAGGAACCACCCTTCTGTCTCCGTCGTGTTCCGCTCGCAGCCGGGATGCCGACCGGCCCCCGACGCGCCTAGGAACCAAGTGGGGCTGCGGTTCACTGCCAACGGCTCCTCCGCCCGCAACGACATTCAGGTCCAGCTCATTACCTCTTACCCAGAGAACCTGGAGACGCCTGATATCCACATAGGGTGCCGGTTGGAGTTGCCCTGCAGTGAGGGGCGCTTGACCCTTATCTCTGCGGACGCGTCGGTGCAACCACACTTGGATTTCCGGTTCCTCACCGATCCTAGGGACACTGCTAGGCTGCGCGATGCAGTGCGCCGCTGTGTCCGGCTGTTGGAACACCCAAGCTTTGGCGACCTGCTCGCAGAGCGTCTTTCACCCACCGGCGAAGACCTATCTGATGATGATGCGCTGGATTCTTGGCTGCGGCAGAACGCTGGCATCGCCGGGCACGTTTCGGTCACCTGCAGAATGGGGCCGGACTCCGACCCAATGGCGGTGGTGGACCAATACTGCTACGTGCATGGTCTGGAGGGTCTCCGGGTAGTCGACGCCTCGGTCATGCCCGAGATAGTCCGGGCCAACACGAATGCCACTATCATCATGATTGCCGAGCGGGTCGCCGACTTCATCCAAGAAGGTCAATAGCGGATTAGCCAAGTAGAGGTTTGGCCGGGGTGTAGAACTACTGGCGCACCATGGTGCCAAGCCGTCGGCCAACTAGTTATCGGCTGAGGTCTGCACCGAGGCCAAGGGACGGGAGATCCGACCTGCTTGGCAGTCTACTGTGACTGGCCTCACTGGGCCCAGATAGGCTCATTTGAGTGCACAGTGGTCAAGTGGAGCAACATTCCGCGTTGGACGGTGTGTTTTCGGTCCGCCACTAACCATTTAGCGGCCGTGTTTCCGTAGCTTGATACTGGCAGTATACTTCGCCCGAATACGGCCTGACCCCACGGAGGAGTCGCGTCGTCAAGCGCGAATGCGTTCACTACAGACATCTCGAACTACCATTACTGCGCAGTAGCCGGACGGCCCGGGGGGTGAGCGGTCCATGCGACGGCTGATGGCAGGTGCGCCGGAAGCAGCCTCCGGCAGCTTCGCGCGTCGGGTGGGCTGCTTCTGTTGCTTGCGGCCTCCTTCGCCGGGTTCTTCCGGCTGCTGGACCTGCTGTCCTCGCTGGTCTCTTCAGGACCGGAGGACATTCTGGCCGTCAACCCCTCGGAAGAGGACAAGATTGCCCTGCCCAGTGGCGTCAGGCTTCTCGCCTTCTGCGTGGTGGCCGCGTCTGTCATCTTGGGGATCGTCGTGTTCCTAACGCCCCAACACCGGCCCCTGCGCCTCAACATTATCAGGCTCTCAGTGCCCTTGGTTGTTGGAGCGGCTCTGGCTGTTGCCTTGATTTGGGCGGGGGTCTACCTAGCCTCATCGGGGATATTGGGCCAAGAGATTCCCTATGATCAATACCTAGTCGAGCGGTCCAGTCTGCAACCCGGCAGGCTGGGTGTGCTCGCAGTGCTCTTCCTTTCGGTCACCATAGTTGGAATCTTGGTGCCATGGTTTTTGGTGCCCCTGCTGCTGCTCTTTCTGTTGGTGGGTATCGTCCTCGGAACTGTTGACTATTCGGTATCAGAAGCACCATCAGTTGAGCCGCAGCAGTCGGGCAGGTCGGGAGCGGGCGGGTCGCGCGTTTTCGGCCAAGAGGCCTCCTCTGGGTCGGGCCGATACGGATCGTCTTGGCTAGCGCTACTCAGGTGGCCCTTGCTGGTGGCCGTGGGCCTCTTCCTGTTGGCCATCATACTTAGAATGCTGAGACCAGAATTCTTGCTGCTCGTCCTGCTGCTGTTCTTGGTATGGCTGGATATCGAGGCCGGGTTTTCGACCTTGTTCCCGCCGGACGCGGTGCCTTTGGAAGACACGGGAGGTGGCGGGCTAGTCCCACGGCCCGCGGCCGAAGACCTGTGGTCATAAGTCGTATTGGCGATGTCGGTAGTCTTCCTCGAGTCGTTCATCATAGTTATGACACTGATGCCCCAGCTCAGGCTGCCCCTCCTCCTACTGCTTTGTCTGTTGGCGCTTCTGACTTGCTGGCCTTGGAACCCGTTCCTTCGGAACAGTTGCAGGCCTTGGGCGGCGCGGGCAGCGGAGCTGACTATGAAACAGGAGCCGGCGATGAAACAGGAGCCGGCGATGGCCACTTTCCTGCCGCGGGCGGGACTCAGGGGAATGCGGATGGTGGTGTCTCTGAGCCGGTTCCTCAGGAGCCTTTGGACACGGTGACAAACATCACCCAATGGTCCACCCAGATGCGCCGCGAGATCCCCTTTACTGTGGGCGGTACGGTAAAAACCGTCACCGGGGACCCTGTCAGCGGGATGACCGTCGAGGTGTACATCAACGAGACCAAAGAGCATGGCGGCACCAAGATTGGTACCACACAGGCCGGCCTCGGCAACTTCCAAGCCGAGGTGCTGATCCCTCCCACCCTAATTCTGGGGGTACCAACTGTTGGCACGCGCCGTGCCCAACGACAACTTCAACGAGTCGTGGAGCTATCCCGACATTACCGTCGTGTCTTCCAGCAGGTTCGAAACCACCGGGCCGTCGGAGGTGCCAGTGGATGTTGAAGTCACCTTCCGGGGGCGGGTTTCACGAGACAACGACGAGGGTGACCCCGATCGCGAGGTCAGAGTGACTATCGATGGTAACGCCGCTCCCTCAGTGATCACAGGCACCGAGGGCCGCTTCAGCTTTACCCAGAGCTTTTCAGAGGCTGGGCCGCATTGGGTGGAAGTGGCGGTGCAGCGGGAGGACTTCCTGTTGGACAATTCGGCACGTCTCAACTTCGAGGTAATCCTGCCCACTGAGACTCCCATTTCTACCCCATGCAGGTGGAAGTAGGTAAGGCATTCCGGGTGAATGGCGAGCTCTGTGATACCCAACGGTGAGGCTCTGGCCGGGAAGAAGCTCTCAGTGCAGGTCGGCGACGTCCCAAACCACTCGGCCCTGACCGACGATTCGGGAGCGTTCGAGTTCTCCGGCAAGGTGGACGCTACGGGTGAGTTTTTGGTGCGGGCTGAATTTGCAGGTGAAGCCCCTGTGCTTCCCTCCAAAACAACGGCCCGTCTGGTGGCCCGCCACGCTGTCGGCTTGGCTCTCTATATGCCCACCGAGCTAGACTGGGGAGGCAAGACGACCTTTACCGGCAGGATCACTTCCGAGACTCTCTCCCCCATCGGTCAATCAGAGCTGAGCGTAGAGGGCGCTGGGGCAAACAACTGACAATGGTGGCTACCGCTGAGGAAGGCAGCTTTGAAGTCAATGTGCCCGGTTCCGAGGGTCAGTGGACGCCCTGGTCGCCTTCAAGTACGACGGCGATGACCTCACCATGCCGATCAGCTACCTCCTGAGCATTTCCGTGGCGCCTGCAGGGTTCAATTGGCTTCTATGGGTCGGAGCGCCCTCGGTTGTGGTGGCGGTGATCATCGCTGGAGTGGTGGGTCGCACGGTTCGCGGCGTAGGGTCCTCCGCATTCCTCCGGCGTCGTCGCGCTGCCGAGGCTCCACCGGAGGCGAGCGAGGGCCGGAATCGGAGGGGCCAGTTCCGTGGACAGGCGCGGGGCCTGCCCGTCTGGAGGTTGGATTCGTGAAGCCTACCGAGGACCTACCAGACGTTTGGGGTGTCGGCGAGACGGTGACCATTAAAGCAGGACTTGCAGATAGCGAAGGGCAGGCTATCGCTGGGGCAACGGTCGATGTGTCTATCGTGCACGAGACAGCCGTGTCGCGACTCGTGACCGACGGCACAGGTGCATGCACCCTCATGTGGACTGCGGAGGAGTTGGGCGAGTACGTGGTGTCGGCGCAGTTCGCGGCGCACGGGGAACTCGCGGTGACGTCGGCCCCTCGTAGCTTCCGAGTGGTGGACTTCCGCGAGGCGATTGTGCGCCTGTACAATGACTTCTTCGATTGGGCCGAGGAGCGGGCCACGGGCATATCGGAGCAATCGACTCCTCGAGAGGTGGAGTTGATTCTGGTGGACGAGGGGTTGCAGGTGGACCAGCGGTCCTTGGATGAACTTGTCTCCCGGTTCCAGGAGGCCGACTATAGCCAACATCCCATCGCAAGGCGCCATTACGAGGCGATGTACTGTGCTTGGCACGCGATAGTAAGGGACTAAAGCCAATGACTGCTGTCGCCCCAACTCGCCTGCGCCTGCTAACTACCTCCTTGCTGGTCGCGGTTGGCGCATCAGCCCTCTTGGGCACTGGAGGCACGTTCCACCAGTGGAGTGAGTTGGACTTCCACTACCTCACGCTTCCATTAGTATTGGCTGGCGTTTTGCTGTTCCTCAGTCGCATCGTCCTCTGGGCACGGAGGACAAGGCTCGATGCGCTCATGATCTGGCGGCTCGTGGTCGCCAAGCGACAGCATCGGATCGCCGTGCTACCCGTGGTGCAGAGCTTGCTGGCAGACTCGACATGGTCGCGCTGGCATGGGGGCTGCTGGGTCGGTGAGCCGTGTACCGGCCACGGTCTCGGCGCATCCCAGCGCCCCGGACGTGACCTCCGCTGGGCCATACCTTAGAGCCTTCGACTCCTAGCCCTCTGGGCCATTCTCCTCCTTGCGCCTTTCGTGGCGCGGGCTACGTCTGTGTTCTGGCCTACCGCAAGTCTAATCCTTGGGTTCCCCATGTGGCGGCTGACTCTGCCTGCGGTGGTATATGTCTTGGTCTCCGACAATGGCGTCGTATCCACCACGTTCGAGGTTCCTATGCCTCAACTTATGGTGGCAGTGACCTTGGCCGTAGTCCTCACTTATGTAGCTTCGGTGTTGCTCAACGTCTCTCGCTTCGAGCTCCCGGGCAAGTTTGGCCCAGCGATCGAGGCTGCGTCACCGATGGCGGCCAGGGCTATAGCAAGCGTCGTTCCGGCCATGATTGTCTGGGCCACGTTCGCTCACCTGCCCATGACTGGCACTGGGCTCTCGGAGTACTCACTCACACGCGATTTCGTCGAGACTAACCTCCCGTATTTTGCCAATCTGTTCGACCTGCGGTACCTCGCTGCTGGGCTTAGCTTGGTGATAGGCATTGCGCGGACCCTGCCCCAGGCAATGGGGATTCCCTTTCTCCGCTACTAGCCTCTGCTGGGCGCTATAGGCCACAGCGTGGCTGCATGTCTCGCTTGGCAGAACGAGGGCGTCTTCCAGATGGTGAAGGGGCCGGTGTTCACCAACGTACTCCTGGCCGACGAAATCAATCGCGCGCCTCCCAAGACCCAATCCGCGCTGCTAGAAGAGATGGAAGAGCGCCAAGTGACCATCGACGGGGCCACTCTGGGCCTCGCCTTTCCCTTCGTGGTCATCGCCACGCAGAACCCCATCGAGCAGGAGGGCACCTACCCGCTGCCGGAAGCCCAGTTGGACCGCTTCCTACTCAAGCTTTCGACGGGCTACCCAGCTAACCGTGATCTGGAAAACGAAATTCTGCTAAGACGCATCCAGTGGCAGAAGGACGACTCCACCTCGGACTTGAAGCCTGCTGTCGACATGGACCGGTTTGTGGAGTTACAGCAGCGCGTGGAGACCGAGGTCTACACCGACCAAG
Organism: Dehalococcoidia bacterium; assembly: GCA_965248385.1. Taxonomy (GTDB): domain Bacteria; phylum Chloroflexota; class Dehalococcoidia; order Lucifugimonadales; family JAAXIE01; genus JAAXIE01. The sequence goes on from CBDFIZ010000002.1 coordinate 1,184,371, forward strand.
TGATTGTAGACTACATCACCCAGCTGGTAAGGCTCTCTCGCGAGCACCCTAGAGTGGCAATGGGCGTAAGCCCCCGTGGAGCGTTGGCCCTGCTCCGAGCGTCGCGAAGCATCGCCCTCATACATGGCAGGGACTTCGTGGTGCCCGACGACGTGAACATGGTGGTTCCCGACGTCCTGTCACATCGGATCATACTGAACATCGAGGATACGCTGGAAGGAGTGCGAGGGGAGATGATTATAGACGAGGTGCTTCAACAGGTGCCGGTGCCCAGCGAGATAGGGAGGGAGGCCTCCTAGCCATGTTCCGACCGTCGCTGGTGAGCTGGATCGCTCTAGCCTCTGTCTTCCTCGTACTGGGGTTGATTCTAGGGAACGTAGCATTGCTGACTGGAGCGGTACTCGTGGTGTCGGCGCTCCTAGCCACAGCCCTATAGCCACCGTCGGGAATAGTGGTCGAGCGAAGGCTGCCCCGCACCACCTGCCGGGCTGGGGACACGCTGATGGTCGACCGTCAGCTAACCGCCCGTGGCGGGGTTGGGTCGATATTCGTCCATGACGTGCTCCCTGACGAAACTCAAGTGGTAAAAGGCAGCAACCTGCGCGTTTGTGGAAATGGCCTAGGAGCAAGACAGCAGACCTCTCGTATGAGATTCAGTTCCCCAAGCGGGGCCAATTCGTCTTGGATAGGAGTAGTTGGCAGTCGCAGGCCCCGCTTGGCGTCCACCGGCACGCTTCCGGCTTGGGACGGGATTCCTTCAATTTGAAGGTGGTGCCTAGGATAAGCAGCGTGACTCGGCTGAACGAGGTGCGCGCCCACACCAAGGCTACCCGCTACCAAGACGACATCGCCAAGACGGGAGCTTCCACCAACGAGTTCCGCGAGTTGCGGCCCTACCAGCCGGGCGACCCCATAAAGCGCATCAAATGGAAAGCCAGTGCCCGCGCGTCCCGTGGCGACAACCTGCCCCTAGTCAACGAGTTGGAACCGGAGACCAGAAAGACCATATGGATATTCCTCGATGTGGCGGACTACATGGACGTGGGCGTGCCCCTGTCCAACCCATTGGAGCACACCATGGAAGCTTCGGGCGTTTTGGCCCAATACTACCTCTCCTGCCAGCGATGCGCCTCATCTCATCATTGACCGTCTCCATTTTCCCAGTATTCGCATCGAACACGAGCACACCACGGGAGAGATGTTAATCAGTGCTTCGAGGTCCGCCCGCGCCCGTTGTTCATCTCTGTACCTGCGGGCGTTGGTGATGGCCATCGCGGCCTGAGAGGCGAACATGACGATGGTCTCTTCGTCTTCGAGGGTGAGCTGCCGGGCTTCCTCCTTCTCAGTGAGATATTAGATATCAGGATGTTGCCGACAGCTTGGCCCATATGACGGATCGGGGTTCCCGGTAAGGTCGTCATGGGAGGATGTCCCTTGGGAAAGCCGACGGAGGCCGGGTGGGTGCTCATATCAGCCACCCTCAGCGGTAGCTTGATCTCCCCAGGTATGCGAGAAGCCCCTTCACCTCGGGCAATTTCTCGATTAGCCCCACTTGATCGGAAGCAAGGCCGGAGATGGAGATGGAGTCCTGTACGCCCCCTGACCCGTCAAAGGTCAGCATTGCCCCGTAGCGGGCATCGGTCAGTAAGCGGGCTTCTTCCACTACCCTCTGCAAGATGGTATTGATGTCGAGGTCCTCGTTGATGCGAAAGACAGCTTCAGCCAGCCTTGAAAATCGGTCGCCAGGGCTTTCGGTATCGAAGTCCCGGGCTGACCTAGGAGGAGCTGCTGCGGCGCATGGCGTCCCGGGACGGTGACTACGCGGAGCGATACAGCCACGCTACAGTCTCACGGTGGGAATCCGGGACTACCCGCCCTAGTCGGCAACGCCTAAACGCTTTTGGTAAAGCCCTAAACCTGTCCCCGACAGGGGTCGCTGGTCTGATTATGCTAGCCGGACTCGATCCTGAAGTTCAGACTGAGGTAGACCACATCTCCTTAGATGAGGCTGGCAAATTCGAAGCTGATGATGAAGTGGTGCCCGAGGGTGCCGCCCCAGCATAGCGCCACTGAAGACAGTAGGACTCCGGCAAGCAGAAGACGCCTCTCGACAAGCTGGAGCAACACCCGCTTCGGGTTTCTCAGGTTCCTGCTGCTGGGCATCTGTATCGTTGGTGGCGGGCTCCTCTTGTCTTTCTTCGATTGTAAAGATGCTTGAGTGCCCGCCGCGTAGGTAGGTCTCGTCACGGGCATGGTGTTGGCGCAATGGTTCTTGTTTCCGCGCCGTGGGTCCGACCTCGGCGACTTCTTTGGCGTGTCTCCAACTCCCGTCCGCCGCCAGCCTTTCCCCTCAGATCTAGCGGAGGTGGATGCAAGCTCCGTGCTGTCCCGCATGAGACCCGCCCCCCCAAGAGCCCGGGACTATTCTCGAAGGGGGTGTGGACTGCACAGCTTCTATAGATATCTTGCTAGAATTACCGGGTGCGAGAGCGGACGTGTTCTCGGACGCACGTTTCAGACCATTCGACGAGGGGGCAACAGATGGCTGACCAGCAGATCCGCGTGGGGCTTATTGGCGCGGGAGGCAATGTACGGGAGCGACACATTCCTGGATTCCAGGCAGCGGAGGACTGCGAAATCGTTGCGGTGGCCAACCGTACCATTGAGTCAGGCAGAGCGATTGCCGACCAGTTCAACATTCCGACGGTTTATGGCAGCTGGCAGGAGTTGCTGGAGGACGAGAGCATCAACGCGGTGTGCATCGGCACTTGGCCTTATATGCACCGCGCCCTCACGTTGGCTGCTTTGGATGCGGGCAAGCATGTGCTTACCGAGGCTCGGCTGGCCTCCACCGCTGCCGAGGCCCACGACATGCTGAACGCCTCCAAGGCGCACCCCGCCCTGGTGTGCCAGCTCACTCCCACCTCCACGACGTACAGCATCGATAACGCCATTATGGGGTTGGTGGGACAGGGGCACTTGGGGGAGGTGCTATCGGTGGACTTCACATCCTTGCAGAACCGCTTTGCCGATTTCGACGGCCCCCTCCATTGGCGCCACGAGCGCTCCCTTAGCGGCTACAACACCCTGAACATCGGTGCGGGCTATGAGTCGATGATGCGCTGGCTGGGCCGGGGCAATCGGGTGATGGCTATGTCCAAGGTGCATGTGCCCTACCGCAAGGGCGAGGACGGGTATCCCGTCTCGATTTCCATCCCCGACCACATCGACATCCTGTACGAGCTGGCTAACGGGGCCCAGGTGCACATGAAGATGAGCGCCACCAGCGGGTTGAACGGTGGCAGCCAGATCTGGATTTTCGGCACCGAGGGCACGATCCACGTCGACCCCCAGCGCAAGGTCTGGGCTGGCAAACGGGGCGACAGGGAGCTCCACGAGGTCCCCAACCCTTCGGAGGGTCAGGCCAAGTACCGGGTTGAGGAGCAGTTCACCAACGCCATTCGGGGCACGGAGAAGGTGGACATGGTGCCCTTCGAGACAGGGGTCCACTACATGGAATGGTCCGAGGCGGTGCACCACAGCTCGATGTCGGGGCAGGCGGTCTACGTGCCGCTATAGGCTGCGGTCTTGCGGTGCCACATGCTCACCATCAACCATGAGGAGCGGTAGAGGGCCTGGTAGCGGTTGCCGCCACCAGACCCAGCCAGTGTCACCCCCAAGCGCCAGTGTCAGTCAACTCTAGAGTTATACTTGCACGGCAGGCCGCCATCTGAAAGATGGACTGGCCCTGCGCGAGCCTGACGCACCTAGAGCCCCGCAGACCTACAGCCCCATGGCCTAGAGGAGGAAACCGCGGATGCATTGTGGAGTGATGGTCACTGGCTACAACCAAGGTGACTGGAGCCGTTTGATGGAGGGAGGTTATGACCGCTCTCCGACGATACCGGACGCCAAGAATATGGATGACACGCTCTATATGGGGGAACTGGTGGAGCCTCTGGGCTTCGATTCGATCTGGGCCACCGAGCACTACGGATCGGCCTACTCGATGCAGCCGAACCCATTGCAATACTTGGCGTATTGGGCGGGTCGGACCAGTCGAGTCGACATGGGCACTGCAGTAATCGTCGCCCCGTGGTGGAATCCGGTACGCCTAGCGTCGGAGATCTCCATGCTTGACATCTTGCTGCAGGGTAGGCGCCTCCACCTAGGAATTGGCCGAGGAATCGCACCGCACGAATATGCTTCTCTGGGATACCCGATAGAGCAATCGCACAAGTACTTCTACGATGTAGTTAACGCCATCAAGGCTGCCGACGGTGCAGAACGCTTTGAGTTCCAAGGCGAGGTCTACACCATACCCCCCACCAGTATCCGGCCCCAAGCCCGCCACAAGGGTGAACTGACTAAGGACATCAAAGCCGCCTTCACCACGGAGGCGTCAGCCAGAATGGCTGCCGAGAACGGTCTTGGACAGATGTTTGTTGCCGGCGACGATGTGCGTGAGATGACGGATAAGGTGCGAAGGTTCAACAAGATTCGCCACGATCTAGGCCTTCCGCCGGACCAGCCCACCACCCTGTTGTGGATGTACTGCGCCGAGACGGCGGAGGAAGCCGAGGAGGGGTGGGAGTACTTCCACAACCAGCTTACCGCGGCCCAGCATCACTACTTCGAGTGGAACAACCCAGGATACGAGGGCATTCATGGATATGAGGAGTACCTCATACGCCAGAATGCCGATGTGGGTACGGCGGACGCAAGCTTCGCGGCGCGGCGCGCGACCCAACCCATCGGCACGCCTGAGGAGATCATCGAGAGGATCCACGCACTGCAGCAGACCATCAGCCTGGAAAAGGTCGTGATCCACATGTTTTACGGAGGGATGCCGAGGGACAAGGCGGAACGAAGCCTGAAGCTATTTGCCGAGAAGGTGCTGCCGGAGGTGCAGGCGATGCCCACGCCAATCAATCCTATGTCTTTGGGTGAGCCCGTTGGCTAGGATAGAGCCCCCAACCCTCACCCGGCCTGCATACCCGAACACATTGGGAGAGTAAGGACTCTACCGCGCTTGGGTGGTGGCAGAAGAGGAGCTATGACTTCCCATTGCTCGTCTGGCAGGTCCTCGTCCATCGCCCAAGCCTCCACTCCTCAGACTTGGGCCATAGACTAAACCATGTCTAATACTTTTGGGACTGGTTCATGAGAGGTCTCGCTGTAACAAAACAGGCGCGAGTCACTCAGTACCCGGCTTGGCCCACGAGCCTCCAGCGTGTCAGAGTTGGAGGCTCGTAGTGGCCAAGCGACATGGAGTTCGAGCAAAGACGCCTCCATTGTGGCCCCGGCCCTTGGGCTTCACCGGCTCCTCGACCATAGGCTCCGACTCAATCAGCCTCCACCCGCCGTCCACCAGGTACTCTTCGCGTTCCTGGCGTGGGGGTGCGTTTTGGAAGCCGCCGATGGAGGATAGAGCAGTAAAAACTCTGTACGGTCTTGCGGGCTAATGCTTATGGTGCATCCGCCCTGTTGTCAAAAACCTTAATCCAGGGACCTCTGTTCTGTGCGGCAGGATCATTTGCATATAGGGGATCTTTATTAAAACCTTCGTCAAAGGCTGCCGGGTTGAACAGAAAGTTAACACCGTAAGTTTTAAAGATAGTCAAGGTGCTGTTTTCCACTATCCATTCTCTTTCAGATTCCACTGGATCAACAAACGGATATCTCAACGGATCTGTTGCTCCCAGTTTTGGCTCTCCGACTGCTATTTGCCTTCCGCCTTTTGAAACGGTGTAATTATACCTTGCCACAAAATCTCCAAAAGGGTCTCTTCCATTCTCTGTCGTGTACATGAATCCAAATAGCTCTGGATGATAGGTTCTTAATCCCTCCTCTCCTGGTGGCGCATTTGCTTGACGAATATTTACACTAATAGTAAGACCCTGTAACAGACAATATAATATCCTCATTAGAAGGATATGGAACCACTTTGTTGTCATACCTTGGATCTTCGAGGCCCAGATCTCTAAATGCGCTAATCTCTTTAAGATCTAATACTCGCTTAAACAAATCTTTGTCATAACGTCTTGTTCCTGCAATTATAGTAAATCCTCCTATGTCATCTATGAATGCCCTTGATCTTACATCCAACTCTTCCATGAAGCCAGATTTATTTGCAACTATGAAATCTAATTTTCGAACAGCCAAATTCATATATTCGGAAGCGAAATGGTAATCTAAATTTGAAGTTCCATTTGCTAATGCTTCCAGATATGATGCTGTTGAATTTGGCTGAAAGTCAAAATTATCCAGGTTTCTGTGCAGTTCAGCCCATGACTCTCGAAGTTGATTTACCGGTGTCCCAGCGGGAACATTTGAAGAAAATGGACCTAAGAATACTCTCTTTCTATGAGCTTCGTTCACAGTATCATACGGATAAGTTTCGGCGAACCACTCCGGAATTGTTGAATCTCTTTCCGGCAATGCCAACCAAGACCAGATATCCGCTCCTGCAATCAATGCTTCTATTCTTTCCTCGCTGGATAAGATGTAGCTTCTTCTGTCTCCTTCGGAGCCATCAGGCAGTTTTATTGTTCCAGGGGTGTTCAGATGATGCTGGAACAGGATCAAGTCCGTTACGGAGGCAAAGCCCGTTGGATCTTGTAAATCGTATTTTTGCTGATGGTTTAAGTAAGCGTCAATTGTCAGGCTGGCCTCTGTAGAATCCAGTCCCAGAAAACTTGCTGCAATTACTGCTCTTTTTGTAAGTTCTAAGTCCTGTCTAGCGTGTGCAGCCAGGGTTTCGAACGAGGAAAGGGCTGCCGGAGTGGGACTCTGATAGTCCGACAACTTCCTTAGATGGTCGTCAAACGGGGCGTTGTCCCGATAATCCGAAAGCAGCCCCTCTATTCTCTCTTGCAGAGTTGGCTCAGGCGAAGGTGGGGCTGTAGCGGTGGGAGCCGGTTCTATGGCAGTAGGAAATGGAGTTGGCTCAGGCGAAGGTGGGGCTGTAGCGGTGGGAGCCGGGTCTATGGCAGTAGGAAATGGAGTTGGACCACGAGCGGATGTCGCAGTTGGCATTGGAGCAGGACTAGATGAAGTGGGAGTCGGCGCCCGCGAAGGTTCGACGGCTACGGGAACGCCAGTGGGTGTGTGTGAGGGGCTTGGCGCAGTTGTAGGAGTCGGTACAGGGCTTGGCGAAAGGTCGGTCCCCGGGTCGTCGCAAGCGACGGCTAACGCTGCAACAGCCAGGGCTGTTCCTAGAATCAGGCAACGGAAGATGCGACAACGTGTCATGGACATGTCCTGCATTCTACAGCGATCGTACCCAGCTTGAAACATTGCGCATCGAACCAATGGCAGGGGCCGCGCCGCCATCGCCGAAGCCGGGCCGACGTTTCACTCGGGGCAACAAAAAAAGACCGCATACATGGATGAGCAAGGGCAGCCACCGTATCCCAACGATGGCTGCCCCCGTGTCTTGCGGTCTAGCGCCCCGCGCCGACCGGCTCTTCCTCTCTTTCGTGCTCCACAGTCAGCGCCCACTCGAACATCGAGAGGGTGGCGGGCTGGGGCTTGCGGCCCCGGCCCTTCGGCTTCACCGGCTCCTCGGCCATGAACTCCGCCCAGGAGAACAGCGTCTGCTGCGGCTCCGGGGCCTCGTCATGGTGGCCGTTGGCGGTGACGCGGCCGTTCCACAGGTAAGCTCGACTCTCTCCCTGACCTCAATCAGCTTCCACCCACCGTCCACAACGTGCTGCTCAACGAAGCCTACACGGGCACCCTGGTCTGGGGGACCAGAGCCAAGGACGGCGCGCCGCCGGTGCGCGTGGAGAAAGCACACCCTGCCATCGTCTCCAAGCGGCAGTTCCGGAGGGTCAACAAGCTGCTGGGGTCACGCGCTCCGAAGAAAGTCCACCCCCGGCGCTCCGCCAGCCCGTACCTGCTCAGCGGCCTGCTCAGGTGCGAGACCTGCGGCAAGGCCATGACCGCAGCCGAGGCCAAGAGCGGCAAGTACACCTACTACGTCTGCCACTCCCTGCTCAAGCGGGGCAGCGGCACCTGCAAGACCCCCAGGCTCAACGCCAAGAGCTTCGGGCCAACGTCCTCACCGAGTCCAACATCCGCGACTTGGTCAAGCTGCTGGACGAGGAGATGGACGGCGTGGCCGCCGAGCAGCGGCAGCGGCTGGGGACCATCGAGGAGGAGCTTGAGGACGTGAAGAAGCGGCTGGGGCGCATCTGGCAGGTCATCGAGACCACCGACATCGAGATGGCCGACGCCTCGGAGCGCATCAAGGAGCACCGGGAGCGCAAGGAGAAGCTGGAGGTCGCCGCTGGGGAGGCGAGGGCGCTTCTCTCGGAAAGGCGTCAGTTCCTCGACAGCGCCGACACCATCGCCACCTTCGCCGCCGAGATGAGCGAGTTCCTCAAGACCAGCGAGCTGACCGAGACCCGGGCCTTCGTCCACTCTTTCGTCAAGGAGGTCGAGGTCAAGCCCGGCAGGGCCGCCATCGTCTACTCCATACCCACGCCGGAGGACTCTCCGATAGGGGGAGCGGACGCCGCAGAGGTGGCCCTGAACGGGCGAGTTCGCAGTACAGTACAGTTTGGTGGAGCTGGGGGGACTCGAACCCCCTACCTCTTCAATGCCATTGAAGCGCTCTCCCAGCTGAGCTACAGCCCCGTGTAGCCTTACTTTAGCAAATGTGGGCTGGGGCTTCAAGCCAACCACTTGGCAATTGACTGACCTGGAAGACTAAGCGGGTCCGGGGTACGTCCGCAGGCATGACATCTCTCGTTGCGGGCGGGCGTCGTGCCAAGTACACTCGCTGGCGACATGTCTCTCAGTCAGAAACTGCTTAAACAGTTCCATCCGGCTGTAGCCCAGTGGTTCGGGGCCACTTTCGACTCGCCGTCACTACCGCAGGTACGAGGCTGGCCTGCCATCCGGTCGGGCCGGAACACACTTATTGCTGCGCCCACCGGTTCAGGCAAGACGCTGGCGGCCTTCCTGTGCTGTATAGATGACCTGATGCGCCAAGGGCTGGACGGCGGCCTGCCTGCCCAGACCCAGGTGCTCTACATCTCGCCGCTGAAGTCGCTGAGCAACGACGTACAGAAGAACTTGGCCGAGCCTCTGGAGGGCATCAGTGCAGTGCTGCGGGAAGCGGGCCACGAGCCGCCGGAGGTGCGGGTCATGGTGCGGACCGGCGACACCCCACAGTCACAGCGCCAAAGCATGGCCCGCAAACCGCCGCACATTCTGGTCACAACCCCTGAGTCCCTGTTCATCCTGCTCACCTCGGTCAAGGGCAGGTCAATGCTGCGCACAGTGAAGACGGTGATCGTGGACGAGATTCACGCCGTGGCGCGGGACAAGCGGGGATCACATCTCGCTCTCAGCCTGCAGCGCCTAGACGCCCTGACTGACAGCCCAGCAGTGCGCATCGGGCTTTCGGCCACCCAGCGTCCCATTGAGGAACTGGCCCGATTTCTCGTGGGAGCCGACAACCAAGACGACGGTGGTACACCATACTGCCATATCGTCGATGAGGGACACCGCCGCCACATGGAGCTGTCCATAGAACTGCCGGGCACGCCTCTGGCCTCGGTGTGCTCCAACGAAACCTGGGAGGACATATACGACCGCATTGCTCAGCTAATTGAGGAGCAGCGCACTACTCTGGTGTTCGTCAACACGCGACGCCTCGCTGAGCGTCTGACGTTCCATTTGGCGCGCAGGCTTGGTGAGGCAGTCGTAACTTCCCATCACGGGAGCCTGTCGCGAGAGCAGCGCCTGTCGGCGGAGCAGAAACTGAAGGCAGGCGAATTGCGGGCACTTGTAGCGACGGCGTCCTTGGAGTTGGGCATTGATATCGGCACCGTGGACCTCGTATGCCAGATTGGCTCGCCAAGGTCCATCAGTTCTTTCCTGCAACGGGTGGGACGTTCGGGCCACACCATGCAGGCGACCCCCAAAGGGAAACTGTTCGCTCTGACTCGTGACGAGTTGGTGGAGTGCTCCGCGCTCCTCTCGTGTGTGCGACAGGGCGACTTGGACTGCCTCTCCATACCCGAAAAACCCTTAGATATCCTCGCTCAGCAAATAGTGGCATCCGCCGCTCCAGAGGAGTGGCAGGCGGATGATCTCTTTCAGCTGTTCCGTGGCGCGCACCCCTACCGCAACTTGGAGAGAAGCGAGTTTGACCAAGTCGTAACCATGCTGGCTGAGGGATACGCCACGCGCAATGGCCGGGGTGGTGCGCGCATCTTCTACGACGGCGTGGGCAAGCGCATCAAGGGCCGGCGTGGTGCCAGTATCGCCGCGCAGACCTCCGGGGGGGCCATTCCTGACAACGCCGACTACACGGTGGTGCTGGAACCCCAAGGCACTCTAGTGGGTACACTGAACGAGGATTTTGCCATCGAGAGCATGCCGGGGGACATCTTTCAGTTGGGCATATCGTCTTGGCGCATCCTGCGTGTGGAGTCGGGTGTAGTGCGGGTGGAAGACGCCCACGGGCTGCCACCCACCATTCCTTTCTGGTTGGGCGAGGCCCCTGCCCGCACCGCCGAGCTGTCGTCAGCCGTCTCTCGACTCCGTGAGCAAGTCGATGTCCTCCTAGAGGAGGGACGCGGCACCGTTGGCTGGCTGGTCGAGGAGGGCGGCCTCACGCTCTCGGCAGCTGAACAGTTGTCGGAATACTTGGCTGCGGAGAAGAAGGCACTGGGTGTGATTCCGAGCCAGAACACGATTGTGCTGGAGCGGTTCAACGACGAGGCGGGTGGGATGCAGTTGGTGGTTCACTCGCCCTTTGGCGGCCGGATCAATCGGGCGTGGGGGCTGGCCCTGCGCAAGCGCTTCTGTCGCACCTTCAATTTCGAATTGCAAGCGGCGGCCAACGAGGATGCCATAGTGCTGTCGCTGGGGCCGCAGCACAGCTTCCCGCTGGACGAGGTGTTCTCCTACTTGCGCGAGCCAGCCGTCGAGCCAGTGCTGGTGCAGGCACTGCTAGCGGCCCCCATGTTCGCCACCCGCTGGCGGTGGAACGCCATGCGGGCCCTTGCCATCCTTAGACAAGAAGGCAGCCGGAGGGTACCCCATCCGTTGCTGCGGATGCGCTCCGACGATCTGCTGACATCGGTGTTCCCCGACCAAATGGCTTGCCCGGAAAACTTGGCAGGCGACGTGGAGTTACCCGATCACCCGCTGGTGCAGCAGACCGTGAAGGACTGCCTCACTGAAGCCATGGATATCGACGGCTTTCGCGCCCTGCTACAGAGAATGGAAGCCGGCAAGCTGCAACTGGTGGCCCGCGACACCTTGGAGCCGTCTCCCTTCTGCCATGAGATACTCAACGTCAAGCCATACGCCTTTCTGGACGACGCGCCGCTGGAAGAGAGGCGCACCCAAGCAGTGCTCACCCGACGCACTCTGGATGTCCAACCCGCCGACGGCATGGCCGATCTGGACCCAGAGGCCATCCTACGAGTCCGCGAGGAGGCTTGGCCCGCTGTTGAGGACGACGACGAGCTGCACGATGCTCTATTGCTGCTGGGATTCGTCACCGAGGTGGAGATGGTGCCGTGGCAGAGCCACCTGCCCTCGCTGGTAGCCCACGGGAGGGTAGGGCGCATAGCCGAGACTGGTCAACCCTTCTGGTTCGCTGCCGAGCGGGCCGCGCTGGTGCGAGCCCTGTTCTCGAGTGCACCCATGGAGCCCATGCCCCGGGCCATACCGGAAGAGGCAGGTCGCACCTATGAGCGTGACGAGGCGCTGGTTGAGCTGGTGCGGGCTAGGCTGGAAGGCTTGGGACCGGTCACCGCAGCGGATATCGCTGGGTCGTTGGGCGTAGACGAAGGCGAGGTGTCGGTGGCCCTGTTGGCCTTGGAGCGGAGGGGGTTGGTGATACGGGGCCGCTTTGCAGGACGCAGCGCTACCGAGTTCTGCGACCGTCGGCTGCTGGCTCGCATCCAACGCTATACCCTAGACCGACTGCGCCAGCAAATCGAGCCAGTGTCGTCCTCCGATTTCATGCGCTTCCTATTCGTGTGGCAGCATGCCCACCCCGATCACCAGCTGGAAGGTCCGTTAGGGCTGGTTGCGGTGCTGGAGCAGTTGCAAGGCTCCCACCTGCCCGCGGCTGCTTGGGAGTGGCAGGTATTGCAGGCGCGCCTCAGGCGCTACGACCCGGCGTGGCTGGACCACCTGTGCCTGTCGGGCGAACTCGCTTGGGGCAGGCTGCTCCCGTCATCCAACCCCGAAGGACGCTCAAGTGGCCTCATCGGCTCGGTCCCTGTGACCCTGATGTTTCGGGAAAAGCTGTCCTGCTATGCCCCAGCCCTCGATGAAGCCGCGGGGCCCCTTTTGTCGGCTGCCGCCAAACAGGTGTTGGACCACCTGACCCAGCGCGGGGCCAGCTTCCTGCAGGACTTGGCGCGCCACACGGGCCGCCTCCCCGCCCAAGTAGAGAAGGCTTTGGGAGAACTGGTGGCGCAGGGCTTGGTGACCGGTGACGGGTTCGAGGGGCTGCGCGGTCTGCTCAAGCCCTCGCGTGATCGTACTGCTAGGGGCAATGGCAGGGTGCCGGGCAGCTACTCCCGCGCCTTCCAGCCCAGCCGGGCTGCGCCCGGCAGGTGGTCCCTGTTCCAGCAGGACCTTGATGACATAGATGGCCTAGAAGGGAACGGTACGGGCAGGAAGGACAGGGCGGTGGAAGGCGTGGCGAGGCAACTGCTGGCCCGCTACGGCGTCGTTTTCCACCGGCTGTTGCTGCGCGAAGAGGGGCTGCCCCCCTACCGCGAACTGCTGAAGGTGTACCGCAGGCTGGAGGCCCGTGGCGAAGTGCGCGGCGGGCGGTTCGTGGCGGGTTTTTCCGGCGAGCAGTATGCCCTGCCCGAGGCGGTGCAGCAGGTGCGGGCAGCGCGGCGCTCTGCGGTAGACGGAATGCACATAGTCATCAGCGCTGCCGACCCCCTGAACTTGGCGGGCATCACCAGCCCAGGCCAGAGGGTCCCCGCCATCGCCAGTAATCGGGTAGTCTACTGCGACGGCGTTCCGGTGGCCTCCCGCGTCGGCAAGGAGGCGCACTCCCTGCTGCCCTCGGAGCCGACCCCTAGTGCCGAGGCCCGCCAAGCCTTGGCCGTCTCGTTGCAAAACGGGCATAAGGGGATCAAGGGCACCCTGCGTTAGCAGACGTACTTCTTCAGCCAGTCGAGGCCGTGGATGCCAAAGTCAACGCCGTGGGCCAACTCGGTGTCGGGGTAGACCACCACTGACTTCAGGCTCTTGATTTTCTCGAACACCGGCATAACCGTGCGATACGGGTGTACCTCATCGATGACTGCGCAACTGACGATGACGGGGCAGTCGATGCCGTCGGCCAAGTTGAGTTGGTCGAAGTAGGTAAGGGTGTCCATCGCCTTGGCCCGCTCATCGGGATGATTGGCAAGCCAGGTGTTGAGCTCGATGTAAGGGTTGGCGGTCACCTCTGCGGCCACCGGGAAGTTGCACAGCCAAGGCACACCCGCTACGCCAGCCTTGGGGCGGTTGTCGAGGCTGCATGTGGCCAGCGTCAGGCCTCCGCCTTGGCTGGAACCCCAGACGGCGAGCCGGTCGTCGTCGGCTTCAGGTCGGCTGCTGAGGAAGTCCAGCCCGCGTACGCAGTCCATGTAGGCACCGCGGTAGTAGTATTCGTTTTTGTCGGTCAGGTTGTAGGTGACGCGGGTATCATGCTCAATCTGCCACTCCTCCAAGCTCTCGCCTTGGGACCGTGGGAAGAGGCTGAGGGTGGCGTAGCCGAAGCGGGCTAGGAAGCCCGGCAGGACCAATGTGCCCCCATACCCCGGCACAACCATCACCGTGGGCCAGCCACGCTCGGGCGTCTTGCCGTTCGGCACGGTGAACCAACCACGTATCTTCTGCTGGCCGAAGCTTTTCATGATTACGCGGTGGGTGACGATGTGCAGGTCGGACATGGAGTCGACCTTCTCTACCGATGCGTCGATGGGCACCTCGTCCAACTGAGCCTTGGTCTTGTCCCAGAAAGCGGTTATCTCGGCGCTAGGCATGGGGCCTCCTCTCGTGCTTTTCTGCCCTAGGTTCAGTGTGCAGACATAGATAGCATTCTGGCCGAAGTTTACCCGCCACGGGCAGGCAATGCCAGTGCGGCGGATGAAGATTGGGTTATACTGCACGGCAAGGAGGCGATCTATGGTACAACCCGATGTTCGCACAGCCCATCCCTACTACATGTACGATGCGGTGCACCAGCAACCGGAGGCAGTGGCGGCCATGCTGCAGAGTCACAGCGTTGATGCACGAGAGGCAGCGACACAACTGGCGGGCAAGCGCCGCCTTTTCCTCGTTGGCATCGGCACCTCGTGGCACGCCGCGTTGACTGCTGAACACTGGTTCCGCCAGCTGGCGGGCATCCATCCTGAGGCCCAAGCGTGGCACTCTTTCGAGTTCGTGGCCTACCCGCCTCCCGGCTTGGGCCCCGACGACGCTGTGATTATCATCAGCCACCGCGGTACCAAGACCTACTCCTTCGAGGCTCTGGACGTAGCCAAGGCTCGTGGCGCGCTGACCGTTGCCATCAGCTCCACCAACCCAGGTCCTCGCTTGGGTCCTGCCGACATAAAGTTCCAGACCGTGGAGCAGGAGAAGTCGGCTGCTTTCACCGTCAGCTATACCGCCGCTCTGGCAGTCATGGCGCAGATCGCCATTGAATTGGGGCTCATGGGGAATGTTCCTGTTGCCAGCGGAGCGCGTGCTGAACTGGAGCGCGTGCCCTCACTCATGCAAGGGGTGCTGGACCGTCAACAAGAGGTGGCAGAGCTAGTGGAGCGCTACCGCGACCGGGACCGCTACCTGTTCACTGGCTGGGGGCCTAACGCCGCCCAAGCCTTGGAGGTCTCGCTGAAAATCAAGGAGACCAGTTTCTCTTCCACCGAGGGGTTCCAAGTAGAGCAATTGCTCCACGGCCCGTTCATCGCCACCCCATCCAACTCGCTACTGACGCTGATCGCGCCGCCTGGTCCGGGATATCGGCGGTCCGTGGAAATCGCGCATGCTGCAGCGGAGATTGGCGCTCCAGTGTGGGCGTTGCTGCAAGAGGGGGATGAGGAGTTGGCCTCGTTGGCCAACGAGGCGATGACCCTGCCAACGGTGCAAGAAATCTGGAGTCCCTTTGTGTACGTGCTACCCCTGCAGCTATTGACATACTATCTGGCCTTGGCCAAGGACTGCCAGCCTGACCGCTTCCGGCGCGACGATCCGGACTTCGCGCGGGCCCACTCCCACTACGTGCTATAGGCTAAGTCGGCAGGGTAGGTTAGGGCTCGAGCCCGGCGCCCCTCACCAAGCCAGCGAAGCGCTCCTGCTCGGCTGGGATGTCGGTAGGTTCCACCGGTATGGGCAGGGCTTCCAGCGCGGGTATGAGCGTGTCTTGCAGTATGGACAGTTCTTGGGGACTTAACTGCCACTGGCGGGCCACATCCGCGGCCCCCCAAAGTACACCTTGCCGGAAGCCGTAGTCGGCAATGGCGCGATTCACTATTTCCGTTAAATTGCTCATGGCGTTGAATTGCTCATTGCGCTGGAGACAGGCCTAACTTGAGGCCCGTTGTCCTCCGTCCACGATGAAGGTGCTCCCGCTGACGAAGGAAGCCTCGTCGGAGGCTAGGAACAGTATCGCGGCGGCGATTTCTTCGGGGCGACCGACGCGGCCCATGGGGTGCGCTTGCTGGCTGGCTTGGAACCCCTCCGAGCTGGCGGTGCTGCCACGCATCTGTGGCGTGTCCGTCGGTCCTGGAGCGATGCAGTTGATACGAATTCCCTGCGGTGTGTATTGGGCTGCGGCCGTTGTGGTCAAGTGGATGATTCCGGCCTTGCTCACGGCGTAGGGAAGGGCGACGCCGAAACCGCGTATGCCCGCCCCTGACGCAATGTTGATGATGGAGCCTCCTCCGCTGCGCAGCATGGCCGGTATGGCGTACTTGCAGCAGAGGAAGACTCCCTTCAGGTTGGTGTCCATGGTGATGTCCCACACCGGCTCGTCGATTTCGGCCAGCGGGGGAGTGCGTATGAGGACCGCGGCGGCGTTGACCAGCACGTCCAGACGCCCGAATTGGGAGACAGCAGCGTCGACCATGGCCTCAATCTGGTCTGCCTTGGAGGTGTCGACCTGCACGAACAAAGCGTCGCCGCCCTGCTCGCCGATCAGGCGCACCGTCTCCTCGCCGCCCGATCGATTGCGATCGGCGACAACCACGCGGGCACCCTCCTCGACAAAGCGAAGTGAAGTTCGCCGGCCGATGCCGGAGGATGCCCCAGTGACCAAGGCGACCTTGTCTTTAAGCCGGTCGACGATGACGACCTCCTGTCCTATTACTCGGGCCCTATTGCTCAGGCAGCCAAGCCAGCGAGGAGACCTCGCTGAACTCGCGCCAATGCTTGGTCCAGTTCTCGCCACTGTCTTCACTCTGGTAGAGGTAGCCGTAGCGGCTGGCGGCGAGCACGGTGTCGGGCTCCCAAGGCTGCATGCTGACGGTCCACATGGCGGAGTTGGGCTGAGGGCCCAGCGACAGCTTGTCCCACGTCTGCCCCGCGTTGGTGGAGCGCATCACGTTGCCCGTGGTGCCTGGGGTGGCATCGCCCATGGTGACGAACAGGGTGCCGGGGTCGCCGGGCTTGGCGGCCACCCCACGGGGATAGCGTAGGCCGAACACATCGTCCACGCCCAAGGCGTTCCAGCTCTCGCCCTCGTCGGTGCTGCTCCACACCTCGTCGTTCACCAAGATGAACACCGTCTTGGGCGGGCCTTCCACCACTAGGACGTTGTGAACGTCCATGTTGGTAATCGGGCCTTGCATCCTAGTCCAAGTGTCGCCGCCGTCGGTGCTGCGCCGGAAGCCGTCGACCTCAAGGCCAGCCCACACGTTGCGGCTGTCGGTGGGGTCTACGGAGATGCCGGTGAAGCGGGGGATGCCGACGTTCATGCAGTACTCGGCGATTTCCATGGGGCGCAACTCCCAGCTCTTGCCACTGTCGGTGGAGCGGAAGAGGCCGGGCTTGCTGGGGGTGCCGGTGCCGGCAAACATAACTTCGGGGTTGTTGGGGTCTTGGGTAAGCACCCAGACGACCGAACCCTTCATGGCGTTGTCCTGCAACTGCCAGTGAATCCCAGCGTCGTCGCTGCGATACAGACCCATGTCGGTGCCTGCATAGACCACCTCGGGTTGGCGTGGGTCCGAAAGCAGGGCGCGGCAGATGCAGTCGGAGTGCATGCCTTGGGAAACTCCGGCCCGCATCCAACGCTCGCCGTTATCGGGGCTCATCATGATTCCCTGTCCGATGGTTCCCACTAGGATAGTTCCATTTGTCGTCATGATTCTCCTCCTCTTCCTCTTTGGGGAGTTAGTCGCTTGGGGAATAGAGTGCCAATGGGCTAATCAGTGAATTGGCCCACCAGTGAATGGGCCGATTATAGGTGGCCCTCACGCAGGTTGGCAAGCTGACGGCACCCCTGTGGAGGATGGCAATGGCGGGTCCGTTGGGATGGGGGCTTCTGGCGGTGATTGCAGACCGATCGTAGCTGGCATGCGTTTTTCCGTAGCTGATTTCACTGAAATTTGTGCAATGATTCTATCCGGTGCTGTTGGGTGTGTTTCCCTTGTGTGGGGTTGCAACGGGCTGTCCTCCGAACAAGAGTCGTTTTCTCCAGAAGAATAGTTCTGCAAAGAAAGGCTGGGGCGATCTGTAGGGGTCCCCGGATCGGGGTCCGGGGTAGGCAGTGGCCCAGCGCATGGATCGATACTAGAACGGGCGTGCGTATTTGTCAATCGGGCGCCCCCTGCGGGTGCCGTTCGCTTTTGAAAAACCGGATTTTCGTGGGGCTCAAATGCGAAACGGCTTTGGAGCTATGCTCAGGACGATCAAGCGGGAGACCTCCACCTCCGACACTGAGGAGGATGGAGAGATCTCTATGCAAAGCGAAGCTTGAGGGTTCCAGTCCAGTTTGGTGGAAAGTAGCGTCCTAGCCTCCCTTCGTCGCCGCTCTCCTACCTTATCAGCAACAACACCGAGTCAATTCGCCAGTGAACTAATTTGACACTTCGTAGAATCCAGCAATACGCTGCGACCCAAGGAAATTCTTGACCTTGAAGGGGGTAAACCATGGGGAGCCCAGTAGTGCACTTTGAAATTGCCGGCCCGGATGGGCCTGCTTTGCGGCAGTTCTATACCGACCTGTTCGGATGGAAGATTGACGTGCAGGGCGAAGAGATGGGCAACTACGGTATAGTGCCGGCAAATGAGGGCGGCATAGGTGGAGGCATGTTACCTACAACTGAGGGTATGCCGGCGCGCAACTATGTCACCTTCTATGTGCAGGTTGACGACCTTCAAGCGGCGCTGGATAAGGTGGCCGGTATGGGTGGGAAAGCCATAATGCCACCGATGGAGATAGCGCCGGGCATGGGCTCCATCGCTTTGTTCGGGGACCCTGCCGAAAACACCATAGGGTTGTATGGACCACCGCCGGAATGGGACGGACAAATGCCCCCCAAGGGTGACGGTCCACCGGTGGCGCATTTCGAGGTTGGAGGCGGCGACGCCGCGGTGCTCGCTGAGTTCTACACCGGGATGTTCGACTGGCAAATCGACCATCTTGAGGAGGCCAACTACCGCTTCATCCAACAGGAATCTGGAGGGATTGGCGGCGGCATCTTCCAGCACATGGAGGGCATGCCGCCCAACCATCCTTCCGTCGCCGTTATTGTCAACGACCTCCAAGCATATCTTGACCAGGCCGTAAGCCTAGGCGGCACCGCCCTCATGCAACCCACGGAGATTCCCGGAGGATTCGGCTCCATTGCCATATTCTATGACATCGCTGGCAATCGCATATCACTCTTCAAGTCCTCTGAGTAGGAACCGCGACTCTGGCTGGATTGGCCCGCCACACGGCGCATCGGAGCCCTCCAAGGGCTGGCAGCTCTGGGAGGGCTAACCTGAACCTCAACACGAAGGTTCTTGATTTTGTCCAGCTTGATGGATCCAAGGTCTTTCAATTCCCGCTCATGAACGCTGCATTCGAGCGCAGCCAGCCTGTCGTTCTTAGTGAAGCGAAGAATCTCTGCTTTGGCGCAGAGACCCTTCGCTTCGCTCGGAGTGACGATTAGGAAACCGTGGGCGAATGCCAGGGGTTGGGTCGATATCCTGAGTAGGTGTTAGCATTCAGCCTCGCCACCCTGCCTCCTCCCGCCACGGGGTGAGATACCCCCGGGATTGGGCAACCTCACCAGCATGAGAGTGTTGAACCTCGTGTTGAACGACTTGCAAGGTGAGATACCGCCGGAGTTGGGCAACCTCGTCAACCTGCATTCACTGCCCCGTGGTATACTCCCGTCGCAGCTTGGGCGCTTTTCGACGCCCTCTCTCACAGAAGAGGCTATGGAAGACAAGAAGGTCATATTCTCCGGCATGAGACCCACGGGCAGGTTGCACTTGGGCAACTATCTGGGGGCGTTGCAAAACTGGGTGGCCCTGCAGGACGAGTACAGTTGCATCTACGCCGCCGTGGACGTACACGCCCTGACCACCCTTTCCGGTCCGGAAGACGTGCGCCAAATAAAGCCCAACATACATGAGATGCTGCTGGACTGGCTGGCGGCAGGCTTGGACCCACGGCGCAGCATCCTGTTCGTCCAGTCGCATGTGCCGGAGGTTCTGAGCCTCAGCATGTTGCTTGGCATGGTTACGCCTTTGGGCTGGCTGCTGCGTGTGCCCACCTTCAAGGAGAAGGTGAGGCAGATGTCGGAGACGGAAGAGAGCGTCAACTACGGACTGGTGGGCTATCCCGTATTGCAGACTGCCGACATCATCCTATACAAGGCCAGCACCGTGCCAGTGGGAGAAGACCAACTGCCTCACTTGGAGCTGGCCCGCGAAATCGTGCGCCGCTTCAACAACACCTTCGGCGAAACCTTCCCTGAGCCTCAAGCCAAGCTAACCGAGGCCCCCTCAATCGTCGGCCTCGACGGTCAGCATAAGATGAGCAAGAGCTTGGACAACCACATCGACTTGGCCTCCAACGGCGAAGAGACGCGCCAGAGGGTGATGACCGCCTTCACCGACCCGCAGCGCACCCGGCGCAACATCCCCGGCCGCCCGTCGGTGTGCAACGTCTACTCGCTGCACAAGATATTCGACCCCGCCAACTTGGACGCCATCTACGAAGAATGCACTTCAGCTACTCGCGGCTGCGTCGACTGCAAGCGCCAACTGGCAGACGGCATCAACGACTACTTGGAAGAGATGCGGGAGCGACGCCGCGAGTTAGAGTCCCGGCCCGACTACGTCTGGGATATCTTGGTTGACGGCGCGCAACGTGCCAAGGCCATAGCCCGGGCCACCATCGACGAGGTTACTGAGAAGATGGGGCTGGGCATACCGCCGGTGCGTTAAACCGCCGGAGCCATCGCAACATGTCATCCCTCCCGTCCGATCTCCCACTGTCCGCAAGCGGGCAACCGCCCATCTCTGTGGCTGCAGAGGCCGCCCGCCGCGCTGGCAGGGTTCTCATGGACCGGTTTGCGGGTGACATCTCCATCAGCTTCAAGGGTCGGGGCGACGTGGTCACCGATGTCGACTTGGAGTGCGAGCGGGTGATTCTGGAGCTTCTGGCCGAGGAGTACCCCGGCTTCGGCATCCTGTCCGAAGAGTCGGCGCCTGTCGAGACCGGCTCTCCGTACACATGGGTCATCGACCCGCTGGACGGCACCCGAAACTACTCCGAGGGCATCGCCCATTTCTCAGTGGTAGTGGCTTTGGCCCACGAGCGCCGGCCCGTGGCGGGAGTCACCTACGATCCGGTGCGTGACCACATGTTCCAAGCCGAGTTGGGCAAGGGGGCGCATGTTAATGGCACGCCTATCTCGATTTCAACTAAGCAGGACTTGGACCGCTGCCTGATGGGGTTCGATATGGGCTACGTCGACCAAGACGCAGCGAAGGCTTTGGACATGGTGCGACATCTGTGGCCGGGAGTGGAGGCGATACGCATTATGGGGTCGGGTGCGCTGGGTCTAGCCTACGCAGCAGCCGGTCAGTTGGACATCTACTTCCACCACCGGCTCTTCCCGTGGGATGTGGCTTCGGGCCTGCTGCTGGTGTCGGAAGCGGGTGGCGTGGTAACCAACCGACAGGGCGACCCTGGGACGCTAGATAGTCCCAGTGTGATTGCCACCAGCCAGCCCCTACTGGACCAGTTCCTCGCGGCCACTGAGGGGACCAGCTGGCGTTTGGGATAGCGGGCCTGTTCCCGTTTCTAGGGCCTCCAGCATCTCCTTCACGCTCTTCCACACGTAGTTGGGTCGTTGGCTCAGAGTGGCGTCGGGATTGACCGAACCCCACAAGGCGGCGGCGCTGCTGGCCCCAGCATTGCGGGCGCACTCCACATCCACATGGCTATCCCCTACCACCAAGGCCTCTTGGGAAGGCACAGCCAATTCGTCCAGTATCACCTGCAGCCGCCGCGGGTCGGGCTTATAGATGCCGTTCTCCTCACG
The DNA here is from genome assembly GCA_965248385.1 of Dehalococcoidia bacterium. Taxonomy (GTDB): domain Bacteria; phylum Chloroflexota; class Dehalococcoidia; order Lucifugimonadales; family JAAXIE01; genus JAAXIE01. Next base: position 1,205,904 of record CBDFIZ010000002.1, read on the forward strand.
GAAGTGGAGACTGTCGAACAACTCTGCTACGTTGCTGACGGCGGCCTCTTGCGCTCCGTACCTGGCTCGCTTGTCAGACATCACCGCCAGCGTGTATCCCAAGCCCTTCAGCCGAGCAAGGGCATCGGAGACGCCTTCGTACAAGTGTCCCAACTCGAACATGCGGGCCTTGTAGAACTCTTGGTAGATGTCGTGGACTGCCTGCGTATGGTCGGGGAACATTTCGCCGATGTGCCGGATTATGGGCATGGAGTAATGGGGCGCAATCTCTGCGACGGGAGTCCGAGGCAAGCCCAACAGGTCGGCGGCGTGCCAGACTCCCGCCACATGAAGGTCCCAACTGTTCCAAAGGGTCTGGTCCCAGTCGAAGACTAAGAGGCTATACTTCTTTGTAGTTCCCACGTATTCATTATAAGAGCAGCGTAGACTACCAGATAGGCTTTTTGTTTCCCATCCCGGCTCGGATACTCGCTTGATAGACCTCATCCTAGAGAATGCCAAAGTCCTGACGTTGGACCCGCAGACGCCGGTCGGCTGGTACGTAGCCATTGATGGCACCCACATTACCTCCGTCGGCCCCCGGGAGGGGCTGCGCGATGTGCCTGCCGCTGGCGCGAAGCGCATTGACTGCCAAGGTATGACGCTGGTCCCCGGCTTCAACGATGCACACATCCACCTGCTGGCATACGCTTCCAGCCTGCTGCAAGTCGACTGTCGCCCGAGCCAAGTCAGTTCCATTGCCGACATTGTCGATGCGATTAGGCAGCGCGCCTCCGTAACCCCCGCAGGCCAGTGCATTCGCGCCTTCGGCTATGACGAGTTCTATCTGGCGGCCGGACGCCACCCCACCCGCCACGACCTCGATGCCGCCACTCGCTCCCATCCGTTGCGTCTCGATCACCGCACTGGCCACGCCTCAGTGCTGAACAGCGTGGCGCTGACTGCCCTTAGTATCGGGCGCGATACCCCCGACCATGTGGACGGTGTGATCGACCGCGACGAGGCGACGGGCGAGCCGACTGGCCTGCTGTTCGAGATGTCACGGCACCTGCGGCCTCTTGGAACTGGGGGAGATGCCGCGGACCGCAATCAGGCCATCGCTCTCGCCGACAAGCACCTGCTTTCCAAGGGCATTACCTCGATTCAAGATGCGGGCGCGGACAACGGCCCTGAACGGTGGTACGCTCTCCGCAAGCTGAAGCAAGACGGCAGCCTGACCCCACGCCTCACGGTCATGCGGGGAGCATATCAGTTGGATGCGTTTGAGGAAGCAGGCCTGAGTTCGGAACCAGTTCGGGGCGATGGCAACCATAATCTGTCGTTGGGCGCTGTGAAAGTCATGCTCTCCTTCACAACCGGAGCAGCCCAGCCAGAGCCGGAAGAGCTGCGAGGGTTGCTGGAGCGGGTGCATCGAGCAGGTCAGCAGCTGGCCATACACGCTGTGGAGCGCGAAGCGGTGGAGTTAGCTGCCTCTTGCTTGCTACAGGCGCAACAGCAGTGGCCCCGGCCAGACGCTCGTCATCGCATCGAACACTGCTGTGAGTGCTCAGCAGAGACAGCGGACATGCTGGCAGAGGCAGGAGCGATGGTGGTGACCCAACCCGCCTTCACCCACGCTTACGGTGACAAATATCTTGCTCTGACACCCGGCGAGCTGCATCCGCACCTCTATCCGCTGAAGCGGCTACACCAGCGTGGCATCCCCCTAGCCGCGGGGTCAGACGCCCCGGTTGCCAGCCCCAATCCGTTGCTCTCCATGTACGCCGCTCGCAGCCGGCGGACCGTGTCGGGCGCGCCCTTCAATCCCGACGAAGCCGTCTCGGCCCACGACGCCCTGTGGATGGAGTCCATGGGCGGGGCCTACGCTTCGTTTCAAGAGAGGGACAAAGGGAGCATCGCGCCGGGCAAGCTGGCAGACTTGGCGCTGCTGTCAGGAGAGCCGGGAGACGAGGGGACAGAGGCGGTGATGACGATGGTGGGCGGCAGAGTCGTCTGGGAGCGTTAGCGGACGCGCAGTTGAAGCGACCGAGCATTCCTACGGGTCGCAATATCGGATGGGACGCCTTTTGCGCGATATTGTTCGGGAACGCGTTTCCCCACGTACTGCTGCAGAGCATCTTCAGCGGGTCTTCCGGGCCCCAGCCGGTTGGGCCAGCCTGGGAAGTTATCGGACGTGGCGCGCATCCATTTTTCGGCACGGTACGTTGCAACAACCAACCCTCGGTTATGAGCCAAGACAAGGCTGCGTTGCCCGGCTCGCTGCGCGTCTACCTTCCACGCATGGCGGGTGGCGTCGTAAGGGGTCCCTTCCTTCCTCCAAAGACACGTTGATGCAGATGAGGATAAGGGGTTCGCCCACTTTAAAGAACTCGGCCGTTCTTGGCCTGTGATCTCCCAGTTCCTTCTAGCGGGTACGCTCCATCACATATGACGCTAAATCCGCCAGAGGCTTCCGGGCAGGGCCGTCCTCTAGCGTTTCCAAGTCTCCGCTGGCCTTGATGCAATAGTCTCGCACCACGGCGTAGCACTCCTCCACGATGGCGGAGTTGCGAATCATGTCGAGCGCGGTATCTAGGTGGCCGTTGGCGTTGCCCTCCTCGAACAGGGCCTTTATCGGGTTGTTGTCGGGGTACTGCTCGATGAACTTGATAGTAGGCAGAGTCAATACGCCCTGTAGGAGGTCATGGCCCACGGGCTTGCCAATCTCATCGGTCGACCCCAGCACGTCGAGGATGTCGTCGACGATCTGGAAGGCCATGCCTATATGGCGGCCGTAGTCTTTCAGGGCCTGCACTGCGGGTTCAGGTGCACCGCTGAGGAGAGCGCCGGTCTCGGCGGCGGTCGAGAAGAGGGACGCCGTCTTACGGTATATCCGGTCGCAGTAGTCTTCTTCTTTCTGTTGCCAGTTGTAGGTGTTGAAGTACTCCAGCAACTCGCCACTGGAAAGCTCCATGATGGTCTCGGAGAAGCGCCGGATGGCACGGACGTTCCCGGTGTCGCACACGAAGGTGGCTGAGGTCGCGAACACGTAGTCTCCCAGAAGTACTGCCGCGTTGCGTCCCCAAAGGCTGCCCACGGTGGCCTTGCCACGCCGCAGCGACGAGTTGTCCACAGTGTCGTCGTGAATCAGAGTGGCGACATGCAGCAGTTCCACGGCCGTGGCCATGATGATGGGCAGGGTGTAGTCCGTGGCGTGGAAGCGGGCAGCCAGCAGGGTGATGGCAGGGCGAACGCGCTTGCCCCCAGTGCCCGCAACGTAGTCCAGCATGCCCGCCAACTCTCCAACGCCCTCTTCGGATATGCGGCTCAGGCGCTCCTCTACTTGCGCAAGCTCCTTGGCCACAGGCGTATACATGGAGATAGTGGCGGCGTCAACTCCCTCCGACAAAGTTCTTCTATCCTCGGGCGCCGACTAGACGGGAGGTCTCTTCTTCTACTACACCGTCGTCAAGCTTGGTAAACAGGGCTTGGGGGCTCTCCATAGTTTGCCCAGGCGGCAATTGCTCCGTTGTGCCCTGCCAGCTCCACCCGCAGTCGCCCACGTCACCTTCGTACCCCAACATCCGATGCAACCGCTGGGCGCTGAAGGGGATGTAAGGGGCCATCAGCACTTTCAGGCAGTTGATGGTGGCCATGGCTACCCACAGGGTCGTGGCCGTCGCCTCTTTGTCCGTCTTGATGCTGGCCCAAGGAGCTTTGGTGTCTAGGTAGCGGTTGGCTTCTTGGGCGAGAGCCATGGCTTGGGTCAGCCCCATGCGGAAGCGACAAGTCGAAAGGCTGGCCCCCACGTCCTCCATGGCAGCAGCGCACTTCTGCAACAGCAGGCTGCTGGCGTCGTCCAAGTCCCCCGGCGTAGGCACCTTGCCGTCGAAGTTGCGGTGAGTGATGGTGAGGACACGCTGCACTAGGTTGCCGAAGGTGCCCACCAATTCTGAGTTGTTGCGTCGCACGAACTCGCCCCAGGAGAAGTCGGTGTCTCCCGTTTCCGGCATGCTCATGGTGAGGTAGAAACGCAGTGGGTCGGGGTCGTAGCGCTCCAGGTAGTCGGGCAGCCACAACGCCCAGCGTTGGCTGGTGGAAAACTGCCGTCCCTCCAAGCTAAGGAACTCGTTGGCAGGCACGTCGTAGGGCAGGTTTAGCCCCTCGTACCCCAAGAGCATGGCAGGCCAAATCATGGTGTGGAAGGGGATGTTGTCCTTGCCGATGAAGTAGAAGGACTTGGCGTCGGGGTTGTGCCACCACTTCTTCCAAGCGTCGGGGCGTCCTTGGTCCGCCGCCCACTGCACCGAGGCCGATAAGTAGCCGATGACGGCCTCGAACCAGACGTATATCCGTTTATCGTCGTAATCGTCTAGTGGAACGGGCACCCCCCATGTAAGGTCACGGGTGATGGCCCGGTCCAAAAGTGCTTCCTCAAGGTAGCGCTTGGTGAAGTTGAGGACGTTCGGGCGCCAGTAGTCCTTGTCCTGCACCCAGTCCAACAGTTGATCACGGAAGGCGCTGAGGCGTAGGAAGAAGTGGTCCGAATTCTGGAATGTGGGAGTGGTGCCTGACAGTTGGCATCTAGGGTCAACGAGGTCCTCCGGGTCGAGAGTGCGCCCGCAATTGTCGCACTGGTCGCCGCGGGCCCGGGTGTTGCCGCAGTGGGGGCATTCCCCCTCCACGTAGCGGTCTGGCAGGTACCGGCGACAGTCGCCGCAGTAGGGCAGCAACATGGTGTCCTTGTAAATGAAACCCTTCTCCATCAGTTTGAGGAAGAAGTCTTGGGACACCTTGCGATGATTGTCGGTGCCGGTGGTGGTGAAGAGGTCGAAGCTGATGCCCATCCGCTGCCACGAGTCGAGGAAGTCGTGGTGATACTTGTCCACCACTTGTTGGGGCGTCAGCCCTTCCTGCTCGGCCCGTATTGTGACGGGCGTGCCATGTTGGTCGCTACCGGAGACCATCAGTACCTGGTCGCCCTTGGCCCGGTGGTAGCGGGCGAAGATATCCGCCGGTAGGTAGCATCCGGCGAGGTGTCCCAAGTGCAGCGAACCGTTGGCGTAAGGCCAAGCGACGGCCACCAATATGTGTTCGGACATTAAGTCGGTCCCCAAGATGAGTGGGTTCGTCCGCCCATTCTAGCATAAGGCCGATGCCGTGGTACGACTGGAGGGACACGGCATGCCTGAAACTTGCTAACAATCAGGCACGCGGGCTATCATTGAAGAACGCTAGGGGGTGACATATGCGTTTCGGAGGCATCGGCTTAACAGAGATACTCATCATACTCGCCGTTCTCCTCTTGCTCTTCGGGGCGACACGCCTGCCCCAAGTTGGCAAGTCGCTGGGTTCCAGCATGCGCGCCTTCAAGCGGGCGGTCACCGGCGAGGACGATCAGGACCCCACCAACAGCGAGACCGATGCCCCAGTGAGCAAAGGGTCCGAGCGTTAGCGGCTGCTAGGTCGCCACGCTGGCAGGCGACACGGCCTTCCCTCTCCGCGCCAACTTGGCCATCAACACTCCCAATTCGTACATCACGATAAGCGGGGCCGCCACCAGCGCTTGGTTCACCGGGTCGATGGTCGGTGTGATCAGGGCTGCGAGGATGAAGGCTACCACCACCCAGTAACGGCGCCACACACTAAACTGCCGTGCCGTTACGATCCCCAGCTTGGCCAACAGGAACATCACCAAAGGCGTCTCGAACACGACACCCATCCAGAACACCAGCATCACCGTGGTATTGATGTAGTTGCTGATCCTGATGTGAGGCGTGGCCAACTCGCTGCCCCACTCCAAAAGGAAGCCTAAGGCCGGAGGCAGCAGCACAAAGTAGGCGAAGGCGCATCCTGCTGCGAAGCAAATCAGGCTCGCTGGCAGAAAGGCCAACAGGTAACGCAACTCCCTGCCCGTCAGCCCCGGAGCAACGAACCGGACTGCTTGGTAGAGGACTATTGGGAAGGCTAGCACCAAGCCAGCGACTACGCTGACTTTCATGGTGACGCCTAAGTTCTCGGTGAGTTGGGTGGCGATTAGTTCCGGGCTGTCTGGCCCGCCAAAGTCTGCGGGGCGCTTCAACATTTCCACCAAGGGTTCGTGGAAGAAGAAGCCCACTAATGCGCCAGCCATCACCGTGAGGGTGCAGATGATGATGCGCCGGCGCAGCTCCCGCAGGTGCTGGCCGACGGAAATCTGGCGCTCCATCAGCTTTGGGCCTTGTCGTCCGAGTCAGGCCCCTTCTTCTGACGATTGTCTTGGCGATTGTCCCGACCCTCAGGCGACTCCTCCCACTTGCTTGGCTCCAAGGTCGACGACAAGTCTGTGAAAGACCGGCGGACCTCGCCCATCATCTTACCCGCGCTGCGGGCCATCTCCACGGCCTTGGCGGGCCCCAGTACAATGATGGCGACCAGCGCGATCACCAACAACTCTAGGAAGCCGATGCCCATCATTGGCGTTGCTCCTCAAGGCGGGCACCAGGGCTATTCTTAGTTTCTGATGGCTCCACGCCACCTCCGTCAATGCCGCGACCACGGGGCAAGCACCAGGAGCGAGAAGCCGGTCCACTATTCCTGTCTGGGCCGCAATCCGTGGCCCGAACCATCAGGCGCGTCAGCTTCGCACGGGTCATGCGCCACTCTCGCTCATCTGTAGCGGGCACTCAGTGCAACTCTCGATGAGGAGCGCCGGGACCTTTGGCGTTGCCTCATAGCCCATCTCTCGCAGTAAATCGAGCAGGGTGCACAGGGGCAGACCGACCACGTTGGAGTAGCAGCCCTGCACACTGCTTGCGGGGTGGAAGTCTGAATCCTGTACCCCGTAGGCCCCTGCCTTGTCCATGGGCGAGCCTGATGCGATGTAGTCTTCAACCTCGGCATCGGAATATTCTCGCATCAGCACCGGAGTCGTCTCGCTGGCCAGTCGGTGCTTCCCGGTAGCGGCGTCGACCACTGCGACGCCGCTGAACACCTGATGGGTGTTCCCCCGCAAGCGGGCCAGCATCCCCCGCGCTTCCTCCACGGTAGCGGGTTTCCCAAGTATGTCACCTTGGTGGGCCACCACGCTATCGGCGCCGATTACCAAGCCTTCCGACACGTCGGCTGCCACGGCCCGAGCCTTGGCCAGCGCCAGCCGGCGCACAAGGTCTATGGGCGACTCACTGGGTTCAGGCTCCTCCGTGACGGACGAGGGTTGCACCCGAAAATCCATGCCGAGGGCCTGCAACAGTTGGCGCCGTCTCGGCGAGGCCGATGCCAGAGTCAGAGTGGCGGGCACTGCTTTGGTGGCCGGATCTGCATCAACTGCCACGAGTGTCGCCACACACTCCACATGGTGGGTCTGAGGAAACATGTCGATGGGTTGTACTTTGCGCAGTTGGAACCCGCCAGCACACAGGACCTTCAGGTCTCGCGCTAGAGTGGAGGGGTCGCACGAGACGTACACGATCTTCTTGGGGCGCAAACGGACCAGCGACTCCAGCATGCTGGGAGCGCATCCTGCGCGGGGCGGGTCCAATACTATCGCATCGGGGCAACGCTCCATCTCTGCGAGAGCGTCCTCGGCGCGGGCGCGTAAGAGCTCTAGGTTGGGTATACCCTCGCAGTTGACCTCGGCATCGTCCATGGCTGCGCTGGACTCTTCGATGGCGATGACGTGACCACAATGGGGCGCCAGCAGCACGGCGAAAGTGCCAACGCCAGCGTAGACGTCGGCCACAAGCTCGTCGCCGGCCAGCTCCAACTCCTCCCGAATGAGGTCCGCCATCCGCTCGGCTTGGGGTGTGTTCACCTGAAAGAAGGAGGGCGACCCCACGCGGAAGACGTGGCCGCCCATCCTTTCACGGAAATGCTTCTGGCCTGTAGCTATAGGTACGTCGGGGTTGCGTAGCGTGGGTTGCACCAGCACATCGCCGGTGCCTGTCCCATAACGGACCGACAATTGAGTAGTATCAGCACAGTTGCCTTGGAGCTGGTCCAAGGTGGTGTTGATTGCCTCATCCATCAGCATGCAGCGGTCGATGGACACGAAGCGGCGACTCTCCCGATTGACATAACCAAGAGCGCCCTGCGGCCCCACGGTGAAGCGGGCGTGATTACGGTAGCCGAAGGGAGCTGGCGCCGGAATGATGTCGGCCACGGGTGCGTCGTCCAGTCCGCCGATCCTCTCCAATGCATCGACGACCGCCAGACGTTTCAACTCGCGCTGATGCTCCTCGGTAATGTGTTGCCACTGGCAGCCAGTGCATGCCCCGAAATGGGGACAGGGAGGCTCAATGCGGTGGGGCGAAGGTTCAAGTACACGGACCACGCGCGCCGCCAAGTATCTCCGGTGGCGGCGCACCACCTCAACCTCTACATCCTCGCCATCGATTCCGCCGAAAACGAAAAGGGGTACGTCCTCGTGCTGGGCCAGCGCCTCTCCTAAGCGTCCCCAGCCCTGCAGTCGCACCCTGAGAAGCGCGCCAACCTCCACAGCTTGAACCATAGGCAATCACTATAGACCACGCCCTCAACGCTGCCAAGCAAACCCCCAACGCTGTCAAGCCCGCAAAGCTGTCAAGCAAGAGAGGCGCGTATAACCCTCCTCCCAGCGTAAAGCTGCCTCCAGTATAAGCTTCGCGGCAGATTCACCTTGACTTGACATTGCGCCTCTGTTAGATTTTTCTTTAACCTCCGCATGGGAAGTTGCTGCTCTCAAACACTCTCCTTAGCGACGACTATGCAGCCGCCTTGTCCGCAGACCGCCTCCCTCCCCGTTGCAGCCTCTGTCAACGTGCAATCTCTCTCGAGGTGATGCCGCCATGAGCTATACGCCTTTCAAAGAGCTTCGTACCGCCTACGGCTTTGATGAAGTGGCAATCGTCCCCGGAGAGGTCACAGTCAACCCCGAAATGACCAGCACCGAAATGCGCATTGGCGATACCGTGTTTGACATCCCGATCATGGCAGCAGCCATGGATGCCATCGTTTCGCCTGCCACCGCTATATTGATGGACCAGATGGGTGGGCTGGGCGTCCTCAACTTGGAAGGGCTCTACACCCGCTACGAAGACCCCCATTCCACGCTCGAAGAAGTCCTCTCGGCCTCCCAGCAAGAGGTCACCGCTCTGCTTCAGGAGGTCTACTCTCCGCCTGTGCAGTCGCACCTAGTGGGACAGCGCGTTCATGAGATAAAGGCCGCCGGCTCCTGTTGCGCCGTGTCGGTGACACCCAATAATGCCAAGGCGCTTTCGCCAATGGCGGTTGAGGCGGGAGCTGACATCCTGTTCGTACAGTCGACGGTGACCACAGCGCGGCACACCTCTCGTAGCTACACTGGCCTCCAATTGGACGATCTGCGCCAGCAGGTCGGCATCCCCGTGGTGGTGGGCAACTGCGTCTCCTACGGGGTAGCCCTCGCACTGATGGAGACAGGCATCGACGGTGTGCTGGTAGGTGTAGGGCCCGGCGCAGCCTGCACCACCCGTGAAGTAGTGGGCGTGGGCGTTCCCCAAGTAACGGCCACCATGGAGTGCGCCGCCGCCCGCCAGGAGTACTTCAACCGCACTGGGCGTTACGTGCCGATAATCACCGACGGCGGCCTACGCACCGGCGGCGACGTGTGCAAGGCGGTGGTCAGCGGGGCCGACGGCGTGATGCTGGGCACCCCCTTTGCGCAAGCCGAGGAGGCCCCCGGCAGGGGCTTCAACTGGGGCATGGCCAACGCTCATCCCAACCTTCCCCGTGGCACCCGCATCAAGGTAGGCACTAAGGGCACTCTCAGCCAGATACTCTTTGGCCCCACCTCGGTAACCAATGGTACCCAGAATTTGCTGGGCGCCCTTAAAGTCGGCATGGGCATGTGCGGGGCCGTGACCCTCCAAGAGCTACAGCAGGCGGAAATGGTCATCGCTCCCTCCATCAAAACGGAGGGCAAAGTCTTCCAGTTCGCCTCGAACTAGTCTCCGAGAGGACTAGGGTGCCCATTGGACTCAGCATCTTTTTTGTGCCGGCATCATCATGGGCTCTAGGTTAGGCGTGGCTGAACACGTCGAGGAAAATGCCCAAGTCTTCCAAATCCACTCAACTCCGAAGACCTGGAAGCCCTGGCTCAGTCCCGCGACTCTACCTGATAATCGCCGACCGCGGGTATGGGTATCGCCGGTGGGAGTGATTAGAGGAGTAGGGCTGACTGGCGCCCAGTCATGAGGTGGTGTTACCTCGGTCCATAGGAGTCCCATAACGATTGGTTCATGTAGCGGGACTTAGGTTCTCTTGCCGAGCGAATCTACAACACTGGAACCCAGAGGTCTCATCAAGGGAAAGTTATCGATCGCATGCAGAATACTCCTGGTTGAGTTAGCGACCAAGTGGTGTTCTGACTCCCACGCTATCTGACTGTTTAGTACATCAACTGTGGCACTGGCAATCTCTTGTGACCGCAACTCGTATCCTCGGGCCGTTGGAGCATAGCGTAGTCCCCCTAGCATGTGCCCGGAGCCATGAACGGCGTCGAGTGCTTTCCATGCGTGCCCAGCCGGCTGGCACGCTGCATCTGTGAACATCTCACTTGTACTCCGCTCGAAAACCTGCGTCTAGCCACGCACAAAAGAATGGCCGGTCATTCGACCGGCCATTCTCCATCCCTGCTCTCAGCAGTCTAAATCTGATGCCTAGTGCATCGGCGAGCCCTAGTGCATCGGCGAGAATGATGCGGGTGTCAGGATCTTGACTTCCTGGCGGATGAGCATCTCGCGGGTGGGCGCGGGCCAGTTGGGGTCCTTGGAGGCCTCGGCCCGGACGCGGTCGCGCTCCTCCAAGCTGGCGTAAGGCCAGACGTGGATCCACTTGTTCAGCCCGCCAAGCTCGGTGTACCAGCAGGCGGCCAAGGGGGAGTACTTCTCGCGATGGGTGATGGCGTCGGCCCAGCGCTCAATGACCGTGTTGATGCTGCCGGGCTTGTAGGTGTAGGTGCGCATCTCGTAGACGTTGCCCAGCTCTTGCTCGCCGTCCCAGTCCCGCATGAAGGGAGCGGGAATCAGTATCTCGGCTTCTTGGTTCAGCAGCTCGGCATTGTGCTTGGGTGGCCAGTTGTCGTCCTTCATCGCCTCGCCACGAATGTCCTGTCGAGCCTGCAGGCTCTCGTAGGGCCACACATGGATGGCTTGGTTCAGGGGACCGAACTCGGTCTTCCAGAAGGCGCCCAGCGGAGAGTACTTGCTGCGATGGGGTACGGCCTCGCCGAACCCTCGCTCGAACTCGGCAACATTGCCCGGAGCGAAGGTATAGGTCCGCATTTCGTAGATCATTCTTTCTCCTCCTCCGATGTGGGGAATCAGTATCCTGACCCTTATAAGGGGTTGACGCTAGTCTAGCAAACCCAAGGTTAGCGGGCAACCGGAAACTATCGTTGAGCTAGTCTGGCACTCACTAAGCGGTTCAGACTTACGCCTTCCTCCGCCGCCCGCATCGCCAACGCGCGGTGCGTTTCCGGGGGCACTCGCACCATGAATTTCCCGCTGTAAGTGCGATCAGCAAGTGGCTCTGGTACCGGCTCTCCCGTACTGTGCATGTCGGCCACGCAGTCGGCCACCAAGTCCCGTATACAGCGAAACGCCTGCTCGGGTGTGGGTTCCAGCCAACTAAGCAGTGGGAATTCGGCACACAGGCCCACATATTCCTCATCCTCGGCCGACCAAGTAACTCGATAGGTGTAATGATCTGGCAATGCGCGCTCTCCAATTTCTCAATCGCCTTGATTACTTGTCGGACCTTGTGGGCTTTGGCCATGCCATAGGTGTTCTGGATATTCACTCGAGGGTCGGCGGGCCACGGTGTCCGATAAACTCGGTGGCTAGTGACGCGTGCCCGTGGCCCACCAAATTCGCTAGCAAATCTTAGCCAACTCGGCGACCGGATGACTTTGGGGTTTGCAAGGAGCCTATCATGGACTTCATCCCAAGGGTTCCATCCAATGAAATGATATCAATAATGATACTGTCTGTCTAGCCCATCACCATATAGACTATCGGCGCCGGGCCAAGGGGCTGCTCACCTGCTCTTGGGTTGAGCAACTACCCTCCTCATACCACAGGCCAACGGCTAGGGAACGATACGCCAGTGCGGGAGAGCATGTCCTCGCCGATGGCCTGCACCTTCTGAATCAGCTCCCATTCGTCGACGAAGGTGGGCTTGTGGTCTTCCACCACCACCCGGCCATCGACGATGACGGTGTGTACGCTGCGTCCGTCGGCGTTGTAGACCAGGTTATTCACTGGGTTGAACAGGGTGCGCCACTCAGCCCGCCGCGTATCGAACAGCACCAAGTCCGCCTTCTTGCCCACCTCGATGGAGCCAATGTCGGCATCCAGTCCCAAGGCCCTCGCGCCATTGATCGTCGCCATCTCCAAGGCCGTCTCCGCCGGAATCGCTGTGGGGTCCTGCCGCGCGTCCTTGTAGATGATGGCTGCTAGGTACATGGAGCGCATGGTCTCGATGAGGTTGGCGTTGTTGCCCGCGTCGGTGCCGAGGGCGACGCATACGCCACGGTCCAGCATCTCCGGCAGCTTGCCCTGCAACGTAGTGCCCGATGCCCCCTTCAGAGCGGCCGTGGGGCACATCACGGTCTTGGTGTCGGTGCGGGCCATGCAGTCGATTTCGGCGTCGTCGATGCCGATGACGTGGGACAGCAGAGTGCGCGGCCCTAGCACTCCTTGGTCCTCAAGGTACTGGATAGGGCGCTTGCCGTGACGCTGCAGGTGGCCGTTGACCGATGCCGGGCCACCGCTCTGGTGCAGCGTCAGGCCCGTGTTGTGCTGGTCGCTCAGGGCCTTGGCGGCCTGCAACAACTCGCTGGAGCAGAAATCAGAGGAGAAGGGCATGGCCCAAGCCCGCACCCGCCCCTCCAAGCTGTTGTCGTAGGTCTCGATGGTCTGCGCTATCCGGGAGACAGCCTCATCAGTGGAATAGACCGGCAGATTGACCGGATTGGGCTGGTCGGTGACGTGGGCCCCCACCACAATGCGGCACCCCGACTGCCGGTATGCCTCCATGCAGGCGTCCAAATGCTTCGTGCTACCGGGGTCGAGGAAGCAGGTGGTGCCGTACTTCAATAGCTCCGTGATGCCCAGCAGCGAGGTGTGGTACTCCTCCTCTGGGGTCATTATGGCCTGCAAGCGGAACACGTTGGGCAGGTACTGGTTGCCGATGTCGTCGGGGAAGATGCCTCGGGTTGCATGGGCGTAGCTGATGTGCATGTGGCAGTTGGTGAAGCCCGGCGTAAGCACCATCTCGCGGGCGTCAATCGTGCGGTCGGCTGTCACATGCTGCAGGTCCGCCGCCTTGCCCACCTCCACGATTCGCTGACCATCGATGACCACCGTGCCATCGCGAATGATGCGGCGCTCCTGGTCCATGGTTACGATGAATCGCACACCTTCCAGTTTCAGCGTCTGCGAGGCCATGGCAGTCCCCCTCTCCGGCTCCTGTCCTGTGTCATTCCTTGTCGCTACCGCGAATATGCAATAATATGGGGCAACACTGGTCAACCGGCAAGGACTGGCCCCGATGTCCCCGCCGGACAACAGACAGGACATGAGAGGAGGGGCAAATGGTCAAAGAGGTCCACTTCTTCACCGAAATGGCCTACTCGGCATACTCCCAGGAAGCAGCAAAGGAAGCCGGCTACACCAACCTGATGTTCCCCAATGAGAACTTCAACCCCAACCGGGCGGGTGAGCTGTACAACATCTACTTCGAAGAGTTCGCGCATGCCAGCGAGGCTGGGTTCGACGGCATGATGATTAACGAGCACCATTACAACCCGCTGTGCATGATGCCTGCCGTCAACCTTATCGGCTCCGTGCTCGCCCGCACCACCACCAAGGGCAAGATTGTCTTCCTAGGCAACGTACTCCCCATTCACGAGAATCCCGTTCGCGTGGCCGAAGAAGTCTCCATGGTGGACATAATGTCCGGCGGCCGCGTCGTATGTGGCTTCGTCCGTGGCATCGGCCAAGAGAGCATGGCCACGAACTCCAATCCGGTGTACAACCGCGAGCGGTTCGATGAGGCCCACGACGTCATCGTGAAGACGTGGACCACCCCCGGCCCCTTCCGCTGGGAAGGCAAGCACTTCCAGTACCGCATCATCAACCCTTGGATGATGCCCATCCAGAAGCCTCACCCAGCCATCTGGATCCCCGGCGTCGCCAGCCCCGAGTCCATCGTCTGGGCGGCCCGGCATCGCTACCCCTACGTAGCCCTCGCTCCATCCATAGAGCTCCTGCGTGGCATCTATGACCTCTATGGGAAGACCGCAGAAGAAGAGGGGTATACTGCCACCCCCGACAATCGTGGCTATGCCATACGCGTGGCCTGCGCCGATACCGACGAGGAGGCGTACGAGTTGGGCCGGAACTGGTACTGGCAGTTGGGCACCTCTTTCGGCATCGCCCCACGTCACTGGCAGGCCCCTCCCGGCTATCTGACGAGGGCAGCCCAACAGGGCGCGCGACAGCAGGAGAGGAATGCCACCCGGCAGGTGAACGTCACCCCCGGCGGCCCAGTGCTGGACTACGAACAGGCCCAAGAGACCTATCAGATCGTCACCGGCAACCCCGACACCGTGACGAAGAAGCTCAAATACCTCATGGACATTATCGACCCCGCCAACCTCATCCTATGGGGTCGCGAAGGACGCATGTCCCACGACGACGCCATGCACAACATCGACCTGCTGGGCAAAGAGGTCATACCCGCCATCAAGGACTACCAGCCCCAGTACCAGTGCTAGGGATCGCGGGCAATTCGATCTTGAGCTGGATGAGAGGACAGTATGGCGTCCGAGGGTAGGGGTACCGCTAGCATTGAGAAGCATGTGCGCTCTGCCTTGGAGTTCTTGCAGCACGCTGACCGCGAGTTCGCGGCGGGTGACCAACAGCAGGGATCAGAGAAGCTATGGGGTGCTGTCTCCCAAGCTGCGATGGCTGTGGGTAAGCAGCGGAAGGTGCGCTCCGGCAAGAGTAACCACCGTCGCCAGTTGGCCATGGACTTGGGGGAAGAGTATGGTGAACCACTAATTGCCAGTCAGTACAGCGTCGCCGAAAAGTTCCACGCCAATTTCTACCATGATTTCATGGAGGACGAAGAGATTGACGCTGACCGCCCTAAAGTTCGTCAATTCGTCCAGCGTTTGATCGAAATAGTCGAGGAATACACGCCAGATACGTCATCCTAGAAGAACACAACGACGAAAGGAGCCAACCATGTCTAACAAAGGCTTTTCCCACGTCGGTCTCTCCACTCTGGATTTGGATGCCACCCGGGACTTCTATGAGAACGTCCTCGGCTTCAAGGCTGTGCGATGCGACATTCTCAAAGTGAAAGAGGGCGGCCAGATTCGCCACATCTTCTTCGACACCGGCCGCGACCAGTACCTCGCCTTCATGGAGCCCCAGAATGTGCCCACCATCGACGAGTACGATGCTGGCATCAACAACGCCCTCGGCGTACCCGGCGGCTTCTACCACTTCGCCTTCGAGGCGGGTTCCTTGGAGAACCTTGAAACCAAGCGCGAGGAACTGCTGGCCAAGGGCGTCGAGGTCACTGTCGTGGTCGACCACGAGTGGGCCAAGTCCATTTACTTCAAGGACCCCAACGGCATCTCCTTAGAGTTCTGCCACTTCACCCGCGAGGCGGGCACCGAGTACGACACCGACATGCAGGTGCGGGCTGAGATATCGATTATGGGGATGCGGAATAACTGGGACAACATGTCTCAGAGAGGGTCTGTCTACGGTGACCGCGAACCAGCCCTCACCGCCCGGTAGCCATGTCCAGTTCTCCCGGAGTAGCTGATCTGGACGAGCAGGAGCTCCGCGACCTTCGTTATCGCATGCGCCATTCGGCGGCCCATGTGATGGCCGACGCGGTGCTCCAGCTCTTTCCCGAAGCCAGCATGGGTGTCGGCCCGCCCACCGAGGACGGCTTCTACTACGACTTCGAGGTAGCGCGCCCCTTCACTCCCGAAGACCTCGAAAGCATCGAGGCCTTGATGCGGGAAAGGGTGGCTGGGGCTCATCCCTTCGTCCGAGGCGAGTTCGCCCGGGAGGACGCCCCCAGCATGTTCTCCGACCAGCCTTACAAGCTGGAAATCATCGAGGACATCCCCAGCGAGGAGGAGCTGACCACCTACAGTCACGGCATCTTCACCGACCTGTGCCAAGGCCCGCATGTCGCCTCCACCGACCAGATTTACGCCTTCAAGCTCCTCAGCGTCGCCGGAGCCTACTGGCGTGGCGACGAGAAGCGCCCCATGCTCCAGCGCATCTACGGCACCGCCTTCGAGACCGAAGAGGCGCTGCAAGAGCACCTCGCCCGCCTCGAAGAAGCCGAGAAGCGGGACCACCGCCGCTTGGGACGCCAACTTGGCCTCTTCAGCATCCACGAGGAGGTCGGCCCCGGCCTGATTATATGGCACCCCAAGGGCGCGGTGATTCGCTCCATTGCCGAAGACTACTGGCGCAAGCTGCACCGCGAGCGCGGCTACGACTTGGTCTACTCTCCCCATCTGGGAAGGTCCAATCTGTGGGAGACCAGCGGCCACCTCGACTTCTACCGTGACTCCATGTACCCGTCCATGGATGTGGAGGGCCAAGAGTACTTCCTCAAGCCCATGAACTGCCCCTTCCACATCATGGTCTACAAATCGTCCCTGCGCAGCTACCGCAACCTGCCCCTGCGCTTGGGCGAGCTTGGCACCGTCTATCGTTACGAGCGCAGCGGCACCTTGCACGGCACCATGCGCGTCCGGGGCTTCACCCAAGACGATGCCCACATCTTCTGCCGCCCCGATCAGGTGGAAGACGAGGTGCTGGGTGTTCTCGACCTCACCTTCGACCTCGTTGGTGCCTTCGGATTCAACGACTACGTGATATCGCTGTCCACCCGCCCCGAAAAAAGCGTGGGCGACCCGGAGATGTGGGACCACGCCACGGAATCTCTACGCCACGCCTTGGACTCCCGCGGCCTGCGCTACGAACTGGACGAGGGCGGTGGGGCCTTCTACGGTCCCAAGATCGATCTGAAAATCAAGGATGCTATCGGCCGCGAGTGGCAGTGCACCACGGTGCAGTTCGACTTCAACCTCCCACAGCGGTTCGACCTCAATTTCCAAGGCTCCGACGGAGGCCAGCACCGCCCATACATGGTGCACCGCGCCATCCTCGGCTCCATCGAGCGCTTCGTCGGCATCCTCACCGAGCACTACGGCGGTGCCTTCCCCGCATGGCTCGCCCCGGTGCAGGCAGTCCTCATCCCCATCGCCGACCGCCACATCGACTACGCCGACCAAGTTGCCAAGCAACTCCGCGACGCCAACTACCGCGTCGAAGTCGACTCCCGCGGCGAGCGCATGAACCTCAAGATACGCGACGCCCAAACCCAAAAACTCCCCTACATGCTCGTAGTAGGCGACAAAGAAGCCGAGCAAGAGGCTGTAGCCGTCCGCACCCGCGCCGGCGAAAACCTAGGCGCCATCCCAATACCCGACTTCATCGACCGCCTAGCCGCCGACATAGCCTCCGGCCAATAGAGCGAGACCTAGCCTGGCGTTGCTGCCGAATATAGCCCTGCTTAGCCAGAAGCCTCCCCCGTGGATTCCCGCGGAGGCGGGAATCCACGGCCCGCACCCTTGGGCAAGCCAGTGTCTAGAAAGCGCCCCCTCTTTCGAGGTGGTCGGATGTAGTCACAGTGTCCATCGGCATAGCGTCTGGTGTAACTATTGTGCTGGAGGTACTCGGAATGTTATTGATAAAGCCAGCCGTAGAGAGGTTGCTGAAGCAAGGCGAGAAACAGGAACGAGACCGATGGGTAAATTGGTATCGTGAGGCCGAGGCGGCCCGCAAGGAGGGAAAGCCTGAACCTCCGCCGCCTGCTGAATAGACCACAGCCCCACTTTTGAGGCCCGGAGTCTCACCGCTCCGGGCTTTTTCTATTTTAGATACTTGCAGACGGATCGTGCGATCTGGGACCGGGAGGAACATTCCACCGTAGCCGTCCGCACCCGCACCGGCGAAAACCTCGGCCCCATCTCCGTCGCCGACTTCATGTAGCGGCTTGCAGGCGACGTAGCCTCCGGCCAATAGAACAGGCTCGCCCAAGTCCGGGCATCAAGGACAAGTCCGCCCATCATTCGCCGTCCCTCTGTTATTCCCGCCTCTATCACGCCATTGCGCTTGACACACCCAAACGTTTGTTCTATAGTGATCTTAGAGCGCGCTGGGGACTGACCCCTAAAGGTCGGCCCCAGCTTTTGCTTTTGTAGAGGAAACCACCCATGGAAACCCGTATCAAGCCCCCTGAGTCCTCCGATAACAGTCCCGGTCTGTCCTCCACCAGTGGCCCCGTCTGTGCGGCAGTTTCGCCGCCTCACCCAGATATAAATGCGGCGCCAATGCCTATCTACAATGCGGCACCCCACCCATGCGCAACAATCCCAATCCAAGCTGTAATGCGGCAACACCGCCGCAATTAGATAGGGACAATCAATGCACAGGTACGGCCACTGCCGCAGAACAAATACGAAACATCCGATCCCCCGCCGCCGGCCAGCTACGCCGTTCGGGCGTTTTTGCCGCAACAACCGCCGCCTTTATCGCGATATGCCCGCTCCACCATACGCCCCAGCTCAAAAGGAAAGGGGCGCGATATCGCGCCCCTTCATCGTTCGCTGATGGGCAGTGGACCTACTCGGCGGAATGCCCCTTCCGCGGAGGCGCAGGCGTCAGCTCATACAGCTGCGTCCTCGCCTGTATCTGCTCGTCCCAGCCCCGGTGACGGAGGTCGATCATCACGCCCTGTGGCCCCTTGTACTTGCGGTTGGCAGGGGTGCTGCCGGGGCACTCGGTGGAGCCAGCCTCCTCGATGGTCCGTACCGACTCTTCCAAATCGTCCACATAGAAGCCGATGTGGTGGAAGCCGATGGTGGTGGAAGGCCCCTCGCCTAGGTTGGGGGTGTCGTCGCAACCGTACTTCAGGATGGCGAAGTAGATGTAGCCGTCGCTGAGCCACACGCCCTCCTCACCGGTGTCCTTGGGTCGGCGGTGCAACTCCTGCAGCCCGAACACGTTCTTATAGTACTCGGCTGTTGCTACCGGGTCGTCAGTCGACAGCGCAATATGCTTGATTCGAGCCATGTCTCTCTCCTTAAGAATATCTGCAGACTACACGGCGCGCGCAACGCGCACCGGCTGGATAACTCGCTCCATTGTAGGCCAACCCTTCTCCCCCGACAATGCCCTCATCTTCGCGAGACCCTTCCCAGACCCACGAGTGACCCATGACATTTGCCCCTTCCCAATCCCTCCTCCTAACCCGTACCATGACTCGTGTCCAGTCAGTCCTAGCAACACAGGGAAGCACGGTTGGAGAAACGCTGGTCCAAAGCCACGCGATCGCTCCCGCAAACCTGCCAGCCACGGAAATGGGCCAAAATGAACAGAAATGACACGGAAATCCAATTTTCCACTTTCACCCTTGGTCGCCCACCTAGCGACGACTGCCTAGCGTAGCGTCCCACGGTAGGCCACTGGTGTCCCGGTTCAGAGGAGGTAACCAATGCCACGCTTGGAAGGCAAGGTAGCCCTTATCAGCGGCGCAGCGCGCGGGCAGGGTGCCTGTGAGGGAAGGCTCTTTGTCCAAGAGGGTGCCAAAGTGGTGCTCACCGACATCCTCGACGAGGAAGGCGAAGCCGTAGCCGCCGAGATTCGGCAGCAGGGAGGGGACGCTATCTACGTCCGTTTGGACGTCACCCAAGAACAGCAGTGGCAGGACGTGATTCAGGCCACCGTCGACCGCTACGGCAAGCTGGACATCTTAGTCAACAACGCTGGCATCTTCCCCATGGTCCGTGTGGAGGACACCAGCGTGGAGCTTTGGGAGCAGGTGATGGACATCAACGTCACCGGCGTCTTCCTCGGCACCAAGCATGCCATCCCCGCAATGCGCGCCGCCGGTGGTGGCTCCATCATCAACATTTCATCCGTCGCCGGCCTCGTCGGTGGCTCCCGCGCTGCCGCCTACAGCGCCTCCAAGGGCGCGGTGCGTATCCTCACCAAGGGCACTGCCGTCCAGTACGCCGCCGACGGCATTCGCGCCAACTCCGTCCACCCCGGCATCATCGTCACCCAGATGACCGAGGAGCTCCTCTCGGATGAGAGCACACGCGAACAGCGACTCACCGGCACCCCCATAGGCCGCTTTGGCACCGTCGACGACGTGGCCTACGGCGTCCTCTTCCTAGCCTCCGACGAGTCATCGTATGTGACGGGCAGCGAACTAGTCATCGACGGTGGCTCAACAGCCCAGTAGCCACCTTACAGCGGGCTACACCAAATCCAGTACTGAGGCAGGGAACAACTCCTCCAAGTCCACCGACTTGGAGATAACCTTCTGGTCGACGTTGAACTGGACGAAGGACTCCAAACTCTTGCGGTTGGGTGTGACCCCGTAAAGCAGCGGGTCCGGGCCGATAACCTGCTGCATCTGCGATAGCGATTCGTCTTGGCTGTTCTGGGGGCCGTTGGCGGCCAGCCCGTTGAGGTACTGGTCCTTAGCCGACTTGAACAGCCGAAACAGCTCCTCCGGCAGCCAAGGATTTGCCTCCAACAGCTCGTCCTTTACCACAACATGATGGCTGATGGGGTAGATGCCCGTCTCCCGGTAGAAAGCAGCCCCAGTATCGAACGCGTTGGGGATCAGAGGCTGGATGTCCGGCGAGTCCACAGGCCCTGGGCCGATTGCAGCATCGATTTCCCCCGAAAGCAGCATCGCCCCCAAGTCAGCCCCCGGAGGAGCGGGCACGACGTTCGATGGCGCCACGTACTCGGCTACATGCTCGTCGCTCGACAGCACCCAAGTCACCTGGTCCAAGTCCACACCGTAGGCCGTCTGCAGGATGCCTCGCACCCAGACTCCTGGCGTCACGGTGTAGCCTCGCACACCCACCCTGCGGCCCGCCAAGTCTCCAGGCCCTTGGATGCCCGAGTTAACGTTGTAAACGATCTGCCCGTGCTCGAACCGTCGCAGCACGAATATGGGCAGAGCAGTGATGGGTTTCCCATGGTCGCGAGCGCACAGATAGGTGGACAGCGCCATCTCCGACACGTCGTAATCCAGCGTCCGCACCATACGGCGAAAGGCCGTGGTTATGGGCGACACCTCCACATGGTCGATGTCGACCCTATCGGAGCTCAGTTCGCCATCAATCAGTGACTTGGTATGCCCATAGCTGACTAAGGCAGTCTTCAGACTAAGCGACATCACGGCCCTCCCTTGCAGGCATGTGAATACTCTCGGTTTATCGTGACCCAACCATCATCCAAGTGCCCAACCCGTGGGCGATAACCGCGCCACCGTCGTCGGTCACTGTCACGTCGCCAACGGCGAGAGTGCTGCCCTTGCGAATGACTCTTCCTTCGGCGATCAACGCTCCCTTCTCAACAGGAGCCATGAAGTTAATCTTCAGTTCAACGGTGACGATGCGCTGCCCTTCCGGGAGCAGGGTGAACAGAGCCCGTGTGATGGCGGTATCGGCAAGTGCCATCACGATACCGCCTTGGATTCTCCCCGACTTCGTCGGGATATGCCGAGGCCGAATCGGCATCCGTATCCGGGCCCAACCCGGCCCGGAATCCAAGCGCTCAGCCCCCAACAACTCGTCGAACGAGCCGATCTGATCAGCGGCGCTGGAGTCTGCCCCCACGAAGTCTTGCTCCCCGTCACCCATCAAGACTGCCGTCGCCGCTCCAGTTCGCCTTCGAGTTCTCGAATGCGGTCTCCCGCATTGCGCAGAGCCTCCCTATCTTTGTTGGACAATCTCTCGATGTTCCCGTAGAGGAATTCAGCATTGCGACGCGCAGCCTGCTCGGCCTTGAGCCGCAGTTCAGCGTGGTTAGCGCGCGCCTCGGCGGCCTGACGGGCAGTCAACTCGGCAGCGGTTTGGGCTTCGGTGTTAGCCGGCTCGTCCTTGGCGGCTATAGCGGCTCGACGGGCAGCCAGCTCAGCCTCGGCCCAGGCTTCCGCTGATTTAGCACGAGCCTGCATCTCGAAGAACTCTTCGGGCTGCGGGGGGTCTGGGAGCCGTTCAAACCAGGGGATTTCTTCCGGCGCGTCAGCAGCAGGGTTTATGCTCATGTCGGACCTCGAATGCTCGATGGGGCGCGCTCCCCTCGATGCCGCGGGCGTGCGGGCATTATACGCCATGGGGCTCTGGAGTTTCCTGTTGAGGGCGGGGCAGAGATGGGATAGGCTTAGGAACCACACGCCCGGTTAGGAGTGTTAGCCATGGCTATCGCAACCAAGAGACCCGGACCACGCCTGAGCAAGGCCGAGTACGGGTCCGATGTCATCGTGGACGTGCTGCGGGACTTGGACATCGACTACGTGTCGCTGAATCCTGGGGCCACCTTCCGCGGCCTGCACGATTCGATGGTCAACTATGGGGGCAACACCCAGCCTGAAACCATCCTGTGTACCCACGAGGGCATTGCGACATCCATTGCGCACGGTTATGGGCGAGCTGCGGGCAAGATCATGGCCGCAGCGGTCCACAACATCGTGGGTCTGCTTCACGCCACCAACGCCATGTTCAACGCTTGGCAGGACCGGGCTGGGATGCTGGTGCTGGGTGGCACCGGCCCCATGGCCGTGGAGCAGAGGCGTCCTTGGATCGACTGGATTCACACCGCCTTGGTGCAGGGTGACGCGGTGCGGGGCTTCGTGAAGTGGGACGACCAGCCCGCCAGCGTAGCAAGCATCCCCGAATCCCTCCTGCGCGCCCACCAGTTGGCCAGCATGAACCCACAAGGGCCGGTGTACGTGTGCTTCGACGCCGCCCTGCAGGAACAGAAGCTCGACGAGCCGTTCCTGCTGCCCGATGCGTCGCGCTTCGACATGCCCAGCAGGGTACAGGCCGACCCCCAAGCCTTGGAGCGCGCTGCCGACCTGCTAATGGGAGCGGAACGCCCCGTGGTGGTGGCCGACTACCTCGGCAAGTCGACTGAGGCTGTAGCAGGCCTGCTCCGATTGGCGGAGACGCTGTCGTTGCCAGTGGTGGACATGGGCGACCTGTTCAGCTTCCCCAGCAAGCACCCACTGAACCTGAGCGGCGCGGCCAGCCGCCTCATCTCTCACGCTGATGTGATTCTGTGTCTCGATGTGTTCGACCTGCAGCAGGCCCTCACCACCACGGACCGCGTGAGGCGCATAGCTACCGACATGGCGGGTGAGAACGCGCAAATCATCGACGTCTCCCTGCGGCAGTACATCGTGCGCAGTTGGGCCGACGACTACGGTCGCCTTTACCCAGTGGACGTGCCCATCGCCGCCGATACTGCGTTAGCCGTGCCTGCCCTAGCCGACATATGCCAGAGGAAGCTGGCGGAGCAGCCGGGCATGGCCCAGACCATCGAGGAGCGTAGCAGGCGGCTGCGGGCCGAGCATGAGGAGCTGGCGCGGAGAGACCGAGTCGGCAGTCGCAGGTGCTGCTAGTGACTCGCCCATCGCCCTGCCAGCCCTAGCCCAGCAGGTAAAGGAGGTCGTGCAAGGCCACGATTGGGTGCTGACGGACAACGACCTGCGCGGGTGGGCGCGACGCATCTGGGACATACGCGAGCCCTATCAGTACCACTCAGCCCGTGGAGGCTTGGGCAATGGCATCGGGAGGTCTTTAGGAGTTGCCTTGGCCAACCGAGGCACAGGCCGGCTATGTGTTGACTTTCAAGCCGATGGCGACTACCTGTTCAACCCAGCGGCCTTGTGGACGGCGGTCCACCACCGGATACCGTTGCTGGTGGTGATGTACAACAACCGCTCTTACTACAACGACGAAGAGCACCAAGCGGACATCGCTAGGTCGCGGGGGCGGTCCGTAGAGAACCGTGTCGTCGGCATACGCATCGAGGGTCCGCCTGTGGACTTCGCCACCATGGCCCGCTCCTGTGGCGTCTACGCCGAAGGCCCCATTGAGCAGCCCGACCTCCTGATGCCCGCCCTGCAACGCGCCCTGAAGGTGGTAACGGAAGAGGGACGCCCCGCCCTCCTCGACGTGATTACGAAGAACCGCTAGAACGCTGCCTCGAGCTAGAACATTGCCTTAAGACGGTGGCAGGTCGTAGCTCGACATAAGCCTGTCGACCATGTCTCCTACGTTGTCCCAGTCATAGGTGCGGTAGGCGTGGCCCCGTGTGCTGATGGAGTTCCCGCCGTAGAACATCTCGTACTGTTCATGACGCGAGCCGAACTCGGAGCCGATGGCATCCCACGCCAGCTTGAACAGCTTCACCCGCTGCTGGGAATCGGCTACAGGTGACTTCTGGGTAAGCTCTACGTAGGGTGCGATTTCAGGGTTCAGGAAGTCGGATACGGAGGAAGGGGTCATTATCATGCCCCCGCCGGCCAAGTCGCGGATGGTGTGGACTATCTTGGGGTATATCTGCTGGGACAGCACCTGCGCTGAATATAGAAGCCGGGTGTCGGGCACGTAGTACGGGCCGTACTGCCGTCCTGACGCCTCCATCCCCTTGACCAGTCCCTCAATCATGCTGGTCTCGGCTGCCAGCTGACCTAGGGTCGTCACCACTGGCGGGATGGAGATTATGCCGTTGGTCTCGGCGATCCTCCGAGCCAAACCAAGCAGGAAGCGCAGCTTCACCATGAAGCGCACTTGGGCTTGGTAGTTCTGGAACACATGGGTGGGCGCGGTATGCCACTGGGCTTGGCACATGGGAACGTCACGGTAGACAAACACCCTCTCCCACGGCACCTTGACCTCGTCGAAGTAAATCACCGCGTCGTTCTCGTCGAACTGGCTCGAGAGGGGGTTGTCGAACTGCGAGACTGCTGCTGACTCGTAGGACTTCCGCGACAGAATCTTGACACCCTTGGCTCCCAATGGCACGGCGGCGGTGAAGGCGTACTTCTCCTCCCCAGGCCGCAACGGCGCCATGGTTGTCACCAGCACCTCGTTGGCCATGACCGACCCAGTGCCCAGCATCTTGGCGCCCTTGATGGTGATGCCTTGACTGTCCTCATCGCAGATGCCAGCTACGAGGTATTCGTCATCCTGCTCCGAGGCTGGTTTCGAACGATTAGCTTGTGGATTGACGATAACGTAAGTGACGTACAGGTCATTATCGCGGGTATAGGCAAAGTAGTCCGCGAGGGCCCGTGCCCGCTTCTCGCCGTGCTCCCGGAACACATCTATCCCCATCATCATGCCGGACAAACACGAGGCCACATGGTCCGGGGAACGTCCGAAAAAGCCGTAGCTCCCCTCCGCCCAAGCAACGAGGGTAAGACGGCGCTTCACCAACTCCTCGTATGACGTGGGAAGCTGCCAGCAACGGCCTACCGGCTCACCGGTGTCGGGCGATGGGAAGGTCATCAGCTCCCGGTTCTCCGGCGCCGCCTGAAAGTCATACAAGCGGGCCACCGACCGCACCGCATTCCGGTAGCCCGGATGGGTGCTGGGGTCCTGCACCAGCGCACCATCAAGGTAGATGGTGCGCCCATCGCGCAGACTCTCGATATACTCGGCGCCAGTCCTAGTCATGCTCTAGTTATCCTCACTCGCAGTCTCCTATACCCGCCTCAGGGAATGGCGAGCATGCCGCGACCCTCGGCGAGCGGCCGCTCCAGTCGTTCTAGCCTGCAGACATTGTGGTATGTGGGCCTGAGATGCCACTCTTGTTGCATTTCAATATCACTTTATTGGTATTCCTAGTCTCTTTAGATGCCCGTCCCATCGTATTCCGGTGCTAGTCCGCTTCTATATTCTTGCACTGGGATTTACAACGGCGCAGCTACGAATCAGCTTTGCCTTAATCCTGCCCTTGGGCCAAATGTTGTTTTTTTGTGTTCTTGTGCCATGTCATAGCGCGTGCTCAGCAAGTTGCAGCTTAGAATGGGGCCCCATCCTCATCTCCGGACCTGGTGCGGGCAGGCTCCAATCCTCTACTTAAGGGCGCTCAAGGGGCAGCGGCTTTGCAAAGGTCACAAGATGAGGTTGGGCCAGCGTGTATGCAGGCTAGCGCGGAAGGCCAGCTCCGGTCAACGGGCGGATGTCAGTGTGAAGGCTAGTTAAGCAAAGGTCTCCCCCCGGACCGGAGTCCGGGGGGACCGGGGCCTCCTCGGATTCCAGTTCTAGGTCCAGCCCCAAAGCCTCGCCTAACTCGTCAATATGGGCGGCAAGCCAACGGGCGAAATCGTACGCCTCGTTCGGCCAGACGTTCCGCGGATCGACCCGTTCGATTCGCGCTAGGGATTGCGCTGTCGTCATTCGCCCTCCGCGACTAGTGGCGCCTTGTGGCCCTGCTTCGGGCGATTTCCTCTTCGGCTATGAAGACGACGCCATGCTTCGAGAAGCCGAGAGGGTAGAAGCAAGTGTATTCGTCCGTCTGGCAATCTCGGGCGGCGTTGCGGAGGGCTTCCTTCTGAGAGATGCGCCCCGCAGCGATGTCGGCTTGGTAACCTTCCAATCGCAGCTTGCAATCGGGACAAAGGGTAATCCTAGGCTCCAGTGTCTGGGCCATTTCCCTGACGTCCTCCCGTGTCCGTGCATCGGCGCTACATACGCTGGCGTGGCGTAGATGCTCTCTCTAAATACTATACAACCGGCACGGGTTGTCCGACAGCATTTTCTCGATGACGCGGCTTGGGACATCCTCGCGGGCCCGCATGTTGTCGAAGACATCGGGCTGGCCGGAAGGGTCGCCGCCCTTGCCTCGCCCGCCGTGGTGACCCCAGTCGGAGCCGACCACGATGTTGTCCTCTCCCGTGAAGTTGACGAGGTAGGGCAGGTCCTCCCACTCCTCGTAGGTGGTGTACAGTCGGTAGTCTTGGAACAGCTTGGGGCCCCATTCCTCAGGGGCGCCTCCGAAGACGGAGCGCAGGGCGTGGAGGACGTAGGGCACCCAAGAGGCCCCGGCCTCGATGAAGGCGATGCGCAGGTCGGGATACATCTCAGGTATCTTGTTGGCTACGAGGTTACGGAATGCCATCAAGGGCAGCGTCCGCGTGTGGGGGAAGGTGTGGCTGCGTGTGACGTCGAACACGGCGGTGAAGGCGGGGCATCCGGCTCCGGTATGGACGCACACGGGCATGTCCAGCTTGGCTGCCTCTTGGTACACGGGGAAGAAGTAAGGGTCGTCCAAGGTGCGGTCGCGCTCAATGCCACGGAAGAAGAGGCCCACGGCCCCGTTCTCCTTGCCGAAGTTCGCCTCCTCAATGGATGCGTCCACCGACCGTAGCGGTGGCACTACCTGCCAGCGCAGGCGCCCATTGGCGCGACGGCACGTCTCGGCCATAAAGCGATTGTAGGCGCGGCACAAGGCGATTTCCAAATCCACATCGTCGGTGACGTAGGCTAGGAAGATGGTCGGGTAGATCACCTGTACGTCGGTCTTCATCTGGTCCATGGCGTCCAGCCGACCAGGGATGTCCAGCAGCTCCCGGGCGCGGACATCGGGCATGCGTTCGACGTCGCCGGGCTCTGTGGGAGTGCCCAGCAGGAAGCCACCCTTGCCCGCCGACTTGGGGAAAATGTTGCCGTCGATCATCCAGAAGCGGGACTTCTTGTAGATGGTGTCCGACTCCGCAGACACCACAATCGGGCGTCGCAGGTACCACTCCTTATCCAAGTAATCCCAGAGTTCCGGTGGCTCGAAGATATGAGTGTCAGCGTCAATCACGGACGGCATGACAGCCTCCTTTGGTGTTAGGTCTGGCTGATATCAAGCAGTGGGCCAAGCTTACACGACGATGCTGATGGTGCGAAGGCTCTTTTGTGAAAGTAGTCTAACGATTGTATCAGTGAACTCCACCGAATCATCGACTTCGTGCGCTTGCGACGCCCCTCCAGAACAGCAACCGCCCCAAAACCCCTGCGCCATGAAGTCGATCGCTGCGCGGTTGGGGCTGGAGACTATGGGGATGGTGGCCCCGGCGTCTAGGTACTCGGCGATGCGAGCGCGGACTTCGTCGGGGTCGCCACAGCAGACGAGGCTGTCGACCAGTTCGTCGGAGACTAGGTTGCCTCCTTCGACGCACTGCTGGAACGTGGCGGGCCACGGGATGGTGGCGCGGAGCCGGTCCGAGAGTTCAGGGTCGGCCCCGGAAGGGCCTTCGATGTGGGGTTGCTGGGCTAGATACTGGGCCAGACGGGGCTTGATGGCCTGTAGGGCCGCCTTCTTGTTGCGGGTCATGCGCACCAGCAGCAGCTTCACTCGCTCGATGTCGTCCAGCGAGCGTCCGGCTGCCTCGGCCCCGGCCGCTACCTCGGCGACGCCACGGCGCACCGCGTTGACGGTTTGATAGTTGTTCAGCACCACGCCATCTGCAAGGCGTCCCGCAAGACGCAGCATCCTAGGGCCCACCCCGCCGATGTAAATCTTCACGTCGTGGGGCTCAAGCTCGCCGTGGTCTAGGTAGAGGTTGTCCATATGGACGAACTCGCCCTCGTATGTCACTGGCCCTTCCATAGAGAGCAGCATTCGCACAGATTCAATCATCTCCCGCATCATCCGCAGAGGCTTCTCCCGCCGGACTCCTGTGCGGGAAGCCAGAGGCTCCCACCATGCGCCCAATCCTAGGATAACGCGGCCGGGGGCCAGCAGGTCTAGGGTGGCGAAGCTCTGGGCTACCAAGGCGGGGTTGCGAGTCCAGATGGGGATGATGCCCGAGCCGACGCGGATGCGGTCCGTGACCGAGGCGTAAGCGGCCAGCGGGCCGATGGCGTCGGTGGACAAGCGAGTCTCGATGACCCACAGAGAGTCGACGCCCCGCGAGTCAGCGTAGCGGGCGAGGTCTAGGTTCTCACGTACAGCGTTGCCGGGCAGCACTATGCCAAAGCGCTTTGGTGTGAAATCCGAGTCTTCCATCAAGATTGTCAGCCTTGCATCCAGTCTCGGGCTGGGTCGAAGTCTTTGAGGGCTGGGATGACCTCTGTGCCGAAGAGGTTAATTGAGCGCATCAG
Organism: Dehalococcoidia bacterium; assembly: GCA_965248385.1. GTDB lineage: Bacteria > Chloroflexota > Dehalococcoidia > Lucifugimonadales > JAAXIE01 > JAAXIE01. The sequence goes on from CBDFIZ010000002.1 coordinate 1,234,897, forward strand.
GTCTTCTTCGGGCAATGCGCCGATGTTGAGCTCAGCACCCAGCACGTTGAAGAGGCCTTCCTTGGCGGCCTTCTTGATTTTCTGTGCGACCGTATCGGGCGAACCGACGAATATCAGGTCCTTGTCCAGCAGGTACTCCATGTTCTGCAGGTTCAGACGCGTCTCAGCCCTCTCGATCTCTCCACGGTTCCTGAAGCGCTCCGCCAACTCGTAGCGGTGGTCTTCTTCCCAGTCGTAGATGGAGTACATGCTGTGGACCATGTGGGGTGTTGCCTTGGCGATGGCCTCCTCGTCGGTCTTGTCCACATATACGAAGGCTAGGTAGATGATGTTGGGCGAGTACTGGTGGTCCGCTGCCTTCCAGCTTTCCAAGTAGCTGGTTAGCTTTTGTGCCGACTCTTGGCGGGGGCGGTCGAAGAGGTAGCCGGTGTGCACACCCTCGGCCGCCAGAATGGGCATGCGGTCTTGGTCAATGGACATGAGCCAGATGGGAGGGTGAGGCAACTGCAACGGCTCAGCCGCCATGTGCACCTGCTCATAGCTATGGAACTGGCCATGAAAATCGAAGGGCTTGGGGCTGAGGAAGGCTTTCTTCAGCAGATGCATGGTTTCCATGGCCCGGTCAGCCCGCGTGTCCCAATCGGCTTGGTAGACCCTGAATTCCTCGGGAGTAACCCCTGCCGTCAGGCCAATTTCAAAACGGCCATGGGTCACGTTATCGAGGACGATTGCTTCTTCGACGATGCGCATGGGGTCGTACAGTGCCGTGGTGTAGCCCATTGGGCCAAGGTGGATCCGCTCGGTGCGGGCTCCGGCCGCAGCGCAATAGGCGGCCGCTTGGGGACGGAGCCGCTCGAAGTGGTGGACGGACGTGAAGCCGTAGTCGAACCCCACTTGGTCGCAGAGGGCCAACTCGCGCCAAAGCTGGTCGTACCGCTCAGCCGTAGTTTCGCCCTTGCGGGGAAAGACTTGGCAGAAATGGGCGAATTTCATCGTGCTGCCCCCATGCCTTCCGTCAGGTTCAGTCCCATCAGACGCAGTCCCATCAGTTGTTCATCCAGTCGGCGACCTTCTCCGCGATCATCAGGGTGGTGGCGTGGGTGTTGGCCCGCACCACGTCGGGCATCACCGAAGCGTCGATGACGCGAATCCCTTGCAGTCCGTGCACACGGCAGTACTGGTCCACCACTGCCATCGGGTCGGATGCCGGGCCCATCTTGCATGTGCCCGAGGAGTGGTGCTGGGTCTGCACATTGGCTAGGAGCCAAGCATCCAACGTCGCATCGGACTCCAAGTCGGCGTCGGTTGGGTTGAGTCGCTCCTCCAGGAGTGCCTGCAGGGCAGGCTGCTCGGTGATTTCGATGCACTGGCGAAGGGCTTGACGCATGCGGGCGCGGTCGCCTGCGTCGGTGAGGTAGCGATAGTCGAGGATGGGCTGCACATGGGGGTCGCTGGAGGCAAGGCGCAACACACCTGCGGTGACAGCGTTCTGCAGGCTTACACCGAAGCCCATTATCGGTCCATCGCCGCGGACGCGGACAGTGGCAGGTACGGAGCCACTGCTGATGTGGATGGGGCTGAGCTGCATGTCGTTGGGTGTCGACGAACCCTCGGTGGTGTATCGCAACCCCACCTGAATAGAGGGAACGTGCGCCTCCTCTGGGTACGGCTGCTTGGGACGGTAGGCCACCATTGTGTTGGGGTGGTCGCGGAGGTTCTCGCCCACTCCGGGCAGTTCATGCACCACGGAGATACCCACTGAGCGCAGGTGCTCGGCTGGCCCCACACCTGAAAGCATCAGCATCTGGGGAGAGCCGATGGCGCCCCCGCTGAGAACCACTTCATCGGCGTCGATGGTGAAGACCTCGCCACCGCTTTCAGCCTCCACGCCACAGGCACGCGTGCCATCGAACAGTACCCGGCGCACGGTGACGTTGCCGCGGATGGTCAGGTTCAGTCGGTGCCTCGACTGGTCGAGGTAGGCGATGGCGGCGTTCACCCTTATGCCCCGCTGGTTGTTCAGGGCCCGCATGCCGACGCCAGTGGACTCTGGGTGATTGCAGTCTGGGTCGTCCCGGAACCCCAAGCCGAGACTGGACTCGACGAAGGCCGCCGCGATGGGCATTAGCTCTTCGGGCTTGCAGCGTCGTATGGGTATCGGGCCTTCGGTGCCGTGGAAGTCGTCTTGGAAGTCCTCGTCGGTCTCCAGCTTGCGGAAGTACTGGAGACACTTGGTGAACTCCCACTCGTCGTTGCCCTTGGCGGCCCAGCCGTCAAAGTCTTGGGGGATGCCACGGAACATAACTTGGCCGTTCACCGCGCTGGAGCCACCCATCGCCTTGCCCCGCGGCAGCGGGAAGGGTTCTTGCTGCGGCGTGGCGGTTGCGGTGTAGTTCCAAGTATGGGGGCCGTGGTAGGAAGCCTTGAACAGGTTGTTGCCGTCCTTCAGGTCGTCGGGCAGGTGCTCGAAGTCGGGATAATCAGGCCCGGCCTCCAGCAGCAGGACTGACCTGTCGGAGTCCTGAGCTAGGCGATGGGCCAACACACATCCGGCAGAGCCGCCACCAACGATAATCAAGTCGTATTTCATCACCCCTCCGTGAACGGGTTAGTGAATAGGTCCTACAAGGTCTTATCGAACTCCCGCAGTATCCCGAACTCTGTTTGGAAGCCTTGAATCATCGCGCGACGCTCGGAGCCGTGCAGTATGAAACGTGCGCCTTGGCTCATGAAGTAGGTGCTCAGGTCGGGGGTCTGGTGGTGCACCAGCGTTGCCACGCCATGGGCCTCGGCAGTATCGATGATGTACTTGACGGTGGTGCGGTACACCTCGGTGTTGTACTGGTCGGGCACACCGAGGCTGATGCTCATGTCATTGGGGCCAACGAAGATGCCGTCGATGCCTGGCACCGATAGGATGTTTTCCAGATTGTCGACGGCGGCGCGGCTCTCGACTCCGATAATGGCCACGCTGTTCTTGTTGTTCTCCTCTAGGTAGGCGCGGGTGGCGTCGCTGACGTGCTCGCCCGATGCCATCACGCGGTCCACTGCCTTGCCCTTAAGGGGGCGCCACTTGGCGGCGGCCACCACCTCGGCGGCCTGCTCTGCGGTCTCGCAGTAGGGAGCGAGCACACCCTGAGCGCCCGCATCCATGGCCATGGTGACATAGTGAGACGTGGGGATGGGTATTCGCACGATGGGCACCACGCCCGAGGCTCTGAAGCTGTGCAGCAGGGCGCCCATCTCCCCACGACCCAAGGGGGCGTGCTCGGTGTCTATCACTACGTAGTCCAAGCCCACGGCATCAAAGGTGGGCACCCAAGCTGGGCTGCGGGTCACGTTGAGCATGGTGCCGAACACACGTCCGCCAGCCTTCAGGGTCGCCTTGAGCTCCGCTCCGTTCATGGCACGCCTCCCCCCTCTGGCCCGAGAGTAAAAGTAGTAAGTGGAATAGGCGGCAGTGTAGCATCGAAACCCCAGCGGCGAAACCGCCAAACTGACACTTCACATGGTCGGCGACTCTGCCCCTGACATTTGCCCGTTGACACGCTCGCCCCTTCCCTCTAGTCTCGATATACGCCCTTGGGCCCGTCAGCCCCTTTTAATTGCACCGGTTAATTGCATCCGGCCGGAACGTAGAAAGCCAGAACCTGTAAAGCCCCCAGAACCTGGAAAAATAATTGGAAACTTGGAAATAGGCAGAAACGTGGAAAGAAGATCGGCAAAAGCCCCCCTTGTAGGGTCTGTCACAGGCACCGCCCCCCAACGCCGCCGTGCATCAACCCGCCCGCTCGGCTGCCAAGACCTTGCCGCCACGCCGCCCCGTCTTCCCCACGGCCCTCTCTCGCTCAAAAACACCCCACCCAGCGGGGTGCTGCCCATGTCACACCGTGCGCGTATCTGTCCAGCTAGCACAATGTCACACTTTCAAATTTCTGTGACATCTCCCAGATACGATTTCATGTCACACTGTGCGCGTATCTGGCCAGCTAGCACAATGTCACAGATGTCACACTTTCCAGCTACAAAAACGCGTTTTTAGCTATGATCGGTGTGACATTGTGACACCCCCACACCCGGAGCGCCCCCATGCGACCTAACAACACCAAGGCCAAACTTCAGAAGGGCGAGATGGTCTTCGGCGCCGCCGTCGGTTTCGACTCTCCCGATACCGTGGAGCTTCTGGGCGCCTTGGGCTTCGACTATGTCAGTTTCGACCTTGAGCACGAGGTCTTCGACGAACGCGCCATCCTCCATGCCATCCGCGCCGCCGAGAACTATGACATCACCCCCATCCTCCGCGTGCCCAACGACCCCGACCTCATCCTTCGTTTACTGGACGCTGGCGCACAGGGCATCCACGTCCCCCAGATCAACACCGTCGAGCAGGCCAAGCGAGTGGTTGACGCCTGCCGCTTCCACCCTCAGGGCAACCGTACCTTCTACGCCGTCACACGCTCCGGCAACTACGGCATCGGCTACACCGAGGAGGAGTACGCCGAGGTCTCCAACCGTGAGACCCTCGTCATCCTGCAGGTCGAGGAACTCGAAGGGGTCAACAACCTAGACGACATCCTTGCCGTACCCCACGTCGACGCCTTCCAAGTCGGCCCCAAGGACCTCTGGCAGGACATGGGCATGCCCGACAGGAGCAAGGTGTGGGAGGTGGTCGACGACGTCATTGCTCGCGCAGTTCAGGCGGGGCGTTGGGCCAGCATGTACGCTTGGATCGATACCAACATGGATGCTCAGATAGCCCACTACCAGCAGTTGGGCGTAAACCTGGTTACTATCTCCGCCCGCGATCTGGTGGTGCTGGGGACCAAAGCATACCTGACGCCATGGCATCAAGCGGCTGGGCGCGTTAGGAGCTAGCGGCCATATGCCTCCCAAGTTTCCCACTGACCGTCAAGAAAAGCGCGCTGTTCTGCTGAACGCCGTAGAGGAGGTGCGCGATGTGTTGGAGGCTGGTGCCGACGAGGCTGAATCCCTACGCACCCTGCCCATGTCCACGGTCAACGCCCTCTACGACTCCGGCCTCCTCTGGCTGAAGCTCCCTGCCGAGTTGGGCGGGGCCGAGGCCGACTTGGTTACCCAACTGGAAGTGCTGGAGGCCGTCAGCAACATCGACACCTCTGCTGGCTGGTGCACCATGATTGGGGCCAGTGCCTGCTCCTTCCCAGGGGCCTTCCTGCCGGAACAAGCCTTGGCCAAGGTGTACGCCGATGGGCGTCCCCCTAGGGCGGCGGGCGTGTTCATGCCTGGGGGAACGGCCAATCCGGTGGAAGGGGGCTACCGGGTGACCGGACGCTGGGCCTTCGCCAGTGGCATTCGCCATGCCCAGTGGGTCTCCGCTTGCGCCAAGGTGCAACGGCCCAAGGTGCAACAGGATGATGCACCGGAGTCACAGATCATCTTTGCGATCATGCCTGCTTCCGCCGTGACGATCCACGACAATTGGCATGTGGCGGGCTTAAGGGGAACGGGCAGCAACGATTTCTCGGTATCCGACCTGTTCGTGCCCGTAGAGTTTACGTACGATCGTGCCCACGCCAAGCCTAGGAGGGGCGGCCTGCTGTACCGGCTCCATTTCGTGGGGTACGTGTCCAATGAACACGCCGCCTTCGCCTTAGGGGCTGCCCGGCATGCGTTAGATGAAATCGTGGGGGTGGCCCAAGCCAAACTGCGTGGGTTCGGGCCAACGCCGTCGTCCATGATATCCCGTGGCGCTTTTCAGCGGGACATAGGCCAATGCGATCTGAAGCTGCGAGCCGCCCGTGCCCTAACGTACCAAGTGTTCGGGGATGCGTGGGCCGCTATGTGCCGGGACGGTGCCCTGAAGGACAGCGACTACGCCCGCATGCGCAGCGCCGCCACCTACGCCACTGAGATCTCCTTGGAGGTGGCCACGGTGGCGTTCCGTTACGGCGGGGCCAACGCCCTCTTCGAAGGGCATATTCTTCAGCGTTGCTGGCGGGACATCAACGCCGCCGCCCAGCATCTCATGGTCAGCGACGCCAGCTATGAGAATCATGGCCAGTTCGTGCTGGGCATGCCGGATGCAGACCTTCTGGCTTGAGCACGACCGTGTCCGAGTCAGATAACACCGCCGCTCCTCAAGTCCCTCCCTTGGGACGCCGTGGCCTCGAACCAGACGCGACCGCACCGGACGGTTCCGAGATACGTCTGCTGCTGGATGAGCGCCATCACGCAGAAAAGGCCAGCATGGTGGAGGTCGCGCTTGCAGCGGGGCAGGTCTCTCGCCCTATGCGCCACCGGCAGGTGGAGGAACTGTGGTACGTGCTGGAGGGCCGTGGCCAAGTGTGGCGCTGCCCACCGGATGCCGGCACGGCGTCAGTCCCAGCCGTGTCGGTCGTCTCCGGCGATGCCTTGGTGATCCCCGTCGGGTGGAGCTTTCAGTTCAGCGCCGCTCATGACTCCACGTTGCGCTTCCTCTGCGTCACCATCCCGCCATGGCCTGGGGAAGAGGAGGCCGTGCCCGTGCCAGGAGGCGTTCTCGGTCCTCCGACGGTTTAGGTGCGGCGGCTCGCGCGGCTCCCCTGCATTAGCGCCATATATTGCTCCCCTATACGCCAGCGGGGTGCATGAGGGGCAACAGCGTGTCACGCCAGTCGCTGTCGTGGGGGACGGTGTCCTGCATGGCGCGTATCGCGTAGTAGGAGTCGCCCACTCCCGGTGGCGAGCCACCGTCGTTGACCGTCTCTATGGCTTGCAGCAGCATCTGGCGGGCTACGATGATCGCCCTGTCGGCGGGGCCAAGGTGCTCTTGGCTGCGATCGACCACAGTGCCCATGCTCTCTTGGATGGCGCGGTCTTGGGTGTTGACGCCAGCGATGCCCGTCATCGACTTGGTGCGCTGCGCATCCCGGCTGATGTTCCAGCCGTTGGAGAGGCTGGCGTGGGATCGAAATGTGGTCTGGTCCACAGCATCAGGGCCGTTGCCCAAGCCCTGCTCAAGACGCTCGTCCTCGGTGAGGGCGCGGTCCACGATGTTGTACTGCCAGTTCCACACCATGCAGGTGTCGTCGTCCATGGGCACCCATATGTGCCCTGCCACACCGTCGTTCACCGTGGGGATGCCGGTCCGTAGCTCTTGACCCGTCGGCCGTATCTGGGTGAAGGGCATCACGAAGTGATAGCTGCGGACGAAATTGCCTTCAGGCCGGGGGTAGATGCCAGCGTAGCGGTAGCCGTAGTCGGTGAGGTCCAGCTCCAGCTTGGGTGCGTCTCCTCGACCGCCGGGCCCGGTGGGGCCTATGCCAGCGACGAAGTTGCGGTGGAGTATCTGGGCATGGGAGGTGTCGATGCCTCCCTCCACGCCCTGTAGCCAGTTGCAGTCCTGCACTACCTTGGAGACGGAGCGGTTGGCTGAGGGCACTTGGGTCCAGTCGAACTTCGGAGGCGGTGGCATCAGCTCGCGAGGTCCAAGATAGGCCCAGATGACGCCGCCTTCCTCAACGGTGGGGTATGACGTGATGGTGACCTTCTCGCCGAACTGGGTAGGCTCGTTCATCTGGTCGACGCAATTGCCATCGGCATCGTACTTCCAGCCATGGAAGACGCAGCGCAGCCCGCACTCCTCATTGCGTCCCAGCCATAGCGAAGCGCCCCGGTGTGGGCAGAACTCGCCCAGCAGACCCACGCGCCCGTTAGTGTCGCGGAATGCTATCAGCCTCTCGCCCAGCAGTTGCACCCGCACTGGGGTGCCATCAGGCTCGGCAACCTCCCAGTCGACGAGGGCGGGAAGCCAGTAGCGCCGCATGGTCTCCCCCATGGGCGTACCGGGCCCGGTCTTGGTTACCAGTTCATTCTCTTCAATGGAAAGCACCAGACACCTCCGCTTTGGTGGGATGAATCAAGGACTCCCAGTGGATGCGTATCGTCGGCATGATATCACGCTTGCCACCCTCATCCTAAACCTTGCCCTGTTAAGGGTGAAGGATTGGGTTGTCAGTCATAGCTGGGTTGCGCCTTGGCGAAGGCTGCGCTGATATTGGATGCCATGGCATCGATGTCGCCGCATACTGCATAGCGCATGTAGCCGGGGAAGTGGACGCCCACCACTCCCGTCTCCTCGATCATCATGAAGTTGAAGTGCTCGGCGCTTTCGACCCTGCGACCAAACGCTTGCGTGGGCACCCGCCATAGGGTAAAGAACCCTGCAGCTGGCTCTAGGGCGAGGCGCATGCCTTGGCCCGTCAGCAGGCTGATGAGAAGTTCCAAGCGAGCGCGGTACATCTCCCGGTAGCGGGCAATGCTCTCTTGGTCTGTCTCGAAGGCGGCCACCACACCGGCAGCCATGGGGGCCACGAAGCCGGTGTCGGTCTTGCCCTTGACCACCTTGAGGTCGCCGATGAAGTCTGGAGACCCCACCATGGCCCCTATATGCCAGCCGGTGCCGTTGCCCACCAGCTTGGCGGCGGTGAAGGCCTCGGCCCAAGAGAGCTCCGGGAAATCGGGGGCGATTTCCGAGAGGGTGCAGCTGTCCGGCTGGTGGCTTAGCACCACGTAGGCGGCGTCGTTGAACAGCCGTATGTCATGGTCGTTGCAATAGGCGCAGAGCTCCTCCAGCCAGCGGTGGCTCGCCACCTGCCCGGAAGGGTTGTGAGGGTAGTTGGTCATTATCAGGTTGGTTCCGCTGGCGATATCCTCGGTAGAGAAGCGGAACTGGTTCTGTGGGTTCAGTGGCAGCGGATAGTGCTCGGCGTGGTCGTAGATTTCGCACCAGTCGGCGGGTATGGGGTAGCCTGGGTCGGTCATGGTGCCCACCACCACTTTTTGCTGAGCGCAGCCACAGGAAAGGGGGATCAACCCCAAAATCGGCTTGATGCCGGGAATGGGCAGGTAGTCCACCTCGTCGGCGTTCAGTTCGCGGTTGACGTGGGCGCGTATGAAGCGCGGGGCGAAATTAGGTACACCTGGGCTGGCATTGTACTGGTAGGCGTGCATGGCCTCTTCGTCGCTCATGACGGCTTCTGCGGCGGCCTTGCGAGCACTGAGCAGAGCTGCCCCCTTTGGCTCACCGATGGACAGGTCCGTGAGCTTGATGCCGCGGGCCTCGGCCTCGGCGCGCTTGGCGCGGATTGTCTGCAGTACGTTCTCGCCGCCGGATGGAAGCCTTGAACCTCGCATGGACCTCTGCCCTCCTTATTGGGCCGCGCTGGCGCATGAGGCTACGCTAGTTGGGGCGCAGGCCGATTGGCGCCCATTGTACCTTGCTTCCCTTAGAGAGTCAGCCAGTAAGGACTGGCAGTGGGGGCAGAACAGCGTCAGCCCTCGATGGCAGTGCCTCCGCCTGACGGAGAGGTGTCCGGAAGCTGGGAGGGACGGCGCGTCCAAGTGAGCACGCGCCCTTTCAGACTGTTCCATGCTAAGACTAGGGCGAAGATGGCGGCCGAAAGCAGCACCACGGACGCTCCGGAGGAGACGTCCAAGTACCAGCTTATGTAGATGCCCGCGAGACCGCAGGCGGCCCCAAGGGCGGTGGAGATGAGCACCAGCTTGCGGAAGCTGTCGGTGAGCAGGCGCGCAACGACTGGTGGGATGACAGTGGCGGCGGCGATGAGCATCACCCCCAACACTTGCATGGAGACCACCACCGTGGCTGCCAGCAGCAGGGCGAACATGGCGTCGACCCAGCCGGTGGGCACGCCGTAGAAGCGGGCCACCACCGGCTCGAAGGTGGTAAACAGGAACAGCTTGTAGGCGAAGAAGAGGACTAGCATGGTGGCCAGAGTCACCACTCCGATGGCCAGCAGGTCCCCTTCGGTGACACCGAGTATATTGCCGAACAGGGCGGCATCGAAGTCCCGGGTAAAGGTCTTGAAGCGGCTGATGAGGGCGATGCCCAATGCTAGGCTGGCTGTGGTGACGATGCCGATGGCGGCGTCGGCCCCTATGCGGGCCTTCCGGGTGGTCAGGGTGATGAGCATGGCCGAAAGGAAGCCCCAGAGGCTGGCCCCGATGAAATAATTGAAGGACATAACGTAGGTGACCACGGCCCCGCCGAATATGGCATGGGACAGGCCGTGGCCGATGTAGGCCATGCCCCGGAGCACGACGTAGACACCGATGAGGCCACACAAGGCGCCAACCAACGCTGTCGCGATCATGCCCCTTACGAAGAACTCGTACTCGAAGGGCTCAAGCACTCTCCACCTCGCGCCTCGTTTCCGGCCGTGCGTCATGCCCTGCTTCATGCCAGTGCATGGCATCATCCGGCAGGTCGTAGCGGCCGTTGGACTCCAAGAAGTGAGGGCTCTCGGCCACCAAGGTCATGCCTTGGTAGTGAATCACGGGCATCTCCGCTCCATAGGTGCGCTGCAATGTTTCCGGTGTGAATACCTCAGAAGGCGGACCCTCGGCGACGATGGTGTTGTTGAGGCACACCACCCAAGGGAGGTGGGCCGCCACTGCGTTGATTTCGTGGGTGGTCATAACGATTGTGATGCCCTGATGATTGAGGTCGTGCAGCAGGTGGACGATCTCGTCGCGGGTCTTGATGTCAACGCCCTTGGTGGGTTCATCCAGCAGTAGCAGACGGGGGTTGCTTATGAGGGCCCGAGCTAGGAAGACACGCTGTTGCTCTCCGCCCGAAAGGCGTCGTATATGCCTTTTGGCCAGGTGACCGATCCCCATTCGTTTCATGGTGGTGTGCGCCAGCTCTCTGTCGGCGCGCTTGAACCAAGGCAATAGCGGGGCGCTCATGGTGCGCCCCATGAGCACTGCTTCCTCGACGGTTACAGGGAAGTCCCAGTTGATGTCCTCTATCTGGGGCACGTAGCCGATGCGGCCTTTGCGCTGGTTCACGCCAGCCCCGGCTACGATCACTCGGCCTCCATAGATGTCCACCGCACCTAGGATTGCCCGTAATAGAGTGGTCTTGCCCGACCCACTGGGGCCCAGAAGCCCGACGAACTCGCCGGGCATGACTTGCAGGTTGATATTGGAGACTACTGGGCGCCGGTCGTACCCGCAGGTCACGTTTTCCAACTCGATTATTGGGACACCGGGGCCGGGTAGGTGTGGCCTTGGATGTAGCATTCTTTACCTTATGGTTGTTTTGTGAACGTCTGAGGTTGTTCAGCCCTGTACCTACTGTGGGTAGACAGCATTGCTCGCTCCCTCAAAAACGGGACTTGGGTCGAAGCCGTCCATAGCGGCTGCATTGCCGCCCAGTGCTGGCACGATGATCTGGATATTCCTTTGCATCAGGCCCAGATAGCTATGGCTTGGGTCTCCTGGGGCACCCGGAAGGTCATCGTCACGCAACTCGTCGACGAAGTTAGCTCCGCCTTCCTTGGCGATTTGCTCCATGATGTCGCTGGGGAAAACCTGGGAGCCGAAGATGGCGGGCACACCCGTCTCACGGACCTGTTCTATCAGGTTGGCGACCTCACGGGCCGATGGCTGACTGAAGTCTGAAGGCTGTACCGCCCCGATGATTTCCATGCCGTATCTCTGGGCAAAGTAGGGGAAGGAGTCGTGATAGGTCAGGAGTTTGCGGTTCCCGGGGGGCACCGTTGCAACGGCTTCGACGATGCGCCGGTCCAAGTCTTGGATGCGGGCCTCCAGCTTGGAATAGTTCTCATAGTAGTAGCCGGAGTTGGCTTGATCCAAGGCTACCAACTGGTCCCGGACGATTTCGGCGTATTTCAAGGACAGGATGGGGTTGGTCCACAGGTGGGGGTTGGGATGGCCATCAGCTTGGGGGAAGGAGAAGTCGAACACCCACTCCTCATGTGTAACTGCTTTGTCCCCTAAAGTCAGAATTATGGCTTCAGTTCTTCTCGACGCTTCCGCCAACTGCAACGATGGCTCCTCCAGGAACAGCCCGTTGAGCACTATCAGGTCAGCTTCAGCCAGCACTTTGGCCACTGAAGGAGCTGGCTCGAAGGTGTGGGAGTTCACTCCCTCCGGCACGATGCCCTGTAGCTCTATGGCGTTGCCTCCTATGTTCTCCACTAGGCTGGTGATGGGAGAGACGGTACTGACCACCTTTAACTGCATCGTTGGCTGATCCGCCGTGGTGGGTTGCGGTTGGGCGGAGCCGCCACAGCCCGGCAACGCCAAGCTGAGCAGCCCAAGTAACAACAGAGCCCAAGTTAAAGATCCCTTCGTCATAAATGGATTGGCACGCGGCGGAGGCTCTTCAGACCTTGTCCGGTGCTGCGTCCTTTTCGCGGCAGAGGGCGCAGACGCCGGTGATGGCAAAATGCTCCAAGTCGGGTTCGAAGCCGAATTCGGACACCAGTGTGGAATGAAACTCCTCCAAGTAGTGGGGGCTAAGATTGAAAGCCCCATGACATCGCCGGCACACCATGTGATGGTGCTTGCCGGCAGGGTCGGTCAATTCGTAGTGCAACCTGTCGCCGATGGCCACCTCGGTGACCACCCCCAGCTTCTTCAGCAGGTGAAGGGTGCGGTAGATGGTGGCGATGTCCATGTAGGGGTAGGCCTCTTTGGCGCGACGGTGAACCTCGTCCACCCCCATGTGTCCGTGGCCCTCAGCCACTGCTGCAAGGATCAGCATGCGCTGAGGAGTGAGGCGGTACCCCATCTCCCGTAAGGTCCCCAAAGCACGGTCGTGGGTCGACATGCGAGTCCATGTCTCCTGCAAACGATTGCGACTGATATGCTAGTGCAACTGCCACTGATAGTCAACGACTAGTGGTAGACGAGGGTTAGAGGCGCATGATCCGGGGCGGCTGGCGGTGCTGCTCCTCTTCTATGATTGCCTCGACGGAAGCCACGGCCTCATCAAGCCTGCCATCTGCGTTCAGTACTTGGTGGTCGAATATATTGGTATGTTGCAGTTCGGCAGAGGCAGCTGCCAGACGTCTCTCCAAGGCTGGACCCTCCTCGGTACCGCGGCGCACCAACCTGCCTCGCAGCTCATCGACCAAGGTGGGCGCAATCATGATGGAGACAGCTTCGGGCGCCAGCCCCTTGATGGTGGCCGTGCCTTGGACGTCGACTTTCAGCACGACTGTTTCCCCTCGGCCGAGGGCTTCCGATACCTGCCGTCGCGGCACCCCGTAGCGGTGTCCGTAGACTTCGGCATGTTCCAGAAGCCCGTCTTGTGCCAAGAGGTCGGCGAACTGGGTTTGGGTCATAAAAATGTAGTCGACGCCGTCGACCTCCGAGCCACGGGGAGGTCTGGTGGTGGCCGTTAACGGGAAATGCCAAGGATGCCCCAGCTGCTTGAGGCCATGTACCACCGCGTCTTTACCCGCTCCCGAGGGACCGGAGATGATGATCAGCAAGGGCGGCGGTGAAGCCATGGGCCCTAAAGGGAGGCCTCGCCCGTCAGGGAGTCCAAGTGCTCCCAGAAGGAAGGATAAGAGACGGAGGCGGATTCGGCTTGCTCCACCGTGACCTCGCCATCGGAAACCAGCCCTGCGGCTGCCATGGCCATGGCCAGACGGTGGTCACCTTGGCTGGAGACCGTGGCCCCGATCAGCCGACCACCGCCGTGGACTACCATACCGTCGGGCTGCTCCTCTACACGCGCCCCTAGACGGGATAACACATGTACCGTCGCCGCCAACCGGTCGACCTCTTTGACTCGTAGCTCTTCGGCGTTCCTTATGATGGTAGGGCTGTCGGCGAAGCAGGCTGCTACTGCCAGCACCGGAATCTCGTCTATCAGACGGGGAATCAAGCCGCCGCCAATCTCGGTGCCGTGAAGCTGACAGGAGCGGGCGTGCAGGTCAGCGACGGGTTCGCCGCCCTCTTCTCGCTGGTTTTCGAGAGTGATGTTGGCCCCCATGGCCTCCAAGGCTTCAAGGATTCCCGTGCGGGAGGGATTGATGCCCACACCAGCCACGGTCACGTCTGCGTCGGGGTGGCAGCATGCCGCTACCAGCCAGAAGGCGGCGCTACTGATGTCGGACGGGACTGTCACGTCCACCGGATGCAGGCTGGCTGGGTGGAGCGTGAGGGTGAGGCCGTCCTCCTCGATGGTAGCACCCATGGCCCGCAGCATCCGCTCTGTGTGGTCCCGGGAGAGGGCGAGCTGGTGCAGCACCGTCGGTGCCGAGGCGGACAGGCCCGCCAGCAACAGGGCCGACTTCACTTGGGCGCTGGCCACTGGCATGGTGTACTCAATGCCCTTTAGATCGCCTCCGCTGATGGCGAGGGGGGCTAGGGTATCGCCATTCCTTCCGGAGATTCTGGCGCCCATCGTCTGCAACGGTTGCACGATGCGCCCCATAGGACGGGAGCGCAGAGATGCATCGCCAGTCAACACCGTGAGAAAGCTCTGGCCAGCGACGAGGCCGCCCAGCAGGCGCATGGAGGTGCCGCTGTTGCCAGCGTCTAGGATGTCTTCAGGCTCGTTGAGGGCAGGGCCCAAGCCGCGGATGCGCACCGAGCCGGGGCTGCCGGTCTCTTCGAAGGTGGCTCCCAGCTTCTCCATGCACCTCATGGTGGAGACCACATCCTCGCCACGCCCCAAGCCGGAGACGTGGGCCTCTCCCGCAGCCATGCTGTTCAGCATCAGGGAGCGGTGGGATATGGACTTGTCTCCTGGTGGCGTGACCACCCCCGCCAGCTTGGCGGGCCTGCGGACAACCCGCTCCATCGGGTGGCCTCCTCCGCTTCTTGCTTTGGGTGCTTGTTCTGGGGCTACTTCTTCTTGTCTTCCTCGTCTTGTTCGCGGCGGCTCCGGCCCCATCCTTCCATGAGCCGCTTCTGGTGCTCCATAAGGCGTGAACCGAGGAGCAGTTGTCCCATGTTGTCCCCGAAGGTGGGCAGAGGCTCGCGGGCATCCAGCAGGTTGGTGCCGGGGGTTACGCTACCTGTAATCCATTGCTGGCGTCGATAGAGGGCGTCGCTAAGGACCTCCTCGATGGCTTTGGGGTCGCCATTTCCTGCCATGAGGATCCGCTGACGCATGTCGTAGAGCTCGTACATAAAAGAGTCAATCCATGAGACGATGAGCTCCGAGTTGGTGGCACAGATGTCGCGGTGCATGATGGGGTCGCCGGAAGCCAGCCGGGTGATGTCGCGGTATCCCGTAGAAGCTACCTTGGCGATGTCGGCCCAAGAGGGGCTCTGGGAAGTGGTGCGCACCAGCGCAACCGAGAGCAGGGCGGGAAGGTGGCTGACAGCGGCCACAAAGCTGTCGTGTTCGGCGGCATCGATGAAGTAGTGGCGCGCGCCTATTGCCTCTACGATTTTCACCAAGGTATTGACCGCATCGGCGCGAGCGCGAGGCGCGGGAATCACGCAGTAGGTCTTGTTGCGGAAGAGGTTGCCTTCGGCGTTCTTGGGTCCGGCGGTTTCCTTGCCTGCCATGGGGTGGCCACCGACGAAGCTGACATGTTTGGGGAGGCTCTCCTCAGCCCAGCGCATAACCTCTGCCTTGGAGCTTCCCGTGTCGGTGACGAGACAGCCCTCGGCAAGGTAGGGAGAGATGGCATCGAACACGTCGCGGATGGTCACCACTGGTGTGGCGACCACCACTATGTCGGCCCCCTCCACTGCGCTGCGGAGGGAGTTCTCCACCTTGTCAAGTGCCCCCATCTTCTGGGCCTCGCTGGAGTTACCCCGGTCGCGGTCGGTGCCCACCACTGTGGCGGCCTTGGGCATGTTCTGCCGGATAGCCAGCCCCAGCGAAGTGCCGATCAGGCCGGTCCCCACTATGGCGATCTTGTCCAAGCGGTCCTCCTGGTTTCAGGCGCTTAGTAACGATGGATAGATTCAGTGATGGCTACTCGTCGTCATCATCGTCATCGTCGTCGTCATCTTGGCGACGGGTTGCTGGCGGGTGGAAGGTGTTGCGCGGCAGCATGGCATCGGCCTTGCCGGCGCGGGGCTTGCGCTGCCGGGGCAGGTTCAGCAGGTTCTCCTGGAATTCAGCTAGGGCCGCCGCGCTCACCGCGCTCACGTCCAGTATCACTGCGTCCACGCCGATGTCGCGCAGACCCCGAAGCTCTCCTGCCCCTATGACGCTGGGCAACTCCACCAGCAGGTATTTATTGAACATGCAACGCACTGCGCTCAAGGACATCAGATGGGAGAGGTCCAAGGGCAGGTTGGTCGCATCTACCGAGAGCACGATGCCATCGACAGGCAGGTCCTCAATGGCTCGCAGGATGCGTTCTTCCGAGTCGAGAGGCAGCGACAACAAGTAGGCCGGCTCCTCTTCCGAAAGTGCCCCGACCTCTACTCCGCTAGCCCCGAACCGGAAGAAGTCGGCCCCCTGCTCTGAGTAGCCCGACGCCGACCCTTCGCTGAGCCCGTCCACTTCGATGCCCCAAGGCAAGTCCCCCACTTGTGTCATCAAGCTGCTCAACTGGCTCCCGCCAACGGGCCCCCTTATCAGGAATCCGTCCACCCTGCTGGAGGACACGGCCCCGCTGGCGGCTTGCTCTTGAGTGACCGACGCCAAGAGGCCCATGGCTGGCAGCTTCTCAACCCGAGTGGACGCCCCAAAGCCCATGGGAGTCGAAGGCCCACGGGCGAGTCTGTCCAGCCGGTCCAGGAACTTGCTCATATACTTCCCTTTTGATACCTAGAATCTTCGGCGCCCCCAGCCACGCCGGAGATGCACGCATGCATTATATCCTACGCGCGGTGGCAGGCGTAGCCACTCCTTTGCCGGGATTGCCGCGTACGGAGCACTTGTAAACCCCTTCCCCCCTTGAAGCGGAAACGGGGGAGGTTGGGATGGGCGTGGAGGTGACCGATATTGCAAGCAGCCGCCCCTCGACCATGCTTCCTGGGCTCCGGCCTTCGCCGGTATGACGGCGGCTATGCAATATCCCCTCGGACGGAAATCTAGTACCCGTTCCCCACACAGCGAATTGAGCTTCGGTTTGACACCCGTTCCCGTGCCCGCCTACATTCGACGTGTCGTATCTATTGACCAACGGCACAACCTATCCTGAAGCGAGGACCGCTGGTGACTCTGCGTTTTTCTGCTTGTGGCAACGTCGAAGACCTTCCCGCTGTCGGAAAGGCCGATCGGCAGCGCCTCCTCGGGCCCGTGGTGCGGGACGTGTCGCGTGCCTTCTACCTCACCTTGCGGGTACTCCCGTCGGGGATGCGGGAGCCTGTTGGCTTGGCCTACTTGCTGGCTAGGGCCGCCGATACGCTGGCTGACACGCCACTGCTTCCTCCGGATAAGCGCCTTCCTGCGCTGCTGGACTTCCGCAGGCTGGTGGAAGGAGCCACGGCGCAGGGAGTCAGCGCCATCGTCGACGAGGTACCGCAGGGTGATGAGATGCAAGCGGAGCGGGTAATGATTGCGTCGCTACCGCAAGCCTTCTCCATGTTGGAAGCGCTGGACTCTCACGACAGAGAGCTTGTGCGCGCAGTGGTGGTCAGCCTCACTCAGGGCATGGAAATGGACCTGACCTACTTGGCCCCTCGCGTGTCGGGTGAAATCAGGGCTGTGCAGAACGCGGCCCAGTTGGACACGTATGTGTACGGCGTAGCGGGCTGCGTCGGCGAGTTCTGGACTGTCATCAGCATCTCGCGCCAGCCCGCCCTCGGGCACATGGGGCATTGGGATGCGTCCCACATGTCCCAGCTCGGCGTACGCTTTGGCAAGGCCCTACAGATGACCAACGTGCTAAGAGACATCCCTCGCGACCTCCGAAACGGCCGCTGCTACCTTCCTCAAGACCAGTTGGAGGCCGTCGGCCTTGAACCAGCCGACCTGCTGAACTCGGCCGTAGCATCCAAGGCGAGGCCCGTGCTGGCCGGAAACCTGCGATTGGCCTTGGACCACTACCAGTGTGCCGAAGAGTACCTGTTGGCCCTGCCACGCCGGTGTTTCCGGCTGAGACTGGCAGTGGCTTGGCCCCTGCTGATGGGGTTGGCTACGCTGGTGAAGTTAGCCTGCAACCCCGACTGGCTTGACCCTGACTGCCCGTCGCGAGTCTCGCGCGGCTGGGTCTACCGCATGCTAGCCGTCTCCGCGCTCGGTGGCTGGTCGAACACCGCTCTGAGGTGTTGGATACGGCGGTTGAGGCGGCGAGTGGAGCGATCTTTGTGAGCGGGAGCCACTCCATCAGTCTGGTGCTATCATCCCGTTTACCGCTGCTTTTGCGGATGTGGAGTACGAGCAATATTGGGAGGGCGTCAACCTAGCATGGAAGTCACTTTCGCGTTTCTCTGTGACTATGCTGATACGACGGGGCCTAAGCTCACTGCCGTCGGCGTGGGTTTGGACACCATTCACGCTGCAGAGGTACCTGCCAAGCACCATCTGATGTATGCGGTGGCTGGGTTCACCTTCACTAGAGCTGAGACCCAGAGCGGCCGGAAGCAAATCGGTATCCACGTGGTCGATGCCGATGGTGTGCCTGTCATGCCGTCGATCAAGCTAGACGTTTCGATGGAAGCTCCCCAGTCCGGCTACAGTTACCGGACCCAGCGCGTAGCCTTGGCGTTGCAGGGTCTGACCTTTGCCAAGTACGGCGACTACTCGGTCTCCTGGCTCCTCGACGGCATAGAGGTGAAGACGCTGCCGCTAAAGGTCGTCCCGTCGAGACAGTCCACCTCTCCAGCCTCACAGTAATTCGTCCCCTTGGTCGCGTCAGTTGCAGCTAAATCACCCCCTAAGCTGACAGTGGTGTTATCATCCTGCTGCCAATCTCTGCACGAGGAGGGGCCATGGCTGACCTCACACCCGACGATGTGAAAAGCTTGGGCTTGGCGGTGGGCATTGAGATGCATGAGCCGCTGCTTACCGAGGTGACTCACAACATTAACGCTCTCCGTGAACTCATCGAAGGGGTCGACTTGCCCGAACTGGCGCAGGTGGAGCCCCTGCCAGTGGTGCCACCTCACTTGAGGAGCTGGAGAGAGGAGTCGCCATGAGTCCGAGCGAAATCCCCTTTCTCTCGGCGTCTGTTCTCGCCGAGAGCATCCGGCGCAGAGAGGTCTCTCCCGTGGAGGCCACCCAAGCCTACCTAGACCGCATCGAGGCCATCGACGGCCAGCTCAACAGCTACATCACTGTGTGCGGAGACGAGGCCTTGGCGGCGGCCCGCCAAGCGGAGAATGCCATTGCTAGGGGCGAGTCTCTTGGCCCCCTCCACGGCGTGCCATTCGCCGTCAAAGACCAGTTCTGGACCAAGGACCTGCTGACCACTGGGGGCTCCATCATCCTGTCCGACTTTGTGCCCGAGGAAGATGCTACTGTGGTCGGCCGGCTGCGTCAGGCGGGAGGAATCCTGTTGGGCAAGCTCAACATGAGCGAGTTTGCCACCGGCAACAGCGTGCACCATCCCTACGGCCAACCCCACAATCCGTGGGACTTGACACGGCATCCCGGCACCTCCAGCAGCGGGTCTGGCGCCGCCACGGCCGCCTTCCTGTGCGCCACTTCTCTTGGCGAGGACACTGGCGGCTCCATACGCAATCCAGCCAACAACTGCGGGCTGGTGGGCATCCGGCCTACATGGGGTCTGGTGAGCCGTTACGGCATGTTGGGAGCTTCGTGGTCCATGGACATCGGCGGCCCCCTCTCCCGTACTGTGGAAGATTGCGCCCTGACCCTGCAGGCTATCGCTGGCCACGACCCTCGCGACTCCCACTCGGCGCAGGTCACCGTGCCCGACTACCGTGCCATGCTGGGCCAAGGCGACTTGCGGGGCGTGCGGGTCGGCGTGCTGCGGGATGCCATTGATGCCGACTATATCAACCCGCAGGTCAAGACTCTTGTGTCGTCCGCGGTGGCATCGCTGGGCGAGATGGGCGCCTCTATCGAAGAGGTGAGCATCCCACTGATGGACAGGGCTGCTGCCGTCACCCGCGCCATACTGGCGGTGGAGAGCGCCTCGCTGCACCACGAATGGATCAGGACGCGCGTCGGCGACTACGACCGCAACGTGCAGATCGACTTCCTCACTGGGGCGCTGCTGCCAGCCCAACTTTACTACCGCGCCCAAAAGATGCGCGACCTGATACGCCAAGCCACCCTTGACCTGTTCCAGAAAGTGGACGTGCTGGCCCTGCCAAGCTCTTCTGAGCCAGCTCCCATTATTCCCACCCAAGCTGGCTTGGAGAACAAGGACCAAGCGGTGCAGCGCATGGCGGGCCGCCGCAGCCTGACCGGTGTGTTCAACCTTGCCAACGTACCGGCTCTGTCGGTCCCCTGCGGCTTCGCCAGCGTGGATGGGAAGGACCTGCCCGTCGGCCTCCAATTGTCGGGACGTCCCTTCGAGGACGGGCTGCTGCTGCGAGTGGCCCATGCCTATGAGCAACAGGCGGGCTGGCACCAGAGACGCGCTCCGATCTAGAGGCCCAACTTAGGGGCCGACGCGAGATTGTCGTGGTAGCGATGGCGCGCTTCGTAGCTGAGGCGTCGTTGAGGTAGTGGTGGCGTCGTAGCTGGGCGGCGAGACTTTTTGTATCTGAGAAAAGGTTTTTCGTAGCTAAATTGTCTCGTGTTTCTCGTGTTGTTCCTTTTGGTCCAGCTAGGGACCAGCTACGATTCAGGGGCACAAATAGTCTCGAGTGGCCTCTAGGGAGTGGCACCCGTATGTGGGAAAATGATTTCCCCACCATTTCCGTTCATTCCCGCCGCTGAGTTTGCGATTTCGCTGGCTTGGCAAGTTGGGCGCACAGGAAGGGCGCGCCTCTGGGATGTGCCAAACGAGGGCTGGCGATACCTTCAGGGGTCAGTCCCCAGCCTGTATTGAGGTTAGGGGTAATGGGATGGATGGCGCAACAGGCATTTGTCACGGGTTCCCGCTGTCGATTGAGCTTTCCACGGAAAGCTGTGGAGGCAAGTAGATGAACTGGGCCCAGTTCAAGGAGTCAGCCCCCGACTTAGCAAGTCTGGCGGAGGAGCGGTTCCAACGCCAAGGACTCGTGCTGATGGGCACCCTGCGCCGCGACGGCTGGCCCCGCATATCGCCTGTAGAGCCTCTAATAGTTGATGGAGTCCTGTACCTCGGCATGACTTGGCGGTCCCGCAAAGCCTTGGACCTGCTGCGGGACTCGCGCATTACGGTGCAGAGCATCGTCAGCAATAAGGACGGGACTGAGGGGGAGGTTAAGCTGTACGGACGCGCCGAAGATGTGCAGTCTGCAGAGACCCGGCGCGTCTATTTGGAAGCCGTGCGCCGGGAGATGGGGTACGACCTGCCTGATGGCGAGGGGTTCCACCTGTTCGCGGTGGATATCGAGTCGGCGGCGTATGTGGTGATTGAGGATGGGGAGCAGAAGGTGCGGGTGTGGCCGTGAGGGCCCGACTACCCGCCCGCCAGCCGCCGTCACCCGCGCTGTGCTGGCCGTTGAGAGTGCGTCCCTGAACCATGAATGGATCGGAACTCGGGTCGGGCCTACGGCCGCACCATGCAGATCGCCTTCGTCGCCGAGGGCCGCTGGCCGACTTTTCAACGGGCCACCGGCTACTATCGTTCGGGTCGATCACGACCCGGTAGGGTTAACAATCACTTGCTTGCTGTTCTTGACTCTCATATTGCAGAATGCAACGATTACGTATTGCATCAACGCCATACCCACTAATCGCTTAGTAGCAAGCACACAGAATCGTTCTGAAGAGGTTTGTGGTCATACTGATCAACGGATTTAAGGCACGTTTATTCACAAGATTCGGTTTACTTATAGCGCTCATAGTGGTGCTGCTTGCAGCATTTGGCGTTAGTGCCGTGATAGCTCGACGCTCTGGGCCACCTCCACAAGCGTCGGTAGGGGAAATCATATCGCAGTCCCCATCCAAGATAGCTCAACGTTCTGGGCCAGTTCCTCCGCCAGTATCAGCAGGAGAAATCATATCGCAGTCCACATCCAATCGTCCAAAGCTGACTCCTGATGAAGAGACTAGGGCTCTTTCTATCCTAAGTAGCAATTTGGATGTGCAGAGAGTGACAAAGGGTGCCGATTACGAAGTAAGCCAGATAGGTCCTTGGACATCCGATGGGCACAAACTTGGTGCTTCGGTTAGGATTGACATCGAGCCTCCAGTTGATATCTCGATGAATTGGCCCTATGCCGAAAATGTTGAAGTTGATGATGGGCGGCCCGTGTACGAGGAACTCGAGTTTTCCGCCAATTTAGTCGGCATCACTGCGCTTATGGCCTTGATTGACCTGCATTCTGATGTGCTTGTCACCTTGCAACCCATAGTGGAACCTAAAGCAGTTGAGCGAATCACGCAGGAAGACACGGGGCAGCGCGACGTTACCGGTAAGTAATCACCTTAGCAGCTAGGCCATGAGAGACGACACTCCCGGCCCTACCCCCCCGCCACCTTTTCCAACGCCGCCACCTCTGGGCTATCCACGTCCGCCGTCTGCCAGCGTTCCCTCACGGATGCTAGTGTGTCCGTGGCTGCGGGTTGGTGAGTCGCGGATTGGGCGCGGCCCAGCCAGAACTCGTCGCGGACTGAGGCGCGGCGAGACAGGCGGGCTTGGAGGAGGGTTTGGGCGTCGTCGTACTGCTCGGCTCGGAGGTAGGCTTCGAGAAGGGTGTCCTCGAAGACCTCGTGCTGGGCGTGACTGCCTCCGATGCGGGGGAGTTGGGGTTGGACCCCCTTGAGGAGGGCGGCGGATTGGGCGTAGTCGCCTTGGGCGAAGGCGCTGATGCCTTCCATGAGGGGGAGGGCAGCCTCGGCTGCTAGGGCGTTGCCGTTGTTGGCCATGGCGCGCCATCCCTCGACGACGCGGGCAACGCCGTCCTCGTCTCCGGCGGCGGCGAACGCCATGGCGGCGTGGCCGTCGCGGAAGGGCAGGCCTGGGTTCTGCACGGCGGCGTCGGCTTGGTCCCTCACCTCGGCCCACGGGAAGGGCGAGTAGCTGCCGGTGTAGAGGAACCAGCGCCACATCAGCGAGGCGCTGTCGGCCAGTGAGTTGGCGTCGCAGGCCGTCACCGATGGACGAATGTCGTTCTCATAGAGGGCAGCCACCTGTTGGTAACGGCCCATGCCTAGCTGGAACAGGGCTTGGTGCCACGACAGATGCACATGGTAAGCGATGCGGCGGTCGTAGCCCTTGAGCCATTCGCCGAGGAAGTCGGCGCCCGATGAGTGGTCCGCCCGCTCGTAGAAGACGTGGGCCACGGAGTGGGCGGCCACGGCGTTGGTGGGGCGCAGCTCCAAGGAGCGTTGGGCAAGGCGCAGGCCCTCGTCCAGCATGCCCATCTCGTGGGTGGCCCAAGCAAACTGGCCTTGAAAGGCCCAATCATCGCCATAGTGCGATGCAATCCCCTTCATCATGGCGTAGAAGTCGGGCGGATAGTGGGCCACCCCGCTGCCACTGCACCCAGCGACGAACAGGCGTTGGGCGAGGCGCAGCAGCACGATGTCGCGGGGGAAGTCTTTGAAGTGCTCACGGATGAGTTCCAAGGCGCGAGGGCTGTTCCCGTTGATCCAGGTGTCGATGACGGCGATCTGGTGCTCCTCCCTGCGGGAGAGGCCTTTAGCCCGGGCGTGGGTGTCGGCCAAGTGGCCCTTCGCCTTCACGGGGTCGTAGCCGAACATGCTGGCCAAGGCGAGGGTGGCGTGACCCAAGGCGAACCCATCGTCGGCCCCGACGGCCATGCCCAAATGACGTCCTGCTCCATAGGTCTGGGAGATGATGGCGTCGATGGCTTCGACATAGTGTTCGGCGGCGACTGGAGAGGAAGTGCTTAGGGGTAGTCCGTAACGGTCTGAGATGGCCTGGCTCATGGCTTACCTCCAAAAATAGAAGTGGGGGCAAACGAGACTGGGGCTCTCAGCGATGGCATGTATGAGGACTCCACGTTAAGACGAGGAGACGGGCGGTGTCAACGTGATTGTGGCTGGAATCAGTGAGGAAGTTGGATGCTACTCGTCGTCCCAAGGATCGATGATATCGATTCCACATCCTTGGGAACCTGCATCCGTGGGAACGTGCGGCATTCGGCTCTGCCAGAGAAGCCTAGTCAGTGCGACACTACCGCGCTCGAGCGGCGTCCAACGTTCGCGCCGTGAGGAATGCGCAGCACAGGGTCGTAGATGGGGTCCTGTTGTACCGGTTAGGGAAGGGCGGCTATTGCCTTGACCTCCACGAGAAGGTCCTCGCGTACCAGACCGCTAATGACGAGCAGGGTGTTGGCGGGGTAGTCGCCGTTGGGGAAGAGAGTGGGGAAGATCTCGCTGCGGGCTGCGATGAAGGGTTGCACTGCCTCACGACCCACCAAGTAGCTGGTGAACTCCAGAACGTCGCTGAAGGATGCGCCGATGCCCTCCAAGGCCGCTCCTAGGTTCTGGAAGACCTGCTTGGTCTGGGCAGCCACATCGCCTGCGCCCACCAGTTCGCCATCGGCGTTGAGGGCGACCTGCCCTGCGAGGTAGGCCACGCGGCCGCAGTTGGCTTGCACTACTGCTGAGTAGGCCCCGATGGGGGCGGGTACGCCTTGGGGGTTGATTGTCGTTCGTTCTGTGGCCATGTCGTGTTCCTCCAGATGCGCGGTGTCGGATCTTTTGCGGAGGCTGGGCTTTACGGTGTCCGGTCTTCGGTGCCGGCTTCAGTGCCGGGCTTCAGTGATTCCTAGCCTCATTATAGCTGCCGAAAGAAAGACGCGCCTTGACCCGATACAGCCGTCCCCATATGATGCCGCCAGCCGAGAAATCCGCCTGAGGTGATGCATGTTGGAAGGGCAACTGAGCACGATTACGCCCGGCACCCCCAAGGAAGAGCTGGATACGCCTGCCTTTCTGGTGGACACCGAAATTATGGAGTCCAACATAGATAAGATGGCGGCCTACTTCCGCGACAGGCCTGCCGGTCTGCGCCCTCACATGAAGCACCACAAGTGCCCCACCATCGCGCTGAAACAGATAGAGGCTGGGGCTGTGGGTGTCTGCTGCCAGAAGCTGGGCGAGGCCGAGGCGATGGCCGACGGTGGCGTGAAGAATATCCTCATTACTTACGAGGTGCTGGGGCGGGCGAAAATCCAACGACTGGTGCAGTTGGCCCAGCGGACGAATTTGCTGGTGACGGTGGACGATGCAGTGAACATAGCCGACCTGTCCGAGGCGGCCGTGGCTGCTGGCACGACCTTGGGCATACTGGTGGACATAAACTGCGGGCAGAACCGATGTGGCGTCGACCCAGGTGAGCCTGGGGTGGAATTGGCACGGGTGGTATCCCGCTCGCCCAGCTTGGAACTGCGAGGTATCTGCGGGTATGAGGGACACCTTCAGGCAGTTGCCGACCGCGAGGACAAGACGCTGCGGGCACGGCAAGCCATGGAGCAGGTGATGGGCACCGCCGAGGCCATCCGGCGCGAGGGCATGACGTGCGAAATCGTCAGTTCCGGCGGCACGGGCACGTACAACATCACTGGCGATTACCCTGGCATCACCGAGGTACAGGCTGGCTCATACGTGTTCATGGATGCCTCCTACCGTCGGGTGATGGACGACTTTCAGGTGGCGGGCACCATCCTTACCACTGTGGTGAGCCGGGCTGCGCCGGACCGGGCTGTGCTGGACTGTGGCATGAAGGGAGTCTCCACCGACCAGTGGCCTCCAGAGATAGTCGGGATGCCGGGTGTGCAGGTACGCAGCGTGTCCGACGAGCACCTGAGCGTGAACCTGACGGACAGTGACAGCCAACAACTCAGGCCCGGCGACAAAGTGGAACTGGTGCCGGGTCATAACGATACTACCGT
This sequence comes from Dehalococcoidia bacterium, assembly GCA_965248385.1. GTDB lineage: Bacteria > Chloroflexota > Dehalococcoidia > Lucifugimonadales > JAAXIE01 > JAAXIE01. The sequence continues at coordinate 1,260,541 of CBDFIZ010000002.1, forward strand.
TCATCTCCACTCTCACCTCTTTGCTCTGCGTCATGGCAGGCTGGAAGAGGTATGGGAAGTGGGAGGCCGAGGGCGAATCCGATAACGCGGTTAGCTTACATATTTTGGCATTTGTGATAATCTAGTCGGGGCCGGTCGCAGTGCCGTTCTCGTGTACATCGTATACAGCGGAAACATCAGCGTATGGAGGTCGGAAATGGTGGACTATGCGCCCAACATTGTCCTTTCCCAACAGGAATACAAGGTGGTGGGTACTAGGCCCACCCGTCACGATGCACAAGACAAGGTGACTGGCAGGGCCCACTATAGCGCCGATGTGCATCCCGCCGGTTTGTTGCAGGGCAGGGTGTTGCGCAGTCCTCATGCCCACGCCCGCATCGTCTCGATCAATACCGACAAGGCCAAGGCCCTGCCCGGTGTGCGGGCGGTGGCGACCTCGGCCGACTTCCCCCAGTTCTCCGGCCAGATGGCCGACTTGGGTGAAGGGGCCATGGTGAACTTCAAGTTCCTTAGCAACAACTGCTTGGCCCACGACAAGGTGTTGTACATAGGCCAAGCCGTGGCCGCGGTGGCCGCCTCCACTCCGGAGATCGCCGAAGAGGCCATGAACCTCATAGAGGTTGAGTACGAGGTACTACCCCCCCTAGTGGACGCTCGCGACGCCATCAAGCCGGGTGCGCCCATCCTGCACGAACAATTGGCGACGCTGACCAATCCTACTATCCGGGCTGGCGTCTTCCGCGGTGACGACGAGGAACAATCAGGGACTAACGTGGCCAGCCACATCGAGTTCACCTTGGGCGACGTTGAGGAAGGCTTCCGCCAAGCTGACGAGATTGTGGAGCATGAGACTCACACCGCCGCGGTGCATCAAGGGTATATCGAGCCCCATTCCGCCACTGCTCAGTGGCACCCCGACGGCCACATCACGGTATGGTCCAGCAGCCAAGGGCACTTTATGGTGCGGGACCAGACGGCCACCATTCTTGGCCTCCCCGTCTCCCGCGTCACCGCCATACCCATGGAGATAGGCGGCGGATTCGGAGGCAAGACCATCGTCTACCTGGAACCTGTGGCTGCGGTGCTCTCCCGTGATTCGGGCGGGGTCCCGGTGAAGCTGACCATGAGCCGCACCGAGGTGTTCGAGGGCACGGGCCCGACATCCGGCACCCATATCAAGGTGAAGCTGGGCGCCACCAAGGACGGGCGCATTACTGCCGTTTCGTCCAGCTTGATATACGAGGCAGGGGCCTTCCCTGGCTCTCCCATGTCTGCGGGCATCCGCTGCATGCTGGCCCCGTACGACATAGCCAACGGTTACTTGGAAGGCTACGACGTGGTGGTGAACAAGCCCAAGTCGGCAGCCTACCGAGCCCCAGGTTCTCCGGCAGCTGCATTTGCCATGGAGACCGCGGTGGACATGCTGTGCGAGAAGCTGAACATGGACCCTCTGGAGTTCCGACTGCTCAACGCCGCCAAGGAGGGGACTCGACAGGTGACCGGACCGGTGTTCGCTCGTATCGGCAACGTGGAGAACCTGCAGGCAGCCTTGGACCACGACCACTATAAGACGCCCTTGGAAGGGGCCAACCGCGGACGTGGGGTCGCCTCCGGCTTCTGGTTTAACGCCAGCGGACCCTCGGCGGCCGTGGCCGTCGTCAACCCCGATGGCACGGTGAACCTCATCGAGGGCTCGGTCGACGTGGGAGGCACCCGCACTACGGCGTCAATGCAGTTGGCAGAGGTTTTGGGCATATCAGCGGAAGACGTACATCCACAGGTGGCGGACACCGATAGCATTGGCTATACGTCAGTAGCCGGTGGCAGCAGCACCACCTTCAAGACCGGCTGGGCCTCCTACGAAGCGGCCCAGGACGTGAAGCGGCAGATGATCGCCCGCGCCGCCCGTATATGGGAGGTGGACGCGGACAACGTGGAATATAACGACGGGGTGCTTCAGCACACCTCGGATCCCGCTCTGCGCATGACTTTCAAGGAGTTGGCCCCGAGGCTGATAGGCACCGGCGGGCCCATCATCGGGAGGGGCAACGTGAATCCGCCCGGTCCGGGCAACGCCTTCTGCACCGTGATTGTGGATGTGGAGGTCGACCGCGACACCGGCAAGGTCTACATCCTGCGTTGCACCGCGATACAGGACGCAGGCAAGGCGATCCACCCCACCTACGTTGAGGGCCAGGTTCAAGGCGGAGTCGTGCAGGGCATCGGCTGGGCGTTGAACGAGGAGTACTGCTTCAACGACCAAGGTAGGATGATGAACGCCAGCTTCTTGGACTATCGCATGCCCACTTCGCTGGACCTGCCGATGATCGACACGGTGTTAGTGGAGGTGGCCAACCCCAACCACCCCTTCGGTGTACGTGGTGTGGGAGAGGTCAGCATCTGTCCGCCCATGGCAGCCATCTCCAACGCCATCGCCCAAGCCATCGGGTCCCGCATGAACGAGCTTCCCATGTCGCCAGCTAGGGTGCAGGCCGCTGTGGGGACCAATGGGGCTGCGTAGGATGGGAGCCCGCTCGCCCTCTCTTCGAAATGAGAGGAGAGGGCGAGGGTGCGAGAGACCTCGTGGCTGAAGTCTGGATTCCGAGGCGGTTGCAGGGCTTGACCTTCGGTCAAGCCCAAGTGCAGGCCGCTGGGGCTACAGTGCGCCAAGTGATTCACAGCTTGGAGAACACCTACCCAGGCATCATTGATTTTTTGTGTGACGAGAACGGCATCGCTCCCAACATGGCAGTGGTGGTTGATGGCGAGACCTCCTATTTGGGGCTCTTGGAGAAGGTGCAGGAAAACAGCGAGATACACTTTCTCCCGGCCATAGGCGGTGGGTTAGCGCGTCACTGCGGAGTTATAAGATAGGGTCAGGGGATTCAAGCCACGCGGAAGCGTTCGACCAGTTGCCGAAAGGCGCGTATTGGCATTTAACAGGTCACCAGCATTTGGGGCAATACGACCTCTCTGTTGGGATTTTGATGGAAACGCTGATGTCTCCCACCGTCCGCTTCGAGCAGTTATGGCGCTATGGACGCAACAGACGGGTATACTGTAGGTTCTGTCCCGCGGGGCGGCGGAACTGTTGCAATTGAGCGACGCGGTCGGCGGCGCATGGTTTCCGGGTTGCACTGGACCATAGAGGCCGACTGCACACGGCTTTCAGAGACCACTATACCGAAATACAAGGGGGGACGTCAGGATGGCCGGCGCCGCAAACGATGCACAACCTCACGTCGTAAGCATCCCCCTTGGGGACCCCGATTCCAGGCCTAAGATCATCCAGTATGACGAGGAATCCGATACACTCTGGATGGGTAACGGTGGCCCCGTGCCCAACGGAATGGATGTATTCGATGGCTGCGTTGTGTTCTCCAATGTTGACCGGCGCATCAATGGAATAATGATTGAAGACGCCCGGGAGTTGCTGCTGGGCGCTTTGTTGGATTTGGATAAGGGAAAGAACGGCGCTCCCACGCCTGAAAAGGCCAAGGACGTATCACGGACCGATGAAGCGTAGTCTGCGGGATGTTGGACCTGTAAGAGGATTGGAGCGGACATGGAATCGGTGGAGCGTCGACTGGAAGTAGTTCAGGCCGAAGGGGAACGGCTGGCCCAATACCTTGCCGGTCTGCCTTCGGATGCGTGGACACGCCACAGTGCCTGTGACCGCTGGGAAGTGCGCGACGTGGTGGCGCACCTAGCGGGCGGGGCCGATTTCTATCACGATTCGGTGACGCGCGGCCTGCAGGGCGATTCTGCGCCTCCTTCCGGGAGGCCGGAGCCGGGTAAGGGCGACCCTGAGCAGGCTAACGAGGGGATTGCCCGTGCCTCCATCTCATTGCGGGAGTCCTTGGGGGATCAGGTGCTGCCCCAGTTCCAGGAGCGCAATGCGCGCCTCAACAGGCTTTTCGCCGAGGTGACTGGAGACCAGTGGGAGACGACCTGCTACCACCCCGCTTCCTTTTTCCCTGTCAGCCGGTTCATCGACCTGCGCATCAGTGAGTTGGCCATGCACAGCCACGACATCCGCTCTGCGTTGGAGCCGGAAGCCCACCTTTCGCCTGATACCCTGCCCACATTTATGGACCTGGGGCCGCAGATAGCCCTGCGCTGGGGCTTCCGGCCCAGCCCCAAACTGCCACGCCCGGTGCGTTTCCGCTTCGACGTGAGCGGGGCAGAGTTGGCTTACACCGACATCGTGGTGGAAGGCGACGACTGCCGTGGCGAGTTGCCGGGACAGGATGCCCCTGACGTGACCTTCCAATGCTCCGCCGAAACGCTGGCCTTGGCACTTTACGGCAGGGCCAAGACGGCGGCCGCCCTTGCCGACGGAAGCCTGAAATACCACGGAGACGCTGCCTTGGCGCAGCAGTTCGCCCAATGGTTCGGCGTTTAGCGACCCTATTGACCCCAATCATCCTCCGCATGGAGTAGTGATAGATGACCACTGCCTTCGTGTCCCTTGCCCAGGAAGTCCTGCCCCGAAAGTATCGACTGACGCTGCAACCCGACTTGGAGAACTTCACCTTCAGAGGTGAGGAGCAGGTGGAGTTGGATATCTCCGCCCCTACATCGAGCATCACCATGAATGCCTTGGACATAGAGGTGCAGTCGGCCTCAATCTCTTCTGAGGGTGTGACGGCTTCCGCCAGCAACATCGAGTACGACAAGGAAGAGGAGACGGTGAGCTTCATCTTCCACCATGCCGTGCCTGGGGGGCAGGCCACGCTCTCGCTGCAATTCACCGGCATACTCAACGAGCAACTCTTCGGCCTCTATCGCGCCACCTACCAAGGGCCCAACGGCGAGCCCAAGGTGATGGCAACCACCCAGTTCGAGGCTACCGATGCCCGTCGCGCCTTCCCCTGCTGGGATGAGCCTGCGGTCAAAGCGACCTTCGAATGCACCTTGGTGGTGCCGTCCCACCTAAGCGCGATCTCCAACACGCCCATTGTCAGTGAGACGCCGGAAGGCGATGGCCTGAGGCGTGTGCAATTCGCCGAGACGCCTCCCATGTCCACTTATCTGCTGGCCTTCATCGTAGGCGAACTCGACTCCATTGAGGGCCGCAGTGAAGATGGCACCCTCATCCGGGTGCTCACCACGCCGGGCAAGGTCGAGCAGGGACGTTTCGCCTTGGATACGGCGATACGCCTTCTGGCCTACTACAACGACTATTTCGGCATCCCCTACCCGCTGGAGAAGCTGGACCACTTGGCAATACCCGATTTCGCCGCTGGGGCCATGGAGAACTGGGGCGCCATCACCTACCGGGAGACCGCCCTGCTGTACGACCCGGCCAACTCGTCGCCTGCCACACGGCAGCGCATTGCAGAGGTGGTGGCCCACGAGATGGCCCACATGTGGTTCGGCGACTTGGTGACCATGGCGTGGTGGAATGACCTGTGGCTCAACGAGAGCTTCGCCTCTTGGATGGGCACCAAGGCAGTAGACCACCTGTTCCCCGAATGGAGCATGTGGACCCAGTTCATAGTCGACGACCTGAACTCCGGCCTCTCTCTTGACGGGCTGGAGAATACCCACCCAATTGAGCAGGAAGTCAACGACCCAGCCCAGATCGGTCAGCTATTCGACGCCATCAGCTACAGCAAGGGTGCATCGGTGCTGCGGATGCTGGAGCAGTTCATCGGCCCCGACAAGTTCCGCGCCGGTCTTTACAAGTATCTCGACGCTCACCGCTACAACAACGCTCGTGGAGCAGACCTGTGGCAAGCTATGGAGGACGAATCGCAACAGCCAGTAATCCAGATGATGGATAGCTGGGTACAGCAGCCGGGCTACCCCGTGCTGCGGGCCGAAGTGCAACGTGGCGACCAGTCTCAAGTGCGCTTGACCCAGCAACGGTTCCTCTATACAGGCCTGAAGGAAGACGACACCTTGTGGCAGGTGCCCGTGGGCCTTGCCAGCGCTGGTGGCGAGCCTACGGCCCCCGTGGTCATGGGCGACCGCATGAGCGTGTTGCCCATGTCAGAGCCCGCTCCGGCCAACGGCGGGTCGCGCTGGATTAAGGTAAACCCTGGTCATACCGGCTTCTACCGAGTGCAGTACGACGATGAGGAGTGGCAGCGCTTCATCCCCGCCATCGAGTCGGGGGAGTTGGCTGCAACCGACAGGCTGGGCCTGCAGGGCGATGCCTACGCCTTGGCCCGCTCCCGGATGATCCCTGCTACCCAGTTCCTGCAACTGGCCCAAGCCTACCGCAACGAAGAGACTTACAGCGTGTGGGCCGATCTCATCGGCAATCTGCGACAGGTGGAGATGCTGATTGCCCAAGAGCCCTTCCTGCCCCAGTACCAAGCCATGGGGCGTCATCTCGTCGGGCCTATAGCTGGGAAGGTCGGTTGGGAGCCCAAGACTGGCGAGGGCCACCTCCAAGTGTTGCTGCGGGCCACTGCTTTGGGCTACTTCGGGGCCTTGGGCGATGAGGAGACGATAGCTGAAGCGCAACGGCGGTTCGCGCGGTTCTTGGAGGAGCCGTCGTCGCTGTCACCCGATCTGAAGGGCGCGGTCTACGCCCTAGCTGCTCAAGCTGGCGACGAGGAGACCTTCAGCGCCATGCACAGGCTCTCTCAAGAGACGCCGCTGCAAGAGGAGAAGGTGAGGCTGTTGCAGTCCCTCACCCGCTTCTCCGACACCCGCTTGCTGCAACGTACCTTGGATCTGTCCCTCTCCCCCGACGACGTCCGCATGCAGGACACGGTGGCCATGGTGTTGGGCGTGGCAGGCAATCGGAATAACGGTGCGCAGATGGCTTGGGACTTTGTGAAGAGTAACTGGGGCGAGTTCGACCGGCGCTATGGCTCCGGCGGTTTCGCCATCATGCGCTTGGTAGGGCTGACCAGCAACTTCGTCACCGCGGAGGCGAGTCAAGACGTGGAGCGGTTCTTCCAAGAGAACCCCACGCCGGCGGCCAGCCGCAGCATACAACAGTGCCTGGAGCGTATCGATTTGAACATCCGCTGGCTGGAGCGCAACCGCGACGACCTAGGAGAATGGTTAGCCCGGTAAGGGCTGGCACGTTAGCCGTTCGGCTGGGCAAGTGATCACACGGGCGGTATCGTGACTCCAAAGCGGTATAGGATGTGGTGATGCCTCGAACACCTGCGGACCAATACTCCACGATAGTAACCAAGCCCGCCGACTTCGATCATTTCTGGGAAGGAGTGCTGGCTCAGTCAGCCCTCATCCCGCTGGACGCCTCGGTGGAGTTGGACCCTATGCGCACCACGGACGAGGTGGAGGTGTACCGCGTCCATTACACCAGCTTGGACCATGTGCGCATATCCGGCTGGTACTGCCTTCCGCGTGAGAGGTCGGGCCCACTGCCTGCCATCATCCAAGTGCCGGGATACCTGATGGACCCGCGGATACCCAAGGCGGTAGCCAAGAGGGGCTACGCCGCCTTTGCGGCGGCGCCCCGGGGCAAGGTGGGCAGCAGAGACCAGTTCGACCCCGGATACCCTGGCTTGCTCACCTACAGCATCATGGACCGCAACACCTACTCCTACCGTGGCTTCTACGTGGATGTGTGGCGCATCGTCGACTTTCTGCTGGAACGAGACGAGGTGGACTCGGGACGCATAGGTGTAGATGGGCACAGCCAAGGGGGCGGACTGTCGGTGTTGACCGCTGCCATGAGGCCCGAAATCGCGGCAGCGTCATCTGGCGCTCCCTACCTGTGCGGCTTCATGGACTCCATCCAGCTGACCCACACTTACCCCTATCAAGAGATTACAGACTATCTGAGAGTGCACCCGGAGCAGGCGGGTGCAGTGGAAGAGACCCTAGCCTACTTCGACGGCATCAACTTTGCCGACAAGATAACCTGCCCCATCATCGTCAGCATCGGACTGCAGGACAACGTCTGCCCGCCGGAAACAGGCTACGCCATGTTCAACTGCATCTCGTCGCAGGACAAGCGTCTCTACGCCTACGACGGCCACGGCCACGACGCCAACCAGCACATACACGCCGGCGTGATCAACAGCTTCTTCGACAAGCATCTCAAGGGACAAGGGGCCTCCGCATAAACTCCGATGTGTGGAATGGTCTGGGCCAGACTTTGCGCGGGAATTGCCTATGGCCCGTTGGGCCACGTATGAGGATGAAAGCGAAGTTGGGTTCGTGCCGCGTAGGGGCGGCCCTTGTGGTCGCCAAGGCAGCCACAAGGGCTACCAGTACGATTGTGCTGCTTTCCAGATAGGGACCGCCCTATCTTCGACCGCCCTATCTTCATGGTAATGACAGGTTCGGCAGATTGCTGAGGAATGAGTCCATTCTCGAAGCAAAACCGGAGTTGTACAGACAGGGAGAAGACAATTGACCAGCCAAAACCAGGGACCACCCGCAGACTTCCAGAGCTACTGGCAGGAGTTGCTGGAGGAGTTGGCTTCAATTCCAGCAGCCCCCGAGGTGGAAGAGTTGCCCATACGCTCCACCGACTACACCAGTTGCTACAGCGTGCATCTGTCGTCGGTAGGCCCCTATCGCATATTCGGCTACCTCAGCATCCCCCATGGCGATGGCCCCTTCCCTGCTAGGTGCTACCTGCCGCGCTACGCCACTGCAGTGGAGCCCATCCCCCAAGGCGCGCCCAACGCGTTGCGAGGTCGCTACGTCGTCCTCTCGGTGGGTGTGCGAGGCTCGCGAATGGCAGGCCAGCCTTATACCGCCGACATTCCGGGCTGGTATACCGATGGCATCGACGATCCCCAGTCCTACGTATTCCGTGGCATCGTGGCTGACTGCTGTCGCGGTCTGGAATACTTGGTCAGCCGCCCAGAGGTGGACAGCAACCGCGTCGTGGCCATAGGCAACGACCTAGCGTTGATTACCGCTGCCCTGACGCCTCACGTCACCCATGTGGTGTGCAATCCGGCCCTCTTCTACCGCAGCGCCGAGTTGGCGCAGACCACCGAGTTCTATCCCTTGGAGGAGCTGAACGACTATCTGCGTCTCCACCCGGAGAAGAGGGACGCCGTTCACGATACCCTCAACCGCTTCGACCTGAGGTGGTTCGCCCCCCAAGTGAACGTGCCCACCCTGATAGGAGAGGCCGGACTTGCCGGGGCCATGACCGGCGACGTCCTTGCCCCCTTGGGCGAGCTTCTGGGCCAAGCAGAGGTGCGTGCCTCCCAGCACTCCTCCTACAAGGACGGCCTCGACACCGAGCAGTGGATTGCACGCCACACGGGGTTCTCCGAGCCGGTCCTGCCGGAACACTGGCAAGTCTGATGGGCCGTGGCGTAACATAGGACCTCCAGCAAGAGGGACTTGTCATGACAACAACAAAGCAAGAACTACTGACCGCCGATGACCTGCTGCGCCTGTACAGCCAGGGAGTCCGTGGCGAACTGATCCGAGGGGTGCTCTGCAAGACTATGTCGGTGGGACAGGAACATGGCGAAATCGTAGTCAATCTAGCGGGCCTATTGTGGACTTTCAATCGCGCACAAAAGTTGGGCAGGCTGGTTGCCTCGGACTCGGGCGTCTGGCTGGAGCACGACCCGGACACGGTGCGAGAGCCCGATATAGCCTTCTTCTCCGCTGAGAAGGTTCCTCCAGGTGTCAGGGTTACCGGCTACTCCGAGACGGTTCCCGATCTGGTGGTGGAAGTGCATTCTCCAAGCGACAGCATGCGAGAAGTCCACGACAAGGCCCGTATGTGGCTGAGCTATGGAGTGCGCTTGGTCTGGGTGGTCCACCCGGACACGCGCACTATTGACGCCCACCACCAAGAGCACAGAGTATCGACGCTCACCGAAAACGACATCCTCGACGGTGTAGACGTGCTCCCTGGCTTTAGTTGCGCCATAAGCGACCTCTTCAACGTTTAGACTTTCTTGGTGGGTTGGTGTTCCGGCATCGGTGGAACACCAACCACGTCTCCGACAATTCCTTCCATGTTCTCCTGCTTCCTATTTTCAAAACTAATCAAGAAATAAGCTAACTTTTTTCTTAAACTGCACCCCTGACATCCGCCCATTGCCCCAACCCTCCCACCCGCTGTAACTTACCCCTCCAACCACCTAGGGAGGGGGTCGGATTATGGATTTTGCGTGTCTGCTGGCGCCACATTTTGCCATTCAGGTCGAGCTGCGCCGTCGCCCCGAGCTAGCTAGCCGTCCCTTGGTGTTGACGACACGCCAGCGCACCGTGCTGGACGCTAGCTCCTTGGCCAAGGGCGTGCAGCCGGGCATGCCTTTGGAGGAGGCAATGGGGCGGTGCAAGGGGGCTGTGGTGGTCGAGGCCGACCCGGAGAGCTACCGCCAAGCGTGGTCCGACGTGCTGGACTCTCTGGAGGAGCGCAGTATCGCCTTGGAGGACACAGCCTTGGGCCAAGCCTGCATGGACATCAAGGGCTTGGACCATCTCTACGGTAGTCAAGCCAAGGTGGCAGTGATGCTTCTCAACGCTGCCCCGCCATGGCTGCAGGTGCAGGTGGGTCTGGGTCCCAACCGGTTTACTTCCTTCATAGCCGCTGGCCGGGCAGGCCGTGGCAGCGCCAACTGCGCCGAGGGCGACGCAGCTGCCTTTCTACAAGGGGCGGGCGTCGAACTGCTGCCGGTGGAGTGGCGGGTCAAGGAGCGCCTGCTGGGGTTCGGGCTACACACCTTGGGACAGGTGGTTGCTGTGGGCTTGGGCCCGATGCAGGCGGAGTTCGGGCCACAGGGCAAGCTCGCTTGGGAGCTGGCTACGGGGGTGGACCAGCGTCCCTTGGTGCACCGTGTCCAAGAGCAGATTGTCTCCAGCTCGCTCACCTTCGACGCGCCGACGACGGTGCTGGCCACGGTGCTGCTGGGAGCGGAGAGGCTACTGAACCGGGCCTTTCGCCACGAGGCGGTGCATGGTCGCGCTGCGCGCGTCGCTCTCTTTGAGGGGGCGGTGCATGATGGCGGGCTGTGGCGTCGGCGGGTGGCCTTCTGGCCTCCGGCCAGTGACGCTGCCCATGCCTCCGGGCCGGTCAAGCGGGCCCTTTCGGGGGTCGTTCTGCCGGGACCCTTGGAGGCGATGAACCTGACCCTGTCCGGGCTGACTGGCGAGGCTGGGCGCCAAGGCAGCCTGCTGCCCGAGGTGCGCCAGCGGGAGAGGCTGCGGGAGGCGCTGGCCCAATTGGAGGCCTTGGAAGGGCACAAGCCTATTTATCGTTTGCGAGAGGTGGAGCCATGGTCGCGGATACCGGAGAGGCGGATGGCCTTCGTCCCCTGCGATTCCTGAACCAACCACGGCGCGTACAGGTGGAAGCCGACGCCAAGGGCCAGCCCTGTCGTGTGGAGCTGCGGGGACGCTGGCAGCTGGTAGAAGGCGTGCGGGATATCTGGCGCATCGACGATGAGTGGTGGCGGGAGCGGCCCATCCACCGCGTCTACTACGAAATCATGCTGAACGAGGGGGTCATCACCACTGTGTTCCACGACTTAGACAGTGGAGACTTGGCCAGTGGAGACTTGGCTGGCGGTGAGTGGTATGAGCAGAGAGCCCTATGAACAGAGAGGATAAGGCAGCCTACGTCGAGTTGCATTGCCACAGCAACTTCTCCTTTCAGGAGGGGGCGTCCTTCTCCCACGAGTTGCTGGCGCGGGCGGCTGAACTCGGCTACCCCGCCTTGGCCCTCACCGACCACGACAACCTGTGCGGAGCCATGGAGTTCGCTCGCACTGCCCGATCCTTGGGCATCCACCCCATTATCGGGGCCGAGGTCACTCTTTCGAGCAGTGCGAGAACGGGGGTCCAGGGGTGTCCCCCGGATTCATCTTCCTCCAACCGCCTCGCCAGCCTCGCCCCCTTCGCCTCTCTCGATGAAGAGTACCACCTGACCCTGCTGGCAGAGACGCGACAGGGGTATGCCAACCTGTGCCGCCTCATCTCCTCGTCCCATGTGTTTGGCGAACGGCGTCATCCCCAGCTTGACCCCCGGATGCTGCCGGAGCATTCCCAAGGGCTTGTTGCCCTCTCCGGCTGCCGTCAGGGGGAGGTGCCCAAGCTGGCAGCCGAGGGCAAGATGGAGGAGGCTTGGGAGGCGGCGCGGCGCCACATGGAGTGGTTCGGCCCAAGCAACTACTTCCTCGAACTACAGCAGAACCTAGTCTACGGTGATACCCCTCGCAACCGCCGCTTGATATCCCTAGCCAAGGAGTTGGGGGTGGGCGTAGTGGCTACCAACAACGTCCACTACCATGTGCCGGAGCGTCACCGCCTTCAGGACTGCTTGGTGGCCATCAAAGAGTGTAAGTCGCTCGAGGACACCCACCGCCAGCGCCGTCCCAACGGCCAGTTCTACCTCAAGTCGGCCATGGAGATGAGCGCACTATTCGACGGCTGTCCTGATGCCGTTGCCGCCACCCGGAACATTGCCGACCGCTGCTCCTTCGACCTGACCAAGGACCTAGACTACCGCTTCCCCGACTACCCCGTACCTACCGGGCACACTCCTGACAGCTACCTGCAGGAATTGTGTCGCCAAGCGGCTGTACGTCGCTATGGGACCATCACCCCCAAGGTGGAGAGCAGGCTGGAAGAGGAGTTCCGTCTCATCGGCAAGCACGGCTTGTCGGGGTTCTTCCTGCTGTACCACGAAATCATACGCATGGCCCGCGAGGTACAGGTGGAGTTGGGGCTGGTGGACTCGGAGATGCCCATTGAAGAGGCGCCTCCTGGCCGTGGCCGGGGTTCCAGCGTGGCCATGCTGGTGGGCTACCTGATAGGCCTGTCGCACATCGATCCCCTGCAGTACAACCTCTCCTTGGAGCGGTTCCTGCCTGAAGACGCCCTGCCGAGTGTTCCTGACATTGACTTGGATTTCCCGCGCAACATACGCGAACAGCTTATCCTGCGGGTACACGAGAAATACGGTTGGGACCACGCTGCCCTTAGCGGCATGCTGGACACCTACAAGCTCAAGGGTTCTGTGCGGGACTTGGGCAAGGCGTTGGGCCTGCCCTCGGACCGCATCGACCGCTTGGCCAAGCGGGCTGAGCACCGCGGGGCAAAACACCTAGGCGAGGACATGGCGGCCATGCCTGAATTTTGCGATCAAGTGAACGCCCCGGTTTGGCGTCACTTGATAGACTTAGCAGGCCAGTTGGACGGCTTCCCCAAGTACTTGGCGCAACACCCCGGAGGCATGATCATCTCCTCCACTCCTCTCATAAACCAGGTCCCGGTGCAGAAGGGGGCCATTGACGGGCGCTACGTGTGCCACTGGGACAAGGACTCCATCGATGACGCTGGTTTCGTGAAGATTGACTTCCTAGCCCTAGGCGCTCTTTCCCAGATGCAGGACGCCCTCCTGCTCATCGAGCAACGCGCCGGAAGGGCCCCCGACCTCTCCCGCATCGACTTCGATGATCAAGCGGTGTACGACATGCTGCACCGCGCCGATACAGTGGGCATCTTCCAAGTGGAGTCGGCGGCCCAGATGCAGACCATCCCCCGCATACGACCGCGAAACCTGACTGACATGGCCCACGAAGTGGGCGCGGTGCGTCCTGGTGTGGGGGTCAACGACGGCGTCTCCCAGTACATTCGCCGTCGCACTGGGCGGGAGCAGGTCAGCTTCCACCACCCGCTGGAGAAGCGCGCCTTGGAGCGCACCTATGGCGTCATCCTCTTCCAAGACCAAGTGAACCAGTTGGCCATAGACGTGGCAGGTTTTGGCGCCGCCGAGGCCGACCAGTTGCGTCGTGCCTTTACCCGGCGTCACAACGCACCTCTAGTGCAGGCCTACTGGGAGAAGTTCAGGGAGGGAGCTGCTGATAATGGGGTGGACGAGGCCACGGCGTCGCGCATCTTCCAGAAGTTCAACGGCCACTACATGTTCCCCGAAAGCCACGCCTTCGCCTTTGGCGTCACCGCCTACCAAGGGGCATGGCTGAAGCACTACTACCCCTTGGAGTTCTACACGGCCATCTTCAACCAGCAGCCTATGGGGTTCTACTCGCCGGAAACCCTCAAGGAGGACGCGCGGCGTCACGGCGTTGCGGTGCTGTTGCCCGATGTGAACCGTAGCGATATCCGCTGTGCCATCGAGAGCGAGGGGGGCAGGGGTGGAAGCGAGGCCATGCGTTTGGGCTTGAGCTATGTGGCCGGTCTGGGCGAGGTGGGAACGAAGGCAGTGGCGGAGGCGCGACAGCGTGGCGGCCCCTTCGCCTCGCTGGAGGACTTCATGCAGCGGTCGGGCCTGCTGCGAGAGCAGATAGAGTCGCTGGTGGACGGCGGTGCCTTGGACTGCTTTAGTTACGATTGTCATGACCGGCGGGCACTGCGCTGGGAGGTGGGCCTGCGGTACCGTCCCGTGGGCAAACAATTGGCCCTGCCCCTGTCGGTGGACCAGGATAGAGCCGTCCTCGATTCCCTTACCGCTTGGGAACGAATGCAGGGCGAGTACCGCTCCTTGGGGCTGCATCCCGAGAGCCATGTGATGGCCTATCTGCGCTCCTGCCTGCCGGAAGAGACCATCACCAGCCAAGACGTCGAAGGTTTGGAGGACGGCCAAGAGGCGACGGTGGCTGGGCTGATCGTGCGACGCCAACGCCCCTTGGCCAAGGCGGTGTTCCTCACCTTGGAGGACGAGCATGGCCACATCCCCTGTGTGGTGTGGCCCAAGATCTACGGCAAGCTGAGGCGAGTACTGAAGGAGCCTCTAATTGTGGCCAAAGGCACAGCATCCCGACGAGAAGGCACCATGAACATCGTGATCACTCAAGCACGACCTTTGGGACACGAAATCGCTGCGCCTCGATCTAAGGACTGGCAGTAAAATGTGACCCATGGACGGTCCAGCGCCGAACGAACCAGAGACCATCAGGTGGACGCGCTGCATTCTGCACGCCGACATGGACGCGTTCTATGCGTCAGTGGAGCAGCGGGAGGACCCGTCGCTGATGGGCAAGCCTGTCTTGGTGGGAGGCCGCCCCGAAGGGCGTGGCGTGGTGGCTGCCTGCTCTTACGAGGCTCGCCGCTTTGGCATTCACTCAGCCATGCCCATGCGCACCGCCGTCCACAGGTGTCCCCATGCAGTCGTCGTGCCTCCGCGATTCGACCTCTACCGTAGCGTGTCGGGTGAGGTGATGGAGATATTCGGCGGAGCCACCCACTTGGTACAGCCTCTGTCGCTGGATGAGGCCTACTTGGACGTGACCGAGGCGGCTGCAGAGCAAGACCCCAAAGAGATTGCCCTCGGCCTGAAAACGCAGGTGCGGCATCAGCTCTCCCTCGCCGTGTCGGTGGGTGTGGCCACCTCCAAATCAGTTGCCAAGATCGCGTCCGACTTCGACAAGCCCGATGGGCTGGTGGTGGTGCCACCGGGGACCGAGCGCGAGTTCCTCGCCCCGTTGCCGGTGCGTCGCTTGCCGGGAATCGGTCCCAAGGCGGAGGAGCGCCTTACGGAACTGGGCGTCCACACCATCGGCGACCTTGCCGATAGCGACGCAGCTAGGTTGCAAGCCCTCTTCGGCAAGCGTGGCCCGGAGTTGCGTCTGCTGGCCCAAGGCAGGGACACTAGGCCGGTCGAAGTTGAGAGGGTGGCCAAGTCGGTGAGTGCCGAGAACACGTTCCCCACTGACCTGAGCGACCCGGAAGCGATGGCCGAGGAGGTGCGCCGGCTATGTCAGAGGGTGACCTCGCGCCTGCAACGCTCCCAGCTAAGTGGCAGGACGGTTACCCTGAAGCTGCGGCTAGCCGACTTCACTACACTCACCCGCAGCGCCACCTTCACCGTCCCCGTAGGCGAGTACGACGAGCTGACCACGGCAGCCCTCAACTTGCTGACTCAAGAAGTCCAACCGGGGCGCAGCTTCCGTCTGCTGGGAGTCGGCGTCTCCAACTTCCCCGAATCTAGGCAACTGCCCCTGCTCTAGCTGCCAGTGCTCTCAGCCCTTCAGACGTTCCCTCTCCCCTCGCAAGAGAGGGCTAGGGGGCTAGGGTGAGGGGTTTGATCTCGAGAGGCCGCCCGCCCCGGATCAAGTCCGGGGCGGGCTCTTCGACTTCCGTGGGACGACGCGATACCCGCGCGACGCCCCACTCCCCTGAGGGCGACCGTATCCGATCAGGCTCCATAATCGAAGAACCCTAGGTTGATGGACCCGCTACTGGCGGTGAGGTACGTAGTCCCAGTTGCTCAGCCAGTCTTTCCTGCCTCCCATCGGGTCCCAAGCATCGATGTCTGGCCCAAGAGGCCAGACGACGTTCTGCCCGAACAGAGGGATGACCATCACCTCGTCGAATATCCAGCGGGCGCCCTCTGCCTGCTTGGCCCAACGCTCCTCCACATCCGTTAGCTCAAGCATCTCGTCCAGCAACTTTTGCCAGTCGGGGTGCTCCCAGCCGAAGTTGATGGAATTGGCGGCGTTCTGAAGGATGGTGTACCGCTTCAGAGGTTCGATGCTGGGCGGGCCCGTGGAGTGTATCCACATTCCCTTGGCTTCACGGCTTACCAGATTGGGGCGGAAGGCCGAATAGGGCATTCGTGTCTGCACGGTAGTGATGCCGATGTTCTCCCACATGGTGGCCACGGCTTGTGCCACCGGTTCGCCGGTGCTGCCGGTGAGCGTGACTCCTATCTCGAAGCCGTTGGGATAGCCTGCTTCGACCAAAAGCTCCTTAGCCCGTTCAGGGTCGTAGTCGAATTTCAGCTCGTCCAACCCGAACTGTTCGACCCTAGGGTCGAAGGAGTTCCAATACATAATGTGGAAGGGCCGGCCCTCGCCGAAGGCGACGGCGTTGACCAGCTTCTGGCGGTCTACGGCAAGGGACAAGGCCAAGCGCACCTTCCGCGCCGTGGCCCACTCCTCAGACGTGATGTCCCGGTCACAGGACACCCAAGGCAGTTCGCAATCGAAGTGGTTATCCGCCAAAGGCACCGCGGGCGACTTGCCGTCAGCCGAGGGGTGATGGGCCGGATGCTCCGGGAAGTGATGCATGCCCAGCAGGTCTGCATTATTCATCACCCCGCCGGGGAAGCTCATGAACTTGATGCCTTCAATCGCTTCCGATCGGATGTCCTGTATTGTGTCCAAGGTAAACAGGGCGGTGTCCAACTGGCCAGTGAGGAAGTTGGCCAGCCGGGTGGAGTCCTCGAAGACAGTCCACCATATCATCTCTTCCCATTCAGGGGTGTGACGCCAGTGGTCGGGAACAGACCGCATCCTGCGGAACTCCGCGCTCTTGATTTCGGTCATCTCCCAAGGGCCGGTGCCCACGGCTTGGAGAATCGCCTCGTCCTCTCCTACAGTCTCGTAATGCCTCTTGCTATGAAAGGAGACGGCCCCAGACTCAGGAGCGCGGCTGTGCCATGTGATCTCGAAGGTTGGGCTGGGACGCACTAACTGCACGGTGAAGTCGTCTATCTTGGTCATCGTGCACTCGCCGCACAGGAAGATGCGCCGGGTGTGAGAGGAGACGGGGTGCGGTGCCCCCTCGGCAGCAACCTCACCTAAAGAGAAGATGAAGTCGTCGGCATTGAATTCGCCCCACTCGCCGAAGTTGGTGTGCCAATCGGCCCCTTCTTGGAGGTGCATCGTGTAGACCAAGCCCGTGGCATCCACAGTCCAGTCCCGCACCAAGCGGGGTAGGACTTGGCCATCGACAGCAGTGGCAAAAGCTGTCTCGTGGGTGGTATGCAGGTCTGCTCTCTGGTTCTGGAATGCCTGCTGCCGCAGCGAGAACAGGGGAGTCCCGGTATCGGGAAAGGCGACGTCCAGCGTGCCCGTTGGCTCCATCATCACTGGGAGCGGTGTCTCGGCGACCATGGCGCTGGGCGTGGCTTGGGATGCGATCGCCGAGCCCACGGCCGCGGAAACTACCGCATTCAACTGCTCAGGGGTGATGCCCGGCTGGGCGGCCGCTGCCACCGCGGCCTGCACCATAGCCTGAATCTCTTCAGGGCTGGCCCCTTGGGAGCCGGATCCCTGGATGGCGGCTTGCACCAGTGTCGCTATGTCTGCCTCCGAGGGCATCTCCTGAGCCCCCGAGGTGGGCATGGCGGCTGCTATCGCCTGCTGTACAGTGGCGGCGATATCCTCGCTTGTCAGATCAGCTGGGGGTGAGGTTGGCGTGGCCTCCTCGCCACAGGACATGATGAGGGTCATTAGTACCAGAAGACAGACCGTGAGAACGGACTTGGGGAGACGCAAATGGAACATTGCAGACCTCCTGACCTCTGTCTTTGTGCTTGAACCCTCTTGCTCGGCCTCCGGTTGGTCCCTGCTGACGCCTCACGCCGCTAATGCGTACAGCGAGAGGCATTTCCCAGCTTTGCCACCATTGATGATTGACGGGATGCTATACATCGTTCAACTGTATGTCAACTGCTGAACTGATTCGTCGCATGCATCCGACATGATGATTGCTTTCTTAAATCCGCCTTAACGCCGCGTATCGGGCGCTGCAAGGGTAGCGACTCTCTAATGGCTGTATAATGTTCTGACCCCATTCCCAGAGGTCCTGATTGATGTTGTGTGACTAGAGACCTGAGCCAAAGAGCAAGCTACAAGTGGTGGGTGTTTGGCGCCATCGCCGTCGGTAGCTTCCTCTCTGTAATCGACTACGGAAGCGTCTTGGTGGCGCTTCCGGCCATTGAAACCTACTTCGACTCCGACCTCCCCACAGTGCAGTGGATCGTGATTGGCCATGCGCTGGTAATCAGCATCCTGCTGCTGCCTATGGGGCGTCTCGGCGACATGGTCGGTCGCAAGCGAGTGTACGTCGGCGGATTTGTCATCTTCGTGGCGACATCGGCTGTGGCAGGGTTCTCCGTGGACCTGACCATGCTCATTGGGGCCAAAGTGATACAGGGGATTGGTTCGGCCATGATTCAGGGCACCGCCATGGCCAGCCTGATATCAGCCTTCCCCGACTCCGAGAGGGGCAAGGCTATGGGTACCCACCTCAGCGTCGTTGGCACTGGCGTGGTCGCGGGCACGGCCATCGGAGGCTTCTTGGTGAGCATCTGGGGCTGGCAGTCGGTGTTTCTGCTGAACGTCCCCATCGGCATCGTCACCATCGCCGTGTCTTGGCGTGTACTGCCCGACGAGCCCGGCTCACGGCTCACGGCTTCCACCCGCTTCGATTGGCTGGGCGCTGTCCTCTCCGGAGCCGCCCTGCTGGTGCTCCTGCTCCTGTTGGGACAGGGAGACCAGATCGGCTGGGGGTCCCCGTTGATGTTTAGCGGGATAGCAGCCACGGTGGTTCTTCTGGTCGTCTTCATCTGGTGGGAGCTGCGGGTCGCCTCGCCCCTGCTGGAACTCAGGCTCTTTCAGCGCAAGCTGATAGCAATGGGGTCGGCCGCAGGTTGGATAACCTTTCTAGCCAGCTCGTCGTCGCGATTCCTCCTTACCTTCTACCTGCAACAGGTGTTGGGGTACAGCCCGCGAGAGATTGGCCTGTACATGGTGCCTTCCGCCCTCTGCATGGCTGTCTTGGGCCCGATAGCCGGTCGCCTCTCAGACCGGTTCGGCTGGCAGAAACTCACCGCGGGAGGGCTGGCGGTGGGGGCGGTGGCTTGGTTCATGATGGCGGAAGGGTTGGATGCCAACGGGTCCAGTCTCGGCATGACCCCCTTGGTGCTGGTAATTGTCGCCTTGACCATTCAAAGCGCGGGGACCGGCATCTTCTACACGCCTAACAACAGCTCCATATTGGGGGATGTGGAACGCCAAAGGTATGGCGTGGTATCAGCCCTCACCCAACTGGTGCGCAACACGGCCAACCTCACCAGCGTGGCCATGGTCACCGCCATCGTCGTGATTACCATGGGCTCCATGGGCGTTGAGCCCAGCCTCTCCGCCGTTTCGCCTGAGGTCGCGGACGCATTCCTAGCAGGTCTGCGTCGCGCCTTCCTAGTCATGGGATGCCTGCTCGTGTTCGGCATGGTGATATGCATCGCCAGAGGCGAGCGGGCCAAAGTAGTCGCCCCCGCCCCCACCCAAACCCCAGTCCCCGCCGCCGAAACCACCTCCGATTGACGCCCCACCCATCCGTCATTCCTGCCCCCCTACCGTCATTCCCGCACCCACCCACTCGTCATTCCCGCACCCCAACCACCGTCATTCCCGCGCAGGCGGGAACCCACGGCCCACACCCCGTCCCAACTCACAACCTCCCAAGCCCAGCACCCCACCCCCCACCGTCATTCCCGCACCCAACCCAACCGTCATTCCCGCGAAGGCGGGAACCCACGTCCCGCACTCCATCCCAACTCACCATTTCCTAAGCGCAGCACCCGTCCCTACCGTGACTCCCGCACCCACCCACCGTCATTCCCGCGAAGGCGGGAACCCACGGCCCGACTCCTAGGCAAGTCACGTCTGGAATTGGGATAGCCCACCCCCCCATCATCCACGCGCAGGCAGCAACCCACGGACTGGACTCTTGAGCAAACCCCGTCTGACGACGGCGAGCCATCCACTTTGTCGACCACTTTTGAGATAATCAAAGCCGCGTCGAGTGTCCCGCCCGGTGAGGGAAGCGGATTTCAGCCCAGCCCGAAATAACTGACCTGCTAGACCGGGCTTTGGAGTGATGAACAATGGCTAGACCCAACCGCGCGACTGTCATGGCCCGTTGTGCCCGCGAAGCTCTCCTCGGTGCCATAGAGATATACAACAAGCCACATATCAAGTACAGAGAACAGACTGTTGCATTTTTGCTTGTCAACGCTTGGGAAGTACTTATCAAAGCTCGAATCGTGCAACAAAACGGGGGCAGACTACAGTCAATATACCGGCGTAAACGCAACAGTCGACGATTCGTACGTGGAGATGACGGAGAGATCTTGTCGATTCAGATCCGAGGTGCGATCAATCGCTGCAATCTTCCCGCGGAGGCGAATGCCAACATCAGGGGTCTAATTAAAGTCAGAAATCAAGCCACCCATTTGGGTGTCCTAGTCCCAGAATTAAAGCAGACGATACTTGAGTTTAGCACCGCGGGTGTCCTGAATTTCGTCAAAACTTACGGGACTTGGTTCCACGAGTCTATTGAGGCTCCGTATTTGTTGCCCCTTGGTTTCATTGGTCCTGCGCAAACCGCGGTCACGACGTACCCAGCACAGCAAAAACACCTCTTGAAAGAACTAACTGTCTTAAGTAGCTCGCCGGAATCGGGCGAATCAGGATACGAAGTAGTGTTGCAAGTCCAAGTAGAGCTTAATCGCGGGATATCTGGTGGAGGCAATATTGGATTAACAAATGACCTCAACGTCCCCAAGGTCTCGATCTCTGATGATGAGGCCCTCAAGACGTTCTCAATTTCATACGGCGAGCTAGTGGATAAGTGCCGAGCGGGATATCCTGATTTCAAGCAGAATCAGCGGTTCAATGCTGCAATGAAAGTGGTTAATGCGGATCCTAACTGTACTTATGAGCGGAAACTGGATCCTATGAATGACAACAGCAGCAAGAAGAGGTTCTATAACGCGGAACGCGCGCTCGCGAAGCTTGATGCCGAATTTGGAACTATACAGTAACATCAACGCATTCGACCACCCCCAATCCTCTAGGGATGGCCCCGGAGCATTCACTCTCCCCGAGCTGGAGAAAATCAGAGTGTAGGGACAGCACCCACACCACCACCGAACCACCCCACCCCCAACACCCCCATGACACCCCCCCATTGACAACCCTCGTACAAACGTTCTAATATCACCCTACAGAGCGCGCTGGGGACTGACCCCAATAGGTCGGCCCCAGCTTTTTGTTTTGCGAAGGAGTTCCTTCCCTGGGGCCCGCCCTTATTGGCCCTAATTTTTTTGGGAGGGAAACATCCGTGGAAACCTACATCCAGTATCCTCAAGCCCCCGACATGGGTCCCAATCCGCCCTGCCACCGCACGCCAGCCTCTGCGGCGGATTCGCCGCTCTCGCCGGATATAATTGCGGCGCCCAACCCCAGTCTGCAACGCGGCGCTCCACCCATCAGCCACAACCCCAATCCAAGCTGTGAAGCCGCAACGCCGCCGCAAGACGGAAAGGGAAAACCCCGTCGCAGATATGGACGCCGCCGCAAGACAAATACGAAACAGAAATTCCTCGCCGCTCGCCGGCTAGGCGCATCGGTCACCCGCGCCGCAAAAAACGCCGGCGTTAACCGTGGCACAATCTACCGCTGGCGTCACCAAGACCCCCAGTTTGCCCAAGACTGGCGCCAGTCCCATGACACATTCGTTGAAGACCTCGAGTTGGAGGCCCTCAAGCGGGCCATGGAAGGCGACCGCAGCCTCCTGGTTTTCCTCCTCAAGTCCCACAAGCCCGAAACCTACAACCAGAAGCAGCACGATCAACCTCTTAATGGCAAACCCTTGAACATCGCCGACTTCGTCGACAAGGTGCGCCAATGGGCGTAAACCCCATGCTGTCAGACCCGCCGACACGCCCGAAGCTGCCCACCTCAAGGAGTCGCTTTGCACTAACGCGCCCCCCTGCTAGAATGCCCCCAAGACAGGGTCTTCTACTCAAGAACCGGTAGGAGGTACTTCATGGCCACCCAGACCAAGCTACAGGTTATCGATGCCGACGCCCATGTCATTGAGACCGAGCGCACTTGGGACTACCTAGAGCCAGCCGAGGAGAAGTTCCGGCCTGTGCTCCTGCCCAACCCCTATGACGCCGAACGTCAGATGTGGTCCATCCACGGCGCCAGCGCTGGCTTCCGCTTCGCCGATTTGAGCGAAGAGCAACTGGAAGAGCTATCCCTCAAAGCCAACCGCGACATGTCCACCCCCAAGGCGGCCCGTGAGCTGGATGATGTGGCCCTGCGCCTGCACCACATGGACCAGTTGGGCATCGACGTCCAGATACTGCATAACACCATGTGGATTGAGCAGGTGACCCAGAACCCCGACGTGGAGGCAGCCCTCTGCCGCTCTTGGAACAAGTGGCTCGCCGACGTCCATCGCCAGTCCAACGGCCGCCTGCGCTGGTCCTGTGTGATTCCCAGCCTGTCCCTCGACGAGGCCGTAAACCAGATGCGCTTCGCCAAAGAAAACGGCTCAGTGGCCGTCTGCATGCGCCCTCTGGAGGGCGACCGCTCCATGACCGACCCCTATTTCTACCCGGTCTACGAAGAGGCCACCAACCTCGATATGGCCGTCGCCGTGCACATCGCCAACGGCAACCCCGCCAACGTCAACCTGCTGCGTGGCTTCCCCGAAGGCTTCAACGTCATGGCCTTCGCCCTGTTCCGGGTCCCCACCATCGTCGCTACCTACACCCTGCTCATGGGCGAGGCGCCCAAGCTGTTCCCCAAGCTGCGTTGGGGGATAATCGAGGCCTCAGCCCAGTGGGTGCCTTGGATACACCATGAGGTAGCCCGGCGCTATGAGGCCCGCGGTCTCCCCATACCCGAAGACATGTTCGGCGAGCGACAGATATACGTCACCTGCCAGACCGACGACGACATACCCTATGTGCTGAAGTATGCTGGCCCGAACTCCATCGTCATCGGCACCGACTACGGCCACACCGACCCCTCCAGCGAGATAGACGCCATCTCCATCTTCCGAGGGATGGACGGCATCGACGAAGACAGCCGCGAGCGCATCCTCTCCCACAACCCAAAGGCGCTCTACAACCTGTAGGACGAGCCGTCACGGAATGCTTGGTTGTGACCCCGTGAGCACAACCAAGCGTTCCGGCGGTATCTACCTTGCCTCGAAAGTAGCAAACGAGTAGCGACGAAGCGAAGTGGGACGGCTCTACAAAGAGGAAGACAGAGGCGTGGAAGGCTTGCAGCGTGCCTTCGAGGATCTGCGGGCGGATATGGACCGCCACTTCAACAGACTCTACCTCATCTCCGGAGTCTTCTGGATCACTGTGGTAGGTCTGTCGATCGGCTTGTACTTCAAGTAGGGTGTCCCAGTTGCTCGGGCCATCCGAGAGGTGGTCCAAGCAACTACACAGGCTAGCGTCTACCTAGCAGGAGGCGCCTGCGGGTTCGACGGCATCCAGTTGCCCGTAAGGTAATCGTAGAGGTTGGCGACGTTCATCCGCATCACCGCGGCTGCGTCTTGGTGCACGGCTTCCATGGGGTAGCGCTCCGTCAGGGCGGTCAGGCTGTAGATGGCGTCGTCCTTGCTTATGCCCCGCTCCACGGCGTCCCACACGTAGTTCTTCCACTCCTGAATGTAAGAGCCCTGCTCGTCGAGGTACTCCTTGCCGCACAGTTCGCCATGCCCTGGAACGAATATCTCCTCGTCGAGGCGTCTCAGCGACTCCACAGCAGTGAGCCACTGGTCGGGACTGCCTTCCTGCAGGAAGCTCTGCACCCTGTTGAAGACGTTGTCGCTGGTCCACACCACGCCTTCTTCCTTGATGCAGATGGCAGCCTGATAAGCGGTGTGGCCCGGCATGTGGATGATCTGAATGGTGTGGTCGCCCACGCGCAGGGTCATACCGTTCTTGAAGGTGATGGCAGGGGCGTTGAACTGGTACCCCCCCATGTATTGCGGTTCGTCGGGGCCGAAGGCGGCTGTCCGCTGCACATGCTGCTCAAGGTCCGTCTCCAGAATGCGACGACGCACACCCTCGTGGGCGATTACCGGCACATCGAAGAAGGAGTTGCCCGTCCAATGGTCGCCGTGGGGCTCGGTGTTGATGATGTAGCGCAACTGGCCCCGGCTCTCGAGTTCTGCCTTGAGGGCCATGGCGTCGCTGGGCTTGTGGGGCTATCGAACATAACGATGCCTTCGGAAGTGGTGAGGAAGCCGAAGTTGCACCCTCTCCGTGCGATGTCCACGAACACATTGCTGGTCACCTGTTGCAGCGCCAAAGTGCACCTCCGCGTAAAACGTTCCGTGCATGCCGTAGCAAGTCTGGGCACAGTTTAGGGCAAGCGGCGCATCGTGGGTAGTCTGCACTGCCCATTTCCAGCTCCTCAGCCCCATCGTGATCTGCCTCACCACTGCTAACACGGTGCTGACCACACGTCGGTCTGCCAATTATCCCGACTGACAGACGATTCGCTGACCGGCTCTGAGCGTATACTGCCACCGCAGGGTGTCCCCCAATTGTTAGACGTCCGCTCTAAGGTTATCATTTACCCGCTGCTCAGTATGTTCAGAGCATCGGGCTTGGTGGATTCCTCGAATCTATTAGGTCCTAGGGGCTTGAGGTCAGCCTAGCGGGGCGCGCCGCGAACGAATCAAGGATGCGGTAGGGTTTTCATGGCATCTAGTCCACGGGTCCTGAGACTAGCCTTCGCGGTCGCGCTGATGCTTGCGGTCGCCCTCGCGTGGTACGCCAGCCCGTTCGACACGTCCGCCGAGACTAACCCCCCTCCGGCCCAGCCGACCGGGCTGTCCACCTTGGCAGGCGACACTCAGGTGAAGTTGAGCTGGACCGACCCCGACTCACTGTCCATTGACAAATACCAGCTATGGCAGCATGCGCAAAGCGAAACGCTCACAGGCGCCAACGATGAGTTCGGCTTTTCCGTGGCCGTGGTCGGCGACATCGCTGTGGTCGGTATGCCCGATGATAACGCAGGCACCGGTGATGATCCCGGCGCGGCCTTCGTATTCAGCAGGTCTGCCGATGTGTGGACCCTGAAGTACAACCTCAAAAGCAACGGTGCTGTTGACGACGATGGATTCGGAACCTCTGTAGCCTTCGACGGCGAGACCATAGTCGTTGGCGCGCCCTTCGACGACGGCAAAGACGGTGACGGCAACGACGTCACGGAGGCCGGTGCTGCCTACGTATTCACCAAACCCGCCGCTGGCTGGGCCGGCGGCACTAATACAGTTGATCTGACTGAGACGGCAAAGCTTACCGCTTCCGACGGCGTCGGAGGCGTTGACGGTGACGAGTTCGGCAACTCCGTAGCGGTGGACGGCGAAATCGTAGTCGTCGGCGCGTATGGGCACGGCGTCACAAAGGGTGCGGCTTACGTATTTGCCAAGCCCGGCGCCGGCTGGGCCGACGGTAATGAGACCGCCACCCTCACCGCCTCCAGCGCCGCGCAGGGCGACTACTTCGGCAGCTCCGTCGCGATAGACGGCGACATCATCTTGGTTGGAGCGAGCGGTGATGACAGCAGCCGCGGTTCGGCTTTCGTATTTACCAAGCCCACCACCGACGCCAACAGCGACAGCTCGATAGACTGGAATGACTGGGGCTCCCTGAACCCCGCTGGCAAGGCCGCTTTGACCGCCACCCTCACCGCTTCCGACGGCGCGGACAATGACGAGTTCGGGTATTCCGTCGCCGTGGACGGTGACACCATCGTGGTTGGGGCACCCGGGAACCAAAATACAGTTGATGGCTCCGAAGTGAAGACCGGCGCGGTCTACGTCTTCACCAAGCCCACCACCGACGCCAACGGCGACGGCTCGATAGACTGGAATGACTGGGGCTCCCTGGATGCCGATGGCAAGGCCAATTTGACGGACAAGCTCACCGCTTCCGACGCCGCAGAGAACGACGAGTTCGGGTATTCCGTCGCAATAGACGGCGACACCATCGTGGTTGGGGCGCCCTACCACGACTACGACGACACCGATGATGACGCCAACGACGTCAGCAACTCTGGTGCGGCGTACGTCTTCACCAAGCCCTCAGACGGCTGGGCCGACGGTAATGAGACCGCCACCCTCACCGCCTCCAACGGCGCGGCGGGCGACTACTTCGGTAACTCCGTCGCAATAGACGGTGACACCATCGTGGTCGGGGCGGAAACCGCAAATGCGGCCTACGTGTTCGACATCGTGGCTTGGGACGATATCGCCGAAGGGGGGGACACGTCCCACATCGTGAGGCGATTGACCAACGACATCGAGCACACCTTCAGGGTCCGCGCGGTGGACGGCGCCGAAGCCAGCGATCCGTCCGACTACGTGTCGGAGACCCCGAAGGCGGCTGCCTACGCTCCGGCCCGACCGCGAAACTTTTCTGCCGTGCGGACTGGCGTTGGCAAGGTGGAGTTGACGTGGGATGCCCACCCCTACCCGCTGACCGTCACCGGTTATCAGTATACGAGCGACGGTTCCACTTGGAGCGACATCTCCGGGAGCGATTCCAGCACCATCTCCCACACCGTCACCGGCCTGAGCGCGGAAACCACGTACACCTTCGCCGTCCGCGCCGTCAACAGCAGCAGCGCCGGTTCAACTGAGTCCGACTCTAGGTTGTTGAAATTGAGCGAAGTACCGGCGGCGCCCGACTCATTCACTGCTGTCAAGGGCGACAGGCAGGTGCGGCTCGGCTGGAGAAGCCCCGCAGATTTCACCATATCCGGGTATGAGTACCAGCAGAAGACCGAGGGCGACTTCGGCGACGATTGGAAACCAATCCCCGGGAGCAGGTCCGGGACCGCCTTCCACATCGTGACCGGCCTGACCAACGACACGGCGTACACCTTCCGGGTTCGCGCCGTGAACGCCACGGGAGCAAGCGATCCGTCCGGCGAGAAGTCCGCGAAGCCGGAGGAGGCGTCTTCGGCTCCGGTCAAACCCGAAGGATTTGCCGCCAGACAGACCGGCATAGGCCAAGTGGAGTTGACTTGGGAGGCCAGTTCCAACCCGTTGGACGTCACCGGTTACGAGTTCGAACAGAACAGCGGCTCTTGGACCACCATCCCAAATAGCGATTCCAGCACCGTCTCCCACACCATCACTGGCCTGACCCAAGGCGTCAGGTACACCTTCCGGGTCCGAGCCGTCAACAGTGCCGGTCCAACCGAGTCCGACTCCGAGTCCGACTCCCAGTCCGTGACCATCGTCGCCAAACCGACGGTCACCCGGCTCATTCGCCGCCGAAGCGGGCGACACCCAAGTGGGACTGACTTGGAACCCCGGCAATGCGTCCATCACCGGGTACCAGCTGTTGCAGTTTCCTGAGAGCATCAAGCTGATCTCCAACGACCGCGCTGACGGCGACGAGTTAGGGTGGTCAGTCGCCGTGGACGGTGACACCCTAGTGATTGGGGCCCTCGGGGACGACCCCAAGAATACCGGTGCGGCCTACGTCTTCACCAGGGACGCCCGGGGCTGGCCCCAAGTGGGCAAGCTTACCGCTGCAAATCGCGATACCGAGTTCGGGGATGATGCCGGCTTCGGCCATTCCGTCGCCGTGCACGGCGACACCATCGTGGTTGGAGCGTACGAGGAGGATACCGAAGGTGCTGACGCTGGCGCTGCCTACGTCTTCACCAAGCCCGCCACCGGCTGGGCCAACATGACTGAGACGGCCAGGCTCACCGCCTCCGACGCTGCGGCCGGAGACGAGTTCGGAACGTCGGTGGCGGTGCACGGTGACACCATCGTGGTCGGGGCGCCCGAGGAAGACACCGGAGCGAGGGGTTCAGCCTACATCTTCACCAAGCCCGCCAATGGCTGGGCTGACGGTACTGAGACGGCCACGCTGAGAGGCCAGTCGAACGGCGACCGGTTCGGCCGTTCGGTAGCGGTGTACGGCGACACAGTCGTGGTCGGGGCGGCCGAAGAAAACGACAGAAAAGGCGCCGCTCATGTGTTCACCAAGTCCGGCGCCACCGGCGTCTGGGACGACTGGGATGGCAAGAAAGCAAGCACCGCAACTGCCAGGCTGACCGCCTACGACCGCGCCGATAACGACCGGTTCGGCCGGGCCGTAGCCATGGACGGAGACACCATCGTGGTTGGCGCGCTCTACAACGACTACGACGACCCCGATAACAACACCAACGATGTCAGCGACTCCGGTGCAGCGTACGTCTTCATCAAGACCGCCACCGGCGGTTGGGCCACCGATACCGAGACGGCCAAGCTCACCGCCTCCGACCGCGCCCAGAACGACCAGTTCGGAATCTCCGTCGCGGTGTACGGCAAGACCGTCGTGGTTGGTGCGGACCAAGACGACAGCAGCCGCGGTTCAGCGTACGTCTTCAACAAGCCCCCCACCGGCTGGACCGATACAGAAGGTTCGGACAAGCTCATCGCCTACGATCGCAGTCAGGACGACCGGTTCGGCAACTTCGTGGCGGTCGACGGTGACACCGTGTTGGTTGGGGCGGTCGGGGACGACAGCGATCAGGGTTCGGCCTACGTGTTCGGTACCGGTGAGTGGGCCGACATCCCAGGCAGCGGAGCGGCGACTACATCTCACATAGCTAGGGGTCTGGTCAACAACGTCAAGCACACCTTCCGGGTTCGCGCGGTGAACGCAGCCGGGGCGGGCGCTGCGTCGAACAGCGCGACGGCGACGCCAGAAGCGGCGACAGGGGCCCCTGACAAACCCGAAAATTTTTCCGCTAAGCAGACCGGCTTCGGCCAAGTGGAGTTGAAGTGGAGCGCAGCTTCGAGCCCCCTGACTGTCACCGGTTATCAGTACAGCAACGACGACGGTACCAATTGGAGCGACATCTCCGGGAGCGATTCCGGCACCGTCTCCCACACGGTCACCGGTCTGACCGATAAGGACACGTACACCTTCGCCCTCCGGGCCGTCAACAATTCCAGCGCTGGCCAAAGCGGGCCCTCTAACTCGGCTGACGTGACAATAGTCGCCAAGCCAGTGCCCCCCACTGGGCTCAGAGCAACGCCCGGCGACACCCAAGCAACGGTCAACTGGAATGTGCAATCCAATGTCGAGCACCAGCCCACAGACAAGTACCAGCTATTACAGGTTCCACAGAGCAAGCTGACGGCCGACGACGCGGCAGCCAATGATGAGTTCGGGTATTCCGTCACCATAGATGGCAACACCGCCGTGGTCGGGATCCCAGGGAGCAACAACAAAACCGGCGCGGCCTACGTATTTACCCGGAGCGCTGATAACAGCGGGTGGGAGCAGACCGCCAAACTCACGGCCTCCGGAGGCGCGGCGGACGACGAGTTCGGAATCTCCGTGGCGGTGGACGGTGACACCGTGGTGATCGGTGCCCCCGGGACCACCAGCGACACCGGCGCTGCCTACGTGTTCACCAAGCCCGGCACCGACGCCAACGACGACGGCTCTATAGACTGGGAAGACTGGGCATCCTTGATAGCCGTTGACAAGGCCGCATTGACCGCCAACCTCACCGCCTCCGACGGCTTGGTGGATGACAAGTTCGGTATTTCGGTGGCAGTGGACGGCAACGTCGTAATGGTCGGGGCGTCCGCGGGTGACAGGACGGACACAGGAGGTAACACCATCATTGATTCCGGCGCGGCCTACGTCTTCACCAAGGATTTGGTCTACCGGTGTGTGGGGCCAGAAGGCCAAGCTCACCGCCGCCGACGGCGCGACGAACGACGAGTTCGGGATCTCCGTGGCTATCGACGGCGATACCGTTGTCGTAGGGGCGCACAAGCACGAACGTCAACGGAGACTTAGATGCGGGCGGCGTCTACGTTTACACCAAGCAGGCGATCGCTTGGGCCAACGATACGGGCAAAACCTACAGAAACCAAACCGCCAAGCTCACACCTTCAGACGGCGAGGCCGGCGACGAATTCGGGATCGCGGTGGGTATCTACGGCGATACCGTCGTCGTCGGGGCCCACAAAGCCGATAGCACAAACTCCGATGCTGATTCCGGTTCGGCCTACCTCTTCACCAGAGATTCCAATTCCGGCAAGTGGAGCGAGATTTCCAAGCTCACCGCCTCCAATAGCGACGCAGGCGACGGGTTCGGGCGTTCCGTTGCGGTGGACGGCGAGACCATCGTCATCGGAGCGTACATGGACAACCGTTCCGACGGAATCGTTACTTCTTCCGGTTCGGTCTACGTGTTCAATAGGGATTCGGACGTGTGGAGAGAGACGCTCAATCTCCACGCCCCCGACGCCTCTGCGAACGACTGGTTAGGATACTCCGTTGCGGTGGTCGGCGGTAGCCTTCTAGCGGGCGCGCCCCAAGACGACGATACCGGTTCGGCTTACCTAATCGACATCTCGGACGCCGAATGGGCTGACCTCGACCCTGCAGAATTGACCGTACCCGACAATTACAACTACCGGGTGCTCAATCTAGACAACGACCAAGAGTACGCCTTCCGGGTGCGTTCGGTGAACGTCGCTGGCAATTCACCGTCTGCGGAAACCTTGAGCGCCACGCCCATGGCCGCCGAGCCGGGCAAGACCTTTGGTCTGTCCGCGCGGGCGGGCGACCGGCGGGTAACCCTCAGTTGGGATGACCCCGGTGATTCGTCCTTAACCGGATACCAGCTACGGTACCCCACGCAGACTAGGCTCACCCCTAGCTCATACGGCGAGAATAGCGGCGGGTTCGGGAGCTCAGTAGCAGTGGACGATGGCACCGCCGTGGTGGGCGCGCCCGAGCACGACGGCACGGACCTTCAAGGCAGCGCCATCACTAATTCCGGCGCGGCCTACGTCTTCGTTAAGGACTCAAGTGGGTGGAGCACTCCAATCGAACTCACCGCCGGCTCCGACGGCGCGGCGTACGACCAGTTCGGGTATTCCGTTGCGGTGGATGGGGATACGATCGTGGTAGGGGCATACCAGCACGATCTATCCACCGCAACCAATGCCGGTGCAGCCTACGTCTTCACCAGGGACCCGCACTCCGGTGCGTGGAGCGAGCCAGTCAAGCTCATCGCCGACGACGGCGGGGAGGACGGCGGGGTGGACGACAGAGAGGACGACTGGTTCGGGTATTCCGTAGCAGTGCATGAGGGCGTCATCGTGGTTGGAGCGAGGGGGGTCGGCGGCAACATTGGTGCGGCCTATGTATTCATTAGGCCCGCCGCCGGCTGGGCCGCCATAGGCGATACTACTGAGGTTAAACTCACCGCATCCGACGGCGGCGCCTCCGACTATTTCGGTCAGTCCGTTGCGGTGCACGGTGACACCATCGTAGTTGGAGCGCGGGGATACGGGCAAAGCCCGGGTGCGGCCTACGTCTTCACTACGAGCGACGCTTGGGCTAACGATAGTCCACAGGTCAAGCTGACCGCATCCGACGGCAAGAATGGCGACCAGTTCGGGTATTCCGTAGCGGTGAACGGTGACACCGTCGTGGTTGGGGCTCAGCGACACGACCGCAACAAGGGTTCAGCTTATGTCTTTACCAAGCCGGACGGAGGCTGGGTCGACAAGACTGAGACGGCCAAGCTCACCCCCTCCGACCGCGACACGGATGATTATTTCGGGTCCTCCGTTGCGGTGCGGGGTGGCACCATCGTGGTCGGAGCGCCCCTCGCCGACATCTACCCAGACAATGGCTCTAATTCCGGTGCGGCTTACATCTTCACGCAGACCAAGCCGGCTAACGCTAACGACTGGTCCAACGACGTGAACGAAGACCACAAAACGGAGACGGCGAAGCTCATCTTACCCAGAGGCGAAGGTGTAGACGAAGAAGACGACAAGTTCGGACACTCCGTTGCCTTGGACGGCCAGAGCATATTGGTCGGGGCGCCCCAATCCGACTACATGGACGCTGCTAACGATGACTTCGGCTCGGTCTACGTGTCGAACATACCGGCGTGGACTCGCATTCCCGGCAGCGAAGCGACTACCACCTCCCACAGAGTCAGAGGCCTGACCAACAGCGTGGAGTACACCTTCCAAGTCCGCGCCGTGGACGACGAAGGCCAAGGCCTTGCCTCGGACATTGTCCGCGCCACACCTTTCCGGACGCCCAACAATCCTCCCACCTTCGGCAACGTCAACAGCATCACCCGCACTGTGGATGAGAACGCGCCGCTGGGCACCCATGTGGGCAGCGCCGTCACCGCCACAGATCCGGACCGTGGTACTCTCACCTACTCGCTGTCAGGGACCGACGCCTCTTCCTTCGACATCGACGACAGCACCGGCCAGTTGACGGTGTTGGACCCCTTGGACTTCGAGGCTAAGTCCGTTTACCAGATGAAGGTCTGGGCCTACGACAACCGCAACGGCAGGGACGTCGTGGATTTGACCATCCAAGTAACCAACATAGATGAATCGGGCACGGTGGTCGTGTCGCCGGAACACCCGGAAGTGGGGAGTGCACTGACGGCCTCCCTGAGTGATCCCGACGGCTCGCTGTCCGACATCTCCTGGCTGTGGGCGATGTCCTCAGACAGCTCTGATTGGAGCAACATCCCTAGGGCCAACTCCGAAGTCTACACACCGGTTGCAGATGATGTTGCCAGCTACCTCCGGGCAGAGGTGTTCTATACAGACGGACACGGCTCCGACAAGTCCGCCGATGCGGTCTTGGGACGGCAGACCGCCCAAAGAGCTCCATCCTTCGAGGAGGACAGCATCACATTCAGTGTCGATGAGAACGCGTTGCTGGGCACACTGGTGGGCAGCGCCATAACCGCTATAGATCCGGACGGTGATATCCTGACTTACTCGCTCTCAGGGACTGACGCAGCTTCGTTCGTCATAGACAGCGTCACCGGCCAGATAACCGTGAGCCTAGGCGCTATGTTCGACTACGAATCCGGGCTTGCGAGGTACACGGTCGTCATCTCCGTCCACGACGGTAAGGACGCCTACGGCAGCGACGACACCGCGATCGACGACTACATTGAAGTGAGCATCACGATAACCAACCTAGAGGAGGCTGGGACGGTGTCGGTGTCCCCGGAACAACCAAAGATCGGGGCCGCCCTTACCGTCTCCCTGAGCGATCCCGACGGCTCGCTGCCAGACATCTCTTGGCAGTGGGCGAGGTCCTCAGATGGTTCGAATTGGAGCGACATCCCCGGGACCGACTCCGACACGTACACCCCCGTCGCAGACGATGTGGGCAACTACCTGCGGGCGACGGCGTTCTATACAGACGGACACAGCTCCGGCAAGTCCGCGTACGCGGTCTTCGGCCAGCAGACTGCGCAAAGCACCCCATCTTTCGAGGAGGACAGCGTCACATTCAGTGTTGATGAGAACACACCGCTGGGCACCCTTGTGGGCCACGCCATAACCGCTATAGATCCGGACGACGTTATCCTGACCTACTCGTTGTCAGGAACCGACGCTGCGTCCTTCGTCATAGACGGTTCCACCGGGCAGATCACCGTTGGCTCCGAGACCGTGATCGACTACGAATCCGGGCCCGCGAGGTACTCGGTCGTCGTCTCCGTCCACGACGGCAAGGATGCCTATGGCAACGACGACCCCACCATCGACGATCAGATTGAAGTAAACATTGACCTCAAGAACATAGATGAATCGGGAACGGTGTCGCTGTCCCAAGAACAAGCAAAGGTCGGGGCCGCCCTTACCGTCTCCCTGAGCGACCCCGACGGCTCGCTGGCCGACATCTCCTGGCAGTGGGCTAGGTCCTCGGATGGTTCCAATTGGGCAGACATCACCGGGGCGTCTTATTCTACCTATACCCCTGTTGACCAAGACGCAGACAAGTACCTGCGGATCACAGCGTCCTACGTTGACGGCGCAGGTTTTGGCAAGCAGGCACGGGCCGTCTTGGGTAACCCGGTTGGGCAACTTCCCGTTCCGCTCGCGACACCGACACCCACACCGCAGCCCACGGCTATACCCACAGCTGAGCCGCCGCCTACGGTAATCCCCAGCCCTACGTCGACGCCGCTGAAGACACCCAGCCCTACACCAGCGCCGCTAGCAACGCCCAGTCCGACACCGGAGCCTATGCCGACGACCCCCATCGTGGCGCCTGTTGACGAAGGAGCATTGAGCCCGTGGTGGATCATCCTTGTAGTGGGCGGCGCGGTGGCGGTGGCATCGGGAATATACATGATTGTGCGTAATCGCGGTCCAAGGCGCGGTCGGAGGCGCAGTCAGAGACGTGGTCTGAGATAAGAGGCAGACGGCCAGACGTTTGAAGTGACAGGGTGGATTGGGCACCGCTACCGCCAGTTGACTGACGCATCACGCTGGCCCAACACGCTTGTCCTACCCATCCATGCCACATGGATGTCGAATACGTCCGTACCCGGACGGGCTGCTGCTTTTGGAGGTTCTCGCAAGTACCCTGGCCATGGGCATTTTCGGACTTCTTGCGGAACGCACGTCAACAGTCCTGGGAACGTGAAATCGAGGTTTTGTAGACACCCCAAGAGGTGATTGACCTCCACTTCTCCCTATTCACAAAAACCGGGGCTGCTACAACTTAGTGAGGCAAACAAACGTGAACAAGTTTGGCTCTGCTTGACAGTAAGAGCATTCCATTCCTTACGAATCGCTTTTTTGGCGTTGGAATCGGGCTACTATTCCCAATCCTTCATGTTGACCAGAGCAGTATTGGAAGATTGGCTAACAGCCAGCGATTGTAAGTATCATCCGAGACTATTGAGGCTTGCTGGACTCCAACGTTCGCGTTCCTAGCTTTGCTGACATGCGGAAAGGCTCCCGGAACAATTGAAGGTGCTCTGGGACGACGTTGAAGGGTCTGAAGGCACATACGGGTTTCTCAGCACATTCGCACATCCCCGTGTAAGGGAGTTGGAAGTCACATGGAACATGTCCGGCACACTTCTCACCGTTCCGGAATACGACGAGACACGGTTTGCGCTTGCTGTCGATTGCCTTCTCCAAGGTGCGCTAGTAATGTTGGAGTTTGTCGAACGACTGGCAGATTATCTGGTAACTCCTTCATCTCAAGAAGTGGAAGATGCAGAAGCTAGAGAAAGTTAGAGCCCAAGGGCCTTGCACTTCTTAAGTAATTGCAGGACCGTCTAGTGTCCTAATGCCCAACTCTTCCAGGATGCGTACATAGTCAGCCACATCGGTCATGAGTCACTCCTAAGAGAGGTCAAATCCGGGGGGACAATGCTCCGTACATTTTCGCAGAATGCCAAGGGCGACAGAATGAAGATATAACATATGACTAGGAGGAGGCCACCTCAAGCCCTCCATGGATCACGACTCTCCCGGTCGGCTTCAAGGGCCTTTGCCATCCGACGCGCGTCCTCTTCGCTTATGTTGCTCAAAAGCTCCTCGCCCGCTAGGGCCAGCTATGCAGCGATTCTCCCGCAAGCGTGTCACCCGGGCGCACCGGCGGTTCCATACCCTGACGCTCAGCTCAGCTTTGAACCGCAATACGTAGGTTCTTGATTTTGTACGTCTTGGTGGGCCCAAGCATACCGTACTGCGAACTTTCGAGTTGGTCGTGGCGCTATGAGCCTCGGCCGGGGGTGTTCCTCAAGCGTCAGTTTTGACCGGTGGCTCCTAAGAATTCTTCCCCTCCTATCTCCGTCTACGTCGCCGCGAAAGTATGAGAAGAATTACTCCGACTACTCCAATGCCCCCCGATACGATGGCCCACCAAGGGAACGCTCGTTCTCCGCCGTCTGCCCCGGGCGGCACTGGCCCCACTGTGGCTGTGGGTGCGGGCGCCGTCGTACTAGTGGGCACCGGCGCAGGGGTCCTCGAAGGCCCTGGTGCTAATGTTGAGGCCTCCTCGGGTTCCGTTGTTGGTGTAACCGTGGGCTCCGGCATCGGGGTTGGTGTAGCCGTGGGTTCCGGCGTCGGGGTGATCGTAGCCTCCGGCGTAGGTGTGACCGTAGCCTCCGGTGTAGGTGCACGGGTAGGATCCGGCGTAGGTGCACGGGTAGGATCCGGCGTAGGTGCAGGGGTAGGATCCGGCGTGGGTGCAGGGGTAGGATCCGGCGTGGGTGCAGGGGTAGGCTCCGGCGTAGGTGCAGGAGTAGGCTCCGGCGTGGGTGCAGGGGTAGGCTCCGGCGTGGGTGCAGGTGTTGGCTCCGGCCTAGGTGGAGGCGGGGGTTCTTCAGTCTGTCCTCTACCTGATTCCGACCAAAGGCTGGCTCCCTCGTCGGTGATAGCCCGCACCTGTACCTCGTAGCCGGTCTCCGGCTCAAGATCGTTCAGGGTCAGGGACGTGCTGACGCCGTCGTACCCGGCGTCCTGGAACTCTCCCCCGGCCTCCCGGTACTGCACATCGTAGTGAGTGATTCCCGGGCCTTGGTTATCGGGCGCTGTCCAGCTAATCACTAGGCCAGTCGGGCCGGTACTGCTTATTTCAGGAACTCCTGGCTGCGAAGGCGGCCCTACGTCTTCTATGGTGATGGTCACATCGATGATACCAATCCCACCCTCGCCGTCACGCACCCTCAGCCGCACCCAGTACTCATTCTCGACCTCGTAGTCCAATAAGGTCTTGGTGGTGATCTGCGCCGTTCTACTGTCAACATCGAAGGACGCTTGGCCAGTTCCCGACAGGGAGTATTCCAGCTGATCGTTGTCCTGGTCCGTGGCCGTCACGGGACCACCTACCGGCGTCCCCGCCTCCGCGTTCTCCGGGACCGTTCGCGTGGTGCGGTTGCCCTCTTCAAACCTAGGCAAGGCGTTGGGTGGCGGGGTGTACACAGTAAGCAGAGGCGTGGCCTCTTCTTCGGCTTGGGCACCTGCGCCGGCGAGGTTCACGGCGCGGACTTGGAAATCGTACTGCCGGTTATTGGTCAAGTTCGCAATCGTGTGGGTAATCACCAGCCCGCTTGCGGAGACCTCCTCCCAGTCATGAACATCCATCACGTGGGCCGAACCAGCTCCTATCAATGCAGTGTGAGCTCCGGCGTCCACCGCTACCGAATACCCAAACCAGCCGTCTGCCTCGCCCGGATCCTCGGTCAGCTTATTGGTCTGCCGCCATGTACCGGTCTCTGAATCCTTAGTGAAGACGTAAACCGAACCGGAATCAGCGCCTTTGTCGTCGTCCTGGTAGGCCCCAACCGCAGCAGTGTCGCCGTCCACCGCCACCGAATACCCGAAGTAGTCAAACGCCTCGCCGTCGTCCGCGGTCAGCTTGGCGGTCCACGTACTGGTGGTGATCCAGGCAGTCCCGGAAGGTTTCATGAAGACGTAAGCCGAACCCGAATCAATGCCTTTGTCGTCGTGTTGATGCGCCCCAACCACGGCGGTGACGCCGTCAACCGCGACAGAGACGCCGAACGAGTCGCCCGCCGCGCCGCCACGGTCGGTGAGCTTGGCCGTATGCGTACTGGTGGTGGCCCAGCCGTTGAGGGGCTTCACGAACACGTAGACCGAGCCCGAGTCAATGCCGTTGTCATCGTCCCCAGGCGCTCCTATCACCGCCGTATCACCGTCCAGGGCTACGGAAGTCCCGAAGTTATCGTCATCCGCGGCGTCGGAGGCGGTCAGCTTGGCCGTCAACCTGTCCTTGTCATCATAATTCTCGTTGGTGGCTGTTTGCGGCAGGTCGTTCCAGTCGCTCCAACCTCCTTCGCTGGTCGGTTTGGTGAAGACGTAGACCGAACCGGAATCTTCTAAGTCGTTTCCCTCGTCGTCGTCTTGGTATGCCCCCACCAGAACGGTGTCTCCGCTCACCGCCACCGATTGTCCGAAGTAGCCGAGGGCCTCGCCGTCGGAGGCGGTCAGCTTGGCCGCTTGGCTCCACACACCTGAATACGGGTCTCTGGTGAACACATAGACCGAGCCGGAATCGGCGCCGTTGTCGTCGTCCCCGGACGCCCCAATCACTATGGTGTTGTCGTCCACTGCCACAGATATCCCGAAGTTGTCGTACGGGGCGCCGTCGGAGGCGGTAAGCTTGACCCCTTCGTCCCACACCACGCCGCCACTCCTGGTGAAGACGTAAGCCGCGCCGGAATCAACGATGCCATTAGGTTCATCGGAGTCATCCTGGTAGGCTCCCACTACTGCGATGTCGCCATCCACTGCTACGGAATACCCGAACTTGTCGTCCTCTACGACGTTCACGGGGGCAAGCTCACTAGCTTGGAGGTGCAAGACCTCGTACTTGTCGACCACAGAGCTTGGGGGAGCCCGCCAGGTCAGCGTCACCTCCTGATTGCGTGCAGTCACGTTGAGGTTGGTCGGTGCTCTAGGTCTATTTGGCAACGGTGTTGCTGAAGCCTCGCCTGATTTGGCGCTAAATGGGTCGGCAAGGTGTTGAGTGTCCACCGCCCGGATCACGAAAGTGTACAAAACGCCGTTGGTCAGGCCGGTCACCGTGTCTTGGTGGGCGGTCGCCCGGCCTAGACCCTTTTTTTGTACCTCAATCCAATCATCGGAGCTGCCAGCTTCGCCCCAGCTCGAGGTGCCGTTGGCCCCAGTCCATTGGTACTCATACCTATCGATCGAAGAGTCGTCGGGGTCGTCCCACGTCAGCTCCACTTTAGAGTCGAGTCCTTTCGCCTTGAGATTCTCTGGCGTAGCTGGCTCGCTAGCCATGGGCGTGGCAGTGACAGTGGCAGCGTTGCTTTGTTCCGGATTGTCCACCGCACGGATATAGAACGTGTATTCCGTGCCGTTGGTCAGGTCCGTAACTGCGTATCGGAACTTGTCCGCGACGCCGTAGTCGAGATCCTGTAGGTCGATGTCGGTGTAGGTTGTATCGTCGGTGCTGAGAATGTATTTATCGATCGAAGAGTCGTTGGGATCGTTCCAAGTTAGCCGCACCTGAGTGTCGCCCACAGCGGCTGCGAGACTGGTCGGGGCGGCTGGTGGGACACCAGTGGGCGTGGCATCGACCGTGGATGCGGGGCTTTCGCCGATCATGTTCACTGCCCGAACCCTGAATGTGTATGCTTTGTTTACAAGCTCGGTTTTCATGTATTCGGTGGTGGCGGGCCCGCTGTCGGGAATTTTTTCCCAATTGTCGTCCCGCGCGCCGACGTTGCCGTTGGTATGCTTCTCTTGGTACTGGTATTCGTACCTCGTAATAGGGGCTCTAGCGCTGTCCTCAGCGGGTGCATTCCAGTACAGCCTCACCTGGGTGTCGCCGTCCTCCGACATCAGCCCTCTCAGGTCGGACGGCGGACCCAAGGGAGTAGCGCTGACGCCGTCCGAGGCCGGTCCGGCGCCGCTCCGGTTCAGCGCCCGGACTTGGAAGGCGTACTCTGTTCCGTTGCTCAAATCGGTATCGGGATCGTCGAGCTCCTTGGTTACTGTGAGGGAAATGGTTGCATCGTCGCTGCCGCCTATGTCCACCCAATTCGGGATGCCGAGCACGTGGACCGAACCGGCATCCAAGGCAGCCGCGATGTCGTCACTGTACGCCCCGACGAGTGCGAGATCACCGCGTACATCGTCCAGGTCCACTGCCACTGACCATCCGAAACGGTCGTTGACCGAGCCGTCGGGGGCGTTGAGCTTCAGGGTCTCAAAGGTGCGGGCCCAGCCCAAGGCCGGCTTCTCGAAAACATAAGCCGAACCGGAATTGCGGCCGTTGTCGTCGTCTTGCCACGACCCAACTACGACAGAATCACCCTCCACCGCTACGGACATCCCGAAGTTATCCCCTGCTGCCGCGTCGGAGGCGGTGAGCTTGGCTTTCTCGCCCCACACACCCGATTCCCTGGTGAAGACGTAAGCCGCGCCGGAACCGGCCCCGGCCTTGGGGTCGTTGTGCTGCCTCGCGCCGATCACCGCAGTGTCGCCGTCCAGCGCTACGGAAAACCCGAAGTAGCCGCTCGGCTGGCGGTCGGAGGCAACCAGCTTGGCAGTCTCAGTGTCTACCGCGGGGTCCCAGTCGGTCCAGCCGCCACTGCTGTTGGGCTTGGTGAATACGTAGGCTGAACCGCTTCCTAACTCACCGAAGACCGTGTCGTCCCCGTACGCCCCTACCAATACAGTGTCGCCGTCCACCGCTAACGAGTACCCGAGATAGGCGAGCTGCCGGCTTGTGGAGGCGGTGAGCTTGGCCGCTTGGCTCCACATACCGGTAACCGAATCCTTGGTGAACACATAGGCCGCACCAGAGCCCAAAAAGTCCTCAGCGTCATAGAGGCGAGACCCAATCGCTAGGGTGCTGCCGTCCAAAGCCACGGAACCTCCGAAGAAGGCGTACGCCTCGGGGTAATCGGGGGTTAGCGTGGCGGTCAACGCAGCCTTCGCAGTGGATGACAAGGCGTCCCAGGCGCCCCAACCTCCGGACGGTTCGGAGATTACATAAGCCGCACCGGAGTTTATCAGGTCATCACCTTCAGCATCTTCGCCGTCGTATGCGTGGGCGCCAACCACTACGGTGTCTCCCTCCACCGCGACGGACCACCCGAACTGGTCACCGTCATTTTCGCCGTCGAGCTTGGCCTGCTGGGTCCAGTCACCGCTGGAATCCCTGGTGAATATGTAGGCCGAACCCTTCCTGTTGTTTGCCCGGTCCGCCCCAACCACGGCGGTATTGCCGTCGATTGCTACGGAAATCCCGAAATGGTCGCCAGCCGCTGCGACGGACGCGGTGAGAAAGTCTTCCGGTATTACCTCCGATATTTGGTACTTGTCTATGGTTGAGTTGTTAGGGTTGTCCCAGTTCAGCGTCACTTGGGCGTTACCCGCCCGCGCCGTCAGCCCGGTCGGCTTGGCTGGCTTTCCGATTCTTGGCGTGGCACTGGCGATGTTCGAGGCTGGGCCGGCACCTGAGGCGTTTGCCGCGCGGATGCGGAACCAATACTCCTGGTAGTTGGTCAGGTTCAGCACCGAGTGGGACGTAGTTGTCGAATTGCTATTGGATATGTTGGCCCAGTCGCCGATATC
This sequence comes from Dehalococcoidia bacterium, assembly GCA_965248385.1. Classification (GTDB taxonomy): domain Bacteria; phylum Chloroflexota; class Dehalococcoidia; order Lucifugimonadales; family JAAXIE01; genus JAAXIE01. The sequence continues at coordinate 1,301,938 of CBDFIZ010000002.1, forward strand.
CAGAACATAGGCCGCACCTTTGTCGCCGTCGTTCCGCTCCGCCCCAACCAGGACTGTACTTCCGTCCACCGCGACGGCCCCCCCGAACTTGTCGTTTGCCGCAGCATCGGAGGCGGTGAGCTTGGTCGCGTCATTACTGTCGGCCCAACCCGTGGCGGGCTTGGTGAATACGTAGGCCGCACCTGTATTGTTGACGGTGTCACTCTGGTCGACTCCGTCCGCCCCGACAACGACGATGTCACCGTCCACCGCTACGGAATTTCCGAAGTTGTTGCGGCGGCCGTCGTGATCGGGGTCGTCGGACGAGAGCTTGGCTTTCTCGACCCATCCTTCGGATTCCTTGATGAATACGTAAACCCATTCCAGCCCTTCCGCCCCAATCACAGCGGTGTTTCCGTCCATCGCTACGGAAGCACCGAAAAAGTCGTTGCGCCTGCCGTCGGAGGCGGCAAGCTTGGCCGTCAACCCGTCCTTGTCTTCTTCTGCATCGTCTGTTTGTGGCAGGTTGTCCCAAGCGCCCCAGCCACCGGCGCTGGCAGGCTTGGTGAAGACGTAGGCCGCCCCGGAGTCAGTGACTTCGCCGTTGTCCCCCTCTACTCCGATCAAAACGGTGCTACCGTCCACTGCCACGGAATGGCCGAAAAAATCGTCGGCGTTGGAAGTAGAGTGGGTGAGCTTTGCCGTCTGGCTCCACCCGGTGGAATCCTTGGTGAATACGTAGGCCGCACCCTCGGTGTCGTTGACGCCATGACGCCAAGCCCCGACCACGACAGTGCCGGTGGATTCGTCAACCGCTACGGATCTTCCGAACTCGTCGCCCGCTGCGGCGTCGCCGGCGATCAGTTTGGCCGTCAACCCGTCCTTGGCAGTATCCGTCAGGCCGTCCCAGTTGACCCAGCCTCCGGTAGGCTTGCTGAACACGTATGCCGAACCGGCCCTGGGGGCGGCGGTTCCGTCGGTTTCCCCAGTGGTGAGGTCGTCCTGAAGGACGCCAACCACTATGGTGTCACCGTCCAACGCTACCGAAAATCCGAACTGATCACCCTCCTCAGGATCCTTAGCTATGAGCTTGGCCGCCCGGCTCCAACCATTGGGACCCTTGGTGAATACGAACGCCGCACCAGTCCGAACACTGTTGTTCACGTCCCCGGGCACCCCGATCACGGCCGTGTTGCCGTCAACGGCTACGGCGTTACCGAAAACGTCGTTCGTAGCCGCGCCATCACCTTCGACCAACTTTGCGATTTCGGCGTGCTGCCATAGCTGGTATTTGGTAATTGTGGCGTTGCCCGGATCGGGCCAGGAGAGCGCGACCTCTGTGTCTCCCGGCGCTGCCGACAGCTTCGGGGCGGCCGGTATCATCAGAGCAGTCACCGCGGATGGCATGCCATCGCCGTATTTGTTGACCGCACGCACGGCCAACGTGTGCGTGGTACCGTTGGCCAGGCCGGTGACGGTGTATGCAGTGGTGTCCGCGTCGCTGTCTTGAATGTCGTCGAAGGTCGCGCCGCCGTTGTTGCCGTTTCCGCCGCCGTTGATGACGTAGTCGGTGCTGTACTGGTATTTCGTGATTGTATCGTCGCCGGGGTTGGACCAGGTAAGCGCAACCTGGCCATCGCTCGGCGTGGCGGAGAGGATCACGGGGGCGGCTGGTACGGGCATGGGCGTCTCAGTCACGGTGGATGCCACGCCGTCGCCGGAAGGGTTCACCGCGCGCACCTTGAACGTGTAAGTGACGTTGTTGGTCAGGTCGGTTACCTCGTGGTACGTGTTGTTGGCGTCATTTTCGGGGATGTCGGTCCAGCCCTTGATTTCGAACACGTAGGCAGAACCGGCGTCGAGGACATCGTTGCCGGTGTCGTCGTCGTCATCATTGGCGTCGTTCCTGGGCGCCGCCACCAATGCAGTGTCACCGTCCAACGCCAGGGCGATTCCGAACCGGTCGCCCGCTTTGCCGTTTGACGCGGTGAGCTTGACCGTGCCAGTACTGTCCTCCCAGCCGTCCGTGGGCTTGATGAATACGTAGATCGAACCGGAATCCGAGCCGTCGTCGTCATTCTGGTGAGCCCCGACAACAATGGTGTCGCCGTCCACTGCAACGGACCGACCGAACTGGTCGGTATGGGCGCCGTCTGACGCGGTGAGCTTGGCCGTCTCAGTGACTACACTGTTGGCCACCCAGCCGTTGTCAGGTCTGGTGAATACGTAGGCTGAACCGGTGCTGAGCTCAGTGCCCGCAACCGTGTTCCGGTCTCCGGACGCGCCAACGACTATTGTGTCGGTGTCCACGGCCACGGAACGCCCGAAATTGTCGTTGGCGGCCCGGTCGGACGCCCTGAGCTGCACGGTTTCGGTGCTAGCGTTGGCCCAGCCGCCGTCGGCTTCGGGCTTGACGAACACGTAGACCAAACCGGAATCGGTGAGGCTGTTGCCGTCCTTACCGTACGCCCCGACTGCGATGGTATCGTCGTCCACCGCTACTGAATTCCCGAACAGATCGTCCGCACCGGCGTTGGAAGCGGTGAGCTTGGCATTCTGGCTCCACTCACCAGTCTCACTGTTCAGCGTAAAGACGTATGCCGAACCGGTGCTGACGTCTGTGCCACCAACAGAGTTTTGGTCTCCAGGCGCTCCGACCACGAGGGTGCTCTCACCGTACAATGCCACGGAGGCTCCGAACAGGTCGTTCGCCGCGCCGCCTGTTGCGGTGAGCTTGGTCTCGGTAATGGTGGAGGTCCAGTCGCCATCGGAAGGCTTGGTGAACACGTAGATTGCGCCCGTTTTGCTGACGTTCCCACGGGCCCCAACCACGACGGTATCGCCGTCCACCGCAACGGAGACTCCAAATTCGTCGCCCGCTGCGCCATTGGAGGCAGTCAGCTTGGCCTGCTGGCTCCACGCACCGTTAGAATCCTTGGTGTAGACGTAGGCCGCGCCGGGCCTGCTAACGTCCAGACTGGTGTCGGGATCCGTATAGGTGGGCTGGAACGCTCCGACCACGGCCGTATCGTCGTCCACCGCAACCGAAACGCCGAACCGGTCGTTTTTAGCGGCGTCGGAGGCGATCAGCCCGCTCTCCTCGGCGAGCTGCAATAACTCATACTTGGTTATGGTCGTATTCGCGGGGTCATCCCAGCTAAGCTGGACCTGCATGTCTAGCGGCATGGCCGTGAGGTTCACCGGGGAGGCCGGCACCATCAAAGCGGTCGCGGTGGCTACCCCGCCGTTGCCGGAAGCGTTCACCGCGCGCAACGCCAAGTTGTACGTCACGCCGTTGGGCAGGTTTTTGATGGTATATTTGAATTTGCCCGCTTCACTGGAGTCGATGGCAGCGAGGGCGAAGGCGGTGTAGTTCGTACCGTCGTCGGTGCTGTACTGATATCCGGTGATGCCTGTGTCATTCGGGTCGTTCCACAAAAGCGCAACCTGGCCGTCACCCCCCGTGACCGTCAGGCCCGTCGGGGCGGGCGGCACCATCGCCACGGTCAGGGTGGATGCCGCGCCGTTGCCGGTATTGTTCACCGCGCGCACCGCAAACGTATAGGTTGAGCCGTTGACCAGGGCGGTATTAGTGCCGTCGCTCAGGACAGTCACGGTGTAGTTAGTCGTGGTAGCGCTACTGCCGCTGATCTCCGCGAAGTTCGAGCCGCCGTCAGTGCTGTATTGGTATATCGTGATTGAGTTGTTGTCGGGGTCGTCCCAGGACAGCGTAACCTGGCGGTCGCTCGCCGTGGCCATGAGGCTCGCCGGGGCGGCCGGTAACGTCGATGCGCTTCCTTGGTTCGAGGCAGTGCTATCACCTGCCTCGTCCACCGCCCGAATCCGGAAGGTGTAAGTTTTGCCGTTGTCCAGCCCGGTCACCGTGTATCCGGTGGTATTGGCCTGGCCATAGCCGCTCGTGAGGATCGTCATCCAACTTCCGAAGGTGCCGCTGCCCTCCTTCTGTTGGAACTCATAGCCGGTGATGGTGGAGTCGTTGGGATCGTTCCAGCTCAGCGTCACCTGGGCATCGCCCCCTAGTGCGGACAGTCCGGTAGGCGTGGCTGCCGGCGATTGCTGCGGCGTGGCTTTGGTGGTCCCCGAGGTGGGCCCAGGGTTGCCGTCGACCACCGGACGAATTAGGAAGGTGTGCTCCACACCGTTAGTCAGGCCGGTCGCCGTGTGGGATGTGGTCCCCGAGCCACTTCCGGAAATGTCGGTCCAGGCGATGCCGAACACGTACGCCGCGCCCGTATCGCTTTCGTCCCCGGGCGCCCCGACGATGGCTCTATCGCGGCCCGCTGCCACCGAATATCCGAATTCATCACCCGCCGCGCCGTCGGGAGCGGTCAGCTTCACCGTCTCGGTGGCGGTTGCCCAGCCCCCGCTGGGCTTGGTGAACAGATAAGCCGAACCGGAGTCAGTGCCGTCATCGTCATTCCCGTGAGCCCCGACCACCACATTGTCGCCGTCAATCGCTACCGACCACCCGAAGTGGTCCTCGGCGGCGGCGTCGGAGGCGGTTAACTTTGCGGTCAACGCATCCTTCGCAGTGGATGACAGACCACCCCAGGCACCCCAGCCATTGGCACTGGTAGGCTTGGTAAACACGTACACCGAGCCGGAATTGGTGCCGCCGTCGTCGTCCCGCCAAGACCCTACCACGACAAAGTCGCCGTCTACCGCTACCGACCGGCCGAACGAGTCGTCGTTCGCGGCGTTTGGGGCGGTGAGCCTGGCGGCCCGGGGCCATGCGTTGCCATTTTGGGTGAATACGTATACCGCACCCTTGCCACTATCGTCCCCGAATGCCCCTACAACGGCAGTGCTGCCGTCCACCGCTACTGCAGTGCCGAAAGCGTAGCCGAGGCCAGCGTTGGTGTCGGCGTCCAATGTGGCCTTCCGGCTCCAACTACCGTTGGAATTCTCGGTGTGCACGTAAGCCTTACCGGCAAACTGGTGGGCGCCGACCTGGACCATCGGGGCTCCCACGATGGCGGTGCCGCCGTCAATCGCTACGGAAGTCCCGAACCAATCACCTGCCGATCCGCCGCGTGCATCGTGGGGCGTGCCCCACCCAAGAGCTGATCCTGGCGGGTCGAGGTATACAAAAAACCTGCCGATATCTACGAGGTCGTCGGCTGGGTTATTGGACACCTCATGGTCGTACTTGGGCACTCCAAACACGACCGTACCGCCGGACACCGCTACTGACGCTCCAATCTCGTCGTCTCGCGCTGCGCCAGTGTAGGACGGTGTGAGCTCGGAGTTCCAATTACCGGAACTCCTTTTGAAGACGTGGACCAGTCCGGAGTCGGTTATGGCATTAACTCCGTCAGTAGTGTCCTCGAGGGGCGCTCCAACCACAGCCCAGTTGTTGTCCACCCCTACGGATTTTCCGAATCTGTCGCCTGTCGCACTAGTGCTGCCGGTCAGCTTGTCGATTGCCACCTGCAACACCTGGTAGCCGGTGATCGTAGAGTCGTTGGGGTTATTCCACGTCAGCGTCACTTGGGTATCGCCGGCGGACGCGGTCAGCCCGGTCGGCGCGGAGGCTGCTGTGATCGATGAGATGGCGGCCCAAGAGACCACGCCCACAACGACGATCGCCGCCGCCACTATGGTCAGCCTTTGGAGCGTGGAGCTAGTTCGCATGAAAATAGTATCTATCCTTCGTTGGTCTGCGAGTTAGAGCGCCGACTTCATGGCCGACTGACTTGGGCCACACACTAAAATCTGCCGGAGGTCCAGATCAACGGGTATCGTCACCGCTTAACCCCGCATCGTCAAGTGCACGAATTGCCCACAATTGTCGCTATCGAAGGTGGATAGCGCCGACAATCGTCGCCTTCGCCGAGGACATGAGCGATTTCCTCGAGACCAGCGAGCTGATTCAGACCAAAGCGTTCGTCCACTCCTTCGCCAAGGAGATCGAGGTCAAGCCCGGCAAGGACGCTATCGTCTATTCCATGACCACGCCGGAGGACTCTCCTATTGGTTAAGCGGACGCCGCTGAGGTCGCCTAAGCGGGCGAGTTCGCAGTTCGCCACGTCATAGTGGGCCAAGGCTTACTGTAGACAGTACTACGTTCGAGTGGATGGTAGCATTCTAGCTACGACGCGTCTTTTTGTTTCCGCGACAGGAGTAGGCAGCGCCTCCATTGAGCTTCAGGCTACGGTCGGCCATCCTAGCGTAATGCATGCAATGTTGGTCATGCTAGGATACGTAGCTATAACCTACAACCTGTTGCGAGTGATGGTGACCTCCGACGATGCGCTCGGGACAGGGAATGGCGAGATGAGTGCCGCCACCCAGAAGGTCGGGAAGGCTAGAGCGGTGACTCTGGATTCGAAGGCTCCGGTGGTGGGAGACGTGTTGACGGCGACGTTGGCAGACGGCGATGGAACTGTAGAGCGGCAGTGGCAGAGTTAGTCAGCACAGAACGTCCCCGTCTGTCGACCTTCATAGCCTGAACAGTTCTGGCCGGTCGGCATCCGCCTCGCTGGGAGCGCCAAGGGCACGCTCCGGGAGACGAGACAGGGTCCAGCGCATCCTAGAAAGGCTAGGAGCCGTCACCGCATGCGGTGAAGACGAACACAAACTGTACGTCATTGGCGTTGAGGAGATTGGACGGTAGCGAAGGTGAGGATCCTGAACGCCCGAATCACTAGAATCTGAACTCCGCTTAACCAGTGTAAACTCACGTTGAACCCAAGAAGAGCCATGGTGTGGGGCCAATTACGCTAGAGCCTTCAGGTTATTCACGTCCTTTTGAAGTTCATCACGGAGTCCAGGATTTGATTCGACTATATTTCCGACATCCACGACAGGGTTTGCGAATATCTTTTGCACTGACGCATCGTAATTCGCTACCTGGTCAGGAACTGCGGCGAACCGGGGTTTGATATCGTCAGAGATTTCCAACCCAAACACAAACTTGACCATGTGATAAGGATTCTTCTGTTCCCCCCTTGGATAACTGTAAACTCTGACTCTGCTGAAGTTAAAACCAATCTCCAACGCGTCACCCATTAAGAGCTTTGGCAAACCGACGGCGAGAAAGGTCACGTAATCGTCTGACAAGAGCCTCAGCAGCTCAAGGTGGCCGATCCGCGCGTTGAACTGATCAATTCCCCGCCCCGACTCAAGGTTTCGTTGGAGTAGCTCCGCCACTCTAGCTATCGATTCTTGATCTGTTCCTTCTCGACTGCCTCTGAAGGTCAGGAATAGATCAAAGCTTATACCATTTGCGCGTTGAGCCTCCAAAAGCCTCCGGATCGCGCCGCAAGTACCCTCTAGCGGTGATTCTTTATCCTGAAACGGCACCCAAGTGAAGTCCAGATTGACCACGTCGTACCCAAAGGTTGAATCCCGTTGCCAATTCTGCAGTGCCATGTCCCAAATGTACCCTTATGAGCCAGTCCACACCACCGAAGACCCCTCAGTATATCCGAGTAGGTTTTGTCGTCTTTTTCGCAGAATCCCACTCCGGGATATCCACGATCTGTCTTTTCTATCAGTTGGACCATCTGTGGTGCGAACCCCTGGGTCATGGCCAGTGTGCCGAAGACATTGGTTGCGAAATTGCGGCGCACGTGCTCCATGGGGATGTCCGCCGCCGGACCGGCCTCCATGATCCCCGCGTTGTTGACCAGCACGTCGATCTCGTTGGTGAAAGCGGCCTGCCGGAGCTGAACAGGTTCACGCCTGTGTCGTGGGCCCACAGCACCACTGGGTTCCGCATGTAGTGGTCGAACTTGACGCCTTGAAGGTCCAGCTCGTAGTCCTTGCCACGAGGGTCCTCTGAAGCAGCCAGCACCATGCCGTGGACCCCTTCTTGCCCCTCTTGGCCGGCACGAGTCGCCGTCATGAGCTGGCACCGCATTCCCAGTCCTGCTTGCATCAGCGCTCCTTCGTTGAACGCAAAAAGCCCCATGCAACTTGAATATGCACGGGGACGCAAGGTCCGCGGTGTGCGGGGCCGCTAAGGGCCGCGATATCTATTCAGTTGTACCGGCGCGTTATCGCACTCGTTAACTGAAATCTACTACATGTGGAGGGTGATGTCAATGCTCCCACTGCATGTTGGGGACAGTTAAACTACGCCACAAATAGCAGAGCCATTCCCCGAGTGGGGCAGTTACGCATCACGAATGTTCACAGCCTCTTCGTATTCACGTCCTGCAGAAATGCCCGTAACTGCTCAATCGAGGCTGAATCCATCATCGGGCCACTATCCCAGCTACCATACTTGGATCGATGGCCGAAGACGTAGCGCAGCGCCACCCACAGCCGCTTGTACCAGGGATAGGGATTCAGATAGACAGACCAGTAGACCTCATCAAGATCGTCTGGCTTCTCGGGGTCGCCCTTGAAATGCATCAGTCGCAACGTGTGCTCGTCGCTCAGGCAGGCACAGACGATGTGGTGGTTTCTTGGGTTGTTGTAGTAATCCTGGCTCATGTCCCTCGCTAGGCTGTAGGGGTAGGTAATCCCTTCTCTGAGGGTAATACGGGCGTATGCACCGCCTTCTCAACGTGCTGACTCACTAGCCGCCTGATACCGGCAAACGCTCCCTCGGAAGTGGAGTCCAGATGTGACAGTTCAGGATACTCCACGCACAGGCCGAGGTAGGCAGGTTTCTCGGTGGACCAGACCACGCGATATGTGTACGCATCGGCCGGTGATGGCCCTGGGGCCTCGGCCGGCTGCACCTTCAGCCGTAGCCGCAGGGCGCGGGCGATTTTCAGCAGTGTATCCAGTGTGGGGTTGCATTCACCCGTAAGGATGCGGTAGAGGCTGGCCCGGCCGATACCCGCCTCGCGTGCCAGTGCGCTCATGCTCTCAGACCGGGCGATGTTGCGCAGCGTGGCAAGCAGGATCGTTCCGTCTTCTTCCGATGCCGCCTCCAGGTAGTAGGCCGCGTCCTCTACGGTCTGAATGTGGTCCGCCGCATCCCGTGGGGCGAATGTCTTCGGTCTATGCTGTGTCATTGTCTGGTCCAGTCCAACCGCCGGTTGATTCTGGCCATCGCCCGCCGGTCTCGCAGGCCGCGCAACCACCGGTCAAACGTCCCGCTTCTGACTATCTCTGTCACGCCCTAGTGTCTCATAAATGGGACAATATGTCAAGCGCAGGCGTCGGTTCACGGCCTACCACCGGATTCCTGCTGCAATTGGAATCCGACCTCACGGACGTTCACCGCCTTGCACCTCCTGCGACGCATCTCCCATGGCCTCGACAGCCGTGCCGCCAGCACCCTGTTGCATCGCCAGGAGCGAGGCTTGTAGTCGGTCTGGCGCGCTGCGGGGCACTCAGCCATCCAATTCCTCGAACACGGGAATCGCCACGCACCGGCACATAATGTCCTCCCCAGGATGGCCCGCACCCGCAGGGCTGTCCCATCGCGGTCGGCGCCCATCCAGGACCCAGCAGCTACAGTGGATCGGCCGGCGGACTGTCGTCTGCGCCTCTCTATCCCCCATCGCCACCGCGCGCTATCAGGGGCTCATTGCCCCAAGGCACGTCAGGCCGGCCCCAGCCGCTCCGAATCTCGTTGATGGTCAGGACGCCTGCTTTCGCTTGGGCGATTTCCCGCTTCCACCGGTCGCTGAGGGTTTCCTGCATCTCCTCGGTGTCGAACCGGAGGACGATGTTGCGGTAGGTCGGGGGCAGCATGGGCACGAACTGCTCCTGCATCTCCGAGGCCAGCAGGTCCCACTCCTGGGTGACGGTATGCGCGTAGAAGTCCCGGATGGCAGCATCCCTGTTGCTGAAGGTGGGGTGCTGGGCCCCAGCCATCAACTCCTCGGGCACCCCGTAGATGTCGGCCACGTGCTCCTTGGCTAGCTGGATGCCCTGGACGAACTCCATGTCGCGATTGCTAAGGCCCAGGTTCTGCACGCTGCCCTGGCCTGGGGCCAGGATAGGGCGCTGGGCGTTCTCCATGCCGCTGTAGCGGGCACTCATCCGCTCATGGAGCATGTCGATGTCCTGCTGGGAGGTGCTCATCTGGTCAAGGAAAAACACCAGGTTGCTGGCCAAGATGCCGTGCTTGAAGAAGCGCCGGTTGAACTCGAGCATGTCCAGCTGCATCTGCACAGACGCCCGGACGGCCTCCAGAGGAGACAGGCCTTTGTAATGGTCCGCGGGATTGAAGTAGCGGTCCCAGATAACCTCGTCAGGGAGCATGGCGAAGCGGGAGCCATTGGGGTCGTGGATGTAGCCTGAAATGGTGCCATCGTTCCCCACCACCATCACCTTGTCAGGGCGCAGGGGCCATATCTCCCAGCCGGATGGGTCGATGGAGTCGGCGCGGTTCACCCACCTGAAGGACTGCCCCCATAGGCACAAATGGGTCTCCACGGCCCGCCACATTCGGCTGTGGGTCCAGTCCTGGTTCACGCGGTCGAGGAGTTGCTGGACGCGGTCGGCTTCGCCCACTCACTCCTGCTCGCCACGACGAGTGGGACGGTAGACCTTGAGGCGGGCCCTGGCCACGGCGTCGGAGCGTAGTTTGACCGCACGGTAGACCGGCACTGAAGAGCGGTAGTAGCGCCAGCCGGAGCTTGGCCTAGCTTGGACAGCCACGCCCCGACCTGCTCCGTAGGGAGCCCCGTGCCACCCCCGGCTCGCATCATGGCCGCCTGGGGCTCATTGGCCTGTTGGATGCCCTCCTCGAGACGGCTACGCTTAAGCAGTCTCGAGGAGGGCTGCCACCTGTCGCTCCAATATCATCGCGTCCTCCTAGATGTAGAAACCACCGATGCCACCAGGCCGTCTCAGGCACTGGTCAAGGCATCCTACGAAGGCGTCCACCTGGTCGTCATGCACTCCGGTGGGGACCGCAGAGAGCTCCTCCAAGAAGGCCGGCACCCATGGGGCGCCCTTGGGGGCAGGCAGCGAACCGGGAGGAGGACATGGTCCTCTTTGGCCAGAAGCACCACCAGGAGGACTTGGTATTCGTGCGTACCGACGGAACTCCTCTGCGACCCGACTCGGTCTCCCACGCCTTTCGGAAGCTGGCAATTGAGGCAGGCATGGAGGGATTGCGTTTCCACGATCTCCGGCACACCCATGCTAGTCTGTTGGTCGCTGCTGGAGTACACTTGAAGGTGGTTTCTGAACGGCTGGGGCACTCCAGCGTAGCGATCACGGGGGACCTCGATTCCCATGTGCTCCCTGGCTTGCAGGAAGAGCTGCAGCGAAATTGGACGAAAATTTGACTCCGCTTCCGAGGGTAGAACGTCAAGAGAACGTCAAAGCCCCGAAGAAGCCCAGGCTGAGGGCACTAACAGATATGATGCCGGCGTAGCTCAGTGGTAGAGCAGCGGTTTCGTAAACCGCAGGTCAAGGGTTCGAATCCCCTCGCCGGCTCTCAAACACCCCCTCCCTTCCGTATGGCTCCCACAAACCATCAAGCTTCGCGGTTCTTCCTAAGGATAGGCCGTGGTATACCCCCTTGGCTTTGGGACGGCTGGAGTATATCCTGTTGGCACTTACTTAAGATTGGGGCAAGGTGACAGTCGTTGGTGCGTATACAGGCTTCGCAAGCTGCTATAGCCCTTAGTCCCACTAGAGTTACCGCACCGTCTTCCAACGGGAAGGCAGCCCATCTAGGGCCGCCCACGGAGCGCGTTGACCAGAGCGACTATATGGAGCTGTACCATCTGGTGTCTGGAGAGGGGCTGTTGGACAAGCAGCCCCTCTACTATGCTTGGAAGCTCGGCTCTACTGCAGCAATGTTGGGGGCCAGCATCTGGTTGCTGGTCATCGCCAATGCTCTATGGGTCCACCTGCTGAACGCCGTATTCCTCGGATTCGTCTTCGCTCAGTTCGGCTTCCTTGGGCACGATGCGGGACACCGCCAGATGTTTCGCTCGGGGCGCAACAACGAAATTGTCCTCTTTTTCGTCAACCTGGTGATCCTGCTCGACCGCAGTTGGTGGATTGACAAACACAACCGTCATCATGCCCACCCCAACGACTTGGACAGAGACAGGGACGTTGATCTGCCTTTCCTAGCTTTCACGGAAGACGTCGCCCTGAGCAAAAAAGGCATCTACAGGCTGGTGGTGCGCTACCAAGCCTTCTGCATATACCCGTTGATGCTGGCTGAGGCGTTGAGCCTCAGGATGGATGGCTTTCAGTACTTGGTGCGTGGCAAGAACGTGAAGTATATGTTCGCCGAGGTGGCGTGCATCGTGTTGCATCTACCCATCTACCTTGGTGCCCTGTTCTACCTGCTGGAGCCGTGGCACGCCGTCTTGTTCATCTTGGTACACCAAGCAGTGATGGGCTTCTACATGGCCAACGTGTTCGCCCCGAACCACAAGGGCATGCTGTTGGTATACAAGGACACAAAGCTGGACTTCCTGCGCCAGCAAGTGCTCACCGCTCGCAACATCAGGTCCAACCCAATCACCGACTTTATGTACGGCGGATTGAATAATCAGATTGAGCATCACCTCTTCCCGACCATGCCACGCAACAAGCTGCGTAAGGCGAGTAAGCTCATCATCGGCTTCTGCGTCGCTCGAGGCATCCCCTGTCACCAGACCGGCGTGCTGGGCTCCCAGAAGGAGATACTGCAATACCTCCACCAAGTAAGCGCTCCTTTGCGTCGTGGCCGCAGGCAGGGCGTACTGAACAAGTCCTAGGCATCTGAGAGCGACCCTCTAACAAGAAGCCCTTGTCGTGCAGACAAGGGCTTCTTGGTTTCCACCAGCGCTGCGGAACGCTGTGCCGCAGTGCGACCTTATCAGCAGTTCATCTGCGGCACATACTCCTTGATGACGGGGATCACTTCTTTGGCCAGCAGTTCGATGGAGCGCATGCCGGCCTTCTGGGACATGGGGCCCTCGCGCGCCCACAGGATGAGCTCCGCTGGGTCGGCCACATCGACCACCTTCTTCAGCTTCCGTATCACTGTGTCGGGCGAACCGGTGATGATCTGGTCCATCGCCTCGGCCTCTTCGTAGCTGATGCTTGCCAAGCGGGCTTCGGTGGCCCCGGCCGGGCTGATGGCGGCCGCTTGGGAGGCGTAGCCGGGAGGACTCGTCCATTCGCGTGGTGCCCGGCCGAAGGTGCGCCCCAACTGCCAGTAGAAGTTGCGTCCCTCCTCGTAGGCCCGCTCGTCGCTGTCTGCCACACAGATACGCTGCAGGTAGCCAAAGTTGTCTTTGGTCGCCTTATAGCCCGACTCCGCTGCCGTCTTCTCGTAGAGGGCCCAGATGTCGGGTGTTACCTCCATGGAGGTGTTCTGGGCGATGTACGGGTAGCCGTGCTGGGCGGCCCAGATAATCGTCTCGGGGCTGGTGATCCCCGGCACCCAGATGGGTGGATGGGGCTTCTGAAGAGGCAGTACCCAAGGGTTCACCACACGGTACTGGAAGTGCTTGCCCTCCCAGCGGAAAGGGCCTGGGGTGGTCCACGCCTTCACTATCAGGTCGTGGGCCTCGTAGAAGCGCTCCCTGTTGTGGGTGGGGTTGATGTTGACCGCCACGCTCTCGGTGCCCACGCCTCGCACGAACCCGCACACCACCCGTCCGCCAGAGATGTTGTCCATCATGGCCACCTCTTCCGCCACCCGCAACGGGTTCTCGTGGATGGGCAGGATGTTGCCCAGCAGAACGATACGCCCCTTCTTGGTGTTCCGGGCAAGGATGGCCCCGATGAGGTTGATGCCCGGCATCATGTTCAGGGGGTTGTTGTGGTGCTCATTAATCACCACCCCGTCGAACCCCTCCTCGGATGCGTACTGGAACTCGTCAAGATACATGCCATACAGCCGCGACGCCGTGGCAGCATCGAATTGCTCGTTGGGCAGCATGAGACTCGTATAGCCCAGCTCGGCAGCAAACTCTTGCGAGTAGGCCGAGTAGGCCATCTCGTTGAAGAACAAGACCTCTTTGACCATTCAAATCCCCTATCTTCAGAAGCGATTACAAGCGCGCGAGGATAGCTCTGCCCTAGACTACCCAAAGTTGACCAAGGCGTCTATATTGCAAGAGGAGTGGTTTGGTCTTCGAAGCAACGGGAACGCATAAGATGGGCATCAGGTACGGAGGTAGCAGGAATGGCGTACGACGTGATTATCGTGGGTGCTGGTTCCGCTGGCAGCGCTCTGGCAACGAGGCTTTCGGAGGACCCCGATCGCTCTGTCCTGCTCTTGGAGGCGGGTCCCGACTACCCCGACTTTGAGCGCCTGCCCGACGACCTGAAGTTCGGGCGCAGCGCCTTGCGTTCGGCCTACGGCACCCATGACTGGGGCTACGAGGCCACTGCCACTCCCGAACACGACGGCCCTATCGCGATACCGCGAGGACGGGTGACCGGCGGCTCCAGCGCCGTCAACGGTCAAGTGGTCTTCCGTGGGGTTCCCGAGGACTACGACCACTGGGCATCCTTGGGCAACGACGAGTGGTCCTACGCCAACACCCTTACCTACTTCCGCAAGATGGAGACCGACCAGGACTTCCGTGGTGACTTCCACGGCTCCGACGGCCCTATTCCGGTGCGCCGCTACAAGCGCGAGGATATGATGCCCAGCGTCAAGGCCTTCTACGAGGCCTGCCTAGCCGAGGGCTACCCTGAGTTCCCCGACCAGAACCACCCGGACTCCACTGGGATTGCGCCCACGCCACTCAACAACAGGGGCGGTGTCCGCGTCAGCACCGCTCTCGCATACCTAGACGAAGCCCGCCACCGGCTCAACCTCACTATCCGGGCCAACGTGCAGGCCCGCAGGGTCATCTTCGAGGGCAAGCGAGCCGTGGGCATCGAATCGGAGAGCGGTGGCGAGGCTTTCAGCGTGTACGGCGACCAGATTGTCATCAGTGGGGGTGCGATCAACTCGCCGCAACTGCTCATGCTCTCGGGAGTTGGCCCCTCGCAGCAGCTCAGTTCCCTAGGCATCACCCCGGTACACGACCTGCTTGGCGTTGGCCAGAACCTGCGCGATCATCCCGTGGTCTATATGGTGTTCAGGCAGTTGGTGGAGCGCCCCGTCGGTTTCGAGTCAGCCATCCAGACCGTGTTGCGTTGCACCGCAGAGGGCTCCGATACCCGCAACGACATACAGATATTCCCCATCCAGATGGAACCGGAGAACTTAGCTTTCCGGTTCCCCATTGCAGCCGGACAAAACTGCTTCTCTATCATCATCGCCTTGGAGAACGCCTCCACAGCAGGCGAATTGACCCTTGCCTCCGCCGACCCCAGCGCGGGACCACACCTCGACTACTGCTATCTCACGGATGCCTGGGACCGCGAGCGGATGCGTCGTGCAGTGCGCCAAGCCTTGCGCATATGCCAGCAGCCAGCCATGCAGGAAATCTTAGGCGATCGGCTCGTCCCCGCCGACGCCGACCTAGCCTCGGACGAAGCGCTGGACTCGTGGATGCTGCGCACCGTCAACACCGAGCACCACTCCTCGGGCACCTGCAAGATGGGCCCCGCTTCGGACCCCATGGCAGTGGTCGACCAGTACTGCCACGTCCACGGTATCGACGGACTGCGGGTAGTGGACGCCTCAGTCATGCCCAACGTCGTCCGCGTCAACACCAACGCCACAACCATCATGATAGGCGAGCGTGTAGCCGACTGGATAAAGGAAGGCAGGTAGGTAGTACCGTGTCACCTCAGGCGCCTTGCCGTGGTTCCCACTATGACGGTCGGTAGGTTCTAACACGCTTCCCACTTAAGTTTCCCTCAGGTCCAACTCGGCGGTAAGTGGTACCACCTAACCCGATAGGACTTGGTCGGCAGGTCGGTGTAGTCAAACCCGATAGCGGTGTCGATGGCACGGACTTCCACGTATATGGTGTTCCTCGAAGACCATATACGGCCGCCACCTAGAGGTTTGCTCATCCGAGACCGGAAAGGTTGTGTCGCTTAGGCCGACCTGCTCCAATGCCGTATGCAGCCACACGCCATAGTAAACAACGTGGGAATTGAGAGGCAGGTCTGGAGTTATGTACGTTCCCCGAGCCCGCAAGCCAGCAAACTCACTCTGCGTTACCGAAATCGTCGCTGGCCCAGCCTCTAGGGATTCTCGCAGTGACCGAATGTCGGTCTCTAGCATTTGGACTTTCCGAATCAATTCCGACGCGGTATCACGCCAGTAGTCGGCGGTGCTCCGGTACTCGCCAATGACTACCAAGTCCCCGCACACGTCGTCGGACGCAAGGGCCAATGATGCACGGAAGCCCATGACCGTTACCGCCAGCAGTATTGCCAAGACGACAAGGAGTCTCGTCGGAGTTCTCCATATCTCTGGAAACTTTGTACGTCGTTTTGCAGTAGGGACGCATTCCAAGTAGAACATTGACAGACATAGCTCGGTTCACTAAAACCATGCGGCGGAAGAATAGTTGTCCGGGCTGAAGCAAGTGAATGAATACGAGGGATTGTTCCGTCGTCTAGCGGACAAGTTCCGGTTGTAGGAGCCTACCGAAACATGCCCATCAGGTTGCGTGGGCCGCGGCCTTGGGAGAACTGCTTCATCATTTTCTGGGCTTGGCGGAACTGGTTGAGTATTTGGTTCACGTCCTGGGGGGTAGTGCCACTGCCTCGGGCGATACGGCGACGGCGCGAGCCGTTCAGGATCGAGGGGTCGCGCCGTTCCTGAGTCGTCATGGACCGGATGATCGCCTCCGCCTTCACCAATCCGGCGCCGTCCAACGCGTCCGACGGCAGCCGCTTGCTGAGCTGGGAGAAGCCGGGAATCATTTCCATGATAGATGACAGGGACCCCATCTGCTTCACGCCTTGAAGTTGCTCCAGGAAGTCTTCCAAGTCAAAGGTGGCGCGCCGTATCTTGCGCTCCATCTCCCGGGCTTGCTTCTCGCCCACTGCCTCTTGGGCCTTCTCAACCAGCGTCAGCACGTCACCCATGCCCAATATTCGAGAGGCGGTGCGGTCAGGGAAGAAGGGTTCCAAGGCGTCTGTGCGCTCGCCTGTGCCCATGAACTTGATAGGTATGCCGGTCACTTGGGAGATGGAGAGGGCCGCGCCACCCCTAGCGTCGCCGTCCATCTTTGTGAGAATGAGGCCAGTGATGCCCACGTACTCATTGAAGCCTTGGGCAGTAGTAACCGCCACTTGGCCCGTCATGGAATCCACAACCAGCAGCGTCTCATGAGGAGAGACGGCCGCGTAAACCTGCCGGAGCTCCTCCATCATGTCGCCGTCGATTTCCAGGCGTCCGCCTGTGTCAACGATGGCAAAGCTGAGCCCCAACTGGCGGGCGTGGGCCACGCCGTTGGTGGCTGCCTTTACTGCTGTGGACCCGTCCTCCCGGTAGACGGGCACGTCCAATTGCTTACCCAATACGGCTAGCTGCTCCACCGCCGCTGGCCTCCGTAGGTCCGCGGCCACCAGCAGTGGGTGATGTCCCTGACGGCGCAGGTAAAGGGCGAGCTTGGCTGCGGTAGTGGTTTTGCCTGAGCCCTGCAGGCCCGCCATCATCACCACGGTGGGGGCTTGGCTGGAAACGGTGAGCTTGTGGTCTCCCGCCGTTAGGATGGCCGTCATCTCGTCGTTGACGATCTTGACCACCTGTTGGCCTGGGCTGAGGCTCTCCAGTACGTCGCCGCCCAGTGCTCTCTCCCGCACCCGTGCCACGAAATCACGGGCCACCCGGAAGTCTACATCGGCTTCCAATAGCGCCCGTCGCACCTCTCGCAACCCTTCATCCACATCGCGCTCCGTGAGACGTCCCTTGCCGGTGAGGCGCTGGAACACGCCGTTGAGCTTGTCAGTCAGTGTGTCGAACATGCCCACCCCCTTGCCTTCTCGATTCTAGGCTGCCTGGGCCGCGCACGTCAAAACCACAGCCCACGCGTGGCAGGATTTGTGGCCTCTGACCGGCCCCGCAGCAGGCCAATAGTGTTAACATAAGCGTCGCATGGTACCCCTCAGCCTTACCCTAAAGAACTTCCTCTGCTACCGAGGCGACGTCCCCACTCTGGACTTCCGGGGCATTCACTTGGCTTGTCTGTCGGGCCGGAATGGCCACGGCAAGTCGGCCCTGCTGGATGCTATCACTTGGGCCCTGTGGGGCAAGGCCCGGGGACGTAGCGATGACGGCTTGATTTGCCAAGGCACCGACGAGATGCGGGTAGAACTCGACTTCAAGGTGCGAGACGACTGCTATCGCGTGGCGCGACGTCGTACCAAGCCCAGTGGACGAGGGCGCAGCGGCAGCTCCGACCTGCAACTCCAAATCTCCAACGGTGACGAATACACCCCCATCACCCGGAACAGCTTGCGGGAGACTGAGTCCGAAATCCGCAAAATTATCGGCATGGACTACGATACCTTCATCAACAGTGCCTTCCTGATGCAGGGTCGGGCCGACGAGTTCACCAACCGGACTCCCAGCCAGCGCAAGGAGGTGTTGGGCAAGCTGATTGGTCTGGAGGAATATGACTCTCTGCAGGACAAGGCCAAAGAGCGGGCTAGAGCAAAGGGTGGTGAAGCCCTGCAGGCCGAAGGACGTCTACAGCACATCCAGCAGCAGCTTGCCCGCAAACCAGCCCTGCAACAGGAGCAACAGACAGTCGCGGAGCAGCTGGCCCTCTTGGAAGGCCAACTGAAGGCAAAGCAAGCCGAGGTCGACGCCGTCCGTGTGCGCGTCGAAGGCCTGCGGGCCAACAAGACTGCGCTTGGGGAGCTACAGCAGGAGTCTGCCCGCATGATGCGGGAGTTGGAACAGCACCGACACCAAGCGGAAGCCCAGCAGCAGCGGATCGACCGCTGCCAAGTCGTCATCGCGTCGCGGGAGGCCATAGAACTGGGCATGCAGCAATTGGAGGGCCTGCGTGAGCGGCACGACCGGATGAACGAGTCGCGAACGGTCCACGACCAGTTGCGAAAACGCGAATCGGACCTCTCGCTGACTATCGCCCAAGAACACTCCCGGCTGGAAGAGCAGGCGGCCGGTCTGGAGAAGCGGGTGCAGCATGAACTGGAGCCTGCTGCCGAGGCCGTGCCCATGTTGCAGCAGAGCCTTGAGACGGCGCACTCGCACTTGGCCCATGTGAAAACGGAAATCGATGCTCTCGACGCTAAAGCGGCCACACTGACATCCCTGACTGGAGATATCGGCAGGCTGGACGCCGAGCTCAAGGCACTGGAGACAGAGGGGAAGGAGCTTGGGGACAAGCTGAAGCTGTTGGAGGGGTCGGGCAGTGCTACGGCCTGCCCTCTGTGCGGCACCGGCCTTGGTCCTGACCAGTGCCGTCATCTCGCCAAGATCTACGACGTCGATATCGCCCGTAAGCGCCAGATGTACGCTGGAACAAGGGGGGACCGCGATAGCGTCAGCAAGGAGAAGACTGCCGTTGAAGGCGAACTTTCCACCCTGTCGGTGTTGCAGCAAAAGCGTGACCAAGCTCAGCGTACGCTTGTCCTTCTAGAGGGAGAGCTTTCCCGAGCTGCGCAGGCGGCCAACCAACTGGTTCTTACCCGCGAACAGTTGGTTGGCTTGCAGTTGCGACTGGAAAGTCGGGACTATGCCTCCCAGGAGCAGGCCGGCCTCCGGGTTGTGCAAGGCGAGCTAACCACTCTGGGCTACAACGCAGAGGCCCACCAAGAGCTATATCGGCAGGTGCAAGAAGCCCAATCGGTGGAAGAGCAGTTCCACAACCTGCGCCAAGCGGAGGAATCCCTGCCCCAAGAAATGGAGGCGTTGGCGATGGCCCAGCGCATGATTGACGGGGCGGTGGAAGCCTTGGATGTCCGTCGTCTCAAAGCCGAGGCCATGGAGGCGGCGGGACGAGAGCTGCCGTGCTTGGAGGAGGAGCTGACCCGCCACATAGTTGCCGAAGAGGGCTTACAGCGTACCTATCGCAGCCTCTTGCAGCAGCAGGGGGCCGTGGAGGGCGACCTTAGGCACTTGGAGTCGATGGAAGCGGGTGTACACGGTGAACGGCAGGCCCTCTTGGCGGCACAGGAAGCCCAAGGGCTATACCAAGAGTTGGAAGCCGCTTTCGGCAAGCAGGGGGTGCAGGCGATGCTCATCGATACCCTGCTGCCACGAGTGGAGGAGACCGCCAACGAATTGCTGGCCCGCATGACCGACGGCCGTATGCACGTAAAGCTGGAGACTCAGCGGGAGCGCCGCAGCGGCCAAGGGGGGGCCATCGAAACCTTGGACATTACGATCAGCGACGAGTTAGGGTCGCGGGCCTACGAGATGTTTAGTGGAGGCGAGGCTTTCCGCATCAACTTGGCGCTGCGCATCGCGTTGTCAAAGGAACTGGCCCGCCGACGGGGGGCCCCGCTGCCCACGCTGTTCATCGATGAAGGGTTCGGCACTCAGGACGCCCCCGGACGCGACCGCATCCTCGACGTCATCAGTGCCATTGAGTACGACTTTGAGAAGATATTCGTGATTACCCACCTAGAGGACCTGAAGGACGCCTTCCCAGTCCAGATACAGGTAGAAAAGGACGAACGGGGCGCCTCCGTTTGGATCGCGTAGCGCCCCGCTTTTGATTTGGCTACCGTCTCGCTGAGCCTCGCATACCTGCGCCATTCCGATGCCCGCCGGAATGGCGGGGCTTGGCCCCCTTGACGAGACGGGGTTAAGCGTTGACCGTCTTTGTTGGCTGGAACGAGTAGTACCGGACCCCCGGCGTGGGCGAAGTGAAATACAGCACCGGGTGCTCTTCCCCCCGCTCCGCCTCTCGCACCACCTCTTCAATGTCCTTCACCACCGAGTTGGCTAAGCCCTTGACCTCTTCCGATACAATTGTAGATGTCATCGTCAACCTCCCTTGTGCCCTGTTCACACTGCACGGATGCAGTCTATCAGTTGATATGACTTGTGTCAAGTATCTAATCATATTGGCATTATGATGATAATCTCGATAGAGCATCCCAATGACCCTGATATTGACAGGCGGCTACAACCGTCATATAAATAGGTGGAGAGCTAGCGATGAGACAAGCACAAGGCATATACATGATCAGCGTCGTTGCCGAGACGCTGGACATGCACCCTCAGACCCTGCGCAAGTACGAGCGCGCAGGGTTCGTCGACCCCCTCCGCATGGGTAGCCTGCGCACCTACTCCGACAGCGACATCGCGCGTCTGCGTCTCATAAAGCACTTCGTGGAAGACTTGGGGCTTAATCTGGCTGGCGTAGAGCTTGCCCTCCGCATGGCCACCAAGCTGCTCTCGCTGCGGGCCCAACTTACGTCCCAACGAAACCCATCGGAGGCGACCACCCAATCGGTGAGCCAGATCGACGAGATGCTGAAAGACCTGAAGCTGGAAGTGCTGCCCTCCACCAAGAGCCAAGGGGGCCCACCCGATTCGCCCCCTACCGAGGATGGCTGGTTCCAAGTAGCAGCATCCGAGGAGATGTAGGCGCCTACCGTGGGTCCCGTCTCCGTCATTCTCGTGCAGGCAGGAGTCGGCGCTTTTGACCGGTCAACCCCGTCCAGCGAGAACAAGCAGACGACCCACTGCCCCCCTATAACTCGATCTCTTTCAGGTCATCCGCTAGAGCCAGATGTGCTCCGGTAATCTCCTGAACATCCTCGGCAGTCCAGCCCGGCGCCATCTCTCGCAGCAGCATCCCCGACTGTGTCACGGCCATCACCGCTACGTCGGTCACCACCAGACTCACGCACTCCTTGCCTGTCAGAGGGTAGGTGCATCGCTCCACCACCTTGGGCTGGCCTTGGGAGTCGGTGTGCTCCATGGCCACGATGACTCGCTTGGCCCCGGCACACAGGTCCATGGCCCCGCCGATATTCCCTACTCCGCGTTGCGGAAGCATCCAGTTGGCTAGGTCGCCTGTTGCTGAGACCTGCAACGCCCCCAAGACCGTCGCGTCCACATGTCCACCGCGGATCATGGCAAAGGCATGGGCTGAGCTGAAAAACGACATCCCCAGAACCGGCTTGAGAAACTGCCCCCCAGCATTGATGAGGTCGACATCCTCCTCGCCCTCATCTGCCAACGGTCCGCAGTTCAACACCCCGCTCTCGCTGTGGTAGAACACCGTCAAATCAGGCGGCAGGAAATTCGACACCAGAGTCGGAATGCCAATGCCCAAGTTGACATAGGAGCCGTCCGTCAGCTCCTTCGCCACCCTCATGGCAATCACTTCACGCTCCAACCGCTCTTTAATCATTGATGCCCTCGCTTGTGTGGGGATGTGTCCTATCCTGTTTAATGTTGAACACTAACTAGGTTGGTTATTGATGGACCGTGGCTAGGGCCAAAACTCCCTCTACTGCACGGACAAGTAGTCGACGATTGCCTTTTCCAACATCCGGGCCGCCTCTTGAGTCGAAATATTCGACAGGAAATCCGGCGAATATATGTAGGAATATACTATAGCGGCAATGTTCCCTTGCCTGAACATGATCAGATCCATCCGCAGTCGAATCCCGTCGAGAGTTGTGTCGAACCACACGCCCCCCGATGCTTCGCCCACACGCGATACATCCATTAAACCGCTTTGGTGGAGTACATCTTGGTCGACATTCAATTCGCTGACGAAGCCTTCGGTTACAACGTCAAGGAATGCTGGAGCCGATAGCTCCGCGTCTAATGAGAATCTCTCGAGCTCTGTCATCTCGCCGCTCACTGCGAACAGCACCTGCCAAGGATCCGCAGAGGCAAAAAGTACCCCATCGGAGAAATATATCTCGTCCAACCCCAAGTCGCCCAAGGAGAGGCCCTCCGCTGCGGGATCGAATTCTTCGAAGGCGTCGGGCAGACCTGTGAAGGCCGACCTGAGCTCGGCCAACCCGAAGGCGGACTGTGCGCTTGGCGGCTCAGTCGCAACTGACTCTCCGAATAGGGACGCCCATGTCGTGGTGGTCGGTACCGCATTGCGGCCCGCTCGCTTCACCTTGATGACGTATCCACCAGGAGCGGAGTAGTTGGCGTCCGATACAACCACAAAGTAGCGTCCTGTATGAGGAGCCCGATATATGATCGCGGAGTCCAACCCAAGCAGGCCAGCCCCGCTATCGTCGTCGACGATCATCTGAGTATCCAAGGCGCCCACATAGTCAATAGTGAGGAAGGTGTCGGCCACACTGGACTCAGCTATAACCTCGATTACCTCGCCCTCTGTGAGGTCAACTAGGAAGTAGTCAAGGTCGGTGGGGAAGTCGATGTTTCCACGGGCAGGCTGACTCACTTGCAGTTGCCTACCGTCGTCCGGGTCGTGTATCTGTGTAAGCCGGTGGCTACTTTTCAACGTGAAGTCGCCGGTTGTCTCTGGCCATTGCCATACGACCAGGAAATGAGGCTCGTCGCGCTCGATCGTATACGCGCCACCCTCCGCCCCCGTAGAACCGTTGTCCGCCGCCAGCAGTTCGAACCCGTATGGGTCATATATGGTAAACCCGCCGTCGTTGTCCCCCGTTAGCTCAAAATCAATCAGAGCTCCGGGCGGTTCATTGATCAAATAGGCGCGCTGGGACCAATAATTTTCCAGTGTGACGCCGTGTCGGAGCGTTCCCCCTTGAAGAAGGGCACCCCTGTCGCCGAGCCCTGAAGGGTCTCTTCCCTCAATCAGTTCTCTAACCCGTGGTATGAAGTCTGATGCTGATGCGACCATGGCGAAATTCGCTTCAGTAAACCTAAGGCCGCTAATGCCGATGACGTGTCCCGCCTCCGAGACCAGCGCCCCTCCGCTCTGTCCACCTATGATTGTAGCGTCGGCTTGGAGGTACGTAATTCCGACAGATTCCCACTCTCGCACACGAGACAGGAGACCGCGTACGATCGTTGGCTGCGGGAATTTCTCGGTCTCCGCTGGATAGCCGATCAGAAACAGATTGGCTCCAATCGGCAGGTCTTCGCCGTCCGATAGCGCCAAGCCGCCAGTGGGCCTGTTGATTGGGCCGAGCACCGCCAAGTCTGCCAGCAGGTCCCATCCGCGCACCGGTACGTCATGGAATTCTGAGCCGTCGGGAAATACCACGCGTGCTGAGTCGAATGGCCAGACGACATGGGCGTTTGTCACTACGTGCCCATCCTCAAGCAATACGCCACTACCTGTCCATGCGTTGTTTGTGATGAAGGCAATCGACGGAGATACCTTCTCAAATATCTCGGAGGCAGTGAGAGGCCCAGGGTCAAGCGTCGGTGTGGGCGTTGGCGTTAATGCGGGATTCGGTGTGAGCGTTGACGTTAATGCGGGAGTCGGTGTAGGCGTTGACGTTAATGCGGGAGTCGGTGTGGGCGTTGACGTTAATGCGGGAGTCGGTGTGGGCGTTGACGTTAATGCGGGAGTCGGTGTGGGCGTTGACGTTAATGCGGGAGTCGGTGTGGGCGTTGACGTTAATGCGGGAGTCGGTGTGAGCGTTGGCGTTGCTGCGGTTGTCGGTGCCGGTGTGGGTTTAGGCATCGGCTCAGGCAGGGGAGCGATCTCGGGAGCAGGCGTGGGCACGGATTCTGCCGCAGGTGTCGACTGGACGACAGATTGACTGCCATTGCCGCATGCTAACAGGAACATTGCGAGTATTAAGCAAGGCAGACCCATCCATGGGACTCGCCGGACGATCCTTGAAAACGGAGCGTCATACATTGGATAGGCCTCGACTATCAGTGGATTCGATTTGGCGGAAACAAATGCTCACCCCTCCAGCGGTTCATAAGCCGAGAAGTCGGCGGGGCGTTGTACGAGGCGTTGGACGAAGGGGCCGGGTGTGACGACGTCGTCGGGCGGGATTTGGCCCGGTTCGACGATTTCGTCGACTTCCACAATGGTGGTCCGGGCGGCGGGAGCCATTACAGAATTGAAGTTGCGTGATGTGCCGCGGTACACCAAGTTGCCGAGGGTGTCGGCCTTTAGTGCCCGCAGTAGGGCGAAATCGGCGGTGATGGCCCGCTCCAGTATCTGCTCGCGACCGTCTATCACCTTGGATAGCTTGCCCTCTGCTATCAGTGTGCCCGCTCCGGTGGGTGTGTAGAAGGCGGATAGACCGAAGCCCCCGGCCCGCAGACGCTCCGCCAAGGTGCCTTGAGGTACCAGCTCCAGTTCTACATCGCCGTTGCGGTAGGCCAACTCGAAGGCCGTGGGGCGCGACGGCGACGGCGAGACAGGGAAGGAGGCGATGGCTTTCTTAATCTGGCCGTTCACCACCAAGATGCTGTGGTCGATGGTGCGCATGCCGGGAGGCGTCCCAAAGTTGACCGCGCCCGCGATGCCTGCGGTGTTGCTGACCATGGTCAGTTGTTTGGCTCCGTGGTCGCGCAAGGCCAGCATCAGGTACTGGGCCATTCCCCCTGGACCGCCAAACCCGTCGATGAGCACCGTCGACCCGTCGGGTATGTCGGCCACGGCATCAGCCGCCGAGGAGAACACCTTGTTGTGAGACTCGCGAGCGGGTACGGAGAACTCCATCTCGCGTACATCGGGCCGGATTGCGAAGTCCACCCCCACCAGCCGTCGGATGCCGTCGGAGGTCCAGCCAGGGGCGACTTCGCTAAGGGCCAGTCCCTCTGGTGTGACTGCGAACACGCCCACGTCGCTGATTATCGTGTCGACCCTGCGTCGCACGGCGGCGGACTCGCACCGCTCCACTATCGGGCCCGTTCCGCCATCCAATTCCACAACGGCTACCACTCGGCGAGCATGCAAGCCCATCTCTGCGGAACGCGTTGGGCCGGGAACCACGGTCGTTGGCTCGCTGAGGTCGCCCGATATGGAAACCTGCCTCGCCTGTAGCACCGCCACGTCCAAATAGCCGCCGCGTACGAAGCCCGCAGCGTCGGACTGTTCCAGAATGCATGCGCCTGCTCTTGAAGGTGGTGCCAGCAGGTTTTCATCGTCCAGTAGAAGCACGCCCTCTCCCGGAGCGAGGTGGTCGACAATCAGCCTTGGCAGGCCGGGGCCCAGGTAGGCAGTCTGGCCAGGCAAAAGCCCGGCGGCTGTTCGTGATGCGATTTGTGAAGGGGTAGCTGTCATAACAAAGAGAGCTTGGAATAGCCCGTCGGTAGGCGGCTAGACACGATCCTGTCCACGAAGATGCCGGGAGTGATAACTGCTTCAGGGTCGATCTCCCCCGGCTCCACCACTTCGCCCACCTCGACTACGACGGTTGTAGAGGCGGTGGCCATGTTGGGGTTCCAGTTGCGTGCGGTCCCTTGGTATATCAGGTTGCCTAGAGTGTCGGCTTTGTATGCTCGCAGCAGTGCAAAGTCGGCACGCATTGGCGTCTCCACCAGGTACTGATGCCCGTCGATTTCCTGGCGTTCCTCGCCAGCGTCCAGCCACTCATCGGCGTGGGGTTCCACGAGAAACGCGCCGATGCCCGCTCCAGCAGCCCTGATGCGCTCTGCCAGGGCACCCGCACCCACGATCTCCAACTCAGTGCCAGTGCCTTCTATCTGCTGCCAAGCGTGCTCTGTAAGTGGTGGGCACACCAACTTGCGTACCTGTCCGGCAGCTATCAACGACAGCACCGAAGAGTCGCCCGTATCACAGACTAGGGTCAGGTCTCCCAAGCCGCGCTCAGCCAGTGCCCGTAGCAGGCCGTTGGGTACGCCTGCCCCTTGGAGACCTCCGACCATGATGGTTGCCCCAGCCGGGAGGTCAGCGAGGGCGGGTGCGGGCGCAGTGAAAAGCTGTGGCTCCATTCGTAGTCCTTGTGGTTATGGACACTACCGTTGGGAATCCGCATTGAGGCAAAAATACGTTGGCCCCGATTTTTAGTCGGGGCCAACATACTTGCCTACTGGGTTAGTGCCCTAGTACTCCATTGGAGGCATGGCGGGCCCGGCCGGATTCTTATCCGGTATCTCGGAGATCATCGACTCCGTGGTCAAGGCCATGGAGGCGATGCTAGCGGCGTTCTGCAGGGCGGAGCGGGTCACCTTGGTCGGGTCCACTATGCCCCTGTCCAGCATCTGGCCGTACTCGCCTATGTCGGCGTCGTAGCCGTAGTCCGCCTGCTGCTTGCGGACGGCATCCAGCACGATGGAACCCTCGCCGCCGGCGTTCTCGACGATCAGCCTCAAGGGTGTTTCAAGGGCGCGCTGGATGATGCGTACACCCACAGCCTCGTCTTCGGTGAGGCCTTCGACAATGTTGTCCAAGGAGGCTTGGCTGCGGACCAAGGCCACTCCGCCGCCGGGCACAATGCCCTCTTCCACTGCGGCGCGGGTAGCTGACAGGGCGTCTTCGACCCTGCCCTTGCGCTCCTTCATCTCGACCTCAGTGGCGGCCCCGACCTTGATGACGGCGACGCCACCGGCCAGCTTGGCCATGCGCTCTTGCAGCTTCTCACGGTCGAACTCGGAGGTGGTCTCCTCGATCTGCGCCCTGATCTGGGCAATCCGGTCCTTGATTGCCTGCTCGGAGCCCTTGCCTTCCACAAAGGTGCTGTCGTCCTTGGTGCAAGTGACGCGGCGGGCCGAGCCCAAGTCGTTCAGGGTGGCGGAGTCGAGCTTCATGCCCTTCTCTTCGCTGATTACGGTGCCACCGGTCAGGATGGCGATGTCCTCCAGCATGGCCTTGCGGCGGTCGCCAAAGCCGGGGGCCTTGATTGCCACGCAATTGAGGGTGCCACGCAGCTTGTTGACCACCATGGTGGCCAAGGCTTCGCCCTCCACGTCCTCGGCTATCAGGACCACGTTCTTCTTGCCCACCTGCAGGATCTTCTCAAGCAGGGGAAGGGCGTCGGAGACAGCCGTCACCTTCTTGTCGGTGATGATGATGGAGGGCTCTTCGATTTCAGTCTGCATCTTTTCGGCGTTTGTAATGAAGTAAGGGGAGGTGTAGCCGCGGTCGACTTGCATGCCTTCCACGTACTCCGTCTCGTCGGCGAGGCTCTTGGACTCCTCAACCGTGATTACGCCATCCTTGCCGACCTTCTCCATGGCGTCCGCGATGGTGGTGCCGATCTTCTCCTCGTGGGCCGAGAGAGCTGCCACCTGCTGAATCTGCTCGCGGGTGTCCACCGGTGTGGACATGGACTTGAGCTCCTCCACTACTCTCTCCACGCCCCGCTCGATGCCACGCTTGAGGGCCATGGGGTAGCGGCCGGAGGTCACGTTCTTGAAGCCGTCTGTGATGATGGCTTGGGCCAACACCACTGAGGTAGTGGTGCCGTCGCCGGCGGCGTCGTTGGTCTTGCTGGCGGCTTCCTTGAGAATCTGGGCGCCCATGTTCTCGAAGGGGTCAGGCAATTCGATCTCTTTGGCTATGGTGACGCCATCGCTGCATACCTGGGGCGGGCCGAACTTCTTGTCCAAGACTACGTTCCGGCCCTTGGGCCCAAGGGTCAGCTTGACAGAATCTGCCAATGCATCCATTCCGGCCTTCAACGCTTTTCGCGCATCGTCGGAGTAAACAAGTTGCTTACCAGGCATTTACTTTTCTCCTCGCTCTTGTCTTAGTCGGCAATTTTAGCCAGAATGTCGCTTTCGCGAAGGATCAGGTAGTCTTCGTCG
Organism: Dehalococcoidia bacterium; assembly: GCA_965248385.1. GTDB lineage: Bacteria > Chloroflexota > Dehalococcoidia > Lucifugimonadales > JAAXIE01 > JAAXIE01. The sequence continues at coordinate 1,330,352 of CBDFIZ010000002.1, forward strand.
TCGTCCTTGTACTCGGTGCCAGCGAACTTCGAGTAGATTACCCGGTCGCCCTTCTTCAACTCCATGGCGATGCGGTTGCCGTCTTCGCCCACGCGTCCCGGGCCTACCTCGACAACCTCGCCCTCTTGTGGCTTTTCCTTAGCAGTGTCGGGCAGGATGATTCCGCCCTTGCTGACTTCATCTCTCTCCAGGGGCTTGAGCACCACTCTCTCCCCCAGTGGCGCGAACTTCACCAACTCGGCCTCCTTTCCAGGCTCTATAGTATTAACGTTGTCTACATACCCTTAACTCAAGGCTGTCAGACTCCCCTCAAATGTATGACAGGCCCCTTCCCTTGTCAAGCTATTACCCTAGGCTTACTATGGGCCAGCTATGGCCAGAGCCCTTTCGAAGCACCGCGCTCTCAGCTACGAGGCCGCCCCTCCTCTTGCTTGGATCACTCTGGGGCGCATAGGCGCCCAAAACCAAGTGGACCTATTGATGATTCAGGAATTGCGGGAGGCACTCGCATTGCTGGAGCAGCATCCGCAGGCCCGTGCGCTCGTGGTTACTGGTGCCGGCGAAACCTTCTCCCGCGGGCGAGAATCGCCACCCGATTCCGTGCAGGCCTCGGGTGGCGACGCCGTCGCCCGTTGGATGACGGAGCGCAGAGCGGCGTCGGTCCTCGCCGCAGTGCCGATACCAGTGGTGGCTGCCCTCAATGGCGATGCTCTGGACCACGGCTTGGAGCTGGCCCTCGCCTGCGACGTTCGCATTGCCTCTAGGGGCGCGCGCCTTGGGGTGACCGACGTCAGCCGAGGCGTCGTTCCTTGGGATGGCGCCACCCAGAGGCTGCCACGTCTCATAGGCCGCAGCCGGGCGCTGGACATGCTCTTGACCTCAAGGTTGGTCTCAGCCGAGGAGGCCTTGGAGATGGGGCTAGTTAATGCCGTAGCGGAACCTGAAGAGCTGATGCAGACCGCGCAACAGGTGGCGGCGTCTATGTCATCCGGTGCGCCCATTGCCAGCAAATACCTCAAGGAGGCGGTCTTGAAAGGCTTGGACATGCCCTTGGAGCAGGGACTCCGCTTGGAGGCTGACCTCAACACCCTGTTGCACAGCACTAGCGACCGGGCCGAGGGCATCCGCTCCTTCTTGAACAAGAGCGTTCCTGAATATCGGGGAGAATAGACAGGGCGAGCCCGTTGGTTGGAGACACCGTTGTCGAGTACGTAAAGCGAGGGCCTGTGGCCCACATCTGGCTGAACAGGCCTGAGGTCCTCAATGCCTATAACATGGCCATGCGCGATGAACTCTATGAGGCGTTGGGGGCTATTGCTGAGGACGATGATGTGGCGGTGGTGCTGCTACGTGGTCGCGGTCGATCCTTCTGCGCGGGTGCAGACCTTACCGAGTTCGGCACCGCCCCCTCCCAAGCCATCGCGCGACAGGTGCGCTGGCAGCGCGATGTATGGGGCCGCCTGCTGGAGTTGCCCGTCCCAGTGATATGCGCTATTCATGGGCACTGCATCGGCTCCGGCGTGGAGATGGCCCTTCTGTGCGACCTTAGGCTAGCCTCGGCCGAAGCTACCTTCGCCATGCCAGAGGTCCAATTGGGTATGATGCCCGCAGCAGGAGGCAGCCAGACAATGCCTCGGAGCCTCGGCTTGCCAGCCGCTTTGGACCTGCTTCTGACCGGTGGTCGGATCGACTCCGCAGAAGCTCGGCGAATAGGGCTGGTCAACCGGGTGTTGCCCACGCCGGAGGCGCTGGATTCAGAGGCCGAGGCCTTAGCCCGCCAGCTAGCACCCATTTGCCGGTCTATCGTGGCGGTCAAACAAGCGGTGCGAGAAGGAGCGTCCCAACCTATGTCCGCTGCATTGCACACGGAGCTGCGCCTGAGCGCTCAAGCTCATATCGCCACGACTCACGTAGCCCACACCCACGTCGGAGGAAATGCTTGAATACTACGGAAGCCCTGACCATTGCCTGCGCCATTGTGCCCGACCGGGAAGCGGTGGTCTTCCAAGACCATCGTCTCTCCTTCCAAGCGTTGCAGGATAACGCGGTCAGGCTGGCTAATTGTTTGTCAGAGTTGGGCGTGGGACCCGGTGACAGGGTGGCCACCATGGACGTGAACCGACCCGAATTGCTAGAGGTCTACTTCGCAGCCGCTAGTCTCGATGCCGTCTACGTTCCCCTCAGCTTTCGCGCCAAGGAGGAGGAGCTGGCCTACATGCTGGAAAGCTCCTCGCCCTCGGTGTTGCTGGTGGGCGATGGGTACCGGGAGCTTGCCGCGGCAGCGTTGGCCAACGCCTCTGTCCACTCCCGGTTGATCGGCCTCTCCGACGAATACGGCGACCTGTTGGCGGGAGCTCTGCCCGATCAGATGCATTTCCCTGAAGCCAACGACTCAGACACTACGGTGCTGATGTACACCGCCGGCACCACGGGTGTGCCCAAAGGGGTCATGCTCAGCCACGACAGCCTGACCACTTACCTGCTGGCCAACGTGGAACCCCCCGATCCTGACGTCCACGAAAGTAACTTGCTGCCCATGCCCCTCTATCATATCGGTGGCTTCCAGACGGGCCTAGCGGCCGTATATGGCGGGCGTACGCTGGTGCTGATGCAGCAGTTCGATGCGGAGCAGTGGCTGGAGTTGGCCCAGCGCGAGAGGCCCACACGCTCTATCCTAGTTCCCACCATGCTCAAGCAACTCATCGAATATCCTGCCTACTCCCAGTACGACCTCTCCAGCCTGAAAGTCGTCACCTACGGCGCCGCACCCATGCCACAAAACGTCATACGCCGCGCCATTGAAGCGTTGCCGGGCGTGCAGTTCATCAATGCCTTCGGACAGACAGAGTCGGCCGCCACCATCGCGATGCTGGGCCCCGACGACCACGCATTGGAAGGCCTTCCCGAAGAAGTGGAAAAGAAATTGCACCGTCTCTCCTCCATAGGCCGTCCCTTGGATGACGTGGAGGTGATGCTGGTGGACGACGGCGACCAGCCGGTGGCCCAAGGTGAGGTGGGTGAGATCGTGGCCCGCGGGCCACGCATCATGTCGGGCTACTGGCAGCAGCAGAGCGACACCGCCGAGACCATCAAAGGTGGCTGGCTCCACACAGGAGACCTCGCCTACCAAGACGAGGATGGCTACATCTTTCTGGCAGGGCGGGCCAAGGACTTCATCAAGCGTGGCGGCGAGATGGTCTCCCCTGAAGAGGTAGAGCGTGTCTTGGCCTCTCACCCCAGCGTCGATGAGGCCGCCATCATCGGCGTGCCCGACGACTACTGGGGCGAGCGTGTTCGCGCGGTGGTAGTGCCCACGGCGGCCCAAGTCGACGAGGCGGAGCTCATCGAGTATTGCCGGGAGCGTCTCTCCAGTTTCAAGAGGCCGGAATCAGTGGTCTTCGTCGACGAGTTGCCCCGCAATCCCTTGGGCAAGGTTCTCAAGACGGAGCTGCGCCAGCAGTTCGGGCATCCCGTCTAGCTCATGGTGTCCCTCGTGTAACCCCCTTCTTTCCGCCGAAAGCCGGAATTAAAGGCCGTCCATGCTAGAATGCACTACCACTTGCTTTCATCCGTGGAGGAGACTGGCATTGCCATGACGAACAATTCGGCTGGGGACTCCAAGACCACCGATCAGAAGAATACTGACTTGCGGGACCGGCTGCAAAGCATAGACTCGCTAATCATCGCCTACTCCGGCGGTGTTGATAGCGCCTTCCTCGCGGCTGCCGCCAACGACGTTCTCGGCGACCGGGCCTTGGCCGTCACCGCCGACTCTCCCAGTTTGGCCCCTTCGGAACTGCGGGAAGCAGTAGCCTTGGCCCGGCAAATTGGCCTGAACCACCGTGTCATCAAGACCCAGGAGGTGGAGCGGGAGGACTATCAGGCCAATACCTCCAACCGCTGCTTCTTTTGCAAGGACGAGCTTTACACCCACCTCGCCGGTTTCGCCTCGACCGAAGGCTACGCTTGGGTGGCCAACGGGACCAACGTCGACGACTTGGGCGACTTCCGTCCCGGCCAGAAAGCGGCCAAAGAGTACGGCGTCATCAGCCCACTAGTGGAGGCGGGGCTTCGCAAGGTGGAGATACGCGAGTTGTCCCACGACATGGGTCTGCCCACATGGGACAAGCCCGCCCAAGCCTGCTTGTCATCCCGTATTCCCTATGGCAACCAGGTGACGGTTGAGGCGCTGACGCGCATCGGTAAGGCAGAAGAGCACCTACGCAGCTTGGGGTTTCGCCAGCTACGGGTGAGGCATCACGACACCGTGGCCCGCATTGAGGTCGGTCCCGAGGATTTCGCCGCTCTGCTCGCGGACGAGGTGAGGCAGGACATCTCCCGCCACTTTCGCTCCATAGGGTACGCTTATGTGACCATGGATCTCGACGGGTTCCGATCCGGCAGCATGAACGAGGTGCTGAGCGCCGACCAGCGGGCCAGAAAGTAGTATCGATTCGGCCTTTGATTGGCAGCAAGATAAGACTACTCAGGAAACAGGAGCGAGTTATGGCAGAGTACATCCCGTCAACCGCCGATTGGGTGCGCGAACAGGTCGAAGCCTATGAAGGTAGTAGAGGTGCGCAGGGTACGACGCTGCGCGATACCGGACTGCCTGTGATCATAGTAACGAACCGGGGCAAGCAGACCGGGGGAATCCGGAAGACACCGCTGATGCGGGTGAAGGACGGAAGCAGCTATGTGTTGGTGGGTTCTAAGGGCGGAGCCCCGACAAATCCGGCATGGGTCTACAATCTTCGGGCGGACAGCAACGTGGAGGTTCGCGACGAGGCCGAGGTGTACACCATGCAAGTCCACGAGGTTGAGGATGCCAGCGAACGAGCGCGATTGTGGGCGCTGGCCGTAGAGGCGTTTCCGCCCTACGCGGAATATCAGACCCGTACAACGCGGAATATCCCGGTATTCGTCGCTGAACCGGCATGATGTTGAGCCGTCACGCCCGCCTGCGTGGGCATCCAAGGCCCGGACCGCTGGGCAAGTAGGCCTCCCGTAAGCTGCCCACTTTCCATTGCATACGCAGCGCCCACGGCGATGGCCAATACCATTGAAGGTCGGAATCCAAGCCATGCGCAAGCGGAGGGGGACCTGCGATATAGAAGTTCTACCCCTCACCCCAACCTCCCCTCGCAGGGGGAAGGGAGCTTCGGCACCGCGGGGCTAGCGAGTGCCGTTGACCACGGTGTTGGTTGGGGTACCCGCGAGGAAGTTCTCGATGTTGTCCAAGGCCATCGCCAGCCCAGCCAAGCTGGTCTCCGGGCTCATGGCCCCGACATGCGGGGACAACACCACGTTCTCCAAGCTGCATAGTGGGCTGTCTTGGGACAAAGGCTCGGCGGTGAACACGTCCAGCCCTGCGCCCGCCAACTTGCCCTCTTGCAACGCCTGCACCATGGCTGGCTCGTCGATGACAGCCCCGCGACCGGTGTTCACGATGATGGCTGCGGGCTTCATCATGGCCAGCTCAGTAGCGCCGAGAAGGTGGAGGCTCTCCTCCGTGATGGGTAGGTGAATGGACACAACGTCCGAGGCCCGCAGCAGGTCTGGCAGTGGAACGAACTCCACCCCCAAGGATGCGGCCCGCTCAGGTGACGGGTGAAGGGTCCAAGCCAATGCGTCCATCCCTAAAGACCTGCCCAAAGCAATCATGCGCTGCCCAATGGGGCCCACACCGATCACTCCGAGTGTCTTTCCGTGGAGTTGGGCAATACGGGCATCCTGCCAGCCTCCGCCACGGATGCGGCGATCTCCGGCCACTAATTGGTGAGTGACAGCTAGGGCCAAGGCGATGGCGTGCTCGGCCACACCGATGGCAGCGTAGCCGGGTGTGTTGCAAACTGTGATGCCCAAGTCGCGACAGGCTTCCAGGTCGACGTTGTCAGTACCCACGGCCCAGATGGATATCAGCCGTAGATTGGGGCACTGTTCCAGTACCGAGCGGGGGAAGTAAACCGATGTTCTGAGGTTGACAACTACGTCGGCAGCCCCGGTCCACTGCACGAGTTGTGCCTCATCGGCTGGCCTTTCCACATGCCAGCCGACTTCCCGGGCTAGGCCGTAGACGTGCGGCTCCAAGTGAGTGCCGAAGAGTACCGGCGGGTGGTCATCAGGTATTACCAGCAGGTCAGCTTTAGCCGTCATGGATGAAAGCTAGGCTCCCTCAACGATCATCAGGCTGCTGATTGTGGACCGTATGCGCAGGGCCTTGGCCTCCTCGTACATTTGCGAGTCGTACCAAGCCTTGGCCTGCGCTACGCTGTCGAACTCGATAATCACCACCCTGCCCGGCTTCCAGTCGCCCTCAATGTTGTCAATAGTCCCGCCACGCACCACATACCGGCCACCAAAGGCGGCCACGGTCGGTCCTGCTTGACCGGGGTAGTCGGCGAAGGCCTCGGGATCGGTGACGCTCATCTGCGCGATTACGTAGCCTGCCATTGTAGGGTTCCTTTCGTCGGGAGGTCGATAAGGGGAAGGTCGATAATTCAGGCCGCCGGTTGCTCTTCCAAGCTGTCGGCCAGAAGCTCCACGATGTCCTTGGCCTGCTTCTGGCCTGACTGGCCCTTAGCCTCTATGCCCTCGGTGAGCATCTGCAGGCAGAAGGGGCAGGAAACGCCAACTGTGGGCGCGTCCGTCTCTATGAAGTGGTCGGTGCGGGTGTGGTTGATGCGGGTCCCCCCGTTCTCCTCCACCCACATGTGACCTCCCCCAGCACCACAGCAGAACCCTCGCTGCCGGTTGCGCTCCATCTCCACGAGGTTCAAGCCTGGAATAGCCCGTGCTACCCGTCGAGGCTCGTCGTACACGCCGTTGTGGCGCCCTAGGAAGCAGGAATCGTGGTAAGCGACCGCGCCCACCTGCCCTTGCTGCATACTCAACAGCTTGAGGCGTCCCTCGCTCATCAGCCGGTCAAAGAACTGGCTGTAGTGCATCACCTCGAAGTTGCCGCCGAGTTGGGGGTACTCGTTCTTCAGGCTGTTGAAGCAGTGTGGGCAGGCGGTGACGATGGTCTTCACTTTGTACCCGTTCAGCGTCTCGATGTTCTGTTGGGCCAGCATCTGGAACAGGTACTCATTGCCCATGCGCCGCGCCGGGTCACCGGTGCACGTTTCTTCTTCTCCGAGTATGGCAAAGTCGACCTTGCCCGCTTTCAGCACCTTGACCATGGAGCGGGCGATGGCCTGGCTGCGTTGCTCAAGAGCAGGCGTGCAACCTACCCACAACAACACCTCGGCTTCGGGGTGGTCGGCCATGGTGGGCACATCCAAACCTTCGGCCCAATCGGTGCGCGAATACTGGGTGCCCCGCCATGGGTGCCCCCGCTGCTCAAGGCTCAGCAGGGCATTCATCGCCGTTTCAGGCATCTTGGATTCTTCCATGACGAGGTAGCGACGCATATCCATGATGGTGGGCACATGCTCCACCATCACGGGGCACTCCTCCATGCACGCCCCGCAGTTCACGCAGTCCCACACCGCGTCCTCTAGGATGGCGTGGCCGATGAGAGGTTTGTCGGCGTCGTCTTCTTGGCCGTTGCGCAGGCCGGTCCCCCTCTCGATGAGGTGGTCCTTGATGTTCTCCACGATGTGCATGGGGGAAAGAACCTTGCCGGTCAGGTTGGCCGGGCAGCTGTCGGTGCAGCGTCCACAGACAGCGCAGGCGTACCCGTCCAGCAGTTCCTTCCAACTGAAGTCCTGCACCCGACCCACGCCGAACCGCTCGGCGTTCTCCAAGTCCATGGGAGGCAGGGCCCCGCGGGGATCCAGGTTTCGAAAGAAGGCGTTGGCTGGGGCGGCCACCATGTGCATGTGTTTGGAGAAGGGTACATAGATAGCGAACCCCAAGATGACCAACAGGTGCATCCACCACGAGAGGCTGTGAAGGGCATTGGCCGCATCGTAGCCCAGCCCGGCACTGGCGAAGGCTTGGCCCAGTGCCTTGCCGATGAACGCTTCGCCGGCTGGCCCTACATCTGCCCCCTCCCGGGCCACGTAGAAGGCCTCGGTCAAGAGCGTGAGCACCATCAGGGACGCGATGAGGCTGACCACAACCACGGCGTCGAAGCTGCGGGTGAGGTCGAAGCTGAGGCGGTGGGGCTTCGCCAGCCAGCGTCGCAGCACCGCCCAAGTGATGCATAGCAGGATGGCAGCTGCGAACACGTTCAGGTAGTTGGCATAGACCGCGACGCCCGTGTCAGTCAGCAGGGTCTCGGAGAACGGGTGCCAGATGGAGTCGGCGAAGATGAAGATCCAGTAGCTGAGGGCAAAGGAGAGGAAGCCCCAGAAGATGATGGCGTGGCCCAATCCGGCCCGGTCCCGCAGCCCTACACGCTGCAACACTTTGCGCTGGCCCAAGCTGATGGCCAGCAGTCCGCCCAAGCGTCGCAGGGGCTGGTCGAACCGGCGCTCTGGCCGCCCCAGCATAATCAGCTTGAACACACGGCGGTACAGCAGGTAGCCGGAGAGGCCCACCGCCAATACCAGCAGCGCGTAGACGCCAATGGCTATGTGGGCCGAGGTGCCGAAGAGACCATCAGGTGGAACCATGGAGGCTATATTACTTGTTCATGATGGATTGGCAATAGTGACGAAACCCTGCGGTACTCCTGGTGGGGCCTGACGGAGACGTGAAACAAGTGCGCCCGACCCCTAGGGATGGGAGTGTGGTCGACTCGGCTCGGCAGGGTGGTTCGATTCTCCGCAGGTCGGCAGGGCGTTCTAGGCGAACTCCACTGTGGTACGCCACCTTGAGCTCCTGCTCTTAGGGGAGATGGTGGTTCCATGCCCGTGAGGGCCCTCACCAGACGGGATTGGCCGTAGTCCGTGGGACGCCCCCGTCCTGATTACCTAGATGTGTAGTTCCTCACTGGTTGGAGTGGCTTTTGGCGGAGGACTCGATTTGATCAGCCCAGTGCTGGTTGTCATTGAGACCCAGCACGATCCTCTTGTAGTTGTCGTTTTTGAGCTCGATGGTGAGGAATCCCCTGTTCCTGGTCACGTACCAGAACTCCCTGCCCCGCTTGGTCAAGTATGTCCCCGCCTTCACAACCCAAGGCAGGAAGGTCCCAGGGACCTTGAGATCTCTCCAGCTTTGCCGTGGCGCCCCCGTCGAAACGCTCTCCACCTGTTCCAGCGGTGTCCGGAAGGATCCGTGGACGGACAGCACCTTCTCTACCCTGCTCAGGTCTATCTTTAAAAGGCCGTCGTCGATGCTCAAGTTCATGCGCGTCCCCTCCGAGGGAAACGTAAGTGGGGTCGGATTCCCATAGGATAATCTCGGCCTGTCGGGGAGGCAACGTATGAATGGGCATAGAGTTTAGTGATACTGCTCATGCTCGCGTTAGACTTGGGGTCAGAGGCAGCACCTTGGCTAGGGAAGTGGGGACGTTGCCAGGAAGGCCCGCCACCACCGCCCTACGGTGCGCCAAGATTAACTACAGTGGGATGTTGCCGTGCTTCTTGGCGGGCATCGTGTCGCGCTTGGTCTGCAGCATCTCCAGGGCGCGGGCTAGGCGGGGGCGGGTCTCGCCCGGCTCGATGACGTCGTCGAGGAAGCCTCTGCTGGCCGCGATGTAGGGGTTGGCGAACTGGCTGCGGAACTCCTCGGTCAGCCGGGCGCGTTCACCGTCAGGCGATTCTGCGTTCGCCAACTCCTCGCGGAACAGAATGTTCACCGCGCCTTCGGGCCCCATCACGGCAATCTCCGCCGAGGGCCACGCTAGGTTGACGTCCCCACCCAGGTGTTTGCTGCCCATCACGATGTATGCCCCGCCGTAGGCCTTGCGCAGGATGACGCTGACCTTGGGCACCGTCGCCTCAGCGTAGGCGTACAGCAGCTTGGCCCCGTGGCGGATGATTCCGCCGTACTCTTGGTCGGTCCCGGGCATGAAGCCTGGCACGTCGACGAAGGTGACGATGGGGATGTTGAAGCAGTCGCAAAAGCGTACGAAGCGGGCCGCCTTGGTGGAAGTGTTGATGTCCAGTACTCCCGCTAGGTGGGAGGGTTGGTTGCCCACGATGCCGATGGTGCGACGGTCGAGGCGGGCAAACCCGACTACTACGTTGGGGGCGTAGTCGCGATGCACCTCCATGAAGTCGGCCTCATCTACCACCCTCCGGATTACGTCCCGTACGTCGTAGGAGCGATTGGGCTCGGTCGGCACGATGTCACCGAGTTCGGGATCGTGCCGGTCGGGATTGTCCAGCGTGTCCATTAGTGGCGGGTCCGCCATGTTGTTGGAGGGCAGGAAGGAGAGGAGTCTGCGCACCTCTCGCAGGGTTTCCTCTTCAGAGTCGAAGGCGAAATGGGCCACACCACTGCGCACGCTGTGGGTGAAAGCGCCTCCCAACTCGTCGTGGGTGATGTCCTCGCCGGTAACTGCTTTGATGACGTCCGGTCCGGTGATATAGAGCTGGCCCGGGCCACGGACCATGAAGACGAAATCGGTGATGCCTGGGGAGTAGGATGCCCCCCCAGCCGCTGGCCCCATGATCACCGAAATCTGTGGTATTACGCCGGAGGCCATGGTGTTGCGCAGGAAAATATCACCATAGGCCCCCAAGCTGAGGACTCCCTCCTGAATACGTGCGCCACCGGAGTCATTGAGACCGATGAGAGGACAGCCGTTCTTCATGGCAAGGTCCATGACCTTGCAAATCTTCTGTCCGACCACTTCGGACAAGGAGCCACCCAGCACTGTGAAGTCTTGGGAGTAGGCGAAAACCGGCCGCCCGTCCACCTTGCCATAGCCCGTGACCACAGCGTCGCCTTCAAACTTGCGGTCGCCCAGCCCGAAGTCGGACGTCCGATGGGTCACAAATGGGTCGAGTTCCTGGAAGGTATCCAAGTCAAGGAGCAGGTCCAGTCTCTCCCGGGCGGTGAGCTTGCCACGGCTGTGCTGCTGTTTGATCCGCTCCTGCCCTCCGCCAAGGCGGGCGGTCTGTCGTCGGTCTCGTAGCTCGCCAACACCACGGTCGGCCCTCTTCTCAATGGTCACGTTTTCTCCGCTGCGAAGGTGGGGGGTTCACGCCATGCTAGCAGATATGCGATAACAGCCGCAATAACAGTTGGCCTGCCACGAGTGACTAACAGGTACGATGATAGAATGGCATCACTTCGAGAATCCATTCGACCGACGGTCGGCGGCATGACAGAACTCCAAGCCAATGAGATGCGTTGCGGCCCAGCCACCTTTCGGTGGGGGGAGCGGACTTACGTGATGGGCGTGGTGAACGTCACGCCCGACTCTTTCTCCGGCGACGGCTTGGCCCACGACACTAAGAGCGCGGTTGAGCTTGCGGTGCGCATGGAGGCCGAAGGGGCCGACATAATCGACATTGGCGCTGAATCCACACGACCTGCGGGGCGAGTCTATGGCGCTGGGGCGCAGGCTGTGTCGGCTGACGAGGAGTTCGCGCGTCTAATGCCTGTGTTGATGCAAGTGTTGGCTACGGTAAAGGTGCCTGTGAGCGTGGACACCTACAAGGCTGAAGTGGCCCAGCAGGCGTTGGAGGCGGGGGCTTCCATGATCAACGATGTGTGGGGTCTGTCGGCAGATGAAGGCATTGGTGAGGTGGTGGCCCGGTTCGGGGTGCCTGTCGTGCTCATGCACAATCAGCGCAGCTACAAGTACCGCGAATTGATGGCGGACATTCGAGTGTCCTTGGGTGGCAGCGTGGCGCGTGCTATGGAAGCCGGAGTCACGCCGGCCAAGATTGTCGTCGATCCGGGCATCGGCTTCGGGAAGACGGCAGACCAGAACCTGGAAGTACTGCGGCGACTCCCTGAATTGCGCTCCCTAGGACATCCTCTGCTGGTGGGCACGTCGCGCAAGTCCACCATCGGGCGGGTGCTGGACCTGCCGGTGGAGGAGCGGTTGGAAGGGACGGCCGCCACGGTGGCCCTGAGCATCGCCGGAGGGGCCGACATGGTACGAGTGCATGACGTGCGGGAGATGGTGCGCGTCGCCCGTATGAGCGACGCCATCGTACGGGGTTGGAGGCCAGACAATTGGAGCGCGTGACCGCCTATTTGGGCTTAGGCACGAATCTGGGTGACAGGGAGGCCAACCTGCGGGAGACTCTTCAGCTACTTCAACGATATGGTGAGGTGCTGGTTGTCTCCTCCATCTACGAGACGGCTCCGTGGGGCTACCTCGACCAACCCGACTTCCTCAACTGTGTCTGCGCAATCGCAACTGAGCTTGACCCGCCCGCCCTGCTGATCGCTACCCAAGGTGTGGAGCGAGAGCTGGGGCGCCGCCCGAACTTCCGTTTCGGCCCACGGCTCATAGACGTCGACATCCTGCTCTTCGGCGACACCGTCTTCGAATCCGATGACTTGGAAATCCCCCACCCCAGGATGCCCCAGCGCGCCTTCGTGCTGGTGCCCTTGGCCGAAGTCGCCCCGGAAGTGCAACACCCATTGCTGGAGACGTCGATACGCGATCTAGCGGAGCAGGTGGAGGGGAAGCAGGGCGTGCGGCTGTGGTCGTCGGCGTTAGCTCTGTGATGCGCCAGTGGCCCTTACAGCTACCGCAACTCCGGCGGGAGCAGGTTGGGGATGGACTCCTCAATGGGGTAGGCCTCGTTGCATTGTCCGCAGAAAAGCGAGCCGGTCACTATGTCTTCCCCATCTTCTTCACCAATGGTCAGGTCCAGAGGTCCCTTGCACACGGGGCAGGCAAGTATTTCCATCAGGTCTTTCTTCATATTCGGCCCTTCTTCATGGGACTCTTTCTTGGGAGACTTTTGCACAAAACCCGTTATTCCGGCGAAGGCCGGAATCCAAGGGCGCAATGTTCGCAACAGTAGCCGGAGTCAACCATTCCACTCCCATCGCAACCTCCCGCGTCAAGAGGGAAAGGGCTATGGAAGGGGCTCTTCCTCGGGAGACGTGAAACGCGTGGAAGATGTGGCCGGTCATGCACCGGTCCTGTTCTTAAGTGCTACTTGGAACAACTCGACCAACAGCTCGGACAGCAGGAACACTATCACACCTACCACCAGTATTGCTGTGGCCCCGGTGCAGAGCGTGGCGAGTCGTCGGGGCCATCTGCCCGAACCTTCGGGCTCTTCGGGGTAGCTGGAGCGCCGCAGAAAGCGCACAAGATAGAAGGCGTAGAAGGCTAGGGCAACCTTGGACGCGAGGACTACCGCGTAGGCCGCCCCCACGAAGGTGGAGGTCAGCCGGTCGAAGGTGAGTACTGCTCCGGTGATGATGAGGACGGCGATGGACACATCGACCAGCCCGCGGAATTCGGGGCCGATGGCGGCTGCCAACGAGCGGTCCATAGGGCCGGAGCGTCGGATAGCGGGCCGCAGCACCAGCAGGTAGAACATGCCTCCGCCCACCCAAGCTACCGCTGACATGGTGTGGAGCCATCTGATGGCCAGGATGAGGTAATCCGAGACACTCATCGGTGGGACCCTTTGAGATTGACCATCGTGGGGGAGTGATGCACCACGAATCCCCCTAGCCCGCTATACCGACGCGCCCCGATGTTCGACCGGCCCCGGATCCGATTGTTCTTCGGTCATCAACTCTTGGGCATACTGCATGAGCTTCTCTTTTCGCCCCGGGTCCAGCTTGCGGCTCTCGAAGTAGAGGTCCAGCGCCTCCGTAGTAGTCATGCCCTCGACCGTATCACCTGGCACGCGAGTCCGCCTCTCCCGGGGCACCTCTCTATTGATGGAAGCCACATAGTGGGCAGACTCCAAGGCGCGTTGGATGTCGCCGTCCCGTAGCATTGGCTCCATCTCAGGGGAGACGTGTATGGTCAGCCGCACCACGGCATCGGCCACGTCGCACCGGGCGATGTCCGCAAGCACCTGAGAGGTGGGGTCCAGCACGCCATCAGACACTCGGCTTTCAATGGTAAGGAAACGCCGGGCTGACACTGGGCGGAACTGGAAGTCCTTCATACGGCTGCCCTGTTGCGCCGATGGGTCGATGTCCACCACGCAAAAGCCCTTGGTGTCGTACTCTTCGCTGAAGTCGACCCGCTGCAGGCTGCCCGAATAGGCTACCGTAGGCCCTTCCCTCAGAACTTGGTGCTTGTGGATGTGGCCCAGCCCCACGTAGTCGAACTCAGGGCGATGCACCACGCTGGGATACAGGGTGTGGTCGCGCCCCAGCATCATGTTCTGCTCGGTGCCGGTCTTCGCCCCATTGAGGGTGACGTGGGCGGTGAACACCGCAGGGATGGCCGGGTCGAGCCGGGAAACCTCCCGCTGCACCCCTGTGGTGCATATCTCCTCTATCGCAGCAGTTACCTGGTCCAGGGAGAGGCCGCGGGCATCATCGCGGGTAAGCAGCCTGCTGCGGTTGGGCCAAGGCAGGGCGACGACCTGCAAGGGGCCAGAGCGGGTGGGCACCATGTAGGTGTGCATCTGATCGCCGACGATGACATTGGGCACGTCGAGGGTGTGAAAAATCTCCACGGCAGTGGCCCGCCCCAAGGGTGTGGGCAGGTCGTGGTTGCCCACCAGCAGAAAGGTGGGTATACCTGCCCCTGAAAGGCGGGCCAAGCGCTTGGCGAACTCCCGCTGGTGGGTCTGGGACGGGTCGCGCCCCTTGTAAGCGTCCCCGGCGAACAGCACCAAGTCCACACCCTCGTTCAGGGCATACTCCACCAGCTCATCCAATGCACCCAAAAAGTCCAGCAGGCGGGTGGGTAGGCCGGTCTGGGGGTCGACGCGGCTGTAGTTCTCCACGCCGATGTGGAGGTCAGAGAAGTGGAGAATCCTCATGGCCCAATTCTCATGGAACGTTACCAGCCATGTTCAAGCCTGTCGGTGAGGATGGCCGGTAGGTCGGCGATGGGCACCCGCAGTTGGGCCATGGTGTCGCGGTCACGCAGGGTCACGCGCTTGTCGTCCAAGGAATCGAAGTCCACCGTGACGCAATAGGGTGTGCCGATTTCGTCCTGCCTGCGGTAGCGCCTACCGATGCTCTGGGCGTCGTCGTACTGGGTGGCCAAGTGAGGACGCAGCAGCATATGAACTTGATGTGCCAAGGGGGCCAGACGCTCGTTGCGACTCAGAGGCAGCACCGCCACCTTCACTGGAGCCAACTGGCGGTGCAACCGCAACACCACACGCACGTCCTTCGATGGCTGCGCTTCCTCACCGGTCTTGGCCCTTCCGCCAGGCTTGGGAGGAGGGTCGGGCTCCTCGTCGTAGGAGTCCAGCAGGAAGGCTAGCGTGGCCCGGTCGACGCCCCCGGACGGCTCGATGACGTAAGGGAAGACGTGTTCCTTGCTCTCCTCGTCATAGAAAGTCAGGTCTTGCCCCGTGGGGGTGGCGTGACTGCGCAGGTCGTAGTCGGTGCGGTTGGCGATGCCCTCGAGTTCGCCCCAGCCCCAAGGGAAGCGGTACTCAATGTCGTAGGTGTCCTTGGCGTAGTGGGCCAACTCGTCAGGGTCGTGACGCCTGAGGCGCAGGTTCTCGGGACGGATGCCGTGCTTCGTGTACCAACTGAAGCGGTCGTCGAGCCACGATTGCAGCCACTGGTCGTCGGTGCCCGGCTTCACGAAGTACTCGATTTCCATCTGCTCGAATTCGCGGGTTCGGAAGGTGAAGTTGCCCGGCGTAATCTCGTTGCGGAAGGCCTTGCCTATCTGGGCGATGCCGAAGGGCAGCTTGCGGCGGGAGGCCGTGAGCACGTTGGCGAAGTTGACGAAGATGCCTTGGGCCGTTTCAGGTCGCAGGTATACCTGATGGGCGGTGTCTTCGACTGGGCCCATGAAAGTCTTGAACATCAAGCTGAACTGGCGAGGGTCGGTCAGCTCGCCACCACAGTCGGGGCAGGTGGTCGACTCGATCTGGTCCTCGCGGTAGCGCTGGTGGCACTCGCGACACTCCACGAGCGGGTCGCTGAAGCTGGCTACGTGGCCGCTGGAGACCCACACCTCAGGGTGCATCAGAATCGCGGCGTCCAGCCCTACGACGTCATCCCGCTGCTGCACCACCGAGTGCCACCAGAGGTCCTTAAGGTTGCGCTTCAGCTCCACACCTAAGGGGCCGTAGTCCCAAGTGGCGTTGATGCCCCCGTAAATCTCGCTACTCTGGAATACCAGCCCCCTCCGCTTGGACAACGACAGAATCTTGTCCATCTGGGGAGTCTCCACATATCGACGCACCTAGCCTGCCCTCACTATCGTGTTTGAACGTGGTCCAAGGTTAGCAACTCGCCCCAACAGTGTAAACGCAGCCCCGCGCCTCCTCCCGCCAGTGACGCATGGGGCTAAGGTAGGATGCCACATTCGTGAGGCCAGCCTGGTGGCGTTTCATAGCTGGAGTAGGGCACCGGCGTGGTCGGTCCGTAGCTGAGATGCCACACTGTTTGTATCTGGAAAATGACCTTTTGTATCTGGGGCCTGTGACATTTGTGACATCGTTATAGCTGAGTCGTAGCTGGGACACTGTGACATCCCTGAGTCAGGCCCGAGAAGCAAGTCTTGGATGGCACTTCCGGTGCGGGTCGTCATTTGTCTCCCATTGCGATGGTACATCTTAGGCTGACTCCAGCGTATCAGGGGGGCGACAGGTGGGCAAGGCGGAAATGTCATGAGTAGAGTCAGGCCCGGACCCCTCCGGACCGAGGCGGATGCAGTCTCCAGCAGTGTCCCCCCGATGCGCCGTGCGGTATCGGTGCAGGGGCGCACCTCCTCATACTGTCGAGACTCTAGTTAAGGGAAGCGGAGAGGTTTCGGTATATGAGGCTTTGCGGTACCCTTGGCGGGTCCAGGTTTGGGCAAAGGCACGCCGGATATGGTCGACGAGACCACTGTGGCTGCTAGGGGCATCCCCAATGAGGAAGGAGAAGGTACGGGACCCCAGCCAGAGCCCATAGGGTCATCATGAAACACCGTTCTCATTGCACTCAATTGTCACTCCTCTATGCTTTGGAATCTGAACGCGTTCTGCCAACCGACGTCCCAACCGGACGCGTGAAACGTAACTCACCGGAACCCGAGCCTCCACCAAGACTCGTGAGGATTTTGAGGAGGGAATCATGCCGAGGGGATCACATGGAGAGCGGAGCACAAGTAGCGTCCTGCGTGACGAAAACGGCACCGCAGCAGATCGAGGTTGGGGCAAAGGTTATGGCTCGTATTACTCAAACTCGTTGCAGGCACGCCCACACCGAACGACGACGCGGCCGGACCCCAGTTTGCGACCATCACTCTACGGCGTCGGGACCGCACTCTCCTAGAAGGCCCTGCCCTGACCGAGGATGGGGCCTACCTCAAGGCTTTGGACTACGCGACCGAGGCGGGCCTAACAGGCGCACCGGTGGGCCGCTACGCTAAACGTATGACCTATGGCGATTATGCCTCGGCCACTGCAGGGCGCCTCTCGGAAGAGGTGCGTGGCTGGGATGTATGGGTGGTCGCACTTGCCGGCAACATTGAGTATCGCCAATTCGGTTCGGAGCATATGCCAGACAACCAACGCACATTCAACTGCGTGGCTATCGCTTTGGAGGCTGTCGGTGGGGAGATACTCAGCACGGCGTTCTACGTGGACGCTGGCGGGCGGCTCCCGTTTCCCGTGGCATAAACAGCGCATGGGGCATGTCAGTCTCATCCAGCTTGACGGCATCGGGGCGGGAAGGACGGGTGGGTGTGTCATCAAGACGCTATTGATTTGTGACTGGCACAGGGTTTAGCAGGGTATCCATTACAGAATGTACAGGGGGCGGAATGGCAATATACCGGGTATTTTCGGACGCCGACGGCGAGAGCCACATCGAGGACCTGAGCCTAGCGGAGCACCCGGAACTGGGGGTGTTGATCAATGTGTCCGAGGTGCGGGTGCAGGAGTTTGACGGCTCGCGCCACATGGACTTTCATCCCCTGCCCGAGCGCAGGCTGATCATCCACCTGTTCGGCGAGGTGGAGATCGGGGCCAGCGATGGCGCGAAACGGGTGCTGCGGGCCGGCGACATCCGCCTGATGGAGGACGTCACCGGCAAGGGCCATACGCACAACGACCGGACCCCATCGGCCGCGGTCTACGTCCTGCTGGGTGACTAGTTAAGCTGCCCGGCATCTGCGAGGTGCGCCCGCAGTCCTTGCGCCCACGCCCCACTTTCCAACTCAGCATGTGGCTGTCGGGGCCGGTGACCATGGCTGGCCGGATGGAGAACGCCCGGTGGCCCAACTCCGTTGCCCAGGTGCTCTCCCTACAGGCGCGCGCTCTGTCCGATAACCAATAGAAGTGACTAGGCACCACTCTTTGTCTTGTTCTTGCTTGGCAGCGATGATATATTCCCCCCTACTTGCGGGAGATTCATGGTCGGTGCCCTCGTCTCGTTGATTCGAAATGTGAGGAGCCAGCCCACAGGGCTCAGGATATGGTGAGGGTCAACTCCTTCGCACGGGGTGCCCAACAATAACCAAGAGTGTGAACAGGAACGATGGTTAATAACACCAACGGCCGTGAGTCACGCCTGCTTGCTATGCTAATCGATGGCGATAATGCCCAACCGTCCTTGATGGAACAAGTGCTTGCTGAAGCGGCAAAATATGGCGTGGTAACAACGCGACGCATCTATGGGGATTGGACTCAGCCGGAGATGTCGGGATGGAAGGAGTCCCTCCATTCTCTAGCAGTCCAGCCGGTTCAACAGTTCCGCTATACCGTTGGGAAAAATGCCACTGACAGCACCCTGATTATTGAGGCGATGGATCTGCTCCATTCTGGAAGCCTTGGCGGATTTTGCATAGTCTCGAGCGATAGCGATTACACACGACTAGCGACGCGAATTAGAGAGAGTGAGATGTTCGTAATGGGCGTGGGACGGTCGAACACTCCCAAGTCTTTCGTTAATGCCTCCGAGGTCTTCGTTTACACCGAAAATCTGGCACCGAAGAAGGACAAAGGCCGCCAAGAATCTACGAAATCGCACCCTGAATGGATCTCGCTGGTGGCTCAAGCTATTGATATGGGATCGCAGGATGATGGATGGGCGCTGCTAGCAGCGGTTGGTTCAAACTTGCGAAAGCTTGACCCAGCCTTCGACTCCAGAAGCTATCGTCACAGGCAATTGGGACAATTGGTCAAGGCTCAGCCAGATTCATTTGAAACCAAGGGCAAGTCTGCCGCTGCCTACGTACGAGTGAAGTCGTGAGATACGAAGTCGAGTTTCACTTCGGGTAGCTTGCGCAAATGACACCCCCATGACACCTCCCCGTTGACACCCCCACCCCTCCCCTCTACCATCAACACAGGCTGGGGACTGACCCCTCGAGGTCACCCCAGCCGTCGTATTTTTCGGGAGTCAACTATGGCAGAGGAACATGCAGGGACGCCATCACTATCGTGTATGCGGAACATCTACGCCACCCGCCCCGGCTTCCCCAAAAATGCGGCCACTTCCGCAGCCCCCATCCCTAGCTGGCCCCTATCTGGGAATCACGGCTCCCTGCGGCCAATGCGGCACATTTTAGCTACGAAAACATTGATTTCAGCTATGAAAGTGGCCGCACCCAGATACGAAAAAGCGGCCTCAACCCCAAGAAATGCCGCAGCCAACAGATACGAAAACGCGGCCACAAACCCAATGGGTGCCGCATCCAAATCCCTTCCAAGCACGATTGAGCCGCGAGGCGCCTTTGCTGTAGTCTGTCCGCTGCCCAGTCCCCAACTCTTCCACAGGAGGCCACGTTGACCATAGGCACTCTCAACGGCGTCCGCGTCCTCGACATCAGCCAAGACATCGCGGGCTCTTTCTGCGCCCGCCTGCTGGCCGACTATGGGGCGGAGGTCGTGAAGGTGGAGCCTCCTTCCGGTGCGGCCTTGCGTAGGCAGGGGCCGTTCCATAGCGACGACCCCCATCCCGAGAAGAGTCTCCTGTTCTTCGTCCTCAACGTGAACAAGCTGGGCGTCACCCTGAACCTTGAGGCTTCCGGCGGCCCGGAGCTTCTGAAGCAACTGGCGGCTGACGCCGATGTGGTGGTGGAAAGCTACAAGCCCGGCTATCTGGACTCGCTGGGCGTGGGGTACGAGGCCCTGCGGGAGGTCAACCAGCGGCTGGTGCTGACCTCCATCACCCCCTTCGGCCAGACCGGCCCCTACAGCCAGTACGAGGGCGATGAGCTTATGTGCTACGCCATGAGCACCATCATGAGCATCAGCGGCACCAGCGACCGCGAGCCCCTGAAGCACGGCGGGTTCCAAGCCCAGTACGAGGGCGGGCTGAACGGCGCAGGGGCGACGACCATGGCCCTGTTCCACCAGAGCATGACGGGCGAGGGCCAGCACCTCGATGTGTGCATCACCGAGTGCGTCGCCTCCACCATGCTGGCCACCCAGAGCATGTACGCCTACACCGGCGGTGTGCAGGCGCGTCGCCCTGCTGTGGGATCGCTGTTCGGCAACCCCATGGCCTGCGCCGACGGGTGGGTCATCGGCCAGACGGGCGGGGGGGCCACGTGGGATACCCAAGTCGGCTTCTACGGCAAGGAAGAGTTGCGCGACCCCCGCTTCTCCGAAGCAGGCCAGCGCATCAACAACGGCGCCGAGATGGACGCCCTGATGGTGGAGGGGATCAAGGACCGGGGACGCTGGGAGCTGTTCCACGAGGCATCGAAGAACCGCATGCTCTTCGGCTTGGTGCAGACGCCCGAGGACTTGGCATCCTGCCCCCAACTGGAATCGCGTGGCTTCTACCGCGAGATCGAGCACCCAGTGATGGGTCAGGTACGCCTGCCCGCCGTGCTCCTGAACATGAGCGCCACGCCCTACGAGCTTAGGCGCACGGCCCCACTCCTGGGCCAGCACAACATCGAAGTGTACGAGGAGCTTGGCCTCAGCCCCAAGGACCTCACCCGGTTGCGCCGGATGGACCTCATCTGATGGCAAGCTCTCCGGTACGTACCCTCCCCCTACAGGGCATACGGGTTGTGGACTCCTCCTACGTGTTCGCCCTGCCCTACACCGGCGGACTGCTCGCCGACATGGGCGCGGAGGTCGTCAAAATTGAGGGCCCGGCCCGCAGCGATATCACCCGCACTGGCGGACTCTACGGCACCTTTCCTGAGAACGAACCCACCGGCCAGTGGTGGGACCGCTCCTCCACCTACAACCTCATCAACCGAGGCAAGAAGTCCCTCACCCTCGACCTGACCACCGACCGCGGCAAGGAACTGTTCCGGGAGTTGGTATCCATCAGTGATGTGGTTCTGGAGAACTACACCCCCCGGGTGATGCGCGGCTTCGGCCTCGACTACCCAGAGCTACGCAAGGTCCGCCCCGACATAATCATGGCCTCCAACACTGGCTACGGCCACGGCGACGGGCCCTATTCCGGCTACCCAGCCCAAGCCACCACCCAAGAGGGCACCCATGGCCTATGCTGGGTCACCGGCTACGTCGACGGTCCCCCCTCCAAGGCTGGGGCTTCCTTCGTCGACTTCATCTCCACCTGGTCCGCTGTGTTCGCCATCGGCGCTGCCCTGCGCCACCGCAACCTCACCGGCGAGGGCCAGTGGATTGACATGAGCATGTACCAAGGAGGCGCCTCCTGCATCTCCGAGCACCTAATGGATTGGACGGCCAACGGTCGCTTGGGAGAGCGCATCGGCAACCGCCATCCATACCGCGCTCCCCAAGGCGTGTACCCTGCCCAAGGTAGTGATTCCTGGGTGGCCATCTCCGTAGCTAACGATGCCCAGTGGGCCGCTCTATCTGAGTTGATAGGCCAACCCGAACTCGCTGACGACCCTCGCTTCCGCACCGTGACCTCCCGCCAGCAGCACCACGACGACCTCGACGCCATCATCTCGGACTGGACGCGCCAGCGCGACCGCTACCACATCATGGAGACACTTCAGGCGCAGGGCATAGCCGCCAGCCCGGTCTTGGACGGGCGCGATATGCACCTCGACCCTCACTACAAGGCGCGTGGCTTCCTCGAGAAGGTCGAGTTCCCCCAAGAAAGGCACATCGGCACACGCCACCTCATGGGGCCTCCCTACAAATTCTCAGCCACGCCCCTGTCCATCAAGGGCCCTGCGCCAGCGTTCGGGCACGACAACCGCTGGGCCCTGTCCGAACTCCTTGGCATTCCAAACTCCGACGTAGACTCCATGGAGCAGGCCGGCGCCATCGCCACCGCCCCCCAGTCCGGCGAAGCCAGCCCCACCATGCCCATGGACGAACTCGTAACCCGCGGTCGCATGTCCAGCTGGGACCCCGACTACAAGAACAAGCTCGGCATCCCCTGATGACACCCCTTCCTTGACACAGCAAGGGGGCGGGTGGAAAGATTAAACCCTACGGGCCCGTAGCTCAGTGGTAGAGCGTCCGGCTCATAACCGGCAGGTCCCAGGTTCGAACCCTGGCGGGCCCACTTGTTCCAGCTTACGTATACCGCAGTTGTTAGCCCCCGTCGGGCCGACCTTGAAAGTGGCTAATACTGCCCCTCTTTAGGCCTTGCCGAGGTGCGTCGGAGCTCCGCTGGAAACTGGCGGAGTATGCAGAGACGCCCAGAGGCTATCCTCATTCAGTAATGAACCTACTAGGAAGAGCTGCGAGGGAGACTGTAAGGCAGTTGGGACTCAATATCCCAACTGTGGTTACCGTTCTCCTCGCCATAGGGCTGACCATCGTATTAGTCGATAAGTCCTCCGCTCCCGAAACTGACTCGATCACGGGCTTCGTACTCTGGTTGATAAAGTCCGTGGCGTGGGTGTTGGCTGTAGTAGCGGTATTCTTACCACTTTTGGCATGGAACATCCACAGGGTCGGGCGTAGAGACCGATCCGAACAAGCGCAATTGAGGTTGGATGCTGACAGCACTGTCCTAAAGGACGATCAGATGAAGTGGTTTCTCAAGAATTCCCTGAGCGATTCGTCGTACGGAGTCGCCAAGTGTTATGCGTTCGGTTCTGTAGTCGGGCATTATCCCACGCGCGACGTCGACGTAATCATCCAGTTCAATACGTCAAACAAGGGCCAAGTGCGGATTTATCGTGATAGACTTAGGAACATAGAAAGCAACTTTCAAGAATTTTATCATGTGATGCTTCATGTACAGACATTTCTCTCCACTGACGATGAAGATCTAGCTAAATTCCTTGACGACGCAGGTAGGCACGAGCGTTTATTGTAGGGGTGAAGTCACAATGGGAAAAGCTCTACGCCCGGAACACCTTACCTTCTTTACAGCGCGGATGAAAGAGCATGACCGAGTTGTCAATTGTGTGCTCATTGAAAACAAACACGAGTATCTATTCAAGGTTAGGCGTAAGCTATCCGGGTCGGAAGAAGACGTGATCGTCCACCTGACAGACGCCTACCGTTATGGTCGTGCAGAATTCTACGCTCGGCCGGACGAGCTTAAAGCTGGTTCGTACGTGGTGATCGGTATGCCGCATGCAAACGCAGCCGCCGAAGTTGTCGAGGAAGCGAAGGAAGACCGTATAGGAATCGGCCCCGTAGGCAAGTTCATGGGCGCTCTGACCCAGAAAAACATTTGGGAATACATGTCCCAGGAAGAACGTCAGCAAAAAGAAAGGGAGCAACAGCGAAGCAAATCGAGGCGCTAGGCGGACTAAAGGAGTCATCAGCAACGGAGTCCGTCCGCTAGGGCCAGAGAGCCGCTTCGAGTTGTGATGTTCCTTAGGTGCTATGGATATGGTGACACGGTCGAAGGCAGGGACTCACTCTTCTGCTCCCACAAGGGTGTGAGAGGATAACTGGACTCTTAGGGTGCGGTTCAGGTCTGGGCCGTGTCTAGGAGCGTGTCTGCGGGAACTGGAACTATCAGAGATGGAAGGACATGTGCGCGAGCACCCGTCCAAGCTCCTCTGGCGGTCATTGGGAAGGAGCGCTGCCTTGATCCTAAGAGAGTACTTCTCCAAGATGAGAGGCGCGGAAAAGAGGCCATTCAGGCTAGGAATCGCAAGGGATAAGCTTGGGGAGGTGTTCTGGGCCTCGTTGGGAGGGGGGTTGGGAATAGGAATCGCGGCTCTTCTGTCGGCTAGGTTCTTCGAACCAAGGGATGCGCTTCTTATACTGGGGTCTTTCGGAGCATCCGCAGTACTCATCTACGGCGTAATCCTGAGCCCATTGGCCCAGCCAAGAAACCTCATCGGCGGGCATGTGATATCCGCTTTAATCGGTGTGGCGGTCTTCCAGATAGCAGGTGACAACTTCATCTCAGCAGGCCTCGCCGTGGCCCTCGCAATCGTGGCCATGACCGTTACAGACACCACCCATCCCCCCGGAGGCGCAACCGCCCTGATAGCAGTCATAGGCGGGGATACCGTGCACAACCTTGGATTCCTGTATGTCTTGATGCCAACGGGCCTGGGTGCACTGCTGCTCTTGTTGGTCGCTTTAATCGTAAACAACATTCCCAAGACAAGACGATACCCACTTTACTGGGTCTGATAACAGGGGTCTCTCCGGTCACGGCGGTATGAACCTCCTTATAGGGTTCCCGTTGACCTTGGCAGCACGGTCTCCTTAAGCCGACCACCCTTCACAGGGTATAATGCGCGCGAACTGCAAGTGCGCGCTCTCCACGGAGCTTTGAGCGCCATTTGTCCGGATGGGCCCGGACTTGAGCAAGTGGAAGGAGTAGGCGGATGGATGCTGGAATGATGATGATCTTCTCCAGTTATGGCTGGGAGGATGGTTCGGATGCCCAAGCGTGGGAGGAGGAGCTGCGGCTTGCGGAGATCGCTGCCGACGAGGGGTTCGATAGCGTTTGGTCGGCGGAGCACCACTTCAACGATTATTCCTTCGTGCCAGACAATCTTCAGGTGATGACCCACGTCGCGGCCAAACATCCCCACATCGACGTGGGGACCGCTGCTGTGATACTCCCTTGGCACAACCCGCTGCGCGTAGCTGAGAATGCTGCCGTTCTCGACCTCCTGAGCAACGGAAGGCTCCGGCTGGGGTTTGGCCGAGGTCTGGCGAGACGCGAGTTCGAGACCTTCGGCATCAGCATGGATGAGTCGCGGGACCGTTTCGACGAGGCGGCGCCGATGATCGTGGAAGCTCTCAGGACGGGCTTCATTGAGGGCGACGGGCCCTACTACCCACAGGCCCGGACCGAACTCCGCCCCCGGCCACAACATTCCTTCGACGGACGTATCTATGCCGTTGCCGCCAGTGACGAGTCCATTCTCTCAGCGGCCAAGTTGGGCGCACACATTGTGATGTTCGCCGACCGCCCTTGGGAAATGCGGATGCCGGGGATCGAGTATGGCCGGGCCTTGCACCGTGAGTTTCATGGCACGGAGCCTCCAAACCTGATGCTCACCGAATTTGTGATATGTGGCAGCGACCTTGAGCAGTGTGAAGATGAGGCGCGTCAGTATCAAGGCAAGTTCGTGGAGAGCAACTTCTATCACTACGAATTCCTCGCCGACCACTTCAAGTCGGTGAAGGGCTACAACGCTTACCAACAGAAGGCGGAGATCGCCCGTTCGGCTGGCCTTGAGGGTGCGGTGGAAGGTTTTATGAAGGCTGCCAGTTGGGGCACGCCGGACAAGATTCTACGGGGGCTTGAAGAACGTCGCGCATTGCTAGGCGATTTCGAGTGGAACGTCGCCTTCCGGTTCGGCGGCACGCCCTTCCATGTTGCGGAGCGAGGCCTGAAGCTGTTTGCGAAAGAAGTGCTGCCTGTCCTGAAATCTTGGTAGCAACTCGTGGAGAGCTTCCAGCGGGGAACGCTAGGCGCCTCGCATTGTGGGATTCAGACTAGCCAGAAAGACGGCGTCCAGCCACAATGACGCCCAACGAGGGACCTTGGTGACCATGGCGAGCTCAGGGAGGCGTCGATCCAAGTATGCGCATGACACCGATCATTCCCCCCGGGATGGTGTATGCGGTATCCCCAACCGCTGCGGTGATCATGGGCGACTCGCTGATGTACGTCGTGCTGCCTGTGGCGGCGGTCGAATTTGGGGCTGGTGACCAGTTCGGGCTTGCCGTGTCGTTCTGGATTGGGCTCGCACTCAGCATCAACCGCTTCATTCGGTTGGTCAGCAATGCCTTCGCTGCCTCTGTGTTCCAGCGGTTTGGTGTGCGTTGGCCCTTCGTCGCTTCCATTGCCGTCGGCGCTCTGACGACACTTGCATACGGCCTGGGAAGTGGTCTCATGCTGCTGTTACTGGCCCGCGCTGTGTGGGGCATCTCGTACTCCCATATGCGACTAGCTGCGCAGCTGACAGCGTTTGGGGTTGGTACATCCGAGATGCGGGGCAGGCTGATGGGGTTCTTCAATTCCGGCCAACGCCTCGGCAGCCTTATCGCAGTCACCGCTGGCGCAGCGCTGTTCCAACTCACCTCAAGAGAGGTGACGTTCGTAGCTCTGGCGGGCGTCGGACTGATCGGCATGATTATCGCCACTCGAGCCCCGGACCTCAGGCCTGAGCGCATCCTCTCCTCCGGTGGAGGCTTGCGAAAAAGCCTGAACCCTTGGGACCTCGCTGTATCCAGACTACCGGAGTACGGTCGCAAGCTAAGGCTTCCCCTTCTCTCGATCAGCTTAATGCGGTTCGCCACGGCCTTCGCGTCAAATGGTCTGGTCATTGCTACCGTGGCCCCGTACCTCGCTGAATTCGCTGATGAAAACGGGAAGGTACTCGGAGGATCGCTCGCCGTGGTTACTCTTGCAGGTCTCCTGGTTGGTTTCAGGTGGTTTTCCGACCTCGGCCTTGGCGTACCTTTAGGGTACCTATCCGACCGCGTAGGCAGGCGGATGTCTATCGCCTACGGAATGGCCGCAATGTTTGCCTCGCTGGCCCTGATAGCTGCATTTGATTCCGTGGTCGCCGCGATCGTTGGGATATCGCTGTTGTTCATCGCATCCGTGGGAGTGAACGCGGCACTGGACGCGGCCATAGGCGAAACATCGCCCGATTCAACGCGCGCCGCCGTGATGGGCAGGTACTCAACTTGGCTGGATCTAGGGGCGGCGTTGGGCCCGTTCACAGGATTTCTGATTGCTGACAGAATTGGTTTTCAAGGAGCATTTCTCGTTGCAGCCGCGCTTCTGGCCGGTGCTTGGGCGCTATACGTGACTGTCACAGGTAACCCGTTGCAGCGAAGAGCGGGCTAGGCGCATTCATTGGAATGCGCCCGCAACTATGTGAGTGCTTACTGTACCCCGCACTGCCCGAAATGTGGCATTGGCTACGAGGAGAGCGGCTTCCTTCTACAAAGGCATTGGGGTATGAAGAATCCGCCACATTCTTTCGAAAGCTGCTTTAAGCCCCCTTAAGCCATCCCTCTAGGGGCTGCCAGCCCAGCGCGCCAGCGCCTTGTCCGGTGCAGCGATCTCCTCCACCGACATGTAGTAGTAGTCATCCCAGCCCTCTTGGGGCAAGCCGGTGAATACCATCAAGTTCAAGGGGTATTCGTTGCTATCAGAGAGGCGACGGAAGTCGTCGCGGAACAGGAACGTGGGCTTGCCCAAGGCGATGGCCATTCCCAACTCCACCATCACGCCCTCATCGGGGGGCACCCCATTCACGATTGCGAAGATGGCATCGGCGTTCCGTACGTCGGCGAAGTCCTTCTGCCCTATCTCGTATGCCCAACCGGGCTGTGAGAAGTCGACCTGGTTGTTGCGGGCAAAGGGTTCCCATACCTCCAGCCCCAGCTCCTCGAGAGCCAAGACTACCAAGGGCAATAGCAGCGCCTTCTGCTGCGTGGAAAAGCCGTAAGGGTTGGCCAAGTAGACTGTCTTCGGCATCGCATCCCGTCCCGTCTGTTCGTTCGTGCTTGGCATGCTTCGTGCCAACGCTTCCGTGCGGGCCTTGCCTCTGTGGGCCCATAGCGCTGGGGTCATAGAGGGTATCACGATAGTCAAGAGGCCCCAAGGCTCTACGGCGTAATTTGTCTGTTTCTAGTGCAGGCAGGAGACCTCTCCATAACCTTGGGCAGAAGCAACGAGAGTCATTCCCCCTCGACGGGGAAGGTTAGAGCCTGCCACAGACTTGATCCGGGGATGGGGTGAAAGGGCTGTATCGCAAGCTGGCATTTGAGGTGCATGGTTCCTTGATACCGGCTTTCACCGGCATTACGGAGGTTATGCAGAGGTCTTCAGCTGGCTTGTGGAATGTTGACACCCCGTTGCCCCTTGGCTACCCTGAGCCAACCGGGGCGCACCCTCGGCCCATTCCCCAATTCGTACAGCCCAATTCGTACAGAAGGAACGAGTCATGAAGCTTTTGCAATTCGACGAGCTTACCTACCCTTACGTTCCCGAGATCGGTTGGGAGACTAGGTTCAGCAACCGCTTCTGCGATCCACAGCTGGTGCACCAGACCTACATGGAGCACATGGAGCAGTGGGCCTGCAGCGAGGAGCAGGGCTTCGATGGCATTATGACCAACGAGCACCACTTCACTGCTTTCAATATCCAGCCTGCCTGTAACATCACCACCACTGCCGTCACAATGCTGACCAAAAATATCAAGGTGGGCGTTATTGGCAACGTCATACCTCTGCGCCATCCCATACGAACCGCCGAGGAGTTCGCCATGATCGACTGCCTCTCCGGCGGGCGTTTCATCGGTGGCATAGTGAGGGGAATACCGGCAGAGTACGTCTCCTACAACGTCGACCCGTTCAGCAGCCGCGAAAAGCTGAAGGAGTGTTTCGACATCATATTCAAGTGCCTCACCGAGGAGGAGTTTGACTATGATGGCAAGTTCTACCAACTGACCAAGGTCTCCGTTTGGCCCCGCCCCATCCAGAATCCCATACCATTCTGGATGCCCACGGGATCGCTGGAGAGCATCGAGTTCTCCGCCGAGCGCAGGATCGTCGGCTGCCAAGTCTGGTTCCCCACTGAGATGTTCCGGGACTGTTTCGACACCTATAGAAAGGTGGCGCGCGAGAAGTTCGGCTGGAACCCAGCCTTCAGCACCTTCACCGGGTCTAGGTTCATACATGTGGCCGAGACCAACGAGCAGGCCATCGAGGAGGCACGCCCCGCGTTGGACTACATGTTTGGTCCTCAAGGCTTCTCACGCCCGCTGAACGCGCCAGCCGCCCTGCCGGGACACCAGACCGACAAGTCCTTCTCCCATCGCACACTCACCCAAGATGCCGGGGTCGACGCACTCTCCAACGACATCCCCTTCGATGAGAGGCGTCGCAAGGGAGTCATGGTATGCGGTGACCCCGATTACGTGACGGAATGGCTGAAGCGTGATGCCGAGGTGGCGGGCTACGGCAACCTGCTATGCATGTTCCGCTGCGGCAACATGTCCCACGACAAGGTGATGAAGTCGAAGGAGATGTTCGCCAAGTATTGCATGCCCGAGCTCAAGGGAATTAACATCGACGAGCCCGGCACCGAGGCCCCCATAACCAGGCTGCCCTCGGCGTCGCCAGTGGCCGCATAAGGAGAGCTTAGGTGACTCTTCCCCTATTCGACAACTCGAACTACAGGCTGACCAGCGACTCCGAGGAGGTAGTTGGCCGCACGGTGCAGCGGGAAAACGGCCAAGCCGCCGCCACATGGCACATGCGCGTGCCTCAAGCAGGGGCCGATGGCATCCCCTTCAAGGTGATCTTCGCCGGGCCCAACTTCGAGCAGCGGGGTAGTGCTTTCCGCCTGCATCTCGCCACCAACGACAATCAGCCCATCGCTGGCGACGTCGACGTCAGGGTCGAGACGGGCTTGGCGTCTGGAGAGGACCAGAAGGTGTTGTTCGAGGGTAAGTACGAGCAATTCACCAGCATCCCCGACCAGAACGCCTTTGACGCTGCCGTTGCCCTACAGCAGCGCGCCGAGGTTGGAAAGGACCACTCAATACAGCTCCGTGTCTCCGTCCCGGAAGGGACTCCGGAGCCTGACCTGTCCGCCGAGGGCTCTTACTTCGAGTTCGAAGTCTACAAGATTTGGATGAATATATCCGCCTGAAGTATCCCTTCCCCATTGAGGGGAAGGTTAGAGCTTGCCCCGGACTCGATCCGGGGATGGGGGTGATCGGGTGACGACCAGTGGCTATGCAGGGTTCGGTTCCCAGTTCAGCAGAGAAAGCGCCAGCGTTGGAGACGTTACCCTCTTCTACCTGAAAGGGGTTCGGGGCGAGCCGTTGCTATACCTCCACGGGCTTGGGGGTTGGGGGGCGTGGGAACGCCACATCTTCAGCCTTGCCATGAACTATTGCCCCTACGTTCCCCAGTTGCCCGGCTGGCGTGACGGGCGAGTCCCTGAGCGCGTCAAATCAGTGAAGGACTACTCCGACCTGCTCGTCGAGTTCCTGGATTCTCTCTCAATACTACCCTGCGTGGTGGTAGGTCACTCCATTGGTGGCTGGATTGCGCAGTACCTAGCCGCGGACCATCCATCGCGGGTGTCGCAGCTGGTGCTGGTGGACTCCATGGGAGTGAGTGTGCCGGACCGCCCAGCCGCCGACTTGATAAACATCGACAGGGAGACCTTCTACGGCGCTGCCTTCACCAAGATGGAAAGCATCCGCGTGGCAGGCGATTTCGGCGACACTCCGGAGAGCATGCAGAACAACGAGGAGTTCGAGAGTCAGTGGAAGGGGCGTGAGGTGCTCACCTCGCTCGCCGGAGCCAACCCCAGCGACCCTGACCTCACGGGCAGGCTCGGCGACATCAAGGCACCCACCCTGATCATCTGGGGGCGCGACGACGAGCTGGTCCCCATGCGTCATGGCGAGGTGCTGGCTGACGCGATACCCAACTCCAGCCTTGCCATCATCGAAAGCGACGAGCGACAGACCGCAGGCCACTCCCCGATGCGCTACCGCGTCGAGACCTTCAACCTAGTGGTGCGCAACTTCCTCATCGGAGGCCAAGAAGCCCCACCTGAGGGTATGGTTACAATGGTCAAGGGGTAGTGCGAGGGGCCGCGACCTAAGCTGGGCTGACGCTCAGCTGCGGAAGCAGGTTGCCCAACGCCTCTTCGAACCGCCCTGCCTGCGGCGACTGCAGGTTGAAGTCCAGCGGCGTAATCGATACCCGGTTGTTTCGCAACGCCCACACATCGGTATCCTCGCCCTCATCCTTGTGGGCTGGCTTGTTGCGGGAAATCCAGTAGTGCTTGCGCCGGCCGTCGTCGCCCTCGCGCACTGATTCACTGTAGCTCTGTCCGGCTAAGCGGCAGACCTTTATGTCCTTGATGCTCTCCATGGGGTCGTTGGGAACGTTGACGTTCAGCAGGAAGGGGCCGGTAACGCTTCGCTCTTGCAACCTCTGCACCAAGGCGCCGAGGATGGTCGCAGCCACATCGAACCGGGTGTTCTTTACAGCTGCCACTGACATGGCGATCGCGGGGAAACCTCGCATGTAGCCGTGCAGGGCGGCTCCTACGGTGCCTGAGACGAAGATGTCGCTGGCTAGGTTGGACCCCATGTTGATGCCCGACACCACCAAGTCCACCGACCCTGCCAGCTTCTCCAACGCCAGCACACAACTGTCGCCTGGGGTGCCCTCTACTGCGAAAGCCCGCACACCGTTGGCTTGGCTATCCCCATTGGGTGCTGCGAGGGGCGCCACTTGGGGCGCGACTTCACTGGCGCGAATGGGCACATGCAAGGTCAGAGATGGCCCGGTGCCGCTCTGGTCCCGATCAGGAGCGACCACGTAGATCTCCCCGTGAGGGCGCAGGACTTCCACTGCAGCCCACAAGCCAGGAGAGTTGATGCCGTCGTCGTTGGTTACCAGTATCTTCAAGTAGTAGTCCTTCTCTCATATGCCCCAAGAGGGGCGGTATTCCCCGAACACCTGCCGGAACACACCCATCACCTCGCCCAAGGTGGCGTACTCCCGCACTGCGTCCAGAATCGGAGGCATCAGGTTCTGCTGGCCCCGGGCGGCGGCTTCCAAGTCGGCAAGACGCTGCTTGACGGCGTGGTTGTCGCGGGTGCGCCGGACCTCGTTGAGGCGTCGCAACTGCAGCGCCTCCCCCTCCCGGTCCATCTCCAGTATCGGTATTTCCAAGGCGTCGCCCGCGGTGTAGTCGTTGACGCCGACCACGGTGCGCTGGTTCCGGTCCAGTTCCTGCTGGTACTGGTACGCAGCCAAGGCGATCTCCCGCTGCAGAAAGCCAGACTCCAAGGCCTTCACCGTGCCGCCCACGTCCTCCACCTTGCGGAAGTAGTCGTAAGCACCGTCGGCAAGCTGCTGTGTCAGGGTCTCTAGGAAGTAGCTGCCGCCCAATGGGTCAACAGTATCGGTGACGCCCGTCTCGTGGGCGATAATCTGCTGCGTGCGCAGGGCGGTAAGGGCCGCCTTCTCCGAGGGCAGCGCCCAAGCCTCGTCAGCCGAGTTCGTGTGCAGAGATTGGGCACCGCCCAGCACCGCTGCCAAGGCCTGCAGCCCCACTCGCACCGTGTTGTTCTCCGGCTGTTGCGCGGTGAGGGCTACACCCGAAGTCTGCGCGTGGGTGCGCAGCCACCAAGACCGCGGGTCCTGCGCCCCGAAAGTGTCACGCATCTCCGTGGCCCACACCTTGCGTGCGGCGCGGAACTTCGCAATCTCCTCGAAGAAGTCATTGCAGACATTGAAGAAGAAGCTGAGCCGTGGTGCGAAGTCGTCCACCTTCAGCCCACGGTCCAAGCACCAGCGCACGTACTCAAAGCCGTCGCCCAGAGTGAAAGCCAGCTCCTGCACCGCAGTGGATCCCGCCTCGCGGATGTGGTATCCGCTGATGCTGATAGGGTTCCAACGTGGCAGGTGGTTCGTGGCGTATTCAACGGTATCCACGACCAACCGCATCGACGGCTCGGGCGGGAAGATGTACTCGTTCTGAGCTATGTACTCCTTCAGGATGTCGTTCTGAAGGGTGCCGCCCAACCGCTCTTGCGCTACTCCCTGCTTCTCGGCGGCCGCGATATACATCGCCCAAATGATGGCCGCTGGGGCATTGATGGTCATGGAAGTGGTGACTTGGTCCAGCGGAATTCCGTCGAACAGTATCTCCATGTCGGCCAGCGACGACACGGCCACGCCACACTTGCCGAACTCGCCCTCAGCGGGCGGGTCATCGGTGTCGTAGCCGTAGAGCGTGGCCATGTCGAAGGCCACGCTCAGGCCAGTCTGCCCGTTCTCCAGCAGGTACTTGAAGCGGCGATTGGTCTCCTCAGCCGTGCCGTACCCAGCGAACATGCGCATGGTCCATAGGCGTCCCCGGTAACCTGTGGCATGCACCCCACGGGTGTAAGGGAAGTCGCCCGGAAGTGCCACGTCCTGGAGGTAGTCGGAATCTTCAAGGTGCCGGGGCGTGTACACCGGCTCCACCGGTATATTGGAAGGGGTGCTGAAGAGGGCGTCCCGCACCGGCTGGGAGCCGGTACGCTCCCGCCAATCCGACTCGGCGTCACGTATTCGGTGCATCTCCTCGGGAGAGGGCACGGGCTACACCTCCTTCAACCGGAGCGGCCCCATGAAGAGGGCCGTCGCTCGGGGCGAGTCTAACAATGGGCTATGAGGGGCGTCAATTTGAGTGGGCCGCGCCACAATCGTGTCCACGTTCGATTTCGGGTCCTGAGAGAGCAGCTCCTTCAAGAGGGAGGCAGGACCGTCATGAACGTGGGATGGGTGTCGTGTCGTCGTAGCTGGGGCGGGCCGATATGTGTCGGATTCTGTGGCTGGACTCGACACCCGCCGTATCTGGAAATGATTTTCTTGTATCTGGCGGGTGTAGAGTTTGTCGAGTCGTTCTCTTTCAGCCGTAGCTGGACCGTATCTGTCAATGCAGCACTACAGTGTCGAGTTGCTTCCCGGGGAAGGCAGCCGAGGAAGAGCATGTCGGGTCTTGTGATGGGCCTGAGGCTTTGCAACGGTGTTGCCCTCCAGTGTGCTTAGTAGAAAAAGAAGGGCTGGGGAGACCTTGAGGGGTCAGTCCCCAGCCAATATTCAGTGTAAAGGCGAGGAGTGGAACGGGTCAACGGGGAGCCTCAAGAAAGCGAGCCTCAAGAAATTCAAACCGCGAGACACTAGATTTTTCCCTCGATGACGGAGACTCAGGCGACCCCTCGGTAGACGGAGCGCAGCGGGGTCGAAGCATCTCTCCCGAAGCATCCTCGCTGAGAGATGGCAACGAGACCTATGGCGCATCCCTGGCTGGGGCGGCGTGAGAAGATAGCTCCACCCGTGGGCGACACACCAGACATACGGCGATCGATGCGGGACCTGGCGGACAGAGAGCCGCTGATCGACAGCCAGCTTCGCCGGTACTGGAAGAACTACCTCGGCCAGTGCGCGCTGGCCCTGCTGGCTATCATGCTGATCATGGACGTCGTGGTCCGGGCAGCCATCGTTGTCGCGATCGCATCCAGCGCCTTCATCGTGTTCGTGATGCCGCACAGCCGGGTATCTACCCCCGCCGGGTGATAGGCGGGCACGTCGTCGCTGTGATCGTTGCGTCGGGGTTCGCCCTGCTCCACCTAACGAGCGATTTGATGGCGGTGGGGGCGGTTCGCCTGAGCATCCTGATAATGGTCGTGTTCAATACCGAGCACCCGCCCGCAGCGGGCACGGTCCTTGGCCTTGCTGTCGAAGGATGGGCCCTGTCTGCGGTCCTCTTCGTACTCTTAGGCGCGGTCATGCTCTCCGTCGTGCATGCCGTCCTGCGCCCGCGCCTCGTCAACCTCTTCTAGCAGGCTGCTGGAAAACATCGATGCGCACGGTGGTGGCTGAAAGCGGAGAAGCGGCATATCAGCATCTCCCCAACTGATGTCGCTTCGAATGTACACCCGTGGACCCGCACCGTCTACGCACGCACGAGTCGCAGACTGAGAACGGCCCCGCCGGCCAGACCACGAACCGCTGGTAACAGTTGTAGTCATATTCGGCGTCGCCTACCTCCTCATCGCCTCGGGGAAGATACCCCAGTGCTGGTCGCCGTCCTCGGCGCGATAGCCATGATCGTCCTAGGGGTCATCAGCGAGCAACAGGCGCTCTCGTACGTGAACCTGGAAGTGATCCTGCTACGGCGGCGATGATGTCGCTGTCGGAGATGGCCGGCAGGACAGGCGTGTTCGAGTGGGCGGCCATCAGGAGCGCCCAGTTGGCGGGCGGCAGCGGCTTCCGCACGCTCTGCCGGATGGCGGGGTTCACCGCCGTGGCTTCGGCGCTCCTGGACAACGTGACGGTGGTGGTGCTGACGATACCCGTCACACTGTCGGTGTGCCGCATCCTGAACGTGAGTCCCGTGCCCTTCCTGCTCGCGCAGGTATTCGCCTCCAATATCGGCGGCGTCTCCACCGTCATCGCAGACCCTCCGAACATCATCGTCGCGGCATCGGGTGCCATCGGATTCGTCGGCTTCATGCTCAATGTCGCGCCCGTGGGGGTCATCTCGACAGGCGTGCTATTCGTCGTGCTGTACGTATGGTTCAGGAAGCAGGTCGTCACGACCGCCGCCAGTCGTGAGGCGGTCATGCGCCAGAACGCGGGGGACGCGATCAAGGACCGGATTCTACTCATCAAGGTATGCGTGGTGCTCGCGTTCACGTTGGTGGGGTTCCTCATCCATGACGCTCTGAACGTGGAACCGGCGTTCGTCGCTCTACCGGGCGCGACGATCCTGGTGCTGATATCTCGGCTGGACCCTCAGGACGTCGTGCAGCACGTCGAGTGGACGACGCTGGCCTTCTTCGCGGGGCTATTCATGCTGATGAAACTTGGCGCCGACCTCGGGGGCAATGCGACCATCGTCGGGGCGTATGCCAACGGCGTCGCCGTCAGCCTCGCGCAGACCAACGGCGTTCCCATCAGCTTCATGCAGTTCTTCAGGTACGGCGTGGTCATCAGCGCCGTCACCCTGGCAATCTCTACGGGATACCTGTGGCTGCGGTATTACTCGTAACCGCAGAGGACGGCTCTCACGGCCATCGCCGCGCTTGCTGCCGAGGAGTTCGGCGACAGTAGTGCCCACTGAAATAGAATCCCGACCTAAAGAAACTCCAATCGCGAGAACAGGCAATGGCCCATGGATTCACTGACCACGAGTACCGCAACTTGTTGTCGCTATTGGGTAACCGGGATGAAGTTCTCAGAGTGGGCCTTGACACAACTCCCAGCGCGATTGGGATAATTGAGTCGTCACGTAAACTCTACCGCATTCTGCGTGTAGTGACTGCGACAGCTACCGTAGCTGGAAGAACTCATATGGAACACGAACAGCAGATCATGACGCCGGACGACATGCGGCGCTCCCTCAGCCGTATCGCCCTTGAGGTGCTGGAGCGCAACCGCGGCTTGGACGACTTGGTATTGGTGGGCATCCAGCGGAGGGGTGCGCCCTTGGCCGACCGCCTAGCGTCCGACTTGGGGGAGTTGGAGAGCGTGACCGTTCCGGTGGGGAAGCTCGACATCAATCTCTACCGCGATGACCTACAGGAGCGGGCACAACCGCTGGTACGACCCACCCAGATGCCTTTTCGCATCGACGGCAAGAAGATCGTGTTGGTGGACGACGTTCTCTTCACTGGTCGCACCATTCGAGCGGCCTTGGATGCCCTGATGGACTTCGGACGCCCCGGACAGGTGCAACTGGCAATACTGGTGGACCGGGGCCACCAAGAGCTGCCCATAAGAGCCGACTACGTGGGCCGCACGGTTTCCACGGATTGGGATGAGGTGGTGAAGGTGCGGTTGATGGAGGTCGATAGCGTCGACGAGGTGGTCCTGAGCAAACGGGCCTTGGGGCTTCCGATTCTTCTGGATGATGAGGGTGAGACAGGTCATGGCGACGACTCCTAGAAGCATCGAACCGGCGCCCATTCAGGGTATAACCGAGGGCGTGGCCGATGTGGGGAGACTGCCTGCCAGACAACATGTCCTGGACTTGGACGACTTCACCGCGGACGAAATCGAGCAGGTGCTGCATACCACCGAGGCCATGAAGGAGGTCTTGGGCCGCGACATTAAGAAGGTGCCTCCGCTGCGGGGTAAGGTGGTCATGACCCTCTTCTACGAGGCCAGTACCCGCACCCGCATCTCCTTTGAAGAAGCGGGCAAGGTGCTCAGCGCCGAGGTAATCAACATGTCGGGCTCCGGCAGCAGCGTGGAAAAGGGGGGAGTCGCTTCTTAACACCGCCCTCACCCTACAGGCAATGGGGGCCAATATCATCGTCATGCGCCACCCCCACTCAGGCGCGCCCAACTTCGTGGCCCGTTCACTGCAGAGCGTCAGCATCATCAACGCGGGTGACGGCCTTCACGCCCACCCCACCCAAGCCCTCCTAGACCTCTACACCATCAAGGAGAAGCTGGGCCGCATCGCGGGCCTCAAAATTGTCATTGTGGGTGATGTGCTGCATAGCCGCGTAGCTCGTTCCAACCTTTGGGGCATGACAGCCATGGGGGCGCAGGTGACCCTCTGCGGGCCACCGACCCTACTGCCCCAAGAAATGCTGGGCCCGCGGGCCCACACCAACGGCGATGGGCTGCTGCCGCCGGTGCAAGTGGATACCGACTTGGACCGCGCCTTGGAGGGGGCCGACGTGGTGATGGCCCTGCGACTCCAAGAGGAGCGCCAAGAGGCTGGGTTCCTGCCAAGCCTGCGGGAGTACACCCGTCGCTGGCAGGTCAACCAGCAGCGCCTCGAGCGGGCGCAGTCCCATGTGCTGGTGATGCACCCTGGGCCCCTGAACGAAGGCATCGAGCTTGCTCCGGGCTTGGCCCACGGCGAGCGCTCGGCGATAGAAGAGCAGGTGGCCAACGGCGTAGCGGTACGCATGGCCCTGCTCTACATGCTGGCTGCTCCCAAGCAATAAGAGCTACGAATCCCCTGCGCAATCCCTTCCCCTTGATGAGGGAAAGTTGGGATGGGGGTGAGGGAGACTCATGTCACAAGAACCGCTACTGATTCAAGCCGCCCGCATCATCGACCCGTCCCGCAGCATCGACGCAGTCGGTGACTTGCTGGTACGTGACGGCGTGATCGTGGCGCCCGGCTCCATTCCCGCTGATGACCTACCTCAGGTGTGCGCCACCATCGACGCCCGAGGACTGGTCGTCTGCCCCGGCTTCATCGACATCCACTGTCACCTTCGCGAGCCGGGCTACGAGCACAAGGAGACCATCGCCACCGGTACCCGCGCCGCCGCCCGCGGTGGCTTCACCACGTTGTGCGCCATGCCCAACACCCAGCCTGCCATCGACAACGCCTCGGTGGTGGAGTGGGTGCAGCGCAAGGCGGCCAACGAGGGCGTGGTGCGTGTTCTGCCCGTCGGCTGCATCAGCAAGGGACGCCATGGCCGCGAGTTAGCGGAGATAGAGGAGTTGGCCGAGGCGGGCGTGGTCGCGTTCACCGACGACGGCAGCCCAGTGCAGGATGCCACCCTGATGCGCCTCGCCCTCTCCTACGGCCGCGACTTGGACCGACCCATCACCGAACATTGCCAAGACCTGCACCTGTCGGGCCACGGCGTGATGAACGAGGGTGGGACGGCCACGCGCCTCGGCCTCGCTGGAATCCCGGCCGCGGCCGAGGAGGTCATGGCAGCCCGCGACATTGCGTTGGCCCGTCTCACTGGAGGCCGCCTCCACCTAGCCCACGTCAGCACCGCAGGCACAGTCGAGATGGTGCGCCGCGCCAAGGATGAAGGGCTGCGAGTCACTGCGGAGGTGTGCCCCCACCATTTAGTGCTGACCGATCATTGGGTGATGGGCGGTGACTCCCCCTCAATCCCATCCATCAATCACTACGATACCCACACCAAGGTCTACCCGCCGCTACGCGAAACCCACGATGCCGAGGCCCTGCTGGAAGGGCTGGTGGACGGCACCATCGACTGCATCGCCACCGACCATGCACCCCACGATTTTGCTGCCAAGATGTGCACCTACGACGATGCCGAGTTCGGCATCTCCGTCCTGGAAACAGCCTTGGGATCCCTCATGAATCTGGTACACACTGGAGCCGTCGGCCTCCCTCTGCTGGTAGACCGGCTCACCCTTGGGCCAGCCCGCGTCTTGGGTCAAGGGCTGGAGCGTTACGCCACCCTGTCCCCCGGCTCCCCCGCCGACATAACCCTTATCGACCCAAATCTCGAATGGGTCGTCAACACCGACGAGTTCGCCTCCAAGGGCAAGAACACCCCCTTCCAAGGGACGACGCTACGCGGTAAGGTAGTAGCAACGATGGTAGGGGGCAATGTGGTGTACGACGAGTTGGCAACCACGGCCACGACATAACTTTGGCAGACCAGAGCTACCTAGTACTCCAAGACGGTTCCGTCTTCTCCGGCCAAGCCTTCGGGTCGTCCGCCGACGCCTACGGCGAGGTGGTCTTCAGCACCAGCATGACCGGCTACCAGGAGATGCTGACGGACCCGTCTTTTGCTGGGCAGATTGTGGTGCTCACCTACCCGTTGGCGGGCAACTACGGCATCAACGTGCAGGACGTGGAGTCGGCGCGCATCCAAGTGGCGGGGCTGGTGGTGCGTGAGCATTGCCCCACGCCTAGCCACGGCTCCAGCGTATCCACTCTGCATGAGTACCTTGCCTCTCAGGGCGTGCCCGGCATTTGGGATGTCGACACCCGGGCCATCACGCGACGCCTCAGGACCGAGGGCGTGATGATGGGCAGTCTGGGGACCAGCGAACCGGAAAAGGCGCTGTCCAAGGTGCGCGGGATGCCCCTTTACGACGACACCGATTTCGTGGCAGGCGTGACCACGGGCGAGTCTTATCAGTGGGGTGAGACCGGCCACTTGGGTGAGGCCGGTCCTCACATAGTAGTCGCCGACTGTGGGGTGAAGTACAACATCCTGCGCAACCTGGAAAAACGCGGCTGCCAAGTGACCGCAGTGCCTTCGACCACCAGCGCCGCCGACATTCTCGCCCTCAATCCGGCCGGCCTGATAATCTCTCCTGGGCCCGGCGACCCTGCTCTCTTGGACTACGCCGTAGACGTCTGTCGCAAACTGGTGGGGCGGGTGCCGGTGATGGGCATCTGCTTGGGGCATCAGTTGCTGGCCCGCGCTCTGGGGGCCACCACCTTCAAGCTCAAGTTCGGACACCGTGGGGCCAATCACCCTGTGCAGGACTTGGCGACGGGGCGGGTGTACATCACTGCCCAGAACCATGGCTACGCGGTGGACGGCGATTCGGTCAAGGGTGGACTGCAAGTGACCCAAGTGAACATAAACGATGGCACAGTGGAAGGCCTCAGCCACCGCGACTACCCGCTTCTCACCATCCAGTACCACTCCGAAGCCTCCCCCGGCCCGCTGGACAACGAGCATATGTTCGACCGGTTCCTGGAAATGATTACTCGTGCCTGATTCAACCGCCCCCTCTATGCCCTCCAAGGTCCTCGTCATCGGCTCTGGCCCCATCGTCATTGGGCAGGCGGCCGAGTTCGACTATGCCGGCACCCAAGCCTGCAAGGCCCTCCGAGAGGAGGGCGTGACCACGGTGCTGGTCAACTCCAACCCCGCCACCATCATGACCGACCCCGGCATCGCCGACATCGTCTACATTGAGCCGTTGACCGTGGAGGTCATTGAGCGGGTGATTGCTCAAGAAAAGCCGGAGGGC
This sequence comes from Dehalococcoidia bacterium, assembly GCA_965248385.1. Classification (GTDB taxonomy): domain Bacteria; phylum Chloroflexota; class Dehalococcoidia; order Lucifugimonadales; family JAAXIE01; genus JAAXIE01. The sequence continues at coordinate 1,370,875 of CBDFIZ010000002.1, forward strand.
CTGCTGCCGACTCTTGGAGGGCAGACCGGCTTGAACCTCGCCGTGGACCTAGCCCAAGCAGGCGTTCTCGAGCACCACAAGGTACGTCTGCTGGGCACCCCCCTGCGCGCCATCGAGAACGCCGAAGACCGTGACCGGTTCCGGCGGCTGCTGGCCGACATGGGCGAGCCGGTGCTGCCCAGCGATTGCGTCTCCACCATGGAGGAGGCCCGCCACGCCTTGGACGAACTGGGCCTGCCTCTCGTGGTGCGCCCCGCCTACACCTTGGGAGGCACTGGCGGGGGTGTCGCCCACACCGTGGACGAGTTTGAGGCCATCGTGCGCCGCGGGCTCGAAGCCAGCCCTGTGAGCCAAGTGCTGCTGGAGCGCTCATTGGTAGGCTGGAAGGAAATCGAGTATGAGGTGATGCGTGACGGTGCCGACAACTGCATCACCGTGTGCAACATGGAGAACCTTGACCCCCTCGGCGTCCACACCGGCGACAGCATCGTAGTGGCCCCCAGCCAGACCCTACCCGATAAAGAGTACCAGATGCTCCGCTCCGCCAGCTTTAGGATCATCCGCGCCCTCGGCGTGGAGGGCGGGTGCAACGTCCAGTTCGCCCTCGCCCCCCATCCGATAGTGCGCGAGTCGCTGCCCAAGCTCGATGAGGAGCAGGCCCCCTACTACGTGATTGAGGTAAACCCCCGCGTCAGCCGTAGCTCGGCATTGGCCAGCAAGGCCACGGGCTACCCCATCGCCCGCGTCGCCGCCAAAATCGCTGTGGGACGCACCCTCGACCAGATAACCAACGCCGTCACCCAACAGACCATGGCCGCCTTCGAGCCTGCCCTCGACTACTGTGTGGTCAAGATACCCCGCTGGCCCTTCGACAAGTTCCCCACGGGCGACCGCACTATCACCACTCAGATGAAGGCCACTGGTGAGGTCATGGCCATCGATCGCTCCTTCGAGGCGGCCCTGCAGAAGGCAGTGCGCTCCCTGGAAATCGGCGGCCGCTCCCTGCTGTGGGAGGAACCCAACGGCCACGCCTCAAACGGCCATGCCGGCCTCGCCCCCACCGACCAACGGTTGTGGGGCTTGATGAGCGCCCTTCGTCGTGGCGAGGATGTGGTTTCCATCGCTCAGCATACGGGCATCGACCCGTGGTTCCTCCACTCCCTCTCACGCATCGAAGCAATGGAGCGACGCCTCCTGAGCCACCGCCTCACGCCGGAACTGATGCGTCAAGCCAAGCGTCTGGGGTTCTCCGACCGTCAGATCGGCGCGCTCTCGGATATCGACCCCGAGCGTGTGCGAAACCTGCGCCGCACTTGGAACATCCGGCCCGTCTACAAGATGGTGGACACCTGCGCCGCCGAGTTCGAGGCGGCGACCCCCTACTACTACTCCACCTACGATGAGGAGAACGAGGCCCCGCCCATGGAGGGTGCCCGCGCCCTCGTGTTGGGCAGTGGTCCAATACGCATCGGCCAAGGCATCGAGTTTGACTACTGTAGCGTGCACGCCGCTTGGGCCCTGCAAGAGGAGGGCGTCAAGAGCATCTTGGTCAACTCCAACCCCGAAACCGTCTCCACCGACTTCGACACCAGCGACCGGCTCTACTTTGAGCCTCTGGACGATGAGGCCGTACGCGACCTGCTGGACAACGAGAGCGTTGGCGGGGATGCTCCACCTTCCATCGTGCAGTTCGGCGGGCAGACAGCCATTGACCTGTCCCAAAGCCTCTCCAAGGCGCGCCTGCCCGTGCTCGGCTCCAGTGCCGACACGATAGACCGTGCTTCCGACCGCAACAAGTTCGAAGCTTTCCTCAACCGACTGGGTCTGCCCCGCCCACCCGGCTCGGCGGTTACCTCTGTCGAGGAAGCCCTGCGGGTGGCCCAAGATGTGGGCTACCCCGTGGTAGTGCGCCCTAGTTACGTCCTAGGCGGACGCGCCATAGAAATCGTGGAGAACCCGTCGGAGCTCATCCGCTACCTGACCATGGCCACCGAGGTGGGTCAGGGTAGGCCGATACTGGTCGACCGCTACCTCGAGGGCAAGGAGGTCGAGGTCGACGGCATCTGCGACGGCGAGCAGGTGCTGGTCCCCGGCATCATGGAGCACATCGAGAGGGCAGGCGTCCATTCGGGTGATTCCATGGCTATCTACCCCGGCCTGAACCTGACAGAGGAGGAAGTCGACACCATCGTCGACTACACCACCCGCGTCGGTCTGGGCTTGGGGGTGCGGGGCCTGTTCAACGTACAAGTAGTAATCCTAGGCGGAGGAGCCTATCGCAGCCCGCGCACCCCCGACGCCAACGGAGCCGCCGGAGAGTCGCAGGTGTACATCCTAGAGGTGAATCCCCGGGCGAGCCGCACCATACCCTTCATCTCCAAGGTCACTGGCCTGCCAGTGGCATCCATCGGCACCAAGGTGATGCTCGGACGTACGCTGTCCGAGTTGGGCTACAGCGGCGGTCTGTGGAAACGCCAGAGGATTGTCGGCATCAAGGCCCCGGTGTTCTCCATGTCCAAGTTGACCGGAGTAGACTGGTTCCTAGGCCCGGAAATGAAGTCCACCGGCGAGGTGATGGGCATCGACCACACCTTCGGAGCGGCCTTGAGCAAGGCCCTGACAGCCGCGTCCCTCAGCCTCAAGCTCGGCAGGCCTGTGCTGCTCTCCATCGCCGACCGGGACAAGGCGGAAGCGGTGCCTTTGGTGCGTGGGTTGGCAGAGACTGGGACGCCCATCTACGCCACCGAGGGAACGGCTGCCATGGTGCGGGCTTTGGGTTGTGACGTGGCTGCCGTGCCTCTCAAGCTCGGGGAAGGACACCCCGATGTCGTGGACGCGATTGAGCAGGGCGAGGTGCAGGCCATCGTCAACACCATCTCACAGCACGCGTCGGTCCTGAAGGACGGGTTCGAGATACGCCGCGCCGCCGCCGAGCGACGCATCCCATGCTTCACCTCGCTGGATACCGCTAGGGCAGCGGTTGAGAGCCTGACCATGGGCCACGCCTATTACAGCGTCAAGCCAGTAACGGCCTACCTCAACGGGCCGTAGCCGGGCTCCACGACACCATGTGGGGCACGAGCACTGGCGCGTCCTTGATGCGGTAGCTTCCGTCCTCCTCGATCAGCAACTCCTCGAAGGCTAATTCAATCTCTCGCATCTTGGGGTCGCCCGGTTGGACGTAGAGCCTGCGGGCGGTCTGCTCCAATGCTTGCTCGGGCGTCGAGTAGCTACGGGGATGGTTCGCACTCAGAGGCTCAGACTCGAAAGGTATCTTCAGCTCTTCCATCACGTCCAACAGCTGGGGTAGTCCCGGCAGAGCGAGCCGCTTCTCGCCGTGCACCCTCTCCCAAATCTCGAAGCCCTCCGATTGGGGCGAAAAGGGGTACAGCACCATGCGCACCACCTTGCGGGCATGGGCGTCCATCTTGCGCACGAAGCCCGCGATGTCCCGCACCACGTAGGCCACATGGGTGCTGATGACAACATCCGTGGGCTCGACATCCGCGTCCTCCCACTTAGACTGTACGATGGTGACGTTTTTGATGCCGTGGGCCGAGGTTAACTGCAGTAGGACAGCGCACATGCTGGGGGATGGCTCCACCGCTGTCACGGCACGGCACCTCAACGCTAGCGGCAGTGCGTGGCGTCCGCCACCCGCCCCGACGTCCATCAACGTGTCCGTGGGCTCCAAGTCGCGCCCTAGCGGGCCGATCAGTTGGTCGTCAGAGCGGTGGGGGTCGGCGGCGAAATTGGCCGCAAAGGGTGCCCAGTGGTCCGAAGGCGGCGGTTCCGCCCCCCGTCGCGCATCCGACTGCGCATGCTCCTCCACCACCATCTTGCGCCACAGTTCGCTCGCCAGCATCGCTTCTTCCCTTTCCGGCAGGCTCGAGCACATCAAAAATACCTCTCGAATGCCCCCGTCCCCAACTGCTTGCCCTTCTCGGTCGCTCTGAGGAAGCTCCGCAGGCGTGCTTCGAACAACTCCGGACGCGCCCTCCCAGCGTCGATATACGCCACCCTGATACGCCGGTAGGCCTCAGAGAAGCACTGATAATGCTTCCACGCCTGCTCGTTACCCATTATGGCCCGCAGGATGTCCTGAGGGAACACGAACTCCTTCCTCAGGACACCCTCGACCGGCCGGCGTATCGACGGGTGCAATAGCCCCTCGGCTGCCAGCCAGCGTAGCCTCTCCCTATTCGGCTGCGAGTAGCCGCTGCCGGGCTTCCTCGGAGTGAACCGCTGCGCGGGCCGCACGTAGTCCAGTTTCTTGATGATGCTGTCGATCCAGCCGAAGCACAGCGCCTCTTCCACCGCGTCGTTGTAGAGGATGCGCGGCTCGCCCGCTGCCTTTTTCGGGTAGACGAGCCAGACCTCCTGCTTCGTGTCGAAGTTTGCCTCCAGCCACTACCGCCAGGATGTTCTGTCGGCGACGTATAGCGTCTCCCCGATGTCCATCTGAAAAGTTCCTATCCTCAGGCCCCCCGGGGACTAATGTATCCACTTCCAACCCCATTCGCGGTCGCATAATCCCTGCCCCTCAGGGGGAAGGTTGGGATGAGGGGGGGAACCGCTAGATATCCACTTCCAGTCCGATGCCCCGCTTGGTGGCCTCGTCGTAAGCCAGCTTTGCGGCAACGATGTCGACCACGCCGATGCCGAAGTGCTTCACATAGATGTTCTCGGTAGGGCTGGTGCGTCCTGGATCGAGGCCAGCCACCACGCGGGGCAGGGTAAGCACCTGCTCCCATGTGATAGCTCCGTCATTCACGGCTGCCAGCAGCTCACCCGCTTCGTAAGGGGCCTGCTCAATGGAGTCCACAATGATGCGGGAGGCCCGTGTGACTGAGGTTCGGTCGACTTCTTGACGGTCCACTGTGACCGGCCCAGCGCTGACGAGCAACGCCCCCTGCTCCAGCCATGCACCGTCAAGCACCGGGTCTCTGGTGACGGTGAGGCACACCACGACATCGCTGCCCGTGACGGCCTCTTGGCTGCTCTCCACGGCCCGCACCGGCTGCCCCAATACCCGTGTCATCTCCGCAGCGAAGGCGTTGCGTGGATCGGGCCGGCGGCTGAATACCTTGATCTCCTCGAAGTGTCGCGCCCGGGTGCTGGCCAGCACTTGCGTGTGGGCTTGGTACCCAGTGCCGATCATCCCCAGCACCTTCACCTCGGGGTTGGCCAGAAGACGCACTGCAACACCAGTGGTGGCCCCGGTGCGCAGTGCCCCCAGCCAGTTGGCATGGATGAACGCCACCAGCCGTCCCGTCGAGGCGTCGTACAGGGTTACGTGGTACTGCTGGCGCCCCTGCACCGTGGTGTAGGTCTTGGCCCCATACAGACCAAGGTAAGTGAGGCCGCCTCCCATCAAGGCCAACTGGCTCTCCCCGATGATGACGTTGCGCCGCTCGGCTAGGACGGCCTCGCCCATGGCGTAGTGGCGGTGCATATCCTCCACGGCGTCCATCATGGCGTCCATGGTCACAGCTTCTCTTACTTGGGCATCAGTCAGCAGCAGCGCCATCTTGCTCCTTGCTTGGTTAGATTGTAGGCCGGGGTCCCACGTCGTCACGTAGCCTCGTCATACCGGCGAAAGCCGGTATCCAGAAGACGCGGGTGTGAGCGGACTACTCGAAGTTCGAGATTATCAGACCGCGCGCCCTGGTTCCACCGCGTATCCCTTTGGGGACCACGGATGAGCATGGAGAAGCAGATGCCATCCCCTCTCCTCTGGCGCGAGAGGGGATGGGTGCGGGGGGATGGTTATCTTTGCCCCACATCGCTACGTCCCGTGGCGCACATGTCTCGCAGGCAGCATGACTGACACGCAGGCAGCGTCTTCCGGCAGACCTCCTTGGCATGTCGGTCGAGCAGGGCGTGATACTCGTTGTAAAGGGGCGCATCGGTGGGGAGGGTTTGGTGGAAGAGCTGCTGATAGCCGGCGTAGGTGGGGGCGTCGGGTGTCACCCCCATCCGGTCCAATATGCGGCGGGTGTAGGTGTCGATGACGAAGAAGGCATGCTCACTGGCATACAGCAGGATGTCGTCAGCAGTCTCGTCGCCGATGCCGTAGATAGAGAGCAGCTCCTCCCGCAGGCCTGTTCCTCCCTGGGATAGCATCGCCTGTAGGTCGCCCCCATGTTGCTCCCACAGGTGGGAGATGAAGGCCTTGAGCTTCCGCGCCTTGGCGTTGAAGTAGCCTGATGACCTCACCAGCTCGGCCAGTTGCTCCTCCGACACGTCGCGGAGCGCCTCAGCCGACCAGCACTCGGCCTTCTTCAGGCAGGCCAATGCCTTTTCCACGTTCCCCCAAGCCGCCGACTGGGTGAGAATCGCCCCGAGCACCACCTCAAGCTGGCTGTCTGCAGGCCACCAGTGCTGCGGGCCATACCCGTCGTACAGCCGGTGAAAGACCTGCATCAGGTCGATGCCATGGTCTTCTGCTCCCGTCGGCATCGCTAGAGCCGTACTTCCAGTGGGTCGGCCAAGCGCACCTCGTCCAATGAAACGGTGCAGGTGTAGGCGTAGGCCTCCACGCCAGCGTCCACTGCCTGCCGCAGGGCCTGCCCGAACTCGGGGTCGGCGTCGTAGTGAGGCCGGAAGAATTGGGCATCGTCTCTCTGGATCACGAACACCACAGCGGCGCGGTATCCCTCCGCCACAGCTCGCATCAAGCTGAATACGTGCTTCCTCCCGCGGGTGGTCGGTGCATCGGGAAACAGCGCGGCCCCATCTTCCACCAAGGTAACTGACTTGGTCTCCACGAAGCATGTGCCAGCCGGTCCACGCAAGGCGAGGTCCAGCCGGCTCTCGCCATAGGTCACTTCGGTGTGGCACTCAGGGTAGTCGGCGAATTGGGGTAGACGTCCCTCGCGGAAGGCGCGATGCACCAGATGATTGGGCAGCCGGGCATCGGCCGAGACTAGGGTGTCGCCGATGTCCACCAAGGCTAGGTCGTAGGCAGTCTTGCGGTGCTCGCCCCTCGCTGGGCGTAGCCAGCAGACATTACCCACGACAAAGAGTTCGCGCATGCGTCCTGAATTAGCCACATGCACTAGGGTCTCTTTGCCCTGAAGGTCCACCACCGCAGCGAAGCGGTTGAGGCGGTGAAGGAAGCGCGCCTCCACTAGCCCTGCAGTGGGGCCAGTGTCTGCCACCGAGTCGCTGGCCCTGACCGCCGTTGGCATCTGAGGCAGTTGGACGGCCTACGCTCCCGTAGCCGTGGCCGCTGGGCGGACGTGTCGTCGGTCGCCATGGCCTCCCTGGCTCCGTTTGCGATGCACCTTCCGCATCTCATCTTCCAGCAGTTGGAAGTCCCTCTTGGGTAGCAGGTGCAGGTTGCCTTGGAAGGCTAGGTACCACTCTTCTGGTAGCCACTTCTTCACGTAGTCCAGGCGCGGGCCTATGTAGTGCGCCTCCATGTAGTCGTCGACGGCCAGCACGCAGTCGGGCTGAATGTCGAACTTGTATGCCCACTCGACGTCGCCTTCCTTTTCCCAAGGCAGGCCGTGGGCCTCAATGCATTGCGAGGTGACAGTGGCAGTAGCGGCGAAACAGCGCTGGTGCGACAGGTAGAAGAGCACACGGTCTCCAGGACCGACCCTCTGCACCTTCCGTCCCTGCTGCCCCTTGAGTCCTTGGAAACTGAAGTTCTGTTGTCGAGTGATGGCGAAGTTCTCCGGAGAGAGCACCACCATCCAGTAGTTTCTGGCCATGAAATCACCTCTCGATGATTATCTCGCAGAGATTCTAGCATGTCGCGGCGATTGTCACATGTGGGCTGAGGTTGAAGCCTTTGCTTATAGGGTCTACAATGCCCCGGTTACGATATCCGCCAATCAGGAGCGTTTTTTGCTAACTACCGTAATCGGAAACCATCCAAAGCTACCGCCCACTTCCGATGGGCCCAACCTGCGACGCACCATCTCCCAGATGGATACCGGCGCTAGCAGCCAGGAAGACTTGGAGCGGGTTGTCCGTGACGTTACTGCAGATGTCATCCATGAGCAGGTCGAAGCAGGCATTGACCTGCCTACCGACGGTCAGATTGCTTGGGAAGACGGCCAGACCCCCTTCGCTCGTGGCCTCAAGGGCTTCGAAATCAACGGGCTTATCCGCTATTTCGATACCAACACCTATTATCGACAACCTATCGCCCAAGGAAAAGTGGAGTGGACGGGCCCTATCTCGGTGGACTGGTACAAGTTTGCGTCCGGGCAGAGCCCCCGTCCCGTCAAAGCAGTCGTCACCGGCCCCTACAGCTTGGCGGCCCTCTCCCAACTGGGCTGCTACGACGACCTCGCCTCGCTGGTGATGGACTTGGCCCACGCCCTGAACAAGGAGGCCCATGCCCTCCAAGAAGCTGGCGCCCCCTTCATCCAGTTCAACGAGCCATGCATCCTCGCGGCCAAGCAGGACATCGGACTGCTGGAGCAGGCGTCGCAGGTGCTCACCCAAGGCCTGACGACCAAGACAGGCATATGCACCTACTTCAAGGATATCACGGGTATCGAGAGACGGTTCTTCGGCCTTCCCTTCCAAGTCTTCGGCTTGGACTTCGTAATGGGCAGCAAGAACTACGACCTCCTGCAACACATTCCTGACGGACGGGAATTGGCAGCAGGCATCATGGACGCTCGCAATACCAAGATGGAGACTGCGGACCAGTTGGTTGACAGCGTTCGCCGCATCTCCCAAAACGTACCGCTGCATAATCTCTATCTATGCCCCAGCGCTGGGCTGGAATTCCTGCCCCGCGTTACGGCAAAAGAAAAGCTGGTCCGCTTGGTGGAAGGCGCCAAGCAGGCCCAGGAGGTGTTGTCATGACCCAAGGACTTATCACCACAGCCGTCGGCAGCTATCCCAAGCCGGACTACATCCTTCGGGCTCGCAATCAGGTGGCCCAAGGCCGCATGGACACCGCCGAGCTTCACAAGCTGGAGGAGCAGGCTACCGAGCACTGGATACGGGTCCAAGAAGAGTTGGACCTCGATGTCCTAGTCGATGGCGAGATGTACCGCGGGGACATGGTGACCTACTTCTCCGAGCACATGGAGGGCTTCCGCATCAGCGGCTTGGTCCGCTCCTATGGCAACCGCTACTACCGCAAGCCCATCGCCGTCGGTCCTGTGGGACGGACGTCACCGATCTCCCTCGACTGGTGGAATTACTCCCAAGGCCTCACCGAGCGTCCGGTCAAGGCCATGCTCACAGGCCCCTACACCATGGCCGACTGGTCCTTCAACGAGTACTACCCCACCTTCGCCGACCTTGTCATGGAAATGGCCCGGGTGGTGCACGAAGAGGCCGTTGACCTGCAACGCGCTGGCGCCAAGTACATCCAAGTCGACGAGCCCGCCGTCTCCACCCGCCCCGAAGAGATGGAGCTGGCATCGCGGGCCCTAGGCGTCGTCACCGAGGGCTTGGATGCCTTCACGATTACCCATGTCTGCTACGGCGACTTCTCTGCCGTCTGCGACGAGCTGGTCAACATGCCAGTCGACATGTTCGACTTGGAGACTGCCAACAGCAATTACAACCTTCTCGACCTGTTCCGCGACCACCCTCTACCCGAGTCGAAGTACCTGTCGATGGGCGTCACCGACTCCCATACCCACATGGTGGAGCCAGTGGAAGACATCAAGGCAGGCATCCGCCGCGCCTTGGAGATCCTCCCTCCCCACAGGCTTTACATCGGCCCTGACTGTGGCCTCAAGACCCGCAAGGAGGACGAGGCCATCGGCAAGCTCCGCAACCAGCAACAGGCAGTGAGCGAACTCAAGGCCGAGCTCGGCCTTGAGTAAGATCCCGAGACGGGCTTTCCCTTATCAAGCGGTTTCGCCTGCGTGAGTTGGTACTACCAGCCGACCGGTTCCCTATGGAGCAGCATGCTCAGGTATCTGCTATCATCTCCCCATACAATTTCGCTCGAGGTAAATAAACGGGAGCAGTATAGTTATTGACTGAGCGTTCGGGTTCAGGGCTTCCCGAAGACATCGAGGATCGAAGACGTTTCGCCTTGTTGGTGGTTGGGAACCCAACCCAAGACCATCTTGACTATCCGCATCATGACGTTCGGCCAGAGTGGATCGAACGAACCATTGCAGAACCGTTCGAACAGGCTATCGACGCCGATGGTTGGCACGTCTACATCGGAACTGCTCCGGAAGTCGGTAAGTGGCTCAGGGTAGTGGTTGAGGAAGGCCAGTTGCATACAGCCTACCTTGACCGACGACTACTTCGACGATGGGGGAAGCCATGACGTTGCCGCGCATCGAACAAGTGCCAGCCTTGGAAATCCAATACTTCCCCGACACCGATACCTTGGTTTTTAGGGCACTGGGTCAGCCCAGTGGTCCTAATGGTGAAACTGTAGCGTGCCACTTGTACGCTTTCACGGATGACGAAGGCTACGTGAACGGCGTGACTCTGGAGCATGCGTCCGAAGTTCTCCAGGCTTATTGCCTCGATCTACTACAGCGTCAGCCCAAGAAAAACATGGAGCCCACGGCCGGCTAGAAAGTCGTTTCACCCCACGCCAGACCCCAAGGAGAAACAAATGACCACCACCCAACCCAATCGCTACCACACCGGCAACCACTGGGGCATCTTCGATGTCGAGGTGGAAGATGGAAAAGTGGTGGGCACAAGACCCTTCGAGCGTGACCCCCACCCCAGTCCCCTAGCAGCCGCGGTGCCCAGCGCCGTCAACTCCCGCAGCCGCATCCTCCATCCCATGGTCCGCCAAGGCTGGCTGGAGCACGGCCACCGCAGCGACACCTCCAAGCGTGGCGTCGAACCCATGGTGCAGGTCTCGTGGGACCAAGCCTTGGATCTCCTCGCCGCCGAACTCCAGCGCATCAAGGACACCTATGGCAACGAGGCCTTCTACGCCCCCTCCGGTTGGGGCAGCGCCGGTGCCTTCCACAGTGCTGAAGGGCAGCTTACACGCTTCTTCAACTGCTTTGGCGGCCGCGTCGGCTACGTCACCAACTACAGCTTCGGGGCTGCCAGTGTCATCCTGCCCCGGGTGATTGGCACCTTGGAGCCCGTCACCGGCCCTTCCACATCGTGGCCCGTCATCGCCGAAAACACCAAGCTCATGGTGCTGTTCGGCGGCCTCTCTCCCAAGAACTCTCAAGTCAGCAAGGATGGCCTCGGACGCCATGAACAGGCCGACTGGCAGAAGCTGGCGCAGGACCGTGGCGTGGAGTTCGTCTGCGTCAGCCCCATCCACGACGACATGGCCCGCAACATCAGCGCCCAGTGGATACCTCTGCGCCCCAACACCGACGTGGCCTTCATGCTGGGCATGATGCACACCCTGCTCGAAGAGAACCTGCACGACGAAGCCTTCCTGCGCGACTACTGCGTCGGCTTCGATCGCATCCGCGCCTACGTCCTAGGCGAGACCGACGGCGTGCCCAAGACCCCTGAATGGGCCAGCGAAATCACCGAGGTCGACGCTGCAACCATCCGGGGCCTAGCCCGCAGGATGGCATCAGTTCGCAGCCTGATGAACGTGTCCTGGTCGGTGCAGCGTGCCGACCACGGCGAGCAGCCCTTCTGGGCCGCCGTAGCACTGTCCTCCATGTTGGGGCAAATTGGCTTGCCAGGTGGCGGCTTCGGCTTCGGGTACGGCTCCAGCGCAGGATTGGGCAGCCCCAGTCCTCGCATGGCCCCTCCCTCCCTGCCCAAGGGGGCCAGCGACGTGGAGACCTTCATCCCCGTGTCCCGCGTCAGCGAAATGCTGTTGAACCCCGGTCAGCCCTACGACTTCAACGGGCGTCGCATGGAGTACCCCGACATCCATCTCCTCTACTGGTGCGGGGGCAATCCCTTCCACAAGCAGTCCGACATCAACATGCTGCTGCGGGCGTGGCAGAAGCCCGACACCGTTGTCGTCAACGAGCCGTGGTGGACCGCCGCAGCCCGTCGCGCCGACATCGTGCTGCCCTGCACCACCACCATGGAGCGCAACGACATCGGCGCCTCCGGTGGCGACCGCTTCTGGTTCGCCATGCAGCAGGCCGTCGAACCCATGGGCGAGGCCCGCTCCGAGTACAATATCTACAGCGACTTGGCCTCCCGGCTCGGCTTCCACGAGGAGTACACCGAGGGACGCGACGAGATGGAGTGGTTGCGTCACCTCTATGCCCAAGCAGCCCAGCGCGCCGCCGAGTCTGGCCCCCAGAGCATCGAGCTGCCTGACTTCGACCGCTTCTGGGAGATTGGCAACGTGGAGTTCGCACCGCCGGAAACGCCCCAAGTGCTGCTCAAGCCCTTCCGCGACGACCCAGCCACTAACCCCCTCAGGACGCCCTCGGGCAAAATCGAACTCTTCTCCGAGACCATCGACAGCTTCGGCTACGACGACTGCCCCGGCCATCCCACTTGGTTGGAGCCCATCGAGTGGCTCGGCTCCGACAAGGCCGCCCGCTACCCCCTCCACATGATTTCCAACCAGCCCCGCTACCGCCTCCACAGCCAGTTGGACAACGGCAACCTCAGCCAAGGCAACAAGGTGGCTGGTCGCGAGCCCGTCTGGATTAACCCCCAAGACGCGGCCGCTCGTGGCATCGCCAACGGCGACCTCGTCCGCCTGTTCAACGACCGTGGCGCCTGCCTAGCCGGTGCCTACGTCACCGACGAGCTCCGCCCCGGCGTCGTCCAACTCTCCACCGGCGCATGGTACGACCCCCTCGACGCCGCCGAACCCAACAGCCTCGACAAGCACGGCAACCCCAACGTCCTAACCCTCGACAAAGGCACCAGCAAACTAGCCCAGTCCCCCTCCGCCCAAACCACCCTAATCCAGATCGAGCGCTACACCGAAGAAGCCCCACCAATCACGGCGTTTGAGCCTCCGGTGTAGGTAGGTGGACGACCAAGGGGAGGAGTCCCGATGATCAAACAATTGACCGCAATCATCGAGCGTGAGGACGATGGCTATGTTGCGCTTTGCCCTGAACTGGACATTGCCAGTCAGGGAATGAGCGTGTCCGAAGCCCGCGACAATTTGCGGGAAGCCATAAAGCTCTTCTACGAAGCAGCACCCCCAGCGGAAGTCGAACGCCGCCTCCACTCCGAAGTCGACGTAACGCAGGTAGATGTAGCTACTAACGGAGCAGGGATTCCATGAAGTGTGGCAGCGGGATTCTGAAAATGTGCCTAATCAGGTATAGTAGCCGCACCGTCTGTCCTCGTTAGGTAATCGGAGGTGACCAACATGTTCCATGGGACGACTCGGCGCACTCCGCTATGCCTTTGCGCCCTTGCGCTGATTCTGGTCGCCCTGGTCGCCGCCTGTGGCGGGGATGCAGTGCCTGGAGACGATGCTGACACCGAGGCGCCTGCCACGGAGGCGACCGACAAAGTCCGTGCGCCTGCACCGGGCTCGCCTGCAACGGACAGGGAAATCTTGGTCACCTTCTACAATGCGCTGGACGGGCCAAACTGGGAGGACAGCGAAAACTGGCTGAGCGACGCGCCGTTGGGCGAATGGTCTGGAGTCACGACCGACGACAACGGCCGCGTGATTTGGTTGCGGATAGGGGGGTCAGGGTCTGGACAGGAGTTGAGCGGGGAGATTCCCTCTGAGGTGGGCGACCTCGGAGCCCTGGAAATACTGGACCTCTCCGGCGGCTTCCATGGCGTCGATTTAAGGGGGGAGATTCCACCGGAGCTGGGCAACCTTTCCAACCTGACGAATTTGTGGATCGAGGGGAACGGGTTGACCGGGGGGATTCCCCCGGAGCTGGGCAACCTTTCCAACCTGACGAATTTGTGGATCGAGGGGAACGGGTTGACCGGAGGGATTCCCCCGGAGCTGGGCAACATGGCCAGCCTTTCCGACCTGCTGCTCCGTGGTGAGGGGCTTAGTGGGGGGATACCGCCTGAACTAGGCAACCTCAAGCTTCTGTATGGCCTAGAAATCTCTGGCACCCAGTTGGGCGGGGCGATACCACCAGAGTTGGGCAACTTTCCCCACCTAACGGAGTTACACCTCACAAGCAACGAATTGAGCGGTGAAATACCGCCGTGGCTGGGCAACCTCTCGGACCTAATAGGTCTGAGCCTCGGCGGAAACCAGCTAAGCGGGGAGATACCAGCCGAGTGGGGAAGCTTCTACAGACTGAAATGGCTGAGCCTCGCCGGAAACCAGTTGAGCGGGGAGATACCTTCCGGGTTGGGCGACATCGATACCCTGGAAAGTCTGAATCTACACGAAAACCAGCTAAGCGGGGCGATACCTTCCGAGGTGGGTAACCTCGATAACCTGAAGAGTCTGACTCTACACGAAAACCAGCTAAGTGGGGCGATACCTTCCGAGGTGTGGAACATGCTTGAGCGGGAAGTCGAGATTGAGATCCATGGCAATGATTTCCCGTGTCTAACGGGTGGGTTGCGCCACCTATATATCGAACAACGGGCCAACTGTTGAGTCCCAGGCGTGCCACTTCTCTCGATTCTGCGGGCATTGCATGTGGTTTGCCCAAGGGATATACCGCCCCAGCTGGGCAACCTCGCCACCTTGGAAAGTCTTGACCTGAGTAAGAACCAGTTGAGCGGCCAGTATACGTAGTTCAAACGGGTGATACCCTCAGAGTTGGGCGACCTTGATGACTTGACATCTCTGAACCTCGAAGAAAACCAGTTGAGCGGGAAGGTACCAGCTTGGTTGGCCGACGTTGGTGAGAGCTCGGGATCTGTGACGCTCTACTCCAACGAGTTCGAGTGCGCACCGAGTTCCCTAAAGGGCTTGATCAGTTTCGGCAACGTGCCGGAGTGCTGAGGCCTCACGCATCCTTGGACCTTCAAGAATAGGTCCAAGCCACGGAGCAACCAGCAAGGAGGTTAAACCATGGCGACGAAAGAACTGCGCGACCGCGTTGATGCCCAGTGGGGACAGCAGGCTTTCTCATGGGGTCAGGAAAATCACGACCGCGAGCGCAAGCTGATTTATGACTACCTAGACCAAGATGAAAACATCATGGGGCTGGTGGGCTGCACTTGGGGCCCCGAGTCGGCATTCGCTGAGGGCGCGGGACTTATAATCCGGCAGCAAAGGCTCAAGGGCGCCGCCGTCGTCACCGACCTCAGCGTCCACTTCGTCGCCCACAAGGGTCTCAACAAACTTGTGACTCAGATGCCATTGCCCAGCATCACGGCAGTGGAACACGCAGTCGGAGTAGTGACCGTGGCCGGCAACGGTATCCATAATTGGGCCGGGATGGCGCAGGACGACCCTTTCCAAATCCGGGATATCCACGGCGAAGCGGGCCACCGCTTCGTCCAACTGGTGCAGCAGCTCCAGACCGCGCCTCGCTCAACTGTCGCTCCCCCCTCAACTGTCGCTCCCTCATCGGGCGGTCAAGTCTTCGGAATGAGCAAAACCGAACGCATTGACGCCCAGTGGCAGGACCGTTCCGCAATGGCTGGCCGGATGAATCCCGGACTTCTTAGCCGCCTTCTTACCAATGTCTCGGGCGCCAATCTCAAGAAGTACGAGGGTGAACGCAAGAAGCTCCACGAGATCCTTGGTGAGGACGAGAACATTGAGTACTGGCTGGGAGGCCGCTGGGGTTTGCCCAACGATTTCCGATTCGACCCGATGGGTGGCCCTGGGAGGAACAGGACAGGCCACGAGGGTATCGCAGTCGCTACAGACCGCCGGGTCCTCCTATTGCGGAGTGGTGTGCTCGGCTCTAGGGAAATAGAACTGGCCTACGACCGCATCGATGACGTGGAATACAACGATGGGATGATCACCTCCGGCGTGGAGTTCCAAGGCAGTACAATCGAACCCTACAGTTTCTACTTTGACCACAACAACAAAGCTGGCGTGAAAGGCCAAGCGCGGCGTCTTGCAGATTGCGTCCGGCAACATCTGGCCACGCCTCCCGCCGCGGACGCGAATTAGACCCGCCATCCCGCCGGTTGTTACTCAGGCTCCCCAGCAAAGTGAGTCCCGATGCGATGGAAGACAGCAGATCACCTCGGGTCGCCTCTCCTAGTGCGGCTGCCGCCAGTTTCAACTCCGCCACGGCACTGGACAAAATCAAGAACCTTCACACTCCGATTCGTGCTGCGCCGCTGATCAGGCAGCCCTCCAACGGACCTGCGCCGTTCAGCGATTACCCCACGGGAAACGGGCACCGATCGCCGTCGCCGGCCTAGAACGCCGTGCTGATTATCTCCCCACCGACTGCCTCTATAGCGCTGGCCACGTAGTCAAAAGTCTTAACCCGCAGCAATCCAATCGACGACGCGTTCCGCGACCATGATTACCGTGGGGTGGATACCGCCCGACCTAGGAATTCGCGGCATCACCGAGGCATCGGCCACCCACAATCCTTGTACTCCCTTGACTCGGCAGTGTTGATCAACCACTGCCGTTGGGTCTGAATCCGGTCCCATCTTGCAGGTCCCGGACACATGCCTAGCGGTTCCCACGGTTTGCCTGATCCAGAGGTCCAGAGCGTCATCGTCGGCTAGAATCTCATCGGTTGGGCTGATTCGGTGATCAACAACGTCCTTATACGCTGCGGATTCCAAGAGGCTGATTCCAAACCGCAAGCCCTCCCTCACCCGCCGCATGTCGTCCGGATGCTGGAGATAGCAATAGTTAAAGGACGGTTGCACTCCGGGGTCGGCAGACGCCAACCTCACGTATCCTGACCCCTCGGGCAACCCGAGCGTACACGTTATGCGCGCTGCCCGGTCAGGTGGAACGTCACCGGTCAGATACTTGGCCCGCACACCGGGGGAACGCTCCTCCCGTTCGTCGACGACAGTGCTGGTCCTTAACACCATGTCGTTGACCTCCTTTGACCCTTCGGAGGTGTAGTGCACACTGAAGTGCGGCGCGTCGAGCCCGGCAGTGAGGGTAATATCATCCTTGACCTTGAAGGTAGCATGGGCACTGAGGTGGTTCCACAGGCTCTGTCCCACCCCCGGCAACTCTTGCACCAAGGGAATCCCAAACTGCTCGAGCTCATCCTTGGGGCCGATTCCCGAAAGCATAAGCATCTGGGGGGACCTGATAGCGCCCGCGCTCAGGACCACGCGGTCGCTTTCGAGAGTGAAAACCTCGCCCCCGCTTTGGGCTTCCACCCCGACGGCCTTGGAGCCCTCGAATAACACCTTCCGGACGAACACTCCTCCTCTCACCGTAAGGTTGAGACAGTGGCGCATTGGATTGAGATGCGTTATAGCAGCGCTCATTCTTACGCCGTCCAAGTTGTTGGTGGGAGAAACCCCAACGCCGGATGGGTTTGGGCCGTTGGTATCCTCGGCGGTGCCGAACCCCGCCTCCAGACAGGTGGCATGAAAAGCCTTTTGGATGTCCGGCCAAGCGCTGGACTGACGGCGTCTCACCGGCATCGGTCCTTCCGTGCCATGAAAATCGTCGTGAATGTCGAGGTCATGCTCCATTTTTCTGAAGAAGGGCAGTATCTTGGCGTAAGACCATTCATCGTTGCCAAGAGAAGCCCAAAGGTCAAAATCTTCCGGCAATCCTCTTTGCATTGCCTGACCGTTGATGGACGACCCTCCCCCGATCACCTTCCCCTGCGCCACATGGATATCACCTTGCTCCTCAGTGATTGTCCCCCGAAGGGCCCAATTGTGTTCCGAGTCCGGTGATTCCGCGAACCTAGTGTGGCCAAACTTTATCTCGTCAGGAAGGTTGGCTGGATCCGGGTAATCCTTTCCGGCTTCCAGCAACAGAACGGAAGTATTCGGGTTCTCGGCCAACCTGCCAGCCAAAACCGATCCAGCCGCTCCTCCGCCAACAACAATAACATCGTATTTCATTGACCCTCCCTAAAGTTCCCGTTCCCAAGTCAGCCCGTTCCCAAGTCAGCCCGTTCCCAAGCCAGCCCGATTACCATGAGGCACATCCACGCAACGGCGACCTGATGCTGTAAGGCCTCGTTTCAGGTCTTCCGGGAGGTCCCTCCCGGACACTGGGATTAGCGGGCAGTCCAGTCCCTCTTCCAGCTTGCCAAGTGACCATAAACCTAATCAGGTTCCCATCCAGTGTCAACATGCGGAATTCCACTACCGGAGAGCTAACCTCAGAGATTTACCGCCCGCTGAAAAGTCCACAGTACGGTACGCTTGCACCCACCACACTGGACAATATCAAGTACCTTCACCATTACTTTCGCTTTGGCGGTGTAATCGTCCATCTACCCTGCTTCGCCCGGTGGGAGACCAGCCAGGCGCCACCGGGCAGCCCCTTTGGTACAGTACGAAGTCGCCGAGACCCTACCGTATCAGCAGGGTCTCTTCGTTTGTGCAGGCGAGTGGCTGGCGCTCGGCAGAGGCAAAACACCCTTCCAACGCGCCAGCCATCGCGCGCTCTTACGCGCTATTCGCGGCTGGCCCGTCGACAACGAAGGGGCTGCACCCACACACTTTGCCCGCCCTGATCTTGCGACGGCCAGAACCACGGGCGGCTCGCAACGCCTCAATGGAGAGGGTCGCCAGCCTGGCGCAGGCTGTGGTATGATCTTCCGGCGGTAGGCCAACTACTATTAGGAACGAACATTGAGAATCCACTCCCAACCCTTTCAGTTTATCGCCATTCTACTTATGTGTATCTTGGCGTCCATCCTGCTCTTGGCTGCCTGCGGAGGCGGAGAGAGCAAGGAGGACATCATCGCTCAGACCTGGGACTGCTGGACCCAGGGGGACACTGAAGTCTTCGAGCAAAGCATGCTCATGATGTTCCCCACCGCCGACGATATCGACGACGCCAAGGCGCAGTTCATCTATGTGAGTTCCGTCGCTCCGATCGAAGACCTTAAGGCGAGCCGCGACGAAGCCTGCGGTGTCTCGCCTTCCTAGCCTGCCATCACGCTTCCAACGGCCCCGGCTACCGCTCCGACCGCCACACCTATCCCAGGTTGGTTCAGACCGGCCTCCACCAGACCGACTTCCCGACCCTCTGCTGCTTTGAAACAGATAGGCTCAGGATGGGCGGTGTCGTGCGCCATACCCGACACACGTTAGGAACACTGCTTTTGGTATTCCCGGGTTGTGTTGGCTATGGCGCATGGGGCACCCGCTCATCCCCGCGGAAGGCCGACATACCAACACATATTTGGGAGTGGCGAAACGGGTGTCTCAGCATTGACCCTCATAGCACCTCCGCCATACTATCCGTATGAATCTGTGGATATATGGTGCCGGTCAAGACCGGGAGAGAAAGAAAGTTACCCGTACATGCACGACAAGATACGTGACCCTGGTGAGCGTTGTCCTTGCGCTGGCCCTTACGGCAGCGCTGGCGGCCTGCGGCTCTGACGAGCCGTCCGGCGGAACCGGCCCCGACCGGACCGCGTCCACCCCAACGGAGACGCCAGCCTCCCCCACACGGACGCCTTCCACGCCAGTGCCCAGCCCCACTGCCACCGATGCGCCTGGAACTACGGCTACGACAGCGCCGCCGCCGGCCTCCGGCTCCGCCGAAACGGACCGGGAGGCGCTGGTTGCCTTCTACAACGCAACGGATGGTGAGAACTGGTTCGAAAGCAACAACTGGCTGAGCGACGCTCCCCTCGGCGAATGGTACGGTGTCACCACCAACGACGACGGGCGCGTTATAGCGTTGGTCCCCGAAGACAACAACTTGAGCGGGGAGATACCGGCGGAGCTGGGCAGCCTCTCCAACCTGAGATAGCTGGTCCTCGGCCAACGGCTTGAGCGGGGAGATACCGGCGGAGTTGGGCAGCCTCTCCAACCTGGTAGTGCTGGATCTCCACAGCAACGAGTTGAGCGGGGAGATACCGGCGGAGCTGGGCAGCCTCTCCAACCTGATAAGGCTGGGCCTTGGCGACAACTCAACTTGAGCGGGGAGATACCGGCGGAGCTGGGCAGCCTCTCCAACCTTGAGATACCGGCGGAGTTGGGCAGCCTCTCGACTGCTGTTCCTCCAACAACGAGTTGAGCGGGGAGATACCGGCGGAGCTGGGCAGCCTCTCCAACCTCCAATCGCTGTGGCTCGACCACAACGGCTTGAGCGGGGAGACACCGGCGGAGTTGGGCAGCCTCTCCAACCTGACAGAGCTGGTCCTCCACAGCAACGAGTTGAGCGGGGAGATACCGGCGGAGTTGGGCAGCCTCTCCAACCTGATAAGAGCTGTACCTCGACCACAACGGCTTGAGCGGGGAGATACCGGCGGAGTTGGGCAGCCTCTCCAACCTGGTAGAGCTGGTCCTCCACAGCAACGAGTTGAGCGGGGAGATACCGGCGGAGTTGGGCAGCCTCTTCTACCTGAAATGGCTGCGCCTTGGCGGCAACGGCTTGAGCGGGGAGATACCGGCGGAGTTGGGCAGCCTCTCCAACCTGTTCAGGCTGAGCCTTGGCGGCAACAACTTGAGCGGGGCGATACCCGGAACTTGGCAGCAGCCTGGAAGCAACGGCTTGAGCAGTTGAACTTTGACGCCTCCTACCTTGGCGACCTGCCCTTCTGCGTGACACGCCCCGACCGGACCGCGTCCACCCCAACGGAGACGCCGGCCTCCCCCACACGGACGGCTTCCACGCCAGTGCCCAGCCCCACTGCCACCGATGCGCCTGGAACTGCGGCTGCGACAGCGCCGCCCGCGGTCTCCGGCTCCGCCGAAACGGACCGGGAGGCGCTGGTTGCCTTCTACAACGCAACGGATGGGAGAACTGGTTCGAAAGCAACAACTGGCTGAGCGACGCTCCCCTCGGCGAATGGTACGGTGTCACCACCAACGACGACGGGCGCGTTATAGCGTTGGTCCTCGAAGACTTCAACAACTTGAGCGGGGAGATACCGGCGGAGCTGGGCAGCCTCTCCAACCTTGAATCGCTGAGCCTCGACAACAACGAGTTGAGCGGGGAGATACCGGCTGAGCTGGGCAGCCTCTCCAACCTGATAAGGCTGGGCCTTGGCGACAACGAGTTGAGCGGGGAGATACCGGCGGAGCTGGGCAGCCTCTCCAACCTGCTACTGCTGTACCTCAGCGGCAACGAGTTGAGCGGGGAGATACCGGCGGAGTTGGGCAGCCTCTCCAACCTGCGGGGACTGTACCTCAGCGGCAACGAGTTGAGCGGGGAGATACCGGCGGAGCTGGGCAGCCTCTCCAACCTAATATATCTGGTCCTCGACGCCAACGGCTTGAGCGGGGAGATACCGGCGGAGTTGGGCAGCCTCTCAAACCTGACAATGCTTTTGCTCAGCGGCAACGCCTTGAGCGGGTGCGTGCCAAGCAGCCTGGAAGACCAGTTGGACTCTCAGTCTGACCTTGGCGACCTGCCCTTCTGCTGAAGCCACGCGCCCTCAGCTGGGGGCGGGCGGTATATTGTCCAGAAGGCACCCCCAGCGCGTGTTGGCTATGGCGCATGGGGCTGCCGAGAAACGGGTATCGGCCTCTCCTTCCGTCGGCCGCCCGGTTGACGGCGGTTTGACCGCTCCGGCGCATGCTGACGCCCTTGACCGCCAGACCTTCAGCCAACGTTGAAGGGTGGAGGCCAGGTCCAGAGTGAGTCTCCTCTTATTGGCTTCCATGCCTGCCGCTTCCCCAGATGGGACCATCTGACGCAGAAGAGGGCGAACGAAGAAGAGGAATCAATGCCCTCTAGGTCGGCGGCAGATATCCTTGCCGGTCTCTGTGCCCGAGAGAAATAGTCATTGACAATACCCAACAACCAGTTGAATGGAAGACGAGAAGACATGCCAAACTCAGAAACGAAGAGAGAGCCTCCTTCGCAGGGGCCTCTCGACGGTTATGGGCCAGAATGACGCGGCGACGAGCCCAACCCCACTCCCCCAACCCATGACAAACACCCCTTGCCCCGCCACCTTCACCCCCATGTATCATTCATGAGGCCCATCAGCCCCGCGCCTACAGGCTCGACGACTTGCCGACGCAAATTATTGACCATACGCAATATTGCAGACGCTTTCCAGATACGAATCAAAGCTGGAGATTGCACGAATTGCAGGGCAATCAGATACGAAAAAAATCTTCGCAGATACAAATGGCCTGCAACTCAGCTACGACAGTTGCAGGCCATTGCAGGCCATTGCACGCCCCTCAGCTACAGGCGCGCCCTCAAATTGCATGCCGATGTCGCGGCCCCTTCACCCTCCGGGCGCCACTGCGACCGAGAAGTGCCAGAACTCCCCCACGCCTAGACCGGCGATAGCCCTGCCTAGTCCCGTAGCGCAGCTTGCGCTGCGGCAAGGCGCGCCGTCGGCACCCGGAAGGGGGAGCAGCTTACGTAGTCGAGTCCTACTTCATGGCAGAAAGTGACGCTGCGTGGGTCGCCCCCGTGCTCGCCACAGATGCCCATCTCCATGCCCGGTCTGGTCGAGCGGCCCTTCTCTACCCCGATGCGCACCAGTTCGCCAACGCCTTCGAGGTCGATGCTGACGAATGGGTCGGCGGGCAGCATCCCGGTGTCCACGTAGAAGCGCAGGAACTTTCCCTCGGCATCGTCACGACTGAAGCCGTAGGCCATCTGAGTGAGGTCGTTGGTGCCGAAGCTGAAGAAGTCCGACTCCCTAGCCACTTGGTCTGCGGTAATGGCCGCCCTAGGCGTCTCGATCATGGCCCCAAACGGGCACTGGACCTCCACGCCTGCCTCCCGTTGCACCCGCTCTATCACGGCCAACAGCCGTTTGCGCAGCCAAGTCATCTCGTTGACGTGGGATGCCAAGGGAATCATCACCTCTGGCCTTGGGTGCAGCCCTTCTCTTTGCACTAGGATGCTGGCGGTCATGATGGCGTCCACCTGCATGTCGTACATCATCGGGAAGGTGATGCCCACGCGACAGCCGCGATGCCCCAGCATGGGGTTGGCCTCTATGACCGACTCCGCCAGCTTGAGGAGCTGTATCTCCCGCTCCACCTCTGCGTCAGGCATCTCGCGGGTGGAAAGGGCTTCCAACTCGCGGGCAAGGTCGGCGTGGTCGGGCATGAACTCGTGGAAAGGGGCGTCCAGCAGCCGGATAATCACCGGCAGGCCGTCCATGGCCCGCAGAATGCCCACGAAGTCGTCGGTCTGGAGCCGGTGCAACTGCGACAAGGCGTCGCGGTATTCCCTGACGTCAATGGGCTCCTCCTGACTGGCGTGGGGGCCGTCGTGATGCGTCTGTTGCAGCCAGCGCTCCGCCTCAGCGGCGTGGAGCATCGCTTGGCGAACCAAGGGCACACGGTCGCCAAGGAACATGTGCTCGGTCCGACAGAGACCGATGCCACGAGCACCCATAGAGCGGGCTCGGACGGCGTCGTCGGGGGTGTCGGCGTTGGCCAGCACGCCGAGGCGGCTTGCCTCGTCGGCCCACGCCAGCACCACTTGGGCCTCCTTCTGGTTCTCCAAGTCAGGTTGGAATGTGGGGATGAGGCCAGCGAACACCTCGCCGGTGGCCCCGTCCATGCTTATCTGGTCTCCCTCGCGGATAGTGCGGCCATTGGCCACGAACTCGCGGGCCTTCAGGTCGACGCGCATCTCCTCGCAACCGACCACGCACGCCTTACCCAATCCGCGGGTGACCACGGCGGCGTGGCTGGTGACGCCGCCCCTGCTGGTGAGCACGCCCACCGAGGCTAGGATGCCTCCGATGTCTTCGGGGTTGGTCTCGGGGCGCACCAGCACTGCCGATATCCCCTCTTGAGAAGCCGCGATGGCGGCCTCGCTGTCGAAGTAGACGTGACCAGCGCAAGCCCCCGGCGATGCTCCGGTGCCACGGGCTAGAGGCACGGCCCGGTCCTTCTCCGAAGCCTGAAATTGAGGTACGAAGAGCGATGCCAGATCCTCGGCATCAATACGGCGCAAGGCCTCCTCGCGTGTGATGGCACCCTCGTTGACCATTTCCACGGCCGTCGTCACCGCGGCCTGCGGGGCACGGGAGGCGTTACGGGTCTGCAGCACGTAGAGGCGCCCTGCCTCCACGGTGAACTCAATGTCCTGCACATCTCGATAGTGGGCCTCCAAGCCATTCGCCAAGCCCTCCAGTTGGGTGTAGACCTCCGGCAAGACTTCGGACAGGGTGGAGATATCCTGAGGTGTGCGGGTGCCGGCCACCACATCCTCGCCTTGCGCGTTGATGAGGTACTCGCCGAAAAGTGCCCTGTGGCCCGTGGAAGGGTTGCGGGTGAAAAGGACCCCAGTACCGGAGTCGTTGCCAAGATTGCCAAAGACCATGGCCATGATGTTGACGGCGGTGCCCATGTCATGAGAGATGCCCCGGGCGTTGCGGTACGTTATAGCCCGCGCACCGTTCCAACTGCTGAACACGGCGTCAATGGCCCCCTCCAACTGCTCCCAAGGGTCTTGGGGGACATCCACCCCCACCTCACGCTTCACCGCCTCTTGAAAGTCGGCGACGATGCTGCGCAACTGTTCGACACTCAGCTCCTGGTCCTGAGTAACGCCAGCGGCGGCCTTGTGCTGGTCCAGAATCTCATTGAAGACCTCGCCGTCGATGCCCAGTACGATGCGCCCATACATGTCGACGAAGCGGCGGTAGGCATCGGAGGCGACCCGCTGGTTGTTCATCAGCCGGGCCAGCCCGTCTACTGTCTGATCGTTGATGCCGAGGTTCAGGATGGTATCCATCATTCCCGGCATGGATATTGGGGCCCCGGAGCGCACGGACACCAGCAGGGGGGCCTCGCTGGAGCCGAACCCACGGCCTGCCGAGCTTTCCACATGCGTCATGTAAGACTTGATGTCGTCCCACAAGCCGTCGGGAAAACGCCCGCCAGCGTCATAGTAAGCGCGGCAGGTCTCGGTGGTGATGACGAAGCCGGGAGGCACCGGCAGACCCAGTCCGGCCATTTCGCACAGGTTCGCTCCCTTGCCGCCCAACAACTCGCGCATGCGGGCGTCGCCCTCGTCGAATCGGTACACCATCTTGCGGGTCTGGGCCATGCTGGTCCGCCTTTCTTGTCGTGTTCTGCCTAAACAGTCAGAGCTACGCTCGTGACCATCCGATGTTTGTCATAACCGACAAAGGGAGTATAGGACAAATCGCGTGCAGGTACGCGACGAAAAGGCCATCGCCTTCTGGGGGAAACGCGGCGCGAATAACCGGAGGCGCTCAGCACTCCTCCTCGCGCGGTCGATACTCTTCGGGGCAGAACAGCTCCTCCCAGAGCTCCTGCAGCCGTTCCTGCTCTTCAGGATACAACTCGGCTGTATCGGGGGCGGCTGCGTATTCCGCCAAGTCCTGCAGGTTAGTGATGTTGGGCAGGACGGAAGTGATAGTGGGCTGGGTCAAGCAGAAGCGCAGAGCACTCTGGGCCAAGGTACGGCCCGTGTCTTCAGCTAGGAAGTGAAGCTCTTGGGTGTGATGCAGAGCCGTCGCAAACCGGCGTTCACCAGGTGTAAGGTCTGGCCGGTCTGCCGATGGAAGGGTGCCCACGGCCAACTTGCCAGTGAGGGCTTGGTGGGCGTGGGGCTCCCGGGCTAGGACGCCCACTTCTTGCTCGGAGGCAATGGGGAAAATCTGCCGTGCTGGCTCCTGTTCCAAGATGCTGTACGGTATCTCCAGCGCTCCCGTCCGCCTCTCGCAGATGGAGATGTGGGCCTCGTCAAACTGCCACTCGTCAGGGCCTAGGGCGACGCCGAAATAGCGAATCTTGCCCTCCTTAACCAACTCTTCCAGTGTGCCGAACAACTCCTCATCTTCTAGGGCCCACATGTCGGCATAGTGGAGTTGGTAGAGGTCGATGTAGTCCGTCCTCAGGCGTCGCAGGCTCTGCTCGCAGGCATAGCGGATGAAGTCGGGTTGGAACTTCTGGCGTGGCCACGGCCCTGGCAGCGGGTTCAGCTTGTCGTAGAAGTCGTAGCCCCCCTTCGTGGCTATTACGATATCGTGCCGCTCCTGCCCCAATGCGGCTGCCAGCACCGCTTCACCATAGCCCTCGCCGTACAGGTCTGCCGTGTCAAAGAAGGTGACCCCCAGGTCGAAGGCGGAACGCAGCAGCATATGCTGGTCTTCAACGTGCGTCGTGTCCCAGCCAAGAGTGGATACTGTCCACACACCAAACCCGACCTCTGAAAGGCTCAGGTCAGTCCTAGGTAGGGTGCGGTACTTCATGCCGTCGCTACGCTACGGGTCTTGCCGGTGACGAAGCTCTTCTTCCAGCCGACGCACTTGGGCTTCGGCGGCCCGGCGCACGTTTGTCTCCGCTTCGGCTCGCGATTCGGCAGCCCGCCGAGCATTCGCTTCGACCTCAGCACGTGCATCGGCTGTGAGGCGATTGGCTCTTTCATCTTCGAATGTCGGAAGGTAGCTCCCCGATACCGGGTCCCAGAAGCGCAGGTTGCCATCTTCCCAGCACAGGGCCAAATTCAGGGCTTCGCTGTGACCCCAATAGTGGCCCTCATCAGTTCGATGAATGCTGATGGGCTCGTAAACGCCTCCTGCAAGCCGGTCCCCTGCTAGAGCCGTCTGGTACTGCTGCCCACCCGTGGGGTCGAACCGCCAGTACTCTCCAACCCTCATTGAGGCGTAGGCATCTCGCTTTACGGTCTCGTCTCTGCGTGCCGTAGTCTCCGATGCCACTTCCATAACGAAGTCGGGCGGCTTGCCTTGCTCCGGAATCAGGTAGCCTTTCCGGGCGACTCCAGCCTGTGGGTCAACGTGGAAGGCGACCAACAGGTCGGGAAAGAGGATCCCCTCGTAGCTCTCCGTGGGTCTAAGCCCCGTGGCCAGTTCACTGGTGATGATGGTTGTTTCCCGGTTTCCGAAATGGAGAGACAACGACGCAGGGTATGCCGGAAAGTTGACGTCGTAGAACGCAGTCATCTCTTCAGGAGGCGGATCGGGAAACTGGACTATCTTCTCCGTATTTGGTGTCGGCGCGATCGGCCTGCTGGTCATGACGGGCCTCAAGGGCGAATTTGCAGTCATTATATGTGCTATGACCGAGGCTGGCCAATCGTCTTTGTGGTAGAGGCTGGTAGTGTCGACCACCCGTGCACATATAGCCCTGAAACATGCTTAATGTTAGCATTGGTTGCCCCTCCGGACCGAAAAGCCCTTTGAACGACTGTCCGCCAAAGGTGACGAACGATGCCGAACCGGTTGATCGACGAGACCAGTCCATACCTGCTGCAGCACGCGCATAATCCTGTGGAATGGTACCCATGGGGCGATGAGGCGCTCGCGCGTGCCCAAGAAGAGGACAAACCGATTCTGCTCAGCATAGGCTACTCCGCTTGTCATTGGTGTCACGTAATGGAGCGGGAGTCCTTCGAGAACGACGACATAGCCGCCCTCATGAACGAGCATTTCATCAACATCAAGGTGGACCGCGAAGAACGCCCGGACTTGGACGCTGTTTACATGGAAGCGGTTCATGCCCTTACAGGCAGTGGCGGCTGGCCCATGACGGTGTTCCTCACCCCGGACGGCCGCCCCTTCTACGGTGGCACCTACTTTCCACCCGAGGACCGGGGGAACATGCCCGGCTTCCCCCGTCTGGTCGAGTCCATCTCCGATGCCTACCGTACCCGCAGGGGCGAGGTGTTACAGTCCATCAACCAGCTTATGGGCCATCTGGGGCAGTCCGCACGCCTGCCCCGATCGCTGGACCCGCTTATTAATGAGACGATGCACCGGGCCTACCAAGCACTGGCTCCGGCTTTCGACCACGAGCTTGGGGGATTCGGCAACGCCCCCAAGTTCCCACAGCCGATGATTTATGAGTTCCTGCTGCGTTACTACCGCATGTCCAACAACCCCCGCGCCTTGGAGATGGCGGAGGCCACGTTGCAGGCCATGGCCCGCGGTGGCATGTACGACCAAGTCGGCGGGGGCTTCCATCGCTACTCCACCGACCGCCGTTGGCTGGTGCCCCACTTCGAGAAAATGCTGTACGACAATGCCCTGCTGGCCCGTCTCTACCTTCATGCTTTCCAAGCAACCGGAGACCCAGCGTACCGTCGCGTTGCCACAGAAATCCTCGACTACGTGGTGCGGGAGATGACCGACCCTGCCGGAGGCTTCTATTCCAGCCAAGATGCAGACAGTGAGGGGGAGGAAGGCAAGTTCTTCGTCTGGACGCTGGAGGAGTTGGCAGAAGTGCTGGGCCCGGAGGAGGGGGAGTTGGTGGCGGCGTATTTCGGCGCCAGCCAAGTGGGGAACTTCGAGGGCAGCAACATCCTCTATCTCCCCCACGATGCCGACGAGTTCGCCACAGCCGCCGACCTTTCCTCGGACCAACTCGAGGGTGTGGTGCAGTCGGTACGAGAGAGGCTGCTGGAGGCCAGAGAGACACGGGTGCACCCAGCCCGGGACGACAAGGTGTTGGCTGGCTGGAACGGCCTTATGCTCCAAGCTTTCGCGGAGGCCGCAGCCGTGCTGGACCGCGACGACTACCGTCGCGTCGCCATCGACAATGCGACCTTCATGTTGAGGGAGATGCGCCCCGACGGTCGGCTGCTACGCAGCTACAAGGACGGCCAAGCGCGGGTGCTGGGCTATCTGGAGGACTACGCCTTCGTCGCCGACGGCCTGCTGTATATGTACGAACTCACCTTCGACCGGCAATGGATCAACGAGGCCCGCGCCTTGGCCGACGACATGATCGACCTGTTCTGGGACGAGGACTTGGGTTTCTTCTACGAGACGGGCAAGGACGCCGAGCAACTGGTGGTGCGACCACGGGAGTTGTTCGACAACGCCATCCCCTGTGGCGGCTCCATGGCGGCCCACCTGCTGCAGCGCCTCTCCATCTTCACCGGAGAGCAGAGCTACGGGCAGAAGGCTGCCACTACGTTGCGCGGCGTGCAGAACATCGTCGCCGAGCACCCCATGGGGATGGGCAACTGGCTCGCGGCCATCGATTTCTACGTCACTCCGGTCAAGGAAGTCGTGGTGATTGGCCCGCAAGCCGACTCAGCCACTAGAGAACTGCTGGAAACGGTACACGCGGGCTATCTTCCCAACAAGGTGGTCGCTGGCGGTGACGGGACAGAAGCAGACCCCAGCATCCCCTTACTGGAGGGCCGGGGCCTCATCGACGGCCGCCCCGCGGCCTATGTTTGCCAGAACTACACCTGCCAGTTGCCCGTAACCGCTCCGGCAGACTTGTTGGAGCAATTGAACCACTAAGGGGTGTAGCGAGCCAGCCCTATAACAGGCCTTCTACGGCTTGTGTGACCGCGTCGTAGTCGGGGTGCTGGCCTATTTGGGGGACATACTCCGCATGCTGTACGGTCCCTTGGCCGTCTACCACGAAGACCGCCCGGGACAGCAGCCGGTTCTCCTTCATCAACACGCCATAGGCCTCTCCAAAGGCGGCTGTACGATGGTCCGATAGCGTCTTGGCATTGTTGATGTCGTTTGCCCCGCAGAAGCGCCGCAAGGCGAAGGGCAGGTCCATGCTGACGGTCAGCACTTCTAGGTTATCGGGGTGTTGCGATGCCAGCTGGTTCAAACGCTGGGTCTCCTCGGCGCACACACCAGTGTCCAGCGACGGCACCGACGCCACGATGCGCACCTTGCCTTGGGAATCGCCCAAGCTGACTGCGGCCATGTCTTGCCCTAAGGCACTGAATCCAGGCGCCTGGTCTCCAGCTTTGATTTCGGGGCCCAACAAGGTCATTGGGTTTGGCCCCATGGTTACAACTCCGGTCCTCTCCTCGGGCACGTCTTCCTCCTCAATATCTACGGTTGAGATATGTACGGCTGAGCGCTTGGCGTAGAGCGTATCAACGCTTTATTGCAGACGCCATGCTATGCGCTGCTGACTGGGACTGTCAATTGAGAAACATAGGAAGCAGTCTTGGTCGGCCACCTCCCCTGGGCCCCTTCGATTATCAGCGGCCCCGTATCCGTTCCCTTTCCGTTCGTCCTGAGCGAAGTGGTATGGCGCGCGCGGATAGCGCGTCATACCACGCAGTCGAAGGACATCCCACCCCCGGTCATTCCCGCACCTCTCCCCACCGTCATGCCCGCGAAGGCGGGAACCCACGGCCCACACTCCATCCCAACTCACCACCTCCTAATCGCAGCACCCGTCCCTACCGTCACTCCCCCACCCCCGTCATTCCCACGAAGGGAGACCTTTGCACAACCCTTGGACGGGGGCCAACAAAAGTCCCTTCCCCCTCGAGGGGGAAGGTTAGGATGGGGGTGAAAAGGGCTGAATCGCAAGCTGGCATTGAATGGCCGGCATGACCGAGGTTATGCAAACGTCTCCGAAGGCGGGAACCCACGGCCCGGACCACACTCCCATGACATCCCTAAAGGGCCTTTCGATTATCGGCGGCCCGTATCCCTCCTTTCCGTTCGTCCTGAGCGAAGTGGGATGGCGCACGCGGATAGCGCGTCATCCCACGTAGTCGAAGGGCGGGCCGCTGGCGAGCGAGGCCACTTGCTCCGGCGAACGGAATAAGGAAGACCAGCAACAATCGAAAGACCCCTGCCATCCCCCCATTGACAAACTACGCACATAAGTTCTATCATCCACTCACAGTGCGCTGGGGACTGACCCCTACAGGTCGGCCCCAGCTTTTGTTTTGCGAAGGAGTCCTTCCCTGGGGCCAGGCCTTCTTGGCCCTACATCTTCTTTGGGAGGGAAACATCCATGGAAACCCCAGAAACCCCAGTCAAGCACACCCAATCTTTCGTTGCCGCCGAAGATCTCAACGACGGCGATTGGCGCGGCAGGTTTGCCGCTCCTGCCAGATACAAACGCGGCAACCAATCCCTATCTGCAACGCGGCAACCCGCCTGTCAGCGACAACCCCAATCCTATCTGCAACGCGACAACACCGCCGCAAAACGGAAAGGGAAAACCGCATCGTAGATACGGCCGTCGCCGCAAAACAAGTACGAAACAGAAATGCCTTGCCGCTCGCCAGCTAGGCACATCGGTCACCCGTGCCGCAAAAACCGCCGGCGTTAGCCGTGGCACCCTCTACCGATGGCGCCACCAAGACCCCCAATTCGCCCAGGACTGGCGCCAGTCCCGCCATACCTTTGTCGAAGACCTCGAATTTGAAGCCCTTAGGCGTGCCATGGAAGGTGACCGCAGCCTCCTCGTCTTCCTACTCAAGTCTCACAAGCCCCAGACCTACAACCAGCGCCAGCATAAATCAGCCGCCTCTACACCCCAGAACCTCGTCGGGCTTATCGAGAAGGTACGCGAATGGGTATAGACGCCGTGCCAACCCACATAACACCCTGCCAGCCCTTGGAAACAGGGCCTTGCGCTTATCAGCGGCCCGTATCCCTCTTTCCGTTCGTCCTGAGCGAAGCGGTATGGCGCGCCCCACGCAGTCCACGGATAGCGCGTCATCCCACGCAGTCCAAGAGCCTGCCCCGAGCCTGTCGAAGGGCCTGCCCCGGACTTGATCCGGGGGCGGGCCGCTGGCGAGCGAGGCCCCCTATTCCCGCGAACGGGATACGGAAGCCAGCAACAATCGAAAGACCCTGCCACCTCCCCTGCGCCCCTATACCCCCGTTCTGTCCGCAGTTATAATTGCCCACGAGAATTGCGCTGCCCCAACGATTGCAGACGGGGCGAGAGTAAACGTGCTTGAAAGGAGCATCCCTTGGTACAAGCCCAAGCAATCCATGACGCCAAAGAGCATTTCGGGACCGTGCTGGAGCAACAACTGGCGCGTGTCGAGGCTATGAAACAGGAAGCCCCTTGGACTGACTACTCCAATCTATCGCCCATCATCATAGGCAACCTCGGCGGCGACGGCATCGGTCCCTATATTGCCGCCGACGCCCAGCGGGTGCTGGAACAGCTACTCGCAGACGAGGTGGCTTCAGGCAAGGTGCAGTTTCGCACCATTGAAGGTCTGACCATTGAGAACCGGGCGGCTAAGCTCCAGTCCATTCCCGACGATGTGCTCGAGGAGATCAGGGGATGCCACGTCACCATGAAGGGCCCGACCCACACGCCTGAACAGGGCGACGGCTGGCCCAATATCGAGAGTGCCAACGTCAGCATGCGCAAGCATCTGGACCTGTTCGCCAACGTGCGCCCGGTGCGCGTGCCTGCCCTAGGCATCGACTGGACCTTCTTCCGTGAGAACACCGAAGACCTGTATGCCGTGGGCAGCCAAGGCCTCAACGTGACCCCTGACCTAGCTATCGACTTCCGGGTCATTACCAGCCAAGGGTCACGTCGTATCATTGACGCCGCCTTTGCCCATGCCCAGCGCACGGGCAAGGACCATGTGACCATCGTCACCAAGGCCAACGTCGTAAAGACCACCGATGGCAAGTTCCTCGACATCGCCCGCGAGGTGTCGGAAAACTACCCCGGCATCTCTTGGGAGGGGTGGTACATCGACCTGATGACAGCTGCCCTGATAAACCCTGCCCGACAGAAGGACTTCCAAGTCCTCGCACTCCCCAACCTCTACGGCGACATCCTCACTGACGAGGCTGCTCAGATTCAGGGAGGCGTTGGCACCGCAGGCAGCGCCAACGTGGGCAAGGTGTACTCCATGTTTGAGGCCATCCACGGCAGCGCACCACGCATGGTACGCGAGGGCCGCGCCCAATATGCCGACCCCAGTTCCATGATGCGGGCCGGGGCCATGATGCTGGACCATCTAGGCTACTCCGAGTTGGCGGGCAAGCTCAACCGCGCCCTAGACGTCTGCGGACAATATGAGCGCAACGTGGTGATGACCGGCCGCTCCACCGGAGCCACAGGCCAAGAGTTAGGCGACTACGTGGTGGACACCGTCAACGATTCCAGCCTCGACTCCCGCTGGGAAGCATACGTAAACGCCTAAGCGTTCCACCCCATGCCAACCTTCCCGTTTCAAGGGGGAAGGAGTTAGGCCAAGGTTCCTCAGGAAGGAGCGGCTTTAGCTACCGCTCCTTCCTTATAGGAAAGGGATTTGCTCCGATCTAGGAGGACTTGAGAGATATGCGCAGCAAGGTGTCGATAATCGGCGCGGGCAACGTGGGAGCAACCACGGCCCAGCGTGTCTATGAGTTGGGCTATGCCGACGTGGTGTTGGTCGACGTGGTCGAGGACCTGCCTCAGGGTAAGTCCCTTGATATGCTGGAGTCGGGGCCCGTCTTGGGGTTGGACAACAGCATTAGTGGGAGCAATGGCTATGAGGAAACTGCCAACTCCGACTTGGTGATCATCACGGCAGGGATCGCCCGCAGGCCGGGCATGAGTCGCGACGACCTGCTGTTAACCAACATGAAGATTACCGGCGACGTCACCCGCCAAGTGGTGGAGCATTCGCCCGACTGCATCATCATGGCGGTGACCAATCCGCTGGATGCCATGTGCCAGAATATCTACGAGACAAGCGGCTTCCCGCGCAACCGTGTATTCGGCATGGCAGGCGTACTGGACACATCGCGCTTTCGCACCTTCATCGCCCAAGAGTTGGACGTGTCGGTGGAGGATGTGCAGGCGTACGTGCTTGGCGGGCACGGCGACGATATGGTGCCCTTGGTGCGCTACACCACTGTCGCTGGCATACCCATCAGCGACCTGCTGTCCCAAGAGGACATCGACCGTCTGGTGATTCGCACCCGGCAAGGCGGAGGGGAAATCGTGGCGTTGCTAAAGGCTGGCAGCGCCTTCTACGCGCCTGCGGCGTCGGTGACCCAGATGGTGGAGTCGGTCCTTCTGGACAAGAAGCGCATCCTCCCCTGCTGCGTCTACCTCGAGGGTGAGTACGGCATCAACGGTCTCTGTGTGGGGGTGCCCGTAAAGCTGGGGGCCAACGGCATAGAAGACATAATCGAGATTAAGTTGACAGAAGACGAGCGCGCCGCCCTAGGCAAGTCGGCTAGCGCTGTGCAAGAATTGATGGATGTGATGAGGGGTGCCGCCGGTTAACTGAATCCACCAAATATGAAAGGTCGCTCAATGGCAAATCGTTCCTCCCAAGAAATAGAACTACTGGAAAAGGCACGGCGCTACCTGCCGGGCGGGAACAACGGGAACCTCCAACACGAGCCTGAGCGACAATTCCTCCTGCAGAAGGGCCTTGGCTCCCATGTGTGGGACGTCAGTGGGAAGGAATACATCGACTATCTGCTGGGCTCGGGCCCCATGGTGTTGGGACATTCCCACCCGGCAGTGACCGAGGCCGTGGTGGATGCGGTGCGAGAAGGCAGCACCTTCTTCGCCACCAATGACCGCGCCGTAGTGCTGGCCGAACAGATAGTGGAGGCCGTCCCCTGCGCCGAGAAGGTCCGCTTCACTACATCTGGAACCGATGCCACCTTCCAAGCCATGCGTGTGGCCCGCGCATATCGCAGGCGCGAGAAGATTCTCAAATTCGAGGGCGGGTTCCACGGCAGCAACGACTATGCCCTGATGAGCGTCACTCCCGGCGAGCGCGGTGGCAACTTCCCGCACCCTGTTCCCAACAGCGCAGGCATCCCCAAGGCGATAGAGGACTTGGTACTGATCGCTCCTTTCAATGATGTTGAGACCACATCGCAAATCATAGAGCAGCACCACGACGAGTTGGCCTGCGTCATCATGGAACCGATGCAGCGCGTCCTCGCGCCCAAGCCCGGCTTCTTGCAGGCGGTGCGCGACATCACTGCCCATTACCAGATACCACTGATTTTCGACGAGGTGGTCACCGGCTTCCGACTAGCCTACGGCGGTGCCCAAGAGTTCTACGGTGTGACCCCCGACATGGCCACTGTGGGCAAGATTGTCGGCGGTGGGTTCCCCCTAGCCGCCGTATGCGGACGCGATGAAATCATGGCGGTCTACGACGCCACCAGGGCCGAACCTGAGGACTTTGTGAGCCAGGTGGGCACCCTCAACGGGAACCATGTGGCCTGCGCAGCTGGCTTGGCTACCTTGGCAGAATTGCGCAAGCCCGGTGCCTACGAGAGGCTGCACGGGACCGGACGCAGGTTGCGGGAGGCCTTGGAGGCCCTTTGCAGCGAGGCTGAAATACCTGCACTGACTACCGGAGAGGACCCCACCTTCGATATCTTGTTCATGGACCAGACCGTGTCCGACTACCGCTCCACTCTCGGTAATGACCGTGATATCACCCAGCAGTTCAACGTGGGCCTGCTGGAGCGCGGAGTACTCAAGGGCTGGCCCAGCAAGTTCTACATCTCGCTAGCGCACACCGATGAGGACATAGACCGTACCATCGAGGCCTTCGCTCAGTCCATCAGCGAAATCCGAAGGTAGGCCAAGCCATGGCCCAAGTGAAAGAACGCGGCAAGCAGGCCGCCAACGTTCTCAATCCTAAGAGCCGACGCCGGCTAAAAAAGGTATTCACCGCCGACGACCTGTTACACCTTCCCGAAGCTCCCGATGGCAGGTGCTATGAGCTGGTGGAGGGGAGGCTGTACGAGATGCCGCCACCGGGTCAGAGGCATGGGCGGGTTACACTCAAGATAGGAATCCTGCTGGAAGCTCACGCACAACGCCATGGGCTTGGGCGAGCTATAGCAGGAGACCCCGGCTTCATCCTGGCTCGCAACCCAGATACGGTGAGGGCTCCGGACGTAGCCTACATATCTTACGAGCGGCTCCCCGCAGACCAAGAGTTTCCGCTTCAGTACAACGACATTGTTCCAGAGTTGGTGGTTGAAGTGGCCTCTCCCTCAGACACCAGCCGCCACATTCAAGAGAAAGCGGAATCGTGGCTGCGAGCCGGAGTCCAAACAGTCTGGGTTGTGTACCCTGACACGCGGCAGGTAACTGTCTACCGCGCCGAGCGAGACGCAGTGATCCTGCAACCTGACGACACGTTGGACGGCTCACCAGCCTTGCCCGGCTTCACCTGTCGGGTTGCGGAATTCTTCGCCTAGCGGTCCCTCTTCACTCGGCCCCTGACGACTAGGGCCAGTGCCAGTCGAAGGGGGCGTAGTGCCCGTTGCGGTTGGTGTTGTCCCAGTGCATCCCGTGGTCGTCATACGTGCTGGCTGTGCCTTTGGCTAGGTACAGGTCGGTGTTCACCGGGTGGCCTGTACTCTTGAGCAGCATGGTGTCGTCCTGACCCCTCTTGGTGATCCCCTCGATGTTGAAGGAGATAATGTTGGGGATGGAGACGCTGCGTGTCTTGCCCTCGGCCTTGAACTCAATGGGCACGTAGCTGATGCCCTTGAAGTCGGTAGTCATGGCTAGCCAGCGCTCCGCCGGGCTGCCCATCCGCCCCGAAAGAATCTGCTCCATTGCCTCGCGCTGCTGGGCACTGGCACCCTCGTCCACGTAGAAAGCGGATGTCCAGTTGCCCGCCTCCATGGGACCGGGCGTGAGACAAGCAGCCACGAAGTTCAGGCCTGCCAGTGCTACGCCGTTGAACTCGCCTCCGGTGATGTGGAAGGCGAAGGCCACGTCACAGTGACCGTCGGTGGGTTGAACCCCGGTCCCCTGCACGATACAGGGACAAAGCACCTCGCAATTGCAGTTCTCGAAATACTCCCCCTGCAGAGTCCACCTGTTGCTGGTAGTCATCGCTTCCTCCTCTCAGGCTGGGTCGTGCGGGTCAAGCTAGGTTATGCCAGCGGGCCATATGCTGGCGATGGGTGTCCAGATAGGCCCCTTCACGGTACTGGGCATCGTAGAACTCTAAATCTATATGCTGTGCTTGTACATAGAGGCACATCAGCATGGTGGGCACAGTTCCGGGGAACTTGCCGTATGTATCGTATATGTACTGAGCGATCTCGCCAAGGCACTCTACGAACTCTTCCGAGTATGGGACGACGCTGCCTTTTACTCGGCGATTGTCGGAGAAGGGACCCTCGGTGTCCGGGTCGTATGCCCCTCCTTCCCCGAATTTTCTACGAGCTATTTCCCTAGCGGCCGACCGCATGTCAGGGTAATAGGGCGGGCATACGCCTTCGTAGTGGCCGTCCAGCCCCACGGGGTTGGGCGCGTTCCACCGCTCGTCACGATAGAACCGGAACCCGAGGCTGTCAAAGCCCGGCTCCCTGAAGGCGCCCATGGCGGCATGCGCCGATATCCCGGTGAACATCCAACCACCCAAGCCAATGGCCTGCATCGTCAGCATGGCGTTGTGGGCCATCGGAGTAATGGCCCCTACGCCGGTGACGAACAGGTTCTGCTCCATCAGAGACAGCGCCGCGGGCTTGTCTTTGGAGAGAAAGCCAGACCGCACGTAGGGTTCCAAGTTGCCAGCGGGGCGCTTGGCCATATCGTCGTACACGTAGTAGCCACTAATCAGTCGCATGGTGATGGAGGAGAACAGGTGCTCAGACAAGTCCGTCACCGGCATGAGCAGCGTGGTACCCGGCAGATTGGCGTTCCAGAGATTGTGCTCGCTGATATGGGGTGGCTGCCGAGGCACTTCCAAACGCTTGTCCGAGAGCTTGGTGGTGGCTTCTTTCACTTGGCGCACCATCAACTCCAGCTCGCCTGCGTCCTCGGCAGGTTGTTCCACAACAGGTGTCAGATCGCGAGTCTTTACCAAGTAGACTCCGTTGTCATCCGTGTAGAACAGCTCCGGGGTGCCTACGCCAGCCCCAGTGGGGAATGTACGGCCGGTCAGTCTCATGGCGTAGTTGGCGTGCGAGTCAGGTGTGCCGGTCGAGTAGGGGATGCCGAAGTTCCAGCCAGTGACGCCTGTGGTGGCACAGATGAGTAGACTCTGCTCTGCTTCAGACAGAGGGAAGGGAGCATGGCGCGACTTGAAGGCCATCGGCCCGCCCGGCAACTCCATCCCCAACCCAAAACGCCGCGAGCGACGCCCAGCGATAGCTCTGCCCAAAGGGTAGTCCCACACTTGGGCCAGCAAGTCCTGAGGATATTCGCTGTCGTCGGCCATCAAACCCTACGCCCCTGCTTTCGAACGGGCTGTATCCGCTGGGGACACCCCTAGCTCGCCAACCCCAGCTTGCCTAGCATGGTGATGGGGGAGATGATGTGGCGCTTGAGCCCGAGGTCGTCGGGGTCCATGCCCATGGCTAGGCCGATGGCTTGGGGTAGGTGGAGGATGGGCATGTTGATGCTGCGTTGGGCTTGGGCTTGGGCCTTTGGCTGGAAGCCGTCCAAGTTGAGGTGGCACAGGGGGCAGGGGGTGACCATGGCGTCGGCTCC
Organism: Dehalococcoidia bacterium; assembly: GCA_965248385.1. GTDB lineage: Bacteria > Chloroflexota > Dehalococcoidia > Lucifugimonadales > JAAXIE01 > JAAXIE01. The sequence continues at coordinate 1,408,921 of CBDFIZ010000002.1, forward strand.
CAAGTCGGCTACCTCGGAGGTATGCTTGGCTACCATGGCCACTGAGTTCTTCTCGTTGATAGTCAGGATGGGGAAGCCACAGCATCGCGACTTGCCTTCGAAGTCGACCAATTCCGCGCCCAGTGCTTCAATGATGGTCTCCAAGGAGGTCTGGCGTTCGGGATGGTTCTCGAAGTCCAAGGCATCGCTGGGGCGCATGATGTAGCAACCGTAGAAGGGGGCCAGCCGCACCTCGTTCAGGGGGAATACTAAGTGCTCCCGCAAGGCGTCGACTCCCACGTCTTCCAGCAGCACCCAGAGTAGGTGCTTGGGGTCGGCGGTGCCCTTGTACTCCAAGCCCTCCTCTGCTAGGTAGTCATTCACCTTTGCCAGCAGGTCGGGATCGTCTTTCAGGCGCTTGTTGGCTTGGCTCATCACGCCTTGGCAGGTGCTGCAGATGGTCATGATGGGCAGACCCATCCGCTCGGCCATGGCGAATGTGCGGGCGTTCAGGGTGTCGCCCAGCAATTGGTTCTTCTCTTGGAGCACACCCGCGCCGGTGCAGGAAGCGCCAGTCATCTCCTCAAGCTCAATGCCCAGCCTTTGGCAGACCTGCATCGCCGCTGGGTAGAGCTCTGGGCAGCCTCCGCGGGACACGCAACCAGGATAGAAGGCGTATTTCAACTTGGGACCTCCTGATACAGCTTGAGGGCTAGGAACGGTTGGCCTTCTCTTCGTCCTCGGCCCGTTGGAAGATTCGGCGCACATGGCGAGCGTTGTCACCCGGCAGCGACTTGTGGATCAGGGGAGGCATCTTGCCCTTGAGGGCGGCCCGCAGTGCCACTGGGGCGTAGCCTAGCAGTACCGGCAGATTGGTGATGCCTGCCGTCTTGATGGGCAGCCTTAGCTCGTCCAAAGACCCTGAGTGTCCCACGGAGTCGGCGAAGGCCTCAGCATGGCGCGCGCCGGGGTTATTGTCGTAGCCTGCCTCGATAGCACGATCTCGCAGGGCCATAATGCGGTCCATAGGGGCGACACCCTTGGGGCAGGCCTCGACGCACTCGAAGCAGCGGGTGCAGTCCCAGATGCCGGAGTACTTGCCCAGTTCTTGCAAACGGTGGTCGTCGGCGGAGTCGCGGGGGTCGGCTACAAAGCGGTAGGCCTTGGCCAAGGCCGCTGGCCCAAGGAAGTTGGGGTCCACTTCCAGCACCGTGCAGTCGGAGACGCAGGCCCCACATAGGATGCAGTCCATGACCCCAGCCAAGTGGAGCATGGCCTCGTTGGGCGCGATGTACTCGCCTTCGGGCTCGGGGCCAGCAGGCTGCATCCAAGGCTCCACTGCCATCACCTTGTCCCAGAAAGGGGTGAGGTCGGCAACTAAGTCCTTCACCACTGGCATGTTGCCCATGGGCTCCACGGTAATGGAGTCACCTGCGCCGACGGCGTCGCTGACCTTGGTCTTGCAGGCTAAGCCAGCGTGGCCGTTGACACGCATGGCGCATGAGCCGCAGATGGCACTGCGACAGGAGCAGCGCAAGCCGAGGGTGCCGTCCTGCTGCTCCCTGATTTGCATCAAGGTGTCGAGGACGGTGGAGAACTGGTTCACCTCTACTTGGTACTCTTGCCACCAAGAGCGGGAGGCCTCGTCGGAAGCTTCGGGGTTATATCGCTTCACATTGACGGTAACCGGCATCAGTAGCTCCTCACTTGCGGCTGCCATTGGGTGATGACTACGGGTAGATGGGAGGTGACAGGGCCATCCTCCCGGCGCGTGACCAGTATGTGTTTCAGCCAGTTCTCGTCGTCTCGTTCGGTGTAGTCACTGCGGTACTGAGAGCCGCGGCTCTCTTTGCGCTCAATGGCTCCCGTGACGATGGTCTCGGCGCAGTCCAGCATGTAACCGAGTTCAAGGGCGAAGATTAGGTCGGTATTAAAGGTGCGTCCCTTGTCTTGCACTGGTACGCTCTCGTAGCGCTGCTTGAGTTGGCGCACCTTCTCCAAGCCTTCCTTCATCCCCTCCTCTTCCCGGACGACACCTATGTGCTGGTTCATGGCCGTCCCCAAGTCGAGGCGGATGGAGGCGATGCGGTCACCGTTGGACTCGCGTGCCAGCAGCGCCCTGAGGCGCTCCTCGTCTCTCTCCACACAGTCTTCCACGTTGAAGCTCTTGAACTCGATGCCACGGGTAGCCTCGGCGGCGTGCTCTCCGGAGCGACGCCCGAAGACGATGGTATCCAGTAGAGAGTTGGCCCCCAGCCGATTGCTGCCGTGAACGCTGACGTTGGCCGCCTCGCCCGCGGCGTACACGCCGGGCAGCGGGGTGCGCCCGTCGACGTCGGTCTTGATGCCGCCCATCTGGTAATGCATCCCGGGACAAACGGGGATGGGCTCGTGAACGATGTCAACGCCCACCAAGTCCTTGCCCAGTTCCCGTATCTGCGAGAGGCGTTCGTTGATGAACTGCTCTCCGAGATGTCGGCAGTCTAAGAACACGCAACCGTCGGAGTCGCGGCCCTCTTCGATCTCTCGGGTCTCGGCCCGGGACACCACATCACGGGAGGCCAGATCCATCATGTTGGGGGCGTAGTTGATCATGAACCGGTCGCCGTCTTTGTTAATCAGGTAAGCGCCGTCGCCTCGTGCCCCTTCGGTAATCAGCACTCCGCTGCCCTTCAGCGTGGTGGGATGGAACTGGACCATCTCCATGTCCATCAAGGGCGCGCCAGCGCGGTAGGCCAAGGCCATGCCGTCGCCGGTGACGGTTATGGCGTTTGTGCTGGGCTCGTAGAGACGGCCCAGCCCGCCCGTGCAGAGGATGACCGCCTTGGCGCGAATGGCGAAGACGCTGCCGGTGCGTATCTCCATGGCAGTGACGCCACGGCACTCGCCATCCTCCATTATCAGCGAGGTGACGAACCACTCGTTGTAGGAACGCACACCCGACTTCATCAGCTGCTCGAACATCACATGCAGCATAGCTTGTCCTGTGAAGTCGGCCACGAAGAAGGTCCGCGCCCTTTGCTGCCCGCCGAAGCGGCGGGTGCCGAGGCGCCCTTCTTCGTCGCGGTTAAAAGCCACCCCCATGTGCTCCATGGCGATGACCTCGCCACCGGCCATGCGACACATGACCTCGATGGCATCTTGGTCGCCTAGGTAATCGCTGCCCTTCACCGTTTCGTAGGCGTGCTCTTCCCAGTCGTCACCCCGATCCACCAAGGCGGCGTTGATGCCCCCTTGGGCAGCGCAGGAGTGGCTGCGCACCGGATAGAGTTTGCTGATGAGAGCGGTGTTGGCCCCGTTGGCATGGGCCGCCAGTGCAGCCCTCATACCTGCAAGGCCACCGCCAACCACTAAAACATCATGCTCAAGCAACTTGGCCTCCCCAAGTCAACAAACCGTGCCACCTCGCCCAGCTAGGGGGCAAAAGGCCAGCGCCAAGTATATCACGGTTAGGAGTGAAGCTTAATGGTACGAAGAAAGGCCTAGGGAACCTCCGCTTGAGTCCCTTCCCGCTTTGCCGGAGGCGCTTGCAGGAGCACTCCTGATGCTACGTCCATGGTGAACTGTCTGATTTTCCGGGTCAAATCGGGCCATTTCGTATCTGGGCCTCCGGGTAATCTGGATGCAATCTGTGTGCATTTTTACAGCGGCGTGGCTATGTCTGTGACACCTGTGACGTCGTTGCATCCGGTGCGTGACACACTGTGATACCGCCTGTTTGGGGCCTCGACAAGATAGGGCTGGGGCCTCTACGGAGGCTAGTGGGGGAGGTCAGCCTGTGTCAACGGGCGGGCATTACTCAAAGGTCCTCTGATCTTTCGGGGGTCTTTCAAGGGGGAGGGGCCGTGGGGCTAGGGCTAGCTTGCTTGGAGGGCTTGTAGGGCTAGGAGGAGGGTGGTGATGCTCTTGGCGTCGCGGACTTGGCCGCTCTGCAGGAGGGCGGGTATCTCATTGATGGGGACGCGCACCACTTCTATGTCTTCGTCGAAGTCGGGGTCGAGGACGGCAGGGCGCAGGTCGGTGGCTAAGAAGGCATGCATCTCCTCGGTGCAGTACCCCGGCGACATGTAGAAACTCTGCAGGTGTTTCAAGGTGTCCGCCGTGTGGCCCGTCTCCTCCTGCAACTCGCGGATGACGGCATCTTCGGGCGACTCGCCGGGTTCCATCCCGCCTGCTGGGACCTCCAGTAGAGATGCCTCCACTGCCTTTCGGTACTGGCGCACCAGCAGGACCTCGCCCGCATCAATGGGGGCCATGCACACGCAGGGGACGTGCTCCACGATCTCGCGGGTCGACGTCCTGCCTCCAGGCAACGATACCGTGTCGACGCGAACGGACAGCAGCTTGCCTTCGAAGGCCTGCCGGCTGGCTAGGGTGGGTTCGTTCTGTGGTTCGGACATCAGTTCATGGCCCCTGCGAGGTTGCAGATTCGTCCGGGCTCAGGGCAGGCTTGGGAATGGCGCCGCCAAAGTCGAGGCGCCGCGTCAGAGTATGGAAGAACCGGTTCGGTGGGTGGGTACGCAAGAACCGGGCCTTGTAAGGGCTGGCTTCTATCCGGACACGGTCCTCGCGATTTAGCGGGACGTTGAGGTAGCCGTCCACACTTATCAACGCTTCTACGTCGGACTCCAAGGTGAACTGCAACACCGAATTGCCCGGCACCACCAGCCCCGTCGCCAGCCCCAAGTGAGGGGCCACAGGCGCGATGACCATCACCTCGGCTTGTGGGTAGATGATGGGGCCGCCCACGGAGAGGTTGTAGCCGGTGGAACCTGTGGCGGTGGACACAATCACGGCGTCAGCGCGGTAGGTGGTCAGCTGTGCGCCGTCGATGCTGGCCATCACCGTAATCACGCGAGATACCACGCCTCGACCTATGACAGCGTCGTTGAGGGCATGTTGGGCCGGTATATCCGGTCTGGGGTTGCCCGCCTCATCCACCACCTGTACTTGGAGCATAGCCCGCGCCTCGATCCACGGAGTGCCGTCAACTCCCTCTTTACCGTCACTCCTCCGAAGGGGGGAGTCCATGGCGTCGGAATCGAGGTAATGGTGCAGCCGTTCGATGGCGTCGTGGCCTTCCAGCTCGGTCATGAAGCCAAGGCGTCCCATGTTGATGCCCAGAATGGGGATGTCGTAGGTGCTGGCCAGCTTCACAGCCCGCAGGATGGTGCCGTCGCCGCCAACGGTAATGAGCAGCTTGGTGTCGGCGCCTCGCGTGGCCTTGGCGTCCAAGTCCTCAGCTGGGCCGATCCAGTCGGACTCACCGAGGCCTAGGTGTTCCGCCACGCGGTTGGCCATGTCCCAAGCGGCTGACGACAAATTGTTGTATACGATGCCAAACGGTCGGAAACGGCTCATGGTGTTACAGCTAGGGGTGTTATCGCTTGATTGCTGCGTGAAGAGGGAGAGCGTGGCGCCGGACTCCTCGATATCATTCGAACCTGTCCCCGCACTCTTAGATCCACTCTTCGGCCTCGCTGGTCATCCCCTCTTCGGCGTGTTTCTGCTCGAAACGATCGTATTCTTCCTGTGAACAGTCGTAGCCGTTCCTGCCACATGCAGGAGCCAAAAGCAGGGGCAACAACACCAGCGCCATCAAGCCTCTCCGCATAGTGTGCGCCCCTTCCGGTTGCTCGACAGGGGTTTACGGCAGAGTATACCACGGGGTCGGAGAGCGCACCCGACCTGCTATTCGAACGGCGATGACAACCGGTACGCCTAGTCTACGGGGTTCCTACGACAGCGCCCGCCACCTGTAGCAGCGGACCCACCGCCTCTTCCGCCACTTGCAGCAGGGGCGCCGGATAGATGCCCAAGCCCAGCACCGCCAACGCCGTTACGGCCAGCGCGATGCGGAAGGCGTGGGATGAAGGCACCTTCTCCTCTGTCGTCGGCGGGGTGACGTACATTGTGCGTACCACCCGCAGGTAGTAGTAGGCCGAGACCACACTATTGACCACTCCCACCATTGCCAGCCAGGCTAGGTCGCTGTGAACGGCTGCGCTGAAGATGTAGAGCTTGGCAATGAAAATCCCTGATGGAGGAATCCCAATGAGGGCCGCCATGGCCAAGGCAAGCGCCGCCGCCAAGTAGGGCGCACGGCGTCCCATCCCGGCGAAGTCGTCGATCATGTCGGTGTCGGTCTTGTTGGTGATGGCGATGACAGCGAAGAAGGCCGCCAAGTTGGCCACGGCATAAGCTCCAAGGTAGAAAAGAAGGCTGCTGGGGCCAAAGGCGTCCTGCGCCCCGCCGGAAGTGCCTGCTTGGCTTACGGCTGCCACTCCCACCAGCAGGTAACCGGCATGAGCAATGGTGCTGTAGGCCAATAGCCTCTTGATGTTCTGCTGGCCAATAGCCACGATGTTGCCTATCGTCATTGAGGCCGCCGCGATTCCAGCGAACACTAGGCTCCAGTCCACGCTGTTGTCTGGAAAGGCAACGTAGAAGACGCGAAGCACGACGGCGAAAGCAGCCGCCTTGCTGGCCACCGAGAGGAAGGCGGCAACAGGCGTGGGCGAGCCCTCGTACACGTCGGGCACCCACATCTGGAAGGGGACGGCGGAGAGCTTGAAGCCGAACCCCGCAACCATCAGCACCACCCCCAGCAGCACGGCGTAGGAGCCGAAGGCCACCTCGGCGTCGCCTGTCTCTGACAACGCTGCGGCGATGTGCTCAAGGTGAGTTGTTCCGGTGAACCCGAAGACCAAGGCTATGCCGTATAACAGTACAGCCGAGCTTACCGCGCTCATCAGGAAGAACTTCAGCCCAGCCTCGCCGGAGCGGGAGTGGCCTAGGAACGCGGCCAACGCCACCAATGGCAGAGTGGCCAGCTCCAAGGCGATGTATATAGACACCAACTCCGTAGTAGCCGCCAGCAGCATCATGCCGCTGGCGGCAAACATCAGCAGGACGTGGTATTCGCCTTGGAACCGGCCGAGCTTTCGGCAGTAGTCCGTGGAGGAGAGGACGACCAGCTCCAAGGCCAGAAGTACAAGCGCCTTGAAGAAGAGGGCGTACTTGTCGACCAACAACGTGCCGAACAGGCCGGTGGGGTCATCGGTCACCTGCCCTCCGGGATCGGCCCACAACATGACGGTCAGCCCCAAAGGCACGAGCAACCCGACTGCCGACAGCAGTGTGAGCCAGCCCTTGCGAGTCACGATGAGGTCCAGCGCCACGACCAAGCACGCTAGCCCAACGAGGGCCAGTTCCGGCAGCAACAGGTATACGTCGTGCGCTTGCATCGCCTACGCCTGCCGACTCACTAGTGTAATGATAGGCTGCACTCCCGCCTCGAATACGTCGGTCAGCAGCTTGGGGTAGATGCCTACGACTACGATGCTGGCAACCAAGAGGGCGATGGGAATAGCTTCAACCCAGTCCACGTCTTTCACTTCGGCCAGATAATCTTTGGGCCTGCCGAAGAAGACGCGCTCCAGCATCCAGAGGATGTACCCCGCGGCCAGCAGTATCCCGATGACGGCCAAGGCCGTGGGCCACGCAAACACCTTGAACCCGCCAAGGAACACCAACAGCTCGGATACAAAACCACTCAGTCCCGGCAGCCCCAGTGAGGCCAGCCCCGCCAGCAGGAATGCCCCTGCCAGCAGAGGCATACGTCCAGCCAAGCCTCCCATGTCGGGTATGTAGCGCGTGTGGGTCTTCTCGTATATCAGCCCCACCAAGAGGAACAGCAGGCCCGTTATCGTGCCGTGGGTGAACATCTGCAGGGAGGCCCCCGTGAGGCCCACGCTGCTGAGGGCGCCGTCGCTGAGCACATGCACCGACGCCACCCCAAGCAACACTAGTCCCATGTGGCTCACGCTGCTGTACGCAATGAGCCGCTTCAAGTCGGTCTGCCGGATGGTCACCACTGCCCCATAGAGCACACTCATCACGGCCAGCGCAACCAGCACCGGCGCATAGTAGTTAGCCTGCTCCGGAAACAGGCCAACACAAATGCGGATGAAGCCGTAGCCGCCCATCTTCAGCAGCACCCCGGCCAGTACCATGCTCACTGCTGTGGGGGCATCGGTGTGGGCATCGGGCAGCCAAGTATGGACGGGCCAGACCGGAAGCTTGATGGCGAAGGCTACTAGGAAGAACCAGAAGGCGAGAGCCGTGGGAATAGCCAAGTCGAGATGCCCCACGCCCGCCTCGGCCAGTTCGGCAATGTTGAAGGTCCCGCCGGGGGCCACGAATATAGCCACGATGCTCACCAGCATGAACGCGCTGCCTAGGATGGTGAACACGAGAAACTTCATGGCCGAGTATTCCTTGCGCCCCGTGCCCCATATGGAGATGAGCAGGTACATCGGCAGTAGCTCCATCTCCCAGAAGAGGAAGAAGAGCAGGAAGTCCAGCGAGGTGAACACGCCCATGACCGCCGTCTGGAGCACCAGCAGCCAGACGAAGTACTCCCGCATCCGGTGCTCCACTCGCCACGAGGCTAGGATGGCGCAGAGGCCAATGAGCGCCGTCAGCAACACCAGAGGCGCGCTCAGGCCGTCCACGCCCAGATGGTAGCTGGCGTTCAAGGTGTCGCCAGGTATCCAGTCGATGAAGTCGACAAGCTGGTATCCGCCCTTGGCTATGTCGTAGCGCACCATGACGTAGATAGCCAGCACCAAGTCGGCTATGACCACCAGCAGGGCAAAGGCCCGGATGTGGTCGCGGTGGCGCAATAGCAGGGCGATGGCCAACGCTGCCACGGCTGGCAGGAAGACGGTGGTTGTCAGCACGCCGCCAAAGGAAGGCATGCCCGGGTTTGCCAGAGAGGCTTCAAACACGCTGGGAGTACCTTATCCCCATACTAGGTAGCCCAGCAGTATGGCGAGAATCCCGATGGTGATGGCAACGCCGTAGGCCTGCACCTGCCCTGTTTGCAAAAGGCTGACGGCCCTGCCGACATTGCGGGAGACAAGGCCCACCCCCTCGGCGGCCCCGTCCACAACTGAGCGGTCGAACCAGTGGGTCATGGCGGCCAGCGTCCCGTAGAAGAAGCGGCGTACGCCAAGCTCCTCGTAGAGGTCGTCCAAGTAGTACTTGCGGACCAGCAGGGTACGCCCCGCCTCCCATGGACGGGAAATCAAGGAGGCCAGCAGCCCGCCGTCCCAACGCTGGAACAGGAGCGCGACCGCCATACCGGCGACAGCGATCCCCATGACCATGATCGCCAGCGTCACGTCGACGCCACTTGCTACCCTGCCATGGTCCAGCGACGCATAGGCCAACACCGCCTCCGGCGGAATGAGGAAGCTCACGAACCAGTGGGCGTCGATGCCTAGGAACGTGTTTTCCGGGTTGGCTATGTAGCCGGAGACCACGGCCCCCACTGCCAGCATCGCCATTGGCGCCAGCATCACCAGAGGCGACTCTGCCAGATGCACGCCGTGGGACGCCTCAGGAGCGGTCTCGCCTGCATCGGCGTGCTCCTGCTCCACTCCGCCTTTGAAGTTGCCGTGGAAGGTCATCCATATCATGCGAGTGGTGTACACCGCCGTAAGGAACACGGCCACGGCCAGCATGTAGAAGGCGATGCTATCTACTGCTCCCGACCCACTCCAAGCGTGACGCAAGACCTCGTCCTTGCTCCAGAAGCCCGCCAGCGGGAATATGCCGATGAGGCTGAGGCCTCCCAGCAGAGTTACGATGTAAGTGATAGGCATCACCCGCCGCAGCCCGCCCATGTACCGCATGTCGAAGGTGCCTGTGGAATGGTTCACGCTGCCAGCCCCAAGGAAGAGCAGTGCCTTGAAGAAGGCGTGATTGAACAGGTGGAACAGGGCGATGCCGTAAGCCCCCAAGCCTAATGCTGCCACCATGTAGCCCAATTGACTCACTGTGGAGTAGGCAAGCACGCGCTTGATGTCGTTGGTGGCCAAGGCCATGGTGGCCGCCAGCAGGGCGGTGAAGGCCCCTATCATGGCCACTGTGGTCATCGCGTCCGCCGATGCCTCGAACACGGGGAAGAAGCGGGCGATTAGGAACACCCCAGCGGCTACCATAGTTGCGGCATGGATGAGGGCGCTTACGGGAGTGGGGCCTTCCATGGCGTCGGGCAGCCATACATGCAGCGGGAACTGCGCAGATTTACCCACAGCCCCGCAGAAGATGCCGATGGCCAACCCGGTGGCCGACAGTCCGCCAAGCACTCCCAAGGCGGCGCCCTTCTGTATGTCTCCGATCTCCAGGAAGTTGAGGCCGAGGGAGGCATAGGCGTCGCTGTTGAAGAAGAGGAACAGTATGGCTATCAGGAACCCAAGGTCGCCCAGCCGTGTCACGATGAAAGCCTTCTTAGCCGCTGCCGCCGCGGCGGGGCGATGGTGCCAAAAGCCGATTAGCAGATAGGAGCAAAGGCCGACGAGCTCCCAGAAGACGTACAACTGAATGATGTTGCTCGCCAGCACCAGCCCGATCATGGAGGCAGTGAACAGCGACATGAAGGCGTAGTAGCGGGCGTAGCTTGGGTCGTCCCGCATGTAGCCGTGGGAATACACCTGCACCATCAAGCTGACCAGCACCACCACAATCAGCATGATGGCCGTCAGCGAGTCGACCACCAGCCCCATGCTGATTTCGATGCCGCCCACAGAGAGCCAGTGATGAGGCGCGAACCCGAGGTCTCCGTGCTTGTCTATGACCGAGCTCAGGGTCCAGCCAGCTAGAACGAGGCAAACAACAAGCCCCGAGATCAGGACAACGCTGCTCAGATAACGGTGGTCGTTGAAAAAGGGACGAATGATGAATCCGATGACCACAAAGGAGGCCAGAGGAATGAAAAAGATGGCCCAGACAGCTGCTTCCGGTATCATCCTAAAGCTTCCTCAGTATCTCCTCGGCCACATGCTCCCTGCCACGGGGCACCAGCACGCGAAAGGGGACCCGCTCCCCCCAGTCCAGGATGTCGCCGTCAGGCAAAATGTGGGTGGGCAAGCCCTCGCCTTCAAGGGCCTCCTTCCACATCTCGGCCACCATCAAGTTGGGGACCTTCATGAACTCTACCCACATGCTCGACCTCTGGACCTCTACTGACCCTAGTTTATTGGAGGGCTACGCCCTCCTACCGCCTCATCAGGTTGGCTTCGCTGATGTCTACGGTCGTGCGGCTCCGGTAAAAGGCGATGACTATGCCCAAGCCCAATGCGACCTCCGCCGCCGCCACGGCGACAATGAACAACGCGAACACCTGCCCCGTAAGCAGCGCTCCTAGGTGCTCTTCGAAGGTGTAGGGCAAGGTGTACTTGGCAAAGGCTACGAGGGCGATGTTCACGGCGTTGAACATGAGCTCCACGCTCATCAGCAGGATGATGACGTTGCGCCGCGCCAAGGCCCCGTACAGACCGATGCAGAAAATGATGGCCGAGACCAGCAGGAACCCTTCCAAGCTCATGCCGACCGCTCCCTAGTCAGAGCCAGTGCCCCGATGACTGCTGCCAGCAGCAGGACCGACGCCATCTCGAAGGGCAGCACGAAATCGTTAATCAGCAGGTCGCCCAAACTGGAGCGCGCGGCGGCTTCGGGTGATGCAAGCTGCTCAGCGTCCTCGTCGGTCACGCCGCCGATCGTATTGGCCTGCACCAGTTCCGCATGCTGCTGTGCCTCCTGGTTATCGGAGATGAGGTTCCAGTCGGTCTGGAAGGCCACAAAGGCGAGGGCCACCAGCAGCAAGGCAGGGAGCAGGACGGCTGGAATCTGCAGCCGGTTGGGCAGGTTGCCCTGCACCACGTCTTGGGTCATCAGGATGGCAAAAACGATAAGTATGGAGATGGCGCCGACATAGATGATCAGTTGCACCACGCCGAGGAACTCGGCGTTCATCATCACGAAGAATCCAGCGACCGCGAGGAACACCACCACCAACAGCAGGGCGGCGCGAAACACATCCCGCAGGAGGACGACGCCCAAGGCCGAGGCGATGGCGGCTACTGCCAGCACCCAGAAAAGGACGTCGGCAAAGGCCAACTAGCCCTCCCCACCCTTGTCGGGTTTGCCGAACAGCCTCTGCCCTGCCGATGTCTCACCCTGCCAGTTCCAACTCTCCCGACCGGCGTCGACCCAAGGCAGCGGTGTGCCCTTGTGGGGGTTGTAGCCCGCAGCCTCCAGCTGGGGTCGGAACCAAGTGCTGGGGCGCTTTTCGGCGTTGCGCAGGTCGTCGACGTTCAGGACCAGCTTGCTCCGCTGGTAGGTGCCACGCTCGAAGCCACTGCCCAAGAAGAGGGCGTCGTAGGGGCAAGCCTCCACGCACAGCCCGCAGAACATGCAGCGCCCGATGTCGATGTCGAAGGTCTGCACCTCGTACTTGTCGCCGTCCTGCGGTGCGGTGCCACTCGGCCCGGTCACTATCTTGATGATCCCTAGGGGGCAGTACTTGGCGCAGGAAGCGCAGCCCGTGCACCGCTCCTCGTACCAAACGAACTCCTCGCCCCGGAAGCGGGGGTGCTGGGTTACCCGTTCTTCGGGATACTGCACGGTGAAGGGGCGGCGCAGCGCGTTGCGCAGCGTCACCAGAAGGCCCTTCCCCAACCCCATTCCATACATGTCTTTACCTTATCCGGTAGTCGATACCAGCGGCTTTTGGTTACTTAGCTTCGTCTTAGGCGGAACTCAGGATAGTACGGTCGCTGACCGGCACCCGCGGGCGCATCTTGCCGCGGAACAGCCTGCCATAGGCGACCACTGCTATCACAGTCAGACCCAAGTTGATAGCGGTCATAATGCCAAGGTCGGCTTGAGTCAACCCCGATTGGACATCTCCCAAGAAGTATACTTCAAGGGCGACAGCAAAGAGATTCACGATGCTGAGCGGGAAGAGGAACTTCCAAGCGAAGGACATTATCTGGTCGACGCGCAGCCGAGGGAAGGTAGCCCTTGCCCAGATGAACATCATGGCGAAAAAGGCCACCTTTAGCAGGAACCACACCGGCCCCAACGGGCCCGACAGGAAGGGGCCGACCCAGCCTGCTAGGAAGAAGGTCGCCAGAAGGGCCGACGCCGCCAGTACCGCACCATACTCAGCCGCTTGGATGAGGGCGAACTTGGCGCCGCTGTACTCAATATGGTAGCCGGCAATTAGCTCCGATTCCGCCTCCAGCACGTCGAAGGGCGTCCGGTTCAGCTCCGCCGACACCCCCACCAGGAAGATGAAGGCGGCCAGTGGTTGCACTACCAGGAAGGGTATGGTCTGGGCCTCGACAACATCGGTCATGCGCATGGAACCGGCGGCCAGCACTATGCCCACCAGAGCCAGGACTGTAGGCACCTCGTAGCTGATCAGGATGGCCACGCCACGCATGGCCCCGAACAGGGCATAGCGGTTGCCCGATGCCCAGCCTGCCATGAAGATGCCCAGCCCGCTGATGGCGGTGATACCCACCACGAACAGCACTCCCACGTTGATGTCGGCCAATACGGTGCCTTGGGCAAAGGGCACCACCGCTAGCATCAGTATCACAGGGGCCAGCATTACTATGGGCACCAAGGTGAAGGCGATACGATCGGCCTCGCGGGGCACCAAGTCTTCCTTGAAAAGCAGCTTCAGCAGGTCGGCGATGGGGGTGAAAAGGCCAAAGGGACCCCACCGATTGGGACCCACCCGGTTCTGCATTCGGGCGATCAGCCGCCGCTCGCTCCAGACGAATATGGCGGCCCCCAGCAGCACAGCATTGGTCAGGATAAGCATGATGACCAATCCAGCAACGACGAACGCCAGCCAGCAGAGCCATTCGGGGAGTACTTGGCCGAAGCCATTGTAGATGCCACGGAAGATGACGTTATCGTTGAGCAGGCTGCCATCGGCAAGCTGGCAGCGGTACAACATCAGCGGTCAACCTCGCCCATGTTGATATCGATGCTGCCCAGAGTGACCACCAAGTCGGCCAGCTTCCAGCCAACCACCATTTCGGACAGAGCCGTAAGGTTGATGAGGGATGGGGAGCGTATCTTGCAGCGGTAGGGCGATATGCCACCGTCGCTGACCATGTAGAACGCAAGCTCCCCCTTGGGCGACTCTACCCGTGCGTAGGCCTCGGCCCCATTTGGAGGGCGCAGCAGCAGCGGAAGGTCCAAACGCACCGGCCCAGGCTCGATGCGCTTGATGCACTGCTCGACGAGCAGGATACTCTGGCGCATCTCCTGCATTCGTACTATGAACCGGTCGAGGTTGTCCCCAGTCGTCCCGATGGGCACCTCGAAGTCCAACTCGCCATAGGCGTCGTAGGGATCGGCCTTGCGCCAGTCCCACGCCAAGCCGCTGCCCCGCAGTGTGGGACCGCTGATTGAGGAGGCGATGGCAGTCTCCAAGGGAAGCAGGCTCACACCTTGGGTGCGCACCAAGACGATCTCATTCTCCATGAGGAGCTGCTCCAACTCGTCCAAGTAGCCCGGAATCTCGTCGAGGAAGCGGCGTAGGGCAGGCCAAAAGTCGGCAGGCGTATCGGCGTAGACACCGCCGGGACGCATGTAGCTCACGGTTATACGGGCCCCGCACAGCATCTCGAACAGGTCGAGTATCCGCTCCCGCTCTCTGAAGCAGTACATCAGGGGCGTGCCCAAGGCGCCCAAGTCCTGCAGGAAGAAGCCAATGGCGATGAGGTGGCTGGCGATGCGCTGTAGCTCGGCCGTCATCACCCGCAGGTACTTGGCCCTAGGCGGAGGCTCCACCCCCAGCAGCTTCTCAACCGTCAGGCAGTAGGCTTGGTTGTTGGTCATCGACGCGACGTAGTCCATGCGGTCGGTGAGGGTAATGATTTGGACGTAGTTGCGCTCCTCAGCCAGCTTCTCGGTGCCGCGATGGAGATACCCGAATACAGGCTCGATTTCCAGGATGACCTCACCGTCGAATGTCACCCTCAGACGGAACACCCCGTGAGTGCTGGGGTGTTGCGGGCCGATGTTGATGGTCATGTGCTCCGAGCGCAGCGTCATACGGGGCGCTCCCGAATGAAGTCCTTGCGCAGCGGGTGGCCGGGGAACCCTTCCCAAGTGAGGAGGCGTTTGAGGTTGGGGTGTCCCACAAAGGACACGCCCATCAGGTCCCAGATTTCCCGCTCCTGGAGGTCGGCGCCGCGCCATATGGGGACCACTGATGGCACCGTCGGGCCCTCCCGCCCTGTGGCCTCCACCTTCAGCACCGCCGAGTGGTTGTGCTTCAGGGAGGTGAGGTGGTACACCACCTCAAAGTAGTCGATGTAGTCCACGGCGGTGACAGCGTTGAGGAAGTTGAAGTCGAGTTCGGGGTCGTCTCGCAGGTGTTGGCAGACATCCACAACGCTGGAGGCTACAACCCAAACAGAACTCTGGTCCCACCTCTCCACTGCATTGGGAAAGGTGGCCGCCAACTGGTGCCCCAACTCTTCTCCGCTGATGGCGCGGGTCATGGTCGCAGCAGCCAACCCGTGGCCGCGGCTCGTGCAGGGGCCGGTTGTTTGGTTGGCATTACGACCCCGCCGCCCGGCCCTTGAGGCGGTACTTCTTGATTTTTTCGTGCAACTGCATGACGCCGTACAGCAGGGCATCGGGGCGCGGGGGGCAGCCGGGCACGTACACGTCCACGGGCACGATGTGGTTGACTCCGGGCACCACGCTGTAGCTGTCGTAATACGGTCCGCCACTGGTGGCGCATACTCCCATGGAGATAACCCACTTGGGTTCGCCCATCTGGTCGTATATCCGGCGAATGGCGGGGGCCATCTTCCAGGTTACCGTTCCCGCCACGATCATCAGGTCGGCTTGTCGTGGGGACGCGCGGAAGGCCTCCATGCCGAAACGGGCGATGTCGAACCGGCCCATGGCCGTGGCCATCATCTCGAAGGCGCAGCAGGCTAGGCCGAAGGTGACAGGCCACAGGGCCGACTTGCGGCTCCAGTTCAGCATGGCGTCTACGGTGGTGAGTGCCACGTTGCGCTGAAGGTCTTCCGGGACTTCCAGTAGAGGCTCTGCTAGGGGCTCGGTGTGGGTGGTGCGCATGTCTTCGACAACTTGGCCCTCCTCCACGTCCATGCCCCATGTGGAGATGTGCAGGGGAAGCCCTTCGCCAGTAGCGTCGGAAGTCATCGTTACGTCCATTCCAGATGTCGTTTGCGCCAAGCGTAGGCCCAGCCCACCATCAGGATGCCGATGAACACTACCATCTCGATCAGGGCGAACAGTGGCAACTGGTTGAACCGGACGGCCCAAGGATAGAGGAAGATAACCTCTACGTCGAACACCACGAACAGCAGAGCGTAGGGGTAGTAGCGAAAGTTGAACCTGTTCCAGCGCCCCCCAATAGTCTGCATACCGCACTCGTAGGTGTCGGACTTCACCGGATCGGCAGGGGGAGCAGGTCGTATGCGGACGCGGGAGGCCAGCCAAGACACCATAAGCATGCTGACGGGCACAATGATGGCGACGATAGCGAAGATGGCGATGAGGCCATAGTTGCGGAAGTAGTCGTCGAACATGCCCTCTAGGTCCCCGTATGAGGACTGGGAAGCCAATATAGCATGGGGTACATAACGCCGCAAGTAGAGGGCTGCTGGGACTCACCCCATCTGGTAGAGGCGTTCATTGCATCCCCAATATATCGGAGGCCTTCTGAATGCGGACCAGACACCGCTCGCGTCCCAAGACCTCCATAGTCTCGAAGAGAGGTGGGGCTGCCGTCCGCCCCGTTGTCGCCACTCTCAGCGCCCCGAAAAGCTGCCGCCCGGAAACCCCCAACTCTTCCGTCAGACTACGCAGCGCTGCCTCTGTCGTTTCGACGCTGAAGTCGGGGAGTCCGGCGAGGGTATCGTGGGCCTTCCGCAGTGCGTCGCGGGTGGCATCGCGCTCCATACCCTTGGGCACCACTAGAGAGGCGTCATACTCCAGCTTATCCACCAAGAAGTAGGACGCCATGTCGGGGGTGTCCCTCAGCGTCTTGAGGCGCTCCTGTAAGAGGGGCATGATGCGGGCCAAATCGTGTGGCCCGGCATTTGAGACTGCCTCAGGCGATTCCGCCTGCAGGAAGGGATAGGCGCGACGCGCCAGCTCCTCCGGCTCCAACCCGCGGATGTACACCCCGTTCATCCACAGGAGCCTCTCCTGGTCGAAGATGGCGCCCGACTTGCCTACCTGCTCCAGCGAGAAGACTCGGGTGAGGTCGTCGCGGGAGATGACGTCCGTCTTGTCGTCAAGGGACCAACCCAACAGGGCCATGAAATTGACCATGGCCTCGGAGAGGTATCCTGCATCGCGGTACTCCAGCAGCGCAGTGGCGCCATGGCGCTTGGAGAGTTTGGAGCGGTCGGGCCCGAGAATCATGGGCAGGTGTCCGAACAAGGGGGGCTCATAGCCCAAGGCCTCGTAGAGCCTCAGATGGCGCGGCGTACTGGAAAGCCACTCCTCGGCCCGCAGCACATGGCTGATGTCCATCAAGTGGTCGTCCAGCACATTGGCCAGATGGTAGGTGGGAAAACCGTCGGACTTCAGGATGACAAAGTCATCCAGGAGGGAGTTGTCCCAATTGACGTTGCCCCGTATCAGGTCGACCAGTGAAGTCTCGCCCTCCGGAGGCATCATGAAGCGTACCGTGTGCGGAGTATCCTGCGCCTCGTGCTCGCGCACTTCGGCGTCCTCCAAGTGTCGGCAGTGGCCGTCGTAGCCAGCGTTGGAACGGCCACCCTCGCGGCCCGTCCGGCGCAGGTCCTCCAAGCGTTCGCGGGTGCAGTAACAGCGATAGGCTTGGCCTTGGGTGATCAAGCGGTCAGCCGCCTCGCGGTATATTTCGAGCCGCTGAGACTGGACGTAAGGGCCGTAAGGACCGTCAGCATCAGGGCCTTCGTCCCAGTCCAACTCCAGCCATCGCAGGCTCTCCAGAATGGCGTCTACCACGCCGGGTACAGCCCGTTCTTGGTCCGTGTCCTCAATGCGCACGACGAACTTGCCCCCATAGCGGCGGGCAAACAGCCAGTTGAACAGAGCAGTGCGGACGTTGCCCAGATGGGGTTGCCCGGTGGGGCTGGGCGCATACCGTACCCGAACGTTGTCCAAACCCATTTCGCCTCCGAGCGTATTGTACCATCGCACTGGACCGTTGCCGTGCGGATCTTAGCTGGCTTCCCTTTGAAAGGGGACGTCGCAATATGCTAGTATTCAGACACCTTGGAGGCAGGAGACCTTCTGCGATAATACTGTCCTTCACGGTGCCCGATTTGAATATACGCAAGTAGCAAACAGGCCCGCAGCCCGGTCCGCTGGGTGATTGCGGGTCTGTTTTGTTTTCTTGCTAAACACCGTTGATTCAGAGAGGGCTGGCTGGGGAGGGGCCGACGCTACCTGTGGATGGCGATGATCTACTAAGGCTGATTCTGCTGGCAGTGGCATTTCTGCTGTCGGCCTTTTTCTCCGGCTCAGAGGCCGCCTTCCTATCCATCCAGCGTGGGCGCATTGCCTCCATGGTACGGTCAAAGGCCAAGGGAGCAGACCGCGTGGAGCGCATCGCCGGGCGTCCTGAGAAGCTGCTCCCCACGGTACTCACCGGGAACAACCTAGTTAACGTCTTGGCCGCCTCCCTAGCCACATCGATTGCCGCTTCCTACCTCAGCCCAGCGTGGGCGGTCATCGTGGCGACTGCAGGCGTCACCTTCATGCTGCTGGTATTCGCTGAGATGCTGCCCAAAACCATCGCCTCCCGACGGGCGGAGGAGACGGCCATCCTGATTGTACGCCCGCTCGAATTTGCCCAACTGCTTTTCTTCCCCTTGGTCTGGGTGCTGGAGCGGCTGAGTTCGACCGTTGCCCGCTTGATCGGCGCCGGCGAACCTAGGGTGACTGAAGAAGAGATACGTTCCCTGATAGATGTCGCCGAGACTGAAGGCGGAATGGAGTCGTCGGAAGCCCAGATGCTGGAACGGGTGTTCCACTTCGGCGACCGCCAAGTTGAGGAAGTGATGACCCCAAGGACTGAGATCGCCTGGGTGGAGAAGGGCTCTACCTTGGATGAGGTGCTGGCCATATATGCGAACAGCACCCACACACGCTTCCCCGTGTTCGAGAATAACCAAGAGAACATCGTGGGTGTTCTCTCGATAAAGGATCTGCTGGAGGAGATGGCCCAAGGACGGCTGCACTCCGCCGACGTGGCCACGAACGTGCTGCGTCCTCACTACTTCGTACCTGAAACCAAGCTGGTCGGCCCCCTTTTCAATGAGATGCGAGATACAGGCCGGCAGATGGCAATTTGCGTGGACCAGCACGGGGGTGTAGCCGGTCTGGTCACGTTGAAAAGCCTGTTGGAAGTCATCGTCGGGCCTGTGGGAGAAGAGGGCGAGCCTGCGGAGAAGGAGTACGCTCCCATCGGACCCCGCTGGTTCAACCTCAGTGGAGCAATGTCGGTACAAGAAGCCAATGAGAACCTCGACCTAGAGCTTCCCGACGGCGACTACCAGACGGTTGCCGGGTTCGTCCTGAAGCATCTGGGACGTATCCCGACAGAGGGCGACGTGCTTCAATACAAAAGTCTGCGCCTAGAGGTGAAGGAGATGCGCCGCTTCAAGATTGAGCGCATCGAAGTGAGCTGGGACGAGGCGAACGTCGCCGGGCCTGTGGCCTCCTCCGACTGATGCCCGCCATCAGTATCCGCAGGGGCAATGGCCACAGGAGCTAAGGCGAGGCGTGGTGGTGCACCATTAGCCACTGGCCGCTCAAGCTTTCGCCTCCGGTAATAGGCGCCTTGGCGAAGATGTTGGTGGAGCGGGCGGCGAAGCTGGCGGCACGGCCATCCACCAATGACGTGACGTTCTCGATGCAGTCCACCCAGCCGATGTCGCCCTGAATCACTGGTTGGGCTTCCGTTATGATGAAATGCATCATCGTGGTGTTGTTGAAGATGTTTTCCCAGCTTTGGCGCACCTGTGTCCAGCCCGTTATCAAAGGCCAACCCGGATGCATGCACCGTGTGCGCTCCGACGGCTCCCAGATGCCGTCCATGGCCGCGATGTCCAACGTGGAGAATCCCTCGTAGAACTTGAGGTTGGCTTCCAGCAGGGAAGCCAACTCGGTGTCCTGCTGTTCCAAGCCCCTCCTTACTGAGCGTCAACAATATTGGGCGCTAAAGATTTCAAGATGACGGGCGAGGCAGCAGAGGACGTCTACTCGTCCGGCGACAGCAGGTCATAGCCGCCTCCGGAACTTCCAACGCGAACTTCCTGCTCCACGCCTTCGGAGGCTTCATTGTGGCGGGCAGGCTTGCTATTGGCGGTCATCGCAAGAGGTGTCCAAGCGAGAGGCGGGTGGCCGTTGCGCCGTGGCAGCCTCGCGGAGTCCCGCGACTTGGCAGCCTTTGATGCGGTGTACACGCTACAGTCGATGCAGCCCACGTACTCTTTCGGGGTGCTCGACTTTTGGAAGAGGCCCCGTGCCGTACGGTAGAGCCCGTTGTTCCATATCTCTTTGATGGAGTGGGTGCGCACGTTCCCGAAGTCGTCCAAAGCGTCCGTCAAATAGCAGCAAGGTGCGTACCCGCCATCCCAGTTCACCACCGCGCTGCGCCACAGCCTCCAGCAACGAGCCCCGTCCTCGCTGTAAGGCTTGCGGAAGGGGTTGGCAAGCCTAGCCTCCAAGTCGGCCCGAGGGAGCCACTGGCGGGCCAACTCGATATCCTCCGAGCCGTGGGGAAAGTCCACCGGTTTGAAGGTGATGGTGTCCACTCCCATCTCTTGGGCCAGGCGCCGGGCATCCTCCACTTGGTGCTCATTCTGGCGCATGACGATGTATTGCCACTCTAGGAAGGGCGTTTTGGAACCTAGCCGTTTGCGGGTCTCCACGATGAGCCGCAAGTTCTCTAGCACCCGGTCTAGGTGGCCTGTCACACGGTAGACCTCGTACACGTCTTGAGTGGTGCCGTCGAGGGAGATGATAAGCACGTCGAGCCCCGACTTGATGAGCCTCTCTGCCATTTCGGGAGTGAGGGGCTTGTTGAGGTTGCTGCTCACTATGGTGGCGATGCGCTTCTCGTGGGCATACGCAATGAATCTGTCGATGTCCTTATTAAGGAAGGGCTCGCCCCAACTGTAGAGGCTGAGCCAGATGCAGTAGTCCTTCATCTGATCGACGGTGGAAGTAAATGTGTCGAAGTGCATAGTGCCCTTGTCGCGATGCACCGTGCCTAGACCGGTGTGGCACAGCGGGCACTTCAGCTGGCAGACGTTGGTGGTGTCGACTTCCCACTCGAAGGGGTATCCCCGAACGCGGGTGCGGCCAAAACGTAACTGCAACTCCACCAGTACAAGGTTAAAGAGTTTCCGCCATCCCCAATAGCGGAGCGCTAGGGATGACCTCTGATGCGCACGCACGCCGGACAGGGAGGCTAGTATACTGCCGTTGACTTGGATGGCATCCACGGCCCAAGCCATCTTCTTGAACAACGCGTGGAACAACCCTGCTCTGCCCCCGCCCGGTCTATTAAGAAATAGCTCCCCGCTCTGCACCGCATGACGGGGAGTCTTCGCTAACACGCTAGATATTTGTCGGAAACGGCAGTGTAACTTGGCCGAGCGGCTACAGTCAACGCGAAGGACTGGCAACGCCGAGGGGCCCTTCTCGCCTTCAACTTGTTTTGCCCCGTTGCCTCGCTTACAGTAAGCCCGCTAGACCCACTTAGCCGGACAACAGTCCGGCTGGAATAGGAGCTACCACCGTGGAAGCACGCAACGCTATCGCCGACATCCTGAAGCAAGAGGGAGTCGAGTACCTTTTTTGCTTCCCCAACAGCCCTATCATCGACGCTGCAGCCGGGGCCGAGATACGCCCCATCGTGGCCCGAATGGAGCGGTGCGCCGTCAACATGGCCGATGGCTACACGCGGACCCTGAACGGGCGACGCACCGGCGTCCTCACTGTTCAGGCAGGGCCGGGCATCGAGAACGCCTTCGGGGGCATCGCCCAAGCCTACGCCGACTCCACTCCCATCCTAGTGCTGCCGGGGCAGGCGGGTACCGAGAAGTTGGGCACGCCTTCCAACTTCTCCGGCATGGACAACTACCGCCTCATCACCAAGTGGGCCGAGCTTATCAATTCGCCCCGCCGCGTACCGGAAATGATGCGTCGTGCCTTCACCTACTTGCGCTCCGGCAGGCCCTCCCCCGTGCTCCTAGAGGTGCCCGGGGACGTTGCCCTCGCCCCCGCCGATAACTCGATTCAGTACAGTCCGGTGCGTCCCATTCGCAGCGCGGGCGATCCCCGGGACGTATCCGATGTGGCCCGCGCTCTGTTGGGCGCCAAGCTGCCGCTAGTCTACGCTGGTCAGGGGTGCCTCTACGCCGAGGCCACCGACGAATTGGTCGAGCTGGCAGAGCTTCTACACGCCCCGGTGATGACCACCACCCTAGGCAAAAGCTCGTTCCCCGAAAACCATCCCCTCGCCCTTGGCGCCGGCGGCAACACCCAGACCCGCATGGTGAACCACTTCCTCGCCAAGTGCGATCTGGTCTTCGGCATCGGCACCAGCTTCCAGAAGACCCTAGTCTCCGCCACCGTTCCCGCTGGTAAGGTGATGATTCAGTCCACCAACGACGCCAAGGACATCAATGGCGAGTACCCCATCGACCTAGCCATCGTCGGCGACGCCAAGCTGGTGCTGCGCCAAGTAATCGAAGAGGTGAAGGCGCAGGCAGGACCCAGCGGGCCAGCGCACGCGAACGGCACGGCAGCCGAAATCAAGGCGGTGAAAGAGGAGTGGCTCCAGCAGTGGAGCGAGCGACTCACTTCGGACCAAGTGCCCCTAAACCCATACCGCGTAATATGGGACCTGCTGCAAACGGTCGACGTGAGCAACACCATCGCCACCCACGATTCCGGCAACCCCCGCGACCAGATGGTCCCCTTCTGGCAGACGACCAATCCTCGCACCTACATCGGGTGGGGCAACTCAACCCAGTTGGGCACCGGCCTAGGCTTGGCCTTGGGCGCACAACTGGCCGCCCCCGACAAGCAGTGCATCAACGTCATGGGCGACACCGCCGTGGGCATGGCGGGCATCGACTTCGAGACGGCAGTGCGGGAGAAGATCCCCAGCATCACCGTCATCCTCAACAATTCCGCCATGGGCGGCTACGAAAAGAACATCCCCCTAGCCTCAGAGCGGTACCGCACCAAGTACATCACCGGCGACTACATGAGCATGACCCAAGCTCTAGGCTCCTTCAGCCAGCGCGTCGAACGCCCCGACGAAATCGTCCCCGCCATCCGCCGCGCCCTCGCATCCACCGCCGCTGGCCACCCCGCCGTCCTCGAATTCATCACGCGAGAGGACCCGGTGTTTTCGAGTTAGCGTATGATGGGGCGTGAGGAGGAGACCATGGGGATATTCACAGTTCCAATCGTAGTCGGCGACATCCAACGGCAGAACACGGTTGACCTGGAAGCTTTGGTGGATACCGGAACGACTTTCAGTGCGGTTCCAAGCTCAGTACTAGTGCAGCTTGGGATAGAGCCGGTTGTCAGACGTGAGGTCGAATTCGCCCACGGCGAGGTGCGGGAGATGGCTGTGGGGTGGATGAGGGTGGTGGTCGCATCGCAGGACATCATCACGCCCGTAATGTTCAATGAAGAAGGGACCGAATCCCTGCTGGGGGCTGTCGCGCTGGAGGAGGCTCTGTTGGGTGTCGACCCCGTTGGGCAGAGGCTGGTACCCATGCGCGCCAGAGGGTAAGCCTAACCGGGTGAGGCGACGGGAGTAGTGCCTACCATGGGGCATCTGATGTACACCGATATGGCGATGAAAGGCCAGCAGCTTACCTCCAGCGTATCCTCAGGTTCCCCAGCACGAGCAAGGTGAATGCGGGCGGACCGACGAGCAACCAGCCGCCACCTACTGCAGCAGGTAGCATGAGCCCTCCAGCCCAACGCAGGAGCCTACGCTCCCGGTCCATGGCCGCGGGGGCTAGCACTACCAGCAACGCTAACAACCCGCCAATGGCAACCATCGTGCCTGCCAGTGAGAATAAAACTGGCTGGGACCAGCCATCGCAAAGACTGTTACGGTTTCCACGTTCCATGCATTCGAACCGTGGATGGGAAGTCCACCCGATCCCCACGCTCAGGCTGTAGATGGCCAGAAATAGGATGACCGCTTTGGGCCATGGCAGCCTGCGTGCTGCCGACACGACCAGCCCGATTAGCAAGGCGCCCCCGACAGTTCCCAGAAGGGGAAGCAGGACGGTCATGAGCCGCCTCTTTTGGCGTTGAAGTATATTTGATTGCTCAGGCGGGGCGCTGATAATACCGCCTTATTCTCCAGTGGAGGGGTCATGACCTCCGCCTACACGTACGGTAACGCATGCTCCCCAAACCGCCGTACCCGCTCCGCCGCCGGCCCCAGCCCCACGTGTCCCGGCCCCAGCGCCTTCCACATGCCACGTCTTCTAGTACGGCCTCGGCCCGCGTGCTGGAAAAGGCGGGTTACATATGCGAAGGCCGCTTGCGCAAGAGCGTTACCAAGGACGGCCAGCTACACCATAGACCAGTAGCTATATGCCATGGTCCGGGAATAACCGGCTACAGGGCTACAAACCTATCCCCCTACCCGAGTTCCTGCTGTATAAACGACGTCATCTGTTCGAGAGCCTGCTGCGCAACTGTTGTGGAAAGGTCCCGCAGAAGTCCCTCGCCCTCGCCCTCGAAAATCTTAAAATCGATCTGCCCGCCAGCCTTGCGGTACTCCTCGATGAACTGGTTCAGGTCTGGGCGAGGATGCGCCTCCTCGTAGGTGCGCGCCATGCACAGCGTGGGTGGCATTGCTGTCCGCTCCCCACGGAGTAACATGCGATTCGGCGCAGCCTCGGCCATCGCATCCTCGGTCTCCCAATACGCCTCATGCATGGGTGGGATCCGCTCGGCCATCCCAGGGGGTGGCGTGAGGTCATCTCGAAGACCCTTGGCATAGAGATAGCGTCCCAGCGGGTCGATCACCGGAGAGACCAGTATCACGCATCCCAAGGTGGCATCCACCTCTTTGGCGCCGTTGGACATTGGCACCGACGCGTAACGTGCATCGTTCGGCCTCATGCCAACCAGCATAGCCTGGTGCGCCCCGCTCGAAGTGCCCATCGCCCCAATGCTGTCCGGCTGTCCGTTCCAAGCCTCGGCCTGAGTCTTGCACCACCGGATTGCGTAGTGAATGTCGGCTATAGAAGCCGGATATGGTGCTACCGGCGGTACCCGGAAATCCAAGGCCGCCACAATCACGCCATTCCTAGCCAGCGCTTCGTTGGCATCGTTGCCCATCAGACGGTCTCCCCGCACCCAAGCGCCGCCATGCAACTCCACCATTATCGGGAATGGCCCGGTACCGCGGGGCCTGAAGAGTCGCGCCAGCAGAGGCGTCTCCCCATGGCGCAGATACTCCACATCCTGTACGTCAACTTCATAAGTCGACTGCTTGCTAACAACCATTCAATACCCCTTTTCTCGCATGACCCCTAGACAAGATTGACCCTAGGTTAGGCCCCCAAGCCATCTCCGTCAATCGCTGTCTCTCCACCCTGCCGGAGTAAACCCAACTCGGAACCTTTCCAATTGGTCACCGCCAGTTGAGACTAGTCGAGATCGAAAACCTTCACGGCGTTTTCACCCACCAGCTTGGCTTGGTCCTCTTCTGAGAAGGTCTGCAATTGTTGGTACAGCGTCGACTTAGCATCCAAACCCATGGACCGTATGTGAGGAAAGTCGGAGCCCCAGAGAATCCTGTCCACCCCCACATAGTGTATGGCAAGTTCGGCTGCGCTATCGTCGATGAAGCCGTGGAACACACGGGTCTTCATGTATTCGCTGGCCCTCATGTTCAGCTTGGGCAGGTTGAGCCTAGGGGCGACGTCATCAAGTTGGTCCAGTCGGGACATGAAGCCGGGTATCCAGGACACCTCAAATTCGCTGCAAAGCAGCTTCAGGTTGGGGAAGCGGTCCAGAATGCCCCCATAGATGAAGTCGTTGGCCAAAACCGTCTGTGCCTCGATGAACAGGTCAATCCATAGCCCAGGATTGGCGGAGGTCTCCTCCGGGGTCTGTCCGAGCCGGGCGAGAATGAGGGCGTCCATGACCCTGCCGGTGATGATATGCATGGTTATGGGGGCTCCGGCTTCCTCAGCCGCTGCCCAGAACTTGTCGTAGACGGGGTCCCGGTACGGCGGGTGCCCCTCGGGGGCTTGGCAGTTGATCATGGGACCCTTCAGACCCCTGTTCAGGGTTCTGGCCAACTCATCGGCAGCCCAATCAATGTCATCCATGGGGATCACGCTGATGCCGATGAGCCTTTGAGGGCTATAGGATACGAACTCCGCCATCCAATCGTTATAGACCTCCGAGCAAGCCTGCAAGACCGGCCCGTCGGGGTTACGCATCAGTCCCAGCATGGTGGTGGGGTTCATCACCTCGGCGTCGATACCGGCTTCCAGTTGGAACTTGACCCGCACCTTAGGGTCATAGCCTACGGCGCCCATTCCCATTTCCTGGGCCTCGTAGGCCGCAGCCTCGGTCTCACTGGATAGCGGTACCCGTATACGTTGCACCGGTGAACCGAGATATCCCGAGTAGAAGAAGCTGCCCTTCTCGCCCCGATATTCGTCGAGAGGGCGCGGGGTGCGTTCCCCGAACTTTGGACCCAAAGCATTCCACCACAAATCGGGTGGCTCCATGACATGGGAATCAGCCGAAATCAGTTTCTGGTAATGGGGAGCCGCCATCTTCCAGTCCTCCAATCTTCCGTTTCCAAGGAGACTCCTGCCAGCCTATAGCTGTTTCTCCGTCGACAAGTCTATAGTACATAACTGCCTATGCATGTGTTAGTGGCAAGTCAATGAGATATAGGAGTCGGGATTGAGCCCACCCCCTCGTCCGCGCTTTCCAGTGACACGCCTGCTACTAGCAGCGTCGCCTGTACGGCGCATGCTCGGCCATTGGGCTCGTCTCCGCGGGAAGGGAGGCTGGGCAAGGTACTACGACTACCCAGCCGGTCAACAGGGACTTGAGGGGCCAGACGATCAATGGGAACCTAAGAATCCGCCTGACGAGGCGTACAGCCGCGTCACTAACCCGGAACGCTTTGAGCCTCTGCATTCGGCCGTCTTGGAGATGATCGTCCGGATGGAAGAGACCTTCGATGTCCGCCGCGTCGAAGGGTACGGCTTGGATGAGGAGCTTGAAGGAAAAATAGCCATTGTGCGTCCGTCCGTCCGGCTCACCCCGGTAAACTCGAATGCGGCGCCAATCACAATCGCCTTCTCCGACTTCCCAGGACTTTTCGTTCGTTTCGGTCACTGGGTCACCGAGCCCTTTCCCTCTTGTGGCTGCGACGCCTGCGACGAGTCCGCACCAGATGAGATCGAGCGACTGACTGAGTTGGTAGACATTGTGACGGCGGGGGGACTTCGAGAAGCGGTCCAATGCCCCAAGGGACCTTTCGCCGGAGATGGTTGGCTGAAATTCGAGTTTCGAACGCCGACATATAGAAGAAGGTCTTCCGAATCTCGCATCAGACGCGCTCGCGCCCTCCAAATGACTGGAGGAGCCCGCCGCCTGAACCTGCATTGGCAGCCATGGCCTCGCCGACATCCACCCTAAGATCACTAGCCAACGCTCCGTCCTGGCGGATTGGCTCGACAGGTCTTGGCTCCCATACGGCGCCGCCGATGAACGCCCTAAAGCCTTCCCGTCATTCGCC
The DNA here is from genome assembly GCA_965248385.1 of Dehalococcoidia bacterium. GTDB lineage: Bacteria > Chloroflexota > Dehalococcoidia > Lucifugimonadales > JAAXIE01 > JAAXIE01. Next base: position 1,436,579 of record CBDFIZ010000002.1, read on the forward strand.
GCCCCGCATCCACCGCGGTCGGTCACCCTGCTGTCCCCGGGTTCATGGCGTAGATGCAATAGGCTCCTGTGTCGCCAACTCCATGCGCCCTAGGAACAGGATCGTATCCGTGTCCCTGTCCCGAATAAGGAATATGAAGGGCCTGTCGACGGTCACCGTGGTCGGATCCAGCGCCTGCACAAGCGCTTCCCAAACTACTGCGGTGGCAGCTGCTGCCTCCGTGCCTTCTTCATCCACCGATACGAAGGCCTTGTGAATGACAGCCGCGATCACCAGGCACCCGCCCCCCCGGACACGATCTGCCGTTCATCCCTGAGAAGTCGGCTTTCAACTCGTCGAAGGCGTCGGGCATCCCCATTTTCTTGAGAGTTTCATCCAACCTGAACTTGGACTCGAACTCGAACTTGGGAATGGTCAACAGAACGTTCAGATCCTCGATGTCGTCAAGGATCTGGCCTACAAGGCCAGCATCAAGCGAATCCTCGAACTCCCCGAATCGCCCTTCATCGGGAAGGAGGATGGTCATCGACAGCTCGTCTCCATAGTACGGCAGGTCCACGGCCTGGTATACCTCCCCCATTGCATACCCAAACCACGCCGTTTCGCTCATCATCGGCACCTGGATCTCACCGCCATACAGCAGATGGAAGGTACCTATGTGTGTGGAACTCTCGTCGAAGGTGTGCAACCACCGCGCATTGAAGTAGATGGCGTTGGTGAGCGCCAGCCGCGTGCCATGGTTGATGACCTTCGGTGGTATCAGGTCTTTGATCCTGTCCTCCGTCTGGTCGGCGACCCAGTCGTTGATCGTGAGCCGCGACTCCTCCGGTGCGCCAACGAAGTCCACCGGCCTCACACCCGCCCCATAGTTCTCCGCCAGCACATCGAGGAACGCCTCGAGGAACTCATAGCCCCTCTGGCCCCAGAAGGCGTTGACAATGTTCAACCGGAACCCTGCTTCATCCCTGCCCTGCGTCCCTCCTTGGCGGGAGGCGAGTTGGAGGTCCAGGTTGTTGAACGCGGGATGCAGCCTGTCCTGGGGAAGGAGAAAGCGGAGGGTATCCGCCATCTGGCGCTCCGTCTCGCCCCTGGCTCCGGCATATCCCATCGCGATAGCCAAAGAGATGCTGTAAGGCGAGAAGAACAGGTTTCCGTCCTCTACGGCCAGAGTTTTGTACAACTCGAAGGCGAAGACGCTGTTGCCACTGGTGAGGTGCGCCAGCTCCGCATATTTGGGTGATGGCGTGGCGCGTTCTTTGGTCGAGCGCAGCTCACCCGATAGGGTCGGAACGGTAGGGCTAATGACGGCCCCAAGCGTGGATGCCGGTGCCGGGCTGCTGGTCGGCGTCGGTGCGTGGGTGATCGTGGGGGTGAGGGCGCTTGTGGACATTGGAGTAGCAGCAGGTTGTGGCCCGTTGTCGCATGCCGACAGCAGGGAAGTGGCTATCAAGCACACGACAATGGCGGAAACAAGGAACCATACCGACCGCCTCCGCTTAACCCCCCTAAACATACGCCAACACATGCTCCCCAAACCGCCGAATCTGCTCCACCGGGTCCGCAGCCGGCCACAGCGCAACATGCGCCGGCCCCTGCGCCTTCCACATCCCCAGTAACTCCCGGCACCGCGCGTAATCGCCCACGATGTAATGCCCCGTGGTGTTCTCAAAAGCATTGGTCGTGTTCCGGATGATGGGACTTGCCACCTCCACCGCCCGGCTGTCACTCTCATCCGTGTACATATAGATGGTATCCGCCGAGCCAGGGAAGCTCGTCGGGTCCTTGCCCCGGGCCGTCAGCTCCCGGTCCAGTATCTGCCGTGCCTCCCCGAAGTCCCCCGGCGTGCTGTGCCACCCCGAAGCTACCCAGCCGTCTCCCAGCCGCGCCACCCGGCGCATCCCTATCTCCGACCCCCAACTGGACATCCAGATGGGCGGGTGGGGTTCCTGCAGCGCATGAGGCAGCACCGAGACGTCCTCGAAAGAGTAGTGCGCGCCGTGGTGGGTCACATGCTCCTCGGTTAGCAGCCTCCGCAGCAAGGGTACCGCCTCGTTGAGCCGTCGTCGCCTCTCCTCAAACGGCAGCTCCACAGCATCGAAGTCCTTCTGCGTCGACCCCTCCCCAACGCCGATGACCAGATTCCCGCCTGACAGGATGTCCAGCGTGGCTAGTGTCTGGGCCATGATTACCGGGTGTCGCAGTGGCAGTGCCAGTACGCCCGGTATCAGCTTCAGCCCATACTGCTCCGCCCGGCCAGCCACCGATGCCAAAAACAGGATGGCATCCATCCACGGGTCGAGGTACAGCAGGTGATCAGTAATCCACAGCGACCGGAACCCACTCTCGCCTGCCGCCACGGCTATCTCATCCAGCAGCTTGGCCCGCGCAGGCACCTCCGGAGTCTGCCCGTCGCCGATCACCCGCACCGGCAAATGTATTCCGAACTGTGTGTCTTGGTTGGTGGTCACGGCGCTCTCCCTCATAGGCCTTATGGATGCCCCCACCAGGGGTCTTATAAATGATTAGGCAGACCCTATCACGCAGGCGGCTTGCCTACAATCGCCCTGACATTACCCATGACATTTCCCCATTGACCCACCCCACTCCCACCCCTAGACTGAATTCAGGCAGGGGACTGACCCCCAGAGGTCGCCCCTGCTTTTCCTTTTCGGCCCATTCTCTATGGAAGGAACCCAATGTGGCGCAAATGCGACACAGGTCCAAAGCTGACTCAGATACGACCATGCGACAAACACTACATGCTACAGATACAAAAACTTTCGTTCCAGCTACGACTGGTGTCGTGTCCCAGCTACGCCGATCGCACAACGGCCGCGCACTCCACATACGGAATCGCGCCTTTCACGCGGTGCCCCGCCTCCACGGGAAACCTCATGCACGCTGCGCCAAAGCTGACTCAGCTACGGGGATTGCACGATTGCAGGCCACTCAGCTACAAAAAACTTCGCCGCAGATACGAACGGCCTGCAATCACAGCTACGGGGTGCACACACGTTGCGCTGCCCCCTCAGCTACGCAACTGCCCAACTTTGCACGCCAAGCTGTAATTCGGGGTCGCCCACGCCCCGTCCTGCCTATGATGCCCATGCTAACATTGTGCCCTGTAACCCCCCTGCAAACCGCTCCATTTGAGGTGTCTTGATGCCCATGCGTACCGGTGCCCAGTTCCTCCACGGCCTCAAGGACGACCGCGAGATTTGGCTCGAGGGCGAACGTGTAGCCGACGTCACCACCCACCCCAAGCTGGCCCGTGCTGCCCGCACCTTGGGCCGCATCTACGACCTCCAGCACCAGCCCGAACTGGCAGAGGACATGGCCTTCCCCTCACCCAGTAGTGGTCAACCCGTCCCCCTCGCCTACATCATCCCCAACTCCTACGACGACCTGATTCGCCGGCGTCGCTCCCTGGAGATAGTCGCCTATGCTACCCAAGGGATGATGGGCCGCTCCCCCGACTACGTGAACATCCAGCTCACGGCCACCCGCCAGATGGCGGAGCACTTCGGCGGCAAGGAGAAGCGGTTCGCCGACAACATCCGTGCCTTCCACGAGTACGCCCGCGAGCAGGACATCTGCATGACCCACGCCTTCGGACACCCCCAAGTGAACCGTGGCGCCGCCGTGGGCGAACAGCCCGACCCTTACGTGCCACTCGGCATCGTCGACACCACCTCCGAAGGTGTCATCGTGCGCGGGGCCAAGTCGCTGGCAACCCTCGCCCCCTTTTCCGACGAGCTGTTCGTCCCGCCCTATCGTCCGCTGCGTCCCGATGCTGGCGAGGAGATGTACGCCCTTGCCTTCTGCATACCCGTCGCCACTGCGGGCCTCAAGTTCATCTGTCGCGAGTCCCATGATTCGGGCGCGTCCCTCTACGACCATCCCCTAGCGGGTCAGTACGAGGAGATGGACGCCATGGCCATCTTCGACGACGTGCTGATTCCGTGGGAGCGCGTCTTCCTCTACCGCGACTTGGAGTTGAACAATCGACTCGTAACCCTGAACACCATGTGGCGCCAGTACATGCAGCAGGTGGCGGTGAAAAACATCGCCAAGCTGGAGTTCATCCTAGGACTCACTAACGGCATAGCCAACGCCATTAACATCGGCGTCTTCGGCCACGTACAGGAAAAAATTGCCGAAATCATCGACACCGCCGAGACAGTGCGCTCCTACCTGCGGGCGGCTGAGGCCGAGGCGGGCCCATGGATGGGCGAGGGCATCTGGCCCGGCGACCAACCCTTCGTGGCGCTGCGCCACTGGTGGCCCGACGCCTACGTCCGCATCATCTGGATTGTGGAGCAACTGGCGGCTGGTGGCCTCATGCTGACGCCTACTGAGAACGACATCGACGGCCCGCAAGCGGACACAATCGGCAAGTACTACCAAGGCGCAGCCATCAATGCCCGCGACCGGGTCCGCTTGTTCCGCATGGCTTGGGACCTGACAGGCACTCAGTGGGGCTCCCGTCAAACCCTCTACGAGCGCTTTTTCAACGGTGACGTAGTGCGCCTGCGACAAGGACGCTACGCCTCCTACGACTACACGCGGGCCAACAGGGCCTTGGCCGATTTCATGGAGCAGTGCGAGACAGCAGATAGCACGGACAGATAGCGGACAATTAGCTGAGCTTGACGCTCATGGGACGCCTTGGCCATACTGTAGCCCACCTGCAGGGGCTCCTTTCTTAACCGTTTTCGGGAGGACGCGAATGATTAAAGAGGTCCATTTCTTCACCGAGATGGGTTATAGCGCCTACGACCAAGAGGCAGCTCGGCGGTACGGCTACACCAGCCTGCTGTTCCCCAACGAGTACTTCAGCCCTGAGAAGGCACAAGAGCTCTACAGCATGTACTTCGAGGAGCTCCAGTACTGCACCGAGGCCGGCTACGACGGCGTCATGATCAACGAGCACCACAACAACCCGTTGAACATGATGCCCTCGGTCAACGTAATAGGCTCGATCCTAGCCAAGACCACCAAGAAGGGGAAGATCGTCTTCTTGGGCAACGTCCTCCCCATCCACGAGAACCCGCTGCGCATCGCAGAAGAGATCGCCATGATCGACATAATCTCCGGGGGACGCGTGGTCTGCGGGTTCGTGCGCGGCATCGGCCAAGAGTCGATGTACAGCAACGTCAACCCAGTGAACAACAGGGAGAGATTCGAGGAGGCCCATGACCTCATCGTCAAGGCTTGGACAGAGCCGGGTCCCTTCCGCTGGGAGGGCAAGCACTTCCAGTTCCGCGCGGTAAACCCTTGGATGATTCCCCTGCAAAAGCCCCACCCACCCATCTGGATACCCGGCATCTCCAGTCCCGAGTCCATCAGATACGCCGCAGAGCACCGCTATCCCTATATCGCCCTTGCGCCGCCTCTCAACTTGGCCAAGGACATCTACGACACCTACGCCAGCGTGGCTAAAGAACAGGGCTACGAGCCGACCCCCGACAACCGGGGCTACTCGGTGCGAGCCGTGGTGGCCGACAGCGACGAGCGGGCTTACGAAGAGGGGAAGCATTTCTACTGGCAGTTGGGCACTTCCTTCGGACTGGCCCCGCGCCACTGGCAGGCCCCTCCCGGCTACCAGTCACGCGCCGCAGCCACCAGCGCCCGCGAGCTGTCCCGCGACTCCATACGCGCTGCCACCGGAAGTGGTAGCTCCATCGTCCCCTACGACGAGGCGCAGGAGACCTACCAGATAGTTACCGGCACCCCTGACACCGTGATACGCAAGCTGAAGACCATCGTCGACGTGATGGACCCCTCCCAGCTGATCATCTGGGGCCGTGAGGGAACGATGTCCCACGAGGTGGCCATGCGTTCCATCGACCTGATGACCCAAGAGGTCATCCCCGCCCTCAAGGAGTACGTCCCGCAAGCCCACTGCTAGGTGGTCAGTTTGGTAGCGGACCAGCCTACCCTGCGGCTTTTCACGCAAGGAGATTCGGAATGTCCACCACAAAGCCAAAGCTGCTGACGGCGGATGACCTGTTGCGGCTGCACAGTGAGGGGGTCCGGGGCGAACTAATACGGGGAGTGCTCTGCGACAAAGAAATGCCGACAGGACAGGTACATAGTGTGATAGTCACGAATGTCGCAGGTTGGTTATGGACGTTCAACAGGACTCACAAGCTGGGTAGCGTGTCGTCAGGGGACCCTGGCATCTTGCTGGAACGCAACCCCGACACGGTGCGGGGGCCTGACGTGGCGTTCTTCTCCAAAGAGCGAGTCCCACCAGAGTCCTTGGTATCGGGTTACAGCGAGGTCGCACCTGACCTAGCCGTAGAGGTTGTATCCCCCAACGACACCAGACGTGCTGTCCACGACAAGGCGCTGATGTGGCGTCAGAACGGGGTACGGTTGGTATGGGTGGTGTACCCCGACACCCGCACCGTTGAGGTGCATGCCGAGGGGCAGCCGGTGACCACCCTTGGCGAAGAGGACGCCCTCGATGGGCTGGAAGTGCTGCCTGGATTCACCTGTCCCGTCAGCGAGATCTTTGATAGTTAGAAGCAGAGAAATGGTCAGCGGACAGCGGGCCTATGGCACCGTCACCGCTAATCAATAGGGAGGCACGATGAAGTATGACTACATTATAGTCGGGGCGGGCTCGGCAGGGTGTGTGCTGGCGAACCGGCTCTCGGAAGACTCCAGCAAGTCAGTGCTGCTGCTCGAAGCAGGGCCCGACTACCCCAATTTTGACCACTTACCCGAAGACCTGAAGAACGGCAATAATTTCTACTACGCTGCCTACCATGGTGCACACACATGGGGCTATACGGGGCGGGCTACTGAGACGCAGCCGACCTTCATCATCCCCAGAGGCAGAGCGACGGGTGGGTCTAGCGCCGTAAACGCTCAAGCCGTCTTTCGGGGTATCCCCCAGGACTATGACGATTGGGCGTCGTGGGGCAACGACGAGTGGTCTTTCACCAAGGTGCTGCCCTACTTCCGCAAGATGGAGACGGACCAAGACTTCCCCGGAGACGACTGGCACGGCTCCGACGGCCCCGTTCCGGTACGACGCTACAAGCTGGAAGATATGCAGGCGGTGCCCCAAGCCTTCTACCAAGCCTGTCGCGACGCTGGCTTCCGCCACGACGACGACCAGAACCACCCCGAGTCTACGGGCGTAGGCCCTCGTGTGCTTAACAACCAAGCTGGCGTACGCATGAGCATGGCCCTCTGCTACCTCGACCCTGCCCGCAATAGGCTGAACCTGACCATCCGTGGCGACGTGCACGCGCGACGGGTGTTGTTCGAGGGCAATCGGGCCGTCGGGTTGGAAGTCGACAGCGGAGGGGAGACCTTCGCCCTTGAGGCCAATGAAGTCATCCTCAGCGGCGGGGCTATCGGCTCTCCCCAGACTCTGCTGCTATCCGGTGTAGGGCCTGAGGACCATTTGCGTGAGATGGGTATCTCCGTGGTGCATGCCTCGCCCGGAGTTGGTCAGAACCTGCGGGACCACCCCGCTATTTTCATGTACTACGCGCCCGTGCTGCCTTTCTCCGACGACCCCAACGTGCCGTCGATTCAAGTGGGCATGCGTTATACCTGCGAGGGGTCGGATACGCCCAACGACATGCAGATTACGCCCATTCGGGTGGTGAGCCAGTACCGCCCGGCCACGGTGCGGACCGATGTGCCGGGTCCGATGACCGGCTTCAGTTGCGCTCTACAGAACGCGATGACTGCGGGTCGCCTGCGTTTGGCCTCTACCGACCCCCACGCGCACCCCGACCTCGACTACAACTACCTAGCAGACCCGTGGGACAGAAACCGCATGCGCACAGCTGTGCGCCTTTGCTTGGAGTTGGCGGAGAAGCCAGCGATGCAGGGCGTCCTAGCAGAGCGGTTGTCGCCCAGCGACGCCGACCTAGCCTCGGACGCTGCATTGGATGCTTGGTTGCTGGCCAACGTCAACACCCAGCACCACTCCTCCGGCACATGCAAGATGGGGCCCGACTCAGACTCCATGTCCGTGGTGGACCAGTACGGCCGCGTGAAGGGCCTGCAGGGCCTGCGAGTGGTGGACGCCTCCATTATGCCCAACGTCATCCGCGCCAACACCAATGCCACCGTCATCATGATGGCGGAGCGCATTGCCGACTGGATGAAGTAGCCGCGTCCCACTAGGGCAGAAGATCAGGCAAAGTCCCTTCCCCTTCGAGGGGGAAGGTTAGGATGGGGGCGAAAGTCTCCAAGCTAGGAATCCAAAATCAGGAGAGCGAGAAATGGTCTCACACCAAGCAGCCGACGAGCTTACGCGTCTTTCCGATTCCATGGGGGACCGCTGGAAGGAAGCTCGCCTCATCACCAAATCGGAAGACTTGGAGTTCACCACATCCCCGCGAGGCACCATGGCCCAAGTGGTTCATCCGGGGTTGGGACACGTCAACCAGCACTTGGGATGCTTCATACGCGAGCTGCCTCCGGGCAAGTCGAGCGGCGAGCACAAGCACAACTTCGAGGCGGTCCTCCATGTGCTGGAGGGCGTCGGCTACACCATGATGGACGGCAATCGCTACGACTGGAAGGCTGGCGACACCATGACGGTTCCCCCCATGGCTCCGCACCAGCACTTCAACCTCGACCCCGACAACCGCGCCCGCATCATCGCCGTCACCAGCCTGCCCCTGATGCGCAACCTAGGTGCCTTCCGGTATGAGCAGCTACAGTGGGCTGAGGCGTAGGGGTCACACTTAGCCCTCTCATTGCTTCTTTTGGGGTGTCGTCGCTTCACTGGACACCTCTAGGCGGCCGTCCCCTCTTAGCGTAAGGTTGGGTGGTGATAGACCATACTCTCTGCTCTGTCCAACTATGCTGCACGGAGCCTCCTTGAAGGAGGGCAAGCCGCGTGTTAGCATGCCCTTGCCTTCACGTTGCGGAATTGATGAGGTTGCAGGGAGCCCCCCTTTTGACTCCAGACCCTACCGAGCTTAGGGCGAGGATCGTCCTAGCCATCGCTTCTCAGAGCCAAGCTACTGTAACCGTGCTGTCCTCCCTTTTGGCTGTAGAAGAGGAGCTGGGGTACATCCCGAAAGAAGCCGTTGAGGCCGTCGCCGAACACACTAACTCCACCATTAATGACGTGTGGGGTGTGGCCTCCTTCTATCCCAACTTCCGCTTCAGCCCACCAAGCCGCACTCAGGTGGAGGTATGCTGGGGTACCTCGTGCCACATCATGGGTGCCTCCCGCATCGCCCAAGCAGCCATGCGAGCCCTCGGTCTGCAGGCCGAGGGAGATACAGCTGACGGTGAGTTCGGCCTGCGATTCAACACCTGCCTAGGGGCGTGCGCGCAGGCCCCTGTCGCTAGCATTGGTCATCAGTTAAAGGGCAGACTGACTCCTGCCGGAACAGAGCAACTGTTACGAGCCCTCACGAGGGCATCTTTGGAACGCGCCCATGGCTAGGGAATATACCGATATTTTGGCTTACTCCCGGGCCCGCTGGGAGGCCCTTACCGAGGCCGATACCCCTTGGATAAGAATAGGCACTGCCCTGTGCGGGCTGGCGGCTGGGGCTGGCGAGGTGGTGGAGGCCATCAAGGCTCGGCTGGAGCGTGATGGAATCCCCGCCCATGTCAGCGAGGTCGGCTGCATGGGTCTGTGCCACGCAGAGCCCTTGGTGGATGTGATGGCTCCCGGCACTACGCGCCTCGTCTACGGTCACGTGACCCCCGACCTCGCTGAAGAGATCATTGCCTCTCATGTCATTGCCCGCAGGTCGCGTCCTGAGCTGGCCTTAGGATACCTCGAAGGACGGGTCGGGGCCGTAGGGACCGACTTGGGCGACCATCCTATGGTACAGGGACAACTGCGTATTGCCCTGCGCAACGCTGGCACCATCGACCCCATGGACATCTTCCAATACATCGCCAACGGCGGATATGAAGCCCTGCACAAGGCCGTCACCTCCATGACTCCTGCCGACATACTGGAGGAGGTCAACACCTCCGGTCTGCGGGGCCGAGGAGGCGCCGCCTTCCCCACGGCCACCAAGTGGCGCTTCCTCGCTGGCTCCAACGAACCCGACCGCTACATCCTGTGCAATTGCGAGGAAGGTGACCCCGGAGCCTTCAACGACAAGGCCATCCTCGAATCCGACCCCCATACACTGTTGGAGGGGATGTTGCTCGCCGGATATGCTACGGGGGCCACTCGCGGTTACATATTCATACGCTCCGGGCACGAGGGTCCCATCACCCGCGCTCGCCATGCATTGCAACAGGCCACTGAGCAGGGCCTGTTGGGCGACAACATCCTAGGCACCGACTTCAGCTTCCACGTCGAGGTCTCGCTCACGGGCGACTCCTATGTGGCTGGCGAGGAGACGGCGCTCATGGAGTCCATCGAGGGAAAGCGCGCCATGCCACGCTACCGTCCGCCCTTCCCTGCACAGGTGGGAGTATTCGGCAAACCCTCCAACATAAACAACGTGAAAACACTTTCTTACGTCCCGGAGATCGTTCGGCATGGTGGTCAGTGGTTCGCCGATATAGGGCAGGAGCGCTCGAAGGGCACGGCCATTCTCTGCCTGTCGGGGAACCTCACCTATACGGGCATGGTCGAAGTTCCTCTGGGACTCACCCTGCGACAAGTGATTGAGGATATCGGTGGTGGCATCCCGAACGGCAAGCGCCTGAAGCTGCTGCAAACCGGCGGCCCACTGGGAGGGGTGCTGGGGGCCGACAGCTTGGACATTCCCCTAGACTTCGAGGCCATGTCTCAAGCCGGGGCCATTCTTGGCTCCGGTGGCATCGTCGTAGCTGACGAGGATACCTGTGTGGTGGACCTGACCCGTGCCCTCATAGCCTTCTGCCAGTACGAGTCCTGTGGGAAGTGCTTCCCTTGCCGATTGGGCATGACGCACCTGCTGGAGGTGCTGGAGCGCATCTGTGCTCTGGAGGCCCGGCCCGGAGACTTGGAGTTGATGCGCAACGTGGGCCAGCAGATGCAGGCCGGCTCCCTTTGTGGCCATGGTCAGTTGGGCTTCAACCCGGTATCATCGGCCCTGCGCCACTTCGAGGACGAATTCGTGGAGCACATGGTGAACAAGCGATGTCCCGCAGGGTTGTGTCCCGAAAAGCGCATCTTCCCCCAGCGTACCCGGAGGTAGTTTGGCCGATCCTGTGAAACTCACCATAGATGGCGCCGAGGTGACCTGTCAGCCCGGTCAGATGGTGCTGGAAGCGGCCAATCAGGCTGGCGTATACGTCCCATACCTCTGCTACCACCCTGGCATGAAGCCCTTCGCTGCGTGCCGCATGTGCGTAGTGGAGGTAGAGGGAGGCCGGGGTCTGCCCGCCTCCTGCACCCTACCTGTGCAGGAAGGCATGATTGTGCGCACCCACACGCCTGGGGTGCAAGCGGTGCGCAGAGAGATTATGGAGATGCTCACCGCGGAGCATCCTCACGGTTGCCTCACCTGTCACCGCATCGACCTTTGCGGCCCGCAAGACGTTTGCTTGCGCCATGTAGCGGTCAACGACCGTTGCGTGACTTGTCCCAAGAACGAGCGCTGCGAGCTCAAGGACACCACCCGGTACGTGGGTGTGCCCATCGAGTCGCCCTTGGACTACAAGTACCGCGAGCTGCCCATCCACACAGCCGATCCCTTCTATGACCGCGACTACAACCTCTGCATTGTGTGCGGACGCTGTGTGCGCGCGTGTGACGAACTCCGTGGCGACAACGCGATCACCTTTGTGGAGCGGGCAGGCAAGGCCCTCGTGGGGACCTCGCACGGGACCTCTCTGTTGGAATCTGGCTGCGAGTTCTGCGGGGCCTGCCTCGATGTCTGTCCGGTGGGGGCTTTGGTTGAGCGCGACCACAAGTGGGAGAAGGCGGCCCGCGTGGTGCGCACTATCTGTCCACACTGCCCCGTAGGCTGCCAACTGAACTTGGAGATCAGCGCAAAGGGCAGCTTTGTCAGAGCAATACCTGAACTCAACTCCCCCGCCAACCGGGGCCAAGCATGCTTCCGGGGCAAGTTTGGACTGGAGTACGTCAACCATCGTGCGCGGTTGCGCACCCCCTTAGTGCGACGTGACGGAGAGATGGTAGAGGCGACTTGGGACGAAGCCCTCGACCTGATAGCCAAGAGGTTACCGGCTTACGAGGGGAAGTCCTTTGCCCTACTGTCGGCAGGTGATTCTACAAACGAGGAGCACTACCTAGCCCAGAAATTCGCCCGTGTGGCCATGGGCAGCAACAACGTAGACATGGCCTGCAACGGGTACCCTGAAATCGCCGATGTTATGCTCGCATCCTTGGGGACTGCGGCCGCAAGCGGCCCCATCTGGGGGTTGGAGCAGGCCGATAGTGTGCTGGTCTTCGCCGCCAACGTCACCGAAGAGCACAACGTGGTGGCCCTGCCCATCAAGAAGGCCCTGAAAGCTGGGTCGAAACTGGTGGTGGTCGACCCCCGGGAGGTCGAGCTGACTCGCTACGCCTCCACCAGCCTCCGGCCGCGTCCCGGTACCGAGCTGCTGCTGCTGGGCGGGCTGCTCAAGGCCGTGACCCAAGCGGGATTGTCGCAAGAGAGATGGCAGTGGATCGCGAAGCACTGCGCTGACTCAACAGCCCTTATAGCCTCGGTCCAAGGCGTTGACTTGAGAAGCATCTCCGAAGAAACCGGCGTCTCGATGGCCACGATTGAAGAGGCTGCTTGCGCTTTCTCCACGGCAGATAAAGCAGCAATAGTGTTCAGCTTGGACAACATAAGTCCTGACCTGCGGGCTGGCTGTGTGCAATCCCTCATCAACCTCGCTCTGTTCACCGGCAACCTTGGCTTGGAAGGGGCGGGCTTGTATCCGCTTCGAGCTGGGGCCAATGTTCAGGGCGGATGGGACTTAGGCTGCGTTCCACATCTGCTGCCTGGCTACGAGTCTCTGTCCGACGACGAGGCCTGCGAAAGGATTCAACTTCTCTGGGGAAAGTCTCTCCCGGATCAGGCTGGAGTTTCCCTATCCCAATTGCCTGATGCCATCGCAAGCGGCTATATCAAAGCCCTGATGGTCGTTGGCGAGCCCCCCGCGTTGCTGGACGGCGATGCCCTGCGTCCGGAGTTCCTAGTGGTGCAGGACTCCTTCCTTGGGGACGTCGCCAGCCGCGCAGATGTGGCGTTGCCCCGGGCTGTTTTCTCTGAGAAGACGGGCAGCTACACCAACATGGAGCGGCGTGTTCAACTGCTTCATCCCGCGATGGAGCCACCTGCGAAAGAATCCGGAGAACATGCCCGGCCCGAAGGTTGGGTACTGTGTCAACTTGCCCAACGGATGGGAATGTCCGGCTTCGACTACCAGACAACATCGCAGGTGATGGACGAGATCGCCCAAGCAGCCCCCTTCTATGGCGGTATCTCTCATTCCCGCCTGCTTAAGGAAGCACGATGGGTGGCCCGACCCGACCCCTCGAATCCGGGCCCCACCCAAATGCTGTATTCCGATAAGGAATACGCTGGGCTCCAGTGGCCCTGTCCTACGGTGAATCATCCCGGCACCCCTGTGCTGTTGGACGATGAAGACTGGCGGGCCAGTCCTGGGGCGGTCGAATTCGTTAGGCACTGCGCAGACATGCCTGATGGTTTCCCGCTGCTTCTGGTCCCCGGCCGGGTGCTGTTGCAGTCGGAGCGGGACATGGAGATAGAAGAGGGCCGCCAGAACCGCGTAGTCCGCGCGGAGTTCGTGCAGATTTCTCAGGCCGACGCTGAATCCTTGGGCCTGAGTTATGGCGACACTGTCGAGGTGGTGACAGCAGGCAGGCGCATGGGGGCGCTGGCGCAGGTAAGCCCCGAGGTGGCGGATGGGATGATCTACCATACCGGGCTATTCGGACAGCTTATGACCGAAGTGCAGGCCAGCGATGACCCCCGAGCGGTCGCGTCGGCGCCGGGCCTCGAGATTGTTCCCGCGAGAATCGAGAGGCTTGCCGACGGTGAAGAAACCGGATAGGGTGAGACACTAATCAGGATTCGTCCGCAGGAGGACCGTTGGCGGAACAAGTCCCCGCTGAGACCGCCCCAAGCGCAACCCGGGCTAGGTTGCCTAGGGCTGAGGTTGTGCACAGGGTCGACATAACAGAAGACCTGATGGTGCTCAAGCTCAAGCCCGACGTTCCTTATGCCTACAAGGCAGGTCAATACTGCACCTTGGGACGACAGGGTGTAGAGCGGGCTTACTCGTTGGCGTCAGCCCCTGAAGAGGAGTTGCTGGAAGTCTTCGTGGAGCTGGTCCCCCTGCCGGACGGCGCACTCACCCCTATCATGTGGGACATGAACGTGGGCGATACCATGTCCATCCGGCCAAGGGCCAAGGGCATCTTCACCTTGGACCAGCGCTACCACAAGCATGTGATGGTAGCTACGGTCACAGGCGTCTCCCCCTACGTGGGCATCGTGCGGAGCTATCTGAGGCGTGACGACGAGGGGCACCACTTCTACATCCTGCAGGGGGCCAGTTACCAGGACGAGTTTACCTACCGCGACGAGCTGGAAGAACTGGCCCGGGAGCACCCCGAATTAGTGACCTATGTGCCCACTGTCAGCCGCCCCAACGACGAGCGTAACGCCCACTGGCAGGGGACCACTGGCCGGGTCAACACCATCGTCGAAGAGTGGATCGAGCGGTGGGGGCTTACGCAAGAGGACGTATTGGTCTATGCCTGCGGCCACCCAGGCATGATCGAAGACCTGAGAGAGCGACTTGAACCCCAAGGCTACCGCGTCAAAGAAGAGCGTTTCTGGAAGCAGTAGCCCCCGGACCGCTTTAACCCATTAGCTCATCGGTTGTTGTTAGACCACCTCAAAGGCTGGAAGCGACATTCCCAGCAACACCAGCGTTGCCAAGGCCAACGACACCAAGGCGCCCAACAAGAAGCTCCACCCAGCGACCAAACGCAGTGCCCTTATCGGTATAGCTAAGTGCAGGAATAGCAGCCCGCCCAATAATGCGAGTATCGCGGCATAGGCCCCCATGATGTAGCTGATAACACCCAAACCCTGGCCTAGGAAGCCCGTCGGGCTGGCGTCTTGAGTGGAAAGCACGGCGTCGCCTAGGAAGTAGTAGAGGACGAACACCACCGAGACCAACGCTAGGAAGAGGCCATAGTAACCCAGAGTCCGCTGGTCGTAGCCCCGCATGGCGACGGCGGCCAACAACCCACCGTAGATGGCCCATGCTAGGACGAGGGCCGACAGGGCGTTGTCGGACCCAACGATGATGGCCTCATCTCGCCACAAGGCCACCAAGGCCAGCAGAATGATGCCCACTCCGGCTCCCACCACCCCCAAGGAGCGTGGGCTGCCGTAGCGTCCCAACATCTGCCAAGCGTGGGCCCACAGGGCCGCGGGCAGGATGAACAAAAAGGCCATTTCCATCGGTTACTCGCTTACCGCTGTTCGTCAGCAAAAGTAGTTGGGGCAGGAGGGGGCATTGGCTTCCCTTGGCGGGCGTCGGTGTAGCCGAGCTCGTAGCCGGTTTGGATGCCTTCTTCGATTCCTGCTCCAACTGAGTGAGTATGATCGGACCGGCTATCCCCCCAACCAACGTTAGCAGCTGGAACCATTGCCTGTCTCTGGATATATTCCCCATCTGGTCTCGCGGTACTCGTCCAGATCCAGCCTTCGCCGGATGGTCCATTATAACATTGGCAGCTAACCCTACCCTCACGCCCTCCGCAGGGGCAAGGGGCGAAGATCACGTTTCTGCCAGGGCGTGTTTCCCAAGCCGTTGGGCTGGGTTAGAATGGGCCACACCAAGCTGCCCACGAGGCCGTTTTGACCCCTATACGCCGCCAGTACCTAAAAATTAAACAACGCTACCCCGACACCCTTCTACTGTTCCGCTTGGGGGATTTTTATGAGACCTTCGACGAGGACTCGCATATCGCGTCGGAGGTCCTAAACATCGTCCTCACCTCGCGCAGCATGGGCAAAGGCACCAAGATCCCCATGGCTGGGATTCCGGCGCACGCTCTGGAGGGCTACCTAGGTAAGCTCATCAAGGCGGGCTACAAGGTGGCCATCTGCGAGCAGTTGTCCGACCCCGCTGCGTCCCATGGCTTAGTGGATCGTGACGTGGTGCGGGTGGTCACCCCCGGCACAGTGGTGGAGTCGTCGCTGCTGGATCAAGCCTCCAACAATTACCTCGCAGCTCTCACCGTGTCTGGAGATAGTGCCGGCCTCGCCTACGTCGATGTCTCCACCGGCGAGTTCGCCGCCACTCAGCTGGGGGTCGATGCCCTGCCCTTGGAGCTGGAGCGCATCTCCCCCGCAGAAGTCGTCGTCCCACGCGATCAAGACGGCCAACAGTTGCCCGCTGGAGCGGTGGCCACTCCTCTGTCGGCGTCCAGCTTCAGTCCAGTTGTGGCGCGATGTACCCTGCTGGACCACTTCGGTGTGGTCAGCTTGGAAGCCTTTGGCTGCGAGAATCTGCCCTTAGCCACGGCGGCTGCCGGGGCAATCATCGAGTACCTGGCCGAGACCCAGAAGGGCGTAGTGAAGCAGATGAAGGGGCTGACCTGCTACTCCACAGCTACCTTCATGATTCTCGACCCTCAGACACGGCGCAACCTCGAGATCTTCGAAGGCGGGCGCTGGGGCGACCAGAACCTCTCACTGCTGCACTGCTTGGACGTCACCCGCACGCCTATGGGTGCACGTCTGCTGCGCCGCTGGCTCAGCCAGCCTCTGCTTGACCTGCTTCAATTGATGAAACGACAGGACGGCGTGGGCTGGTTCTGCGATGACATGCTGCTGCGAGAAAAGACACGAACCGTCCTCTCGCGGATTGTCGATATGGAGCGCGTGCTGACACGGGTGCGCTTGGGCACCGCCCTTCCCCGCGAGATGATGGGCCTCAAGGTGAGCCTGCACGCGGCGGCGGAGGTCATTCGACTTCTGCACGGCTCCCCCTCGGGCCCGCCCGACTGGCTTCCTGCTGGGCTGCACCCCTGCTCGGAAGTCGCTGGTCTCATCGAGCGGGCCATCGAGCCAGAGCCCAGTGGCTTGATCGGCGACGGGGGCGTGGTGCGGGCTGGCCTGTCTGAGAGGCTGGACGAGGCCCGCTTGGCGGCGAGCGACGCCCGCCAATATATCGCCCAAGTGGAGGCCCGAGAGCGGGAGCACACCGGCATCCGCAACCTCAAGGTCGGATATAACCGGGTTTTTGGCTACTACATTGAGGTCAGCAATTCCCACGCTGGACAAGTGCCGGAGAGCTATCAGCGACGCCAGACTCTCGTCGGTGCTGAGCGGTACATCACTCCTGAACTCAAGGAGTACGAATCGCGGGTGCTCAACGCGCGGGAAGAAGCCGCCGAATTGGAGAAGGAGCTGTACCACCAGCTTTGCGATCAAGTGGCGGCCTCTGGTGAGTCGCTCACCCGCTTGGCGTCGGCTGTGGCTCACTTGGATGTGTGCGCTTCCCTAGCCGAGGTGGCGGCGCGTCACGGCTACGTGCGCCCCGAACTCACTGAGGACTCTCGCATCGAAATCAAGGACGGCCGTCACCCTGTGGTGGAGCGCGTTGTGCCTATTGGCACGTACGTGCCAAACGACACCTACCTGGATACTGGCGATCATAGGCTGGTGTTGCTGACCGGCCCCAACATGTCGGGCAAGTCCACCTACATACGGCATGTGGCTATCATCATTCTCATGGCCCAGATCGGCAGCTACGTGCCCGCATCGTCAGCCACCATCGGCCTGGTCGACCGCATATTCACCCGGGTGGGGTTGCAGGACGATCTGGCCACTGGGCAGTCCACCTTCATGGTGGAGATGGTGGAGACGGCGACCATCCTCAATCAGGCCACGTCCCGTTCGCTGGTGGTGTTGGACGAGATAGGTCGTGGAACCAGCACCTATGACGGTATGTCCATTGCCCGCGCCGTGGCCGAGTATATCCACAGCCACCCCCGATTGGGCTGCCGCTCTCTGTTCGCCACCCACTACCACGAGCTGACCCAATTGGCCTCGACGCTGCCGGGGGTGCGCAATCACAGCGTCGCCGTCTCCGAGGAGGACGGACGGGTGGTCTTCCTGCACCGCATCCTGCCTGGCAGTGCCGATCGTAGCTATGGGGTGCAAGTGGCGCGTCTGGCGGGTCTCCCCCAAGCGGTGACGAACCGCGCGTGGGAGATACTGACTGAGCTTGAAGCTGCGCACCCCCAGCAGGGGGGCGGCAAGCAGGCTGCGCGCAAGGGTCGCTCACCCAAACCCCAAAGCCAGCAGCTTACCTTGATGGCGACCTCGGACCTGTCGCAAGAGCTGTTGAGCCTTGACCTTTCCGGCATGACGCCTCTCGAAGCCCTCAACAAGCTGTATGCCCTGCAGCAGGCTGCCCAAGGTATGGCATAATGGGCGCCAAGCCTCGTATTTCTCCCATGTCGACTAAGCCCATGTCGTGTCAGGAGGTTAATCCATGGCTCTGCAAGTGACCTACTACACATGGCCCCGTTGAACCAGTTGCCGCAAGGCGAGGGAGTTTCTCTCGCAGAAGGGCGCTGAGATTGAGGACCGGGACTTCTTCAAGGACCGTTTTACAGAGGCCGAACTGCGAGAGTTGGTGGGTGACAGACCGATCGCCGATATCTTCGCCTCCCGTAGCCCCAGCGCCAAGAAGCTGGGCGTCAACCCTGCCGATCTCCCGGAGGGCGAGATGGTGCGCCTCATGCTGGAGGAGCCCCGCCTCATCCGTCGCCCCCTGACCAAGATCGGAGACCGCTTGGTGGTGGGGCCCCGAGAAGCAGACCTGCAGGAAGCCTTGGGCTGACACTGACTTCATTTCCGAGAAGGAGCGCACATATGTGGTATCTCGTTTTGAGCAGGCCAACCGGCGAAAAGGATGGTCGGCCCTACCTTGATCAGCACCTGGCCTACCAGCACAAGCAGCACAGCGCTGGCAACATCCTCTTCTCCGGCCCCACGCCTGATCGCACCGTCGGCATCATCGTGATCAAAGCTGGCTCGCGACAGGAAGCCGAAGCCATCGCCGACGAGGACCCCTTCCACTCCGAAGGTGTCCGCAAGTACGAAATGCTGGAATGGGAGATACACCAAGTGCTGGGTGCTGGCCCCTTCAGCATAGCGGCCCAAGCGGCGCTGGCGTCGGACCATGCCTGCTAGACTGTCAAGAGTCTCGCGATGCCTCGACCTGATACAAGGAGCTATCCGGCTGCATGAATATCTTCTTTGATGTGGACTACACCATCCTCGGACTGGACAACTCCCTGCGTCCGGAAACCAAGGAGGTATTCCAGAGGCTGGTGGATGAAGGCCACTTGGTGTACATCTGGTCGGGACAGGGGGAGCGCTGGGAGGTTGTCCGCAAGTTCGAGCTGGAGCCTCTGATAAGCGGCGTCTATGAGAAACCACTGTCCGACTTTCACAACAGGCTGGAGGGTCTGGGCGTACCCGTGGTCCCCGATTTTATCATCGACGACTACCCTGAAATCACCGCCGCCTTCGGTGGCATGTGGATACGTCCCTACTTCTTCAAGGATGCCCGCGACCAGGAGATTGAGCACGCTTACCGCATCATCACCGAGTTCGCCCAGACCGGCACATCCGAAGACCGTAACTACCGCGCCAAGGGCACCAGAGTCCCTCTTTTTTAGGGCGCGGTGCCTGCGAGGGTCTGAGACGCCATGCCCATAAGGGTGCTGGAACCCCACGTAGTGGCCAAGATCGCCGCCGGCGAGGTGGTGGAGAGGCCTGCGTCGGTGGTGAAGGAGTTGGTGGAGAATGCCATCGATGCCCATGCTTCCCACATCACGATTGAGGTGGAGGCTGGGGGCGTGGCGATGGTGCGGGTCAGCGACGACGGCCACGGTATCGCCGCCGACGAGATGGCCTTGGCCTTTGAGCGCCACGCCACCAGTAAGATCAGCGACTTCGAGGACTTGGAGTCCGTCACCAGCTTGGGCTTTCGGGGAGAAGCCCTGCCCAGCATCGCGGCCGTATCCCGGGTAAACCTTTACAGTCGCACTGCCGAAAGCGATGTGGGTCACGAACTTCAAGCTTGGTGGGGCGAGGTGAGCACGCCGGCCTCGGCGGGAGGGCCGGTGGGCACCACCATTGAGGTCCGTGACCTGTTCGACAACGTTCCAGCGCGGCGTAAGTACCTACGTAGTGTCGGGGCCGAGGCATCTCGTATCGGTGACTTGGTATCCCGGATGGCCCTAGCCTTTCCCGAAGTGCAGTTCCGCCTGCGCCAAGATGGGCGGGAGACGCTTCTCTCGCTGGGGAACGGCAACGGCAGGGACGCCCTCGTTGCCGTTTACGGGGCGCAGGTGGCCGAGGGGATGCTGCCTGCCTCGTTTCGTCTGGAGGGTGAGGACTGCTCCATCGCTGGCTACGTGTCCGCCTCTTCGTTGCACCGTGCCAACCGCACTTACATGACCTTTCTGGTGAACCGGCGCTTGGTGCAGAGCCGCACCCTTTCCTACGCCTTGGAGGAGGCCTACCAAGGCTTCTTGCCCCAGAGGCGTTATCCCCTCGCAGTGCTGGCCGTGCAGGTCCCGCCCACTCAGGTTGACGTCAATGTGCACCCAGCCAAGCGAGAGGTGCGGTTCACCCACGAGGGCAAGGCCTTCACTTTAGTGCAACGAGCTGTGCGGGAAGCACTGGTGGGGTTCTCGCCCATACCCGAGGTTCGCATCGAGGACGTGCTGTCGCCCTCCACCTCCAGTGATGGGGGGCGGGCCTTGGCGTTTTTCCCAATGGGTGGGTTCAGAGGCGGACACCCTGCCGATGCTCCGATGGAGGAGCCGTCCGGCATGGGAATCAAGACTCGCCTTCCCTTGCTCAGGGTGGTGGGACAGATACAGGATACCTACGTGGTGGCCGAGGGGCCGGACGGCCTCTACCTGCTGGACCAACACGCCGCCCACGAGCGGGTCGTGTATGACCGGCTCGTGGGCCGCTCCGGCGTCGGTCGGCAGCCTCGCCCCCTCCTCCAGCCGCAACTGGCGGAACTGACGGCGTCCCAAGAGGAGATGGTGCACACCAACAGTGACCTGCTTGCCCAATACGGCTTCATCATTGAGCCCTTTGGCGATCGGAGTTACTTGGTACGGGCCGTCCCGGAAGTGACTGCAGGGGCGGATCCAGCTCGGGCCTTGGTGGAGGTGTTGGACCTGGCGGCATCCCAAGGGGGACTACGAGATAGGGAGGACGCGCTAACGGCATCTATCGCCTGCCATAGTGCCATTAGGGCGGGGCAAAGCCTTACACAACGAGAGATGGAAGAACTGGTGCGTCAACTAGAGGAGGCGGACAATCCGCATACCTGCCCTCACGGCAGGCCGACGACGGTGCATCTGAGTGCGCACCACTTGGAGCGGGAGTTCGGCCGGCGTTAGACGCCGCGGGAGCGTCGCTCGTAGGCCTCCAGGTTGGCGTCGCGGCGGGGGTGGAAGATGGAGTCCTCCCCGGGCAGGTCCGAAGAGGCCATAGGGCCGGAGCCGTTGTGGCCCCCTAGCAGCCCCCTCAGCGGGCCAAACAAGGCCGCGGCGGCCCCCAATCCGATCGATGCTACCAACAGAAAACGCCTCCGGGTAACGTTGGGCCCCGCTTGCGATACCTGCTTGGCCATCCTGTCTCCTTCACCGACCCTGCCCAGCCTTTCTAAAAGCTGAGGAGAGTTTGTCACTGCCTCGGCTGATGCTGCAATCCACTATACGACGTTCGGCTTCCGTTCCGCAAATAGATACCGGAGCTTCAGCCAGTATCAGTCCCACGAGGCGTTAACGCGGGTCGGCGGGGCATCTAGATTGTGATTGGCTGGCGACCGTACGTCTCGCCATTCTCTGGGAGGTCTGCCATGACCCGCAAGCCGACTGCCCTCACCGGGACGCGGGAGCAATTCCCCGACTTTCCGCCACGGGACGATATGCAGAATCCTATCTATCTCCATCGCCCTTCTTATATGGCCGGGCCGGACATCCACTATGGCAACTCGGACACCACCCTCGTGATGAGTGAGATTCCCTGGCTTGGAATGCGGGCCAATGAGAGTGCGTACGGATTCCTGACCTGCTTATAGCGTTCGGCGTCGACCGCGGGAATCATCGGGCAGCGGAGTTACTCGATTGACCGCGAGGGTAAGCCTCCAGACTTCGCCCTAGAGATGGCTTCGGCGTCCACGGGTGTGACCGGCTACCGAATACTGGCGATACGATCCGTCGGAGGCCGGTACCACGACACTGCCCTCGCGGGAGACCGGCTTGATGGACGGAAGCTAACCAGCCCATTGGAATGGAATGGCGAGACGCGGTGCCGGGGATACAGGGAGGCCTTGGGGCCGTACGTCTGCTGGGAAGATCAACAACTGCGGTGGTACGACCCTGAGGGCGAAGAACACTTGCGGACCCTAGACGAAGAAATTGCTGCCCGGCGCGCCGAGGCGCTAGCGCGGGAAGTGGAGACCACGCGGGCCGACAGGGAAGCTGCGGCGCGATTACAGGCCGAGACGGAAGTCGGCAGGCTGAGGCTCCAAAAACTCGACGACGTTGGCGAATGAACGAGGGATGGGGACGCGCCTGAGACCCTTCGACGGGATAAGAACGCGAACGGAGTGAGAGGCAGACTTGGTAGCCGGAGAACTCTCCAAGCGGGCGCCGTACACGGTCAAGCGGCTAAGGACTCCCCTTGACACCCTGAAAAGGGCTGTGATAGTTTTCACTAACCCTAAGCTTTGGTAATATCCATAGCTATTTCTAATGGTGGAGTTGTCCTGAACATGCTCGACCCTGACCCGGTAAGCATGTCGGTCTGGGCGGACATCAACAGCGTTCTGCTCTTCCTTGGCATTTTCATAGTCCTCATAGCCACGTTCGCTGCCAGCATCTTGGTGGGTGTGGCCTTTATACCCTCGTTGGTATCCACGGGCCACCTTCCAAGTTCGGCAATGAAGCTCCTCCCGGTGGCCGTGGCTTTCGGCGTGTTGGCCTTGATTGGCGCAGGCGTCTTCATGGCACTGGTTGTGGTAGGTTATCAGAGAGTCGACGATATCTTCCCTCGGTGGTTTTTCTAGCCTTGACGACGCTAACTTGTGGTGGCCAGTTGGGTGAGGCCGGATGCCGATAAGGCCCAGCATGAAGATGCTGCCTTGGGCCTTTGTGGGCTTGGGTTTGACGGCGTTGGTAGTGATCGCTGGCGTCTTTCTGTTAAGGGCTTGGTTCACCGACCCCTTCCCGGTGCTGGGCATGGAGAACAACCCCGAACAGCCTATCGCTTTTCCCCACACGGTGCATGTGCAGGAAGCTGGCATTGATTGTGAATTCTGCCACCGCTCCGTGGCCAAAGCAGACGCGGCTACGGTGCCTGCGGTGGAGCAATGCCTCATCTGTCATGAGGTCATCGACGGTTCGCAGAAGCCGGAAATCAATGTGCTGCTGGCCTATGCCGACGCTGGCCAGCCCATAGACTGGGATAGGGTGCACCGGATGCCCGATCACGTCCAGTTTGCCCACGAGCCCCACATTCGCCACTTCACCCAAGCTGAGGGTATTCCTGTGGGGCAGGTGTGCGCGAAGTGTCACGGTGACGTGGGCTCCATGGAACAGGTGCGGCAGGTGCGGGGCCTGAAAATGGGCGACTGCGTGGACTGCCACAAGCAGAACGATGCACCCACGGACTGCGTGGCGTGCCACTACTGATGAGAAGATGGCGTTACTTAAAGCATGGGCAACAGGCGAGAGCGTAAGTAGATGAACCTGACACGGCGAGACTTTCTGCGTTGGGCCAGCCTCTCGGCAGTGGGGGCAGTGGCGTGTGGCGTCTTCCCCGAGCGGGAATTTGACATCCAGAGTCCAGCGCGTCTCCCTGAGGACTTGGTCAGCGGCGATGACAACTGGTACGCCACTTTGTGTGGGCAGTGCCCGGAGCAAGAAGGAATACTGGTAAGGGTATTCCAGGGACGTGCCAAGAAAGTCCAAGGCAATCCTGTTTATCCCAGCAACACAGGGAAGCAGGGCCCGCGCTGCGAGGCCGGTCTGCAACACCTGTATCATCCCGACCGCATCCGTACCCCGTTGGTGCGAGTTGGTCTCCGAGGTGAGGGCAGGTGGGCCACCACCAGTTGGACAGACGCCTTGAACCGGGTGAAGCAACAGTTGCTGGTTCGACGGTCCGCGAATGACGCCGATAATATGCTGATGGTGACCGAACCCCTGCGGGGACAGTTGGGGGCGGTCGCCTCCCGCTTTACTAATGAGTATGGCGGACGCCATATGACCTTCGAGGCCATAGACAACACGGCGTTGCGCACAGCAGTCAAAGACGTGTTCGACCAAGACATGCTACCTGCGTTCGACATTGCTAATGCTCGCTACCTGCTGTCCTTCGGGGCCGATTTCCTTTCTACGTGGCTGGCCCCTACCCACTTCGGTCGCGCTTATGGCCACTTTCGCAGCGGCCACGATCGAGGCTATTTCGTCCATGCTGATTCCCGCTATTCAATGACTGCGGCCAGCGCTGACGAGTGGCTCCCCATCAGCCCCGGCACCGAGGGCATCCTAGCCTTGAGCATCGCTTACGAAATCATGCGCAATGCCGAGGCGTGGGGTGTCGATGCTGGTGTTGTGCAACAGATGACTGGTGGGACAGGGTACGAGGCTCTAGCCAGCTTCGCCCCCGATGCTGTGGCAGGCACGGGAGGCGCCCTGTTGGAAGGCTTGCCCAACCCCCTGCGGGGTGAAGCAGCCCCCGATGCTATCCGACGTATCGCCCACGAGTTCGCCACATCCGAGGCCAGCTTGGCCATTGGTGGTGGCGCAGCCGGCGCGCATACCAACGGCGCGTTCAACCTGAAAGCTATTCTGGCTCTCAATTATCTCGTGGGGACCGTTAACCGGACGGGAGGAGTTGTATTCAACCCCCCTCCGCCCATCGAAGGCTATATGGAGGCGCCCGCTCCCGCCACCATAGCCCAGTGGCAGCAGGCCGCGGGCAACTTGCGGAGCGGTAACACCAAGGTGCTCTTGGTGCGCGGGGCTAACTTGGTGCATGGGCTGCCAGCCCAACTGGGTTTCGTCGATGCCATTACCCGTGACGACCTGTACATTGTCAGCTTCTCGAGTTTCCGGGACGAGACTACGGAGATGGCAGACATCGTGCTGCCCGACCGCTCTTCCATGGAAGACTGGGGTGACGACATTTCGGAGCCTGGCACCGGCTATCAGGCCATAGGCATGCGTCAGCCAGTGGTGAACCCCTTGCCGGGCGTCGATCCCCGTGGATTCGGCGACCTGCTTCTCACACTCGCCCAAGAGGTTGGGGCCGACCGAAACCTGCCTCATGCGAACTTCCAAGCCATGCTAAGGGCCGGCTCCGACAGACTTTTTGATATTAATCGAGGCTCCATCACCCAAGCCGACGCGGCGACACCGGACGAGTTCTGGCGGGCCATGCTGCGTAACGGTGGCTGGTGGGACACAGGCGCCAGCTCTCAATCGGCGGCTCCCCAAGCCCCTGACTTGGCAGCCTTGGTCAGGGACCAGGGGAATGCGGTGGCCCCAGTCACGGAGGGGACGGTTGGAGTGGACCATGTGTACAACTTGGTGCCCTTTGCATCCAACGCTCTGCTAGAGGGTCGAGACTCCCATCTGCCATGGCTGCAAGCCCTTCCGGACCCTCTGACTACTGTTGCTTGGCAGACTTGGATCGAGATTAACCTGCGAGATGCCCTTCAGGAGGACCTGCGGCTTGGCGATCTTGTGGAAGTGAGCGTGGTGGGAGCGGAGAGCGGCACAGTGGTTGCATTGGCTTATCCGCATCCGGCCATACCGCCCGGCACGGTGGCGATGCCCCTAGGGCAAGGCCATACAGCGCCCCTGCAATACTCCCAAGGCAAGGGTGCCAACGTGCTTTCGGTTCTACCCCTCAGACACGAGGCTGAGACCCAAGCCTTGGCTTGGGCCTCCAACCGGGTGCGTATCAGGAAGCTTGGCGACAGGATGCGGATTATCAAGTTCGAAGGGAACGACGGCACCTATCAGAGCGCCTACCACCGTATTGTGGAGGTCACAGACGCCTAGTCAGGATCGCCGCACCGGAAAGGTATAACATATGGTAACGACAAAGAATCAGCACAAGTGGGGAATGGCCATAGACTTGGACAAGTGTACCGGGTGCCAAGCCTGTGTGATTGCCTGCCAGTCGGAGAACAACCTTCCCATCAACGATGAGGAGCTCTACATCGAGCGCCGCGCCCACGAATGGATACGCATCGAGAGGTACTGGGAAGTCCCGACGAAGTATGCCGACCATCCAGAGGACGCCCCCTTCGACGAGATGAAGGCGCGTTTTATCCCCTTGATGTGCAATCACTGTGACAATGCGCCTTGCGAGCCGGTTTGCCCGGTGTTTGCTACCTATCACAACGACCAAGGCCTGAATGTGCAGGTCTACAACCGTTGTGTGGGGACACGATATTGCGCCAACAACTGCCCCTACAGCGTCCGCTTCTTCAACTACTGGAAGCCGGAGTGGCCCGAGAGCCTGCGCAACCAGTTGAACCCCGACGTGACCGTTCGGTTCAGGGGTGTAATGGAGAAGTGCACCTTCTGTGTGCAGCGCATACGACGGGCCCAGCGCAAGATTGAGGACCGCGAGGGTGGGGATATCAGCGACCAGAACCTTGCGGAAAATAATCTGGCGCCAGCATGTGCTATGGCTTGCCCCACTGACGCCTTGGTGTTCGGCGACCTGAAGGACGCCAACAGCAGGGTTTCCCGTCTTAAGAACGACGACCGTCACTATCGATTGTTGGAATCATTGGGCACCGAGCCCAGCGTGTACTACCTGAAGAAGATCGACTCTCATGCGGAAGGGAAGGGCGCCAACGGGCATGGCTAATAACGGCCATACTAATGGTCACAG
Source organism: Dehalococcoidia bacterium (assembly GCA_965248385.1). Taxonomy (GTDB): domain Bacteria; phylum Chloroflexota; class Dehalococcoidia; order Lucifugimonadales; family JAAXIE01; genus JAAXIE01. The sequence goes on from CBDFIZ010000002.1 coordinate 1,463,488, forward strand.
AGCCAGCCACCGCTACGGGGCCATTGGCGGCGAGGCCACCGAGCAGGGGGTGACCCAGGAACTAGTAGGCCGCGTGTTCACCACCTCCCCCGCTTTTGTGTTTGCGGTGCTTCTGCTCGGCGTGCTCTTTGTCCTCGGAATCGTGGCCTTTGTCGTGAAGGCTGCCGACGGGTTCGGTGACCGCTCGGAGTGGGGCTACTATGTAGCTACCTTCTCCTTCCTGATCACCGTATTCGGCTCGGCCCCATTGGTGGCCATAGTCTTCCGAATTACCAAGAACCACTTTCGTCGTGCTGCTTCTCGTGTGTCCGAGATGTTCGCTTTGGTGGGCGTGCTAAGCGTTCTGCTCTTCATCCCGCTCATTGCCCTGTTCCCCTCACTTGAGGGGCGACGCTCGATATGGTTCGAAGTGCCCTTGCACGGCGACTTGCCGATATATACCGATTTCGTCGGTGTCATAGTGCTGGTGGTCTGCGGACTTGGCATCCTCTACATCTCCGGCCTGCCCGACATGGCAGCCGTAAGTGAACGCGGCGCAGGGGGACTGCGGAGCCTGTTGTATTCTCCACTGGTGAAGCATTGGCGTGGCACTGAGCGTCAGTGGGCCATACACAAGGGGCTGCTGGCCATCTTGGGCGCCCTTTACTTCATGATGCTCATATTCGTCCACTTCCTCGTGTCGGCCGACTTCGCCTTGGCGATGGTCCCAGGCTGGATCGATTCCATCATGCCTGCGCATCATGCGTTGACGGGACTTCAGTCAGGCTTGGCCTTGGTGGTAGTGACGGCCTTCGTGCTGCGTACATTCGGAGGCTATCGCGAGTACATAGGGCGAGACTTCTTCTGGTCCTGCAGCAAATTGTTGCTTGCGATGTCCCTCCTTTGGGGTTACTTCTGGTTTGCTGAGTTCAACACCTTTTGGTATGGACGTAAGCCCGAGGAGCAGGCGCTCGTCAAGTTCTTAATGGTAGAGACCTATGCGCTGCCCTTCTACCTGAATATGTTCGGCAACTTCCTGATACCCTTCGGCATGTTGATATGGAACCATGTGAGGCGTTGCGTCATCGGGCCCACCATCGCTGCTTGCTTCATTCTGGTGGGTACCCTGTTCATGATGATACGCTTCTACGTCCCCGCCTCCTCCATTGAGGACTTGGGCGTCCACTCCATCGTGCAAACGCGTGAGACGCACCCGGAACAACTGGCTGCAATCTGGCCGGGCGGGCTGGACATCCTGTTAATCCTCGGCGGAATCTCTGGTGCGCTTCTCATATTCTTGTTGGGCACGCGATTGCTTCCGGTGTTGTCTGTATGGGAAATCAAGGAGGGTCTGCTGTACCAGGTGATGAGGCCTCTGCTTCGTGGACGTTATCTTGTGCTTGGGAAGCCGGAATAGAGAGCCAGGGAGACAGGTAGGAAAAAGATGCAAGAAGGGCGACCCCTTAGCGATGCCCAGATAAACAAGGACCTGCTGCGTCCTTTGTTCGAGCACCCCAGGCGCTATTGGATTCTCGTGGGGGTGCTGGGGCTTATCGTGCTGGGGGCCAGCGCCGCGACAGGGTTGATGTTCTGGGAAGGCTTGGGGATGACGGGCCTGAATCGCCCGGTGATGTGGGGCTTTTTCATTACCAACTTCGTCTTCTGGATCGGCATCAGCCACGCTGGCGTGATGCTGTCGGCCATCCTGCGTCTGTCCAAAGCCGAGTGGCGTCGCCCAGCCACTAGGGCCGCCGAGGTTCTGACCATCTTCTCGCTGATGACTGCGTTGATGATGCCGCTCATCCATACCGGTCGGCCATGGCGAATTCTCTACTGGGCGTTTCCCTACGACTTGCCGCGGGGCATCTTTCCCAACATACGGTCCCCTTTGGTATGGGACCCGGCTGCCGTGCTGACCTACCTCAGCTGCAGCACTATGTTCGTGTATGTTGCGCTCATTCCCGACATCGCCGTCATAAGGGACCGCAGCACGGGCTTGCGTCGTACCATCTACTCTGTCCTTGCGCTGGGATGGCGGGGCAACCCGCGACAGTGGAAACTCCAGATAATCGCAGGCTTCCTGCTGTCGGCGCTGATTCTGCCGGTGTTCGTCTCGGTGCATAGCATCGTGTCGTGGGACTTCGGCATGGCCATGTCGGTGACCAGTTGGCACTCCACTGTGTTCGCGCCCTACTTCGTGGTTGGCGCCGTACACTCTGGAGTCTCGGCGGTCGTAATCGTGATGATCATCATGCGCTGGCTATTCGACTGGAAGGAGTACATCAGGCCGGAACACTTCGATTCTTTGGCGCGGTTGCTCATCGTCGTGGCTACTGGCTGGTTCTTCTTCTTCACTCTGGAGTTCGTATTCGGCCTGTACGGGCAGGAGGCGGACGAAATCGCCGTCAAGCACATGCTTGCTAGCGAGTGGCCTTGGTTCCATCTGTTCCTGATATTCATGGGCACCACTTACTTTGTGCCCGTGGGCATGTGGCTTATCAGGGGTGTCAGACGAAACCCTTGGTTGATGCTGTTTACGTGTGTGCTCGTGAATATCGGCATGTGGCTCGAGAGGCTGGTCATCATCGTCCCCGGCCTGGCCCGCAAACAGGTGCTGGAATTCAACTGGACTGACTATGCCCCCAGCGCTATCGAAATCACTATCGTCGGGGGCACCTTCGCAATGGTGTGCATGCTGATGCTGATATTCGCCAAGATATTCCCTCTGATACCGTTGTACGACATAAAAGAGGGTGAGGTACTGAGGGACGAGATCCGGATCGGTCGGCGCTCTGTTCCGGCCGTAGTACGCGAGGAGTGAGGGGCCCATTGCGTTCCAGGAGTTAGAGAGATGGCAAAGCAATCTGTCTTAGGCTTGTACGAGGATGCCAATTACGCCGCTGAGGCGGGAGATTCGCTGAAGGAAGCGGGCCTCAGCAATGAGGAGTTCGACTTTCTGACTGGCAGCCCATATCCCGAAGGGGCTTTCGGCGAGAGGCATAGCAGGCATCGGCTGTATGTGTTCCCTTTGGCGGGCGCCATCTGCGGTCTGACCGCCGGTATCCTGTTGACGTCCATGACCCAGTTGGCCTATCCGCTGGTAACCGGAGGGAAGCCCATCCTGGCGATCCCTCCCATGGCCATCATCAGCTACGAGGCAACACTACTGGGGGCCATTCTGTTCACCGTCATCGGCATCATCTTCGAGTCGCGCCTGCCTCGGCTTAAGCTGGGCCTGTATGACAACCGGATTACGGAAGGGCTGATAGGCGTGCTTGTGGAGTGCGACGAGGCGCAGGTGCCCCGAGTGGAGCAGGTGCTGACCCAAGCGGGGGCCGTCGACGTCAAGCGAGAAGAGGCGCCCAGCGCAGTGGGTGGTAGCCGGTGATAGACCGGTTGCTGCGATTGCGTTTGCCGGGAGTGCGGCTTCTGGCTGCGTCCGCCCTTGTGCTGACACTGGCGGCTTTTGGCTGCGCGTCCGGCGCATATCCGGTCGACATCTTCTACGAGATGCACTACCAAGATTCTTATGGGTCGCAGGAGCCGCCACGCCTCTCTCCGCCCGAAAGCGCGGTGGCGTGGTTCGATCCCATCAAGCCCTTGGGTGATGGGCATCAACTGTTCCTCACCAACTGCTCCATGTGCCATGGGCTGGAGGGCCAGGGCAACGGCAATGTGCTGCGTATCATGGAGAGCCGCTACGGGTACGAGCCGAAAGTGCCTCCCGACCTGACCGTAATACAGGCAAGTTTGGCCGATGAGACCATATTGGACTACGTGAATAACGGGATCGTGCTGGAGAACCAGGTGACGGTCATGCCAGCATTCAAGAAGCTTCTCAGCCCCCATGAAATTGACTTGATATTGGGCCACGTCCGTACCTTGGAGCTTATCATTGACGCGGAGGCCCCTGTGTTCATCCAGAAAGGCTGTGGCGCATGCCATACCATCGAGGGTATGGACACCGCCGTCGGCAACATTGGTCCGGACCTGACCAACATCGCAACGGTGGCTGCAACACGTGTACCAGGGCAAAACGCTGAGGAGTACATCCGCGAGTCGATACTTGACCCCAACGGCTTCATCGTGCCTGATTGCCCTACTGGCCCGTGCGGGATACCAACTCTGATGCCGCTTGAGATCAGCGGTACCATGGCAGACCGGGAATTCGAGGGGTTAGTGGAATTCCTTTTGGGCCTCCAGTAGTAGCCCGACGATCGCGTACGGCTGGACAGGTCCCCAATATGTAGGCACTATAGGATTAGGCTTAAACCTAACCTTCTGGGAATGGCTCTGCTGCGGTGCGTCGATCACTTAAGGGCTTCACTCCTCTGGCCTTGGTGCTTATTGTTGTCCTCGTGTTTGGTTTGGCCTGCAGCGGTGCCTCACAGGGCGCTCCCGCCTCCCTGACGCCGCAGCAATTGGAGGCCGAGGCCCAAGACATTGACGAAAGCCTCATCTGCCCTTCCTGCCCCGGCAAGACCATCGGGCAAGCCCAAGTGGAACAGGCCGCCCAGATGAGGCTGTTGGTGCGCGAGAAGCTGGCCGAGGGCTGGAGTCGCCAGCAGGTATTGGACTACTTTGCAGAACGCTACGAGGGTGTGTTGGCCGAGCCTCCGAAACAGGGGTTCACTTTGCTGGTTTGGCTTCTGCCCTTGACGGGCATGATCGCTGGTGTGGCCGTCCTTTATCTCGTGCTGCGGGCCATGCGCCGTAGACCGGAACGACAGGCGCCCGACTCAGATTTGGACCGCTATCTCGACCTCGTGGATCGAGACTTGGCAAGCTCCCCGCCTTCGCAAGCTGGTACCCCGCCACTGGATACCGAGGATTTGTAAGCCATGGCAGACTTAGGTTCCATCGCGCTCCTCTGCGCCTTCGCCCTGTCTTCCTATGCCGCAGTAGGGTCCTTGGTGGGCGCGTGGAAGCGCCTGCCGCCCATGATTGAGAGCGCTCGCCATGCCGTGTATCTGGCTGGGCTCTCTTTGGTGGTGGCTACCGTGGGGCTGGTGGGCGCCTTCCTTGCCCACGACTTCGAAGTGTCTTATGTAGCTCAGCATAGCAACCTAGCCATGCCACGAGGGTACACTTGGGTGGCCTTCTACGCTGGCAACGAAGGCTCGCTCCTCTTCATAGCCACGGTGCTGGGGTTGTTGTGCTCGCTGGCCGTGGCTTGGGCCCCTAACAAGCTGAGGGACAGCATGCCTCACGCCACCGCGGTGATGATGCTCGTGCTCACCTTCTTCTTGGCCGTCACAACGATAATGGCCAATCCATTCGACCGTCTCGACTTTGTACCCGCCGACGGTCAGGGCATCAACCCGTTGCTGGTGCACTTCGGCATGTTCATCCATCCGCCCATGCTAATGTCGGGCTTGGTGGCTGTTACCATCCCCTTCTCACTGGCGGCTGGCGCATTGCTGGCTGGCAAGGCAGCTGATGAATGGGTGGACGGCGGTCGGGTGTGGGGCATCGCCTCTTGGGTCGTGCTAGGCGTAGGCCTGCTGCTGGGGTCATGGTGGGCTTACACTATCCTAGGTTGGGGCGGCTATTGGGCTTGGGACCCAGTCGAGAACGCGGCGTTGATGCCTTGGCTGGGGCTGACCGCCTTCATCCATTCTATAATGGTGCAGAAGCGCCGGGGCATGTTCCGCATGTGGAATATCGCCCTCATTAACATCAGCTTCGCCCTAGCCCTTTTCGGTATGTTCATCAACCGTGGCGGACCCGTGCCTTCCGTACACTCCTTTGGTGCGTCGGACTTGGGCTTGGTGTTTCTCGTGTTTCTGGGCATCGGCGTGGTCGCCCCCTTCGCGTTGTTCCTGTGGCGCTACAGCAGCCTGAAGAGCGCCCAGAACCTAGAGAGCAGCCTGTCGCGCGAAGCTGCCTTTCTGCTGAACAACCTGATGCTGCTGGGAATCGCCTTCGTCACCATGTGGGGGGTGATCTTTCCGCTGATTTCGGAGATATTCCAAGGTCAGACCATAACCGTGGGCGCTCCCTTCTACAACCAAGTAAACGGGCCGTTGCTGTTGGCCCTCATCTTTCTGATGGGTGTAGGCCCGTTCCTGCCTTGGAGGCGTGGTTCCATCCGGAACTTGGGGCGCAACGTCGCCCTACCGGCAGCGGTTTCGCTGATGGTGGTGCTGGTGTTAGCCCTGCTGGGTGTGACCAAGGCGTACCCGTTGGCTGGTTTTGGGCTGTGCGTCTTTGTAGCCTTGGGTGTGCTTCTGGAGTGGGGCCGGGGCACCCGCACGCGCATGAGGGCGGGGGACAACCCCGCGCGCGCTTTCGGCCGCCTGATCGTCGGGAACCGTCCACGGTACGGCGGCTACGTAGTGCACCTGTCCATCGTGCTGGTGGCATTGGGCGTTGTCGGCTCGTCCTTCTACGGCGTGCAGAAAGACGTGGTGCTCGCTCCGGGCGAACGCACCTCGATTGGCGGGTACGAAGTTGAGTTCCTTACGACGACTTTCCAAGCGTTTCCCGACAGGTCCGAGAGCCGGTTCTTGCTCGCCGCTTATAAAGATGGCACCCCGCTTACTGCCCTAGAGGCGCGGCGAGATTTCTACCCTGCCTTCGACATATCGTCCACCCAAGCAGCTATCAGGTCGACGCCGGTGGAAGACTTGTACGTGGTGCCCAGCAGCCTGCAGGAGGACGGCAGCGCCGGGTTCCGCATCTTCGTCAACCCCATGATATGGTGGATATGGGTTGCTGGGCCGGTGATGGTGTTGGGTACGGTCATCGCGCTGTGGCCCCAGCGTAGCCCGGCGCGCGCCCCGGCACCCTCGCCAGTTGCGCGTAGAACTGTACCCTCTCCGGCCGGGTCCGACTGAGAGGCGTGTAGGGCTGCTGTGGCTGTCTTGGTGGGGCTTTTGCTGGTTGTATTCTGCATAGGAGTAGCCTTGTACCCCTTCCTGAAGGCGCGCACTGTGTCGGCCCGCGCTGGCGCGTCGCCGTCGGTGCAGGAGTTGGTGGAGAGGCGGCGGGCGATTTACTCCGACTTGGAAATCCTGGACTTGGATCGGGGCCTTGGGCATGTGGATGAGGCAGAGTATCAAGAGCGTTCTCGAGAGTACCGGCTGGCAGCTGCCGCCACGTTCCGTGACCAAGAGCGACTGGAAACCGCCGACGGCAAGGTGGAGGATGCCATCAGCCGAGAGCTGATGCGCTGGCGGTCCGGCCATCAGGACCTGGCCTCGGCCGTGTCATGCCGCGCATGTGGGAAACCGTTGGCCGTCACTGGCGAGCAATGTCTCCATTGTGGCCAGCGGGTTGAGATCGGATAGTCAATGCGTTCCTGCCTGCTCATGTTGGCCGCCTTGGCCGCCTTCCTCCTCTTGGTGGCCTTACTACCTGCCATGGCTCTTGCCCAAGAGCCCACCGCCGTAGAGGGCAAGTTGACCAACGGCACGGCAGGCGCTCCCCCTCCTGCAGGCGTGGAGGTCACATTGCATGTGGTGCAGTCTACGGCCAGCGTTGAGACCAACGTGGGTGTAACCGACAAGGCGGGTGCGTTCCGTATAGAAGTTCCCATGGTGGACAACGTCACCAGCTACGTGATATCGCTCTCATACGAGGGCGCAGTGTACGGCATGGCATTGGATCTCGGGGAGTTGACCGAGCCAGCGGACATCATGGTATACGAGAGCACAAGCGACCTTTCAGTCCTTGAGGTGAACTCGGCGGCTCTCGTTCTGCGTCCACAGCCTGATAACGAGGGCATGCTCAGCGGCTCCGAGGTTGTCAGCTTGGTCAACACCAGTGACCGCACCTTTATCCCCGACCTCACCGGTCCAGTCATGGGCCAGATGAACTTCATGCGCTTCAGCCTTCCGCCGGGGGCCACCAACCTGCGCTTGGAGTCGGACTTGGCTGGAGGCGATATCATTGAGGTGGGGCCCGGATTCGCCGTCACGGCGTCGGTGCCTCCTGGAGACCACTTGGTCGGCTTCTCTTACTCGGCTCCCTACGACGGAGACTCGCTGGAGTTCACCCGTACTGCCCACATGGCCACTGCTGACTTCCACCTTCTGCTGCCTGAAGACCTAGGCCAGGTGGAGAGCGATGCCCTCAGGGTGGGCGATGACCGAGTGCTTTTGGGAGACGACCTGTTCCAAGGGTGGCGGGCGGGCCCGTTACGGGCGGCCGAAAAGGTGCGAATGGAGTTCTCCGACCTGCCCCAACCCCCTTGGCACGAACAACTCGGGGAGACCGTGCTGGAAGGCCCAGGCCCCCAGCTGTTCTTGGCATCGCTTCTTGGGCTGGCTCTCGTCGGTGCTCTGTTGTACAGTCTGCTGCGTTCCGTTCCGTCGTCGCCCGCTGTGACGACGGCAGCATCAGGAATCGTTTCGAGCCCTCAGGCGCAGGACTGCCTGCGCCGACTGGCAGAATTGGATGACGCACTGGAGCAGGGTGAGGTGGCACCAGATGAATACCAAGAGCGGCGAGAAATATTGAAAGCCGACCTGCTGCAGGCTTGGGCATCCGAGGGCTCGCGATGAACGAACCCGACTGCACCGAACCAGTCGCGCCTGAACCCGGTCCCGACGGAGAGCGATCGCGCTGGTGGCTGTCGCCCCGCCTGCTAGTGATCGCTGCTTTGGTGCCTGCTGTCGTGCTGCTGGGGCTCTTGGGCTGGGCCATCACCAAGCCTGTGACCACATCCAGTGGCGGCAGCAACACCGTTTTCTCTGACTTTGATCTGGAAGGACGCGAAGCCCCCAACTTCTCCCTGCAGGGGTTGGACGGTGGCACGGTGCAACTAGCTGACAGCCGAGGCAAGGTGGTCATGGTAGACTTCTGGGCATCCTGGTGCCCCAGTTGCCGCCAAGAAGCGCCTCACTTGGTAGAGTTGTACGAGGAATACCGTGGTCGGGGTGTGGAGTTCATTGGAGTGGCCATCTGGGACTTCCCCGATGACCTGAATAACTACGTCGAACAGTTCGGCCTCATCTACCCCAACGCCTTGGACGAGAAGGGGACGGTGGCTATCGAATACGGTGTGGTTGCCACGCCTGAGAAGTTCTTCATCGACCGGGACGGCAATATTGTGCGGAAATTTGTTGGCCCGACGTCTCCAGAGTTGCTGCGTCAACAGCTGGACGAATTGCTGGAGTCCTGATGCAGCTTGGGATGCAAGAAGAAGTTGCTGTTGCCTTGGACGTCGGGGGCACTTGGACGCGCACTGCTGTGGTGAACGAGTCAGGCAACGTGCTTTGGCGCAACCGTGAGGCTACGCTCAAAGGTCAAGGCACGGATGCCTTGGTGGAGCAGCTAAGACAGTCGGTCCGCCAAGGATGCGAGGCGGCGGCTCCGGCTGGCATACGCGGTATTGCCTTGGGGATGGCTGGGCCGTTGGACCCACAAACCGGCGTCCTTTTCGCTCCGCCGAACTTGATGGAGATGGACGGCGTGTCGCTCACGGAAATGTGGGGCGACTCCATGGGATTTCCGGTTCTCGTGGGCAACGACGCCACGCTAGCCGCCTTGGGTGAGTACCACTATGGCGCAGGCCAAGGATGCCACACCCTAGTCTACATAACCCTGAGCACTGGCATCGGTGGGGGCATAGTGGTGGACGGGCAGCTTTTCCAAGGTGCATCAGGATTCGCAGGCGAGATCGGTCACACGCGAGTTGAAAGCAACGGGCCCGAATGTGGTTGTGGCAGCAGAGGGTGCCTCGAGGCGGTGGCTTCGGGCACCGGTATCGCACGCCAAGCCCGCACACGCATTGCCCGGGGAGAGGCGTCCCTCTTGGCCGCCGAGGTATCGTCCATCGAAGCGATCGACACCGTTCATGTTTTCGATGCTGCGACCCGGCAGGACAGGCTGGCCCGAGACATCGTGGACAAGGCTGCCAGAGGGCTGGGGGTCGGGCTGCTTAACGTCCTGCAACTCCTTGACCCCGACCTCATCGTGTTGGGTGGCTCGGTGTCTCAGCAGTGGCCCGTGCTGGCCCCAGTAGTTGAAGCCCATGTTGCCGAACACGCAATGAATTCCCATTTCCGGGAGAGCTTCAAGGTGGTCGTGAGCCCTCTGGGCGACGACGTCGTAATGCTGGGAGCAGCCGCTTTGGTGTGGGACACCATCAGCCCGCTCAGCGCCTATCCGTGAACGATTGGGCTAAGTTCCTTCGGCCACAGTTCCGCTCTCGGTTCCCTGTGGCCTCCACCGCCTCTTCTGAACTACCCTGTCCGACCTTGCTCTGAGTGCTGTCCACGTATTCCAGCGCCGCAGCCCACAGGAACAGCACCATGACGAATGCCACGAGGATTATCAGCCCCGGCGCTACGTGATACGTAACGGCAACGGACACCAAGTGGATAGGACGCCGGGGCCATCAGCCACATTGCCACTTTTGGCTTGAACATGGCAATGCCAACCCCGACAGCTCCAACAACGGTGGCGACTAGGGAGAGTATCCCCATGGCGAACAGCCGGTCAAAGTCGCTTTCAGACATAGCCTTTATGGAGGCGCAGCCTATTTGAGGATGGCTCCTTGGTCAAAGGGGGGAGAGTTGGGTGGGCTCAGCCACATCTGGGCGCAGTCCGCCGCGTCAGCCAACGTAGCGCCCACCCATCACTAGGATGCGGTCGCCGGTCACGTACGAGGAGTCGTCGGAGGCAAGGAAGAGGCAGGCGTTGGCCACGTCTTGGGGGGTGCCTTCGCGGCCTAGAGGAATGGGGGGCTGGCCGTGGGTGTCGCTGACGGTGGGTAGGCGTTCGGGGTACCACTCGGGACTGCGGCGCTCGGTGTCGATGGCCCCCGGCATGACCATATTGGCCCGGATGCCGTATGGGGCAAGCTCCATGGCCAGCACACGCATGAGTCCCTGCAGCCCCATCTTGGAGGCCGTGACGCTTCCGGTGCCCAGCCGGCCTACCACGTTGGCCTGCCCGCCCAAGGCGATGATACTGCCCTGCTGGTGCTCCATCATGCCGGGCAAGGCGGCTTGGCACAAAAAGAAGCAGGCATCAAGGTTCACTGCCATCACCTGACGCCACTCCTCCAACGGCACCTCGACGATGGGACGATGGGGGCGGATGGCAGCGTTGTGTACGAGGATGTCGATCTGGCCCATCTTGTCCAAGGCTTCCTGCACCAATCGCGACGCCTCCTCGGGCTGGGACACGTCTGCGAGGCAGGTAACAACCTCTATGCCGTAGGAGCGGCACTCGGCGGCAGCATCCTCCAACTCTTCGCTGTTGGCGCGGGTGTTGAGCACCAGATTTGCCCCTTCGCGCGCAAAGGTGGTAGCGATGGTGCGGCCGATATTGCGACTGCTGCCGGTGATCAGGGCGGTCCTGCCTCGGAGCTTACCTTGCGAGGCCATGCCGCTCTACTCCGCCCGCCAGACGGGAGCGCGTTTCTCGCGGAAGGCGGCCAGCCCCTCTTGGGCGTCGGCCGTCTCCCGTATGCTGCTAGTGTGCTCGGCGGCGTACTTCAGACGCTCCTCCATGGTCATCTCCAAGCCGCGGATCGTGACTTCTTTCATGGTGCGCACTGCAAGAGGAGCGTTGGCCAGTATCTCTTGCGCTAGAGCCTCCGTCTCCTCCATCACCTTGTCTGGAGGCACCAGACGGTTTACCAGCCCAAGACCCATGGCCTCCTCGGCGGAGAGGAGGCGCCCGGTAAACAGCAACTCCAAGGCGATACCTTGAGGGATGCGGTGGGCCAGAAGGGTGGGTCCGCTGACGGAGGAGATGCCCCGCTTGGCTTGAGGCCAGCCGAAACGGGCCTCATTGGAGGCCACCCGCAGGTCGGCGCTGAGAGCCAGCCCGCAGCCTTGTGCTAGGCAGACACCGTTCACCGCGGCCAGAATAGGCTTCCAGATGCGTGACTCCATCAGATAGAGCTCGTCGCTGGTAGGCTTCACATGGGCCCCCTCGGCCATGTCCGTCAGGTCGTGGCCTGTGCAGAAGGCCCGCCCGCTGCCCGTGATGATGGCGAGCCAGACATCGGGGTTGTTCTCTACATCGTTGAATACGGTGCCAAGCTCTTGGCGCATCTCCACGTTGATGGCGTTGAGCTTGTCGGGGCGGTTAAGGGTGATGTAGCCAATCTTGTTCTTGATTTCATAGTTGACGGTCGACATGGCGCTCCTTGCTGGCATCTCTTCTATAAACAGGCTGCTTGGATCAGTCACCGGGGGATTCGTTCGGCGGAAAGGTTGCATCGACTTTGGTGATGAATAGGCGCACATTAGCGAGGGCGGCTTCCACGTCCTCCCGGTAGAGCCACATCTCGTAGAAGTTCTGGTGCAGGGCGCTCGCGATATGGAAGAGGTCGCGTATCTGGTTGTCTCCAGTCTCCTTCACAATGTTGCCGACGATGCCGAACAACAATCCATGGCCTCCGTGGTCCCATTCACGGTGTTGTCCGACGGCCTTGACGATCTGTGCGGCGGCCCCCCAACCCTTTTCCGAGGCTTGGCGCAGATCGCCCGCCTGCAGTTCGGTCCCCGCTTGTACGATGAGTTCCACACTGGCCTGTCGATAAGTGATCATGGTCGTCATAGAATACCTTCCCTTAGGAGATTCTAGCATCGTCAAGGCTATGTTCCGAGCGACGCGTCAGGGATAAAGCGTATAGTCTAGCCTAGGGATCGGGACCGTTCGGTCTCGTATGGCTTGTCGCCGATTATACCTGTCCTCTCCAACTCCCGGAGGGCCTCGTCTGTCAGGCCCAAGAGGGTGCCGAGCACTTGCCGGTTGTGTTCGCCCAAGGTGGGCGCGGGTCGGCGTATCTCCATGGAGCTCTTGGAGAGTCGAAAAGGGAAGCCGGGGTAATCGCGCGGGCCGGTGGATGGGTGGTCCACCGTCTCAAAGAACCCTCGGGTCTTGTAATGGGGGTCTTGGAACAACTCCCGTGGAGAATTGACGGGCGAGGCCGCCACGCCAGCGGCTTGCAGGCTTGTCGCCAATTCTTGGGCGTCATGCTCGCGGGTCCATGCGCTGATGACTTGCGATAGCGCCTCGCGGTTGTCCCAGCGCTTGGGGCTGTTGGCATAGTTGGGGTGTTGAGCGAGGCTGGCTTGACCCATGCAGTCGCAGAGGGCCTGCCACTGGTCAGCGGTGGCAACTGCTATGGCTACCCAACGGTCCTCGCCGCGGCAGGGGAAGACACCGTGGGGGGACATGGCAGGGTGGCTGTTGCCTGCGGGTTGGGGGTTTTCCCCCGTCATCTGGTAGCCAAGCAGGTGCTCGCCGATGAAGCTGATGGTTGATTCCTGCTGCGAGAGGTCGATGAAGGCGCCCCTGCCGGTGCGGCGTCTGCGCAACAGGGCAGCCAGTATCGCGCTGGTGGCGTGGATGCCGGTGATGGGGTCGCCGTGGTTGATGCCCGATTTGGCTGGCTGGTCTGGGGAGTGGCCTGTCATAGAGGGGAAACCCGCCAGCATCTCTTGGCCGATGCCGTACTGGGCGTAGCCACGCCATGGGCCGGAGTTTCCGAAAGCAGGCATGGAGGCTAGGATGATGTCGGGCCGGGCCTGTCGTAGCCTCTCGTAGCTGAGGCTAAGGCTTTTCTCCCGTATCCCATAGCGGAAGTTCTCGATGACCACATCGCTAATGGCTGCCAAGCGCAGCAGCAGATCGCGCCCAGTCTCCTGTACCAAGTCGAGGGTGACGTCGAGCTTGTTGATGTGGAGGGTGTTGAACCACGCGCTGCGGTTCCACGGCTCGTCGCCGGGGTCGCCGTCGGGGTAGTTGAGGTTGATGTGTCCACGGGTCGGGGCGACGGGCCCGCGCTGGATGTCGTAGAAACTGAGGGCCTCGACCTTTATGACCTCAGCGCCGAGGTCAGCCAGCAGGCGTGTGGCGTAAGGCCCTGCCCAAATCACAGACAGGTCCAGCACGCGGACGCCCTCCAATGGCGGGCCCATGCTCGCACGCTGTGCCGACGCTGCCACCTATATCACTCCGTTGGCGCGTAGCTGCACCAGTCCGGCATCGGAGAGGCCCAAGCTTTCGCAGAAGACTTCGCGGTTGTGCTGGCCGAGGGTGGGGGCGGGGCGCAACTCCCAAGAGGAGTCGCTGACGCGGAAGGGGGCGCCAGGGTACATGAAGGTCCCCGCATCAGAGTGCTCGACTTGGCTGAAGTAGTGTCGCGCTTCCAGTTGTACGTTGTGAAGCAGGTCTTCAGGCGTCGCCACATAGGAGAAGGCCAGCCCCAGCTCTTGGGCGCGGGTGAAGATGTCCTCCTTGTCGTGGTCAAGCATCCAAGGCATTAGGTAGGCATCGATCTCGTCGGCATAGTCAAGGCGACCGCGGCGGCTGACGAAGCGGGGGTCGCCGAGCTCGGGGATGCCCGTGAGGTCGACCATAGCGGGCCAGCGACGGTCGGGGCCGGCGATGACGCCGACATAGCCGTCGCGGCAGGGGTAGATGCCCCATGCCGCGCGTCCGTAGCCACGGTTCCCGGTCCGGGGAACCACGCGGCCGGTGTAGCTGTAGGCGGCTACGGCATTCTCGAGGATGGCTGTGTTGTTCTCGGCCATGGAGACGTCGACGTGCTGCCCTTCGCCGGTCATCTCGGCCTGCCAGAGGGCTGCCAGCGAACCGACCAACGCCATCTGGCCTGCGCCGTACTGGGTGACGGCAGGGCCTTCTTTCAGGGGCTCCTCGTCGGGCTCGCCGGTGAGGTACATGAGGCCGGACATGGCATAGAGGGTGAGTTCCTCGGCGGGAAGCTGGCTGTAGGGTCCGTTCTGTCCGAAGGGAGTGATGGAGGTGAGGACGACGCGGGGGTTGGTCTGGGACAGGGCGTCATAGCCGAGGTCGGCATCGTCGAGGGTGCCGGGGCGGAAGCTCTCGACAACGAGGTCGACGCCTTCCGCCAGACGCAGGAGCAGGTCGCGCCCGGTGGCAGTCCAGAGGTCGAGGGTGATGCCGCGCTTGGATGTGTTCAGGTAGAGGTAGAGGGCGCTCTTCTCGCGGTGGGGGATGTGATTGGGAAAGGGCCCGGCACGACGGGAAGGGTCGCCGGATGGGGGTTCCACTTTAGTGACGTCGGCGCCCAAGCCAGCCATCAGGCGGGTCATGTAAGGCCCGGCGATGTCTTGGCTGAGGTCGAGCACTCGTATGCCCGTCAGGAGTTGGTCGTCCATCTTCTAATAGTGCGCTCTTGGGTGAGCCGTAGTGCGATCAGGACCGGATGCAGTGGCAGCCGGAAGAGTTACGCGCTTCTGAAGGGCACAATTTCGTGAGACCGGTCCGGGGGACCCGTAGCTATGCCGGTGGGACCACGAGGTATGGGTTCGTAGCTGGCGTGGGACCATGTTTGCATCTGCAAAAGAGTTTTTCATAGCTAGAGTGGTCCCATTGGTCCCATCGTTACCATCGCTCCGTAGCTGAGCCGTAGCTGGGAGAAGGCAGGACTGTATGGTCCTGTTTTGGGTCTCCAGACACTCTTTCCGGTCTTCCGATCTGAGTGGTCAAGCGCTTTCCCTTTGGCGATAAAGGCTAGGCCTAGTCCAGCGTAGCAGGGGCAGGGCATGCGGGCAAGACGGAAGTGTCAGTGATGCCTAGGCCGATTCTCTTGCCTGACATTTCTTGCTTGACCCCTTGATGGGCCGATGCCAGAATGCCCGCGATGTCACAGGCGGTATATCGCCAAACATCAGCACACAACAAGGAGGAGCCATGATTTGGTGTCGCTTCCAAGCAGGCGAGACGGTCTCATACGGCATCGTTGAGGATGATACGGTCATCGAGGTGTCGGGGATACCTTGGGAGGAGCATGCCCGCACTGGCAATACCCACAGGCTGGATGACGTGAAGCTGCTGGTGCCGGTGATACCGGAAACCTTCTACTGCGCAGGCGTGAACTACCGCGACCATGTCCTCAAGATGTCTGCCCTGCTGAACCGCGAGCCCTCCTTCCCGCCGAGGGCGGATATCGGCTACCGCGCCAACAATGCTCTGATTGCCCAAGGCGAGAACATCGTCATCCCCAAGGATGCTCACGACGAGGTGCAGTACGAGGGGGAACTGGTGGCGGTGTTCGGCAAGAGGTGCCGTAACGTATCGCCGTCAGAGGCGTTGGACTACGTGTTCGGGTGGACCATCGGCAACGATGTTAGCGAACGGGTGTGGCAGCGCAACGACCGCACCATGTGGCGGGCCAAGAACGCTGATACCTTCAAGCCCATGGGCCCGTGGATTGTGACCGGGCTGGTGCCGGACCAACTGCGGACTATTGTGCGGGTCAACGGGCGGGTCACCGAGGACTTCGACACGGGCAACATGATTTTCGACGCGCCGACGTTTATCAGCGAGGTCAGCAAGTACAACACCATCCAGCCCGGCGACATAATGTGGCTGGGCACCGACGGCATCCCTGAGAATATCAAGGGAGGCGATGTGGTGGAGGTGGAAATCTCCAACATCGGCATCCTGCGCAACCCCGTAGTGCGGGAGGAGTAGTTGATGAGCGAGACGTGGTGTCGTTTCCAAGCTGGTTCCACCAAGGCCTACGGCCTCGTCGAGGGCAGTGAAATTGCCGAAGCGTCGGGCAGCCCCTTCGATTCCTACACCCTCACCGGAGCCCGTCACGCCTTGGACTCGGTGAAGCTGTTGCCTCCGGTGGTGCCTTCCAACTTCTGGGCGGCTGGGCCGAACCACCGTGGGCATATCGAGGCGATGGCAGCCCGTCGCGGGACGCCTCCCACGTACCCCACGGCGCCATCGCCCAACCAGCGGGCGGTGAACGCGCTGATCGGGCAGGGCGACGACATCGTGGTGCCCAAGGACTCATCGGGCGCGGTGCAGCCCGAGGGACAGCTGGCTGTGGTCATAGGCAAGCAGGCCAAGAAGGTGTCGAAAGAAGAAGCCCTTGACTACGTGTTCGGCTACACCATTGGCAACGATGTCAGCCAGCGGGTGTGGCAGCAGACGGACCGCACCCTGTGGCGCTGCAAGAACTCCGATACGTTCAAGCCGCTAGGCCCGTGGATTGTCACCGACCTCGATCCCACCCAGTTCCGCATCATCGTGCGCCACAATGGCGAGGTGACGCAGGACTTCTCCTCTGCCGAGCAGATATGGGACGCGGCGACGTGGATTCACGAGCTGACCAAGTACATGACGCTCTATCCGGGCGATGTGCTTTGGATGGGGACGCAGGGGGCGGACGGGGACATGGTGCCGGGGGATATGATTGAGGTGGAGATTAGCGGGATTGGGGTGTTGCGGAATCAGGTGGTGGGAGAGGGGCAGGGGTAGGATGGGCCTAAAAGAGAAGTGGGGCCGCTTTTTTCTGGTCCTGCTGTTCCCTATCCTGCTGGGTGGTTTGTCGTGTGAAGGGCCTCCTGGGCCACAAGGACCAGCCGGTCCTTCTGGCCTACTTGGAGCAGAAGGACAAATGGGGGAGAGCGGCCCGCAAGGGGAGACTGGAGAACGGGGTGAGCTTGGGCCTCGGGGTGAGCGCGGACTACAAGGAGAGCGGGGACAGCCGGGGGAACAAGGCTCACCTGGACCCGCTGGACCCAAGGGAGACGAAGGTCCACGAGGCCTAGTCGGCCTGAGAGGCGCAGAGGGGCCGGCTGCAACTGGAGCACCTGATCTGGAAGGCCGTGTAACTGCTTTAGAGGGACTGGTGTCTTCCCCTGTGGCATCCCCCAATCCTGTTGCCACTGCTGCTGCCACAACAGAGCCGCCCGAGGACCTAGCTACTGCTGATAGAGCCAATCTCTGGGTGATTATCGAGAACGATGAGTTCGGTCGGCTAAGTGTAAGTGTCGATGCGGCCTTCGACATTGACGAATTCGACTTGGACGTCTTTGTGGACTCCGAGCAATATTGCAACACCGTGCGCATATACGGTGATGAAGGATATTATCAAACAAGTTGTGGCAGTCTTGAAAAACCCCATGGGTTGGTTGAGCGCGTTTCAGCGCAAACAAGGAACCTAGGTGACCTGAGGTGCGCACGCAATGTCCAGTCATTGCCGACAGAGTCCGTATTCGCATGCCGATTCCGATAAGCGACGCTACTTCAGATGGGAGCGCGTCTGATGGTTGCCTAGGAAGCTCCGTTCTGCGGCGTTGCCAAGCATCATCCCGAATGCCGGACTCCAGGCTTCGGGTGTTGGGTGCCATACTGGCCATCAGACCGCCGTTGTAGTTTCTCTTCATAGGCGGTGAGTTCGTTCAGTGTGAGTGGCCGCCCCTCCTTTTTCGCCTCGAGCCATTGCTGGAAGGACCGGTGGCTTTCCCCCGACTTTCGGCCTGCAAGCAGCCCCTCTATGCTGATGTCCTCGTCGAGGTCGGGCCAGTGAATCCCTTGTCCGCCTCCAATCAACTGCCAATTGCTCCTCTCCTGAGGCGTCGCGTACACCAGACGGGGATGCCAGGACAACGGGACCGATATGGTCCTTCCATCTGACAACTCGGCCGTGAGCGTGTCCTCGGTTACCGCGATTGCCATGGCCTCAGGCACACTAACTTCAGTCGTTGAAACGTACATCCCACTGCTTGACCAATATGAACCCGGACTCCCGCCAGAAAGTCGCTACTCCACCCTCCGCCTGTTAATGGCCGCCTCGGCCCTCGGGCTGATGGCGCGGTCTACTAGGACGTTCACCAAGGCTGGGCCAGGGGCGTCGAAGGCGCGTTGGACTGCTGGCTGAAGGTCTTCGGGGCGCTCGACGAACTCGCTGTGGGCGCCTAGGCCTTGGGCTATGAGGTCGTAGCGTTGGGGCAGGAGGTCGGTGGCTACGGGGCGGCCGTAGAGGCCGATCTGTATCTGGCGATCGATGCCCCATGCGGCGTCGTTGCCAAGGATGAACTTCGCCCCTAGCTGGTGACGCACTGCTGTATCGATTTCCATCGCGTTGAAGCCGAAGGAGCCGTCGCCGTTGAAGCAGACCACGCGGTTGTTGGGGAAGGCCACGGTGGCGGCCAAGGCGGTGGGTATGGCCGAGCCCAGCATGCCCAGCGACGGGATGTAGAGCCAGCCTGCGTCGCGCTTTGCGGGGTGGTAGGAGCGGCCCCAGTGGCAGAAGTCGCCGCCGTCAAATACTAGTATGTCGTCGGGGCTCAGCATGGGGCCGACGGTCTTGTGAACGAAGGTGGCATGCATGGGCGGGCCTGCCGCTGCCATGCTGTCGACCCGCTCCGCTTGGGCGTCTTGGGCTTCCTTCAGCCTGCCCAGCCAAGGGAGGTCGGTCCAAGTGTGCTTGGAGGCCTCTTCAGTCATCTGGTCGACCACGCTGGCGATGTCGCCGACGATGCCCACGGCCACACCACGGTTGCGCCCGATTTCGGCGGCCGAGGGGTCGATCTGTATGATGGACGCGCCAGCAGCGATGGTGGGTGGCTGGGCGTAGCGGATGCTGTAATCCTGCTTGCGACCCAGCAGCACCACCACGTCGGCCTCGCGCAGGAGGCGGGCGGCTTGGTTGAGGCCTTGGTCGAAGAAGCCGTAGCAGTAAGGGTGGTCGTCGGAGACCAGCCCGCGGGCGTGCTCCTCGGTCATCAGGGGCAGGCGGGTGGTCTCGATGAACTTCTCAAGGTACGACCCGGAGCCGCGATGAGTGGCAGGGCCGGAGGCGACGATCAGGGGTCGCTGGGCTTGGCGCAGGAGGCCGATGGCGCGACGCACGAGTTCGGGGTTGGCGTATACGTCCTCATCGGCGCGGTACTCGCGGGGGTTGTAGACGGTGATGTCCTCCTCGTCCACTTCTTGCTCTTGGATGTCCATGGGGATGGTGAGGTGGACGGGCCCGCGCCGTCCGCTGTAGGCGGTGCGCATGGCGCGGGCGATGAACTCGGGGATGCGCCGGGCATCCTGCACCATCCACGAGGCCTTGGTGACGGGGGCGGCCATCTCCACTTGGGGTATCTCCTGCATGGCGCCCTTGCCCAACTGGCTGAACTCGGCGGAGCCAGCGATGGAAATCACCGGGCTCTCGCTGTGCATGGCGTGGGCCAAGCCTGGGATGGCGTTGGCGAAGCCGGGGGTGGTGTACATGCATACGCCGGGCTGGCGGGTGATGCGTCCCCAAGCGTCGGCCATGTGGACTGCGGCCTGCTCGTGGCGTGTGTCGATGAAGCGGAAGTCGAGGTCGCTCATCACGTCCAGCACCGGCAGAATGTGGTCGCCAGCTAGGGTGAAGATGTTGTTCACGCCCTCCAGCTTGAGGGCTTGAGCGATGAGGTGACTTCCGGTGATCTTTCCCGAGCTGGCCATGGATGTTTCTCCTTCTACTACTGCTAGCTACATGAGGCGGCCGTTGGATACGGCATGTGCATTATGGCCCGTGCATTATAAGGCAGCCGGACAGGTTGCGTCGTTTTCGCGGAGGGGTGGTCGCGGCCATGCCTTACCTGCTCTGCTCAACCACGGAAGTATAATGGCTCCACGTCTAGCCACCCATGGAGGATGACATGGCTGCTCCGAACATTGGTATCCTGATTCCTGGGCCGTCGGTGGCCGATATGCCCCGCCCCGATGAGTACACCGCCTTTTTCCGGGCGGCTGACGAGATGGGCTTTCATTCTCTGTGGGCCACAGAGCGGGTGCTGCATCGCATCCGGGTGGTGCAGCCTTTCACCATGCTGGCAGCGGCGGCGGTGGTCACCTCGCGGATTCAACTGGGCACAGCGGTGGTGCTGGCCTCGCTGCGCCACCCCATCAGCTTGGCCAACGATGTGGCGAACGTGGACTACCTGTCGGGTGGGCGCATGAATCTGGGTCTTTCGCTGGGAGGCCGGCCGGAAGAGTTCGAGGCCATGGACATCCCCTTTGGGAGGCGGATGGGACGGTATGAGGAGACGCTGGACCTGCTGCCTCGTTTGTGGAGTGAGGACAGCGTGACCTACAACGGTCGGCACTTCCAGTTGGAAAACGTGTCGCTGGCGATGCGACCGGTGCAGGCCGGAGGTGTGCCGCTGCTGTTGGCGGGGACTTCAGATGCTGCCATGCGCCGGGCTGGGGTGCAGTCGGACGGCTGGATCAACGGCGGGGCCGGTTCGCCGGAGGAGATGCGCCAGCGTTGCGACGCCATCGTCGGCTATGCCGCTGAGGCAGGGCGCGATTGGGGCGACCGGCCCTTGGGGAAGATCATCTACACGGGGATAGATGAGAACCGGGAGCGGGCACGGGAGGGCCTGTTCGCGAGGCTCACAGGCTACTACGGTCCGCAATACGACGTGGACGGCCTCTGCGCCATGGGCGCGCCGGAGGAGTGCGCCGCGTACATCAACACCTACGTCGAGGCTGGTGTGAATCTGGTGTTGGTGGGGTTCCCGGGGCCGGATGTGGGGCAGTTGGAGAGGTTGCAGCGGGAGGTGGTGCCGCTGTTGGGGTAGTGGAATAAGGTAGGGTACCGTTACGCTGAGCAACGGGATCTTACAGCCTCAGTTTATCCTTGATCAGCTGATGATAATCGGGCCCGGTCATTCGGCATTGACAAAGGTCTTGGAATTGATTCAGCGAGAGTTTCAGATACTTACGCAAAGCGGATAGGCGGCCTCGACCGACATCGCCAGATTGCCTTGCCTTGGAGGAGACGGGGAACCTTCGAACACCGTCTACGAGATAGTGGCCGTAGTCCTCGGACCCCTCTCTCAAATCAAGACCTTGGCTGGGATCGTTACGATGTGTACTAGTCAGCTTATTGAAGCCGCTATCGACCTCCTGGCCACTAGGCATCCACGGCATTCGCCCTGATCCTTGCTTTCAGAGTTCGCAGGGCGCTGATAAGCTGCGTTCCTAGGTTGTCCGTGGGAGTACGCTCAAGGTCTTGGAAGAGGCTCCACAGTTCTGCTTGGGCTTCTTGTACTGCTTCCCACTCCGTTGCACCGACGCCGTATATCCCGATGTCCTCTATGCTCACCACCACTTCATCATCAACGATTTCATAACCGTAGACTAGGGGATGGCTCAGTTGGACACGTCCATCGTCAAGACTATGAATGGCGCCTAAGCCGACACGCGTCTCTCGCTCCAGAAGTTGTTCGAGCAGCTTGCGGTTCTCCAGGCCGATTTTGACGGCAGAATCCAAACGCTGTTCTAGCGATTCGAGCTTGGCTGTAAGGAGACCTATTTCTTGCGTCCCACTGGGTGTATACGCAGGTTCGTTACCGAACACAGAATACCCGTGATGCCATGGACTGAACTGATGGACACCTTGTTGCGTCAACTCGATGAAGTGTTCTGCGGTCATGGCCTCTTCAGGAATCTCATACGAAACAAAGCCTGTACTATGGAATGGTTCTCGTGGTGTATCTCGCCGTGATTGTCCGGGGGCGCCCGTACTACGTCTTTGTGTGCTCATTCCTTCTCCTCGGTAACCTCTTCGACCTCGGTTAGAGCGTGATCTTTCAGCTGAACGAGCCGCACCAACGCTTTGGGTGAAATGTCGGAACTCGAGGTCGTTGTGTAGCTAGCCTGAGTGTAGACGTGGATTTCGTTCTCCGTGTACAGATCAAGGGCGACACTATCGCTCTCTGTTCCATCTTGGACCTTCGCGAGACGAATGCCTCTGATTTCGTCAAAAAAGCTGCATCCCGCGCCGAATCTGATGAGGGGTAGCTCTAGAAGGGGTTTGAAGCGGTCTAGTCGAAATTGTCCCGAGGATGAACAGGTGACGGTGCACGGGCCGGATAAATTATCCAACAACAGCCCCAGCCGATTTAGGGTGGCACGTCTATTCGCCGAAACCCGGCTATGGGCCAAAAAGTAGTTAAGTGTCAGGTACGAAGTGCTAGCGCTAGTCCACAGTCGCGCATCTACTCGGTAATGACGACCACCTTTCTGAAAACCGGCGGATACCAAGGCATGGAGATGATCGCCAACTCGATGTATTTGGCCCAACTCAACCGACTCCCACGCTCCTCTGACGACGACTGGTGAGGTCTCGAGGGAAATATGCACTCCTAAGTGGTTGAATCCGCTTCGGGCAAGGTCAACGATCACCGCTCTTGTGTCTCCCAGTGGTTACGACCCATATCGAAGGCTAGAGGCTGGACCGACAGTTTGTCAATCCTGCCTAATCCGGCAACAAAATAAACACCGTGATCGTATCCTCACTCACGCGCGTCGTATGCCCCTGCCCGGTCGTGTCCTCGAAAATCACCAGATCCCCAGGCCCGAACCGGTGAACACTTCCATCCCCCAATCCGACTTCGGTGTGGCCCGAGAGCCAAGTGGCTAGACGCCGGTTGGGGGCGTTGTGGAAGTTGGTGAGGTCGGCGGCCTCTTGCGCACTGCGGGAGCCGGGCGGGCGTATCTGGAGGCCACGGATTTGGTCGTTGTTGGTCAGGTCAGGCCGATCTGCCAGAGTGAACTCAGCGAGATGGCTCTGGCCGTCGTCACCGGCATACACGCGGTAGTTTCCCATAGCTCTCTCCTCGGAGGTGTCTCACCACCCCCTCCTGACTTGTTCCGGTCCCCTCTCGGGTAGACCGTCCCTGACACCTTTCTCTTGACGCTCTCCAAACATTAGTTCTATAATCGTCAAGAGCGCGCTGGGGACTGACCCCTACAGGTCGGCCCCAGCTTGTCTTTTATAAAGCGCCTTCCTGGGGCCCCAATTCTCTTGAGAGGAACACATCCATGAATATCCGCTTTAGCCCCAGGACCCAGGATACACGCTCCGGCTTGCGCTACCATCGTGGTCGCTCGTGCGCGGCGGTTTTGCGGCCTCCCCCAGATACAAATGCGGCGCCCAATCCCTATCTGCAACGAGGCAAACCCGTCTTCCGCAACAACCCCAATCCTAGCTGTAACGCGGCGACATTGTCGCATTTAGCTAGGCCAGAATCGTATCCCAGCTACACCCGCTGCCGCCCAACAGATACGAAGCAGATTTTCGTACGCCGCACAACACCTATGCCCTACGGGCGATTCTGCCGCAAAAAATCGTCGAGACCTACTGGTTAAGGAGGGGCATCACGCAGAGAATCGACGGCTCGGGCCAGTTGATGGTGTGGCCGTGGCCGGTGACGTCCTCGAAGAGCACCATGTCGCCCTGCTGGAAGTCATGGGTGCTGCCGTCGCCCAACCCTACCGTGGCCCGGCCCTGCACGATGGCTACCCACTGGCGTTGTGGGGCGTTGTGGAAGGCGCGGGGGTCTCCGGGCGGGTGCTGCTGGGGTTGGGGCTGCCTCAGGCGCAGGCCCTGCAGCAGTTGAAGGTCTGCCAGCAGGGGGTGCTGCAAGGCATCCAGTTCTTCGATGTGGCTCTCGCCGTCGTCGCCGGCGTAGGTGCGATATATTCCCAAGTCGTCCTCCGTGTGTGGGTAGTGGGCAGCCACAGGGGCTGCCACTACGGTCGTATCTCACGGTGCGTCGGGCTAGCGGTCCAGGACGTTCACCGCGATTATGACGTCATTCCAAGTGGACTGGTGGCCGTGGCCCGTGAGGTCCTCGAAGAGGATCATGTCGCCGACTCCGAAATTGTGCTGGCTGCCGTCGCCCAAGCCAACGACTGCCGAACCTTGGAGGATCACGGTCCAACGCGGGTTGGGAGCGCAATGGAAACCGTCGGGATCGTTGACGATGCCCGGCGCGGGGCCGCCGACTCCAGGTCGGCGAAAGTTCAGGCCCTCGGACTTCTGCAACTCTTGGAGAGCAGCATTGTTGTCGAAGTCCAACTGCTCCAGATGGCTCTCGTCGTCGTCCCCGCTGTAGCACCTATAAATGCCCAAGTCGTCCCCCTCAATGTTTGATATCGCTGGCCCTTAATGTTCGCTGGCCCTTGATGTTCGCTGGCCCTTGATGTTCGCTGGAAGGTTGGCGCCGCCCTAGTCCGACAGCGGCATGACAGCCGAGATGTTCTCGGTGACGTACCGGGTGGTATGTCCGCGTCCGGTCACGTCTTCGATGAGGCGGATGTCGCCTGCGTGGAACCGGTGCTTGGTGCCGTCGCCTAGGCCTATCTCCATCTCGCCGGACA
Source organism: Dehalococcoidia bacterium (assembly GCA_965248385.1). Lineage (GTDB taxonomy): Bacteria > Chloroflexota > Dehalococcoidia > Lucifugimonadales > JAAXIE01 > JAAXIE01. Next base: position 1,488,373 of record CBDFIZ010000002.1, read on the forward strand.
GTATTATCAGCCAACGCTTGTCGGGAGCGGGGTGCCAATCGAGGAAGCGGTCACCTTCCGTGCGCTGGATGCGCATGCCCTTGACGCTTTGCAGGTCGTTTAGCTCTGGATGGGAGTCCAGAGGCAGCTCCTCGATGTGGGTCTCGTTGTCGTCGCCGGTGTACATCCGGTAAATGCCCACGCAATTCTCCTTTTCTCTGCTCTTTAGGGTTCTTGTTCTTGGGGCTTCAGACTGTTGAGCCTTCGACCCTATCTTAATCTTCCTTTTAAGGGGAGAAGGGGCTTATGCCAAACGTTCAGGCCTGTCTATCGTCAGTTCCGGGTCCACCGTCACCATCAGCCACGCGGTGTCCTGAAGGGCGCGGGTGGTGTGGCCCTGGCCTGTGGTGTCCTCCATCAGTCGCAGGTCGCCAGGGCCAAAGCGGTGTACGCTGCCGTCGCCCAAGCCGATTTCGATCTCGCCGGAGATGTTCACCGACCAGCGACGCTCTGGTGCTGGGTGAAAGTCTAGGTACCGGTCTTTCGGCATACGCGTCAGCGAGACCTTGGTGGCCACCCTAGGCGACTGGAAGTCAGGCGCAAGGTTTGGGTCCAACTCCTCCAAGTGGCTTTCGCCGTCGCTGCCCGTATAGAGCCTGACGATTTTCAAGGCCCGTCTCCCTGGTTTGCAGGTACGTTCCCAAGTGCGTTCCAAGGATACCGCTAGCTGGGTATGGAGGCAAGGCAGAGGTATGACTGCCGCGGCTCGGCAGCTATAATGGCGACCAAACGCTGACGGTGGGGGTGAGAGTTGCCTGAACCCTTTGAACTGAACGTGGCAGAAGCAGCAGAGCAGGTGCGCAATGGCAGCCTGTCGCCGGTGGCGCTGGCCCAATCGCTCTTGGAGCGCATTGATTCGCTGGAGCGTCTGAACGCTTGGATCACCATCGACCGCGAGGATGTTCTGGGGGCTGCCCAAGAGCGGGAGGAACAGGTGGCCCAAGGGCGCATCTTGGGGCCTATGCACGGTGTCCCTGTGGGTCTGAAGGACATCTATTACACCGCTGGAATGAAGACCACGGCCAACTCCAAGGTGTACGCCGACTTCGTGCCCAGTTTCGACGCTACCAGCGTGCGCAAGATGAAGGAGGCGGGGGCCATCGTCCTCGGCAAGGCGATGACCACCGAGTTCGCCACCTCCGATCCCTCCATCGCGGTGAACCCCTACAACCCGGACCACACTGCTGGCGGCTCCAGCAGCGGCTCCTGCGTGGCCGTAGCGTCCCGCATGTGTGCCGTCGCCTTGGGGTCACAGACCGCAGGGTCGACGGTGCGACCGGCTGCATACAACGGCATCGTGGGCTTGAAAGCCACTTACGGGCGTATAAGCCGGGCCGGCGTGATTCCCGTGGCTTGGTCGCTGGACCACGTTGGTGTCTTGGTGCGCACGGTGCGGGACGCCGCCCTCATGCTGGGAGTGCTGGCTGGCTATGACCCCGACGATCCCAGCTCATCCCTCGCACCAGTACCCGACTACATGGCAGCCTTGGGCCGACAGCAGTCGCCACCGCGGCTGGGTCTGATGCGCCAGTACTTCTACGACCGCTGCGACGACGAGGTGCGTGCCCACACCGACTCGGTGGTGCAGAAGCTGGCCTCTGCAGGCGCAACCGTAGAAGAGGTGGAGGCGCCTCCCAGCTTCGCCTACGTCGCTGGGGCCCACCGAGTGGTTAGCAACACCGAGTGTGCTGCATACCACGAAGAGGTCTTCCGCCAGCGGAAAGACGACTACAGCCCCCAAATCAGGGCCAACATCGAGATGGGGATGCTCATGCCGGGAGTGCGCTACTTGCAGGCCTCACGCCTGCGTCGCGTCGTATCGCGCGAGTTGAATGACATCGCCAGCCGCTACGACGCCTTGATAGTACCCACTGCCCCGTCCGAGGCCCCCGACACCTCCACCACCGGTGACCCAGCGTTGCAGGTGCCTTGGACCTTTGCCGGCATGCCCACGATCAACGTGCCGTCTGGTTTGAGCGCCAACGGCCTGCCCTTGGGTGTCACTCTGGCCACGGGCTCACTGGAAGAGGAAAGAATGTTTGCCGTGGCCGCTTGGTGCGAGGCAACCTTGGGTGTAAGTCTAGCGCCAGAGGTGTGAGAACTGTCTAGTGGAAAGACGTAGCTAGCCGAGACCTACCCTCGATATCCCGGTCCGTTGCACAATCAGCAGGCTACTCTTGCAGCCAATTCTCTACCGGTAAACCGGGGATTCTCCGGAAGTGTCGGACGTTTCCTGTGACTACCGTAAGACCGCGTGCCAGTGCAATAGCACCGATCCGGAGGTCCGCGTCTCCTAGAGGCGTACCTTGGCGCTCCAGCTCCGCTCTCACCTCGCCATACTGGCCAGACGCCGCCGCGTCAAAGGGAAGCACGGGTAGATTTGGCAGAAGTCTCCCGTTTAGCCGTTCAAGGAGGAGGCCTGAGCCTGCTTGTAGTTTGTAGGCCCCGTAAATCAGCTCCCCTAGTGTGATGCTGGATGTGAACTGTTGCTCGGGTGGTACTGACGCTAGCTTTGCAATCAAGGTTGTAGACGGGGCCCTTTTGAAGAGGTTGCTGAGGATATCTGTGTCTAGGAGATACATCAGAGTTCAAGCTCTACAGGGCGCCCTGCGTCGTTCTCCCGGCTGGCGTAGATATCTTCAATCAGAGAATTCAGTTCTTGATCGCTTGCTTCCCGCCAAGCGGCCACTAGGGCAAGGGCTCCTTGCGGCCGTGTGGAGGTTGCCCGGTCTTGTCCTAAGAGCTCTAGGTCAGACATGCTGACCAACGCGACCAACGGCTTACCGCGACGTTCAATCACGACAGGCTGTCCTTCATACGCCACCTCTGCTGACAATGCTGAAAGTTGCGCCTTGGCCTGTGCTGCGCTCACTCTCTTGGTCATTGGTCATACCTCCAACCTGCTGACCAATTGGTCAACATGACCTATAGTATCTCGTTCAAACAGTAGGAACAACCTCCCCCTAAGCCCAGCGCTTAATTAGTTACCGCTAGGTTGCCCAGCCCTGTCCTACGTTGATGCTTTATCTCCCGATAGAATCCCGTGGTATGCGATATAATCTGGACTTTCCACTAGAAGGAGGCAGCCATGCAGAGCATCGAGATTGACCGCTCCAAGAGGCTGAAGGAAGAGCCTCACAAGGGGCATAACCGCTGGCACTACGACCTGACGCCAGTGGTGGAAGTGGAAGAGGGCGAGGAGGTGGTGCTAGAGACTCGCGACGCCTCCGACGGCCAGACCACTTGGGCTAGCACCATCGAGGACATGGCCACCATGGACCGTGGCGCGGTACACCCTCTCACGGGGCCGGTCTACGTCAAGGGGGCCAAGCCGGGCGACCTGCTGGAGATTGAGTATCTCGACATCCTTCCGCAACCCTACGGCTTCACCCGCTTCACGCCGGGGCGTGGCTATCTCAGAGACCTGTTCGAGGAGACCTTCCTAGCTCACTGGGAAATCAAGGACGGGTGGGCCACTTCGCCCCAAGTGCCCGGCGTGCGCATACCCGGCGGCCCCTTCATGGGCACCGCTGGCGTTGCCCCGTCGGCGGAACAGGTCAGGCAATGGAACCAGCGGGAGGCCGACTTGGTGGCCCGAGGCGGCGAGGCATCCCTCCCCAATTCCGACGGCGCAGTCCCGGGCTCAGGCCTGGCGGCTACTGAAGGCTTGCGCACCCAGCCTCCTCGCGAGAACTGTGGTAACGCCGATGTGAAGCAGCTGACCAAGCGCTCCAAGCTGTTCGTGCCGGTTGCAGTGGATGGCGCCCTCTATTCGGCAGGCGACGGTCACTTTGCCCAAGGCGACGGCGAGGCCTGCATCACTGCCATTGAGATGGGAGCGACCGTAGCGGTGCGTTTCCGGGTGCATGAAGGCGTTGCTGCCGAGCGCAACATCCGGTTCCCCCGCTTCAGCCACAGCGACTACTTCCTCAACCCGGTGTGGGCGGTGCCCCAGCAATTCACTGCCACCATGGGCATGCCCATACGTGACGACGGCACTAACGAGAGTGGCGACCTGAACTTGGCGGCCTACAACGCCCTCGCCCAGATGATCGATGTGCTGCAAGAACGGGGTTTTACCCGCCAACAGGCCTACATAATCTGCAGCGTGGCTGTCGACCTGAAAATCAGCAATTTGGTGGACACGCCCAACTTCGTGGTCTCCGCTTTCCTCCCCGAGGCTATATTCCAAGAGTAGGGGAGAGTATGGGAAGGCTACGACGTTGAAGTGCGCCTTGGTCGTGCAGAACTCCCCCATTGAGACGCTGGGGAGCAACTTTGGTGCGGTGCTGCGGGAAGCGGGCTTCAGCTTTCGCGGACTGGGCATCCATGGCGATGCGCTGCAGGACCCGCAGCCGCCCTTTCCCGCTGTCAGCGATATTGAGATGCTGGTCGCTCTGGGTGGGCCTGCGTCGGCCAACGACCCCTACCCTGCGCTGCGTGCCGAGGAACACTTTCTGGGTGAAGCTCACAATGCTGGCGTTCCTATCCTAGCGGTCTGCCTTGGCGCTCAACTGCTGTCCAAAGCATTGGGAGGCTTGGTCGAGGCCACGGGCGGCTATCAGTTCGGGCTGAGAAAGATACATCTCTCAGAGGAGGCCAGCCAAGACCCCGTCTTCGGCAACTTGGGGGTACCCCTGGTCCCAACATGTCACGGCGACTGTTTCACCGTGCCTCCTGGAGGCGCCGTCTTGGCCGAGAGCGACATCCTGCTGCGAGACGGTGGCTACCGTCGTATTGCCATGGCCTACCGGCACGGGACGAGCTATGGCTTCCAGTTCGAGCCTCAACTCACACCACAAGAGTTGGAGGTGTGGAACCGGGAGATGCTGGACGACTACCGCCTGATGGGCGAGCGCTTCGACCCCGAAGAGGAAGCCTCCCGCCACCTCCGCGAGTTCCACGCCTACTGGCCCGTCTACCAGCAACAGACCCAAGCGATGCTGAGGGCCTTCCTGCGGGAGAGCGGAATCGCCTAGGCCCCGTTGGCGGTGGCTGCGTTCCTTCTGCTGCCCAACGTCATTCCCCACCGGTCTTCCAAGGGGGTGACAAACGGCCCTTGCGCTGGGCCGTATGGGCAGGGTGTATCATCTCTCTAGGCTCTTGCTCGCGTCAGCTTCGGGCATACCATTCGTACGGGAGCGCCACGGTGAAGGAAGACCATCGCCAACTGCAGATCGTTGTGCAATCGACCAGATACGAAAGAGGCCCGAATTGCAGGAATTACAGTCCTTTTAGATACGAAAAGTTCATTCGCAGATATAACTACCCTGCAATCTAACCCCTCCGCAGATACAGAATCTGCCTGATGTTGCAGCCAAATTGCACGAGACTCCTGAAGCAAACCGCGTGTCGCGTGCGGGTCTCTCTGGATACCGGTCTACGCAGGTGCGTCAGGGGCGATGGAGCCGTATCCAATGGCCGTGGACTGCTGATGTGATAACATTGTCCAACCGTGGTAGATGCCCTGCTCAGGGCATCTACCACGGTAGTGTGAGGTGAGCATGACGCAGAAAGTCCGGTTCGGGTTGACTCTTTCCAATCGCGGGGTGTTGTTGGGACTGACTCAGCCCAGCGAGCTTCTGAACATGGCCGAGCAGGCCGAAAGCGCCGAGGTCTTCGACCATGTATGGGTCGGTGACTCCATCATGGCCAAGCCCCGCTTGGAAGCCATCACCTTGATGGGGGCTATCGCGGCCCGCACCAGAAAAGTGAAGATTGGCCCTGCCTGCATGGCCACCTTCCCATCGCGCAACCCCATCGTTCTGGCCCACCAGTGGGCCAGCCTTGACCTCATATCCGACGGGCGCATGATCATGGCCGCGTGCATGGGAGGCAGCCTAGACCAGCAGGACCACCGCATCGAGTACCGCAACATGGGTATGAAGGCCTTAGACCGGTCGCGGCGTATGGAGGAAAGCATCGAGATTCTGCGCCGCCTGTGGACTGAGGACTCGGTGGACTTCGACGGCGAGTTCCACCACCTCGACGGCGCTTTCATCGAGCCCAAACCGGTACAGAAGCCCCCGCCTATCTGGATTGTCAGCAACCCGCGTCTCAAGACCGGGAAGCCTCACATCATTGAGCGTGCACTAAAGCGCGTAGCCAAGATGGCTGACGGCTGGATGACCACCTTCACCTCCGAGGAGGAGTTCGGCGAGGTGCGTAGCCGCATCTGCTCCTACGCTGGTGAGTTTGGACGATCTTTCGAGGACCTGCCTTGCGCCCTCTACTTCAACATCAACGTCAACGAAGACAGGAATGCTGCCTTCGAGGAGTCCAAGAAATACTTGGACCTCTACTACACCACCGACTACACCCCGGCCCAGATTGAGAACTGGGTGGCCTTGGGGAGTCCGCAGCAGTGCATTGACCGCATCCAAGGGTTCGTCGACTTGGGGGCCACCGACATTACCCTTCGCCTGCCCTCGTGGGACCAGAACGGCCAGTTCAAGCGAGTGGTGGAAGAGGTGATACCTCACTTCAAGTAGGCGTCGTGTCGTTCGGTGCGCTTGGACATGACATAAGGAGAAAAATGGAATTCGAAGAAGCAGCACGCTTCATGCAGACCTTTCACCGCGGAGTGGTGACCACCACCAAGAAGAATGGCGCCGGCCAGATGAGCATCCTCTCCAGCGGTCCCTACAAGGGCGGGGCAGCCTTTGTGGCTCGTGGCAGCACTGCCAAGATCGCCAACCTGAAGCGCAACCCGCGGTGTACGGTGCTTACTCTCAATCCCAACTGGTCCAGCTATGTGGTGGTGGAGGGTGACGTGGAGATACACGGGTGGGACAACACCGACCACGAGGAATTGCGGGTCATGCTGCGGGAGTGCTTCCAAGCTTGTGGCGGCGACCACCCCGACTATGATGAGTACGACCGCGTGATGCGCGATGAGCGCCGCGCTGTGATCATTGTGCGACCTGAGCACGTCTACGGCATGATTCGGTAGCGTCATCATGGAGACGGCTCTGGGCGACGTCAGGGTGCTGGACTTCACCCATTACACCGCAGGTCCCTACTGCACCAAGCTGCTCGCCGACTACGGGGCAGACGTCATCAAGGTGGAGCCCCTGCAAGGGGAGCCGGCACGACGCCTAGGCCCCTTCCCTAGAGACCAGTCTGACCAGGAGAAGAGCGGCCTCTTCCTGCACCTCAACACCAACAAGCGTGGCATCGCCCTCAACATGAAACACCCGCGAGGGCTGGCGATTGCTCTTCAACTGGCGCAGCAGGTCGACCTCGTTGTAGAGAGCTTTCGCCCCGGAGTCATGACATCGCTCGGTTTGGACTACGAATCTCTGAGGTCGGCGAACCCTAACGTAGTCCTCACATCCATCTCCAACTTCGGACAGAGCGGCCCCTATCGCGACTACAAGGGTTCGGAAATCATCTTCTACGGCATGGGCGGCGAAATGTGCAGCACTGGCCTGCCTGACCGCGAGCCAGTGAAGCTTGGCGGCAAGGTTGGCTTGTATCAAGCAGGCGCCATCGCAGCCGTGGCCACCATGGGGGCCTTCTTCGCTGCCCGCTATCAAAGCGTGGGCCAGCATGTGGACGTCTCCATCATGGAGACGCAGGCTGGCAGTCAAGACAGACGTATGCCCGCCCTCGTCGGCTATGCATACGCTGGCGTACCCACCAAGCGCACCGTCCCCGGCATAAGCCACTACCCTCAAGGCGTCTACCCCTGCCAAGACGGCTACTATGACTTTGCGTCGCCGGTGGGGCGCTTTCAGTCCTTCCGGGCTATGCTGGACTACCCTGACTTCATGGAGAACCCGCGCTGGCATGGTCCTGACGGCCCCACAGACCTCGAGTTGCGGGACGAGTTCGACGCCCACTTCCTAGGATGGTGCATGGACCACACCAAGCAGGAAATATGGAAGCTGGCTCAAGCCCAGCGAGTGGTCAGCGGTCCCCTCAATACGGTGGAGGACTTGGCGCAGGACATAGTGTTTGAGGAGCGGGGTTGCTTCTCGGAGACAACGCTGCCCGATGGGAGTTCACTCAGAACGCTGGCCCGCCCCTTCATCATGAGCGGCACGCCGTGGCTTCTGCAGCGTCCGGCCCCCAAGCTGGGCCAGCACACCGGGGAGGTGCTGGCAGACTTGGGGTATAGCCCCTCGGACATCGAGTCGCTTCGCAGCGAGGGTGTGGTTTGAGCGAGCCAACCCTTTCACTACAGGGAGTGCGCGTCGCCGCCCTCACCATCGTATGGGCGGGCCCCTACGCGACGGCCCTGCTCAGCGACTTGGGCGCTGAGATCATCCGCATGGAGTCGCCCAACTACTCGCCTTACCTGACCCGTGGCCCGACGCCGAGGCCATCGCAGGAATACCTAAACGCGATGAGCGGGTGGTCCGGCGCGATGCCGGACCGCAAGGTAGGAGAGCGACCTTGGAACCGTTGGCCGCTGTTCAACGCCCACGCCCGCAACAAGCTGGGCATGACCGTCGACCTCACCCAGCCTTCGGGCCAAGAGGTGGCGCATCGCCTGCTGCAGGCCAGCGACGTCTTTATCGAAAACAACGTGCCCGAAACGCTGGAGAAGCTGCGACTGACCTACGAGCAGGTGTCTGCGGTGAACCCCGGCATCGTGATGATCAGCATGCCTGCCTTTGGCACCACCGGCCCCTACAAGAACTACCGCGCCTTGGGAGTGAACAACGAGGGCGTTGCCGGACATAACTCCCTGCGTGGTTACACGGACATGGACGCCTCTGCGCTGAGTCCCATCTTTTCCGCTGATGCAGCGGCCGGGGCATCAGCGGCCTTCGCTGCGATGGCTGCGTTGCACTACCGTCGACGCACCGGTCAGGGCCAGTACATCGAAGTCTCGCAGTCGGAGAACTTCCTGCCCTACTTGGGGGAATACTTCATGGACTACTTCATGAACGGCCGAGTCGGCGAGACCATGGGGAACCGTCACCCCCATGCGTTGCAAGGCTGCTACCCCTGCCTTGGGGATGACAAATGGATCAACATCTCCATCTTCGATGAGGCCGAGTGGCAAGGCTTCTGCAGAGTCTTGGAGCACCCCACTTGGACAACCGAACCGGAGTTCGCTACTCACGAAGACCGGCGCCGTCACCACGATGTCTTGGACACACATATCGCCGAGTGGACGCTGGAGCATGACGCCCACACCGTCATGGGGTTGCTACAGGGGGCTGGTGTGCCTGCAGGCGCCGTGTTGGACCAAGCTGATGCATTCGCTGACCCCCATCTCGAGGCGAGGGGCTTCTTCCAGCCCGCTTACCAAGAGGACTGCGGCACCCATCTGTATCCTAGTGCGCCCTTCCGAATGTCGGTGACCGACCCGAAGATACGCACCGGCCCGGTGCGCTTGGGCGGGGACAACGAGTACGTCTACAAGACTGTTTTAGGCTACTCCGATGGGGAGTATGAGGCCCTGACCGCTGAGGGCCACATTACCATGGAGTACTTGTAGTAGGAGAGCTTTGCATAACGTCCGTCATACCGGCGAAAGCCGGTATTCAGATGTGGCGCTCTCCCAGCGATAACTTGCAATCCAGCCCGGCCACCTCCATCCTAACCCTCCCCCTGAGAGGCAAGGGACCCTTGTTGCACTCCGTCCAAGGGTTGTGCAAGGTCTCTAGTAGCCCGGAGGAGGGAGTGGGGGTTAGAAGGGGCGGGCGCGCCTCGGCGGGGCCGGGGTTAGGACTTGATTCACCGGGTCGACGACTAGCTTGAAGATTTCGAGAGTGGTGGCACCCAGTAAGTGAATGCCCTCCGAGCCGAAAACAATGGGACAAATCCAATCAATACCGTTGTAGGCTATCTTGGCTTGACCAGCGTCTAACTCCTCGATTTCCCCATTGCCAATGACCGCAGAGACCTTGGCATGAGGTCGCACCTGCAACTGTTCCAGCAGAGAAGCGGGCAAAACGGTATCAGTGGCCCCCGTATCGACCAAGGCCGATACTTCCACCATGTCCCCATAGGTCATGTGCCCGACTCCGATGGTTACCTCAAATGTGCCCATACCGACTCCTGTGTATATCCTCGGCTACTCTACGCGTTGGAGGGATTGGTTGACAACCCAACCCGCCGCCTTTAGTGTGACCCCTAGCTAACAGCGCCCCCACAGACAAAGCTGCAGATACGACACGCGCGGAGGACCCATGGCCCAGACATACATCGGCCAACCTTTGACCCGCAAGGAAGACTTCCGGTTTCTCACCGGGCGGGGCACCTATACCGACGACGTAAAGCAGCAGCACCTGCTGCACGCATCCATACTGCGCAGCCCTCACGCGCACGCCCGCATCACATCCATCGATACCAGCCGGGCGCTGCAGATTCCGGGTGTGGTGGCCGTGTTCACCGCGCAGGACATCGCCGATGCTGTCGAGCCGCGGCCCATACCCATACGGTTGGTTCCCATGGAGGGCTTGGAGCGCTTCCTTCAATACCCGTTGGCTATCGACCACAAGGTGCGCCATGTAGGGGAGCCCGTGGCCGTGATTGTGGCTGAAAGCCGCTACCTTGCCGAAGACGGCGCCGACGCCGTGGACGTCCGCTACGAGCCTCTTCCGGTTGTCGTGAAGATGGAAGATTCAATGAAGGATGAGGTGCTGCTGCACGAGCAGCACGGCACCAATACTGCTGCCGACTACATGATGGAATTAGGCGATGCCGACGCTGCTTTTGCCGAGGCGGAGTACATCCGCAAAGAGACCTTTGTCTCCCACCGCCATACTGGCAACCCCATGGAGACCCGTGGCTTGGTGGCTTCCTATGACGTTGGGCGCGATGAGATGACGGTGTGGGGCGAGACCAAGGTGCCCCACTTCAACCGTGGCGTTTTGGCCGACCTGCTGCAGATGGCGGAGCACCGTATCCACTTCATCGAGGGTGATGTAGGTGGTGGCTTCGGCATCACAGGAGAGTTCTACCCCGAGGACTTCCTGATACCCTTTGCCTCCAAGCAACTCCGTCGTCCCATCAAGTGGATTGAGGACCGCCGGGAGCACTTGGTATCGGCCAACCAGTCCCGGGAGCACACATGTGAACTGGAAATCGCCGCCAAGCGCGACGGCACCATCACCGCGTTCCGGGCCACTATATCGGGCAACATTGGGGCCTACGTGCGCACCCACGGCGCTCTCGTGACCTCGGGCGTCGCCTCCATCATGATGGGCCCTTACAACGTTCCCAACTTCAAGTGGCGCACCCTCTGCCTGCTGACAAACAAGACCGGCATGGGCACTTATCGCGCTCCGGGCCGCTACGAGTCCTGCTTCTACCGTGAGCGCATGGTCGACATAATGTGCCAGGACTTGGGGCTGGACCCCGTTGAGGTGAGATACAAGAACCTCATTCAGCCGGAGCAGATGCCCTACACCATGGGCATCACCCGGCCCGATCATGATCCTATCGTGTACGACAGTGGCAACTACCCTGCCGGTCTCGATACGGTGTTGGAAAGCATCAACTACGACGGCATCAAGCACCTGCAAGGGCAGTTCATCGACGGCAAGTGGCACGGCATCGGCATCGGCTGCTTCGTGAAGAACACAGGCACAGGCCCCATGTTCGAGGGTGCCCGTGTGGTGGTCACCGGCCCGAACCAAATAGCGGTGTACCTCGGTCTGACAGTGCTGGGCCAAGGCCATGAAACGGCTATGGCCCAGATTTGCGCCCAAGGCATGGGCGTCCCCTTGGAGTGGGTAACGGTGTACCACGGCGACACCGATATGATGACCTACGGCGGTGGCACCTTCGCCAGCCGTGGCACCTTCATGGGAGGGAATGCCCTTTATAAGGCCGCTCAGGAGATGAACGAGAAGGTGGTGCGCCTAGCTGCTGGATACCTCGATGTGGACCCCACCGAGCTCGAGTTCTCCAATGGCCAGGTCCTGCGCAAGGGCTCTACCACTGAGGGACCGCTGCTGGACTTGGGGCAGGTGCTGGAGCTTGCCGGGCCCGCCAGCCGCTACAACCAAGGCGAAATGGGGCTGGACCACACTGCCTACTTCCACGCTAGCAAGCTGCCCTATGCATATGGCAGCCACGCCACCCATATCACTGTCGACCCCGAGACGGGGATGATCGACATACTGGACTATGTGGTAGTGGAGGACGTGGGCCACGTCATCAATCCGCTCATGGTGAAGGGTCAGGTTTGGGGCGCAGCCGCGCAAGGCATCGGGGCCACTCTCCTTGAGCACCTCGCATATGACGAGAATGGCCAGCCTCTGGCTACCACCTTCCTCGACTACCCTGTGACCAGTAGTATGGACATGCCCAACGTTCAGGCTGTGGACATCGATCTCGCCCCATCGCCCACCAATCCCTTGGGGGTCAAAGGTGCAGGCGAGGGTGGCATCGTCGCCACCGCCGCGGTCTTGGGCAACGCCCTTTCCCATGCTCTGCATACTTACGGTGTGCAGGTGCGCGACCTGCCCCTCAGCCCCAGCCGAGTCCGCGAAATGATGCATGGCAAGTAGACGCTGACCGACGATTAGCTCCGCAAGGCTGGAGGGATATCTATGACAGCTTTCTCTCGTGGGTCCACTGGCATGAGTCCAGCGGCCTACGGCTCCGACTTCATCGTCGACCTGATGCGCGCGTTCGATGTGGAATACGCCGCCTGCAATCCAGGCGCGACCTTCAAGTGGCTGCACGATTCCATCGTGAACTACGCAGGCGATGGGCCTCCTCATATGATTGAGTGCACCCACGAGGAGATTTCGGTGGCTTTGGCCCACGGCTATGCCAAGGTCGCTGGAAAGCCCATGGCCGCGATAGTCCACAACATTGTGGGTCTGCAGCATGCCACCATGGCTATCTATAACGCTTGGTGCGACATCGCCCCCATTATGGTGTTGGGTGGCACGGGGCCTATGGACCTGACCACTCGGCGTCCCAACATCGACTGGCTGCACACAGCCTTGGTGCAGGGCAACCAGATACGCGACTACGTCAAGTGGGATGACCAACCCCATAACTTGGCGAGCGTGGGCGAATCGTTCATCCGCGGTTATCGGGTGGCCACTACTGAGCCGCAAGGGCCAGTCTACATCTGCTATGACGCCGACCTCCAAGCTGAGCGTATCGAGAATCCCATGGCCATGCCCGAAATAGGCCGCTACGCTACGTCGACGCCTCCGGCCATTGACCCCGAGGCCCTGCGCTTGGCCGCTGGCTGGCTGGCGGAGGCACAGCGCCCTGTTGTGATCGCCGACTTCGTGGGTCAGAACGAGAAGGCCACCGGGGCCTTGGTGGAGCTGGCCGAGTTACTGGCCCTGCCGGTGCTGGACCGGGTCGGCCGCTACAACTTCCCTTCTACGCATCCGCTTGATTTGACCGGAGCAGAGGCAGAACTCGTTGCTGAGGCCGACTTGGTGCTGGCGCTCAACGTGAAGGATCTGTTTGGCGCGCTCAGTGCACGTGATGCTGTTACCCATGGGTCCTTCAGCCGCCTGACCGACAGTACTAAGATTATTCAAGTGTCCCTATGGGAGCAGCGGGCTAGGGGTTGGACCACTGATATCCAGCGTATCCCGCAGGTGGACCTGAACATCCCTGCGGACATGTCCGTTGCCTTGCCACAACTAGTATCAGCATGCCGCGAGGCCATACAGGGAAATGGGGCATCGGGCGACCGGGAGCAGCGACGGGCCAGGCTCACCGAGCGACATGACCAACTGCGCGATGAGTGGCAGAATAGGGCGCGGGAGACCTCGGAGCAGACGCCCGTGTCGGTGTCCAAACTGGCCGCCGATCTGTGGGAGTGCATCAAAGGGGAGGACTGGGCTCTTGTGGGAGGTAATCTCGCAGGCTGGGCCCGCCGCCTCTGGGACATCAATCAGCCCCAACACTACCAAGGGGGCAGCGGAGGAGCAGGTCTGGGCTACGTGGCGGGGGCTGCTTTGGGCGGAGCGTTGGCACTGAAGGGCACCGGCAAGCTGTGCGTGAGCCTGCAACCCGATGGTGACTTCATGTTCAGTCCTGGCGCCCTGTGGACGGCCGCCCACCACCGGATTCCTCTCCTGACCATCATGTACAACAACCGCACCTACTTCAACTCGGAAGAGCACGCAGTGGACGTGGCCCGCAACCGCGAGCGGGATGTGGAGAAGCGGGGCGAGGGTATCTGGATCAGTGGCCCGGAAATCGACTACGCCACCATGGCCCGCTCCATGGGTGTCTATGGTGAAGGGCCAGTGGACAGGCCCGAGGAAGTCATTCCTGCGGTGCAGCGTGCCATGCGGGTAGTACAGGAACAGCAGTTGCCGGCCTTGGTGGACGTGGTCTGCCAACCCCGCTAGCCGGGATACGCTTAATGCACTGACAGACCCAATCGCCGCAATGATTACGCCAGCAGGCTTTTGCCCCCGGTGTGGCACCCAGCGCAGGTCGCCCGTGGACCGGTTCTGCCGTGAATGTGGCGCTGATGTGCGCTTGGCATCCCACGACGCCCGCACCCGCTTCTGCCCCACCTGTGGGACTGAGAGACCTCTCGGCGCTGCTGAGTGTGCTGAGTGCAACTCCGCCTTCGGGCCTGAGCAGTCGGAGGCCGAGCGAGAGGTGGACGATCCCTCCTCCCTAGAACTCTCCTACTACCAGACTAACCTGTGGCTAGTGACACTGCTCTGCTTGGTGACTGCCGGGCTGTACTTGCCGGTCTGGATGGCCCTGACTTGGTCTGAACTGAAGCGGGTGTACCGCGACGTAAGCATGTACCCTGTATGGCACGGACTGAGCCTCCTTGTGCCAATCTATGGATGGCTTCGCTTCTACGAACACTGTGTCGCGATCGATAACGCGGTGCGATCTCGGGGAGGCGAGTCTATGGTGCGTACACGTTGGGCCACGACCGCGGTGGTGATAGGAGCAGTGGCGGGCTTCGCCAGCGCTTGGACCATCGGCGGCTGGTTTGTGCTGCTGTGGCTGGTATCGTCCGGCATGTTTGCCGGTGCGCTGGCCCACACCCAGACAGCCCTCAATTACTACCGTCGCTCCCTCTCCAACGAAGAAACTCCTGTCACCGTGCGCGGCTGGGAGTGGGGCCTCCTGTTCTTTGGCAGCATCTTCATCCTCATGGCCCTCTTCGCTGCCTTTGGCGATACGCCAAGGTAAGCGGCATCCCTTCAGGAGGGCGTCGTCGGACCTCCTTGCACCCAAAGATGGGTTGGGGCTACGACAACTGACTAAGTACGGCCTGTGATATTCTACTGGCAGAGGACTTCTCCAGCGCCCCACCTGCGCGGTCCCGATTCTGTAGGAGTGATTCGCGGCATGAGTTTCTTGATAGATAGATGGCGACGCATTGGTGCCCGGCTGTACTTGGCGTTAGGTTTCGCGGTAGCCCTGACCTTGGTGTCCGGCGCTGTGGGCGTCTACTACTTCGAGCAGAGCGGTGACTTGAACTATCAGGTCCGCTCCGAGTCCGTGCCCGCCTTGGAGGCGTCGTGGACTGCCGCCCGTCATACGACAGAAGGGGCAGGAAAAGGGGGGAGACTACCGTCCGGTACTATCCGTTTCCACCCGTTTGGTCGATAACACCGTAGAGATAAGGGTACGGGATAACGGCCCCGGAATTGCTGACGACGTAGTTAGCCGCATATTCAACCGGTGCTTCTCGACGCGGGATGGTGCGTTGGGAGCCGGGTTGGGGCGTGCTAGGGCGTTTAGTCTTCCCGCCTCCGCTCTGCTGCCTAGCGTCGGCGGAACCCCAGGTATCCGAATACGAGAACGGCAAAGAGTATCGTCACGCCCTGGATGATGATCAGGGTGGTCCGCCGCCTAGGCGTGGAGGCGATGCCGCTCAGTGTGTCCCGTATCCGAGGTACTGTCACGCCGATGACGGGCACGGCAGGCGCCTCCAACTCCCGCTGACTAGGCCTTGTCACTGGCTCAACGGTAGGCAGGGCCACAACCACGTTTTAGACCAGAGGCGTGGCTGTTAGTCCCACTGCTTCCCCTGATTCCGTTCCTTCCCCTTGCTCCGTCGCAGGTGTCTCCGTCGGCGTTGGGGTGGCAGTGGGTGTCGGCACGAGCGTGGGTGGAGGAGTTGGAGTTGGCGTGGGTGTCGGCGCCGGCGTTGGAATGGGCGTAGGTGTTGGGGTAGGCGTGGGCCGGGGAGTAGGTCTTGGCGTCGGCCGCGGGGTAGCCGTTGGCGTGGGAGTCGGCGTCGCCGTGGCCGTAGGCGTGGGCGTAGGGGTTGACGCGGGAGTAGGCACCGGCGTCGGACGCGGAGTGGGGGCGCGTGTAGGCGGCGGCGGAGGTGGTGGAGGTGGGAGACTCGTCTCCTTCGCCAAGACCCTGACGGTCAGCTCCGAGGGGTGGCCGGCTCGATAGCCACCCGGGCTTGTGCCGATAGATGATCCCAATTCGAATTTACGGCTATGCGGATCGTTCTAGGGGTGTCTTTGTTGTCGCATGGATCGTCGGCTTCGTTGCATACACCATAGGACATGGTCCTGGTTTCCTGACCCGGCCGGAAAACAAAGGCGACCAAAGCTTTAGCAAGGGGGCCGTCGGATGGGTCAAAGACTATGATGCCCCCGGTGATCTTATCGTCCTCCGTGTCTCCTGCCACCAGCGGTGTATCGATGCGCACCACGATCGTGATCCGGTCCCCTCGTGTACCGAGGGAGTGACGCTGACCAGGCTCACTAGGGGCAATGGTTTGTCTTGCTCTTGTCCTTGGACTTGGTGGTCTGATTGAAAAAAGAGCAATGAGAGCCACAGAGAGGCCGAGCATGAGGCGCCAAACCAGTCCCCTGCCCGAAATCAGCGTCTGAGCCTTCAAACTAGTAGCTCACCTCGATGGCGACTCTGTCGGCCTTCATCTAAGGAGGGAAAGGGACTTCGTGGTTGGGTTGGTTGCTGGCAAGGCAGGAGAGGTGATGACCCATACCAAGTTAACCGATGTATGGGATTATACCGTGTTGTGCGGAGGCCTTCCACCTAACAGGCAACCGGCGTGCCCACAGTACCGCGATGCCATGAAGACGTGGTACATTCGTAGTGTTGGCGAAGACGCCTTGCGCAGCACCATGCGAGCTACTAATTCTCAAGGAGGTAGGGATGGCTACATACCTAGGGGTCGATCACGTCGCCTTGGAGACCGACGATATGGAGGCCACGGTCCACTTCTACCATGATGTGCTGGGGATGAAGCTGGTGCGCACCCTGCGTACCGGTGGCGACAATGACCGGCGTCACTACTTCTTCGACGCTGGGCACGGCAACTACTTCGCCTTCTTCGATGGAGCGACGCTGCCAGCCTCCTCGCCACAGCTACTCAATCACCTGTCAGTGAATGTAGACACCGCCGAGGAGTTCGACGCAGCCTACCGCAAGATCAGGGCCAACGGCGGAGAGTGCACAGACATCATCGAGCGCTCGTACGGCAAGACCTTCTACTTCAAAGACCCCAACGGCATCCGCCTGCAACTGGAGCTACAGACCGTCGAGGATGAGTGGACGCTAGAAGGGGACCCCAACCCCGTGCCCTCGGTGAGCAGGATTCGCGCTGGCGGATAAGGGGCCGTGTTCCGACCGAACACCCCATCCTAATCGTCCCCCGTCAAGGGGGAAGGGGCCAGCGCAGAAGTGCCTAGAGGGACATCACGACCTTGATGACCTCGTCCTGTTGCTGCTCGTACATGTCGTAGGCGCGCTGCACATCTCCGAAGCCGATGCGGTGGGTCACCATGCGCCCCGGGTCAACCAAGCCGCGTGTCTTGAGTTCGACCATGCGCTCAATGTGGGCGGTGACGTTGGGGGTGCGTGCGCCCACCGTGGGCACGATGGTGGGCTGCTTGGCCATCATCAGGTCGTGTTCCAAGGGTATGGTGTCCGTGGACTGGATGCCGAAGAGGACCACGGTGCCCAGCTGTCGCACCAAACGGAAACACAGGTTGAAGGCATCCGAGAATCCTGCGGCCTCGACCACCACATCTGCTCCCTCGCCGCCGACGATGTCCTGAATGGCCTGCACAACCTCCTGTTGACCTGGGTTTATGGTGTGCGTCGCACCGAAGCTCTTGGCCCACTCCAGCCGGTAGTCCAGCAGATCGATGCCGATAACGCGCCGGGCGCCCATCATGGCTGCTAGCATGGTGAAGGAAAGGCCAATGCCTCCCTGTCCCACTACAGCCACGTTCTGGCCCAAGACGTTGCCCATGCGCTGGCATGAGTAGAGTACTGTCCCCGAAGGCTGGCACATGACCCACTCGCTGAGATCGCCCTCATCGGGCAGGGCAATCATGCGGCTGGGGCGTGAGGCGATATACTCCACCAACCCGTGACTGGTGTCAGCCCCCGGAATCACGATTACCCGCTGGCCCTCGTGGAACTCTTCGCAGCGGCTTTCCACTACCACGCCAGCGCACTCGTGGCAGGGCGCCCCCAACCTAGCAGGGTAGTGCTCTTCTGGAAAGAGGCGGCTGTACTCGGTACGGATGTCGCTGCCACACACCGATACTTGTTCCAGCTTGATCAGACATTGGCCATCGCCTGCCGTGGGCGCTTCGGTCTCGAAAAGCTCGAATTGCTTCGGTCCCGTCAGTCTGGCAGCTTTCATTCCAATGCCCTCCCTATCTTGTGGACGGTGTCCGGCGTGTTGCGCCTGTATGAGGAGCCGACCAGGCCTGTAAGCCGGGTTCTGTACCTCTCAGGACTGCCAGTTTACGTCTCTGGGACTTCCTCCTGGATGCCTGAAGGTGGTGGCCATCTATCTAGGTCTGCCAGCCCAGCTAAATCGCGGGCGGGCGTCCCAATGGGACAGCGTTACCGCTAGACTCGAGCAGCCAACCCAGGGACGGGCCGGGCACCCATAGTCCCTCTATTCGGCCTTGCTCCAAGTGGGGTTTGCCTGCCATCCCCATCACTGAGGACGCGGTGAGCTCTTACCTCACCTTTTCAACCTTGCCTGACCCCGAGAAGGGCCATAGGCGGTATGTTTCTGTGGCACTTTCCGTCTCCCCCCTTCCAGAGACGGAAGAGAGGAGCCTGGGCGTTACCCAGCACCCTGCCCGGCGGAGCCCGGACTTTCCTCCCCCCTCGCAAGCGAGGGCGGCGGCCACCCAGCCTGACCAGCTCCTACGAACCGAATCTAGCATGCTGATTGTAAGAGGGTCAAGGCAAACCGCTGCATGGGGGCTGGCAACCAGTCACTAGAGGTCCGGGGCAGGTCCCAGCACTCTGTACTATCTCTCTGCAGTCCGCCCTGCAATTGGCAGGACTTCGACTACCTCCCGGGAGAGCCCAACCACCTCCCCGTTGGGATCAAAGCTGTAGTTGTCGCCGATGGCACCGCTCCAGGTGATGGCGTACAGGCAGTCCCGGAAGCCGTCGGCGTCCTGATCGTCGTTGGTCTGTCGCAGGCATTCGGCGGTGATGTAGACGTCGTCGTAGGCGGACCCTAAGTGCCATGGCAGCGTGATGTAGTTGTAGCGCTCCCTGAAGTTGGCCAGCACTTCCTGGCCCTTTTCGTTGTTGGGGTCGAGGTCAGATGCGACAGCCTTCATACCAGTGGCGGCGTTGCCAGCGACTTCCAAGGCAGAGGTGCCTATCGAGATGGTCTCGGCGTAGATGGGGCCTTCGTAGCCCATTTCTCGCGCCTGCTTGATGATGGCGCCGGCAGACGCCTCGGACTGAGGCGCTAGGTGGAGGGCATCACTCCCTCGGCGTAGTCGCTGGCCTCAGTGATAGTGGCGAGAGTACGTACTCCATCGGATCACAACAGGTTGCCTGTGGCGATGCCCATTTCTATGTCATTGATCTGGGTGCGAAAGATGTAGTCGCCGGCATTGGCGATGTCGGGGCTGCTGGCGACGCCGGAGAAGAGGATAGTGCCGTCATCCTATGCCAGTGGGGCTGCTCCCAGCATGGCGCTGCTGCAGGAAGTGCCCAGTATGATCTTCACGCCATTCACGTCTGTCAGCTTGTTGTACGCGACCACCGCGTCCGCCGCGCCGCACTTCGAGTCCTCTACGATGAGTTCCAGCTCGCGCCCGTTGATGCCTCCCGCCGCGTTGATTTCATCCGCGGCCAACTTTGGCCTGATTGGCTACGGTGCCGTAGGTCTCGCCAGGGCCTGTGAGGGACTTCATGACGCCTATTCCGAAGGTGTCCGGTTCACTGCTATCATCACCGCCACAAGCCGGCCACCATGGGGACAACACGAATGCCAACAACAAAAGGAGAGTTCGTCCCTCAAGGAATGTCGATCGAGGATATGCAGGGATTCAGTGCCCGTAGGTCTTTCTAGCTCAGGAACAACAGGCGCCCGCAGCTGTTGCAGGTGATGGGTTCGCGCGCCATGCGGGCCTTTTGCATTTGGTGGGTGGGGAGGGTCATCAAGCAGCCACGACATAGGCCGCGCTCCACGCGGGCCACGGCGACGCCTCCCTTGGAGGTGCGTAGCGACTCGTACCGCCGCAACTCTGTGGGAGGCAGAATGCCTGCGGTCTCCTTGCGTTCCTCCGTGAGATTTTCTAAGCTTTCGCCCAACTGCTGCCATTGCTTTGTAAGTTCTGCTTGGTCGGACTTCCACTGGACCGCCTGCGTGGAATTTCTTTGCTCTGCGTCGACAAGCGCCGTGTTGCTCTCTTCCAGCTCTTCCATCATGGCGATCAGCGCCTCGTCCCGCTTCTGTAAGTCGGCTGCCAGGCTGGTCGTCTCCTGCTCCAAGCCCTGCAACTCCTTGAGGTTGGTAACGGTGCCTCCATACAGCTTGGCCCGGTCCGCTTCCAGCTTGGTCCGAATGGACCCAGCCTTCAACTCGTTATCGGAGTGGTCCATTTTCAATTTCTGATGGCGTTCCTGTGCTGCCTGCAGTGCCGTTTCGCACTTCAGTAGCACGCTCCGCTCGCCGATGTGGCCCTCCAAGGAGGACCTTTCTTTCTCCACACGGGCAATCTCTAAGTCTAGCTCCTGTAGATGGAACATCTGGCGCACCGTGGACATTGGTCCGGGCCTCCGAGGGATATAGTTATAGTATATTTGAAGTGAAAACGATTGTAGGAAGCGCCTAAGGCATTGTCAACGTGAATCTCTTCCCGTAAACGGCTGCCGTGGTACAGCTCACCATCTGAAAGTGTGGTAGAATCTCGTTCGACGGAGGATGGTGGGCGAGTTGGTGTGGAAACCGCCTCCAGGGGGTGTCGGTGTGCTTCGCTTACACAACACTATGACGCGTAGGGTGGAGGAGGTGCAGACCCTAGAGCCGGGTGTCGCCAAGATGTACACCTGTGGCCCTACGGTCTACCGATATGCGCACATCGGTAACCTCCGCAGCTATTTGATGGCCGACTGGATACGTCGGGCTCTTTTGCGACGAGGCTACGAGGTGATGCACGTCAAGAACATCACCGATGTGGGCCACATGCGCCAAGAGATGCTGGAAGAGGGCGGAGACCGGGTAATTCTGGCAGCTTTGGAAGAAGGCAAGACACCTCAGGAGATCGCCCAGTTCTACGCCCAAGCCTTCTATGACGACGAGGCCAAGCTGAACATCCTCCCCGCTCACGTTTACCCTTGGGCCACCGAGCATGTGGCCGAGATGGTCGCATTGGTCGAAGAACTGATGGCCAAGGACTATGCATATCTTGTGGGTGGCAACATCTACTTCAACGTCGGCAAGTTCGAAGCCTATGGGGCCCTCTCGGGCAACCAACAGGCAGGGCTGATGGAGGGCGTTCGCAGTGAGGCCGACCCCCTGAAACGAGACCCGAGAGACTTTACCCTCTGGAAGCTGGCCGAGCCCGGCCGCGAGATGAAGTGGGACAGCCCTTGGGGAGAGGGATTCCCCGGCTGGCACATTGAATGCTCCGCCATGTCCACCAAGTACATGGGTAAGCAACTCGATATCCACACCGGCGGCGTGGACAACATATTCCCCCACCACGAGGACGAAATTGCCCAGAGCGAGGCGGCTTTTGGCGTGCCTTACGTGCGCTACTGGGTCCATGGCCAGCACCTGCTGGCCGACGGCATCAAGATGGCCAAGTCCTCGGGAAACGTGTTCATCCTAGATGATTTGGCGGATCGTGGTTTCGACCCTCTGGCCTTCCGCTACCTGTGCCTCACGGTGCGCTACCGCAACCGCATGAATTTCACCTTCTCCACGCTGAAAGCTGCGCAGCGGGCCTTGACTGGCCTGCAGAACAGAATGGCCAGTTGGAAGCAGGCCCCCGCTCTTGCAGATATGCCTCTGGAAGCTGAGGAGTGGCGGGAGAAGTTCTGGGAGAAGGTGGAAAACGACCTTGACCTGCCCAACGCCTTGGCCACGGTGTGGAATATGGCCCAATCCCCCCTGCCCGATGCAGCTAAGGCTAGTTTGCTCGTGGAGTTCGACCAGTTGCTGGGGCTGGGCCTCGACAAGGCTCCAGACGAACACGACGTTCCGGTTCAGGTGGGAGCGCATGTGGAGCAGCGGCTCGGCTACCGCAGCAACGGGGCCTACGGTGAAGCCGACGCCCTGCGCGAGCACATCGCAGCCCACGGCTACGTGGTGGAGGACCAATCCGCCGGTGCATTGGTGCGCCCTAAGACACCGCTGGAGCGCATGGCCGGCCAGTTCGCCACCGTGTCGTCACCCAAAGAGGTTGTGTCTTACTTGAACCAGCCGCATACACTCGACTTCTCCATGGTGTCGGTGGTTTCCGACTATATGGAGGACGTACAAAGGGTCACCCGTAGCGCATTGAAGTGGGCCGAGGGCCACAATGCCGAGCTTGTGGTGGTGGACAACGGTTCCACCGACGGCACTTCCGAGTGGCTGGAAGAGTTGCGAGTTGGCGATTCACGCGTCAATGTAGTCCACGCCGACCATGTCCTAGGAGAGGGAGCAGCCAAGAACATTGGCTTGATGCAGTGCCGCGGACGCACCGTGGTGTTCCTCGACCCCTCGACTGAGGTCACCGGCGACATCCTGACTCCTGTCGACCGATGGCTGGACGACGAGCGCATCTCCATGGTAGGGCCGTGGGGCGTCTGTACCGACGACATGCACCACTTCCACGACGAGGTGACCTCCGGGGAGTCCGACGCCATGCAGGCCTACTGCCAAGGTTTCCGTCGCTCCTTGGTCAATGAAGTGGGGTTAATGCGCGAGTGCTTCCGCTTCTACCGCAATTTGGACCTAGACTTCAGTTTCCAGATGAAGAACTTGGGGCACCGCATCTTCGCGGCCGACGACCTGCCCATCGTGCGACACGAGCACCGAGTCTGGGCTGCATTGGATGAAGCCCAGCGAAATGAACTCAGCTTCAAGAACTTCAAGCGCTTCTTCAAGCGCTGGGGCGAGCGGAATGACCTGCTGGTAGCCAGCTCGCAACGCCAAGAATCTTCCTAGCGAGGTAGCATGGCCCAGGCAGAAGAAGCGCAGTTGGTCGACGACCTCGATTGCTCTACCGCCCTGAGGGACGCCGAGGCGTTGGAGGTCTACTCGCAGATGGTGCTCGTACGCACCTTCGACGAGCGCATCTGGGCACTGAACCGACAAGGCAAAGTGCCTATTGCCGCCTCATGCCAAGGTCACGAGGCAGCCCAACTTGGCAGCTTCCTAGCGGCCAAGAACGACGGCGACTTCTTCCTCTTCCCCTACTACCGCGATCTCGCCATCAAACTCACTGCTGGCATTACCGTGGACGAGGCCATGCTCTCCTTCATGGGCAAGGCAGGCGACCCCTATAGCGGCGGGCGCCAGTTCCCCCTGCAGGGGGCTTCGCCCGAGAACAGGGTTATCCAGACTTCCAACGTGGTCGCCGCCAACCTAACCCAAGCCGTTGGCTACGCCCTCGGTTGCAAGGTTTTGGGCGAGAACACCGTGGTGCTGGCGTACCTAGGCGACGGAGGCTCCAGCCAAGGGGAGTGCCATGAGGCGATGAACTTTGCTGCCGTGCACCACCTCCCCGTGGTGTTTATCTGCGAGAACAACAAGTACGCCATTTCAGTGCCCTTGAACTTGCAGATGGCCGTGCCTGGGGTGTCTCGACGCGCACAAAGCTATGGCTTCCCAGGGTACGAAGTGGACGGCCTCGACCTGTTTGAGTGCTACCGGGCGACTTGCGATGCCATAGCCCATGCTAGACGCGAAGGACCAGTCCTGCTGGAGATGCAGGTGGAGCGCCTCATGCCCCACACCACAGACGACGACGACCGGCGCTACCGCTCGCAGGAGGAACTGGAGGCTGCCCGCACTCGCGACCCGGTGGTTACTCTCCGAGATTACCTGCTGGAGATAGGCCATCTGACCGAGTCGGAAGACGAGAGGCTGCGCTCCGAGGCACGGCTTCAAGTGGACCGGGCCACTGAGTTGGCCGAGACCGCCTCCTTCCCAGACCCTTCAACCTTCTATCACCACCTGTACGCAGGCTGAGGCGGGCGTATGGCTGTGAAGAGCGTCATAGAGGCAGTAAGGGAGGCGATGCACGAGGAGCTCGTGCGCGATCCCAAGGTGCTGATAATGGGCGAGGATATCGGTAAGCGCGGAGGGGTGTTCCTCGCCACCCAAGGGTTCGTTGACGAGTTCGGCCCCAACCGCGTGATCGATATGCCCTTGGCCGAGGCCTCCATTGTGGGAATCGCTCTCGGCGCCTCCTTCCGGGGTTTGAGGCCCATCGCCGAGGTGGAGTTCGCCGATTTCATCTGGCCCACAGCCAATCAACTTATCGGCGAGGCGGCCCGCGTCTGTTATGGCAGCAACGGAGCGGTGTCGGCCCCCATGGTGGTGAGGGTGCCGTACGGAGGAGGCATTCGCGGGGGGCTGTTCCACTCCCAGAATGTGGAAGCCTACTTCTTCCACACCCCGGGCCTGAAAGTGGTCTCACCCTCCACGCCCTACGATGCCAAGGGCCTGCTGAAGTCGGCGATACGCGACGACAACCCAGTGGTCTTTCTGGAGCACAAGAAGACCTATCGTCTGGTGCGTGGCGAGGTGCCGGACGGGGAGTACTGCCTTCCCATTGGCGTGGCCGACGTAAAGCGTCCTGGCGGCGATATAAGCGTTATCAGCTACGGGCTGGTGCTCCACTACTGCCTTGAAGCCGCGGAAGTCTTGGCCGGAGAGGGCATCAGCGTGGAGGTCGTCGACCTGCGCACCCTGAGCCCGCTGGACCGTGATACCATACTGGACTCGGTGAAGAAAACGGGGAGGGCCCTGATAGTTCACGAGGACAACATAACAGGTGGTGTGGGTGCCGAGGTGGCCGCTCTGATAGCCGACCAAGCCTTCGAGTACTTGGACGCCCCGGTTACGCGCCTCTGCGGGCCTGATGTGCCTGCCATGCCCTTCGCCCCCTCCTTGGAAGAGGTCTATATGCCCAGCACCGAGAAGGTGGCCCAAGCTCTGCGCCGCCTATCCGCTTACTGAGTCAGGGGGCAGTGCCGTGGCTGTTGTAATAGAGCTGCCCCATGTTGGCGAATCAGTGGTGGAAGGCGTCATCGGCAAGTGGCTGGCTCACCCCGGCGACCAACTGCGACGCTTCGACCCTCTGGTGGAGGTCGTCACCGACAAGGTGACCATGGAGGTGCCATCGCCTTACGACGGCGTCCTGATCTCCGTTCTAGCCCAAGAGGGCGAGACCGTGCCCATGGGCGCCCCAATCGCTGAGATGGATACCGGCGATGCCAGCCCAGAGCGGCCAGTCGCCCAATCTACCCAACCGGCTGCCCCTCCTGTTCAGCCCGCCTCGGCGACTCCCCCCAGCACCATCGGATACCTGTCGCGAGACCTGCAGCCTGTGGGACCGACGGGCGGTGTCATGTACGGGTCGGAGGCACCCCCAGCCGATACCGTGCCGGTCGTGTCGCCAGAGCCTGACGAGGCGGGGGAGCGCAAGCGCTACTCACCAGCTGTACGGCGGCTGGCACGGGACCATGACATCGACCCCGACAGTCTGTCAGGCAGCGGTATGGGCGGTCGCGTAACTCGTGAAGATGTGATGAGGGCGGTGGAGACCCGGGGTGCGACAGCAGGTGCGGCCCCGGCCCCAACACATACGACAGCGCTAGCGCCTATCCCGAGGGCAGAGGCATCGGTTGGCGCAGACGAGGAGGCGGTGCCCCTGACCGCAGTGCGTCGCATCATCGCCGAGCATATGTCGCGCAGCGCCTCGGAGATTCCCCATGCTTGGAGCATGATCGAAGTCGACGTTACGCCCCTAGCGGCTTATCGCGACCGCATGAAGGACGAGTTCCGTCAGCGTGAAGGCGTCGCCCTCACTTATCTTCCCTTTGCCATCAAGGCCTTGGTGGAAGCCCTCAAGGAGAACCCTCTGCTTAACTCCTCTTGGGGCGGCGACAAGATTATCCTGAAGAAGCGCACCAACATCGGCATCGCCGTGGCAGCCCCCGGCGGCCTCGTCGTGCCTGTCATCCACAACGCCGACGGATACAGCGTCGCGGGGCTGGCCCGTGCTGCCCAAGAGCTCACGGACCGTGCCCGGCAGGGCAGGCTGTCCTTGGACGACGTGCAAGGCGGGACCTTCACCCTGAACAACACCGGGGCACTGGGGTCAGTCGTCTCCCAGCCTATCATCAACCATCCGCAGGCGGGTATTCTGACTATCGAGGCCGTCCAGAAGCGGCCAGTGGTGGTCAATGATGCCATAGCCATTCGGTCTATGATGAATGTGTGCCTCTCCTTCGACCACCGGATTGTCGACGGCTCCGAGTCCAGCGCTTTCCTGCAGGCAGTCAAGCAGCGTCTGGAAGCCATGGGGCCCGAGACGCCCATATACTGAGTCGGTGGTGTGAGTCGCACTTGGCCCGCGCAACTTGTCACGTAGTCTCTTTGGGTGTCGTCGAATATGGCGAGGCTTGGCGTCTGCAACGGGCCTTGGTGGACGCCATCAAGGCCCGGGAAGTCCCCAACACCCTGCTGCTTCTCCAACACCCCCACGTCTACACCTTGGGACGGCGTGGTGACCGCGAGCACGTCCTGCTGGACGACAGCCAACTGGAAGCGCGTGGCATCGCGCTGCAAGAGGCAGACCGGGGCGGGCAAGTGACCTATCACGGGCCGGGGCAACTGGTAGCCTACCCTGTGGTGAGTCTGCGTTCTTGGGAAGGCCCGGTGCGCTACGTCCGAGCCTTGGAGCGAGCGATGCTGGCGACGCTGGCCCAATTCGGAATTGATGGAGGCTTGGTGGAAGGGCGCACTGGCGTGTGGGTGGGGCACGAGAAGATTGGGGCCATCGGCGTCAAGATCAGCGGGGGCATCGCCTACCACGGCCTTGCGCTAAACGTGTGCCCTGATCTCTCCTATTTCCAACACATCATCCCCTGCGGTATCACGGACGCGGGTGTCACTTCTATCGAGCGCCTGCTGGGTGACCCTGTCGACATCGACACAGTGGCCTACGGCCTCACCTACCACTTGGGACGCGAGCTCGACCTCCAGATGGTGGAGGAGCAGACGACCGACGCACTTGCCAAGACTCTACAGCCAATAGGAGGCACCATTGCCACCCGATGAGATGTTGACCATCGTCCACCCTGCCGCCGAGGGCGCCCTGCCCGAGGAACGCCCTCATCCGCGTCTAGCGCAACTTCAAGGCGCCACCGTGGGTCTGATAGACAACTCCCGGCACAACTCGGACCGCTTCATGGACAACCTGAAGCTGCTGCTGGGCGAAGAGGGAGTGGACTGCGTCGTCGTGCGCAAAGCCAACCCCAGCATCCCCATGGACCCGAGCAAGATGGATGCCCTGCTGGCCAATTGCGATGCCGTAGTTCACGGGGTCGCCGATTGAGGGTCGTGCACAGCGTGGGGTCTCCACGACGCGGTTGAAGTAGAGAAGCGGGGTCGGCCCGCCGTCACCTTGGTCACCACGGCCTTCGAGAAGGCGGCGCGGTTGCGCACCCAAGCAAAGGCAATGCCCCAGCATCGCCTGATACTGGTGCAACATCCCATGGCTAGCAAGTCGGCGCTCCAGATCCAGCAAGCTGCCGAGGCGGCCCTGCCAGAGATTCTTGCTGGGTTGACGGGAGGCGAGATATGACCAGCGAGGCCACCCTTAGGGCCAGTCGGCTACAGGTCACTTCCGCTTTCGACGAGGTGAACCGGCTTTTCCTCGAACGAGGCTGGAGCGATGGCTTGCCCATCGTTCCGCCTACGGAGGAGCGAGTGGCGGCTATGGTGGATGCCGTTGGTCTGCCACCGGAAGAGGTGCTGGGTGTCATGCCTCCGGGTGACGGGGTCGTCACCGTGGAAAAAGT
Source organism: Dehalococcoidia bacterium (assembly GCA_965248385.1). Lineage (GTDB taxonomy): Bacteria > Chloroflexota > Dehalococcoidia > Lucifugimonadales > JAAXIE01 > JAAXIE01. Next base: position 1,516,621 of record CBDFIZ010000002.1, read on the forward strand.
GGCTGCCAACGCAGTGATGGCTGGGGCGATGCCCCAACACATGCCGGTGGTACTGGCCGCCGTTCGGGGTGCGCTTCACCCCGGCTACAACGTAGGAGGCGTAGCAGCCACTACGGCAGGGGCCGCGCCGCTGATTGTCGTCAACGGGCCTGTCGCGGGTCGACTAGGTGTCAATGGCGACACTGCCTGCTTCGGGTCCGGCTACCAAAGCAACGCCGTCATCGGGCGTTCGCTGGCCCTCGTCGTCCGAAACCTCGGCGGCGCCCATCCCGGAGAGATGGAAAAATCGACCCAAGCCCAACCTGCTAAGTACACTTTCTGCATCGCCGAGAACGAGGCCCAAAGCCCGTGGCCGCCGTTCCACGCCGGTCGAGGCTACCGGCCCGACGACAGCACGGTGACACTGGCGGCGGTGCGTGCGTTCCACCAGATTACCGAGACGACCGTGGAGTTTGGGGCCGAGGTTCTGCAGACGGTGGCTGACAGCATGAAAGTGCTGGGCGTGGTCAGCTACTACATCCAAGGGCGAGACTGCCAAGTGCTTCTCGTCCTGTGCCCCGAGCACGCCCAGGAAATCGCCGCCGCTGGGTACTCCAAGCAGGACGTGCAGGAGTACTTGTACCAGCATTGCCGTCTCCCCAAGCGGGGCCTTCTGGGCCGCTCCCACTACGGCGAGCGCACTTGGCCAGACTGGATAGAGGAGGCGGACGACGACTACTTGGTGCCCATGGTGGCCCGTCGTGAGGACATCCTAGTGATGGTGGCAGGTGGCGCAGGGCGCCACTCCTCGTGGATGCCCCTGTGGTCGGCCACGAGGGCCGTCACCGAGCCTGTGGCTTAGTCGGCAGACCTACAGGAGGGGTGCCATGCGCATCGACATTCACAACCACTTCGCGCCCGTCGAATACATGGAGGTGCTGTCCGGGAGGCAGAGCTACCCCAACACCGTAGCCAACGCCCAAGGCTGGGTGCTGAACGTTGACCCTATCCAGTCATACCAGCTTCAGCCGGGAATGCACCTCATGGAGCGGCGCATCGAAGATATGGACGCGGCTGGCATCGATACCCATGTGGTCAGCATCATTTGTCCTGCTGGCGAGACGGGCAAGGACCTTGGGCTGAACGTCGCCCTAGCCCAAGCCGCCAACGAGGGACTGGCTCGGGTAGTGCGAGAGAACCCTCAGAGGTTCGTCGGCATGGGCAGCCTGCCTCTGCTCGACCCCCAGCAGGCCGTGGCGGAAGCCAGCCGTGCCGTCAACGAGTTGGGGATGCGGGCATTCATGGTCACCTCCAACGTGGCGGGCAAGATGCTGGACGACGAAGACCTGATGCCCGTCTACGAGAGGATTCAGCAGTTGGACGTGCCCATCATGATCCACCCCAGTTGGCCCCTCATGGCCTCAATCGAGCCTCTGCGCGACTGGCGCATGGTGCAGGTCCTAGGCTTTCTCTATGACACCACCCTAGCCATGATGCGCCTGATCCTCAGCGGAACGATGGAGCGATTCCCCGAACTGAAGATCATCCTCTGCCACTGCGGCAGCACCATCCCCTACCTGATGGGACGCATCAACCGAGGCGCGGGCATCACTGGTCGAGAATGGGCTGGCAAGGCCACAGGGTTGCCAGCGGACTACTTCCAGCGCGTATACATGGACACCGTGTGCTACCACCCTCCCGCCATCATGTTGGCCCACGGCATGTCGGGCCCCGACAAGCTTCTGTTCGGCAGCGACTACCCCTACGGCCCCATGGAGCCCACCGTCGCCGACGTGGAAGGCCTCCCCATCCCCGAGGCGGAGCGTACCGCCATCCTCTCAGGAAACGCGAAAGCCCTACTGAAGCTGTAAGGTCCAGGAAGTGCTAGGAAGAGGCCATGCCGGCCTACATCGAAAGCAAGTTACATGGCAAAGTGCGCCCGGAAATCATGGAGCACTAAGGCGAGCGTGGAGAAGAATCGGGCCTTGAATAAATTGCTAGCCCGATGACGCGCTTTCTTGGGGACGCAATCTCGCACCATCTAATCTTCTACGCTAGGCGATGCCGAATGTCCTTAACCTCCCCTTGGTTTAGGGCTTGACCTACACGCTTGTCTGTCAGGGTCAAGTTGTGACCATTGACGTGCTCCTGCCACCGTGCGAAGTTTGGAACCTCTTCATACGGGATCTTGACGGCGAAACGGACAGAATAGTCCTCCTCGTGGAACGCTACTGCGATTAGAAAATCAAACCCGCGTTGGTTGAGATTCCTTATCGTACTAAATTGAACTGACGAGCCGTCGGAACGTCTTCCTTTGATTTGATACCGATTGCCTTGATGGTCGATAGCGTCATATCCTGCCTTAGAGTTCCCTTGAGCTTGCAGTTTAAGGCCATTGCACACCAGCCACTCCGTATAGTCGCCGATGGAGTTTCCCGTCTTGACCACGCGGCGGCGACGCAGTTCAGCGATAGGTTCACTGGAAGCCCGGAGCAGTTCCCGTTCGGACATCGCGGACAAATCTTTCATGATTCTTCCCCTTGAGCGTCGTCATCCTCTTCCTCGTCCTCATCGTCGAGGTCGACCTCAATCACGTACTCGACGTCGGTGGCAAGCAGTCCAGAAGATGGGCTGAGGGCGGCGCCGGAGTGGTCGTCGAACACGAAGATGCGACGATCGTCGTCTACCATCTGTTCTTCGATGGAGAAGACTTGGAGGATGTCACACACTAGCTCACTCACGGGGTCCAAGTCGTAATCTTCGATAGCCTCAAGAAGTTTCTCCGCCGTAGCCTGTCCCTTGGCCATGACCTTTCTCCTTTCTGCGCAGTCCCTACCGGGCTTCTGCTTCAGCCCTTCTGGCCTTCTTGCGGGCGTAATGGCAATCCCGGCACCATGAAGAGTAGGCGTACGTCCGTGGCCCGCCACACTTGGTACAGGGTTTGCTGGACTCGTTGGGTGCTTCGCCCAGTTTTGGCTTTTCGGCCATCTTCGCCTTCTTATTCGCGTACTGACAGCTCCGGCACCATGAGGAATAAGAGTATGTTCTCGGCCCACCGCACTTTGTGCACCGCTTGGCGGGAGAACTTGCGGGTGCATCGAGTTGGAAGAAATTAGGCAGCACTTAGTACTCCATGGCCACCGAATATATGGCCGCCAAGGACTGGGCATCGGGGACGGTCAAGCTTGTCTCCCATCGGGACACCGTGTTGGCAGGCACACCCAAGAAATCCGCCATTTGTGCTTGGGAAATGCCAAGGGTCCTTCTCAGACCAATAAGACTGCTGGGACTGAACGTATACTTGCCTGCCCGCGCTGGCGCCACGGAGTTATCCTCTGTCCTCTCCGATGATTTAGTAGGAGAAAATAGGCCGTACTACATAGGATAGCTCATGTCAATACTACAGAACCGTAGATAACTACATCCGAGAACTTCCAAGCTCACCCCAACTCCCGGAACACCGCCGCCAACTCCCTCACCCGTGCCAACTCCACAGCATTCCCCACTTTGCCGTCGACCTTTAGGCTGGTGCCCACTATTGCGCCGTCGGCGGCTTGAAGGAAGGGTAGGGCGTTGGCTGTGGTGACGCCGCTACCTACTAGGACAGGTGTGTCTGGGACGGCTTGTTTGACCCGGCTTACCTCGTCGACGTCCGCGGCTAAGCCCGTGAGCGGGCCGCTGACGATGACTGCGTCGGCCAAGCCTCGGTTTACGGTGTCTTCAGCTACGAGAGCGATGTCCTGGTCGCCTAGAGGTGTGGCGTGCTTCACCAGCACGTCGGCCAGAATCTTCACGTCAGGGCAGTAGTGCCGCCGGTAACGAGTGGTCTCGTAGGCCTCGCCCTCAATGATGCCTTCGTCGGACACCATGACGCCGTAGTGGGTGTTGGCGCGGACGAAGGCTGCGCCGGTGACCATGGCCATGGCGAGGGCGCTCTTGATGTCGTTGCGGAGCACATTGATTCCCACTGGCACTCCTACGGCTTTGACCACACTGGCGATTGCAAGGGTCATGGAAGCCACGGTATGGGCCTCCACCCGGCCCTTGGCGTAGGGGGCGTCGTTGAAGTTCTCCACGATGATTCCGTGAACGCCACCCTCTTGCAGGGTGGCGGCCTCCTGCCTGGCGCGGGCCACTAGCGCGTCGAAATCGCCCTGCCAACGGGGCGAGCCGGGCAGGGGCATCAGGTGGACGACTCCCAAGAACAGCTTGCGACGCTCCCCGAATAAAACGCGCATCATTGCTCCGGCTCCTCATTCGTCGCTTGTGGCGCGGGCGTTGCAGGCCGGACGGCGTACACCAAGAGGCCACCCAACAGAAACGCGATGCCACAGATGAGCAACATGCCCTCGTAGCCCCGGTCGCTGGCCCCTGTGTTAAGGGCGTCTACGCCGAACCCGAGAAGGCGCGCTGCCGCCGCTCCGCCAGCCGTAGCGATGCTGGTCAGACCTAGGTGTTGTGCGGCTCGACCTGGGGCAACCAAGGCGATGGCCAAGGCCCAGTCGGCGCTGAAGAAAGCCCCGGCCCCTACGCCGACGATCAGACCCCCGGCTATGGCCTCCATGAGCGTGTCGGCGGTCAGCAGCACACCAATCCCTATGGCCCCCAGTAATCCGGAGATAGCAACTAATGGACGGTATCCTATGCGGTCGGAGGTGCGGGCGGCGCCGACGGCGCCCACCAGCCCCGCGACGCCAAATATGATGCTGAGGAACCCCGCAGCCTCCGCCGGCCTTTCCACATGTATCACGTCCTGAAGATAGAACAGTCCGAAGGTCTCTATGACGCCGGTGGCTGCTATGAAGAGGAAGCGGGATACCAGGTACATGCCGAACCCTGGCGGCATGAAGCGGTCGCGCGGGTCGGGGACTCTCGGGCGGGGAGCAGATTCTGAGGGAACAGTCGTCGGAGGTTCCGGCTCTACCACGCGTATCATGGTGATGACCATAGCCATGAGATAAAGGAAGACCAGCACCCCGACCGAGGCCCAAATCCAGTGGAAGGTATCAGCAGCGTCTAGCGAGTTATAACGTCCCGCCACGTATCCCACTGACCCAGCGATGGTTGCCATACCCAGTATCTCGAAGAGAGTCTTGGCGCCTGATGCCAAGCCGCGCCTAGCGGGGGGAACACCGTCTGGAATAAACGCTTGGTACGGGCCTTGGGCGATGCATACCCCTAAAGTGATGACCACAAGAAGCAGTACGAACAGGATGTAGTGGTCGGTAGCGACGAGAGCCGGCACAAGGGCACAGGCCAGAATGGTGCCCAATACCATGTAGGGCATGCGCCGGCCGTAGGGAAGCCGAACCCGGTCACTCAACGCGCCCATGGCGGGAATAGCCACCACGGAGAACATCAAGGCCGCGAAGGTGGCGAGGCCTAGATACGTATTCTTCCGGTCGTCGGGCACGAGGTCTAGGACTAGTACAGGGACGATGATGGCGGATATGGCAAATGTGAAGCCACGCAACCCAAAGCTGTAGATACTGATGTCGAAGTAGTCCCGTAGGCGCGGCCTTTCCCCTCGTTCCATGAGGGTGCGGTCCGCCTTCCCAGCGTCCGGGTTTTCAGCCACCGAAAACGCCCTTGACGCCCACTGCTGGGGAAGTAGTAGCTAGCATCATGCTCTCGCGGCTACCGGGCGCCGCGAGGATTTCTGGTCGATGAGTCTCTGGGGGTTGTCGGTCACAACCGCGTCAAGCCCGGAACGTCCCAGCGCTTCCAAGTCGACGCCAGCGTCAAGGTCCCAAGCCATGACTGGCTTGCCTTGGGCGTGGAAGTGGGCCAGCACCCGTGAGTTGTAGGTGGCGTCCGCCGGTACACTCCAATGGGCGTTGGCCACCGGGCTCAACCACCTAGCCCGCAGCGGATACGGGTGTCTCCGTGCCCATATGAATCCCACTGTGGCCTCAGGGGAGGCGTGACGCACGTAGTAAAGGGATACGGGGTTGAAGCTGTGAACCAGGATTGTGTCCCAACGTCGGTGCCTTTCGATGACCTGGGCTACCTCCTGCGGCAGCTCTTTCATGCCCGCGATGCGCGCCTTCAACTCTACGCACACCGGATAGTCCGGTGGCAGGCTGTCGAACACCTCGTCCAGCGTAGGTATGCGGTGGGAGGGGTCGTATCCCAAGGAAAGGGCCCGGAGCTGTTGCAGCGAGTGCCGATTTATCCACCCCTGGCCGTTGCTCGCTCGTTCCAGCTTGCGGTCATGGAACACCACAACCTCGCCGTCGCTCGATACGTGGACGTCCAACTCCACGGCGTCGGCACCCATCTTCACCGCCTCTAGGAAGGCAGGTATGGTGTTCTCCGGGGCGCGATGGTGCGCCCCCCGATGGGCGATAATCAGCGGGTATTTCAGCGACCCCGGCTGTATGCGCCAAGTGTCTGGTGCCGACACGTAGTTCCCCTCAAGTGTAGCTAACGCCAATTGTATCTGAAAGCGGGCCAAGTTAAACCCCACGCCCGTTTTAGTGTCAAGGCGAAATGAGGCGCGGCGTGTCACCGCAAAGGCGAGGCGAAACTCAGTTCGTGGCCGTCGGGGTCTGTTAGGTGGAAGTAGCGCTCGCCCCAAGGGGCGTCCGCGGGTACAGTGTCCGGCGTGAGGCTCGCGGAGACTACATGGCGATAGGCTGCATCTACGTCGTCGACGTAGAAGATGGCCCGACCCCACCAGCGGGCCTCGTATTCTTCTCGCAGTGTCAAATTCAGGTAGCCTTGGCCTGCCTGAAAGCTGGTGAAGTCGTGGTCAGGGCCGCCGTAGAGCATCTGGAAGCCGGCGGCACGGTAGAACTCCACTGAGCGGGCCATGTGGCTCACGGCCAGCGTGACCGCACTGATTGACTGCAGCTGCATGTGTGGGGCCTCCTTCCAACGCTGGGCTTCGGTCTGACTCCGACGGTGAGGTAGTATACTAGCGCATCCCAACGTCTGTCGGCCAACGCGTACCAGCCAACCCGTACCGGCCAACCCGTACCGGAAGGAAGCCATGTTAGCCCTTGAGTGCCTGAACCGCGATATCGTCGCCTGCACCAAGTGCGTCCGTTTGGCCGGCTACATTCGAGAGGTGGGCAGGAAGAAGCGGCGCATGTACATGGACTGGGACTACTGGGCCCGACCCATACCCAGTCTCGGCTCTGGCGATGCCCGCCTGCTGCTCTTGGGGCTGGCCCCGGCGGCCCACGGTGGGAATCGCACCGGCAGGGCCTTCACCGGCGACCGTAGTGGTGATTGGGTCTACGGCACTCTGCACAAGTACGGTTTCGCCAACCAAGGAACGTCGGAGCATTGCGACGACGGCTTGGCGGTGACCGACGTGCTCGTTAGCGCAGCCGCTCGATGCGCTCCTCCCGCAAACAAGCCGCTCCCCACAGAGCTGGAGAACTGCCGGCCATACTTGGTGCGGGAGTTGCAACTGCTCAGCGAGCTGCGGGTGGTAGTGGCCTTGGGCAAGATTGCCTTCGACGCTTTTCTCGCGGCTGCCCGGGCTGCCGACATCGAAATCCCCAAGCCCCGTCCCCAGTTCGGTCACGGCTCGCTGCACCGTCTGGCCAACGGCTTGGTGCTCCTAGGCTCCTACCACCCCAGCCAGCAGAACACCCAGACCGGACGCCTCACCCGCCCTATGTTCGAAGGCATCTTTGCCAAGGTTAGGGAGATACTGGACGAGGGGTAAGGCCCCGTATCAGTCGCCAAGCTTCAAGGCAAAGCTCATAGAGAGGTGATTCCCATGACGGCCAATATCACCCGCGAACAAGTCCGTTCCTCCGAGCCTGATACTACCTCGACGTTCTCGCTGCCGGGGTTGAATGGTGAGGCTACCGTGTACCGCGACGGGCAGGGCATCCCCCACGGGCGTGCAGGCTCGACTTGGGACGCCTTCTTCATCCAAGGGTTCTACACCGCGCAGGACCGACTGTTCCAAATGGACTACGACCGCCGTCGCGCCTACGGCCGCTGTGCTGAGTTTGTCGGACCGGACGCCTTGCCACAGGACACGCTGATGCGCAGGTTCAGATTGAAAGCCAGTGCCGAGGCTGACCTACGTGTGGTAAGCGATGACGCCCAACAGATGCTGGAGGCCTATGCTGCCGGGGTCAACGCCTTCATCGAGACTACCAACGCACTACCAGTCGAGTACGAAATCCTAGGCGCGTCCCCAGAGCCGTGGCTACCCCACGACTCGCTGGGCGTCTTCAAGGTGCGGCACATCCTGATGGGTGTGTTCGAACAGAAGCTATGGCGGGCAAAGCTGCTGCGTCACGTTGGCCCTGAAATGATGGCTGCCCTCTGCCCTGGCTACCAACAGGGGCAACTGGTCATCGTCCCTCCGGGCGCGGAGTACGAGGGAGCCGTCGACGGCGTCGTCGACCTGCTGCGAGAGGCGGAGTCGTGGATGCAGCCCATGGACGCTATTGAGGTGGGCAGCAACAACTGGGTGCTGGCAGGCAGTCGCACCGCATCCGGCGGCCCCATCCTAGCGGGCGACCCCCATCGCGGATTGGACACGCCCAACGTCTATTACCAGAACCACGTCGCCTGCCCCGCTTTCGACGTCATCGGTCTCTCATTCCCTGGTGTGCCGGGTTTCCCCCACTTCGGGCATAACGACCGAGTAGCTTGGTGTGTCACCCACACCGGGGCCGACTACCAAGACCTCTACTTGGAGCATCTGCGTGCAGGCGAGGCTCCGGCCTACGAGTTCAAGGGCGAGTGGCTGCCTCTGGAAGTCCATCGCGAGACCATCGAGGTGCGGGGCCATGGGACGGTGCAAGTGGAAGTGCCAGTCACCCACCATGGGCCTGTAATTGGTGGAAGTATCGAAACAGGCGTGGGCCTCGCCTTTCGTTACAGCGCCACATGTGAGGCTCAACCTTGGGCCGACGCGCTACTCTCAATGCTGAAGGTCGACTCCGCCGATGCCATGGACGAGGCGATGCGGTGCTGGGTCGACCCAGCGAACAACTTCTTGTACGCCGATGTGGACGGAAACATCGCCTACCTCACCCGGGGACGCATTCCGGTGCGGCATGAGGCCAACCGCTGGACTCCTGTGCCCGGTTGGGACGGGGAACATGAGTGGCAAGGCGACATACCTTTCGAGGAGTTGCCTCGCTCCACCAACCCCGACGGTGCGTATATTGTTACTGCGAACAATCGGGTGGCAGGCGAGGGCTATCCCCACTACATCGCCCTCGATTTCGCCCCAGGCTTCCGCGCCAACCGCCTGACCCACCGGCTATTGCAACTGGACAAGGCCACGGTGGGTGACATGGCAGCAATGCACGCCGAGAAAGTCTCCATCCCAGGAGCCTTCTATGGACAGAAGCTGGCCTCTCTGGAAATAGACCACCCTCTTGCCGGGGCCGCCCGCAAGGCGCTGGCCCACTGGGACGGTGAGATGTCCCCCGACCTCGCGGCCCCCACCATTTATAGTGCGACCCGGGACCGCCTCGTACGCAAGGTGCTGGAACCCATCCTAGGACCGCTGGCTGCCGAAGCCTTCAGCCCCGCAGGCCGTGGCGGTCCAGGCCATGTTGCCCGTCTGCGCTCCCAATTCCCCCAGATGATTGAGGCTGGCGATCGCACCCTGCTGCCTACGGGCGCCGACTGGCAGTCGTTCTTGTCGGAGGCCTTTATGGACGCATTGGACGACTTGAGCCAGCCTCTAGGACCTGACGCCACGTCTTGGAGCTGGGGCGCCGTACACCACACCCGTCCGCGCCATCCCTTGAGCGCCGCGTCCCCGGATTTGGCAGGTGTGCTGGACCCGCCATCGGTGTCTATGGGAGGCGACGGCGATACGCCCCAAGCCGGTTCCTACTCGCCCGGCGACCAGTTCGCCATGACCAGCATGTCGGTGGCCCGCTATGCGTTCGACCTCGCCGACTGGGATGGGTCCACATGGGTTGTGCCGCTCGGTTCATCAGGGCACCCCGGCAGCGCCCACTATGCGGACCAAGCCACCATGTGGCAGCAGGTGCGCATGCTTCCGATGATCTATAGCTGGGAGAAGCTGAAGGCGGAAGCCGAATCGTGCCAGACTGCTCTGCCGGGCTAGCCTCGTGCGCTGTCGGTGGTGGCCGGAGTGATCAAAGGTCCGGCAGCCTTGCGACGTGCGATCAGTGCCAAGCCGTCGCCCGAGAGCACCAGCAGCACCACCAGCATGGGCGGCAGGAAGATGATGGCGTGCATCAAGAAGGCGAATGGCACCGCATCCACCCGGGCTACGTCGAAAAAGCCCAGCGTGTATATGATGGCGAACTCGAAGGTGCCTGCTGCCCCGGGAGCCGACGGTACTGAGTTCACGAAGAGCGCCGCCGCGGCGAACATTACCGTCAATGCGAGCAAGTTGACGTCCAGCCCTAACCCTCGGGCAATGAACCAGCCGCTCAGCCCCAAGAAAGCCCAATGTATCACGGTGGAGAGAAAGCAGGCTGCAAGGCGGCCACGTTCGTGTCGCAGTGTGGCCATGGCCTCCGTCCATCTCTCGAAAGCCGGAATCTTGCCCACATAAGGCAGCGTGGGCACCCCACGGATGATGAAGTAGAAAGCCCCCAAGCTCACGATGCCCAAGATGAGGGAGCCGGTGAGTTGGATGCTGAGTCCGCGAAGCTGTGGTAGCAGGGCCACGCCCGCTCCCATCAGCATCGCAGTGGCGACGATGTCCAGCATGTGTTCCGTGGCCAGCGTCGCCAAGGCAGTGGGCGCGGACACCTTGTAGCGCCCGGTGAGCATGGCCATCTGCAACGGCTCGCTGAGAACACGCACCGGCAGCATGTTGTTGACGCCCGTGCCGACGTTCTGTGTTATACCCAATTGCAGCAGCGATACCTCGTGCTGCACGAACAGCACACGCCACCGCAGTGCGCGGAAGAGCAGGCTCGCTAGGTATGCAGCTAAGCCGAGCAGGGCATGGCCTATGGAAAGCTCGGCAAACGCGCGGTGAATCTGCCCCCAGTCGAGCGCTCGCAGAGCCAGATAGCCCAACGCTATGCTGAAGCAGATGCCCACCACGAACCGCAGCCACCACGGCGTGCGCTTTACCAGAGACACTCCGGACTGCACAAGTCTGGTCAGCTCTACCACGGGCTCGCCTCGTCTGGCGAAAAACCGACGCTAGAAGCGGCTGGTGATTTCCTGATGGCCGCCGTTCTCCGTGTAGGCCTCCTCCATGTAGAGACCGCTGGACTGCATAATCGGCGTGTCTTGGATGGAGAACAGGATGGCGGGCTCGTCGCCCTCGCTGGCGTGCTCATGCCAACGCCACGACGGCACCACTAAGAAGTCTCCCTGCTTCCAGTCGAACCGCTGGCCATCAATCACCGAGTAGCCTTGGCCCTCATGAACATGGTAGACAGCGCTGTTGGTCTGGCGGTGCGCCTTGGTGTGTACGCCGGGGCGTATCATCTGTACCAAGCAGGCCATGGTGGGCAGCACTGGGCCGCCAGTGCTAGGGTTGGTGAACTCCATGGCCACGTCGTCGAAGGGGCTGGCCCCAACTTGGGCCAAGTCCAGTAGAGCTTGACGAGTGTCGGCCCACCGGAAGTGGTACAGGGGGGACCAGTTCTCGTTGTGGGTTTCCCAAGCAGGCTTGAGGCCTCCGGCAGCGTAGCGGTGCCGCGTGTTGCCCACGCCGACCACGGGATGCCGGTCTTCAGGGTAGTCCTCGTAGAAGATGGCGTCCAGAGAGCGGACCACAGGCCAGTCGAGGCCATCCATCCATATCATCGGCTCGGCCCCCTCATGGCCGTGGTCGTGCCAAGTCCACGCAGGTGTGAGGATCAGGTCGCCTCTCTCCATGTAACACTGATCGCCGTTGACTGCGGTGTAGGCCCCCTCGCCTTTGATTATCCAGCGTACGGCAGTGGGGCTGTGGCGGTGCGCCGGCGCAACCTCACCGGGGAGGATGAGCTGCACCGCAGCCGACATGGTGGGAGTGGTGCCCATCTTGCCCTGCAGGCCCGGATTGGCCAAGCGCAGCACACGGCGCTCCACCTCACGGCTGTGGGTCACCAACTCGCCAGCCTTCATCGCCAGTGGCTCCAAGTCGACCCAGCGCCAAAGGTAAGGCTGGGGCTTCCACTCAACGGCCATACTACGGCGCCAGCCCGGAATCAGGTTAGTCTGCTCTACGGTCTCATAGAACTTTTCCGTCTCCTCGGGTGAGTGAGTGCTCATCTATCCTCCTGTGCGGACGGCAGTACGTTCAATGCCGAGTTGGCTGGGAGTGTAGCATAGGGGCTTCTGCCGTCACAATCGCAGCTGATGGCCCTCGCGGGTCAGCCTTGCTGTCGTTAGCCTGCTGTCACCGTCACTGCGTACGGCCCCACGCCGCCGACCGGACTCCACTGTACTACGTAATATGCGCCGGAGGTGGGAGCCACACCCAGTGGATGTACTTTCGGTCTTGTCTGTGCCCAGAGGCCTCGAAGTTCCACTCTTGGTCAGTCACGCCATCGGGACCGTGCAAGGATATTCGAGGGTCTTGTGAGAAACCGTAGCTTCCTAAGATTTCATAGTTCTGTCCCTCCTCGGCCATGAACCGGAAATAGTCGAAGTCTGCCCGGTGGTCCAGGACCCCTACGGCTTCCTGACCTACCTCAATGACTGTAGCGGTTCGGGCGGTGTCACCATGATCATCCTCGCTCAAGCCTCCCTGATGAACGGCCACTGTATAGGCGCCCGTGTCTGCGTCCGGGCTCTGGAAAATCAAAAAGTGGTCTCCGTTATTGGGCGCCACCCATGGTATAAACGTACCGGTCGTCGGTAGGCCACCTCTAGGACTATATTCATGCACTTGCGTAACGCCGTCGGAGGCAAACAACGTCACCGGCTGGAAATAAATGGTAGAGTGGTTGAGAAACGATATTGTAAGTCTCCCCCGCTTTTGTCCGAAACCGGAACCAATCTTGGTCGAAGGCCCGCTCCAAGACGCCATCGACGATTTCTCCCAATTGCACTCGAGTAGCCGTCGGGGCATGGTCTCCGTGGTCGTCGCCACCGCCTGCTATCGGGCGCACGCTGAAGGCGTAATCGCCGACGTGCCCTACTGAACTGAGCACTGCAAGGTAATACTCGTTCGAATCGGGAGGAGCCCACTTTCGGTCCCACCCGCGCCCTGCACACCCACCGTGGACTACGCTCGCTTTCGTTTTTCCGTCGGATTCGAACAGAGTTACGGAAGATGCCTCAAAGGTCTGACCTTCGCCATCAATATGATAGGCTTGTCCTGCCACTGCCCTAAACCTGAACCAGTCCTCGTCCGATTCGTTGTCCATCGTTCCGGTAATCCTCTCGCCGACTCCTATGTCGGTAGCTTCGGCCGCTGTGTCCCCATGGTCGTCTACGTCAAACACCCTCGGAATGATCCGCAGGGAGTAGTCGCTGATGGCCCCATCTAGACTCTCCACGGTAAGGTAGTGCTGACCGGAAGCTTCAGCGTCCCAGCCTATTCGGGTACCGGTTGTTCCCCCATCCCCAAAGAGGGTTCTCAGAGGCTCTCCCGCGCCCCCGTCCGGCCGATACAAGGAAAGCTTCAAGCCCCGCACGTTGTCGTTCTCGAGGATTGCGTCGTATTGCGTAGCCCCTTCGGCAAGGAAACTAAAATAGTCCGTGTCGAACGCGTGGTCCATAACCCCAAGGACGCCCATCCCTAGAGTGATTGGGGTAGCCGACAATCGGTTGTCACCATGATCGTCAGGGACGTTGACGTCCACGTTCGCCAGAGGGCCGCCGTACAGTTGCCCAAACAGGTCGTGGAACTCCTCTTGCTTTCTGGCGGGAACGTTCCTCTGAAACGCTAGGTATATGTCCTGTGCGGTGGGTGGAAGATTTCCAGAATGTATGTCGGTCAACGCAGAGGACATGACCTCCTTCCCCAAAGACAGATGTAAACTGGTCAAAAAATGCTCTCCCATACTGTAAAAGCAGCCCTCCACGGGGGAGACCCGGTAGTGCAACCAAGGCTCCCCCAATTCGTGGAGGTTTGCGATTTCCGCTTCCCGACAAGATTTGATCGTTTCATTCAAGAACCGCTCTTCAATTGGTGCAGTACCGGTGCGATCAAGAACGTACGCGGACATGAATTGGGGCCCGCCTTCTAGCAACCACGCGGGAAAGAAGTTGAAATAATAGTGGGCCAGTTCATGGTACAGTGTGGACTCGCTGATCCCTTCAGTCTCGTATCGTGACATTCGAACATGAGAGCCTGCATGCGCCGCTCTCGGCCATGGCACGGCCAAGGTTGAGTAAGGAACTTCGTAGTCTGCCTCCTGCCCCGTGACTACAACTAGTACTATGATGTCGCTGGTGGGAAGTGGGAACCCCATCATCTCGTCCATCAATAGCAGAGCGCGACTTATTGTCTCTGTAATGGCCTCCTTCGGCGGGAAGGGAGCTTTCTGTATGGCCCAAATGTTTACCTCTCCCGAGTTCGGTAGAGCAACGGTCTCGGACTGCGTGTAGCGCGTCTGCATCATTGCTTCAAAGTCGTTCTGAGAGTTGTCGATGATATCTCGGGCGATTGCAAGGAAGGCTGCCTCCCCGTCGTCCAAACCGTCAGCAAACCACTCCAGTTGGACTAGATGGTCCCCCAAGCTGGGGCTCGCGATCGAAATGTTGGTCAGGACCTCCCCGGCTTGTTCATGAGCCGCATCCTGCGGTACGTTAATCCATGGGATGAAACTCGCTAAATGAACGGCCGACGATTCTCGAGGGGTTTGGAATAGCCGTGGGTTGCGGGGAAGGCGCTTCCATGGGGGACGTCATTGGCTGTGGCGTCGGGGTTGCGGTAGGTTGCGGCATAACGCCCTCTTTAGGGATGGGCGTGCCGCTGGCCATTGGGACGGGGGCGCCGGTGGGGGTAGCCGAGGGTTGAGTGGAGGGGGCTTCCGTGCGTTGAGGAGCACGGGTGTCTGTGCCCGTAGGCGCGTCGTTGGCACGCGCCGAGTTGGGCGTGCCAACAGGGGTAACGATGGGTTGAGGAGCAGGTGCTGCGGTAGGATGGACAGAGGAAGTCCCTCTGGGCAGAGGCGTGCTGATTGCCGCTGCCGTGGGCAAGTCGGAAATAGGCGCTGCGGGTCCCGGCGTGGTTGTGTCAACGATTACTTGTGTGCTGGCAGGAATGGAGGTTGCTGGAGGTCCGCTTTCACAGGCCGACATCAAGGTAGTTGTCAATACGCACAACAGAGCGACCCGATGAAGCGCCGGTGGCCAATACTTTGTAAGAAAGCCCCTCACCATACCTCCCAACTATTGCCTGCAGCGGGGTATTGCGGTGAAGGCTCCGCCACCAATATAACATTGTCTTGCTTGTATGCGTCGGAGCGAAGCCGTCAGACGATGTTAAAAGTTGTATGGGCTCCAAGGTTGGTGGTAGACCGAGAATATACGGTCAGCCCGCAGCAGCGAGCCTGAGGTGTGCTCATCCACCAAGCCCGCTCGGGAGAGTGTGGTGAAGCTCACACCGCCTAAGTATGCCGACGCCAGAGCGGCAACCGTAAGCGTCAGGTCGGGGGAAGACTCCGTGGCCCGACAAACGGCCCCTTCAGTCGATGCATCCAACTCGAAACGCTGTTGGTTCCAAGGGCATGTGTCGTCCCGCACTTCCATCACGAGGCGTCCGGCTTCCATGTAGTTTCGGAGTTCTAGCGCGGCGGCCACGTCGACGAGACGCAGCCATAACCCATCCCGAGTGGATCGCTGCAACCGGCGCGGGTCGGCCAGCATCCACGGCAGAGGGTCGTCCACGGGCCGCCTAACAGCCTCGGTTGTGCGGATGAGGTCAGTGTCGAAACAGAAGCGCCACAACGCGGAGTTTGCCTCTCGGGTCGTCGCCATCAGCTCGTTGACGGTCAGGGTGCCACTGCCTGTACGATAGTTGACATATCCGTCGATTCTGCCGTCTTCCACGTAGGCAGCGTAGAACAGGCCTCCTGGCCCGCCCTCCCGATGCTCCCGTGCTTGCGAGTCCCTCTCCCATCGGTATGCAGACCTCTGAAACACGCCAGCCCGGCCCTCGGTGCTCCTACGGAACACATCGGGAAGCTCTTTGTCGATGTCTGCCGGGTCCACGAAGACGATGTGTCCGGGACTTTCGTAGGGCCGGGCATAGGCGTTGTGCTGTCGCTCAATGGTCCATTGCTCGTGGAGAGTCGCGACGCCGTACCCGAATCTGCCATAGATCACGCTCTCGGAGGAGAAGAGGGCTGACATGGCTTCCCCGCGCTGATGCACGTCGTTGAGCTGGTGTTCCATCATCCTAGTCATCACCCCACGACGCCGGTGAGTGGGCTGCACCGCCACGTTGGCCACGCCCGCAATGATTGCTGTCCCTCCGGGCACGGACATTTCCACCCGGTGGGAGTGAGAGCCGCCCACTATGTCGCCTCCATCGAACACAGCGATGGAGCGGTCCAGATCGAAATTGGGACGCAACACCTCCGGGGCTACCGCTAGCCGGTTCCCGTAAGCCCTGGCTTCGACGCGCACCCACTGCTCAAACTCCTCGTCGGTTACGCTCCTCAACTCCAACATCGCGTCCTATTCTCCAAGCGGATCGGGTTCCAGGGGGCACAGACGGGGATTATAGGGCATATCGCTAGGTTCCAGACATGGACACGCCGGGGGGAGGAACTCTTGGAGCCACGAGTCTCGCTGAGGGATGTATTGCTCGGCAGGCGAAGTGTGGGGGTGAAGAGATGATTAGATAGGGGCCGCTAGACTTGGGAAAGCTTATCGCTCGGCGTTCGTAGTGATGATTGTTCAACCCCAAGTCACCGTACATTGGGCCTGGGCGTGTTGTCAATTCTCACGGCGGGCCAAGTCGGCGTCCAAGAACCGATGTCAGTGGCCTCGGCTGTCCGCTACGGCTGCTCGTCTGATGAGACGAGAGCTCCGTCCGCCAGTTGTATGACGCGGCTGCTGATTTGTGCGATGTTCAGGTCGTGGGATGCCGCGATTACGGTGACGCCGCGTTGGGACGTGATCTCGCGTAATATTTCGGAGATGGTCGATGCTGTGTTGCTGTCCAGTTCGCCGGTAGGCTCGTCGGCGAAGACTACCTGGGGATTGGAAACCAATGCCCGTGCGATGGCCACCCGCTGCTGCTCACCGCCCGATAGCTCGTAGGGCCGATGACGGCTGCGGAGGCCCAGCCCCACCAGTTCGAGAGCTTCCAACGCTCGACGTCGTCTCTCGCGCCAAGACACGCCGCCGATATGCAACGGCAGCTCCACGTTCTCGTAGGCAGATAGCAGTGGCATAAGGCCGAAAGACTGGAATACGAACCCGATCTTGTGGCGTCGCAAGTCCACCAAGGAGGCGTCGGGGATTGCCGACAGGTCTTGCCCGTCGAACAGGACGTGCCCTGCGGTGGGCTGGTCCAGCCCTGCTAACAGGTTCAGGAGAGTCGTTTTACCCGACCCGGAGCGTCCGGTGACCGCTAGGAATTCCCCCGGAAAGACGTTTAGGTCGACTTCCTGAAGGGCAACGACTCTCTGGTCGCCGGAGCCAAAGGCCCTTGTGATACCTTGAGCTGAGATGAGAGAAGGCCTGTTGCCGTCGCGGTTGGCGGTCACTTGTCCTCCGACGGACTGTCCTGCTCGCTGCGTGCGGGAGCCGTAGTCGGTGGCTCGAGTGTTACCGTGCGCTCGGCGATGTCCGCCTTGGCCAAGCCCTGCAGTTGTAGTTGGGACATGTAGTCTTGGGGCAGTTGCAGCCGTCCAGCTTCGTCCACCACCAAGTATTCCCGCAGCACGTTCTCGCCGTCCTTCTGGAACGTGGGCTCTAGGAAGCTTTCGGAGCTTATGCGGCCGTCACGGATGTGGATGACCCGGTCCACATGCTCGGCCACCCCTGGATAGTGGGTCACCATGACAACCGTTACTCCGAAGAGTTGGTTGATGCGACGCATAAGGTCGAAGATGCGGTTGGCATTATCCGTATCCAGTTCGCCTGTGGGCTCGTCAGCCAGCAGCAGGGGTGGTGAGTTGGCCAAAGCGACCCCGATGGCCACCCGTTGCTGCTCCCCACCGGAAAGCTGCTGGGGGTACCTGTCACCCTTTTCGGTCATGTCTAAGGCAGCCAATAGCTCCAAACTGCGACGGTGGCGCGAGGCGATGTCGGCGCCAGACAGGGCCAGGGGCAACTCGATGTTGTCTTGAGCCGTGAGATAGGGCACCAAGTTGCGGCCCGTCGCCTGCCACACGAAGCCGACCTCCAGCCGCCGGTAGCGCACCAACTCCCTGTCAGGCATGTTCAACAGGTCGCGCTCGCCCACTATCACCTGCCCTGCGGAGGGCCGGTCCAGCCCCGACAGGACGTTCAACAGGGTGCTCTTGCCGCTGCCGCTGGCACCGACGATGGCAGCTACCTCGCCTGCGCGCACGGTGAGGTCGACGCCCCGCAGGGCCACTACCTCAAGCTCCGCTCGCTTGTATATCTTGAACAGGTCACGGCAGCGGATGTAGGGCTTCCTGTTCTCAGTCTCGCCTCCCGCACTTTCCTGAGGCCTTGTCGTCAAAAAGCTCCCTTCAAATGCCTGTTTAGGGGAGTCCCTCACGCCTCTCCCATGCGAAGGACCCGCTGCACATCCAAGCGGGCGGTCAGCCAAGAGAGCCACAAGAAGCTCGCCAAGGCCGCTCCAACCAGTATGGCGTAGGACACCAGCAGGGTGGTCCAGTCGGTCTGCAATATCATGGGCGGGGTGACACGCGCCCCCTCTTCCGCTACTTCGAGTAAGGGGAGGATGCTGCTGCCTATCTGCTGGCCCACCCAAGTGCCCAGCCCCATGCCAAAGACTACCACAACCATCAGAGAGAACCATACGGCGACGTTGAGCTGTGCCTTGGAGAAGCCCAGTGTCCGCAGCACCGCGAGCTCCGTACGTCTCTCCTGGGTGTCGATGTAGCAGAAGAGGACGATACCGGAGACTCCCGCCACCACCAATGCTAGGAACATGAGTACGATCAACCCTTTCCAGCCAGCGCTGATAAGTGGTGTGTCGACTCGCTTGCTGACGGCCTCTGAGGCGACCATGGTGCCCCTGCTCAGCAGGCCCTTCTCCCGCAAAGTTGGAGCGACGAACTCCACGTCCTGATTCTCATCGGCCAACTGCAGCCACAGCTCGTTAGCCCCGCCAACCGGGCGTGGAGCATGGGCATTGGCGTACTGGATGAATGCCTGACGGTCCACCACTGCGAAGGGTCGATGCCTAGGGTCTTCCAGCGTGGGGAAGAAGTCGGCCACGGCGACAGCCTCAAGCTCGATGGCGAATTGGGACAGGCCGACCTTGAAGACCTCGCCTTGGTTGCCTCCTGCTTCTTCCAAGAAGGATGGGCTTACCAACGCCCGCAGAGGTCTCTCCGAGGGACCTGCCCGGATGCCCTTCAGCCCAGCGCCGCCCACGGACCAAGTGAAGGCAGCGGAACCTCCACTGCCCCTCTGGGAAATCGAGTCGATGTAGTCCAGTTGGTATAGGCCAGGTCGAGCGTAGTCTTCCAAAGTCTGCCAGGAGGCTAGGGATCGGCCGTCAGCCACCATGGTTCGGCCTGCGGGACTGATGGCCTCCAGCCGGTCGATGAATATCGCACCCGGTTCCCCGAAGCCGCGCAAGGAAGATATATGCACTGCCAGCAGGGTGAAAGGCGGGTACACGGGCGGTGGCGGCGACGCCTGCCTGCGGAAACGCCGTGTCAGTGGAATAGGCGTCATTTCTCCGTCGAGTTGCTGCCACCCCGTTCTGTTCAGGGTGCCGAGGTCTATGTCGAAGTGGTAGCCTCGCGAGTCCTTGAGCCTTGCCCGGAGCGAGCCGAACGAGATGCGCCGGTCGGTGCGCAACCATACCGCCAGCCCTTCGGTATCCGCGGGCAACTCCAACCCGTCGCCGCCCGCCCCTGTCATTCCATCCGGCCCAATGCCCCCAAGAATCTGGCCCATAGTCTGGCCGTTGGCAAAGTCGGGCCGGTACCAAGCCGTCTCGCTGAAGGACGATGCGTCCACCGCCAGCAACGAGAGACGTGTGGTGTTGAGCCCTTGGGATAGCAGGTGGCCAGCTGTGCGATGCACCTCAGCCCCGCTGGTGACGGCGTCGTCGGGCATGGCCGTCGAAAGATGGTGCTCGCTGAGGGGGAGGTTGTCGCCGGAGTGGCGCACCCGCACATCGGCGCCGACCTCGTACATGGCGCGTTCCACTTGGCTGCGTTCCAAGGTGGAGCTGAAAGAGCTGCCTATCACGCCCAGAGCCGTGGCTAGGGCCACCAGCACCACCAGTGCGCCGGGCACCACTGGGTCGCGGGACACCCGTCTGAGGCCTTGGGTCAACCAAGGAGGGGCTACGGGCGCCGACAAGGCAGCAAGGGCCCTCATTACCAGCGGGAACAGGCGCATCACCACCAGCCCCAAGGCCACCAGCCCCAAGGCAGGCCCCAAGAGCAGGCTGTAGTCCAACTCCAAGCCTCCCCCTACTGGCCGCACCAGGAAGGCGCCGCGGGCCTGTATCTGCCACCACAGCAACCCGATGACCGCCAGTAGGGCGATATCGAGGTAGTAGCGTTGGAGGAAGGGAGTCGTGGGAGGGCGGGCGCCTGTCTGGCGGTAGTCCACGATACTCTGGCGGGAACCCACCAAGGTGGCGATGGTCAGGACAGCAATGGCTATCAAGCCTCCAATGGCCCCTGCCAGGAAGGAGAGTCCCGACGGGAATAGGGGTATCAGGTCGTTCACTGGGCCGAAGTCGAAGAAGAGCGCTCCGAGGACGCGGGCCAGCAGCAAGGCTAGGAAGGGGCCAATGATTATGGCTGGCACGGCCAGCAACATTCCTTCGAAGGCGGACAGCAGCCCCAGTTGCGGGGTGGTGGAGCCGCGGCTCTTCAGCATGGAGATTTCGACCGCCCGGGTCTTCAGCAGCAGCCCGGCGGCCAACGCCAAGTAGTACATGAGGATGCCGTTGACCAGAAAGACCATCAGAAAGAGCGGTACCCGCGCCAGCAGCAGTTGCTCGTCGTAGTCCTCTATCACCGTCGCCAAGCGCGTGGAAGCTGAACCGTTGGACAGGCCGGACCGCATACCATGCTCCGCGCCCCGTATTGCAGCCTTGATGCCGTCGAGGTCAGCGGTACGCACGCCGTGGCGGTCTAGGTAGAAGAACCAGGTTACCTGGCTGTAGAGGTCCGGGTATTCGCGGCCAAGAACGGTCAGTAGGGCATCCTCGGTGGTGAACATTGGAGTGGTCTTCCACTCGTCGTTGTCAAAGCTGAAGGCCCGGTTCGCCCCATACCAGAACTCGTCTTCGGGATCGACACGACGGAAGGCGCCCACGATGTGAACGCGGACTCTGTCCGCTTGGTCCACGGTTGTGGCGGGGAAAATTTCCATAGTCTGCCCTACGTCCAGTTGAAGGAACTCCAACCCCTGTACGTCGACCGCCACTTCCAGTTCCCGCAGGTCCAAGCTCGGGGCTGAGGCGCCCTCTTCGTAGGGCCAGCGGCCCTGCACTATATCCACCCGGTCCGGCAGCATGCCGGTCATGTGTTGCACCTTGCCCCGCGGCCGCTCCGGCGAATCTATTCCGAGATGAGGGTGTCCCGCAAAATAGAAGGTGGACGTCTGCAGTAACCGCGCCTCGTCGGCTAGGTACGGTAGAAAGCGGTAGGCCACTTCCGTCTGCATGACGTAAAGGGCCGTGGCGTAGTCGTTCTCCACCAAGGGGTCGCCGCTGGAGTTGTCCAACCCGTAGAACGTGCGGGCCGAGATGTTGGTGTCCTCGTAGGGGGCCTCATCCAGAGCGTTGCGCAGGGCTGCCTCGGCCAGCAGGTCGGAGAAGGCGAGGCTGCTGGACACTAGGGATATGGCCATCAGGATGCCTAGAAACAGGGCAAGTTCCAGGCCCCAGTTTGCTAGGGCACGACGGGCAGCCACGTTCCATGCCAGGTTCAAGAAAGAAGTCACGCTCGAACCGCGCAAGGGCATCTCAGGACGCCCTGAGCACATCGGCCGCCTTGAGACGGCTTGCGGATATCACGGCGATGACGACAGCCAATGCCAACGCGAATGCCAGCTCGACAAAGGTGAGACCTATTAGCCATGCGTGGGCAGTGACCTCCATCGGTGGAAGCAGGTCGCGTCCGGTGGGGGTGATGTCCAAGTAACTGAGCACCCAAGGCCCAAGGCCCAAGCCCAAGATAACTCCAGCCCCGATGCCCAGCACGGCCACCACGACACGCTCTAGAACCAGCCCCATCATCATCTGGCGTGTGGACAGTCCGAGGGCGCCAACCACCGCTAGGTCCACTCTGCCACGGTACACCGATATGGCGGCATGGGCACCCAGAACGAGAATAGCTGCGACGGCCAACGCGCTGACACTGAGTATGGTGAGCCCTGCCCAGCCTCCGCCCGCCAGCGGGTCGCGCTGCGCCCGATCGACTGAGGCCTGCCTGTCGCGAATCAATGCAGAGGGAGGAAGCTCTTGGCGCAGGGTCCTGATACCTGCTGCCCGGTCTTGGTCTTCATGCAGGGCCAGCCAAAACTGGTTGGGCCTCTTGGGGTTGCCTCCAGGGATGCGGTCCAGATACGAGACGTACGCATCCAACGGGATAATGACGAAGGGACGCACACCGGGGGTCAGGGTGGGGAAGAAGTCGGTGGTGTCCTGCACCACGATGGGTATTCGGCGCTCGTCAATCTCCATCACCGTCTCGGTGCCAGGTTCTAGGCTAGGGCCTCCGATGGCGGGTATTGGCCAAGGTCCGGGAGGTATCACGACTCCGCGCACGGCAGTAGTCAGCGGCTCCTGCCACGATAGCGTCAGCTTGCTGCGCTTGCCCTCTTCCTCCGGGAGCACCAGTTGCACGGTGTCGCCTTCCGGGCCTCCTTGGTTCATTGCTCCCCACAGGCCTGGCTCGTCGAAATCCTCGATTACCATGCCGGAGGCTGGCAGGCCCGGCCCTTTGATCGTGATTTCATCGAAACTGAGGCTTCCTGGCGGGGTCTGGGTGAAGGCGGTACGGCTCATGAAGATGGCGATTATTCGATAAGGGGGATGGGAAGAGCGCGACTGCGGGGGCAAGGCCGTCTCCAAGTAGGTCCAACCGTCCCTTCCCTCGCCTTCCTCCATTTCCTCAGCACGTCTCACGTTGCCCCACCGCACGTCGCGACGGAACCCAGACGAGTCGACCAGCCTAGCCCAGACGCGCACGTCTCGCCCGCTAGGGTCTATGCCCAAGTTCTCTCCTCTAGCCCAGACCCCCAGACGCCGTGCTTCCAAGGGTATCGGGATGCCCTGCCGCGGGTCCTCCTCTACCCCCAAAAAGCGGAAGTCCGGCGGGTGCAACGGGGCCAGCAACTCGTCCAACTCTTTCCCAGCAAAGCTCTTGCGGAACCAAGCTGTCTCCACCAAGGTGGACGGCTCGACCACCAAGGCCAAGGCAGGAGATATGGCGAATCCATCGTACAGCAGAAGGGGCTCCCGGATCACAGGGCTGACTATTCGGGGAACCTCGGAGACGGACAAAGCTCGTGCTGCTCCTGGGTTCAGGGGGCTGGCGTGCACCACCACGTCACCACCGATGGCGTACTGCTGCTGTTCTCGCTGGCTCTGGGACAGGCTCGATTGGAAGACTGCGCCGAATACACCCAGTGCCGTCGCCATCATCAGGATGATGACTAGGGAGCCGTAAGGCAGCGGGTCACGGGCCACCCGCGACAGTGAAAGGCCCAGCCAAGCGGGGCCAGCGCGGTCGGCAGCCCACGCTAGAAACCGTACCGTCAGTGGCATCACCCGCAGCATGAGAAGGGCCGCCGTAAGCACAACTAGAGCCGGTCCGAACAGCAGTGTTGGGTCCACATCCAACGCTCGGCCCAGCAGGTCGCGGTCAAGGAAGCCTCCCCTGCCCTGTATCTGCCACCACAGCAGGCCCAAGGCCCCCACCGCTAGGAAGTCGATGTAGTAGCGTTGCAGGAAAGGTACGGTGGGAGGCCTTGCCCGCTCCCGTAGGTAGTCCACCACCCCCAGCCGCATCAGCCGGATCTCCGACAACACCAGCACCAAGAGGCTGAGGATTCCTCCCACTGCCGATAGTATAAAGGCCTCTGCCGACAGCCCAATGACCAACAGGTCTTGGCCTATCTGCAAGGGGTTAATGGTGCGGGCCAGTATCCCCCGCACCACCAGCAGCGCGAGGAAGGGGCCGACGGCGATGGCAACAAGCGCGATCACCCCCTCGGCCGCCATCAGCAGACCGCCGATTTGCACAGCACTGGCCCCACGGCTGCGCAGGAGGCTGGCTTCCTCGCGGCGTCGCGCCGACAGGAACCCCGTTGCTACTGCTAGGAAATAAAGAGTGACCAAGGCGACCAGCGAGATGAACAGGAACAGAGGCACACGGGCTAGGGTCAGCTTGCGTTCGTACTCCCTGAACCTGTTTTCCAAGCCGCTGGTAATAATGGAACGGGGGTATACCCGGTTGATGTCCAGCTCCAAGCCATGCAGAGCATCCCGGGTGTGTTCGATGTCGGCTGTGGTCAGGCTTGCCACGTCTAGGTAGAAGTACCAGCCGAAGTTGCCGACAAGTGTGGGATAGCGTTCTCCCAGCCCGCCGAAGAAGTCCTGCTCCCGCACGAAGAAAGGCACCTGGATCGGCTCGGCGCCGCTGATTTCAAAGTATGATGTGTAGCCCATCCAGAACTCGTCACGGCGGTTGATGGGCTCGGCGATACCGACGATGTGCAGTGTGATGCGCTCGCTGGGAGTGGAGTAGAAGGGGAGCAGGTTCACTTCGGAGCCGACCCCCAAGGCGAGTCCGCCCGCTGCGTTCATTCCCAACACTGTCTCCATCACCAGACCCTTGTCGTGCAGCACCGGCTCCGCCTGCGGCCACCTGCCGGCTACCAGCCGGGAATGCTCCTCGAAACCAGTGAGGAAGAACATGCGGGCTAGGGGGTCTTCCGGCTCTGCCTCGCGGACCTGCGGCCCCACTAGCATGGGCATGTGGGGAGGCGTGTTGCCGAACCGCTCGGTGTCCTCCATCAGATAGCCCAACCGGGTGTTTGCGATGCTCTCCACCGTGTTGCGCAGCTTGGGGTAGGCCCCAGGGGCGAGGGGCCGGTCTTGGGCCAGCACTTGGGCGTTCAACACCCACTGAACCGACGAAGCTAAGGTGTGGCGCAGCCCGCCCTCGGAGAGGGCTTGAGAGTAGACCGCGCCCACCGAAAGCACAGTGGCAGCGGCTAGAATGCCGAAGGCGCTGACGGCCAGAAGTTGCCAAGACGACTTGAGCCGCCTAGGCAACAGCCAGACCAGCAGTCGCGCGGAGTTCATGCCCTAGTGGCCCTAATCGCCCAAGTCGCCCAAGTCGAAGAGATGCACGCCAAGCCCGGTAGGGCAGGATAGTAGGTCAAGGCGGGCCCTGGCCTAGGGGGCGTGCCAGCGCAGGTTGGGACGTCGCGACGCCGTTGCCTCGTCCAACCGGGAAACGGGCGTGTTGTGCGGGGCCATCTTCACCAATGAAGGGTCGTCTTCGACCTCTCCGGCGATGGCCTTCATGGCGTCGATAAAGGCGTCTAGGGTCTCCTTGGTCTCCGTCTCGGTAGGCTCGATCATTAGCGCTTCATGCACAATCAGGGGGAAGTACATGGTTGGAGCGTGGAAGCCGTAGTCCAAGAGTCGTTTGGCGATATCCAGCCCCTTCACACCAGTGGGTGCTTGGGCTCTAGCCGAGAATATCACCTCGTGCATGCAGGTGCGGTCATAGGGCAGGTCGAAGGTGTCTCGCAAGCGGGCTAGCAGGTAGTTCGCGTGGAGTACAGCGTCGCCCGAAACCTGCTTCAGTCCCGTGTTGCCTAGAGTCCGTATGTAGGAATAAGCGCGCACCAAGACGCCAAAGTTGCCATGGTGTCCGCTCAGCTTACCTATGCTCTTTTCAGGGCGGCCAAGGGTATAGCCCTCGGTGTCGTGCTGGACCACCGGGGTCGGCAGGTACGGGAGAAGTGTCTCCCCAACGCACACCGGCCCCGCGCCGGGACCGCCACCGCCATGGGGCGTGCTGAAGGTCTTGTGCAGGTTGAGATGTACGACGTCGAACCCGAGGTGGGCAGGCTTAGCCCGGCCCAGCAAGGCATTCATGTTCGCCCCGTCGCCGTACACCAGCCCGCCCGCTTTGTGCACCGTCTGGCAGAGCTCCAGGATATTAGTATCGAACAGGCCCAGCGTGTTGGGTAGGGTCAGCATCACCGCAGCGAGTCGGTCGTTTGCCACATCTTCTAAGGCCCGAACATCCATGTTGCCGTCCCTGTCGGAGGCGACGCTGACCACGTCGAAACCGGCCATAGCTGCCGAAGCAGGGTTGGTGCCATGGGCGCTGTCGGGTATCGCCACGATGTTTCGCTGGTTCTCGCCGCGGTCTCGTAGGCAGGCGCGTACCATCAGCATGCCCGCCAGTTCGCCGTGGGCGCCCGCCAGCGGAGCGAGGCTGACGCCTGTCATGCCGGTGATTTCGGCGAGGAAGGTCTGAAGCCGGTGCATCATGGCCAAGGCGCCCTGCACCGTGTCGTCGGTCTGGGATGGATGTATCCGCGCCATCCCGGGCAGGAACGCTATCTCGTCGTTGACCTTGGGGTTGTACTTCATGCTGCAACTGCCCAGCGGATAGAAGTGGGTGTCGATCCCGAAGTTCCGCTGGCTCAGCAGGGTGAAGTACCGCACCACTTGGGGCTCGGTTACTTCAGGCAGTTGCAGGTCTTCCCGCAGCAGCGAGGCATCGGGAAGCTCTTGGGCTGGCACATCCAGTGGTGGCAGCACCGAGCCGACCCTGCCGGGTGTGCTCTGGTCCATGAGCAGAGGCAAGCTGCCGGAGTTCAAAGGGGCGCTCACGGCTTGAACTCTGCCAGTGCGTCTACCAAAGAGTCGATTTCCTCCCGGGTGTTGACCTCGGTGACGCAGAGAAGCATCCCGTTGGGGAAGCTGTTGCCGATGTCTAGGCCGCCGATGATGCCGTGCTCCAGCAGGTGAGCGTTGATCTCGCGGGCGGGGGCTGGGCAAGTGATGGGGAACTCGAAGGCGAAGGTCCCCTGCAGAGGCAGGGCGTAGCCCGGGAGCGAGGCGATGCTCTCCGCGGCGTAGTGGGCCTTGTGGTAGGCCTGCTCCGCAACTTGGCGCAGTCCCCGCTTGCCCAAGGCCGCGGTGTAGACAGTAGCGGCTAGAGCCATCAGGGCTTGGTTGGTGCAAATGTTGCTGGTGGCCCGCTCGCGCCGGATGTGTTGCTCGCGGGTGCTTAGGGTCAGCACGAAGCCCGGTCGCCCGTCCCTGTCAGTGGTGCCCCCAGCCAAGCGACCAGGCATCTGTCGCAGCAGGGCTTGGCGGGTGGAGAAGAGGCCGACGTAGGGGCCGCCAAAGCTCAACGGTAGCCCAAGGGCTTGACCCTCGCCAGTCACCATGTCAGCCCCGAAGCTGCCCGGAGGCCGTAGCATGGCCATTGCCACCGGGTCGGAGGATACCACCATCAAGGCCCTGACAGCGTCGGACATATGCCGGTACCGCTCCAAGTCTTCGAGGTACCCAAAGAAGTTGGGGTACTGGGACACGAGACAAGCCGTCTGCGGGTGCAGCTCAGTCGCCTCGGGGTCCACTGTGGCGATTTCCAGACCTTGGGGCACACAGTAGGTCTCCAGCACCTCTCGATAGGCTGGTGAGATGGTGTTGCAGGCGCCTATCAGGCTGCGTCCCGTGACGCGACAGGCCATCAGGGCAGCCTCGGCCAAGGCGCTGGCCCCGTCATAGAGGCCAGCGTTGGCCACCTCCATGTCGTAGATACTGCAAATCATCGACTGAAACTCGTAGGTAGCCTGCAGCGTCCCTTGGCTGATTTCTGGCTGGTAGGGGGTGTAGGAGGTCAGGAACTCGCCACGACTGATGAGGGCCCGCACCACGCTGGGGGTGAAGTGGTTGTAAGCCCCAGCACCTAGGAAGCAGGCATACTCCCCAGCGTGACGGTTACGAGAGGCGTAGGCATCCATCTCGCGTCGTAGTTCCAGTTCCGACAGGGGGCCTGGCAGGTCCAGCGTCGGATTGCGGTAGTCGGCGGGGATGTCGGCAAACAGGTCTTCCAATTCGGCCACGCCGATGGCCTCTAGCATCGCGCCTTGGTCTTCCTCAGTGGTGGGGAGGTAGTGAGAGCGCCAAGAGATATCCGTGCCAAGGTCTACCATCAGTGTCTCCGGCTCCAGCCTCTCAGCCCGAGCGCTTCCTGGAATAGAAGGGTAGGGACACGACTTCCGCCTCCACGGACTCGCCGCGAATGTCCACGTCCAGCAGTTGCCCTGCATCCGCCAACTCGGGTGGCACGTAGGCCATAGCAATGTTGGCGCGCAGAGTCGGTGAGAAGGTGCCACTGGTGATTACACCCACTTCTGTGGCTTGGTGCAGCACCCGGTGTCCGTGGCGGGCCACCGACCGGCTCCGAACATTCAGCCCTGCCAGCACCCGCGTGATTCCTCGGTCCTGCTGTTGCAGCAAGGCGTCGTGGCCGCTGAAGTCGCCGTCCATATGCACGTAGCGTTGCAGGCCAGCCTCAAAGGGAGTGGTGGTGGCGTCCATGTCTGTACCATGCAGGCGCAGACCAGCTTCCAAGCGGAGTACGTCCCGTGCACCCAGCCCGCAGAGTGCGGCGCCAAGCTCCATAAGTCGGTCCCATACCTGCGGTCCTTGTTCTGAGCTGACGACCAACTCAACGCCATCCTCACCCGTATAGCCTGTCCGACTGATGATTGCGTCGCTGTCGTCAATGGTCGTTTCCGCAATGCCGAAGGGTCGGGTGATCGGGCCTTCCAATCCGTCTTGGCCTAGCACGGAGAGCAGGATGGCCTCGGCAGATGGCCCCTGCACCGCAATCAGGGAAGTCGCAGTGGTCCGGTCGTCAAGAATGAGGTCACTGAGGCCGCCCCTCATCAGGGTAAGAGCAGCCTCCACCACTTTCTCGCGGTTGGCCGCGTTGCATACTAGGAGGAAACGTTCCGGTGCGAGACGGGCGACTACCACGTCATCGACAATGCCGCCTGCTTCATTGCAAATCATACAATATCGGCAGCGGCCTGACGCCAGCGCAGGCACGTTGGCCGTGAGCAGCTTGTCCAGAAGAGCCTCAGCTTGGCGGCCAGAGATGAACAAGCGTCCCATGTGGGAGACGTCGAATATGCCGGCACTGGAGCGCACTGCCCTTGCCTCGGCGAGGATGCCCTTGTACTGCAAGGGCATCTCCCACCCGGCGAAGGGCACCAATTTCGCCCCTATATCGACATGGCTCTGGAACAGGCCCGTGCGTTTCAGGCCCGTGTGATCCAGGGATCCACCCGTGGTCATGCGCCTGCCGGCCTACCTTCCGCCAGAACTGGAGCCCGGCCAATTGGCGAAGGTGGCGAAGTTGGGGGCAGAGGGCGCGGGCCAGTTACCCGTGAGATAGTCGTACAGGTTGGCGACGTTCATGCGCATCACCACCGGAGCCATGCCGTCCTGTCCCACGTCCATGGGGTAGCGGTCGGTCAGGTCGGTGAGGTTCGAAACTGCCTCGTCCTTGGTCATGCCACGCTCGATACCGCTCTTTACGTATTCTTTCCACTCCTGCACCAAGGCGGACTGCTCGTTGAGGTAGCCCTTGTCGCAAAGTTCGCCGTGGCCGGGGACGAAGATGTCCTCGTCCAGCTTGCGCAGCGACTCTAGAGCCGTCAACCACAGGTCGGGGTTGCCCTCGTGTATCCAAGTCTGCACACTGCGGAAGATGTTGTCGCTGGTCCACACCACACCCTCTTCCTTGATGCAGACCGCTGCTTGGTAGAGGGTATGCCCAGGCATGTGAATCATCTCGATGGTGTGGTTGCCCACATGAAGGGTCATCCCGTTCTTGAAGGTAATCAGTGGCGCGTTGGCCTCGTAGCCTTCCAACAGGGCGGGCTGGTCGGGGCCGAATGCGCCCACACGTCGTACGTGCTCCGCCATGTCGGTGTTCTGGATGCGGGTCAGTACACCTTCTTGGGCGATGACGGGAGCGTCGAAGAAGCCGTTGCCGGACCAATGGTCGGCGTGGGGTTCAGTATTGATGATGTACCGCAGAGGCCCCTTAGACTCCATCTCCGCCTTGAGGGCCAAGGCATCGCTTGGCTTGTGAGGGGAATCGAACATAACGAGGCCCTCAGAGGTGACCAAGTAGCCAAAGTTGCAACCGCGGGCCGTGGTCTCGGCAAAAACATTGCTCGTAACTTGCTGCACGCTACACCTCCCGGTGCGATCTGGTTCAAATTGAAGTTTAGCCGCCCCCCCTTGGGGGCGTCAATCTCACACGTCAGGGGTCAGGGGGAGGATGCGGTAGAGGGCCCTCCAACGGATGAACACGAGGGCCTTTGTCATCGATAGTAACCAAGGCGCCTCGCAAAAGGTTTTCCTCTAACGAAGGCAGATGGGACGCCAGGGCTTGATAGATTGTCTCAATGGGAGGGTCTCCCAACCGTAAGGTCATGAGGGAGGGCTCGGGCCTGCGGGACTTCAAGATGATTTCGGCGATGCCTAGGTCCTTGGTCAAGACTACGCGATGGTTGTGGATGGCATTGGCTACGATATCCGTGTCCGGTGACTGATGCGGCAGAATCGAACCGGACCAGACGGCATCATGCCCCGCATCGTTCAGGAATCCGGCTATGGTCTCAGGTAGGTTGACATCGACAACTATCCTCATCCAGCGTCGTGGTCAATCCTTTGATAGCCGGTTACCCAAGCACCCCACCTAGCGCATTGACGTATGTCGGCCTCCACGAGGCCTGGGTAGTCCCTCAGGATATCGGCAACCTCGCACCCGCTGGCAATTAGCCCGAGGATGTTCGCCACCGTCTGACGAGTGTCCTTCACCCTCAACTGGCCGCCACAGTAATTGAGATCACGGTCCAGCCGGTCCCACATGTCCGCGGAGTACTTGTTGGCGGGTTTGGGGGTCGTCATAGCTCTCCCTTCATGGGTCTTGGGGTCGGTTGGTGTGCGCTGGCCGCCATACGTGTGGTGGCCTATGCGGACGGCCTACTGGTTGGCCATTAAAGGGCCAAGTCCGGGTGCTCAACCAGCCATAGCGCGTACCTAGCGCAGCGTCGCACGTGTACGTCTTCCAGATCGGGGTGCATGCGGAGTATGTCGGCTGTGTCGTACCCATCGGCAATCAGATTCAGGATGGACTCCACGGTGATTTCGGTCCCTTGAAGCCGCGGCTTCCCGCTGCATATTTTGGGGTCGACTTCGATCCCTTCCAACATTCTGGCCATGTACTTGAAGGGAGCACTCTCATACAGCGACATAGTTCACTCTCGGTCATACTTCCGTAACGATACATCAATTATCCCCTGCCTCCACTCCAGCGCGCAAACGCCCTGTATCAAACACCAGGACCTTTCGATTATCAGAGGCCCGTAGCGTCCTGACGTTCGTCCTGAGCGAAGTGGGATGGTCCGCGCGGATAGCTCGTCATCCCACGTAGTCGAAGGGCCTGTCCCGACCTCTGTCGAAGGGCCTGCCCCGGACTCGATCCGTGGGTGGGCTGTTGCCCGCCCACGCTCGCCACCCCCCATGACATTCCTCCATTGACGCATCCGCACATCAGTTCTATATTTAACTTACACGCCGAGGCCGCACCCAAAGGGTCTTTGGTTTCACTTTTCGCAGTCAGTCTCCTAAGGAGGGATCATGGGCCGCAAGCGCAGCATAAAGACCCGCAAGGGAAGCGCGACCGAAAACCCCGGCGATGACACGCCTGTCGACGCCGACACCATCCCCGCCGAGGACAGCAAATCCAAATTCCTCGCCGCCCGTCAGTTCGGCGTTTCCGCCGCCGAAGCCGCCCGCTGGGCCGGCATCCCTAGGACGACTCTCTACCGCTGGCGCCGTACCGACCCCGATTTCGCCCATGCCTGGCGTCACCCCGATGACTACGACAACGTCGCCCAACGCCTCCAGTTCGAAGCCTTCAAGCGTGCCATCCATGGCAACGACCGCCTCCTTATCTTCCTCCTCAAGTCCTTCCTCCCCGACACATTCAACGAGCGCCGTAGGTCCAAATTGCTCGACCGGGAAAGCAATGAAGATACATTCGGGGCCCTCATGGGCATGCTTCGCCGGAATGAAGAACCCCCTGAAGACGGCGACACCTCTTTCGATGAAGACTGCGACACCCCTTCCGACTCCCATGAACCCTGCGACGACTCTTCCCACGAACAAATTCCGGATCAGAGTGCAGCCCCCGTTTTCCAACCTGGACCGTGCTATCCCAACGATGAGGACTCCCATCCCCCTGAAACCCTGCAAGTGGCACACCACCGTGCCACCCACCGCCCCTCAATTCATATCTGAACAAGCTCGAATGGCACAAATGGCACACATCGCAGCTACGAAACTTTTCACTTCAGCTACAACCACTGTGCCACTGACCCACAGTTCATATCCGGAAGCCCACTCCCCCGGCCCTGAAATGGCCCCAGAATGGCACACCCTGTCCCATCCACCCCACAACGGCTTGACAGCCCACGCTACCTCTACCTAGCATCCTCTCAAGTCCCCTCTCCCCCGGCGGAGGGGGCGGGGGAGAGGGGTAGAACCCCCCATTTCAAGGGAGGCAAACCATGCAGGTGCTCACGGGCGCGACTCTTATCGACGGCACTGGCCGGATCCCGGTATCCGACGTGACCGTGGTGCTGAACGACGCCGGACGCATTGAGGAAGTCGGCCCCCGCGCAGCCGTCATCATTCCTCCCGGCGCGACCACTTACGACGTCACGGGCCTGACACTCATGCCGGGGCTCATCGACTGCCACGACCACCTCTCCTCCCACGGCACCAGCCTTGCCGAGCGGTTCGCCTTGGCCGAACCCATCAGCACGGTGCATGTGCGCACCGCCAAGGTGCTGGAGCAGGTGCTGCGCACCGGTTACACCACAGTGCGCGATGGGGGCTGGCTGGACGTCGGCTTCAAGCAGGCCATTGAGCAGAAGCTGATCAATGGTCCCCGCCTTGTACTGGCCACCAGCCCCATCTCACCCATCGGCGGGTTGGCCGATCGGGTCTCCCCCTCCGGGCACTCCTGTATGCAACCCCACGGCTACATCGACCCCAACCTGCCCGATGGTGTGGCCACCGGCGTCGATGATGTGCGGCGCAAGGTGCGGGAGATGGTGCGCGCAGGTGCCGACGTGGTGAAGTTCGCCACAACGGGCGGGGCTTCCAGTCGCGTCGGCCATGGTCCCAAAGAGGTCGAGTTCGACCGCGACGAAATCGATATGCTGGTGCATGAAGCCAACGCCTTGGGACGCCGCGCCATGTGTCACGCCCTTGGAGGCCCCGGCCTGCGTATGGCCATTGAAGCTGGCGTCCACTCCATCGAGCACGGCACCTACTTGGACGAAGACCCGGACCTGCTTCCAATGATGGCCGATAAGGGCATCTTCTTCGTCCCCACCTTCACCGTCTACGTCTACCACGGCACCCAAGGGACGCCCCATGGCCGTGTGCGAGCGCAGGCACTGAAGGAGCACCACGCCGAGAGTCTGCGTCGTGCCGTCTCCTTGGGCGTGAGGGTGGTCGCTGGCACCGACGCAGGCGCATGGGACCACCCTCACAACGCCCGCGAACTGGAATGTCTCGTAGACGCAGGCATGACCCCCATGCAGGCCATTCAAGCTGCCACAGGTGTGGCAGCCGAATGCCTCGACATGCAGAAGGACATCGGCAGCGTGGAGAAGGGCAAACTGGCCGACCTCATCGCCATAGATGGCGACCCCCTCCAAGACGTGCGCCTGCTGCAAGATGCCAGTAGGCTGCGCCTCGTCATGAAGGGAGGCGTCCCAGCCGTCAACCACCTCTCCGACGCCCGCGCCCCAGTGCCAGTGGCTAACTAATAGGGGCTCACCCCCGGCACCCTTACCTGGATAGCGCAGATCACGGGGCGGGCCGTGATGTACAGCGTCATCATGTCGATGTTGCCAAAGGCGATATTGGTCGGCTGATGGGGCACCGGTATCGTGCCTAGGTGATTGGCCTGCGGGTCGATGACCCAGATGCCACCGCCCCCTGTGCAGTACACGTTGCCGTCCACGTCCACCTTCATGCCGTCGGGGCTGCCTGTGGCTTCCACGTTCATGTCGATGAACACGCGGTCGTTGCTCACAGAGCCGTCGGCGTTAACATCTGACACTCGGATGTTGCGGTTGACGGTGTCGTTGACATAAAGCAGAGACTCATCGGGCGACAGGGCGAGTCCGTTTGGGCGGCCGAAGTCGTCGAACAGGCGGGCCACCGTGCCGTCGGTGTTGATGCAGTAGACGCCGTTGCAACCCTGCTCGCCTGGGTCGGGGTCGATTCCGTAAGGCGGGTCGGTGAAATAGATGCGGCCACTGGAGTGGCACACGATGTCGTTCGGGCTATTCAGCTTCTTGCCGCCGTAGCTGTCGGCGACGGTGTTCATGCTGTGGTCGGCGCCCATGCGGGAGACGCGACGCCCCCCGTGCTCGCAGGTCAGCAGGTTGCCCTGCTTGTCGAATGTGAGACCGTTGGCGTTGCCGCTCGGCTTCAGGTAGGCCAAGGTCTGTCCGCCCGGCTCCCAACGGTAGATGGTGTTGGCGGGAATGTCGGTGAAGAGCAGGAACCCGTTGGGGTGCCACAGCGGGCCTTCGGTAAACTTGAAGCCGTGGCCTATAACTCGTGGCTCGGACTCGAATAGCAAGTCAGAAAGCTGAGCGCACATACTTCCTCCCTCTCGTTGGTCATCTAGGCGGCTTGGATGGTGTCAACGTAGGCCCGATTCAGTGTCAGTTCAATCCGCCGGCGTAAGTCCAGCCAGCCAGTCCGACAAGCACCAACCCGGCGGCCCACCCGACAAACTGCCCCTTGGGGGCCACCTTCTCCAGCAGAACGAAACCGGCGATGACGGCGACCCACAGCAGGTTCATTACGCCGGTGACGAACAGCACGGCCATCAACACCCAGCAGCAGGCAACGCAGAAAGTCCCGTGCCTGATGCCCATCACCAAGGCACCGCCGTAGCCGTCGCGCCAGTCGTTCATCAGGAACCCCAGTGGCGAGCGACAGTTCTTGAGGCAAGTGTACTTCAGTGGCGTCCACTGGAATATGCCCGCGGCCAGTAAAATCGAGCCCCCCAGTATGGCGCTGGTGCTGGACCCCATCATGGAAGAGAGCAGGGCCGCTTGGTGCAGGCCCCACTGGGCGGTCGCTGCCGCTGCTGAAAAGGCAGCCCACAATATCAGGTAGCCCAACAGGAAGACGAAGGTGGGAACGTAGGGGTCTGAGTTCTCCCGTCGACGGCGATTGACCGTAGCGAATACCATAATCATTGGCGCCGCCGATGGAATCATCATGGCGAACATCATCACGGACCACATGGCGAACTGGGCCCAGAAGTCGGCGGCGGTCCAAGCCATGGTGTTGGCCATGCCCATCGACATAGCCATGCTGCCACCGTCCTCCATGCTGCGGGCTAGGTTCACGGTGTAAGCCCAAGCGAGGCCGGCGATGATCAAAAGGCTGGCAGCGATCACCAGTCGATCGCGCTTGATAATCGATTCCAGTGTGCCCGCGCGCTGCATGGCTTGGGGTCGAGCCATTCCTGCTTTCCTCGGTCCTTGGTGGGCCTTGATCAGACTTTGTCTCTACTTGTGGCTAGCCCAAATGTGGACGCAGAGCTTCCAGCAGAGGCTCTAGGTACTCCTGCCAGTCGCCGATGATGGTGTAGTCGGCGCTGTTCAGTATGGGAGTGCGCCGGGCATTATTGTTGTTGTTGATCGCGATAATCGTCCCCGCCTTCTGCACGCCCACCATGTGGTTGAAGTCGCCCCGAATGCCCACGGCGATGTAAAGCTCGGGGGCGATGGCCTTGCCTGTGAGGCCCACCTGAGTCTGCCGTGGCATCCAGCCCACGTCGGCAACATCGCGGGTACACGCGATCGACGCGCCTATGGACTCTGCCAGCTTGGCAACCGCGGGCACGTTTTCCGGTCCGCCGACGCCCTTGCCCACTCCCACTACGATGCGCGCGCTCTCCAACTCGACGCCCTGTACGTCCTGATTGAGGTGGCGTTCCACCAGTTCCACGTCCGGGTCGGTTCCCCTCGCTGCCGTCATATGTTCGACGAATGCGCCCTTGGACCAGTCGGGTTCGATGGGAGTGAGAAGGCCGGGACGCATGGTAGTGAGGTAGGGTTTGGTCTTGGAGTAGATGGGGGCCACCACGTTGCCCCCCAAGGCGGGCTTCATCTGCACCAGTTGCATCTCATCGTTGATTTCCAAGTCGACGCAGTCGCCCGTGAGGCCAAGGCTCAACCGGGCAGCCATGCGGGAAGCTATGTCCCGCCCGTTCGCATCGGCCTGCAACAGCACGGCGTACGGCTGACGGTCCAGCACCAAGCCCGCTAGGGAGTCGACGTAGCTGTTGCTGGTGGGATGGCCTACCTCCGAATCGTCCAAAGCTATGACACGGTCGGCTCCATAGGCCGCCAAGGCCCGGAACGTCTCTTCACTACCCAGGCCGACTACGATGGCCGCTACCTCGCTGGAGGTGCGCTGGCATAGCTGGCACGCCTTGCCCAGCAGTTGGTATGTGGAGTTACGGAGCCCCGTGGAGGGGGTCTCCACCACCACCCAGACCGACTCGTCCTGTCTGCCGGGGTAGCGGGGCAGCCCAGTGAGTGCGGACTCTGCCTCCCGGGGTTCCCGCTGTGCAAAGGCATCGGCCACTCGCCGTACCGCAGCATCCCTATCCCCATCCTCCACCACCTCGGCCAAGCGGGAGGACTGGATGATCTGGATGTCGGCGACCCAAGTGGGCGAGCCAGCGGCCCCAAAGAGCTCCGGGTGCGGGGAAAGGGCATCGGCGCCCACTTCTGTAATGGGCTTTTCTCGACCAGCCTCCATATCTGCCCGGCTGGGGAACCTTTCGGGCATGATGCCCTCAGAGACGCATATCACCGCCGGCAGCGGGCAGCGCACGACTTCGTGCCCGTCGTCGGTCTCCCGCTCAACCAGCACCGAGTTAATGCCGTGGTCGTAGTCCAGCTTGTACACGTTGCTCACATGGGGCAGGCCCATCAGTTCTGCCAGCTCAGGACCCACCTGCCCGGTTTCGGCATCTGTGGAGTGGCGCCCGCAAAAAATCAGGTCGCACGCTTCCTGCTCCAAGGCCATGGCAAGCGTGCGGGCCGTGGCCAGCGTGTCCGAGCCAGCCATGAGCCGGTCCGTGAGAAGGATGCCACGATCGGCGCCCATGGCCAGACACTGCACCAAGGCGTCGCTGGCTTGAGGTGGCCCCATGGTGATGGCCAGCACATCGGTGTTCGTCTGCTCCTTGAGCTTGGCGGCCCGGTCCACAGCCAGCAGGTCGTAGGAGTTGACCTCCAGAGGCACTCCTTCGCGTACGATGGTCTTGGTCTCGTAGTCGAAGGTGACCCTAGAGAGCACTGGGACCTGCTTGATGCAAACTGCTACTTTCATCTTTGTCCTTCACGGGCCAAGGCCCCTGTCTTGGCCCGCAGATCCTGTTCCGTGTCTTGTCGCAGGCGTTCCAACCCGGGGCTGAGGCGCACGGGATATATTCTTGGGCTTTTCAGTGCTTTGTGATGGCCGTCCAGAGAGGACAGGTTGGATTCCAGCCGCTCCCGCATCTGCTGCAGGGTGGGTTGCGAACCGACAATGCGGCCGGCCTCCATCACCTTCTCCAGCAGAGGTTCGCCAGTCATCCCCGGTTCGTCCCGGCCAGCGATGATGTCCTCAATCATTTGCCCGGAAGAGTCCTTGATGCGGAAGACCTGCTTTTCCGCAGGCAGCGAGACCTTGCCCTCGCTGAGCTTCATGACAGGATTCCCGCAATAACTCACCATCTTGTAGGCCATATCTGCAGTCGGCGCGTCGGCCGACACACCCATGCGCGTGCCCACGCCGAAGATGTCGATGGGCGCACCTGCTGATGAGAGGCGAGCTACGTCGTGCTCGTCCAACCCGCCACTGGCTACGATTTTCACGTGGTCCAGCCCAGCATCATTCAGGATGGCCCGCACCGCCCGACTCAGGCTGTCGAAGTTGCCGCTATCTAACCGCACCCCAAAAAGGCGGTCCCCCCGCTCCTCCATCTCCTTGGCGGCGACCACGGCTTGGTGTGCCCCAGCAATGGTGTCGTATGTGTCGATCAGGAAGATGGAGCGGTTCGGGAAGCTGCGACCATAGGCGCGGAAGGCTTCAATCTCAGTCGGAAAGCTGGTGACGAATGAATGGGCCATGGTGCCAGCGGGTGGAATCCCGTAGATTTTGCCAGCCAGTACGTTGCTGGTGGAGACAGCCCCTCCAATGTAGCTACAGCGGGCCACCTTCATCCCGGCGTCCACGCCGTGGGTGCGGCGCAGGGAGAAATCGCTGACGACCCTGCCTTGGGCAGCCGATACGCACCGCGATGCCTTAGTGGCGATGAGCGATTGAAGGTGAACTTGGTTGATGATAAAGGTCTCTACAGCTTGGGCCTCCATCACCGGGCCAGTAACCTCGAGGATGGGCTCTCCTGGGAAGAAGATCCTGCCTTCGGGTATGGCCCACACATCGCCCGTGAACCCCACTTGAGGCAGGTAGTCGAGGAAGTCTTGGTGGAAGATGCCGGAGGACCTCAGGTACTCGATGTCACTCTCCGAGAAGCTCCACTCTTCCAGATAACGCAGCACCTCCTCCAAGCCGGCGCATACCATGTATCCACGGTCCGGGGGTGCGGTGCGGACATGCAGACTGAAGGTGGCCCGGCCCGACATACCGTTCTGGAAGTAGCATTGGGCCATGGTCAACTCGTACAGGTCGGTCAGAAGACCCAACTCCGCGCCTCTTAGCACCATATCAAGCCGCCCTTGCGTTCATCCCACCTTCTTGCGGACAAGTTGGTGGGATGAGACCTCTATGGGGTGCTTGAACGAGCTCAGTTGCCTGACCATAATGACCTATAGCCCATTGTGGAACGTGCGGCACATTATGAGTTGTAGCCGAAAAGAGTGTCAACGTACCTGACCTGTACCCGCCTGAGCTGCACGCGCCCGATCTACATACGATCTAACCTACACACGACCTGAGATACGTCTGAGATACGCCCTAGATACGATAGGAGCAGCAGTGCCTTTTGCCGAAGTGCTGCCCGGACTTCATATAAGGACCGCCCATACCAGCGATCGGGACATTCCGGCCCACTGGGGCCGTCTTACCATACGTCAGGGCCATACTCCGCAGCATCCCGTCGATGTACTCCACATCGACCTTCCCGACGATGCCCCGTGGCCCCCCGAAACCGTCATACAGATCGTGAGCTTCATCGACACGCGGATGGCCCAAGGGATTCCGGTGCTGGTGGAGTGTGAGGCTGCCGTGAGTCGCAGCCCTTCTGCCGTGGTGGCCTACCTGATGCACCGCGACGGTCTTGGTCCTGAGGAAGCTTTGGGCAAGCTGCGCGAGACCTACCCTCCCGCCGACCCTTCGGCGCGCATTCTCGACTCCCTCGGGGCGTATTTCCGGAAGCCGGCCGACTCTCCCGACGTTTAGCCTGCTCTTCCAGCCTCCGCGGATACTGCCGACTGCCTGCATGCGCCTGTCCTCGACATAACGCTATAATGCCACTAGAATCGATAGCAGGCGATTGCCGCCGAGGCATCGGCATGCCCTGTTGCTCTATGTGGCAGCAAGCGGCCACGAAACAAATTCAGCACCAACAATCAGAAGGGGGACACACCCATGACATTGGGTAACTTTGGCAGGAACATTCGAGACGCCCTTACGGGGACCTTAAGCGGAGCTGGCGACGTGGTGGAGAGCGCCATCGACGCAGCCCGAAGAAGCACCACCAGTGCCCTTTCGGGCTCCAGAGATGCCGTAACCGGGTTAGAGGGGTTGGTCAGCGACGTTATAAAGGGGGCGATCCAAGCCACCAACGACGTGGGCACCGAGTTGGGCTCTACGGCCAAGGGCGCCGTCATAGGCGTGATTCGAGGAGCGGGCGAGGTCAGCCAGCTGACCGTGGGGGTGTGCAGCGATACCGTCCGGGCAGCTATCAAAGGCACCGGCGAGGTGGGCGCAGACGTTGGCACCGTGGCCCGCAGTGCCGCGGAAGGGGCCATAGAGACCACTAAGAGCGTTGGCCTGCGCGCTGAGGACATGGCCTTCAGCATCTCCCGTGGCGCCATTCAGGGTACCAGGGATGTTGGTGGAGACTTGGGCTCTGCTGCCAAAGACACGATAAAGGGCACGGTCACAGGCACTCAGGAAGTGGGCGGCAGCGTCATTGAGGCCATCGAGGATACTACGCGAGGCCTCATCCGGGGCGCCTCAGACGTGGGAGGCGACGTGGCATCGGTTACCCGCAATGCAGTTGAAGGGGCCATCGAGGCCACCGGGAGC
The DNA here is from genome assembly GCA_965248385.1 of Dehalococcoidia bacterium. Classification (GTDB taxonomy): domain Bacteria; phylum Chloroflexota; class Dehalococcoidia; order Lucifugimonadales; family JAAXIE01; genus JAAXIE01. The sequence goes on from CBDFIZ010000002.1 coordinate 1,557,050, forward strand.
GTCAGCGTAAGAGTGCAGGACGCAGCCTTCGGCGCCGCTCGGGGTGCGATACGCGGCTCCAGAGAGGTGGGCGGAGATTTGGGTGCCACAGCAAGGGACGCCATGAGCGGCACCATTGCGGGCACCCATCAGGTGGGGGGCAACCTGATGCAGGCCATTGAGGACAGCAGCCGTGGACTGATCAAGGGGACTGCAGAGGTTGGAGGCGATGTGGCAACCGTCGCGCGAAATGCGGTGGAGTCGGCTATCGACAGCGCCAAGGGTATCGGCGTCCGAGCCGAGGACGCCGCAGCGGCCGCTGCCAACGGGGCAGTCAGCGCCGCAGGCTCCTTTGGTGAGAACACCGTCAACTCCGTCACCAATGTCGTAACCGGCACCATCTCCGGCGTGAGAGTTGTGGTGCGGGCGCCCTTCCGCGGCGAGTCTCAACAGTAGAGACCTTCCGTCCGCCGTGCCTCGCCCCACGGGGAACTAGCCCCCCAGGGGCGAGGCACCGAGGCACGAATGGGAAACCGGAAACCTCAAAGTCAGTCCCGTCTTCCGCCAGACTAAGACTTCCCTCTCGTGCGAAACTGACATAAACACTTGTCTGCAGTCTTGGCCACCTTCGACCATGGTACCCACCAACAGAGTGTTCATGTACCGCTGGGTTAAGGGAGTTCCTGCTGCTAAGGGACTTTCTGCTGTTGAGGGAGTCCCTGCTGCTAAGGGAGTCCTAGTTCGATGAGAGGCTTGCGCCAGATATTCAATCCCATCGGACGAATGCTTCTCAGCATTCCGGTGGTCCTCCTGATTCTCCGTACCGTTCGCGAGATGGGCCGTGACGACGCCACCCACATGGCGGCTGGCGTGGCCTATTACGCTATCCTGTCCCTCTTTCCCCTCACCATCGGACTACTCTTTGTGTTCAGCCTCGTGCTGGAGTCCCATGTCGTTGAAGGCGAATTAGTGGAGTTCTTTGAGACCTACCTGCCCGGCTCGAACGAGATATTAGCGCACAACATCCAAGCGGTGGAGGGCATCCGTGGGTTCCTTGGCGTTATCGGCGTGATTGGACTCTTCTGGACTGCCAGTGCCATGTTTGGGGCCATCAGCCGCGCTGTTAACCGTGCTTGGGACATTCACGAGGACCGCCCTTTCTACATCGACAAAGTCCGTAACATCTTGATGTCCTGCGGTGTCGGTATGCTGTTCCTAGCGTCCATGGTAGCTACGGCGTCCCTCCAGATACTGGGGAGAATCGACTTGCCGGGTGTGGGACAACTTGAGTTTCTGGAGCATGGTGGTATCAACCTCCTGACCCGCCCGCTGCCCTTCGTATTCACCTTGGCAATCTTCCTGATGGTCTACAAATATGTCCCGAACACCGAGACGCGCTGGCGCTACATTTGGCCCGGGGCGGTAGTGGCGGCCATCGCCTTCGAGGTGGGCAAGAGCCTGTTCGTCTTCTACCTAGAGAACTTTGCCGACTACGCCAAGGTCTACGGCTCCCTAGGCTCCGTGGTCGCCTTCCTAGCGTGGACCTACATCTCCGCCCTGATCCTGATTGCCGGCGCCGAACTCTCGTCCGAGTATGGCCGAATGCGCGAGGGAGTGGGCCGTGGCCGCCTGATCGAACGGCGGCCGCCGCGAGGCAGGCGCGAAGGGTAGATTAGTGCGGGTATGGGGCGTTCCCTTCTAGGGCGCAGATGAGAAGCTCCGAATGCAGTCGTAGCTGGCCGTTGGAGGTCCACCGCTCTTGGACGAACCCTCTACGTGGCGTCGGGAATGTCGGTGGATGATATCCTGTCCAGTCCCCCCGACACTCCAAAACATCGGTGCCTGCTTGGCTTTCGACGGTCACAAGAAAAGGCGCTTCGTATCTTGTAAACCGCTTCCATCAACTACTCTGGGAGCAATTACGCTCGGAGACCTTCCCTATCTCTCGGATGAGTATCGGCGCCGTCCCCAGAGTCCAAGTCTCCTATGCCGGTCAGGGTAACAGGTGGGCGGTCGGGGAACTCGGCCACTATGCGCAACTTTCCTCCCATAGCTTTTACGTAGCCGGTCAGTGTAAATAGCAGCAGGTCGGTGCGCTTCTCGGTGCGGGATACGTTTTCCTGCTTAATGTGGAGCTTCTGGGCAAGATGAACTTGCGTCTTCTCGCGCCCCTTGCGCAGGTCTCGCAACGTCATTTCTTCGCTACGAGTTCCCGCGTTCTTAGTTCGATCTTACGACGACGGTGCAGTGGCAGTTGGTTGAGCTTTTCTGTAAGTGTCGTTATCCTGAACTCCACATGGGTTTACGTACGTCCATCAATTGGCAGCTATGAATCCCGTTGCTGGTGCCTTAAGTGCGCATCGAACCGCTCGTCTGCCTTGGGAATCAACTGTCTGTAGAGGCGCCGCTGGCTACCAGACTTGTCCCCAGCTGCCAAGATGATAGCCTGTCGGACGGGATCGAATGCAAAAGCTACACGCCAGACTCCGCTGTCTGCGTTGAAGCCAAGCTCATTTATGTTGGAATGTCGGGACCCGTAAAGCGTGTCCACCAAAGGACGGCCGAGTGCAGGGCTAAGGTTTCGAGAATCCCGACATATATGTAAAGTTAGTCCTGTATCTCTGAAGGCAACGCATCGAACTCCAGTTCGAAGGCCGAATGAAAGATTACTTCCCACGGCACATTCACAGTATGAGTAGCTGCGCATATGCCGTGAAGCGCCTACTTGCGCCCCCACTACTTGCTGGCAGGTGCCGTTTCCCGTAGTATCGGGGCACTTGGCCGTCCTTGGCGGCCTCAATCGGGATAAGGAGCAGCCCTCTTCATGAACATCGTCGACTACACGCCGGAATCCGCTTTGCTGGTGACGCCCCATCCTGACGATGCCGAAGGTGGGTGCGGTGGCACCATAGGGCGATGGATCAGCGAGGGGACGAAGGGCTACTACGTCCTTTGCACCAACGGCGACAAGGGCTCTGGTGACCCGGAGATGACTCGGGAGAGGCTGGCTGTGATACGGGAGCGTGAACAGCAGCAGGCTGCCGACGTCATGGGCGTCACCGAGGTCACCTTCCTGCGCATACCCGACGGCACCCTTGAGGACAACCACGAGTTCCGCAAGGGGGTCGCGCGAGCCATACGCAAGTACCGGCCCGATGTGGTGATGTGCATCGACCCGTGGCGCTCCAAGTCCCACACCCACCGCGACCATCGCATGAGCGGACTGGTGACCCTTGAGGCCATCGCGCCCTACGCCTGCAATCCCCACTACTACCCCGAGCTTCTCCAGGAAGAAGGGCTGGAGCCCCACTTGGTTAAGGAAGTCTTCCTGTGGGGTAGCGAGGACCCCGACACCTACGTGGAGATCGGTCCCACGTTGAGGCTGAAGTACGATTCCCTGAGCATGCACGCCAGCCAGTTCGTTGGGCGTACAGGTCGATGGGAGCGCACACAAAAATGGGCTCGGGAGACAGCAGAACCAGCAGGGCTGGAGTTCGCCGAGCGGTTCCGACGCATACAAGTCGTCCCTGACCCTTGGATGGCGCGCTACTCGCTCAACGGCTCATAGTAGGTACAGTGGGCCTCTAGGCCAACACCCAATCGAGCCAGCCCCTCTTTCTAGTTCTCGGACTGGTTCTCGCGCAGCCTAGCCCACTAGGTCAGCCAACCTGTCTAGCTGGTCCATGCCCCTCACCGTGGGGAGAATCATCAGTTCGTCCATTCCTGCGCTGCCGTAGTCACGCATGGCGTCCTTCACCTTTTCGGGCGTGCCGAGGATGCCTTGGGCGATGAATTCGGCCGCTGGACCCATCTGGGAGTAGTAGTGGCGGAGGTAGTTAGCCCCCTCATCCGCAGTGCCTGGTCCTAGAGCGTAGTAGACCAAGCCCACCAATCGGGGGCGGCCCTCGCGCCCTGCCTCGGCCCAAGAGCTCTCAGCGATGGCGTACTGGTCCATGAGCTCTTGAGGGTTTGCCGGGGCGGCTAAGAAGCCGTCGGCCCAGCGTCCCACACGGCTGATCGCCCGGCGGTCCCGTCCGCCGATGAGCACCTCCGGTCCCCCGGCACGGGCTGGCGCTGGTCCGACAGGGCCAGTGTCGTCTGCCAAGGCTTCGCCCGACCAGACCTTGCGCATAAGGTCCAATTGCTGCTCGAAGTGGCGGCCACGGCCTTGGTAGGGAGCTGGGGCTGCGCGGAAGTCGTCCTGCCTCCGCCCAATGCCCAGTCCCAAGCTTAGGCGTCCACCGGAGAAGGCGTCGAGGGTGGCCGCCTCCTTGGCCAACACCCCCGCGTTTCGCAGGCTGGCCAATACCAGCGTGGTGGCAAGACCCACCCTCTGCGTAACCGAGGCCACGGCCGCCAACGTGATCATCGGCTCAAAACAGGGAAAGACGATGCGGTCTATGACCGCGACGCTGGAGAAGGGTCCCTGATCAGCCTTCTGCGCCCACTCCACTATCTCTGATGCGCTTGCGCCTGGAAGAGCTGCCGGCAATCCGATGCCGATTTTCATGCTGTTGCTGCTAGTCATATGTTAGATCCTTGCTGTTTTCTTATGAACTGGTCGATCGCTTTTCGACTTGTCGCGCCGCTCCAGATGGCAGAGCGTCCGCGCAAATATCACAGATAATGCGCTTAGACACAAAGAGCTTCGGAATCCAATGGGAACGACGTCCGCAGAGTGTCTTCTGGCAGCACGCACATCTAAAGGAGTGTGGGAATAACCACGCTGCTGGGTGGGTGATAGCCCCGCAAGTGTTACAAATCTGAGCGTGGACGTTAACTGAACCTGCAGTTGGATGAGTGCGACGAGTGTCCAAGCCGCAATGCCTGCACTACAGTTTGAGATCGTCCACATAGAAAAGGTCTTTACTACCTTCGATTATGCGTGTGTTGTAATCGTTTCGTAGTGCTGTGAGTTTGATGGCTTGAACTGGGACATATACCTGGCGTACGTCGTGGAGAGTAATGTGTTTACTGCTTGGAACACACTCTTTCTGATATTGTTGATTATTGCGCCCATGGTATGTCTGTGAACTCGCGTACATGTGCTGTATGAGGGTAGCCGCCCGCTGTTTAACGGCCGTCATGTCTAAGGTAAACTGAGGCACGATGGTATCAACTGATACATGGGTGATATCGCCCGCAGGAACGGAGTTGAGAAAACCAGAGAAGGCAGATGACCACGGCTCGCCATCTTGGGCATCGATCAGGAGTGTCGCTCGGCGTACATTTAGTTCGTAATTTAAGGCCGCGGTAGAGAAGTCTTGGTAGATACTGTATTGGACGGCGTATATTCCTTGCCAGTCTATATTGCGCGCTTTGAGGTCGAAAAGATCGCCAGCCGTACTCGGAGCACTTTTGATTCTATTGAGAACGGCTTGGTCGAGATGGCCCTTGATACGCTGTTCCGAACCCACAGGATATGCGCGCAACGGAACGGGGTCAGATTTCGTGGCCAAATGGATCCCAGCCTTAATCGCCAAGCTCCGAAGTTTAACTAGATCAATGAGTTGGATCCGTTCAGGTATCTTATCGGTATATTGTGCGGCCGTGGAGGCGAATGACCCGGTAGTGATCACGGCCCCGTGTTTCGCGGGATACGTAAGCATGGCTGAATGCAGCTTCTGAACAATGGGCCGACCTACGGCTTTGCCCGGCCAGTGCTTACACTCGGCTACTATGACTTCTCCTGTGCCCGAATGCTTTAGGATGAGGTCACGCCCCTCATCTCCGGTTGCTTGGATGTTTGTTACTTCATATCCTAGTCTTTGGTAGATGCGAGCGCACAGGTCCTCAAATTCAAATCCGTTGAGCGAGTCTAAGAAAACCGTTTCTATGTTATTTTGCTGTGCCATTGGGCTTGCTTTCTTGGTTTGGGTGCACGGTTAACTTTTAGGTCGGGCAGGGAAAACGCGGAGGTCGTGGTCTAGTGACTTCTACCGTGCCCCATCAAACGTCTCATCCTTCGCCAGTCCCCTGAGAAACCGCAGGTACTCGTCCTTGTTCATGGCCGGCTTGTGGTTAGACATGATGCGCCCAGCCTCGGCGGCCCCATTCGACAGCAGATCCACCACTGTGCCTGCCAGCGCTTTCGCGGCGGTCAGCACGCCAAGCTGGTAGTCCTCTACCAGAAAGTCGCTGCCGTGGGCTATGCCACTGCAACCCCCGGCATAGGGCTGAATCAGAGGCATGAGATAGCTGATGTCGCCCATGTCGGTGGAGGTCCCACGGTGTGGCACGTGCCCCACGTTGTCTGCGCCAACCAAGCCGTTGGCGTTCTCCTCGAACACCTTGGAAAGGTTGTCGTCTTGCCGCAGGGGCAGGTAGCCGGGGATGGTCTGGATCTTGACCCGTCCACCAACCGCCATTGCGCCAGCCTTCAGAGCGCGGTCCACCTTGATGTTAGCGTCGGTGATGGCCTCTAGGGTCTTGCCCCGCACGAAGGTCTCCATGCGCACGTCCGCGGGCACGGCGCTGACGGCCTCACCCCCCTTGGTGATGATGGGGTGTACCCGCACGGTGTCGTCATCGCGGAAGGTCTCGCGGTTGGCGTTGATGGCTGCCATGGCTAGAGAGGCGGCGTTCAGGGCGTTGATGCCCAGATGTGGTGCCCCTCCTGCATGAGCTCCGCGACCCAGAAACTGTATCCGCTTGGCCACCAACCCGTTGTTGGTGCCACCCATGCCAATCATCTTGTCGGGGGCATTGGCCGAGCTATGCACTAGCAGGGTTACGTCCACGTCGTCGAACTCGCCCAATCGCACCAGTTCCGGCTTGCCCCCTAGAAACTCGATCTTGCCCTGCTGGCGCATCTCGTCACGCCACTCGATTTCGATGAACTCCTCTGCCGGCACGGCCATAAACGTGACTCGTCCGCCAAGATCGGGCATGACCCCGGAGTGCTTGAGGGCAGTGGCCACACCCAGCATCATGCCGATCTGAGCGTGGTGCCCGCAGGCGTGGGCCGCTCCGGTGCCGGGGTCGGCGTGGGGGTGGTCGTTGACCAAGAGGGAGTCGAGCTCGCCCAACACGGCGATGGCTGGACCGTCGCTGCCTCCCGATAGCGAGCCTTTGACGCCCGTGAGGGCTAGGCCCTCTCGACAGGAGATATCGAGGCCCCGCAAACGCTCGGCCACCAGCTTCCCGGTGCGCACCTCGCGGTAACCCGCCTCAGGGTGGGCGAGAATCTCGCGTGCTACCCCGACTATCTCATCGGCTCGGGCGTCGATCTCAGCGAAGACTCGGTCCTTAATCTCTTGTGTCGACGCCATCGGTCCCTCCTTGGTCTGTGGTCAGTCGGTATAGGTTTCGTCAGTTGCCGGATGCGAGTACGGATACCGAACCGGGGTCACTGGCCTCCACCGGTGCCGTTAGGCGGTGGGGGTATCTTCCCGGATGCGATCATCTCTTTGAGGTCAGGATTGGCTTCCACCCAAGTCTTGATCGCTTCGTCGCGCCTTCTCAACGCTTTCTGTTGAATGTATCTGAAGGTCGCAGGTATCAATAACATAAACAGCGAACCTCCTATCTCGACTAGCACCGCAGCGGCGACGGCGATGCCGGCCGATACCGCTACAATCGAGGCTCCGGTATGCAAGCCGTCCGTCGATGCCAGCTTGTCCCGATGGGCTAGGGCCAGCCCTATTGCCACTCCGAAATATACCAGGTAGTAGGTAATCCAGTACCGGCTAAGAATCTCCGCATCTCTGTCCATCTCGCAAAGGCAGTGTACCATAGAGATAAGCTGCCTCGACCCTCGACGGGGGTCATGTTACGATGCCTGCACCTTATATCCGAGGAGAATCATGGCTGAGTTCGTTTACGACCACATCCACCTGCGCAGCCCCGACCCGGAGGGGACGGGCAAGTGGTACGAGAACATGTTCGGTGCCACCATCATACGAACACCACGAGAGGGCGGGCCTGACCGGGTCGACCTGAACCTCGACGGGCTGATGGTGTTCATCGCAGGACCACCCGATTCGGGGACCATCCCCGACAGCACCAGCGACCCCCACTATGGCCTCGACCACTTCGGCCTTCGAGTGGAGAACCTCGACCAGACCGTAGCCACCATGAAGTCCAAAGGCGCTGAGTTCGCCGTGGAGCCGGTGCAGTTCCGCCCCGACGTCAAGCTGGCCTTCGTTTGGGCACCCGACGGCGTGCGCATCGAGTTGCTTGAACGTATGACGGCCTAGAGTCAATGGCCGTGAGCCGTCGGCTCTAGGCGTTTCGGTTCCGGTGACACACTCGACAACCACAAGAGTTATCCCTACGAGATACAGGTCGTAGGGGCAACCCTTGTGGTTGCCCATGGATGCAAACCCCGACCGCCCTAAGTCATCTACGAGGCATATGGTGTAGGGGCAACCCTTTTTGGTTGCCCGTGGATCCATACACGGGACGCTCTAGGTCATCTGATGAGCCCCAAAGACACAAACCCCAAAGACACCAGATAGGACAAAGCAATATGCGCGTCATCGACATACACGCCCACCTCACTCCCCAGTGCTTCTGGAAGGCCACTGAGAACGGCGGCGACTGGCATGGCATCACACGGGAGCTGGATGCCCGGGGGCATCACACTGCCGTCGTGGCAGGGCGACCGGGCGGGTTGCCGCCCCGTGCCCGCTGGGACCCCGAGGAGCGCATCGCCGAGATGGAGTCGCTGGGAGTCGACGTGCATGTGGTCTCCCCCTACTCCGGCTTCTACAACTACCACCTCGACAGCTCAGTAGCCCAAGCCACTTGTCGCGACTATAACGACGAAATCAGCCACATGACCCGTGCTTGGCCCGACCGGTTCGCTGGGCTGGGCTCCCTGCCCATGCAGGACATACCCGCCACCATCCGCGAGTTGGAACGTTGTATGGGCCCCCTCGGACTCAAGGGCGCCATGATTAACGACCACATCAACGGACGCACCCTCGACGAGCCCGAGTTCATGCCCTTCTGGAAGGCCGCCGAAGAAACCGGCGCCCTGATTTTCTTCCACCAAGGCGGCGGCACTACCGTCAGCCAGCGCGCCGACCGCTACCACCTCCCCAACACCATTGGCAACCTGTCCGACCGCGCCGTCACCTTCGCCACCCTCGTCTTCGGCGGCGTCATGGACGCCTGCCCCGACCTGAAGATATGCCTCGCCCACGGCGGAGGCTACACCTGCTACGGCATAGGCCGTATGGACCGTGGCTGGCAGGTCCGCCCCGAAGCCCGCACTCACCTTTCCCGCCCTCCCAGCGCCTATCTCAACCGCTTCTACTACGACTGCATCGTCTACACCGAGTCCGCCCTGCGCTTCCTCATCGACAGCGTCGGCATAGAACGCGTCATCTTCGGCACCGACTGGCCCTACGACATGGTCTTCGACTGGCCCGTCTCCTGGATCCAAAGCTTGGAGAGCATCACCCAAGAGGAAAAAGAACTGATTCTCTACAAGAACCTCGAGAGGCTATTGGGGATATAGGCGGGAGCAGCAAATGTGAATAAGGCCCCGGTCTCTGGATTCGTCGCAGCAGGCCGGATTGGCTTGTGAGTCTCAAAAGACGCTTGCCGGTGCTTCGGCGGGTTGGCCCCAAACGGCTGCTTGTCCTGCTCCTCTCCGTCTTCTTCCTTCTGGCTGTCCTCAACTTCGTTGTGGCTTGGCACTACTCCAGTGTCCTGAATGAGCTCGCACTGGAGGTGCGAGAAGACGAGGTCCAGTACAACCTCACCGCCTCCTCCGTTGATACAAGCTTGGTCAAGCTGGAGAAAGGCCCCGACCATGGCGAGTGGAGGTCGCCCGGCAAGTGGGGGCTTAGTTGGGATGACGGTAGTGGGATGAGCGGCAGTGGAATGATCGGAGACATCGTGGAGCAAGGAGACGACTTCTTGGTCCGGCAGTTCACACTGGCAGATGGAGACCCACCCCGCTCCGCCCCCGCCTTGGTGTCCGGCGGGCTCTACCCCCGCGACCCCTACCTAGCCTTTGGCATCGAGTACGAGGGAATCAAATACGAAACACCCTTGGGAAGGCAGGACGCCTGGCGGTTCGAAGGAGACGACGACACATGGGCGGTCTTTGTGCATGGTCTTCGCGGCGAACCTGCAGACGGTCTGTCCTCGTTGCCTGTCCTAAATGACCTAGGCATCCCATCCCTCTTCATCACCTACCGCAACGACAAAGGCCAGCCCCAAGACCCTAGCGGTGCCTATCAGTACGGCCTCACCGAATGGCAAGACCTCCACGCCGCCGTGGAGTACGCCCTCTCCCAGCCCGGCGCCAAGGACGTTGTGCTGATCGGCCTTAGCATGGGCGGCGCAATAGCAGTGAAGTTCCTCTACGAGTCCCCTTTGGCCTCTTCAGTGACCGGTGTGGTTTTGGACTCTCCCGTAATGGATTTCAAAGCCCTGGTGGAACTGGGAGCGCATGAACGCAACCTTCCCGGTTTCGTCACCGCTACTCTGAAATGGCTCGCCACGTTTCGGTTCGGAGTGGACTGGAAAGCCATGGACTATCTGAAGCATGCGGACCGCCTCAACGCCCCCATCCTCCTCATCCACGGAGAAAACGACGCCCGCGTCCCCATAGAGACCAGCAACAAGCTATCCGAACTCCGCCCCGACCTCATCACCTACACCGTCTACCCCGACACCACCCACGCCGATGCCTGGAACACCGATTCCGCCCGCTACGAACAAGAACTCAGGGAGTTCCTCCTCCGCGTCGCGCAGCCCCTCCATCATTCCCGCGGCGGCGGGAATCCACGGCCCGGACTCCCAAGCAGGTAACTCTCGTGCAAGTGAGCAGCGCTTTGATCCTCCTACGTGGCCCCAACAGGCCAGGCGCAATTTCCCCCGACGACAAGAAAGCCCCGTTACCTGACCCTCATACAAGTCGGCCACACCCAGACCGAGCACCCCTTGCCGACGCACACCCCATTGGAGGACTATTGCCATGATGTCAGAGATCATCTTCCAAGTCAGTGAGGACGAGATCGACGGCGGATATTCCGCCAGCGCACTCGGCTATGGGATACACACCCAGGGCGAGAGCCTCGAAGAACTTCGTCGGAACGTCCGGGAGGCAGTGGACTGCTACTTCGATCCCGGCATGGAGCGACCCAAGCTGATTCGTCTCCACATTGTTCATGACGAAGGGATCTCCCTGTGAAACTACCACGAGATGTGAGCGGAAACCGTGGAGAGGACGCTCCGGCCCTTGAGTTACGACATGGTCTGCGGTTGGCCCGCCTCCGAGATTCCTAGGCCAGAAAACCCTACCCAGGAGGAGAAGGAGTTGATCCTGTACAAGAACATGTGTGTCCCTCTGGCATACAGTGGTAATAGACCGCGGATCACACCGTAGTGGCAACGAAGAGGGTCTTGGCTGACGTGAATCGAATAACTGTGGGATTGGGCGCATTTTGGGTGGTCGTGATGCTCATACTTGTCGGATGTGACGGGGAGGCCCAGCGTATTCGAGAAATCAACGAGCTCATTGACGCCGCCGGTGACGACAAGACAACCCTGAGCGCCGAGGTCGACGCGCTGGACATTGAGGATGGTGATTGCATCGACTCTACGCTGCCCGAAGGCGTCAGCATCGAGACGGTGGTGATCGTGCCGTGCCTCGGGCCTTGGCAATACCGAGTCCTCAGTTCTTTCGACGTCATTGACTCCGGTCGTTACCCTAGAGAGAACTTTTTCCATCGACGTGCCCTCGAAACCTGTGACAGGCGATTTACATATATGCTTTTTCCACTTGCAGAATCTTGGCGCGTGGGTGACCGCACGGTGAATTGTCTTCAAGAGCGTTTTGGATTGTCGGTTGTCGACTCCGCCAAGCTAGACCGTCTAATAGCCTCACATTCACTTAGGCTTGGAGAGTGCTTCAACGAGGCACCTGAAACCGGAGGATTCCAAGTTGAGTTGGTCGATTGCTCCGGTACGTGGCAATACCGTGTGCTCAACTCGTTCGACGTCGCTGGAATCGATAACTATCAGGGAGAGACCTTCTTCCAACAGCGCGCCCGCGAGCGCTGTGACCCGCGATACACGGAGTTCTTCTTCCCCGATGCCGAGAATTGGGAAGTAGGCGACCGGGCGGTCAATTGTCTGCAAGAGAGCTTTGGGTTGTCCGTCGTTGACCCGGACAAGCTAGACCGCCTCGTAGACTCAGATTCACTCGGTTTTGGTGAGTGTTTCAACGAGGCACCTGAGACTGGAGGAGTCCAAGTTGAGTTGGTCGATTGCTCAGGTACATGGCAATACCGTGTGCTCAACTCATTCGACGTTGCCGAATCTGGTGGTTATCCTGGAGAGAACTTCTTTGAGCAGATTGCTAACGATAGGTGCCGTACGGAGACCACCGGCTTTCATTTCCCTGCTGCGGAGACTTGGAGCTTCGGAGACCGGAAGGTTACTTGCCTTCAACGGAACTCTGAGTCTTCACGCGTCGCTCCTAGCAAGTTTGTACCTGGGCGTTAATCGTCTACAAAGAGTCTCCAGGCGAAAAGACGGCGGTGAGATGAACAATGCTCCTGCTTTCCTCCTCCCCACCGCCACCCTCTTCACTCTCGCCCTCTTCTACAACACCCTCCCCGGCGACCAAACCCTCCTGGACACCCTCCGCATCCACCACCAAGGCTGGCGCGACTTCTTCGCCTAGTTCGACATCAACCCCGTAGCCAGCCTCTCCATGACCGCCCTCTTCATAGGAGTGTGTCTGGCCCGTCGACAGGTATGGGACGCCCTTGCCGTACTCCTAATCCTCCCAGCCCAAGGGCTCGTCATCGTCCTCCCCAAGCTCTTCGTGGGCAGACCACGCCGCGAAGGCGCCCTGTTCGGCGCCACCGACAGCTTCCCCAGCGGCACCGCTGCCACCGCCGTTCTTGTCCTCGGCCTAACCATGTACTTGGTCGGACTCTACATAACCCCCCCAACCGCCTGCGCATCCCCCTCCAAGCAGCCTTGACCGCAGCCATCATCGCCTTGAGTATCTTCCGCCTCTTGGCTGGCGAGCACTATCCCAGCGATGTCCTCGCAGGCTGGCTGGCCGGCGCCCTGTCCCTCCTAGCCATCATCGCCCTCCACCGCCGCCTGCGCTTTAGAACCGGCGACAACTCCCCACCTTGACCCCCGCGACACTTCCCCCTTGACGGGCCACGAATATTTGTTCTACTATCAGCCTAGAGTGCGCAGGGGACTGACCCCACAGGTCGGCCCCTGCCTTTCTTTTTGGCCCTGCACCTGTTCTCGAAAAACACCATGAGGCTAAGGTGGATGCGGATGGACGCCATGATGCGCAAGGATGCGGCAATGCGTGGCAAGCTGCTCAGATTTGCCCCTGCGGCACGCGCCGCGCGTTTTAGCTACGTCGTGCGGCAACAAATCAGAATTCCCCAATCGCCCTTGGCTGCCTCAAAGCTGGTCCCTATCTGCGCAACTACCAACCCCGGTGCAACGGTATGCAGCGAGATTGGTACAAGTATATCAAAACAAGGGAACGAAAGTGGGATGGCATTTACATGGAATTACTACGGGAATACTACAAACACGGGAACATGTTCCCACCGACAGCTACGAAAATGGGAACGCCCGCTCCCGCCTGTTCCCACACCCCAGCTTCGAAAGTGGGAACACGTTCCCGCGAACGCAGACCATTGCTTAACTTCCCAGTCCCATCGTCCGCGGGTGTACAATGCCTCCAAAAACCCAGCCCAACCGCACCCGTCAGGTCCTGCCTGTAACGGATTGGAGCGTATCAATGCGTAGTATCGACATCCATGCCCACAACGCGCCCCGCGCCGTGGTCAACATCCGCGATGGGGGTGACTGGCACGGTTTCACCGTGCAGAAGGGCGGTCAAGGCCGTCATTTCCTCACTCGCGGCCAGAGCCGTGGCTGGCTGCACCCCATGATGATGTGGACCACCGAGGAGCGTCTGATGGACATGGATTCCAAGGGGGTGGACGTACACGTCCTCTCCACTTGGGTCGGCTTGTACAACTACCACCTAGAGGCAGCCGCGGGACAGGCAACGTCTCGGGACTGCAACGACGACATTGCTGAGTTGGTCAAAGCGCACCCCTCCCGGTTCGCTGGCCTTGCCACCCTCCCCATGCAGGACGTAGGCATGGCCGTGGCCGAACTTGAACGCTGCATGGCCGCCGGCTTCAAGGGCTGTATGATCAACGACCACGTCAACGGTCGCACCTTGGATGAGCCGGAGTTTCTGCCCTTCTGGGCAGCCGCCGAGCGCTCTGGCGCACTGGTCTGCTTCCACCAAGAAAACGAGACCATGGTCAGCACCCGCTCCGACAGCAAGTACCACCTGCACAACAGCATCGGCAACCTAGCCGACCGCGCCGTCACTTTCGCCCTGCTGGTGTTCGGCGGCATCATGGACCGCTTCCCCAACCTGAACGTGCTGCTGATGCACGGCGGTGGCTACACCTGCTTCGGCTTGGGGCGCATGGACCGTGGCTGGCAGACCAACCCCTATGCCCGGGCCAACATCACCAAGCCCCCCAGCACCTACGCCAAGCGCTTCTACTACGACTGCTTGATACACAGCGAGCAGTCGCTGCGCTTCATCCTCGACACAGTGGGTGCCGAGCGGGTTACCTTTGGTACCGACTGGCCCTTCAACATGGACATGGACTGGCCGGTATCGTGGGTCATGGCCATGGAAAGCCTCTCCACCCAGGAGAAAGAACTCATTCTCTGGAAAAATCTCGAAAAACTCCTTAGTATCTAGTACTCCGTACACTGAAGCTACTCAAAGGAAATGGCCAATGGCCTCTGAGACACAGAACATCTCCCGCGTCTTGGGACAAATTGAAGGGCGGCTGAACGAACATTCCCGGCGCTTTGACGACGTGGATGCACGCTTCGACCGCATGGATGCACGCTTCGACCAACTCAATAACCGAATTGACCGCCTCATGCTGGCGGTCTTGGCCTTCGGAGGTGGCGTCATCGCTGTCCTCCTCGGACTTCTGGTTACCTTGGTCGTGCAGGGCTAGACTTTGCTCCAATCATCCCTGGACTGATCCGGCAATCGCAAAACATACTAGGAGGAACCCATGGGCGTAACTCGACTAGGACATGTAGGAATCTACTGCGACGACCTGATGAAGATGCGCGACTTCTACTCGCGGGTGGTGGGCCTTACCATCACCGACGAGGACCACGACCTCGGAATCGTGTTCCTCAGCTCGAATCCTGAGTGGGAGCACCATGAGTTGGCCTTGGCTAGAGTCCGTGAGGGGATGGGCGCTACCCAGTTTGTGCAGCAGTTGTCCTTCAAGATCGACTCCCTAGACGACCTGCGCGACTTCACCCATCGGCTGGAGGAAGAGCCCGAGGTGCGGATCGAGCGCACTGTGACCCACGGAATCTCCTGCAGCGTCTACTTCTTCGACCCCGAGGAAAACCGCGTCGAGCTGTACTTCACTACCCCCTACTACATCCGGCAGCCCTTGGGCGCACATATCGATGTGGACTCGTCGGATGAGGAGCTGCTCCAGTATTCCGAGTCCTTCCTCGCTACCATGGGTCCTCCCCAAGGGGCAACGGTTTAGCTGGGCAACGGTATAAAGTGAGGCGTAGGGGCAGCTCCACGGAGTTGCCCCTACGTGTGCAGGTGGTCTGAGGCGGCTGGGTGCGTGCTATAATGCTGCGTCCAACTCGACAAGGATAAATCTCGACAAGCGTAATCTGGCCCCTATCCGACGGAGGAACGCCCCATGACACAGCAGCAGAACCTCGACTACCTGTCACAGGAGGCCGAGGTTATCGCCCCTCCCGCTCATGTGTCGGAGAATGCCTTCCTCCAAGACTACGCGGGCGAGTACCAACGCTCCATCGAAGACCCCGAAGGCTTCTGGTCTGGTGTGGCGTCTGAGTTGGAGTGGTTCAAGCCGTGGGACAAGGTCTTCAGCTGGGACTACCCAACCTTCAAGTGGTTCGAGGGGGCCACCTGCAACATCACCCACAACTGTCTCGACCGCCATGTCAAAACTTGGCGCAAGAACAAAGCCGCCTTCATCTGGCTTGGTGAGGAGGGCGAGGAACGCGTCTTCACCTACGGCCGCCTCTCTCAACTGGTGAACCGGTTTGCCAACGGCCTGCGCTCACTAGGCGTGGGCAAAGGCGACAGGGTGATCATATACATGCCCCTCGCCCCTGAAGGCGTGATCGCAATGCTGGCCTGTGCCCGCGTGGGAGCCGTGCACAGCGTCGTGTACGCCGGATTCAGCGTGGGCGCACTTCGTGACCGCATCACCGATGCCCAAGCCAAGGTGGTCATCACCGCCGACGTCGGCTACCGCCGTGGCAATCTGGTCGACCTCAAGGGCATCACCGACGAGGCTGTCAAAGACTTGGACCTCGTGCAGCACGTCATCTACTGGCAGCGCCGTGAAAAGCAGGAGTTGGGACCGAAAGAAGTCGACTTCGAAGACTTGATGGCCCGGAGCAGTCCCCACTGCGACCCTGAGGTTATGGACTCTGAAGACCCCCTCTACATTCTGTACACCAGTGGCACTACCGGCCGCCCCAAGGGTGTTGTCCACGTCCATGGTGGATACATGGTGGGTACCTACTACCACCTCAAGACCTTCTGGGACATCAAGGACGAAGACGTGTTCTGGTGTACCTCCGACATCGGCTGGGTGGTGGGCCACAGCTACATCGTCTACGGGCCGCTCATAGCTGGTGCAACCACCGTCTTCCGCGAAGGGGCCATCGACTACCCTCACCCTGGCATCGCCTACGAGACTATTGAGAAGTACGGCGTCAACGTCATATTCACTGCGCCCACGGCAGTCCGCATGCTGATGCGCTACGGCGAGGAATACCCCCTGAAGTACGACCTCACCAGCCTGCGCTTTCTCACCTGCGCTGGCGAGCCTCTCAACCCGGAGGCCCAGCGCTGGGCCTACCGATACCTCTGCGGCTCGGGCCAATGGGGCTACATGGTGGACAACTGGTGGCAGACGGAGACGGGCGGCCCCTGTCTCGGCACTATGGCCATAATGTCTAGCAAGCCAGGCAAGGTCGGCCTTCAATTGCCGGGTGTGATTGCCGACGTGGTTGACCAAGAGGGCCAGCCGGTGACCGAGCCCAACAAAGGCGGTCTGCTGGTGCTGCAAAGGCCCTTCCCCCACATGTTCCGCACAGTGTACGGCGACCCTGAGCGCTACGCCCTCGATTGGGAGCGGCTGCCAGGGTACTACTTCACCGGGGATGTCGCTCTCAAGGATGAGGACGGCTACTTCATGGTGGTGGGCCGCGCCGATGATGTGCTGAACGTGGCTGGCCATCGCATCGGCACCGCCGAGGTGGAAAGCGCGTTGGTCTCTCATGCGGCAGTGGCAGAAGCCGCCGTCATCGGCAAGCCCGACGAGATACGGGGCGAGTCCATCAAAGCGTTCGTGAGTCTGCGAGTCGGTTACTCCCCGTCCGACGAGATGGTCGGTACCCTGCGCGACCATGTGCGCCACGAGTTGGGCCCCATCGCTGTGCCTGCAGAGATAGACTTTGCGGCGGCGCTGCCCAAGACTCGGTCAGGCAAGATTATGCGACGCCTGCTCAAGGCGCGCGAGTTGGGGTTGGACCCAGGCGACATAACCACCCTAGAGGAATAGGCGAGGAATAAAACTGCATGAAGGTCTACTATTTCAGCGAATTCCCATACCACGAGTACGACGACGAGGAGTCCCTGAAGTACGACTCGCTGCGCGTGGTCTTCCCCAACAGCTACTTCGACCCAGACTCGGCGCACGTCCTCTTCCAGCGGTACATTGAGGAGGCGGTGCACTGCGAAGAGATGGGGTTTGACGGCGTGATGGTCAACGAACACCACACGACGCCCTCGAGCATGAACGTCTCGGTGAACATAACGGCGGGCATCCTAGCCCAGCAGACCAAGAACCTGAAGATTCTGCTAATGGGTAATCTGATACCCATGCACGAGAACCCGGTGAGGGTGGCGGAAGAGATCGCCATGCTGGACGTCATCTCCGGTGGCCGCATCATATCTGGCTTTGTGCGCGGTGTCTGGGCTGAGACGTGGGCTGGTAACATCCGTCCCACCGACAACCGGGAGCGGTTTCAAGAGTGCCACGATCTGATTGTGAAGGCGTGGACCGAGCCGGGCCCGTTCCGTTGGGAAGGGAAGCACTACCAGTACCGCGTGGTGAACCCGTGGATGGTGCCGGTGCAGAAACCCCACCCGCCGGTGTGGGTGCCAGGCTCTAGCAGCCCGGAAACCGCTGAGTTCGCAGCGCGACGCCGGTATACCTACGTCGCTTTCCTCGCGCCGGTGGACGTCACAGCCGACCTATTCGACTACTATCGGGAAGTTGCCTCGGAGGAGAGCTACGAGACCACCCCCGATAACTTCGGCTACCTGATTTGCTGCTACGTGGGGGAGACTGAGGAGGAGGCGCAACGGGAGGCGAAGCACTTCATCTGGCGCATGGGTCCTACCGGCCGTGCGCCACGACACCTGCTCGTGCCACCCGGCTACCTCACCGAGTCTGGCGTAAAGATGCAGCAGCGACGAAACAAGCCCCTTTCTCAACAGAGTTACCAAGAGCTGCAAGACAACTACCATATCGTGGCAGGCACACCAGACCAAGTCATCGAGAAGCTGCGACACCTGAAGGACACGCTGGGCATGGGCCACCTGATCTTCTACGGGCAGGAGTCGCGTATGGGCCACGAGGCCGCCATGCGCAACATCAACATGTTCGGCAAGGAAGTAATGCCTGTGGTGAGGGAGTGGTAGGCAAAACCAGCCTACCAGCCTAGGGCCGCCCCGTCCTTCCGCGGCTCCGACCCACCGTGCAGCAGACCGGTGTCGGGATCACGGGCAATCACTTGGCCACCTCCGAATATCACCCGCTGGTAGCCACCCAAAGTAGCTAGGTTGTGTCCGCGACGTCCAAGGTCTTGGAGGGTGGCCAGCGGCAGACCCTCTTCGGTCATCACGCCACGCCCCAGTTGGATGCTAAAGCGCAACGCGTTGAGGGCAGCTTGGGGGTCGAGGCCGAAGTCGATGAGGTTGCACAGCACCTGAAGTTGTCCCTGAGGCTGCTGGAAGGCACCCATCACACCGTAGCTCAGCCACAGCTCGCCTCCGCGAGTCGCCATTCCGGGGATGATGGTGTGGTAGGGGCGCTTGCCCGGTTCCAGCGCGTTCAAGTGGTCGGGGTCGAGAGAGAAAAGGGAGCCTCGGTTGTGCAGGCACATAGCAGTGCCCGGCACCACCATGCCCGTGCCGAACCCCTCGTACACGCTGTTGATGAAGGAGCAGGCGTTCCCCTGCCCGTCAACCGCCGTGATGTAGACCGTATCGCTGCCTAGGTTGAAGTCGCCTGACGAGACTTCCGACATGGCCTTCTCGCTGCTTATGAGGGATGCCCGTTGCTTGGAGTAGTCCTTCGACAGGAGCTGTTCCAGTGGAATGCGGACCTTCTGCGGGTCGGCCACGTACCGCAGGGTGTCAGCATATGAGAGCCGCATCGACTCGATCAGGTGATGGTAGGTGTCGGGGGTCTGCAAGCCCATATCTGCGATGTCGAAGTTCTCGGCGATGTTCAGTGCCATCAGAACGGCCATGCCCGACCCGTTGGGCGGGCACTGCCAGCAGGTGACGCCTCGATAGTCGGTACTGATAGCCTCGTCCCAAGTGGAGGTGTGAGAGGCTAGGTCGTCGGCCGCCAGCCAGCCACCGCACTCCTGCACGAACTCGGCGATGTGCTTTGCTAAGGGGCTGCGATAGAAGGCATCGGGGCCTCCATCAGCCACGTCCCGCAACACCTTGGCCATACCCGGCAGGCGCATCATGTCGCCCTCCCGGGGAGCGCGTCCGTCCAGCAACAACTCCTCGCCAGAAGGGTATTGCATCAAGATGGGAATGGCGGCTTCCCACAGCTTGGATATGACGGCTGTGACGGCGAATCCCTCCTCAGCGTACCTGATTGCTGGCTGAAGGAGTTCCGACAGGGTCATGGTGCAGTAGCCGTCGACCAGCTTCTGCCAGCCGTCGACGGTGCCCGGCACGGATACGGCGTAAGGGCTGTGCACCGGTATGCGGTTGACTCCCTGCTGCCGCAGCTCGTCGATGTTGGCCGCCGCTGGGGCACGGCCACTGCCGTTCAGCGCACGCACCTGCCTCTCACTGTCCATCCACACGAGGGCAAACAGGTCGCCGCACAGGCCAGTGGAGACCGGCTCCACCACGGCCAACACCGCTGCCATACCAATGCAGGCATCCACGGCGTTGCCGCCCTCCATCAAGATGCGCAAGCCCGTGGACGCTGCCACCGGCTGGCTGGTGGCTACCATGCCGTTCTTGGCCAGCACTTGAGAGCGGCGGGAATCAAACCAGTCTGCCATCGAAACTCCTTTGGGGAAGCCGAGTGAAGCCGGGGCGGGTACGAGACCGGGGCATATCTTAGCACAACGGTGGCTGGCCCTAGATGACTACAAGCCAAGGCCCTGGATTTCCAGTCAAATACATGGCGGAGGCGCAGCTGGCTGGATGGAGCTTTCGTTGACCCCCCTTGGGCCTAGCTATACAATAGCGCCGCCCCAACTTCCGTAAGGGAGGCGCTCGTATGGCTCAACAGGGTTTTGTGCATCCCGAACTGCTGGCTGACACTGCTTGGCTGGCAGAGCACCTGAACGACCCAAACCTAGTGGTGGTGGACACCGATGTGGCTGCGGGCTACTCGCGGGGACACATTCCGGGAGCGGTGCTCGTGCCCGATAACTTCGAGAAGGACCCCGACACTGACCGCACCTTTATCCTCCCGCCTGACAAGTTCGCCCAGATGGCGGAGGGCTTGGGCATCGGCGATGACAGCCTCGTGGTCGCATACGACAGCGTCGGCGGGCTGACCGGTGCGCGTCTATGGTGGTGCCTCACCTACTACGGCCATACCAACGTCAAGGTGCTGGACGGCGGCTGGCGCAAGTGGGTGAACGAAGGGCGCCCCATCAGTTTCGAGCGCCCGCAACCCAAGGCTGGCGTGAAGTTCACGGCCACGCCTGACCCGTCCATCCACATCAATGGCGACCAGCTCATTGAGGAGCACAGCAAGCCGGGCGTGGTGGCGTGGGACGTCCGCAGCACAGGCGAGTACACCGGCGAAGAGACCCGGGGCAACAAACGCAGTGGCCACATACCCGGAGCAGTGCACATGGAGTGGCTGGGGCTGCACGATTCCGAGACCCACGAGTTGAAGTCCCCCGACGAGCTGCGCCGGATGTTGGAGGAGAAGGGCATCACGGGCGACAAGACCATAGTACCCCTTTGACAGGGCGGCATCCGTTCGTCGAACGGCACTTTGGTATTGAAGCTCCTAGGATACGAGAACGTGCGGAATTATGACGGCTCGTTCCGCGAGTGGGGCAATCGCGACGACACACCTATTGAGAAATAAGAGCGAACACTAAACCCGGTACGTAAGGGCGAGAACCCGGTGCGTAAAGGGCTAGAAGTAGGAGGCCAAGATGTACAGCAAATCAATGCTCAGCTTGGACCAGTGCCAGGATGCCATCAATGCGATGGTGGCGGATTATAACAGGGACACCAACCGTCGCAAGGTGGACATGGCCATCGTGGACGACAACGGCAACCTGCTGGCCTATGCCCGTATGGACGGCTGCCACCGTCCCACCTTTGCAGTACGCAAGGCCTACACCGCGGCCATGCGCCGCGCCGATACAGGTGTGCTCATCGAGCAACTGAAGGCCCAAGGCCGCGCCATCTCCGACTTCGGCGACCCCCAGCTTATCGCAATTCAGGGCGGGCTGGTAGTGAATGACCCTGAGACGGGCGCTCTGCTGGGAGGCATCGGCGTCGGTGGCCTGCCTACTGGGAAAGAGGACGAGGACATCGCCCGCGTCGGGTTAGCGGCGCTCAAGCTATAAGGCTTAAGCAAACGGGGGTATAGGGTCAGGGTTTGCAGCCCGCTACTCCTCCACGTTCTGGCCGCTACTCTGGAAGTCGGGAGTAGGAGCATTGGTGAAGCGGTCAGGTAGGAAGGTGTTCATATCTACCGGCAGGTCAGTGGACCCGCGTAGGACGCGGTCTGCCAAGGCCTTGCCGGTCACCAAGGCTAGGTGAATGCCCTTGGTGGTGTGGCCCGTGGCTAGCACGACCCCTTCCATGCCCGGCACCGGCCCGATTATGGGCAATCTGTCAGGGCTGAGGGGGCGCGAGCCAGCCAACTGCTCCACCAGTTCGGCCTCTTCCAAGGACGGGAATACGTCGATGGCCCGCTGCATGATGTCCATCCGGGCTGTCTCCGTGGGCTGGCGATCAAACTCCATCCCTAAGAAGAGGTCCTTCTGATCGTAGTCACGGCCTCCGGTGCTACCCACGCTCAGATAACCGTCCATGCGGCTAATCATGTGGCCCCGCTTGGGAGAGCTGATGAGCACCGGCAAGGGTTCCCCTTCGTAGCGCAGCATCAGCCGCTCGCCCTTGAGGTGAGTCACAGGAACAGAGAAGTCCAGCCAGCTCGACGACTCAGCGCTCCATGCGCCCATGGCCAGAATGACGGTGTCGCAATGTACCTCGTCCCGCTCCAGCTTGACCCCGGTGACTCGGCTGCCCTCGCTGACCAGCCCCCTCACCTGACGCTGCATCAACTCCGTGCCGTGAAGTTCTGCGGCCCGTCCTAATGCCAAGGTCAGCCGATAGCTGTCGAGCTGGGCCGACGCAGGCTGATAGGCTGCGCCCAATACGTTGGGTGTCAAGCGAGGCTCGATCTGTCGAACATCCTCGGGACCGATCCACTCAATGGGGGTGTCCTTGCCCTGCCAAGCCATCCCCTCCTTGATCATGGCGATTTCTTCCTCGTCCAAGGCCAGGCGCAGAGCCGGACGTTCCTGCCAAAGCAGGTCCATGCCCGTCTCCTCCTGTAATTGGGGGACCGTGTCGACGAACATCCGGTAGCCTTCCAAGCCGAAGTGCCAAGGGGCGCCGGAGGGGAATTCGGTGCCTAGAAGGCTGAGGAAGCCGGTGGCATGGGCGGATGCGCCACTTCCTATGGCATCCATGTCCAGCATGCGCACCTTGGCTCCTTCGCGAGCTAGATAGTAGGCAGTGGCGCACCCTATGATGCCTGCGCCTACCACCACCACGTCGGCCGTATCTACCATTCCGGTATTCCTCCTAGCTCTAGCTGCCTAGCTCTAACTGCTCGTTGTTGGCTGTTCCTCGGGTGCCTAGGCCGAAGCGCCCTTCCAGCAATCTGGCTGGTGAGGGGCAGGAATTCGCCCGACACTCTCCAGAAAGCTGCCGGCGATCTTGGGGCCCATGAAAAGGAATCTCTTTCTCAGTTCGCGTCGCAGGGCTTGGGGGTCGTCGTCCAGCCCCGCTAGGTAGTTGTGGAAGGAGCCATGGTCGGCGCGTATCTGCTGGAAACGTCGCGCGTTTTCGATGGATGCGTTGATCTTGCCGCGGTGCCTAACGATGGAGGCGTCACCTAGTAGTCGCGCGACGTCGTCGGGCCCAAAGGATGCAACGGTGTCCACCGAAAACCCGTGGAATGCTTGGCGGAAGGCTGGCCTTTTGTGCAGTATCGTGCGCCAACTGAGGCCAGCTTGGAACACCTCTAGAAGCATTCGCTCAAGGTATTCGTCGTCTTCCTCAGTGGGGGTGCCCCACTCCTCGTCGTGGTACGCGGTCATCTGTGGATCACCTGTGCACCAGTGGCAGCGGGGTCTATCGTCCATTGTCTCGCCAGCCACCAGGATTCAACGAATTGCTCCTTCAGCCTTACTTGCCTTGACTCGTTGGAGGGCTTTCTTGACACGCTTGCTGAGGCCGCGTCGCAAGGCCATCGCATGGTGGAGCTTGGCGCTCTTGCCGCTCACCGCCATGCCGTAGCGGGACTTGCGCCTCTTGGCTGCCCGTTTGTCGCCCTTGGTAGTATTAATGTCGTCCATGGTCTTTCATCCCCTGCACTCCATTATAAGAGAGGAAGGCGATGAGGCGGGAGCGCAACCTAGAGGACGGCGACGGCTTCCATCTCGATGAGCAGGTCCGGATGTGCCAAGGCTCGGACTTCCACCATCGTACTGGCAGGGTAGCTGTCCGAGTTGAAGTACTCGCGCCGCACCTCGTGTATCTGGGGGAAGTGGCCCATGTCAGTGATGAACACGGTGACCTTAACCACATCGTCGAAGGTCGCGCCCTCCTCGTCCAACACGGCCTTGATGTTCTCCATCACCTGCTTGGTCTGAGCCTTGATGTCGCCTACGCCGACAATCTCTTGTTGGGCGTTGAAGGCCACTTGGCCGGATACAAACACCATGTTGCCTGCGCGGGTGCCATGGCCGAATATTCCTCTGCTGGGAGCAAGTCGCGGGCTGGTAATTGTAGACTTGGGCATGAGGGAGTCCTCCTTCAGCAGGTTGCGTCTTTCTTACACTTATAGCGGGCCCCTGGAGCGTGTCCAAGGGGCCCGCTATGTGACTTTGATTCAGCCTTGTGAGTCGAACTATCTGGTCCCGGCCGCTACCCTTCCCAGCGTCTTCTGAAGGAAGTCGAGGGTGATGGGCCAAGAGGCCAGCGCCGAGTTCTCCGCGTACCGGTTGGGGTTCGTATGGTCCATGTATGCATGGCCCGTCTGGGAGTACATGTGGAACTCGTGCGGTATGCTATTGGCCGTTAGCTCGACCGCGATCTTCAGCATGTCCTCGGGCGACGGGTTGGCGTCGTCCTCGCCAAAGAAGCCCAGCACCGGGCATTTGATGTTCTTCAGCAGGTCGAAGGGGGTCGGGCCGGCATCGTTGCCCCAACGATTCATGGTGTTGCCACCGTAGAAGGGCACCGAAGCCTTGAAGTCGTCAGGGTTCTGGCCGGCCATCTGGAAGGCTACCCGCCCACCCATGCAGAAGCCGATGATGCCGATGCTGCCATTGGCCACACCGTTGGCGCGGATATAGGCGAGAGCAGCGTTGACGTCGGCCACGATGTTGGTGTCCTGCAGGCGGCCGAGCTTGGTCATGCCGTCGTCGGTGGAATTGGGGTCCTCGCGGTGGTAGAGGTCGGGGGCAATGGAAGTATAGCCGGCCTCAGCCGAACGCCGCGTCATGTCCTGTATGAAGTTGTCGACGCCGCCGGCGTGCTGGATAACTACCATCGCCGGATGAGGTCCCGCACCGTCGGGGGTGCATACGAAGGCGCGCATCGTCACGCCGTTCACTTGTAGGTCTTCCCACTTCTCAGCCATTCAGTTCTCTCCTCAGATTTACATTTCGCTCTCAGGGGGGTCGTGATCACTGATATCACGCCCATCCTGATCTTCCCCGTCGACGGGGAAGGGGATAGTCCATTAGCTGTCGGCTAGTTGTCGGCCGCCACTGGGGCCAACTGCAGGGTGCGGGCAAAGAATTCCAAGGTGCGAGGCCAAGAGTTTCTGTCGGCGTCGGCGTTGTACCGCGGTCCCCGCTCGTTCATGAACCCGTGGTCAGCGTTGGGGTAGCTGTAGAACTCGTGCTCCTTGCCGAGACGCGCCATCTCAGCGTCGATCTTGGCCACGTCCGCCACGGAGGGGTTGGCGTCGATCTCGCCGAAGTGGCCCAGCATGGGGCATTGAATATCGGCTGTGCGGTCGAAGGGGGTCGGCCCTTCGCCCCAAGAGAGCATGGTGTTGCCCCCGTAGTAGTTTACTCCCGCTTTCATACCGGGTATCGCCGATGTCATAAGGTAAACCACTCGGCCTCCCATGCAGTAGCCCACAATGCCGACGTGGTCGCTGTCGATGCCGGGGTGGGCGCGTAGGAAGTCCATGGTAGCCTGCACGTCGGCGATGAGGTTGGCATCCAACAGCCGTCCACGGCGTGTGGGTGCGTCGTCGGTGCAGTCGGGAGGGTCGCGGTGGTACAGCACAGGGGCCACACCCACATACCCCGCCTCGGGCATGCGCCGGGTCATCTCTTGGATGAAGTCGTCCACCCCGCCTTGGTGCTGAATCACGATAACCGCGGGAAAGGGCCCGTCGCCCTCGGGGACGCTGACGTAAAGGCCCATGTCCTCCCCATTGACGGTTGTTGATTCCCAGAAATTGGGCATGCTCGCCTCCTTCAAGATTGCTGGGACGAAAATCTGGCCGCATTCTAGCAAAGGGCACCTAGGGCTTCAACCGGCGGGCTCCTCTCGTACTTGCGTAGGGCTTAGGAAGGTGTGAACATCTCCGTTATACCGGTGAGAGCCAGCATGACGGAGGGGTCTCCGACCGGCGCGACTGCTTGTGCAAGCAACCCCTATGACATCCCCCCGTTGACCCTCGCCACCCTTCCCGTCTATCCTCTAGCGTCCCCTCGGCCCCATCTCGTCGCACTCCTCACCGGGGCCCAAATCCGGAGGGACCCACGCCAGAGGGTACGACAGTGTTTCAGATACGGACTAGATACGACGACGCGGCAGTGTTGCAGGCATTCAGCTACGAAAACACAAAACATCGTGTATCGTGTGTCAACCCCTTGACTAAGGCAAAGCTGACTCGTAGCTGGGCCGGTCCAAATCCCGGTGCAATAACATGCACATAGTTTACAACTAATATAGCATTGAAATGATACGAGAGATGCAAAAGATTGGCACTGGACCACCACAAATGCGACAAAGTGCGATTAAACGGCTTTCACCCTCTTCAACACCGCAATCCGGAACAGTTACAGGAAGACTCCACACGTTGCAAGCGGGATGCAATGCGCCTATAATCTTCTGTTGCAACAGTAACCACCGTGGCTATCTGGAAAGGGGGAAACATGACGTACATCATCGCGGAGCCCTGTGTTGGGGTAAAGGACGGGGCCTGCACTGACGTATGTCCCGTAGACTGCATCTACACCACCGACGACGACACCATGTTTTACATCAACCCGGACGAGTGCATCGACTGCGCTGCCTGCGAGCCCGTGTGCCCGGTGACCGCCATCTTTGCCGAGGACGCCGTTCCCGGCGAATGGGCCAGCTTCACCCCTCTCAACTACGACTACTTCAAGAACAAAGACCTCTCGAGCCTGAAGACTCACCTCTAGTCTTCTAGCCCTCCGCACCAGCGGGGGTGAAAAAGGGGAAGCACCAGCAGGAACCTTTGAGGGCTTTCCGCCCTCGAAGGTTTTGCTATGTTGTGCTGGACAATACAAGCAGCGATGCTGCGTAGGGAGAGTTGAGCATGGCCGTCATTGAATCCACCCCCGATTTCGTATCAAACGCATATGCGAAGATGGACCGCAACCTGAACGCGGTCCGGGCCAACCTCGATAGGCCCATTGGCTTGGCGGACAAGATCCTGCTGTCCCACCTCGACGACCCCAACACGACCGACCTTGTTCGGGGCCAGACTTACGTGCAGCTGCGCCCCGACAGGGTGATTCTGCAAGACGTACTGGGGCAAACGGCTATGCTGCAGTTCATGCAGACGAGGCGTTCTTCCACGGCCGTTCCCACAACGGTGCATTGTGACCACTTGATACAGGCTAGGGTGGAAGGGGCCGCCGACCTGCGTGAGTCGTTAGGCGAGAACCAGGAGGTGTACAACTTCCTGCGCTCCGCAGCTGCCAAGTATGGAGTCGGCTTCTGGGGTCCGGGCGCTGGCATAATTCATCAAGTGGCCTTGGAGCAGTACGTCTTCCCCGGCCAACTGATGATCGGGACAGATTCCCATACGCCCAACGGAGGTGGCCTAGGCTCCATCTCCGTTGGCGTCGGCGGGGCCGATGCCGTTGAGGTCATGGCGGGCCTGCCTTGGGAGGTGTTGTACCCGCGCTTCATCGGTGTGCACCTGACCGGTGAAATGAGCGGTTGGACCGCACCCAAGGATGTCATCCTCTACTTGGCGGGCGAACTCACCGTCTCTGGTGGCACTAATGCCATCATTGAGTATTTCGGGCCGGGCACCAGATCCATTAGCGCTACGGGCAAGGCGACTATCACCAACATGGGAGCCGAACTCGGTGCGACTACCTCCGTCTTCCCTTACGACGAGCGCATGGCTCGCTACCTGCGGGCCACGCATCGTGGCGATCTGGTCGCGTTGGCAGAGCGATACGTACACATACTCCGGGCCGATGCCGAGTGCGAGGCCGACCCAGCCCGCTACTACGACCGCGTCGTGGAGATCGACCTGTCGAAGCTGGAGCCCCACCTAGTAGGCCCTCACTCTCCAGACCGCGCTCGCCCCATCTCTCGTATGGCCCAAGAGGTGCAGGAGAATGGCGACTTCGTCGACTCTATATCTACGGCCCTCATCGGCTCCTGTACCAACTCCTCTTACGAAGACATGAGCCGTGCCGCCGACGTTGCTGAGCAGGCGAAACAACACGGCATCAAGTCCGCTGTTCCATTCCTCGTTACCCCTGGCTCCGAGCAGGTGAGGGCAACTATCGAGCGAGATGGGCAGATGCAGTCCCTGCAAGACATCGACGGCACGGTGCTGGCGAACGCCTGCGGTCCCTGCATCGGCCAGTGGCGTCGCTCCCAAGAGCAGTCGGCCCAGCCGAACACCATCGTCACCTCATACAACCGCAACTTCCCCGCGCGGAACGACGGGCAGCCAGCCACCATGAACTTCATCGCTAGCCCCGAAATCGTGACCGCCATGGCCCTCGCGGGCAGGTTATCCTTCAACCCTATGACCGACACTTTGACCGATTCAAACGGCCAAGCCTTTACGCTGGAGACGCCGCAATCCGCTCCTGAAGTGCCGGAGCGGGATTTCGCCTTGGGTGCGTCGTCCTACGAGGCCCCGCCTGAGGACGGGTCGGGAATTGAGTTGAGCGTCGACCCCAACAGTGAGCGGATACAGCTGATGGAGCCTTGGCCTGCTTGGGACGGCAACGACTTACACGATATGCCGGTGCTGATGAAGACCCAAGGGAAGACCACCACTGACCACATCTCACCCGCCGGTCCATGGCTGCGTTTCAGGGGGCACCTCAACCGCTTCAGCGACAATATGTTCATGGGGGCAACCAACGCCTACACTAGCGAGGCGGGCAAGGGAGCTAACATAGTCAGTGGCGAACAGTCGCAGAGCATCTCGTCCATTGCCCGGGACTACCAGTCGCGGGCCCTCAAGTGGGTAGTGGTAGGAGATCACAACTACGGCGAGGGTAGCAGCAGGGAACACGCCGCCCTATGCCCCCGACTGCTGGGAGGGGCCGCCGTAATCGCTCGAAGCTTTGCCCGAATCCACGAGAGCAACCTGAAAAAGCAGGGCCTGCTGGCCCTCACCTTCCAGGACGCTTCCCACTATGACCGCATACGGGAGGACGACCGGATCAGCTTGGTACGCTTGAGCGAGATGGCGGCGGGCAAGCCAGTGGAGTGCATGGTACAGCATGCCGACGGCACGTCCGAGACTTTGTCACTGAACCATTCCTACGGTGAGTCACAGCTGGAATGGTTCAGTGCTGGGTCGGCCCTCAACCTGTTCCACAGGTAGCCGGCGCGCTCGGACCCGCCTGCGTTTCTGCCCGCGTTTCTGACTGCTAGGATCGAATCGGCGCTGGCGCTCCCATGGCTGTACGGGGTCTTGGGATGTGATTGTAGAGGGGTGGCAGGGCCGAGTCATCTAGCGTCCTGCCGGTAATTGGCGCTCGTGTGGTTGAGCTCAATCTGCCTGGCGCTTCGAGTTCGTCCCGAGGGCGTTAGCCATTCTCCTCTGTCTGCCACCTTCCACGAGGAAGACGGTCGCAAACTCTCCTCGCGTTGGGCTCGCTCTTCTGCAAGGGTTCTTCTGTAGATGCCGATCAGCATCCGCGCTCCGAGTTGGGCGAGCATAGCACGTCGCTGCGAGCAGGGCACGGCAAACTACCCCAACAGGTCCAGGCACTCTCGTAAAGGTTTGCGGACGCAGGTGAAGATGGGCGTGTCCTGCTGGGTGTAGGGACGTTGCTCTTGGTGTCGAAGCGCCATGACCAGTTCCAGGAAATCGGAGGGGTTGTCGCCCTCGAAGCCCAGCACGAACTCTTGGTCGTCCAACCCGAAGGAGTAGGTGGTGTGAATCTTCACGGTGGGGAAACGGTGCCCAATGGTGAAGTGCTCGTTCATCAGGCGCTGCCGCTCCTCCGCTGAGAGTTGGTACCACTGGTGAGTCTTGGTGAAGGGATAGATGAAGAGATAGGGCCGGCCCAGCGGTTGGATGGCCCCCGTCAGTTCTTGACCAGGGTGAGAGTGCTCGCTGACGTAAGGGGACGGATGGGTGAGGGCGAAGTAGGAGTAGGGCGTGTGCAGATAGCCACCGATAGTGGTGCGCCGTATTCCTCCCATCAGCCCTTCCATCAGCTCCACCGAGGGGCTCACCTTCCACAGCATGAAGTCGGCGTCACCACGGGTGGCCGTCAGACTGTAACTGTTTACCAGCATGGCCGACGAGAGTTCCTCCACGATGGTTGTCAGCTCCTCTTTGTCGCGCTCCTTCTCGGCGGGGCTTCGCCGTCCCCAAGCAGGGTCCACCTTGAAGAAGGTGTACTTCACAAAATCTCGCCCTTTCTCCTCGGCCATTGGTCTCCCTCATGGGTCTCATTACTAGCGTAGTTAGCGCTTTCCATTATAGCCTAGAGCGCATTTGACACCCTCGCGTTTTCGCAGATATACTCGCCATCACAAACTATCAGTGAGGACCATAGGGGAGCTCGGTGGAGCCGGGCTGAGAGGCCCCCAGTGTTGGGGCGACCCTTATGAACCTGATCTGGGTAATGCCAGCGGAGGGAATGTGCCATGCCAAGGCTCGCTTTTTTGACAGCCGCCACTTGTGGAGTGGGCGGCTTTTTTGTTGGGATGGATTGCTGAGATGCAATCGTTTCCCCGCATTTCCCTTCGAGGCATCGGAAAGAGCTTTTCCTCTGGACAACGCAGCTTGTCGGTGCTGGAGGGTGTCGACTTTCAAGTCAATGATAGGCAGTTCGTCTCCATCATCGGGCCCAGTGGCTGTGGTAAGACGACGCTGCTGAACATTATCGCCGGTCTGGACAACCCGACAACTGGTGTTGTGGAGTTGGATGGAAAGCCTGCCCCCCAGCGTCTCGGTATGGTCGCCTATATGCAGCAGAAGGACCTGCTGATGCCTTGGCGGACCGTGCTGGAAAACGCCATTCTGGCCTTGGAGGTCCGTGGCGTACCCCGGAAGGAGGCCCGCCAGCGCGCCGAGAGCCTGTTGGCGCCCTTCGGGCTTGACGGTTTCGCGAAGCACTACCCGGCCGCATTGTCGGGTGGAATGCGGCAGCGAGCCGCCTTTCTCCGCACCTTTCTTGCCGACCGCGACGTGCTCCTGCTGGACGAGCCCTTCGGGGCTCTCGACGCACTGACCCGGGCCCAGATGCAGGAGTGGCTCATGGATATGTGGGCCGACTTGGGCAAGACCATCGTTCTTATCACCCACGACGTAGAAGAGGCGATACTCCTCTCCGACGTTATCTACGTGCTCAGCGGGCGCCCTGGACGCGTGAAACGGGCGGTGGATGTAGACATGCCTCGGCCTCGTAGCTACCGCGATATCACGGAGCCTTGGTTCAACCATCTCAAGGCCGATCTGCTGTCAAGCCTGCGCGAGGAAAGTCTACCGGCAGGAGTTGCTACCTCATGGCGCTAGGCATCGGGCGATGGAGTGAGACCACTGATTTGGCGGCCGTCGCCGCAGTAGCTGTGTCGCGGGCGCGCTGGCTGATGCGCGCTTCCCTGCGTTGGGTCGTTTCTCTGGCCATCATTGCGGGACTCGTCCTTGTGTGGCAAGGAGTTGTGGTCTTCTACGACATTCCCCACTGGAAGCTGCCTGCTCCCCTAGAGGTGGCTAAGGAGCTATGGCACAGCAAGGGACTTTTGGCGTCCCACGCTTGGATCACCGTGCAGGAGATGCTTCTGGGTCTATTGGCCGCTTTGGCCGCAGGGCTGTTTCTGGCGACGGTCATCAACATGTCGCGAACACTGGGCCGGGTGGTGTATCCGATAATAATCGCCGCCGAGACCTTTCCCATCATCATCATGGCGCCTCTGCTGCTCATCTGGGTGGGCTACGGGATTGAGCATAAGATCATAGTGGTCGCTCTTATCGCCTTCTTCCCGGTGGTCATAAATACCGCCGACGGTCTCCGTTCCGCCGACCCCGACCTGCTGAACCTGATGCGTACCATGGGGGCCAATCGCTGGCAGCTCTTTACGAAGGTTCAGATACCCAATGCTCTGCCCTTTATGTTTTCCGGCATCAAGCTCGCGGCCACGGTCAGCGTCATTGGGGCCGTCATAGGTGAGTGGGTAGGTTCCAGTGAAGGCTTGGGTTATCTAGCAATGCTCTCCAAGGGGAAGTTCCTCTTCGACCGGGTTTACGCCGTCACCTTCCTGTTCAGCCTGCTGGGAATGAGCATGTTCGTGCTGGTGGGGTTGCTGGAGAGGTTAATGCTCCCGTGGTATCACAGCCATAAGAGAGACTCGGCCTTGGAATGACAGGCGGGTGCGCCTGCGATGGAAGTCTGAATTTGGAGGAGACGAGGATGCTTCGGAATAGTTGGATGGCCCTTTTAGGAGTACTGATGGCCCTGACGTTAGCCGTGGTGGGCTGTGGAGGCGGAGAGCCGGAGCGGGTCTCAGTGCGTCTGGCTTTGGACTGGTTCCCCAACGCCAATCACGCTGGATTGTACGCCGCTATGGAGAATGGCTACTTTGACGACGAGAACTTAGACGTGGAGATATACACACCAGTGGACCCGGCGTCCATCTTGCAAATTGTAGCTTCGGGCGCCGACGACTTTGGCATCAACTACCAGCCTGACCTATTATTGGCGCGGTCGGAAGGAGTGCCTGTGGTGTCGGTGGCCTCCCTTGTGCAGCACCCCCTGAACTCGGTGCAGACCCTCAAGGCTTCCGAGATAACTCGCCCCAGCGAGTTGGCGGGCAAGACGGTCGGCTTTCCTGGCATCCCCATTAACGAGCCTCTGCTGGAAACCATGCTGAAGTTCGACGGCGTGTCCGGCGGTCTGGATGAAGTGGAACTAGTCAACGTTGGATTCAATCTGTCGGAGGCGCTCATCAGCGAGCAGGTCGATGCGTGCATTGGATGCTACTTCAGCTACGAGTCCATCAAGATGGAGAACGAGGGCTTCCCCGTGGAGATAATCCGCATGGAGCAGTGGGGAGTACCCGACTACTACGAACTCGTCGTGGTCACCAACGAGGAGACTTTGGCAGAGCGGTCCGACGTGGTGCAACGCTTCGTGAGAGCTGTAATCAAGGGCTATGAGGACGCGGCTGAGAACCCCGACGCCGCCGTTGATGCCTTGGTGGCCCTGAGTGGCGGCGAAATCGACGAGGCCATCGACAGGCCTGGTGCAGAACTTCTGGCCCCGCTATGGAAGAGCGGCGACACTCCGGTAGGCTGGCAGACATCGGAGAAGTGGACCGGCTTTGCTGACTGGATGCATGATAACGGCATCGTGGAAGAGCCCCTCGACGCTAGCAAGGCCTTTACCAACGAGTTCGTTGAGTGAGGGAGTAGTGAGCAATTCGCGGCGAACATAAGAAGGGTAGAGTTATGGGCCTGAGTGACGACCTGCGGGCTTGTGTCGGCCCCCTGTGGGCGCAGGTGGTGGAACATCCCTTTGCTCTGGAATTGGGAGATGGCACCCTGCCTGTAGAGAAGTTCCGTGTCTACTTCGAGCAGGACTACCTGTTCCTGAAAGACTGGGTGAAACTGCTGGGTCTGGGAGTGGCCAAGAGTCCTGACTTTGATTCGGCGCGAAGCATATGCGCCTTTCTGAACGGCGGGCTGATAGGCGAGGAAGCCCTGTTTCGGCGGGTGTTCCACGATTTGGGCGTCTCCATCGAAGATGTAGCTGCTTTGGAGCCGCTGCCGACGACGCTGGCCTATGGTGCTTACCTGAAGTCCATCGCATTCGGTGGCAGCTACCTGGAAATCGTCACGGCCTTGCTGGCAATCGAGTGGCCCTACCTTCAGTGGGCCCAAGACCTCAACGCCGCTGGCAAGAAGCCCAAGAACCCCCACTACCAAGCGTGGATTGACATCCACGACAGCCAGGCGATGCAGGACATCGTCGCCTTCCTGCGCGGCAGCATTGACACGGCCGGTGGGGCCGATAGTGAGCGTTTGATGGAGGTGTTCTATCAAACGATGAGGTACGAATACCTGTTCTGGGAGATGCCCTACCGAGGTGAAGTATGGCCGAGCTGACCGAAGCTCGTAGACCCATTGCCATGACTATCGCCGGCTCCGACAGCGGGGCTGGCGCAGGCATACAGGCCGACCTGAAGACCTTCGCTGCAATGGGGGTCTACGGAACTTCGGTGCTCACCGCCATCACAGCCCAGAACACCATGCAGGTGACCGCCGTCCACGAGGTCCCGGTCGAAATCATCGCCGCCCAGATACAGGCGGTGCTCTCCGACATGGGGGCCAATGCAGTGAAGACAGGCATGCTCTCCAGCAGCAACATCATTGCCGCCGTGGCCGAGGAGCTGAAGGCGGCAGGTGTGGAGAGGTTGGTGGTCGACCCGGTGATGGTGGCCAAGAGCGGCGACTCGTTGCTGCGCTCCGACGCAGTGGACGCTTTGTGCGGCCTTCTGCTGCCCTTGGCCACGGTGGTGACGCCCAACATACCAGAAGCCGAGGTGCTCACCGGGACCTCCATCGAAAGCCGCGACGATGCTAGGCAAGCGGCCAAGGCCATTCATCACATGGGCCCCCGCATCGTGGTCGTGAAAGGCGGACACCTGACGGGCGATCCGACCGACCTCTTCTACGACGGCGATGGTTTTCGCGAGTTGCACGCCCCACGCATCGACACGAAGAACACTCATGGCACCGGGTGCACCTTCGCCTCAGCCATCGCTGCGGGCCTCGCCAAGGGATTGGAGCCGTGGGATTCAGTGGTCCAAGCCAAGACCTTCATCACCGAGGCCATCCAGCACGCCTATCCTGTGGGCCAAGGCCACGGCCCGGTCAACCACTTCTACCGCTGGGGCTGATCGGACTCGACCTTTTCGCGTCAGGGCAGGTCCTCCGTCGTAGGCTGGGAAGCCAACGCCGTATCCGCTAGGCTATGCCGTAGTGAATCGCGCGTCCAAGGTTCGAGGATTGCCGATATGAAGGTACGAGCCACCAAGGAACTATCGCTAAGGTCGAGAAGGTTATCAAAGACGCCTTGGCGGAACGTTCGAAGGCACGATTTCCTATTTGATCCAATTATCGTGGGACCTTGGTGCTTGACCGACGAGGAGTATCTGCAGATTTTCAACGGCTGACTTCGACGCGTGCATCCCAATTGGACCCGTAAATTGGGACACCTGTACGCGAACGGACGACACAAGACGAAGTTTGGACCGCACCCGGCAAGGCCTTTGTCCCAAAAGAAGGGCGGCAAGAGTATTTCGCCAAAGACTTCTGTGAACCCACACGACCCGTAGGGCTGTCGTGAGGCTCGCTTCGGCGGGCCGGGGTCGTCCAAGGCAGACAGGCCTACGACGGGCCGTGAGCACGGTCTATATGCTTTATTCCATGCACTGACACTCTGCTCTGCTAGCACATTGATCAGGTTCCAGACAAGATGCTCTCACCCAACAGGCTTGGCATCTTGTCTACCGCGCTCTCGACCTTGGGCTGGTTCAGTTTGAGGCCACTGCCCTTCCCCACCGCCGCGCCTTCGCTGCCCATGTGCTATTCAAGGCGCGTCGAGATTGACGCCTCGTACACTTCGGGGTTGGCGCAACGCTCCAGCCTATTACCAGTGATGCCAGCGAGCAGGTTGCGGGCTGCCAGCATGGCCATGCTACGACGACCCCGGTTCCCTGCACTGCCGATGTGGGGTGTGATTACCACGTTGTCCAGCGTGAGGAGCGGGTTGTCGGGGGCGATGGGCTCGGGCTCGGTCACGTCCAAGGCTGCTCCTGCTATGCGGCCTTCGACTAGGGCGTAGTAGAGGGCGGTGCTGTCGACCACTGGGCCACGGGCGGCGTTCACCAGAATCGCACTAGGCTTCATCATCTCCAGTTGCTCGCGACCGATGAGGTGGTGGGTGTTTGGGGTCAGCGGGCAGTGCAGAGTGACGAAGTCGGAGCGCTGCATCAGTTCGGCTAATTCGACCCGGGTCATGCCGAACTCTGTCTCGGCGTCGGGCTTACCGGTGCGAGAGCAGTACAGGACCTGCATGTCGAAGCCGCGGGCGCGGCGTGCGACCTCCAT
Source organism: Dehalococcoidia bacterium (assembly GCA_965248385.1). Taxonomy (GTDB): domain Bacteria; phylum Chloroflexota; class Dehalococcoidia; order Lucifugimonadales; family JAAXIE01; genus JAAXIE01. The sequence goes on from CBDFIZ010000002.1 coordinate 1,593,235, forward strand.
GCCCGTCTGCCCTAAGCCGACGATGCCTAAGGTTGCTTCGCTTACCTCGGCTCCCAGCCAACGCATGGGGTGGAATGCCAGGTCCCATTTGCCCTCCCGCACCCAGCGGTCTGATTCCACCACCCGCCTGGCGGCGGCCAGTATTAAGGCAAATGTCAGGTCCGCAGTGGCCTTGGCCAGTACTCCTGGGGTGTGACCCACCGGGATGCCACGCTCCGTGGCAGCTGCGAGGTCGATGTTGTCGGTGCCCACTGCCAACTGGCTCACTACTGCCAAGTCGGGTGCCGCCTCGAAGAAGGCCGAGTCCACGCCGTCCATGATGTTGGTGAGGACACCCTGCACGCAGGATGCCTTGTCTCGCAGTGTGTTGGATGAGGGAGGCGCGTCGTCGGGCCACACCTCCAAGTCAGCCTGTGCCTTTATGAGGTCCAAGGCCTCTTGGTGGATTTGCCGGGTGATGAAGACCTTGGGCTTGGCCATCACCGCCTCCCCTTTTCACTAAATTGTATTCCTAGGCAGTCCCGTTTGCCACCTGTATCGTCGATGCTTATACTTTCGGCGGATAGTTGAACCCACCGGAGGTCTGGATGGCCCTGTACCTAACGAACGACGACATCGCCCAACTGTTGCCTATGAAGGAGTGCGTCGACGCTTTGGAGACCGTCTTCACCCAATGGGGAAGTGGCCATGGTGTCAACCGCCCACGGACTCGCATCCGCCTTCCCACCGGCTTTCACCATTACATGGCTTCGTATGCTCCGGACATGGGCGTGTTGGGGCTTCGCACCTACACCACCCTAGCGGGCGGGGGCCAGAATATCTACATCCTCTACGACGGCACCTCGGGCCAAATACTGTGCCTGATGGATTCGGGGCTGATGAGCACCATACGCACTGGCGCAGCCTCCGGACTGGGAACGAGGCACATGGCGCGGGCCGATGCTACCACGGTCGGGATGATTGGCGTCGGGGGCCAAGCCGAGGCGCAGTTGGCAGCAGTCTGCGCCGTGCGCGATATCCGCCACGCCAAGGTGTTCAGCCGCACTGCTGAGAACAGGGAAGCCTTTGCCGCAGAAATGAGTGAGAAGCTGGGCACGGAAGTGGTCGGTGCCGAAAGCGCTGAGGAATGTGTGTCGGAAGTCGACATAGTCATCACCATCACCAACTCCCGTGAGCCAGTGCTCAAGGGAGAGTGGCTTGTGCCTGGCCAGCACATCAACGCAGCTGGCAGCAACCATTGGATGCGCCGCGAGCTGGACGACGCTGCCGTCGAGCGCTCCGACATCATCGTGGTGGACGACTTGGAGCAGGCTAAGATGGAGTGTGGCGAGTTGGTGTTCGCCGCCGAGAGAGGCCGTTTCCGCTGGGACGACGTGCATGAGCTGCGAGATGTGCTGGCAGGAAGGATAGCAGGTCGGCCTGCGCCTGCCTCGGTCACCTTGTTCGAGTCTCAAGGCCTGTCGATAGAGGACTTGGCCACGGCCCACTACGTCTATCACAAGGCGAGGGCGCAGGGGATGGGGCGGGAGTTGCCCTTCTAGCGCGTCTCCGCTCCGAGCTTAAGCCCATCAACGGAGGGTTTTATGACGCAAGCCACTGCCTTGAACATGAAGCACCGCAGCCGCGATATCACAGAGGGGCCGGAGCGCGCCCCTGCCCGTGCCATGCTGAGGGCGATGGGGCTGGGCGACGAAGACCTGAACCGGCCGTTCATCGGCATCGCCAACAGTGCCAGCGACGTTACTCCCTGCAACATCCACCTCGGCAGGCTGGCCCAGGCTGCCCGGGAAGGCATCCGCTCCGCCGGGGCTACCCCCTTTGAATTCGGCACCATCACCGTCAGCGACGGCATCTCCATGGGCACTGAGGGCATGCATGCCTCTCTAGTCAGCCGCGAGGTGATCGCCGACTCCATCGAGCTCGTAGCCTTTGCCGAACGGTTCGATGCCTTGGTGGCCATCGGCGGGTGTGACAAGAACCTGCCGGGCAGTGCCATGGCCTTGGCTCGACTCAACTTGCCAGGCGTATTTGTCTATGGTGGCACCATCATGCCGGGCAAGTACGGTGAACGGGACCTGAGCATTCAGGACGTGTTCGAGGCAGTGGGGGCCCATGCCAAGGGCCTGATCAGCCGACAAGACCTGCGAGATGTGGAAGCCTTCGCTTGCCCTGGCGAGGGCTCCTGCGCCGGCATGTTCACTGCCAACACCATGGCCTCCGCTATTGAGGCTTTGGGGTTGTCGTTGCCGGGGCATAGCTCTATCCCGGCCGTGGAAGGCTTAAAGACCGAAGCCACCCGCCAAGCCGGGGCGGCTGCCTATGACATGCTGGAACGAGGCATTAGGGTGCGCGATATCCTGACCCGCGAGGCTTTCGAGAACGCCATCGCTGTGGTCTGTGCCATCGGTGGCTCCACCAACGCCGTGTTGCATCTGCTGGCCATCGCTCACGAGGCCCAGGTGCAGATAAGCTTGGACGATTTCACCCGCATCAGTGCCCAAACTCCCTACATCGCCGACATGAAGCCGGGCGGACGCTATGTGATGGCCGACCTGAATCGGGCCGGAGGCGTCCCATTGGTGATGAAGCGGCTGTTGCGGGCGGGACTGGTGCATGGGGGCACTATGACCGTGTCGGGACGCACCGTAGCCGAGAACCTGGCGGGCGTCGATGCCGACATGGAACAGGCCGTAGTCCATCCCGTGGACAACCCGCTTTCACCCACCGGTGGGCTGGTTATCCTGCACGGAAACTTGGCCCCGGAGGGCGCGGTCATCAAGGTTGCTGGCCATCAAATGAGGCGTTACCAAGGACGGGCTCGAGTCTTCGACCAAGAAGAGGAAGCCTTCAACGCTGTGCAGCGTCAGGAAATACAGGAAGGCGACATCGTTGTCATCCGCTACGAGGGACCCAAGGGTGGACCCGGTATGAGAGAGATGCTGGCTGTGACCGGAGCCATAGTGGGCCAAGGCTTGGGCGACGAGGTGGCCTTGCTCACAGACGGGCGTTTCTCAGGTGCTACGCACGGCCCCATGGTGGGCCATGTGGCGCCCGAAGCAGCCGTGGGGGGGCCTATCGGCCTGCTGCAAGAGGGCGACATCGTGACCATTGACCCCGCCAACGGCCTGTTGGAGGTGCGGCTGACTGAGGAGGAGATGGCCGACCGCCGTGCTCGATGGCAGCCCATGCCGGACCGCTACACCAGTGGCGCCCTTGCGAAGTATGCCCGGTTGGTCGGGTCTGCCAGCCAAGGTGCGGTAACGGGCTAGATGGCAGTCGGCACAGCCGCACTTTGGGGAGAATGAAAGGGTGACGATGACAACCTCGAAAGTTGAAACCGAGCTGCTGGAACGCATGCGCCCTGGGCTGGTGACTCTGGTAACGGAAGATGCCAAGCGACTCGCAGGTTTGCAGTATTGCGACCTGCGCATGGCCATCAAAGAGGAGAAGGGCGCGGTAGCCGAGAATGGCAGCGAGAAGGCCAGCTCAGAGGATTACACCTTCGACTTTGGTGTGCGGGTCATTGCCGGCGGCCGCGCTACGGCCCCCGGTTACTTCGGACAGGTGCTCGGCTCCGCCGACGTCTCCCGCATCGAACAGGTGGTGTGGAATGGCGTCCAGGAAGCGCACCGCCGCGCCCGGGCCAATGCTCGGCTCAAGAACGTGACCCGACGACGCTTCGGCGTGCTAGGCCAGAGCCTGACCGATTCCGTCTTGGCTCCAGTGACTGTCGCCCAAGACACCGTCCCAGCCACTTACACCGTTGATCCCCGCACCGTGCCACTGGGCGACGTGATGAAGATGGCCGTGGAGTCGTGCAAGGCGGCCCAAGTCAGTAATCAGGTGGTCTACAGCGCGGTCTCAGCTTCGACTTTCATGCTTAGGGAACTCTTCTGCAGCTCCGATGGCGCGGACATTGACCAGAGCTTCGCCCAGACTGAGGGGTTCTGCATCGTCGTATGTCAGAGCGAGCATGGCAACCTGGAGATATACGACTTCTCAGGGCACCAGCGAGGCTGGGAACTCCTGACGGATGGCTATGACGACAACAACATAATGCTGCCCGATTGGATGTCCTTCTGCCGTCAATTGGGTACCGACGGCATGGACGTGGCCAACGCTCCGCCATTGAAACCACCGGACAAAGAGGTGGTGGTCGTCACTGATCCGCACTTCAATACCCTGCTGGTACACGAAGTCGTGGGACACCCTTCGGAGGCGGACCGAGCGTTGAAGTACGAGACTTCCTACGCCGGTCGCAGTTGGTTCTATAAAGACACCGATAACAACCAGATCGGGCGACAGATTGCCTCGCCCTTAGTTACGGCCTTCTCTGACCCAACGATGGAGGGGTTTGGTTCCTTCAAGTACGACCATGATGGCACGCCAGCGCGTCGGGCCTACCAGATTAGGGACGGTAACTTTGAGGAATTCCTGAACAATCGCCAAACAGCCGCCATCATGGGCGTCTCGCCTAACGGCTCCTCGCGGGCCACGGAAGCAAACTTGGTTCCCTTGATACGTATGACCAATACCGCTTTTGCGCCCGGTCAGAGCGACCCAGCGGCGATATTGGCCGACGTGGAGGACGGATACTACGTGCAGGGGCATCGCGTCCCGTCCATCGCCGAGTCCCGTGAGAATTTCCGCATCACCGCCGTGAAAGTGTACGAAGTCAAGAATGGACAGTTGGGCCAACTGTACCGCGACGGTGGCATCACCTCCGACTCCCGCGACTACTTCATGCGCATCGACGCGGTGGGCAGCGACTTCCGCCTCTATCCAATCCCCAACTGTGGTAAGGGACAACCGATGCAGGCGAAGCGTATGAGCAATGGAGGCCCCACCATGCGGGGCATCGCTAGGTTGACCGGCCCTAGGGCCTAACCGGCTCAAACTCCAAGCAGGAAGGTCTGTTGCACCATGATTCCCATCAGTGCCCTGAGGCGTTGCGTCAAAGACGCCTTGGACTACATCAAGACCCAGCCTGATGTGGTGGAGGCAGAAGTGTTTGCCTCCGCCAACGGAAACCTCACTGCCCGCCTCAACTACACCTCCCACATACCCAGCAACGGTGTGGAAGAGCCCAAGTCGGTGGAGTTGGTCGGCCTGGGCATTAGGGTTGCGTTCAACACTCCTGAAGGCTTGAAGACCGGTTACGGCAGCGAAGCCAGCGACCTCTCGGTAGAGGGTGCGAGACGCGCCTTGGACAAAGCCCGCTTGGGTGCTGTGGCTGACAAAGAGTACGTTTCCCTGCCCAACCCCCGAGGTGTAACCCCTAGCCTGACTAAGTATCACGACCCCAAGATAATGCGCCTCAGCAGTACAGGCCTCGTGGAGGCCGGTTGGCAGACCGTAGAGCGTACACTGGACGTCTTTTCCACTTCAGAAGACCTGCTGAACGTCGCTGGCTCGCCTGATGGCGTCCGCTCCTTGGGACTCATCCTTGGAGGGGATGTAGTTTTCCTCCAAGAGAGAGTCGCCATAGGGTCGACCCATATGTCCCGTATCCTTACTGACGAGTCAACGCTCGTGATGTCATTGGCAACCGCAATGGTTGAACAGCAGTTGGGCAAAGGGACAGGTTGCTTTGTAGCCAGCCAGATGAACGACTTCAACGGACAAGCGGGGGCTGAGGCTGCCCGCAACGCTATCGCGTCCATGAATGGGCGGCGTGTAGACGGAGGCGCCTATCGCGTGGTCCTCGGCCCTCAGCCGGTTACCGAGCTGTTGGAATGGGTCCTGATGCCCAGCCTGGACTTAGGCGCTTTTCACGCCAGCATGTCGCTGTTCCAAGGGAGGTTCGGTCAACAGGTTGCCTCAGACCATCTGTCTATCTACGACGACGGCTCCTCCCCCGATTTGGCCGCCTCCAAAGGAATCACTGACGAAGGACTACCCACCGGTCGGGTGGAATTGATTAGCAGCGGCAAGCTCACTGGGCTGCTTGCAAATCACTACGAGCAACAGCGCATGCTTCACGACCCACGGGGCCGGGAGAAGCTGGGTGTTGAGCCCGCCTCCGTATCGGAAGGCATTGCCCCTCGGAACGGCTTTCGCACCGGCCGAGGCGGGGGGCGCAACTTCGAGTCCCCACCAGGCATTACCCCAACAAACCTCGTTGTGGAAGGGCGCGAAAGCTACACCCACCAACAACTGTTGCAACTCGTGGGCGATGGCCTGTACATCGGCCGCATATGGTACACATATCCGGTGAACGGCATCTCCGTGGGGGATTTCAGTGGCACTGTGGTTGGGGACTCCTACATCATCGAGAACGGACGCTTGGCCTCGCCTATCAAGCCGAATACGTTGCGGCTGAACGACAACATCGCTCGGGTGATCTCTAGCGTCTTGGGGATAGGTGCAGAGCGAACCGGCGTGGTGCGATGGTCCTCAGACCAGGTAACTTGGGCACCCGAAATAGCGGTCAACGATTTCAGGGTGGACGAAATCGCCGAGTACATGGAGAGTGTCTACAGCTAGTCAGGCAGTCCCGAAGAGTTACGGGAGGATTTCCAGGCCTGTATGGTGGCGCGGGCGCACGGTCCCGAATGTACGGTAGCCCCTGTGAGCACCTGAACGATATCCATACGCTCCGCTAAGGCGATGACCGATACGTGCAGCATACCAATTTGCTGCCGGCGTATTGTGTCAGCAATTCGCTGACGCGCTGCAAGTTCAAGTGGGTTACTGCCTCCACCCGGAGTTTCCCCATTGCTAGGGAGCGAGGGAAGGTGCGTGCAGCTTGCGTTGGTTGCTGCCCCTCTTGGCAAGGAAGACTGAGCAGAGGGATCGACTTAGCCCGTTTCCATCGACACGATTCCGCGTTGGACCGGCGTGGTAGCAAGTGGGCCGGACTCGTACATGAAGACGTCGATCTCCGAGCGCATGCCAAACTGGGGCAAGTAGATTCCAGGTTCGATAGTAAAACCGATCCTTGGCAGTATGGTCCGTGTGTCGTAGGTCTCGAACCCGTCGAGGTTTACTGCTTCTCCGTGGACCTCTGTGCCCAAGCTATGGCCGAGGCGATGGGTGAAGTAATCGCCATAGCCTGCCTTCTCGATATACTGTCTTGCTACGGCGTCTACCTCCCAGCCTTCTGCGCTCTGGCCGTCCCTAGAGGACTGCTGCAAGAACTCCAAGGCCGCGTCGCGCGCCCCGGTCACCACCCGGAAGACCTCTTGGTGTTGCTGAGGCGCTTGAGTGCCGGCGTAGGCTACCCATGTGATGTCGGCGTACACACTGGCGTTACTGGTTTCCTTGGCCCAAAGGTCTATCAGGAGCCAGTCGCCTCTCTTAATGGTGCTGCTGCCTTCCGGCATTGGCAGGTAATGGGGGTCGCTGCCGTGCTCATTCACCGCGACTATAGGACCGTCGGGTGACTCTAGGCCTTCTTCTTTAAATCTCTCCTGGATGAACTGCGCCACTTGGTGTTCGCTTACCGGGTCAGCTAGATTATCGCCCGCGTACTCGAAGGCTTCCAGCACGATGCGCCCCAAAGCGTCGGCCGCTCTCTGATGGGACGCCAGTTGCACCTCGTCCCAGCGTTGGGTAGCGTATTGCAGCAGGTCTGCAGAGGTGACCACCTCTATCCCCAAGCTGCGCACCAACTCCATCGTACCAGCGTCGACGCGTGAGGCCCGGGGGATGGCGCCCATGGGCGAGTATTCCATCGCGACGTTCTTCCCGGCTGGGAGAGCTTTCTCGAGCAAGGCTATCATCGATGGCCGATCTCGGTACGTGGTAGGCGCTAGGCCCGAATGCTCCAGTGCTCCGGCGTCCACATGGTGTCCCAGTATCTCTGTGCTTCCATCAGATGGGATGTACAAGAAGCAGGGACGCGTGAGCATGGACGTTGGGCCGAGGAGTTCGGAGAAGAGCGGATTGGAGCCGCGATAGCTATGGATGAGCCAGCCCGCCAGTTGGTGGCTGGCCATATATTCTTGGGCTTGTACTACTACCTGGCTGCTCAGCATATCTGGCCCCCTACACGGTGGCCTGCAAGAGGCCTCCGTCTAACTGAACGTTGGCTCCGGTGATGTAGCCAGCTCTTTCTGAAGCTAGGAACGCTACGAGGTCTCCCATCTCCTCAGGCTTCCCAGCACGTCTCATAGGCACCCTGCTGGTAGCTTTCGTCAGAGGGTCTAACTCCCCTTGAGCCGATCGAGCCTCTTCGTCTTGGAACTGTGCGCTTACCCGCTCCGTGAGCACCAGCCCTGGGAGAACATTGTTGACCGTGATGTTGAAGGAGGCCACCTCGTTGGCCAGTGACTTGGCGTAACCCGCTACGGCCAAGCGGCTGGAGGTCGAAAGCACCATTCCGTTCTCAGGTTGCTTGACCTCGGAAGCTAGGATATTGATGATGCGCCCCCATTGTTGTTGCTTCATGAAGGGTATGACCTCGCGGCACATCCGGACGACACTCATGAAGTTCTTTTCGAGCGCATCATTCCACTGTTGGTCGCCCGCCTCCGAAGGGCGGGTAGTAGGAGGGCCACCCAAGTTGTTCACTAGCACGTCGATACGACCGAAGCGATTGAAAGTGTTCCGTACCACCCGCTTGATATCGTCGGACACCGAGAGGTCGGCTTTGACGGCAAACACATGTTGCTGCGAACTGGACCGGGCGATCTCTATCTCGGTCTTGCGGAGGTCTGATTCCGTGCGTGCCGAGATAGTAAGGCTGGCCCCTTCCCGCGCCAGGGCCATGGCAACAGCCTTCCCCATGCCCCTGCTGGAACCCCCTACGATGGCCACCCTGTCCCGCAAGCCCAAGTCCATTCACGCCTCCCGCAATGGCAGCGCTATGATAATCTGCGCGGTTGTTCAGGACAAGCTAAGCTGACAGGCAGTTATGCAGGAGTCTCTTACAGGGGAAACATAGAAACCACGGGCTGAACTTCAGACTAGACGGCTCCACCCCGCTGTAGGTCTGCGACTTGAGACTCCGAGTAGCCCAGTTCCAGAAGGATTTGTTGAGTGTGTTCCCCCAGCAATGGAGGGTGTTGCCTGATGGCGCCTGGCGTTTCTGAAAACTTGATCGGTATACCTGTCTGCTGTAGCGTGCCCAGCGTGGGGTGAGGGATTTGAAGCAGCATGTCTCGCGACATTACCTGTTCGTCTGAAAGCACGTCAGCTATGTCGTTGATGGCCCCACAGGGCACGCCAGCCTCTAAGAGGCGCTCCACCCAGTACACCACTGGCTGCTTGTCGAAATGCTCTTGTAGCAAGGAGACTAGTCGCTGCCGGTTCACCACCCGGTGGGAGTTGTCGGTGTAGTCGGGGTGCTCCGTCAGTTCTTCCAAGCCCATGCCTTGGCAGAACCTCTGCCATAGCCTCTCCGAGCCCACGGCTACGTTGACGTACTTGTCGTCACTGCATTTAAAAGCTTGATATGGGACTAGCGTGGGATGGGCCGCGCCAGCCTTCGCTGGAGGATTACCTGTGGCGAAGTAGACGCCTGCTTGGTAGGTGAGCCAAGCGACCTGCAAGTCCAGCATGGATATATCGATGTACTGGCCCTCCTGCGATGTCTGGCGGTGGAAGATGGCCGACATGACCGCAAAAGCTGCCAGCATGCCAGCCCCAATGTCGGTAAGGGCGATGCCCATCTTCATGGGAGCGCTACCGGGTTCACCGGTCAGGCTCATAATGCCGCCCATGCCTTGCATCACTTGGTCGTAGGCCGAGCGTCCTCGGTAGGGCCCGGTCTGGCCGAAGCCTGAGATAGAGCAGTAGACCATTCGCGGGTTCACTTGGCGCACCGCTTCGTAATCGATCCCCAAGCGGTTCACGACTCCCGGCGTGAAGTTCTCCACCACCACATCGGCCCCTTTGGCCAGTGACATGAACACCTCGCGCGCCCGTTCATCTTTGAGGTTCAGGGTCATGCTGCGCTTGTTGCGGTTCACCTGCAGGAAATAGGCAGACTGGTCGCCGATGTAAGGCGGGCCCCAGCCCCGGGTGTCGTCTCCCGTGCCGGGCACCTCAATCTTGATTACGTCGGCCCCGTAGTCTCCCAGCATCAGCGTACAGTAAGGACCTGCCAGGGCCCTAGTCAGGTCCAACACTCGCAGTCCTTCCAAAGCGCTTGCCATAGTATCCTCCCTAAAGAGAGTCCTTCGCCGAACGTACGGCCCGGCTGGGCGGAGAAAAGCTAGTACCGTCGATTGGGCGCACTCCCTTAAACTGTGCCACGTCCCAGCGCCCGCTGGTAGTCCTCGGGCGTATTCAAGTCCAGCAAGAGGTCGGCGGTGTCCATCTCCACGCGGCGGGTCTCGGCAGCGTGCCGTAGCATCACTGCCTTCAAGCCCTCCGTTTCTTCGGTGATCTCGGCTATCTCCGACAGAAGCGTCGAGGAAATAGCGACAGGATGCCCACCCTTACCTTGGTGGCAGGGGATGGTGATTAGCTGGTTCCCGTAGGAATGGTGTTCAATTACACTACGCACAGCATCCGCAGGGCGAGGCTGGTCTACGTTCAGGACCAAGATAAAGTCGGGGTGCGACTCGGTTATCGCTCGTGTGCCTGTCTTGAGGGAGGTAGTCTTGCCCTGAAGGTAGTCTGGGTTATGCACCCACCGTGTCCGCGGCTGCCCTTCGAGCAATGGGGCTAACTCTCCGTGACGATGACCCAGCACCACCACGATATCGGTGCAACCACCCTGCGCTAAGGCATCCACTTGATGCTCCAGCAGCGTGGCGCCTTCCCATGGCAACAAGGCCTTAAGTTGGCGCATGCGGGTGGACTCCCCGGCAGCCAGCAGGACTGCGCCGACCTTTCCCATCGGGCGAGTTAGTCGGCGGCTACGGAGGCTAGAGCTTTATTGATGGCGCGGTCGAAGTAGCGCTCGCTCATCTTCATCGGTCCGCCCGATCCTCCGCGACGGTGCATGATGATCTCGCCCAAGATGCTCACAGCCAACTCTTCCGGGGTTAGTGCGCCCATGTCCAAACCCACGGGAGCGCGCACCGCCTTCAGCCGGTCCGGCGCGACCCCCAAGGCGGCGAGACGCTGGTAGATGAGCAGGGTCTTACGCTTGCTTCCCAGCAGGCCGATGTAGCTGGCTGGGGTCTTGACTGCCGATTCCAGAGCGTAGTCGTCGTAGCGGTGGCCTCTTGTGCCCACCACTACGAACGTGTTGGCGTTGATGGGTATGTCGTCCAAGCAGTGCAGGTAGTCTGCCACCACTGTACCGGCGGCGTCGGGAAAGCGCTCCGGATTGGCGAACTCGGGCCGGTCGTCCGCCACGTAGACGCGGTAACCCAACGTGAGGGCCAATTGGTAGCAGGCCTTGTTGACGTGGCCGCCGCCCACCAGAACCAGAGTGGGTGGACTGGTGTAGCCCTCGACGAAAAGCTCGGTCCCGTCGGCTGCTCGCACGAACTCATTGTTGCCCAAAGCGCTTACACGGTTGGCTACTTCCAAGGCCATGCCGTCCAGTTCTGCAGTTCCCAGCGTTCCTTCCGTGCTGCCGTCTTCGCGGAAGAGTATCTTTCCCCCCAATTCGCCGGGACCGTTCACCACTGTGGCGACGGCGATGGGCTGGCTCCCCGCGTAGGACTGCAGTATCTGGCGGCCATAAGGGAGGTAGTTTTCAGCCTCCCAAAGCGGTTCTAGGAAGAAATACATGGTGCCGCCGCAGACCAGACCGTCGCGGGCGGCAATATCCTCGTTCAGTAGGTAGTCGCGGAATTCAGGCCCGCCGCGATGTCGCAGGATTTCCTTTGCGGCGAACCAGATATCGCCCTCGACGCAGCCACCACCCAGCGTGCCCACACCGCTGCCATCTTTGCGGACCAGCAGCTTGGCCCCCGCCTTCTGGGGGGTTGAACCCTTGGTGCGCACTACCGTGGCCAGCACACACTCCTGACCTTCGTCCAACTGCTTGACCGCCTCTTGAATCACTTCTTTCATGCGGTTCGCCTTCTGTTATGAGTTTGGGAAGTATGGGTTTGCCCAAGGATAGCAGTTTTACCGCCCGCCTTCAAACGGGAAGTACATCTGATGTCCTGGTCGTTGTAGCACTCCTAGACGCCTAGTACAATCCCACTGGCCACTTCGCCCCAGACCAATCGGGGCAGGGCTGGGAACGAGGCTTTCAAATTCGTGTTCCAAGGGAGCTAAGGTACGGATGGACGACAAGATACGGAAGATCGATGCCTGCTGGGAAGAGGTAAAGCCCAAGTCGTGGGGCAAGAATGCCCAAAGCTCCGAGCGGCAGATGCTCCATCTATTTCTGGATAGAGACGAATTGCCGGAGAGCATGGTGAAAGGCATCTTTATACCCGAAGAGCCCCGTTCCAAAGACCTGTTCGTTTCAGGCATCGTGGTGGCGACCAATATGAGATTGGTCGCCGTGGGGGCAGGTGGGATACAGCGGTCCCCCACCTGCACTACCGTCGAATACAAGGAAATCTCCGCCGCCGCCCACGAGTCAGGTTTACTGAGCGCCAGCATCCGCATCAGCGGCCCGGCAATGCGTACACACAGAATCAACGGCATACGTGACAAGAAGAGTGTGGAACCCTTCGTCGAACACCTCCTGGCTCAAGTAGCAGCCCATGATGCCAAAGAAGAGGCTGAGTTAAGCGAATCTGCCTCTGATATATCCGATGATGTATCCGACTAAGTTTCCTGTCGTTACGAGTCGGTCATTTGAGTGGTCCGATATAGTGTGGCCTTGTCCTCACGGTTACTCCGACGAAAGCCGGAGTCTTGACGGTCCTTGCGAGGCGTCTTTGCAAGCAAGTTGTAATCCGGCAGGAAGGTAAGGACCTTGGGTGTGCTGCCGAGGGGGTTGGGGTTCCCGGATTCAGGCTTTGGCCGGAAAGACGCGGCGGCGGGCGGTTTGCGCTAGCCCCCGGATATGACGCACCCCGCCACCAGCTTCTCCGGGAAGTCGCGGCATCGTTGGGGGCGCTCTTCGTAGATGCGGCAAGCTGAGGTCGCGTCGTCCAGCATCGGGCAGTGGTCTCCGGGATGTTCCGCGAAGCGGACCCAGCTTACCCCATCAGGTCGGGGTTCCACATTTAGTTCAACGCCGAACTCTATGGCGCGTTGTTGGAGGATGGAAACCTCGGCGGGCTGGAGGGTGAGGATTATGGCACCACGGCAGCACATAGCTTGACACTGAGTCCTGCAGAGGCGACTTGCCTCCTCAGGATTCAACCCTTGGGCGAGATGGGGAGGCAACTAGATCCCTCCAAACGATGAGGTCTACTGGTGGGGGGCAGGCTAACTGCCCTGCGCCACTTCCTGGATGGCGCGCACTATCTTGTCGTAGCCGGTGCAGCGGCAGAGATTACCAGCAATGTTCAGGCGGATGTCGCGCTCGCTTGGGCTAGGCATTCTCTCCAGCAGGGCCTTGGCCGACATAATGAAGCCGGGAGTGCAGAACCCGCATTGCAGGGCCCCGTGGTCGATGAAGGCTTGTTGGATGGGGTGCAGGCTGCCACCGGCGGCCACGCCCTCAATGGTGGTGATCTCGTGTCCGTCAGCCTCAAGGCCCAGCGCTAGGCACGAATCCACGGCCTTGCCGTCGAACTGAACGGTGCAGGCCCCACAGTTGCCGTTGCTGCAGCCTTCCTTGGTACCGGTCAGACGCAACTCGTCGCGCAGCACCTCCAGAAGGGTCTGCCACGGCTTCACCAGAACTTCGACATCCTCGCCGTTCACCCTAAAGGCGATGGGTGTCCGCGTCATCCTGCGCTGTTGCACATTGCCTCCCTGATTGTCCGGCTTGCTTCATCAAGCTGGATTTATCGAGTTATATGGGACTTCTCGGTTATAGCTTATCGGGCTAGATGCCTAAGTCGGTCAAGCACTGTTCCAAGGTCCTGCGGGTCAGAACCTTGCAAAGCTGGCGGCGATATTCGACGGTGCCGCGAACGTCGTTGATGGGGCTGGCGGAGTTGGGGGCTAACTCGGAGGCCTCACGCACCAACTCCCGCGTGATCACCTGACCCTCCAACGCGGCCTCGGTCTCGCGTGCCCGCACCGGCGTGGGGGCTACGGACGCCAAGGAGACTCGTGCCTGATTGCAGACCTTTGTAGCGGGGTCAACGGCAATCATTGAACCTGCCCCGGCGACGGCTATGTCCATCTCCTCGCGGGGTATGAACCGCTGATAGTGGCCGGAGCTATTGGCGGGCGGCTCCGGCAGGAATACCTCCACCAGAAGCTCGTCGGGGGCTAGGGCATTCTGGCCTGGACCCGTGAAGAATTCCTCCAAGAGCATCTTGCGCCAGCCGTTAGGACCGCGTATGTGCGCTTCAGCGCCGTAGGTAATCAGAGGAGGAATGGTGTCGCCGGACGGGGCGGCGTTGCACACGTTGCCCCCGATGCCTGCGCGGTTCTGTATCTGAATCGAGCCAATGAGCTGGGTGCTGTCTTGCACTGAGGGGTAGTGCTCGGCTACGGGCGCGTAGTTGTAGGTGGTGGCGCAGGATACGCCAGCCCCCACATGCAGCCCCTCGCCTGCGACGTACTCCAATCGTTGCATTTGGGGTATGTTCTTGATGTCGACCACGAGCGAAGCGGTGCGACGACCCACCCTTAGCTGGTCGATCAGGTCCGAGCCCCCGGCCAGCGCGCGGGCTTGGCCGTTGGCCCCAGCCATAGCAGCCACGGCATCATCGAGTGTACGAGGCGACACGAAATCAAATGGGTGCAACTAAGTCCTCCTCCTAAGGGGTAAAGCGACCCTATTATAGGTGCGACATAAGCCGACGGCAATGCCCCGCGCGGGTGCCACCAAGTCTCCACGGGCACTGGCGCCGCATGCCCCGTGTGCTGGTATGCGAACGTAGGGGTAGTTCAGTTCAGAATGCTGAGCAAGCTACGACTTCTGACTACGGGCAAATGGCGGGCGACCATCGGGCACCTTCTCAGAATGAGAAGCACAGTAATCTTCCAGCATAATAAGAAGGGGTAGTCTCCCTATGCAGGCTTCTCCCAAAGTCGACAGGACCTACAAATCCTCTCCGCCGAAAGGGCGGCCCAAGAGGCCCTGACTACCGCCTACGTTCCCGGGTTAGGACGCCATAGCTCATAGCGGGAGACGGCCTAACCCCATAGTGTTGACACTCCCCTTAGCGGTACCAGCCCATGCCGCCGTAGTAGCCTCGCAGGTAGGCGATCTGGCCGCCGTGGGATAGGTTGTCGTTGAGGAGTACGCCTAGGGCGTCGCCGATGGAGACGGTGTTTGGTGGCGCGGGGAAGGGGACCTGCTTGGCGAGGCCTTCTTCGGTGAGGGATTCGAGATAAGCCTTGGTTGCGCCCCTGACAGCGGCAACGTAGCCGAAGAGGACGTCCTTGGAAGGGGCCTGCCATGCGGCCACCTTGGCCGAGTCCCAGCCCATTCCGAAGTCGGCGGCATCTCCGGCCATGCCGAACTTTTCGTGCCAACCATCGGTGACCCATATGGGAGCTTTGTCCTGAAAGCGCATGTGGATGAAGTTGTCGCATACGCGGTTCAGGTGCCACAGAGTCCAGGCTGCGGAGTTGGACTGGTCATTGGGCTGGCGGACCATAGTGGCCTCGTCCATGTCCGCTAGGGCCGCGTCTACCATCTGCCAGTTGCGCTCGAGTGCTGATAGGGTCGTCTCTGTCGGTGGCATTGATATTCCTCCCGTGCGTTCGGTTTTGAGTGGTTTGCCGGCTGGCTAGGTGGCCAGCGATTTCTTGCGGTTGGTGACGTAGTCCACCAGGACGTATTCGCCCAAGTGGTCGGGGCTGCTGTAGAAGGCTCGACCGCGGTTGATGCGGGTAATCTGGTCGACGAAGTTCATCAGCTGGTAGTTGTTCTCCAGCATGAAGGTGTTGATGACGATGCCCTCCTGGGTGCAGCGTCGCGCCTCCTTCATCGTCTCGGTGATGGTGCGAGGGCTGGGCGGGTAGCTGAAGTAGGACTGGTCTCCTTCCAGATGGGCTGTGGGCTCGCCGTCGGTGATGACGATAATCTGGCGGGTGCCTCCCTTGTCCCGAGAGAGCAAACGGCGGGAGAGCAGCAGGGCGTGGTGCAGGTTGGTGCCTGAGGTCCACGAGTTCCAGGTTAGCTTGGGCAGGTCTTCTTCCGTGATCTCGCGGGCATAGTCGGAGAAGCCCACGATGTGCAGCACGTCTCGCGGGTACTGGGTGTGAATCAGGGCAAAGAGGGCCATGGCGACCTTCTTGGCGGCCACCCAAGCGCCGGCCATTCCCATGGAGCGGCTCTGGTCCAGCAGCACCACGGTGGATGTGCGGGTCATGTGCTCGTTGCGGAATATCTCGAAGTCGTCGGGCGTGAGCTTGAGGGGCACCTGCGGGCCAGTGCGCACGATGGAGTTCTTGACCGTGGCGTGCAGGTCGAGGTTGAAGGGGTCGCCGAACTCGTAGGGCTTGGTGTCGAAAATGGCATCGCCGCCTGAGCCACGGGTATCCAACTCGTGGGTGCCAACGCGGTCCTTCTTCAGTTCGGCGAAGACCTCCTTGAGGGCTTTCTGGGCAATTTTTCGGATTCCCCTAGCGGTCAGGTCGGGCTGGTTTTCGTCGGTGATGTAGCCCGCCTCTTTCAGGGCCTTCATCAGCTGTTGCAGTTGCTCCCAAGTTCGACGGGCTTCGTCGCCCAGGGTTTCGGCCAGCTTGTCCAAGTCCACTTGGTCCAAGTCGCCGGTGCGCAAGGCATCCTGGATGGCCTGCTCCAGTTGGTCCATGCCTTGGAGCTGACCCATGAGTTGCATCGCTTGGTCCATCGTCAGGCTGTCGTCGCCTAGGAAGGGGTACTCGCGGCGCATGTCGTCGATGGGCATCATCTGGCCCATGAGTTGGGCCAGTTGTGATAGCTCCTGTTGGAGGCCGGGGTCGAGGGAGGAGTTCAAGGCGTCCTCAAGCTCCTGCCGGGCTTCAGGGGACATGCTGTCCATCATCGACTGCATCTGCGACATCTGCTGGGACATCATCTCCATCAGCTGTTCGAGGCTCTGGGGAGGGTTGTCGCCGAACATGGGGCCGTACTTCTCCATGAAGCCATCGAAGTCGGGCTGGCGGCCTGCCATCTGGTCGCGGAGCATCTGGTTGAGGTCCCGCAGCATGTCCTGCATGGCCTGCTGCTGTTCCGGAGACATGTTCTGCAGGCTCTGGGCCATTTGCTGGCCCATGTTCTGAGCCATCTGCTGGCGGAGCATGTCCAGTAGCTCTTGGAACATCTGCTGGGCGTCGGGGTCCATGAAGTCGTACTCCATGAGTTCCTGAATCTGGCCCCCGGCGCTGTCAGGGAGGGCGTCCAGCTTTTCGGTGTTGGACTGGGCGCGCTGTTCCAGGATCTTGTAGAGGGACTCGTACTGCTCGCGTTCCGCGCCCCCGTCGGCCTCGATTTGTTGCCAGGCCTCGGTCTGCTCGCGGGCTTGGTCTAGTCGCTTGTCGATGCCCGCACGTTCGGTCTGGATGATTTCCTTGAGTTTCTCCTTGAGGTCATCCATGACCGAGTCCATGTTGTACTGCTGGAGTTGCTCGCGGCGCTGATTGCGCAACTGCTCCATGAGGCGCTGCATTCCGGGCATCTGCTGGCCGGAGCGGTCCTGCATGCCTTGGCGCATCATGTCGCGCAGGGCGCGCCACATGTCGCCGTGCTGGAAAAGCTCGTTGGACAACTGGTCCAACACCTCGTCGGCGTCCATGTCGAAGAGTTCTTGGGTGCCATCCCACTGGGAATAGCGGTAGGCCTTATACAGCATTTGACCCCCTCTGACTTGGGGCGACTTGGCGCTGAATTTCGCGGGCCGCTAGGTTCTGTTAGTTCTCCCAAGCCCGGTTGTCGACCGAGGCTTCGTAGGTGGCGCCGGGGGTTACGAGGTCGGGGTAGCCGAGCATCCACTGGTAGGTGTAGTCGAAACGCTCGCGGGTATAGGGGGCGGGTGGGCCGTAGAGGAGGCGCCACGTCTGCACCTCGTTGGCTTCGAGCAGGCCGCCGGTCTCGGCTACAAAGTAGTGGACGTACTTTTCGGGGTGGGCGTTGATCATCTCGGAGGCGCGGGCCTCGGCGCGGAACATGGCGGCTAGAGTGGGGCCGTCGAGTTCGTCGCCGGCGGCCTCGCTGCGGGTGGAGTGGCTCTCCATGATGATGCGCATGCCGTTCTTCTGGGCGACGCTTATCCAAGGTTCGTTGAAGTTGCCGGCTGCGACCTCTCCACTGGCTACGGCTTCAAGTCGCTGGCGCATGGTGCCCGAATCGGTGATCTTGATGCGATCTTTGGCGACGAAGCCTTCCAGCATCTTGAGGGTGGTGAAGTGTGAGCCGTTGTATGGGCTAACGGCGACGGGCACGTCGGCCAGTTGCTCGGGCTCGTAGATGTCGCTGTTGGAGCGGGTGATGATGGCCATCTTGGACATGGCTGCGCCTAGGGCGACGATCTTGGAAGGGCGCTGGCCACAGGCCGCGGCCTCGACGGTGCGCTTCATGATGCCCCACTCGCACATGCGGAACTGGTCGACACCACCGGTGTTGTAGAGGGATTCCATGGTGCGGTCGAAGATGACGTCCTGCATGGCGCGGCGGTCGGAGTCGATTTGGGCTGTGCCGGGAGTGGTGACTACTTCGAGGTCGAGGCCCTCCTCGCGGAACAGGTCCTCATCGCGTGCAACGAGCACGGCGAGGTCGTGGACCGCGTTCATCATCGAGACTCGCACCTTCTTGAGTTCGGCTTGGGTGGCCATGGTTGTTTGCTCCTAGGTAGGGGTTGTCGTCATGGTTTCGGCTCAAGGGCGGAATGACGGGGCGTTCGCAGATATGAATCGTGCGAAAATCCGAGACCGGTTGTATCTGGGAAAAGTGTTTTCGTAGCTAAAATGTCTCGCATTTCTCGGATTCTCAGATACGGAGTTGAAGGTCTGTTTGAAGGTATGGCATGGCAACGTTGGCCGCGCCAGATACGGAGTTGAAGGCCTGTTTGAAAGTTTGGTGTTGCATTGTCTCGTGATGTGGGCGATGCGGAATTCGCGGACTTTGGGGGAGTGCTGGCAGGTTCTCTCCCGTGGACATTTGGGGATTATATCAAGTGGTGGTGGCGGTGTCGCGGGGGAGATGTCATGGGTCAGGGCAGCCACGAGGGCTACCCCTACGAGGCGAGTGGAAGGGAGAGGGTTCACTCCTCCTGATGGCTTCCTTGGAGGGAGCTGTCTAGGTGTGGGGCTAGGTTTGGGGCTTGACACCTTCGAGGTAGGTGGCGTCGCTGAATGGGTCGGGGCCGGCGAAGGCCCAGAGGAGGTTGGCGACGGTGTCGCCGGCGTTGCCCCAAGCGTGGGGGGCGTTGGCGGGGATGATGACGGTGTGGCCGGGGCCGAGGGTGTGCTCCTCGTCGTTGACCTTGACCCAGACAGTGCCGTCGAGCACGAGCATGGTCTCCTCGACGGTGTGGCTGTGGAGGGGGGCAACGCCGCCGGGGTCGACTTGGTTTTCGAGGAGGCTGACGGCTTGGGCGCCGGTGTCCTTGTGGGCTAGGAAGCGTCCGCGGATGCCGGGGCGCATTTGTAGTTGGGGCAGGTCGTTGTGGTTGATTACTGGCATTGTTTTACCTCCGTGCCGAGATCCCTTTGAGGAGGAAGGGCGGCATCAAGACCGCTCACCCGGATCGACGCTTCTATGATGTCGGCTTAATCGCCCCTGCGCGCTCTTCGAGCCGTAGTAGTCAATGATACGCTGATCCTGTTGGCAGCGTCCGATGGCATCTCCCACCACACACCGTTCATGTTGAGTCGCATGGTTCGTGGTAACTCGTCTGCAAGCTGTTCAGCTTCTTCCATTGACATAGCTAGCGCGTCGTCGTTAACAGTCAACACGATGAGGGGTAAGCTGCCTGCACTACCGGGCGTTGTCGAGGCCACAGATATAACTGCCCCTTGATTGGCGTCCCCAATGAGCGTTGCTCCTCTCTTGGTCCACCTTCGGCGCTCTTCCTCTATGCCCTCGTTCTTGGCTTTTTGGAATATCGCATGTCCTGACATAACCATTCTAGCTATTACCTCCAGGAAGACTGCGACCGCACCTGTCATCCCGCCTGATATCGTGATGAGGACTGCCCATGCCTCCGTATCGTTCAACCCGGGTCGCGTGAGGAGGTAAAGGGACACTGGATACGACACGACGGATAGAACGCGATAACGACCGAAGAACCCTATTCCAACCCACTGTCGGGCCCACCCCTAAACCATCCTCACAGAAACGATTGTCATCATCCCTAGAGGACGATGTCAAGCGATACCCTCACCGCATGGCGCTGACGTCAGCACTAAACCGTCCCGCCATGGGGGGGACGGTGTTTCATGGATTCTCTTTCAACGGATGCCCTTAGATGAGGCGGAGGAAGTCGGCGGCGTTGTCGTACATGTGTTTGCGGAGGGCGTCGGGGCCGAACTGGGGCCAGAAGTCCCACTCCATGACCATCTTGGCGGTCTCGGGGTAGTAGCACTGGCCGTGGGGGTAGTCGGACTGGTGCATGAGGGTGTTGGTGCCGAGGATTTCGACGCAGGCTTTGGTCATTGCGGGGCCTTCGTAGGCCTCGGCGGCGCAGCGGAACTTGCCCATCTGGGCGTATTCCAGGGGGGTGTACTTGAGGGTAGGGGTGACGCCTTGAACGTATTGCAGGTGGAAGTCGAGGCGGATGAGCCAGTTGGGCAGCCAGCCGTGGCCGACCTCGCAGGTGGCGGCGCGGAAGTTGGGATAGCGGTCGAACAGGCCGGAGACGATGAGGTAGGCGCAGAGACGCTCGGCGCCCCATGGGTGGGCTGCGGTGCGGGCGACGACGGCGTTGCCCCAGATGTCGCGATAGCCGGGGAAGTAGGGAGGCTCCATGAAGAAGCTGTGGTGAATTAGGGGCAGGTCGGCCTCGTTCATGGCGGCCCACAGGGGCTCGAGCTTGGGGTGGTCGACAGGGGTGCCTGCGGGGAGGTGGACCCACACGGCGGAGGCCCACTTCTCCTTGGCCATCTCGTTCACTTCGGAGATTGCCCACTCGACGTCGGCGGCATTGACCTGAATGGAGCTTTTGATGCGGTCGGGGTACTTGTGGGAGTACTCGGCCATGTAGCGGTGGTAGGCGCGGTACATGCCTTGGGCTAGGGTCTGGTCTGCGACCGCGGTGAGGGTGGCAGCCCAGGGGCTGGGGAATATGAAGTCGACGTCGCGTCCCTCGCGATCCATGTCGGCGATGCGGCCGTCTACGTTTTCCTCCTCGACGCCGGGTGTGGTGGGAGCGCGGTGGAACTTGATGGTGCGCCCTTCCAATGCTCCGCGTCCGCCGATTACGGGGGTCTCGTCGTCGGCAGTGGGGGCGGTGCCGGGAAAGCGGTCGTAGGGGATTGCGCCTGCTGTGAGGTTGGTGGCGGCGACGCCGTCGGGACGGACGAAGGTGCGGCGGTAGGGGTCGAGTTCAGACAACCGGTCGCGGAAGCTGGGCTCGACGTACTTCTCGAGTATTTCCATGGGAGGTCCAACGTGGGTGTCCATGTCGATGATCTTGTAGCCGTCTCGCATGGTATACCTCCTCGAATGTCTGTGTTTCGTGTCCAGAGACCGGTATGCGGTCATACTACACTGCGCCCGTTGTATGGGACAAGGCGGGGAGAACGGCCCTCTTAATCGTTACGGGTAGGCATCGTCCTGGGCAGCCATCGTTCTGGGCAGCCACGAGGGCTGCCCCTACGAGGGACCGGCAGTTCGGTAGGGACAGCCATTGTCGTGGGCAGAACGCAGTGGGGGTCGAAGGTATGTCGTCCATGCTACAATCCTCCTTTGGAGGGCCACATGGGAGTCTTTGAAGTAACAATCGCGGTTGGCCATCCCGAAGGCGGCGACCTGGCGCCCGTATCAGCAACGGTGGATACAGGCGCGGGCCACACTATGCTGCCAGCGTCCTTCTTGGCCAGCCTGCGTATCCAGCCAAAGAAACAGCAACTTTTCGGAATCGCTGATGGTAGCGAGGTCACGTACGGCATAGGTATGGCCCGGATAGCGATCGATGACGAGGAATGGTCCTGCCCGGTGATATTTGGCCCAGACGACCAATACCTTCTGGGAGCAACGACTCTTGAAATCTTTGGTCTAGCTGTCGACCCCTACGGCAGTCGCCTGTTTCCTCGCCAGTACCGCGCCCGCGCCATCTAGGACGCTCTCGGCCAATCGAGAGCTCTGCCTTAAGTCGGGCCCTCCAATGAGACCTTGCGTAGGAGACCTTGCGTAACCTCCATCGTGCAGGCTTTCGACGGTTTGCGACGGGTGTGCACGTACCGATATAGCTTGGCGATCGAGGCCTTTTACCCCATCCCCGGATCGTGGTCCGGGGCAGGCTCTAACCTTTTCGCTTTAAGGGGGAAGGGACTCTTGTTGCGCGCCGTCCAATGGTCTCCGTAGCGGAAAGTAGCTCTAGGAGTTCTGATAGGTCGTCGGGTAGTGGCGCGGTGAAGTCGACCCACTCGCCCGTCGCGGGGTGGGTGAACGCCAGCTTGTGGGCGTGGAGGAAGTGGCGCTGTAGCAGTGGGTGTTTGTGTCCGTAGACGGCATCTCCCACTAGTGGATGACCTAGGTGGGCCATGTGGACCCGTATCTGGTGGGTCCTTCCGGTGTGAAGGTTCACATCAAGATAGGTGGCATCGTTGAAGTGCTGGAGGACGCGGTAATCCGTGCGGGCGGTGCGTCCACTGGTCACCACTGCTATACGTTTGCGATGTACTGGGTGGCGACCCAGCGGCGCGTCTATGGTGCCTTCGCTCGTTGGTATACGCCCTTGGGTCAAGGCTAGGTAGCCCTTGGCCATGGCGCGGTCTTTCAGTTGGCGGGAGAGGTGGATGTGGGCGGACTCGGTCTTGGCGACGACCATGAGGCCGGAGGTGTCCTTGTCCAGGCGGTGCACGATGCCGGGGCGTAGGTAGCCTCCGATGCCGGGCAGGTCGGGGATGAGGGCTAGGAGCGCGTTGACTAGGGTGTGGGCGGGATGGCCTGGGCCGGGATGCACCGACAGACCGGCAGGTTTGTCCAGCACCAGAAGGTGGCTGTCTTGATACACCACATGCACCGGGATGGATTCGGGCTTGAGTTCGATGGGCTGGGGTGGTGGGACGGTGAGGGTCAGACGTTCGCCGGGGCGCAGCCTGCGGGAGGGCTTGCATGTCGTCCCTTCCACCAGCACATGGCCGTCCTCGATGAGGGACTTGATGCGGGAGCGGCTCAGGGATGGTTCGACGCGGGCGAGGTAGGCGTCCAGCCGGGGCTCATCTTGCTCGACGATGAGTTCTTGCCTTGTCTCAAGGGTTTCCAAGGTCTCGTTCCGTTGAGGCGGGGAGCACTTCCATCCACTCCCTAGCCCCGCAGTTGATGCAGCGTCTACCGCTGGGCACCGTCGTCATTGACCAGTCGCAGAAGGGGCAGTCCAAGGGCACGGCCTCTGTGTCGCGGCCTCCCCTGCCGTAGTCTCCCCGTAGCAGGACCCAAGCCAGCATGAAGATGCCTACGACGATGGAGGCGTCGGCCACGTTGAAGACGGGCCATGGGCCGATGTCGAGGAAGTCGGTCACATGGCCGAGGCGCACACGGTCAAGGAGGTTGCCGCCTGCGCCGCCCACCTGCAGCCCGAGGCTGAGGCGCAACAGCAGGGAGGGGTTGGTGGAGTTGCGGTAGACCAGAAGGAGTACGCCGATTCCGATCAGCGAGGCGAATATCAGGGGTATGGTGAGGTCTTGGAAGAGGCCGAAGGCTGCGCCGGAGTTGTAGACGTGGATGATGCGTACGGGGCCTTCGTAGGGGATGGACTGGCCGTAGAGCAGATTGGTGCGGACGAGGTGCTTGGTTATCTGGTCGGCGACGAATATGGCAGTGCCCAAGCAGAGGAAGAGGGAGTCGCGGTACCACGGGGCCACGGTGCGTGGCTGCTTTTCGCCCTTGGTGGCCTCCATGGCTACAAGGCACCCATGTCTATTTCAGGCCCATGGCTACTTGAGGTTTGTGGCGAAGAAATCGGAGACGTGGCCAGATGCTTCGATGACCAGCGGTCCCCAGAAGTGGTCTGCGCCCTCTATAACCCGGTACTCGGCAGGTTGGGACATGGACTCTGCGAAGGGGCTCAGGTCGTCCAGTGGAACGGTGCGATCGCGGTCGCCGCAAACCACGAGCTTGGGGCGGCTGTCGTTGGGCAGGGCTGATTCAGGGAAGAAGCGTGGCGGTGGGGAGATAAGGGCGAAGGCGCGAGACTTGCTGTACTTGGGCAAGCCTTTCAATATCATCCCGGAGCCGAAGGAGTAGCCTGCCAGACCGACGCGTCTCCCGTCGACTCCCGGCAAGCTGCGAAAGATGTCGAGTGCTGCCTCGACGTCGTCTACCTCGCGCTCGCCTTTCGAGTGCTCGCCTTGGCTGTTGCCCACACCTCGAAAGTTGAAGCGCAGGGCGGCCATGCCACGGGTAATCAGGTCACGGTAGATGGCCATCACGACCAAGTTGTCCATGTTCCCGCCCATGAGAGGGTGGGGGTGGCAGATTACGACGCCGGGGACATCGCCCTCCGGCTCGTCGGGCATGCCGAATGCCGCTTCCAGTTCCAACTTGCCGCTAAGAAAGGAGATAGCGCTCTGCCTCACGGTGCCTCCTGCTCAGGCCTTGGGCTCATGTTCTTCTTGGACACGATTGCGCCCACGGTGATAGACTGGCTCCTCAGCTATCATACGTAGCCAGCTTGACCTTTGGCAAGAACGGTTCTTGGGCAGGCAGTGGGCGAGTGTGGGCCGGATGTAGTCAGGAGAGAGTTTTATGAAGGTCTACGACCTGCGGAGCGATACCGTCACACATCCCACGGAGGAGATGCGGGCGGCCATGGCCCGGGCTGAGGTTGGCGACGACGTGATGGGGGAGGACCCCAGCGTCAACCAACTGGAGGAGATGGCGGCGCAGATGGTGGGCAAAGACGCGGCTGTGCTGGTGGCCAGTGGCACCATGGGAAACTTGGTGTCGATACTGGCGCAGACGCAGCGGGGTGATGAGGTCGTCGCGGGCAACGAGTCCCACGTCTTCTGGAACGAGTGTGGCGGCGCGTCGGTGTTGGGTGGTCTTCAGTTGCGTCAGGTGGCCAACGACTACCGGGGCATGATGGACCCCGATGAGGTGGAGCGGGCCATAAGGCGTCCGGGCAACATCCACTTTCCGCGCAGCTCGCTGCTGTGTTTGGAGAACACCCACAACCGTTGCAGCGGAGGCATTCTGACCCCCTCCGACACCAAGGCGCTGTGCGATGTGGCGCACGCTCACGGTATGCAGGTGCATCTGGACGGGGCGCGCATCTTCAATGCCTCGGTGGCTTTGGAAGTGCCGGTTACAGAGCTGACCAACGATGTGGACGATCTGACTTTCTGCCTCTCCAAGGGGCTTAGCGCACCTGCGGGTTCTCTGGTATGCGGGTCCCGAAACTTCGTCGATAGCGCCCGGAAATACCGCAAGATGGTGGGCGGAGGCATGCGACAGGTGGGGGTGCTGGCGGCCGCTGGAATGGTGGCCCTGAGCACTTGCGTGGAACGTCTGGGTGATGATCACGCCAACGCCCTCCGGCTGGCCCAAGGCTTGGCTGAAATACATGGCCTTTCGGTGGACCCCGACCAAATACGCACCAATATCGTGTTCGTGGAGGTCGCTCCCAACTTGGGGCCGACCCCCGACTTCATACGACGCATGGCCGAAGAAGGGGTCAAGGTATCCTATCCTGGCGAGCGCAACTTCCGCATGGTCACCAACCGCCACATCACCGCTGAGGATGTGGAAGAGACTCTCAGCATCGTGTCACGAGTTGCCCGCGAGTCTGCGAGCGCTGCCCGTTAAGTCGGCCGGTGGCGAAGGGTTCGCCGGTGTACGGGACCAGACGATGGCACAGGCTAGGCCGGTGACACCGGTCGTTGTCGTTGCCGCCATTCTCATATGGGCTCTCTTGCCCGTAAGCAACGTCGGGGCTAACGGCTCTCATGGCGACAGCATTCAAGCGTTCTATGGAGCCGTAGGGGACTATGTGGTGAGGGTCGAAGCCATTCCCATAGTGGGAGACTTGCATCTGGTCGTCTATGTGACGGAGAAGGACGACACCCCAGTGCAGGGCGCCGACGTGGAGGCAACGGCTATCGGCCCCGGCGACGAGCCGTTGCGTCTTGGACCGGCCTTCAATATCCCCCAGACAGAAAGTGATCCCAGCCTGTATTCGGTGACCCTACCTGGGGCGCTGGAAGGGGGGATTTGGGACGTGACGCTAAGGGTAGAGCCGCAAGGGTTGGAGGTCAGCTTCGATATCGACCTGCAGGAACCGCGTCAGTTCAACGAGCTGATCATCGCCGTGCTGGCGGCTTTCGTTTTGTTCCTGGCTTGGATGCTGTTCTCCTGGCGACGGCAGGCGGCTAGGCGACGGCGCGGTGGCTAACCCAGCTTAGGTAGTGGACTTTCCTTCTCGTTGCGACCACCACTGTCTCAGGCGTTCGGCTGCATCCTTCTCATGTCCCTGTTGAGTTGGCTCGTAGTAGCGGTGGCCTTCCAGGGACGGCGGGCGGAACTCCTGCAGGACGAAATGGTCGGGGTGGTCGTGGGCGTACTGGTAGCCCCTGCCGTAGCCTGCGCCACGCATCAGGCCGGTGACGGCGTTGCGCAGGTGGAGAGGCACGGGCTCGTTGCGAGTGTTCCGCACGTCCTCTCGCGCCCGGTTGAGGGCGGCGTAGGCGGAGTTGCTCTTGGGGGCGGACGCTAGGTAGATAGTGGCCTCGGCCAAGGGTATCGCACCTTCCGGGAGCCCCACGAAGTGCACCGCTTGTTGCATCGCCACTGCCAGCGACAGGGCCGCCGGATCGGCGAGGCCGATGTCCTCGGCGGCCAGAATCACGATGCGCCGTGCGATGAACATGGGATCCTCGCCTGCCTCAATCATTCGCACCAGCCAGTACATCGCCGCGTCGGGGTCCGACCCGCGCACCGATTTGATGAAGGCCGAGATGTGGTCGTAGTGCTGGTCTCCAGCCCGGTCGTAGAGGACGTTTCGACGCTGCAACGCTTCCGTGATAGTGGGCACGGTTACGTGGCGCACACCGTCTTCGTCGGAGGGAGTTGCGTAGCAGGCGGTCTCCAGCCCGTTCAGAGCGACCCTGGCATCGCCGTTAGCGGTGTTCACCAAGTGACCCATGCCCTCATTGTCCAGCACTGCGCCCAACTCGCCCAACCCGCGCTCGGTGTCGCTCATGGCCCGCTCCACGATGAGACGCACGTCGTCGTCGCTTAGAGGGGTAAGGGTGAAGACGCGGCAACGGGAGAGCAGTGGTGCGATGACCTCGAAGGAGGGGTTCTCCGTGGTTGCGCCGATGAGGGTCACGGTGCCGTCCTCCACATGGGGCAGCACGACGTCCTGCTGGGACTTGTTGAAACGGTGAATTTCGTCGACAAACAGGATGGTGGCCCCGCTCTGCTTGGCCCGTTCCACCACACGGCGCAGGTCGGCCACTCCGGAGGTCACCGCGCTGATGGCCTCGACACGAACGCCGGACACCTCGGCGATTAGCATGGCGAGAGTGGTCTTGCCCGTGCCGGGCGGCCCCCAGAGAATGATGGAGGGCAACCGTTGCGCCTCGATGGCCCGTCGCAGCACCCGCCCCGGCCCGACGATTTCCGCTTGGCCGACGAACTCCTCGAAGGTTCGGGGGCGCATCCGGGCTGCCAACGGGGCCTGTGGGGTAGGGCTGCTCTGTCGTGGCTCCCCGCCACGAGGCGCCTCGATGTCTGGCGGTATCAGCGGAGCCGTCTGGGCATTCTGCTCGCGCCTGCTTCTCATGGGGGTAAGTGTACAGTGCCAGCGGTGAGCCTTCCACAAGGAGCTAGGACAGCCCCTCCTTTCAGCTACTATGCTATACTGCCCAGCTATGGGCCGGATTGCTGAAGCCTTTCAGCGTGTGCAGAGTGAGGGACGGACCGGGCTGGTGGTCTTCCTGACGGCGGGGTACCCTGATGTTGAGGCGACCTTCGAATTGGTGCCTGCCTTGGCTGAAGCTGGGGCGGATGTCATTGAGTTGGGCGTTCCCTTCAGCGACCCGCTGGCAGACGGAGTGACTATTCAAGTGTCCAGCCAGCGTGCCTTGGAGCAGGGCGTAAGCCTGCGCCACTGCCTCGATTTGGTGACACGTTTGCGGGACCGGGTTCCACAGACGGGGTTGCTTCTTATGGGCTACTACAACCCAGTGTTCCAGTACGGCGCATCCCAGTTTGCCGCCGACGCCCAACGGGCTGGGCTGGACGGCTTGATTATGGCCGACCTGCCTGAAGAGGAATCGGGGCCTCTGCGCGAGGAGCTTGCCCCGCGAGAGATTTCCTTGGTGCCCCTGTTCGCGCCCACCAGCACCGACGCCCGCATAGCCGCTGGTTGTAAATACGCCTCCGGATTTGTCTATTGCGTCAGCCTTACGGGAGTCACCGGCACCCGTGAACAGTTGGGGGGCAATGCATTTTCGCTGGTACAACGAGTGAGGCAGCACACATCCTTACCCCTTGCCGTGGGATTCGGCATTTCGACGCGGGAGCACGTGCAGGCTGTCGGGCAGCAGGCCGATGCGGCGGTTGTAGGAAGTGCCCTGATACGTGTTCTCATGGAGTCTCCGAGGGAACGCTTGGTGGAAGATGCGAGTTCCTTTGTTGCGCAACTTCGTGGCAATGATATGCCTCGGAGAGCGATGCACTAGGTGACGGTTTGTCGTGGCATAAGGGGTGCCATCACCGTGGCGAAGAACACCCGGGATGACATTCTGCAGGCAACCTATGAGCTTTTGCGGCAACTGGTGAAGGCCAATGAAATCGACGACCACCAGGTGGCCGCGGTCTTCTTTACGACCACATCCGACCTGAACGCCGAGTTTCCCGCAGTGGCCGCACGCCAGATAGGTTGGGACCGCGTAGCCCTCATGTGTAGTCATGAGATGGTGGTTCCCAACTCCTTGTCGAAATGTGTGCGTGTGCTTATACTTGTGAACACTGAAAAAACAGATAGAGAGCTAGTACACGTCTACTTACGAGAAGCAAAGAGGCTCCGCACCGATTTGGCCCCAGATGCCTGACGATGCTCCCTTACATCTCGTTTGACACACCGGCCCTAGAAAGGTTTGGACCCAGGTGATAGTGGTAATGCGCACGGATAGCACACCGGAGGAGATTGAGGGGGTCTCTCGACGCATTGAGGAGCGAGGGCTGAGACCGCAACTGTCCTCCGGGGAAGAGCGCACTGTTATCGGGGTGCTGGGGCAACCCTTCCCCGAGCTTAGAGACGAGCTTTCGACCCTGCCCGGTGTGTCCGAGGTCGTGCCCATCTCCAAGCCATACAAGCTGAGCAGCCGGGAATTCAAGCCTCATGATACTATTATAACCGTGGGCGACGCAGTCATCGGTGGTGACGACTTGGTGGTCATGGCTGGTCCCTGCTCCGTGGAGGACGAACAGCAAATGGTCTCCACGGCCATCGCGGTGAAGGCTGCCGGGGCCACGATACTCAGGGGTGGGGCGTTCAAGCCCCGCACCTCGCCATACAGCTTCCGTGGAATGGGCGTGGAAGGTCTGCGCCTTCTGGCCAAGGCTAGGGAGGAGACGGGCCTGCCCGTCATCACCGAGGTGATGAGTCCTGAGGATGTGGAGACCGTTGCCACCTATGCCGACATCCTGCAGGTCGGTGCCCGTAACATGCAGAACTACAACTTGCTTGACCGGGTGGGCGAGGCCCGCAAACCCGTGATGCTGAAGCGCGGGCTCAGCGCAACCTATGAGGAGTGGCTGCTGGCCGCCGAGTATGTACTGTCCGGCGGAAATGAGCAGGTGATACTGTGCGAGCGGGGCGTCAGGACCTTTGAGCCCAGCACCCGCTTCACCTTGGACATGACGGCCATACCCTCTATCAAGCGGCTGAGCCACCTGCCCATCGTCGCCGACCCCAGTCACAGCAGTGGTAAGTGGTACTTGGTGAGCCCGTTAGCCTTGGGAGCGGTGGCTGCTGGGGCCCATGGCCTGATGATCGAGGTGCATCCCAACCCTGACTTGGCAAAGTGCGACGGACCGGAGTCACTGACATTCGAGAACTTTGACAAGCTCATGAATCAGGTGAAGGATGTGGCTAGGGCGGTGGGTAAAGTGCCTGCTGGCGCCTATCATTAGGTGAGGCGGCAACCCTGTTTTCAGTTACCTCAGCCCTGTGCAAGACGGTCCCTAACCTTGGCCTCATGCATTGTAATATGGCGAGTAAGCCTCAACCCAAGCAGCTCATGCCGCGCCACAGGGTGACCTTCCAATGACATTTCAAGCCGACATTGCTGGCGGCCCACCGCCTGCTGATACTGCCATCACCATCGGCACTTTCGATGGTGTGCACTTGGGTCATAGGCACTTGGTCCGTTCGCTGACTGAAGCGGCGCAACGGCAGGGGTTGACTCCAATCGTACTTACTTTTAAGAACAGCCCTCGGAGTGTGCTCAACCCCGCTGCCCAGTTGAGTTACATAACTGATCTGGAGACCCGCCTGAGTCTGTTGCACCAACCGGGCATAGACCGAGTGGTGCCGGTCGAATTCACCCGAGAGCTTTCGCAACTAAGCGCCGCCGAGTTCGTCGACGCCTTGTCCGAGGAGTTGGGGATGAAGGGCTTGGTGGTGGGGCCTGACTTTGCCTTGGGTCACCGGCGTCAGGGCGACGTTGCCACGCTGAGGGAGATGGGTAAGACCGCTGGGTTCTGGGTGGAGACGGTGAATAACTTCTCCTTGGACGACGCCCCTGTGAAGAGCAGCGCCATACGGGAATTGCTCGCCCAGGGACAGGTGGAAAGAGTGAAACGTATGCTGGACCGGCCGTTCTCGCTCGCTGGCGCGGTGGAGACCGGAGACCGACGGGGGCGCGAGTTGGGCTTCCCCACGGCCAACCTAGCCCCCAAACCCAGCATGGCCGTGCCTGGCGACGGCATCTATGCCACTTGGGCCATTGTAGACGGTGTGAGACACCAAGGGGCCACCAGCATTGGAGTGCGCCCTACCTTTGGCGGTGGCGGGGACAGGCGCGTGGAGACCTTCTTGTTGGACTTCAGTGGCGACCTTTATGGCAAACGCATGACCTTGGAGTTTGAGCAGCGTCTAAGAGGGGAGCTGGCTTTCTCCAGCGTCGATGCACTGGTGCAACAGATGAATCAGGACGTGGAGCAGTCGCGGGCCGTCCTGAGTGGAGAGCGCCAATGATCGATGATGCCACTCTGCAGCATATCAAGAGCCGAGGGGTAATCGAGGTGATCGTCGAGCGTGAGTTCGACGAGCTCATGCAGCGAGAACAACCCCTGCGACTGAAGATGGGGTTCGACCCCAGCCGGCCTGACATCCACTTGGGACATGTCGTCGGACTGCGCAAACTGCGCCAGTTCCAACAGTTGGGGCACCAGGTCATCCTGATCGTCGGCGACTGGACGGCGCAGATAGGCGACCCCAGCGGACAGTCGGTGACGCGTCCCATGCTCACTCACGAGGAGGTGAAGTCGAACGCCGAATCGTACATGCGCCAGTTCTTCACATTGGTTGACAGGGAGCGCACCCAAGTGGTGTGGCAGAGCGAGTGGTTCGGGAAATTCGACCTCGCGGATGTGATACGACTCACATCCCACTTCACCATCGCGCAGTTCCTGGAGCGGGACGATTTCGCCGTCCGGTACCACGCCCACCGCCCAATAGCCATAACCGAACTTCTCTACCCGCTTCTTCAGGCCTACGACTCAGTGGTCATCGAGTCGGACGTGGAGTTCGGTGGCACCGACCAGAAGTTCAACCTGCTGGTGGGGCGCGACCTTCAGGCCATTATGGGTCAACGGTCGCAGCAGTGCTTCCTGATGCCCATGCTGGTGGGCACCGACGGTGTGCGTAAGATGAGCAAGAGCTTGGACAACTACATCGCGGTGGACGAGCCGCCGCGAGAGATGTACGGCAAAGTAATGTCGCTGCCGGACAGTGTGCTCACCTCCTACTTCGACTTTCTGACCGACGTTCCCGACGCAGAGATTGCAGAGATGGCCCAAGCGTTGGAGTCTGACTCAGTACACCCCATGGAGTTGAAGAAGCGTTTGGCGCGGGACATCACCGGCCAGTTCTACGGCCCGCATGACGTTATCCAAGCTCAAGACCACTTCGAGCGTGTGGTGCAGAACCGCGAAGCACCCGACGACGTTGCCGAATACGCTGTCGACTTGGCTCAGGGCGGCTCCCAGGACATCACTGTGGTGCTGGTGGGTTCGGGGGTGGTAGGCAGCCGCACCGAAGCGCGCCGCTTGGTGCAACAGGGCGCCGTGGAAGTCGATGGCAAGAGGGTCGCCAGCCACCAAGTGGAGTTGAGCGAAGGAGCGCTGATCAAGTCGGGCCGCCGACGCTACATTCGCATCGTGAGGGCATGATGCCCCGGACTTGGTGGCCGGAACATACGGATACAGCAAGATATACGGAAACGTGAAGACTCCCTCAAAGGAGGGAGGCATAAACAGTCAATAGACTAATAGGAGGACTAGTGGAGCTGCCTAGGCATAACTTGCGAACACCAGGGCCTACACCCTGCCCTGAAGACGTGCTGGATGCGATGTCCGGTCCGATGATCAATCACCGTGGTCCTGAGTTCAGCGAACTTATCTTCAGCATTACCGAGAAACTGCAAAAGGTCTTCGGCACCGAGGAAGACGTTTTCGTCCTGACTTCCTCGGGGACAGGATGCTTGGAGGCTGCTATCGTCAACACCCTCTCCCCGGGAGACAAGGTGCTGGCGGTGACTGTCGGCTCTTTCGGAGACCGGTTTGCGAACGTCGCCCAAGCCTATGGGGCTGACGTTACCCGGTTGAACGTGGAGTGGGGGAAGGCTGCTGACCCGGACGCCGTGCGGTACGCCCTAGCCACTGACCCGGATATCAAGGCGGTGCTGATAACCCATAACGAGACGTCCACCGGCATCACCAACGACCTGCAATCCCTGTCCAAGGTGATCAAGGATGAGTTCGACAAGCTGTTTCTGGTTGACGCGGTGAGCAGCTTGGGATGTATTCCGCTGCCTATGGACGAGTGGCGTTGCGACGTGGTTGGCACTGCCTCCCAGAAGGGGATGATGGTACCTCCCGGTCTGGGGTTCATCAGCATGAGCGCCGATGCTTGGGCGGCCCATAAGACCTCGACGATGGGGCGCTTCTACTTCGACTTGGGCGCTGCCCGACGCTACCTGCGCATAGGTCAGACTCCATGGACGCCCAGCCTGCCTCTGTACTATGGTTTGAACGTGGCCTTGGACCGTCTGATGGAGGAGGGTATGGAGCAGGTGTACCGGCGTCATGCCCGGCTGGCCCACTTCACCCGCGAGTCGTTGAAGGCCATGGGGCTTGAGTTGTTCGCTGACCCTGCCCACGCTTCCGATACCGTCACCGCCGCGTGGACACCCGACGGAATAGACGGTTCGGAGCTGCTTGAGCAACTGCGGGTGGATGATGCCGTGGTGTTGGCAGAGGGGCAGGGTAAGATGGAAGGAAAGCTATTCCGCGTTGGCCACATGGGTTACGTGGAAGAGGACGACCTCAGAGTCGCCCTTGGCGCACTGGAACGTGGCTTGGCCAAGGCCGGATACCGGCCCGTTGGCGCTGCGGGGGGCTAAGTGACTCGTCCCCGAGTTCTGGTGGCCGACCCGATTGCCCCAGAAGGGCTGAAGCTCCTGGAAGTCGAAGCCGAAGTGGACGTGCGCCCCGGTCTGTCCCATGGTGAGCTTTGCTCTTTGTTGCCTTGCTACGATGCCTTGGTGGTGCGCAGCGAGACCAAGGTGACTCCGGAGGTCATCCAGCAGGGCGAACGCCTGCGTGTGGTGGGCCGGGCTGGTGTGGGCGTGGACAACATTGACGTCCCGGCGGCCACGTCGCGGGGTATCGCCGTGGTCAACGCTCCTTCCGGCAACATCGTGGCTGCTGCCGAACATACCGTCGCACTGATTCTGGCCTTGGCCCGGAATGTGCCCCAAGCCCACCAGTCGATGGCCCAAGGCAAGTGGGCGCGGCGCGAATTCATGGGCGTGGAGGTGCGGGGCAAGTCGCTGGGCATCATTGGGCTGGGCCGCGTCGGGTCCGAGGTTGCCAGCCGGGCCAAGAGCTTCGGCATGCGCTTGCTGGGCTACGACCCCTTCGTTTCCACCGAGTACGCCGGCAGCATGGGGGTGGAGCTGATGCCGTTGGACGGGCTGCTGGCCCAATCGGACTTCCTGACCATCCATATTCCCCTCTCCGACGCCACTCGCGCTCTGATTGGAGCACCTGAACTCAAGAAAATGAAGCTTGGGGCACGTCTGATTAATGTAGCCCGTGGCGGCTTGGTAGACGAAGAGGCTCTGGCCGAGGCCTTGGAGCAGGGAACGTTGGCCGGGGCTGCTTTGGACGTGTTTGCCGACGAGCCGCCCCGTGACAGTCCACTTCTCGGACACCCCCGGGTGGTGGTTACCCCCCACTTGGGAGGCTCCACGGAGGAGGCGCAACGGGAGGTCGCTGTGGAGGTCGCGGAGCAGGTCTTGGCTGTTCTGCGGGGTGAACCGGCTCACACTGCGGTTAACGCCCCCTTCGTATCGCCCGAGGTAAACCGCGTGGTAGCGCCCTTCGTTGCCGTAGCCGAACTTGCGGGCAAGCTGGTGACCCATCTGGCAGAGGGCCAGTTCGCGTCCATTGAGTTGGGATTCGAGGGCGACATCGCTGAGCACGACACTGCTATGTTGAGGGCTGCGGCTCTTGTGGGACTGCTGAGCCCCACCACAGATGAACGGGTCAACGAGATCAATGCAAACGTGATGGCCCAGCGCCGTGGCCTGAGCGTGTCGGAGCGCAAGGGAGGTCGCGCCCAGGAATACGGTAACCTGCTGACGCTCACGGTGCACACTGGCGCAGGGGAGACGACCATCGCCGGAACTTCGATGCGAGGCGAGCCCCATGTGGTACGGGTGAACCAATATTGGCTCGACCTCGTGCCTTCGGTGCCTTATCTACTTTTCATTGAGCACGGCGACATGCCAGGTATGATCGGGGCGGTGGGGACTATTACTGGGCGCAACGACGTCAACATCGCCTTTATGGAAGTGGGTCGCCTCAACATCCGTGGCAAGGCAATGATGGTGTTGGGTCTGGACGACCCCGTGAACGCACGGGTGCTGGAAGAAATCAGAGCGGTGCCTCACATCGAGTCGGCCAAGGTCGTGCGCCTCTAGGCGATGCTATGGTAGAGATGAACCAAGCTATGGCCCTGCTGAGGCTGGTGCTGGCCGAAATCCACCACCGCGAGACCCAACTGGAATCACAGGTGCGCCAGTTCCGACTGCAAGAGCGTCGCCTGCCGCGGCAAGCCATCTACGGGCGCGCGCCGCTTGATCTTTCGCTGGCGGCGATGGGCGAGGTCGAAGAACGCTTGGCCGACGCCTTGGCCAACCTGAAAAGGATTCGGTCCATCAAGAAGCGGGCCGAGGAGGAGCTCAAGGCACTGGACGTCGTGCGTCAAGTGGAGGATGCCAAGTCGAGCCTGAGTGCTCTCAGGAATGATGCAGGGGCCTCTGGGGAGGTCGATGATGAGACGGCGAGGGAGATGAGGAGGCTGGAGCAGTTCATCGCTGAGTACAGCAGGGTAGCGGAGCGCGCGATTACCGAGATGACTATGGCTGACATGGAGGAGAGTGGCGCCTCCTAGCTGCTAGCTATAGTGTGCCTTCTAGGGAGTTGACGACGAGCCCCGTGGGGAGCTTGGGATAGAAGAAGGTCGACTTCCGCGGCAGCTTCTGGCCCGTGTCCACTATCCGCTGGAACAAGTCCAGCGGGAACGCCTTTAAGAGCAGGGCAATGTGGGGCGAATCGGAGCGCGCTAACGCATCAGCCTCCATCGGGTCGTGGACGTAGCTCAAGCAGCCTTCAAGAGAATCGCCCAAGGCTGGCGGGAGTATGCGCTCTTCTAGCAGCCATGGCTCCGACTGGGCCATCGGTCCCCATGAGATCATCTCTGACCTCTGGCGAATCTTTAGCAGGTAGGGGCCGTCGCCCCGTGGGCCTAAGAGCCCAACGACCAACCCTTCTCTGCCTGCGTTCTCCACCTCGGCTTGCAATTGGGCCATGTCGCCTGCGTTGGGTACTGGTATGATTTCGCCCCATTCCCGCAGGGCCGTCCAGACGGCATCCAACTGTCCTTGCTGCAGCGGGCCCAGCACGCGGTGGTAGGGCAGCACCATCAATCCTGGGTCTTGGAACTCGATCAGCACCATCATCATGCATCCGGAGGCCGCCTCTGGGTCCGTCCCTGGACGCAGTTGATTGTAGCGCAGGGCCGTTTCGTAGCGGTGGTGGCCGTCGGCGATGTACAGAGGCTGCGATGCTAAGGCTTGTCGTATGGCATCGATGGCCTCCGGCTCGTCGATGCGCCATAGGGCGTAGCCTTGGCCGTCGGCTTGAGAGACAGAGAGGGCTGGTGTGTGTTCCACTGCACGCCGGAAGACGGACTCCGTCATCCCTTCAGGGTTGCGGTAGAGCACCATGATGGGGCTGAAGTTGGCTTGGCAGGCTTCCATAAGGGCTAGGCGGTCCTCCTTGTCCCGCTGGCCGGTGAACTCGTGGGGCAGCACTACTCGCCGGTCATACTCTTCCAATCGCACGCAGGCGACGAGGCCCAAGCGGCTGCGTTCGCGACCTTCATGGGTGAAGTCGTGGCGCAGCAGGTAGAAGGCAGGCACTGAGTCTCGAATCAGCACGTCTGACTGTTGCCACTGCCGGAAGGTGGCTGCGGCCCGCGTATAACGGTTGTCCTGCTCGGTGTCCGAGTCCGCCTGCTCGCCAGCCTCCAAGCGCACCACGTTATAGGGGCTGCGCTGGTAGAGTTCGTCCTGCAGATGGGTCGGGATGGTATCGAAGGGCGGCGATACCACCGAGGCTAGGTCTTGAACCAGCTTGGTGTTGTAGAGCAGACCGCGGAAGGGGCGCACATCGGCCATAGCAGCGACTCCTCTTGGTTACAACGAAAAGGGGCGGGTGCTATTATACTCGCAATTCAAGGTAGCTAAGGGGTCGCGGGGGCCACGGGAATGGTAGACACGGCCATCACAGAGAGGGTAGACGCCCTTCGACGAGAGATAACCCGGCACAACTACCGCTACTATGTCCTGGATGATCCGGAGGTCGACGACGCACACTATGACAAGTTGATGCGGGAGTTGCGCCGATTGGAAGAGGCGCACCCTGAACTGGTGGCCCTCGACTCTCCAACGCAGCGCGTAGGCGCTGCGCCCCTCGACTCCTTCCCCCAAGCGGTGCATGCCACGCCCATGCTCAGCTTGGCCAACGCCTTCGATATGGACGATCTGCGGGCGTGGCACCGCCGTGCCTCCAACCTGCTGGAAGACGACGGCTTTGACATGGTGGTCGAGCTGAAAATCGACGGCCTTGCCGTGTCGCTCATATACGAGGATGGGCGCATGGTACGGGGAGCAACCCGCGGTGACGGTTACCGTGGCGAGGACGTGACGCACAACCTGCGCACGGTGCGGGCGATACCGCTCACGTTGATGGAGGGCGCTCCTCCTATGGTGGAGGCGCGTGGAGAGGTGTACATGCCACTGGAGGCTTTCCGCCGGCTGAATGAGGAGCGTGAAGCCCGAGGCGACCCCACTTTCGCTAACCCGCGCAACTCCGGTGCGGGCTCCATCCGGCAGCTGGACCCGAAGGTGACGGCTTCGCGCCATCTCGAAGTATTCATCTACCAAGCGGGCACGGTGCAGGGCGGGGAGATGCCCGACAACCACTGGGATAGCCTCGCCCGTTTCAGGGAGTTGGGATTCCGAATCAACCCCAACAACCAGCGCTGCTACAACTTGGAGGACGTGGAGGACTACTACCGCGTTTGGGTCGAGAAGCGGGAGGACCTACCCTATGAGACTGATGGCATCGTTATCAAGATAAACCCCTTCGACCACCAACGGACTTTGGGATTCGTAGGTCGCGAGCCGCGCTGGGCTATCGCGTACAAGTTCCCTGCTGAGAGGGCCATCACGCGCCTCATCAATATCGGCATCAACGTGGGTCGCACGGGCAGCCTGAACCCCTACGCAGTGCTGGAGCCGGTGAACATCCGGGGGGCTACAGTCAAGTTGGCCACCCTGCACAACGAGCAAGACATACAGGGCAAGGACATACGCGAGGGCGACTGGGTGTGGGTGGAGCGGGCTGGCGAGGTCATCCCGCAAGTGATAGGGCCGGTATTGGAGCGCCGCACGGGAGACGAAGCGCCTTTCGAGATGCCGCAGACGTGCCCCGTGTGCGGCACTCCAGTCCTAAAGTCGCCGGATGACGCGATGCACCGCTGCCCCAACGCCTCGTGTCCGGCCCAGTTCTTCGAGCTTCTGAAGCATTTCGTGGGCAAGGGGGCCATGGATATTGATGGCTTGGGCGAGCGCTGGTGCGCTGCTTTAATCGAGGCTGGGCTAGTGAGCAACCTCGCTGACCTCTACTACTTGGAGAAAGAGCAGCTTCTAGCGCTGGATCGGATGGGCGACAAGCTGGCAACCCGGGTAATGGACAACCTTGCCAAGAGTAAGGAGCGGCCTCTGGAGAGGATTCTCGTCGCTCTAGGCATCCTGCATGTGGGTTCGGAGGTGGCCGCCCTGCTGACCCAGGCATACTCCTCCTTGGACGAACTGGCCCAAGCCACACAAGAGGAGCTTACTGAGATACCCGGTATCGGCCCCAAGATTGCCGAGAGCATCCGCGCCTACTTTCTGGTGGAGGACAATCTGGAGGTGATTGAGCGGCTGCGCCAAGCAGGAGTCGTCCTCTTCCAAGAGCCAAAAGCTCCGCCTGCATCCGACCTCCCGTTGTCGGGCGCGACGGTGTGCGTCACCGGTACGCTGCCTACGCTGAGCCGTGCCAAGGCTGAGGCGCTGGTGCGTGAGATGGGCGGGAACGTGACATCCAGCGTCACCCGCAACACAACATATCTGGTGTTGGGCGAAAACGCAGGATCGAAGCTGGCGTCGGCGGAGAAGTTGGGTACGGAGATACTGAGTGAGGAGCAACTGCTGGCCTTGGTTGGCGTCGAAGAGGCGGGGCAGTAAGGCAGTGACGACCGGACCTGAATTGGACTTGTGGATAGTCGTGGGGCTGGGGAACCCCGGCCTTCGCTATCGCTCCAGCCGACATAACGTCGGCTTTCGTATGCTCGACAGGCTGGCCAAGGCCTGCAATATCGCACTGTCCCAGCGTCGGGCTAAGGCCGTCGTAGGGGAGGGTGAGGTGGACGGGCACCGAGTGGTGTTGGCGAAACCTCGCACATTCATGAACCGTAGTGGCGATGCAGCGAAATACCTGCTTGACCGCTTTCACGCCACGCCCCAACAAATGCTGATCGTCTACGATGAGATGGACCTGCCTCCGGGTCGTATCCGCATCCGCCCGGCAGGCAGCGCTGCGGGACACAACGGGCTGAAGTCCATCATCGGGGCTGTGTCCACACCGGATTTCCCGCGCCTGCGTGTGGGCATCGGCAAGCCACTTCCGGGCCATGACGACATCTCCTTTGTGCTGGGGTCCTTTCCCAGCGAGGACGGCAAGCTGGTGGACGCGGCTACGAAGCGGGCAGTGGAGGCGGCCCTGTGTGTCGTTCACGACGGTATCGACCAGGCAATGAACCGGTACAACTCCGGTTGACCGGGCTGACGATGCAGCTATGGCGCTGGCTTCTCTTAGTCTTGGGAGTTGCGCTGCTGGCGGCCTGCGAGGGGGATGGCAGAGCAACACCGGCCGCGGAGCCCAGCCTGCCCGTCGCCACCAAAGGAGAAATGCCAGCTGGGGCGACAGCTACGCCAGCGCCGAGGTCGGAGCTTGCGCCGACGAGAAGGCCGGGCGCGATGCCCGGCCCGGCTACGTCTGCGGTGGCACAGCCACCCAACGCCGTCACGCCTGCTGCTTCGCCTAGCCCAGACGCAGGTG
The DNA here is from genome assembly GCA_965248385.1 of Dehalococcoidia bacterium. GTDB lineage: Bacteria > Chloroflexota > Dehalococcoidia > Lucifugimonadales > JAAXIE01 > JAAXIE01. The sequence continues at coordinate 1,633,229 of CBDFIZ010000002.1, forward strand.
GAGACATGCCTGCGCCGCTACCAGATGTCCACACTTCCTTCCTCACTCCCCCGGATAGGGACTTGGTGGAACTGGCCCGCTCTCTGCGGCTGAAGACTGCTACGCCTATAGAACGCATCGTGGGGCCTCCTGTTGGAGAGTTGGTGCCGGGGAGGGTCGACGAGTTCTGGCTCACGAGTCTAGAGCCGGTGCGGGTCTACTTGCGGGAGTTCGTTCTACGCCATGTGAGCCCCAACGCCTACTGGTACGTTCAGGCGGGGCTAGACGTACCGGACGAGGACGTGCTCCGGGCTGCGGAAGCCTTCGAGAGCGACGTGTACCCAAGGACGACGGGCCTGTGGGGCACCGAATGGAAGCCCGGAGTGGACGAAGACCCGCGGCTCACCATCCTGAACGGTCGGCTGCGAGGCGGAGCGGCTGGATACTTCAGCTCTGCCGACGAATATCCCGCGGCGGTGCACGAGCACAGCAACCAGCGTGAGATGTTGTACATGAACGCCGAGTACCTGAAAGTCGGATCGCCGAGCTACCTCTCGCTGCTGGCTCATGAGATGTTCCATGGCGTGGCTTGGGCGGCGGACCCCAGCGAGGAGACTTGGGTGTCGGAGGGCATGGCCGAGCTCAGCACCTACCTGCTGGGGCATCATCCCGGCCTTCCCTACACTGAGGTGCGCTCTCCCACGCCGTCGTTGGTCAACTGGCCCCTTGACCCCCTCTCGGGGGCCAACTACGCCCACAGCATGCTGTTCTTCCAGTACCTCGCAGAGCAGGTGGACATGCCCCACGATCTGATACGGCTGGTAGAGCATCCTGCCAATGGGGTGGAGGGCGTGGACGCCTACCTGCGCTCTTTAGAAGGCGACTATGGTTTTCGGCAGATGTTCGCCGACTGGCTGGTGGCAAATCTGCTGGACGAGCCCGGCGGTGGGCTATATGGATATGAGGGCATCGATGTGGGGGTTTTCCCGCTGCAGAGTTTGGGCGATGGAGGGCGCAGGAAGTCCACTCTTCAGCAGTATTCTGCGGAGTACGTGGAGCTGTCTCAGCCGCAGCGAGAAGCGACGATCCGCTTTCAGGGCGTCTCCAAGACGCCGCTGCTGGCAGAGGATGTAGGCGCTGATGGCTGCTGGTGGAGCAACCGTGGTGATTCCATCAGCAGTACCTTGACGCGGTGGGTCGACCTGTCGGGCGTCGAATCGGCGTCCCTTCGGTATCGGATATGGCACGAGCTAGAGGAGGGGTGGGACTACGGCTACGTGGAGGCCTCCACCGACGGGGGTGTCACATGGGACGTGCTGCCAGCCTCGGGAACTACGACGTATGATCCGGCAGGCAACAGCTACGGCCACGGCTATACCGGCACTACCGACGGCTGGTTGGAGGGTCAGGCTGATCTGTCGCCCTATGTCGGGCAGGAGGCTCTCGTTCGCTTTCACTACGTGACAGACGACAGCGTGAACGGCACGGGCTTCTGCATAGACGACATCTCCATCCCTGCAATCGGTTTCGACGACTCGCTGGAACAATCTGGTTGGGTAGCCGATGGCTTCCTCCGAACGTCCAACAGGGTGGCCCAGGACTACGTAGTGCGGGTGGTGGAGATGGGCCCGGAGGCGCGAGTAACAGCGATGGCATTGGACGAACATAACCGGGGCGAGTTCCGATTAGAAGAGTCCCCCGGACGAGAGCGTGTGGTCGTAGTGGTCGCCCCCCTCGCACCCAAGACCCGAGAGCCTGCCTCGTATACGTTGAGCGTAGAAGCCTCGGCGGCGGCTTAACGCGGGGCGCAGTCGCGTTGAGGCTGTTTGGCCTACTCTGCTAGACTAGTTTTCAATCGCCGTCGTTGGGAGTCTCCCTTGGCCTTGACCCGAAAAGAAGTGCAGCACATAGCGCGGCTCTGCCGTCTGTCCATGAGTCCGGGGGAGTTGGACGAGATGGCGTACCAGCTCTCTGAGATCTTGGAGCAGTTTGAGGTTCTAAGCCAGTTGGATACCGCGGATGTGCCTCCTACTTCCCATGTCGCTGGCCTGGAGTCGGTGCTACGGGAGGACGTGGCGCAGCCGTCGCTGCCGGTTGAGGACGTCCTCGCCAACGCGCCGAGGCAGCAGGGGGACCAGTTCCGCGTCGGCGTGGTAATCGACGAGTAGTGGCCAAGGCCATGCCAGACGATCTCCAGAATCTCAGTATCGGTGAGTGCCAACGGCTATTGGAGCGCCGTGAAGTTAGCTCGCTGGAACTTACCCATACCTACCTATCTGCTATCGAGCGGGTGGAACCCGGTGTACAGGCTTTTATCAACCTGACCCACGACTTGGCCTTGGAGCAGGCCGGCAAGGCCGATGTCCGGCTAGCGACTGGCGAGGCTAGTCCTCTGACGGGTGTGCCGATGCAGGTCAAGGACCTGCTCTCCACTCGGGGTGTGCCAACGACGTGTGGCTCCCGCATGCTGGAAGGATTCGTGCCTCCATATGATGCCGCAGTGGTGGAGCGGCTTTATGAGCAGGATGCGGTCCTGCTTGGTAAGGGAAACATGGACGAGTTTGCCATGGGCTCCTCCACTGAGAACTCCGCCTTTCATCCCACGCACAACCCGTGGGACTTGGACCGGGTGCCCGGCGGCAGCAGCGGAGGCGGGGCAGCTGCGGTGGCTGCTGGGCAATGCGTGTACGCTCTGGGCTCCGATACCGGAGGCAGTGTGCGTCAGCCTGCGGCCATGTGTGGCGTGGTGGGGCTGAAGCCTACTTACGGGCTGGTCAGCCGCTGGGGTCTGGTGGCCTACGCGTCGTCGCTGGACCAAGTGGGACCTCTCACGAGAGACGTTTCGGACTGCGCGACAGTGCTGAATGTCCTAGCAGGCCACGACTCCCGGGACTCCACGTCGATTCCAGGGGAGCGTCCCGACTACCAACGGGGGTTGACTGATGGCGTTCGTGGTTTGCGGGTGGGCATGCCTCGGGAGTATTTCGGGGAGGGAGTGGACCCGGAGGTGCGGCGTGTGGTTACCGAGGCGGTCGGCGTGCTGGAGGGCTTGGGGGCCTTGGTTGAGGAGGTGTCGTTGCCCTCGACAGCGTACGCCCTGGCAGCCTACTACATCATCGCACCCTCGGAGTGTTCCGCGAATCTCGCTCGCTACGACGGTGTGAAGTACGGTCTGTCGATGCCGGAGGCGGGCGACGGCGCGAGTGCGATGGAGGCCACTCGGAGAGCGGGATTCGGGGCTGAGGTGAAGCGTCGTATCATGCTGGGAACGTACGCCCTCTCCGCGGGCTACTATGACGCCTTCTACCTGAAGGCGCTGAAGGTGCGCACGCTACTGAGGCGCGAGTTTGAGGAAGCCTTCCGGCGGTTCGACGTTCTGGTGTCGCCCACCTCGCCCACTGTGGCCTTCCCGCTGGGCTCAAGGATGGCGGACCCAGTTCAGATGTACCAAGCTGACGTATGCACTGTGCCTGCCAACATCGCGGGTATTCCTGCGATATCGCTGCCGTGCGGGTTCTCCGATGGGTTGCCAGTGGGTCTGCAGCTCATGGGGCCGGCTATGGCGGAAGCTACCCTACTGCGCGCTGGGTACGCCTACGAGCAGGCTACGGATTGGCATACAAAGCGGCCGCCTCTCTGATATGGAGTTGGGTCGCGGACGGCAGGCATAGTAGAATGGCGAGGTAAGTCTGCGACAAACGGTGACGATGGGTACTCACATAGGCACCTGCTCTTGGACAGACCGCAGCCTCATCAGAGCTGCCACCTTCTATCCCAAGGGCGCATCCAGCGCAGAGGCCCGTCTGCGCTACTATTCCTCCATCTTCCCCACGGTGGAGGTTGACTCCAGCTACTACTCCCTGCCGGCGGTGGATATGACCAAGGCATGGGTGGACCGCACTCCTCCCGGCTTCATCTTCCACGTCAAGATGTTCCGGCTTTTCACATTACATTGGACCGAGCCAAAGGTGTTGCCGCCTGACCTCCGTCCCCTAGCCCCCGAAGGGAAGCGCTTCTACTACGCCGCGGCGTCACGCGAGTTCATCGACGAGCTCATGGCACGGTTCATCGAGACCCTGGTGCCTCTGGAGACCGCAGGCAAGTTAGGTCTGTTGCTGTTGCAGTTCCCCAAATGGGTGACACCCAAGCCGGAAAACCGCGATCATATCCTAGCCATGAAGGAAGCACTGGCCCGGTTCGACGTGGCCGTTGAATTTCGTAATCGCAGTTGGCTCAACGGCGATACCGACAAGACGCTGTACTGGCTGGAGGACAACGACGTTACCTTCGTCTGCGTCGATGAGCCCCAAGGGTTTGTCTCAAGCATCCCGCCACTCGCGGCTGTCTCGTCGGAAATCGCGTACGTGCGCTTTCATGGACGTAACCGGGACACATGGGAGGCGCGGACGCAGTCTTCTGCCGAGCGTTTCGACTGGTACTACCGGGAGGACGAGTTGCGGGAGTGGACGAGGCGAGTGCACTCGCTGCAGGAGCAGGCCCGCGAAGTCTACTTGCTGTTTAACACGAATAACCAGGACCAAGGCCCCTATAACGCCATCAAGCTGGGCCGTATGCTAGGCCAAGGGTTGGGAAACGAGACGGCCTTGCAGGCGGTCGAAGAGAGGCTGCGGTTGTCTGACCCAACGCAGCGCGCGCCAATGCAGGGAACTCTAATACCGGGTGGAGGTGAGCCATGAAATTCGGGGTTGACCTCTATCCCCACTTCACCACGGAGTTGGATGGTCCCACCGCCTTTAAGTACGCCATCCGTCAGGTCCAGACTGCGCGGGAGGTGGGATTCGACGGCATCTTTGCCTCCCATCACTACGTCATGGGTCCCAGCGAGCAGATGTTCCAGCCAATCCCACTACTGGGGAGGCTGGCCGCTGAGGCCCAAGGGATGACTTTGGGAACGGCGGTGTTCCTGCTGAGCCTGCACAGCCCGGTTGAGGCCGCCGAGTTGACAGCTACGCTGGACATCATCGCCGAAGGCAGGTTCGTTTTCGGGGTGGGACAAGGTTACAGAGACGCCGAGTTCTCGTCCTTCGGCATATCCAAGCGCAATCGTAGCGGGCGCTTGGAGGAAGCGGTTCAGGTGGTCCGGAAGCTGTGGGCGGAGGAAAACGTCACATGGCAGGGGACCCACTTCCAGTTGAACGGGGTGACCGTGGCCCCTAGGCCAGTACAACAGCCGGGTCCGCCCATCTGGGTAGGGGGCGATACGCTGGCAGGAGTGGAACGGGCTGCCCGTATAGGAGATGCTTGGCTGACCAGCCCACGACACTCCAAAACCTTCATACGAGAGGCGATGGCCCGTTACCGACAATGCCGTGACGAGAATGGACAGGATTCGCCGCCACCGGTCTTCTTCCGCGAAATGTACGTTGCTCCGACCACGCAGGAGGCGGAAGACGAAATAAGGGAGTCTTTCGAACGTTTGTACCATGCCTACCATAGGGCAGGTCAGCCGGGCGAGCGCTACGACCTTCGATTTCAGGAACTAAAAAACGAACGGCTACTTGTCGGAAATCCGGATGATGTAGTTGCTGAGATAGAAAGATACCGTCAAGAATTCGGTGCGGAGTACATGTTCTTCCGCCTGTACTACCTAGGTATGGATCCAGAAAAGAGTGTGCGCTGTATTCGTCTATTCGGGGAGGAAGTTATACCGCAAATCGGCTAACAAACAAAAAACGATAGACCTTTACATACTCCTGTTGCGGCTGGTATACTCACGCATCGGCCCGGCAGGGGATGCCCGAGTCGGTGTTCTGTGGGTATAAAAGCCCATGGGGTTCCGGTGGCTGTGGTTGGTAGTTAGGAACCAAGGAGGCCTTAGCCGTGGTAATGCAGGACAGGACCCTGGTGTGCAGGGACTGTGGAGTATCGTTCACTTTTACTATAGGAGAGCAGCAGTTCTATCAGAGCCGTGGGTTGCTACACGACCCCGCTAGGTGCCCCGGTTGCCGAACTGCGCGGCGTAGGACCGGTGGTGGCGGAGGAGCTGGTGGTGGTGGAGGAGCTGGTGGTGGTGGAGGAGCTGGTGGTGGTGGGAGCTTCCGCTCCGACCAGCCGAGGACCTTTTATCCCGCCGTGTGCGCTGCCTGTGGTGCGTCCACTGAAGTCCCCTTTGAGCCGCGGCAGGGTCGCCCGGTCTACTGTCGTGAGTGCTACGAAGCAAACCGCGAGACCACTTCCTTTTAGCTGATTTAACCGCCCGGTGGTTCCGGGCCCGTCGACAACCCCCACCAACTAACAGGGCTTTCTGAAAGAGGGCGCTGCTGGCCCGTGGGGGTTGTTGCTATCTGACCATCTTTTTGCCGAGGACGGGACGTGCATATCGGGGTTTGCAAGTTGAGCCTGCGGCTCCCAGCGAGCCGCAGCTTGAAGAACAAGCGACAGGTCGCCCAGTCCCTCATTGCTGCCGTACGCTCCAAGTACAACGTGTCAGTAGCTGAGGTGGAAGACAACGAGCGTTGGCAGGTGCTGACCATCGGCATAAGTTGTGTCAGCAACAACCGGAACCACGCCAACGAGATGCTGTCTCGCGTGGAGTCTTTCGTGGGCGTAACCCGCCCAGACCTGCAACTATTGGACTCGGAGATCGAAATAATCTCCGGCGTCTAGCCAGTGATCCTTCGGGGGGTTACCTACCCAGCCACTGCGGAGCGCGCTTCTCCGCGAATGCCCTCGGCCCCTCTTTGGAGTCCTCCGATTGCAATAGCCGGTCGTACATCTGAAAGGTCAGGGCGCAGGTGGCTGGGCCGCTCATGTCCAAGCCACGGTGGGCCAACTCCTTGAAGTATTGCACTGACAAGGGAGCGTTGCGAGCGATGCGCTGTGCCAAAGCCACCGCCTCGTCCATCAGTGCATCGCTGGGCACCACCTTGTTCACGAAGCCGATATCGTAGGCCCGCTGCGCGGTGATAGGATCGGCGGTGAGCACCAGCTCCATCACGGCCGCCATGGGCAGCATCTTGGGCAACGTGGTGGCAAAGGGCGGGAGCAGGCTCCACTGGGCCTCGCTGATGCCCAGCTTGGCGTCCTCGGAGGCCAAGCGCAGGTCGCACATCTGAGCGATGGACCAGCCCCCGGCGAGGGCGTAGCCGTTGACAGCCGCGATGAGGGGTTTCCAGGTCTGGCTCCACATATATGGCCGGTCGGGGCTCATGCTGTCGGAGGCACGGGCCTGCCTCCCGGAGGCGTTGTCCGACGCGCGCTCCTTCAGGTCGCGCCCAGCGCAGAACGCTCGTCCTGCCCCGGTGATGATGGCCACCCGAGCGCTCGGGTCTTGGTCGAACTGAATGATCGCTTCATCCAACTCCTGTCTGAGCTGGCGGTTGATGGAGTTGAGTGCGTCGGGCCTGTTAAGGGTGATAGTCACCACTTCGCCATCCTGCTGATAAAGCACCGTCTCTGCCATGAGAATCCCTCCGTTTATGGGTTTAGTCGTTGGGGATGGTTACTGAGCCGGTCCGCCTTTTATATTGCATCAGGAAGCCTTTGAGAAACGACCGGCTCAGTAGGACAACGTGAGATTGTCCGCCAGATTGTAGGTGTACACCGGCAAATATGCCATCCAAGACTACTCGCAACTCCGTCATGTAGAGATGGGCCTGATATAAGTTGACTACGAGTTCACCGTGGACCCTAGATACGGGCGAGCGTTGTACTACTGGTAGACCAAGTGCAGGGGCTAGGTCGGCATCCACATAGGTATGAGAAGCGCCGGTATCCACACAGCGCAAGGTGTCGACACGCTGGCCGGTTGGGGAGACTAACGCGGGAGCGCTGGAACCCGGGGGTCACGTCCAATCTGGACATCCAGGGTCGGCCCAATGCGCGCCAACTGTTGCCTCTCCCCATTGCCTCCATTATCGTCACAAAAGCTGCACTGGTTGTAGGGGTCATCAAGAAGTGCCACAACGCGATTGCTCTTTGTGCGGCCCCTCATGCGTAAGGGCCGAGGTACATGCCGCCCAACAGATGAAGATGACCGTGGCGCTGGCTTTGCATGCCGTCGTGTCCGAAGTTGGATAGCAGACGGTAGCCGTTGGGGCAGCGTTCCCTGCCCGCTTCCACAGCTGCCACGCCAATGCGCTCCATGATAGGCGAACTCCAAAGCTCCTGCTGGGTCATGTGCTCCTTTGGCATGATGAGGAGCATGATTGGCACCCAGTTGAGGACGTTCTGGATGACTATGACTTGCTCATCTTCGTAGATGACGGTCGCGGGCTCGTTGCCAGAGATGATGTTGCAGAAGGTGCATGACGCTTCTTGGGCCAAGAGAGGCGACCTTTCTCAGAGCCTGTTGGCTCTCCGCCAATTGGGTCTCAGGAGGTTAGCCTACTTCGATGGGTTCTAGGGACAGTTGGCCGTCACGACGAACGAGCCGTCCAGCCCGTTGTTGAGTGCCGTGGCCGAAGAGCAGCCGCCAACCCTCCCGCTCGGCTTGGGCCAGAAGGTCGCGTTTTGCTGCCACTGTATCCAGCGGGTAGCCGTCCCACGCCGTGACCCAGTGGGGGCGCAGGTGGTGGTGAGTGGGGAATACATCGCCGAGGCAGGCCAGTCGCTCGCCCTCGGAGTGCATCAGCACCATCTGGTGACCTGCGGTATGGCCTCCGGTGCGATGCACTCGCACGCCGGGGGCGATGTCAGCCTCGCCGTCTACGAGTTCCAATACGCCATGTTCCTCCAGGGGTAGGAAATCGTCGGTTAGATATGCTGGCTTGGTACGATCGTTGGTGTAGGTCGCCTCGATCCAGTCGCGCTGTTGCACGATGTACCGCGCCTTGGGGAAGGTGGGCACCAGCTTGCCCCGCACTAACTTGGTGCAGCCTCCGGCATGGTCGAAGTGCAGGTGGGTCAGCACCACGAGGTCGATGTCTGATGCGTCCAAACCGTGCTCCTTCAAGCCTCGCAAGAGCCGGCCTGCGGTCATCGCGAATAGCGCACGACGGCGTGGCGGGTGCTTGGCGCCCACGCCGGTGTCCACCAGCACGTTCTTGCCGCCGGTACGCACCAGCAGGCAGTTGAGGCCGATGGCGACGCGGTTCATGCGGTCGGCCACCGCTAGGTTGCGCCACAGCGGCCGTGGGACTACTCCGAACAGCCCGCCTCCGTCTAGGCGCACCTGCCCGTCGGAGACGATGTGGACGTCGATGCTGCCTACTTTCATGGGCCGGCCCGCCTACGAGGCTTAGCTGGTGCGCTCCTTGTCGGAGGGCGGGGCAGCGGGCTGGTCCCGCCTTGGTCGCGGTAGTCAGGTGCCTCGATGTGCACCCAATTCACCCGCTGGTCCTTGAGGCGAGAGGCGATCCTGGGTCTGGTCTCGTCCAACACGTCGATGGTGGAGAACGCGTTGATTACAGTAGGCATCCACATGTTGTACCGATAGTCGATGATCTGGAACAGCTTCTCCTCCGCCCAAGGGGTTGTCGCCTCGGAACCAAGGTCGTCCATTACTAGGAGAGGCGTTCTTTTCACCCGTTCCAGCTCACGGTCATAGCTGATGTGGCTTCTCTCATCGAACGAAGACCGCAGGTGGTCCAACAGGGCTGGCACGAAGGCGAAGACGCACGGATGGCCTTCGTCCAATTGCTTGTTCAACACGGCTACCGACAGGTGGGTCTTGCCGCATCCCGGTGCGCCAGTCAGCAGTAACCAACCTTCGTTGCGCAACGCGAAGTTCTGCGCTGCAGCAAGGGCCCCTTGCAGGGACAACTTATCGCGGGTGGTGGAGCCGGCCCTACCTGCCGCATCGAACTTTTCGAAGGTCATCCGGTCCAACATATCGTTGCCCAAACCGCCAATGATTTCCAACAATGGGGCCTCGCTGCCTCCCCTCGGCCCTAACTCGAAGATGCGAGAGAATGGCTGGGCTTGGAGGCGTGCGCGCATGGCAGGATCCAAATCCTCCACGGGGCACTGTAAAGTGATGACCGTGGGCAGCTTGCTGTTGAAGCGGTGGTTCAACACCTGCAGGAGCTTCTCTTGGGCCCATGGGGTAGTGTTATGGGCGCCTAGGTCGTCCAGCACCAGCAGCGGGTTGTTGCGCACCTGTTCGAAGAGTTGGTCGTAACTCATCGGACTATCGGGAGCGTAAGCACTGCGCAGATGGTCCAGCAGGTCGGGCACGGTAATGAAGAAGACGGGCTGCTCGTTTTGCAGCCTGACGTTGGCCACGGCCGCCGCTAGGGACGTCTTGCCGTTGCCGCCAGGCCCGCTTAGCACGAGCCACCCATCCGGCGCAGAGGCGTACTCCTCCGAGGCCTGCAACCCCCTCTCCCACAGCCGACGGCGGCCCGGCTCCACTACAGCACGCTGTCGGAGCGACTGGAATGTGATGTCGGCGAGATGTCCTAGGTTGCTGTATCGCTGCAGGCGGGAGCGCAGTTCACCCCGATTTCGCTCCTTCAAGCAGTCACATGGGAATAGCTGGCCGAAATCGGGGTGGCTCAAGGGGACCCGGCGACGCAACCAACCAAGCCCGCCGCAGACAGCGCATTGAGGCGCCTCGTCCTCGGGCGATCGGGCGCCGTCGCGGTTGACTGTTTGCAGGGAAGCGTTGGCTGCTATCCGCTTAAGGATATCTCCTAGGCTTTCCATGGTTTTTCCTTTGACTCGGACTGGCCTGCCTCTGGTTTTGGGGATGGCTGGCTACGATATGCCTAGCAGATGTATGCCCCCGGCTCGGGCGCGGCGGTGCGGAAACGGACCAAGCTGGCCTCGAACAGGAGCTTCACGGTGCCAACGGGGCCGTGGCGGTGCTTGGACACGATGATTTCCGCCATGTTCTGCGGGTATATCTGGTCGGGGTAGCGTTGCTCCCATTCTTCCTCGTTGAAGTAGAGGTCGTCGCGATAGATGAAGATGACTACGTCGGCGTCCTGCTCAATGCTGCCGCTTTCGCGCAGGTCCGATAGCTGGGGGCGATGGGACTGGCGGGCTTCGGGGGCCCTGCTGAGCTGTGAGATGGCCAGCACCGGGACGTTCAGGTCTCGGGCCATTCCCTTGGCCGAGCGGGATATTTCGCCCATCTCCTGCACCCGATTTTCGCCCCGTGCCCGTCCCTGAATGAGTTGCAGGTAGTCGACTACCAGCAGGTCCAAGCCGTGCTCCATGAAGAGGCGACGTGACTTGCTGCGCATCTCCATGATGCTCTGGAAAGGGGTGTCGTCCACGTATATCTTCAGGTCTGATAGCGAGCCGATGCAGTCGTTGATGCGCTGCTCCTGAGCCTCGGTAATCAGCCCCATCCGCAGGCGGTGGGCGTCCACTCCTGCTTCACTGGACATCATTCGCAGGGCAATCTGCTCGCGCCCCATCTCCAAGCTGAAGATGCCTACCACTGCGCCGTTGCGGGCGGCGTTGACCGCCACGTTGATGGCTAGGCTGCTCTTGCCCAAGCTGGGACGGGCTGCCAGTATCACCAAGTCGGAGCGATGCAGGCCGCCCAAGAGCTCGTCCACGTCGTCGAACCCGGACATGATGGGGGCCGCGCTCATTACCATGGCCCCGGTGATGGTGTCCCGCTCCTCCATGTACTGGTCCAATATCTGGCGGAGCGACACAAAGTCCCGGGCTGGCTGGGTGGCCCGTACGCGCGAGAGCACCTCCTCTGCGCGCGACAGGACTGACTCGGGGTCAGGCTCGCCATTGTAGCCGATTTCGGCGATGTTGGAGGCGGCGTCGATGAGTCGTCGTTGGGTGGACGTCAGTGAGATGATGCCCGAGTAGTACTCAATGTGGACCGGAGAAGGAACGATGGATACAAGGTGGCTCAGGTAGGCCATACCGCCCACTTGGTCCAACTGCTCGCGCAGGGCTAAGTCGTGGGCGACGGTAATCTGATTTATGCCTTCACTGCGTTGGAACAGGGCAAGGCAGGACTCATAGCAGAAACGGTTCCGCTCGCGGTAGAAGTCCTCCGGCTTCAGAAGGTGGGCAATGCGAAACAGGCTTTCACCGTCCAGCAATAGGGAGCCTATAACCGCCTCTTCGGCGTCGATGTCGTGGGGCAGCAACCTCTCAGCGTACAACCAGCCAACTCTACATAAGGATGTCTGAGACTAGCCGGGGGGCGCTAAGCGTGTCAACGAGGCGATGGCACAGTTGCCGAAGGCTAGGCTATACTTCGGCCTCGGCGACGATGAAGATGTTGGCCGAGACGTCGGGCCCTAGGTTGAGGCTGATCTCGTACTCGCCCGGCTCGCGGATGGGCTCGAGCACCTCTACGATCTTGCGGTCTATTTCGCGGCCAGTGGCCTCGGTGAGTGCGTTGGCAATCTGCGTCTGGGAGATGGCCCCGTAGAACAGACCTGTGGGGGCTACACGCCCCGCAACGTTCACAGCCAAGCCCTCTAGATGGGAGGCTAGCTCTTCCAAGCGGCCTGTTTCGCGTACGCGCCGTTCTTGTCCGACCTGCTGGATGCGCTCGGTGCGCTTCAGCATCTCCGGTGTGGCCAAGGCGGCCAACTTCTTGGGAAGCAGGTAGTTGCGGGCGAAGCCGTCCGCGACGCGGCGCCGGTCGCCCGCGTTGGCTACATTAGGTACGTCTTGAAGGAAAATGACATCCATGGCTAGACCCACTCCAGTAGTGTCGGCGGCGTGTCACCGCCTAGATTGTCTCCCAAGGTACGCTCTCGGCCTCGAATTAGTCAAGCCGAGGGTGTCATTGGGTAGGGTCTTTCGATTATTGCATGCGAGATGGTTAAAGCGCCGTGAATCACCCTTACCCCCGGTCCGGGTCCGGGGCAAGCTCTAGCCCTCTCGCGAGTCGCTTGCCGCTTTGCCGGAGGTCTTGGCATGACAACCGGCATTACGGGCCTTGGACGTTCGCATTTTGTGGCATTTGTGTTGTTCCAATGCTAGTGTTTTGCATCTCTCGTTTACTTCCAATGCTATATCCGTTGTAAACTGCCTATATTTTATTGCACCGGGATTTGGACCAGCGCAGCTAGGCGTCAGCTTTGCTGTAATCAAGGATTGACACACGATTCACGTTTTCGTAGCTGATGCCCGTGACATTTGTGACGTCGTTGTGTCCAGTCCGCTTGGCCGGGCATGAAGGCGGTGTATGGGGTGAGACTTGGTGTCTCGCTTTGATCTCAGTGTGTACCACGGCATGGGCAGAAATCGTATCTGGGAAGGGTACAGATGAGACACTGATCGTAGCTGAGAACGCATGTTTTGTATCTGCAATGTGTCCCATCTGTCTCATTTGGGGTAGGTCCAGATACGAAATGACGGGATTTTATGGGACACGACTGTGCCAGTGGGAGTCCACGCAGGTGGCAGGGCGGCGCGGGCCGCAACACTTGGGCGGCCGAACGGGGGTGTTCCTGCAAGGGGTTCTCGGACGACCGTTGTTGGCGGCCCTGCTATGGGTGTTTTTGCTGATTGCGTTTTCAGAACCATATGTCGAGCCTAGAGGGGGAAGGGCGACGGTGTCAACCGGCTGATGTCAGTGGGCACTGGCTTTCGATTGTTGTATGTGGCAGGCTTGGAGTACCGTGAATCATCACCCTCACGCCAGCCCTCTCCCATCAAGGGAGAGGGGACTGTTGATCGCTTGTTCAGTCCGTTTTTCGAATAATCGAAAGACCCTGTGTCATCGGGGCGCAGGAGCCCCTCTCCATCAGCGCGTCGTCCCGGCTAGCGCCCTCTCCAAGCCGTTCGTCCAAGCGTCATGGATCTCCGCTAGGGCGACGTTTATCGTAGTGCCCACTGTGAAGCGGTCGCCTCCGGTTTCTCCCAACAGAGTCATGGGCACCCTCTCTTGGGCGGCCATCATCCGTAGCTGCTGAAGCTGATTGGGCTTCAGGGAGACCACTATTTTTGATTGCTGCTCGCCGAACAGGGAAGCTTCCCAATCTGCAGACAACTTGAAACTTCCTTGGAAGCCTACCCGTCGAGGGATGCAGCACTCCGCCAAGGCTATTGCCAGACCGCCGTCGGAGCAGTCGTGGGCCGAGGACACCAGCCCTCTATTGATGGCTGTGCGGGTGAGGCTCTGCACGCGGGACTCCAACGCCAAGTCGATGCGTGGCTTGCCGGAGGCGTCCCAGCCAAGCAGGCGGGCGTATTCACTTCCAGCGAGGGTGGATTCCGTGGCATTGAGCCTGCGTGCTCCCAACAGGGCGACAGCATGGGCCTCGTCTTTGAACTCATGGGATGCGTGGCGAGCCACGTCCTCCAGCAGTCCCAAAGCCCCTACGACTGGCGTCGGATACACCGGCTCGCCGCGGGTCTCGTTGTAGAGGCTGACGTTGCCGCTGACCACGGGAACGTTCAGCACATGGCAGGCTTGGGCCATGCCACGGATGCACCATTCCAGCTGGCGGTAGATATCTGGGCGCTCCGGGTTGCCAAAATTCAGGCAGTTGGTGATAGCTAGGGGCCGTGCACCGACGCACGACAGATTGCGACAGGCCTCGGCCACAGCGATAGACCCGCCGATGTAGGGGTCTACTTGGCAGTACCTGCCGTTGCCGTCGGCGCAGAGGGCGAGGCCCTTGTTGGTGCCCTTGATACGGAGCAGGGCTGCGTCGCCCCCTGGGCTTATGACCGTGTTGGTCTGCACTTGGTGGTCGTATTGGCGGTATACCGCGGCCTTGCTCGCGATGTCTGGAGAGGCTAAGAGGGCCAGCAAGGCCTCGTTGGGTGTCATCTTGGATGCGGGTCTGGGAGCGAAAGGAGATGAGGACGCGCCTTTTTTTGCGCCCTTGGTACGGTAGCTGGGTGGGTCAGTTAGTGGGAGAACGGGCAAGTTGGCCACAGGCTGGGCGTCCTTGAGTACAAGGGCATCTTCGACCTTTGTGATGCGCCCAATTTCAGTGCAGGGCAGGTCCCACTCGTGGCACAAGGCTTCCAGTTGCTCCCTGTGGGAGGGGTCTGCGAGGAAGAGCATCCTCTCTTGGGACTCGGACAGCATGATTTCGTAGGGGGCCATAGCCCGTTCACGCTGGGGCACCAAGTCCAAGTCCAGTTGGAAGCCCGCCCCGCTTTTGGAGGCCGATTCGACTATCGCGCTGGTAAGGCCCGCCGCCCCCAAGTCCTGCATGCCGGACAGGCAGCCGGTGGCCGCAGCCTGTAGGCAGGCCTCGATGAGCCGCTTGCCAGTGAATGGGTCGGCGACCTGCACCGTTGGGCGCATCTCACGTTCGGTCTCGAATGTGCGGGACGCCAGCCCCGATGCGCCGTGTATTCCGTCGCGGCCTGTCTCAGCCCCCACCAGCAGCAGCAAATCGCCCGGGCACCCCGTGGACGCCTTGATGATGCTGTCGCTCTTGACCAAGCCGACACACATTGCGTTGACCAACGGGTTCTGGGAATAGGAGTTGGCAAAGCGGATCTCGCCCCCAACGTCGGGGACGCCAATGCAGTTGCCGTACCACGATATGCCGGACACCACGCCGTTGAACAGGTAGCGGTTACGCGGGTCGTCGAGTGGGCCAAAGCGCAGCGAGTTGAGCAGGGCGATGGGGCGTGCTCCAAGGGCTAGGATGTCGCGCACAATGCCGCCCACTCCGGTGGCTGCCCCGTGGAAAGGTTCGATGGCCGAGGGGTGGTTGTGGGACTCCATCTTGAACACCACCGCCAACCCGTCCCCGATGTCCACTGCGCCCGCGTTCTCCTCGCCGGCTTGGAGCAGCACCCATGGCGCGGTGGATGGGAAGTGTTTCAGAAGAGGTCGCGAGTGCTTGTAGGCGCAGTGTTCGCTCCAGAGCGCGCCGAACATGCCCAACTCCACGTTGGTGGGTTCGCGTCCCAGTCGACGCACGATCATGTCGTACTCCGACTGTGTCAGGGCAATCTGGTCCAGTAGGTCCTTGTCAACTGCCATCCATGCTCCTGAGGGGGAGGGCTGCCGTTATAGGTTGTCTCCAATGGCCACCAGCACGACGCCACCCACCACCATCAACGCCCCCATGACGAGGGTGAGGGTAATCCTTTCCAGTTGCCTCAACAAGACCCAAGCCAGCACCAACGTAATGAGGGGACTGACGGAAACGATCGGGCTGATCACTACGACATCGCCCCGCTCCAAGGCGAATGCTAAAGCAATGATGGCGCAGCCAGAGCCCAAGCCTGACAGTACGAAGAAGGCTGCGCTCCGCCGGGCGCTCATCACCGTTTTGGGCAGAGTCCGTCCTACCAAGGGGAGGAACATGATGCTGCCAAAGGAGAAGGCGATGGTGGCGAAGACCAGAGGAGGGATGCCGTAGCCACTGACAGCGTATTTCGCGATCACGTTCCAAGTACCATAGAAGAAGCCGGACACCAGCCCGCAGGCGAATCCGATTGTTAGTCCGGTGGCAATCCCGCTGGGTAGACGGAAGCTGCGCAAGGCCCTGAGTGTGACGACCTCTCTCATCCCCATCCTACCTTGGCCCCACGGAGACGCGTCCTTCGCCACTGCCGGTGGGACGCGACGTTGCCTCCGCAGCACGTTCGCGCCTTTCGGTCACGATGATTATCGCCCCGGCCACAATACACAGCGTCCCCACGATTACCACCCAGTGGGGCCTCTCACCGAGGAAGATGATGGCCAGAACTGTTGCCCAGAGGGGAGAGGAGGAGAAGAGAGGCGACGCGCGGGCTGCTCCTATCCTGCTGATGGCGAAGAAGTTGAGCATTCGGGCAAGCGGGTAGTTGATGAAGGCCAGCAGGGCGATCCAGAGGAAACCGGCGATGGATATCTTGGCGAAGGCTGGCAGGTCCAGCACCAAGGCAGGTATGACTGCCAAGGCTAGACTTGCTAGTACCGATAGGGCTGTGCCGGTAGGAACGCCGATACCCCTGCCGGCTAGTCGGGTGAATATGCTCGAAGCGGCGAACCCGACAGCGGCCAGCAGTGCAAAGGCGAAGCCTTCCATCTAGTGCGCCGCGAACCCACGCACCAGGGCTTGGAACAGGGACGCACCATCAGCGCCGCCGATAATTTCTTCGCAGGCGCGCTCCGGGTGAGGCATCATGCCTAGGACGTTGCCCGCAGCGTTGGTGACCCCTGCGATGTTGGCCATGGAGCCATTGGGGTTGGCATCGGATGTTATCTCGCCAGTATCTGTGCAGTATCTAAAGGCGACCTGCTTACTGTTCTCGATGCGGCGCAGGGTGTCCTCGTCGGCGAAGTAGTTGCCCTCGCCGTGGGATACAGGGATACGCAATACCTGTCCTTTGGTCAGGCCTTCGGTAAAGGGGGTAGCGCCTTCCACTCGCAGGTTGGTCCACTGGCAACGGTAGCCCAAGTGCTGGTTGCGCATGAGGATGCCTGGGAGCAGACCGGCTTCGCAGAGTATCTGAAAGCCGTTGCAGATGCCCATTACAGGTCGGCCTGCGTCGGCGAACTCCCGTACAGGCCCCATGACCGGCGAGAGTCGGGCCAGAGCTCCTGCGCGGAGGTAGTCCCCATAAGAAAAGCCGCCTGGGACTACCAAGCAATCGAAGCGGGTGCGGAGGTCAGCGGACTCTTTGTGCCAGACGTACTCTACGTGATGCCCCAGCACATGTCCTAGGGCATAGTGACAGTCGGTATCGCTCCAAGTGCCGGGAAAGACTATGATACCGAACCGCATGGTGCTGATTGATACTGGGACTGGGGGAGATACGGGTGAGTGGGTGATTATGCCTCGCCGGAGAGAAGTTGTGTGACCACCTCGTTGGCCACGTTGCCATCGCCCTTGCCCCTAATTTGAGGCATCAGCTTGCTCATGACCTTACCTTTGTCTCGTATGGTGGTGGCCCCCACCTCGGTTATCACTTGGCGGGCCAAGTCAAGAATCTCCTCTTGGGAGAGTTGTTCCGGCAGGTAGGCCTCAAGGATGGCCAGTTCCGCCTTTTCCTTTTCCACCAAGTCATGGCGTTGGCCCTCCTCGAAGGCAGTGATGCTCTCGCGGCGCTCACGCACTTGGCGCGACAGTATCTCCATCACCGACGCTTCGCCCAGCTCCTTGCCAACGTCCTTCTCGCGGTACTGGATGGCGTTGCGCAAATAGCGTATGACCAAGGCGCGGGAGGCGTCCTTCTGTTGCAGGGCGACCTTGAGGTCGGCCACGAGTTGCTCTTTGAGTGGCATGGGGGGTCGCTTACAGCCTAGCTGTTGCGCATGCTCTTGCGTCGCTTGGCGGCTTCCTTCTTCTTGCGCCTCACGGTAGGCGGCTCGAAATGCTGGCGACGCCGTATCTCGGAGAGTATCCCATCGGTCTGCACGCGCTTATTAAAACGCCTTAGGAGGCTATCGAAAGTCTCCCCTTCGGCCATACGTACTTCAGTCAACTGGGCCTCCCTATGGGTATGGGGTAAGGTGAATCTGGTACGAATTATAGGCACCGTCAAAAGTGGCGTCAACGATTACAAGGCCTTGTCCAGCTGTGGACCGGCTCGTGGCCGTTGACGTTCTGGGGGCTCTGCCGATATTATCGTGGAAATCCCAGAGTCGCGGCGCCCTTTTGCAGGTATAGCTGCCCGCGCTAGGTCCCCGCTAGGATGGAGACTATCGAGTGAGCACACGAACCCTTCCGCCACTCCCTCGCGATGTGCGGTCCATGGTCCGTTCCGGCGAGTGGAGGGGCGTCACCGCCATGGTGGCACCGGGCTATGTGCAGGCAAACTTGGCCATTCTCCCAAGAGAGTTGGCCTTCGACTTCCTGCTTTTCTGCCAGCGGAATCCCAAGCCCTGCCCTCTGCTAGAGGTGATAGATGCAGGCCGGACTGAGCCTCGCTTGGTGGCGCCGGGCGCCGACATCCGGACCGACATCCCTGGCTATCGCATGTACGTCGACGGCGAGCCGACGGAGGACCTGACGGACCTGAACGAGGTGTGGCGCGACGACTTGGTGTCTTTCCTTTTGGGGTGCAGCTACACGTTTGAGGCTGCACTGATTCACGCGGGCATTCCTCTGAGGCATGTGGACAACGGCAAGAACGTAGCTATGTACGTGACCAACCTCGAGACGGTTCCAGCGGGGCCCTTCAGCGGGCCAACCGTTGTGAGCATGCGCCCAGTGCACCGCACCCAAGTAGTGAGGGCGGTGCAGGTGACCACCCGATTCCCCACGGGCCACGGAGCTCCGGTGCACATCGGGGACCCTCAAGCCATTGGAATCAAGGATATCAACGCGCCGGACTTCGGTGATGCCGTTGAGATTCGTGAGGATGAAGTGCCCATCTTCTGGGCCTGTGGCGTGACGCCTCAGGCAGTGGCCATGAAGTCCAAGCCCTCGCTCCTGATCGGGCACGTCCCCGGACGCATGTTCATCTCGGACGTAAGAGACGAAGATATCGCGGTGCTCTAGGCCTGGGCCCGACCTGACTAGCAACAGAGATTACCAACTTAGGTTTGGGGGATGATATGACCGTAGAGGACATCATTCTGGACCACGACGGTCGTGGTATGACTCACTTGAGGCCCTTTCTCGCCGCCGACTTCTGCGATGACGCAGCCCGGCTCATTATGAGCACGTCGGGCCCTGCGATGATCGTCACCGGCTTCTACATTATGGGGGCGAAGTTGCCAGAGACCGACGGTCCTCCCGGCGCTCTGGCTATTGGCCGCGCCCTTCAGGCCTTGGGTCGTCCCGTGGTCTATGTCACCGACAAAGTCACGCTTTCTGTGATGCAGGGCTTGGCAGGCGATGAGGCCGAGGTGGTCGACTTCCCAATCGCTGACGAGGAGACCAGCAAGGAGTACGCCTCCCAACTGCTTACACGGATAAAGCCGGGGGTGGTGATCTCCATCGAGAGGTGCTCTCTGACCGCCGATGGCGCCTACCTCAATATGCGCGGGCTGGATATCAGCGAGTGGAACGCGCGTGTCGACCATCTGTTCATCGACCACCCCGCGACCGTTGGCATCGGCGACGGCGGCAACGAGATCGGCATGGGCAACCTGGCCAAGGAGATTCCCGGAGTTGAAACCCTGCCCGACAACCCTGCTGCCACCAAGGCCAGCAAGTTGGTTATCAGCAGCGTCTCCAACTGGGGCGGGTATGGCTTGGCGGCCTCGCTGTCGAAGTTGGCCGGACGCAACCTGCTCCCCACGTTGGACCAAGAGGCAGACGTGTTGCGGCGTACGGTGGACTTGGGGTCGGTGGACGGCTTCAGCACCGAGGCAAAATACTACGTCGATGGCTTCAGCTTGGAGGAGAACGGCGAGCTTCTTGGGCGCTTGCACGCACTGCTGGCGGAAGAAGGAATCACGGCGGCCTAAAAGGCCGCCGAAGGCCAGTGTTTCTACACGGACCGGTCCTCTGCCGGGATGGTTTGAGCTAGCTGTCGACTCTGACTGGGAACACTTGGTCCAAATTGGCACTGAAGCCGCTGAGAGTAGGCGACGTCAGCACGTCCCCCCGCCCGTAGTTGGCCACTTCGTTCAGCTCGCCGTCGTGGCCAGCCATCACCCAGATCCTTTGCCCATCAGGATCGACCACCCAGTACTCCCTAACGCCATGCTGGGCGTACAGGTCCAGTTTGATTCTCCAGTCGCGGCTTGCTGTGGAGGGTGAGAGTACCTCGACCACCAAGTCGGGTGCTCCTTGGATGTTTTCTCGCGTGATGATATGGTCTCGTTCGTTGGAAACGAAAATCAGGTCGGGCTGCAACACGTTGGCTTCCGAAAGCACTACGTCAAACGGCGCATAGAACATTTCGCCCACGCTCATTTGGTCGACAAAAGCATCTAGCATACGGAGCAACCGGTGAGAGACTCTTTGATGCGCGGTGACAGGCGATGGCGCCATGACCAACTCTCCGTTCAGAAGCTCCCAGCGCTCATCGTCCGGGGTCTCTAGATAGTCCTTGTAAGTGTGCTTGGTAGTTGGTTTTGCTTCAGCCATAGCTGCCCTCCTGGTGGGGCTATTCCAATGTTTCCGTTCCACCCTATCCAATGAGGATGAAGCGGCACTGGCACTAAGCTCGATTAACCGTTCGTTCCGCCGGTCCCGCTCCGTTCCACCCGGCAACCGGCCGCCTCTTCCAGCAACATCACGATGGCGGCTAGGTCGTGGCCGGCCAGCCCCTTGTCGGTGGCCTGTTTGAAGACTTGGGCTGCTTGGTCTCCGGCTGCGATTGGAGAGCCCACGGTGCGGGCGAAGTCCTGTATGAGGTTGAGGTCCTTGAGGATAGTGCGGACTTGAGCTCGTTCCCCGGAGAAGTTGCGGTCGATGATGGTGGGGCCGTTGCGTTCCATCATGAAACTCTGGCCCCAGCTGGTCTGAATAATGTCCACCAGCATTTCGGGGTCGGCCCCGCCCTTGGCTCCAAGAACCAAGGCTTCGGCAGCCGCCAAGCTGTGTATGCCCACCATCAACTGGTTCACCAGTTTGACCACACTGCCTGCACCGCTGGCGCCTACGTAGGACACCTTGGCGGCCATGGCTTCCAGCACCGGAAGTGCCGTGGTGAAGGCTTGGCGGTTGCCGCCCACCATGATGGTGAGGGTGGCGTCGGCGGCCCGCTCCACTCCTCCGCTGATGGGGGCGTCCAAGAAGGTGGCCTCCCGTAGCGAGGCCACCTTCGCAATTTGCTGGGAAGTCAAGGGTCCGACGGTACTATGGTCCACCAGCAGTTGTCCGGGGCGCGTGGTCGCTAGCAGACCGTTTTCGCCGTGGAACACCTGCTCCACGGCTGGCACGTCGGGCAGGCAGGTCAGCACGATGTCGCAGAGGCCTGCCACCTCTGAGGGGCTGGAGGCGGACACGGCCCCTCCAGCGGCCATGGCCTCTACGTTGTCACGGCTACGGTTGTGCACCACCAGCGGGAAACCAGCCCGCAGCAGGTTCCGGGCCATGGGCAAGCCCATGCGCCCTAGACCGATGAAGCCTACCGTGGGCTGCGTGGCTTCGATGCTCCCGTTGTCACCGCTGTTGGTGTCGGTGGCCATAGCTTGATGTCCTAGAGCAGGTCCGCCTCCAAGGTGGTGAACACCTCGTCCATTACCGTTATAATCTCGTCGGCGTCGTCGCGGGTGGCGCACAGTGGTGGGGCGATGTTCATGGCGTCGCCACCGCGCAAAAGCAACCCGTGCTGGCGGAAAAGCCCGGTCATCCGGTCCCCTAGCTTGACGTCGGCGGGGAAGGTCTGCTTGGTCTCTCGGTCCTTCACTATCTCGACCCCGCACATAAGGCCTTTGCCGCGCACGTCTCCGATCATCTGATGACGGCCGTAGAGCTCGCGGAGTCCATCCAACAGATAGGAGCCCACGGCATCGGCGTTCTGAGGCAGCTCTTCGTCCTCCATGATCTGGATGTTGCGAAGTGCGGCCGCGGCAGCCACCGGGTGCCCTCCGAAGGTGATGATATGGCGGAAGGAGGCATCCTCGCTGCCGACGAAGGCGTCGGCGATCTCTTTGCGGGCAATGGCGGCGCCCATAGGGATGTAGCCGCTGGTGATGCCCTTGGCTACGGTCATGATGTCGGGGGTTACGCCCCAATGCTCGCAGGCGAACATGCGCCCGGTGCGGCCGAACCCTGTGATGACTTCGTCGGCGATGAGAAGCACGCCGTGGCGGGTGCAGATATCGCGCAACAACGGCCAGTAGTTATCGCCCGGCACCGCCACGCCCGGCGGGCTGGCGATGGGCTCGGCGATGACCGCTGCCACGGTCTGCGGGCCATAGAACTTGATGACCTCTTCCACGGCGTTAGCGCAGCGGGTGGCGCACTCTTCAGGAGTTTCACCGCCGAACTCGCAGCGGTAGGGGTTGGGTTGGGGAACGTGCACCGCGCCGGGCATGAGGGGCTCGTAATCGATGCGGGGCGCGGAGGGCATGCCCCCTAGAGACATGGCCCCGTAGGTGGCGCCATGATATGAACCGCGGCGGCTGATAATGCGGTAGCGGCCCGCCTCGCCTACACGTCGCTGGTAGGCGCGGGCGATTTTCAGGGCGGTCTCCACCGACTCGGAGCCGCCGCTGGTGAAGAAGCAGCGGCCGAGGTCACCAGGAGTGATCTCAGCAAGCTTCTCGGCCAGCTTAACCGTGGGGACCGTGGTGGAGCCTGCGGGCATGTAGGTCAGCTCCAGCATCTGTTGGTAAGCGGCGTCGGCTATCTCGCGGCGCCCGTAGCCCACGTTCTTCAGCCAGAGGCCGGACATCGCGTCGAGGTAGGTGTTGCCCTCAATGTCCTTTACGCGGCAGCCCTCGCCTTCGACGAAGATGGGAGGGCCTCCTTTTTCCGCCATCTCGCTGGGCTCTCTCTGGTAAATCCAGAGGTGCTGCAGCGCTGCCATCTTGAGTTGGTCAGCTTCTTGCGGAGTGTAGGTCGTCATCGTGCCTCCTCCTGGCTATCGGCGGTTTGGGCCAGTGACCAATTCTATCGTTTGTCCCGGCTTCCGGCGCAATTCGTCTCGCCGGAACATGAATCCGGCAAAAACAAACACAGGCTGGACCTCTGTGTGGTCAGCCTGTGTTTTTAGGGTGCCCGACGCAGGCTTGGGGCGCCGGGTGGATTGTGCTAGTTGTCGCGGCCCCAGCGCCGACCCGTGGGGTGGTGGACGACCTCCAGCAGGTTGCCCTCAAGGTCGCGAATGAATGCAGCCGTGGAGCCGTCGGGCCTGTAGGTGGGGCCGCCGCGCTCGAAGCCGACACCGTTTTGCACGAGGTGGGCAATCATCTCTTTCCAGTCCTTGATCTCGAAGGCTGGATGCCCCTCGCTCATGTAAACGGGGTCCTCTCGGACGGTGAAGTGGAGCTCGCACTCACCAACGAACAGTTGGTTCTGCACGACTCCGATGCCCGCACCCCGGTCCACGTCTTCCAAGGCGAAGATGTCCCTGTACCACTGCTTGGTGGCCTCCAGGTCCTTGCACTCCAAATTCACATGATGCACGCCGAAAATTCTAGACATGCTGTATCTCCTTCTCAACTTGTTTTGAGTTCAGCCGACGAAGGTCATAGCTGAACATTGGCTATTCCAGCTATCGCTCAGTCTAATTACGCGGGCCGAGGGTGTCAACACTTGTGTGTCAGAGTGTCGGGCCAGAGAGTAGTACGCCTCTGAGGCACGCTATTCCGTCGGAAGTGACCAGCAACCCTGCGACTGTTATCATGGCTGCCATCCTCAGCGACAAGGGGGACATAACGTGGCCAGTCAAGAGCGTATCGCGTATATCAACGGGAACTTCGTACCGGAGAGCCAGGCGGCGATACCCATTCGGGACAGGGGCTTCATCTATGGCGATGCTGCCTTTGATGTGGCACGCACGTTTCAGGGGCGTCCATTCCGGCTGAGGGAGCACTTGGAAAGGCTGTACGCCTCCTGTCGTTACCTGCGCATTGATCCCGGCATTAGTCAGGATGAGATGGAGGTGTTGACCCTTGAAGTGCTGCGGCAGAACCTGCCTGTGCTGGGGGAGAATGAGGACTACTGGGTGACGCAGCGGGTGACTCGCGGGGTGGAAACTCCGGACGGTGATGTGCCGACGGTGTTGATTGAGTGCCGGCCGCTGCCGTTGGCTGCGCGGGCCCGGTACTACCGAACGGGGGTGCCCATGGTGACGCCCTCGGTGCCTCGGACGCCGCCCCAGTTCCTGAGTCCTAGGGCCAAGACCCACAACTATCTCAACATGGTGATGGGGGACTTGGAGGCGCGGGACCGGAACCCCGAGGCTTGGGCGCTGCTGCTGGACGAGCGGGGGAACCTGGCTGAGGGCAAGGGGTGCAACGTCTTCATTGTGAAGGACGGGGCGATACATACGCCGAACGTGCAGTTCGTGTTGCCGGGGATCACGCGCGACGTGGTGTTGCAATTGGCGGAGTCTATGGGGGTTCCGACGCAGGAGAGGGACATCGATCTGTATGACGCTTACACCGCTGAGGAGGCGTTCCTGACCTCCACCAGCTTGTGCATTTGTCCTGTGGCGTCGCTGAACGGCACCATCATTGGTGATGGCAATGTGCCGGGGCCGGTCACCAGCGGTTTGATTGCTGCGTTCAGCGATTTGGTGGGGATGGATTACGTGGGGCAGTACCTGGCGCACGAGGCCCATTAGCCTGAGCGGGCTTGCCAGAGTTCGAGGAATTCCTCGGTGGTGAGGGGACACTCGACCAGGGCCTCAAGTTCTGATTTGTCGAGCCTAAGTCGTTTTGCCGCGTCGCCGACGATCCGGTCAGAAAGTTGGCCTCCGCGGAACGAATGAGAGAATTTCCCGACGGTGCATTCCCTGCCATCGATGCGGGCGATGTAGTAAATGTGGTGCGAGCGCCTGTCCTCGTAGGCCTCCAGCTTTCGGCGGAGGCCTCGCTGTAAGTCCCTCAGGTCCAATCTAGGCGATGGGAACAGGCTCTACCAGTTTGAGGAGCAAGCTGAGTTTCTGTTGCTCGTCTTCGGGCAGCCTGCCATCGCGCTCCTGGAGGGATTCGCGATAGTCGCTCAAGGTTGTCAAGAAATCCCATACCCCTTCGTCCAGAGTATCTCCCGCCCCGTATTCCTCCAGGGCGCCGTGACTAAGGAGCAACACGGCCTCAGAGGTGATTCTGATCTCCACGAGCAGATCGCCAGTCAGGCGCCATCTGCCATTCCAAGTGTGGCCTGCGGGCAGGAGGTACATGCCGGTCGACGAGGTGCCTGAGGGGACTGGACCGTCCCCAAGGGACTTGAAGGTTGGGATTTCCGCGTCTCGCGTCTTAGAGGTTGTCACACCTTACGCCTCCGGTACGCTCCCAGAATCGGTCCCAGTCTTCCTGGCCGATACCCAACTGCTGCAGCACATTGGAGGGCACGTCGTAATTCACTTCGTTGTCCGCCTCGTGTTCTGAGATACGCTGAGACAACATGTATGCCAGAACCTTGAGATACTCGTTGCTCATGCGTACGGTGCCAACGCAATGGACACGACTGCCCTCCAAAGCAGCCAGTTGGGCTTGGCTCAGAAAGAAGTTCAGGTTTGCACCCCACGGGTTGACCGTGACGGCGAACGAATCGGTGTAAACGTCAAACGGTTCACCCATGTTCATATTGAGCCGCCAGTGCTTTCCCCCTAAGTTTTTATTGCTAGCGGGCTAGGGCGATGTCCACTATGGCGGGCTTGCCCGATTGCACGGCTTCGATGCCTTTACGGATGGCGGGGATGATGTCGCCGGGTTGGTCGACAGCTTGGCCGGAGCCTCCGAAGGCTTCGAGGAGCTTGGCGTATTCGGGGCGGGGCTTGATGCTGGTGGCCCAGCGAACGTCGTCGCGGGAGGCGAATCCTCCGGGGTAGGCCTTTTCCACGCCACCCTGCTGCGAGGCGTAGCCGTGGTTGTTGAATATGACTGTGAGGATGGGCATGTCGTATTCCTGGCACATGCCGTAGCAGGAGATAACCGGGTTGTAGAAGAAGCTGCCGTCGCCGATGGCGCATACGACGAGCCGGTCGGGGTGGGCGACCTTCATGCCGAGGGCGTTGGGCAGGCCCTGACCCAGACCGCCGAAGCTGCGGAGGTACATGCCGGGGTGGGAGCGCTCTTGGTACTTTTCGAACACGCCGCGGTGGGTGATGAGTTCGGTCACGACTACGGCGTCGTCGGGCACAGCCTCGTTGAAGGCATGGCTGGCGTAGCTGGGCTCGATGGGTAAGCTACCCTGAGCCGCTAGGGCTTCGTCGTAGGCTGCTTGGCGCTGGGCGCGATGCCTCTGGTGCAGGTTGGTCTCGCGCTCTTGGATACGGCTCGCGCTGGAGCTGCTGCGGGGGTTCAGGTCGCGTACGATCTCCAAGAGGGCCTGCAGGTTGGGTTTCACTTGGCCGTGGACCTGTATGTCGCAGGGGAAGCCGGAGTAGGGCTTCAGGTGCCGGTCGGGGTCTACGCCGATGTCTATCACCTTGCAGCCGGGTGCAGGGCGCTTTGATGGCGGGTGCCAAGGCACGGGGCAGGCCAGCAGCACTATGACGTCGGCCTCGGAGCGCCAAGGTTCGGCATCGTAGCCCAAATGCAGGGGATGTTCGGTGGAGAAGTTGGTGGCGTCTGCGCCTGATGGCTCGACGATCGGAAGGGCTAGGAGCTCAGCGAGCTCGGTGAGGTAAGGCACCGCCTCTGGGTCCTTGCCTGCGGCCTCGGTGAAGATCACCGGGTTGCGCGCTTCGATTAGCAGGCGGGCAATCTGCTCCAGCACCCGCAGGTCGGGTTGGGGGGCCGACGCGGATTCGGGAGGGGTCGGAAGTTGGTCGACCAATATCTTGTCCAGCATGATTTCCATGGGCGGGTTCACCAGCACTGGGCCAGGAGGGTCGGCCAGCGCGATCTGACAGGCACGGTGGAAGGTGTCGGCTAGTGTGTGGGTGGTGCGAACGGCCGAGGACCACTTGACCAAGTCCTCCAACAGGCGGGAAGGCCCGCCCATGGAGCTCAGGCTGTGGAGCCACTGGGCGCCGGGGTCGATGTCCATCTCGCCGTAGCCGATGCTCTCACCTGCCAGCACCACTAGGGGGGAGAAGTCGTGCATTGCCCCGCGCAGGTTGGTGGCGCAGTTGAGGGCGCCGGAGTTGGTGTGCAGAGGCACGGCGGCCAGCTTGCCGGTGCCGCGGTGATAGCCGAGGGCTGCGCCTATGGCCAGCCCCTCGTGACGGCAGTTGAGGTAGGTGGGGGCCTGTTCGCCCTCGGCCTTGCGCCGGGAGAGGGCTTCCCAGAGGGGAGGCCACTCGGAGCCGGGGGAGCCAAACATGTGGTCCACGCCGTGGCTGTTGAGGACCTCTATAAGTATGTCACCGCCGTCCATTATTCGATCTGCCATCTGGCACCTGCCTTTCTGTTCGAGCCAAGGGGGCCGGCTAGCGGCCTTTGGGGCCATGATAGCGGTGGAGAGGACTGGCGTCGATAGGGCAGGGCTTGGGCGGAGTTTGCGGCAGTGCTGACCGATGCTCCAAGCTGGTCTGCGGCGAGGGGGGTCTGGTTTGTATTTGTTTTGCGGCAGGGCGCGTATCTACGACGCGGTTTCTCCTTTCTGTTTTGCGGCAGAGTTGCCCCGTAGCAGCTTGGGTTGGGGTTGCCGGTGACGGCTGGGGCGCCGCGTTGCAGATAGGGATTGGGTGCTGCATTTGTATCTGGGAACTGAGGCAAAACTGCCGCAGAAGGCTGAGAAGAGCAGGAGGGGATGACGGTGGTGGGCAGGGAGAACCTGCGTTGGAGGGGGTGGATGCGGTTGCGGATCTGGGTGAGGGTCATGGTGTCAGCTCCTTATCTATAGGTGGGACTTGGCTTTTGATTCAGGGGCGGAAAAACCGGAAATACGGGTCATTTCCTCCCATTTCCATCCATTCGGCACGGGACCGGACTGGCAGGCAATGGGACGAACGGAGGTGAGTAGCGGGAGGCACTTCACACTGATCGTAGCTGTTGCGCGTTTTTTCGTAGCTGATTTCAGTGAAATTTGTGAAGTGGTCTGTGGGGGCGGGCTGGGCACTGGCCGGTTGGATTTCCATATGTTGCCTCCTTGGGAGATTTTGGCAAAAAAAGACGCACTGGGGTGACCCTTGGGGTCCTAGGATCGGGGTCCGGGGCGGGCGGTTCCCAGCGCACTGTAGGGCGATATTAGCACATATGTACGGGAATTGTCAAGAGGGAGGTCCACGTTAGGCGCCCTGCGGTTGCTTGTTAGCAGAAGGGGAGGTCGACCGAGGGGGAGGATGACATATCCGACCGGAGAGCTTGCGGAATACAGCCGCTGAATTGGTTGCCATGTAAGCGCAGCACTGTCATGCGTGAGAGGCTGCGCAACTCAGGGGGTATCTCGCCGGTTAGTTGGTTGTCGGACAGATCCAGCCATTCCAGGCGGGGGAGGCTGCTGATCTCAGGGGGTATCTCGCCGCTTAGTTGGTTGCCGGACAGGTCCAGCCATTCCAGGCGGGGGAGGCTGATCAGCTCAGGGGGTATCACCCCGCGCAAGAGGCTGTCCCACTCAGGGGGTACGTCGTCGCTCAGCTGGTTGCCGCTGAGCACCAACGATTCCAGGTAGGGGAGCCTGCCGAATGCGGAGGGTATCTGGCCGGTTAGTTGGTTGCCGGACATATCCAGCCGTTGCAGCCTGACGAGGCGCGTCAACAGGGGAGGTATCTCTCCGCTGAGTTGGTTGGCGGCCAGACCCAGAGATTCCAGCTTGGGGAGGCGGTATAACTCAGGAGGTATCACGCCGGTCAGTTGGTTGCCGGTCAGATCCAGCGTTTCCAGGTTGGAGAGGCTGCCCAACAGGGGAGGTATCTCGCCGGTCAGTTGGTTGGTGGCTAGGTCCAGCCAATCCAGGTTGGAGAGGCTGCCCAATTCGGAGGGTATCTGGCCGGTCAGTTGGTTGTCGGCGAGGTCCAGCCTTTGCAGGTTAGCCAGGATGCCCAGGTCAGGGGGTATGTGGCCGCTCAGCTGGTTACTGGCTAGAACCAGCCATTCCAGGCTGGGAATGCTGCTCAGCGATGGAGGTATCACGCCGCTCAGTTGGTTGTTCCCGAGGCTCACCCAACGCAGGTTGGGGAGGCTACTCAGCGCGGGGGGTATCACGCCGCTCAATTGGTTGTCCTGAAGCCAGAGACTTTCCAGGTTAGCCAGGCTGCCTAGTCCGGGGGGTATGACGCCGCTAAGTTGGTTGTTGTCGAGTGCCAGCCTTTGCAGGTTAGCTAGGCTGCCCAGTTTGGGGGGTATCACCCCGCTCAAGTGGTTGTCACTGAGGTCCAGCTCTTGCAGACTAGTGAGGTTGCCCAGTTCGGGGGGTATCACCCCGCTCAGTTGGTTGTCATCGAGCCGCAGCTCTTGCAGCATAGTGAGGCTGCGCAATTCGGGGGGTATCACCCCGCTCAGTTGGTTGTCACCGAGCTGCAACTCTTGCAGGTTAGCTAGGCTACGCAGCTCAGGGGGTATCTGGCCGCTGAGTTTGTTGTAGTCCAGTTCCAGCGTTCGCAGATTGGTCAAGCTCCCCAACTCAGGGGGTATCTGGCCGCTGAGGTTGCTGTCGTAGAGCGCCAACGTTCGCAGATTAGTCAAGCTGGCCAGTTCTGGGGGTATCTCCCCGCTCAACTGGTTGCTACTGAGGTCCAGCCCTTGCAAACTGGCCAGCCTGCTCAACTCAGGGGGTATCTGGCCGCTCAACCTATTGCAACGCAGGTCCATATCGACTACGCGCCCGTCTTCGCCGGTAGTGACGCCGTCCCATTCTCCCAAAGGCGCCGAGGTCAACCAGTTCTCGTTGTAGTGCCAGTTTGGGCCGTCGGTGCGGTTGTAGAGAACTACGAGCGTCTCCCTGTCGATTTCCACGGAGGTTGTACCCAAGAGGGGCAGCGGTGTGGAAGTTGCAGTGGTCGGCGAGGTCTCTTGTGTCTGGATGGATGGGGACGCTGCGGCCTCAGTAGTGGGGGCGGTGCGGTTTGGGGTTGTCGTCTCCGCGGCGGTCCGGTCGGTCCGGCTTGGACTCGCGGAGTCGGGAGCGCTCCCGCCACACGAGGCTAGGACGGAGATTGCCAGCAGGAGCAGTACGGCACACGGCACGGACGGGGAGTAGTGGAGCGGGATAGTGTATGTCATGAGTGGTGTTCTTTGTGGGAAGGTTAGGAGGCAGACCGGCCCGTCACAAAATTATCCAGCTGCCAATTACATTATAGCCGGGATAGTCGGGTTAAATCGTCTGGGTCTCTGGCGTGTCAATCGCGTATGAATGTAGTTTGCATGGCTGATACGATACGGATAGGAGGGGTTATTGGGTGCGTGACCTGCCAAAATTTTCGGCCGTGGGTTCCCGCCTTCGGCGCGGGAATGACGGATGGGGACGATTGCTGCAACGGGCTGGTTGCTTGGCTTGTTAGTGGACGGTCCCGGGACGGATGCACTTATAGGATCGTGCTTACTGAGCGGGTGTTCTGGATTCCGGCCTGCGCCGGAATGACGGGTGGGGTGGTGCCGGGGTTGGAGAGGTAGGGGCGATTCGCCAATCGTACCTACGGGATGAGGCAGGGGCCTCGGTTGATACGGGGCTGATTTGTGCAATGGTCTGGGCCGTGGGTTCCCGCCTTCGCGGGAATGACGGGGTGGTAGAGGCTTGTCAGTCTCCGGGGATGAGTGAGGGGGCCTCGACTTGGACTTCGATCATCTCGAAGGTGGTGGATAGGGAGGGTGGGTCGTCGGTATCAGCGGGGCTTTCGGCACGGCAGTCAACGATGACTTGGCAGTGGTAGGCAATGGCGTCTTCGAGGGGCATGGCTTTTTCGGGTAGGGGGTCACCGTATTCGAGCATTACTTCTATGTGGCCGGTGATGGCCTCTTGGATCATCTCTTTCATTTCGGCCCAGGTCTTGCCGGTGCTGATGCAGCCGGGCAGGTCTGGGACGTAGGCGCAGTAGTTCTTGGGGCTCCGTTCGAACACGACGGCGTATTGGAGTTTCATCTGCGTTCCTCCAGAGGTCCTGCCTGTCTCAAAATGCTGTGCCAAGTCTTGGGGTGTAGATCGTCGCTGTGATGTTAGAGGATGGTCACACGGCCAAGCTTGGTGGGTGTTGGTAGTGGCGGTGGGCCGGGGTCCTTCGACTGCGGGAGTGGGTTGTACATCCAACCTTGGGCGGTCGGATGTACAACCCACTCCCTTCGCTCAGGACGAACGGGGGGGAGAGGTGACGGGGGCGGCGGGTTTCTGTGGGCGGGTCGGATGTACAACCCACTCCCTTCGCTCAGGACGAACGAGAAGTGGGTGCCGGCGGGTTAGTTTCATCGCATGGACGACGGGCTGGCGGGCTAGACGTCGGTTACGTCGCGGCCTAGGAGCCAGCGGGCTAGGACCATGCGGTGCATTTCGTCGGTGCCGCCGCCGATGCGGGCGTGGCGCTGGTTGCGGTAGAAGCGGCTGAGGGGGAGTTCGTAGGTCTCGCCGATGCCTCCGTGGACTTGGAGGGCGTTGTCGAGGCAGCGGTGTCCCCACTGGCCGGACAGCAGCTTGATGAGGGACCCCAAGTAGCGGGAGTCGCCGTCGATGTCGCCAGCGTCGTATTTGGCGGCTGCGCCGTAGGTCATGGCGCGCAGGGCTTGGATGTCGACGAACATGTCGACGATCATCCACTGGATGGCTTGGCGGGAGGCGATGGGCTTGCCGAAGCTCTGGCGTTGCCGGGCCCACTCGATGCTCATGTCGAGGGAGCGTTGCATCTGGCCTAGGGAGGACGCGCCGCGGGTGAGGCGGTCGTGGGCGACGAGCCAGCGCTGACCCATACGGAAGCCGTAGCCCTCTTCGCCGAGGATGTTGGTGTGGGGGACTACGACGTTTTCGAGGGTCATCTCGCAGGTGGCGCGCTCGAAGGGGCGGTTGTGCCAAGTCTTGATTTCGGTGACGTTGATGCCGGGAGTGCCCTTGTCGATGAGGAACATGGTGATACCGCCACGGCGCCTCTTATTTTGGTCGGTGACGGCTTGCAGCATCCAGAAGTCGCAGGCTAGGGAGTTGCTGATGAAGAACTTGTGGCCGTTGATAACCCAGTCGTCGCCGTCGCGGACGGCGTGGGTCTGCATGGAGCCGCCGGGGTCGGAGCCGGACTGGGGCTCGGTCTGGGCGAAGGCGGTGCGCTTTTCGCCACGAAGCACGGGCTCCAAGTACTTGGGGGCCTGCTGGTCGTTGCACTCGTAGAGGATGACGTTGACGGGGCTCTTGGGGAGGAGGACGGCGCTGCGGTAAATCTCCTCGTCGATGACGCACAGGCCGAGGAGGCCCATGCCCCCGCCGCCGTGCTCCTTGGGTACATGGGCGTCCCAGATGCCGGTATCTTGGGAGACCTTGCGCAGGTGGGGTTCGTGTTCGGGTTTCAGCTCGTCGTACAGGTCGTCCTTGAGGTACTCGATCTCAAGGGGCATGCACTCGCGGTCGACGACGTCGCGCACCATGTTTTTCAGTTGGAGATGCTCGTCGGGTAGTTCGGCTAGTGAGTAGTCCACGCAGGCTCCTTGGTGGCCCCTGGGTGTGTGGGGCTGGATGGGTTGAGGGGATTATAGCGGGTGGGGGTGGGGGTTGGGGAGTGGGGGTGTGGTAAGGCCAAGGGAGCGTATGGAATAACTGTCGGTGGATGACGCTTGACGTCAGACGTACAGAGTCTTAAACTACTTCTGCATGATCCTGAGTTATGGAGACAGCAGGACAGCGGTATTTGCAAGCGGAGAGTTCGTAGCAGCATTCGAAGGGTTTGAGGCCCAAGCGGCGAGGCGTCTTTCGATTCTGAACGCGGCACCGTCTCTAACTACTCTCAGAGGGCTACCGAGCAATCGCTTGGAAGGTCTGAGAGGGGATAGAGACGGGCAATACTCGATCCGCATCAACCGGCAATGGCGAATCTGTTTCACTTGGGTCGACGAACAGGGGCCGACCGACGTGGAGATCGTAGACTATCACTAGTGTGGCTAAGCAGTTTAAAGAACGGGATTGGGATATGTTCAAGCGTGCTGTACATCCAGGGGAAGTTCTGAAGGGCGAGCTTGAGGAGTTTGGAGTGATTCCGGCGGAGTTCGCGCGACAGATTTCTGTGCCAGCCAACCGCATCAGCCAGATCATTGCTGGCAAGCGGTCGATTACGGGGGACACGGCGCTACGGTTGGGGCACTGGTTTGGCGTGGAGCCTCAATTCTGGTTGAACCTGCAGACGCAGTTCGACTTGGCAGTGGCGGATGAGAAGGTAGGCGAAACAGTGATGAGCCTGCCAGTTGCCCCACGGCTCCCTACGGACTAACCTCCCGCCAGCGTCGTCTCCCGCACTCCCTCGATGATGCGGTCGGCGTTGGGGATGCAGTATTGCTCCATCCCTTCAGCGTTAGTGGCCGTCATTCCAGCAGCTCGAAGAACTTTTGCCTCGTGAGACTGGCATCGAGGATGAGTGCCCGTAACAAGCCTCGGCCCAACTCGCCTGCCTGGGCACCGAGAGCCTCCGACCCATCGGGTCAATGAGGATCATGTGGCTGCCCTCGGTCCTCTCCCACAAGAATCCGACGCTGGCCACCGCCCTGCGGAAGTCGTACACCCGATAAGACGGGAAGACGTGCCACTACCCGGGAAGTTCTACGACTGTGAACTTGGACGACTTAGGCGTGGGTATGTCATGTTCGCGCATGCTTGGTAAGTAGCCTCTGATGGCCTCATGGATGTTCTGTAGTGCCTCTTCCCTCGTGACCCTGGCTGTGGCATCCCGGAAGAGTTGGGCAGCTAGCCACTTCCCATCCGTCCTCGTCTTGCTCGAAAACTACCAACAGTTTGAGCAATGCAGCTTCCTCCTTCGGCAAGTCCCTTCTAGGGGGACGCTAATCCCCCGCCCAATGTTTCCCTCACGGCTTGGATGATGCGGTCGGCGTTGGGGATGCAATATTGCTCCATGATGGGGGCGTAGGGCATGGGGACGTCGGGGGCGCAGACGCGGACGGGCGGTGACTTGAGGGCACGGAAGGTCGTGGGGTCCTCGACGGTCATGGCGGCGATTTCGGCGGCGGCGCTGCCGGTGAGGCAGGCTTCGTCGACAACAACTAGGCGGCCTGTCTTGCGGGTGGAGGCGCGGAGGGTGTCCTTGTCCATGGGCACGAGGGTGCGGGGGTCTACGACCTCGGCGGATATGCCCTCGGAGGCTAGGCGGTCGGCGGCTTCCAAGGCGCGGTGGACCATCTTGGAGATGGCGACGATGGTTACGTCTGTGCCCTCGCGCTTGACCTCGGCGCTGCCGATGGGGATGAGGTACTCCTCGTCGGGTATCTCTTGGCTGGAGGACTCGCTGCCGAGCATCTGGTCTTCTAGGACTACGACGGGGTTGTTGTCGCGGATGGCGCTTTTCATCAGGCCCTTGGCGTCGTAGGGGGTGGAGGGCATGAGGACTTTGAGGCCGGCGATGTTGATGAAGAGGGGGTGGGGGCTCTGGGAGTGCTGGGCTGCGGCGGAGCGGCCGGCACCGATGGAGGCGCGGAAGACGATGGGGAAGGGCGTCTGGCCGCCGAACATGTAGTGAATCTTGGCCATCTGGTTGACGATCTGGTCCATGGCGGTGAAGGCGAAGGTCATCATGCCGGGGCTGACGACGGGGCGGAAGCCTGCGCCTGCAGCGCCGACGGCGGCTCCCACGTAGGCGGACTCGGAGATGGGGCAGACGCGGACCCGCTGTTCGCCGAACTCGGGGATCAGGGAGGCCAAGGGGCCGAGGCCGCCGCAGAGGTGGAATACCTTGGGGTCGCGCCGCATCTCCTCGCGGAAGGCTTCGACGGTGGCTTGGGTGTAGGTCAGTTCGGGCATTTGGTCACCCTCTCATGTTCAACTATATATCTTGCGACGGAATGGTTCCCACTTTCGCCGGGAAGCTTTATGCGACTCCCCCTTCCCACGTTGACATAAATGCCGGTCCAGACTGAAGACGCCGCAGACGTGCATGCTCTTCTGGATTCCGGCGAAGGCCGGAATGACGAATGGCCCTTGGGCCACGTATGAAGATGAAAGCGTCTTCCTGCCTGGGGCTGTGTCCTTCGACTTCGGGAGAGGGTTGGACATCCAACTTCGGTCGGTCGGGTGTCCAACCCTCTCCCTTCGTTCAGGACGAACGGAAGGGGATAAGGGGTGGGCTTCTGTAGCACGGGTGGGCGCGTTATTTTCATGGCAATGACGACGTAATGCTGAGAGCAAAAGGGACACTCGCTATTCGCGGATGAGTATCCAAAGTCTCAGCGCTTTCGTGATGGGTAGATCTAGTTGGCGAAGACGTCCTGTAAGGCGTCTTCGGGGGCGGGCGAAGGGCTTACTTTGGCCCAGGACAGGGCGTGGGCGACTCGTTCGTGCACTTGGAGGTGCAGGTGCTCGAGGACTTCGGCGTCGGTGGAGCGGGTGTCGAGGAGGTAGGAGCCGAAGGCGGTGATGGGGTCGCGGCGCTTCCACGACTCGATCTCTTCTTCTGGTCGGGGGTCGGCTATGGGGCCACGCTGGGCGTTGTGTACGTGCCAGCGGTAGGTCTTGCACTCAAGGAGGGTTGGGCCCAAGCCGCGGCGGGCGTGCTCGACGGCGGCGCAGGCGGCCTCGTGTACTGCTAGGACGTCGTTGCCGTCGACTGTTACGCCGGGGATGTTGTAGCTGGCGGACCGGGATGAGATGTCCTGCACTGAGACGGTTTCGCTGGAAGAAACGCTGGAGGCCCAGAGGTTGTTCTCGCAGACGAAAATCACTGGCAGCTTCCAGACGGAGGCTAGGTTGAGGGCCTCGTGGAAGGCGCCTTCGTTGCTGGCGCCGTCGCCGAAGAAGGCGACGGATACACGGTCGCTGCCCTCCATCTGGGCGGCGAGGGCTGCGCCGGTGGCGATGGGGAGGCCGGCGCCGACGATTCCGTTGGCGCCGAGCATGCCGATGCTGAAGTCGGCGATGTGCATGGAGCCGCCCTTGCCCTTGCAGTAGCCGTTACTCTTGCCGAGGAGCTCGGCCATCATGCGCCGAATGTCGGCGCCCTTGGCGATGGTGTGGCCGTGGCCGCGGTGGGTGCTGACGATCATGTCGTCTTCACGGAGGGCGAAGCAGACACCGACGGCGACGGCTTCCTGGCCGACATAAGAGTGGACAGCGCCGGGTATGGTGCCAGCATGGAACTCGTCGACGGCTGTCTGGTCAAATACGCGGATGGTGTACATGCGCTGGTACATGGAGATAAGGCGTCGATTGTCCAACTCCATGAGGGCCTCCGAAATTGGTGTCAGGTTGCGCTCATTCTACCACTTGGCCTCGCGTCCTTCTTGCATGACATCCTTGCATTGACACCCCCCGTCTCAACGGCTATGTTCCAACCGCAAGGCTTCCTTGGGGAGTAGCTGCGCCATAGTGCGCGATACGGAGGAATGACGGCGATGGTACTGGGCATTGACCATATAGAGTTGATAGTGAGAGACGTAGACGAGTACGTTGAGTTCTACCAGAAGATGGGGTTCAAGCTGTTGCTGCGAACGGGGCATCACGGCGGTTCGGCGGAATTGCAGTTGCCCGGTGAAAACCAGCCGGTGATAGAGATTCATACCGTCACCGGTGAGGAGACGATCGGGGTCAACCACATAGCCTTCAAGGTGGAGAGCGCTCAGGGGACCTACGAGGAGATGCTGCAGAAGGACCTCTCCCCGGAGCGTGGTCCCCACTACGTGGCTGCCACAGGGCGCACCAACGTCAACTTCCGCGACCCCGATGGCTGGCGTCTCCAGATGGTGGACTCGGAGCGGAAAGAGCCGGAGTAGTGGAGGCAGAGCGGACGGCATCCTTGCTCAGGGAAGCTAGTTTACAGGGCACTAAATGCAGGCGGTGGCGGCATTCATGGCAGAAATGACAGACTCCCCACAGTACGGCGCACCCAAGACAGACTTCAATGTGGTGGACTTGCAGACCGGCGAGCGCATGCGTCTTGCAGATGGCACCATGGCCGAGGTGGTCTCCAATCCCCGTGACGGCATGTGGGTCATGGTGCTCTTCTTGGACTCGCCCTCCGACCCCTCCCAAAACGACACCGAGGGCTTGGCCTTCGCGGAAGACATCGTGGAGGTCTTTGAGGCCCGAGGACCTGGAGACGCCGTACCAGAGGATGGCTAGTTTCCGTTAACGTGCGCCTTCTCTCTGAAGTACGGCCCCTTGGACTGTTTGGAGTCATGGTCGTAGTGTCGCTGAACTACATAGGTGTTCGCAGCCCTTGAAGATTGTTTTCTCTGAGGATGTGGCCAGCGCCTTGGTTGTCGTCGGTGTTGGCATCGTGGGGGCTGCCTCTGTACTGGTGCCTGCGTTGCTGATCGATGTGTGGGACGTTGCGCTCATCGGTCTGGCCGTTGGAACCGTCTACTTTACTTTTCTGGGCCTCTGCTTCTGGTTCCTCGACGGTGACTGGTCGGTTTCCAATGAGCTAATTACGATGTCCCCCTTCTTGCTGACGTCAGCATTCTTGGGGGCTGTGGGCGCATCGGGTGTGACTATGATCACCGCAGCCATGATCGCACGCTATGAATTGGGCGCCATCTGCGTGGTCACGCTGATTGCAATGTTGCCTATTGGGCTTGTGCGAGAAGCTTTCCGAAAGATGTCCGACGAAAAACCGTCTCGGAGGTGGGCTGTAGGAGCTTGGGTTGCGCCATGTGCGGTGCTGGACTCCCTGATGTGGTTCCGGCCGGACCTGTTGCGGCTGCCACTGACGTGAAGAGGGTTAGGCGCGGACCGACTAGGGAATGGGTCTCTTGGGCCGCCGTTAGGCACTCCGGCCGTACCGTTCCTTCTGGTAAGCCACCCATTCAGTAGACACTTGGCCACATTCCTGCTCCACGGCGTTGACCAACGTCGCAGGATCGATCATCGCGAAGCTGTCGGGTCGCTTCAGGGATGCCTTTATTTGCCTTTATTATGGCCTCTACATTCTTGCCGGGAAATCGCTCGGCCAACGCTGGCGAAGTGATCCTCTCCGAGAATGTCGTGTTCCCCTTGGGTACGACAACCACCACCTTCGCGTCGGACACACCCAGTTCCCCGTCTCTCACCATGCGGACGGCGAGGAGCCCGAGGCGCATGGCTTGATAGAAGGGCTCGTAAAGGAACTCATCCATCGGAACGCTGCCGTTGAATGATGAAGAAGCCGAGGGATACAGGTGAGTGTATCTGCCCCACCTCGTGTGACCGCTCCGTCCTTTGCCTTTGTAATTGCGACGCGAGTATTCCTCGCCGTACTTCCATTCGATCAGATACGCGCAACGGCCTAGGCCCTTTGAGGCGATTATGAAAGCGTCAACGCTGGTGTTGTTGGCGCCACGTTGCCTACCTCTCTCCAGCGAACGCTCTACGCCTATCCATTCGAACTCGAGGGGCGATACCCTATCTTCGTGATGGATATCGACGACCTCTTTTGCGTTGGCATCGATTGAGCGGACAACTGTCCCGAGTGCGCCCGGAATCGCACATAAGGGGAGGAGGAAATTAACGCAGGCGAGTTGTGAACTCATCATGTGGCGTGTGGGCCCGTGGGACCCGCGAGTGTCGCCACTACGTTGCGTGTGGTGCTACTGAATGCGGCGTTCCTCGAAGAACTTCCAAGCGCCATCGTCGCCCCTAAGACTTGGGTAGAGGTCCTCTTGCTCGTAGCCGAGGGCTAAGAGGTAGCCGTGCCGTTGTCCTATGCTGTCAGACGGTGACCGTCCAAGGTCGGTTACGGTGGGCGAATTGTCCCTGAATCGGACTTGCCGTTCGCGAGCAGCCTCAGTGCATTCCGAGATCGGACACACCGTTCTCCCGTTCCGGACTAACGGTCGCTGGTGGTCTCTAGAAGAAGACGGTGAGGTTCTTGGCCATCAGGACGTTTTGGTCGAGGGTGATTTCGCGGCTGGCGATTTTCCAGGCCCCGTCGACTTTGCGGAGGACGTCTTGGCGCTTGCCGACGAAGAAGTCGGTCTCGGTCTCGACGCGGTTACGGTAGACGACGAAGCGGCTCTTGGTGGTGACCTCGTCGCCCTCTTCGCGGAGGAGTTGCACGTTGGAGACGATGTGGCAGACGCGGGACTGGGGTTCCTCGGCCCAGTGGATACCGGTGAGTATCTGGCGCACGCGCTGACTCAGCGTCTCCTTGCCCTCGTCGAACCAAGACATGTCGCCGATGCCCGTGGTGTTCTCCCTAGCGGTCTGGTCGAACTTGACGTTACGTCGCATGGGCATGAAATACCGGGTGTCGTCCGTGAAAAGCTCCAGCCACTCCTCGTAGCGGCGCTGGTCCAGAAGCTCAGCCTCTTGGTAGAAAAAATCTTCCACCTCCCGGGCGAGTAAGAGGCGGCGTATTGCGGAGGATAGGTCTTCTGGCATTAGTGGATGCTCCTGTTTGATGAGGCCATGTAGGTCGGGGTAAACGACTAACTGCGGATGGAGGACAATGGGGATGCCTCTACGTGGATCCCTGCCTGCGCAGGAATGACGTTTGGTTGATTCGGGCGAGCAACAGGCGGCGTATTCCGGACGATTCTTCTTCCATGGGCTGGGGCTCCTTGCTGGGAGTATTACCCGGTTTCCTTAGGGGCGCGTATCTCGGCGTCGGCCATCTGCTCGAGGATCTGGACGGCTGCGGGGAAGCCCTTTACCCCCAGACCTTGAGCTTGGGCCCGCTTGAACACGTTGTCCGCGATATCGCCTATGGGGGAGGGAACGGCGAGGTCTCGCGCGAGTTGGCATGCCAAAGACAGGTCCTTGGCGACGATATCCAAGCTGCCTATGGAAGGGAACACACCGTCGTAGACCGAGCGTGGGTAGTGGTCAAAAGCGCGAGATGCACCAGCGCTGAC
The DNA here is from genome assembly GCA_965248385.1 of Dehalococcoidia bacterium. Taxonomy (GTDB): domain Bacteria; phylum Chloroflexota; class Dehalococcoidia; order Lucifugimonadales; family JAAXIE01; genus JAAXIE01. Next base: position 1,673,421 of record CBDFIZ010000002.1, read on the forward strand.
AGGCACGATCTGGGCCAGCACGTTCAGGTCTACCCCCGACTTCACCGCCATGAGGAGGCCCTCGGCGGCGGCAATGAAGTTGGTGTAGCCCAAATGTTGGGTCACCAGCTTGGTCACGCAACCCTTGGTGCTTTCACCTACGTAGAATACGTTCCGCCCCATGGCATCCAGTACAGGCTTGTACTTGTCGAAGGTTTCGCGTCTTCCAGCTGCCATGATGGTCATGTTGGGTGGGCGCTGGCTTACCGGCGAGTCCATCAGATCGACGCCCATGGCTTGGAAAGCCTCTGCCACACGCTGGACCACGCCGGGCGAATTGGTGGTCATGTCGAAGTAGGCGCTGCCGGGAGCTAAACCGGCCAGAAGGCCGTTCTCCGGGTCGAGGGCCACCTTCTCCATCTCATAGGGGCCCGGCAAAGAGGTGAACACAACTTCGCTGGCTTGGGCCACCTCTCGCGGGCTATCGGCCCAATGGGCGCCCCGCTCGCACAGGTCGGTGGTAGCCTCGCGCCGGAGGTCGTTGACCGTGAGCTCGTGCCCTGCGTCTAGCAGGCAACTGACCATGGGGTGTCCCATGGTGCCCGTTCCTACAAATCCTACTCGCATGGAAAGGCTCCTTGGCGTTCTCGACTTGCTGTGCTTAGTCTTGCTGTTGCTAGTTTAGTGGCTTGCCTTGGGGGTCATTAGGTCTTCCCAATTGTCGGCGTCCATGAATTCAGCCCAACGCTTGTAAAAGCCGCGCTGGTTCTGCTCGGTGATGTTGGGGGTGACCAAGCCGGGCAGGGGCACGTCGGAGCCCTCGTAGCCCATCCCCATCTGGTAGTTGTAGGGGTAGCGCCGGGCGATTACGCCCTTGCTGGCTGCTGAGGCGTAATTCCAATTCTCCATATCGTCCTGCTCGGTCATGCCTGCGGGGCCGGAATAGCGCATGTAGTAGTGGCGAAGTATCTCTTTGACCTCAGTCGGGGCGTCCTTGTCCACGAGGAACCAGCGCCAAGCCTCGGTCTTCATCGCTCCACGCGGGTGCCAAACGGCGATGGAACGGGGCTGGCGGGCTAAGTATGACCCGTTGGGGAACACCGTGCCGACGGACCCTAGGAGGTTGGCGCCCTTGCCCATGCGACGCTTGCGCTCCTCATAGCAGTGGCGGAAATACTCCTCGACTATGGGGTGGTTCTGGTAGCTGGGCGAGTAGGCGCCGTCGACGTCCTGCCAGTAGGAGAGGGCCCCGTGGCCCCCTTCCGGGATGGTGGTCGCCACACGGTAGGACGAGTCGCGCTCGTCGGTGTCGCGACGGTTGCGGCCGCTGGGGCCGATGCCCACCATGTCCACGGAGCGGTGGCTGATATTGTGATAGGCGTCGCCGGAGAAATTCTCGGCGGCGAACTTCCAGTTGCTGGGAATGACCCACTTCTGGATGCCCACCAGCACCTCGGAGCCGCCCTCACTGCCGTCACGGGAATCCAAGGCCGTGTCTAGGTATGTCTTCATGTCGCCCAAATAGTCGGTGAAACCTGGGGCCGAGGCGTCCCAATTAGCCCAGATGGTGCCCTTGTAGTTGGCCAGCTGGGCCACTTCGATGAGGCCCCAACGCGACTTGTCCAATTCTTCGCGGTAGGCCTCCTTGAAGTAGGGTACGCCGACCAGTTGGCCGTCGGTAGCGTAGCTCCAGCCATGGTAGGGGCAGGTGAACACTGCTGTGTTGCCCTCGTCGTAACGGCACACCTTCATGCCGCGGTGCATGCAGGTGTTGAGGAACACATGTATCTGCCCTTGGCGGTCGCGGCAGAGAATCACCGACTCTTCGCCCATAGAAGACACAAAATAGTCTCCCGGCGAGGGCACTTGGCTCTCGTGGCCTACGAACAACCAACTGCGGGCAAAGACCTGTTCCTGTTCCTGCTGGTAGACGGAATGGTTGACGAACACTTCGCGGCTAATCGTCCCTTGGGAGAGGTCAACCAAGCTGCCCGTTGTGGCGTTTCCGTTGCGAACGGCCATGTGTTGCGCCTCCTTGCGGCGTGGGCTCCAGTTGTGCGCATCCTAACAATGCGCATCTGGAGGGTCAAGGCTGACGTGCTTGCCGGATATGCGGCGGGTCTGGTGTAGTGTGTTGTAGGCTCGTTGACCGTAAAGTCCGCCCAATGTTACGGTGTTTTTCTGTGATGACGGAAACGAAGACGACGGGGCAACGACAACCAGACCCGATGGAACAGCCAGAGGATCAATGGCTGGATAGTATGGACCAGCGCTATCGCACCCCCTGAAGGCCACACCTACGTGAGTAATCACAACTACCGTACCAAGGAGATTTTCTACGTAGACTGACCTCTCTCCTCTCCCTTCTCCTCCTTTAAGGCCTCACTAACCGCTGAGGCCTTAAAATTTGTCCCGATGCACCATGATAGCTTGGGGGTTTGCTCAGCCAGGGCAACCATCTCACTAATGAATATACGAATGCAGTAGTGGCAACCCCACACCTTGAGATCAGTCACCTCTGGATGGTTGACTATCTCAATCGTGGAATATGTTTCACCACACTCGTGATACTTGAATCTCCTGCGTAAGTCCTTATTCACTGGTGGCTCCTCTCCTTCCCTAAGGTGTCTCAGAGACAGGCTACCTCTACTGCTCATCATTCCTCCTTATGGTCCTTTCAATACTACACATCAACAACGTCTATTTCTCCCACGCCCGCCCTCCGGCAACGATACCTGCCGCTGGCCCCTGGGCCAAGCCAACACTCAGCGAGGAGGGAAGCCATGGAAGACTGTCATATCATCACCGAGTACCTCGTTGGATGAGTTACAGAGTAGACAGGGACACCCCTTCGCAAGGACCATGAGAAACGTACCCGACGAGAGTGGCATCTACATGCTACCCGACGCCGAGTCCCACTTGCTTGACATCCGTTGTTGGGCGCAAGTATCGTCGAAGGTACGTTATTGCCTATGGAGGCCACACCTATGATCTCGGAGACCCGCTTGGGGGCCAGCTACGACCACTTGGTGCTGGAAGAGAAGGATACTTTCAGGGTACACACGCGGGCCTACAGCGACCCCGATGTTTTCGAGCAGGAGATGCGCACCATCTTCGAGAACAACTGGGTGTACGTGGCCCATGAGAGCGAGATCGCCCAGCCCGGTGACTACCGCACCTCTGCCGTGGGGCGCATGCCGGTGATCGTGAGCCGCAGCGCCGAAGATCAGGTGCATGTGATGCTGAACATCTGCAGACACCGTGGCAGCGTGGTGTGCAGGGATGAGCGAGGCAACTCTCGATTCTTCCGCTGTCCCTATCACAGCTGGGTCTACCGCAACGACGGCGCAATAGTGGGCGTGTCTGACCGTGAGGGCTACCCCGAAGGTTGGGAGGAGGGCATCGGCGGTTTGGTGATGGCTCCCAAGGTAGAGACATATCGTGGCATGATTTTTGCCAGCTTCAACGAGAACGTGCCCAGCTTGGAAGAGCATCTGGGCGCCCTCAAGACCTACGTCGACTACTGGTTCGACCACTCACCGGTCGGCCGCGTACGGTTGGGCAAGCCCTACCGCGCTTACTTCCCCGCCAACTGGAAGTGCCAGATCGAGAACTCTACCGATGGTTGGCACGCGCGCTATGTCCACGAGTCGGCCCTGCAAACCATCGAGGAGTACGGCTCCCGCGGTCGCACGGTGGGCTGGCCCGGCTGCACTCGTGGCTTCCCGCAAGGTCATGGTCTGCTGGAGGCGGAGCGCAATGACGTCCCGCCCGAGGTCGGAACTGAGTTCGACCAGCACTTGGACCTGCTGCGGGATCGGTATGGGAAGGACGAGGCGGAGCAGCTATACATGCGGCGCCACATCGCGCTCTTCCCCAACCTGCACCTGATGGAGTTCAAGTTCCGCGTGATACAGCCCGTGGCTGTGGACCGCACCATCATCTATGAGTACCCTGTGGAGCTTGAGGACGTGCCGGAGCCTGTGAACAAGGCCATCTTCCGGCGCATCGCCCAAGACATATCAGTTTCCTCCGGGTCGTTCGTCTCTGGCGCGGTGAATACCGACGACGCCGAGATTTACTCCCGAATCCAGAGCGGGCTGGCGGCGAACAAGCTGGACTGGCTGCAGCTTTCACGAGGTCTGTGGCGGGAGGAACGCCGTCCCGACGGAGAGACCATCGGCGACCGCACCGACGAGGTGCCTCAGCGGGCTGTCTGGCGGGCTTGGGCACGGCTCATGGGCAACGGGAACGGGGCCTAATCGATGGCCACCCTGTCCCGCAACATGACCCGCCAAGAGGCTGAGGACTTCCTGTACAAGGAGGCCCGGCTGCTGGACGAAAACCGGCTGGAGGAATGGCTGTCCCTCTTCACTGCCGACGGCGTTTATTGGTTGCCCATTGACGAGGAGGACGACCCTGAACGTCAGGCCTCTGTGATATACGACGATCCGTTGCAGCGGGAGAAGCGGGTACACCAGCTACGGCAAGGGGCCCGTTACTCCCAGTTGCCTGCGTCACGGACTATCCACTACCTGTCCAATGTTGAAGTGGACTCTTCGCCCGACGGCGAGGTCCACCTCCGGTGCAACGCGCTTATTCTCGAGTTGCGGCCTGGCGACCACCAAGCTATCCAGAAGGGGCTGGGCAACCAGAGGGTGCTGGCGGGGCGCTGTTTCTATCGCTTGGTGTTACAGGATGGCGGCTGGCGCATCGCCCTGAAAAAGATGCTCCTCATCGACCGCGACATGCCTCTGTATAACCTGACCTTCGTCCTTTAGGCGGGCTATGGAACAGGAACGTGTGGTTCTCAAGAACGAATTCGCCACCGTAGAAGTCACCCGCGATGATACGGCTAACGGCAGTCGTCTACTCATCAAGGACCTACAGACAGGCCGGCAAGTCTACCTAGACCCGCTGGAGCTGGAGGCGCTGACGCGAGCGCCGCATAGCGCATTCGCCCGATGGCTGGACCCGGACCTGCATGCGGGCGAGCCCGACGACGCTCGGCTGCCCACGAGGCAGTAGTAGCCTCAGGTTTTTTGCCCTTGTCCAGTGTCCGGCGGGTGGATGCCCAGCTCAATCAAGAGGCTCTTGTCACCGGTCTGCTGGAACACTCGCCACGCGTCCATACGTTTTTGCACTATGTCCCGCTGCTCGTCGGTTACTTCAAGATGTCCCCAGCGGCGCAACACTCGGCCTTCCGAATCGCGGTGCTTGGCAAAGGGATCGTCCTTTTTGTCTGAACTCATAAATCGTCCTCGCGCTAGTTATACGTCTACCTCACTCGATTGCCAAGCCGTGCCATAACACAAGGTCCCTCAGGCCAACTTGTGTTGACCATGTTTCCGCCGCGCCACTACAATCGCAGCCACTTGGCCCTAGCAACAATTACGGGGCCCGACGCATGAAGGGAGACTTCTGTGAGACAAGGCTACCGAGTGATCGACATCGACACCCACGTCAACCCCTGTGTGGAGGTGCTGCTCAACCGCGCCGACAAGGATATGCGGGACCGCATGGACGACCTGAAGCCCTACCTGCGGGTGGTGACACCGCGGCCGGGGCAGGGAGACGCGGAGGACAGGGAGGAGTTTTCGATCATATCCATAGCGCCTGTGCGTTACCAGCGGGTGGCAGGCGCGAAGCCCCCCACCGACGCGGATAACAGTGGGACACACAACCTAGCGGGTCGCACCCACATGGCGAACCGGTCTCCCATCGCGGTAGGAGCTGCTGAGGACAACGCCACTGGCCGTTTGCAGGACATGGATGTCGAGGGACGGGATATCGACTTCATTATCCCCGGGCCGTGGGCTTATGGCGCTCCTGCCATGGACTTGGGACTGGAGAAGGGTCTTTATCGCTCGTACCACCAGTACATGGCTGACTACTGCTCCGCGGATAGCCGACGCCTGAAGAGCATGGTGCTGGTGCCGGGACGGGACCCGGAATGGTCGGCCCAAGTGATTCGGGACCACATCAAGGAGGACTGGGCTGCTGCCGTGTGGCCCCTGCTTCCGACAGACATGCCAATAGATGACCCGGACTTGGAGCCGATATGGAAGGCATCGAACGAGGGTAACTTCCCCATCATGTACCACGGTTTCCACATTGAGCCACCCTACTTCCCTGGCTATCGCGATATCTGGGACAACCCAGCCATGGGCCGTTGCGCTGGGCAGACTTGGGGCGGCCAACGCTTCCTCTCCTTCATGCTGATGGGAGGCATGCTGGACCGGTATCCCAACCTGCGTGTAGGCACGATGGAATGTGGTCATGGCTGGCTGCCTCAGTGGTTACTGCGTCTTACGCGGCAGATCGATTACGTCCGCGGTTCAGTGTCAGCCGATCTGAAGCACAGTCCGATGGAGTACACCGAAATGGGCCGGGTCTTCTGTAGCGTCGACCTCTTCGAGGGGGTGGAGATGACCAAGGCAGTGGTCGACATCCTAGGGGACCATGTGCTGATGTACGAGTCGGACTACCCTCATCCCGAGACCATATACCCCGACCACACCGACATGGCCATCTCTTGGGAAGATGTCCTAGGCAAGAAGGTTCTGGACAAGATGATGTGGGAGAACGCGGCGCGCTACCTGAGGCTGACTACATCGCCGTGGTAGTTGAACGTGGAAGACTCGGATTGGGTTAAAAGTACAGTCCCTTCTCCCTAGGGGGAAGGGACTGTTGCGGGAATCTAGCTGATTGAGGGCTGGCTGGGGAATCTAACGGGGGGCGTTTCCTGCGCGGCTGCGCTCGCCACTTCTTCGTCCTGCTCGCCTGTGGCCCCGCTGACGCCGACGGCTCCGGCTAGCTCGCCGTCCTTGTAGATGGGGACGCCCCCAGCGGCCGCGAGGATGTTGAAGTGGACTGAGGCTTGGAGGCTGCGCAGGACGTCAAGGTTGACCTGCTGCGCAACGAGGCTGGTGGCCCTGCGGAAATTGAGGGCGGTGACCGCCTTGGCCTCGGCTATGTCCGGCGACATCAGAGAAGCGCCGTCCATGCGGTCCATCTGGACCAGCTGCCCGAACTCGTCCACCACTGCGAGGGATATCTGCAGGCCCATCGCTTGGGCCTTGGCAATCCCTTGGTCTGCGTAGCCTCTAGCTTCTGCCAACGTCATGGCCATGTTTGTATAACCTCGTATCGACGGATATCCGGGATGGGTTGCGGGCTTACTCGTGCCCGTCTAGTGCTGAATCTTGTACGGTATGTCGAGGGCGTAGCAGGTGACCCAGTCCTCTAGGTTGACATCCTGCCCGTCCTCCTTGGGCACTTCCTTGTCGGGCATACGCACCGACAGGCTGCTGGAGAAACCGCCGACGATCTCGCCATCCTTTTGGATGGGCATTCCGCCGGGTCCGGGAAACCCCGCTTGTGGCAGGAACTGCTGGTAGGCTGACCAACGTTCGGGGACGCGGTGCATGCGTTCGGAGAAGCCGCCCGTGGGCCCCTTCATGACGGCCGCCAAGTAGGCCTTGGCTCGCGCCGTGGGCACGGCGGCCGCTGGGGCCCCGTCCATGCGAGAGATGGAAAGGATGTTGCCACCCTCGTCGGTGATCGCCCAACAGGAGTTGTAGCCCAGTTCGGTACCCTTCTCCACTGCGCGGTCGATGATGGCTCGCGCTTCTTCCAAGGTCAGACGGTCGGCCATGGTGCATACTCCTGTCGTTGGGGGTGTTGCCGGGCGGGGGTAGCGGCTGCGACTAATCGGTTGTTATTGTAACCTGCGCGCCGATTTCGTTCAAGGTTGAGAGCCATGCGAAGAGACCCCGACGCGCTTGAACGATGGCTAGCGGAGCGGGTTTACGCCAGTGAAGTCCTGGGAAGTGTCCAAAATCGGCGTCGTTGGAGTGAACTTCAGCTTGGTACTCCATGGCGAGTGCAGCGATGTGTGCGTCGGTCACTAGGTTGCCCGCCACGCCTGCGGCCATGAGGTTCTGCCGAAAGAGAGAAAGATGGTCAGGGCCCGGATTGAGCGGTATGACCTGGGGAAACTGGAACCACTCCTGCACGAGGGTGAGCGCCGTTTCAAGGGTTATTGGGCGCCTCAATGGTCCGGACCCGGTCACCAGCCGCATGAACCCTGTGGTCACCACCCAAGGTATGCCGACTCTCTCCGTGCCGTTGACCAATTCCTCCCACCAGCGGCGAGACCTGTCGTGATGCCTTGACCTGTCGTCGTAAGCGTATAGCAGCAGGTTGGTGTCCGGTACGATCACCAGTCAGGGTTCTTTCTAAGGAACTCCTCGACTTCAAGCTCGTCCAAGTATCTCTTAGGATTGTCTGGATCTACGCTTGGAAGGAAGCCGCTGCTGAAGGGTCGAACTTTGAACCGACGGTGTTCGGTCGATCCGGCAGCATGCGACATTCCCCGGCGCAGTGTGTCGTTCACCACCTGCTTGAACGGCTTCTCCAGAAGCCGGCACTGCTCCTTCAGGTAGTTGGCTACATCGTCGTCGAGAGTAAGTGTCGTTCTCATGGGGCAGCATCGTGATGTTCACTAGAGTTGATGTCAAGATGTCTACCCGCAAGAGGCGATGCAGGAGTGTGTGGCTAGTCCCAGAAAAGGAATAGCATCCCAAATGAGATGGTCAAGTGGATGAGCAAGGCCAGCACTGAACAGACTGCTATAGCGAGCATGTTCTTGGCAAGCCTGACCCTCTGCGTGCCTCCCGATATGCTAGCCGGCAACAACAGCCTCTCAGGCCATCGCAGTCCCGCCCATACTCCCAAGGTGATTCCCAGCCAGGAGACCACCATTGTGCTGCTGAAGAAGACCAGACTCAGGAGGCCGATTATGGTAGCGGAGATGTGTCCATTGCGATAGAGCCAGTGGAGCACGACCTCCGGTGACCCATCTAGTGGTTGCCGCAAGACAATCATCGCGATTACCCCTGAGAGCCCGCCAATAACCACCCGGCGCAGTTGTGGCGTGAAGCCAGGCCACTCTGCCAAGGAGGCCATTAGCAAGGAGACAACGAGTAGCCCGGACACTAGGGACCCGACTCCCGAGTCGTCGGGCCAAGGCATCCAATATGTCCAACTTTCGCCCAGTTCGATCAAGACACCACACAAGTATGCCATGAGGGCTATTGCCATGATGTTGGAGGCGATTCCGAGCTTCCGATGTGCTTGCGGGGCCAGCATGGGAACGAGCAATCTATCAGGCCATCTCAGGCCGGCAGCGGCCCCGAGGAACAGTTCGGGCCAGAATGTACTGGGTGATGATAGTGCGCTGGCCAGCCATGGGGCGCTATCGTAGATTCCAATAATTACGTACCTCTGGATGAGAGACATCACTATTAGGAAGACGAGAACGGAGATAGCAGCAACAATCAGCCATGTCAGCACTCTCAGCGTGTCCAATTCCAGGAAATGGCGGTGAATCAGCAGTAGGCCAGCCAACGGCAAAACCGCTAGGACCGCGCCAAAGGGCGGGACGAAAGCCGAGAGCAACAACCACACCGTGAGCAGCAGCACGGTCTTCGCGGTGAGTAATGACACGACCATTTAGCTGCTTCCCCTGAGGACCTCAAGGAAGGCCGAGCCCAAATGGGCACTGGGTCCGTCGAGTTTCGTGGTCACGCGTCGCGACGTTTGATCAATCGGCCAAGCCAGTTCTCGCCCTTGGGAGGCGAAGGACAAGCAAACAACGGCAAGAACCGCCCACGCCAGCACTCTAATGGTCTGCAACTCGAGGGACTGGCGATGGATGATCAGCAGCGCAACTGGGCATGACGGCGGCCAACTTCGCAAACGGGATCAGCGCGATTCGAGGAACCGCGAATATGACCAAGGCCGACAAGACCAAAGACGCCGCGAAAAGCGCTATGGTCGTGCAGTGTGCGGCGAAGCCGCCATTTAGCCGTCCCGCGCAAGAGTCGCACAGGCGGTCAGGGCCAGTCCCAGCCGCATTCTAGTGGGCGAGCACCCTACGGAGTGCGCTCGAAGGGGCTTGCCAGCTCGAACTCCTTGGCTATTTCGCGGGTGGCGGGCAGGACCTCTTGGTCGATTAGCTGGAGGCAGCGCATGGCGTTGTCGTGGGTGATGGAGCCGTCGTTGGTCCACATGCACAGGACGCCCGGTTGCACCTCGCTCAGCACCTCGCGTATCTTGCGAATGACCGTTTCGGGGCTGCCCATGATCAAGCGGTTGTCGTCGATCATCGCTTGGTAGTCTTCATCACTGATGGGCCCGTAACGGAGCAGGTCGCCGCCACGGCTGGCGCGGACTGCTGCGGCGCGAGGGTCCTCCCCTTCGGACGCCTTGCGGAAGGTCATGTAACCCGGCGGGGCTTGGTACTCCTTAGGCAGGGGCACACGCCCCACGCCCACCAGAGCCTCAAGGAAGCCGCGGCCGTTCTCCTTGGCTTGCTCGTCGGTGTCCTGCACGAACACCGGCAGCATGTAGCCGAAGTGCTCAGGGCCAGCCTCGTAGCCTTGGTCGTGGGCTGCGTCCTTGTAGATGGCCTGCATTTTGGCGAAAGACGAGGGCACCAAGCCTAGGTAAAAGTAGGGGTAGTGCCGCTCGGCGCACCACAGCACGGTATCCTCGCTGCCGGTGCCGGGGGCCCACACTGGCGGATGGGGCACCTGCAGCGGCCTCTGGAAGGGGTTGACCACGCGGAACTGGTAGTGCTTGCCCTCCCAGCGGAAGGGGCCTGGAGTGGTCCAAATCTTCAGGATGAGGTCGTGGGCCTCTTCGAATCGCTCCCGGTTGTGGACGGGATTGACGTTGGTGGCCCATGTCTCGGTGCCGACGCCCCGGACGAAGCCTGACACCAGCCGTCCACCGGAAATCATGTCGATTTCAGCCAACTCCTCGGCCAAGCGCACTGGGTTCTCGTGGATGGGAAGAATATTCCCCATCAGCACTATCTTGGGGTCCTTGGTGATGCGGGCTAGGATGGCGGCCTCTAGGTTCATGGCGGCGCCGAGGCAGGTAGGGGTGTTGTGGTGCTCGTTCAGCATCAAGCCGTCGAAGCCGATGTCCTCGCAGAACTCCCACTCGTCGAGGTGCTCGTTATAGATTTGCGAGCCAATACTGGGGTTGAAGTGGGTATTGGAGAAGGTTACACGGGAGGCGCTGTTGGGGCTGTTCTTAACGTCCTCCTCGGTGTAGTTGGTGTAGGCCCGTTCGGTGAAACGCATAATGAACACGACAAGACCTCCTAACCGTACTCCCCTAGGGGCGTGTTGCGGCTAACCTACCCCAAAGCCAAGCGGGCGTCAACGCGGCCCATTTACCTCGGTTGACCCTACCCATGGCGGCGCAAATCGGTTATTTTACGCGTGACGCCCCACTTTCATAGCCGGAGGGATCGCCATGAAGTTCGGCATGATGTATGAGATTCAAATCCCCGAACCCCACTACCCAGGCATTGAGTACGAACGGTACCATCAAGTGCTGGCACAAGCGGAGTTGGCCGACGAGGTTGGGTTCGATTACTTCTGGACGGTCGAGCACCACTTCCTGCGGGAGTTCTCCCACTGTTCCGCGCCAGAGGTGCTGTACGGCGCCATCTCACAGCGCACGAAGCGGATGCGCATCGGGCACGCTGTGGCCTTGCTCCCCAGCCGCTACAACCATCCCGTGCGCGTGGCGGAGCGGGCTGCTGTGTTGGATATCGTGAGTGATGGCCGGATGGACTTGGGCACGGGCCGCTCAACCACTCTTATTGAGATGGACGGCTTCGAAGTAGACCCCGAAGACACTAGGGGCCAGTGGGAAGAAGCCATCTCAATGATCCCGCGCATGTGGACCGAGGACCCTTTCTCCCATGAGGGCCAGTACTACAGCATCCCGCCCCGCTCCGTAATCCCCAAGCCAGTGCAGAAGCCACACCCGCCACTGTGGGTCGCCTGCAGCCAGCCCGAGAGCTTCCGCTCTGCAGGCGAAATGGGGCTGGGGGTGCTCTGCTTCAACCTAGGCGGGTACGCCCAGATGGAAGAGCGTGTCGGCCTGTACCGGCAAGGCCTGAAGAATGCCAACCCCGTGGGGGCATTCGTGAACGCCCAAGTGGCTGCCCTGTGCGTCACCCACTGTGGCGAGGACAACGAGGAGGCGCGGCGGGTGGCTGCTCCTGAAGGGGCGTGGTTCGTTCACAAGGCCTTAGAACTGTACGGGCCGTGGCAGGGACGGAACGTGCCCGATTCCTACAAGTTCGCCGTAGACGCGGTACAAGACGAGCGTGCCCAGAAGACTGCGCAAGACCACCTCGATTCGGGTGCTTTCGCCATGGGCGACCCCGACACTGTGATCAAGGTGCTCAAGGGGTACGAGGCTGCAGGTGTAGACCAGATTCTCTGCTTCATGCAGATGGGCAACCTTGCCCACTCCCGGATCATGGACTCCATCAAACTGTACGGGAAGTACATCATCCCCTACTTCAAGTAGAGCGGGCACCAGCCCGTCGTTCCGGCGCAGGCCGGAATCCAAGGCGCATCATTACATAGGACCACGGAACATAAGACCACGGAGGTACAACCATGGGCGTGCTCGAAGGCAGAGTCGCACTGATCACCGGAGCTGGTTCCGGCATAGGCAAGGGCATACTGCAGCGGTTCGTGGAGGAAGGCGCTCGGGCGATGGTGGTTGAGCGCATGGCCGACAGAGTCGACCAGCTACGCAGCGAGTTCGGGGAGGAGGTGGCTGTCTTCCACGGCGACGTCTCCCGGTTGCAAGACAACAAGGCAGCCGTGGCTGAGGCGCTGCGCGCTTTCGGTAAGCTCGACATTTTCGTGGGCAACGCTGGCATATTCGACCAGTTCATCACCCTTGCCGACTTCCCCGAGGATAAGTTGGGCGACGCCTTCGACGAGCAGATGGCCGTCAACGTCAAGGGCGCTCTGTTCGGCGCCAAAGCCACCCACGAGGAACTGGCCAAGACCCAAGGTTGCATGGTGTTCACCGCCTCGGTGGCCAGCTTCAACTCCGGCGGTGGCGGGGTGTTGTATACCGCGTCCAAGCACGCCGTGCTGGGGATAATACGCCAGTTGGCGTCCGAGCTTGCGCCCGACGTTCGTGTCAACGGTGTAGCCCCCGGTGGTGTGGCCACTGACCTGCGGGGCTTGGAGACGCTGGACCAACATCTCACGTCCCACTCCTCCCGCCCGGAGAACGTGGAGCGTGTCCGGGCCAACGCGCCGATGCAGAAAGCCCTCTACCCAGATGACCTGGTGGGCTCCTACCTGTTCCTAGCCTGCAAGGAGCTGTCAGGCACCGTCACCGGCACCACCGTCCTCAACGACTCGGGCAGTTCGCTGAGGGTTCGCCGCCCAGTTCCTACCACCTGATTCGGAGGTTGAGAACGCTGTGCGTTGCCCGCCCGGCTCGACGGGAGCGATTGGTTGGACCGGGTGGGGATCTTGATGCAGGGTCGGCGGGCTAGATATCCCCAATGAGGAGCATCGCGACTGACCTCCTGGCTGGCGTATTGGTTGGCGTGGTTTTGGTGCCGACGGCGATGGCCTTCGGCATCATCGCGGGCGTGGGGCCAGCATCGGCGGCAATCCCGGAGGCGCAAGCTCGACCACCTTCGTCAACCTCCAAGCCGGTGGGCGGAGCAAGGTTGCGGGTGTCACCGCTGCGGTGGTGGTCGCGCTGGCGCTTGCCCTTCCCTTCGACAAGCTTCCGCTGGCAGTGCTCGCTGGCATCATCATGGTCACTGTCTATCGGCTCATAGATTGGCGGTATGTGCGCCGGTTGAGGGACATACCCTTCGGATATACCGTGGTGATGCTGGCAACTGCAGCGGTTGCCGTCCTAGTTGACTTCACCGTGGCCGTCCGAGTGGGTCTGGTCCTGTCCGCACTGGTAGACGCTACCCGTTCGCACAGCCGCGAACTCGAACGATTGGTGTCCGTGCCTCTGCCGGATACCGAGATATGGCCCGACGCCGACCCTTACGATGCTAGGGTGGGGCTGATTGTACTGCCGGACAGGGTGTCTCTGTGGCCTCGGCGCGGGAACTGTCCCGGATTCTTGGCGGAGACATACGGGCCAGCGAAGCGGTGATAACGGATTTCAGCCATACGACCTATCTTGACGATACTGCAGCAGCACTCATCGGTAAGGTCATCGATGGCAAGCCGGTGGTGGTCGCCGGACTGCACGGCGAACCCGCAAATATGCTGGCTGGATTCGGGACAGTGCGGGCCGACAGGTCAGCACCGGACGTAGGACAGGCTAAGGCGGTGATACGAACGATCTTTGCCTGATAAAGACAGGGAAGCCAGCTCCTCCGGTGTTCACTAGCACTGAGAGACGGTGCTCGGAGGAATCGCGGGCCGCAGTCACGACTGGGTGCGTTTAGCCTTGGAAAACATTTTCTCGATGGAACGCTAGAAACTCTTCGCCGATGCCGAATTTTTGCGGGAGGTGGATCTGCTGCCCTTCGTAGTGTCTGATAGAGGTCGCGAAGAAAGCATCATCTTTTGCAGGATGATTAGCGGATACTCTGACAGTCATATTGTCGTTTATAGTAATGAGGCCGATATCAAACGCACGGTCGTGGAGAGCTGACAGCGCTAAACCATTTCTAGGATTCAACCTATGCTGTTTGTCTTGACGCCATGGCACGATGTGGCTCGCTACCAATAGGGACGGTACCGATAAACCGGTGATGCAGCACTTTTGGCCGTACGCGCTCAGGACCGCAGCACGAAAGAAGCTTTGGCCAATGCGCTCTTTAGACTGCACTACCCTATCTTCTCCTACATGGGCTGTGACCTCATCGTCCAACGTAGCGCTAGTCGGTATCTCTTGTCCCAGGGCTTCCATGTAGGCCGTCTGGCACTCTACCGCAAAGTTTGCTGGATCACTTTCCATTTCCACCCACATGCCCCGGTCCGCGACAGATGCCCCCTTTAGACCAGTACGTCCTGTGGACGTGATGGCGGGATCCAGACTAGCAATGTTGGAGAGTTTCATTGCCAGCGACGAGGCCGAACGGCCTATCGCGTCCGCCAGATGAACGATCTCCGGATTTCCTCTATGTAACCTGCCAAAAGGCAACCGGCTATATAATGCGAAAGCCACGAGCAATTCGCGTCTTGTCCAAGGCAATCTGCTTGGGATGGTCAAGATTCCTCAACGAGCAACTGACGCGCAGGGAAATCGCTAGACCTTCTCATCATTCGGTCCGACAGCCCACCAGGATGCTTCGGGGCACCAAGTCGCAGCGGGAAATCTCCCAACTGCAGGTATATCGTTCATTTAAGCCAATATCACTATCTCGGTTGGGGTTTGGTAGTCCCCAGAGGAACTCGGCGGTAATGACAGTCGAGCCATCGGGGCCAAAGTGCACAAAGGCCGTATCGTCATAAATGCTCAGTTTCACCGCTACTCTATTCTGGGCGAGCAGGCTCCGCAAACGGTCATTGGAACCGGCCGTACTCTTTTCGGGAACGACGACGTTACTCCCTAAAGCTAGATTCCCAAAGAAGCAAACTCCAGTGCCCCGCCGAGTCCGTTTGGAGACGTGAATGTCTAGTACGCCACTCTCATTGAATCCGTATTTCGCTCTGCAGTAAGTTCGCTCCGCCCAAGTCATGGAGTTCCATCGCGAAATCACAGCCATGATGCCTACGAGTTCATTGGAGCATTCGTCCGTTAAGACGATCCAGCCTTGGTCAATCAGCTGTTGAATGGTCTCGGACATTCGGCATGCGTTGAACATCATTGGCTATGTCGGGGGAGAGAGCACGGTATGCTCAGTGCTTTTTGTTGGGACATCATCTTTGAATATGACCTTCGATGGATACTACGGGCATCACGAAAGTGTGTCAACGGGAGGTGTTAGGAGCAGGTAGATGACTGCCCCAGTCCCGGTTTCTGGTTCACCCGGACCTAAAGGAGGTGCAGGCGGCGGGCGTTTCTCGAGACAGGGCAAGTCGCTTCCAAGGGGTTCCTACTTCTACTCGTAGGACGACATGCGGGCTGCGCACCATCCTGCTTTCCTAGGGGAAGGATAGCTTCGAGGTCTGAGTCATTGTGGGAGGGCCCTGCGGGTTGCGCCTACGCCTTGACAACCCCAAGGGGGCGTGCTACACCCCTTTGTGAGTAAGGTCACTGTTTAGGGGCTTCCAGCAGATTCGGCGGAGGTGGGATTGTGGCTACCGAAGTCAGGGGATTGGTTAATTCGCAGGACGGGCTGATAGACCGACGCATCTTTAACGACGAGGAGATTTACCGGCGGGAGTTGGAGCAAATATTTGCCCGCTCTTGGCTCTTCCTTTGTCATGAAAGCCAGGTGGCCCAGCCGGGGGACTTCTTCTCCACTTACATGGGAGAGGACCCGGTGCTGGTCGTCCGCGACTCCATCGGCAAGATTGGGGCCTTCCTCAACGTATGCCGCCACCGAGGGAACCGGGTGTGCCGCGCCGACGCCGGCAATGCTTCGGCTTTTGTCTGTGCCTACCATGGCTGGACCTATGGCACCGATGGCAAGCTCATCGCCGTGCCCAGCCTGAAAGAGGCCTACTACGACGAACTGGACACCTCCAAGTGGGGGCTTGTCCCAGTGGCCAAGCTGGAGATGTACAAGGGGCTGGTGTTCGCCACCTTCGACGCGCACGCTCCGTCCCTGCTGGACTACTTGGGGGAGGCTACCTGGTACTTGGACAACTTCTTTGACAGGCGCGAGGGCGGGGTCGAGGTTTTCGGTGGCATGTTCAAGTGGACCATACCCTGCAACTGGAAGTTCGCCGCCGAGAATTTCGGTGGCGACGCCTACCACGTGGGCTGGAGCCACCTCTCAGCAATAAGGAACTCTTTCGCGAGCAGCAGAGCCATTGAGCCCCAGACGGGTGGGTCCATCGTGGCCGCTGGACCCGCCCACATGATTTGCTTCGGCCCTGACGACGACCCTAGTCCGCCCATACCTGCTCTGGTCCAGTACGAGGCGGAGGTCAAGCAGGAAATCAGGGACCGCTTGGGACCGCGCCGGGACCTGCTCAACCCCTTCGCCGCTACCATCTTCCCCAACTTCTCCATGCTGCGGGCAGGATCGCGCACCTTCCGCGTGTGGCACCCCAAGGGGCCCGACAAGGTGGAGGTAACGGCATGGGCCTTCTGCGACAAGACCGCCCCAGCTGAAATCAAAGAAATCATCCGCTTGGGAGCCATAAGGGGATTCAGCCCCTCGGGCACCTTTGAGCAGGACGACATGGACAACTGGCAGGAATGCACCGTCACCGCCAAGGGGCCCGTGTCCAGGCGCATACCCTTGAACAACCAGATGGGCATCGGCCACGACTCCTTCAACGAAGACCTGATGTCGTGGACAAGCGACTTCCGCATGAGCGAGAACAGCCACCGCCGCTTCTATGCTCGGTGGGCTCGATTCATGGAGGCCAACAGCTGGGCCGACATAGAGACCAACGCACCCTGATCATCCAAGAATTTCACTAGAGACTCGACCAAAGGAAGGCGGCTGCCATGGACCAAGACACCGTACGCGATATAGAGCAGTTCATGTACCAGGAGGCGCGCCTTCTGGACACCCGGCGCCTGCACGATTGGCTAGAGCTCTGGACTGAGGACGCCCACTACTGGGTGCCGGTGCGCACCACCCGTTACCCGCGCATCAGCAAGGCCATTTCCATCGCCGACCAAGATCGCTATATCGAGGACGAAATCTCCAAGGAAGACGAGTTGGCCATCCTCGATGAGGACAAGGACAGCTTGGAGAGGCGCGTGGCTCGCTTGGATACCGGCATGGCGTGGGCCGAGGACCCTCCTTCCCGCACGCGCCACCTGATCACGAACATCGAGGTGCACGAGACCGATAAGAGCGACGAGGTGAAGGTATTCTCCAACTTCCTCATGTACCGCACTCGTGGCGAGACGGAGCAGGACTTCTACGTGGGCTGCCGGGAAGACACGCTGCGCAGGGACGGCAACTCGTGGAAGATCTCCCGTCGCAAGGCCGTTTTGGACCAGAACGTCCTGTTGGCCAAGAACGTCAGCAATTTCTTCTAGGGGTGCCTACCGCGTAAGGTTGGAAGCCACAGTAGGGGCGATTCGCGAATCGCCCCTACTGCCCTTACTGTGTGACCAGCTTCTTCAATAGCCTAGCACTGCTGTGAGGTGCCGAAAGCACCGGCACCGTCGCCTTTTCCGCCACCTGTGTGAACGCAGCCGCAAAGGAGAACTGCCCCAGCACCACCAAGTCCACTTCTGGGGCCAGCTTCTCCACCTCTTCCAGCAGACGACGCTCCAGACCCAGGACGCCCTCGGTGCGTATCACAGGGATGAGGTCCTCGGCTAGGGCGAGGTGTGGCTCCAGTTCGATGCCTCGCTCCCTAGCCGACCGCCTCAGGTAGTATTCAGCGTCCCTCAGCGTGGCAGGCACCGATGCGATGACACCTACGCGACTGCCGAGGTTCAGTGCTTCCTCCACCACCGGGCCATAGGACGACACCACTGGCACATCCACCAAGTCGCAGGCCGAGTCCACCACCGGCGCGTAGACGGAGCAGGCCAGGCCAACGGCGTTGGCGCCATGCTCGGCCCCGTAGCAGATAAGTCCGCTCATGCGCCGCCTGAGGGCAGCGGTGATGTGATCATCGAAATCCAGGAACAGCCCCTCATCCAGCAGGTTCACCACCTCGGCCTCGGGGAACACCTCGCCGAAAGCCGAGTTCACCGGCGGGATGGACTCGGCAATGGCGTGAATCATGACGACACGCATGGTCACTTGATACCTCAAGAAAAAGTCGCTTTGGTGAGACCTAGACGACCGGGGCGAGGCTGGTTCAGGGGTGGTTGTGCTAGACGCCTAGGTAGCTGCGCTTGATCTCCTCGTTCTGCCACAGCTCCCGAGGAGACGACTCGTATACTATCCTGCCCTTGGTCATCACGTAAACATGGTCTGCGAGTCTCAACGCAAAGGGCAGGTTCTGCTCCACCAGAAGAATGGAGAGCCCCTCGTCCTTCAGTTGCTGCACGGTACGACCCAGTTCCTGCACTAGCAGCGGGGCCAACCCTTCGGTGGGCTCGTCCATCAGCAGGAATTCAGGATTTCTGACCAAGGCGCGGGCACTGGCCAGCATCTGCTGCTCGCCACCACTGAGGCGGTTGCCCCGGTGGCGTATGCGCTCCTCCAGCCGCGGGAAGACTGAAAAGACCCGGCGGGCATCCCATCCGCCAGTGCGGGGCCGGGACGCAATGGAGAGGTTCTCCCTGACTTCCAAGGATGGGAATATGCGCCTGCCTTGGGGCACCAGTCCCATCCCCAATCTGGCAATCTTCTCGCTTGGTAGATTCGTGATGTCTTGGTCCTTGAAACGGATGGCGCCTCTCCGTGCGGGTGTGAAGCCCATGATAGAGCGTATCAGTGTGGTCTTGCCCACGCCGTTCCGCCCTAGCAGGGCCACCACGGACCCCTTCTCAATGTTCAGCGACATGCCCTGTAGCACGTAGCTGTCTCCGTAGTAAGTGTGGACGTCGTCGATTTCCAGCATCAAGCGAAAAGCTCTTCCCCGGCCGTGCCCAAGTATATGTCCGTAACACTCTGGTCGGCCTGAATCTCTTGAGGCGTCCCCTCGGCCAGCAGTTGTCCCATGTGGAGCACTGTAATCCGGTCCACCAAGTCGAAGACCACATCCATGTCGTGCTCAATCAGCAGGATGGACATGTCTCTAGGCAAGCCCCGGATCAGATTGGTCACCGTCTGGGTCTCCGCAGTAGAGAGACCAGCAGTTGGCTCGTCCAACAATAGCACCTTGGGGTCGCCAGCCAAGGCCAGAAGTATCTCCACTTGGCGCTGCTCTCCGTAGGAGAGGTTGCGGACTACTATGTCCCGGCTGTCCCACAGGCCCCAAGTCTCCAAGATTTCTTGGGCTTTGGTATACAACGAGCCGTAGGTGGTGCGAGGCCGGTGCATGGCCAGCTTCATGGGCCTGTGTGCTTGGATGCCCAGAAGCACATTCTCCAGCACTGTGAGGCTGGGGAAGAGGTTGGTGATCTGGTAGGTGCGCGACATGCCGAGCAGAGCACGTTTATGCGGTGGCATCCGGGTGATGTCCCGTCCGAACAGGCGCACTCGCCCCGAGGAGGCTGGCATCGTGCCACTGACTATGGAGAAGAGCGTGGTCTTGCCCGCTCCGTTGGGGCCGATTATGGCCCGCCGCTCGCCCGCTTCCATGGAGAGGTCGACATCAAGCAGGGCTTGCAGCGAGCCGAAGCTGCGGGAGACGCCCTCGACCTGTAGGGAACTCTCTGAACTCATTGGCCCACGCTCCCGTTCCTGTCCTTGCCTGAAGACATGGGCTTCTTGGCCCCAAGAGTATCTCGGAATATCTTGCGCAGCCATTGCGATCTGGCGGCTCCGAATATGCCCTTCGGAGCAAACAGCACTACCAGGACGTAAATGATGCCTAGGATTAACAGCCAGCGGTCTGTGTAGTCGCTAAGGAAGTTCTCCAAGAAGACGATCGCGCCAGCCCCTAACGCTGGGCCGAACAGGGTGCCCGGCCCGCCCAGTACGACCATCAGGAAGACTTCCGCTGACGGGAGGATGTTGATGTCCAACGGGCTCACGAAGTTGTTGAGGTAGACAAACAGGCTGCCTGCGACGCCAGCGAATATACCGGCGATGATGAAGGCTAGGTACTTGTACAGCCAGACGTTATATCCCAGGACCTGCATGCGAGTCTCGCTCTCGCGTATGCCTTGCAGGGCTTGGCCGAAGGGTGACCGGACAATCAGGTACATGATGGCAGTCGAGGCGACGAAGAATCCCAGCACGACGTAAAAGAAGGCCTCGGCATTGAAGGACGATGGGAGCGCGGCGCCCGGTTGGAAAAGGACGGATAGCCCGTCATCGCCGTTGGTCTTGGACCGCCATCCCCAGCTTATGGCCCATACCATTTGGGCCAATGCCAAGGTGATCATGATGAAGTAGGCGCCTCTCGTCCGCAATGCCAGTAAGCCAAAGGCGGCGGCTATGACTCCGCTGAAAGTGATCCCCAATAGCAGCGCGAACCAGAAATTGCCGACTATGGCAACGCAGTCTCCTCTGTCGGGACATAAGACGTCTTTGTAGAAGAGGGCCGCCGTGTACGCCCCGGTACCGAAGAAGGCCGCATGGCCCAGTGAAGGCAGCCCCGTATAGCCGAGCAGCAAGTCCAAGCTCATGGCGAAGATGGCGAAGATCAGCATTCGGCTCAGGATGCCTGTCCAGTAGGAGTCAATGAACGGCAATTGAGGCAGGATGACCAGCACCACGATGGCTGCGAGTACTGCGTATAGAAAAGCGCGTTGTCGGGGGTGCAAATCGCCCATGATCCCGGAGGCTTTGCCTAGGAAGGAGGTGCCCTGATTTGGCCCCTGTCCCCGCGTTCGGGCGCTCATCATGTCCTCCCAAAGAGGCCGGTGGGCCTGAGGGCCAACACAATGGCCATTGGCGCGTATATGGTCACCTGTGCCAAGGTCGGAGAGAGGGTGCCGGGGAACTCCACGATTACTGCCTTGGCGTAGCTATCGATAAGGCCAATGAAGATGGCCCCGACCAAGGCGCCTCGCAGGCTACCCAAGCCTCCCACGATAACCACTACGAAGGCGAATATCAGCACCTCGAAGTCGTATAGCGGCCCAACGGCGGTGTTGGCAGTGCCTAGGACCCCGGCTGCGCCTGCGAGCAATGCACCCAAGCCGAACATTGCGGTGAACACCAATGGCACGTTGATGCCCAAGCCTCGGGCCATCTCTTCGTCGTCCACTCCAGCGCGTACGACGGCCCCCACCTTGGTCTTTTCCTGGAGCAGCCCCAGGCCGATAGCCAGAACGACCCCTACCCCTATGAGGAAGAGCTTGTAGATGGGGTATTGGATGGACCCAACAATGACAGAGCCGTCGAACAGGGCTGGCTTGACGATGGACTGGGGATGGCCGCCCCAAATCCACAACGAGAAGTCGGCTATGATGAAGAGGAAGCCGAAAGTGAGAAGTATCTGGGCCATCTCATCGTGTAAGAACCGATCCAGCAGGAAGCGCTGCATGAGGATGCCCAGTACGCAGACGCCGGCCATTCCCGCTAGAAGCCCGAGCCAGAATGTATCGGTCTCACGGGAGACGGTGATGCCTATGTAGGCTCCCAGCAGATAGTAGGAGCCATGGGCCAGGTTGAGTATCCTCATCAAGCCGAAGATGAGGGACAGGCCGGCAGCCACTAGGAACAGCAGCATCCCGAAAGAGAGGCCGTTCAGGGTGTGCGTAAACCATACATCCACTTAAGAACAGCCCTCTATCCTAGTGATCGCAAGTGAACTCGTCATAGACGAGGAACTTCCAATGCCTGTCGCTATGGCAATACGCCAGCCCCAGGAGTCAGACCCGGGGCTGGTGCTCTGGGGGTTCCTAGCTGGGATTCAGCAGCGCGTCCTTTTCGGCTTCAGTCATGCCCCAGAACTGGTCCACATTCTCGATGGTGTCGACCAAGACGTTCAGAGCCATCCCGTCAGGTCCAATTTCAACCCTGCGGATATAGACGTTGAGTATAGGGTTCTGGTACTCGTCATACTGAAAGGGGCCCATGGGGCCATCGAAAGTGACCACCCGAGCGGCAGCCATGAAAGCTTCCCGGTCATCCATGTTGCCATTGACAGCCTTGATTGCTTCTCCCAAGGCCTTCGCTCCAGTAAAGCCAAGGGCAGAGTAGTAGTTGGGAAGCTGCCCTTCCGCTGCCTCAAAGGAGGCCTTGAACTCATTGTTCGCGGGCGTTTCCAAGCAGCGACAATAGGGCTGGTAGGATATTATGCCTTCAGCTGCCTCCGGGATCTGGTTGGGCAGCTCCAGCCCGTCTTCAACCACGCTGCCAAAGCCAGTCACGGGCACCTTTCCCCGTAGTCCGAACTCGTGTTGCTGGTTGATGAAAGGCACTGCCGTTGCTCCCCAGAGGATGGCGTTGACGGCGTCGATTTCGTCGGCCTTGATAGATGTGATGTAGGTAGAGGTCTCAGTCTCCCCGAGCCTGGGGTAAAGCTCCTGCACCAGCTCCCCCCCTGCCCTCTCTAGGGCGCCCTTGAAGGCTGCTAGGTGCTCGTGGCCAGCCGCATAGTCCAAGGCCAAGGCCGCCATCCGCGTGTAACCCAGCACATTGACAAAATATTCGCCCATGGGTAGGTGCACCTGATCGCTGGAGTACGCGGTACGGAAGATGTTGGGCGCCCTGTCTCCCTGGGTCAGTCCATTGGCGGTAGCTTGTGTGATGAAGATGGGCACACCGGACTGCTTTATATAGTCGGCTATGCCATAGGCGACTCCGCTGCTTATGGGGCCCGCGACTATATGGACGTTTTCCCGTTCGATAAGCTTCTTCAGCTTGTCAAGCCCCACGCTGGGATTGCCCTCGCTGTCCTCCACGATAATCTCAATTGGGCGACCAGCGATCTGCATACCCTGCGTTTCGAAGTAGTGCTGGTAGCCGCTGGTCATGTCCGTGCCCAAGCCAGCCAGAGCGCCTGTGTGGGGATGGAGCAGCCCGATCTTGATGGGCTCGCTGGAGACTGCGGGGGGCGCGGCGGCTTGAGTGGCTGCTGTGGGCGCGTCCGTTGGGGCTGGGGTATCAGTGGCGTCTCCGTCACCGCCACAGCCAACCCACACCATGAGGGCAGTAATAAGTAGTCCCAAAACCCAATGACGAGTATTCCTGAACACGGTACACCTCCATGTAGGTTGCCGTCGCTGGCCGATAATATGATGAAGAAAGCCCCGCTTGTCAACGTATTGTCGATTGATTATATGTGATTCCTCATTAGCATATGTCTGGGTTACTGCGGCGGCGGTTTCCTAACTAGTTGACAATCGTAGAAATATCCAATGAGCTTCCTCCGGGGGGCTGCCTGCAAGGCTATAATGGCGTGGACCGGAACGCCCGTATTGCGAATAGCAACAAGAGACTAACTTGGACCGGCCTTGCGCCGGGAAGGAGCTCAAGATGTACAACCTGGAAGGAAAAGTTGCCTTGGTGACTGGCGCTGGTGGCCAGCGTGGCATGGGGCGAGCCATCGCCACACGCTTGGCCCAAGAGGGCGCTGACGTAATCGTCAATGACATCGCTCCCAACCCCTATGCCGACCGCTCAGACGATTGGGGAGGCATCGCTCAGGTGGCCCAAGAGATTGAGGCCCTAGGCAGGCAGGCCATGCCCGTCACTGCGGACGTTTCCGACGCCCCGCAGGTGAGGGAGATGGTGCAACAAGGGCTGTCCCGCTTCGGGCACATCGACATCCTAGTCAACAACGCTGGCTCTCGTCCCGGCAAGGACCGGGTCCCGGTGGTGGAACTGGAGGAGGCAGCCTTCGATGAGGTGCAGCGGGTCAACGTCAAAGGCACATTCCTTTGCTCCCAAGCTGTGGCTAGAGAGATGATTCAGCGGGGACAGGGAGGGAAGATCATCATCATCTCGTCCGGGGCAGGAAAGCGCGGAGTGGCGCGCTATGCGGCCTACTGCGCCTCCAAGTTTGCTCTCATCGGCTTCACCCAGTCCTTGGCCTTGGAATTGGCTCCCCACAACATCAACGTCAACGCCATATGCCCAGGTCTCGTTGACACGGAGCGCCCTGAGTACATCGCCGCGGCCCTCGCCCCTGAGGGCGTCTCAGCCCGAGAGCAGCACGCCTTGATGCTGCGCGAAGGTGACATGCGCGTCCCGCTGGGACGCGTTGCCCAAGCCGACGACATCGCTCGCACCGCCGCCTACCTAGCCTCTGACCAGTCCGACTACCTGACCGGCCTCTCCATCAGCGTATCTGGCGGCTCGAACATGATGTAGGGCTGCGGGCTTTGGCTCTTTGGTTCCCAGCCAAGCTGAGGCAGGCCATTTGGTATGACGTGTTCATCGTAACTGTGAGGAAGGAAGCATGCTCAGGAAACTGACAATTCCCCGGATGAGCACGTATATGATGAACTATGCCGTGCTGCTGGGCCTCGTAAAATTAGTACTTCCTAGAGTCTCTCCTGAGACCTCATCTGACACATGACCTCGAATCCGGCTACCGGGATATGGCCGCAGACCACCAAAGGGAAGCCGAAGCTATCGAATGGGTGGAAGGGGTGTCTGATGTGGTCGTAGATGGCTCTGGTGGAGGTCAACGGAATCCTTCACAAGGCGATGGCGGACCAACTCACGACGGTCAGTAAACTCCGGTTTGGCGAACGCCTTGGCGAAATTCCAGAGGCTGATATGACAGCCGTCATCCGGGTGATCGGCGTCCAATTAGGATTCTAAGTGCGTTCGGCCCTTGGTAGTGCGTTTCTAGGCCTAGATACAAAAAGAGCTGGGGGAGCGATCGCTCCCCCAGCTCTTATATCTCTGTAAAGGCGGCTATCTCTGTAACGACAGCCTCCTACACCTCCAGCTTGTAGAGCCTCTTGATGTTGTCGTGCATCCACTTGCGCTTCGTGGTCTGCATCAGGTCTTGCCGACCTTGGGCTGTGCTCACGGTGTGGGGCCAGTCGGCGTCCCAGTGGGGGTAGTCGGAGGCGAAGATCACGCAGTCGTCGCCAGTCGTGCGGATGGCGTCGGGGATCGTCTTCTCACCACACTCCACTCCGAAGTAGCAGCGGCCGCTGGTGATGTACTCGCTGGGCTTCATGGTCAGCCAAGGGGCTTCGTCTTCTCCCCGCTTCTCTACTTCTTCATCCAAACGGTCCATCATGTAGGGCACCCAGCCAATGCCCGACTCCAGGAAGGCGAGGCGTATCTTGGGGAACCGCTCCAGCACCCCGCCCACGACTGCGCTGCAAAGAGCAATCATGTTCTCGACGGGGAAGTCGATGCTGTGGACGTTGATGAAGTTGTCGAACCGGGAGTTGCCGATGGAGAAGACACCCGTGCCCGGATGGTAGGACAGCGGCACGTCCAAAGCCTCGGCCTCGGCGTAGATGGGGTCGTAATAACTGTTGCTCCAGTCGGGTCGCTGGGGCACGTTGATGGGCACCATGGCCCCCACTGCGCCCAACTCGGTGACGGCCCGGCGCATTTCCGTGGCACCGCCCTCTGCGTCCTGAGGGGCTACCAAGCCGGAGAACTTCAGCCGGTCGGGGTTGGCTTGGCAGAAGTTGTGTAGCCAGCTGTTATAGGCTTGGGCGATGGCTAGAGCGTAGCCCGGCTCCTTGTAGAAGGCTAGGGAGAGCAACGCACTGGGGTAGAGGATGGCGATGTCGACGCCGTCTTGGTCCATCGCATCCAATTGTTCTTGGGGAGACTGGGGATTTGCGCCCAGCTTGTCGTGCAGGTTGCGGTCCCAAGTGTCGCCGCCGAACAGCCGGGGCCGGTCGAACTTGGGGTCGATGTACTTACGTATGCCCTCCACCGACTCGATGATGTGACCGTCTGAATCGATAATCTTATAGTCCGACACTGTCGTCCTCCTCGGAAATTCGTCCTAGGGTCAGAAGCCCTGAATCGCTCGCAGTATAAGCCGCGCCGCCTTCCGACGGCAAGTTGAGGCCGTCAGGTGTAAGCTGGCGCCATGACCTTATCCAAGAAGATTTTGATCATCGCTGGCCCCAATGGAGCGGGCAAGACCACCTTCGCCACCGAGTTCCTGCCCAACGAGGCCGACTGCCCCACCTTCATCAACGCCGACCTCATAGCCGCAGGCCTTAACCCCTTCCACCCGTAACTATCAGCAGTGCGCGCAGGCAGGCTCATGCTGGAGATGATCGACGACTACGTGAGCCGCGGCGACAGCTTCGCCTTCGAAGTCACCCTCAGCGGGCGTGGTTTCGCCCGCATGGTTTCCCAGTGGCAGCAATTAGGCTATTGGGTGCAACTCTACTTCCTTCAACTGCCAACTGCTGACATGGCCGTGGACCGAGTGGGGCACCGCGTGCGCGAAGGCGGTCACCACGTAGCGGAAGAGGAAATTCGCCGTAGATTCGATTCCGGCTTGCGCAATTTTCAGCTAATATACAGGGACTTGGTAGACCAGTGGGCACTCTACGATGCTACGAAAACCCCGCCCCAGCTTATAGACGACGGGAGTAAGCACGATGCCTGACGAATCAACAGCGCAGAAATGGCCTTCCCGGAGGCCAAGCGACGATAGCTTTGCCGCTTTGGCCGCCCTGCGTAGGTCTGCTTTCAAGGCACAGCGCGATGCCATTGCAACAGTTGGATCATTTCCCATATTGCAGGATGGCAAAGTGGTTTATGCGACTGAGGTACAGGTGCCGGAGAGCGAAGAGCACCTCACGAAGAAAGACGTGATTGCTGAATACGAGCATGATACGGAGGACCTGGAGTCACGAGCGCCCGAGATGGAGGCCGTAGCTTCTGAGGACTGAAGCCTATTCCCCTACCCCCGGTCTATGAGTCTTGCGGGAAATGGCCTGAGACACATGCCCACAGGCTTCTCCTTGTAGCTGGGCCGCTTGGGACGAGAAAGAGGAACCAATGCCACGGTTGGAAGAACTCAGCGAGGTGCAGCGTAACTCAGCCCTCATGTTTCCCTGCATGGAGCATGACGATTCACCAGTGACTCCCATGCGCAAGAAGCTCACCGAGGCCAAGCTGGCCTTGGTGACCAGCGCTGGCCTGCATCTGCGGGGCGACCAGCCTTTCGGCCGGGGCGACTCCGGCTTTCGCGTCATTCCTGCCGACGCCTCTGGCAAGGACGTACTGATGAGCCACAGCAGCATCGGCTACGACCACGTTCCCTTCTACAAAGACGTCAACATAACCTTCCCCACCGACCGGGTGAGAGAACTTAAAGAGCGCGGTCAGGTAGGCAGCCTCTCTCAGAACTACTACTCCTTTATGGGAGCGCAGCGTGACCCCAGCAAGATACTAGCCGATGGTGCGCCTGAAGTTGCCCAACGCCTGCTGGCCGAGGGCGTGGATGGGGTAATCCTCACACCCACTTGACCCCTTTGCACGCACACAGTCTGTGTGATTGCTAGGGTTTTCGAGGAGGCCGGACTCAGCACCATTGTTGTCGCCTTGGTCAAGGAGCACGCCGCCCGAGTCAAGGCACCGCGCTCGCTGGCCGTCCCCTTCCCCTACGGCTCCGCACTTGGCCGTGCCAACGACCCTGCCTTTCAGCACAAGGTGATCAATGCCGCACTAGACCTGCTGCAGAACAATGACACGCCCGTTATGGGTGAGTTTCCTGAGTCCGGCGAGGGGCTGGTGAACCTGTTACAAGCTTCGACGGTGCAGGTCGACAGCGCGAAGTCGCTGTCGGACCCCGCCGACGAACTCACTGCCCTCCGCACCTACTACGAGCGTTGGGTGGAGAACCAAGGCGGCCGGACCTTGGTGGGGCTGACCGGCGTTCCGCAACGACGCTTCCGCGGCGTCGTGCGCTACCTGCAGGACTATGCTCAAGGCAAAAACGGTGAGACCCCAGAGCGGCCCGAGGGCGTTTCAGAGCCCCTATACATCCGTTGGTGCATCGACGACCTCAAAGCCTTCTATTACGAGGCCCGCATGGAGCAGCGGCCCGGTGCTGGCGAAGGGGAGTTGCACGCTTGGTTCTGGGGCGAGACTGCCATGGGCGGCCTCATAGTAGACATTGGTAAGTACATGGAGGCCTCGGAAGACCCTGAAGTGAAGGGCACAGCCTTCGGGTTGTCCCGTTAGGCAAACGGGATTCCATGGGTCAGCGCCCGAGCTACGCATATGACGGCGTCTAACTCGCCAAGGCAAGCGGTGCTGCGGAGCGCCCGTTTCGCGTTAGCCCACACTCCCGGCTTGGTCCGGCACGGCTCCAAACCCAGCCGCGAGTTGGCCAAAGCCCCAGGCTTGTTGCCAGCCATCCAAGCTCGCCTCCGCAGCTTCGAGAATGCCGCTTCCTACCCACCCCACCGCGTACTCCTAGGCGACCTCTACCCCGACGAACTTTGGGACATCGACCGCCCTTGGCACCAAGCTGCTGGCGACTCGCAATACCGCGGTGCCCACGGTCAGCTGATACCCGAGGAAGAGTTCTACGCCCTTCTCAAGCTCTGCGACCCCTTCGACTTGGTGTCGTTGGAAGAAGAATTCGGACGCAGCATCGCGACATCAGGCGATAGGCAGACCCTGCTGGGCTCGGACTTGCCATCGCTAGCAGCATCCGCCCATCCCCTCTCCCGCATCGAGAGTATGCTCGACGACCCAACCACCGCCGCGCTGCCCCTCAACCTAGGGGATGGACGTGTGATAGGCAGCATCGCTTCCGGCCATGGCGAGGACGCGTCTCTAACGGCTGATATTCTGCTGGAGAACCTCGCCTGCAAGGCAACAGCCGTGGCGGCGCTGCGCAAGCTGTTGAGCGACGAGCAAGTGGAGCCGGGTAGCATCGACTACGTGATCAACTGCGGCGAGGAAGCGGTGGGCGACCGCTACCAACGCGGTGGCGGCAACCTTGCCAAGGCGGTGGCTGAGGCGTGTGGGTGCAATAACGCCACTGGGGCTGACGTTAAGGCCTTCTGCTGTGGGCCTGTCCACGGGTTGGTGATGGCGGCCGCCCTTGTAAGTTCGGGCCTCTACGAGCAAGTTGCGGTGGTAGGCGGTTGCTCCTTGGCCAAGCTGGGAATGAAGTTCCAGAGCCACCTTGACGCGCGCATGCCATTGCTGGAAGACCTGTTAGTTGGCGTCGCGGTGCTGGTGTCAGCCGACGATGGAGTTCATCCCGTGCTGCGCCTTGATTCCGTAGGGCGTCACTCCGTGGGCGCTGGCTCCTCCCAGCAAGCTATTCTGGGCAGCTTGGTGGCGGAACCCCTCTTGCGACTGGGCCTTGGCTTTCGCGATGTGGACAAGTACGCCACCGAGCTGCACAACCCGGAGATAACCGAGCCTGCGGCGTCGGGCGACGTGCCCGGACAGAACTACCGGCTTATCGCTGGCATGGCCACCCTCTCCAATCAGATCGCCCGGGAGGACATGCCCCAATTCGTCCGCCAGCACGGCATGCCCGGCTTCTCGCCTACGCAGGGGCACATCGCCTCGGCGGTGCCCTTCCTCGCCCACGCCATTGAGCGTATCATGGCAGGCGATATGCGGCGGGCTATGTTCCTCGCCAAGGGCAGTCTCTTTCTGGGCCGCATGACCCACATGTCCGACGGCATGTCCTTCATCTTGGAACGCAACCCGTCCCGCTAGTCCAATCAACCACTAGTTCAATAAAGGGGTGGAGTCGTGGAACTGAAAGGCAAGTGGGCCATTGCATTGGGTGAGCGCGACGGCGTGCAGGGTCCATCCCTCGCCCTCTGCGCCCAGAGTGCAGGTGCTCAGGTCGCCCTCGAGGCCACCCACTGCTTCGTCTGAACTTCCGCAGGCGCCCTTGACCTGGACGGTCAGGAAGAAATCAAGCGGGTGGCGGAGTCCATGAATGGGGCCGATCTGGTGGTCCTGCTGGGTACGCCCAACCCCGAAAGCAGCCGTCTCTACGGCATCACCGTCACCCAAGGCGACCCCTCATGGGCGGGCGCTCTGGCAGGTATCGGCCTCAACCTGCCCGTCTACCACGTCACCGAAGCTGAAATCAAAGAGCAGGTCGACCCCCAAGTCTACGAAGACCACATCGGTTTGGCCGAGTTGGCCATGGATGTAGACGGCATTGCTGATGCCCTCCGCCAAGTGCGCTCTGAAGCTGGCCAGTAGCTGGACAATAGTCGGTCGGTGACCCGCTATTGGTCTGGATTCTGTTTGCTACTACGGGAAGGCTTTGTCAGAATGCCCGGAAAGTCGCTAGCTGGGGGACAACGGTTGCCGTCGGATAACTGAGCTGAGAGGGCCAACCCCAGATTGCTAGAAATTGTGTACCTGCTTGGCGGTTCGGTGCTGTCCGTTGTCATCGGTACTTGGCTTATCGGCGAGATGGCACCTGAAATCAGGAGGACCGGCCGTTCGTATGAACTGATGTACCAAGCCGAGATGAAGCATAACCTTCAACGGTCAGCCATCAGGTGGCTCTCGATCTTGGCGGCGTCGGTTGTGGGATCCTATAAGCTCAAAGACGTCGTCGACCTGATCATCGAGGCCATTAGGTAAGATGTATTTGAACCGATTTCCGTTGCTGTCCAATTTTCTCCGTTACCCGCCCGCCATCCGCCCCTCAGGGACCCTGACATTTGCCTATCGACGCCCGCCCCCCATCGTCGTTATCATGGACGACATGTACCCGCATCATGCTGCCCGAGCAATCCAGCCCAGACATAGCGTTCTCTGCGTCGCTCATCTATCACAAATCACGATAGTCCAGCACCCGCAAGAACGCGGCGCGGTTGGCCGCACTTGCCGCGCCCCTCAGCTACAAAATGCGGCAATGCGGCACATCTCAGATACAAAAAACGTTTTTTCAGATACGATCGGTGCCGCATCCAGCTACGAGTTGCCGCGAAACTCGCCGCACCTTCAGCTACGACTCAAGCGGCCTGCCGCCGCATCATGGAACGTGATACCCGGAGTCTCCCAGAGACCCATAGAGGAACAACCATGCACCTGACCCTCTCAATACACCCAGTCTCCGAGATAGCCTTAGGTGACCACACCGCTCTTGACGGCCAGCGCCTTGAAGTGAGCAAGCAGGCCCTGACGAGGCTCCTGCTGGAAGACCGCCGTCTGGAGAGCGTGGACATCGAGATCGTCTCTCCCGGCGAGTCATGTCGCCTCGGCATCGTCTTCGACATCCTTGAGCCCCGCGCCAAGGAGTCCGGTTCCGGCTCCGACTTCCCCGGCATCCTTGGCCCGTATGCCGTGGCCGGTCAGGGCGAGACCCATGTGCTGAGGGGCGCAGCAGTAACAGTGCTGGACGAGTCGGCCCCCGTGGCTGCGGGCAAGATGCTTGAGATGAGCGGCCCCCCAGCGGATGCCACAGCCTTCGCCTCGCTGCACCATGTGGTGATTGCACCTCACATCATCCCGGACCTGCCTAGGCGCGCCCGCCTGCATGCCCTCCGCGGCGCTTCGGTCAAGGCCTCCGTCCATCTCGCCCTAGCCGCAGAGAGCCACGAACCCGACCAACGGGAGGTCTTCGACCTCGGCGGCCCTACTTCTGCGGGACGCAACACCCTGCCACGGGTAGCCTACATCGCCCAGATACAGTCGCGACAGCGCGTAGCCGAGGTGGATGAGCAGGTGCTCTACGGCAATAACACGGCGGGCATGGTGCCGGTCCCGTTGCACCCCAACGAGTGGCTGGACGGGGCACTGGTGTGCGCCTACCAGAACATGCAGGTGGAGACTTACTTCTACCAGAACCATCCCGTGGTGCTGGAGCTGCACCGCCGGCACGCCGCCGGCGAAATCAACTTCGTCGGCACCATCGCCACCATGGCCGCCTCCGATGGCGACGACCGCAACCGCAACTGCATGATGGCCTCCCAACTGGCCAAGTGGAACTTGGGCGCCGACATAGTGGTGCTCACCAAATACGGCGGTGGCGCTCCCCACGCCGACATGGCGGAAACAGCCCGCCTCTGCGAAGCCTTGGGCATGCGCACCGCCGTGCAGGTCACCGACATGTCGCAGGACCGGCGCGCCGAGTCGGCCCTGCTGTTCAACTTCCCCGAAGTCGACGCCATCGTCTACTGCGGAGGCATGGACACCAAGTGGTCCACGCCCGAACCCCAGCGCATCGTCGCTGGCAGCACCGCCACCGCAGCCGCCCTCGCCGAAATCCGAGAAGTCGCTGCCGCCAACGTCTGCGGGGCCACCAACCAACAGGGCGCCTCGCGCATCCGCTCATTCGTCTACTGAGCCCTTCACCAGAGGAGGCCGTCCAACAAGTCCCTTCCCCATCAAGGGGGAAGGTGGGGAAGGTTAGGGTGGGGGTGATCCCCCCAAAGGAGGAACCACATGCGAGTAGCTCACTACCTCAACCAGTTCTTCGGCGGCCTCGGCGGCGAGGAGCACGCGGGCGTACCTCTAGAGCAGCGCGATGGGCCTGTGGGCCCCGGCCGCCTTTTACAGCAGACCTTGGGCACCGACGCCACCGTCGCCGTCACTTTGGTGTGCGGTGACAACTACGGCGCGGAGAACCTTACCGAGGTGACCGACCAAGTGCTGGAAATGGTCAAGGCCAGCGAGGCTGATCTCTTCGTCGCTGGACCCTGCTTCGAGGCGGGGCGCTACGGCATCGTTGCCGGTCACCTCTGCGCTGCGGTGCAGGGAGAGTTGGGGATTCCCGCCGTGACGGCCATGGCCGAGGAGAACCCTGGCGTCGACCTCTACCGCCAAGACCTGTGCATCGTCGATTCAGGGGCCAACGCTGCCGCCATGCAGGATGTCATGGCTCGGATGTGCGCGTTGGCCCACAAACTGCTGGCAGGCGAGCCTGTGGGCCGCCCCAGCGACGACAGCTACTTCCCCCGGGGCATCCTGCGGGATGAAATGGTGGACGTGACCAGTGCCCAGCGCCTCGTGGCCATGGCACTGGCCAAGGGCAGTGGCGAGCCCTTCGACTCGGAACTGGTGGTCACCACCTTCGAGCCGGTGGAGGCCCCCGCCCCCATTCAAGACCTCGCCGGAGCCACCATCGCTGTGGTCACCGACGGTGGCCTCGTGCCCAAGGGTAACCCCGACCGCATCCCAAACTACGCTGCCCACATCTGGGGTTCCTACGACATCTCCGGGGTGGCCGACCTACGAGGCGAGGACTACGAGGTGGCGCACCGTGGCTACGACACCCGCTACGTGCAGCAGGACCCCGACCGCCTCGTGCCCGTCGATGTCCTCAGGGAGATGGAGGAGGCCGGCATCATCGGCAAGGTATTCGACGAGTTCCTCTCCACCTCGGGGCTGGCCAACCCCTTGGCCAACAGCCGCCGCCTCGGTCGCGAGATGGCCCAGAAGCTCAAAGAGTCAGGCGTCGATGCGGTGGTGCTCACCTCCGCTTGAGGGACCTCCACTCGCAGCGGCGCTGCGATCGCAACCGAACTCGAAAAGGCTGGCATCCCCGTAGCCCAAGTCACCTCCGTCGCCCCGGTAGCCCGCATGGTAGGGGCCAACCGCGTAGTCCAAGGTCACGGCATAGTCCACGTCCTAGGCGACGCCAACGTCTCACCTCAGGAGGAGAAAGAGCTGCGCCGTCGGCTAGTCACGCAAGCCCTGGAGGCGCTGCAAACGTAAGAGTCTATTGCTTGGAGCCCTGCTCTCACCCTCTCTTGGGGGATGACATCATCGGAGCGATTGGAGAGGCAGCCATGACTGGACGTGTTGGCGTCGGGTTTTCCCGGGGGCTGGAGCCTCTGGAGATTGTGGAGTGTGCGGTGCTGGCGGAGGAGTTGGGGTATGAGTCGGCGTGGGTGGCTGAGGGGCATGCGGGAGACCAGTTCGCCATCTTGACGGCCATCGCCATGCGCACCAACAAGATTCTGCTGGGCACCAGCATCAGCAGCGTGTTCGCTCGCACCGCGCCCACCATCGCCATGGCGGCCGCCACTGTCGACCTCTACTCCGCTGGGCGGTTCATCTTGGGGCTGGGGTCGAGCCACAAGGTGCAGGTGGAGCCGGAACACGGCTTGGTGTTCGACCATCCAGTGCAAAGGGTGCGTGAGTGCATCGATATCGTGCGCGGGCTGCTGCGGGACGGGCGCATCTCCTACCCTGGAGAGGTGACTAACATCCAGCAGTTCGACTTCTGGTTCCAGACCCAGCGCAAGGAGATGCCGATCTACGTGGCCGCTGTTCGCCCGAAGATGCTCCAGATTTGCGGCGAGCTATCCGAGGGAACCATTCTCACTTGGTGTACCCCGGACCATGCCAAAGTGGCAGCCGAGAACGTGGCCTTAGGCGCAGAGCGTGCGGGCAAAAACCCCGCCGACGTGGACGTCACCAGCTTGGTGAACTGCTTCGTGTCCGACAACAAGGACGAGGCTCGCGACAAGATGCGGGGACCCATGGCGACGTACGCTGGATTCTGGCCTCGCTACCGCAAGTTGATGGCCGATGCCGGGTACCCGGGCGAAATAGAGCAGGTGAAGCTGGCATGGCAAGCGGGAGACCATGACCGGGCGAGGCAGTTGGTGCCCGCCGCCCTCATCGACGAGATCTCCTTGGTGGGAACGCCGGAAGAGTGTCGGGCCAGAATAGCGGAGTACCATGCGGCGGGGCTGAAGCTGCCCATCGTGACGCCTAGGGTGGAGGGCCCTACAGCCAAGGAAGACGCCATGCGCGTGATCCGCGCTTGCGCTCCGGGGACCTAGAGCGGGAACTTTCGGTTCCTATTGGGCAACCACAAGGGTTGCCCCTACGCCAGAATAGGTGGCAGGGCATGTCCCTTCCCTCACGCGGGGGAAGGTTAAGATTGGTGGGGTGAGGGGCCTAGACAGCGGCGTGCTGGGTCTCCGAGACTGGCGCGGTCTCAACGTCAGCTGGCTCATGGGGCCAGCGGCCGGGTTGGAGGTCGTCTTCAACGTGGGCGTGGATGATGTCCAGCATGTCAAAGTCCCATTCGGAGACGAATGTTATGGCCGTGCCGGGGCGACCCATTCGTGCGGTGCGTCCGATGCGGTGGACGTACTCCTCCAAGTTGCCGGGCATGTCGTAGTTCACTACGTGGGACACGGCTGGGATGTCCAGCCCGCGGGCCGCCACGTTAGTTGCCACTAGGATACGCAGCCTTCCGGCGCGGAAGCGGTTCATCACGGCTTCGCGCTGGCCTTGGCTCATATCTCCATGGATGGCTTCAGCTTCCAAGCGTCTGCGCCGTAGCTCGGCAACCAGCCGGTCCACGCCGATCTTGGTGCGCCGGAAGATTAGGCCCTGCATATCCGGTCCAGCCCCTGCCAGAAGCTCGCACAGCAGGGGAGTGCGGTCCTCGGTAGCAACCTCGTAGTAGATTTGGGCCACCTGCTCCACCGGCTCGGCCTCGCCCCCTGTGCGTATCCACTCAGGATTGCGCAGATAGCGTCGGGCCAGATTGCGTATGGGGCCGGGCATAGTGGCGGAAAAGAGCAGGGTCTGACGTGGCATAGGGATGTAGCGCAAGATGTACTCGATGTCCTCGGCGAACCCGATGTCCAGCATCTGGTCCGCCTCGTCCAGCACCACGATGGAGACGCCACCCAAGTCGACGGTGCCTCGCGACATGTGGTCCATCAACCGGCCCGGCGTGGCGACTATGACCTGCACTCCTCGCTCCAAGGCGGTCAACTGCCGGCTCATAGCCTGTCCACCATAGATTGTCAGGGTCTGGATATTTCTGTACTTGCCGAGGCGGGCAATCTCGTCGTTGACCTGTTTCGCCAGCTCTCTGGTCGGAGCCAATACCAAGGCTTGGGGCGACTTGACATCAGGGTTAACCTTCTCCACCAGAGGGATACCAAAGGCTGCTGTCTTGCCGGTGCCCGTCTGCGCCTGCCCCACCAAGTCCCGCCCGTTGCGCACCAAGGGCACGACCTGTTCCTGGATGGGCGTGGGCTCCGTGTATCCCATCTCCTCGAGGGCGCGGGCAATGCGCCCTTCCACAGGCAGTGGGCCGAAAGTGGCGTCGGTGGCGTAGGTGTATGGTTTGACCTTATTGGCGCTACTCGGACGCCGCTGTTTGTATGGCGCGGTCTTGGCGTCTGGTCTTGTGGAAGGCACTCGATCCGGAAGGGCAGAGGCTGTCTCGCGGGAGGCCGGTTGTGTGACTGGGGCGGGGGTGACAGCGAACGCCTCATCGCTGGGAGGCGGGGATGCCTTGCGGCGGAATATACCTAAGAGCTTGTTGGACAATGAGGAAATAATAGGGAAACCTCCGTCGTCAGGGGTAGCGAGGTTATCGTGGAAGGGCCCAAAGAGGAGAGGACTCGGCTTTGAGGAATCGCGGTAGCGCTTGCGAATATCATGCTGTTTCTACCGGCAGTCTAACCACAAAAAGCCTGCATTGTCAAAGAAATATCGTCACTGCGTACTGCCTGTCCATCCGCAGAGTGATATAATCGAGCCCTAAGCTCCGCCACCGGCGCCTATATGGTAGCTGGGTGTGGTGGGTATGGAGGGCAGTATGCCCAATACGAAAGAGTTGAACCTGCTGTGCATGTCGGGACAGGGGTCCGTGCAGTCGGGCGAGGTGCTGGCCAAGCTGTACTCCGACCAAGGGCGTTATGTGTCGGTGAACGTCTACCCCGGCACCCGGGCACGCAGCGCCCCAGTCATCAACTACGTCAAGATATCCGATTCCCCCGGATTGGCCAGTTGCGCCAACTACCGCCCCGAAGAGGTGATTGTCTTTCAAGAAGAGCTCCTCCTGACTGCCAAAGAAAACAGCCACGAGCTGGTTGCCGACGCCATCGGGCGTATGAAGCGTGGTGTTCTGCTGGTGAACAGCCCCAAGCACCCCGGCGAACTTGACCTGCCCTTTGACTTCGAAGGCGCCGTGGCCACGGTGGACGCCACCGAGATTGCGGAGCGGCTGCTGGGGCGTACACCCCCGCCTGTGGGCATCACCATGCTTGGTGCTTATGCCCGCATCACCGAGGCCGTGGACATGGCAGCCCTCAGTGAGTGCATACGCGACACCTTCCCCGGAAACCTAGGCGAGCGCAATGCCCAAGGGGCCTTGGAGGCCTACGAGAAGGTCGAGGCCCTGGGTGGAGTGCAGTTCCAGACTGAGCGGCGCCCAGCCCGGATACAGCACGCCGAGATCTCGAGCCTGCCCCAGTACTACAGCTTTGACCGCTACGACAAGCTGCCCGGCTTCAGCAAGGGCAGCCCCTTTGTCTGGCGGGACAAGGTGCCAGTGTGCAACGACGGCCAGTGCATCTGCCCCGGCAGTTGCATCAGTGAAGTAATGTGCCCCGACGGCACCGGCTTCATCGTACGCGAAGGGCTACCCCATCAGGGATATCGCATCGACGTTGACTTCTGCCGTGGCTGTGGCATCTGTGTGGAGGTGTGCGTGGGGCATGCTCTCACCATGGTGGACGAAGACCAGTTGCGCAAGGAACGCCCCAGCTACGAGGAAGTCACCGTTGAGCCCCACTGGCCTGAGGTGTCGGGGCACCAGCGGGCAGGCATGGAGGCCCTCATACCTTTGCGGTTGCGTGAGGAGGGTCAGGGGCAAGGAGGGTCAGACTAATGGCCCAAGCTGTAAAGCGTACTGCCCTCACCGGCAACAAGGCCGCGGCCCATGCCCTCAAGCTGGCCCGAATTCAGGTGCTCTGCTCCTTCCCCATCGGCCCCTCCGACGAGGTGGGTGAGGAGACGGCGCGGATGATTCAGCGCGGCGAGCTCGATGCCAAGCTCATTGAGCTGGAGCACGAGCGCAGCACTATGAACGCCCAGATCACCGCCACCCAAGGGGGTGTGCGGTGCGCCTTTGCCACCAACTCCGAGGGCCTGCTCATCGCCGCTCAGCAGCTCATTTTCGCCTCATACGCCCGCATACCCATCGTACTAGTGGTGGCCCATCGCGCCTTGGAGCCACCCGCCGTGGTGCGCACGGACGACCACGACACGGTGATGTACCGCGACATCCACTGGATTCACTATCATTGCGAGAATGCCCAAGATGTTCTTGACACCCTGATCCAGGCGTACCGGGTGGGTGAGGACCCCAACGTGCTGCTGCCCACCTTCATGACCTACGATGGATGGGAGGTGTCCCACAACAGCTACCCCGTGGAGCTACCTTCGCAGGAGGCTATCGACGCCTTTCTGCCTAGCTTCCAGCTTCCGTCCGACATCGACTTCGTGAAGAACCTGGACTTCGCCCAGTACTACTCTGGCCCACGTATGAGCGGCTACGGCTACATCGACGTCGAGCGGGAGTACATGGAGAGGCGCTACCAGCTTGACCAAGCCCTGAACGTGACCACCAAGCAGGCCATCCAGAGTGCCCACGCCGACTACCTAAGGCTGAATGGTCGTGGTTACGGCGGTCTCATCGAGGCCGAGGGCATCGAGGATGCCGAGGTGGCAGTCGTGGCCATGGGGTCGCTGGCTTCCACCTCCCGCTACGCGGCCCAGCTTATGCAGGAGCAGGGCAAGCGGGTGGCCTTGGTGAAGGTGCGGGCCTTCCGTCCCTTCCCTGGCGAGGAACTGGTGACAGCCCTCAAGGGCGTGAAGGCCGTGGTGGTGCTGGACCGCAACCCGGTGGCAGCCGTCTACCACGACCTGCGCAGCGCCATGTTCGGCCAAGTGGACCCACCCATGGTGCTGGGACGCATCGCCGGCTTGGGCGGCCGGGACGTTACCTTCTACGACGTGATGTACATGGCAGAAGAGGCTTTGGAGGCCACCCGTCGCGGCTACACGCAGCGACAGCATGCGTGGCACTTCGAGACCATTGAAGACGAGGATATGCTGGCCCAAGCGCTTAGTCGCTGAGGGCACCAGCGTCGAATCCCACACCCGTAGGAACGGCGAGAGGAAGGCGAGAATGCCTATCAAGATGGTGATGGAGACCGAGCCCAAGCGCGTCTTCATGAACGTTACCGCCAACCAGTGCCCCGGCTGCCCGGAGAACCTAGCTACGCGATTGGTGATGCACATCGTGTTCGACTACCTAGCCGAGCAGCAGCCCATCGTTTTCGGTCAAGGGTGTGGCATCGGGCGCGATTTTCTGCAGCGCAGTGGTCTGGGCACTCATGACAGCGGTATTGTCGGCCTGCTCACCGCCATGCAGGTGCGGAACATCGATCGGCCCATCGTGGTGATTGATGGTGACGGCCAGATCGACATCGGCTTGGAGGATTTGGCCACCGCCTTTCAGCAAGGCTACAAATACCTCCATGTGGTGTGCGACAACCAAGCCCACGCTGCCAGTGGTAGCCACGCCACGGGCAGCACAGAACCTTTGGCTCGCACCAGCGTACGCCCCGCAGGCAAGCTGCGCCATCCCAAGCACTTCCCCTTGATGCTTATGCATAGCGGCGCGGAGTATGTGGCCACGGCGTCCACCTCCCACCCCCAAGACTTGGAGCGCAAAATCAAAGCAGCCTGCACACGGCTGCCCGCATTCATTCAGATACTCACGCCCTGCAACCCCTCTTGGGGCTACGACGATCACAAGGGAGTGGAGGTCTCGCGCTTGGCAGTGGAGTCGGGCATGTGGCCCCTTTACGAGTGGAAAGACGGCGTATTCGGCCGCCAGAACATCCCCCGCAAGGCGACAGTCAAGGAGTACGCAGCCTCCCAACGACGGTATGCCCACCTCACCGAGGACGACCTGAAACTGATGGAAGCGTACGTCGGCGACCTCGATTCCACCATAGGTAAGTTGCAGAAGGGTTTCTCCGGCTGAGTAATGGTCTCGCTGTGACGCCTGCGGCCGACGGATATGACACTGATGACACAGCCTTGGCTTCGCCACTACCCTACCGGCCTTGGAGCCAGCCTCGATTACCCCTCCATTCCCTTATATCGGTTGTTGCAGGACTCTGCCCGACGTTTCCCGTCGCGGGTTGCCATTATCTCCTTCGATGGAGAGTCTGGGCGGGAGACTGAGGCCAAAAGCTACCGCGCGTTGGACGACGAGTCTTCAAGGTTGGCGGCGGCCT
Organism: Dehalococcoidia bacterium; assembly: GCA_965248385.1. GTDB lineage: Bacteria > Chloroflexota > Dehalococcoidia > Lucifugimonadales > JAAXIE01 > JAAXIE01. Next base: position 1,713,828 of record CBDFIZ010000002.1, read on the forward strand.
TGGCCGAACTGGGTGTCGGCAAGGGTGATCGTGTCGCCTACTACCTGCAGAACTCGCCGTCTTTGGTCGTCAGCTTCTACGCCATCCTCAAGGCCGGGGCCGTCCCCGTCCCCTGCAACCCCATGTACCGAGCCGACGAGCTTACCCACCAACTGAGCGACTGCGGCGCGTCTACGATCGTATGCGACGCGCAATCGCTGCTAGTGGTGGAGCATGTGCGGGAGCACATAGGGTTGGAGCGGGTGGTGGTTGCGGATGTGGCCGATGTCCCGCGCCATGCCTACAGCATGAACGACTTGATAGCGCAGCACCTCCCGCTGGAGCCCCTATCTGACATAACACCGGAGGAGGACTTGGCGTTGCTCCCCTACACCGGCGGGACAACGGGAGTGCCCAAGGGGGCGATGCTGACCCACGCCAACCTAGTGGCCAACGCCATTCAATTCTCACGTTGGTTTGACTACCGGCCCGGCGAGGAAACGTTTATCGCCGTCTTACCGCTGTCTCATATCGGCGGCATCGCTGGGGTGATGAGTGTGCCGATTGCCGTCGGCGGGACCATCATCCTCTTCCGGCGCTTCCACCCTCAAGGCGTGTTCCAGGCCATTGAGGGATATCGTGCCACCAGATTTCTTGGTGTTCCCACCATGTACATCAACCTGCTGGGCCAACCCGATTCTGGGCAATACGATCTGTCGTCCTTGGGGCCCAGCCGCACCAGTGCTGCCCCCTTGCCTGAAGCGGTGAAGGAGTCATTCGACAAGCTAGTTGGGCGTGAAGTGCTCATTGAGGGCTATGGCCTCACGGAGACGTCGCCCCTCACCCATGTAAACCCGCCCCAGCGGGCGCTCCTAGGTTCTATGGGCGTCCCCCTGCCCGACACCGATGCTCGCGTCGTCGATCCGGACGACCGCACCAGGGTCCTGACAGTAGGCGAAATCGGCGAACTGGTGCTCCGGGGCCCCCAAGTGATGCGGGGCTACTGGAACCGTCCCGACGCTACTGCTGAAGTGATGCTGGATGGCTGGTTCCACACTGGCGATCTAGCCCGCATGGACGAGGATGGCTACTTCTACATTGTTGACCGTATCAAGGACGTGATTAACGCTGCCGGGTTCAAGGTGTGGCCCCGGGAGGTGGAGGAGGTCCTCTACCGCCACCCGCTGGTACACATGGCGGCCGTAGCAGGCACAGCCGACTCCTACCGCGGTGAGACCGTCAAGGCCACTATCGTCCTGAAGGACACTGCATCTGACTCCCAAGACACCATTCGCGACGCCCTCACGGCCCATTGCCGCAGCCAACTGGCGGCCTACAAAGTCCCCCGCATCATAGAGTTCCGGGACAGCCTGCCTGTAAGCTCCGCGGGCAAGGTGCTGAGGCGCGAACTGCGCTAGGGGTTCGCGGAGTGGAATTGCCCAATGTGGAGCGGGCCTATGTTGCGCAGGAGAAAATCACCGAATGCCTGCTTCCGCAACCAGCCCGCGAAGGCCGGAAAAAAGAGGCGGTAGCTAGATCCTACACCGTGGCGCTTGCCACTATACGTCCCACGCAGATACGTGTTGCCACCTACGACGACCTGGTAAACTACCGCTTCCGTAAGACGACGGCAGTGTAGCCGTCTGCGCCTCTCGTCACTCGGACCAAACTTCCTTAAATCGCTGGCCGCTGCTTGTACCACCCTGCGTGTTGCTGGTAAGTGTAGGCCGCCCGGATGACCGTTTCTTCCTCGAAGGGCCTGCCAGCTAGCTGCAGGCCCAAGGGGAGACCGTTTTCGGTGAAGCCGCAGGGTACTGAGATAGCGGGCATGCCGGTCTCGTTGAAAGGGGCGGTAAAGCTGCGTCCGAGTACTACGCTCGAGGGGTCGAAGGTGTCGAACACGGGCGCCGGCCCCAGCATTGTGGGACAGCCGATGAGGTCCACTCGCTGCATCACCTCGGCGAACTCGCGCCGGATACGGCTGCGCGCCTGCTGCGCCTTGACGTAGTCGGCAGAGCCGAACAGCCCACCTAAGTAGAAGCGGTGTCGCACCACGGAACCGAAGTTCTGGGGCTGCGATTGCAGGTTGTCCTTGTGGTAGGCGAAAGCCTCGCTCATCATGATCAGCCAATTGGCTGGGCCCGCGAGTTCGAGGCTGGGGATGTTCACCTCTTCGAGACGCGCCCCCAGACTCTCCAAGTCTGATAAGGCCTTCTCTACGGCCGCCAGTATCTCGGGATCGGCCCCCGCGCCGGCGTCGAAGAAGTAGTGGCGTGGCACACCGATGACCAGCCCGTTAACGTCCTCCCGCAGTGCCGACGCGTAGTCCGGGACGGGCGACCGGCTGCTGGTGGCGTCGTCGGGGTCGTGCCCAGCGATGGCCTGCATCATGTGGGCGGTGTCTTCAACCGTCCAAGTCATCGGGCCGACGTGATCAAGCGACCAACTGAGAGGCAGCACACCATGGCGGCTGACGCGACCGTAGGTGGGCTTCAACCCCACGATCCCACAATAGGAAGCGGGCCCACGTATGGAACCGCCCGTGCACGACCCCAGAGTCCCCATGCAGGTGCCGGCAGCGATGCCCGCTCCCGACCCGCTGCTGGAACCCCCTGTCACATGGTCCAGGTTCCAAGGATTCCTTGGCGACTCGTACAGGCTGGCGGGGAAGCCAAGGGCGAACTCGTGCATGGTGAGCTTGCCCAGCAGTACGGTGCCTGCCTCCCGCAGGCGGGTCACTACCGTGGCGTCGTTATCGGGCACACGGTGCTCCAGTACCTTGGACTGGGCCATGGTAGGCACGCCGGCAGTGTCGTACAGGTCCTTCAAGGCGATGGGGATGCCGTGCAGCGGGCCACGATAGTTGCCCCTCGAAATCTCACCCTCGGCCGCCCGTGCTGCCTCCATGGCCGCCTCAGGCAGTAGGGTGATGTAGGACTTCAGCCGGTCATCGATGGCCTCAATGCGGTCTAGGAAGGCCTGTGTCAGCTCGACGGGCGACAGTTGGCGGCTGCGGATGAGTTCGGACGCCTCGTGGATGGTCAGATGGTGGAGGGCTTGGCTGTAAGTCGTCATGGCGTCACCTCCCGGCTGGCGCTTGGGAGCCCGCTCGCCCTAGGTAGAAAGATCCCTGAGACTTCTTCCTCGGAGAGGTCGGCTTCATACAGGGGTTTCAAGCGCTCTTCGAAGGCGTCGTAGAAGGTGCGCAACTGCTGCAACTCGTCGTCGGACATCGAGAGCCCGGCGCGGCGCACTAGAAAGCGGAACTCGTCGTCGCTGAGTGTGGTCATGGCAGTGCCGACCTTTCAGTAGCTTCTCGCACCAGTTGGATGGTCGTGAGAGTGCATCCCGGCGGAACTTCAATGGTTTCTGTAGAGCTGGGAGTCATGAGATCCATGCCGTCTCGCTCGGCCTCAATAGCGTAATCGTCCAATGCCGCTTGGGCGTTGCAGATGGCCTCTACTAACGTATCTCCCATCGCCACGATTCCCGGCAGGTCTGGGAACCAAATGCCATAGTCATCCCCGCCGCCCTCAATGATCGCAGGATATCTCATGTTAGTCCTCCCAGCCCGCTTGCTTGGCCATGGACGTAGCAACCCCCAGCTTGACATTGCGGTGCCGAGGGAGGGTTGTGATGCCTCGCATATCTGGGTGTCGATAGATCTCATGGTTTGCACCGTGCCTCTGCATGTACCAGCCTTCATGCTCTAACCGCTCTCTGATGCGCTGCGTTCTTGTTTCCGGCACACGGCCCATACTACCACGCAAGAAGATGCATCCATAAGCGGGTAAGGGTCGACGTCGATATGACTGTGACTCCCACCCTCCAGCTTGACGCTCCCTTACGCCCCACCTAGAATCGGCCAATGGCCTCAGGTAGGCCGGCTAGGAGGAACCACCTATGAGCAAGGCCTTGGATGGCATACGGGTGATAGATATGACCCACGACCAAGCTGGGCCTTCGTGCACGCAGATGCTCGCTTGGCTGGGGGCCGAGGTCATCAAGATCGAGATACCCGATGGCCGTGGCGACCGCGCCCGCTGGCTGCGCCGCGACGACCCCGATAAGGATAGCTTCTTCTTCCTGCTGCTGAACAACAACAAGAAGAGCACCACCCTCGACCTGCGCAATCCCAAGGGCAAAGAGCTGTTCAAGACCTTGGTAGCCCAAGCGGACATCATGGTGGAGAATCGCGGTCCGGGTGCGATGGACCGTCTGGGATTGGGCTACGACGACCTCAGCGCCATCAACCCCCGTCTGATCTACGCGTCGGTCAAGGGGTTCGGCTCCTATGGCCCTTACGCCGATTACAAGTGCTTCGAGCCTGTGGCACAAGCTACCAGCGGGGCCATGAGCATCACGGGCTATGCTGATAGTCCGCCCACGCCGTCCGGGGTCAATGTGGGCGATTCCGGGACGGGAATGCACATGGCCATCGGTATCTTGGCGGCCGTCGTGCAGCGGCAGTCTACTGGAAAGGGCCAGAAGGTGGAAGTGGCTATGCAGGAGGCGGTGCTCAACCTGACTCGGGTGCAGTTCACAAGCACACTCTCCAGTGGTGACCCCGTGCTCCGTGCTGAGAGCCACCTTGGGGGTGCTGGAGGCGAGGTGAGGGGGCTGTTCAAGTGCGCTCCTGCCGGCGAGAACGAGTACGTGTTTCTTCTAGTGCCCTCGGACATACCGGGCATGTTCAACGCTGCCGTCCGTGCCATGGGCCGTGAAGAGTTGCTGGAAGACCCGCGATTCGCCGACCGGAACACCCGTGATCAACACGGGGCCGAGCTGGCGGCGATTATTCAGGAGTGGACATCGACGCGTGACAAGGAAGACGTGATGGCAGCCTTTGCTGGGGAAGGCGTCCCTTGTGGGGCTGTGTTCGACACCTCCGAGGTGCTGGCCAATCCACACCTGCGGGAGCGAGGAATGGTGACAGAGATCGACCATCCCACCCGTGGCCGTGTCTCAATCATCGGGTGTCCTGTGAGGCTGTCGGACTCGCCGGTGGAGGTCGTGCCTGCGCCCCTGTTCAGCCAGCACTCCGATGAGATTTTCACCACCCTGGGCGGGCTGACCCAGCAAGAGGTAGACGAATTGCGCAGTCAAGGCGCTGTCGTTTAGGGCACGCCTCAAAAGCACTCTCCGAACGAAAAACGCCCCGAGTAGGCTCAATAACCTGACTTGGCTGGGAGGCCCTTCTATGGCGTCGCCTGTACACTTTGGCATCTTCGACTGGATCGACAGTAACGGCCTGAGCATCGCCGACAACTATGACATGCGTCTTCGGTTGCTGGAGTACGCCGACGAGGCCGGCTTCTACTGCTATCACTTGGCGGAGCATCAGTGTGCGCCCTTGGGGATGGCCCCGTCTCCCGGCCTTTTTCTGGCAGCCGCCGCCCAGCGGACGAAGCGCATTCGTCTAGGCCCGCTGGTCTACCTACTGCCCATCTACAATCCCCTCAGACTGGCCCAAGAAATATGCATGCTGGACCACCTCAGTCGCGGTCGTTTGGACCTAGGCGTGGGGCGTGGCATCTCGCCCATCGAGCTCTCCTTCTACAACGTGGGCACCGACGAATCCCGAGGCATGTTCGAAGAGGCCCTCGACATAATCACCCAAGGACTCACCAAGGGAGTCATCAAGCACCAAGGCAAGCATTACTCCTTCGAGGATGTGCAGTTGCACATGGAGCCGTACCAACGCCCGTACCCGCCTCTGTGGTACCCCACGGACAACGTGGAGCGGACCGAATGGCTGGCGCGCCAAGGCTTCAACACGATTACCCATTACCCTCCTATGGACAAAGTCCGGGAACTGTTCGACCTCTATAAGCAGGTCTGGCAGGACCACCAAGGGGACGACGGGCGGCTCAACGGGCACGAACCGGACCCCAAGTACGGCATCGTGCGCCATGTATATGTTGGGGAGACGGACCAAGAGGCGCTGAGCGAGGCCAAGGCTGCCTTTGCCCACTTCAACGACAACTTCAACTACCTGCGGACTGTGAGAGGCGATCCCGGTCGCACCGCGTTTCTAGGCGACTTCGAGGCGCGTATGGCCGAAGGCCTGCATGTCGTGGGTTCGCCTGACTCAGTCGTCGAGCAGGTGCGTCATCACATTGACGCCACCGGCACCAACTACTTCGTGAGCTCCTTCTTCTTCGGGAACCTCACCGAGGAGCAGACGCTGAACTCCCTGAAGCTGTTTGCGGAGAAGGTGCTGCCGGAGTTCAAGACAGCACCTTAGGGAACGGCAGACGCTCGGCAGTGCTACTTGTGAATTGGAATGTCGAGTGGGCAACGCCGTGGTCGAACCGCCGAGCTGAGATACTACGTCGTATCGAGCTACTCGCTCCTGAGATTATCTGCCTGACCGAGACCGATATTCGGCTGTTGGCTGATAACGGTCACACCATCTACTCGAGGCCTGACCAGGTGCAGACGGTCGAAACCCGTCGGAAAGCTCTGCTATGGTCAAGGGAACCTTGGAGGCAGGTGGACGACGTGGGGGCTCAAGCCATGCCACCTGGCCGGTTTGTATCCGCCGTCACATCTACTTCGGTGGGGGACGTAACCGTCATAGGGGTCTGCATTCCTTGGCATGGCTCTCGAACGTGCTATACCGGAGACGGTGTAAAGCGCAAGGCGTGGGAAGACCACAAGCAATTCTTGGCACTCTTACCTGAATTGCTTGAACATATGCCCCGTCGGCGCTTGGTCATGATGGGTGACTTCAACCAGCAGATAGGCCAGCGAGGCTATGCTCCGGGACACATTCGTGATGCTCTGCAGTCGGCCATACCGCCTTGGCTGACAATCGCTACATCGACTCTCGGTCTCGACGGGCGTAGGGCCATAGACCACATTGCTGTAGGGGAAGACCTAGCCACAGAGTCTCTTGGAACTATAAGCAACGTGTATGAAGGCCGAAAGTTGTCAGACCACTTCGGGGTCTTCGCAGAGGTATCCGCCCGTGAGTTCTGATGATGCCTAGAGCTTGATCACCGAGCGAAGCGTCTCCCCCCGTTCCATAGCCTCAAAAGCCTCTTCTGTCTCGCCGATGGTTATGATGCGGCTGACCACCCGGTCCAAGTCCAGTTGGCCTTGGCTGTACCAGCCAGCGAGCATCGGGAAGTCGCGGGACGGTAGGCAGTCGCCGTACCAACTGACGCGCAGGGACCCGCCAAGGCCGAAGAACTGGAGCATGGGCATCTCCACAACCATGGTGTGGTCGGGCACGCCGATGAGGGTGCAGGTGCCAGCTAGGTCGCGGGACCAGAGGGCTTGCAGCAGTGTTTGCGGAGTGCCCACAGCCTCAAAGGAATAGTCAACGCCGTTGCCACCCGTGAGGTCTTTGATGGCCTGCACCGGGTCGCCTTGGGTGGCGTCTACGACATCGGTGGCACCGAATTCCTTGGCCCATTGCAGCTTATTGGCTTGGATGTCCACGCCGATGATGCGTGAGGCGTGAGCGATCTTGGCCCCCATGATCACGCTGCAGCCGATGCCTCCACAGCCGTAGATGGCGACGGTACTGCCACGGCGAACGCCAGCGGTGTAGAGAGCGGCCCCGATGCCCGTGGTCACGCCACAGCCCAGCAGGCACGCCTGCTCTGGTGGGCAAGACTCGGGTACCTTCACGGCTTGAACGGCCGCGACTACGGTACGGTCGCAGAAGGTGCCGATGCCGATGGCAGGGCTGAGGGTGATGTTGTCGCGGGCAGTGCGCATGTGTGGCTGGGCGTTGAGGCTGGCGGAGCACAGGTTGGGCTGGCCGATGGCGCAGAAGCGGCAGCGTCCACAGGGGGCCCGCCATGCCAGTACCACGTAGTCACCAACAGCGGGCGTTTCCACACCGGGACCGACGGCTTCCACCACGCCGGCGCCCTCATGCCCCAACAGGTAGGGGAACTGGTCGCTGATCTTGCCCATCTTGTAGTGCAGGTCGGTGTGGCACACGCCGCTGGCTTGGATGCGCACCAGCACCTCGCCCGGCCCGGGGTCGTCGATGATGATTTCTTCAAGCAGAGCGGGCTCGCCTGCTACGCGGGATACGACACCCTGTCCTGTTATCGGCACGGCAGTCCTCCTGAGGGGTTCTTGATCTCTTTCCCGAATTGGCAATTGGCGAGGCGAGGATAACACACTGGGAGGGAAGCAAAGCCCATCTGAGTGAACTGGATGCTCCGCATGAAGTCAGCGGGGTCACGCCCGAAACGCCGGCATGACCTCTTCGATGCAACGGCGTAGCTGACCCTTGAGGTCGGGGGAGACGAAGCGGAGCACCGGCATGGTGCAGCCGGCGTCGATGTAGGACTGGATTTTCTCGATGACCTGCTGCGGGCTGCCGTAGGCAAGCCACAGTTCCGTACGCTCGCGACTGACCGCATTTGCTCCGTAGTATCGCATCAGGAACCCGCGGGCCTGCTCGAAACCCTCGTCGCGGTCGTCGTTGATATTGACCATCAGGTGCAGGCAGGACTCCAGCTCGGAAGGGTCGCGGCCTCCCTCGGCGGCGTAGCCCTTTATGGCGTCGAAACGACGCTGGAAAGTGTCGGCGGGGGTGGCGTCGGTCTGCCAGCCGTCTCCCAGTGTGGCCACGCGACGCAGTACGCGCTCTTCCACTGCTGGGTCGACGTCGCCCTTGGGGTTGGCGGCGATGTATATGGGTAGTGGGTGCTGATCCGGCTTAGGCATGAGGTCCACGTCGGCGAACTGGTAGTACTTCCCCTCGTGGGTGACTTGGTCCTCGGTCCAGAGACGGCGTATAACCTTCACGCCTTCCACCAGCCTGCCGACCCGCTCCGACGAGGGCATGCCGAACACCTCAAGCTCGTGCTTGAACTGGGGGCCGTCGGAGGCGGCGGCTCCATTGCACACTGCCAGAATGGTGCGGCCGTGGGACAGGACGTCCAAGCTGGCCCACTGGATGGCAACTTGGATGGGATGGCGCATGGGGAAGCTGGCCATGCAGATGGTGCCCAGCTTCACCTGCTCGGTGCGAGCCGCGATGGCTGACAGAGCAATCATGGCGTCGACACGCGCTTTCGAGAGCAGGTTGTCGCCAACCCAGATGCTGTGAAAGTAGTCCGACTGCTCCGCGGTGACGGCGGCGTTCAAGAGGTCGTCAATAGTCGCCCACCCAAACAGGATGGCCCTGTTGGAAAGGCTGAGTCCGAACTTGGCCGCCATTGGTTGTGCCACGGTTTGCGCCTCCTGTGCTTGCCGGTGATGTCATGTGAGAATAGCGGTATCAGCCCAGCAGCGAAATAGCAGTGTGGGCGACGACACGCACCTCGGTCTTGACCTGTGATATGGGCACGAAGTCCACCCCCAAAGGGTGTACACCGCCGCCCGCGCCGTACATTACTGCTGGTATGCCGGCAGCGCAGGGGCCTCCGGCATCATAGGTGCCCATGCCGTAGATGGTCTGTGGCTCCGAGCCGCAGACGCGCTGGTGTGCCTGCATCAAGGCTCGGACGCCAGGACCGCCGGGTTCTACGAGGGCTGGGAGCATCACCGGCCCCTTTCCCACCTTCACCTCGTAAGGCGGGATGTCGCCGATGGCTTGGGCGAACTCGGCGACGGCAAGGTCAGGGTCGTCGCCCGGAATCAGGCGGCGGTCGATCTTGAGCCGTGCTACCTCGGGCAGCGTGTGAGGGGCCACGGGGTCGTACACGATCTGGTACGCCAGCACATGGCGCCCGCCGAGGATGGGATGCGAACCCTCCAAAGGCACGCGGTCCAAGCGGTTCAGCAGTGCGTTGGCGCCATCGATGGCACTGGCCCCAAGGTGGGGACTGCTGGAGTGGGAGGCCTTGCCTCGAATCTCCACGTTGATGTCGACGCGGCCACGGTTGCCCAGCGACACCTTCAGTCCGTTGCCCACCAACAGCAGGGCGGACTGGGGCTTCCGCGGGAGGACGCTGAGTATCTGGCGGAAACACTCGTGACTACTGTTCCCTTCGTTGTTCACCGCCAGATAGAAGGTGCCCTTGAGGGGGACATCATGCTCGCCAAACAGCTTCAGCAGGGCCAGCATGACCGCGTGGTGGGCCTTGTTCTGGCTTATTCCCTGCCCAAAGACGCAGGGTTCGTCATAGCCCCACTCGGTAGCGCGGGCGATTTTGCCGGAAAAGGGGTCTTCCATCAGGTTGTGGTGCTGGGTGGGCGTGTAGACCATCACTAGGAAGCACGGGTCGGCGGAGCCGTCACCCAAGCGCACCACCAACTGGTTGCCTGGTGCGTCGATAATGTCGTACGCCCCCAGAGACTGGATGCGCGGACGCAACTCTCGCTGCACATACTGCACCAGCTTGGGGTCGTCGGGGGCCATGAAGGTGTTCTTGCCCAGAGGCACCTCCGTTGGCACCTGTGCCAACTCTACGAGAGTCTGCACTAGAAACCGGTCGTCAATGCGGTCGACGAGTGCGTGGGCCTCCAACTCTGGTGCCATGATTTGCCCTCCGTGCCTCTCGCTTTAGCGAGACGGTCCGCCCATTATAATCCCTCCGGGATATTGCCATGGCGGGATGGCCTTGACACCTTTGGCTGTCCGGCGATACGGTGGCTTCAACGCTCCAAGTAGGAGGAATGACATGCCTCTGAACCCTCAGGCCAAGGCTGTATTGGACAAGATCGCGGAGATGGGTTTGCCTCCCCGCCATGAGCAGACGCCTGCTTCCGCACGGGCCAACTCGGCCACACCACCTGACCCAGGGCCGCAAGTCGCGCATGTGGAGGACCGGGAAGTGCCTGGACCAGCGGGGGGCGTCCCGGTGCGCATCTACACACCCGAAGGCTCGGGGCCATTCCCGCTGGTGATGTGGTATCACGGGGGAGGATGGGTTGTGGGCAGCCTGGACTCTGTCGACGGCACTTGCCGGCGCATGTGCGTGGGCACCGGGGCCGTGGTGGTATCCGTTGACTATCGGCTGGCGCCGGAGCACAAGTTCCCAGCGGCGGCCGACGACTGCTATGCCGCCACGGCATGGGCGTCTGCCAACGCGGTCTCGCTCAACGCCGACTCCAGCCGTGTGGCCGTTGGCGGCGAGAGCGCCGGCGGCAACCTGGCTGCGGTAGTGCCATTGATGGCGCGGGACAAGGGCGGCCCTTCCATCGTATATCAGCTGATGGTTTATCCGGTAACGGAGCGCAACTTCAGCACCAACTCGTACTCCAGCAATGCTGATGGTTATGGTTTGACCCACTTGGGCATGGCTTGGTACTGGGACCACTACATGGCCCAAGACAGTGACGCCGAGAACCCATACGCCGCCCCCATGAAGGCTACGGACCTTAGCGGGTTGCCTCCGGCCATGGTTATAACTGCTGAATACGATCCCTTGCGCGATGAAGGCGAGGCATATGCCGCCCGGTTGCAGGCGGCGGGCATACCCACGGTATGTACCCGGTATGACGGTCAAATACACCTGTTCTATGCCCTGCCCGATATTATTGACGACGGCAAGAAGGCAGTGTCGCAAGCGTGCGAGGCGTTAAAGGCGGCCTTTGCCAGCCAGCCGGTAGCGGCCGACAACTAGCCGGGCGCCCGAGATGCCGCAGGCGCCCCAGTTGCTCGAGATACTTCTCGGCAGGCCAGTATGGCGCGTTGTTTTCCACGCGGCCTAGTGTTAAGGTGGGCGGCAACCTGTTATGCCCATCATTGAACATAGCTCCATTGCCAGCGAGAGGGTGTCGTCACACTTTCGGCAGAGGGCTCTTGTCTCTCACGAGCTTGGTGCCGAGTCCCTGACCATCAAGGAGGTGGAGCTGTCTCCGGGATGGGAGGGCAGGCTGCACAGCCATCCTGTGGACGTGGCGGTGATGGTGATGTCGGGCGCGGTGCAGATGGTCATCGACGATGAACTCCACACAGTGCGCATGGGCAGCACGTTACTGGCCCCACCGGGAACGCCTCACAAGCTGGTCAACAAGCTATGGATACCGGTACGTTTGATGGTGACCTACCCGGCAGCGGAGCTTGAGACCAACTTCTTGGAATAGCCTTCGGGCACGAATGCGGGCACGAATGCGGGGGGATACATGACCCTTCAACAAACCCGAACACTGGCGACCCCTCAACTGATACCCACCAACGCAGGTGGACGCACATGGGCCGCCCCTCCTGCCGCCCTGCAAGAGGCGGTCACTCCCACCGACCTTTTCTACGTGCGCAACCACTGGGGTGACTACCCTCAGCTGGACGCCTCCACCCACCGTCTGGCCGTCGATGGGCAGGTCCGGCGCAACCTGAGCCTGTCGATGGATGACCTAGGGAATCTGCCGAAAAGGCGGTTTCAGGTGACCTTCGAGTGCTGTGGCAACAGCCCGGTGCCTGAGCATTGGGCTGCCTCCACACGCACCAGCTCCGTGATGGAGCAAATCAAAGGCCACGGCATCATGGGCAACGCCCAGTGGGCAGGCGTATCGGTACGTGACGTGTTGGAGATGGCGGGCGTAAGCGATTCGGCTGTGGAGGTGTTGTTCGAAGGGGCTGACCATGGACCCGACGAGACTGTCGGCGATCCCCCGGACGTCACCTACGAGCGCAGCCTGCCCCTCGACAAGGCGCTGCACCCCGATACTCTCTTGGCTTACGAGATGAACGGCGAGCCTCTTCCCCCCATTCACGGTCATCCTCTGAGGCTTCTAGTGCCCGGTTGGTATGGCATGACTTCCATCAAGTGGCTGGTGGGAATCCATGTGCTGGACCATGAGTTCAAGGGCTTTTACCAGATGGAACGGTACATGACCATGAACGGGCCCGATGCCGACAACTACTACACCTATCACACGCGGATGAAGGTCAAGTCCATCATCACTCACCCCTCGCCAGGGGAGCTTGTCGCAGCGACGGGGTACACGCTGGCGGGCGCGGCATGGTCCGGTGAGGACGAGGTCGTTGATGTGCAAATCAGCACTGACGGCGGAGCTAGTTGGGCACCCGTGGATCGACTGCTGCCCCGCTCGGGCTACTCCTGGTACCGTTGGGAGCATGACTGGCAGCCTCCGGGGCCGGGCAGCTTCACACTGATGTCGCGCGCCACCAATAACCGAGGCGAGACCCAGCCGATAGAGTTCCCCAACAAGTGGGACGGTCGAGGCTATGGCAACAACATGGTGTTCCCATTCCAAGTGGAGGTGGGCAGTCCATGATGTTTGTGCGCGTACGCCCTACGCAACTGATGCCGCATGGCTGACTCCTTGGTTACGTTCTGGGAGAAGCCTCCAGCCAAGCATATGATCGTTGGCTGGAGACGGCAGTGGTCCGATGGAGGCGACATCTCCAGCGGCCTGCCCCGCTACCTTATCGAGAAGCTTAGTGCTCGCAAGATCGGCGAGATGAGCGAGTACGTCAACCTGATGTGCTATCCCTTCCAAGTGGCGGGCACCCATGATGCTTATCGGCCTCGTGTTTCCTTCCGGGACGGACTGCCCACCGCTGACATGCACCGGGAGAATGCCTTCTACGATGCTGGCGACGGGCTGATTATCTTCCGTGGTGAGGAGCCTTGGCAGCGGATCGACATTTACGGGCAAGCATTTTTCGAGGCTATCAAGGAGTTGGGCGTATCCCGCACTGCCTCAGTGGAGGGCTATAACGGCCCTGCGCCACCGGAGTTGGAGCGCAACGTCAATTGCGTCTTCAGCATGCCCGATATGAAAGAAGAGCTGGAGAAATTGGGCATCGGCTTCTCCAGCTATGGAAGCGAGCGCAGGGCTGGGCCGACCATTGGCATGGCAATGGTCACGATGGCTCACTACCATCATCCGGGCGTGGAGATGGTGCGCATGGGGGCCATGGCCCCTATGTACCCCTTTCTGACCAGAAGTAACGAGCAGGTAGGCATCCAGCGGGACCATCGCGCCTTTTATGACATAATGCGGCGTCTCAAGACCATGTTCGGTCTGACCATAGACCTCGGCGAGTTAGAGTCTCTGGGCGCTAGCGAGTCCCGCAATCTGCAGGAAACCTTGGACCGGATCGGGGCCTCAGACAGGAGTGCCAAACAGATAATCGATCGGGCTAGGGAAGACTACAAGCCGTTGCCCTTCGACGAACCGGTGGACCTGACCCCGGAGTTGGACAGGACGCTGGAAGACATCATACGCAACATGCCAGAACTGCCGGAGGGCAGCGCGTAGGCCTCAGTCCCGCGCTTGCCAACCGATGCTGGGCCGATGCCGGGCCGGTGTCCGGCCTTTGACAGTAGTGGTCCAGTCTTCTACTTGAAGATGGCCATGCATTTGCCTGCGTTGTAGCACCAAGTCTCCACCCAGTCTAGCACGTCGGCCTTCTGGCCCAACTCGTGCATGGCCCCCGCGAGGCAGATCCAGTTCAGGAGTTCCTGATGCCCAGCGTCCTCGATGTCTTCCAAGGGGATGTCGCGCCACTTGGCGTGTTGGCCAGCCTCAAGCTCGGCGAGGCGGGCACGGTCAGCTTCTACGTCGGGGTACATGAAGTGGTTCTTCTCGGTGAGGAAGCCGTGCGACCAGCTTGATGATGCCATGATACACACCCGCCACGGACTATCCTTGAGCACTCGTGCCGCCGCCTGACCCATCTCGAAGCAGCGCCGAGGCGACGGCGAGGGTGGGTCGGGCTCGGCCTCGACCTCGCTGCTTCCGCCACGATAGCGGATTACGTTGCTGCCGTAGCAGTTCACCGCTAGAGGAAGCACCGGATAGTCGAAGCCGGTGCGGTCTAGGTCTAGGTACAGCAGGGTGTTGGCGAAGGCGTGGCCTAACCCGTCGCCGTGAAGAGGCTTGTAGGCGTAGGACATGTCGATGCCCTCGCGCAGCAGCCCGCGAGCCAAGGCACGGCCCGCCATGTGGTAGCCCTTGTAGTTGAACACTTTGTCGTTGGGCTCGTCCCAGATGTTGGGACGCTCACCCAGCCGGTGGAAGGGAATTGAGTGCATCTCGTCATAGGCCAGTACACAAAACGGCGGGATGATGTCTTCCTTGAAGTTCTCATACTGGTCGTCGCCGATGATGACCACGAGATCAGGATTGAACTCGTCGATTTTCTCTCGGATGGTGCGAAAGGCCTTGAATATGCGGGCACGATGAGGCTTATGCGAGCTGATGCCCTCGTCGTCACCCCACTCCGCCCGCATAGGCTCGGGCCAGTTATTGACGTCCTTCATATAGTCAGGGATGCGCGGGTCGGTATGCAGCATACGAGCCAGAGGCCAAGGCTTGTATTCTTCGGGCACCAACCCCGGCGGGTAGTGGGTCGCCCCGATTCCCAGTATCTCCCCCATGTCAGTCCCCCTTGGTGCTTGAGTTGGCCAATGTCGCGTGAAACAGGCCTAGCTTCGCCGCAGTGTAGCGCGAGGCTGGGAGGAACGTCAACGAGAGGGGAGCAGGTGGCCTAGGCCAAGAGCTTGTGTTGGGCAAGCTTGAGGGCAGCGGTCAACCAACGGTAACACAATTGCGTCCCGTCAGGGCTGGGGTCTTCAAGCTGGGTGCGCCATCCGAAGCAATCCCGTCGTTGCGCCATAGCCGGAAGCGCGATAATATCGACGCGCAATAGCGGCTCTTTGGGGCCGATTCCCTTGCTCTAGGTTAAGGAGGACGGCATGGCCGATGGTGACTTGGCCTTCACCCCCGCATCGCGTCTGCTAGAGATGATGGACGCTGGCGAGGTCTCATCCGTAGAGTTGACGGAGATGTACTTGCGCCGAATCGAAGAGTTCAACCCTCGGCTGAACGCCTATCTTACCGTCTCGGCAGACGAGGCCATGGCCCAGGCTAGGGAAGCCGATGCCGCTAGGGCCCGTGGCGAGCGGGCCCCTATGTTGGGCATCCCCACCTCCATCAAGGACTTGGAGGCGACTAAGGGTATTCGCTCCACCATGGGTTCCCTAGTCTTCGATGGGATGGTGCCGGACCGCGATTCAGTCTTGGTGGAACGGGTGAAGGCAGCCGGAGCTGTCATTTTGGGCAAAACCAACACCCCCGAATTCGGCTTGCTGGGTGTCACCCAGAACCGGCTTGGCGACCCTTGCTGCAATCCGTGGGACCCTACCCGGACCAGCGGCGGTTCAAGTGGCGGGGCAGCGGCAGCCGTAATCGCCGGGCTGTCCTCCGTGGCTCCAGGGACTGACGGCGGTGGCTCGGTGCGACTGCCCAGCAGTTTTTGTGGCCTTTACGGCCTCAAGCCCACCTTGGGTCGCGTCCCTCGTGCCGGCGGGTTTGGAAAGCCGTCCCCAAATCTCACCTCGCAGGCAGGCCCCATGGCCCGGACGGTGCGGGACGCAGCGCTGCTTTTGCAGGTGCTTGCGGGGCACGACTCCCGTGACCCGAGCTCGCTGAGGTCGGCCACGCCCGACTATTCCGCTGGCTTGGGCCAGTCCATCCAGGGGCTGCGTATAGCATGGAGTCCCGACCTAGGCTACTGTCCGGTAGACCCGCAGGTGCTGGAGGCTACCGCCTCTGCTGCGCAGATGTTCCAAGAGTTCGGGTGTGTGGTGGAGGAGACTGATTTCTCTTTGGACAACCCGCTGCCCCCCTTCTACGACATCTTCTACTCTAACAACTTCGCCAGCTGGGGCCATCTGCTGGAAGAGAGCCCTGACGCTCTCACGGACTACGGGCGCACCTTCCTAGAGCACGGATCACACGCCACTGGGGTCGACTTCGCCAGAGCCATCGCTGCGGTAGAGGTCATGAAGTCGAAGCTGGCCGACCTGCTGGAGCGTTACGACCTGCTGATGACTCCCACGGTGGCCGTCCCGGCCTTCCCGCATGGCCAGTTCCCGACCCAAATCGGCAACCATGTCATGGAAGACCCGCGTCGCGGCTTCTCTCCATACACGAGGCCCTTCAACGTGATTGGCTCGCCCGCCGCCAGCATACCCTGTGGTATGTCGAGTGAGGGCCTCCCTATCGGCCTCCATATCATCGGGCGCCATGAAGAAGAGGCGACCATACTTCGGGCCTCGGCTGCTTTTGAGCAGGCTCGGCCTTGGCCCCAAAGGCCTGCTGTTTCGTGAGGCGGCGGTTGACTGTGAACTTGGGCCGGTGTGTCCGCGACCGATTGATGCGGCCCAGAGGAGTATTTGCATGGCTTTAGCGCTCATTGCCGGCTTCTCCGCCAATCCGCGGGCGCAAGCCCTGAAGGATGGCACGGTCAAGCCTGAGAACATTGACTTGGGATTCGTTACTTTGCCCCCTGGCGAGCTCTTCTATCGTAATCTTGAGTATGACGAGTTCGACCTGTCCGAGATGTCCATCTCCGAGACTCTGCTGGCTAAGGAGCGCGGTGATGGCGCGCGCTGGGACTGGAGCGCTTTACCTGTGTTCCTCAGCAAGGCATTCGTCTGGCTGGACCTCTATGTGAACACCAACTCCGGGGTCGAGACACTAGGTGACCTGCGAGGTAGGCGCGTAGGCGTTCCCGACTACGACATGACCGCGGCTCTTTGGATGCGGGCGACGATGAAGGAACTCCATGGCATCGAAGCGTCCGACGTGACGTGGTACAACGGTCGTCTCGGGGAGATGAGCCACGGCGGTGCCTTGGGGTTGGACCAAGACCCGCCTCCGGGGGTCTCCCTCAACTGGCTGAACCGGGATCAGACGCTTGACACCATGTTGGACCGGGGCGAAATCGATGCCGCCTATGGCTTCCCCCGTGGCGGTGGCCCGGCAAACATGAGCGGCATCGATCGCTATGCCGGAACGCCTCTGGTGGGCAACCCCAACATCCGCCCTCTCTTTCCCGACGGAGGGAAGGCCGTTACCGCCGACTACTACCGACGCACCGGCATCATTCCGGTGAACCACTTGGTCATAGTGCAGAACCGCGTGCTGCGCGAACACCCTTGGGCGGCGCTCGAGCTGTTCAAGGCTTTTCAGAGTTCCAAGCTGGCGGCCTACGAGCAAGCGCGTCGTGCCCGCTCTGGCTACCTGCTGTTCGAGGGTAATGACTTTCAGGAGCAGGCCGTGTTGTTCGGTGAGGACCCCTTCCCCTTGGGCATTCGGGCCAACCGCAGCATGCTGGAAACCCTTATCGCCAGTTCAATGGAACAGGGCCTGCTGCGACGGCCAGTCCAACTTGAAGACGTGTTCTACGAGACCACACTGAACACTTAGGCAACGACGAAACCCGAGCCAGAGCACCGGAAAGGTCCCCAACACCTAATAAAAAGACCACACCTAGAGGCCCATAGACAGAAGGAGAGTGGAGATGAGCACGGGAACCATAGACGCCGATGGTCACATCAGGGACACAGAGCAGCACTACCGCCAATATTTGGAGGCCCCCTATGACAAGCGAGGCCCGGTGGGCGTCGGGTTGGACGCCTTTGACCGTGCCATGTTCGGTACCCTCGGGGGCCCCAACAGCGTGGATGCCCAAAACTGGATCGATATCCTGGACAAGGCTGGCATGGAGACCACGGTCCTCTACCCCACCATCGGCCTCGGCGTAGGGTTTCTTAACGACCCGGATTACGCCGCCGCCTTCTGCCGCGCCTATAACAACTATGTGTCCGAGGAGTTCTGCAAGGTAAGCCCCCGCCTGAAGGCTGTGGCCCTGCTGCCGTTGCAAGCCCCGGAAGCGTCGGCGAAAGAGATGCGACGCGCCGTGCAGGACTTGGGGTTGGCCGGTGGCATGCTGGCTGCCGACGGCCCCTACTTGCTGGGCAAGCCCCAGTACGACGCCCTATACCAAGTTGCGCAGGAGCTGGACTCGCCGCTGGCGGTTCATGCCTCGGGCTCCCTGAAGGGTCGAGGCGCCGATGAGTACCTCTTCGAGCGGCTGGTGCAGGCCCACTGCCTGTCCCATACCTACGGACTGATGCGCCAGATGACCAGCATGTTGTTCGACGGTGTACCCGAGCGCTTCCCTGACCTGAAGCTGGCTTACCTGGAAGCTGGCTGCACTTGGATACCCTACTGGATGGACCGGATGGACGAGGAGTACGAAATCCGCGGCGAAGTGGAAGCCCCCGTCCTTACCAAG
Source organism: Dehalococcoidia bacterium (assembly GCA_965248385.1). GTDB lineage: Bacteria > Chloroflexota > Dehalococcoidia > Lucifugimonadales > JAAXIE01 > JAAXIE01. The sequence continues at coordinate 1,732,783 of CBDFIZ010000002.1, forward strand.
AAACCCAGCGACTATATTATCGAGGGCAACATCTGGGTGGCCTGTGAGCCTGAGGAGCGCCTGCTGCCCGAAACCCTGCGAATCATCGGCGACCACAAGGTCGTGTTCGCCTCCGACTACCCCCACTGGGATGGCACCTTCCCCGAATCCCTTTACGAGCTGCAGAAGCGGGAAGACCTGACCGAGGAGCAGGTGGGCAAGATATTGGGGGACAACCCCAGAGCCCTATACGGGTTGGACTAAGAGCGGGCACCCTTGCCTCGATCCCAACCTTCCCCATTCAAAGGGGAAGGTGTTGGGTTTCACCGCCCCTGTCCGGTGGTGCGGTTAGATTTGACTGGAGGACACCATGATCCCTCAAGGTCCCAGCCTGGATGACTTGGAACAGGTCGCAGAGCTTTACGGCTTTCACCTGACAGATGACGACTTGGAATCCTACCAAGGCCTGATGACACCCGCTCTGCAGCGGTACGCCCGGCTGGAGGAACTCACTGAGCCGACCCTGCCGGTGAAGTACCCCCGCACGCCGGGCCACCGTCCCCAGCCAGCAGACAACCCCTTGGGGGCGTGGTACTGGCGCTCCGATATTCGGGGCGCCTCCTCCGGGCCCTTGGCAGGCAAGACCGTGGCCATCAAAGACAACGTCTGTGTAGCGGGCGTTCCCATGATGAATGGCACCAGCACCTTGGAGGGCTACGTTCCCGACGTCGACGCCACAATCGTCACCCGCATTCTCGACGCTGGGGGCTTTATTCTGGGGAAGGCGGTATGCGAAAGCCTCTGCTTCTCCGGAGGCAGCCACACCTCGGATACCGGCCCAGTGCGCAACCCCCACAACACCGACTACACGACGGGAGGCTCTTCCAGCGGCAGCGCCGCCTTGGTAGCCGCGGGAGAGGTGGACTTGGCCATCGGGGGCGATCAAGGCGGGTCGATACGTATACCCGCTTCTTGGTGTGGCATCTATGGCCTGAAGCCTACTTACGGGCTGGTTCCCTACACCGGCATCTTTCCCATTGAACTGACCTTGGACCATACCGGCCCCATGGCCCGCAGCGTAGCCGACGTGGCGCTGCTTCTGGAGGCCATCGCTGGACCCGACGGCCTCGATCCCCGGCAACAGGGCGGTTTGCAGCCCGATGCCTATGCTCAGGCTCTCACCGGCGACGCCACCGGCCTTCGGTTGGCTGTAGTGAGCGAGGGCTTTGGCTGGGAGGGGCTTTCGGAAGAAGATGTGGACGCCATGGTTCTCGAAGCCGCCCACTCCTTCGCCGGCATAGGGGCTACCGTTAAGGACATCTCCATACCATGGCACCGCGACGGCCCCGCGGTCTGGCAGCCCATCGCCAACGAAGGGGCCACTCGACTCATGGTCGAGGGCAACAGCATGGGCACCAACTGGAAGGGCCACTACCTGACCGGCCTTCTGGACGTCTACGCTCGTGGTCGGATATCCCGCGCCGACGACCTGTCGGACACCACCAAGCTGACGGTGCTGTTCGGGCACTACATGCAGCAGCGGTACCATGGCCGCTACTACGCCAAGGCGCAGAACCTCGCCCGTTCCCTCAAGGGAGCTTACGATGAGGCGCTGCAGGAGCACGACCTGCTGGCCATGCCGACTCTGCCCATGAAGGCGACTCTGCTCCCTGATTCCGATGTTAGCCGGGAAGAGTACACCGACAGGGCCTTTGAGATGCTGGGCAACACATGCTGCTTCAATGTTACCGGCCATCCCGCCATCAACGTGCCCTGTGGCATGTCCGATGGGCGCCCCGTGGGCATGATGCTGGTGGGACGGGTTGGTGAGGATGCCATGGTGCTGAGGGCAGCCGATGCCTACCAGAAACAGCTAGCAGGCTGAGCGGGGAAGGGAGAGAAATACGCGTGACCATCGACCTCAAAATATCGGTACCCATTCTGATGCTCGTGTGGTCTGTAGCCAGCATCGCCGGATGGCTCATAATGTTCGGTGTGGACTCTGAAGCACGGGAATACAGCGGAAACGGAGCAGCCCTCGAAAGCTATTTCTGGTATTGGCTCGAAGTCTGGTTCAAGGTCCTAATCGGTATCGCAGCCATCGGCCTTGTGGCGAGATTCTGCAAGCCAAGTGAATAGACGGTCTCGCGACGAGGTCAGGTAGCAGGCTTTTGTCCGCCCTAGGCTGCGGTGTTAAGATCGAATCAGAAAATACTTGATGCAGGAGGGTAAGCCATGAAGGTGGTACGCTTCCGGTCTTGGAACCTGAACGCGGACAAGTTCCAGGATACGGTGAACTTCTATCGCAACGTCCTCGGCGCTGACGAGCGGACCTTCAACCAAGTAAACGGGGTCGACGTCTCTCGCGTGGCCCTCGGCAACATGGTGGTCGGTGTTTTTGACGCCGAGGGCGGGGACCGTCCCGGTGTGCCCCACCACACCTTCGACATCGAGGGGCCGGCAGACGCCCAGGATGCGGTCAAGGAACTGGAGGGCATGGGCATTGAGGTGCAGGGTGTGCGTGTGCACAACGAGGACAGTGGGTATTCGATCTACGTCAACGACCCCTCAGGGAACCGTTTGGAGCTGTCGACCAGCCCTCCTTAGGTACTACTAACATAGTTAACCCTTATCTATCTTGAAGGAGGAAAACATGAGCACGTCTATTGGCGCTCAGAAGCCCATGGTGCTCCATGGCACCCAGCCCTTGGACACAACGCCCCAGACCCGGGGCATGGAGCGACGGCCAGGCATCGACAACAACACCACGGGCGCCAGCAAGATTTGGATGGGGCGCGTGACCTGTGTGCCCAACACGCTGGGGCCGGTGCACCACCATGGCGACGCCGAGACAGCAGCCTACGTGCTTAGCGGGTCCATCCGGGTGTACTTTGGTGAGGACTTCAAGGAGTACATCGACGCAGGTCCCGGCGACTATATCTACGTGCCAGCCAACACGGTCCACATTGAGGGCAACGTGACCGACGAGCCTGCTGAGGCGGTGCTCACCCGCGGTCCCGACAATATCGTAGTGAACCTGGGCGAGTAGGCTCGACCCAGACTCGCCTTAGGCCGGTTGCCTCCTTCGGGGCGCCTGCAATTCTTGCTAAGCGTCCCGTCTGTATGTAGGCGGAGGGTCGGCCTAGGATGCCCGTCCCTAGGCTACGGGCGCGTGCCCGCACATTCCTATTGTGCTTCGAAGGTCTCGGTGGTGTCTGCGTTTACGACCACCGTGTACTCCACACCGGGTTCGAAGTCGGACTCAAGTGGGATGAGCGTTTCCACAGTAGGATAGTCGGCGATGCATCCGACCATCGGGTCGGCGACCTCATGATGAGTCACCTCCACCTCTATTTCGGTCGAGTTGGTGCGTCTGACCTCGTACCCGTTGAACCGAGAACAGCCGCTGCCCTTAGGCATGCCGGAAACAACGTGCAGTTGGTATTGGGGCGGTGCGCTTTCCAGCAACTCCACGTCCGCGCTCTCGATGTGAGATACGGCTATAAAGGAATCGGTGAATTCTGCTTCCGGCAAGGAGAAGGTAGTGGTCTGATGACCGTTGACCACCAGCCGGTAGGTGTCGCTAGGACCGAGCAACGCTTCGGTTCGCGCTATTGTCTCAAGTTCCACTAAGTCTTCGTCGCAAGCGATGGCCCAAGGTGTGGAAGGGGGCTGCATCAACGTGACTGTCACCTTGAGGTCGTTCCCGTCCACTCGAAGGTCTTCTTTTCCTGGTCGAAGGCAACCGTCGATGGTCGATTGGTAATACTTGACCATCACCAATAGCTCCGCCTCGTTAGGAATCAGATTCGCGCTGATGACCTGAACGGGAGTCTCAACCCATTCCCGCCAATCGGAGTGGCCGGTCTGCTCAACGAGGCTGGGAAGCGGCTCGACTAGGACAAGCACCATATCGACTTTTGTCGGGTTGCTCCGGGTTATGACGTCATAGACTGTGTCGTTTATGAAGGCCAGCCTGCCGTCGGACTCAATGATTCGTGCTGTCACCGAGTAGGTATTCCGTGAGTTGATGTCGTCGCGGTTGTAGCGTACCCGGAACTCGATGGGCACCTGCCCGGGGTTGGGGATGACTTGGCGTGCGATAAGGGGAGCGGCGGAGTCCGCATAGGAAACGTCCCGCAACGACACCTCAAGCTTTGCGCCGGTGTAAGGGCCAGCCTTTCCCGGTAAGTCCCCGTGCCGGTCACCCATTCATTGGGATTTCGGCCCGATTCAACTTCCAGCGTTGAATCGGGTTGGCCGGATTCGCTCCCGCACGCGGCTACTACCACTAGGAGCAGGTAGGTAAGTGCTATCGAATGGAGGAGCGACTTAATTTTGCTCTTCATCCTGTCACCTTTGTTGGGCCTATCAGTGAACTCTGGGGCCTATGACTATACAGACGTAGCCTGCCAGACATTGATTCCGTTAGGGTCTCAAAACCGGGGGATGGCTGTTGGGGGAAAGGCGGTCTTGCGCCACTGGTTGAAGCAAATCCGGTAAAGGGCGAGGGGGAGAAGAGGTCCAGTTCCACGGCACAGTTGGTGAGGCACTGTAGGGTTTCTTGGGCGGATGGCCAGCGTCCGAGATACTGTGGGCCTTAGAGGATGCCTTGCAGGAGGGAAACCCCCTCGTCCTCGGTCATCGGACGTGGGTTGAATTGCATCTGAGGTTCTCCCAGACCGCGGCTTACGATGCGCGATAGATCGTCCGCAACGACTCCGAGGGGACCAAGTCGAGTGTTCACGCCGCAGCGCTGCATTATGCCGGACAGCGTCTCCGACGCTTCCTGCAACGACGAGCACCGCATGGCCTTCAGCAGCGCCTCCAGCTTGCCCTCCAACGTTGGGGCGTTCCAGTGGAGGAAGGCTGGCAGGGTCACTCCCACGGCCGCGCCGTGCACCGTCCCGAAGTAGAGGCTGAGGGGCGTTCCGAAGGCGTGGGGTGCGGTTGTGCGGGCGCTGCTGTAGGCCATGCCCGACAGTGAGGCGGCCAAAGCGCACTTCGCCCGGGATTCTGCGCTGCCCTGCAGGCAGGACAACTCCAAGTTTTCTCGATAGAGGCTGATGCATTCCAAGGCCAGCACGTCGGATACGGGCTGGGCTTGATTAGACCAGTAAGCCTCAAAGGCGCTGGTGAAGGCGTCCATGCCGGTAACCGCAGCTAGGTCGCTGGGCATGGAGACCGCTAGGTTGGGGTCGACGATGGCTACCTTCGGAAACAGGCCGGGATGTGCTATGGGGTAGCGCCCACCTGCCTCTTTGTCCCAAGTGACGGCAAAGGGAGTGACTTCGCTGCTGCTGCCCGAGGTTGTGGGTACGGCTATGCAGGGAAGGCCGTCGAAATCGATACTCTTCGGGTCTTGCAGGTAGGACATGAGGTCCGCGGGCCCCGGGGCTAGGAGAGCGGTTATCTTACCCACGTCCAGCGGGCTACCGCCTCCGATGGCCACTACAATGTTGCACTCGTTGCTGCGGCAAAGGTCTATAGCCTGTTGAGTGACCTCTGGAGACGGATTGGTGGGAACCTTGTCGAACAGGATGATTCGGTGTGCACTCAGCCCTCGGCAGACAGCGTCGAGAACTCCGCTGGCGCGCAAACTGCTACTGCCGGTCGCGAGGAACACCGATGCGTTGGGGCCAGCCAGCTCGTCCACGAGCCGAGGCAAGTCGGCCAGCCGGCCCGCGCCGAATACGAGGCGCGTCGGCTGCGAGTATTCGAAGGCCTCCCGCGCGGCGGCCGATGGACGGAGCCCTTGGGTCATTGGCCTGCGTACAGCCGGTTCAGATTGGAGTACCGGTCGGGGTTCAAGTCCCGACCTCGGAGCGCCGGATGATCCGCGGCGTAACGGTGGGCGCGGAACACAGCATTGGCCCACTCGGTAGTGCCTGACATAACAGAGGCCGTGGGCCGGGTGCCAGCCTCAGTCTGCACTGCGAGCCGCGACGGGCGCTGCACACCGAAGGGGTTGATGTACTCCCACACGATCTGCCGGTCCGGGGTAACTTCGAACACGCGGCCAGGCGCCCCTTCACAAATCAGGGTGTTGCCGTTGGGTAGCCGGTCACTACTGCTGATGTTGTAGCTGTAGAAGGAGATGGGTGGGTCGCCCCGATACTCCCAGCCGATTTCGTTGGTGTTGGGGTCTACCTCTAGGATGCGGGAGAAGTTGACGCCTCTCCGGTGAGCGCCGTTGTCGAACAGCAGTATGCGGCCGTTCTCCAAGTGGGTAGGGTGGTGCTGATGGGATATCTGCCCCGGCCCCCACTTCCAGCTGAAGTTGCCTGTTGCCTTGTCCACGATAGCGATGACGCTCGTCTGGCGGAAGCTGACCAGCAGGTCGCCGTTGGGCATGACGTTCAAGGTGTTCTGGTGAGTCCACTCGCGTCGACCCTCCAGAGGGCAAATCAGATCTTCCTGCACGTCCAAGTGTTGCCAAGCGTGCCATTCCCATACGACCGAGCCGTCGGGAGTGACTTCCTGCACCATGTCGCTGACCATCTCTTGGGGGTCGTTGTCGCTGACGTAGCCTCCCTGCACTCTGGCGGACAAGTCGGCGGGCATGCGCTCAAAGAGCAGGGCTAGGGTGTTGCCGTTGGGCAACCTCTCGAAGTCGTGGTGCACCATGGGATTGTCCAGCTCCCACACGAGGTTGCCGTCCCAGTCCAGTTCCTCCAGCTTGGAGGAGGATCCGCCAATGTTCCCCACGTCGACTTCCGTAGGAGGGTTGGCGCGTTGCAGCAGGTTGCCGTTGGGCAGCAGGTAGGCGTAATCGATACCCGCCTCTGAGCGCCATGTGTGGCATACCCTGCCTTCCATGTCCAGAAGATAGGCGTCGCCGCCGCCTCCGGTGCTGATGAGGGTGTAGCCGCGGAAGCTGCGGCTCGGCGAGTAATGGATTAGTCCCGATGGATGATGAGATGACCAGCCCATATTCCATAGCTCCTGCTTCAGCTTGCGCGCGGCCCAGCCGGACTTTGCGAGTGTATCTGCGACTATGGTAGCCGTCAACGCCGGGGCCAGACGGTCAGGGTCTTTCGATTGTTGAAGGCTGCCCGTCTGCCATCTGCCTAGACATCGGGGCACCAGTGGCTAGGACAGGGAGGGAGGCGACACCGGCGAAGGGCGCGGTTTGTTCGAAAGTGAGGCCCAATTGGTGTGTGGGGCGGAACTTCTGGTTTCGATCGGCGATTTCACACTGGTCGTAGCTGCCGCGCGTTTTTCTGTAGCTGATTTCACTGAAATTTGTGAAACCATTTTTCCAGTGCGCTTGTTGGTCACGGCCGCATCTCCCGGTTGTGGACAGGCTTGGGTTGCCTGGGGCGCCTTATTCTGAGGTTCTAGGTGCTTCCCTCCCAATAATGGCCCCAAAAAAGCCGGGCGACCTGTGAGGGGTCAGTCCCCAGTGTCTACATTGATATTAGAACGGGTGTGCGGGAATATCAATGGGAGGATGTCCCCCAGCCGGTGCAGCAGGGGTTAGCCCAGTCGCCGTATGCGGGGGGCTCCGATGGCTGCGGAGATGCTGGCCGCCAGCAGGACGCTGCCGTTGACCAGCAGGGCGCCGGGAGCGCCCAAGCCGGCTGCCATCGCGCCAACCCCCAAGTGTCCAATGGGCGCGGAGCCGATGCTCAGCACCCACGAACCCATGGCCCGGCCACGCTGCTCGTTGGACACACTGGCCTGCATCAGTGTCTTGTACAGCGTGTCCGACATGGACGCGCAGCCGTTGATGAAGGCGAGGACGGCGAGGAAGAAGAAGAGGTTGTCGTTGAGAGAGAACGCCATCTGGCCCAAGCCAAAGCCTATGGCCGCCCCGAACATCAGCAATCCCTTATGCCGGGTATCCCCTAGGTTGGCCAAGAGAATCAGGCCCAGTACGCCTCCGCCCTGCCGGATTGCCGTCATGTAACCCAGCCCCACTGAGCCGACTCCCAGAATGTCGCGTGCGAACACCGGCAGCAGGGTCTGGTGTGTGAAGCCGAAGACCTCGGTGATAGACGTTAGCATCATCAGAATCATCAGGGTGCGGTTCTCCCGCAACAACCCGATATACCCCGTGAGGTTCCGCCATACGCTATCCCGTTGGCTGGGGGCTGACTGCCCCACGTCCCGCAGGACAAAAAGGGCTAGCCCTGACGCGATATGGACTGCGCCGATCAGGAGGTACTGCTCTCCCACCCCGGTGGCGTGGATGATGAGGCCGGCGAAGGGAGCGCCGACCACAGCGCCAGCCCGCTGCGCCATACCGCCTAGCGACAGGCCATTGAGAGCGTGCTGCGGCCCTACTATGTCGTAGGTGTAGGACTGGCGAATGGTCATGGTGAAGGAGAACGCAGCTCCCGCTGCGCAGGCCAGCAGGATGATGTGCCACACTTGGGCCACGTCGGCCAGCAGTACGAAGGCGGTCACCAACGCCACGATGCCAGCAGTCAAGCTGGCCACGCGTAGACAGGTGCGCCGGTCCACCCGGTCCGCGATGGCTCCTGACAGAATTCCTAGGAAGAAAAATGGGGCCATCCGGGCGGCCGCTGCGACACCCACCATGAAGGCGGAATCTGTCATCTCCAGCACCAGCCAACCCGACGCTACGTGCTCCATGCCCATGGCTAGGGATTGCAGGAGCGTTGCGCCCCAGAGTAGCCGAAAGTCGCGGTAGCGGAAGGATATAACCCAGCTGGGCCGGACTGACGACGAAGACGTCAGGGCCATGGGTCAAAGATTCGGGCCCAAAACAAACGAGACATAGGAAGTAAAAGGGCCAAGAGCATAGTGGGGTGCATTATAACAGCGCGGCCCCACGCCCTAAGAGGTTAGGGGAGGTTGGCAGAAGCGAAAAGACGGAAGAACAACCGCCGTTGGCTACCCGTTGACCCGGTAAACCCAGATTTGGTGGTAGACGTCCGGCTCGCCCTTCGGTAGTCCACGGAAGGGTTCGGTGGCTTCAGCGAGGGACCATATGCCTAGGGTTTCCATCTCGGTCTGCTGTTGTTCGAACTCGCTGCCGGGGGTGTACATGTCCTGCCTCAGGCTGAATACCACGAAACCGTCGGGCTTGGTAATACGCGCCAACTCTTCCAGCGAGCTGGCGGGCGCGTGCCCTAGCGTATACACTCCCATGCTGATGACGGCCCCGAAGCGGCCGTTGGGGTAGTCCAGCGTGTCGCCCAGCACCATCTGGTGCAACTCTCTGTACACGCCCTTGGTGCCAGCCTCGTCAAGCATCCCTTGGGAGAGATCCATGGCCACCAAGTCTTGGTAGCCCATGGACGCCAGAATCTCACCCGCAAGACCGGTGCCAGCCCCCGCGTCCAGTATCTGCGTGTCCTGTGGGGCATGGCGGGCCAGTGCCTCGGCCCCATGCTGGGGCACTATCCAGCCGAAGTCCCTGTCTAGGTCGGAGTCGTAGTCCTTAGCCCACTGGTCGTAGCGCTCCTCCAACTCTTGGTTGTTGGTGGAAGCGTAGACCCATTGGACCCGGTTGTGTTGTTCCATGACTATTCCTATGTGCGCCCTGCTTTACTTGAGTGCTACTTGCTGCAGATGTACAGGGCCCAGCCGATTTCTCTGGTGTCCACGGCCAAGGCGGTCTGCTTGTAGGCGTGGGCCAAGTATTGAGACCGCTCGGTGTGCTCGCCTTCCACACGCTGGGCGGCCACATTGGAGAGGTGAAGGTAGCTGAGCTTCAGGTGGTGCGAGTAGTTGTGGGCCTCCAGCACTTGGAAGCCTGTCTCCTGCAGGGCGTCCTGATAACTGGTGAAGTTGAAGGGCGTGTCGAAAAGCAGCCGATCGTAGACATGGGTCTGCGCGTTCTGGCTGACGTCCGGACGCGGCTTTATCAGGTCGTCGAACACCATCGTGCCACCTGTGGCCAGCACCCGGTAGGCTTCCTGCAGCGTCTTGTGCTTGTCAGGTATGTGATAGAAGGAGGCTTGGCTCCACACATGGGTAAACGCACCCTCGTCGAAGGGCAGTTCCGTCGCCGACGCCTTCTCGAAGGACACATGCTCGGCAACGTCTGGAGCCAAGGTCTTCAGGCGCTCCTTGGCGCCCTCAACGCGCACACCACTCAGGTCGATTCCTACGACCTCGCAGCCATAGTTCTCGTAAATCCAAGTGCCGGCATTCCCGTTGCCGCAGCCGATGTCCAACACCCTAGAGTTGGCGTTGATGCCACCCCTATTCCCCATGATCCGGTTGAGGTTCGCCCCAGCCTTGATGAAATCGGAGCCAGTACTATCGTCGAACACACCCCAGTGTACGCTGCCGTTGGCGTCCCAGATCTCCCGATAGACAGCGTCCTCGGCGTCGTAGTAGGACTCGGTTTCGTGCTCAGTAAACTTGGTGGTACTCACGCGTCGCTCCTTCCAGGTACTCGACGAAGCGGTTCTGCTCGTCTACCAAAATCATCTTGGGCTCGATGGGAGCTTCGGTAACTTCGAAAGAGAGGATGATGACGCAGTCTCCCTTGTCCATCAGCTTGGCGGCGGCGCCTTGGATGGCGATAGTGCCCGAGCCAGCCTCGTCGGGAATGACGTAGGTCTCCAGACGGGCCCCATTATCGATGTCGGCTACCATTACCTTCTCGAAGGGCCACAGGTCGACCTTCCTCATCAGGTCTTCGTCGATCAGGATGCTGCCGACATAATCGGGGTTGGCTGCTGTGATATAAGCGCGGTGAATTTTGGACCTGAGTACTACCCTCATCTTGATTCCTCCCGGTTAATGCTCCCAAACGGCGCACAAAACTCGTATCCCAAGGGGATTGGCCGCAGGAAGTGGTAAGTAGGTGGCGCCGGTAAGAGGCGTGGTCACATTACAGGTGTGGTGTGGGCGCTGTGAGCCTGAGAAGGAGACGCCTCAACGGCGGGATAGGTTCGGTTGTGGATGAGGGACGCTAAGTCTCAGTGGGTAGGAATTGTTTGACCCTGGCCCTCGAGCGCTTGTCCGGCAGGCGGTCCCCGCCCCGTATAGCTCTTTGGCAAATCACGAGGACAACTTAGCTTGATATCGCCCCCTTGTCAACCTTGACAGCTTGCGCCCCGTGGGCCCCAGTTATCTCTTGCACATACGATTTCGCCCCCTTGGGGGGCTTCAAACAGAGGCTTGGAGGACGTATCCTTGCTGCTAGTTCGAATATCGAGAGGAGGCCCCATGGAGGTCGAGAACAAGCTGAAACAGTTGGGTTACGAGCTGCCCTCAGCCCCTGCCCCGGTAGCCAACTATGTGCGCGCCGTGCAGACGGGCAACCTGGTCTACGTCGCAGGCCAAGTCCCCGTTCTTCCCGATGGCAGCTACCTCCATGTTGGCAAGCTGGGTGGCGACGTAACCGTGGAAGAAGGCTACGCCTGTTCTCGCCAGTGCATCATCAACTCGTTGGCTGGCCTCAAGACCCTCATAGGCGATCTTGACCGTGTCACTCGCGTGGTCAAGCTGCTGTGCATGATCAACTGCGCCCCCGACTTCGGCCAGACGCCGCAAGTTGCAAACGGCGCCTCGGACCTGCTGGTGGAGCTGTACGGCGAGTCTGGGCGTCATGCCCGCTCTGCCGTCGGTATGGGTAGCCTTCCCGACCGGGTCCCCGTGGAAATCGAGATGATCGTGGAGATCAGGGACTAGAGGCTCACCCACCAGCCCCTGACGTAGTGGCTCCGATGACGACTAGCGCCACGCCGCTAACGCTGAGGGCGGTGCCGATGACGAGGCCTAGGTTCACCGCCTCCAGCCGTTGCAAGAATACGTGCGAGAGCAACAGTATGAGCAGCGGGCTGGAGGAGTATATCGGGGCCACTACAGTGGCCGGAGCGCGACCCAGCGAGGCATAGAGCAGCAGAGCGCCCGCCCCTTGGAACAGGCCGGCTAGGACACAGACGACTAGGTACTTGGAGGGTGACCGGCGAAATCCGGGGACTATCATCCGGCTGCTCATGGCACTGAGCATCACGAAGCCGAAGGACATGGCGACGGCGGCGGTGACGAATGGGGGTGCGTAGCTCGATACGATGTGCCGGCCGACTACAGCCACCCCGCCAAAGGCTAGGGCCGAGCCTATCGCCAGCAGAAAACCGAGACGGTTGGTGACCACGCCCGACAAGGACGCGGACGAGCCCATCCCAGCCCGGACAACGAGGGCTAACCCTCCGGCCATGAGGGGAGTCCCCAAGATGACTAGTGTGGTGGGTCGCTCGCCTAGGAACACCATGGCGAGGCCAAAGGCCAACACTGGCGAGATGGAGAAGATCGGCGATGCCCTAGCCGCCCCCACCATGGAGATAGCGGTGTAGTTCAACAGCCGTCCCAATGGGTATGCCAGCGTGCCCTGCAATATCAGCCAACCTAGAGCGTTGGCTGACAGGCTGCCCATCTCCGACGGGTTGAAGCTCAGCGCCAGCGTGAGTGCCAGCAAGGCGCTTACACCAACTGAGATGACGGTAACTACCACCGCAGGCACCCGCTGGGTACCAATTCGGATAAAGATGGTGCCGATACCAAAGATGATGGCCGACAGGGCGGCGAGAACTACGGCAGAGGCCAAGCTAACCTACATGTCCAGAATCAGTGTCGACCACCCGAAGTCCCGCGCCCCCAGCCCTTCTGCTGTGTAGGGGTTGTAGTACTCCCGAATGCCCGACTTCTCGATGCACTCCTGGCTGCGCTCTACGATATGGGCAGCCAGTTCGTGGTACCCGTGGCGTCGCAGCCCGTGCACCAGAAACCAGTTGGTGTTCATCCAGCTGGGGCCCCGCCAGATGAAACCCCGGGGATTGCCCGGCATGAACTTGGGGTCGGATGCTGGCACGGAAGGAACGGGGTAGGGCAGCCAGAAGTGATCTGGTGAGGTGAGCCAGTCGCCCACAAGTCGCTCCACGTACCGCCGTGGGAGGTCCTCTATTATCAAAGGCATCAGGGAACTGATGGTCACCACCTTCACCGGCTCTTCGGCGACGCCCGACAGGTCGAAGAAGGCACCTGCCTCTTCATCCCAGCACTTGGTCAGCAGGGCGTCGCGCGTCCTGTCCGCCTGTTCGGCGAACTCCTGTCCCGCGCCATTCTCGCCCAGCAGGCGCGCTAAAGAGCGCAGGCCCATGACGTATATGGAGTTCACCAGCACGTCCTCGAAGTGGAACATGTCAGCCGCAAGGATACGGTGGTCGTCGCCCCGCATAGGCTCGTAGGCTTGGTACACCTTGCTCAAGGCGGCGATGAATCCACGGTTCGTCAGCTCCTCCAGTCCCAATGCCTCGTCGTACTTGGGAGAGCAGTCCGTCCCTGCCTCTTCCGGCTGTATCACGGCTATGAGACCGTCGCCGTCGGGGTCCCGGTTCTGCGGTAGCCAGCGATAGAAGGCGGTAAGCACTGGCAGGGCAGCTTGCAAGAAGGCGTCATCGCCCGTGGCTTGGTACACCCGCTCCACGGCGTGGGCGATGATGGGAGGCTGCATCGTCGCACTGGTGTAGGGCGAGGTCATCCCCACGATATTGTGTGCCAGAAAGTCGGGCTGCTTGTCCATCTCCCAGAAGATGATGTGGGGGATGAAGCCGTCGGGCTGAGCACCGCTCATCAGGGTGGTCAGTTCCTTGACGGCCTGCTGCTTGTCCAAATGGGTCAATGCGATGGCATGGAAGCAGGAGTCCCAGAACCACTGGAAGGGGTACCCCGCCAGGGAAGGCACCACAAAGCTGTACTCCTTGCCATTCCAGTCGGCTACGCCCTGTCGCAGGTTGCTCAACAGAATCTTGCGCGCCGCTTCTTCCAGTTCCTGTCGCTCCATCGGGTCTATCTCTCCTCAAGACTGCTTTTCGTCGTTCCTGCGAGGGCCGGAATCGAGAATACTTCCCGGCATTCTCGCGCAGGCTACTATCCACACGCCCGGACCACCATTCTCCGCCACACACCCTGGCTCTCGGCTTTCGCCGGTAATGCGGAAGGTGGCCGGACCTTCAAGGCTTCGCTTGGTAAAGTTCTAGGTACTTCTGGGCAACTGCCGACCAGGTGAGGTGCTCCAAGGCGTACTCCCGCCCCTCGCGCCCCAACTTGGCACGGTAATCGTCGTCGTTGACCAGACGGACCAGTCCCTCCACTGCTGCCGACTGGTCGAAGCGTGGCGTGACCACGGCGCCTTGGGCCAGCACCTCGCGGTTGGCCCCCACGTCGTGGGTCAGCACTGGAAGGTCGTACAGCATCGCCTCGGCGTATACCAAGCCAAAGGCTTCGTAGTGGGAGAAGAGGACGAAGCAGCCCGACGCCGCGTACCATTGCGCCAAGCCTTGGTCGGAGACCTCTCCGGTGATGACCACCTCCGACTCCATGCCGGAGGTGGTGACGAAGCGTCGGATGGTGTCCTCGTCGCCCTCATCCCGGCCGACAAGCACCAGCCGAACGGGTTTGTTGAACCGGTCACGGGCGTGGCGATACGCCTCCAGCAACCACATCTGGCCTTTGTGACGTCCAAGTCTGCCGACACACAGGACCGTCATCACACCGTCGTTGCTGGCAGGGGACGATACGCCTGTCTCTGATGCACCCCAGCCGATCACTTCCAGTTTTTTCTGAGGTATCCAATAGGCCCGGCGCACCGCCTCCCGCTCCAATAAGGTCAGTGGCACCACCCTGTCCATGCAACGGCAGATGAAGCCGTTCAAAGGCCGCAGCCATTGCTTACTCAGAGGCAGCGTGTGGAAAGACGGGGTGAAGATGAACTTGGCCCGCCCCCGGTAATGGAACCAGCTCCAGAAGTGCCCCCAAAACCACCCATCACCTACAAAATGAACGACGTCGGGGTCGAACTCCTTCAAGTAGCGGTTCACTTGTGCTGGAGAGAACCATACCAGTGGCACCGAAAAAAAGGGAGGCGCCCGACGAGGGAAGCCGTCCAAGCGCCAAATGCGAATGCCGTCTTCGGTCACGTCGCGATCGGCCCAGTCGGGCTGTGGCACCCGCGGGAAGGCATACTTTGTGGTTAGGACACCGATTTCATCAACTGCGTGAGAGCGCAGGAGTTGCAGCGAGAGCTGTTCGATAGCCCGCTCAATGCCACCGAGGTAAGGGCGAAAGTAGGGGCTTAAGAACAGTACCCTCAAGCTGTCGCCCCTTTCACTGTGCTTGCAGCCGACTTTCCGGCCTCCCTAGGTCGTCCGTCCGCTTGCGTGGTGTCCCATCCTACACCGCAGCTAGCGACGTGCCAACCGCAGCGATAAGAAAGGGTGACTGTCTGCTACAATGTGCCCCGTTACATGCGAGGGTACTCTCCCGGAGGTGCGTCATATGGCGGGACAGATTGGGCTGGCAGGCGGAGAGGAATTCCGTGTTGGCTGCGAGGAGATGGACCGGGAAATCATCCGCGCCTCAGGCCAGAGTCCCGCTCGGGTCCTCATCGTGCCTACCGCCCAACTTACAGGCCCAGCCAAGGCGGCCAACGACGGCACCACTCACTTCGGTGCACTGGGTGGCGACGCCTCGGCATTGATGGTGTTGAACCCAGACGATGCTCGAGACCCCAAGCTGGTGGAAAGGGTCGCAGGGGCGGGAGTGATATACTTCACCGGCGGTAGTCCCGACCACCTGCTCTCCACGCTGAAAGATTCACCTCTCATGGAAGCCGTGCTGTACGCTCATGCCTCAGGTGCGGTGCTGGCGGGGTCCAGCGCAGGGGCCATGGTTATGGCCAGCGTCATGCGCCGGCCATCAAGCGGCGGATGGGTCGAGGCTCTGGGAGTGGTACCCGGCGTGGGCGTTCTGCCCCACCACGAGCGGCGAGACCCCGAAGAGACGTGGCGCGACCTTAAGGATAGCGCCCCCAGCGGACTGACGATTCTTGGCATTGACGCCCGCGCCGGATGCTTGGGCAACCCCGGAAGCTGGCGGGTTGTGGGGTCAGGCAACGTCACCGTCTATCGCGACGGCTGGAGTGTGTTCCAGCCAGGTGAGACCCTGCCCCCCGACGTATAGTCTAGAGCCCCAATCCCTGCTGAACATGGAGGACAAGCATGACCAGTTTGCCCGTGCCCCAAGACAGTTGGGCCGAGGTCGGCGACCTTACCATGCGCTATCAGGACTGGGGTGGCGATGGCCCGCCGGTCATGGCCCTCCACGGCTTGGCTTCATCGGCCCACTGGTATGATCTAGTCGCGCCCTACCTACGCGACCGGTTTCGTGTCGTCGCCCCCGACCAGCGGGGCCACGGCAAGACCACCCAAGCCAGCAGTGGCTACGATTGGGGTACGCTCGCAGGCGACATAACGCGTCTCATGGACCACTTGGGTATAGCGAAGGCCTCGGTCTTCGGCCATTCGTGGGGAGGCCATGTCGCCAGCAACCTCGCCGTCCGACATCCTGACCGTGTCCGGGGCGTGGTGCTCATCGACGGTGGTTTTCAGGACGGTCGAATGCGTGGGGGCGCAACATGGGAGAGCTTCCGCGACCGCGTGCGGCCACGGGATGTGTCGGGCAACAAAGAGCAGTTCCTCGACCGGCTTCGTGTGCAGCTTGCGGACTGCTGGAACAACCAACTCGAGGGCATAGTCCTTTCGATGGTCTATGAAGACGATGAGGGCCAGATACAGGACATCCTGCGCCCGCAGAACCACGCCCAAGTCACACGTCAGATGTGGGATGAGCCAGCCTCGAAGGTGCTGCCACAGATCCGGCGGCCGACGCTGATTGTGCCCGCCGAGCCTCGCCCCGAACGGGCCAACACCGAGTTTGCAATCATGCGACGCGAGCAGGTGGAGATGGCTTCTAGGGTCATCCCGAGCGCTCAGGTGCGTTGGATTTCCGACACTAGTCACGACATCGGCTACCAGCAGCCGCGGGAGTTGGCCAGCGTAATCACGGAGTTCCTCGACTCGCTGGAGATGTAGAGAGGCCACCTTCTTGACTTCACCCTAGGATGATTGCCGCGGTCATTGTAGCCAGAGCGCCTACAAGAGCTACCAGTATGGCTACGCCGAGGCCCACAATCCCACGGGTGTTGGTTTGCATGTCACCCCGAAGGATGCGGAGTTGCTGCCGGACCTCAGCCTTGAAGTCGTCGAGATCCCGCTGAGTTACGGGTTGGTCCGCCGTCGCCATAGCGCCACCCAGCGTCGCCTACTCACTTGCGCTCAGCCTATCAGAAACCCTTCAAGTTCACTATTCTAGGCGTTGCGCGTCAATGTCGAGGCACCCGGAGATTTGCACTTCCAGCCTAAAGCTCTTGCCTGCGGAAGACGGCCCAAGCGCCGACGCCCAGTACTGCTATGCCTCCCAAGGTTATGGCGAGACCGATCCACGAGCCTGGGTTGTCCGGAGAAACATTGTTGCTTAGAACTCTGCCGGCCCATTCGGGCACGTTTATGGGCCAGTATCCATCTGTTTTGGGAATCTGGGTCAGTAGAGGTTGGGCTATAAAGATGAAGAAGGCCATGCCTGCGGCCACGAGTTGTCGCCTGAACACAGCACTCCAAAAGAAGGCAATTGAGCCCGTGAATACCACCCACGCCCCGACGCCTGCCATGTAAAGGATGTAATCTACGAACTCGGTGTCGCCAAAGAAGCTGACGGTCAGCAGGTAGGCAACCATGGCCGCAAGGAACAAAACGGCCAGAAGGGTTACCATCATGCTAACCTGCTTGACCGCGACGAAGGCGGCGCGAGTCACCGGTTTGCTCAAGATCATCCCCGCGGTGCCGCTGCTCCTCTCGTTGGCCAGAAGGCCCATGGCAATGACGATGCCTACGAGAGCGCCCAAGATGACCATGCTGACGCCATAGGACTCCAGCAGGTCGCGGGCGTCATCGGAGGTGAGAGCGTCCCCGGTTCCCTTGGAAATGAACAGAGGGATGAGCACAAACAGAAGGGCAACGGCGACGAGAACGCCTGCCGTGCCCAAGAACCTCCAAGTTCGGCGCTGCTCCAGCATCTCTTTTCGAGCTAGGGCGAAGAATCCCTTCATCAGTTGGTGCCTCCGGGCCCCACCAGCTCCATAAAAACGTCCTCCAAGCTGGCGGACGTCAGCTCATACTTCAGCATGGTCAGGCCGCTCTCGTAGACCAAGCGCGGCAACTCGCCTTTGGCCGCGGCCAAGTCGCTGGCCTCTACTCGCAGTGCGTGCAAGTGCTCCGCCTCGGCCGACTCGACTGATGCCACCCACGGTGCACGGGATAATTGGGCAACCAAGCCTGCGGGGTCCCCCTCCACCTGCACCAGGAACAGGGACCGCCCCAGTTGCCGTCGCAAGTCGGCTATAGAGCCGGAGGCTACCAGCTTGCCTCGATTGACAATGGCCACGCGGTCACAGATGCGCTCTACGTCGGCCAGAATGTGGCTGGAGATGAACACCGTGGTGCGTCCTCGCATCGTGTTGATGGTCTCCAGCATGTCGCGCCGCCCGATGGGATCCAGGGCCGATGCGGCTCGTCCAGGAACAGCACCCTGGGGTGGTGCACCAAGGCCTGAGCCAAGCCGAGCCGCTGCTGCATCCCGCGGGAATAGCCTCGCACCTTGCGGTCGCCAGCCTCCACCAAGTCCACTTCTTTTAGCAACTCGGCGGCCCTGGCCCGCGCCTCTTGGCGGCGCATTCCATAGAGGTCGGCGATGAGCTCGAGAAACTCGCGGCCGGTCATCCAGCCGTAAAACGCAGGGGATTCGGGTAGGTAACCTACTTGGGAGCGCAGGTCCATCGACTGCCCGGATACGCCCTGACCTCCGACCCACATCCGTCCTTCGGATGGGTTCGCCAGGCCGGTCTCAGGGTGGTGGTCTTGCCTGCGCCGTTGGGGCCGAGGAAGCCGAAGGACGCGCCCTCTTCAACACTCAGGCTAAGGTTGTCGACGGCGGTAAATCCGCCGAACCGCTTCGTCAGATTCTCGCAGCGAATCGCTTCTGTAGATGCCACCAATCCCCCTTACCTAGCTGAGTCACAAAGGGCTATTAGTGTAGCACCAAAGCTTGGCCTGTCGAAGCTGTTAGACCGTTGCTCCGTCTTGGAAGCGGTCCAAGCGGAAGAGGGATATGTCATGGCGGCTCTTGCCGTCCTGGGCCAGATCGGCTAAGACCTCGCCCATCACACTGCAGAACTTGAAGCCGTGTCCCGAAAACCCAGTGGCCAGCACCACCTGCGGGGCTTCGGGGTGCAGGTCGATGACGAAATGCTCGTCGGAAGTATTGGTGAAGATGCAAGTCTTCAGGGCCATGGTCGGGCCGTTGGCCAGCGGGAAGTAGCGACGTACCAGCACTCGCAGAGTCTCCTCGTCCAAGGCGTTAGGCTCCCGGTCCATGGTGTCGGGATGCACTGTCTCCTCAAGGTGGTGATAGCGCCCAACCTTGAGGCCCGGCACTCCGTATATGGGGAATCCGTAGTAGCGGCCTTCTTCCGCCATCAGGTTGAATACTGGAAAGGATGCGGGTTGAAACAGGTCAGCGTTGGTGGGGTGGAACCAGCCCATCACCTGTCGCTCCGGCGACACAACTTGAGCTAGGGACGGGACCAAGCTACTGGCCCATGCTCCCGCGCTGACTACCAGCCGCTCAGTCGTGTAGGTATCGCGGTCGGTCTTGACCCTCACCCCTGCGCCATCCGGCTCCCAAGCTACCACTTTTTCGCGCCCGTGCACCTCAGACCCCGCGTTCATGGCTGCTTCGACATGCGTCACGATGCAGCGCTCCGGGAGGACGAACCCGCCGTCGGGCTGGTGCACCGCGTGCAGGTCTTCCGGCAGTTGGTAGCCTGGGAAACGGCGGTTGACCTCGCGCCCGGATAATGCCTCGTAGGGCAGCCCGTGGAGCTCGCACGACTCCAGTGATCCTTGGAATACCATACTGTCCTCCGCGCCGATGTCGAGGGACCCGGTGGTGATGAGCAGTTGCTCGTGGGCTGTCTTCTCCAGTTCATGCCAGAGTTCGTAGGCCCTTCGTAGTAGCGGAACATAGGACGGGTCTTCACAGTACGCCAGCCGGATGATGCGGGTGACGCCGTGGGAGGAGCCCATGGTATTGGGGATGTCGTGACTATCGATTCCCAAGACCTTTTGACCCCGCCGCGAGAGGTGGTAGACGGCTGCGCTGCCCATGCCTCCGACTCCGAGTACTATGGTGTCGTAGCTAGTCATCACTGCCCCTCCGGGGTATATGCGTTGCCAAGGATCGTGCCGTCACTAGAGTAGTCTTGGTCAAGCCCAGCCGTCTATCCTGCTGAGCGTCCGGCAATGTGCCAACAGGCTTGGAAGCGGGGTAACGGCGAGTGATATAGGAGTCTGGAGTGCGGATTATGCGAGGGTGGTAGGCGCTCTGCGGGCATGGGGTGTTCCTGTGTCTGCTGAGAGGGTTAACACCTAACATAAGACTGGGATTCAGGGCTGCGAGTGTATAGCGCAAATGCACGTTCTGTGATGTAATGGGAGCCACAGCTATAGTGCGCCCGGTGCGACAGGGATGAGGGCGCTTTCAACTTGTCAGATTGTTTGTTTGAGCTTGTGGCTTCACACGGGTACAACGGGTTGTCGCGTGTGAGGCTCCTCAGGAAGTAGATTCTACTGGTATCGGTCTCACAACCGTCGGGGAACTGTAGGCGGCCTTCGAGGGAGGCCTAAGGCCCTGGCAGCCCGGCATTATAGTCGGAATACTTCAAGGAGAAGGGGTTAATGGCCGTTAGTACAGAGCGACAAGGGGATACCTTAATCGCCAAGACGGATGGGCGGGTGGATGGCGCCAACGCTAGGGAGTTCCAGGCCGCTCTTGAGGCAGCCATAGACCCCAATGAGCGCGCAGTCATCCTAGACATGGAGGAATTGTCCTACATCAGTAGTGCCGGCCTCCGGGTAATTCTGTTGACGGCTAAGAACCTGCGCAGCCAGAACGCAAAGTTCGCTGTCTGCTCGCTGTCCAGCCCGATACGCGAGGTCTTCGAGATCAGCGGTTTCGACAAAATCATCTCCATACACGCCAGCCAGGTTGAGGCATTGGCCTCGTTTGACGACTAGCTTGTTCGAGGGTACGGGACGGCTGACTCATGGTTTCCAGCCGTTCCGGTCCAGCCGGACCCTTACGTAACTGGGGGACGGCAAAGCCGAGGTTGGATGGTATGGGATGACGGACGGTCAAGAGAGCTACAAAATACTGGTTGTCGATGACGAACCAGACTTGGAACCGCTTATGCTCCAGCGCATGCGACGCAGCATCCGGGCCGGGCGCTACAAGTTCGTGTTCGCCCACAATGGCGTTGAGGCCTTGGAGGTGCTCCAGCAGGAAGATGACATCGACATGGTCCTCTCCGATATCAACATGCCCCAAATGGATGGGCTGACACTGCTGGAACAGATACCCAAAGTAGACCCAAATGTCCGAGCGGTCATAATCTCGGCGTATGGAGACATGAAGAACATACGCACCGCTATGAATCGGGGCGCTTTTGACTTTGTTACCAAGCCCATCGACTTCGAGGACCTGCATGTCACTATTGAACGGACTTTGCGCAATATGGTCGAGTGGCGTGAAGCCCTGACGTCCCGCGACAAACTGGTGGCACTGCAGAATGAACTGGACGTAGCCCGAAGCATGCAGCAGTCCATCCTCCCGACGCGGTTCCCGGACGACCCTAGTTACAAGGTGTACGGGAAGATGCAGGCGGCCCGGAACGTGGGCGGCGACTTCTTTGATGTGGTGCACCTGAACGATGGCCAGATGGGTCTTGCCGTTGCGGACGTGTCGGACAAAGGTGTTCCAGCCGCCCTCTTCATGATGTCCAGCCGCACCCTGCTGAAGGGATCAGCCATTGGCCACGACAAGCCCGGCGCGGTCCTGAAGGAGGTCAACGACCTCCTTCAGGAAGACAACGAAGGGGGCATGTTCGTTACCGTCCTCTACGCGGTGTTCGACCCCCAGACGAGGGAGTTCACTTACGCCAACGGGGGCCACAACAGCCCTGTGGTCATCCATAAGGATGGCAGTTGCACGTTGCTTCCGTTGACCGGGGGAATTGCGTTGGGGCTGTTCCCCGACCTTGGATATGAAGAAAACACCGTGACCCTATCCCAAGGCGACACCGTCCTTCTGTACACCGACGGTGTCACTGAGGCCATGAATAGCGATTATGAAGAGTTCGGCTTGGAGCCATTGTACAAGTTCTTTGGTGCAAATCCTCCCACCGACCCGGAGCAGGCCACGAAGGCAGTGTTCGAAGCGATAAACGACTTCGCCGGAAACACCCCCCAGTCCGACGACATCGCATGCCTAACCCTGTGTTGCAAGTGAGATAAGCCTTTGAGCGCTACGCTGGATCTCAGGGTCGAGACCAAAATCGAAGAGATGGAGCGCCTCGCCGCTGTAGTGGAGGACTTTGGGAAAGGGGAAGATTGGCCCCCTGCCCTTACCTTCCAGGTAAACTTGGCGCTGGAAGAGCTGTGGCTGAACGTCTTGAAGTATGGCCACGAGCAAGGCTTGCATGAGGTTGACATCAGGCTGGTGTCGGAGACGGATGCTCTGACCATCGAGATTACTGACGACGGCAAGCCCTTCGATCCATTGACTGACGCCCCGCTGCCGGATACGACTGGCGGCTTGGGCGACAGGGGCATCGGGGGGCTTGGCATTCACTTAGTGCGGACGATGATGGATGAACTGGAGTACAGACGGGAGGAGGGGAAGAACCACCTGATATTGATCAAGCGTAGGGTCGAGTGAGAGGACTTCCCCGGATACCCACGGACATAATATTCGTGTTCGGCATCATAGGTGGAGTCGCACTGACTTTCGCTGTGAGCCTGATTACTTGGTTTGTTCTGGGACGCACGGACATATCCGGCCCCGTTACACCCATTGACCCCTCCCTGATAGAGACGCCTTCCCCCACCGTAACCAGCGTCATCCCGCCCGAGGAGATGGGAATTACCGCTGATCAAGTGTTCTTTGGCCAGTCCGCCGCCTTCAGCGGCCGTGCTCAAGAACTGGGTATCGGTATGAGGACGGGCATTCTGGCTGCCTTCAAGGAGGCCAACGAAGCTGGCGGAGTGCACGGCAGGAGCCTGGAGTTGGTTTGGCGGGACGATGTCTATGAGCCGGAAGAGGCTATCGCCAACACCACCAGCCTGATTGAAGAAGATGTCGTTTTCGCGCTTATCGGCGCAGTGGGCACGCCCACCTCTCGCTCGGCGGTGCCGGTGGCCGAATCTAGGGGCGTTCCCTACATTGCCCCCTTCACCGGCGCGAGTCTGCTGCGGGATGATGACTTACACTCCGTTATCAACCTGCGTTCCTCCTACAACCAAGAGACCAAGGAAATGGTCACCCGGCTCACGGAAGACCTTGGGATACAGCGCATCGGCATCATGTACCAGGACGACTCCTATGGACGCGCCGGTTACAATGGTGTTCTGGCCGCCTTGGACGATATTGGGATGGAACCCGCCTCCGTGGGCGTGTATACCCGAAACACCCTAGCGGTCAAGACGGGCTTGCTGGACCTGAGTGGAGGGGCGCCCCAAGCGGTGATCGTAGTGGGCGCGTACCAACAGGTGGCGGAATTGATCAAATGGGCTAGGCACTGGGAATGAACCCCGTGTTCATGACCATCTCCTTCGTCGGCAGCAATGCGCTCGCCAACGAGTTGGGCCCTGAGGGCAAGGGGGTGTTCGTCACCCAGGTCGTACCGTTCCCAGTTCCAACCGAAGACTCACCGCAGATAGTTCATTCCTATGTGCACGCTCTCAAGGATTACGATCTAGAAGCCGTTCCCGGCTTCGTATCTTTAGAAGGCTATCTGGCTGGCCGCTTAGCCATTGCGGGGCTGGAGAGATGCGGGAGGGACTTGGACCGACCCTGTTTCCTTTCGGGCCTTCGCGCCACCAGCGACGAGCTTGATGGGTTTGACCTCATCTATGAGGACGAAAATGACAATCAGGGGTCCGACGCAGTATTTCTGACGGTGATAGGGCGCGACGGGGAGTACCGCGCCATTGACACCTTGCGAGACATAGTGCGATGAAGGAGCGCCTGAAGCAGCTGTGGGATAGTCACACAAGCATCTCCACACAGCTCCACCTAGCCATTTGGGGTGCGATATCCCTCACGGTATGTGCCAGCGTTGTGGGGTGGCTCTCATTCAACCGAGTGGGGGACGCTCAGAGCCGTGTGAACGAAAACAGCATACCCGAGATGGCAGCTTCCTTTGGCGTTGCCCAATATGGCGGAGTCCTAGTGGCGGCGGCCCCGCGTCTCACGGCGGCATCTACACCCGAAGAGTTCGATGAGGTCGTCCGGAACATTCGTGAGTCCCATGTGGCCTTCGAGGACCAGCTGACTCTGTTGCAGCAGGCCGGAGTCGGGGAAGAGAGCTTCAGCAAGATTCGAGCACATGCCGATACGTTGAACCACAACATTCAGAAGATCGAGTTGACCACTTCGGAGACTTTCAGGCTTGATGAAGAGGCCGAGGGCCTTAAGAAAGAATTAGCGGCGGTGCGCACCGGCTCGGCAGATGGGGAAGACGGGCTGGATAAAATCCTGGTCCAAGCCATCGACGACCAGCTGTTCTATCTGATGAAGGGTTACCGTGAACTCGGCGAACCACCTGCGAAGACCTCCGTGCACCTTTCCGAGAGTGAGATCGGCTACTACCGTAATTTGGCCCAGTTGCAGGTGGATGCCAACATCGCGATGGAGCTCTTGGCCAATGCCTTCACGGTCTCCGAGGCATCGTTGATAGAGCCCCTGCGAGAGCGGTTCGAGGCGGCTAAGGGCCGTATAGACCGTAACCTGTTGGCTTTAGAAGGGTCTCCTCTGCAAGACGAGGTGTCCCCCATATTCGATCGTCTGTTCGAACTGGGGATCGGCGAGAATAACGGTTTTGACTTGCTGGCAGGTAGACTCGCATTAGCACAGACCCAGCGAGAGCTGCTAGCCAGCAACCGTGAAATCGCGATTGCCATGTTGGGCGACGTCAACGATCAAGTCAGCGTGGCCCGTTTGAGCGCCCAAAGCGCAACCGAGGCTTCCAGCCAAGCTATACTTGCAGGACGGACCCTCCTGATGGTCATCACCGGCATAAGTGTCGCCAGTGGCGCTCTCATCGCGTGGCTGTTCGTCGGTCGCATGCTGGTGAGCCGTCTCAAGTTCCTCTCCGAGCGAATGCGGCATATGGCAGAGGGCGATCTGGAAGGCACGGTGGAGGTGGAGGGCAGGGACGAAGTAGCCGAGATGGCGGCTGCCTTGGAGGTATTCCGCAGACATGCCCTCGAAGTGCAGCGCCTCAACCTAGTGGAGCAGCTGGCGGATGAGTTGCGGGGCAAGAACGAGGAGCTTGAGGTTGTCTTGGAGGACCTTCAGAGGGCCCAAGACCAGATTGTAATGCGTGAGAAGCTGGCTGCTCTGGGTCAGTTGACGGCAGGTGTGGCCCACGAGATAAGGAACCCGCTGAACTTCGTCAACAACTTCTCCGAGGTCTCCCAAGAGCTTATCAAGGAACTGGAGGAAATCCTCAAAGAGCAGAGAGTGGGGCTGAGCGACGAGCAAAGCGGGCTTGTGGATGACATATTTGGCGACCTGAGGGACAATCTGGGGCGGATACGCAATCACGGAGAGCGTGCCAACCGCATCGTCCAAGACATGCTCCAGTTGGGGCGTGATTCGGGACTGAGCCAGTTGTCGAACATCAACAACCTACTCGATGAACATGCGCGCTTGGCATACCATAGCGCTCGGGCCACCGATGCCGACTTCCAGTTGGACATGGTGCCAGAGCTTGACCCCGACATGGGAGACATCGAAGTGATCCCCCAAGAGATAGGGCGAGTCTTCCTCAACATGGTGAGCAACGCTTGCTACGCGACAGACGAGAAGAGGCGCACGCTAGCTGCCTCCGGCAATGGCGCATACATGCCGACCCTGCTATTGACGACCAAACGGTATGAAGACCATGCCGAAATCGGCATCAGGGACAACGGCACTGGGATGCCGCCTGAGGTCATCGAGAAGATATTCCTCCCCTTCTACACCACCAAGCCTACGGACAAGGGAACCGGATTGGGCTTGGCGATGTGCGCCGATATTATCCGAAAACACGGCGGCTCCATTGACGTCCAATCGGAGCCGGGCGAGTTCACCCTGATGAGTATATCGTTGCCACTGGCACCGCCACCTGCCATAGACCAAGAGCAGGTGCACGAGAGTACTCAAGACCAGCATAGATCGAATGACCATGACGAGCTTGCTGAGGAAGAAGCGGAGACCACAGGCGTAGAGGCGTAAATGGACTGCGATGGACTTTCACGGTTATAAGTTAGATCCGGACATCTATGATGAGATGTTCCATGCCGACGGTGCTCCTCGGGAGCAGTGCCTGCGTCTCCATGAGACCCTGTCTGAGTTGTCGGCCGCTGAACTCACTAACATCCAGGAAAGAGTCACCCGCTCTTTCTCCAACGAGGGCATCTCTTTCACCGTCTACGGTGACGAGGAGGGTGAGGAGCGAATTATCCCTGTGGACTGCCTGCCACGGATAATCTCCGCATCCGAGTGGCGCTTCCTGGAGAGGGGCTTGACCCAGCGTCTCAAGGCGTTGAACCTCTTCCTTCAGGACGTATACAACGAGGCCCGCATTATCGAGGACGGAGTCATTCCCGTAGATGTGGTACGCGAGTGCCCTCAGTACCGCATGGAGATGCGAGGCTTCTCCGCCCCTCACGGCACATGGGTCTCCATCTGTGGTACCGACTTGGTACGCACCAACGATGGCTTCAAGGTGTTGGAGGACAATCTGCGCGTCCCTTCGGGAGTGTCCTACATGATTGCCAACCGAAAGTCGGTAAAGGCCAATTTGCGCCGCCTCTACCGGAGCTCTCAAGTACAGGAGGTGGAGCACTACGGGCGCGTGCTGCTAACTACCCTTCAGGAGATGGCGCCGGGTGGCCGTTCTGAACCGTGCATCGCCCTGCTGACACCCGGCGTCTACAACTCGGCCTTTTATGAGCACATGTTCCTAGCCCGCGAGCTCGGGGCAGAATTAGTGGAAGGTCGTGATCTGTTGGTCGACGAAGGGTTCGTTTACATGCGAACCACTACAGGTCTGCGTCGTGTGGACGTGGTGTACCGACGCGTGGATGACGACTTTCTCGACCCGCTGGTCTTTCGCCCCGACTCTCTTCTGGGCGTCCCGGGGCTGCTCCATGCCTACAAGCTGGGTAACGTAGCTCTGGTGAATGCACCAGGTACCGGAGTGGCCGACGACAAGAGCGTATACGCCTACGTGGGCGATATGGTCCGCTACTACATGTCCGAGGAGCCCATCCTAGCCAGCGTGGAGACCTATCTCTGCCGGCGTCCCCAAGATTTGGAATACACCCTGGATAACTTGGCTAACCTAGTGGTGAAGCGTGTAGGAGGCTCCGGCGGCTATGGTATGCTGATTGGCCCCCACGCCACGAAGCAGGAGCGTGAAGACTACGCCCTCGAGCTGCGGGCCGACCCCTCCGATTTCATCTCACAGCCGGTGCTGGCCCTCTCCCGCTCCCCGTGCTTGATCGACGGCAACTTCGAGCCGCGCCATGTGGACCTGCGTCCCTTCGTGCTGCACGGACGCGAGACGCGCATGGTGCCCGGAGCATTCTGTCGCGTGGCTCTTCGTCGGGGCAGCTTGGTGGTCAATTCCAGCCAAGGTGGGGGCGGCAAAGACCTTTGGGTGCTGGAGGACTAACGTAGATGCTCTCTCGTAGTGCGCAAGGGCTTTATTGGATGGGCCGTTATCTGGAGCGGGCCGAGTTCCTATGCCGCCTATTGCGGTTGCAGAGCGAAGCTTTGGTGGACCGGCCCATACGCGACATCCATTTTGGCTGGATGCGCATCTACGGCGGCCTGAACCGCACGCCACCTGGGGGCAGTCTGGAGCAGTCCGTCAGCGACGACTTCACCTTGGCTGACTCGTACACCTTGGCCGACGACCTGACCTTCGAACGCTCCAATCCGGATTCAGTCTGGAGCTGCTTCTACATGGGTCGGGAGAGCGCGCGGCAGATGCGTCACTGCATCAGTGGCGAGCTGTGGACCAGTCTCAACCTCAGCTATCTGCGAATCCAGAAGCTCACAATCCAGGACATCTGGCTGACATCACCTGAGAGCTTCTATGCCGACACTGCCGCCGAGATGGACCGGTTCGCTGGTGTCGCAGCCGCTACCATGTACCGCGATGAGGGCTGGCGATTCATGCAGCTTGGCCGCTTTATTGAGTGGAGCCAGATGTCCACCGCCCTCTTCTTAGCGCAATTGGACTCCATAGCCCTCACCGAAGACCATTTCGAGTCTGACTGGACCAGCCTGCTTCGCGTCTACCATGCGGTGGAAGCGTACAATCACAGCTTCAGCGTGGAAGTAGTCCCAGACCATGTATTCGATCTGCTGGCCACCGACCCTCTGTTGCCTAATTCCCTCTGCCGCTCACTGGACAGGACGGTATCCAATCTTGAGTCGATTGCTAGTGGTCCTAACCCAAGGGCCAGCGGGGCGGCCCGCCGGTTGGCTGGACGAATGGCCGCGCGCGTCCACTACGATTGGCCCGACACCGAAGACCGGCGCGAATTGCTGCAGCGAGTACAGGACGATGGCCGAGAGTTACATCGTCTGGTAATTCAAGCCTACTTCGACTACCCCATCGAAGACGCGTCACCACGGTAGTCCCATGGCCTCCACGGCACTCTATGTTGTCGAGCACATCTCCCGTTATCGTTATTCTCTCCCGGTGCGAAGTTGCTCACTATCCCTTTGCCTCAAACCACGCCACGACGAGTGCCAGCAGGTCATTGACTTCAATCTGAGCACCGTCCCCGCGGCGTCGCCTACATTGGAGTCGGACGTTTTTGGCAACACCAAGCACGTCCTCAACATCCAGACCCAGTTCGACATGCTGGAGATCACCTCGATGTCCACGGTTGCACGGAGCTACGCAGATCCTCTGCCCGACTCAGTGGGAATCGAGGCATGGGATGAAATTCGCTCGTGGCAAGGCTCCTTCAAACACTGGGAATTCCTGAAGCCTAGCACCTTTGCTCGTCCCTCGGACGCGCTCGCGAGTTTTGTCGATGAGGCGGGCATCAAGCCGAAAGATGGGCCGTTACAGACGTTGCGACGTCTCTCCGAGGCCCTCCACCACAACTTCCAGTACGTTCCCGGTACAACGTCGGCAATCTCTCCCATTGAGCACATTCTGGAGTGGAGACAGGGCGTGTGCCAGGACTATGCCCATGTGATGATCACCGTGGCCCGTGGCTGGGGCATACCCGCACGCTACGTCTCCGGCTACCTATACGTGAAGTGGCAAGACTACGACGCGGCACCGAAAGCCGCATCCCATGCTTGGGTTGAGTGCCTGCTGCCTAGCTTGGGCTGGGTAGGCTTCGACCCTACCAACCGTTGCCTAGCCGACGAGAGGCACATCCGCGTCGGAATCGGCCGCGACTATCAAGACGTTGCACCCATCCGAGGCATCTTCATAGGTGGGGGCGATTCAGAACTCGCGGTCGAAGTACGAGTGCGCAAAGCTACAGCCTCGGAACCGTGACGATTGTCCCGCATTCGTGCAGCGTCTCAACCCCCTTGCTTCCAAGTCCGATAACTGAGACGAGATGCCGCTGGTGTCGGGCAAACCGTGAATAATCGTACCTTCTGAATGGATATGCTGTTGTGGCCGGCATGCCCAGGTCAGGGCAGACTTCGACACTGGCTGGTTGTTTCTTTCAGTACAGACTCGCACATGTTCGCCAATCAGGGTTCACTGCTCTCGTTGTGATACCGTCATGGCCAACACAGATGGAACAAGGTCGGTCCGCAGGTTGAGGCTCAGGTAGATGACACATGGTTCGACCCGGTTAAAGTCATCTCGATACCGCGCGGTTTGCTGATATAATGAAAGAGACGTTACACGAAAGGGAGCTTGGTGATGCCAGAATTTGAAGTGCTTCCTCGGCATGAGGCTATGATGACCTCGTCCACCGGAAAGCGGTCGCAGGTTATCCGGGAATATGTCACTTACATCGAGCGCTTGGGCCGCGACGAAGCCGGTAAGATTACGCCGTCCACGGGTGAGACCGTGGCCACCATCCGACGCCGTTTGGGCGCCGCCGTACGTACGTCGGGCAAGAGCATTCAGATAAAGCGCGTTGGCAACGACATCTATTTCTGGGAAGATCCCCCCAAGAGGCGCGGCGGACGCCCACGCAAGAACCCCGGAGCCTAGAATCTTCCTTCCGGTCATTCCCTTCCCACCTTCCCTACAAACGCACTAGAGCAGGATGGCGGAACGCGCCGCGCAGGCTGTGCGCCTGTTAATATGCCTGTGTTGTTGACCCGTATGCGTAGCCCGCATATACTGCCGCCGTGCGGCTAGTTTGAGGTCGCATTGGGCATACTTGGGATCACACAAGCAGAATGAGGGGGTAGTGATGGCAGCGAGTAACCATAAGCCAATCATCTTTGTGGGTACTGAGTCCTCTGGGCTTCTTCGGAGCGTGCCTGGTGAAGCAACCTATCAGGAACTCACCAACGGCCTGCCTGAAGAACCCCAAGTGCGAGCCTTGAAGGCCCACCCCAACAATGGCAGCCGGATATATGCTGGCACCCAGGACGGCGTGTATCGCAGCGATGACCACGGCGAGCGGTGGGAGCGAATGGACTTTCCGCAGGAGCGGGTGGTCTGGTCGTTCCTGTTCCACCCCACGAACTCCAGCGTGATGTACGCCGGCACCATCTACAACGAGGTGTATCGCAGCGAGAATGGTGGCGACAGTTGGCAGCACATATCCACCATCAACAGTCCTGATATTTGCGATATCGGCTTCGCCCCCCGCATCTTGGGGCTCTCTACCACCGCGGACAACCCTTCCGAGATTTACGCTGCGATGGAGATAGGCGGGGCTGCTCATAGCCTCGATGCTGGAGCTTCATGGACTATCACCAACCGCGACTTGGCCCCGCAGGAGAACCTTCTCGACCTCCATGGTGTGGCTTCCTCTTCCGGACGGGTCTTCATATCCAACCGCGAGGGTGTGTGGCGCAGCACCGACCGGGGCGACCATTGGGAGAACCTTACCCTGCAGCGCTTCTCGCCCATCTTCTACTCGCGTGGCGTGCAGATAGACCCCAACCAAGCTCAGACCGTCTATGCCTGCGTCGGGAGTGACTTCCGCGGCGACAAGGGCGGAATCCTCCGCAGCAGTGACTTGGGCGACACTTGGGAGCGGTTCGATCACGGCCAGTCCGTAGACAGCACCACCTTCGGCCTCTCGGTCAATACTCAGGACTCGAACCAAGTGTACTTCTGCACCCGGCGAGGGCAGGTGTTCGGGACCGACGACGGTGGCGCAACATGGCACGACCATTCCTTGCCGGGCGACGTCATCGACTCCATCTCGGTGCTCGCGGCATCTGCCAGCTAGGGTTGTCGGCTAAGGGCAGCCACGTCCGGGGGGCAGTTCGGCATCGATGAGAGGTAGTCTCGATAGGTAGGCCAATATCGCCCCTGGAGGTGGCTTGTGCTTAAGACCCGTGTGAGCGATCTGTTGGGGGTGGAGCACCCCGTGCTGCTGGGTGGAATGTCCACCCATACCACCCCCGAAATGGTGGCAGGTGTGTCGAATGCGGGCGGCTTGGGCATTCTGGGCTGCGCCGGGATGTCGCCCCAAGCCGTCGCCCGCAACGCCGAAGAGATACGCGCCCTGAGCGAGCGTCCCTTCGGTATGAACCTGTTGCTGTTCATGGCCAACGAAGAGGCTGTATCCGCGGTCCTAGCTGCCTCCCCGTCTGTCTTCTCCACTGCGTGGGGGTTCCCGCAGGCCGACCTGACCGCCCTATTCAGCCGTGCTCACGAAGCTGGGGCCAAGGTGTCTCACATGGCCTCTACCGTTGCTGAAGCGGAGCGGGCGGTGGAAGCAGGGGCCGACGTTATAGTGGCCCAAGGCACGGAAGGCGGAGGACACGTAGGTGTCATGGGTACCATGCCATTGGTGCGCATGGTGGTAAATGCCGTTGCCCCTGTGCCGGTGGTCGCTGCCGGAGGCGTGGCCGACGGTGCAGGTCTGGCTGCCGCTCTTGCCTTGGGGGCGGAAGGGGTACTGCTAGGCACCCGCTTCCTTGCCTCTCCCGAATCTCCCCTCTCAGCCGACAAGAAGCAGGCTATTCTCGATAGCGATGGCCACGACACGGCGCTCACAGAAATACCCGACCTCATCAGCGGTCGTGTGTGGCCTGGAGCCTACGCCCGCACCAAGCGGAATCGACTGATCGAGGATTGGATGGGGCGCGAAGGCGAACTCCGCTACCGTCGCGCCGAAGTGGCCGCACTGGTGCAGGAAGCCCACCAAGCCGGAGACGCCGACAACTCGGTGATGTACACCGGACAGACCGCGGGCCTCATCAACGACATCCAACCGGTCAGCGCCATAGTGCAGAACATTGTGGCCGAGGCCGAGGCTATCCTCCGCCAACGCCTTCCCCGGATGCTGGCCTCCTAGTTACATATTCGACGCCCTAGCCGGAGGATGAATGAAATTCGGCATACTGCTGACCCCAGGCTCTGATTCGCCCGGTCTGGTGTTGCAGGCGGAAGAGCAGGGCTATGACACGGCGTTCTTCGTCGACTCGCCCGCCCTCTTCGGCGACCCATGGGTGTCCATGGGAGCTACGGCCGCCAAGACAGAGCGTATCACCCTCGGCATCGGCGTTACCAACCCGCTGACCCGCTCCTCGCCTGTGACCGCCTCGTCTCTGGCTGGACTGAATGCGCTGGCTCCGGGGCGTGTCGCCTTGGGCATCGGCGTCGGCTTTACCGCCACCTTGGCCATGGGCATGCGCCGTGCCCGCC
This sequence comes from Dehalococcoidia bacterium, assembly GCA_965248385.1. Lineage (GTDB taxonomy): Bacteria > Chloroflexota > Dehalococcoidia > Lucifugimonadales > JAAXIE01 > JAAXIE01. The sequence continues at coordinate 1,765,577 of CBDFIZ010000002.1, forward strand.
TCGCCGAGCTGGAACGCCACATAACCGAGTTGCGCCAACTCCTGTCTGGCGACGAGGCCGAGGTGGATCTTCTAGGAGAACCCACAATCGTTCAGTTTCTCCGCCAAGAGCAGCCATGGATCAACCTGCAGGATCACATCCCCTTCTACGTTGCGGCTGCCAACCCCAACAGCTTGGAGATGGCGGGGCGTGTTGCCGATGCCGTAATACTGGGTGGTGTCACCCAGCCCGATGTCATTGACACATGCCGTGAGCTATTGGATGTGGGGGCCAAAAAGGTTGGCCGCCGCACTGACGATATTGAGGTGACCATCACGCCCTCGGTGTTGGTGACCGACCGGGAATTGAGCTTCGAAGAGCTACAGACCGAGCTCGGCCCCAAGAGCATGGCCCCAGCCATGAACTTCAGCCGCATCGCCTCCATGTCTATGGCAACCCCGGAATCCCTCAAGCAGGAGTGGCATGACATACGCCACGCCTACCTTGGCGAGACAGGCGGGGCGACGGACCCGCGCCGCAAGCACCTGACCACCTACCGCAACTACGTGGTCAGCTTGGAAGACTGGCAACGCCCCTACGTCACCGAGAGCGTGCTGAATGGCACCAGCATTGCGGGCACGCCAGACCAGTGTTTGGCCAAGATAGCCATGCTGGAGCGTCACGGGGTGGGGCACATTCTGATGTCACCACATCCCGCGCGAGTGGGCGAGACCATTGAGGCCTACGGGCGGAAGATATTTCCGCAGCGAAAGTAGCGAAATGCTATAGTCATATCGCTCCGGCCCCCAAGCTGAAATGCAGGAAACGAACATTGCTCGAACAAGGCATCCTGGAAGACATCATCCGGCGCATCGTAGAGGTGGCCGACCCTGAGAAGATAATCCTGTTCGGGTCGGCCGCACGGGGAGAAATGGGTCGTAACAGCGACGTCGACCTGCTCATCATCAAGGGAGGCAAGGATGAGCTTGAACTAATGGCGCTGATCTACGGGAACTTACGCGGAGCAGGGGCAGCCGTCGATGCGATAGTGGTGTCCCCTGAAGATGTGGAGAGATACAAGGATAGCCATGCTCTCGTAATCAAACCGGCGCTGCGCGAAGGTCGGATAGTCTATGAGTCTTCCCGAACGCTTTCCTCCTGACGACCCGAGGGAATGGCTCAGGCGGGCGAGGAGCAACCTTGCGCTGGCCAGGAATCGCGTTCCTGATGTTGAACTGGAAGACTTATGCTTCGAGGCTCAGCAGGCAGCTGAAAAGGCCATCAAAGGCGTACTAATCGGTCTTGGGATTGAATTCCCCTACGTCCATGACGTATCCCAATTGCTTTCATTGGTGGAAGGTGCTGGGCACGCCATCCCAGAAAGTGTGTGGGCGGCAGAAGTTTTGACGTTATACGCCGTCGTTACACGATATCCTGGAACAGTCAGACGGGTGACAGAACGGGATCATCAAACCGCGATTGCAGTTGCTAGTGCCGTAGTACAGTGGGCTGAAGAAGGCGTCTAGTACGAACAGACTCCTAGTGGACCCGCTTCTCGTAGCCCTGCCACTCGCGCTCGCGTAGCACGTACTTCTGTATCTTGCCAGTGGCCGTCTTGGGCAGGTCGCCGAATATTACCGACTTGGGGCATTTGAAGCGGGCCATGCGATCGCGACAAAAGGCGATGACCTCATTCTCTTCCGCGCTCTCACCGGGTGCAAGAGTCACGAACGCCTTGACCGACTCGCCCCAATAGGAGTCGGGAGTGGCTACTACTGCGACTTCCAACACCGCAGGGTGCTCCATCAGCACCTTCTCCACCTGCTGGCTGGAGATGTTCTCGCCCCCTGAGATAATCACGTCCTTGGCCCGGTCCATCACCTCGATGTAGCCGTCGGGGTGCCACACCGCCATGTCGCCGGAGTGAAACCAGCCGTGGCGAAAAGCCTCGGCCGTGGCATCGGGGTCCCTGTAGTATCCCGCCATGACGTTGCTGCCCCGCATCATCACCTCGCCCACGGTCTCGCCGTCGCGAGGCACCTCATTGCATTCATCGTCGGCGACGATGAGGTTGGTGTTGGCGATAATATAGGGGACCCCCTGCCGCGCCTTGGCCGCGGCCAGTTCGTCGATGGAGAGGTCCTGCCAGTGGGGTTGCGACGTGCATATCGTGTGAGGGCCGTAGGTCTCGGTGAGCCCGTATACGTGGTGAATAGTGGCCCCCATGCCCTCCATGGTGCGTATAACCGGAGGTGCCGGAGGAGCGCCAGCTGCGACGATGGACAACCCGTTGAGACGCTCACCCTCGGCCGCGGGCGAAGAGTACATCGCGATCAGCACCGTGGGGGCCCCACCCATGTGGGTCACACCCCGTTCCCGTACCAGCCGGAAAATCTCCCCAGGGTCAACACGACGCAGGCATACGTGAGTGCCTCCCATGGCGGTGACGGCCCATGTGAAGCACCACCCGTTGCAGTGGAACATGGGCACAGTCCAGAGGTACACGCTCTCAGGGCGCAGGTCCATCTCCAAAGCCTCGCCCAAAGCGTTGAGGTAGGCGCCCCTTCCGGTATACTGCACCCCCTTGGGGAGACCGGTGGTGCCCGATGTGTAGTTGATGGTGATCGTTTCCGATTCCGAGTCGGGGACCACGTGATGGTCGCCTTCAGGAGCGGAACTTAGGAACTCTTCGTATTCCCTGCTTGGAATGTCATCCGCCCTAGGGATGGCATCAGCGATCTGAACCAAAGTGGATACATCGGGTATCTCATCCCGGATGGCCCGTACTACTGGGGCGAACTCCGAGTCGAACACGAGGGCCTTGGCCCCGGAGTGGTTGAGGATATAAGCGACTTCTCCGGGAGAAAGACGAATGTTGATGGTCACCAAGACCGCCCCCATGCGCATGGGCCCGAAGTGCCCTTCCAGCATTGCGGGCACGTTGGGGGACAGGTAGGCTACGCGGTCGCCCTTCTGAATGCCTGCTGCCTTCAGGGCTCCTGCCAGTTGGTTCACACGCTGGTGGAACTGCCGGTAGGTGTAGCGTTGCTCGTTGTAGCAGACGGCAACCTTATCGGGATACACAAGGGCGCTGCGTTCCAGGAAGTCGTGGGGGTTGAGGGACTGGTCCAGTGGACTGCCTGACATGACTCGGCTCCCATCTCTCTCGGCTCTGGCGGACTACACCGAGTGTATTGACCTCCCAATGCTAGCGCAAGCCGCATCGAGGCTGCGGTTATGAGGCGGTTGGTCGTGCCGTATACTAGAGGTAGGCAGAAATTCCAAGGTCAATTCTCGGGTAACATGGTGTCAGACATGGATATGAAGAAGGCGTTGAAAATGTTGAGCAGATGGAAGGTCCCGATTGCGAAAGGACTGGTGGCGTTGGTAGCCGCTCTCACAGTTGCCTTGATGCTGGCGTGTGGCGGCGGCCCCACTTCCATGTCCGAATGCCCGCCTCCGGGTGAGACAGACTCAGCTGGCGACGGAGGGTTGGAAACCGACTTCTGCTTCACTCTCTATCAGGGAGAAGAGGTGCTCGGGGGCAGCGCAGTGTACGTTTCGCACTTGCTGGACAAGCCGACCATAGTCAACTTCTGGGCTGGCTTATGCCCGCCCTGCCGCGAGGAGATGCCCCACTTCCAAGAGTTCTACGACGAGTTCGAGGAGCGAATCAGCTTCGTCGGCGTGGACGTCGGCCAGTTCACGGGCCTAGGGAACCCTGAGGATGCCCAAAAGCTATTGGGCGACCTCGGCGTGACTTACCCCGCCGGGTTCACCGAAGACGCGAATGCGGTGAAAGAGTACATCAAGGGCAACATGCCCACCACGGTGTTCATCACGTCAGCTGGTGCAGTGTTCCGCAGTTGGGCGGGCTATCTGAGTAAGGACAAGATCACCGAGATCACCGAGGAGATGCTGGCCGCCGAGGCAGCCGCCTAGCCTGCCAACGCCAGCAGGTCGTCGGCCAGCCCCTCAATGCGCTGACGCTCCGGTATGCACTCCAGCCAGCGCTGGGGGATGGCCGACGCCCCGTAACGCGCCCCCAGCACCGCTCCCGCCACTGCGCCGTTGGTGTCTGTGTCGCCCCCACTCTCGATGATGCCCCGCAACGCCGTCTCGAAGTCCAACTCGGTAACGGCTGCCCACAACCCGCACTGAAGGGCCAAGACGGTGTGCCCGATGTGCCGCTGTTCCTGACGCAGCCAGAAGGCATCGGAGGTCAGTGGGGTTCCGTCGGCGATGCTGGCCAGCACCTGAGTGGATATGTTGTCGCGTTCGGCGACAAACAGCAAGTCGGGCGCCCCATCCGCCGAACCCGCCGCCATAAGAGCAGGCAGGTCCGGCGCCACGCCCCGTAGCAGAAGTGCGATGACGGCGTTCACGAGGATGCACGACCACTGGCAAGTCACCGCGTAGTGGGTGACGACGCAGGTGGAGGCGCTGTCGCTGACCAGCAACTCCGGCTGATGCAAGCGGGCCAGAGCAACGGGTGCGCAACGCATGACGCCCCCGTTGGGCGCGATCGGGTTGCGCTCGTAGAGGATGCGGGCCGCTTCCGGGGGAGCATGGCCCGCGCCTAGCTCGCGGATGGCTTGGCTGGTCAGGATGCCCATGCCCCGACCGTTCTCGCGTGCCCAGACCACCAAGCGCTCGGCGAACTCGTTGACGTAGAGGCCGCCGTCGAGCAAGGCTTCACCCAAGTCCACGGCTTGAGCTAGATCGTCGTCCATGGGGCGGTGAGCTTCCAAGGGGTCGATGTCCAGGACGCCTTGGGGGTAGCGTCGCTCAATCGACCGGTATGAGTCGCCTTCCATCGGCAGCCCTAAGGAGGTTGCCTACGGCCAATCCCAGCATCACACCACGGGCGCGGTCTGACAACCCGTGTTGGGAAGTCACTGCGCCCCCAACCAGCGCTGCTACGTTGGGGGCGCGTCTCACGATGTTGGGATCGGTGGTCATGGAGCTTCGCCAACCCTTCCGATGACCGTCGTGATGGCTAGAGGTTGTCCCAGCCGTCCTCGGACATCACCTCGGCCCATCGGTGGTAGAAGGCGCGGTGGTTGCTCTCGCTGTTTCGATAGTCGCTGGCCCAAGCCATCAGCTCTTCGTTGAACCCGTCGTGGCCCAGACCCATCTGAATGTTCAGAGGCAGCTTCCGTGACATGACTCCCCGGCACGTCTGCGTGCATTCCTGCCAGTTGTCCATGTCGTCTTGCTCAAACGTGCCAGCAGGGCTGAACCCCCGTATGGCCGTCAGACGCAATGCCTCTTTCACCTCGGGCGGGGCATCCTTCTCCACGTACGCCCAAGACCATATCTCGATTTGCTCCGGACCCCTTGGGTGCCATACCCGCAACACTCGCGATGTGGAGCGGTTGATCGACATGTTCGGGAAGACCGTGCCCACGATGGGCTTGGTGATGTCCATGCGTGGGCCCAAGCGCCTTCGCGCCTCGGGTATGACATCCCTCTCGTACTGCGATAACACGTCCATTGGCGGGTCCGTCAGATCATCGGGGCCGATCGATATGAGGCAGTGGCCATTTCCCGGAGAAATCAGGCTGCCCGAAAAGTCAGGCCGAGCCGTGGCCGAATTGCTGAAACCCGTCCTCACCGCTGAGAGATGGGACCAAGGGACGTGGTACACATCGCCGCCGAAGTTATCCGCAGCGAACTTCCAGTTGCAGGGTGCCACCCACTTGTGCACTCCACCCACTATCTCGATGCCGTTCTCGCGTCGCCCGAAAAAGTTGTCCAAGTACCAAGTCATCTCGCCCAAGTATTCCCGTAGTGGAGGCGCAGCAGCGTCGAAGGTGGCGAAAATAAGTCCGCAATAGCTGTCTATCTGGGCGACGGGCGCCAAGCCCCACTTGCTGGTGTCCAACTCATCGTAATAAGCCTCCTTCAGGCTTGGCACCGCGATCAGGTTGCCGTTGCTCCCATAGGTCCATCCATGATAGGCGCAAACGAAGGCCGAAGCGTTTCCGGCATCGGCGCGGCAAACCCGGTTGCCACGGTGGCGGCATACATTGAGGAAGGCATTGACCTTGCCTTTGGCGTCGCGGGTTACCAACACCGGGTCTTCCCCCATGTAAGTGGAAAAGAAGTCGCCTGGGTTCGGTATCTGTGTCTCATGACACAGAAAAAGCCAGCAGCGGGCAAATATCTGCTCCAACTCCTGTTGATAAATCTCCGGCTCGAAAAAGATGTTCCGGCTTACCATGCCCCGACTGGATTCCACCAGTGACCTCACGTCCGTCGCCACGTTTGCACCTCCATCAGGGGTTGAGCTACAAGGGTTAGACCAACTTTAACCCACCACCAACATCGCCAGCAACTTTTGCCCGCTAGACGCAACCGCTCCTTGCACGGAAGTGGTGTGACACCTGCAGATTGACAGCTTACAGGTCCGTGCGCAAGGATGGGGCTGGTTACTCAAAGGAGACATCATTGACCATGATGGAACAGCGGGTCAGCGTCCTAGAGGCAATCTACCCTCATCTTGCCACGAAAGAGGACGTCGCTGAGGTCAGGGTGGAGGTCGCCAAAGTTCGAGGCGACCTGACGGCGGAGATAGCCCGCTCGGAAAGCCGCATGGTCCGGTGGATGGCCGCTTGGACCATCGGCGGAATGATCGGTATAACCGGTCTCGTCATCACCGTGATAGAGTTCCTAGCCTAAGGGAAGATGCCCGGGCGCACATAGCCGCCCACTCGTCACGACAAGAGCCCACCCGCAAACGGTTCTTCACACCAACGGCCGCACCCTCGTAGCAAACTCCTCCATGTGGTGCAGCATCTCGTCGATGTTGCTGCTCAAGCGAGCAAAGTCCATCGTCAACGTCCTCACCCCCATCTCCTCGTAGCGATGCACGTCCCCCGCCACCTGCTCAGCGCTTCCGGTGAAGGGCAACCTGTCGCTGCTGACGTTGGGGCCGTCTTCCAAACGGTACTGGTGGGTGCGGTAGACTATCTCCACCTCCGTAGGGTCCCGGCCCACGCGTCGACATCGCTCCGCCAAGCGACCGATGGCTGCCTTCAACTGCTCCGGCCTGTGCAAAGGGAACTGGGGGTTGGAGCCTATGGGCGACCAGCCGTTTCCCAACTCAGCAGCCCGCCGCAATGCCCGCGGGCTCTCACCGCCAACCCAGATGGGTATGTGAGGCTTCTGAACGGGCTTGGGCTGGAAGGTGATGTTGCTGAAGCTGCAATACTTGCCGTCGAACGACGGGTCGTCGCTGGTCCACAGCTCCTTGAAGACCCGGATGTACTCGTCGGTAACATCACCGCGTTCCTCAAAGGGCGGCAGACCCAGCGCCTCGAACTCCTCCCGCATCCAGCCTGCCCCCACTCCTAGGATGATGCGCCCTTGGGACAGCATGTCCAGAGTGGCCAGCATCTTGGCTGCCAGCACCGGACTGCGGTGGGGAACGATCATCACGCTGGTGCCCAGCCGCACCCGGCTCGTTTGACCGGCCATGAAAGCCAAGGTGGTCAGCTGGTCGATTGCCTCGCCGGTGACGCCTCCGGGGAACTCTCCGCCCTCCGTGTAAGGGTAGATGGAGTCGATGTTCTTCGGCACGACCAAATGGTCAGGGGCAAGCACCAAGTCGAACTCCAACTCCTCAGCTCGCCGCGCCATAGCCGACACCGCTTCGGACGCAGTCAAGGGTCCGCGTCCCGTTATGCTGAATCCGAATTTCATCGTTGCCCTCCTATTTGTCGGCCACGGCAAGACGCTCTAGTTCTCACTAGACCGCGGTTGTCTGCCCAGCCCCTCAAGAGCTACGCTTCTTGCCTGTTTTCTCCTCGAACAGCTTCCATGTGAGATCGTTGAAGGGGTAATACTTGCCTGGAGAGCAGCGCTCAATCTCCAGTTGCGCCTTGATTACCTCCTCCACCTCTTCGCGCTGGTGGGCAATGTCAATCACCTCATCCACCATGGACTGAGGAACCACCACTGCGCCGTCGTCGTCTCCCACGATGGCGTCGCCGGGGCGCACCAGCACCCCACCACACTGAATCGCGTCGTTCACCTGCCAAGGCCAGAACTCTGCTGGCCCCTGCTTGGCCGTGGTGCTGGCGGAGTAGACGGGGAAGCCGTACTCCTTGAGCACGTTGCTGTCGCGTACAGCTCCGTCAGTGACCAAGCCGCCCACCTGACGCTGCATCAAGCGCATGAACTTGATGTCGCCCCCAATGGAGCTGTACTGCCAGCCCATGGCGTCGATGACCAGCACCTCGCCCGGCCCGCACAGTTCGATGGCCACGTACTCCGCCGATTGGTCGCCCTGTGGCTTGTCCCGCGCAAGGTCAGGCCGGTGGGGCACGAAGCGCAGGGTGACGGCTCGGCCCGCCATTTTCTGACCGGGTTGCAGTGGCCTCGACCCTTGCACGTAGCTCATGGGCCAGCCCTTCACCCACAGGCCATCTATCAGAGTCTGGGTGGGTATCTCCAACAGCGTCCGCAGGGTTGAATCGGGTATTGAGGGTGCGGTGGTCATAGTCTGCGCCTCACAATTCGGGATGGGCTATAGACTACCTCTTTGAAGTGTTCATGGGCCATCCCAGGACCTCCCTGAAGGACAACCGAAAGAATTCCGACGGCTGGGAGAGGGGAGAGAAAGGCGACACAGGGTGACATATTCCGTACCAATATTTTGCACTTCCCGTTTACTTCTGATATATATCTTGTTACATACCGTGGTAATCCAGATGCATACTATTGGCACGGGATTTGCCGCGTCGCAGCTAGGAGCCAGCTTTGAGCCAGGCAGGAGAGGGAGCAGGAATTCGAAGGTTTGCCGCTTTCGTAGCTGGCGACTGCGGCATTGGCCGCGTCGGTGTATCCGGGCCATAGCTGACACATGGCCGCACGGTCCCAGCCGTGGCCCCCGGAAACGGAGGGTGTCACTTGAGACCTCAGCGGATTGGCCCTGCCAGGCAGGATATGGAGGTTGCGCTGGCTCATGCAGATATGGTACATCAGTTCTGTTTTGTAGGCAAGGAAGGGCCCCTCAGGGTTGCGCTCAGGAGGAACATCGGGCTAGCCTCTTCGCCTGCTCCCTGCCGGTGAAATGGGCCCAGTGCCATCAGTCCTGGACGGCAGATGGTGCATCGAGGCACTGGTGCCGATTGATGCAGGTGTACACGGCCTCTGGGAGAACCCGCTGACGTTCCTCCCAGCTTGTTGATTTTGGCAGTGCACTTGACTATCATGCCCTTAAGACCCGGCAACTTCGGCGGCATGCCAATCAATTGCTAGGAGGTGACCAGTGGCCACTGTAGCAGCGACCTCTACAATGCAGAAATTCGTACAGGACATCCGCGACGTCTTTGCCTCCACGGGCGATCCCCGAGAGCAGGCACAGCGGGTCGCCGCGCATATGCAGGAAGTCCTCAAGGTCCCCGGCTGGCTGGAAGAGGCGATCAACCTTCCTCCGGAAGAGGGCTACGGCCGCGTGGATCTGCACCAGGACGACGAGTATGGACACCCCGGCCCTGGCTTCCTCCTGATGTGCTCCATCCAGCATCCCGGTCAGGACAACTGGCCCCATGACCATGGCAGCTCTTGGGTGGTCTACGGTGTGTACGAGGGCGCCATCGAGCAGGTGAAGTGGGGCTGGGTCTACGATGAAGGCAAGTGGACCACCCCGCACTTGGAGCGCTACCAGGACTACGTGGAGCGCCCCGGCGACGTGGCCTTCTTCCTTCCCGGCGAGATACACAACACACGAAACGTCACTGACGGCCGTTCCGTCGTGGTGCGCCTTGAAGGGCAGGAACTCTCCAACGTACCGCGGCACCGCTACAACCCCGAGACCGGCGAGGCAAGCCTCTACTAGGTTCTCCCGCCACCAACCAGTGAAATCAAGAGGGCGCCCGCAGTCGGGCGCCCTCTCTGTTTGTACGGATACTATTCTTCCCGAAGCTGTGCTATTCCCCAACTTTCCACGAGCGGACCAAGTCCTGCTGAATGTCGCTTTCGGGAGATGGCACATGCGCGTTGGGGTCGTTTGCCCTCAATCGCCGTATCAAATCTAATGCTTTGGCCCCCACTGCTATGTCGTGCCTCGCAAGGTAGCAGCCAACGACTGATCCCGTGCGCCCTATCCCCGCCAGACAGTGGACGTACACCGTCTTACCGCTATCGATAGCGCTGTCGACATCGTCAAGGATCGACTTCATCTTCTCTCGCGTGGGTATGCCTAGGTCAGTAATGGGGTTGTGGGAATAGGTCACGCTGATGCCCATGTCGCGGGCGAGTTCAGCTAGTTTCGACGGGTAGTCGATGGGCCGTCCGTAGTTGTCCAGCCGCTCCTCTTCCACAAGGTTGATCACATGGCGCACGCCGGAATCAAGGAGAGCCTGCAGCTTGGCGTGAGATGTAGCGGGTTCGCGATCACCGGGGTAATACCCCGCCAACAGCTTGCCCGACATCACCCAGTAGGAGCGGTCGAATGGCACGTCAGGGCTGGTCATCGTCAACTACGCTCCTTCGGTCCAGGAGCGCACCATATTGATCTGTTCTTGCATCCCAGGAGACTTCTTGTAGCTCTGCGGGTCGTTCTCCCGTAGTGCAGCCATGAGTTTCAACACATCATCACCGGAGGCCATGCCGTGACGTGCGAGATGGCAGCCTACGACCGTTCCAGTGCGGCCGATGCCTCCTACGCAGTGAACGTACACCGGTAGGCCGCGCTCGATGGCTTGGTCGATGTCGTCCAGTATCTCCTCCATCACCCTCTCGGTGGGGATCTGCAGGTCAACGATTGGGAAGTGGGCATACGACAAGTCGACGCTGAACTCTGAGGCGATGCGCATCAGGTGGTCCCGATAGGGCACCAGAGGCTCGTCAGTCAGGGGGTGGCGTGTCTCCTTGATCAAGTTCACCACATGGCGGATGCCACTCTCCAGAAGGCCCTTCAACTTGTCGTAGGCGACCGCCTCTTCCGTATCGCCGGGGTAGTGTCCTGCCAGCAGCTTGCCATCCACTACCCAATAGGAATTGGGGAAGGGCAACTTGGGACTGCTCATCGAAGGCCCTCTACCGGCTGCATCACTACTCGCCTTCCTTCCACGAACGCACCATTCCCCGTTGGGCTGCTGTGTTAGGGGACTGTGCGCGCAAAAAGGGGTCCTTGGACCGGAGCTCACGTATGCGTTCGATGGCCTTGTCCCCTACCGCCAAACCGTGTCGCGACATGTAGCAGCCGACCACTGTCCCCGTTCTGCCGATGCCTCCCATGCAGTGAACGTAGACGGGCCGGCCTTCGCCAATGGCGCGGTCGATGTCGTCCAGGATGGACTTCATTATCTCTCGGCTCGGTATGTCTTGATCGACTATGGGGTGGAGGACGTAGGTTACATCGATGCCGGCATCTTCTGCGATGCTCATCAACTGTTCCTGGTAAGGGATGAGGTCGTTCTTGTCTGCGGGGTGCTGCGTCTCCTTCATCAGGTTGACCACATGCCGAACTCCGCTATCCAGCAGTGCTTCGAGCTTGGCTTGGGCCTCTGCCTCGTCTGCCTCGCCGGGATAGTACCCAGCCATCAGCTTGCCGGGATCGGCCCAGTAGGAGCGCTCGAAAGGCAATTCGAGTGTGGTCATTGGCACGATTCCTTATGGTTTTTGGGCATGATCAGGGCACCAGCATGGCGCGGGTCACCTGGGTGTCGCGCTGGTGCCACTCGGATTGGGCGAAGGCCTCGTTCACCTGTTCCAGCGGGAACTTGTGGGAGACGATCTTGTGGAAGGGCAGCTTGTCTTGCGTGCGCACCAGAAAGTCCAGAAGCTTGGGCATCAGAGAGGGCCGGTACATGCGCGAGCCTAGGATGTTCTTGCCTGACAAGAGCGTCGATGGATCAATGGAGACCTCGCGCCCAGGCACGATGTCGCCAATTTCCACGAAGGTGCCGCCGTTGCTCAGCATCTGCAGGCCCTCTGACATCAGTTCCGCCAAGCCAACAAGCTCCATCACGATGTCAGCGCCCTGTCCATTGGTCAGCTCCCGCACCCGGGCCACCCGCGTCTCCCGCGTGTTGTACTCCTCGATGTTGATGGTGTAGTCAGCCCCGAACTCTTCGGCCAACTCTAGGCGGCCCTGCAGCCGGTCCAGCACTATCACCCGGTCCACACCCATGTCCTTGGCCATGGCCGTGGCGTGCAGTCCCAAGCCTCCTGCCCCCTGAATCACCACGTACTGCCCTTCACCAGCGTCGGCCCGCATCAAGCCTTGGGTAACGGTTCCCATGGCGCAATTGAGTGGCCCAAGAAGCTCGTCGGGCAACTCATCCGGCACCTTGAATATGGGATGTCGCGGCGGCAGGTACAGGTAGTCGGCATAGGTCCCGGTGAAGTAGGGGTGGATTCCAGCAGCGGGGTATGCCCGGTTCACGCACCAGTTGGTGTCGCCCCGCAGGCACAGATGGCAGCGGTAGCATGGGAACACCGCGTAGTACACCACCCGGTCTCCCTGGCCCAATGGCTTGCCCAGCGAGTCGGTTGTCACGCCTGCGCCCAGCATCGCCACCATGCCCGTGCCCTCGTGGCCCATTACCCGGCCCTTGGGCGGCAGAGGCAGGTTCACCATATCGCCCCGCCACGCATGCAGGTCCGACCCGCACACGCCTGCTTGGGTCATGCGCAGCACTACCGCCCCAGGCTCAGGGTCGGGGACGTCGTACTCCTCGATTTCAAAAGGCTGGTTGTACGCTTTGCACACCACTATCCGGCCCTTCATGTGACGCCCCCTTTTCGCTTCATGTGACCCCATCCTAGTAGGTGACCCAATTGGATCGGCCCGCAAGGTAAAATAGCACTTCGGCCTGCCAAAGTGTAGTATCACCGACGCAGGCGGGGTCTTCTTGAATAGTCGAAGTCTCGCTTCCGGGAGGTAATGATGCCCGATGCCCTAGGGTGGCGCAAAAAGTTCGGAGTGCTGGCCCCCAGCACCAATACCATCGTCGAGCCCGACTTCTATCGGATGGGTGTGCCTGGGGTCACCAGTCACTTCTCCCGCATCCACATCCGCGACCAGAACCTCAGCGATGATGCCGCCTTCGAGGCCCTGATGGTGCAGATTCGCGAAGAGGTCGGCTTTGCCGTGGAGCGGGTGATGACCGCCGAGCCGGATTACATGGTCATGGGTATGAGTTCCGAGACCTTCTGGGGAGGCGTCGAGGGCAACCGCCAGTTCCAGCAGCGCATCATGGACCTTAGCGGCTTGGAAGTTGCCACCGGGGCGGAGGCCTGCGAGCGCTCCCTCAACAACTTCAAGGCCAAGCGCATCGGCGTCGTCACCCCCTACCAGCCCGTCGGCGACCAGAACGTGCGCCGCTTCTTCAGCGAGTTGGGCTTCGAGGTGGAGGAGATGGTCGGCCTCAAGTGCCCCACCGCCGTCTCCATAGCCCACGTCCAAGAAGAAGAGTTGCGCCAAGCCCTAGTGCAAGTAAACTCCGACCGTGTCGACGCACTAGTGCAGGCAGGCACCAACCTCAGCATGGTCGCTCTAGCCGACGAGGCCGAGCGCTGGCTGGACAAGCCAGTCATCGCCATCAACGCCGCCACCTGGTGGCTCTCCCTCCGCAACAACGGCATCGAGGACAAGCTCTACGGCTGCACCCGCCTCCTCCGCGAGTTCTGAGGGGCGGGCCAACCATCATCCCCACAGATACCTGTCCCGTCATGCCGGCGAAAGCCGGTATCCAGAAGAATCTCGTCCATAGAAGACGCAGCTCGGAGGACAAACCTCATCCGCGGTGGCAATGCTTGTGATACAACGCTCAGCGGTGTACCTTCAGCCGAACGTACAGACACCAACTTGGAGGTGGTCGATGGCTAGGATAAGGCTACTTGGACAAGACGATGTGCCTGAGAATGCTCGTCCGTATCTCAAGGAACAGCAGGAAACCTACGGCACGGTGCTGAACAGCACAGCCTTCGCGGCCTACTTTCCGGGGATGATGGCCGCATCCAGGGAACTCGGCAACGCCATCGACAAGGGTGAGTTGCCCGCCGAATTCAGGCGGCTTCTCAATGTGAAGGTGGCCTCTCAGATCGGCTGCCCCTTCTGAGTCGACACCAATGCTAGCGGCGCTAGCAAAGAAGGCGCTTCCGACGATCGGATTCTGGCCCTGCTGGACTTCCGCCAGAGCGACCTGTTCTCCGACGCAGAGAAAGTCGCCCTAGAGCTTTCCGAAGCCATGACAGACACCCCGCAGCGGGTCACCGACGACCTCTTCCGCGAGCTGCAGAAACACTACTCCAACCCGCAGATCGTGGAGCTCGCCTCCATCATCGCCTTGGAGAACTTCCGCAGCCGCTTCAACCGCTGCGGGGCCGTCGAACCCCACGGCTTCTACCCCATGCTGGGGGAGCTGCTGTCTGCCGCTGGGATGGAGGCCGCCGAGGTCCCTCAGCCTGCCTAGCCCTTCAACTATCGAGAAGAGGTCCGTATTGGCCGAATATGGTCCAGTCATTCACCGTGTCACACGACGCAATAGTGACTTGCCCGTCAACCTAATACTTCACCAACGCCTGGAAGTGCTACCGGCTCCCTTTCACGTCCTGTCTTGGAGAACCAATTGGCCTAGTGGTAGAGGAAGTAACCGACGCTGGTACTTCGTCAGAGACTACGGGGTTTGGACGATTCCGGTTGACCTTGCCCGGGACATGTTGGATGAAGCACAAGGGCTGGGGATGCTAGCGGAAGTATTGGACGACCCATACTTGCGTTGGGGAGCAGGGAGCAGTTCGACGGTAATCGATTCCAGACAGTTAAGTCATGACCAACGTCTGAGGGAGTTCGCTTCTGTGACGAGGGAAAGGCGGGAACCAGACTGGGGTCCGAAGCCTATATTCGACATCGTAGAAGAACCCGCTGGAACCTGGCGAAAACTTATGATAGTCGACACGAACAGGGAGTTCGTGACGTTCAGGAGTACCACCACAGAGCGGGACTATCCTATGGCCGTCCATGATGGAATGGATCACCCATGGTATATGGATAACGCAATGCAAGATGCCAACCCTCAGCAGATGAGGGTATTCAGGCAGGTACTACAGGAACTTTAGTCCAGCCACAAGGGGAATCCAACATGCAACTCATCATAAGAAACGCCTCCATCCCCGGCGTCTCCGGCCCCCGCGACATCGGCATCGACGCCGGGCGCATCACGGCCGTCGAGCCCCGTGTAGAAGGCCAAGCCGACCGTGAGATCGACGCCGCTGGCAACCTGGTATCCGCCGGTTTCGTCGATTCTCACATACACCTAGACAAGGCCTTGGTCCTGGACCGATACGACTGGTCCCAGCGCGAAACGCTGGCCGCGCACCGGATCACCGCCATGACTGAGTCGGACAAGATGAAGCGCGACTTCACTGTAGACGACGTTCGCCAGCGAGCGGTGCGTCTAGCCCGTATGTGCGCTGCCCATGGCACCACCACCCTGCGCTCTCATGTCGACATCGACACCATCATCGGCTTGGTGGGCATGGAAGGGGTGCTGGCCGCCAAGGAGGAGTGCCGCGGCTTGGTGGACATCCAGATCAGCCCCTACGCTATCCGCGGCTTCGAGGGCCAACCCCAGTCCGAGCCCCTGCTGCGCCAAGCCTTGGAGATGGGCGCAGACCTAGTCGGCGGGGTGCCCGAGGCCGACGACGACCCCGTTGTCCATGTGGACAGGATCTTCGCCCTCGCCAAGGAGTTCGGCCTCGACATCGACTTTCACACCGACCAAGTGAGTGCCGCGAGGCCTTTCGCTCTCCCCTACATCGCCGAGAAGACCATGGCCGACGGGATGCAGGGGCAGGTGATGGCCAGCCATTGCCGCGCCCTAGGCTACGTCTCCACCGACGAGCACCAGCAGGTCATCGAGCTGTGCGCCCAGGCTGGCGTGAACATCTGCGTCACGCCCTTTGAGTGCATGCACGAGCGGGTGGCCCTGCCGCGGCAGGCCGGGGTCAACGTGACCTATATGTCCGACAACATCCAAGATGCGTGGCGGGCCCACGGCAACGGCGACATGATGCTGCTGGCCGTCTTCGCCTCTCGCCTCACTCCCTTCAACACCAATCAGGAGCTGGACGCCCTCCTCGAGATGGGCACACTGGGCGCGGCGCGCGCGCTGGGTTTTGCCGACGAGGTCGGCGTGGCCGTGGGGAGGCGGGCCGACCTCATGGTGGTGGACGCCCCATCGGCCCACGAGGCGGTCCT
The DNA here is from genome assembly GCA_965248385.1 of Dehalococcoidia bacterium. Classification (GTDB taxonomy): domain Bacteria; phylum Chloroflexota; class Dehalococcoidia; order Lucifugimonadales; family JAAXIE01; genus JAAXIE01. Next base: position 1,781,775 of record CBDFIZ010000002.1, read on the forward strand.
GTATCAAGCCCGTCGCCTATGGGTAATCAAGGCTGGTCATATCGTGGCCGCCGACGGCAGGCTGGTGGAGGACTCGGCTTAGGGGGGCTGGTTGTAGGAGAAGAACCCATTGGAATCTAGCGAAACTCATGATAGTTGAAACGAACAGAGTATTCGCGACTTCAGGGGTACCACCACACACCGGAACTATCCGATGGCCATCCAAAGTGGCACGGACGAGCCCTGGTATACGGATGGGGCAGTGCAAGATGCCACCCCTCAGCAGATGAGAGGGTTCCGTCAACTTATTGGAGGATACCCTCCCCCCAAACCACAATTGGAGCTACTCGCAAATTACAAAGATGTACATCGGGTTGATGTTGCTCCTACTGGTGATGTTCGCCTGCGGGAATGACCAGCCCGTGGACGCCCGCGACGAGACCCAGACTGTGGACGCCCGCGACGAGACCGAGACTGTGGACGCCAGAATCGCCGAGGCGCAATTGCTCGCTGCTATTGAGGACATGCGGACCGCATACGAGGAGACCAACCGCCTGCTGGCCGAACAAAATCGGCTGTGGGAGGAGAGCTTGACCTTGGACACACCACCCAGCGTGGCATCACCGTCCGCGGCGGTTGCTCCCACGCCACTTCCGGCCCCTCAAGGCGACATTTGTGGCCGATCCATCCCGATGCAGGAGAAGCTCCTTAGTCTCTATCCCAGCGTCGATCTGTGCGCCATGGTCCGGCTTGGCGAACTCTATCGCATCGAAAGCTTATCGTTGGATGGCGATATGGCTCGACTGCTAGGCTCCGACTTTGCGTCTATGCCCAACCTGCGATATTTGGAACTGCGCCATGACCGGAATGACGTGAAGGGGGAGTCTGCGGTCTTGGCGCACGACTTCTTCGATGAGCTGGGCGGACTTCAGACTCTCAGTATGAGGGGCGATTTCGGGACCGCGATGCTCACGGGCATCCCCGCTCTCCCCGACATGGAGCACCTGAGTTTTGCCGTGTGGGTGAAGTTTCCGGACTATGAGGGCGGGCCAGTACCGGAGCGGATACTGCCACCTGTGCGTCTGCCGGATCTGCCCAAGCTGCGCATCCTGGAATTCGGTGTGGGCAAACAAGGGGAGGGGCTGATCCGCTTGCAGATCGACCGGGAGACTTTCGCCGGGACCCCAAACTTGGCGATAGTGAACATAGGCGGGGGCAACTGCCTCGACATAGCCGCGGATGCCTTCGAGGGGCTGACGCAATTGGCCGACCTAGGCCTTAACGGGTCCCCGTGCGGAGCATTTGAGACACGGAGCGACGGCAGCTTGGACCAAGATGATGACTACCGAACCCTACTAGTGATGCCCAATCGTGCCGTGGCACAGCAGATTAGGAAGAGAGACCAATGCTCCGGCCAATGCGTGGTCGTGGCCCGCGACGAGGTGAACTGAAAAGCCACAAAGGGAGTAAAGACATGCAACTCGTCATAAGAAACGCCTCCATCCATGGCGTCTCGGGCACCCGTGACATCAGCATCGACGCCGGACGTATCACAGCCGTCGACCCACGCGTCGAAGGCCAAGGCGGCCGGGAGATCGACGCTGCTGGCAACTTGGTGTCCGCTGGATTCGTCGACGCCCATACCCACCTCGATAAAGCCCTCGTCCTCGACCGCTACGACTGGGCCCAGCGGGAGATGCAGGCTACGCCGCGCATGACGTCGGTGGTCGAATCGGACAAGGTCAAGCGCAACTTCACCGTGGACGATGTGCGCCAGCGGGCAGTCCGTCTGGCCCGGATGTGCGCCGCCCACGGCACCACCACCCTCCGCTCTCACGTCGACATAGACGAGGTGGTGGGGCTCACCGACATGGAGGGCGTCCTCGCCGCCAAGGAGGAACTCCGCGGCCTCATCGATATCCAAGTGAGCCCCTACGCCATAAACGGCTTCGAAGGCCAACCCCAATCCGAGCCTCTGTTGCGCGAGGCCTTGCGCATGGGTGCCGACCTCGTGGGTGGTGTGCCCGAAGCCGATGAGGACGGCAACGCCCACGTCGACAAGGTGTTCGCCCTAGCCAACGAGTTCGGTCTGGGCATTGACTTCCACACCGACCAAGTACGGGCGTCCCGACCCTTCGCCCTCCCCCACATCGCGGAGAAGACCATCGCCGACGGCATGCAGGGTATGGTCATGGGCAGCCACTGCTTTGCCCTCGGCCACGTCCCGGAGGACGAACACAAGCAGGCCATCGACCTCTGCGCCCAAGCCGGTATTAGCATTTGCGTTACACCATACTTCAGCATGCGAGAACGGGTCGCTCTGCCACGACAGGCTGGGGTCAACGTGAGCTACATGTCCGACAACATCCAAGACACTTGGCAGCCCCACGGCAACGGCGACATGATGCTGTTGGCCGCCTTCACTGCCCGCCTCACCCCCTTCAACACCAACCAAGAGATGGACGCAGTTCTGGAGATGGGTACCTTGGGCGCAGCTCGCTCCTTGGGGTTCGAACACGAGCATGGGGTGGCAGTGGGCAAGCGGGCCGATCTGATGGTGCTGGAAGCTCCGACAGCCCACGAGGCGGTGGTAAATCAGTCCCGCCGCCTGTGGGTAATCAAGGGAGGACGCGTAGTTGCCTCCGATGGACGACCTGTAGAAGACGGCTAGTGGCCGCCTACGCCTAGTGATCGCCTACCCGTTAGGTCTCAGGCCCTGACCGCCTGGATCACCAAGACGGGCCAAGAGAAGCGGGTCTCGCGGTCATCCCGCACGATTCCGAAGGCCTCCACGACATTGGCCCCAGCCTCGGCTAACATCGCCTGCAATTGCGCGACCTCGGCTGGGGGCGTTGCAGAACGCTGAGTCCAGCTTTCCAAGTCCAGATACACCCGCGATGTTCCTTTGTCCGTCACCCGGAAGCCGCACCCCTCAATGAGGGCCAGCAGCTCGCTCGGAGATCTGTTCAAGTGATGGCTGGGGTCCCTCAGGCGCTCCACTTTGTCCATCCACTCGTACACCACGGGGTCTTCCGTCGCCACTGTGTCGGCCAGCAGGAAGCACCCATCATCCGTCAGCACCCGACGTAACTCCCCCAGCACCTGCTCCGCATCCACCATGTGATGGAAGGCGTAACGACACGTCAGCAGGTCCGCCGACCCACTGCGCACTGGCAGCGCCGCCGCCGCTGCGATGGCTGCCGTCATGCCGTGGGCTTGGCGCTGACGGGCCACGAGGTGGGCCTGTTGCACCATCTCCGGCGTGAAGTCCGTGGCCAGTACCCGGTCGGCCAGAGGACTCATAGCCGCTGCCGTGAATCCGGCTCCACACCCCACGTCCACGATGTTGCCTCGAGCCACGCCTCCCCCGAGATGGTCTCTCGCCATACGCTCCATCATGTCCAGGCTCTCGTCCCGGCTGTGGAGAGCGCTGGCGGCGTAAGCCTTGGCCATCTCGCCGAACTGCTTTTGCGTCACCGATGCCTGCTCCCGTTGGGGCGTACCTGCTGCTGGTTCGCTGATGGCCCAGACCTCCAACCTGAATTGCTCCCTTGATCCTTTGAGAATAGCACCTTCGCCCGCATGCGTCGTCCCGCCCGGAACCCATGGCCTCCTGCCTCTCATGAGGCTCCCTGATTGACTAAACAGTACGTTAGTTCTATTCTGGCCCCATGCTCGTTGAAGGAAGATCGCTGCCCTATCCACAACCGGGCCGCGCTGCCCGCGGTGGCTGCCCGCCTGCCCCACTCACACCCATTGCACGACCACCTGCAATGAAATCCCCTCATTTTGTATCTGAGTCCCGCCTCAATTGCACGAATTGCAGTAGTCGCAGATACAAAAAAACGCGTTCCAGATACGATCCCCCTGCAATCCGGCCCCTCACCAGCTACGGTTCTGCCCACCATTGCGGGCGGCCCTCCGCGCAAAGGTCACAAATGTCACACCGTGCAGATACAAAAAACTCTTTCGCAGATACGAGCGGTGTGCAGCCCAGCCTATGGCCCTCTTGTCCACTGCGCCCAAGAGAGGGAGTCGTGTCAGGGAAATCGACCGTCCCTCGAGTAGGACACTCCATCCTAGCCAGTGGTAGAAAGCTTGGGCTACAATGAGGCGGCTACGCGCACTCTTTCACGGGAGATGAATGATGATTACCAGCTTTGGCAGCTTGTTTGCTGGCCATGTCGACTTTGGCGATGATATCGGACTCGACGCTACCCCCGTCAACGGACGCTGGCTTTCTGATGAGCGTCTGGCAGGCGTTTTCGACAAGGGCCTAGCCATCGCTCAGACCATGGATCGGCTGGGCTACGACACGTTCTGGATGGCCGAGCATCACTTCCAGCGGGAAGGCTACGAATGCATCCCCAACCTGCTGATGTACAACGTCCACCTCGCCCACCTCACGGAGCGCATCAAGCTGGGCTGTGGATTTAACATCGCGCCCATGTGGCACCCGCTACGTCTGGCAGAGGACTTCGCCACTGCTGACATCCTTACCGGCGGCCGGGTGATTTTCGGGGTGGGCCGTGGCTACCACAGCCGCGAAGTAGAGAGCTTCGGCAACCCCATCATCGACCAAGACGCCAACCGGGAGCTGTTCGAAGAGCAGGTCGAGGTCATGTTCAAGGCCTTCAACGAGCCCTCCTTCTCCCACTATGGCAAGCACTACCAGATCCCACCCCAAGTGCCCTACCGTGGCTACCAGCTTGAGGAAATCACACTGGTCCCTCGCCCCCGCACCCTGCCCGTTGAGTGCTGGCAACCCGTCGTATCCGCCAGCCAGCGCGCCCTTGACTTCATGGTCAAAATGGGCATCAAGGGCCTGATCGGCGGTGGCGCAGCCGCCGGCGGTGCCACCGACCGCGTGATAGAGGCTTGGCGCGACACCTTGGCCAACGCTGGCCGTGAGACCGAGTTGGGAGGCGAGTTGTGCATCGGTTTCACAATCCACCTAGCCGACTCCGAAGCCAAGGCCATTGAGGAGGCCCGCCCCATCTTCGAGGAGAACATGAAGATGTTCGGACCTCTAGGCTTTGTCCGTGGCCTCACCCCGGAGCAAATCGATGCCCTAGGCGACCCCAAGCGGGCCCGCTCCGCTGGTCTGCCCACCATCGAACAAGCCGTGGAGAGCGGCCAGTGGCTCGTAGGCCCCCCTGAGCTGGTGAAAGAAAAGCTGCTGGCTGTCCAAGCCAAGTACCCCGGACTGGAACAGGTAAACGTAGGCTCTGTCATAGGCGCCAGCCAGCGCATCATACTAGAGCAACTCGAATGGTTCGGCTCCGAGGTCATGCCCCACTTCAAGGCCCAAGTAAAGGAGCCCGCCCTCGCCGACGATTAGAGATGCGCCATGGGACCGTCCCGGGCAATTGCCGGCCTTGGTCCCGTAGTCTCTGTGGCATGGGAACACTCATAGGGTGTAAGTGGGAATCAGGATCAGCAGACTATGGCAACAAACGACGACACCCCACGATGGAAATACCGATTTGCCAACTACAGCAGGCAGTTCGTACTGTTGCAAGAAGCTGTGGAGACGATGGATGAACGCCCGTTGACGCAGCTGGAGAAAGAAGGGACCATTCAGAGGTTCGAGGTAGCCGTGGAGCTTGCGTGGAACACGGTCAAAGACTATCTCGAAAGCCAGAATGTTGTTTTCGACGTTGTAACCCCTCGAAGTGTCCTGCGCCAAGCCTTCTCAGCCAACGTGGTAAGCGACGGTGCCGTTTGGATGGATGCCATTGATGCACGCAAAAAACTGTCACATACCTATGACTTTAAGCTATTCGAGCAGGTGATAAGAGATATACAGGAACGCTACCTAACGGCTATGAGTGAGCTTTACCTTTTCTTCGTGGAGAAGACGGTTGATGAATGTTGACCATGGGCTCTCCCAAAGGCATGTCGAAACCGTTAGACGTATTCTGGCTACCTATGCGGACCACATCACGCAGGTTGACCTCTTCGGGTCAAGAGCGATGGGTAACTATCGCCCCAATTCTGACATCGATATAGTGCTACACGGAGACATACCTGAGCAGTACATTGACCGCTTGTCGACCCTATTTGATGAAAGCAACCTGCCCGTTTCCGTCGATGTGAAGGGCTATGAGTATATGTCTCGGTCGCCCCTCAAGAGGCATGTCGACAGGGTACGCCTGTGTTTGTTCACTCAGGGCGCACGCCAGCATAGAACCTATGGAGTGAGGCCTCATGCACCGTGATGAGAAGACCTTTCCCCCTTACTCCGCCCATCGCTCCGGCATACCCGCTAGGTTCCCCAACCCCATCTCCCCGCAGAAATCCAGGTACTGGGCGCGGGGTACGCCGTGCCACTCCAGGTCTTCCAGGGTATGTGGCAGCGGTGTGTCTAGACGCAGGGTAGCCAACTCTTTGTAGAGGGCGGCTTCTTCACGCCGTTCCGCCAAGCTAACAGCCAAAGCGGGGGCACGTCTCAGGTACATCTGCCAAGTTGCGGAATCGTCGGGGATGGCCTCGAAGTGGGTGTAGTGGGCGAGCACTTGCGCCGCGCTCTTAGCGCCCCAGCGTGGGATGCCGGGTATGCCGTCGGCCGAGTCGCCTACTAGGGCCAAGTAGTCAGGGATGGAGACGGGCGAGACGCCGAATTTGGCGACCACCCCCTCCTCGTCCATGGTCTGGTTCCGTCGGCGGTCCAAGCAGACCACCTGCGAACCTCGCACGACTTGCGTCAAATCCTTGTCCGGCGAGCAAATGATGACCTGCTCCATCCCGGGCGCATCTGCCCAGCGTGTTGCTGCCGCCGCCAAGGCGTCGTCGGCCTCGAACTCGGTCATGGGCCAGACGGCGATGCCAAGGCATTCGACGGCCCGCTCGGCTAACTCAAACTGCTCCAGAAGCTCCGGTGGCGTGCCCTCGCCGGTCTTGTAACCAGCGAACAGCCGGTTTCGGAAGGACTCGATGACGTGGTCGAAAGCGCAGGCGATATGAGAGGGCTGATCGCGCCGCAGCAGAGAGAGGAGCGTCTGCACCAGCCCGCGGACTGCTCCTGTTCGCTGGCCGTTGGGCGCGTGGGCTGACGGCATCGCAAAGTAGGCACGGAACAGTTCGTAGGTCCCGTCCACCAGATAGAGACGCACGTCAGCCGCCATCCCCTTCCACCGCCTCCACGGGGGCGGTTTGGTGCGTCTGAGGCGCGTCTTGGTGTACGAAATTCTCCGCTTGTCGCAGGGCCGGTATACCCGCCACCACCAGCAGGATGAGGGCCATGGTCAGCGCTCCAAACAGGGCTAAGCTGTACGACGGAGCGACCAGTTCAGCGCCCGCGCCCAGCAATAGCATACCAATGGGGCCCATTCCCATGATGATGAGGCGTATGCCGATCACCCGCCCACGTATGTAGTCGGGAGACGCCAACTGCAGCATTGCCATGTTGCTGGTCAGGAACAAGGTCATGGCGAACCCTACGATGGTTACCAAGCCTAGCGACAGCAAGAACATCTCGGAGAGGGAAAAGAGCAGGATCATCAGGCCCAGCGTCACCCCGCCTCCGATGAGAAGGAACTTCAGTTGCCGGTACCCGCTGAAGAAGGCGACGGTGAAGGCGCCAAGTAGCCCACCAACACCGGCGCCGGCTCCTAGGAGTCCCAAACCATCGGCCCCGGCATGTAGAACGTCGTCAGCGAACACGGGCAGGATGGAGTTATAGGGCAGGGCGAAAACGGTACCCACAAGCCCTAACAGCGTCAACCCCATGAGCAACGGCCTCACGCGGATGTAGTCCATCCCCTCCATGATCGACTTCCACGTACTCTGGCGGACTTGCCGCTGATTGCTGTCCGAACCGGGCAGCCATAGCGCCATGATACCTGCGGGGACCACGAAAAGCGTGGCAATCAGAAAGGTCATGCTCATGCCCCACCACTCGATAACATATCCGGCCAGCGCTGGGCCGATGAGTTGGGAGCCGCTGAAGATCGTGGTGAACAGGGAAACCGCGCTGGCGATGTCCCGTGGCCGTACGACGTTAGGCACCATGGCGTTCCGGGCTGGGTGGTAGAAGGCGAACACAGCACCGTTGGCCAGCGCTAGTGCGTACACCTGCCAGACTTCAATCACATCGGCAAACAGTAGTACGGTATGCACACCAATAACGAGGAAGTTGAACGTCTCCCCCGCCACCAACACGGTGCGTCTGTTGAAGCGGTCCGCTATGACCCCGCCCCAGCCGGAGAACAGCATCATCGGAAGCATGGAGATGGCGTTGACTGCGGTCACCTGAAAGGGAGAGTCGGTGAGTTGCAGAATCAGCCATCCGCGGGCGATGAGGATCATGAAGAAAGAAATGAAGGATATCAGTGAAGCCGCCCACAGCAGCCGGAACTGGGGGTATGAGAATGCCCTTAGCGGGCGGGCGCCGAGGGTGTGTCGTCTTGTCCGTACCCCGTTTGAGGCGGAAGGCTGTCCGTTGGACCCTGGCTTGGGCCAGCCGGGCAGCCTCATTTAGAAGGGAACCGAGCAGCCAGCACGTCGATGATTAGCTTGGACGCGTACTGTACCGTCAGTTCCGAAGAGTCGTAGGGAGGGGCCACCTCCACCAAGTCGAGGGCCACTAGGTTGTGGTCGCGCACCAAGGCCATCAGACACGGATAGACCTCCTCGTAGACCAGCCCACCAACCTCCGGCGTGCCGGTCCCGGGGGCTTGGCTGGGATCCATCACGTCGATGTCAAAGGTGATGTATAGGTTCTCGCCACGGGGTATCTGGGCCGCCACTGCCTCCGGCCCAAGGTCGCGGAACCGTTTGGTAGTGATGATCAGGTTACCGTCGCGCTGGGAGTCCTCGTAAGGCTGCCTGCGCGCTACCCGGATCCCCACCGAGCTGACGTGGCCCACGAAGGACAACTCCCGGCAGCGCCGGATGGGGCTGCCATGGGTGTAGAGCACGCCTTGGTAGTCGTGAGAGTAGTCCATGTGAGCATCGAAATGGACGATGTTCAAGGGCTCGAAGCAACCGAGCCCACGCACCGCAGGGTACGTGATAGCATGATCGCCGCCTACGATGACGGGGAATGATCCACGCGCCGCCACCTTTTCCACAACCTGAGTCAGCTTGTCGAAATTGCGATGCAGGTCCACGGGCAGGATGTTGATGTTGCCACAGTCGGCCATCGTCACGCCCCGCAGCAACTCATTGCTCGCGTCGATGTCGTAGAAGCCTTCCGCCTCTTCTCCCCGTCCGAAGGGGTCAGCGTAGGAGTAACCCCGCGGCGCATCACGGATGGCATCGGGGCCGTAACGCGTTCCGGGCCGCCCCAAGGTGCCTTGGTCGAAGGGCACACCTATGAAGGCGACATCGGCATCCAGCGTGTCCAAGTTGGTGCAGAGAGGCGCCTTGAAGAAGCTCCGGGGATGGGCCCGTATGATGGGCCAATCCCCTTGCGTCGTTTGGGCACTTGGCGAATCTTCTGCCACGACTTCTCCCTTGCCAGGCTAAGCTAACTAGGACCAAACGGACTCGTACGAAATCATCCCAATCTAAACGAACTGGGCCTTGGCCCAGCCTTGGTCGAAGGGCGTCCAGAAGTTGGACGTAATCCGCAGATTCTTGAACACCCACTGGCCATCTTGGCGAACGTACTCCTCGTCGTAGCGCGCCGAGCCCCATACTGCCTGATCGCCTTGGGCATAGGTGCAGGCTTGGAACAGGTACCACACCCCGGTGGCCTCGTCGCCGTTCACCTCAATCAGCGGGTTCATCACCATGTGTACAGCGAAGGGCAGTCGTTCTGGAGCATGCTGGAAGAACTCCCGAATGCCGTCCCGCCCCACCGCTTTGCCCCGGATGCCCCCGTCCCACACTGCGTCCTCGGTGAACAGGCTGGCTAGCCCTTCCACGTCGTAGTTGTCGTCGCAATACATGCAGTAGCGGGCCTTGAGCGCCCTGATGCTCTCGATGTCCTCCAACCGCTGGATGCGCGCTTCCAAGTCCTCAGGCATCGCTACGCTCCCGTCTCCTGTAAGCCCTTCCCGACCGTTAACATTCGGAACCGGACTTTCGTGACTATAGGATACGCCTTTCGCCGCCAGCTTTGAAGTGCGACCCACTGCGGCCCTCTTCCTGTTGACGCCCTTCCATACTCTTGACAGGGCAGAGGCAGGGGTATAGCGTCCTGAAAACCTCAAAGGCTTAGACCACTGTTCCTTCACAGGAGGCCCCTCGTGATTTACAACGCCGAGAAGCGGGACATCTCCATTGCTGTTGGCGGCGACGCCATGATCACGCGACGTATGCGCGCCTTCAATGAGGACAGGTTCCTCAGGCTTCTGGATATCCTGCACCGCGCCGATGCCTCGGTGGTGAACTTGGAGATGCTGTTCCACGACTATGAGAGCAGTTGGCAGTGGAGCAACGCCACTTATACCCGCTCCGACCCCCAGAACTTGGACGAGCTCAAGTGGATGGGTATCGATGCCGTCACCACGGCCAACAACCACTCCTTCGACTTCTCCGAGGGCGGCTTCCTCACCACGCTCGACCATTGCCGCGAAATCGACCTCCCCCAAGCAGGTGGCGGACGCAGCATCGACGAGGCCCGGGCCCCTGCCTACGTCGATTCCCCGCGTGGGCGCCTAGCGGTCATGTCTGCCTCCAGCACCTTCAGCGACCAGTCTCGTGCTGGGCCTGGTCGTCCCGATTTCCGCGGACGCCCCGGCATCAACGCCCTGCGCCACAAGCTGGTGCACCATGTGGACCGCGAGGTGTTCGACGCCCTGCACCGGGCCAACCGCGAGCTGGGCTACCAAGAAGCTCACGAGGCCTATGAAGCGTTCGGCTTTCGCGGTGTGGAAGAGGAGTTGGACGCTGCCACGGATGTGGAGTTCATGGAGAAGAGCTTCGTGCTGGACGAGCAGTTCCGCGTGGAGACCTCGGTGAACCAAGACGACCTAGGTGGCATAGGCAAGTGGATACGCGGCGCCCAGAAGCAGGCTGATTGGGTGGCGTACGGGGTGCACTGCCACGAGAGCGGCGAGACAGGCGATTTCCACGGCCACTCTCGTGTCTCTCCTCCTGACTTCCTAGTCGAGTTCGCTCACTGGTCCATAGACCAAGGCTGTGCCCTGTTCGCTGGCCACGGTCCCCACTTCCTGAGGGGTATCGAGATATACAAGAACCGCCCCATTTTCTACAGCTTGGGCAACTTCATCTTCCAGAACGAAAGCGTGCTCTGGGTGCCGGACGAAGCCTACCGCCGCTTCAAGCTGGGCTACGATCAGACACCGGGCGACTACCTCGATGCGCGCTCCGGAGGTGGTACGCGGGCCTTCGCTGGCGACCCGGTCTTTTGGCAGAGCGTGGTGGCAGTATGCAACTACGCTGGGGGTGAGCTCCGAGAGGTCGTCCTGCACCCCATCGACATGGGGTACGGACGCCCCATACCCCAGCGTGGCAGGCCTCTGCTGGCTGAAGGCCCCATCGCCCAGCAGACTCTCAAGTGGCTCCAAGACGTCTCGCGCCCCTTCGGCACCGAGATAACCATCCAAGGGGACGTGGGAGTCATTCGGCTCTAGGATCCTGAGTTACTCCCTCTCCCTCCCTCTTGGCGGGAGCGGGTTGGGGTGAGGGCGAAGAGGCAAGGAGGCCCCTGATTGGTTTCTCTGGCAACGATGCTGAAACCTATAAAGAGGCCGAATCACTTCACGACTTCAGATACCTGCTAAACCACTCCAAGCAGCGCCCCCACGCCATGTGGCAGGCCTCGGGACGATAGCTGGGACGGGTGTCCGAGAAGAAGGCGTGGGCTGCGTTGGGGTAGCTCACTATCTCGCAGGTCTTGCCATAGCGGGCCAGTTCTGCTTCCAGTTTGGCTACGTCTTCCTGTGATGGATTGGGGTCGTCCTCCCCGAACAGGCCCAACATGGGGCAGCACAGGTCCTTCACCATCTCAATGGGTGGTACGGGGTTAACCTCAGTGGGCGCGATGATGCCGTTGGAGTAGAAGTTGACGTAACATTCCAGCCCCGACGTATTGCAGGCGAACACCAACCCCACGCGACCGCCGGAGCAGAAGCCGACCACTCCGATGCGCTCGTTGACGAAGGGCGCCGCCCGCAGGAAGTCCAGCGCACCCTGCAGGTCGCCGTTGGCTTGGGCGTTGGGCCGGTTGCGCAGCCAAGCTCCCGTCTTTTGCACGTCCTCTTCCTCCACCACCGTGGTGAACTCCTCCCTGCTGTACAGAGCAGGGAGGATGGCAGCGTAGCCGTGGACAGCCAAGCGGCGCGCCACATCCTTCAGGTGCTCCTCGTGTCCGTGCACACCATGCACGATTATCACGCCGGGGTGCTCCCCCTCAGCCGCCGGACGCGCCACGTATGCGGGCACAGGGTCGCCATTGTATCCAGGGTAGGTGCCCTCATAGCACTTCATATCCGCCAGCGAGTAGATGGCTCCCGGCGGTGTTATCTGGCTGGTCATGGCCACCTCCTGCAGGTCACTATTATCGCGAGAACAGGCGCGAGAACAGGCGCGAGAGCAGGCTGGGGATTGGCTGGGACCGTCCAATATGCGGCATTCTCGCGGTGGGAGACCTTTGCGTGCCCGCAGCCATTCCTGATTTTGAGTGGCACACCGGTCGTGCCTGCGAAGGAGTTTTTTGTATCTGCGGGCTGTGACATTTGTGACGTAGGCGTATGTGTCCAGCTAGCGTCACATTGTAACATCAGGGTCTGAGTGGAGACCACTGGACCGCCATTGGCCGCGGATTCGTAGCTGGGTGCGGCCACAGCCCTAGCTGGAATTAAAAGTTTTGTATCTGAAACTGGTCTCATTGGCCGCAGCGGTGTATCTGAGTTAACTTGCTGCATGTGGCCGCATTTTAGGTCCATCACGTCCTCCAAAAAAGAAAGCAGGGGCGACCCTGAGGGGTCAGTCCCCTGCCTGCTTTTTATGTTGAGACTATCTGAGGCTGGGGATCGCTGTCAATGAGCAGGTGTCAGTGCGGGCTAAAGAGGTGTACACGCGGACACGCTTCTTGGGTTAGACTGCCGTTGAAATACTTCGACGGAGCCATGGTGGGGAGAAACGTAAGTTGGAGGCGAGTAGAAGGCTATGATGTACCGTGAGCCACTTCTAACAACCGTGGTAGGCAGCTATCCCCAACCTGCGTGGCTCGTGGACCAAGGAGCACTGGAAGGCAGCCTCGTGCCACGGGTGCGCGCGCCCCAGCTATGGCGAGTCTCAACGGAATTGCTGGAGCAGGCGCAGGACGATGCTACCGTGCTGGCCATACGCGACATGGAGCAGGCTGGGGTCGACATAATCAGCGATGGCGAAATACGTCGCGAGAGCTACTCCAACCGCTTTGCCACTGCCTTGGGGGGTGTGGACCCCGATAACCCCGGCTCGACCTTGGGCCGTACCGGAACGCCCACACCCGTGCCTCGTATCACCGGCCCCATAAGGCGCAGCCAACCTGTGCAGGTGCGGGACGCCCGGTTCCTGCGCAGCAACACATCGCGCCGAATCAAGGTGACCATCCCAGGCCCCTTCACAATGTCGCAGCAGGCACAGAATGATCACTACTCCGATGATCGCTCCCTAGCCATGGACTACGCAGAAGCCGTCAACCAGGAAGTGAAGGAGCTCTTCGACGCTGGGGCAGACATCGTGCAACTGGACGAGCCGTGGCTGCAGGCACGGGTGGAGAGTGCCCGGCGGTTCGGAGTGGAGGCCATCAACCGCGCCTTGGAAGGTGTGGAAGGCCCCATCGCGCTGCATCTCTGCTTTGGCTATGCCGCCTCCATGCGAGAGAAGAAGCCCTCAGCCTACTCATTCCTCCCTGAGCTGGAGGAAACCGTAGTGCAGATGGTCTCCATAGAGGCCGCCCAACCCAAGCTCGACCTCTCGATGCTGGACCTGCTCCCGTCCAAGACCGTCATTGTGGGCGTATTGGACTTGGGTGATATGTCCATCGAAACCCCGGAAACGGTGGCCCAGCGCATACGCAACGCACTCCAGCATCTACCGCCGGAGCGCCTCATGCTGGCCCCCGACTGCGGTATGAAGTACCTGCCCCGCAACGTGGCCCGTGGGAAGCTGCGTGCTCTCTCGCTGGGGGCAGCAATCGTGAAGGCGGAGTTGGGCCTGTAGCCCCTGTTGCCAGCCTACGCGTCCATCATTTCGGCCCAGCGGCCGTAGAAGGCGCGGTGGTTGGCCTCGCTCACGCGGGTGTCGCTGGCCCATGCCATCAGGTTCTCGTCGAACCCCTCGTGGCCGAGCCCCATGGCGGTGTGCATGGGCATCCGACGCGACACCACACCGCGACTGGTGTTGGTCACTTCCTGCCAGTTGTCCATGTCGTCCTGCTCGAAGGTGCCGGTGGGGCCGAATCCCCGCGCGCCCGCCAAGCGGATGGCGTCTTTGACCTCTTTAGGAGCCGCCTTGTCCACATAGGCCCACGACCAGATCTCCGTCTTGTTGGGGCCGCGGGGCTGCCACACACGAATGGTGCGGGAGCCGGTGCGAAGGATGGCGAAGTTGGGGAAGATGTTGCCAGCGATGGGGTTCACCAGTTCGTGCCTCTCGCCCATGCGGCTGCGAACATCTTGCGCGTGCTTCTGCTCGTATGCTTCCAGCACGGGCATCAGCGGGTCTGCGGTCTCACCGGGGCTGAGGGCGAGTATGCAGTGCCCTTGGTCAGTAGACACTAGCCTCCCAGGCTCTTGGCTGGCAGGGCGGTTGAAGCGGGCATCCACTGCTGAGCGGTGCGTCCACGGCACATGGTAGGAGTCGCCAGCGAAATTCTCGGCGGCCAGCTTCCAGTTACAGGGCACAACCCACTTGTGCATCCCGCCAATCATCTCAATGCCGCCCTCGTGCCGGTCGAAGAAATTGTCCATGTACCAAGTCATCTCGCCCAGATAGTCCAGCAGGGGAGGTGCGTCGGCGTTGAAGGTGGCGAAAATCATGCCCTTGTAGTCGTCGATCTTGGCCACGGTTGCCAAGCCCCACTTCTCGGTATCCAACTCGTCGTAGTAGGCCTCGCGCAGGCTGGGCACCGCGATTAGCTTGCCATCGTTCCCGTAGGTCCAGCCATGGTAGGCGCAGACAAAGGCAGAGGCGTTGCCACTATCAGCCCGGCACACCCTGTTGCCACGGTGGCGGCATACGTTGAGGAAGGCACGGGCCTGCCCTGAGGCGTCGCGGGTGACCAACACTGGGTCCTCGGCCATGTAGGTGGTGAAGAAGTCGCCGGGATTGGGTATCACCGTCTCATGGCAGAGGAAGAGCCAACTGGGGGCGAAGACACGCTCCAACTCCTCCCGGTAAATCTCCTCATCGGAGAAGATGCGGCGGTCCATCATGCCCCGCTGGGCGTCTACCAACCTGCTGCCCTGAACGGTCATATTGCCCCCCTTACGTGTGGATGGGGTCAACCTGCGGCTGATGGGCTGGTCTGCGGCCTAGTTTGGTACCGGGCCGAGTACTCCTTCTCTTTCACACCGAAGGAACTCACGGTGGCCACTAGCAGTAGACACGCCACTATGCCGAAGGCCCATTGGTAGTCCCCTTGCCAGTCGTGCATGAGGCCCGCGAACTGGATGCTGAAGGCTGCTCCAAGCTGGTGGAAGAGGAACGTCATTCCGGTAAGCGTGCCCAAAAACTTCAACCCGTAGATGTCGGCGGCGAGGCTGGTGGTCAGCGGGCCCGTGGCCCACCAAGAGAAGCCCAGCACCGAGGCAAAGGCCCAGATGGACCAAGGCGCCGGTAGGATGAAAAGCATCATGTAGCCGAGGAAGCGGCCGCCGTAGACCAAGGCTAGCAGGTTCTTCCGCGGGAACTTGTCGGCTAGGAAGGTGGCCCCAAGGAGGCCCACTACGTTCAACCCGCTCATTAACCCGAAGGCCAAGGCTGCCGTTGATTTCGCCATCCCCTCCTCCTCGGCGTAGGGGATGAAATGGAAGCTCATGATGGAGGTGGTCGCTCCACATGCGAAGTAAGCGATGGACAGCTGCCAGAATGGGGCCGACTTCAGCGATTTCTTCCAGTAGTCAAGCTCAAGGGGTCCTGGTGTCTGCTGCGTGGGCGGAGTGGGCTTGCCTTGTGAATCGGTTGCCCGCTCCCCGTCAGGGCGAAGGCCCATATCAGCCGGGTCGTTGCGCAGCAGGATGAAAGAGAGCGGGAAGCCCAGTGTCAGGACGATAATTCCCAGAACCAGCCAAGTAGTGCGCCAGTCGAATTCCTGTATAAGGTAGGCACTGAGGGGCACCAGCAGCAGTCCGCCCACGGAAGCGCCAGCAGTGCTGATGCCCAAAGCGAGGGCGCGGCGTTTGCGGAACCACCGAGTCAGGAGCGCACTACCGATGTTGATGGTGCTGGCACTGGAGCCGATGGCGCCCAAGATGCCGAAACCAAGAATTAGGTAGGCGATATGAGGCGTGGCCACCAGCATCAGGGTGCTCGCGGCCAAGATAAGCACGCCCGTAAGAATCACCTTGCGGGCGCCCAGCTTGTCGTAGAACCAGCCGGCGAAGGGCTGGCAGAAGCCGGCGACCAGCATTCCTACGAGGCCAGCCACGGAAATCAACCCTCGGCTCCACCCGAACTCCTCGCTCATAGGGGTAACGAAGTTGCCGAAGCTGCTGCGGGAGCCGATCGAGACCAAGGCTACGAGGAAGGTGACGCCCACAATCACCCAACCATAAAAGAGGGGCGACTTGACACGCGCCGGAGGCGGGGTCGTGCTGCTCGATGATTGGTCCGTAGCTACCTCCTGCGCCCGGGCGTCCAGCCTATGCGTGATGGATTACCTGTGCCTCACAGGTGAACTTTCGGGCCGAGTGTACCACCTAAAGCGTTGCGGTTACAATTCGGAACAAACAGTGGGCGTCGCAGGTTGTCCAACCGCGTCAACTGCGCACGGGGACGGTTCGCATGGCAGACAGGCAGATCACGCTCGAGACATACCGCACGCCTTTCAGCGCCGACGATAAGGACGCCAATTTCAAGCACGATGTAGCAACCTACAGCAGGCTGGACCCCATGCCCGCACTGGACCGCATAAGCCGGAATCTGGATATCCCGGTGGGGGCGCTCGTGCGATATGTGCTGGCGCGGTGGACTACGTCAGGCAGCGATGCCCTGCTGGAAGTGGGGCCGCTCGTAGTGCGACAGATGGAAGCTCTGATTGATCAGGCGCAGCAGGAAGCCACCGACGATGCCCGCCTCAAGGCCTACGACGGACTATGCCAGATCGTCTCTTGGCTCAGTGTCCCGTTGGACGACCCCAATTGGCGCACCCCAAGGATGCGCAAAGAGTGACCGTCGGCCCTTTATCAGATTATCCTACCGCTTCAGTGGGCTGGCCGTAGGCTGCGACGGAGAGCCTCCCGGTGCGGCCGCTGGCCAACATGGCGCCGAATGCAATGAGCCACAGCAAGAAGGCGGTCCCGATGATGGGATGCATGATGGTGGAGGCGTCAACCCAAGTGAACTGCATGGCGACGCCGACAATCGCTGATGCGGGGGACACTTTCCTCAACTTGCCTCCGACCTGCCACTGGTACTTGGCAGCGAGGAGCAACGCCAGTCCCGCTATGGTGAACCCGATCTTTCCCGTGACCCAACGTGCATCAGATACATTTTCGACGAAGGCAGTGCTTTCCGGCGCGTAGGCGGCCAAGATGATGGTGCACACTCCTGACAACACCGTGATCGCACCGGAGGCAGTCAGCAGATACGAAAATACCGAGGTTACGGGGCGCCTGCTAACCGCCCACGCCTTCAACAGGTACAGCCCGCCAGCCACTAAGGCTAAGCCGGCGACAAGCCTCGCCACCCCGTTGACTGTGTAGACCGGGCGGCTGTCGGCAATCGCTTGCAGGGATTCGGTGAGTGTGGCTTGGTCAGCATCCGCCCCCACCCTCGCAGCCACCATCACCACCGACCCAGCAGCGCTGAGAAGCAGCAGCTTCCCCGCAATTCGGGCAGCCGAGTCCCCGGGCGCTGGTTGTGTCACGGTGGGTGATATTGGTCTGTCAGACGGCAGCTCCCCCATCACCCTTGGCTATTCGGATGCCAAGCGTCCAGCATGGCATTGAACGTCTCCATGGCGGGGTCGGAGACGCCGTAGGGGCACTCAAAGTGCACGCCTACCGGGAACCCGGCCTCGCTCACACCCTCCACGATTTCCTTGTAGTGGTCCACCATGGCCGCCTTCTTCTGCCGGAAGGGCATGGCTGCCAGCTCCGTCACCCAGTCGATTTCCGGGCCGACCAAGGCGCTGGTGTCGTCCTTGATAAGCCAGCGAATCAGGCCAAGGCGCTGCTCCAGTTGGGGCACGAAACCGAAGGAGAGCAGTATCTCAGGTCTATGGGGGTGCTCCTTCATCGTTTCCAGGAAGGACACAATCTGCTTGCTGTACAGCAATTGAGTCATGGCAAAGTTGGCTCCGCACTCCAGCTTGTAGAGGAGCCGGCCCTCTTCCTCCAACCGGGTGGGTATGAGAATGGCTCCCCGGGATGGCATCACGTCGCTGTAGATGCCAAGGGCCTCATTGGGGGATGGACCCACGATATCGGCGTCGTCGAACACCCGTGGCACCCCCACGAACACCACGCGCTCCACACCGGCCTGCTTCAGGCTCGCCACCCGCTCGTCCAGCTGTCGCTTGGGGGTGAAGACCGTCACCTGCGTGAGAATGCAGGACGCAGGTATCTCTTGACGCAGCGTGATGCTGGAGTCCAAGGCGTCGATCTTCTCGTCCAGAGCTACGGGCCGGTCTCCTTCCTCGGGAATCATTTGGGGCACGACCAAGGTGTTGATGTGGTCGATCAGGCCCGACTTGTCTAGTTGGGCACGGGTCTTCTGGGCTTCTTCCTCGGCCAAGGCCTGTCCCCCTCCCTTGGAAGTGGGGATCAGCTCAAGTGCGATGGTTGCCATGGTCCTCCTCGGTACCATCCTCTCGGATGGAAGCGCGACGAATTGCGACGACATAGTCTAACCCAAAAAGGGCTGTTCTGTCGTCCCGCTCAATCTCACCCCCTTCCCAGCCGTCATGCCCAGACTTCATGTCGGGGCGTGTGTCGCTAGGGGAGAGCATACCCCTTGGACGTCCCCTTCCAGGAGGTAAGGACTTTCAGTGCGGGCGTCCAAGGGGTATCATCGGCTGGATGATAACCGTCGGCGCAATTCATGTGGCGCCCGTCAAGTCGGCGGGCTTGGTCGGCCCCAACAGCGTGCATGTGGGGCTGTCGGGAATCATGGAGGACCGACGCTTCTACCTCATCGACGGCAATAGCCGGCTGGTGACCCAACGGGAGTTGGGCTGGCTCGTGCAAGTCAAGGCCTCCTATCAGTCCGAACCGGAGGAGTTGCGACTTACGCTCCCCGACGGTCAGGTGCTGGAATGGGAGTTGGAACCAGGCGAGCCGGTCTCTACCCGCATGTGGGGCCGCGTCGTGCGGGGTCAGGTCTTGAACGGTGGCTGGGGCCCTGCCCTCTCCCGTGCTGTGGGTATCCCCCTGCGCTTGGTGCGGGCCGACCAGCCAGGGCAGTGCTACGACGAGTTCCCCGTCTCCGTGCTCTCCCAAGGCTCCCTGCAACAGCTGGAAACCGCTGCAGGAGGAACGCATGCCTTCGATGGCCGCCGTTTCCGCCCCAACTTCCTCTTGCAGGGGTGTGAGCCCCACGAAGAGGACGGCTGGCTTGGACAAGCTATTCAGATTGGCGAGCGGCTGCGTCTGCGGCTCATATCCCCCGACCCGCGTTGCGCCATCACAACTCACGATCCCGACACTGGTGAGCGGGACGTCGACACGCTGCGACTGATAATGAGCTACCGCCCCAACCCCATCGCCGCCTACTTCGGCGTGTATGCCATCGTGGAGCGCCCCGGCGACGCCTCCGTAGGTGACACGGTGGAGCTGGTTGAGTAGCCGCCCCTGTTGGCCGACCTGCGCCATGCATGGCATAGTCCCATGCTATAGTCCCACTCCGAGCTCTCGCTCGATCCTGAGGTAGCGCTCGTATGCATCTCGATCCCCGCCTTCTTGCTTACGCCAACGGCGTCCGGTTGCGTATCCTTCTTGCCTCCTTCCTTGGCCTTTTGGCCATGGGCGCTGGTGTGGCCCGCCTCGCCATGGCCGGTGTGGTCATCGTCGCAGTCATACACGAGGGCGCAGCCTTCTCCACCTTGGCCGCACCCCTTATCGCCATGGCTGGCCTCACTGTCCTGCGTAGCCTGCTCCAGTACATGCAGGAGTTGGTGAGCCACCACACGGCGAGCATCGTGAAGGTGCAGGTGCGGGAGAGGCTCTACCAACACTGCCTAGCCCTTGGCCCCGGCTACTTCGACCAAAGCCGCACCGGTGATGGAGTCCTGACGCTGGCTGACGGCGTGGAACGGCTGGAGGCCTTTTTCGGTCGGTACTTACCCCAACTGACAGTGGCGGTACTGACCCCGCCACTGATTTTCGCGTTCATGTCCTTTATCGACTGGCCCATCGCGGTGATATTCCTAGTCTTCGCTCTAGCGACCCTGCTAATACCCAATACGCTGGCCAAGTGGAACACCGAGAAGAACCTGAAGCGACGCGACGCCTACGGCGCATTGGGGGCCGACTTCCTCGACAGTGTGCAGGGTCTGTCCACGCTGAAGGCCTTCGGTCAGAGCCGCGCTCGTGGCGACCTTCTGGCCACCCGTTCCCGTCAACTGTTCCGCGCCACCATGGGTGTGCTGGCGGCCAACAGTTTGAACAGTGCGGTGACCCTGATGGGCATATCAGCAGCAGCGGCATTGGCCCTTGGGTTTGGCGCGTGGCGGGTGAGCCAAGGCGACATGGAGTTGCGCCCGTTGCTGATTGTGCTGATGCTGGGAGTCGAAATCTTCCGGCCTCTGCGCGAGCTGATTCAGTTGGGCCACGAGGGCATGATCGCCTTGGCCTCGGCCCAAGCCGTATATGAAATACTGGACACCCCCATCCAAGTGCGGGAGTCGGAGACGGGGACTCGGCGCGTCAACGGGACGGAGCCCACACTGGCCCCTGAGTTGGTCTTCGAAAACGTCACTTTCGGCTACCAGTCGGGACGCCGCCCTGCATTGGAGCAGGTGTCCTTCACCCTCCATGCTGGGGAGTCCCTAGGCTTGGTCGGCCCCAGTGGCGCAGGCAAGTCCACTGTCGTCTCCCTCGCCCTGCGGTTCTTCGACCCCCAGCAGGGGCACATCCTGCTGGGAGGCCAAGACCTGCGTGAACTCCCTCTCGATTACCTGAGGAGGCATGTGGCCGTGGTGGGGCAGGATACCTACCTGTTCCACGGCACTGTCGCCGAGAACCTGCGTTTCGCCAAGCCCGATGCCACTCAGCAGGAAATCCAAGACGCGGCCAATGTGGCCAACGCCCACGACTTTATCGAGGCACTGCCCGACGGGTACGACACCGTGGTGGGCGAGCGTGCCATCCGCCTTTCCGGAGGGCAGAGGCAACGCATCGCCATAGCCCGTGCTTTGCTGAAGGACACGCCCATCCTGATACTGGACGAGGCTCTGTCCAGCGTGGACACGGAGAACGAGGCGACCATCCAGAAGGCCCTCGACCACCTCATGGAGGGCAGGACCACCCTGACCATCGCCCACCGACTCTCCAGCGTCATAGGGGCCAATCGCATCTTGGTGTTGGATGAGGGACGTCTGGTGGAGTCGGGTAGCCACCAAGAGTTGGTCGCTGCTGGTGGCGTTTACACACAACTGATGGCCAACCAGCAGACGATGCAGGACAATCAGCAGGATGGACATCCTGTTAGCCATCAGCATGCCGTGTCCCAACAGGTAACCGCTGAGGCTGGCGCCGCTGGTGTGAACGCCCATCCGCCAGCACACGCGCACCGCCACAACCACCGTCACGAACGGGTGCCCGATGCCGTTGGGGACCACGCGCACTCCCGCACGCTGACCGCGCACCGTAAGCCGTCTGGTATGCTTGCCCTAGGAGGCAGGCTGCTCACCTTGGTCCGGCCGTGGTGGGGCCAGCTCATACTCACCTTCCTCTTGGGGGTGGGGCATCATGGATCGGTCATTGGCCTAGCCGTCATCGGGGCCCTGCTGGTGGGTCAGGTGGTCACCGGAGGCAGCCTTACCCTGCTGCTAGTGCTTCTTGGCGTCTTTGTTCCTTTGGTGGGTTTCTTCACTTGGGCAGAATCGTGGCAGGCCCACGACATGGCCTACCGTTTGCTGAACGAGATGCGAGTCGACATGTACCGCAAGCTGGACCCCTTGGCTCCGGCGTACATGGTGAAGCGACGCTCCGGCGACTTGGTCAGCATCGTCGGCAGCGACATCGAGACGGTGGAGTACTTCTTCGCCCACACCATTACCCCAGCCTTCGTTGCCGTGGTCGTGCCCGCTGGGGTGCTGGCGGTGCTGGCCGTCATCGCTTGGCCGCTGGCATTGGTGCTCTCGCCCTTCCTGCTGGCAGTGGCGGTCAGCCCTCTTATGGCCCAAGCCCGCTCCGAGCAGTTGGCCACTGAGGTGCGAGAACGGCTGGGCGACATTCACGCCCATATGGTCGACAGTTTGCAGGGGCTCCGGGAGGTATCGGCCTTCGGCCGCGGCCCCGACCGGCAGGCGGAAATCGCTCGCAACGGCTGGGCATTCGCCCACTTCCAGACCAGATTCCTCAAGGTGCGGTCATTCCAAGTGTCGTTCATTGAGGCAATGACAGCCTTGGGCAGCCTTTGCGTGCTGACCCTAGGAGTCTGGTTCTTGACACAAGGGGAGATGTCGCGTCCGCAACTGATACTTTCGGTAGTGCTCTCCGCGGCCGCCTTTGCGCCCATCGCCGACATCGCCCGCACCATCAAGCAACTCATGGAAACAACCGCCTCGGCGCGCCGCGTCTTTGAGGTGCACGACGAGCCGGTGCCTGTAGTGGACGGGCCGGGGGCCAACAGCCCCGCGTCTGCTCCTGCCATCCGGTTCCAAGACGTGTCTTTCGCCTACGGCCGCCACGAACCTCAAGCCCTGCACCAAGTATCCTTCGACCTTCCTCCAGGAAGTACCACTGCGCTGGTCGGGCCATCGGGGGCGGGTAAGACCACCTGCGCCAATCTGCTCATGCGCTTCTGGGATGCGGATACGGGTCGTGTCGTTCTGGAGAACGATGACCTGCGTTCCTTCAATTTGGATGACCTGCGAGGACAGATTGCCCTGGTGTCGCAAGACACCTACCTGTTCAACGACACCATTCGCTCTAACATCCGGCTGGGACGTCAGGACGCTAGCGACAGCGAGGTCGAGGATGCCGCCCAGCAGGCTAACGCCCATGACTTCATCACCTCATTTCCCGATGGCTACGAAACCATGGTGGGCGAGCGTGGGGCGCAGCTTTCCGGCGGACAACGCCAGCGCATCGCCATCGCCCGCGCCCTGCTCAAGAACGCCCCCATCCTCATCCTCGACGAGGCAACCTCCCACTTGGACGCCGTCAACGAGCAACAGCTACGGCTGGCCTTGGACCGGCTGATGGAAGGACGCACCACTCTGGTCATCGCCCACCGCCTCTCCACGGTGCGCGATGCTGACCAGATTGTCGTCCTCGACGACGGCGACATGGTAGAGCACGGCACTCACCAAGAACTGCTGCACCAACAGGGTCTCTACGCTCGGCTGGTGGCCGCCCAACTGGTGGACGGGGTGTCGGAGCGCCAAGCGGCGCAACATCTCGGACCCCATCAAGCTCACGCACCCAGCATGCCGGGCGTGGGTGGCGGAGGGCATCACAACCACTAGGTCTGCGCCGCACGCCTTGTAGGCAAAGCCATTGTGGCTGCCCAAGACGCAGAAGAGCCTGCACTCTGTCTCCTAGGTTAGCGCCAGAGCCTTAGGCTCCACAGTGGGACCCCGCGCCCACTGACATCAGCCCGTTGACCCCGGCCTCCCTTCCCGCCTATCCTCCGTATAGGGCCCCGCCCGCATCCTGACGCATCCTGCCTCATCCTGGCCCCAGGGCCAAACGCAGAGGGGTCCGCCACCGGGGGTTCTACAATGTCTCAGATATGGACCGGTTACAACGATGTCACAAATGTCACAGGCATCAGCTACGAAAACGCGAACAATCGTGTATTGTGTGGCGGCCCCTTGACTACAGCAAAGCTGACGCGTAGCTGCGCCGATCTATATCCCGATGCAATAAAATACGCACAGTTTGCAACGGATATAGCATTGGGAGTAAGCGAGAGATGCAAGGGATTAGCACTGGAACACCACAAATGCGACAAAATGCGAACCCCCAAGGCACGCGATGTCGGTTGTCATGCCAAGACCTCCGTCACGCCTCGTAGGGGCTGCCCTTGTGTCTGCCCAAGGGCATGCATCTGTCTCCTAGGTCAGCGCCGGGCAAGAGCAGCTCTTGTGCTCCCAGCGCACGCGTACCGCGCTGCTACCCGTGTGCCCGCCCGATGGGGCCAAATCGTCCCACGGAATAGTGCTATTTCCGTATCTGCTTCGGGTGGGAATGGGACAAATGGGACTCAAGGCAGATACAAAAGAATGCGTTTTAGCTACGACAGATGTCCCATCCGAAGGAGAAACAGCTATGATTCTGACCATACCCTGGCACCGAGCGGCACAAAAGCGGGACTAGAAAGTCCCAAGCCGCTACGCCCACAACTGACCGGACAAGACTGAAAGGAGCCAGCTATGCCAATCGAGCAGCACGCACCCGAACTGGAGCGCATCATTGACCTGAGTGCCACCGTGGAGGAGCTTGCAGGAGGTTACGGCGGCGACATGGGGCCTGCGGAAGGCCCGTTGTGGTGGAAGGAGGGAGGCTACCTCCTCTTCAGCGACATCCACAACAATCGCCGCATGAAGTGGGCCGATGGCGAAGGAGCGACCGTATTCGCCGAGCCCACCAACCGGGCCAATGGCCTCACCCGCGACCGCCAAGGCCGCCTGCTGGCTGGCGAGCACGATGCCCGTCGTGTCACGAGGCAAGAGCCCGACGGCAGCATCACCGTGGTGGCCAACAACTACCGCGCGACCCGTCTCAACCGGCCTAACGACGTTGTGCTGAAGTCCGACGGTGCTATCTACTTCACCGACCCGATAACTCTCGGTTTGGTCTCCGACCTAGACTACGCCGGCGTGTACCGGGTCACCCCCGACTTGGGGACCATGAACTGCTTGGTGTGGGACTTCGTAGTCCCCAACGGGCTGGCCTTCTCCCCCGACGAGAGCGTCCTCTACATCAACGATTCGCGCCGGGGCCACATCCGTGCCTTCGACATCGATCCCACGAACGGCACACTGGCCCGGGCTACCGACCGGATATTCTGCGACCTGCGGGGCGAGAGGCCCGGTGTCCCGGACGGCATGAAGGTGGATGTGGAAGGCAACGTCTACTGTGGCGGGTCGGGAGGCCTCTGGATAATGGACCCCACTGGCAAGCACCTTGGTACAATCGTCCACGGTTACAATGCCACCACTAATCTGGCCTTCGGTGGTGACGACTGGAAGACCCTCTACTTCACGACCCGCAACGAACTATGCCGCGTACCAGTGAAGATCGCCGGGGTGCCTGTCTAGGACCCCGTGATGACCGTCGGCGTTCTCGATGGAAGACCTCAAGGCAAGCCATTGAGGGTCTTCCATCGAGAACCGCAGCGCCGATATCTGACGCCCCTCGGTTTGGCCTGTTAGCCCCAAGAGGCTTAAGCTAGGAAGACACATCCAGCAACTCCACCTCAAATTGCAAGGTGGAGTTGGGGGCTATCAGGTCACCAAAAGCCATATCGCCATATGCCAAGTGAGGAGGGATGATGAGGAGGCGCTTGCCTCCTACCTTCATCCCGACAACACCCTCTTCCCAACCATCGATGACCGTCCCTTCACCCAATGTGAACTGAAACGGGTCCCCGCCAATGGAGCTATCGAATACGGTGTCGTCGTCCAGCAACTTGCCGGTGTAATGCACCTCCACTAGTGCCCCCGGTTCGGCAACGTCTCCACTGCCCACCACCAAGTCCACCAAAACCAGCCCCGATTCAGTAACAACGGGAGCGCCGGGAGGCAGTGGCGGAGCATCGGGTGTCTCGGTTGAGGTGTCGCTTGGAGCCGGGGTAGGCTCGGGAGTGGGTTCCGGCGTTGGCTCGGGGGTAGGGGCTCGGGTAGGTTCAGCCGTTGGCTCAGGAGTAGGAGCCGGGGCGGGTTCCGGCGTCGGCTCGGGGGCAGGGGCCAGAGTAGATTCAGACGTCGGCTCAGCGGCAGGGGTCGGAGTGGGTTCCGGCGTCGGCTCAGAGGTAGGAGCCGGTGTAGGTTCAGGCGTCGGTCGAGCGGTCCGTGCTGGGGCGGCTTCCAGCGTTGGCGCAGCGACGGTTGCTGGTGTGGGTGAAGCAGCCCCGCTTTGGGGCGGAGTGTTAGCGGCCACCGCTGTGCTAACTGGTGGTGATACCTCAGGGGTAGGCGTGGAGCTTCCGCAGGCAATGCCTGCGGTGATCAGCAACGCCATTGCCATACTTATAACAATTCTCAAGGGTCCCTCGTATATTGATTCGGATGGATGTGGCACGGACGACGCAGAGACCCGGCGCTGCCTCTCAAGTGGCTAACCATCGATGCTTCAGGCAAGCAGCGTCGGACGCCGCTACTGCGCTGTGCATCCGAGGCGCTGTCCTTAAGCCCCGTTAGACGTCAAGGCACGGACGATGTCGTCGCTGATGCTGGCGGCCCGCTGTATGACGGTGTCTCGGTGCAAGGGCCCTAACGGGTGAGGTATGGACACCGGTTGGAAGCTGGGGCACCCGAAGGCCCGTGATTGGGCTAGGGCCGAGTTGGTGAAGGGGGCGGTGCATATCACTATGGTCGGGATGCCACGGTTCTCCAAGGTCATGGCGTCGTGCACACTGCACGCCGTGCAGGACCCTCAATCGGCGATGGCAGTTACGACGAAGTCGCACCGCTCGCTAAGGGCGTCCACCACCTCATCGGCGGCAGGCCGGGAGTAGATGAACTTGTCCAGCACCATGCTGTCCTGCAACTCGAACTGCTTGTCCAGCACCTCGCGTACATCCAGCAGCAGTTGGTTGGCGTTGGCCTTGCGGTTCCCTAGGAAGCCGCCCACCTTGCCCTGAAGGCCGAGGAGCCTAGGCGCACCGCTCCAGCGGGAGGCCAACTCCGGGTCTACCGGGCTTATCACGCCCCATTGGCGCAACTGTTCCTGAACCGATTCAGCAGGCATCGATACCATGCTACCCTCCTAGGCTTGCAATCTTTCTCATGGCCATTCGCGATCCCCAGCCTGGGAGACAGGCCGAATGAGGGCCTCCGGCGCCACCGGCAACGATCAGGTGGATGTCTTCGGGACGACGCACCACGGGCACCATCTGAGCATCGTCCTGTGGATCAACGAACTTGGGCCACAGCAGTTCCCGGCGTCCGTCCCCTTGGGGCGGGCCTCCGTGTTTCAAGCGGGCCACTGGCTGACGTGCGTGCTCGAAGAGAAACTGCCGGATATCCCGCTTGCGCCATCCATCTTGGTGCAACATGCGGGCGTGCTCCGGACCGAGTACCACGAGCGTCTCCCCCATCACGTACATCTGAACGTTGCCCAGCGTGCTCATAGTATCCGCCAGCACCAAGAGGAAGTCGCGTGGCTCACCGGCGTGGTACATGATGTTGTGCGGCGCCTCGCAGGCATAGACTGCCACAGTGCTGTCCTCGGCCCCGTAGCCATGTTCCACATGAAGGGGCTCCCAAGGGTTGGCGGCTTCACTCTCGGCGATGCAGAAAGAAAACTTGCCGGGATGCCCGAAGGTCGCCTTGTCGGCCTCTCCGGGGATGGACCCGCCAAGGTTCACCAGCGTCAGTTTGACCGCCCGTCCGATGGTAGCGTTGGCCCGCCAGCCTTGCCCGAAGCAGTTGTACCCGCCATTTATGTCCAGCTCGTCAGCGATGGGCCCGTTGACGATGACCAGCGGCGAGTGGATGCCGGTGGAACACTGCACGCCCCTCAGGTTCAGCCGGTCGTCCATGGAGGCCTCGATGGCTGCCAGCACCACAGGCATGTATTCAGGCAGGCAGCCAGCCATCACTGCATTGGCCGCAACGCGCTCGACTGTGGCTTTGCCTCCCATAGGCGGTATGGCAGCCACGACCTCGTCGGCAGGGCGCCCGACAGACTCGACGCACCGTCGCACCTTGTCTTCCGTAGGCAGCACCAGAGGCAGGCCGTCGCTCCAGCCCGTGCGGTACATCAGCTCAATGAGGTCGACAGTCTCGGTGGTGGTCATGGTCTGGTGAGTCAGTCCTCCATCATTTGGCGCTAAGAGGCTAGAGCTTGGGTTCGGCTGGTGTCAAGCCAGCCGTTGTCACACTATGGCAGGGTGGGGAGTGCCCAGCCTCAATCGCCCCATAGGTCAACTACAAGCTGGGCACGCTCAATTCCCAAGTAGGAGATTGCACCATGACGCTACACAGGGCTATTGACACCCCCGATTGCACCCTACTAATCTGAGCGTAACATAACCTAAACTAACTAAGATGCCCCTTGCGGAGGCGAGGATGAAGTACGACGTGATTATTATTGGGGCGGGCTCCTGTGGCTCGATCCTCGCCAACGAACTCTCTGCAGACCCCAACCGCTCCGTCCTGCTGCTGGAAGCAGGGCCCGATTACCCCGATTTTGCCCATCTGCCTGAAGAGCTGAAGTTTGGCTACGACGCTTCGGCGGAGGGACCCATAATACGGACACCGGGCGGCCACCCCATCACCCTCCAGACCGACCTCCACAACTGGCAGTACATCGCCCGCTCTACCGACTTTGCGCCCCCAATGCCGGTGCCCAGAGGCAAGGTGACGGGTGGTTCCAGTGCAGTTAACTTCTCCGGCTTCCATCGGGGCATACCCGAGGACTTCGATGCTTGGGCCTCTATGGGGAACGACCAGTGGAGCTTTGAACAAGTGCTCCCTTACTATCGTAAGATAGAGACGGACGTCGACTTCCACGACGACTACCACGGGACCGACGGCCCGATTTTCGTGCATCACGCCAAGAAGGAGGACTGGCATCCCATCCAGCAGGCCTTCTTCAATGCTTGCATCGACGCTGGTTTTCAGGAGGTGGAAGACCACAACAGCCCCAACTCCACGGGGGTTGGCCCGTCCATCAACAATAACCACAACCGTGTGCGCTTCAGCACCGCCTTGGGTTATCTGGACCCGGCGCGTCACCGGCTGAATCTGACCGTCCGGGCCAATTGCCATGTGCAACGACTGGTGTTCGAAGGGACTCGCGCAACCGGCGTGGTGGTGGAGAGTGGCGGTGAGACATTCAGCCTCGACGCCGACCAGATTATCCTCAGCGCCGGGGCCGTGGGCACGCCTCAGACTCTGATGCTCTCGGGTGTCGGGCCAGCCGAGCATCTGCGCAGCATGGGCATACCTGTAGTGCATGACGCTCCTGGCGTAGGCCAGAACTTGCGTGATCACCCCAAGGTGTACGTTACTTGGAAAGCCAAAGATGACTACGCTCCGCAGTGGGACCGGCCACGGTCGGGTATCACCCTTCGCTTGATGTCGCCCGGGTCTTCCATGCCCAACGACGTATCGGTGAACGTCAGCACCTTTGTCACTGAGAGAGCTAATCTTCTGGATGAGAACCGGTCCAGCCTGACAAAAGACCCCACAGAATCGCGGCTAATCGAGATGATGGTGCCCTTGCTGCTGCCGGTGAGCTCGGGTGAGCTTCGCCTCAATTCGACAGACCCCTCCGACAAGCCCTATCTGGACTACAACTACCTAGACGAGCCCTTTGACCGTCAGCGCCTGAGGGACGGGGTGCGATTGGCCCTCCGGCTGGGCGAGCACCGTGACTTCGCCGATATACTGGGCGAGCGAGTGGCGCCGACTGACGCCGACTTGGCTTCCGATGAAGCCTTGGACAACTGGCTTATGCGCCAAGCCACTACTTTCTCCCACATCTCCTGCACCTGCAAGATGGGTCCGCGCTCAGATCCTATGGCTGTCGTGGACCAGACTGGCGTGGTGTATGGACTGGAGAACCTTCGTATCGTCGATGCCTCCATAATGCCCGACTTGGTTCGTAACGCCATCAATCCTACGGTGATCATGCTGGGTCAGAAGATCGCCGACCAAATCAAGTAGCGTAAGTGTCCAAATGAGCGCTCACCAATGATGGCACAAGACTTCACGGTCCGTTTGGCGACCAGCGATGACTCGGAGGCGCTGGTCGCCTTTCAGCGGATCATGGCATGGGAAACTGAGGGCAAGGAATTGTCGCCCGATACTTTGTGGGAAGGCGTGGCCGGTATTTTCAGCCACCCGGAGCGAGGCTTCTACCTTGTGGCCCAGACCGGAAGGGTCGTCATCGCCGGGCTGCTGGTTACCTACGAGTGGAGCGACTGGCGAGCTGCCAGCTTTTGGTGGGTCCAGAGCGTTTTCGTGAACGCGGGTTGGCGCCGTCGCGGCGTGTACCGCGCGATGTATGAGAAGGTGCGGGAGATGGTGGCCGGTCGTAGTGACGTATGTGGCCTGCGCCTGTATGTGGATCAAGAAAACGCGGCGGCCCAGCGCGCATACGAATCCCTTGGGATGTACCCGACACGCTACCAAATGTACGAGGCCAGCGAGGAGGCCATGCGTCCTAGTGCCTCGTAAGTCCTTCAGCGGTCAATCGCTCGCATCAACCGGCCCAAGTGAAAGGATGCCATGGGGAAGTTTTTGTGCCTGCTTGTGCTCGCTATTCTGCTAGTCGTCACCATAGGATGTTCCGGCGACGCGACGCCCACTCCGACTTCCCCCCGCGCCGCACCTACTCTCACTGCAACGCCTGCAGCCACTGCAACCCCCGCGGCCGCTGCAACTGAGGCAGCACCGACCAATACGCCTGAGCAGGCGTCGACACCGGCCTCGCCTCCAACTCCCGACGCCCCTGCACTTCCGCCCAGCGCTCCAGTTCAAACAGAGTCAGGGTTGGTCTACATCGATGTGGAAGTGGGCACAGGTCCGGTGGCAGAGCCGGGTACGCGTGTGACAGTCCATTACACCGGCATGCTGACCATAGACAATAGCGTGTTCGACAGTTCCGTGGAACGAGGGGAACCCTTCCAGTTTGACCTCGGCGTAGGCAACGTGATCCAAGGTTGGGACGAGGGCGTGGCAGGTATGAAGGTCGGGGGTAAGCGCCACCTCATCATTCCGGCGGACCTAGCATATGGCGAGCGAGGCTTCGGTGACCTGATCCCGCCAAACTCCTGGCTAACGTTCGACGTAGAGTTACTGGACGTATCGCACGAGTCCTGATCCCGTAGTTAGTCCTTTGGGGCGAACAGCATCCATCCGGGTCGGGTCAGGCTGTCATCGCTGCGATCGATGTCGAACCCCTGAGTGAGGGGAAGCTCCAAGGCACGGCGGATGGCCCACACCGAGAGGCCCTGCACCCGGTCCATTCCAGCGATCTCATCTAAGCTGAAGTACCCTGCCCCAATGGTCTCATCACCGTCGAACCGGGGCTCGCCCGATATGGGAGTCAGGCGGAATACCACGTAGATGTTGGCACTGGGTCCGCCGATGGACCCGGCAATAGAGTGACGGAAGCCCACGATGTCCTGCACCTTGGCCTCGACGCCCGCCTCCTCCAGCACCTCGCGCTGCACCGCCTCCACGATGTCCTCGTCAGCCTCGACGTATCCTCCTGGGAGCTGCCACGCTCCACGGTTGGGGTTGATGCCCCGCTGAATCAGCAGCCCTTTGCCGTCCCGTATGACCACGCCACCGCATCCGATAGAGTAGTCGCCGAAGTGGAAATACCGGCAGTCGGGAGCGGGGCAGCCAGGTCGCTCCCGCCCACCCTCCATCTGTGATACCAATGGCGTACCGCAGCGCGGACAGAAGTTCATCGGGGATACCTCCGGCATGGGCAGTAGGACTCATCCAGTGGGACTAGGCCGCGATTATAGCAGAGCGGTCACGAGCTGCTGCGCAACTCCGTGGAAGAGATGTCGGCGCGAAAGTCGGCCTCCGATATCGCTTCGAACAGGTGAGTGTGCTCCGGAGGCACTGCCACGTCCCCAGTTCTCTAAACGTTCCGTCATCGAGGCGACCAGCCACAAGGATGCGACACCCCAGATCGCCGATTTCCTTCAGGGCAGCCTTCATGGTGTTCTCGTTATCGCCGTAGTATCGGGGATGCACCAGCCTGATGGCGGTGTCCCAACCTAGGACTATGGCGCAGCCAGGAAGAAGCCGGGCTTTCTCCAAGAACGTGGGCGCAAGAGTGAGGATCAGCGGCCACTTTCCGCGGAACTGCGCGACTCGCTCTTCAACTTCGTCAGACGTTAGCGATGGCTTGTCCACGTTGGCCACTGAAAGTTCGAAGGCCACGGGTGCGCCGGTCACCCGCGAGGCTACTTCTGCAAGCCTCAGGTGTCCTTCGTGCAGTGGTCGAAATGAGCCGGGCAGCACTGCTCCCTGCCAAGGGTCGTTGACCTCTGTTCGTCCGTCAGGGTGTATTGTCACGGTCTGTACGCCACACGCGGAATCAGGGTCGATGAGGGCGAGGGTTGGGTTAGTGTGCCCCCAGTGGGCCACCTCCAGCCGATCCCCATCGGTGAGTAGCGAGGGTATGTCGAAGCCTGTCTTACTGGCCTTTGCCAGTGCCCGCAGCACCAACCGGCTGCTGACGTCCTCTTCTCCAGTCCGGTCGCGCAGGTTCTTGTGCAGCACCAGATTGTAGGTCGATACCGTGTCCTGCCCCCATATTGCCACGCAGCAGCGGTGGTCGCCACGTTTGGGGCGGTCGGTAACAAGGGTGGCGGTGCAGGCAAGACCCAAGGCTGGCTCATCACCCTCACGGAGCGTCAGGGCCCGTTTGTAAGCTGCCTTGGCCATGTCGCGGGCGTTACGTGACGAGACGTACTGCTCAGGCTCGTGGCCTAGGAAGCCAATCATGGAGTTCCGGCCGTAGGGCACCAAGGCTTCCAAAAGGGTGCGGGAAGCGCCGGGAACGGTGAGCAACCAAGCCAAGGCTTCGGAGCCTGCTCCGGCAAGGGCCACCACAGCCTGCTCTGGGGTCGCGTGTATCGCTTCGATGAGCGAGCGGATGTCGTCGTCCAACCCGGTCTCCGGTTAGGACGTCCTGGTGCCGGGCGGGCGCCAGTGGGCGTCTTTGCGTGGGCCGTGGGACCGCACGTTGAGGCTCAGCCTCTCCAAGCCTTCCGCCTCCACATCAACGTGGTCGCCGTCATTGACCGGAGAGAGGCCGATGTGGTGGGTGCCGCAGCAGACGATGTCGCCCGGCATCAGGGTGATGTACTGGGTTAGCCAAGCGATCTGGGCCCGCACCGAGTGGTTCATTTCGCCTGTGTTGTAGTCCTGCTTCAGCTCGCCGTTGAGCCATAGGCGCACGCGCATGTCTTGCGGGTCGGCCACCTCGTCCTTTGTGACAATAACCGGCCCAATGGGTGCGTATGTGTCCATCCCCTTGCCCATAAACGTGGTGCGCCGGTTGGGTATGCCCCTGTTGGACACGTCTACGAAGTTTAGGTAGCCGAACACCATGTCGAGGGCGTCATCTTCGGGCACATGCTTGCCCTCCCGTCCGATGACGTACCCCAATTCAGGCTCCGGATGGTGCACCAAGGCTTCCGGTATGTTGGGTATCTCGATGGTGTCTCCGTGGCCGATGATGCCGGTGGCGCCCTTGTAAAAGAAGTCGGGAGGCAGGACGTTGGCTTCGTCCTTGTCTTGGTAGTTGGAGAAGGCAGCTAGAATGTTGTGGGGGCGTGGGAGGGGAGGCCTGATCCTGACGCCGGACATGGGCACGCCCTGCTCCCTAGAGGCGATGGCTTCGAACCTCGGACGGAAGCTATCGAAGTCAGCGATGACCTCCTCCATTAGGTACTCGGGAGGCCTGATGCCCACATGCTGCAACTCGCTGGTGACGTCCACCACGCGGTCGCCGCGTAACACGCCCATACGATAGTCGTCAAAGAACAGCAGCTTCACTACGACGCCTCCAAAGCCCGTGTTGGGCGAGTCCAGTATCTGGACGGCCTATGTAAAAGTCAAGCTGGGCCAGCTTGGGTGGGACGGTGGCGTTGTTGGTCCGTTTAACGGGGCCAGAGTCATTCCGGCGAAGGCCGGAATCACGATGAATGGCCAAACTGACTCCTTGATTCTTGGTAGTCACCTCCTGTTGACATCTAGGTAGCTTGGGCCTATAAAGCTTGCGACTGCTGTTTGTGCCTTAGACCGACAGCACTAAGTAGGCTATCGAATAAACGACCATATGGCCGGTTAGAGACCATGCAAATGTGTTTCATGTCTAAGCCAGAGCCTGAGGAATTTGTCGGGTAGCGTCAGCGTTGGGAGAAGAGCGATGGAAGATTTGACTAAAGAACAGGTAACCGCATTGGGCCGGGCTGTAAACTTGGACATCCCGGACCCGGAGCTTACCGAGGTGACCTACAACATCAACGCTCTGCTGCAAGCCCTCGACGCCATTAACCCTCCTGGCTTGGACACCATAGAACCACTGCCCATCGTCCTTCCGCCCTCTTCAAGCTAGGGGGCCTCTTCGGAGTAGGGCTTGCCAGCTCTCACTCGACTCTGGCGAAGGTTCCCTCAAGTTGCCCCAACCCTAGAACATTACCGCGCATAGCCGTCAGCAGTTCCGTGACGGTTGCCCCTGGACCCAGGTGCAACTCGCGGTCCAGCGCGTAGACCATTATGCGGTAGGTGTGGGCGGGTCCGGCCGGCGGGCATGGCCCTCCGTAGCCCAGCTTGCCGAAGCCGTTGACTCCGTGCAGACCCTCAGCGACCTTGTCGCCTTCCTTTCCCAGACCTTCCTCCAACTCGTGGTGGCCAGCGTCGAAGTTCAAAGCCACCCAATGGACGAACGTGCCTCCTGGAGCGTCGGGGTCGTCCATGATGAGGGCCAAAGATCGGGTTTGGGGCGGCGGCGTTCCAACAGAGATGGGCGGTGAAATATCCGCGCCGTCGCAACTGTGCTTCAACGGGATTGATGCGCCGTCCTGGAAGGCAGGACTGGTGACCTCCATGGCTGCGATGCCCCGTTCCAAGACACCCGGCGTCGGGGACGCCTCCGAGCCCCCACAAGCCGCTAGGAGCGCCGCCAAGGCTAGCGCTGTTAGCAGCCATAGGCGCAGTCCGGTGGGTAAACGGGCCTTGGACAAGCGAGGGTGCGAGAGGCCAGAGGGCATCAGTCCCGCTGTTGCAGGACCTCGCCAGCCAGATTCATCATCTTGTCGACCCGTATCACCACTGCCACGCCTGTGCGTTCTGGATCGCGTTCCAGCTCTTGGGGGATGGTGCGGGCCATAACCTGCTCCCGTACTTCCCCTTGGGAGTGTACAGTGGCCACGCCGTGGAAACGCCACTGCAGGCGCTCCTCGGCGTTGCGGTACATCACCGCTACGTTGCGGTTGTCTTCGATGTTGTTCTCCGTGGTGCGATGGGTCCGTTCCCAATAGGCCAGAGACTGATCGTCCAACACCATCATGCTGCCTTTGGGGCCGATGTTCGGCTCGCCAGCCTTGTTGACCGTTGCGATCCAGCATACATTGCCTTCCGGGATGAAAGCCCCGTTGATATGAGTGGCTATGTGCTCGTCCAGGTTGATCATCTCTCCTCCGATCCCTAGTCTGCTACTTGGTATCTTGCTAAGCTCTAAATGCCAGCGGGCATCGCATCCTTGAACCTTCGAATGGCGTCGATGTGCCGCTCTGGTCCTTCCAGGTTGCCCCGCATGGTGTTGAATGACAGGTGGCTGGCACCAATCTCGTGCCAGAAGCTGGCCTCTTCCACCCACGCTTCGGGGTTGTTGCCTGCTTGATTGATGTTGATGCGGGCTTCGATGCCTATGGAGTTGGGGTCGCGCCCAGCTTCTTCGGCGTAGCCCCGGAGCTGGTTCACTACAGCGCGACCTTCATCGCTGGCGGGTACCATGGGGAACCAGCCGTCGCCCATCCGTGCGACACGCTTCAGGAGCCGCTCGTCGCGCCCACCCAGCCAGATGGGGATGGGCCTCTGTACCGGCAGCGGGTTGAGTCCGGCCTCGCTGATGTCGTGGTAGCGGCCGTGATAGGTGACCACGTCGTTGGTCCACAGCGCACGCAGGACGTCGATCTGCTCTTCCTCGCGACGTCCACGGTTGCCAAAGTTCTCGCCTAGGGCTTCGTACTCCAATTGGTTCCAGCCCACGCCGACTCCGAGACGGAACTTGCCTCCGGTCAGGATGTCTATCTCGGCGGCCTGCTTGGCCACCAGAGAGGTCTGGCGCTGGCCCAAGACCAACACCGATGTCACCAATTCAAGGTTCTGGGTGATGGCTGCTGCGTAGCCATAGAGCACCATTGGTTCGTGGAACATGTCCCTGCTGTTGTAGGCCCCAGCCCAGTCGGGCCTATGGGTGAGGTCGGCGCCCAACACATGGTCGAATACCGCTACGTGGTTGTATCCCAGTTGCTCGGCTGCCTGGAAATACTCGCGCACTCCGCCGGGGTCGGCGCCGATCTCCGTCTGGGGAAAAACGACTCCAAGCTGCATGAGTGAATCTCCTTCTTGGTGGGAAAGGTGTTTGTCGCCAGCCCGCCTGTGTTGTTCAGACTGGGCAAAACAATTGCCGATGGCTGCCGTCTGCGCTACTAGCTACGTAGGTGAGCGTCCCTTTGCTCTTGCAACGATGAGTCGGCGTAAGTCATCAGGTCGGGTGCGGGCTTGCCCAGCATGACCTGCATGTAACAGGGCTCCAAGCTGTCGTTGTGGAAGCCATGCACCACGTTAGGAGGGCACAGCACACAGTCCCAAGGACCCAGCCGTGTCTCGTGGCGCTGCCCGTTCTCGTCGTCCCAGAACACCTGCATATGTCCCTGCAGGATGAAGAAGACCTCCTCAACCTCGTGGGTATGAGGGGCGTTACCCTCACCCACCGGCACGTACATGATGCTGAGCGTGAAGTTGCCCGGCGGGATGGAGAGGGGGTCGGCCTTGCCGGAAGCCCCGGTGCCGATAAAACGGTGCTGTGCCCGGCGGTAGCCAGGTACGCTGGCATCGGCGAAGGCATTCCAATCGGGTTTGCGCTCCCGGAATAGCGCTACGGGGCAGGTCTCGCCCCAGACTCCAGTGTCTTTCTTGTCGGCAGTTGTGCTCATACAATCCTCCTTGTCGAGACAAGAGGATTGTATCGCGTACCGTCCTCTATTGCACAGGTGTCAGGTCTTTCGGAAAGCTCGTGGTGTCTCGCAGGGTCACTAGATGATGTTGGTCTCGTACGCGCCGTTGGACTGTCCTTGGTCCGGTGGCACGTGGACCAAGGCTGGCTGCTCGACGATGCCGTTTTCGCCCAGTACAGCCGCTCGACCCGTGGTAGTGACCTTGTAGTAGCCTGGGTTCCCCACGCGCTCAAGCCAACCGAACTTCTCCCTAGCGGCGTTTCTGATGGCTTGGACGAAGTCCGTGGGTTGGGGCCAGCCGGTGGCGTCAAAGATGCCTGCTAGCTCATTGGCCGACACTCCCTCAGCCCCTAGATACAGCTCAGCAGCGTAAGTAGCCACGACCACCCGCCGCATATCGCCCAAGGGATTGATGTGGCGACAGTACTCCGCAGCCTGCTGGTAGGCCGCTGGGTCTGCGAGCAACACTGTCGAGTCCGTTGCCTCTTCGGAAAGTTCCTCGGACGCCTCCGGACCCTCCGACTCCCTGTGAACGGGTGCGGAGGTGTCCGACGCGGGCGTGGAAGGGGCCGAGCCTTCCACGGTGACCGAGCCCGAGGCTATAAGGTGCATCATGTCCCGTGCCAAGTCGGGGTCGAAGAATTCCATCGTGTAGGCGGCTTGGTCTGTTGAGCGTACTGTGATACGCAGAAGCATGCTACGCCTCCAGGCGACATTGCTGGTAACGTATCACGTAGTCATAACGAATAGCAACGAAAAGAGCGACAGGGGTAATCGAAAATTGCGCGGTAGAACGCGGAACTCTACAGGGACTCTTTGAGGCGAGTCGCCAGCGAGCGAGTCATCCCGGGCATCGCAGCGATTTCTTCGACAGGTGCTTCCTTGATGCCCTTTAGCGTACCGAACCGGCGCATGAGCATCCGCTTACGCTTGGGGCCGATGCCGGTGACCATGTCGATAGTCGAAACCGTGGAGCGCTTACTGCGCAGGTTGCGATGGTAGGTGATGGCGAATCGGTGGGCCTCGTCCCTGATGCGCTGCACCAAATACAGGGATTGGGAGTTACGTGGCAGTATTACTGGCTCAGGCGTGTGAGGCAAGAATATCCATTCGTTTTCCTTGGCTAGGGATGCCAGCGGGATGAAGTCGATACCCATCTCCAGGAACACTTCAAGAGCCGCCGACAAGTGTCCCTTGCCCCCGTCGATGAGTACCAAGTCGGGGACTATGCCCCAGCTTTCGTCGCCAGTGCGATGGGGCTCGTCGGTCGGTTGCGGACCTGCTTTCCCCTTTAGGTCCGACAGCCTCTTGAAGCGACGGCGCAGCACTTCCTGCATGCTGGAGTAGTCATCCACACCCGCCACGTTCTGGATGCGAAAGCGACGGTAGTGGCCTGTCTTGGGTGCCCCCTCCTCGAAGGTGACCATGCTGCCCACTGAGTTGGTGCCCTGTATGTTGGAAATGTCGTAGCACTCCATGCGGTGGGGCGGGTTGGGCAGGTGCAACTCTTCCTGCAGCTCAACAAGCGCTTGGTAGGTGGCGTCGGCGTTCGACAGCCACTTGGCCCTGCTCTGCGAGAGCCCTTGGAAAGCATTCTCCGCTGCCATCTGCACCAGCTGGTGATACTTGCCTCGTTGGGGGCAGAGTAGCGTTACCGCCTTCCCCCGCTCCTGTCGCAGCCACTGCTCGATTTGTTCCTGCTCCTCCAGAGGGTGCTGTATCAGGATGCGGCGTGGCACGTTGGAGGCGGACTGGTAGAACTGCTTGATGAATTGGGCCATGACGTGGGAGGGCTCCGAGTCTTGGGTCCCTACCATGATGAAGTGGTCCCGGCCCATCAGTCTGCCGTGGCGAATGAAGAATACCTCCATGCGAGTCTCATCCTCGGCCCCGGCCATCGCCACGACGTCGGCATCGTAGGTGGCAGTGGTGTCGACCTTGATGCGCTGCTCCTCGGACACGCGGTGGACGCTGCGCATCTGGTCTCGCAGCACCGCAGCCCGCTCGAACTCCAGCTTGTTGGAGGCTTGCTCCATGCGCTGGCGCAGGTCGTCCACCACCACCTCGGTCTTGCCTTCCATGAACATGACGACCTGCTGGATGACCTGGCCGTACTCGTCCTTGTTGACCGCACCGATGCAGGGGGCGTTGCAGCGGTTGATGTAGTACTCCAAACAGGGACGGGGGTCGGTTCCCGTGATGGTTTTGGTGCATGACCGGTACGGGAATAGGCGCTTGAGGAGGTCCATAGTCTTGCGCACACTGCCAGCAGTGGCAAAAGGGCCAAAGTAGCGAGCTCCGTCATTGTTCACCCGGCGGGTGATGTATATCTGAGGGAACTCTTCGGCGAGGTCGATTTTCAGGAAGGGATAGGTCTTGTCGTCCTTCAGCCGAGCATTGAAGGGTGGCTTATACTTCTTGATGAGGGTGTTTTCAAGAATCAGGGCCTCCGCCGACGAGTGCGTGATGATGAACTCATAGTCGGCAATCCGAGAGGCCATCGTCCGTATCTTGTGGGGAAGGTTGTAGGGTGAGCCGAAGTAGTAGCCTACCCGGTTCTTCAGGTTGCTGGCTTTGCCCACGTAGAGGACCCGATCCTGGGCGTCTTTCATGATGTAGACGCCGGGATTCTCCGGGGTGGTGGCGAGACGATGGTTGAAAGCTGCCCTGTCCATGGGCTTTCCTTGGGAGGAGTTGCTTGCGGGCGCCTACGCGGGCTTCCCCCTGACTAGAGTACTACTATGCCGAGAACGAGCAGCACCGCCAGCGCGGTGACGCCTACTGCCCCGATGCGTCTCAGTTCAGATCCGATATGGTCCAATACCATGGGGTGGTACTGGGCGTGTGACCGTGGTGAGGGGCGGGCGGGCTGGGTTGCCGGAGCAGTAGCGACCGCAGTCGGTTCCCCCGCCGCTTCGTTCGCCTTCTCTGCTGGAGAAGGAGCGGCAGGCGTAGGCCGGGTGGCCACGTTGCCCACAGGGCGGCCCTGTTTGCGCCGCCGTTGACCGAGCTGGGCCTGCCTCGATGCTATCTTATGCCCTCTGCCCGGCATTTGCTTCCCTTCCTCTCACGGCCCTCTCAGCCTCTCGTAGCCGGTCTGCGTCCATCACCATCTCGATGCTGCCCAGTTCTTCCCCGTCCACCTCGTTGGTCTCGAACCAAGCATCGACTATCTCATGTGCCATTGCCTCGGAAGTGAGGCGCAGACTGAGGCATAGTACATTGGCATCATTGTAACGCCGAGCGCCCCGCGCTGTCTCGGCATCGATGCAGAGTGCGGCTCGCACTCCGGGAACTTTGTTGGCGGCGATGCTGACCCCGGTCCCTGTCCAACAGAAGAGCACGCCTTGGTCGCACTGACCGGTGGAAACCTTCTCGGCCACACGCAGAGCGACGCCAGCCCATTGCGTGGCGTCGCCCAATTTAAGTGCTCCGTGGAGTTGAACGTCCATCCCTCGCCCCGAAAGGAGTCGGGCGACTCCTTCGGCGACCAGAGAACGTTCATCGCTCCCAATGGCTAGCCTCATCGTGCCCCTTGGTGAAGACCGCTGCTGTCCTCTGTCTACCATGAAGACAGCACTGAAGCTATCCTACCACTTCCGGCGTTCTGCCGGAACGTCTCAGGCGCGAGGGTGGCTCTTCTCGAACTCCTCATGTACGTGTTCGTCGGTGAGGTGGGTGTACACCTGCGTCGTGGCCATGCTGGCATGTCCCAGCAAGGCTTGCACATGGCGCAGGCTAGCCCCGCCTCGCAGCATGTGGGTGGCAAAGCTGTGGCGCAGCGTGTGGGGCGTGATGTCCTTTTCTATACCGCCGTCCTTCGCGTAGCCCTTGATCGCGGTCCACACCCATTGTCGGGTGAGCCTTTCGCCACGGCGATTCAGGAACAGCGCCTCTTCATCCTTGCCGTTCCCCAAGCCGGGGCGGGCGCTGTCGAGGTAGTCTCGTATGACATCGATGGCGTGGGGGTGCATGTAAGCGAGGCGCTCCTTACCTCCTTTGCCCAAACAGCGGATGTAACCTTCCACTAGGTTGACATCCTCCAAGTTGAGTGACGTCAGCTCGCTGACCCGTAACCCGGTAGCATAGAGCAGCTCCAGCATGGCCAAATCGCGCTGCCCCTCGACCGTGCCCCGCTTTGCCGGTTGGTCCAGCAACTTCTCGGTCTCTTCCTCAGTAAGGTGTTTCGGCAGGGTCCGTCCAACCCGGGGGGAGACTAGGAACTCTGCTGGGTTATCCTTGAGGGTGCCCTCGTCCACCATGAAACTGAAGAAAGACTTCAGCGCGGCGACCTTGCGGGCGGTGGTGCTGTCGCGATAACCCTGATTGTTGCGCAGATGGGATACGTACTCGGTCAAAAGATCAAGGTCAATTTTCTGCCAGCCCTGTTTGGCCTTACCCTTGGTCCCGTTGCCGTTGCCGTTGCCCATCTTCCGCTCGGCAAACTCTATGAACTGCTTCAGGTCGTTCTGATAGGCTCCCAACGTGTTGCTCGGGCCCCCCCTCTCCACCACTAAGTAGTTCAGGAAAGACTCCACCTCGTCATACATGCGGTTCCTTTCTGCTCATCACCCACCAAGATGCTAGCAACCTGAGTTGAATCTCCGCCTTGCGATAATTGCGCGGAAAGGCGGGAATTTTGGCCCTCAGTGGACATCGCGTAGTTGACGCACCTGCCAACTCTCCGTTGACGAAGCAAGATGCCCGTCCTAGAATTGCTGTGTTATGGCTAAAGTTTTTGACCTGCATATACACACCACCAAGGGCAGTGGTGACAGCAATCTCTCTCCTGAAGACATGGTTCAAGAGGCAGAGCGCCTCGGCTTAAAGGGCCTCTGCCTCACTGAACACAGTGGTCCTTGGGACCGACATGAGTTCGAAGCGTTCGCCCGCGAGCGCAACCTTGTGCTGATACGAGCCATGGAAGCGGAGACCGACATGGGCCACGTTCTTGCCTTTGGGGTCGATCGCTATCTGCCAGGGATGGAGCGAGCGGAAGAGATACGTCGTCATGTGGACGAGGTGGGCGGTTTCATGATCACGGCCCATCCCTTCCGGGGCATCCACAATCCCAGAGCGATTGCCCGCCCCCTGCTCTACAAGGCTGGCGAGGAGTTGCCGACGACAGTTGAGGCGGCGGCGAATCACCCTGTCTTTCGCATTGCCAACGCTGTGGAGGTGGCGAACGGTGGCACGGTGGACTCAGAGAACAGGTTCGCCGTGGAGGTGGCGGAGCATCTGGGCATGCACTGCACCGGTGGCAGCGACGCTCACTCGGTCAACGGTTTGGGTCGCTGCGTTACCGTCTTCACCGACGAAATCAACAGCGAGGCCGAATTCCTCAAGGCCCTGAAAGAGGGCCAATACTATCCTGCCACTGGGCTGTCCGAAGGCCGCCTAGTGCCCTTCACCCCGTAACCTGCTGTTGGAGCGCACCCGCCTGACCCCCGCCGCGCTGCTGGAGGGCCCTTTGGGCCAGACGTGCGTCGCCTTGGACTTGGAGACCACTGGGTTGGACGCCCAGCGCGACAGCATTATCGAATTCGGCGCGGTTAAGTTCCGCGGTCCGGAAGTCATAGATACCTTCGAGTGCTTGGTCAACCCCTACCAACCGCTGCCGCCCTTCGTTCAAAGGCTTACCGGCATTACCCAGAGAGAACTTGACGCCTCCCCGCCCTTCAATGCCATGGCCGACCAGATTGCGGAGTTCGTTGGCGCAGCGCCCATAATCGGCCACAACGTGTCTTTTGATACCGGTTTTTTGGCCCGGCAGGGGATAACCTTCAGTGGTCAGTCCTATGATACGTGGGACTTGGCAGCGGCTATCCTGCCCAGTTGCACCGAGTACTCTCTGCCCCGGCTGTGCCGCTTTCTGAACGTGAAGCACCGCCGTCCTCATCGCGCCCTAGCCGACGCCGAGGCGACTCACGCTGTGCTGATGGCGCTAATGGAGCACGTCTTAGGGCTGGACCCAAGTGTGGCTGCGTCAATACAAAGGCTGGCAGCTCAAGGCAGGTGGAGTACTGGCGCCCTCTTCGCTACCTCTGCCGGTGGGAATGGCCCCGGCTCTACGTCGACGGCTGGGCTGCAGGGTGTCGACACGGCTGCCCTCTCTGAGAGGCTGCCACATCGCACCCGACTACGTGCTTCCCAAGATAGCGCCCAGCTCAACGAGGATAGGCTCGTGGCCTTACTGGCCCCGGATGGCCCCTTTGCTTCCGTAATCCCAGGCTTTGAACACCGGCCGCAGCAGGTAGAGATGTTGCAGGCGGTGGCCCGCGCCTTCAACGAGGACTCGCACCTGCTGGCCGAGGCTGGCACTGGTGTGGGCAAGTCGCTGGCCTACCTGCTGCCCGCGCTGCTTTTCGCCTACCGCACTGGCCGCCGCGTGGTCGTCAGCACCAATACCAT
This sequence comes from Dehalococcoidia bacterium, assembly GCA_965248385.1. Classification (GTDB taxonomy): domain Bacteria; phylum Chloroflexota; class Dehalococcoidia; order Lucifugimonadales; family JAAXIE01; genus JAAXIE01. The sequence goes on from CBDFIZ010000002.1 coordinate 1,825,344, forward strand.
CAACCTCCAGGAGCAGTTGCTTCAGAAGGACCTGCCCGCGCTGATTGGCATGCTGGAGCAGACAGGTCTCGTCCCAGAGAATGAAGTGCGGGTGGCCGCCCTCAAGGGGCGAAGCAACTACCTGTGCGTAAGGCGCCACGGCCACCTTACCCGCAGTGACAACCTGACTCCCGATGAGGCTCGGCTTCTGAGCAAATCGCTAGTCTGGCTGCAGGATACCGCCACCGGCGACCGCGCCGAGCTCAACCTAGCGGGCCGCGATGGCACGCTCTGGCACCGCATCTCGGCAGGTGACCGAGGCGACTGCCCCGGAATCGGCAGCCGCGACGGCCCCTGCTTTCTCAGGGCCGCCCGGGAGGCCGCCGACTCCGCCCATGTGGTAGTAGTGAACCACTCCCTGCTTCTCTCGGACTTGGCCCGCGGAGGGAGCGTCCTCCCCGAATACCAGCACCTCATCGTCGACGAGGCGCACCACCTTGAAGAAGAGGCGACACGGCAATTGGGCTTCGAGGTGCCGGAAGAGACCCTGCAGTTGCTTTTCGACACCTTGGGGAGGCTTATCACCGATTGTCGTGTGCTGTTGCGCACTTCCGCTATGCCCCCGGAGCAGATCAGGTCAGGCGACCAGCGTGTAGGCTTGCTGGAGGCTGGAGTCCCCCACTGCAGGGAGACGTGGCGCAACTTCTGGAACCTAGCCGAGACTTTCCTGCGTCAGCACTCATCAGGTGGTGACGACCGGGCGCAGCTATCGCTGGACCGTTCAGCGCGAGCACAACCGCTGTGGTCCGAGTTGGAGATTGCTTGGGAGAACGTGGACGGCACGCTGGGCAGCGTAGTCGGGCTTGCCGAAGGTGTACTGACCTTCCTCGACCAGACGTCACCCGGTGACGTGCCGGACGGCAACACCGGGAAGATGCACGAGGCGGCGAAGATGCATCTGGAGTCGTGGCAGCAGGAACTGGATGAGCTGCGCTCACGCCTCGGCATCCTGATGTCAGCGCCGCTGGGGGAACGCATCGACTGGCTCAACCGCCAGCCTGGCGATGATGGACGACTGCGCCTCAACTCCGCCCCTCTGAACCCTTCAACTCGACTGCGGGAAGAGCTCTTCCTGCAAAAGAAGTGCGTCATACTTACTAGCGCCACCCTTAGTACCCAAGGCAATTTCGATTACATTAGGGACCGGGTTGGGGTACCCGAGTGCCCGGAGCTGATGGTAGGCTCGCCCTTCGACTACAAAAAAGCAGCGCTGCTCCTCTTGCCTGAAGCGATGCCTGACCCCAACGATTGGGGATACCAAGACGCGTTGAGCCAAGTGTTGGTGGGCTTGGGCGAGCAGTTGGATGGCCACATGCTTGCCCTCTTTACCTCCCACGCGTCGCTGCGCGGGGTAGCCCGCGCGGTACGCCCAGGGTTGGAAGCCATGGGCATCCGAGTGCTTGCCCAAGGGGTCGATGGCTCCGCCCGGCGACTGTTGCAGGAGTTCTCTGAGGACTCTCGCTGCGTGCTGCTGGGTACTGCCAGCTTCTGGGAGGGCGTCGATATCGGCGGGGGCCTGCTGCGGGCCGTGGTGCTGACTCGGCTACCTTTCCATGTGCCCACCGAGCCGATTTTTGCCGCCCGCGCCGAGCTTTTCGACGACTCCTTCGGCCAGTACGCACTGCCCCAAGCCGTGCTGCGGTTCCGCCAAGGCATCGGCCGGCTGATTCGTGGCAGCGACGACCGTGGAGCCATCGTTGTGCTGGACCGGCGCATCACTGGCCGCGCCTACGGCAAGGCCTTCCTGCAATCCATGCCTCCCTGCACCGAGTTGCGCGTGCCTCTAAGCGCCATACCCACTGAGGCAGCCCGCTGGGTGGCTCGCGGCTCTACATAACGGGCATTAGTTGTCACTTGGGTGTCCCGCCCGACATTCACCATGCAACTGCGCATAGAACAACCCTTTGACTTAGCCTCCAGCCTGATGAGCGGCCAAGCTCACCGCTGGCGTCCTTATGGGCAGTGGTACTCAGGTGTGATCTACGGCAATCTAGTGCACATACAGCAAGACCTGTTCGGTGTGGAATTTCAGTGCACCCCTGCGACGGAGGAGGAGCTGGAACCCCTACTGCGCAGCTACTTCCGGCTGGACGACGACCTCGAAGCCATCTACGGGGAAATCAATGCAGACCCGCGCGTGGCGGAGATGGTGGCTCTCTACCCTGGGCTGCGCGTGTTGAGACAAGAGCCGTGGGAGTGTTTGGTGGCCTTCATCTGTTCCGCCACGTCCAACATCCCGCGTATCGCTGCCAACATGGAATCCATGGCCGACAGCTTCGGCGCACCCTTCACCCTCGACGAAGAGACCCGCCGTACCTTTCCTGCTCCGCACCAGCTGGCTTGGGGGGGTGAAACGGTGTTGCGCCAACTGGGGCTGGGGTTTCGCGCCCGCTACGTGGCCCAAGCTACTGAGCAGATGGCTCGTGGTGAACTCGACCTGGAACCCCTGCGACGGGCCCCCTATGAGGAGGCCAAGGCACGCTTGATGCAACTGGCAGGCGTCGGCTCCAAGATTGCCGACTGCGTCCTAGCCTTCTCACTGGAGAAGATGAACGCCTTCCCAATCGACGTCTGGGTGCGTCGAGCTTTGCTGGAGTGGTACTTCCCTGAAGGAACGAAGATGAGGGACAAAGACCTGTTACAGTGGGCCCAGACCTACTTCGGACGTTACGGGGCCTACTCCCAGCAATACCTGTTCCACGGACGCAGGCTACGCGACCGGCCTTCTGGCCGCAAAGTGGTGGACTCCTAAGGCTGCAACACCAGCTTGCCGAAGAATCCCCGGGCCTCCATCACTTCGTGAGCTTGGGCGGCCTCGGCTAGGGGGAAGACGCGGTCCACCGTTGGGTGGATGACACCACGGTCCAGCATCTCCACTATCTGGCGCATGTCCTCTTTCGAGCCCATGAACACTCCGAACACCTGCTGTTGGCGAGTGAACAACGCTCCCATGTTCAAGTCGGCGCGGAAGCCAGCTGTGACGCCACAGATGCCGTACCGCCCGCCGGGAGCCATTGAATTGAAAGCTCGCTCGAAAAACTCCGCCCCCACATGGTCCAAAACGACGTCGACGCCGCGCCCACCGGTCAGCTCCTTGACCCGCTCTGTGATGTCTTCCTCGTTGTAGTTGATGACCTCGCTGGCCCCTAGCTTGCGGGCCATCTCCGCCTTTTCCTGTGTGCTGGTGGTGGCAATGACCCTTGCCCCCACCACATTGTTGGCTACTTGGATCGCTGCGGTACCTACCCCCGCCGAGGCAGAAAGCACCAGCACCGTCTCCCACGGCTTGAGTTGGGCCTTACGCACAAGGATATTCCATGAGGGCAGGAACGTAGTCGGAGCGGCGGCAGCTGACTCGTAGGTCACATGATCGGCGATGCGGTGGGCGTTGGTCGCGGGAACCACCACGTACTCGGCGTAGCTGCCCTCGATGTTGGAGCCCATGAACGCGGTGTGTGGGCACAGGTCGTCGTCGCCAGCTAGGCAGGGTCCGCACTGGCCGCAGCTCTGTCGTGGGTTGATTACGACTCGATCGCCCACGCTCAGACCTACCGCGCCATCGCCTACCTCCACCACCTCACCAGCCGAGTCGCCTCCCGGGATGTGAGGTGGAGGGAAAGAGCGGCGCATTCCCCGCTGTCCGGCGCGGACATAGGTGTCCAGCCGGTTCAGGGCTGCCGCCCAGACCCGCACCTTAACGTGTCTAGGCGAAATCTCTGGCTCGGGCAAGTCGCCGTAGGTCAAGACCTCCGGCCCGCCTTGGGCCTCTATGTACACTGCCTTCATCCGTTCATTCCTCCAAAATTGGCGCCCTTAAAGCTGACTTCGTGCCCTATGGTTCTTGGAGGCCATCGAAGCAGTCCTGGCACAGGAAGACGATGGCCAGCGCCTCTTGATGGCTGGTGACCCGTCCGCACTGTGAGACACCGGCGGTACTGCTCCACGGTTGGTGGAACTTACCGCCGCACATCTGGCACGAGGCTACATGGTAGTCGTCCAGTGCTTCATTGCAGACCACACACGTGTCTTCGTCGACGTCACTCTGTTCCACTGGCGCCCTCCATTATCCCTTGTGCCAACAGACCTTCCACCAAAGCGATCTCCTCTTCCCGGCACGACACTTGGCCGTCGAGTCGCGCTCGTCCCAACTCCTTCAGCATGCGTCCTGTCTCCGGTCCCGGGCTGACACCGAGGGCGGGCAGGTCTCCGCCTTTCAGACTCGGAGTGGAATGACGCCACTCCGACAGGTAGCGTTCGATGCTGTGCGCAGCCTGTGAGCCGGCGAATATGCTACGCACAGCATCCAGCGCGGAATTGTGCCGCGCGTTCAGCATCGCGACGACTTGGCTGGGCTTGAGGTCCTGTGCGTCCAATTGGTAGGCATCCAGATGCAGCGCGGCTGCATCTCGTACTACGTAGACCCACTCGCGCGGCATATTCAGACGCGATGTAAAAGCGGCCGCTTGCTGAGACGACAGCGGATGTGCCAAGGCGGCCAAGTACACTAGAGGCGAGTGCGGGCCGCTGCTTTCGATTGCCCCAACGGCGCTGGCGCTCAGACCCGGATGGACGGCTCTCAGCAGCCCTATGGCATCCGCACGAAGCAGGGCTGAGGCGGGACGTGCCTCCTCCAGAATCGACTCCAGCTCGCGCCGGATGCGGTCGCCGCTGAGAGTGTTCAAGGCGTTCTGATATAGCGCCTTTTGGAACAGACGTAGCGTCTCGCGCTCGATGTTGAAACCGAGTCTCTGCTCGTAGCGTACCGCCCGGAACATGCGCGTGGGGTCGTCGATGAAACTTGCGGAGTGGAGGACGCGTACCAGCCCGTGGTCAAGGTCGCCCTGCCCTCCGCGGGGGTCCAGCAGCGAGCCTTCGCCGGCGCCTGCTAGGCACAACGCCATGGCGTTGATGGAGAAGTCGCGCCGCCTGAGGTCGTCATCCATGTTGGAGGGGACCACTTGTGGAAGGGCGCCGGGCCGGGGATACGTCTCACGCCTTGCAGTGGAGAAGTCGAGCCTCAGTGCGTCGAGTTCGACCGTCGCCGTGCCGAATTGTCGGTGGGCGATCAGTCTGCCACCCAGCTGCTCTGCTACGGCAGCAGCCATACTCGGGGCGTCGCCCGCGGTCACCAAGTCCAAGTCGCCCGTCTCCCTGCCTAGGAGCAGGTCGCGGACCGAGCCTCCTACCAAGTAGAGCGAGACGCCTGAGTCGTGCGCAATGCGGCGCGCGGCTTCCAGTTTCTCGGCGGCAGCGGGCGGAAGGGCGGTGTGCAGAGTATCCAGCAGGTGAGTGATTCCCCACGAAGAATTGGCTATTGGCATTGTAGCACAAGGGCTTTCGGACGCCTCCGAAGATGCTCGGAGCTTTTGACTTTTGTACAACTTCCTTTTAAAATTCTGATGCAAGGAGGTGCCGAATTATGGAAGAGGTCAAGGTAACCACCTACTACGACTATCGTTGACCATACGTCTACAACGCAGCCGTGTGGCTGTCGAAAGTCGAAGAGGGCTCAGGCGAGGAGCCACCCATCAATTGGCAGCCTTTCGCACTGGACCAAGCGAACAGCAAGGAAGGGCCCGAATGGAAGGCTTGGGAGCAGCCCGGCATGTTACTGGCTCTCAGGGCTGGTGAAGCTGCTCGACGCCAAGGCGACGAAGTCTTCAAGGTCTTCTTCATGAATATGCTTAAGGCCCGCCATGAAGACCGGCGCAACTTGGAAGAGGAGGAGACGGTCCTTGATGTGGCCGAAGCCTCCGGGCTGGATATGGCCCGCTTCCGGGAGGATTTGGCTGACGGGGAGTTGTATGAGATCGTCGGCGCCAGCCATACCAAGGCTGTCGAGGAGTACGGCGCATTTGGCGTCCCCACCTTTGTGTTCCCCAACGGGTCCAGCACCTTCCTCAAGTCCTACGCTCCGCCCACCAACGAGGAAGCGGTGGAGATGTACGCTTCTCTGTGGAAGGTCATGGAGAACTGGAAATACGTAGGGGAGATGAAGCGGCCACAGCCGCCCTGGCCTCAGGGTGTTTTCTCTTCTTAGGCGTCAGAAACCTCAAACGACGGCCCTTGAGCGGAGCTTGGATATCCGCTTCAAGGACCGTCGTTTGCTGCAAGAGGGTCTAGCCCATCCCTCCTACCAGAACGAAAACCCCGACTTCACCCTCGGCTCCTACGAGAGACTGGAATTCTTGGGGGATGCCGTGGTACAACTGGCCATCACCCGCGAGCTCTACCACTTTCTGCCGGATATGGATGAGGGCCAACTCACCCGCCTGCGCTCCAATTTGGTCAAGGGCGCTAGCCTCGCTACTGTAGCTCGGAAGCTCGGGCTAGGACGGCACCTCTACGTAGGCAAGGGTGAAGAGTCCAACGGGGGACGCGAGCGCGATTCGATTCTCGCTGCCTCCTTCGAGTCGCTAGTAGGGGCCATATTCGTGGATCGCGGTTATGACGCGGCCCGTACGTTCATCCTCCGTGTGATGAAGACTTACCTCGCCGATCAGATTGAGGGCGGTGTGCCCGAAGACCCCAAGTCCCTCCTCCAGAAGGAGACGCAACGCAAGGGTTGGGGTCGGCCCCAGTACCACACTGTCAAGACCAGCGGCCCGAGCCACGCCCGTCTCTTCCGAGTGGAGGTCGAAGTCAAGGGCGAGGTTATCGGCCACGGCAGCGGCCTGCGCAAGGCTGAGGCCGAGAGCAGAGCAGCCCACCAAGGCCTGCGACACTTGGGCGTTCGAGGAGCGTAAAGGCAACATGCTTCGTTTCCTGAGGCGCGAACGTTCGACTGAAGGAGACCGCCGGGCTGAGGCGGAGAAGACCCGTCAAGCCGTAGAGAAGAGCCGCCAGACTTGGTTCGGCCGCCTTCGGTCCCTCCTCTCCTCTGCCCATCTGAATGACGCTGTCTGGGATGAGTTGGAAGAGGTTCTCATCTCTGCAGATGTAGGCGTTGACACCTCCCTAGCCTTGGTCGAGAGATTGAAGCAGCAGGCAAGCCAAGGAGGCATCCACCAGCCGGACCAAGTGTGGCAGGCACTCCGTCGCGAACTCGTCGACATGCTGGAGGCTGACAGTGCTGCCCCTGCTTCGTCCGCTCCCACGCCGCCTGCGACAATCGCCCCCACAACAATCCCGCCCACGACCATCCTAATGGTTGGCGTGAACGGCGTCGGCAAGACCACCAGCATCGCCAAGCTGGCCCAGCACTTCAAGAGCCGAGGCTGCAAGGTAGTGTTGGGAGCAGGTGACACGTTCCGTGCTGCTGCCATCGATCAACTTCAATTGTGGGGCCGCGCTGTCGGGGCCGACGTCATCGCCCACCAGCAGGGAGGCGACCCCGGCGCAGTGGTCTACGACGCCTTCGAGGCCGCCCGCGCCCGCGGGGCCGACGTCCTGATCATCGATACCGCAGGCCGCCTTCACACCCAGTCGAACCTGATGGACGAGTTGACCAAAATCCGGCGTGTCTTGAAGCGTCTCGACCCGTCGGCCCCACACGAAGTTGTGCTGACCCTCGACGCCACAACAGGGCAGAACGGACTGACCCAAGCCCGCCAGTTCACCGAGGCAGTGCAGTGTACCGGCATTTTCCTAGCCAAGCTGGACGGCACCGCTCGTGGAGGCATCGTCCTTGCCATCCGTCGCGAGCTGGGCCTCCCCATCCTCTTCATCGGCACGGGCGAACACCCCGAAGACATCGCCCCATTCGACCCCGAACAGTTCGTCGATGCCCTGCTCGCCCCGTCGGAGTAAGAGGCCACAGCGCAAGCTATACCGTGGAGACCCGTTGTGTGGGACCAACCCATGACGGACCAGCCCCACGTCATTCCCGCTCCGAAGACCTTTGCGTAACCCCTTCCACGTTGAAGTGGGAAATTTGGGATGGGGGTGACAGGGTCCTCCGTAGATAGCGGCGTTGTGCCTTCCGCCTCTGGATTCCCGCTCAACGCCGGACTGACGGAAGTTATGAAGAATCTTGCGTTCACGGGCACGAGGTTTGCGGCTGGACGATTGCGCCTCTGGGCCGAAGGCTGGGCCTATTATCAGAGCATGCCGCGCGAGTGGTGGCGTGACCACGGACAAATGTAGTGACTAATATGGCCTAGCCATGTATGAACCCCTGATTTTCCTGCTTGCCATCGAGATGATGGGGCTGTTTGCCTTCCCCATTGTGTTCGGGTTGTTCAGCCGGCTGCCGGACCGAGGGGCGATGCTTGCCAAGCCGCTGGTGTTGCTCCTCTGCTCCTACCTGTTCTGGATGTTCGGGCATATTGGCGGTGTGGCTGGGTCACGGGTGACGGTGTTCGCCATAATGGGAGTGTTGGCTGCTCTCTTTGTGTTTCTGCTTCACAGACATGGGGACGAGATTATTCCATGGGTGCGGAGGCACTGGCGGCTCTTACTGGCAGGAGAGGTGGTGTTCCTAGCGGCTTACGGCATATGGCTCGTCATCGTGGCCCAATCGCCAGCCATCACTAACACCGAAAAGCCCATGGACTTTGCCTTCCTGAACGCCATCCTGCAGACTGATACTTTCCCGCCTGAAGACCCTTGGCTTGCTGGGCACTCCATCAGCTACTACTACTTCGGGCACCTAATGGTCGGCTTCCTCACCAAACTCACGGGCATCTCGTCGGCCTTCACCTTCAACCTTGGGCCTCCTCTGGTCGCCGCCATGACCGCCGCCGGTGCGTTCAGCTTGGTTTACAACCTTGTGCGTCTGGCTAGGGGCAGCACCCGGGCAGGCATCGTCTTTGGACTCTTCGCACCGCTGCTGGTGGTGTTCATCGGTAGCCTCGAAGGAGTTTTGGAACTGTTCCACGCCCAAGGTTGGGGTTCCGCTGACTTCTGGAGGACCGTGGCCATACCCGGTCTGGACGGAGGTGGTGGCGGAGGCTTCTTCCCTGATGAGTGGCTGTGGTGGTGGCGGGCCTCCCGCATTCTCACCACCGTCTCCGACGGAATGCAGATAGACGCTGCCATTACGGAGTTCCCGTTTTTCATCTTCCTGCTGGGGGACCTGCACGCCCATGCCATGTCGTTGCCATTCCTAGTGCTGAACTTGGGGATGGCTCTCAGCCTGTTCCTAGTTCCCACGCACTTGGACCAATACTGGCTCCGCCGTCGCTGGTGGGAGCCGGTAGTGACCGCGGTGGTGTTGGGGTCCCTAGCCTTTATCAACCTGTGGGACTTCCCTGTGTTCGTCGGAGTCTTGGGTGCGGTGATGTTGGTCAAGGCTTTCGGAGACCATAGAGGGGCGATGGTGCCTGCCCTCATGTCGACCCTACGCACGATTGTGCCCGTCGTGGCGTTGTCAGTGCTGCTGTACCTGCCCTTCTACCTCAGTGTGGAAGGACGTATACCCCTGATTCTGCCATTGCGGGATGTGAGTACAAGGCCACTGATATTCGCCTTGATTTGGGGGCTGTTCCTCGTGGTGTGCGGAGCTTTCCTGCTGGCCCAGTACTGGCGGCTGCCGTTACGTAGCACAATGGGCGCGCGGTTCAATGGCTGGTCAATACCCGCCATTGCCCTCGCGGTTACTGTGGGCCCCTTTCTCATCTGGGCGATGGCGCGAATGGTCATCAGCCGTTTGATGGCGGGGTGACGGACGGGTTGTTGGACGTGCTGGGCCGTCTCGGGGTGTTGGTGCCCCTGTTCCTGCTGGTGGGGGCTGCCTTCTATGGTGCATTGGTACGCGCCCTGACAGACCCTGGCAGGGGGCTGGTATTTCCCTTGGTCATTTTGGGGATGGGTCTCTATCTACTGATGGGAGTGGAGCTCTTCTATCTGGACGACCTCTTCTTTATCCGGCTAAATACGGTGTTCAAGGCCTACTTCCAAGCATGGTTGCTGCTGGGCCTAGCCTCGGCATTTGGCCTCTATTACCTTTGGGCGTGGGCCAGTGAGCGTCCATCGCTGCGAATACATGTGTCTGTGGCGGCTTGGGCTGGCTTGGTGACAGTGTTGCTGGTGGCGTCGCTCTACTACCCTGTCGGCTCGGCCTTGGACCGGGCCAAGGCGTCCGACGAACCCGCCTCGCTAGACGGCTTGGCCTTCTTGGAGCGGTACTCTCCTGCAGAGTATCACTCCATCCGTTGGCTACGGGATCAGGCGCAGTGGGGCCGAGTGGTGGAAGCTGTGGGCCCTGACTACAGCGAGTACTCCAGGGTGTCATCTCACACCGGCTATCCCACGCTGCTGGGTTGGCCGACTCACGAGGAGCACTGGCGCGGCGGCCTTCGTGCCCAACTCACACGCCGCGCCGACGTGGACCGCATCTACACCAGCCCGGACTTGCCGGAGGTCGATGCGCTTCTGCAAGAACATGGGGTGCGCTACGTGTTCGTAGGTCCGCGCGAGCAGGAGACCTATCCTGACGTCGACCTGCTGAGGTTCGATAGCTTCATGACGGCCCACCGCTTTCAGGGTGACTTCCCTGTCACCGTATACGAGCTTTGCGGACCCAGTACGGATAACGGCCCCTGCTCCCACCCTGCCTCGCAATCGATCCCCTAGACGATCAACCCACTTAGGCCGGAAGGCAGTCCGTAGCCGTAGGCCAGAGGCGAGAACAGCAGGAAGCCAAGCACCATCAGTGCGATGCCTGTGGCTGACACGATACGAGCGCGTCGCGAGCTTCCGACGCATGCTAGGACCCGGTCGAAGGCCAACGACGCCATCAGGACCGAGAGAATAAACGATATGAAGTAGTGGTATACGAACACTGGCCTCTCGATGGGGGAGAAGGGCAACCAGTTGGCAAGAATCCCCGCCGCCAGCAATGCCCCCACCAACAGCAGACGCCGGTCGTCGTCCTCCATTCTCCGCCAATTCCATAGGCGCCGGGCCATCATGTACAAAAAGGCCAGCACACCGAGAATTACCAGCCACCAGACATAAGGCATTCCCAGCAGGTAGATGCGGGACGTGGTGTCGTCGACCGTCTCCTGCCAGAAGCTGAGGCCGCGTGGTCGGAAGGGCCAGCTCCACCATGGGCTCTGCCAAGGGTGGTCGGCGCGAATGCCGGAGTTGGCGGTGTACATGGTGCGGTTCAGTTCCCACACCTTCTCCGCGTTGCTCAATTCCTGGTCGCCTTGATGGCTGGCCCCCTCCAGCGACGAGCGGAACTCCGGCGTCATGAAGGCGTCCCCTGGGCCCGACTTGGGAAGCAACTCGAAGTGCAGCACCCACAGGTAGAAGTAGATGATTCCTGGCAGTAGCAACAGAAACAGACCGTAGGCCACCAAGCGAAACAGCAGCTTGCGGAAACCCGGCAGTCCCAAGACCACATCGGCCAAGCCAGCGAGTCCTACCAAGCCGAATATGCCCAAGCCTGTCCACTTGACGCTGATGGTGGCCCCCAACGCCATGCCCGTCAGCGCCAGCAGACCGAGCCAACGCCACGAGCCGAGAGGCTTCCCTCGCATGGCTAGGAATAGGGATAACGACAGCAGCCCGGAGAACAGGAGCATGCTGTCGATGAGGATGAACCGGGACTCCACCAGCAGGGCCCCGTCGAGCAGTATTACAGCAGAGGCTAGGTAGGCTGCCGGCCTGCGGCCTCCCATCTGACGCACCAGCACGTAGGTCACGGGCACCATCAGCGCGCCGAACAGGGCGGGCACGGCCCGCATGGGCAGATAGACGGCGTCACCGTAGGAGTCGCCGATGTTCTCAAAGGCAAACCCCGGCTCCAAGCCCCCTATCCACGCCGCCAAGGCGAGAAGCATCTTACCCAAGGGCGGGTGGATGTCGAAGAAATACTCGCCAGTGAAATAGCGGGAGGCAAAGCTGCCAAAGTGCAGCTCATCGAACACCACTTGGTCTGGCGCCCACAATCGCCAGAAGCGGGTCAGAAAGGCGAGGATGATGATGAGCCAGAGGAGCCAGTGGTCGCGGAGGAGGGAGAGGGCGCGTTGTCGCCACGGAGGGGATGGAGTATTGATCTCTTGGGGAGGGGCCGTGGCTCCTTCTGTGGGAGGACAGGGGGCTTCGTGCACAATTGGGCGTGAAGTCTCCATACCGCTGCCCATTATAGGGCAGCGGTATGGGTGAGCTTAGTTCTACGACGGCTACTGTGGGAAAGTCTAGGATGCAACTTAAGCCGGGCGCACCCAGCTTTCGGAGATGGCTAGGGCGGCGGTGCTGGAGGCGTGACCGTCGCGTTCTTGGGGTTGGGGGCTTCCGGTTGCCTGCTGGCCGTTGACTGTGAGGCGTGCGCCCTTCGCGGGTATGAAGCAGCTGTAGACGCCGTGGGGGCCTGTCGGGCGCGTGCCTGCTTCAACTCTCACGATGAATGGGTCGATGAAGTCGTGCCAAGTCATCGATATCTCGGCGTCGTCGGAGCTGATGTACTCAGTCCAGAAGGAGCGCGAGTCGCCAGACCGGGAGAAGGTGGCCTCGATCACGGGGATGTTGGGGTCGGCGTTGGGTGGATTTATCTGGGATTCGAGTTCTTCCTGTAGCCAGCGGGCCAAGGCGATGTTGTCGGAGTAGATGCGAGTCTGGCTGTCGGTCAGCTCGCTCTGCAGAAGCAGGACGTGGCCCATGCCGGCTGGGGAGAACCAAACACGCCAGTGGCTGGCGCGGGTGGTAAAGTCGTCACCGCCTTGAGAGAGGCGGATGAAGGAATTCTCTCCGGTAAGGCGTACCTCGTTGGGGTCGGTGGGGGACATGGTCATTTTGCACCTCCTTTTATAAGACAGCCTACAAAGGGCACGGGTCCCGTTATGAGCTGGTGACCGTGATTGGTGGATTGACTGGTACTGAAGTGGCCTTGGAAGCCAACAATTGTGCCTTGAGTCTGCGCTGAGCGGCGTCCTCTGGCCAGCCGATCACGTTGCGTGCCTTGGCGGGCTGTCGTCGCGGATGACCTGTAATTCCGCTTTCGCGATAGCTGACTCCTCAAGCACTGCCCATCCGTGAAGCTGATTTGTGTCTGGTCTCCGCTTTACAACCTCGAGGCCCAAGTCCTGCACCTCGTCCAAACTTAGCGAACCGACGTAGAACATTGAGAGTTCCAAGTTCCGATTTGGTTGAAAGAGGCGTCGCATTCCTGAAGGGGTCAGTTGCCCGCGCTCTACTGCGAACCTCGCGAGTGGCTCGGATGGACTTAACTCCATCTATTGCAGAGACTCGTGCAGACGCTCGAAACACGACTGGACGAAGCGCGGGATATTGTCGTTCCATTGAGCAGTGCCACTAAGTCGAGTGTCATTGAACAGAGCAGCAAAGGCGACCTCATTGGAGGGGCATACGCTCACCGTCAGCATCTGCATGTCGGGCGTGGCCCAATCGAAGTCGACTTCGCCCTGCGGTGAAGCGCTGATGTCCGGCTTTCCAAGGTATTGCGGGAAACCGTCTACCAGCCTCTGGGCGAGGTCGACGGTGCCGGTTGATAGTGGGAGCGCACCTTCACCGTCCCAGTCTTCTGTTCCATGCTTTTCCAGCAGGGCGTACACTTCCTGTTTAAGGGATTCCAAATGTGGGTTGGAGTTGCGCTCTGTTCGGGTCGCCATCGGTGCCTCCAAAGGGCTCTGATCGCTCAGGTACACCATCCAAGCATACTTCGGTCGAATACGCTCTGCACAGTCTTGCCCGCAGTCAGGGCCTTGTCAATAAGAGGACCCTCACCCGGGTGGGGGCGGGAGGAGGTCGCGAAGTTCGGGGGCGATGTGCTTCATGAAAAGCTCCATGGACTTCCAGCCCTTTTCGGGTGGGTCCCAGTCTTGAGTAAGTTGCAGGAGGGTGCCGAAGCCTCCGACTTGGTCGTAGACGGCGCGGATGGCTTTCAGGCAGTGTTCCGGGTCGCCCACAACCCAGCGGTTGTCCATGAGGTAGGGGACGGTGATGGCCTCGTCGGGCATGGACTCGTCGTCCTTCATCAGGCCGAACATACCCATACGGCTGAACAAGGGGAAGAAGTAGTCCTCGAAGCTGCGTCCCATGCCATGGTTGAGGACGTCGTTGCGGGCTTCTTCTGTGGTCTCGGCTACGTGGATGTCGAGGCAGACGCGCCAGTCACGGCGATCGGCGACGTGGCCGCCCTTGGCGGCGCCACGCTGGTAGGCTTCCCAGTGGGTGTGCAGGTGCTCCAAGGGCAGGATGTCGGTGGTGAGAGGAATCCAGCCGTTTTCGCCAGCCCACTCGATGGTGGAGGAGTTGCGGCTGACACCGGCGACGCCGATGGGCGGGTGGGGCTTCTGGTAGGGCTTGAGCCAGAGGCCGAGGCCGATGTCGGGGAAGGGTGAAGTTGCCTTCACTTGGTAGAACTCGCCGTTGTATTCGAAGGGGCCTTCGGATTCCCAAAGTTTGAGTACACAGTCAAGGACTTCGGCAGCGCGAGCGTGGCGCTGGTCCTCTTCGACTTCGAAAAGCTCGAACTCGGTGGGGACGCCGCCGGTGCCGACGCCGAGGTAGAAGCGGCCCTCGGAGAGGTGGTCGAGCATGGCGAGGCGGTGGGCCAGCATCTTGGGGTCGTGGAGCTGGAGGAGGATGACCCCGGTACCCAGCTTGATGTTCTGGGTCTTGGCGAAGGCTTGGGCGATGAAAAGGTCGGGGGCGGGCAGGTTCTCCCAGGGGATGGTGTAGTGCTCACCGATCCAGCCTTCGTGGTAGCCGAGCTGGTCGGCGGTGATGACGGTCTGCATGTCCTCTTTGATGGTGCGCTCCAACCCCTTGGAGGGGTGGTGGACAGGCATCATGAAGAAACCGAAGTTCATGGGGTCCTCCTAATGGGTTGGGATGGGGGTGATCCGTGGCAGGGATGTCACAATGTCACAGCGATTGTAGCTAAAATCGCGTTTTTCTAGCTGAGAAGTGTGACATCTGTGACATTGTGCTAGCTGGCCAGATACGCGCACAGTGTGACATGGAATCGTATCTGAGGGGGTGTCACAGAAATGTGAAAAGTGTGACATTTGTGACATTGTGCTAGCTGGCCAGATAGGGTCACGGTGTGACATGCGCGATATCCCCTTCGGAGGGGGAGGGGGTAGCTGGGAGGGCGTGGGGACGACGGAGAAGAAGGCGGCAGGCAGGGAGAAGAGAGGGGAAATGCAGTACAAATGTGCCTTGGTTGTTTGGGCTTCCATTGATTCTCCTGCCGTTGTAGATGATTCTCGCGCCGCTGCGGGGACTGGTCACTTCAGATTGCCGGTGCCGGGCCGGGGGCGACGGTTTAATGATGGGGTACAGGTGAGGTTTGGCGCAAGAGGCTTTTGTCATGGTTGTTCAAGCGGACGGGGGAGCGATGGGAACTCCGTGAGAATGGTCCGGGGAAAGAAAAGGGTGGGTGACCTGTAGGGATCCCCGGATCGGGGTCCGGGGGCAGGAAGTCCCTAGCGCGCTCTGGGTTGATGGCAGAACATATATTCGTGACTTGTCAAGGGAGGAGGGTCATGGTGGGTGGAGAAGAGTTGGAGGTAGGGTCGTCGTGAGCGGGACGGGTGTGGGCGTGCTTGGAGGGTTGAGTCCATGGATTCCAGCAACGGGCGAGGTCAGAGGGCTCCCGAGTGTAGTGTGGTTGGCGTCGAATTAGCAGAACAAGCCTGCCACTGTGGCATATCATCAACCCTTAGGAGCCCTTATTAGTGGTGGGATAGGAGCGGCCATCACCATTTTGGCGGGCTGAGACGGACTGTGTATGCCCTTCCTTCGAGTCGACGTGAACCCCACGTCACCCGCAGTCCTCGCGTTCTCATCTCTGCGAAACTTGTGGTCCTTCATGCGATGTTGGTGGATTTGGTTTGATGTATCACTCGCCTACAGGGCATGTCACCCTGTCAGGCCCGAGGTACACCTGTGGGCCCCAGATGATATACACCCCTTCAGTTCCCTTCTATGCCATTCACCCTCAGCCGCTAGAACGACCACCGACTTCATTGACGGCCTTCATGCCGCGGAGTTGCGGGGAGGGTAAGTCTGTAGGCCCAGAAACCAACCTCATTGTGCATGATTCTGTCACGCGAAGTAAGGCGGGCACTGCGAAGGGTGAACGGCTGGGACCTATGGGGTCAGTCGACGATGGAGATTTCGGGGGTGATGGTTACGTTGCGGGCTAGGGAGTTGCCGACGGGGGAGGTGGCCACGGATTGCTCCCAGATTTGCTGGAGGGTGGCTTCGTCGGCGTCGGCTTGGGTGTCCGGGAAGCCATGTTTACTCCTCCAGCCAGTTCTCTACCAATAGATCTGGAATCCGTTGGAAGTGCCTGGCGTTGCCCGTTACTACGGTAAGGCCACGGGGACGGCGCGATAGCGCCAATGCGGAGGTCGGCCTCGCCTATTGGCGTCCCGCGGGTGCTCCAACTCCGCTCTCACCTAGCCGTACTGGTTCCCCCCTAAATCTGCTCCGGTCTCATCATTGCAGTGATTTGAGGTTTGAGAGGTTGCCCGACTCCGGTGATATTTTGGCTCGCGGTCGGGGTCTCAGTTAGTGTTAGGGGGCAATACGCGGTGTTCCAGTACGAAATAGACTAGGAAAGGTTGTCCCTGGTCGGATTGTTGTCCCTGGTCTTCTAACAAGAAGGTGTAGTTACCACGAGTTGGGGCAATGACACTCCCGCTGCCTTTGTCCCCTAGCTCGGTCCGAAAGATCTCGTTGTCGTCGGGGTCCAACACAGCAACGGCGAGTAGGCCTTCGTCGCTGGTGACTTGGAAGCTGAACTCCAGAGTGTCACCCTTGTCGATTAAAAGGTATGTTTGGATCCTATCGCTGTCATGTCCGTTGAGGTTCTGTCGTACGAATGGGAAATCCTGTGGCGATGAGTCCTCAACCCACTGGAAATCCAGAGTGCTCTCGTCAAAGTCTAAGTCCGTATCCTCGACGTAGGCACGAGAGTCCTCACCACTTTGCTTGACGTAGGAGCCACGGACCTGAAGGGTTAGAGGCATGGTGAAATTGGCTTGGGCTCGTCGGAGGTTTGAGTCATAGTCACGCAGGACGATGTTGATGTCGCCGGTAGCAGTCCCATCAATAGACCCTCCCTGTTCATTTTCCTCAAAAGAGGAGGGGTCAATTTCCACGACTATCCAATCTGGCGCGGTATCATAGATAGCACCTCGTGTCCCTCGACCTGCCTCATTCCATTCATTGAGCAACTGCCAAAGACCGTAACACATCTCAAGTGTAGCGTCATAATCGCAGTTGTTCTCGGCGCGTGAGAAGAGGCGGCCAATAGCAGAAAGCAGACCTACACCGTAAGGGGGTGTTGCGTACTCCTCGGCAACCTGAATCGGGTCCGTCCAGTCTATATCGGATACTTCGTCGTCAGTAGTGTCCGGCGATAGTGTTGGCTCGGACAATGTAGTCGCAGGGGTGGCAGCGTCCGGTTCGCCACCTCCACAAGCGACTAGGATAGTGGCTAGGAGCAGGGCGGCTAGGAGAGCAGACCAGCGTAAGCACAGACCGGCCAGAAGCGCTGGCTTTCTCCGCCCGCGGAAATGACGGCGGGTATGAAAACTGTCAACCTCTTGGCTTGTCATCGACATTCCTTGTTCCTTCCATATGCTCTTCTTTATAGAAGATCGTATCTTGGGCGATGGTTGGGGGTACTTCAGGCCAGATGGCTTGGATGTCCGGGGAAGCCATGTTTACTGATCCAGCCAGGGCTCTACCAATAGGTCAGGAATCCGTTGGAAGTGCCTGACGTTGCCCGTTACTCGTCCCACGGTGCTCCAACTCCGGTCTCACCTGGCCGTAACGCTGGGCGGCGGCCCCATCTGAAGGGAGGGGGAGCCAGGTTTGGCGGCAGGGTATCGGCAGGCCAGTGAAGTAAACAGATAGCAAATAGCACATTGATGATGACGTGCGCCGCATGATTGAACTCTTGTTACACTCTTCAACGCCAATACGCCGCATCCGTTGGCCAGACTCAGCAAGGTTACCACAATCCACAGTAGCGGGTCGCCCCCAGTACCCCGGAGGTGGTGACGGTAGGGAGTGTGAGACCAAGTAACTGGCGCCGTTGGTCGGGCAGGTAATGGTGATGGAGGTGCCGGTGCCGGTGCCGGTGAAGGAATGATCGATGAAGGCCCCCGACGTTCCGGCGTGGTATTTCACGTCGTAGTTGGTTGGGGGTCAGTCGACGATGGAGATTTCGGGGGTGATGGTGACGTTGCGGGCTAGGGAGTTGCCGACGGGGGAGGTGGCGACGGACTGCTCCCAGATTTGCTGGAGGGTGGCTTCGTCGGCGTCCGCTTGGACGTAGAGCTTGGCGCGGACTTCCATGAAGCCGGGGTGGCCGTCGTCGCTGAGGCCGAAGAAGGTGAAGACGTTGTCTTGGGTGGAGTCGAGGGCGACTTCGAGGTTGATGATGGGGATGCCTTGGCGGGTGGCGTTGAGGACGAAGCCGGTGGCGAGGCAGGAGCCGAGGGCGCCGAGGACGTATTCCATGGCGTTGGGGGCGTTGTCGGGAGCGGTGGTGGAGGCGGGCTCTTCGACGATGAAGGTGTTGTTGCGGACGAAGGAGTTGAAGCGGAAGCCGCCGAGCCACTGGATGCGGGATCGTTTGCCAGCGTGACGGGCTTCGGGCTGCTGGGCGATCTCGTCCAGGCCCGACTGGAGGTCGGTGAGGTCGATGCCGTTTAGTTGGGGGTTGGGGTCTGGGGTGGTCATGATTGGCTCCCTCGAGAACTCCTAAGTGATGTGTACCGACTGGGGTGCAGTGAGGGCACCAGTGAGCCACTTGCCAGCCGACATGACTTCCACGCCCAGCAGGATATAGTCGTCGGGGTCATCAGGATCGGGCTTCCAGTATGCCGCCAAATCGCCGTTGGCCTCCACCGAGGTGGCGCCTTCTTTGGACCCGAGGAGGAGGGTATCTGTCTCCTCGTCGTACCCGTGGGTGCCGAGGGGCAAATAGTTGATTGGGTCCAAAATCTCCAACGCTACGACTTTGCTGGGGCTGTGTTCGCTGGAGAGGTCGGCGATTACGTCGTAGTCGTGATCTAACGACGTGGAAGTTACACCGCGGTTCGCAGTAGTAATATTCAGTATGCACACGTCGGGATCGTATGAGATGCGCAGCTGCTGCACAGGCATCCCGTACCTCCAAGTCCTCGTATATCCGGTTGAAGTAGTCCATGTTGCCCTTGCGAAAGTGCCTTCCACTCTGCTTATCTCTAAAGGCTGTAACGATGCGCTTGCGCTCGTGTTCCTCGTACTGCTCTGTCTCCGTGACTACGCGCACCATGTGGCCTCCCTCGGTGTCATCAGGCACGATGGCCATGTAGTGACGTTGCCATCGTTGGTGCGTTCTGGTAAATCGATCTCCTGCTAGGGTCCAGTTGTCCAGAACATAGAGCAGGTGGTAATCGATCGCCTCAGGATGGCTGGTGGCGGGATTCTTCATGTGCTCGGACTGGTGCCACGTCTCCCCTCCTGCTTGGATGGTCATGCGTCGGACCAGACTCGTCGCAAGGACATTTTACACCTGTGTCTGTGTCCCTGCCTCCGACGATAACGAATTGCTCTGAGTCTGTGAGGGTAGTCTCGACTTCCATTCGTCTGCTGGGAGCCTACGCCCAGGCCCCCGGGCATTAGCCGTATTTCGCACGGAGGTGGTTGGCGGCTTGGGAGATGACTTCGAGTTTGCGGAAGGCGACTTCGGGGGGGTTCATGGGGCGCTCGGCGAAGGTGCCGAAGCCGCAGTCGGGGTTGAGGTAGATGTTCTGGGGCTGGAAGTGCTGGAGGGCGTCCTCCACCTTGCCGACTACGTAGTCGACGCTTTCCATCTCGTCGCTGCGGGGGTTGACGACGCCGAGGCCAATTTCCTGGACACGATTGGAGGCGGGGAAGGACTCGACTTCGCCGGCTCTAGGTGTGGCGTACTCTAGGACGAGCTGGTCGATTTCGTAGTTGGTGACGTAGGGGAGAAGCGC
Source organism: Dehalococcoidia bacterium (assembly GCA_965248385.1). GTDB lineage: Bacteria > Chloroflexota > Dehalococcoidia > Lucifugimonadales > JAAXIE01 > JAAXIE01. Next base: position 1,845,260 of record CBDFIZ010000002.1, read on the forward strand.
TGTGTAGGCACCGTTGAGGAGGGCTTCTTCCTTGCGACTCCAGTTGCCACGGCAGATGTGGACGCCTGTTTTCACGCCATCGATGCCGCGGGTGACGTCGTTCATCAGGCGCAGGGCGCGGACCATCTCGGCCTTGGGGTCGCCAGAGGCGGCGGCCATGGAGGCGCACATGAAGGTGCGCTCCTTGACCTCGGGGCGGAACATGACGTCGGTGAGAACCGGCTCGTCGAACTGGACGAACTCGCAGCCAGCGTCTCGGAGGGCGATGAGCTCTTCACGGAGGATGCTGACGAGGTCGGCGGCCAAGCTGACCATGGTGGGGTAGGCGGTATCGGAGACGCCCTTGACCCACATGGAGCGGGTGAGCAGGTAGGGGCCGGGGAGGGCGATCTTGATGGGACGGTCGGTGTGTTCCTTGAGGAAGAGGTACTCGTCGACGGCTAGGGGCTCGCGACGGGTCACCTTGTCGACGACCGTTGTGTTGTGGATGGCGAAGGCGGGGGCGTCCATGCTGCGGAGGATCGCGTCGAAGCTCTCCTTGTCTTGGACGTGGTTCATGAGCTCGGCGAGGCTCATGAGTTGGGCGCCGTCCAGCTTCTCAACAACGAAGGAGTAGAAGTTGTCGCGGCGCTGCTCGCCATCGCTGACGATGTCGACGCCGGCGTCCTCTTGGTACTTGAGGCACTCAAGGACTGCTTTGTCGGCGACCTCATTGAACTCTGGGAAGGTGATGCGCCCGGCTTGGCGCTGGCGTAGAGCGTCCAACAGCCACGGAGGGCGGGCCCAGCTTCCTACTACGGTGACGGGGAACAGTGGCAGACCGGTCACGATTTACCTCGATTCCTGATGGGGCTCGATTCCTTGATTTACTTTTTCACCCTCACCCCAACCCTCTCCCATCGGGGAGAGGGGGAGGCAACCCTCACTACAAATCCCCTCCAGCCAGGGGGGCTAGCTGGAACTGCGGAGGGTGGTGGTGACCTTGGCGCCGCGCTGCACTGTGTTCAACACGGGGGACAGGCTGACGGCCTTGTCGTAAATCTCCTGAAGAACGTCGGGGGCGGCGTCGGTCTGGGCGTAGACGGTGACGGCCATCTCGTCGTAGCCGGGGTTCCCTTCGGCTAAGCCGAAGAACACAGGGAGGTTCAGCTTGCCGTCGACCTGGACCTCTAGGGACTCTACTTTGACGCCGCGGGCGGTAGATTGGGCGACGAAGCCGGTGGCCACGCAAGCTCCGACGGCGCTCATGATGGCCTCGTGGGGGCTGAGGCCGCGGTCGCCTCCGGCTACTTCAGCGGGTTCGTCGAAAGTGGTGGGGGCGAGCTCGCGGGCGAAGACGGAGTGCTGGAAACCGCCCTGCCATTGCACGCGGGTGTTCCAGCCAGAGTTGGCCATGTCTTGGTAGAGTTGCGGGTTTTCCTGCATCTCCTTGACCAAGGCTTGTATTTTTTCGATGTCCAAGTTGTTCAGCCTGACTTGGGCCATGGTGTCCTCCTAATGACTTGCTCTTGCGATGACTTGCTCTTGCGGCTTTTGTTGAGTCCGTTACATGTAGGCTTGGCCGCCCACTCCATGCAGCTCGGAGATGCGGCGGGCTGTTGGTTCGGGGAGTCCGGCGACCATGAGGCGGTTGATGCGGGTCTGATGGAGCCTGCGGTAGAAATCCCGCACACGGTCGAGGCCGTTTTGGAACTGTTCCTCGCTGGTGCCGCCGCCGGCAAGGATGCCGAGGGCGCGCTGGACAAAGGGGTTGATGCCTGAAGTGGCGCGCAGGAAGGAGGAGCGCTCCTCGGCGGCTTCCTGCAGCACCTCGGCCATGGAGGGGTCTTCCTGCAGTAGTTGGCGGGCGTGGGCAACGCCGTAGGCTACATGGCGGGCCTCGTCTTGTCGGGTGCGTACAAGTATCTCGCGGGTCACGGGGTCGGGGGCGATGTCCTCGATGAACTTGAGGAGTTCGAGGAAAGTACCCTCGCCCAGCAGGTGGAGCAGGAAGGAAGCCTTGAGGTAGTTGTTCTGGGAGGTGAGGCTCTTGAGGGCCCACTGGGTGGTGGCGGAGACGTACTGGAGGCCGCCCCCGTTGGCAAGGGCCCGCTTGGTGTACACCTCGATGTGGCGGGCTTCGTCCTTCACTTGAGTGGCGAGTAGCAGCGACACCTCGGTGTAGTGGGGGTCGATTAGCGGGATGAACTTGGCCGGAATGGCCAAGGCGACGTACTCGTTCTCGACTAGAAAGGTCATGAGCTGGCAAACGGCCCGCTCGATGTCGTCTGGGAGTTCGGGTAGCTTGTGCCATGGGATGTCGCGGGTAGCGTCCCACTGCTCGCCCTTGGCGCGCTCGTAGAGTTCGGGGACCTCGTCGCACCAGCAATCCTGCTTGCGGGTGACGCGGAAGCCGAAGTCGGGCATGTTGGGTTCGACGACTGCTCCGCGAGGGGTGAGACCATGGTCTGGTGGCGCCTCGTCCGGCACGTTGCCGTAAGCGCCGAGGAGCAGGTCGCCCAGCTTGAGGCCGTCACCTGCCAGCTTGGCGGCTGCGATGCCCCAGTCGGTCTCGCCCCAAGATGTGGTGTCGGGGTTCTGGATGGGTGTCCTCCCTGTGGGTGCGCAATTGTGCGCCGGGTTGCAGATTAGTCTACTTGAGAGGGCGTAGGGGGGCAATAGTGGGCGCTTGGCCAACGGTATATCTCGGCCCGATTCGGAGGCCGCTCGCAATACATATATTCCCGTGGGGCTGGGTTTGGGAGTTGAGGGCTCAGGACGAGAGAGTATCCACCAATGCAGCTCCTTCCAGGCGGGAAAGGCTACGGTCGAAGGTGTGCAGGGGCGTGGCTCCGGCACGTTCGGCTGCAAAGAGGACCATCAGGTCGGCGAAGTCGGGACCTCCTTGCCCGTACCTGAGAGCTGCACGGGCTACGTCTGTGGCGGCCTCGAAGACAAGGGCATCGCTGCCGACTAGCTCGACCAACGTGTCGGAGATCTGGCCACGAGTGAGGCGGTAGGCACGTTCCAAAACCCATACCAACTCTGTAGCCACCTCGCGGCATATGAATCCTGGGTTCTGAGAGGTCAACCCTTCCAGAAGCGTCCTAGCCGCTTCCGCCTGCTCAACATCGTCCACTACCAAATAGCGGACCAGGACATTGGTATCGAGGGCAATCACGTATCGCACGCTCCGGCTGCGATGGCGTTGTCCATGTCTTCAAGCGTGATGGCCGGCCCGGTGCGGCGCAGTATGCCGAAAAGCTGGGAGAGGGGACGCACAGGGACGATCCGGACGTCGCCGTCCCCTATGATGTAACGCACTCGATCCCCTGACCTCACAGAGAGGGCTTCCCGGACGGCTTTGGGCAAGGTGGTCTGTCCCTTGGAGGTGATGCTGGACTCGATCATTGACAGATAGCCTCTGTGGTTACTGGATATCTAGCCTTACTTTTGTGAGTGTACCAATGACAATAGTGGTCTGGCAAGGACACGCGTCTACTGCTGCCCCTTAGTCTCTCATACCTTTACTCCTCGAGCAGCGTGGTGCGCAGCAGGTCTAGGGCGTTGAGGCTGGCGCGGGTGCGGTCGGGGACGCCCCGGCCGGCGACTTGGTAGACCCGGTTGCGTCTGCCAGAGGCCGTGGCCACGGATATAAAGGTCTTGCCCGTGCCTAGGTTCTCGACCAAGGGGTCGCCCTCGGGCACTACGTGCACCGCCACTCCTACGTCGGCCTCGCTGCGGGCCATGATGGAACGGGCGAGTTCGGGAGTGAGCAGGGAGCGGTCGCGGAGGAGGTAGGCCAGTTGGTGTGCTTCCAAGTTGGGGTCGAGGACGCGCTTCATGGATGCCGTACCGTTGGACACCACTCCCTCTACGAAGAGGTCGCCTCCGGCCCGCAACACCCGCTCGGCCACCATGCCGGCCGTCACGTCCTCGTAGACTGCTACCTTGGTGCCCTTCTGGCGCAGCAGCTCACCGACCATGTCCTCCATCGTCTGTTCGTCGGTGGCGAACAGGTGGCCCCCCAGCAGTTCCCGCACCTCGGCTTCTACTGGGTCGATGAGCACCCGAGCCTCATCCTCGTTATTAGCTTTGGCGGTGATGCGTACATCGACCTGTCCGGGATGGGCCAGCACGCCGACAGTGGGGTTGGACAGCGATGCCATCAGGTGGCCGATGCGGTCGTCCACTGAGCTCTCGCCCAAATCGGCTACCTTCAGCACACGGGAGAGGATTACTTCGGTCAGCTCGAACCTGCGACGGAGGTAAGGCACAACCTCGTTGTCGAAGAGCCATTTCATCTCGAAGGGCACGCCGGGGAGGCAGATAATCACGGATTCGGGTTGCTCCACAATGAAGGCGGGAGCGGTGCCGTTGGGGTTCTCTACCGGGGTTGCGCCTGCGGGGATGTCGGCCTGCCTCAGGTTGTTGGGTGTAGTGATGAGGCCGCGACGGTGGAAGCGATCTTCGATCTGTGCGACGAGGCCGGGGTCGCGGATGAGTTCGCGCCCAGTGACCTCGGCGACGATCTCGCGGGTGAGGTCGTCTTGTGTGGGGCCGATGCCGCCCGATGTAATCACGGCATCGGAGCGCTCCATGGCGCGGGCGAGCACCTCGCGCATGCGGCCGGGGTTGTCGCCCACCACTGTCTTGTACAGCAGGTTGACCCCCAGCGGGGCCAACTGCTGTGCCATCCAAGCAGAGTTGGTGTCGACGATCTGGCCCAGCAGCAGTTCCGAGCCTATGGCGATGATTTCTGCGTTCACTTCAGCCCTCGTTGTGTCGTGTGGGAGTGGGCGCGATGATGGGGCGCTTTTTGACGGGTAGTCCATTTTCAGATATAGTCCGATGCGAGTCAAACTTGGGCGGAAGTCGCAACTTACCGTCTGGGCCACCCTACTAACTGGCGGAAACACTATCATGAAACGACCTGTCTCCTTCTACAGTGAAGGGTTCAAACTGGATGCAGACCTCTATCTGCCCGACGACCGGAAGGCTGGCGAGAGGCGCGCTGCTGTGCTTCTGTGCCATGGCTATACGGGCATCAAGGACCTCTACCTTCCGTCCAACGCCGCCTCCCTCAACCGGGCTGGCTATGTGGCTATGGCCTTCGACTACAAGGGCTGGGGAGCGAGCGAGGGCCCGCGCACCCGATTGGCCCCCTACAGCCGAGTAGCCGACGTGCAGGCGGCGATGACCTTCCTCAGCATGCAGGCGGAGGTTAACCCCGACCGCATCGGCCTGTTCGGCACCAGCTATGGTGGCTCGACAGTCACTTGGGTGGGCGCCGTGGACCACCGGGCCCGCTGCATCGTCAGCGTGGTAGGTGTGGGAAACGGCCAGCGCTGGATGAGCCGGGTGCGCCGCCCTGACGAGTGGCACGACCTGTTAAAGCTCTCGAAGAAGGACAGGGAGCGGCGCGTCATGACCGGAGAGTCGGAGTTTGTCGACCGCGGCTCTGTACTGCTGCCAGACCGCCAGTCGGCTGAGTTGGCCGCGGCCCAGCGTCGTGGCAACCCCTCGGCTGTCACCGAGGTGCCGCTGGAGTATGTGGACGACACCTTGGGGTTCAACGCCGAGTGGGTGGTGGACAAGGTGTCGCCACGTCCCATCATGTTCATCACCACTGACAATGACCGGCTGGTGTTGCCTGAGGAGTCGGAGCAGATGTACGCCAAGGCAGGCGAGCCCAAGAAGCTGGTGGTGTTGAAGGGTTACAGCCACTACGAGTTGTACGAGGGCCCCGCTTTTGATGAAGTGATGACGCACTCACTCGACTGGTATTGCAAGCACATTCCACCGAAGTAGTCGCGGGCTGCTTACGAGATGGGTCAGCGAGTAGCGGACCCGACCTCATAGCATTGTCACCGCGCTGAAAAACAGGAGGCGAGAGATGGCACTAGGCATACCAAGTTATCGGCCCCCAGCCAGCGGTGTGACCCATGTGGTGTCGTCGGGGCACCAGCTAGCGGCCCAAGCCGGCTTCCGCATCCTGGAGGAGGGTGGCAATGCCATTGACGCCGGTGTGGCATCGGGCATTGCCATCAACACCGTCTTGCCGCAGTACACCAGCTTTGGCGGTGTAGCACCAATTATCCTGCACCATGCTGCCAAGAACGAGACCGTAACCATCAGCGGTCTGGGTGGGTGGCCCAAGGCTGCCAGCATCGAACTCTTCCGCCAGCGATACGGCGGCGACATGCCGAACGGCATCATGCGCACCGTCGTCCCCTCTGCGGTTGACGCTTGGCTCACCGCTCTGCGCCTCTATGGCACCATGAGCTTCGAGCAAATCGTGACCCCCGCGCTGGAGATTGCTGAGAAGGGGTACCCCATCCCCTACACCTTGCACGAGGCCTTGGCCGGAACACTGGACTACCTCAGCGCCGACATGGATGCCATGGACGGTTGGACGGGCACCAGCGGGCTCTTCTTCCCCAACGGGAAGGCACTGAACACCGGGGACGTGCTGATTCAACAGGACTTGGCCAACACCTTCCAGCGCATGATTGACGCTGAGCGCCATGCTAACCACCTAGGCCGCGAGGGGGCCATACAGGCTGCCCGCGACCTCTTCTACACTGGCGATATCGCTGAGGACATGGTCCGCTTCTGCCAAGAGCAGGGCGGGCTGCTTACCATGGAAGACTTGGCTTCTTTCAAGGTACAGGTCGAGGCTCCGGCTGCTGGCAGCTACAAGGGCATCGACGTACTCACCTGCGGGCCGTGGTGCCAAGGGCCCGTGGTGATTCAGGCCTTGCAGATACTGGAGGCTGTGGACTTGGCATCTATGGAGTACAACGGGGCCGACTACGCGCATCATGTCGTCGAAGCCCTCAAGCTGGCCTACTCCGACCGCCACGCCTACTACGGCGACCCCGACTTCGTGGACGTGCCGATGGCAGGCTTGATGTCCAAGGAGTACGCCGGTGTGCGAAGCCAAGCCATTGACCCGCGGTCGGCCTTCCCTGGGATGCCGGAGCCCGGCGACCCAAGGCGCATGCGCACCTACCGAGATGTGCCACAGGGCGAGCTAGTGGCCACAGGCGACGGCGGTGACAGCGATACCAGCTACACCTGTGTCATCGACCGCTGGGGCAACGCCTTCTCGGCGACGCCCAGCGACACGCTGCCGACATCGCCCATCGTTCCGGGCCTTGGCTTCATCCTGTCGTCCCGTGGGTCCCAGTCGTGGCTCGACGCCGACCATCCATCTTCGCTTGCGCCGGGCAAGCGCCCCCGCCTTACGCCCAACCCAGCCATGGCCATGCGCGACGGGAAGCCTTGGATGACCTTCGGCACACCCGGAGGCGATGTGCAGTGCCAGTCGATGGTGCAGCTCTTCCTCAACGTGGTGGAACACGGTATGGACCCGCAGCAGGCAGTGGAAGCCCCCCGGTTTGCTACTTGGAGCTTCCCCAACTCCTTCTGGCCCCACACCTACAGGCCAGCCATGGTGGGCGTCGAAGGGCGTATCCCTGCTGAAGTCTCCGACGAACTGGCTCGACGCGGCCACAAGGTTGAGGTGTGGGACGACTTCACGGGGCGTATGGGCAGCCTGAGCGCCATCGTCGTTGACCGCGAGCGCGGTATGCTCAGTGGCGGAGCCGACCCGAGGCGCGATTCATACGCTATAGCGAGGTGAGAGAACGACAACGAGGTTGTCATGAAATAGCCTGGTTGTCATAAAACTGCTGCTAACTCGCCCCACAACTCATAGGCATATCCACGGCCCCAGCTACTACATTAGCACATGGGGCCGTGTTCTTTTGAGCAGCATGGCCCCGGAAATGAGAAGAGAGGGAACTGCTCCTCTCAGTGTCTCGACAGGTGGTTCGCATGCTGAAAGAAGAATCAGTAGTCCCGGTCATCAAAGTGGGCGGCCGCGGGCGCCGCGCCCACTTCACCCTATGTGACGAGTCCTCCATCGGAGAGGTGGAGCGCCAGATACGCCAGTACTTCGACGAGTCTGGGGGCTTCTTTCTCGGCGCTCAGGTCAGCGTCGACGTTGGGCGACGCATGGGCAACCCGGATGAAATCGAGCGTATCAGGACCGTACTTGAGCGCGAGTACTTTCTTGAGGTCTCGGAGTGGCGCACCACCTTTGAAGGCATGGAGAGCGGGCTGACCGAGTACATGGGGGCGACCACTGTTATCCTGCCCCCGGAAACCGCGCCTTCCAGGGAGCGCACCCAGCTTGTACGGGGCACATGCCATGCCGGCACAGACCTGCACCATGAGGGAGACATCGTGGTGCTGGGCGACGTTAATCCGGGGGCGCAGGTCACCGCGTCAGGGGATGTTATCGTCTTTGGTGAACTACGTGGTGTGGCCGCGGCTGGCTCCCGCGGGAACGAAGACGCAGTGATCGCGGCCCTTTCTCTGAGGGCCACCCAGATACGCATCGCCAGACGGGTTGCCGTCGGGCTGAACCGCAAGAAGTCTCGTCGTGGTGACGAACCCGAGATGGCGCGATTCGTGAATGATCAGATTGTTGTAGAACCTTTTGACGCGCAAGTGTGGAGATTCAGGGCAATGGAGGGTAAGTGATGGGTAAGACCATTGTAGTAACCTCGGGGAAGGGAGGGGTAGGAAAGACGACAGCTACGGCGAACCTCGGGGCCGCCCTGGCTCTGCGTGACAACAAAGTCGTGGTCATCGATACGGATATCGGTCTGCGTAATCTGGACGTGGTCATGGGCTTGGAGAACCGCATCGTTTACGATTTGGTGGATGTGATTGAGGGGTCCTGCAAGCTGCACCAAGCCATGATTCGCGACAAGCATGCCAAGGAGCTGTACCTGATCCCGGCGGCTCAGACACGGGACAAGAACTCCATTCAGCCCGAGCAACTGCGAGATGTCTGCGACCGGCTAAAAGAAGACTACGACTACGTCATAGTCGACTGTCCTGCTGGCATTGAGACGGGCTTCCGGAATGCGGTGGCCGCCTCTGATTCAGCCATCGTGATCACCACGCCTGAGGTCTCCGCCGTGCGGGATGCTGACCGGGTCATAGGCCTTCTCGAGGCTTCCGCCATCGGCACCCCTGACTTGGTGATAAACAGAGTGCGTCCCAAGATGGTGTCCGAGGGCGACATGATGGACAAGGACGACGTTCTGGGCCTGCTCTCTGTGCGCATCATAGGAGTGGTCCCAGACGACTCCCAAGTGATCGTCGCTACCAATAAGGGTGTGCCCGTAGTACATGATGCCAAGTCCATTTCCGGCGAGGCGTTCAGAAGGATCGCCGCTCGCATAGATGGCGAGGACGTTCCCTTCCTCGATCTGGATGAGAAGAAGGGAATGGTATCGCGCCTTATGGGGATATTTGGTACTAACGGCAGGAACGGTAACTATGCTTAGGCAACTGATGCAACTCCTCCTGCGACAGCAGGAGAAGACCAGTGGCACTGCGCGCCGCCGCCTGAGCATGGTGCTGGTAATGGACCGCGTTGGTCTGGCACCGCGCTACATGGAGGAGATGCGCAACGACATCGTCGCTGTGGTCTCTAACTATCTAATGGTGGACCCTGACTCCATGGAGCTGCAGGTGCGCCGCGAAGGTGACTCCATCATGCTGGTGTCCAACATCCCCGTGCGCATGCTGGAGCGCAAGTCGTATGCTGACGACGATGCCGACATGGACGACATGGTCGCCGACTAGCTGTCGGGCTCGGTGTCGGGCTCGGGTTCGTCCAGCAATCGTCGCAGCAGATCGCGCAATTCGGGCGTGCTGTGCAGGGCTAGGCGCATGTCCTCAATGGCCTCGCCTGATAGCATCAAGGGAGAGCGGCGAAAGCGCCCCTCGTAGCTGTAGTGGCAGAAGCGGATGGTGACTTGGCCCGCGGCCTCGCCCTCGGTATACTTCATCAGTTGCAGCGTTGGCATGTCCCAAGGCGTTTCGACCTGCGCCTCCTCGGCGATGTGGCCGCTCCCCCAATGATAAGTAAAGGTCTTCGGCTTCCCGTCTCTCGTCGTCGCCATACGGCCTCTCTTCAAAACCTCGTTCTGGCTGATAGCTTACCATCGTCGCCCATCGGTACGGTATAATCGGCCCAAATCCTGCTTGGGAGACCAAACATGCCGTATGTGTCCGTGGATGGCGTCAACTTGTATTACGAAGTCACCGGTGAAGGTTACCCCTTGGTGTGGGCCCATGAGTTCGCTGGCGACTACCGTAGCTGGGAAGCGCAGGTACGCTTCTTCTCGCGCCGCTACCAAGTGATAACCTTCAACGCGCGGGGCTACCCGCCTTCCGACGTGCCCGCCGACGTGTCGGCATACTCCCAAGAGCAGGCAGTGGAAGACCTGCGGGCCCTCTTGGCCCACCTAAGCATCCAACAAGCCCATGTGGGAGGGCTCTCTATGGGCGGTAGCCTTGCCCTGCACTTCGGCCTCACCCATCCTCAGATGTGCCGGTCGCTTATCGTTGCTGCCGCTGGCAGCGGCTCGGTGGGCGCCGAGAGATGGAAGGCTGAGGCTGAGGAGAACGCCAAGCGTTTCGACACCGAGGGCATGAGCGTGGTGGCCGACGATTACGCCACTGGCCCAGCCCGCATCCAGTACAAGCGAAAGGACCCCAAGGGCTGGCAGGAGTTCCGCGACCTTCTTGCGGAGCACTCCTCTATCGGCGCAGCCCACACCTTCCGTGGTGTCCAGATAAAGCGGCCGTCCCTCTTCGACCTCAAGGACCGGATGAATAATCTTACGGTCCCGACACTTATCATGATCGGGGACGAAGACGAGCCTTGTGTTGACACGGCGGTGTTCATGAAGCGCAACATCCCCACGGCTGGACTGTCTGTGTTCCCCCAGTCGGGACACACCATTAACCTAGAGGAGCCCGACCTCTACAACCGCGTCGTGCTGGACTTCCTCATCGCTGTGGAAGCCGACCGCTGGCCCAGCCGAGAGCTTCCAGTGGAAGGCGCCTCACAACTGACCAGCAGGTAGCGGGGGCAGAGCGTGTCGCCAGAAGCGCACCGGGTTCAACGCTGCGTTGTCAAACCACGGGATATCTGTTAGTGTCCGGCGAAAGGCCGAATTCTTCCCTGCTTGAGAGACCCCTTGTCATGACTACGACAAACTTCGACATGACTGTAGAGGAGCATATCGAGACCGGACTGCGATTCTTGGAACAGTCTCGGCAGGAGTTCGCCGTTGGCGATACCTTGCAGGGTTCCGAGAAGCTGTGGGGCGCTGTATCCCATGCAGTAATTACCATTGCGTTAGGAAGAGGTTGGCCCTGCGGCAGCCACTATTTGCTGAAGTCGGCAGTCCGGCAGCTCGCCGATGAGAACAATGACAGGTCGTTGCGCCTTGCCTTCAGCGTAGCAGAGAAGTTTCATGCCAACTTCTACCATGGGTTTATGGAGAGCTATCAACTGGACGAGGACGTTCCCCTTATCCGCGATTTCGTCGAACAACTGGTAGTGGTGGCCCAGATTTCCCCTAAGGAGTAAACACCCATGACAACAGTGCATCCCAACTTGGATAACCCCCTGAACGCGAAGTTCGGTATGCCTGCCGAGCGGGCCGCAACCAAGGTCAAGGATGAGCTGCCAGAGCTCGTGCGCAACTTCATTATGGAGTCGCCTTTCATCGTGATCGCCACCAGCAACTCCGAGGGTCTCTGCGACGCCTCCCCCAAGGGAGGCAAGCCCGGCTTCGTCAAGATTCTGGATGACCAGCACCTGATCATACCCGACATCGCGGGCAACAAGCTCTTTCAGTCCTACCTCAACATAATTGATAACCCTCACATTGGCATCGTCTTCTTCATTCCGGGCTGTGCTGACGTGGCCCGGGTGAATGGCAAGGTCAGTTTCCTAGAGGCCGACGAGGTCAAAAAGCTTGAGTTAGAGGCCGATGTGTTCAACCCCGATGACCGCACCATGGTCATACAGGGGCTTCTGGTGGAGGTGGAGGAGGCCTATGGCCACTGTCCTCGCTCCCTGAACTTCGGCGAGGTCTGGGACGTTGACCAGATACAACGCAACGGTGATATCCAGCGGATCGTCAACCCCGGTACGCGTTTGGAGAACCGTGAAGGCGCAGTTAAGAAATAGCCTCGCCTGCCAACGCAGTTACAACTGATTAATAACCGAGGAGGCGCCCATGACCACTCAGGTGAAGTACCAGGACCGCACCGTAACCGCCAATGGTCTCAAGATTCACTACTTGGAGTGGGGCGACCCCTCTGCTCCGCCTCTGGTGGCCCTGCACGGTCTACGAGGCCACGGCCACACTTGGGACAGCTTCTCCGAGCCCTTGTCCTCCCAGTACCATATTTTTGCCCTCGACCAGAGGGGGCGCGGCGAGACTGACTGGGCCCCGGACGGACAGTACACCGGGGATGCCTTCGTCGCCGACTTCGAAGGCTTCGTGGATGCCTTGGGGCTGGACAACTTCGTTCTCATGGGACACTCCATGGGCGGGCGCAACAGCATGCTCTACGCTGGGAAGCACCCGGAGAAGGTGCGCAAGCTGATACTGGTGGACATCGGTCCCGAAGGCGATCCCCGTGGCGGAGCGCGCATTCGCAACGAGATGATCAACGCCAAGGAGGAGTACGACTCCTTCGAGCAGCTCATCGAGGCGCAGCAGAAGGCCAACCCACTCTGCCCCAATGACGTGTTGCGACGCCGCACCACCTACCAGACCAAGGTGCTGCCCAATGGCAAGATTGGCTGGCGCTATGACCTAGAGGTGCGTCAGCAGTGGCGGGAGGACCGCAGAGCGGCGCCTGAGGACCTATGGCCCGTGATCGCCAACATACCGTGCCCCACCATCATCGTGCGAGGCACCGAGACCGACATCCTGCCCATGGCCGTAGCCGAGCGCATGACCCAGGTGATGGCCCAAGCCGAGGTGGTGGAAGTGGAGCGGGCGGCCCACATGGTCATGGAGGAGAACCCCGACAAGTTCACCCAAGTGGTAAAGGCGTGGCTCGACCGCACTGGGTAAGGGTGTGTCTCGAGACCAACCAAACATCCAGCGGAGGGCCATTCAAGGGAGGGTTACATGACAACTACCAGCGCCCGTTACACGGATGCCTACGTGCAGGCCAACGGTCTCAACTTCCATTACGTGGAATGGGGCGATCCCGCCGCGCCGACTATCGTGTGCCTCCATGGGCTGCGAGGGCACGGCCATACTTGGGACGCCTTTGCTGAGGGCATGGTCGATGACTATCACCTGATATGCATTGACCAGCGTGGTCGCTGCTTCACCGATTGGGCGCCCGACGGCGACTACTCGGTTCACAGTATGGCTGCCGACGTGCGAGGCATCACCTGCAACTTAGGGTTGACCAGCTTCATTCTGGTGGGGCACTCAATGGGCTCGAAGAACAGCATGATGTACGCCAGCACCTATCCTGATACCGTGAGCAGGCTGGTACTGGTAGACCTGCCTCCGGGAAAGACTTTGGATGGGGCCCGCATCGCTCAAGAGTTGGCCAAGGTGCCGGAAGAGTTCGACGACTTTGAGGCGCTCTACGCCCACCTGCGGAAGGAGAACACCCGCCCGCCGGAAGCTGTGCTGCGTAACCGGCTGAAGTACCAGACTATGGAGCTGCCCAACGGCAAGATTGGCTGGCGCTACGACCCCGAGGTGCGTCAGCAATGGCGTCAGGGACGCACCCAAGAGCACGTCGACCTCTGGCCTGCCCTGCCCCGAATTCCATGTCCCACCTTGGTGGTTCGCGGTATGGAGACCGACGCCTTACCTCCCGAAGTGGCAGCCCAGATGGTGGAAGCACTGCCCAAGGGTGAGCTGGCGGAGGTGGAGGGCGCGCACCACATGGTGATGGAGGAGAACCCGCCCGGCTTCACCCAAGCCGTGCGCGACTTCCTCGCTCGCAACGCGTAACCCCAACCCACACCTGTAAACCTACGTTAACGGCAGGCCCCTCACTTGGCTAGCGCTCGGTGGGGGGTCGCGTTTTTCGTCCCATCTAAACTCAGCCCCATCACGACTCAGAGCCCCATCAGCCCCATCACGACTCAGGAGGAGGACAGGCAATGGACGACCTTGACCTAGCATATTCGTCGGTAGCCGATCTACGAGAGATGTTGCACTCGAAGAAGCTCTCGCCTGTGGAGCTGACCGAGCTATATTTGGGGCGGATCGAATCCCTGAATCCCCGGCTAAATGCCTTCCTCACAGTGACCGGTGACTACGCGATGGAGTCCGCCCGCCGTGCCGAAGAGGCGATCGGCAGGGGCGAACGAGGACCACTACTGGGTGTACCCATAGCAATTAAAGACTTGGAGATGACCAAGGGTATACGCACAACCATGGGATCGCTGGTGTTTAAAGATCATGTGCCCGACCGCGACTCGGTGCCAGTGGCGCGGGTCAGGGCCGCGGGCGCAGTGATTTTGGGCAAGACCAATACCCCGGAGTTCGGCCCGTCGGGTACTACCACGAACAAGCTGGGAGAATCCTGTCGCAATCCTTGGGACACAGGGCGCACGTCCGGCGGCTCCAGTGGCGGCTCTGCCTCTGCCGTGGCTGCGGGCTTGGCGCCCATGGCCATCGGCTCCGACGGCGCTGGCTCCATACGCATTCCCGCCAGTCTGTGCGGCATTTACGGGATCAAGCCGACCCAAGGGAGGGTGCCTTCCGTTGGCAACCCCGATCGCCCAACGCCTCACCTCACGGCACAGTCGGGCCCCATCACCCGCTACGTGGCCGACGCTGCAGCGATGTTGCAGGTCATCTCCGGCCGCGACTCCGGCGACCCAACCTCACTGCGCGAGACCCCGCCTGACTTCTCGGCTGGGCTGGAGCAGGGCGCCCGTGGCCTGCGGCTTGCTTGGAGCGCGGACATGGGTTACGGGGCTGTGGACGACGAGGTGTTGCAGGCTTCCAACGCCGCTGCCTACCTGTTCCAAGAGTTGGGGGCTACTGTGCAGGACAGCGACCTGCGGCTGGAGCACCCCATGCCTGCTTATTTGGACATCTCTCGACCCAGCATGGTGGCCGGATACCAAGGGGTGCTGGACGACCATCGTGACCAGTTGATGGACTACGTGAACCAGGCTTTGGACCATGGCGAGAACGCCAGCGGGGCCGACTTTTCGCGGGCCCTGCGGGCTGTGGAGGTCATGTGTTCACAGCTGGACGACCTGCTGGATGAGTACGACCTGTTGCTGACGCCGACTATGGGGATGGTTGCGCCTCCCGTAGGTCAGCCTCCCACCAGCGTTGGGGGCAAAGAGGTGCATCCCCAGTGGATATTCCCCAACCTGACGGTTGCCTTCAACCTCACTGGTCAGCCTGCCGCCACGGTTCCCTGCGGCTTCTCGTCCGACGGGCTGCCCATCGGCCTGCATATCATAGGGCGGCGCGGGGATGAGGCGACAGTGCTGCGGGCTTCGGCTGCTTTCGAACAGGCGCACCCTTGGCACCACATGCGGCCGCCGGTGGGCTGATCACTTCATTGCGTAAAACCCAGGCTCGACAGGGTAATCGTTGTGGTTGCCTCCGGCCCGACCTTTGGATAAACGCCGAAAAAGAAGAGGGGTGGCCTGTGCTTTGCAGGCCACCCCTCCGTGCGTTCCTGTGTCGTGCTTCAGTACTACCTATGCCGGGCGTACTCCCAGTTGCTTAGCCAGTTCTTGTTGCCTGCTAGGGGCTCCCAAGTGTCAACTCTGGGACCCAAGGGCCACACGATGTTCTCGCCGTACACGGAGATTACCATCGTGTTGTCGAAAATCCACCGGCCCATCTCGGCCTGCTTGGCCCACCTCTCGTCCGGGTCGATCAACGTATTGGCTTCTTCCAACAGTGCTTGGAAGTCCGGGTGCTCGAAGCTGAAGCTCAGGGCGCTGTTCGAGCTGTGCAGGATGTTATAGCGGTCCATCGGCTCGAAGTCGGATGGGGGGAAGGCTTGGGTCCAGATGCCCTTGCCGGTGCGATTCACAAGATTCGGCCTGAACGCCGAGTAGGGCATCCTTTCCTGGGTCGTCTTCACTCCCAGTTCTTCCCACATGGTGGCGACGGCTTGGGTCACAATCTCGCCGGTACCGGGAGTCAGGGTAGCGTTGGTCTCAAAGCCATCAGGATAGCCTGCCTCGGCCAAGAGTTGCTTGGCCCGGTCCAAGTCATATTCCACCGTGAGCTCGTCCAAGCCAAACTGTTCCAACCGGGCCGTCTGGCCCAGCCACTCGCGTACGTAGTGGGGTTCACCCTCGCCCTGTGCGATGTTATTCACCAGCTTCTGCCGGTCAACGGCCAAGCTGAGGGCCAACCTCACCTTTCTGGCCTTGTCCCACTCCTCCGAGTTCACATCGCTGTCGCAGGATACCCATGGGTAGGAGCAGTCAAAGGAGTTCTCTCCCAGAGGCACCCGTATATTGCCCTCCTCGTCGGGGTTGTGGGCCGGATGATCGTTGTTGTGGTTCTGGCCCAGCGGATGCACCGTTACCTCGCTGCCACCTGGGAAGACCATGAACTTGAATTCGGGGTTGTTCTCGTCGCGGACTGCTTTGACGGTATCGAGGTCGAATTGACCGGCGTCCAACAAATCCGTGAGGAAGTTGGCCAGCATGGTGGACTGCTCGGTGAACTCATGCCAGACCATCTCCGCGAACTCAGGAGTCTTGCGCCAGTGGTCTTGAACTGCTTTGACCCTCTTGGTGGCACCGGCCCGCATCTCAACGAACTCCCATGGGCCCGTGCCCACCGACTGGAAGGTGGTGGCCGTATCCTCCCCCACGGCGTCGTAGTGTGTCTTGCTGTGGAAGGCCATCGCGGTGGGGCTTGGCGCCCGGCTGTGCCAGTCGATTTCGAAGCTCGGCGAGGGCCTCTGCAACTGGACCGTGTAGGCGTCCAGCTTGGTCAGCGTACACTCGTCGCACATGAAGACACGCCGGATAGCTCCTGCGGACGCATGAGGAGATGCGGGGAGGATCACGTCTTCCATGGACCAGATGAAGTCGTCGGCGGTGAAATCACCCCAATCGCCAAAACCCGAGTGCCATGGCACTCCTTCACGCAGGTGGAAGGTGGCTACCAGCCCGCTGGGGTCCAGGCTCCAGTCTGTCACCAAGCGGGACACCACCTCGCCGTTGGGGTCCCCGGCAAACATCGTTTCGTGGGTGATGATGTTGTCGTACCTCGCCTCGACAAAGGGTTGGCTGTGCAGGACAAATATTGGCGAGGCAAAGTCGTTCACAGCCACGTTGAGCACACCTTCAGGTTCTATCCTAAGGGGTGCAGTGGCGGCGGTAGTGGGCGTCGCAGCGGGAGTAGGGGCCGAGACTGCTGGTGCTGGGGCAGCTGTTGCGGCTGGGGCAGCGGTCGCTGCCGGTGCTGCGGAAGTGGGAGCTGCCGGGGCAACGGTCGCAGCTGGCGTTGCGGTCGCGGGGGCCGCCGTGGGGGTAGCTTCCTCTCCGCAGGCAACAACGATGCCCACCAGCAACAAACAGAGAAGTAGTATAACGGGTCCTGGTCGTACTAAAGCTGACACTGCGTTCCTCCCAGGTGTTATGAGATGAGCAGCCCGCTCCATACAGGAGCATCGCGATATATCCCGGCGGACCTAGTAGTCGATGGTCGTCCGCACCTCGTGGGCCTGGATCTGTGGAAGCACCTCGCGGCCGAAGCGCTCCACTTGGGCCATGTACATGTCGTGGGGCATTGCCCCTTGGTTGAACATGAGATTGATGGTACCGGCGCCCAAGGCATCGGCTAACCCGATGATGGACTCGGTTACGTCGTCGGGCGAGCCCCAACATAGCCGGTCGTTGCGCTCAATGTCCTCCATGGTGATGCTACGGAAGCCCTGCAGCGCCTTCAGGAATCCCTCGCGACGCTCTGGGGCCAGCCAGTCAAGGTTGGTCTGGCTGATGTAACCGCTCTGTTGCTGGCGTCCCACTTGGTAGATGTTGCCGTGGCTGAACAGGGTACGGAAGAAGTAGAGCATGTAGGGGCCGGCGGTCCGGATGGCTTCTTCGCGGCTGTCGGCGATATGCACGTTGGCTGCGCACACTATATGGCGGGGCGTCAGCTCATGACCGTTCTCGGCTAGTTGCCGGGCATAGTAGCGGATCATGTCCTGACGCACTTCCAGTGAGCCGATGGCCCCTGGGGTGATGGGGATGTCCTCCCGGGCAGCCCATTCCAGGGTCTCCTTGCTCACCGTGACGGGAACCCATACGGGCGGATGGGGCTGCTGCACCGGTCGGGGCCAGATGGCGACGTCATTGTAGGACCAGAAATTGCCCTCGTAGGAGAAGACCTCTTCGGTCCAAGCCCGCTTGATGATTTGCCACGCTTCCTCGAAGCGTGCCCGCGACTCGGCGAGATCCACGTTGAAGACCATGTGCTCGCGGGGAATTCCCCGCGCGAAGCCGGAGATGAGACGCCCACCGCTGAGGCAGTCCAGCATCGAGAGTTCTTCCGCCAACCGCAGCGGCTCGTGGATGGGCAGCAGGTTACCGTAAATCAGTATTTTGGCTTTCTTGATCCTCTGGGATGCGGCTGCCGCCATAATATTGGGAGAGGTCATCAGACCGTACGGCGAGCCGTGGTGCTCGTTGAACCCGACGCCGTCAAACCCCAACTCGTCCATGAGGCTCCACGCATCAAGGTGCTCTTCATAGTTCTTCACCGCCACCTCGGGTACGAAGTGCTGCTTGGGGAGCGGGAAGGGCAACTCACCGTCCTGCTTGAGGTGATCCAAGTGTTCCGGGTAAGGCAGAAGGTCAAAACCGAAAACCTGCATACGTGCAGACCTCCCAAATTAATGCGCGGAACCAACCCAGCTTATCGTCCGCCAGTTGCGGGGAATGGTGTATCATCAAATTAGCTTTGTCAATCTCGACGGTCCTACCGCAGCCTCACAGGAGAAAGCGCCATGGCGCAATTTGGAGTCTATCTTCCCAACGTAGGATGGGACGAGCTGCCCACGCCTGTCCAAATGGCGGACTACGCCGTTGCCGCCGAAGACTTTGGGCTTCACTCATTGTGGGTGGAAGACCGTCTGCTTCATCCGCGAATCGACATGCTGGACCCCTTGACCGTGCTGTCCTTCGCAGCTTCCCGCACCCACACCATCAAGCTGGGAACCAGCGTGCTGCTGCCTAATCTGCGGACCCCTCTGCCTTTGGCCAAGACCCTTTCTACCTTGGACTACTTGTCCGACGGCCGACTGATAATCGGGGCGTCTCTGGGCGGACGGCCTGACGAGTACAGGGCCGCTGGCGCGTCCGAGCGGACTAGGGTCAGCCGCTTCGTCAAGACGCTGCAGACCATGCGGAACTTTTGGGGCCAAGGCGAGGCCTTCCCACCGCCGGTCTCACGGGCTATGACTCCCCACCCCAAGCAGCCTCGCATCCCCATATGGATTGGTGGCCGGGCCGAGCCGGTGTACAAACGCGTGGCCACGCTGGGCGACGGGTGGCTGGCCTCCAGCACCACCGACGCCCAGGAGTTCGCCCGCGGATGGGCCCGCATCCGGGAAGAAGCCTCAGCGGTGGCTCGCCCCATGCAAGAACTTGCGCCCGCCAAGTTCTGCTACATCCACATCGACGACAACATGCAGGCGGCGCAGGCGGTGCTGAACACCCGCATGCCCCGCTACTACGATTTCCCCTACGATGTGAATCGCTCCACCTTGTACGGGCCGCCGGCCCGGTGCGCAGCGCGAGCCCAGTCGTATCTGGACGCCGGCGTGGAAACTCTCATCTTTGCCATGGTGACCAAGGGCAGAGGGCAACTGCAACGCCTCTGCGAGGAGGTTATTCCGCTACTGAGGTGACAACTCTTTAATTCAAGCCTCAGGTTGTCAAGGTATATCGTGGGACCTACAAAAAAACCCGTGCGATAGTCTATAACAGGAGGTATGTTGGAACAGAGACAGATTCTTGGCGGTGACGAGATGTACTGCTCGAGCTGCGGTTCAATCATCAAAATGCGTGCGGAGATATGTGTCCATTGTGGAGTAAGGGTTTCAGGTCCACCTGGCGGCGGATATCGATCCGCTTCGGTGGGTTTTTCGACGAGGTCTCGTGTTGTAGCGGGTGTGCTTGGCATACTCTTGGGAGGCCTAGGTGTACATCGATTCTATTTAGGAAGCATTGGGATAGGGGTCGTCCAAATTATCGTTACGCTGATTACACTTGGAATTGGTGCTATATGGGGGCTGATAGAGGGAATCATCATCATCGCAGGCGGTAATTGGAACGATGGCGAAGGGAAGCCACTAAAGAAACATAATGATTAGCAGTGGTGTTCGACGATCTGGTCAGACGTGAGCATTGCGGTCCATCTTCCTTAAGGTTACGACCCAAGCAAGCCTTGTTGACTTAGAACGCATATGTGACGCCTCCGTGCGCTCGAAAACTATCAAGTGGCTAATGTAACTCCTAACCCCAATGAAACGAATTGCGCCAGCTGCGGAGCGGTGGTCAAAGTCTGGGCGTCGCTGTGCATCAGATGCGGAGTAAACCTATCCAGTCTGGAGGGCGTTCCACTAACCCCAGCGTTACCACCACTTGATCTCTTCGATCCAGCAGATTCACCTACGGAGCAGCCCGCGTCGACTCTCCCGGTACTGAACGCGATGCTATTGGCAGCAATTGGAGGCGTGATAGCGATACCCGCTGCTTTTCAAGCAGAACTACCCGGCGGTATTCTGATCCCATGGGTAACCGCGCCTATTGTTGAAGAGGTCCTGAAGCCTAGCGGCGTATACGTTCTCCTCTCGAAATGGCCAGGAGCACTTAAGAACCAGGCGCATACTGCCTGGTTGGCTGCCTTGGCGGGCATAGTTTTCGGGTTGTTGGAAAGCACGATATACGTAACCGTGTACTTCTCAGACCCCACTACACAAGAAATCGTTCTTCGCTTTACCGTTCCGGTAGTCCTGCACGCTTTGATGAGTTTTATTTTCGGTTTAGGCATCAACAGACATGTTGTGATAGCTTTGAGTGGAGGAGGGTCTTTGCGCCGATCTAACTGGGGCCCCTTCATTGTGGCTATAGCCATCCACAGTGTCTACAACATTGCTGTAACTATCATAGAATGGACGTAAACTGGTTGACACTGTTCTTCTCGGCATCGATGCTATCGCCCTGGTCGGTGAGTTTGAATATTGGTTGGGCTCGGCCTCCTCTGTGCCGGAGAGGGCACAACTATGAAGACCCTAGCACAGTGGGCCGTTGACGGGTGGATAGATTCATGTGACCCTGATGGTATGATCAGCACTCCGCGATCGCGCAACTGCCGTTTGTTCTGTTGAATGCAATAGCGAGCTATGACGACACTGATCCGCATCCGTTGACCCGTGCAACGGCACGGTGTTAGATTCGCGCTACACACGCCTAGCGAAGGAGGCATGGCATGACCTCTCGGGTATGGGACCCCTTTCTTACCGAGCAAGACAAGGCCCACTTGGCTGGCAGCACCCACCGCAAGATGGGTTTCGGCCAGCGGCCTGCTCTCCTTCTCGTTGACCTATACCGCTGGGTCTTCGGCGATGAGCCTCAGCCGCTGGTGGAGGCCATCAAGGACTGGCCAGGGAGCTGTGGCATGGCTGCGTGGGACTCGGTCCCGCACATCCAGACCCTTCTACAGGCTGCGCGGGACAATGATATACCCGTGATACATGTTACCGGGTTGGACCACGCTGGGATCGAGGGCTGGACTGTGCGTCGCGAGGCAGAGAATACGCCACAACTCTCGCCAGAAGCAGCCGACCGCCGCCACCGTCGCTGGGAGATCATCGACGAGGTGGCCCCCATTGAGGGCGAGGCCGTGCTGCGCAAGTCGTCCCCCAGCGCCTTCTGGGGCACGCCACTAGCAGGCCACCTCAACTACTTGGATGCAGACACCATCATCGTATGTGGCGAGAGCACCAGCGGGTGCGTCCGCTCCAGCGTGGTGGACGGCTGCACCAACCGCTACCGTATGGTGGTTGTGGAAGAGTGCGTCTTCGACCGCCACGAGGCATCCCACGCCATAAACCTGTTTGACATGAACCAGAAGTACGCCGATGTGCTGCCTCTGGCTGAGGTGCTGGAGTGGATGGCTTCTTGGCGCGCCGAACATAACGCGAAGGGCTAAGGCGCTCTAGGTCCTGCCTTCGCATATCAATGGCCGCCTAATCCAACGGAGTGACATTATGGAGGTGAGATGGTGGCGCAAACCTACCCCGGAGCCATAACCTCCACTGTCACGTTTGGCGACCGCGTGAACGCCTTTGTTGCCATTCCGGAACAGGGTTCAGGTCCCTTTGGCGCCGTAGTCTTGGGGCATGAACGCTACGGGCTGGTGCAACATACCTTGGACCTCACGGCTAAGCTGGCCGCCTCCGGATACATCGGGGTCGCCCCCGACATGTACTCACGCTGGGAGGGCGACAAGGAAGCACTGAGCAGGGGCGACATCATGGTCCCCCTGTGCGACGACGATATACGCTCCTACATGGGCGCCAGCCTCGACTATCTGTTGGAGCACCCGCAAGTGGACCCGAAGCGCATCGCCGCCATGGGCGTATGCCAGAGCGGGGAGTATCCGCTGGTGCTGAACAGCGCCCGGTCCGAGATTTGCGCCAACGTGGTGGTCTACGGAGGCGCCCAAGCGGCGGTGTGGGAGGTGGGCAAAGCCCGTCAGGAACCCTACGAGGACATCATCTCGCGCATCACCGCGCCTGTTCTGGGCATTTTCGGCGAGGACGACTTCGTGGTGTCGGTGGAGGACATGCGACGGCTGCGTGGCGAGTTGGAGACCCACCGCAAGAGCTACGAGTTCACCCTGTTCCCCCACATGCCCCATGGCTGGATGAACTCCACCATGCCCGGACGCTATCGCCCAGCCGAATCGGAGCAGACGTGGAGCATGATCATTGACTTCCTAGAGCGGGTGCATGGCGGGGGCTTTCCCACCGACCGGACTGTCTGGAACTTTCGCTCTGACATCTCCCTAGACTATGACTTCACCAAGAAGGTCCGGTTGGCCTGAGCGCCGGGAACCTGAAAGCTGCCAATGATTTGCAGTGGTACCGGCGGCGTGATTAACTATTCTCAACGGGCATTCTCGCTCCGAAAGATGCGCATAGAGTGAAGGCACGTCCATGAGGAGGACACGATGGCAGATGTAGTGGTGGGTCTTGGAACATCTCACAGCCCAATGCTCACCTTGGAGCCGCAAGACTGGCTGACCTACGCCGAGGGCGACAAGCGCAACCCGGAGCTGGTGGCCCCGCCCGATGGTTTGGTCTTCTCTTACGAGGAGTTGGTGGAGCGCACCGACCCTGCAGTGGCCCGAGGCATCACTCCGGAGAAGTTCCAAGCGCAGCACAACCAGATACAGAGTGCCATCAATACCCTCAAGAAGACGCTGGCCGAGGTCAAGCCCGACGTTACGGTCATCATCAGCGATGACCAAGACGAGCTGCTGTTTGAAGACCTGATGCCCGCCTTCTCCGTCTATTGGGGCGACACCTTCCCCTTGGTGCCCTACCCCGCTGATGAGAACTCCGGCCCGGTGGCGAAGGCGCTGGCTAATGGCTGGGGCGACATCCCCTTGGACGTACCCGTGGACACCGATCTAGGGCGCCACATTATTGAGTACATGATTGAGTCCGATTTCGACATGGCCCACTCCCGCTACATCCGCCCCCAGTCAGGTGGGGCCATCGCCCGGCGTTACCCCACGCTTAATGGTGAGAGCACCTATGTTCGTGTTACGGAAGAGCGCCCCTTCGGGCTGCCCCATGGCTGGAGCTTCATCGTGAAGCGCATCATGAACAACGCTCCCATGCCTATCGTGCCAATCTTCCAGAACGTATACCCGCCCAACCAGCCCACACCGCGACGTTCCTACGCCTTCGGGCAAGCCCTGCGCAAGGCCATCAACGCTTGGGACAGCGACAAGCGGGTGGCTCTCATCGCCTCCGGCGGGCTGAGCCACTTCGTGGTCGACGAAGAGATCGACCGGATGACCATCAAGGGCTTGAAGGAAAAGGACGTCGACCTCCTTTGCAACCTTCCCCGCCACCGTCTCAACTCTGCCAGCTCCGAGATACGCAACTGGGTAGCAGCAGCGGGCGCGCTGGAAGACAAGGACATCGACTTCCTAGAGTACGTCCCCGTCTACCGCACCCCCGCTGGCACTGGCGGGGGGTGGACCTTCGCCCGCTGGACGTAGTGCGGCCAGTCCATCAAGGTACATATCCATCGCAATATGGGGCGTCCTCCTTGGGCGCCCTGCTTTTGTAACGAACTGATGGCGCATCTCACAGGCGCCCAACCTGAGGAGGACTCGACAAATGCCTACCACTTACCGCGCTGACCATGTTGGCAGCCTGCTGCGCCCGCGTGAACTTCTTGACGCACGGGTTTCCCATGCGGCTGGCAACCTGTCTGCTGAGCAACTGAAGGAGCTGGAAGATAAGTCTATCGTCGCGGCTCTGGACCTGCAGCGTCGTGCCGGGATGCAAGTCTTCAGCGACGGCGAGTACCGGCGTGGGTGCTTCCGCACTGAGGTGGCCAACGCTGTGGAGGGCATGGAGCCAGTCAATGCGCCCCTCAGTTGGCGCGGACCTCAAGGCACTGCCATTCCCGCGCCTCCCACTTGGGTGATTAACGGCACCCTCCGCCAGCAAAGGAGGATCACCGGACACGAGTCAGGGTTCCTCTTGGAGAACGCCTCCGGGCCCTGCAAGATCACCATTCCAGCCGCTGGGTTCATGGGCTCGCGATGCTACGTGCCCGGCGTTACAGAAGAACATTACGCCACCATCGGCGGCGCAGCGCGCGACATGGCAGCCATCGTCCGAGATGAGGTTATAGCGCTCATTGATGAGGGTGTGCCCTACATCCAGCTGGATGCTCCGGGCTATACCGCCTATGTGGACGATGTGCAACGAGAGCAGATGCGAAGCAGAGGGCTTGACCCCGACGCCCTCTTCTCCGAAATCGTCGAGGCCGATGGCTCCTGTGTCCAAGGCTTGAGGCGTGAAGGCCTGACCTTGGCCATCCACCTGTGCCGGGGCAACAACCGCAGCCACTGGCTCAGCGAAGGCAGCTACGAGGCCATCGCCGAGCGGCTGTTCAACACCTTGGACGTAGACGTCTTCCTGCTGGAGTACGACAACGACCGCTCCGGCGGCTTCGAACCTCTTCGCTTCGTGCCTCGCGGCAAGACAGTGGTGCTTGGCCTCATCACCACCAAGCAGGGATATTTGGAGTCGATGGACGCCCTGCGACGACGCATCGACGAGGCCTCCCAATACGTTCCCATGGAAGACTTGGCCATCAGCCCGCAATGTGGCTTTGCCTCGGTGGATGCGGGTAACGCCATCTCATGGGATGATCAGAGGCGCAAGCTGGAGTTGGTCGCCGAGGCGGCCCGCGTCGCTTGGGGATGAGCATTGCTTGATTTCGAACGTTTCGAATGGCTCAGCTTTGACTGCTATGGCACGCTGGTTGATTGGGAGACCGGAATCTCGGACGCCGTAGCCGATGCGTTGAGCGCGCATGGCATGCGGATGTCCCGGTCTGACATACTCGCCCTCTTTGCCGCTGTCGAGCCTGAGATTCAGCAGAGTGGGACCTACTTGGAGTACCGTACCGTGCTCCGCAGTGTTATGGCGATGATGGGGACAAGACTGGGGATAGAGTTCTCTAGGAGAGAGGAGAACTGTCTGGTGGACACCATTGGGGCGTGGCCAGTGTTCCAGGATACCGTAGAGACACTGCGGTCAATGAAAAGCCGCTATAAGCTCGCAGTCATCACAAACGTGGACGACGACCTGTTCGCGCCTGCAGCTCGTGCCTTGGGCGTAGAACTGGACGCGGTAATCACGTCGCAGCAATGTAGAAGCTACAAGCCCAACCACAAGAATTTCCACACTGCCCTCAATCGCATGGGCATAGAGAAAGTGGGTTGGCTCCATATAGGCGAGAGCCTCCACCACGACATCGGGCCGGCAAACGAGCTTGGCATCGCGTCGGTCTGGGTCAACCGCGGATATGACAATGCGGGAGGGGCCACGCGGCCCTCAGAGGCTAGGCCAGACTTGGAAGTGCGCAGCCTCGCGGAGCTGGTCAAGGCGATGGGGTTAGAATAGTCCCACCGAGCGAAATGAGCATTGCCCTGCCGTTTAGGTCAGAGGCAGGGGCGGCTGCCAGAGCTTGCCGGTGTCGTTGACCGTGATGGAGTCGACCCACTTGACCCAGTCGTAGCCTCGCTTATTGGGTTCTACCATGCGGGCTGGGAACCCGTGGCCGGGGCTCAGGTGCTTGCCGTCTACTACAGTCGCCAGCATCGCCCGCTGCGCCTCATCCAGTGAATAGCGCCGGAAGTAGCCGGTGCGCGAGGTGATGGTGATGCTGGACGCGCCCGGCTTGAGAAGTGCTTGGGCCAACAGGTTGGGCAAGGGCGCGCCCCGCCACGTACGGGTGGTGTACCAGCCTCCCGTGCAGTCTAGGGTGGCCGTCATCTCGTCCTGCCATTCCTGCAGGGCCTGCAAGCTCAGCTCATAGGGGTTGTATACATGGCCCGACACCTTCAGACGCCAAGTGTCGGCGTTGACGTGCGGCGTCCGGTCGTTGAGCCACATGGTCACCGGGAAGGTGGGGCCATCTTCGGGATATGAGCCGGTGAAGCGGCGCTCTGCCCCAGGTGCGTCAGCCAAGAGTTGCAACCGCTCCGACATCTGCCACACTACCAGCCCGGCTACACCCAGCAGCCCTAATCGCAGGAAGTTGCGCCGGTCAGCCACGTAACGCCTGCGCAAGCTGATGCGGTGTCGCAGGGAATGCCATAGCAGTAGAGGGACCAGCCCAAGGGCAAGGGTCAAGTGGATGGTGGTGCCGGAGAAGCCCATCCAGCTGTAGTACCCCAGATGGCTCCACGCCAGCCCCAGCCCTAGGACGGTCACTAGTCCCAGTAGCAGAACGGTGGATAGGACCATGGTCTCCGGTGAGACCTGCCAGTTGCGGCGCACCGTGAAGGAACTGATGATGTTGCGCGACTTCCAGATGAAGAGGGCTAGGATGGCAAAGCCAGTGATGCGGTGCAGGTGCATGGCCGCAACCCACTCCGGGTTGGAGTGAGTCAGGCCCAAGTAGCCCGTCAGAAGCTCAAAGGAGAACAGGGCGATGAGCGCGACGTTGGCCCAAGGGAATCGCATCGCGCCACTCCATCAATCCTCAATACGAGTGTTGGTTAGACCGGCAGGCTAGAGAGTCTGCTGCACCTGCACCAGCGTGTTAACAGTGCGACGCCACGACGCCTCAGGGTCCGAGCCTGCGGTTACCACCGACACTAGGACCTCGCCTGAACCCCAATCGAACAGGCGACGCAGCCCAGCAGCTACTGTCCCCTCGTCACCCGAAATCAGCACCGCCTCCTGCATGCCGTCGCTCCACTCGTGGGTCTCTTCGGCTTCGGGGAAGCCAGCCTCCGCAAACATGCGGGCGTAGAAGGGAGCCTGGGGGTAGAAGCCCATCTGCTGCCGGAATGCGGCTCTAGCCTCCGCTGGGTCATCGTGGACGCACACCGGGGCATGGGTTATCAGGGGAGGCGCGGACCGTCCGGCGCTCTGCGCTCCAGCCTCGATGGCGGGGATAGCCACATCCCGCAGGTACGCTCCAGGGCACACCCAACTGATGGCCCCGTCGGCCTCCGCTCCGCAGAACTCGAAAGAGCGTTGCCTGAGGGCCGCTGACATTACCGGCACGTCTGGCACCGGCCCGGCGATGCGGGCGTGGGCGTGGTACTGCTTGCCGTCGAAGTCCACTTCCCCGGTCTCCAGCAGACTCTTCACCACATGGACATACTCGCGCACATTAGTGAGGGGCGCTTTGAAGTCGGCCCCGAACACCGTCTGCATGCCCCCGCTATGGCTGGGACCGACGCCGAACCGGAAGCGTCCCGGTGCAAGATTGGCGATGACCTGTACCTGCTGAACCGCTGCCACCGGGTGCCGTGGCCAAGTCGGCGTGATGCAGGTGCCCAGCATGATGCTGTCGGTCTGCATAGCCGCCGCCGAGAAAATCGTCAGGCCGTCCAGCCCAGCCCCGCCCGTGGTCAGCCAAGCCGCTGGCACGCCCATGCTCTCCATCTGTTGGATGCGCTCCACAACTGCCTTGGCGTCGCCACCCATGGCCGCGACCCCAATCCTCTTCTCAGCCATCGTTCCTCCCAGGGATATCTTCTATTTCGTGGGCTTCGAAACTAAATCGGAGGCCGCCGCAGATGCCACTCGGTGTTCTGCTCGTAGGCGTGGGCTGTCCGTAGCACTGTCTCCTCGTCGAAGGGCTTGCCTGCCAGCTGCAGGGCGAGGGGCAGCCCGCCCGGTCCCTCGGAGGTGAAGCCGCATAGTATTGAAAGTGCAGGCGTGCCCGCCAAGCTGAACATGCTGCGCAGGTTGGCGTCGATTAACGCCTTGCTGGCCTGTTCCTTGCTTTCGACGCGGACATTCGGGTCCATCACCGCCGCTGCAGTGGTAGAGCAGGGCTGGGCCAGCACATCCACTTCCTGCAGGGCATCGAGTACCTGCTGGCGGATCATGACACGCAGCTTTTGGGCCTTGTAGTAGAACTCAGCTGGGATAATGTTGCCAGTCATGAAGGCCACGCGGGTGTTGTAGTGCAGGTCTTGGGGCCGCTCCCGCAGCCATTCGGGGTGAATGCTCACCCGCTCTGGGTGGGTGATGCCCCGTATCACCGCCCCGGCGTGCTGGGCCATGGGTATCGAGACCTCTCGGATTTCGGCCCCCAACTGCTTCAGGACCTCAATGGCTGCCCGCACACTGTCCGCTGTCTCTTGGCCTACGCCCACAGCTTCCGGGTCGAAGCACTCGCGGGGCAGACCAACTTTGAGGCCACGTATGTCGCCCGTCAGCGCCCGCTGGTAGTCGGGAACGGGCACATCCCGTGTCAGGGGGTCTCTGGGGTCATGTCCGGCGATGGCGCGTATGGTCACGGCGCAGTCGGCCACGGAGCGGGAGATGGGCCCGATGGTATCCACCGACCATGAGGCCCCGTCGACGGCGTACCGGCTGACCCTGCCCCACGAAGGGCGCAGCCCCACCAGTCCGCAACTGGCGGCGGGATGTCGGATGGAGCCTGCGGTATCCTCGCCCAAAGAGGTGGCGCAGAGAAAAGCAGCCGTCGCTGCCCCGGAGCCAGTGCTGGAGGTGCCGGGGTTGCGGGTCAGGTCCCACGGGTTATGAGCGGGGCCGAAGGCCGAGTTCATCGGGTCGCCCAAGGCCATCTCCGCCATGTTCAGCTTGCCTAGCAGGACAGCACCCGCCTCCTTGAGCCGGGTGACCACCGTGGCATCCTCATCGGGTATGTATTCGCTGCGCACCCGGGAGGCAATGGTGGTGCGGATGCCCTTGGTGTGTATCTGGTCCTTCACAGCCACAGGCACGCCGTGCAGCACGCCGCGATAGTTCCCGCCTGCGATCTCACTTTCGGCTTGTCGTGCCGCAGCCAAGGCCTCGTCGCTGCACACGGTGATGTAGGCATTGGTCTTGGGCTCCACCTCTTGGATTCGGGCCAAGTAGGCTTCCGTCGCCTCTACAGGCGAGACCTCCCGCTTACGCAGCAACTCGCCCAACTCGACCGCAGTCAGGAAAGGAATCTCAGCACGGTCCATGGCACACCTCCCATTGGCCACCTAGTATACCAGTAGGACCTCACTACAGAAGCGGGTGCCGGTGTCCACGCGCCGTTCCCAAAGCGGCTTAGAGCGCCGCGATGAAGTCCTCGGGAGGTATCTCAAGGCTATCGAGGATCCGGCGGAGCGTACCTTTGGGCATCTCCCTCTTGTTGAGCACCACGACTCCGGTAAGGATGCGGCCGTCTTCTCGCTGTCGATGGTAGGACGCGTGACTGCGTCGTGTGGTCTTGCCAGAGTAGGCACCGAGGCGTAAAGAGGGCTGCGATGACCTCACGGCCGGAGCAAAGAGGAATGTCGTTTAATCGCACCGACCTTCTTACGCGACGGCCGGAATCACATGGTGGATAGCCTTCACCACTTTGCCGATGGGGATCTGGCGGTGTATGGGCTCGTTGACCGGGGATGAGAGGAGGTCTATGCCTCTTTCTCCAAATACACGCTCTCGTTCACCGGTTTCTTCCAAGGCGTTGAGATGCACCCATATGGCCTCTTGCAGGTTGGCCAAGGCCTCTTCAATACTGTCGCCGCAACTGGCGGTTCCCAATTCGGTGCAGAACGAAACGAATTGGTCGCCTTCTTCTTCCACGACCGAGGTCAGTATAACGACGCCTTGGGCCTCGGTATCTCGGGGTTGGTCAAATCTCGTCGCCACTGCACTCCTCCTAAAAGAAGGCGTATCTTCAAGCAAGGGCGTACCTTTCAGTAGGTAGATGCTAAGTTGGGCATTCCAAGCATGTCAAGCTAATGGCGGCCGTGAGCTGACTTTCCGTTACGTCAGCAATGCGGTGTAAGATGCACCACAACACACTACCCATTGAACATAAGGACGTGATCATGGAGCGCAATACACAACATGCCGACACCATCTTCCACAACGGCAAGGTGCTCCCTGTAGCCGACGACTCGGTGCAACAGGCGGTTGCCGTACATGGCGAGCGTCTTCTAGCCGTGGGCTCCGACAGCGAGGTGCTGGCGTTAGCCGGGCCTGGGACCAAGCAGGTTGACCTGAGGGGGCACACCCTCATACCCGGCATTGTGGACATCCATGCTCACATGGACCGGGAGGGACTGAAGAACGACTACCCGTCTTTGGCCGGGGTGCGCTCCATCGCTGACGTCTTGGAGATAGTGCGCCGGGAGGTGGCTTCGAAGAGCCCCGGCGAGTGGGTGGTGACCATGCCCTTGGGGGAGCCTCCCAACTATACGGGCATGCCGGAAGCGCTGGCCGAAGCACGCTATCCTACTCGTCATGACTTGGACCAAGTGTCGCCCAACAATCCGGTGTACCTGCGGGGCATCTGGACTCCTTGGAACATGCCCCCGTCGGTGTCGGTGGCCAACAGCGTGGCCCTGCAAATGGCTGGCGTCGACCGTGGCACTGCCTCGCCCGACGAGACGGTGACCATTGAGCGCGACGCCAACGGTGAACCGACAGGCGTGTTCACGGACTCCAACCGCTATCCTTCAGTGGAATTCACCCTGATGCGGGTGGTGCCCCGCTTCACCCACGCGCAGCGGGTGGAGGCCATGAAGGAGTCGATGCAGATTTACAGCTCCGTGGGCACCACCGGCACCTACGAGGGCCACGGCATCGCGCCAGAGGTTCTGAGTGTCTACAAGGAGGTGTGGGACGCCGGGGAGATGAAGCAGCGCGTCCACCTCACCCTCAGCCCTTCTTGGTCGTCGATCGCAGAGGCCGAGGACGACATGGCGCGATGGGGCCACAGCGCCTCCGGGACAGGATTCGGCGACGATATGCTCAAGATCAGCGGCTATTACATCCAGTACGGCGGCAGTCCTTACCTAGCCCGGGCGCGGTCCGCGGAGCTTCCCTTCACCGGTTGGGCGGGGTTCGCCGAGAGCCACCACCCGCCGGAAATGTTCCGAGAGTTGGTGCGTCTGGCTGGATTACATAACCTGCGGGTCAACACCTTGGTGCGTGGCAATCTCGAGGAGGTGTTGCAGGTCTTTGAGGCCGTCGACCGCGAAACCCCCATCGCTCACCAGCGGTGGGTGCTGGTGCATATCCTCAGGGCCACCGACGACCAGATGCACCGCATGAAGAGGCTGGGGCTAGTGCTGGAAACCATCCCTTTGACGGACCTGTGGCTGCGTGGCCATGCGCTCCCAGCGGCCCAGCCTAGGGAAGGCGCGGCCGATGCGCACCGGACCTACGAACGGCTAGGCATCCCCTACAGCTTCGGCACCGACAACAAGCCTTACAACCCCTTCCAGACCCTTTGGGCAGCGATCACCCGTCAGGAGGGGCGCAGCGGACAGCCTCTTGACCCCGATGAGTGCCTGACACGCATGGAAGCGCTGAGGGCCTTCACCCTAGGCGGCGCCTACTTCTCCTTTGATGAGGGAGAGCGGGGTTCGCTGGAGCCGGGCAAGCTTGCCGACTTAGCCGTCCTTTCCGACGACTACCTGTCGATGCCCATGGAGGAGATGCCCCACATGCGCTCCCTGCTCACCATGGTAGGAGGCCGCGTAGTACACGACGCAGGCGAGCTTTAGCCCTCAGGTTTAGCCCCCCGGTTTCAGAAAGTGAAGCTACGCCGCTACCTGCGCCTCGACCCGTGACAGGAAGCCCAGCACGTTGTCGGTGAAGGCTTGGGGCTGGTCTAGGTAGGCCATGTGACCTGCTTCGGAGATGACGACGTACTCCGAGCCGCTGATCTTGGCGTGGGTGTGTTCGCTGCCAGCAATGGAGGCACTGTCCCGGTCGCCCACCATCACGAGAGTGGGCATCGTGATGCGTCCCCACCACTCATCGGGGAAGCCGTTATCTAGGATCGTGCGCACGCTGCCCGCGTAGCCATTGGGGTCGATCTTCGTGTAACGCAGCCGCATGGCCCGCTCTTCCACTGCGTCGCCACGGATTCGGCCCATCACGTTGGCGTTCTCCTGAAGGGCATGGTCTGCGACGGCGTTCATGCCTTGCGTCAGTGCAAGCTCGATGCTCTTCTCACGCATTGCCCGCACGCCCGCAGTCGTGGGCAGCCCTGACCCGGTGAAGGAGTCTGTGACCACCAAGGCTTTGACGCGTTCCGGATAGGTGGTGGCAAACCGCACTGCCACGCCACCGCCCATGGAGTGTCCCAGCAGGTAAACTTGCTCCAAGCCCAAGTGGCCAAGCAGCGCCTTCAAGTCCTCGGCAAAGCGGGTCAGCCCATAGGCATTCGGGTCTGCTGGGCTGTCAGAGCGCCCGTGGCCGCGGGCATCCCATGTCACCACTTGGTAACGCTGCGAGAAGGTAGGAACCTGGTTGACCCATGCTTGGGTGTCACCGCTCAAGCCGTGGCAAAGCACCAGAGGGAAGCCTTGGCCGTGGGACTCGTAGTATATCTTGACGCCTTCAATGTCTACGTGCGGCACTTGGCCCCTCCTAGTCAGGTCGAATCAGTAGGTCTTAGGTATTCTGCGGCTGACGTATGGGTTCTCCCAGCGGGAGTTATGGGCCCGACATCTCCACTGGCGCATAGTATCCCGTCTTGCCGCTGTTGTCCCAAGCCAAGCCTTCCTGCGTGTGTTGGTAGACAGTGGAACGGGCGACTGTCCGAGGCCCCCCGCCTCGCTCGGCGGCGCGTGGGTCGTTGACGAGCTGCACGTCCTCATCGGGATTGTTGCCGCGGACGCCCTCCACTTCAAGCTCCAAGCTGCCCTGTATGGAGACACGGCGGCCGTGGGCCTTGACCTCGTAAGTGATGGGGACTGATTTCGCGCCCAGCAGGTCGGCGATCATGGCCTTGCGCCTGCCGAACCCGCCCCCGGCCTCACCGGACACGATGGCCCGCAGTGCCTCCAGCTGTGCGCCCTCAGCTCGGTCGTCAAGATAGATAACGGCCGTCCAGTTGCCGTCGGACATCATTTTGGGGGTCTGGGCTACGAGGGCGAAATTCAGCCCGTCCAGCGCCACGTTGCCGTAGCTTCCGGTGTCGATGTGCCATGCAAGGGCTATTTGGCAGTCGTCATAGTGGGCTGGCGAGCCGAACACACAGGCACAGTTCACCTCGCAGTTGCAGGCCTCGAAGTAGTCTCCCTTGAAGCTCCACGGCTGTTGACTAGCACTGGTCAAGACCAAGCCTCCCTCGCAAATATGGCAGGTAATGATGGGAGTCTAAGCCCGCCTCTGTAGTCGTGTCAAAACAGACCGCGTGCCAGGCCCCCCCCATCCGCACTCGTAGATCCCAAGAGGACAGGCCACTCCGGCTCAACGCCGGAACAACCGCGAGGGGTTGCGCCAATTCCTTAATCTTGAACAGTTCGTCGCAAGAATATCGGCGGGAGGCCAGTGCTATAATCAACTCAATCTCCAACAAAAACAGGTGTGTCGTGGATGACCAAGAGTTTATCGAGCGGGTCAAAGAGAAGATTGAGCGCCTTGCGGGCCAAGAGATTGAACTAGGCTTGGACGAGGAAAATCCGTCCCGCCTGACCCTCGACTTGGATGAAGCCATCCCGCGGGTCGTGATTGGCGCCGACGTGTTGGATCACGCCGGTTTCGCCCGTCTCGCCATAGAGTACGCCGTGGCGTCGATACGGCGCGGGGCTGAGGTGTCCCAACTGGAGTTCCAAGCCCTGCTCTCGCGGAACTGACCTCATGGGCGACGAGCACCTCTGCTGCGCCTGCCAGCACACCTTCCCTTGGTATCCCTCCGACGGCCCCACGCCACGTTGCCCACGTTGCGGCTCTTCCAATGTAGAGAAGAACCCATGGCTCCTCTGCCAAGGCAATGCCGAGGGACTCACCGATGAAGACCACTTCCTAGCCGGTCTGTCGGTTTGAGGGGCAATCTGCTCCCCGTGAGGGAGCGGCCCCCGGACTGCTGAAGCCCTCTACAGAGGCACCCTAGCCCGCGCCTTGGCCACCACCACCTCATCCTGGTTCGTCCCCGTCACCTCGCACTCCACCCATCGCAGGCCGCCGTCCTCGCCCTTGCCCGTAACCTGTCCGGTGAAAGTGATCGTGTCGCCTGCCCGCACCGGTTGAGTAGCCCGCATCTCAATCTCGCTGCCCACGCCCGTCAGTTTCTGCAAGGGGAAGCCCTTCTCCAGCAGTTCGGCCACGTAGGCCACCGTGGCCACCCCCATGTTCACCGTCCCGCCGAAGATGCCCTGCTTGGCGTACTCCTCGTCGGTGTGCAGGTTGTTCCAGTTGTCCCGTGGCGCCGTCGAAGCCAGCTTGGCGTACAGATCAATGCTCTCCTGGCTTTCGCTTTTCACCAGAATAGGCAGGTCGTCGCCCACTTCAATCCGGTCATAGTCCAGTGTCTTGGCCCACACCCTCGGCATCGGCGTTCCTCCCTGTCGAATTGATGGCTGCGACTGCAACCCATAGAGAGGGTTGCGCCTCTCGCCGCTATAATAACAGCACTCCCATCAGAGGAGGCAGACCATGGCAAGCGCCGTCCAACATGAGACAGTAGACTGTAATCTGTGCGGGTCTGCGGAGTACTCGCGCCTCCATGTGAAGCATGGCTACACCATCGTCCGATGCAACCGGTGCCGTCTCGTCTTCCTGAACCCTCGTCCCGTCCCCTCCGACTTGGCCAGCATCTACAACGAGGAAAGCTACTACGGCGGGACGGCCGAGTTCGAGAACGTCGTGGTGGGCTACGCCGACTACCTAGCCCTGCGTGACCACCTCCACTTCGTAGTCAAAGAGTTGCTGCTTCCCCTGAAGGGCTTGACCCCCGGTGTATCTCTGGACGTCGGGTGCAGCATGGGTCTGGTGATGGACGAGTTCCGCCAGCGTGGCTGGACTACCCATGGCGTCGATGTCTCATCCTACGCCACCGAATACGCCCGTACCGAACTGGGACTCAACGCCTTCACCGGCACCATCGATCAGGTCGACCTGCCCCCCGAGAGCGTGGACTTGGCCACCATGCTGCTGACCATCGAGCACATCCCGGACCCCAAGAGCGCCCTCCGCTCTGTCCGCCAACTGCTGAAGCCCGGAGGCATTCTCATAGTCGCCACCCACGACGTGGAAGGCGTCTGGCCCCGGCTGGTCGGCCCACGCTGGCGCCACTACAACATGCCCGAGCACATCTACTACTTCTCCCGTCGCACCCTGACACAAATGCTGTCCGAAGTCGGTTTCCAAACCTTCAGGGTGGCCGAGACCCCCACCCTAGCCGCCGTAACCGAGGCCGACGCCACCGAGATGGGCCTCTACGCCCCCGTCCGCCTCCTCCACAAGACTCACCTGCTCCCGGTAGCAGCGCCAGGGCTTCGCGCCATCCACGGAATAGCCCGCTCGCTGAACTTGGCCGACGGCATCACCACCTACTCACGCAGGGTGTGACCCTAGAGTAGAATGCGGGCGGATGGGAGCCACCGCATCCGCCCGATTCCAGCACTCCGACACCACCCTATGTCAAATCAGAGGAGGCCCACCATGAAAACTATCGAGGTCGACCTCACCCAGCCCTGCGCCGCAGAACCCACCAAGGGCCACAACCGCTGGCACCCCGACATCCCGCCAGCCGTCGAGGCCGATCCCGGCGAGGAGGTGGTCCTGCAGACCCGCGACGCCCTCGACGGCCAGATACACTCCGCCACCACCGATGCTGACCTCACCAGCGTCGACCTCGGGCTGGTGCATCCCCTCACTGGCCCCGTCTATGTGAAGGGCGCCGAAGCTGGCGACCTCCTGCAGATTAACGTGCTGAATATCGAGCCCGCATCCTTCGGCTTCACCAGCATCATCCCCGGCTTTGGCTTCCTGCGGAACATCTACCTCGACCCCTTTGTGGTCAAGTGGGACATGCGCGACGGCTTTGCGACCTCGCCCCAAGTGCCCGGCGTCCGCGTGCCCGAAGCCTGCTTCATGGGTACCATCGGCATCGCCCCCTCCCGCGCCCTGCTCGAGGAAATCACCCAGCGGGAAAACATCCTGCTAGAGGCCGGAGGCGCCGTCCAGCCACCCGACGCCCATGGCGCTGTGCCATCCACCGAGCCCATCGCCTCCTCCGCCCTGCGTACCATCCCGCCCCGCGAGATCGGCGGTAACCTCGACATCAAGCAACTCACCGCCGGCACCCGCCTCTACATCCCCGTCTCCGCCGAGGGCGCCCTCTTCTCCGCTGGCGACGCCCACTACGCCCAAGGCGACTCCGAGTGCTGTGGCACCGCCATTGAGATGGCCTGCACCCTCCACGTCAGCTTCGAGGTCCGCAAGGGCGAGGCCCAGCAACGTGGCATTCGCATGCCCTACTTCGAGAACGACGGCTACTCCAATGCTCCCGAAATGGCCGCCCCCCGCCGCTTCCTCGCCGCCGTCGGCATGAGCGTCTCCAATGGCACCAACTACTCCGAGGACGCCACCACCGCCGCCCGCGAAGCCCTCCTAAACATGATCAACCTACTAATGGAGCGTGGCTACACCCGCGAGCAAGCCTACGTAATCTGCTCCGTAGCCGTCGACCTCAAAGTAAGCGAACTAGTCGACGTCCCCAACTTCGTAGTCTCCGCCTTCCTCCCCCTCCAAATCTTCGACGCCTAGGAGGAAGTAGCCGGACGAGAGGCGCCAATCGCATTCATTCGTCATTTCGAGAGGAGGGGCGTTGCCCTAGTCTGCCATCCCCCTTACAATCAGCCGCGTTATGCGAGCGAAAACAACCGTCTTGGGATTCGCCTTCCTACTGCTTTCATTAATCATCGCCTGCACCCAAACTGCCCCAGACGTTCCCACGCCCGTCACCGTAGTTGACGTCTCCTATAGTGCCTCCGATCAAGCGCTCATGGTCGCCTTCTCCAATGGGTCAACCATCCCCGTCGACCTCAACGACCTCATTACCGCTGACGAACTTGTTGGTGACCTCGCCATGTCGGAAGTTCTCCCTGCACCCGAACCCATTACCATCGACACCCTATCTTACAGCCCGGCAACCCAGTTGCTAACGCTGACCTTTTCCGACGGTAGGACCGCCGATGCTGACCTCACCAACCTGACCACCGACACCGAGCTTTCCGCCACACTCGCCGCCCTGTCCGCTGCGCAAGCATCCCTTAGTCCGGCCCCCATCGTGGTTAGGAAAGCGTCCTATAACGCCCCCAGCCAGAGCCTGATACTTACCCTCTCCAACGGCACAACCATCCCCATCGACCTGAGCCAAACAGCGAGCGACCAAGAACTTGAAGCGGTCGTCCTGAACAACGAGGAACTCGTGTCTGCGCTGATCCAGGCCCAAGGTCCCCCCACCCCAGTGCCCCCTACCGTTGTCAGCGCATCGTACGATCCCACCGCCCAGATGCTCTACCTCACCCTCACTGACGGCACCACTATCCGAGCCGACCTCAACACTCTTATTACTGCCACAGAGCTCGAATACGCCTTGGCAGCGATACCTGCCACCCCCATCGCCGTACCCACAGCTGTCTTGCTGCCCGCGCCCATCGCCGTACCCACAGCTGTCTTGCTGCCCGCGCCCATCGCCGTGGATCAGGCAGGCACCTTCAACTTTTCAGTGCCTGAGATGGGGGCTCCGAACTTCGGTCTTTCCGTCCAGAACTACCAGTCCCAGAAGACCGACGGTGTCACTACCCACGAAGCCATGTTTGGAACCGCTACCGACAACAATGTTGTGGTCCCGCGTCTGGTGACCGAGTGGGAAGTAGACCCCACAGGATTGGTATACACCTTCCACCTTCGTCAAGGCGTTCCTTGGCACACCAACCACGGTGAGTGGGGTGAATTCCACGCCGACGACTTCATATACACTTGGCAGGATGTAGCCACTCCAAGCGCCCTGCACCCCATAGCCGCAGGGTCTCGACGCACCTTCACATGTGAAGAATGCCAGATGGTCAAACTGGACGATTATACAGTGCAGCTTACCCGTCCCACACCCACCATCCAGATTACTTGGCACAGCCGCATGCCTGTAGGCGCCTCGCTGTCCTTCCACAGCAAGAATCATTACGACGCCGTGGGCGTGGAACAGGACAACCGGGAGTCCGTGGGGACGGGCCCGTGGATGCTAACCAACGCCACCAGTGGTGTTGACCGGCGATTTGAGGCCGTCAAGGACCACTGGAACAAGAGACCCGAATTCGCCGAGATGATCTGGCACGGGATTCCTGAGGAGTCCGCACGGTTGGCCAATTTCCTCGTAGGCCAGATCGACACCGGTTCCTTTACCTTGGAGTCCATCCAGGCAATCAGGAACGAAAACCGCGATGACTTCAAATACATGACCTTCCCGGGGGCCGTCGGGTTGTACCTGAACCTGCTGGGACAGCAGTACTACACAGACCACCCACATCACCAGCTGAATGCGGAGGGGTACATCAGGGTCCCCTTGGATGATAACGCTTTTGACTGCTCCTTCCCGTGGGTGTCATGTGACCGGGACACCACCACTGAAGAGTGGTACAAGGCGCGTAAGGTACGCCAAGCCATGAACCACGCCATCGACCGGCAAAAGCTGGTCAACAACCTCGCCTTCGGCGAGGGCCAGCCCTTCTTCCATATCTGGTGGCCCAGCCATGAGCAGCGCATGATTGAATACGGGCTGGACCAGCTGACCTTCGCTTACGACCCAGAATTTGCGAAGCAACTGCTGACAGAGGCCGGTTATCCCGATGGCTTCGAGATAGACATGGCCCTCACGGTCCGACCATCCCCTGGTACGGTTGAAAATGGCGAATCGGTCTGCACCATGTGGTTGCAAGTGGACATCAGGTGCAATTCGCAAGTCCGCCCCTTCTCCGAGTTCCGGCCGACACTGGTGAGCCGGGCAGCCAAGGGTGCCAGTCACACAGGCTGCTGTTTCCACTTTCGAGCCGCTGCGCACGATGCAGATTCGGTTCAATTCCACCAACTTCATCAACTTCGGCTTGGAGCACCCGGATTGGCAGGCCATGATGGACGATGCTCTGGCCACGGTCGATGAAGACGAGCGTTGGAGGAAGCAGGCCGAGATGACCCGTTGGCTCTATGAGCATGCTCTCACAGTAGTGACCTACAGCGCCAACCAAGTGTTTCCCTTGGGGCCAGAGATAGACGCTTGGAAGCCGATGGCGGGGACCTACGACTGGCTGAGCAACTTCGAGTTCGTACCACATCGTCAGTAATCCCCCCACCCCCCATGACATTTCCCCATTGACCCACCCCACCTCCACCCTCTAACCTCAACACAGGAAGCAGGCAGGGGACTGACCCCTCAAGGGTCGCCCCTGCCTTTTCTTTTCGGACATTGTTATGGGAGGACGGAAGGATGCGAGAAATGCGGCCAGCTGCGGCAAGCTATTCAGATAGAACCATGCGGCCATCGCGGCATGTTTCAGATACGAAAAAACGGATTTTAGCTATGGCCTCTGCCGCATCCATCCCGCGCCAGCGGGAGAGTTCGTCAAAGCTGCCTCAGATACGGCGCGGCGAGAAATTCGAGTATTTTCAGCTACAAAATACTTCGCTACAGCTACGATCAGTCTCGCCGCCCAGCTACGAGAAGAGCGTCATTCTCGAGACCACGTCATATCTGATGCCCGCTGGCCCGTCTCTCTCACTCGCCGCGGTTCAGGTGCGACTGCGCCTCCCGCGTCGTCGGCAACGGGCCCGTCCCCGTGTAGTACCGCACCCCGCACACCAGCAACTCCTCCGCCGGAAACTTGGTGATGACCTCGCACCCGTCCGCAGTCACCACCAGTTGCTCCTCGATGCGGGCCGCCGACCAGCCATCCGTCGCTGGCCAGAAGGTCTCCAAAGCGAAGGTCATCCCCTCCTCAATGGTCTCCGGCGCATCCAGCGACACGTACCGGCTGAAGATGGGCTTCTCCCAGATGGAGAGCCCCACCCCGTGCCCGTACTGCAGCGCAAACGCCGCCTCCTCGCTGGGGAAGCCAAACTCTTGGGCGCGTGGCCAGAGGCTGGCCACATCCGCCGTGGTCACTCCGGGCTTGATCATATCGATGGACTGGTCCAGTATCTCGCGGGCCCTCTTGTAGGCATCCCGCTGTGCCGGCGACGCGCTGCCGATGGCAAGGGTCCGGTAGTAGCAGGTGCGGTAACCCATGTAGCTGTGCATGATGTCGAAGTAGGCCGGGTCCCCAGGCCGCAGGATCCGGTCCGTGAAGTTGTGCGGATGGGGATTGCACCGCTCCCCCGAGATGGCGTTGATCCCCTCCACATGCTCCGACCCCATCTCGTACAAGGTCTTGTTGGCCATGGCCACCGCCTCGTTCTCCCGCACCCCAGGACGCAACGCCCGGTACAACTCGTCATAAGTCGCATCCACCATGCTGCAGGCCATGTTCAGCAGCGAGATTTCGTCCTCCGTCTTCACCTTGCGAGTGTTCAACATCAGCTGCTGCCCGTCCACCACATTCAGCCCAGCCGCCTGCAGCGCAAAAATCACCGCAGGCTCAGCAATGTCGACCCCCAAGAGGCTCGTTCTGCAACCCCCGCTCCTCCAGCTCTATCTTGATCTTCTGGGCCACATCCTCAGCCCGGCCCGCTTCAGGAGGCGTCGCCCCCCGCAAGGTCGATATGCCATACCGCGAGCGCTCCTCCCCCAGCCAAGGGCAATACATCTGGTGATGCCGCGCCGCCGATCCGAAGTCCCACAGGATGGGGTCGTCGTCTTGGGCCAGCAGAGAGAATCGCACCAGCTTGTCCATGGCCCAAGTGCCGATGGCCGTGGCCGTCAGGTAGCGGATGTTATTCATGTCGAAGCACAGCACAGCCCCCAACTCCGACTCCTTCAGCGCCTGTTTCGCTTTGCCCAAGCGCTGCGTCCGCAACCGGTCAAAATTAATCCGCTCCGCCAGATCCGTCCCCATCGCCCCAAAAGTCCTAAGCGTCACGTTCCCGCCTCCTGCTGTGCTTGCCAAATAGTTGGCCGTGGTTCCAAAAAAGTGGACCTTCTCCTCAACGATCGACCCACCCCGTCATTCCCGCGCAGGCGGGAACCCACGGCCCGGACTCGTTACCAAGCCACCACGATGGGGATGGCCCTACTCCGGCGCCTCACCCGACAACCGCCTCAGCATCTCATGGAAGATGATGAAGTCCCGGTGCGCGAACCCCATGCCCCGCGCTGTGGTCAGCATCTGGTTGGTGACGGCCGCCGTATTCAGGGGCACCCCCAGTTCATGCCCCATCTCCAGCGCCAGCTCCAAGTCCTTCTGGATCATCGTCACGTCGAACAGGGCTTCCTTGGTCGTGTCGCCGATCAGCGGGGCGCGGTACTTGAGCATGGGCGACGCCGCCACGCTGTTTACCATTGCCTCCAAGGCCACATCCCGCGGGATGCCGCTGCGCTCTGCCAGCAGCAGTCCCTCAGCGAAGGCCAGCACCTGCACCGGCAGGCTCAGGTTTATGGCAATCTTCATGGCAGCCGCTTGGCCGTTGCCCCCAACGTGGGTAATCGTCGGTCCGATGTCCTTCAGGTACGGCGCCACCCGCTCCAGTGTCCCAGCGTCGCCACCCACCATGAAGGACAGCGTGCCTGCCTCCACGGTCACAGCGCTACCCGATACCGGAGCATCCAGCATCGAAGCACCCTTCCCCGTCACCCGCAAAGCCAAGTCCCGGCTGATGGACGGGCTGACGGTGCTCATGTCCACATATACCTTGCCCGGCCCCATGCCCGCCAGCACCCCATCGTCGCCCTCAGCAATGGCCAGCAATGCACCATCGTTGGCCATCATGGAAAAAGTAACTTCCGAGTCCTCAGCCACCGCGCGTGGCGCGTCCGCCATCACCATCCCCATATCCACCAGCCACTGCGCCCGGGCCCGCGTCCGGTTGTATCCAGTCACACGGTGCCCCGCATCCAGCAACCGCCGCGCCATCCGCCCGCCCATCGTCCCCAGACCCACAAACCCTAAATCGGCCATCACGCCCCCCGATCAGTACTCCCGTACGAACGCAAGCAAGGATACCAAATGCGCAGCCAAGGAGAGTAGGGACGAAGAAGGAGAGAAGGGAGAGAATGGACGGAGTTTACAGGTAAGCCGCGAGTGGCCTAAACCATGAAGACGGGGTCATCGTCGGTGACGGTACGGGTCTCGGACGCTATGCCTTCGCGGATGTATCGGGGCAGGGCGAACAAGCCGTGGCACGTCACACCATCAAGGTAGCGCAATTCGCCTGCGATGCGGGACTGGGCCTCCTGCATGAAGTCATCGGAACCCGGGAGGGAAGTGGAAGGGTCCGATACGGCCATGGTAAAGCCCCAAGGGGTAATGAAGGAGGGCACATAGACGGTATAGGGACGAATCTCGGGAAACAACCCACTCAAGGTCTGGGCGATGGGTGTGAAGCACTCCGTGTAGTTGATCAGCCCAGCCGGCCCCGACTGGGTAACCAGTATCCCACCCGGATTCAGCCTCTGGGCTGCAAGCCGGTAGAACTCACGAGTGTACAGAAGGTATGCAGGGCCTCCCTCCATGGGGTCCACCAAGTCCAGCACGATCACGTCGTAGCTCTCATCGGTCTCGGCGAGGTAACCGCGGGCGTCCTGATACAGCAACTCCACCCTAGAGTCGTCGAAAGAACCTTGATGATGCTGCGGTAGGAAGCGGCGGCACAAGTCCACCACCTCCTTGTCCAAGTCAATCATGGTGACCTTTTTAACGGACCGGTGGGCCAGCACCTCTCGCAAGGTGGTGCCCTCTCCGCCGCCGCCAATGAAGACGGACTTGGGGTCAGGGTGGCTCAACAGCGCAGGGTGTACGAGGCACTCGTGGTAGACGTGCTCGTCGAACTCGGTGGACTGGGTTTTGCCGTCCAACACCAGACAGCGGCCGAACTCCTCCGACTGGAGGATGTCGACCTTCTGATAGGCGGTCTGACCCGTATAGAGCACATCCTTGATCCTGTAGATCATCGACAGGTCAAGGCTGACTACTTCGAAGTGCCATTTACCCGAGGCGTCCATACGCTCCTAAGCTAAGATAGTTGACGTGCTGGCACGCCCAGCGGCGAAATCCCCCGCTTGAGCTCCATTATGGACGGCTCCTGCGATTCCAACTGGTCAATGATGTACTGGGCTGCCTCTTGCGGCTTGATGGATGTGCCACAGGTGAAGATATCAGCCGCGGCATACCCATACTCCGGCCAGGTATGGATGCAGAGGTGCGATTCGGCAATGGCTACGATGCCGGTTACACCTTGTGGATAGAACTGGTGAAAAGATTCGCTGAGTATGTGGGCTCCTACACCGTTGGCTGCGCTTAGCATCACGCTTTTGATGTAGGGCAAGTCGTCCAGCAGTTGTGGGTTACATCCCTTGAGCTCCAACATGACGTGGGTGCCTAATGCATTCAACCCCCTTTGCCTCCCATTGGATTTTGGTCACCAAGAGGGGCATTTTAGACACCGCGGCCCTATTTAGCAATAGGCAGTAACTCAGGGACAAGGGTCATGACGATGGGGTGCGCTATTGGAGGGGTGCCGTCCTTAGCTCAGAGAGGGGTGCGGACCTTAGCCCAGAAGCTCTTGCAGCGGCCCAGTTTGGCAGTTCTGCTCCAGTAGATGGGCGTAGTGGTTGGCCTTGCGGCGGTGATGCACTGCACCCCGCGAGATGAGCCCCCCGACCGACTCTGCCG
The DNA here is from genome assembly GCA_965248385.1 of Dehalococcoidia bacterium. Taxonomy (GTDB): domain Bacteria; phylum Chloroflexota; class Dehalococcoidia; order Lucifugimonadales; family JAAXIE01; genus JAAXIE01. The sequence goes on from CBDFIZ010000002.1 coordinate 1,889,458, forward strand.
TAGCGTGAGTGTCGCTCTCCACCACCAGCAGAGGCACCTCCTGCTGCTGGGCCTCGTTGTGTACGTAGGGTATTGGGTGGTGGCCTCCGGTGAGCACCAAGCAGGCAAGCTCACTGCCAAGGGCCGCCAGTTGGATATCGGGTCGGTCGCCGCGGACCACCACCGCTTGGTTCTGGTGACGCCCGAAATAGGTCACTCCTGGGTCCATCAGGTTACCGCCGATGAGCACATGGCATACGAGGTCATCTGTCTTCTCCTCGCCTAGCACCCACTGTGCCTTGAGGTGGCGGGCCAGTTGACCCACTGTGGGGGCCAGCATCATCCGGTCTTCCGGGACCACCCCTAGGAGATGACCATCGCCGCCTCTGCTGTTCGCGAGTAGTCTCGAAGCGGCTTCCCGGGTCCTGTAGGGTGGCGTGGCGTTGACCAGCAGTCCGCCCAGCCGTTGCCGTACCGGACGCAATTCGGCATTGAGCCGGTCCATCTCCGTGGTGGCTGCGTAGTCGACCATGGCCACCACCGATGCGCCCGACGCATCAGCCAGCTCGCTGCACAGGGTCCACGTTCTGGTCTCCTCGCCCTCCGGCGGCGAGACTTCCACCACCAACTTGTACCCAAGGCCGGTCGCTTCACTGGCGAAATTGGCCAATGCCACATCCAAGCCGCCTATCGTCTGGCCCGCCGGATTGATTCGGGGCACAGTCAGCCCGGGGGCATCCGTAGACTGCTGGACAGCGGAGGTCAGCTCGGTGAGATACTCGGTGTCGGTCTCTTGGCTTCCACCGTCGGCGCCCACTCGCAGGTAGGCTATGCGGTGTCCTTGCTGCGACCATCGGGCTGCCAAGGCGGCCGCCATCGAGGTCTTGCCAACTCCGGCTCTGTTGGATGCCAGAAGTACCACGTCCATTGAGCAGGCGACCCCTCCAAGCTGCCTCGATTTTAGCACATCACATGCTGCGTCCTTACGCGAGAGTCGAGTGTTTCCCATGCCCACTCTGCCTTTACAGCCAGAAGTCCCTTTGGATATACTCAGGCATCCGTGTGAGGAGGTCCTCAGTGGCTGCACTGCCGATGCGCTTCATGCCCGACCCAGTCTTGCGACACAAGGCTAGTCGCGTCACCTCGGTGACTGCAGACATCCGCAAGCTGGCCGACGACATGGTGGAGACCATGCACACCAATACTGGTGTGGGCTTGGCAGCTCCGCAAGTGGGAGTGACCCGCCGGGTCATCGTCATTCAGTTGCCCGACGACGACCAGCCTAGGGTGTACGTCAACCCGGAGATAACCCGCCGTGAGGGCGAGCGCGAAGTAGAAGAGGGGTGCCTCAGCATCCCAGGATATCGTGGCCTTGTCCGCCGCTCCGAGCGAGTCCGGGCCAAGGCCTTGGACCGCAACGGCCGATTGGTGCGTATCAAGGCCGACGAACTGCTGGCCCAAGCCTTGGAGCACGAAATCGACCACTTGGACGGCGTCCTCTATATCGACCGCCTAGTCGACCGGAACAGTCTGTGGAAGATTGACGAGGCTCCCCAAGAAGAACAGGCCCAAGACGAAGAGCCCGCCTACGCCGGGTAGCCCTCGCCCATCCTGCGGACATTGTCAGATAACAAGTAACACGCTGGCCCATAAGCATTCTGTCAACAGGTACTACTATCATCCTTCTTCCCCAGCTTAGCGATTTCTTCCGTGGTCGCGGTGACGCCTACTTGGTCGGTGGTTTTATTCGGGACACCCTGAGTGGCCTGCCCGCGGCTGACGTCGATATCGTCGTCTCCGGCGACCCTTTTTCAGAAGCTAGGGCCTTGGCCTTAGCCTTCAGCGGACATGCTATTCCTTTGGGCCAAGCGCACGGCTTGGCCCGTGTCATCTTAGGCAGCCGTGCAGGGCAGCGGGTGGTTGACGTGGCAGGGATGCGGGGCGGCTCTATTGAGGCCGACCTTGCTCTGCGCGACTTCACCATCGATGCCATGGCAATGCCCTTTGAGCAATGGCGCGACGATCTTCCCGTGCAGTCCATCATCGACCCCTACGGTGGGAGGCGCGACCTAGAGCGGCAGGCCATCCGGATGGTGTCCCCGACTGCGTTTACCGACGACCCGCTGCGATTGCTACGGGCTGTGGCCTTAGCCGCCCGGCTGGGCTTTACCGTCGAACCCGAGACCCGCTCCGCCATCGCGCAGAATGCCCACGCGGTCACCTCAGTGGCCAGCGAGCGAGTCCGGGAGGTGTTTTGCGATATCCTGGCGGCCAATCGGTCCAAAGTCCATCTGGCCCTCTTGGACGAACTGGGGCTGCTCTGCGCTATAATCCCTGAGCTTGAAGAGGCCAAGGGGGTCGAGCAGCCGCGCGAGCACTACTGGGATGTGTTCGGGCACTCCCTAGAGGCTGTGGATACGGCAGAGCGCGTGACGCGGGAAGGCGGCCCCTCTCTGGTACCTTGGGGTCAGGATAGGAAGCAGTACTTCGCCCAAGACGCGGGCGACAACCTGTCGCGCCGCACCCTTCTCAAGCTGGGTTGCCTGCTGCACGATGTGGCCAAGCCCCGTACCAAGACGATCGATGAGAATGGACGCACACGTTTCTTTGGACACCACACTATGGGCGCCGAGATGACGCATGACATAATGCACCGGCTTCGCTTCAGCGCTGCCAACACCGAGGCCGTGTGCCTCATGGTGCAGAACCACCTCCGCCCCGGCCAGATGAGCCAAGGCTTGGACCTTCCCACGGCTAGGGCCATCCACCGCTTCTTTCGCGACGTGAAGGGCGCCGCCGTCGACACCCTCTACCTCAGCTTTGCTGACTATCTTGCGGCCCGCGGACCACTGCTCGAAGAGCCTGACTGGCGTAGGCATGCCTCCAAGGTCAGCCATATCATCACCGAGGGCGAGCGCCCTGAGATTGGCCCCGACCACCCACCACTGGTGGATGGTCATGCCCTTATGAAGGCCTTCGGTCTGGCGCCCGGTCCCCGCATCGGCCACCTGTTGGAACAGTTGCGCGAGGCCGAGGCAGCCGGGGAAGTTGCCAGCCGCGAGGAAGGCCTTGCTTGGGTGGAGCAGGCACTCCAGCACGAGTCCGCCGGCGATGGACCTGACATGCCGCGCATAGTTATCTCTGACGCAGGGCGAGCGGAGGGCTAGCCACAATGGTCCGACGACGTATTCTGCGTACAGCCATCGTCGTCGGGATTCTGATGATACTCGCTGTACTCGCACTATCCTTCAAGGAAATAAACCTCCTCGGCTTCAACCGAGACTCGAGTGGTCCTCTTGGCCTTACCTTAGGGCTGGATCTCCAAGGCGGCAGCTACCTCAAGTACCAAGCGCGGTTCGCCGACGAAGTGGATGTTACCTTCGCCCGTTTACCGGCGGATGCCACCGTGCAGGCCATTGAAGTAGAGGGTGCTCTTACAGGCCAGTCAGCTCTAGTGGAGCCTGTAGAAGGTGCAGAAAACAGATTCACTATACAAGTGCCCGACGTAACCGATGTGACACGCGAAGACGTGGAACACGACATAACTGGAGAGCTTGAAACGCTGGCCGAGGCACGAGGCTTCACAGGGAGAGTCGAATCAGCCCCGTTAGCAGATGGCCCGTTGCAGATCACTGTGTCGTTCCTGCGCAAGGAAGGCCTTGGCGAGGCGGAGCTTCTAAGCACCTTGGCGAGTATCGACCCTCGCGCCTCCATTCGCGCCTCGCAGGACAACCGCTATACCATTGGGTTCCCTCAGACGAGGGTCGATGAGGAGGTCGAGGCCGAAATCACTGAAGCCCTCTCCGGGTTAGCTCCTGTGCAGGCTGTGGAGGTGAGGCCGGGGCGGGTGCCCAGCGACGACGACATGGCGGGCGTTATCGACACCATCAACCGGCGTATCAACTCACTTGGCACCAGCGAACCCACGATCCAGCGCTTGGGCGACGATAAGGTTATCGTCCAGCTCCCCGGCGTGGAGGACTTGGAAGAGGCCAAGAAGATCATCGGCGAGACCGCGCAGTTGATCTTTGAAGAGCGCACCTGCGAAACCACTGCGTGTGTTAATTACACTGATGTGCCCATAGGCGACGGCCTGACCGGCGATGACCTAGAGGACGCCTATCCCGACAGGGACCCAGCAGGCTTGCCAGCCATCAGCCTGCGCTTTGACGGGAGAGGCACCGATCTGTTCGCCGACCTGACACGTCGTATCCAAGGCGACCAGCTTAAGCGCATCGTCTTCACCTTGGATGAAAAAGAGATTTTGGCCCCCGCGTCAAGGGCCTATATCCCCGATGGTCGCACTATTATTGAGGGTAATTTCACGCTGCCTGAAACGCGCCGGATCGCCATCCAGTTGAAGTCGGGCGCAATTCCTGTACCCTTGACACCCATCGCTGAGACCACCGTCGACGCCACCTTGGGGCAGGACTCGCTGGACAAGAGCCTCAAGGCAGGCTTGGTTGGTCTGGCGCTGGTGCTGGCCTTCATGGTTGTGTACTACCGCGCCCCTGGTTTGGTGGCCGCCACTGCACTGCTGATTTACGCCGCGCTTCTGCTGGCTGTGTTCAAGATGTTGCCTGTCACCCTCACCCTTTCCGGTCTTGCGGGAGTCATCCTCTCCATAGGTATGGCCGTAGACGCCAATGTCCTGATTTTCGAGCGGGTAAAAGAGGAGTTGCGCACGGGGCGCACCTTGGCGTCGTCCATGGACGTTGGCTTCCGTCGTGCTTGGACAGCCATATTCGATGGCAACGTTTCCACGCTGATTACGTGCGCTATCCTGTGGTGGCTTGGCTCTCGACTGGGCGCTCCACAGGTAACGGGCTTTGCCATAACCTTGGGCATTGGCGTGGCCGTCAGCATGTTTACCGCCGTCACCGTCAGCCGGAACCTTTTGCAACTCATGGCCTTGACGCGCATGGGACGCAGCACCGGCCTCTTTACGCCTGAAGGAAAGATGCGGCCAGCCAGCAGCGTTGGCGGTGGCGAGGATTAAACGGTGAGCTGGGATATAGTCGGCAAGCGCAAGTGGTTCTTGGTGCTATCGGCACTTCTGCTGATACCGGGCATCATCTCCCTGCTAATACCGCCCAGCCTCACACTGGGCTTGGAGTTCAGCAGCGGTTCCGCCCTTGAGGTGCGGTTCGACGAAAGGGTGCAGTTCACCGAATCGGAGGTGCGAGTCGTCTTGGAGTCGATGGGCCACCCAGAGGCCATCATCCAAGTCACTGGCGACAACGGGCTGCTGATTCGCACCGAGACTTTGCGGGAAGCCGTCGGCGATCTTCCATCGGAACAGTCACAAATCAGGGACGCATTGAATGAGCGGATTGGCCCCATTACGTCGGAGGGCTTCTCTTTCGAGTCAGTCTCCCCTCTGGTAGCACGTGAGACAGTGGTCAAGACAATATGGGCATCGATAGCCGCCGCCATCGGTATCTTGGTGTACGTGACTTGGGCCTTCCGCAACGTGCCCAACCCCGTGCGCTACGGGTTGGCTGCCATCGTGGCATTGGTGCATGACGTGGTCATCGTCATCGGCATCTTCTCCATCTTGGGGAAGGCGCTGGGCATAGAGGTGGACGTAATCTTCATGGTGGGTCTGCTGACCATCGCCGGCTACAGCGTGAACGACACCATTGTCGTGTTCGACCGCATACGCGAGAACGTGGGCCGTTCCGTCAACCACGACCGGCCTTTGGCCACGGTTATCAATACCAGTCTGCTGGAGTCTATGGCCCGATCCCTCAATACCAGCCTGACCACCATGCTGGTGATTGTCGCCCTGCTGCTCATCGGCGGCTCCACTATCAGGCCCTTCTTACTGGTGTTGGCCTGTGGCGTTGTGGTTGGTACCTACAGCTCGATATTCGTCGCCAGTCAATTCCTGGTGATGTGGGACCGAGGCGAACTGCGCCGGCTGCTTCCCCGTCGCCGCCAAGCCACCTAGCCGTTCACTTCTCCCTATCGGCTAAGTGTGAAGAGCAGCCTGCCTACGTGTGTCCCACTCGCCATGACGTCGCAGGCCTCTTGCCATTTGTCCAAGGGAAAGCGCGAAGCTACCACTGGTCGTGCCTTGCCCTGTTGCACAAGCTCCAAGGCCGAGCGCAAGTCCTCCCGGCCAGCACCTGACGACCCTAGGATGGAGGCGTCCCGAAAGATGATCTCCGCCAATGCCACAGGTACGCGTTCCCCAGCCACCTCGCCCAAGAGAACGCAACGACCGTACTGTCCCAAAGACCGGAACGTGGAGTCGAAGGTAGGGGACCCCACCGTGTCAAACGCGACGTCCACGCCGGCGTCCTCGGTCAAGGCCAACACTAGCTCAGAGTGGTCTAGGTCAGACGACGAGCAGACCACTTGGTCGGCTCCCAAGGCCTCAAGAGCGGCGCTCTTTGGTTCGGTGCGGGTCACCGCGTACACCTGTGCTCCGGCAGCCTTGGTGAGTTGGACAGCGTGAGAGCCGAGGCCACCACCCGCGCCGGTCACCAATACATTCTCGCCTGGGAGCACTTTGCCTACTTTGGTGATGGCGCGCTGCACCACCCCCATGGGGCACCCCAGCAGGCACGCGCTCTCCAAGTCGAGCTCTGGTGGCAGTTTGACCAAGCTGGAAGCCCGCAGGCTGGCGTACTCGGCAAATCCACCGTTCACGCTGTGACCGATGCCCCTGCCGTATGTGCAACGATGCTCCAGTCCGGCAATACAGCGAGCGCACCCCCCGCAGGCATCGGTCTGTATGCTGGCGACATGGTCGCCTACCGCCAAACCTTGCACATCGGGGCCGACGGCGGCCACCGTGCCCGATATCTCGTGGCCCAGTACCAAGTCTTGTTTAACCCCGCGGCGCAACACACCACGCATTACCAAAACATCGTGATAGCAGAGGCCACAGGCCTCGACCTGCACCAAGACTTGGTCGCGTGAAACTTGAGGCGTGGACATTTCCCGCAACGCCATGCGCGGTTTGGGGCCAGGCCTCTCGAGCACCAGTGCTTTCATAGCGTGGCGATTATACGGCTGGGGTCGCTATAATGCAGCCCAGCTATCAATCGAGACAGGGTGGGAGGTCGTGCCATGAAGCTGGGCGCCCACGTATCCACTTCCGGGGGACTGGACAAGGCCATCGACCGCGGCGCGGACATCGGCTGCGAAGCTATCCAGATATTCGGCTCCCCGCCCCAAGGCTGGGCTTTCAAGATGCCCGCAGAAGAGTTGATGGCCGAGTTCCGCCGTAAGTCGGAAGAAGCCGACATCGCCCCCGTGTACCTCCACGCCATCTATCTTATCAATTTGGGCACGCCCAAAGAGGACAACCTAGCCAAGGGCAAGACCTCCTTGGTGAACTACATGAACCTAGCTGCCCAGATCAACGCTCAGGGAGTCATCTTCCACCCCGGCAGCCATGGCGGGTTGGGCTACGATGCTATCTTCGAGCAAACAGTGGCTGGCATCAATGAGGTGTTGGAGCGTTCGCCGGAGGGGCCGTATTTGACTGTGGAGAACACGGCAGGCATGGGCCAGCACATCGGGGCCAGCTTCGAGGAGTTGGGTCGCATCATCCATGCTGTGGCCAGCCCGCGGATCCGTGTTTGTCTGGACACGCAACACTCCTTCGCCGCTGGCTATGACGTGTCCACCAAGGACGGCGTCCAAGCCATGCTGGAGGAGTTCGACCAGCATGTGGGCTTGGAGAGGCTGGCGGCGGTGCATGCCAACGATTCCAAGCGGGTATTGGGGGCAGGCGTGGACCGGCACGAGAACATTGGCCAAGGTTACATAGGCGTAGAAGGTTTCGAACACATCATGAGTTCTCCCGCCTTTTGGGACCTCCCCTTCTTCCTAGAGGTCCCGGGACTAGACAACAAGGGTCCCGACCGCGCCAACTTGGACATCCTCAAGGACATACGCAGCAGGGTCGTCCCGGTCTAGTGGTGCGCCTCACTCGGCCGCAGTTCCTGAGGCTGGTGCAGCAGGCTTATCAAGCCCTGCCGGACAACGTGACCAAGGCACTGCAAAACTTGGAAGTGGTGGTGGAGCGCTGGCCCAGCCGTGACCTTCTGGACGACTTGGGAGATGTCCGCCCGTACGAGCTTCTCGGCCTCTATATTGGCGTCCCACTGCCAGACCGGGGGAGCGAATTGCCTCAATTGCCGGACCTGATATACCTATTCCAACGCCCCATTGAACGGCGGTGTAGTACGCCACAGGAAGTGGTGGAAGAAGTTCGTGTCACCCTGCTGCACGAAGTGGGGCACTATTTCGGCTTGGAAGAAGAAGACCTCGAGAGGCAGGGGTATGGCTAGGTACAAGACGACTTGCTGGGGACATATTAGGAACCAGGAATGCCTCCCAACGACACCCTGCCACTGACATCGCGCCATTGACACTCCGTTGTAGCGGTGCGAGAATCCCGCTTGATCCCAGATACGATATGGAGGAAATTCACATGTCAGATTGCACCGTTCAGGTCCGAATGAATGGCCCCCTGCGCATTACCGGCCCCTTTAACCTGACCGATCAGGAAGACCGGGAATTCACCATTCCCGAAGGGCAGGCAGTGGCCCTTTGCCGCTGTGGGCGCTCGGAGAACAAGCCCTTCTGCGACAGCCGGCACCGCACCGTTGAGCCGATGTTCGACGCCCCTACAGCCGTCGCCTAAGGTTTGGCCCCGCATAATCTGTGCATAACCTCCTGAAGGGCGTCTTTCCTTCTAGGTTACGCTCCTTCAGGAGGCAACGCATGTTCCAGAATACCTTCCGCTAACTGCTGCGATAGATGCTGCGCAGGGATTGGACAGAGTTAATGCGCCTTTGCGCCAGGCGGTCCGCAGCCTCTGCAGTGGTCACCTCTTCGTGTTGTGACGTGTGCAGCAGGTCGCGCATTGTGTTGTATATACGCTCGGTAATCTGGCGGGCCCGCGCCTCGCTGTACTCCGCGCCGATTTCGCAGGAAGCATTGATTATGCCTCCTGCGTTGATGATGTAGTCGGGTGCATACAGAATGCCCCGGTCCTGAAGGCGCTTCCCGTCCAAGTCCGTTGCCAATTGGTTGTTCGCGCCTCCCGCTACTATGGCGCAGTTAAGCCTCGGTATGGTGTCGGCATTCAGCGTACCGCCAAGGGCGCAAGGCGAGAAAATGTCGCAGTCGACATCGTAGATGTCCTCGGCCTCGATGATCTCGGCTCCTAAGTCGGCTGCCTCCTCCATGGCTTTCTGCGAGATGTCCGTCACGACGAGGCCTGCGCCCTCTTTCAGCAGGTGCGAGGCTGTCTCGTGGGCCACCTTGCCGAACCCCTGCATGGCCACCACGCGCCCCTGTAGCGAGTCGCTTCCCCAAGCCGACTTGGCGCACGCCTTCATGCCGAGGTAGACGCCCACGCCCGTGAGTATCGAGGTGCTGCCGCTGCCGCCCATTTCAGTGGGCAGGCCTACCACATGTTGCGTCTCCAATCGGATCATTTCCAGGTCACGGGTAGTCGTCCCCACGTCGGTGGTGGTGATGTACCTACCCCCCAAGCTGTCAACATGTCGAGCGTAGGCCCTCAGCAGTGCTTCCCGGTTGTTGCTACGAGGGTCGGCCCATATGACTCCCTTGCCCCCTCCCAAGGCCAAGCCCGCAGCTGCCGACTTGTAGGTCATGGCTTGAGACAGGCGCAGGGCGTCGAACAAGGCGTCTTCTTCGCTGGCATAGTTCCACATGCGGGTGCCTCCACAGCCCGGCCCCAAGGTGGTGTCGTGCAGGGCAATGAAAGCCTTGAGACCCACCGAAGGCTCGGAACAGACCAGCACCCCTTCATGTCCGTGCTTGCTCATGTAGTTAAGTATGTCCATCACTGCCCCCGCTTCATTATTGTAGTGTGGCGCGTTGGCGTGCTAAGGGCGGCTCTTGGGCTAGCGGAAAAGGTCGTCGATGCTGATGCTGCTCAATGGAGTGGCCTCCTCGCTGGAGCGACTTGGGCCGGGGCGACTTGGGGCTGATTCGCCACGGGTGGGCTCTGCGCCACGAGTAAGCTCGAGGTAGGACTCCCCGCTGCCGTATTCTCGGGTGCGCACTACGATGGGCATGGGCACGGCGTGGCCGAATATCAGGGCCTGCTGCTGCGGCTCCAAACGCGACAGCAGTGCCCGCATCTCTCGTGAGCCGGGTACGCCAGCCAGAACGGCGTCCACATCCCGCTCGTTGTCCAGCAGGCAGGTCAGTTTGGTGCCTACCTGGCTCATCACCTCGGAATCGATGGCTCCCGGGCGCTGGTCGATGACCATCAGCGTCACGTTGTACTTGCGCATCTCCCGCGCGATGGTGCCGAAGATGGTCTGGGAAGCCACGGCGGGGTTCAGGAATTTGTGGGCCTCTTCGATTGTGATGATGAGGGGCCGCGGCTCCGCTCCGGCACCACCCTCAGCCTGTTCCTTCAGACGGACATAACGCTCGTGGATCCGCCGGGTAAGTAGGTTGCTCACTAGGATGTAGGCGTTGGTGTCATTGCCCCAGCGGCCGAACTCCAACACCACATGCTTGCCCCGAGTAAGATTGTCGAGAATGCGTGTTACAGAGTCGTGCACCGCGCTTTCCGACATGAAGTCGTAGCGTTTCAGGCGCGACAAACGGTTGTACAGGCTGCCCAAGGCTTGGGCGTTGACGCCCAGAGTATTGGCCAGATCGGAGACCTCGGCGCGGCCCTGCAGATCGAGGAATTCCTTCACCCAATTGCTGCCCCGAAAGTGGCGCTGCAGGTCGTACGCGGCTGAGGCGGCTACGTCGGAGAGGCCTAGGTTGTCCTTCAGCACCTCCACGTCTTCGGGCTCGATATCGCTGTAGCTGATGAGCACTTCCTCGTCGGGAGAGAGCCCTCGTCTGCGCGAGCTTTCGGGGTCGAGGGAGAAGACGGCCACTTGGGAAGAGAACAGTTGCTTCAAACCCTTGACGAAGGTGCCCCCTTCGCGGATGCCCTGCCAGCCATAGTCGTTGTGCATGTCGAAGACCAGCATGGAGGCCACGTTTTGCTGCAATATGCCGGCCAGCAGCAGGCGTGTAAGGAACGTCTTGCCAGTACCGCTCTTTCCAAATATTCCCACGGACCTAGCGGCCAACTGCTGCAGGTTGAGGCAGACCTTGGCCTGCATATCAAGAGGACTGCCGATGTAAAAATAGTCCTTGTCGCTCTCGTCTCCGAATACGGTGGACACGTCCTGTTGCGTAGCCGAGAACACGCGGGAAAAGTGGGCGGGGATGGTCTTGGCGGGCTGCGGGCCCTCTTCGTCGTGGCCCAGCACCACGGGAAGGGTCAGCTGGGGCACCAGCGAAAGGCGACCGTAGGCCGCAGTGCCTGCCAACACTTGTCGCACGAAGGGGTCGCTGACGTCGGGTGGCGTGTGCTCCAACGACGAGTCGGAGTTGCCTAGGGACACCTCTGAAATAATCCCGAAGAAGCGTTGCCTCTCCCCTTGGATGGTCGCGAAGGTGCCCACCTTCACGTCTTCCACCGACACGTCGCCGTCGAGGCGCACGTCGACGCCCCGCGTCAGCGAGCCTGCGAGCACCATGCCAAGCGGTTTTCCAGAGATGGGCAGGCCGTTCATGCTCATCGGGGTGATATCCTTCTCAGGATGCGGTCAAGTCGGGGCAGCTCCGAGGCCAATCTGGCTGCCAACGCCTTGCCCGCAGTCAGCAGGAAGCTGCCGCGGTCGGGATGGGCGTCCGCGGCTTTGACGAGCATCGCTGACGCTATCTCATCAGCCCACATGGGCTGGCCCTCCAGCAGCAGGGCTAAGAAGTCAAGACTCTGGGTAAACTTCCACACTTCATCGTCGATGCAGCGGTGGGCAAAGGCGTGCACTGGCGGAGGCAGCGGCGGCAGTCCATGGCGTACCGTACCATTCTCAGCATAGCCCAGAACGGTGGCCTCGAAGCGAGTGCAGAGGAGGCGGGTCAGTTGCGGGTTGGCTCGGTAGATGCCCTCTTCCGTCTCCTCGTCTTCACCGCGGGCCACCACGGGGCGCCCCGGATAGAGCGACTCGGTGCTGATCCGTGACACCACGCCGTACACCGCAGGAGACCTGGTCATTACCAGTGTGCCCAACGGAGGGGCTTGGTAAAGCTGGTAGCACTGCACGGTGCAGCGGTCGGTGGCAGATTCCACCACCTCGCCCACACGGCTTGCCGTTTCCACTACGGGCTGTGACACGGCTACGGACTTCCTTTACTGGAGGTAAGTGCTTGGGGGCTACACCCAAGGTACGCGCTTGGAATGGTTCTTCTCTGAAGTGTAGACCGGAAGGCGCTGCCGCCCCAAGGCGTCTTCCACCAGAACTCGGAAGACTTCGCGGTCGCCGCCGTCGATGACCGCCTGTTCGTGGGCCTCCATGATCGCAGCTGGATAGCCCGCCCCACGCCGACATTGATCCAACACCAAGGCATGGCTGAGGTCCAGCCGTTCCCGGTCTTGCGCCACCCACTGAGGGACCTCCACTCGCGCCAACTCTTGTCCGGCGTTCAGGTAGTAGTAATAAACTTGGTGAGGACCGTAGTGTTCTCTGGAGATGGACGAACTGGTGGCGAACACGCAAGAGCGTTGCCCAGGGGCCAGCATAGCCCCGAAGAGGTCGCGGTCAAGGAAGCCATTGGCCAAGCTACAGGGTTCCGGCCCGGACCGGTACATGCTGCACGTTTGCTTGCAGCGGGGGCCATTCTGGTCGCATAGCAGTGTCCGCACCGTGTGAACGACCTCGGTGCTCTGGGGCAGACTGACGTAAGCTGCTACCGCCACAGGACGGCCGTCGGCAAGATTTCGCAGCTTGTCCAAAGCAGGGACGAGGCCGTACCGAATCATAACGTCCCTGACAAAGGGCGGATGTCCGCGCCCGCTGAGCCCCCACAATACCAGCGACCCGTCAAGCAGGGCCAGCAGAGGCAGTTCGGGGGGCAGACTAGAGGCTAGGGACGCCAGCCCCTCCACCTCTTGCACTGCTCGCTTGATACCAAGGAGGCCGCCCTCCACGGGCACCTCCTCATTGCCTCCGGGCCCGGCTACTGTCAGAAACAGGTCGTCATCGCCCGAGTAAAGGCATGGTTCGTTGTCGAGGCGAGCATCTGGCTGGGTGCCGTAGGTCAGTACACAGCTGCCCAAGTTGATGAGATAACAGCGGGCCGCCATGTGGCGGTCGACGTCGATGTGGGAACCGTCTACGGACGCAACACAATAGTCGGTGAACGGCCTCGGAGGGTCGTGACGCGCTGACAGCCTCTCCTGAGGCGCAGCGGCCATGAAAGGTCGCTCGCCGGGCGCAGGCAGTCGGGCAGCGACCTCATCCTCCCCCTTTTCTTCCATGACCCGGAGCAAGCGACCCAAGGCCGAGTGTCTCTCGTCGCTGGTTCCTTTGGCCCGAAAGGCCAGCGCATCTATCTGGGATGCTGTCTGCGTGATATCCAGTGCCATCGTGGCTACCTCAGCACTCGCTCATCGCCTACGCGTCGGGTGACGCGCTGTTGGTCTAGGTGCTCCAGCAGGGGCAGCACGTACTTGCGGCTGGAGCCCAGCAGGTTGCGGGCTTGGGCCACGGTGATGGACCCCTCGGCCTTGGCGTGCTGCACCACCATATCCACCATCTGCCGGTAGGCCTTGCGGGAGAAAACCACCTCCTCGGACACCTTCACCACCCTGCCGTCCTGAATCAGGTAGCCCAGCAACTCGGCTGCGATGCCTTGATCCGTGGGAGGCGCGAATGGGTCCGACTCCAAGGAGGCGACATAAGAGTCTGCCTGCTTGGTTAGGGCTGGGGTCAGCCTTGCTTGGTGCTCTGGTAGACGCAAGACGCCGTCTTCCTCGGTCATATATCCCTCGGATACCAGCTTGGCGGAGAGGCGGTTGAAGACAGCTTGGGGCATACTCATACGGCTGCGCATCTCCTCGCGGGGCACCCCCTTGCGCAGGGGGTGCTGCCCATGGAACTCAGTTAGGGCTCGCGATGCCCGCTGGGTCTGGTCTTGCCATGCAGCCATTGAGTAGGCTATAGAGTCCGCGTCATATGCAGAGCCTCCCAGCAGAACAACCCGCTCTTCCGATTCGAGTTCGGCCAGGCGGGTCCTAACCTCGTCCAATGCGAGGTTGGCGCGACGGGCTAGGGTGGTGATGTCGCACGGCCCCCACATGTCGACGGCATTCAGTAGAGTGTCGTCGCCTCCCTCATGCACCAGCGCCAAGCGCTCGATGACCGACGGAATAAACCTGCGGTGTCTACGTGGCTTGGGGTCGACGACGCGCCCGCCTCCCAAAGTGTCCTGGGCGGAGCGGGCCACAAAGAGGTCGCCCTTGACCAAGGGCACGGGATCGCTCAGGTGGATTTGCACCCAGCCTTCTTCGCCGGGACGCAGCTCCTTCTTGTCCAGTATGCGCAGGCGGGCGTTGGACTCGCTGGTATGCAAGTGGAAGGTGATGCCTTCGTTGTGGCGCACGGGCCGAGGCGCGTCGCGGCTCACGCGGAACTGGGCGTCCAATATGTTGGTGGTCTGCAGCCAGCCCGGAAGGGTGATGACCTCGCCGCGCTGTATCTCACTGCGGGAGATGCCGGAGAGGTTGGCCGCCAGCCGCCTGCCGGGGCCGGCCAGCTCCAGCTTCTGCCGGTGGCTCTGCAGGCCCCGTATGCGGCACCGCTCTTTGGTCAGGGCAAGCTCCACCTCGTTGCCCACCGACAGGTTGCCGTCGATGAGGGTGCCAGTTACCACTGTCCCGAAGCCAGCTACGGTGAAGCAGCGGTCCACTGGCAGGCGAGGGCGCCCTAAGTCGGAGCGTGGCTCTGTGGTGTCCAGCATCGAGTCGATGGCGGTCTTCAGTGTGTCCAGCCCCTTGCCGGTGTAGGCGGAGACGGCCACCATTGGAGCGTCGCGGAAGGTAGTGGGGGCCAGCAGGTCTTCCACCTCCGCCTTAACCAGCTCCACCATCTCCTCGTCCACCAAGTCTTCTTTGGTGATTACCACCATGCCGCGCTTGATTTCCAGCAGGTCGAGGATTGCCAGGTGTTCGCGGGTTTGGCGCATGACGCTCTCGTTGGCCGCCACGATGAGCATAGCAAGGTCAATGCCACCCACGCCGGCGAGCATGTTCTTGATGAACCGCTCGTGGCCGGGCACGTCCACGATGCTGACCTCTCGCCCCGACGGCGTCTCCATCCAAGCGAAGCCCAGATCAATGGTCATCTCCCGCTCTTTCTCTTCGGGCAGACGGTCGGGGTCAATGTTGGTCAGGGCATGAATTAGAGTGGACTTGCCATGGTCAACATGCCCTGCGGTCCCGAGAACATACATGGAGAAGCGCTCCCCTCTGCGCCTTTTGCTAGTTTCAGAATATCACCAAAGGCAGCGGCGGGATAGCCGCCAGTTAAATTAGAGGTTTTATGGGCATGGGAGCTGTGCCAGTGACTCTATCGTCATTCCGACGAAGGCTGGAATCCAGTGACAGACCAACCCGCAAGATGGCAGAGGTCTGTGGATTCCGGCTCAAGGGGGAATGACGATAAAAGGTCGGTCTGATCCCTTGGTCCGGAACATTTACCTTCAACTACGAGAGTAAAATGCGCGTCCGTCGGGTCCCGGACAACCTAATTTACAAACCGTACGAATACTTGGTTGGAGAGCAACAGCCCCTTGGACGTTAGCTTGAGACACTCCCCCGCCAATTCCAGCAGACCGCTCGATACCAGGTCTCCGACCTCTGCACCGTAGGCGTCCATCAACACGATCTCATGGCGCAGCTGGAACTCGCGCAGCTGGATTCCGTCCAACAAGCGGAGCCCCAAGAAGAGGGTTTCCGCCATGGCCGTCTCAGGGCCGGTAGCCTCGAAGCCCTCCAACGTGGGCGTGTCATTCAAAACAAACTCATCGATAACCGCCGCCTCGTGGGGCATCTCCGCCCACCGTTGGACGCTCCTGGCGTACTGGGATGGCAGCTTGACGTTGTGGAAACGAAAGCCGCCTAGGTTGGAGTGGGCGCCGGGGCCGATGCCTAAGTACGGGTCGACCTGCCAATAGGCCATGTTGTGTTGCGATCGGTAGCCAGGGAGGCACCAGTTGGATATCTCGTAGTGCTCGTAGCCCGCATTCGTCATGGCCTCACGGGCATACTCGTACATGTCGGCCGCTAGGTCGGGGTCGGGCTCCGGCAGAATGCCCTTCCGCACTTGCTGCTCCATGGCTGTTCCCGGCTCCAAAGTCAGACCGTAGAGGGAGAGATGCTCTGGGGCTAGCTCGATTACATTCTGCACACTTGCCCGCCACTGCTCCATAGACTGGTGCGGCAGGCCAAACATCAGGTCGAGGCTGACGTTGCGAAAGCCAGCCTCCCTCGCCCGCCGGTATGCCGACGCAGCCTCCGCAGCCGTATGCCTGCGGCCCAGCATCTCGAGCAGGGCATCGTCTGTGCTCTGCACGCCAATGCTGATGCGGTTGATGCCTGTCTGTAGCAGCGCGGCGAGCTTCGCATCATCCAAATCACCCGGGTTGGCCTCGGCGGTGACCTCGGCCCCCTCCACCAAAGGGAAAGCAGCTAGCAGGGTCGACATCAACCTGCCCAGTTGTTCCGCCTTGAGGTACGATGGCGTCCCTCCACCAAAGAACACCGTCGTCGCTGGAGGGTTCCCCAGTCGCTCGCCCCATAGGCGGGTCTCCTCCATGGCTGCTTCCACGTAGGGCGCCATGGCGTGTTCCATGCCTTGGTAGGTGTTGAAGTCGCAGTAGGGGCACTTGCTCAAACAGAAGGGAACGTGGACATAGAGGGAAAGAGGCTGCCCGGGCAGATGGTCCGCTGTCTGGCTCTGGGTCTGAGACGATGGGGCCATGGGCTTAGACGTTGAAGAGGAAGGTGATCACATCGCCGTCCTGCACTGGGTATCCCTTACCCTCCAGCCGGAGCACCCCCTGCTTCTTCGCTTGAACCAAGGAGCCACAGGCCATCAGTTGGTCGAAGTCAATCACCTCGGCGCGGATGAACCCTCGCTCGATATCCGAGTGTATCTTGCTCGCGGCCTTCAGCGCCGCGATGTTTTGGGGGACCGTCCAAGCTCGCACCTCGTCGGGCCCCACGGTGAAGAAGGACGCCATGTCCAGCAGTTTGTGGCTCAGTCCGACGACGCGCTCCAAACCCGATTCAGGAAGGCCCATGGACTCGCGGAACTCCTGCTCGTCCTCCGGTGAAAGCTGGCCCAGTTCCTGTTCCAGCTTGGCGCAGATGCTGGTGCGGAGTGCACCGGGCCGATGCTCAAAGGCGTCGCCTTCCTCCGCGATCTCTGGCACGTCCTCGCCCACGTTGAACACCGTGAGCACACGCTTGCCGGTGAGCATGTTGTAGCCCGTGACCATAGCCTGCTCCTCACCCGAAAGCTCCATCCGGCTGACGGGCGTCTCATCCTCCAGCGCCTTTTGCAGCTTTTCGATAAAGGAGATCTCCCGCAGGAACGTGCTGCGCTCTTGTCCGCGTGCGCCCTTCAGATTAGTGCCAACTCGCTGGCGGCGACGCTCCAGAATCCCCAAGTCGCAGAAGATAAGCTCCGCGTCCATGGCGTCAGCGTCGCGAATGGGGTCTATGGTGGGCTGGTGATAGGGAACGGAGTCGTCCTCGAAGGCCCGCACTACATGCACCAAGGCGTCGACCTTTTGCAGTTGGTTCACTATCTGCCCGCTGATGACGCCAGCCCCGGTTCCGGCAGAGGGACCTTCCGATGGGGCAGCCAGGTCCCAATAGGTTACCTCGGCGGGCACTATCTTCTCGGGGGAGAACAAGCCTGCCAAGGCTTCCAACCGGCTATCGGGGGCTTTGACTACACCGATCTGCAGGCCAGCCTTCTGAGACTCGAAGCGGCCGCGGGTGAGGGCATGCAGCATCATGGTCTTGCCACTGTTGGGCATGCCGATAAGGGCTATCTCCAAAGTACCCCCAAGCAAACTCCTTCCCGCTCACGGGGGAAGGTTCGGATGAGGGTGAAAAGCAGGCCGATGCTCTCGAGGGAATATGATGCGAGGTTCAAATGGACCATCGGGCGGTAGTGAGTCGAGGGATCAAGTCTCAGGCTCGTCCTTCACGCGGTATTCGCCATCAACCACCCGGGCCGAACTTGTCCCGTCGGGCTGCGACGGCTCAAAGCGGCGGCGCAGATAGTGCTTCAGTAAAGCCCGTGCCACGAAGGAAACTAGAAACAGCATCATGAAGGGCAGCAGCATCCGTGCTATGACCATTGCCATATGTCTGTCCTCCCGCTTTTTCTTGGGCTCACTTCCCAATTATACGTTCTGGCGTGATAAGGTGAAAGCGATCAGGACATTTTCTAACCGTCATTTCCATGAATGCGGGAATCCGCGGTCCCAGGCTTACCCATCTTAGGAGGGTCCCCATAGTGGCCCCCGCACAGGTCATATACGGCGACGAGTTCTTGGTGTCCACCGCCCTTGGCGAGCTACAAGAGGAGGTCGGGCCAGTGGAGTCGCGCGAGGCCAACTGCCACCGCGTGTCGGCTCCCCAAGCCAACCTGTCATCCATCAGCCCCATGTGCAACGCCATGCCCTTCCTAGCCGAAAAGCGCTTGGTGATGGTGACGGGGGCGCTGGCTGAAGTGGAGCCGACCCGAGCCGGTAGCCAACGTCGTGGCCGTAGCCGTGCCTCTGCCCGATCCTCGGCCCGCGTCTCGGCCCGCGTCTCGGAAGGAAGCTGGGAAGGGCTGGAAGAATATCTTGAGTGTATGCCTCCCACGACGCTACTAGTCTTTGTCGACGGCCCTATCAGAGGCGGTAATCCTTTGCTGGAGCGGTTGCATGCCGTGGCCCAAGTTCGGGAGTTACCCACTCCAAACGGCGAGGCCTTGAGCCGCTGGATACGCTCTCGTGTTGGAGAAAAGGGGTGCAGCATCGTGCCTGGGGCCATCACCCTTCTCTCACAGCTGGTAGGCCCTAACCTCCGCGTACTGGACAACGAGTTGGAGAAGCTGGCCCTCTACGCTGGCGAAGAGTCTATCGTCGAGGCCCATGTCCGTGAACTTGTGCCCGAAATGCGGGAGACATCAGTCTTCAACGTGGTCGACGCAGTTCTGGAGCGGCGCCCAGCCGTGGCGCTGCGGGCCACCAATCGCCTCAGCCAAGGAGGAGCGGGCTTCTCCGAGGTAATCGCCATGGTGTCGATGCAAGTGCGCCGGGTCGTCTTAGCCCGCCATCTGCTGGACAGTGGCCTCCCCCAGTCGGAAATCGGCAGCAGACTGAACATCGGCCCCGACTTCGTCCTCCGCAAAACAATGCAGCAAGCCCGCAGCCACTCCCCGGAAGGCCTCGCCATGCTTTACGAAGCCCTCCTCGAAGCCGACCTAGCCGTCAAGCAGGGCAGAATGGAAGAGGAGGTGGCCCTGCAACTGCTGGTCACGCAAGTGCCGGGTAGGTAGTTGGGAAAGCATCGTGCCACCAAGAATGCTGATCTCGCTAAGGAGACGAACCATTTAATCGACGGGGAATTGTCTAGAGAAGACACCTAAGGTAGAGCAATTTGTAGTAGTTATCACGGGAGGCCTAGCCGTCTTGCTCTTGTCTGCAGCAGGATATCGTGTATGGAGAACATTCCACCCAAAGCTACGAGTCCGGGCGTTTAAATGGTGGGATAGATATGGGATTTGGCGGACATCAAGAACATTGAGAAAGCACTTTAGTACGCCACTGGATGGCGTAGATGAAGCACCATCACTCCCGCAGCTAAGGGTTTATGACTTGGGATTATACCGAGCTCAGATGGGCCGAATGTCGGAAGGGCTAACGTTCTTCTCCTACATGAATCTGAGCAGGGGATTCTTGGCACCCCAGTTGACCGACTATCTCATAGGCAACGCGATCGAACGCCTCGTTGAACGGGGCGAACTTGTAAAACTACCTAGGCCGAAAATTGGAGGTTCGTATTCCTGATTGGAGGTAGACCGGCACCAGCCGAGGGATTTGCTATAGCCTACAATGAGAATCGAGGTAAAGCTAGGGCGCGCGAGGCTGAAGCCGAACTCGAGAGGATGTGCATCGAATTCCACTATTGGGACCTGGGTGGTGGTCGCTGTAAAAAGAGATATACGTTTGAACACTCAGAGCAGGTTGATGATAGTAGCACGCGTCACCCCCCATCCTCCGGGCCATGGTCGACCATGTTGTAGCACGCCACCGTGTGCCCTGCCGCCACTGTCGTCCAAGTGAGGCATGGTCTCTTCGCGGCAGCGACTTACCGCCTTGGGGCATCGGGGGACGAAGGGGCACTGGTCGGGCAGGTTCAGCAGCGTAGGGGGGGTCCCTTGGAGGGGTTGTAGCCTCCGGTCGGCCTCGTCCAAGCGGGGCAGGGCTTGGAAGATGCCCCAAGTGTAGGGGTGATATGGCCGGTGGAACAGGCCCCGCACGTCGGCGTGCTCCACTATGCTGCCCCCGTACATCACCGCCACCTCGTCGGCCATGTGAGCCACCACCCCCAAGTCGTGCGTGATGAGCAGTATGCTGCAACCCCACTCCTGCACATAACCCTTCAGCCGGGCCAGTATCTCCGCTTGCAGAGTGACGTCGATGCTGGATGTGGGCTCGTCGGCAACGAGCACCTTGGGGCGCAGCGTCAAGGCCATGGCAAGCATGATGCGTTGGGCTTGCCCGCCGCTCACTTGGAACGGATAGCGTCCCATGATCTGTGGCGGGTCCGGTAGTCCCATTTCACGCAGGCTTTCTTCGGCCATGCGAAAAGCCTGCTCTTTCTTTGAGCCTGTGTGAGTGCGGATGGCCTCGACTAGTTGGTCGCCGATGGACTGAATGGGGTTGAGGGCCGACTGTGGCTCTTGGAACACCATGGTGATGTCCTTGCCACGAATGCGGCGCAGCCTGCCAAAGGAGACGCGCAGCAGGTCTTGCTCTTGGAAGAGGACCTTGCCCTCCATCACGTCGCCGTTGTGGGGCAGTAACCCCATCAAGGCCAAGGCCACGGTCGACTTCCCCGACCCGCTCTCTCCCACCAAGCACATGATGGAGCTTTCTTGTAGGGCGAAGTTGACGCCGTTGACGGCGCGTATGTCGCCTTGGCGGGTGCGATATCGCACCCGGAGGTCTTCCACTCGCAGCACCTCGGTCACTGGACTGCATCCTCCAAGTCTGCGTTCCGACAGGTCATCATGACGCGTATCCCAACTCTGCTTCGCAGGCCCCGCTGTTCAGTTCCCGCACCAAGTCGTCCAAGCAGGAAACTTTGCGATGGAACTTGGTGCATGCCCGGCCGATGTGCTCGGCGCGGTGGATGTCGCTACCGCCGGTGCCAGCAAGGCCAAGACGGTCGCATAGCGTCCTAGAAAACAGGTTCTCCTCGGAACGCCCCCTGCCGTTCACGACTTCGATGGCACTGCACGCGGAGAACAACTCCTCGACGCTGGCCTGTTGCAGGGCCTCGTCCATCTGCTCGCTTGTCCCTGGCTTACGCTTGGGATAGCGGCGCCGGTAGGGATGGGCGGCCACCATGGTGCCTCCCGCATCGCGGACTTGCTGGCGCAGAAAGGCAGTCTTGTGCATCCCGAACTGGTATTGGTGCAGACCGAATACCAGCACATGTCCGTCCTCGGTGTTGATTTCGGAACCCGCCAGCACCATGAAGTCGTGCCGTTTCGCCAAGCGCTCCACATCTTCGGGCACCCAGAAGTAGTCGTGGTCCGTCAGGCAGATGCCATCCAGCCCAGCCTGCTTGGCGCCATCAATCAAATCATCGGCGCTGATAAAGCTGTCGTCCGAAGCAGGATAGGTATGGGCATGCAAGTCAATATACAAAACAAGCTCCAGAGGTGGGAAGGACGGTGCCAGTCTCCCACCCAGTAGCGGTTTACGTCAACCCTGAGGATAGGAGTTCCGTGGAAGAGTCAGCGGTTCAGCTTTGCGAGAAAGCCGGGCATCATATGAATTCCAGCCAGTGGCGTAGGGCAACGCTAAGACACTCCTCGGTCCACGACTCAAACCTGGGTGTGATTGCATCGGGGTCGTCCTGTTGCGTGAATGTGAACGAGTCAACAGTACAGTTCATAAAGTCCGGGCCATGTGAATCATCTGATTCCTGAGCACCGCTCTCACGGGCGTCGCCAATCAGTGTAAAAGCAGTCGCAGTCATCACACCCGTCAGATACCGTCCAATATGGTGCAATGAAACAACGAATAGTAGGCGAGGCACATGGGCCTGCCCATGGGGGAGGACTGACAGCTTGACGAAGAACCTTGGTTCGTTGAGGTTGACCCAATGCTGCGCTGCCTGTGCAGTCTGGACCACTTCGAAGCGGTACCAATGTTCCCTGTCCCCAGGGCCTCCATGGTCTACTACATGTCCTGCGTCCGACCCAACTTCGCTCAGGCGTTGGCAGATTTGAGAGGCCTGTAAGTTGAGGCTCTCGATAGCCCTTGTTTGAAGTGCTGCGGCAACATCCGTGACCGATCGCATCTGGGCTTGTCTTTCCCTATTCTGCCGTCCTATTTGCTCGACCACACTGTCCATGACTTGGTCCAACAAACCGGGTGCGGGAACAGGCCCAGGCTCGCCCAATGCATCCAGTATCATCTGTCTTTGAAGCTTGACAACCATATCCACGAACCGGTTTAGATCACCCGCATCCGCGGCTTCAAGGCACTCAATGTAGGGCGGCCTATCATCCCTTGATATCACAATGGGTAGGTACTCTTCCTTTGCCAAGTGCCACGTCAGTAACGCCCGTGCGACGCGGCCATTGCCGTCCTGGAAAGGATGTATCTGTGTAAACCGATGATGCAGCCAGGCGGCCACGAGCAACGGATGATACGCACTGCTCTGTTCCTGTAGCCTGTTGTACATTTGGACTAGATTGCCAATTTCGCTGTCTACGTGAATGGGAGAACAATACTCGTGCATCAAACCGTCGGGTCGTGTCGGGTTGTTGGGCTGCGTCTTGAACCCGCCACGGTCCAAGGCGGTCTCGAATACTCGCCCCATTTGGTCGTGTGCAGTATAGGTAGGTTGGTGTTGGGTCAGTATCTGGTGTAACTCCCTGATGTAGGCAGTGGAGAGCGTTCTTCCCCGCCGGATAAAGTCTGTAACGAAGGCTGCCGCATACTGCTGGTCCTTCAGGACATTGATGAGCTCGTGCGGGTCTCGGTCAGTGGACCCATGCACGATAAAATCCGCCGAGAGTCCATGTTCGATCAAGGTTTGAGTTACGCCCTGGTCGATGCTGTACAGACCCTCTATGATGCCTGTCTCAATGGCCCACCGACGCTCCACCCGCTCCAAGAAAGCCTTGTAGGCATCGGGATTGGTTTCCTCGCGCTGGGCTCGAAAGTCGAGCCACTGGCGATGGAGGGAGTCAATTTGCTGAAAGTCCACGGTTGAAACATGGGCATCCAAGTCTTCTAGAGGCTGCCATTTGTGCGAGACCATAACTGTTTCCCCTCTATCCTTGTGCTGCCGGAATCACTAAGCCGTCAATACCAAGCATAAGTCGTGCCGGAGCGGCGAGACCACGAGGCTTGGCCTGTCTCCCGCATGGCCGGGCCCAACTCAGTCATCTGGCGGGACCACTCGGTGAGACCTATTTGATGCCACATGCCGTGGCCTGGGAACAACCATTCGACCTTCAAGCTCGCAAGTTGGGTGAGAGTATCCGCCAGCGTTTCCCATGAGAAGAAAGTCTGGTTGGGGAACACGTCCAATTCCGCGCGACGGTGGTTCCAGTGCAGCGTGTCACCGGTGAACAGACAGCGGTCGTCGACGTGATACACGACATGGCCTTTGGTATGCCCCGGCGCTGGAATGGATAGCACGCCGGGGGATATGACAATCGTGCTGTCGTTCCCGGTCAGGTCAGTGGCGTAGGGTGCTGCATCTGCGTCGTCCTCGCCAATCCAGACCCTAGCCCCGTACCGCTCAGCCCAGCGGTCCGCGTCGGCCACGTCATCGCGGTGTGTCAGCAGCACATGAGCGATGCTTCCCAAGCCGTCGATGCTTTCGGCTAGAGCCCGGCTGAACCGTGGAGAGTCGATCATCAGATTGCCGTCCGGGCGCAACACCATAAACGAATGGGCTGCGAAGGATGAAAGAGAATTGTTGCCCAAGGCGAACACGCCATCCGTCAGTAGGTAAGGGAACACATTTGTCGGTTCCCGAGGCCGGTCGCGGTTCCCTATGGACTTAGTGGGGCAGGCCGCCGCAGCTCGCCATAACGCCGCTTCTTCCTCTGCGTCGTCCGGCTGGCGGGCTACGTAGGAACGTCCTGAGGCATCCATGCCAATGAAATCGGGAGCCCAGTTGCGGGCTGCGTCGCATCTGATGCAGCGTGTGTCCACGAACCACGGCCCCGGTGCGTCCGATGGGTTGGCTTGGTCCGGCCTAGGCATAGTCACTCTCCTGATTGATGCTACTTTATCCGCTGTAGTTGCTGTGCGACTTGTGTGATGTGAGCTTGGATGACTTGAGCATGATAACGGCTAATCCCTTGTCTTGGCATGTGGGACTCAACTTCTTGACCAAGCTTCGGCTTTGGTCATAAAATCGGCTAAAGGCAATGGCGGCGACCAGCTACTCTTTCAATGCAGTCCAACCGTCCGGTGCCTCTACTTGCGCCTGTTTTCTTCCTGTCCCTCGCGCCTCAACGGAGCCCGCTTAGATGCATCAAGCGCTTCCCCCGCCTACGCTAGACCAACCCGTTCCTGAAGTGGTCGTGCAACGCTTGCCGCTGTACGTTCGCGTACTGGGTGCCTTGATCCGGGAGGAGATTGAGGTTGTCAGCTCCCAGCAGTTGGGGGACCGGCTCCAGATGACTCCCGCCCAGATCAGGAAAGACCTGAGCTACTTTGGACGCTTCGGCAAGCAGGGCCGGGGTTACTCCGTGGTCAACCTGCTCAACCAGCTCAAGGAGATACTCGGGCTTTCGAGGCAGTGGAACGTTGGACTCGTGGGTGTGGGCCGTTTGGGGTTGGCCATTCTTAGCTATCCCGGATTCGCCCCCGAGGGGTTCCGGGTGGTGGCCGCTTTCGACGCTGATCCTGCCCAAGTGGGGCAACGCATCGGCGGTGTCGGCGTCTATGCTATGGAAGATTTGGACCGGTTGGTGGGGGAGATGGACATCTCCATCGGTGTCGTGGCTGTGCCGGGCATCCATGCCCAGCGGGTGGTGGACCGGTTGGTGGAATGCGGGGTTCGGGCTATTCTGAACTATGCGCCGACCTCGCCCCAGACGCAGGAGGGTGTCCGCATTCGCAACATAGACCCCGTGCTATCGCTCCAGTCCATGACCTACTACCTGATGGGGTCGGAACGCGGGGAGGACGTACGGCCTCAGGAATAACTGCCCACGAGCCCGTCAGCGTTGCGCAGCCGGGGGCGCGCTCCCTCGTTGCCGACGTCGGCGTGCCACTCGTACTCGCAGTTGCGCCCGGCGCATTGAGGCCGTCGCTTGCTCCAGGTCCATGTCGGAAGTCCGAGCGTTGATTCTCTCTTGCGCGCGACGCACAGCTTCCTGAGCGCGCTCCTCGTTGATCTCTTCTGATCGCTCGCAGGCGTCGGCCAACACCGTGACCACGTTGTCCATCACTTCCAGAAACCCGCCCGTGACCGCGAGGTAGGTGTCTTCGCCTCCCTTGCGGATGGTGAGTTCACCCTCCTTGAGGGTGGTCATGAGAGGTGCGTGTTGTGGCAGGATGCCAAGCTCCCCTTCGGAGCCTGGGGCAACAACCAAGTCCACCTCGTCGGAAAGGACCTCGCGCTCAGCGGTGATAACGTCCAGTCGCATTGGAGCCACGGCTACTGCCCCACTCGCACACCCATGCCTTCGGCCTTCTCGATGGCTTCGTCGATCGTCCCCACCATGTAGAAAGCCTGCTCCGGGAGGTTGTCGTGTTGGCCTTCCAGTATCTCTTTGAAGCCACGCACCGTCTCGCGGGAGGTCACGTACTTGCCGGACATGCCGGTGAACGCCTCGGCCACGGCGAAGGGCTGGGTGAGGAACCGCTGGATGCGACGCGCTCGCGACACTGCCAGCTTGTCTTCCTCCGACAGCTCTTCGATGCCTAAGATGGCGATGATGTCCTGCAGGTCCCGGTAGCGCTGCAACACACGCTGCACCTCGCGGGCGATCCCGTAATGCTCCTCGCCCACCACTCGAGGCTCCAACATCCGGGAGAATGAGGCTAGGGGGTCTACTGCGGGGTAGAGGCCTTGGGCCGAGAGGGCCCGCTCCAGCGACACCACAGCGTCCAAGTGTCCGAAGGTAGTGACTATGCCGGGGTCGGTGTAGTCGTCGGCAGGCACATAGATGGCTTGGAAGGAGGTGATGGAGCCCTGCTTGCTGCTGGTGATCCGCTCTTCCAATGCACCCATCTCAGTGGCCAAGGTCGGCTGATAGCCCACCGCCGAGGGCATACGCCCCAACAGTGCCGAGACTTCCATGCCCGCCAGAATGTAGCGGTAGATGTTGTCGATGAAGAACAGTACGTCTTGCCCCTGCTCTTCCCGGAAGTACTCCGCCATGGTCAGTCCGGTGAAACCGATGCGAGCGCGCACTCCCGGAGGCTCGTTCATCTGGCCGAACACCAAGGCAGTGGTACCGAGAACCCCGGAATCCTTCATTTCGTTCCAAAGGTCGTTTCCCTCGCGGGAGCGTTCGCCAACGCCAGCGAACACTGAGACCCCTTTATGCACCGCGCCGATGTTCCGTATTAGCTCCATGATGACCACGGTCTTGCCGACGCCCGCGCCACCATAGGCCCCGATCTTGCCACCCTTCATGAAGGGTGTGATCAGGTCGAACACCTTGATGCCGGTTTCCAGCAGTTCGACGGATGTTCCCTGTTCTGCGAAAGACGGGGCGGCGCGGTGGATGGGCCAATGGTCGCCAGCCTCCACCGGGCCCAGGTTGTCCAGTGGGTCTCCGGTGACGTTGAATAACCGTCCCAGTGTTTCCGGGCCGACGGGTACGCTCACCGGTGCGCCAGTGTCGTCCACGTCCACGCCACGGGCCAGTCCTTCCGTAGGTCCGAGGGCGAGGCAGCGCACCCAACTGTTGCCCACATGCTGCTGGACCTCGAGCACCAAGCGCTCACCCTCTTGGTCTAGGGTCAGGGCGTTGTATACCGAAGGCAGGCCGTCGGCGGGGAACTCCACGTCCACCACGGTGCCGATTACTTGTACTACCTTGCCCTTGGCCATTCGTGACCTCCGTTCCGCCTCCCCCTTTTTGGGGAGGACTGCCTGGCCGGGATAATCTAGCCCATGACTATCTAGACTGTGTCGCGCTACCGCTGGCCAGGTCTAGCAGTTCGTTGGTTATGCTCTCCTGACGCACCTTGTTCAGCGTCAAGGTCAGGTCGCCCACCATCTCGCCTGCGCTGTCGCTGGCGTTGCGCATGGCCACCATACGCGCCGACTGCTCGCTTGCGATGAGCTCCAGCAGTGCATGGTAGAGTTGCATCTCGACGAAGCGTGGCAAAAGAGAACCCAGCACCTCAGGGCTGGTGGGTTCGTAAATGTAGCCAACCCGCCTCGTCGCGGGCAGGTCTGATGGCTCGATGGGCAGCAGCTTCTTCAAGGCCGGTCGCTGCGAGATGGTGGAGATAGACTCTGGATAGGCGAGGTAGACCTCGTCCGCTTCGCCGCTGGTGTAGTCATCAATGGCTATGTGCGATATGGCTAGGGTGTCGGCCAATGTGAGGCGGTCGCTGATGTTCATAAAGGTGGCGCGTACGTCACGTCCGTAGCGCACCATGAAGTCCCGCCCCTTTCGTCCGACGCATACGAGCCGCACGGGCGCCGGGGCCGACAGGATGAACTGCCCCACCACGCCGTTCAGGTTGCCGTGAAGTCCACCGCACAGTCCGCGGTCAGGTGTGATGTGCAGCACTTCGATTTTGTTCACCGGGCGCCGCTCCAGCAGAGGCTGGGTCCCAGCCGCCTCGTCGGTGGGCTGGGCCGCAAGGTGGCCGATTACCTCAAGTATCTTGTCCGAGTAGGGACGGGCAGCCAAGGCCGCGACTTGGGTCCGCCGCAGCTTGGAAGCGGCGATCATCTCCATAGCCTTGGTCACCTTGCCGGTGTTCTGTATGCTGCGGATCCGGCGCCGTATGTCTCTAAGGTTCGGCATGGCCCCTTTCGTTAATCAAGGGCAGGACCTAAGAGGATTTCGACTAGGCTGCCACTGCCGCCGGCTCCGTGGTCCCGACGAAAGTCTGCTTGAAGCTCGCGATAGCCTGTTTCAAGGCCTCGTCTGTTTCGGCAGTCAGGTCCCGTTTGTCGGCGATGTCCTGCGCCACCTCTGGGTGCGCAGTCTCCATGTAGCGCAGCAATTGTTCTTCAAACTCCTGGCACTGGGTGACTGGCACATCGTCCATGTGTCCGTTTACGGCGTACAGGACGATGACCTCCTGCTCTAACCGCAAGGGGCGATACTGGCCCTGTTTGAGCACCTCAACGCTGCGCTGGCCACGCTCCAACTGGGCGCGGGTGGCGGCGTCCAACTCAGAGGTCCCGAACTGGGCGAAGGTCGCCAGTTCGCGGTACTGGGCCAAGTCCAGCCTCAGTGTGCCAGCAACGCGCCGGATGGCCCGCGTCTGGGCAGCGCCTCCCACACGGGACACCGACAGGCCCACGTTCACCGCTGGCCGTATGCCGACATTGAACAGTTCCGGCTCTAGGTATATCTGGCCGTCAGTGATGGAGATCACGTTAGTAGGTATATAGGCAGAAACGTCGCCTGCTTGGGTCTCGATAATGGGCAGGGCGGTGATAGATCCCCCGCCGAACTCCTGCGCGAGCCTAGCCGACCGCTCCAGCAGTCGGCTGTGCAAGTAGAAAATGTCGCCTGGGTAGGCCTCGCGCCCCGCAGGTCGGCGCAGCAGCAGCGAGAGCTGACGGTAGGACCAAGCGTGCTTGGAAAGGTCGTCGTAGACGATGAGCACGTCTTTGCCCTGCTCCATAAACTCTTCGGCCATTGCGCAACCGGAATAGGGGGAGATGTACTGCAACGGGGCCGGGTCCGAGGCGTTGGCGGCCACAATGATGGTGTGCTCCATGGCCCCGTTCTCTTCCAGCGTGGCCAGCACTTGGGCTACCTTGCCCTGCTTCTGGCCGATGGCGACATAAATGCAGATGAGGTCCTGCCCCTTCTGGTTTATGATCGTGTCCAAGGCGATGGCCGTCTTGCCGGTGGAACGGTCGCCGATAATTAACTCGCGCTGTCCGCGGCCGATGGGAATCATGGCGTCGATGGCCTTGATGCCCGTCTGTACAGGCGTGTCCACTGATTGGCGAGCCACGACGTTGGGGGCGATGCGCTCCACAGGGCGCACGCCTGTGGTTTGGGGGGTGCCACGTCCATCTAAGGGCAGGCCCAAAGCGTCGATGACGCGCCCAATGAGTGCCCCACCTACCGGCACCTGGACGATGCTGCCGGTGCTGCGGACGGTATCGCCTTCCTTCACCTGGGTGTGGTCGCCCATGATGGCTGCGCCAACGGTGTCCTCTTCCAAGTCCAAGGCCAGTCCCATGATACCGTTGGGAAACTCCAGCAGTTCGTTGGCCTTGGCGCCTCGCAGCCCCTGTACGCGGGCGATGCCGTCGCCTGCCTCGATGACGGTGCCAACGTCGACCATGGAAAGCTCGCCGCCAAACTCCTCGATCTGGCGTCGCAGCAGGGAGACGATTTCCTGTCCTCGTCCGGTTGCCATCGATAGCTCCTGTCCGCCTAGTGGGGATTCGAACTCCCCGGCGGTCATTTTCACAGGTAGTGGGGCCTCAGGTGCGAGAGGCCGTCATATTGCGTCGTAGTCCTTGGAGCTTTGCTCTGGTGCTCCCGTCAATGAGCTTATCCTCCACCATCAGTACCAGTCCTCCAAGGATGGACGGGTCGACATGGGTCACCAGCTCGATATCCTTGGCTACGATGCGGCGCAGCGTAGTTGCGATCCGGTCTCGCTGGGCGTCCTCCAGAGGCACCGCCGATGTGACATCCACTTGAACCCGGCCTTGATGCTCGTTGAGCAGCCTGCGGTACTCGGCGTGAATCTCAGGTAGACGCCCTGCCAAGCCTCGCAAGACCAAAAGCGATATCAGGTTGCGTACCATGGGGTGGCCGTCAGGCAGGGCGCGTTCTACCAAGGCCAACTTCTGCTCTGTGGGCACCTTGGCGTGCTCCCAGAACGTGCGCAACTCCGGGTCCGAGGCTGCTTGGGCTGCTTGAGCCAGTTCCTGGCCCCATTGGTCCAAGGAGTCAGCCTCCAGAGCTAGCTGGAAGGCTGCTTGAGCGTAGCGTTTGACCGAGGCTCCAGCCGGCACTCTTGCATCAACCTCGCCGTAGACCCTCGCCCTCTTGCAGGACGCGGTCTATCAGCTCTTGGTGGGCGTCACGGTCCAGAGAGCGCTCTATGACTCTCTCTGCTGCCGTGACCGCCAAGTCGGCAAAGTGACTTTGCACTTCCTGGATGGCAGCGTCTCGTTCCCGCTGAATGTCTTCCCTCGCCCGGGCCAAAGCTGCCTCGCTCTCTTGGCGGACGCGTTCTCGCTCCTCTTCTCGGTAGCGGTCTGCCAACTGCCGGGCCTGCTCGATGAGCTTCTGGCCCTCGGCATGCGCCTCCTGCATCTGGGCCCGCACATCCACCTGAGAACTGGCGGCCTCCTCCCGGGCCCTGTCGGCGGCCTCCAGACTCTCGCGAATCTGGTTCGACCGGCGGTCCATCACCCGGAGGATGGGCTTGTAGGCGAAGAGGTACAGCACTCCCAGCAATAGCAGGAAGTTGACTAAGAAGACAATGAGACTTGGGAGGTTAATCCCTAATGCGCTCACCTTAAACCCCCGCTGTGCCTGCCAACCAGGATCACAGCACGAACCCGATAATCACGGCCACCACCAAGGCGTAAATACCTAGTGCCTCGGCGAAGGCGATGGCTAGGATCATGTTGGTCTGTATTTGTGGCGTGGCTTCGGGGTTCCTGCCAATGGCGCTCATAGCCGCCGCGCCTAGGATTCCGATTCCGATGCCAGGTCCGATAACACCAAGACCGATAGCCAGACCGGCTGCCAGCAGTCTCATTGCGTCTTCGGATACGGACGCTTGGGACGCTACTGCCAAAAGGACTTCTATACCAGGCATTGCTCCTCCATCATTGGGCTGCCCCTTTTGGGCTATGTTAGGTTGGGGCCGTCCTCAATCGTTCCTGAGGAATATGGCTCCTATGGCACCCAACGAAGCCGCAGCCACGCCTAGGGTGGCTATCACCAAGGCCAAGATTACTACTTCCATCTTCTGGAGCCCCCTCCTCAGGTATTTTAGCTGCCACGCCCACCAGCATCAATGACTGTCGTGGTGGGCCATCGCTACCGACACGAACACCAAGGTTAGACCGGCAAATATCAGGGCTTGTACCAAGCCCACCAGCAATTCCAAGCCGTAAACGAGGTCCCCCGCTACGAAGGGTAGCAGGAACGCCACCATCACCACCAGTATCTCTCCGGCGGTCATGTTGCCGAAGAGCCTGAAGGTGAAGCTGACCACCCGCACCAACTCGCTGACGAATTCGAGGAAGCCAACGAACAGGTTTGCCAGTCGCAGCTTCAGCAGGTTAGACAGGGAGAAAAACTTGCTTAGGTAGCCAATGCCCTTGCTGCGGAATCCCCAGTATTCGACGAACACAAAGGATATTAGCGCCAAGGCGAGGGGCATATTGATGTCCGTCCCTGCTGATCGCAGCAAGTGGGCACTGAGGTGTCCCTTAAAGAAGCTGTCGCCTTCGCCGTATCCCAACGCCGGCCAGATGGGTATGAGGGCCATCCAAGCGTTGAAGAGTACAAACAGGAACAGGGTGGCGATCATTGGGAATATGGCCCGGGACATGGCCCGGCCTACCACGGTCTCCACGAACCGCAACAGCGCCTCGACCATGATTTCCACCAAGTTCTGCAACCTGCCGGGTACCATGCTGCCCTTGCGGGCTCCTAGGACGAAGAGCAGCACCAGCACGATGGTGGCTACCCATGACGAAAGCATGGTGTTGGTGACAGCGAACTGCATGAAGCCAAGGCCTTGGAAGTGGCCCGCTTCCGCTTCCACCTCGGCACCGCCGATTTCGTCGAGGGCGTCCTCTACATCGTCTTTGACATCGTAGAAGGCCATGCCTTGTGGGAGGACGACTTCAATCTCCTCGTCCTCGCGGTGGACTTCGAACTCGATATGCTCAGCGCCTACGGCATGCTCCACCGCTGAGCGCACAGCCTCTTCTTCGGAGTCGCCCAAGGGGTGGACTTTGACGATGAATTTGCTGAGGCCGAGGGTGTCGTCGCGAGTCGTGGCGGGGAAGATCGGCTGTGGGGGCAGATGCACCTCTGGCTTCGGCACGAACCCCTCTTTGTCGACGAAGGAAGAGCCTATGGCTCCGATGACTAGGCCCACGAGGAATAAGGCCACTACACCAATAGCTGCCAGAAGCAGTAATCGCTTGGCTGTCATTGGAGACCCTGGTCCTCGTCGCGCTGCCGGCTGGCGGCGCGCGAGTTGGCGAGTATGGGACTGATCATCCTTTTGATACCGAAGCCTGCTACCAAAATCCCCAGCAGTAAACCTGCGATGGTCAGTATGGGGCTGATATTGAGCCAGTTGTCGAGCGCTCTACCGCCCACAGTACCGCCTATCACTGCAACCACTACGTACCAGCCCATGCCGGTGAGTCGTAGCGCCGCTTCCCATCCGGCCATTCCAGCCTCAAGACTTGGTGAAATATATCACACACTTTTAGGTGGGTCAACGCGAGACCCGCCCCGCTGACCCTCTCGATAGCAAGACCCCGGTCCCAACTAGGCCGGGGTCTTCAAGCCTCTCCACAATTCTTATTTATCCCTGCTGGGGGTTGCCCAAGTCGTCCAAGTCCAAGCTGTTGATGAAGTCGGTGAAGGCGGACATGCTCCGTTGCTCCTCTTCCGAAACTTCGACCGGCTCTCCGTTGTCCCCGGTTTCCTCTTTGCCTATAGGTTTGCCTTCATTGTCGAGCTGGACCCCCGCCTTTTCCAGCACCTGCTCCTCAGCGTATATCGGCACTTGTGCCCTCACTGCCAAGGCGATGGCGTCGCTGGGGCGTGAGTCCACCTCCATCTCCTTGCCGTTGATGCGGATCATGATGCGGGCGTAAAAAGTGTCGTTCTGCAGGTCGCTGATGTAGATGTGGCTGACGTTGGCGCTCAGCTGCTCGATGACGGAGCGTAGCAGGTCGTGGGTCAACGGTCGGGGCACGGTGATGTCCTGCAGCTTCACTGCTATGGCATCGGCCTCAGCAGGGCCGATCCAAATGGGTAGATACCGGTCAGACTCCTTCTCCTTCAAGATGACCACGCGCTGGTAGTTCATCATGCTTACGCGGATGCTGTCGATGCTCATCTCCAGCATATACCAGACTCCTTCCGGCCCCTGATAAACGAATCGGCCAATTCTAATTCTCTCCAAAGTAGGGTGTCAACGGAAACTGGGGATGAGGAATGCCTCCGGAGGCCTCTGGAGGAGAGCGGAATGCCGGATTACGGTAGTGCTATAATTCCGCCCAGCTATAGATCGGTGGGACGTATGACGCCTCCTATGCCTGTCAATCCCCACGAAGTCCCCATCGAGCGGCTGCAATGGGCTTGTGGCACGCAGGGGCTTCAATTCCATTGCACCAACGAAGTTACTCCATTGGAAGGCTTTGTTGGGCAGGACCGCGCCATCAGCGCCATTGAGTTTGGTCTCGGACTGCGCAAAGCGGGCTATAACCTGTTTGTTACTGGGATGAGTGGCACAGGCAAGGCCTCGGCCATCAAGGAATACGTACAGCGCATCGTGGCCGACCGACTTGGAAGCGGCGATGACTTCGACCTCCACGACTGGTGCTATCTCCACAATTTCAGCGATACGGATCGCCCTGCTGTCCTTCAGCTTTCGCCGGGCCAAGGTCGCGTCCTTCGCCAGCAGGTCGCCGATCTCCTCGCAGTAGTGAGAGATGAGGTCCCCAAGGTCTTTGCTGGCGACACCTACACCGACCAGCGCAAGCAGTCGGAAGAGCGTGGGCGGGCCCGCCACCAGGAAGCCATCCGCCAGTTGGAAAGCCATGTGTCTGCAGCGGGGTTTGCCGTGGAGTTCGGCTCGAATGGCGTTAACCTCTTTCCGATGCGCAACGGTCAGCCGCTCCCCCTGCCCGAATATCGGGCTCTCAGCGAGGACCAGCGCGCCATCATCGACTCCACCCGCGAACGCCTGATGACTGAGGTGCAGCGCGCCATGGAGGCGATACAGCAGGCCGAGAGCGAGGCCCGGTCCGATATAGTCAAGCTTGACACGCGGGTGAGCTCGGAGATGCTGGAAGGACTCTTCCGCGCCTTGCGTGTTGAATATGCCAGCACGCCACCGGTCAGGGGATACTTGGACGCCCTCTTCGTGCATACCCTCAGTAACGTGGCCTCCTTTCGGCAAAGACCCCGGTCTGCTGACGGTGAGGTCGTCTCCACTGAGCAGTCCCCAGCGGGCGGAACTCAGGGCGCGTTTCTGCCCTACGAGATAAATCTGCTGGTGGATAACGGCAGCGTGGCGGGTGCGCCCATAGTCGTCGAGCCCAACCCCACATGGGGCAACCTATTCGGGCGCATCGAGCGCCAAGGCATGATGGGCGCATCTATCAGCGATCACACCATGCTCAAGGCTGGGGCCATTCATCAGGCCAACGGCGGATACATCGTCCTCGATGCCAAGGCCCTGCTGTCCAACTCCATGGTGTGGGGTGCCCTGAAGCGGGTCATCCAGAACCGCGAGGTACGGCTGGAAGACCCCGGCGAGCAATCGCCCCTCTATTCGCCTGTTACCCTGCGTCCGGAGGCCATACCGGTCGACCTGAAAGTCATCGTCGCAGGCGACGAGGTCACCTACCGCCAACTCTTCGCCTTCGACCAAGAGGACTTCGGCGAGATGTTCAAGGTGAAGGCCGAGTTCGACAGCCAGATTGCGTTGACACAAGAAAATGTGGAGGCCTATGCCTGTTTCATCTCCGGCATCTGCCGCTCCGAGTCGCTGCGCCACTTCGAGCCCAGCGGGGTGGTCAAGGTGGTCGAGTACGGCTCCCGCTTGGTGGCCGACCAGAACAAACTGTCCTCGCGCTTCAGCCAGATACGCGACTTGGTGGTGGAATCTGACTACTGGGCGCGCCAAGAGAATAGTGAGCTGGTGACCGATCGCCATGTGCGACGCGCCTTGGAAGAAAAGATTTACCGGGTCAACCTGACGCAGAGGCGCATCCAGCAGAACATTGACGAGGGCTCTCTGATGGTGGACCTGACCGGCGAGGTGGTGGGGCAGGTCAATAGCCTCGTGGTGCTCGACATGGGCGATTTGAGCTTCGGTTACCCCAGCCGTATCACCGTCCGCACCTTCGCCGGGCGCCGTGGCGTCATCAACATCGAGCGGGAGAGCCACCTCAGTGGCAGCATCCATGACAAGGGAGTCCTCATCCTGACTGGCTACCTAGGGTGGAAGCACGCCCAAGACCATCCGCTCTCACTCTCAGCCAGCATCTCCTTCGAGCAGTCATATTCGGGCATTGACGGCGACAGCGCCTCATCCACCGAGCTATACGCCATTCTGTCCAGCTTGGCCGACCTGCCCATCAAGCAGGGCATAGGCGTGACCGGCTCAGTGAACCAGAAGGGGGATATACAGCCCATCGGCGGTGCCATCCAGAAGGTGGAGGGCTTCTTCGAGGTGTGCAGGGCCAAGGGCCTCACAGGCGACCAAGGCGTGTTGCTGCCTTACCAGAACTTGCGGAACCTCGTCCTGCGTGAAGACGTCGTGGAGGCGGTGCAAGAGGGCATGTTCCACATCTACGCCATCGAAACCGTGGAACAGGGCATCGAAATCCTCACCGGCGTGCCCGCCGGAGAGCGCCTGCCAGATGGCGCCTACCCTGAAGGCACCGTGCATCACCTCGTAGCGGTCCGTCTGGAGCAGATGGCCCGCTCCATGCGAGGTTTCCACGCCGACGCTTTGGACGTGGTCTAGTCTAGGGCGCTAACCGCGTCGGCGGGGCCGGTACAAGCCGGGGTAGGTCCGGTTCCCCAGCAGCCAACTGCACCGCTGCGTCAAGGCGTTGACCTCGTCCTGCGCCAGTAGTCCCAGCAGTTCCTTCAGCCTGCCATTGGGATTCGGCAGTTGGCCCTGAAGCCACTCCACGCCATCCATCAACTCGTCGGGAATCGGCTCGTCGCCGAAGTCCCAGATGACGGTGCGCACCTTCATGTCGGCGCTGAAGGTCAGGCCATGGTCGATGCTCCACACCTTGTCGTCCTCACCTAGAATGCAATGACCCGGTTTGCGGTCGGCGTTATTCGCCAGCAGGTCGAAGCAGCAGATGACCTTCAACTGTTCCGGGTGATGCTCCTTGATGGTGTAGTAGTTGTCATGAGGATCGTGGTCGATGAACAGCTGTAGCGAGCCAATGCCGTGGGGACCGTCTCGGATGATGGTCAGGGGAACGATGTCCCAGCCCAAGATGCGGCACAGCAGGTAGGCGGCATACTCCCTCTTGTATAGAGTGCCACTGGGGAAGTCCCACAGAGGAGCCTCACCCTTGCGTGGCTTGTAAATGGCCATGCACTGCTGGCTGTCGCGGGCCACGTTGACGGCAAATGTATAGTTGGAGCCAGCCCGGGTAAGCCCCTCGATGGTGATCTCTCCCTGCTGAAGAAGACGGAGGGTTTCCGTATCAGGAGTCGTCACTCGAGGTCCTGTTGGCGCGGGGCCGCCTAAAACTCCAAGTGGCCAGCGTGACCGTTGGACCGCGGGCAGTTGTGTCCCTCAGGGTCCATGGGTCGTCCGCACAGAGCGCATGTCGGACGGCCTGCAGCGCATACCCGCAGAGCCTCTCGGGCCAACTCTTTGGCTTGCCTGTAGCCCACCCAAAAGCTGACCTTGGCCTCGCTGTCTTCCGGGTCGTTCACATCGTGGGCAATGAGAAGAAAGGAGTTGCTGGCCGGGCTGTGAGCCAGCGACATCTTGCCAATTTTGAAGTCGAGACTAGTTGCTCCCCCGGACCACTGCGACTCCGATGCCTCTTGTCCGGAAGCAGGCTCCTCGGACTCAGTAGCTTCGTCCAAGTAAACGCCTAACTGGTAGAGTTGCTCTTTTTCCAGCCATAGGCAGACGGAGGCGGCCCCGGACTCGATGAGAAGGCGGAAGGTCCGCTGTCCCGGTTGGCCCATGGCCTCAGGCCGGATGGTGGCCACGCCACCTAGCTCGTATTGTGCCCGGCTCTCTGCCATTGCCCACGTATGATATTAGCCCTCACGCCAGTTTACAAGGCACGGCCCTGCTGAATAGACCTCCTTAACTTCCCCCGCCGGATTGGCTTACCCTCTACCGGAAGTGCGGGATGACTTCCCGCCCCATGAGCTGAATTTGGCGCATGGCCTCGGAGTGGGCCATGCCAGGCCACTGGAGACGGAATATCATGTGGGTGATGCCAAGGTCGGCCTCGTAGCGCTGTATCTCCGACACCACGTCCTCGGGGTCGCCGATCAAGAAGCGGTCGCGGGCTAGGTCGGCGAAGGGAACGCGGAAGCTCTCCTCGCCCGGCAGTGCTTTGTCCTGACCCCAACTGGCATATGCTTGGTACTTGCCTTCCAGGTAGGGCTGGCTCAGGCTTAAGGCTTGTTCCCGGTCTTGGTGTATGGATAACTCGCGCATCAGCGGAAGGTCCTGGCTCCCAACGCCTGTTCCCAACGCCTGCTTGTATCCCACCAGTTGCTCCCGCACCATGGACATGGTGGCATGCGGGTTGATGAGCCAGCAGTACCCCAAGCGGGCGGCCCGCTGAATGGCAGTGTCGTGGTTGGCTGCCACCCAGATGGGTGGGTGGGGCTTCTGCACGGGGCGAGTCACCGGCTGCGTCTTCGGTACCTGATAGAAACGTCCTTGGAACTCCACCTCATCTTCCGTCCACAGCAGGCGCATCACCTCTAAGGCCTCCAGAAAGCGGTCCACCCGCTCCTGCCGTCGGACGCCAAAGGCGGCGTACTCCTCGTCGCGATATCCCAGCCCGACGCCAAAGATGAATCGCCCGTCGCATAGGGCGTCCAGCGTTGCTACCGACTCGGCCATCTCCACCGGGTTGTGCAGGGGCACCAGAATCACTGAGGCCGCCACCTGCATATCTCCGGATACGGCGGTCATCCGGCCCAGAAAGGGGAGGCTGGTGGGCATCTGATAGGGGGCTGCCAAATAGTGTTGCCCGAGGGTGATGAGGTCGAACCCTGCATCGCGACAGGCCGCCACCTGCTCGATGCCCTCCTTCAGCTTGACTACCATGGATTCGCCCGGCAGGTACTGGTTCATCACGAGCATGCCAAACTTCATTGCGCCTCCCTTGTAATGCTCCCGCTGGGCACCCGGTACGGGTATGTTTGGAACGATTGGGCGGCCTGTGACTTGTCCCGCGGCCGCCCAGATAATATACTCGCACTCGTGACCCAAGAGAACGACAGGCAGGATGTGCTTCCCCTCTTCCCACTAAATGTGGTGCTGTTTCCCGGCATGCCTTTGCCCCTCCACATTTTCGAAGAGCGGTACCAGCAGATGATTGGGGAGTGCTTGGAGCACGATATCCCCTTCGGCATCGTGTTGATTAAAGAAGGCCCCGAGGTAGGCGGCCCCGCTGAACCCTACACCGTGGGCACCACTGCCCGAATAGCCCAAGTGGAACGCTTGGACGGCGGGCGGATGAACCTGATGACCGAGGGGAAACGGCGCTTTCGCATTGCGGAGATCACCCAGCAGTCGCCATACCTCAAGGGCAGAGTACAGTATATAGCTGAAGAGCAGGGCCAGCCGTTGGAAGAGACTGTGCGGGAAGCAAGCGAGCTTTTCGCCAGCTACCTACAGAGCGTCGCTGGGCTTAGGGGCAGATGGATGAGCCGTCCCAGGGTGCCCGAAGACGCCCTCGCCCTCTCCTACACAATCTCCCACTTCCTTGAACTCTCCCCTCACACCCGCCAGCAGTTGCTCGAAGCCGACTCAGTGCAGCAAAGACTGGAAGAGGTGATGCCCCTGCTGCGCAACCGAGCCGACAAGGCCCGGCAGGCGCTGGTGCGACGCACCCCCTTCCAAGGTTTCCGCCTTAACTGAGGGGGGTCTTCTTGGGAGGGGTCCCACCATCTCCGCTAGGCCAGATGGAGCGGCGCACACTAGACCGTCGTTCAGTTTCCAGTGCAGTCGGGTGAACCCAATATCTGTACTACAACAGAAAAAGCTTCGTTCTTCAAAAGCTTCCTTCTTCGGGCCTCCCAAGGTGCACATATCTCTAGGGAACCTCTGCTCAAGTCCCTTGCCGCTTTGCACCAATTACTCCGCCCACTGGCATATCCGGCTGCCCCGAGAGGCAATAGAGTGCAAGCAGCAGGGCAAAATACTCAAGGCCGGATGGATCGTAAAGTACCTGTCCGGAGTTGATGAGGGCGTGGAATACCTCGACTTTTGCGCTGTGCACCGTATGACCAATGACAGGCACGAGCGCGTCTACACCGACGGTCGACACGAAAGCTTGGAAACGCCAATGGAAAAGCATGGCTTATCCCGAAGACGCCGACAAAGCTACAAAGCAGCGAGCGATGGACGAATACCACGCTCACAATGGGGAAGTGTATGAGAGGTTGAGGAAGAAAGGCTTCCTGAAACGAGAGTCCTAAGAACGAGAGTCCTAAGTAGGAAGAAAAGAGTCTTGGAGACAACTAGCATGGGCCCATCAGGCGGGCTCCAGAGGCGTTGTATGTATGCTCTTGGCTTGGTTGTGCGCACCTTGACGCGGGACGTCCCTCAACTGACCTTGAACACTTCCCCCTGCACCCGCAGGGCGCCGTCCAGAGGCACCATCCTGGTGAACAGCTCCGGATGGATGATTTCTGCCATCATCTCCAGCCCATCCACCAGACGCGGGCCTGAGCGGCTGTAGTAGGCGCTGGCATTGGTCACGAACACCCGGTTGTCGCGCACAGCAGGCAGGCTCTCCCAGCCCTCCCGCTGGGTCAACAGGTGTAGCTCTCGCAGCGCTTGGGGCACTTCGAAGCCGCAGGGCAGTATGACCACGACTTCCGGCTGCTGCTTCAGGACGTCGTCCCACTCCACGCGTCGGGATGGTTCTTCGGGCGTTGCCAAGCAGTCCACGCCACCAGCCAAGTCCACCATCTGTGGCACCCAGTGGCCCGCAAAGAATATGGGGTCGAGCCATTCGAGGCAGGCGACCTTGGGGCGGTGGACGGCCAAGCCTGCCCGGGCCCCTACCGCGTCGATGCGACTCTGGAGGCGCTGAGCCATCTGCTCGGCTTGGTCCGTCGTCCCGGTGGCGGCCCCAACCTGCCGGATGTTCTCCAGCACGTCCTCCAACGACTTGGGGTCCAAAGAAAGGACTTCAGGCTTCTTGGGAAGCTGTTCCGTTGCCGCGACAACCTGTCGCGCCGTGATCGCTCACTCTTCGCACAGCTCTTGGGTCAGCAGCAGGTCGGGCTCCGCTTGACTCAGCACCTCTTGGTCGATGTCGTAGATGCCTTTGCCCTCAGCCATCCTCTCGCTGATGATGCGGTCGACTTCGGGACTGCTAAAGCTGGCGTTCTCGAAAATGCTGTGCACCACCACCGGCTTGCTGCGTGCTGGGGTCGGATGGTCGCATTCATAGGTCACGCCGTACAGGGAGTCTTCCAAGCCCAGCCCGTACACGATCTCGGTGGCACTGGGGAGGAACGAGCAGATGCGCATAGCCTTACCTCGCGATACATCGATAAGAGAAACATTGTGGAAATTGAGCCATATTCTAGCACGCAAGGCCGCCCCATCGCCTTGTTGCCCCCTGCTTCCCCTTGTTGCTTCAGCAAGGCAACGGCTATACTCGCCTACCGGAAACCCCCTTTATGCCTTCACACCTGATTAACACCAAACAGATTGACCGAGCCTGGATGGAGGACGAGCTGTTCCCCTTGGCTGATAGGCTGCGGGACCAGCGTAGCAGAGACCTCGCTCTGGCAGGGCGCGCCCTCTATTGCCTTTTCTACGAGCCCAGCTTCCTGACCCGAACGTCCTTCGAGCGGGCGATGTCTCTGTTGGGCGGCCATGTCCAATTCACCGAAGACGCCTCCCAGTTCTTCCCCGTGCAGTCCACCTCATACATCGAGGACACCATCAAGTTCCTAGGGCACCTGCACTTCGATGGCGTGGTGCTGCGCAGCAGCCAGCCCAACGCCGCGGAGGCTGCGGCGCAAGCCGACATTGTCTCCGTAATCAATGGCGGTAGCGACGCCGACCACCCGACCCAAGCCCTACTGGACATGTACACCCTCAACAGGGAATTGGGCGGCGCAGATGGGCTTTCGGTCGCTGTCGTGGGTCGAGTGGACCACCGTAACGTTAACGCTCTGCTCATGGCGCTGGCCATGTACCGCGACGTTCAGGCAGTGCTATGCCCCTTCACCGGCCAGCCCAATCCCGATGTGCTGGAGTACTGCCAAGCCGCTGGGATGACCATC
Source organism: Dehalococcoidia bacterium (assembly GCA_965248385.1). Lineage (GTDB taxonomy): Bacteria > Chloroflexota > Dehalococcoidia > Lucifugimonadales > JAAXIE01 > JAAXIE01. The sequence continues at coordinate 1,930,983 of CBDFIZ010000002.1, forward strand.
CGAGTGGAACAAACGCTGATGCCCTTTGCCGACCAGCTGGATGCCGTCTACCTGAACGGCGCCGAGACAGCAGCCCATATGCAACTGCTTACAGCGCGCAACTTAGTCAAGGTAAAGATAGACCAAGAACTTTTAGGGTTGCTGAAGCCCCGTTGCGTGATACTCGACCCGATGCAGCGCACCGAACCTCTAATCACGGACAATGCCGATGATCGCTGGGCGGGCTACCGGCAGGCGGAGAACGGCCTGTTCGTGCGCATGGCCCTGCTGCTGAAGCTGCTGGGCGACGGCTAGGTCCTACTGACACGCGGGTCTAGTAGGCAATTATTAGGGTCAGCTAGCCGCCTCTCCTCCAGAAGGGGCCGTGGCGCCCCAAGCTGTCCATCACCTCGTTGCGTTCACCAGCCCGAAGCGGCTGCCATCGGGAGATATAGTCCCCGTCCAACATGTGCTTCATGCTTTCCACGCTGAACATCTGCACCCAGTCGGCTAGTGGCATGGTGCCATTCGCTGATTCAGGGTTGAAGTGGGCCCAGTTGTGTGCGTGCTCTTCCGACCGGAAGAGGAGCATCTGCCCTCAAGCGAGGGCCCAGTGTTGGTGGCGTGTGGCCCAAGGGGTGTTGGTGTGCCCGACGATGGTTGGCGGGTTGGCGGACAGAACCTCGCCGTCCCGATGCTCAATGACGATTGTCTCGTTGCAGTCTAGGCAGGGGGTCTCGATGTGAATCGTCTTGCCAGGGAAGAGCCAGCAAACTGCCAGCGACTCAAACCCTCATTGTGCGAACCATTTCTGCTCCCCGTCGATGGTGATCTTGTGGGGAGTGGGGATGTTGGAGAAGGGCGGGAAAGAGGCAATCCAATCTGTGTCTGGGTGCAGCCAAGCAGGGAAGTCGGTGGCGCACAAATCGTAGAGCAGGGTGCGACCCTCCTCTGCACTGCAGCCCATCTCGCGGGCAAGCTCGGTGTAGTGCAACGCCACGCCAGTGTCCACCAAGCTCCGCATAATCAGATCGAAAACTCGGTCCAAGGTTTGAGGCTCGGCTGCCATCACGTACCTCCCGATACGGCTTGTTTCAGGCGCTTCCGGTAATAGGCCCGGCTAGCGACGGGCCCATTGTACCCCAGCGATATACCGATGGGCGGCGATGGCAGCCGTAGCTCCGTCCCCCGCCGAGGTTATGAGCTGGGCCGCCGACCCCTGACGGATGTCACCAGCGGCAAAGATGCCTTGACGCGATGTCTGCATCCACGCGTCCACCTCAATGTGTCCTGCCCTGTCCACCCGTACCACCTCGCGCACCATGGCGGAGTTGGGTTCCAGCCCTATGTAGATGAACAGCCCCGCCAAGTCCACCTCGTTATCCAGCCGTGTGACCACGTTGCGCACCTGCACACCGGTGACGGTATTGGTGCCCACTATCTGGCGTACCTCGGTGTTCCACACCGTCTCAATCTTTGTGTTGGTGCGGACGCGATCCTGCAGCACCTGCTGTGCCCGCAGGCGGTCACGGCGGTGGAACAGTATCACGCGCTCGACGTACTTGGTCAGCGTCAAGGCCTCGTCTGCAGCGGTGTCTCCGCCACCGACGACTCCCACAACGGTTCCGGAGAACAGCGGTCCGTCACATGTGGCGCAATGGGAGACGCCATTGCCGGTGTAGCCGTCTTCGCCTGGGATGCCCAACTTTCGCAAGCTGGAGCCAGCGGCGATGATGACCGCCTTGGCTAGGATGTCGCCGTCGTCCGTGGATACCGTGCGGTGGTCTCCTGACAGGCCAACCCGGCTGGCTTCTGCCAGCTTGACCGAGGCCCCTGCCTTCATCGCGTGGTCCTGCAACATCGGGCCGAACTCTGCCCCAGGGATGCCGTTTGGCAGCCCTGGGTAATTCTCGATGCGCTCCGTGTTAATCACCTGAGCCCCGCCCATCATCTTCTCGATGATTACCGTTCTCAGGCCGTACCTAGAGCAATAGATGCCGGCTGTGAGCCCCGCAGGGCCCCCGCCAACAATCGCAACGTCGTAATCCTGCGCCGCCATGCATCCTCCCCTATGACTCTCATGCCGGAAGTTGGTGTTGAGATGAAGTTGAAGTTACTTCGACTATATTGAACCAGTTTTTCTAGTGTCAAGGCGTTTTCCGTGCAGGCCTTGCCCCGTTACGCGTAGTTGCCGCGTCCTTGAGCGTTGCAGCCCCACCTCTGTCGCCGTACAATGCCCACGCGCCCAACGGATTGGGACGTTTATTGAGGTGTAGATGAAGGCGGAGTTGATGCACACCGTCAGCAGCGACGGTATCCGGCTGGATGGGGCTTACTTCAAGCCAACCGCTCCCGCCTCCGGCAACAGCCCTGCCGATGCCTGGGTCCTGATTCACGGCTCGGGAGGACGCTTCGCCCAACCCATCCTGCTCCACTTCGCCGAAAAACTCCAGGAGCACGGCTATGCCTGCCTTTCCATAAATACCGCAGGCCACGACTCGGTCTGGGTGGGCGAGTCCGGCACTCCCCATGGTAATGCCTTCGAAATCATCGACCGGTGCCGCCATGACCTCCGTGCAGCCATCGACTGGCTGGAGGAGCGGGGGCACACGCGAATTGGGCTCTTGGGGCGTAGCATGGGCGCGGTGAAGGTTGCTTACTACGCGGCCGTCGAGCCGGACCCCCGCGTCACTGCCGTCATCTCGGCCTCTCCGGTGCGCTTGTCCCACTCCTACTTCGCCGCCTGCGACCAAGCCGAAGAATTCTTGAACACCTACCAATCGTTCAAGAAACTCCTAGATGAAGGGAAACCGCAAGAGCTTGTGCATGTGCGCTTTCCCATCAACAATATCTTCAGTGCTGAGACCTACTTGGACATGTACAACCCGGACGAGCGCTACAACATCACCCGCTTGGCCGACAGGATAGCCGTTCCCCTGCTCAGCTTGAGCGGCGAGCGAGAGGTCCACCCGCGGCTTACCGGGTTCGCCCGCGAGGTCGTCGAGGCGGCGGTCAACAGCCCGTCGGCTCACTGGGCGGAGGTGGACAAGGCCGACCATACGCACGCTGGCCGTTTCGAAGAAGCGGCCGACCTGATCATCGAATGGCTGACAGGTCTGGAGGCGCAAGCTGAACTGCAGCCCACTACCGGGTCCTAGACGTAAGAGTCTGCGAAGAACGGGGAGACTTTCATGGAAGTAGATCTGGTCCACACCACTACCACCGACCATTTCCGCCTAGGCGGCGTGTGGTTGGAGCCGCCAACTCAACCCGATCCCAGCCGCGCTGCCGATGCCGTGCTGCTGATTCATGGGGTGGGGGGCAACTTCTATCAGCCCATGCTGATGGAGTTGGCTCAGCGCCTCAATGAGGGTGGCTATGGTGTGGCCTGCTTCGACAACACTGGTCACGACGCCATGTGGGCCAGGAACCCCGAATCGGACATGTGCTGTTGGCGTGGTTGACCCAGCTGCCCCGTGCGCCAGTATGGCGCCACCGTCGAGGACGTGGACTGGTGTCGGACCGACCTCAAGGCCTGCCTCGGCTGGCTGGAAAAGCAGGGCTACTCCCGTGTCGCCCTAGTCGGGCACAGCTTGGGAGGGGTCAAGAGCATCTACTACCAGTGCAAGGCAGCCGACCCTCGCGTCGTAGCCTTGGTGTCCCTATCGTCCCCCCGTCTCTCCTACAGCTTCCTTGCGGAGTCCGAATCCAGCGAGGAGTTCTTGGAATACTACGAGCAGGCCGATGCGCTCATCAAGGACCGCCGCCCCGGCACACTGATGGATGTGAAGTTCCCCGTAGACCACATCTTCAGCGCCGCCAACTTCATCGGCAAGATGGGCCCCAAGGAGAAGTTCGACGTCATGGCCTTGGCCGAGGACCTGCATGTGCCTCTGCTGGCCTTGGGCGGAAGTCGCGAGCGTCGCGCCCACCTGCGCGACGTAGCCCCGCATCTGGCTGAGGCTGCGGTCAACAGCCCTCAGCGCGAAGCCAGAATCATCGAGGGGGCCAACCACTTCTACAAAGGCAAGATGGACGAGACTAGCGATGTCATCCTGAAGTGGCTATCGGACTTGATCCCGGTGCCAGTAGAGGCCGAAGAAGAAGCCCAGCCCGCCGGCTAGCTGGCGCGGCCCATGGACGCTGATGCTACAGTAGGGGTGCCTCGTGGCCTAGCACCCGTGTTCGGAGCAACCAAGGCTACGACCGTGCCCACCGCAAAGCTGCCGGCGCCGAAGTAGAACACGGCGTCCCAGTTCCATCCAGCTAGCACACCTGATATCAGTGACGCCCCGAAGCCCACGAAAGTCCCCACACCCCACAGCAAGCCCACTGCGCTGCCTTCCAGCCCGTGTTCCGCAGCCAAGTCCATCGCAGCCGCTTGGGTTAGCGAGTTAACCGAGAACAGGAAAGCTCCGAACAGCGCCACAGCCCCTGTGAAGCCGATTCCCTCGCCGACGGCAACCATCCACAACGGCGGGATCACCGAGGCGGCCATCACGAAGACGATCATCGGCTTGCGCCCAAACCGGTCGGACAACCAGCCTAGGATGGGACCCGCGACGATGGCTAGGGCCGTGAAGAGCGCAACGTGAAACGCTATTCCTCCCGTGCCCATGCCGATTTCGTCCTTCAGGTAGAGCGGAATACCCAGCAGCAGGGCCCGGTCCCCCACGCCACGCACGGCGTTTACGGTTATCAGGCTGATCATCCCGCCACTACGCACGACGCCAGCCAGAGGCACCCCCTTCCGCCTCAGGTTGTAGCGGAAGGAGCGCAGACGCCGGTCAGGCAGGGGGCCACCTACGTTTCGCATGAATACGAAAATCAGCACCGCGATGATCGCGATCACAGGTACGCCCGTCATTACGACGCCCTGCCAGTTGAGCACTATCAGCAGCGCCCATACGATTATGGGTGCTACTGCCTCTCCGATATTCCCCGTGGAACGGTGCAGCGCCATGAACAAGCCACGACGTGTGGGATACATCAGCGAAAGCAGCGCCATGGCGGGGGGGTGCCATAGGGCGCTGCCCCCGGACGCCACCATGATGGATATCATGATGATGAGATAGCTCGTGGAGAGACCCACCAGCAGGTACCCGATCCCCATCATAGCCATGGCCATCCACAGCACATGCCCCATCCGGTGCTGGAACATGTCCACCAGGAACCCAGTCGACATGGCCATGGTCCCTGCTGCCAGCGAACGCACCCCATCCAGAAGGAACGTCTGGAAGGGGGGCAACCCCAGCGCCTCATGTATCTCCGTCAGCAACACCAAGAACCCGCGAGCATAGATATGCTCAATGGTGTGTGACCCGATGATGCTACCCGCCCGCACCGAGTGTGGTGCCGGCCCCGTCGGCGCAGGACGCGCCAAACTGCCGGAGGGTATCGCTTGGCCTACCAAGAGGACCTCAGACTGGGGAAGGGGCGACATGTGGTGAGTGTCGGTTGCTCGTGGACTCGCATTGGAAGGATTATAGACCCTCAGGACTGGTGCCTACAAATTGAGATGTGCTGCATGAACCCCGAATTGAGGACAGCCGTGCTCCTACCAGTTCCTCAGCAGATGGTCCGCTATCCGTATGGCAATCGGTGCCCCAGCAGGGTTGCTGGCAGCGAAGAACAACTCAAACATTGGTGAGTTCATGGAGTTCCTAAGAGTTCTTCGCGTCGGTGCCACTGCATAGAACGCCGACTCTAAGCGCTCTCTGTATCGAGTAGCGATCTGGAGGCTACCCTGTTCCCTCTGCTGTGTGGGTTCATCCTCGAAGAGAGAAAGTTGCTGAGACGCGTGATAGAAGTCTTCCCAATACTCTTGTCCTCCAAAGATTCGGTCAAGGCGACTTCGCCACTTGGGTAGAGGAAGTCCCGAGGTGGGCAGCAGACGTGCTACAGCACCTACTGGAAACAATATCCAGGAGCCAATCTTCTGAGTGGCGGCGAGGGTAGCCACCGTGTCCCAAGCCACCTGTGTGGCGAAGGGGTCCAGGAACACGACTGCCCTGTCAGAGACGGTCAACTGCCCGCAAATCCATGGGAGAGCATGGTTGGAGTCTTCATTGAGGGGGCGGATATCTCGGTGTTTGTGATTCAGACTTAACTTGCTTAGGGACTGCCAGCGGCGCCGGTTCTTCTCGATGAAATACAGGCGGTCGAATGGCTTCTCGTCCACAGATAGAGCTATTTGGACAGACCCTTCTACCAAAGACTTGTATTCCTCATAGTCCTCGACCGTGTAGGGGTGCCGTAGCCTTAGTGAGCCCTCGCCCGCAAAGGCGTCCACGTAGATTAGAGTAAACGGGGAAGCCGGTGAGGGTTTGTCCTTCAAGGCGGTGGTATAGGCATCCAAGTAGCCTCGTAGAATTTCGAGCTTGTCGAGCGTCCAGTCCCCGCCGAATGACATTTGAGACATAACGCCCTACGCCACCAACGGCATCTCGCGCCACAACTCACCGTCGAGGATTGCGTCCCCACCACCACGCTTACCTCGCGCTCCTCCCAGTTGCTTGAGAAAGAACGATACCTCCGATGCCAAGCACTGGTCCCGAATACCCCTAGCCCACTCCAACTCCATCGGGCGGGCACAACGCCCACTCTCTCCGCCGACGATGACCCACTGGAGTGTGCCATCCTCAAGCCACGATGAGAGGTCAACGGCATCCAGCAACGGCTCAGCCGATACGAAGCGCACGGGAGCGGGAAGGCGTCCTAGCACTGTGAGACGAGGCGCGTACTTGGGACTTTCGACGGATGTCCCAATCCATACGTTGGCAGGCCAGGCATCGAACAACTCGGCGCCCTGCTGCTCCCACCAGCCCACAGCTCGCCCCGGACGCTTGGTAAGCACTTGGAACACATGGCCCCTCTTGGCCGATGCTTCCTGCATGACCTCAAAGACCTCTGAGATAAAGGAGTAGGGCACCTGCGAGTGGAAGAGGTCGCTCATGCTGTTGACGAAGACGCGCTTGGGCTTGCGCCAAGTCAGGGGGAGGTATAGCCGTTCCGGCAGCATGCGAACGTCACCAGGTGCAGTTTCGTAGCCTGGGACCCCCATGCCCCTGAGGCGCGGTAGAGTGCATACATGTAGCAGTGGTCGCATCCTGGCGACACCCGTGTACACCCCGTCACCGGGTTCCAAGTCTCGTCTGTCCATTCAATCGCCGATGCCATGTCCGTACCCCCGCTTTACTGGTGCCACCCTATCAAGCAGCCTTCAATATGTTCTAGGAGCAACATTAATCCGGATTGTACGCGTCAGATCAAGTTGGCGGTGCTGACACCCTTGGACGCAGCAATTGTCTGCCATGCCAGGGGGAGTCATAGTTCAACCAGCCGGGGATATGGGCCGCCATTTTAGCTACCCGCGCGCCTGCCCGCGAGTAGCTCGGCCCTACCGAGTCCAGTAATCCCTACGGATTAGCGCGCTGCGTTGTGGTAAGCTCATCAATGGGATAATTGGCTAACATATGTTCTGAGGAGACCGAGAATGTACATGGTGAGAATCGTCTGGAAGTGTGCCCGAGGAAAGGTGCCTGAGTGCTTGGAAGTTGTTAAGGAGGTTAGGGCTTCCTGGGCCAGCGATGGCAATATAACGGGCAAAATCTACGCGGATTATACAGATCGAATGGATACCATCGCATTTGAAATCGAAGTGGAAAGCCTAGATGAGTACTTTAATAATCAACGTACCAATTACCACGAGCTATCCCCCGAGACTGAAGAGTCTGTCAGGCAATTTAATAGCAACTCCGTAGAAGGCAACCGCCAGATCTGGGAGGTCATTCCATAGGAATAATTAAGTCGGGATTGCCCAGATCAAACTGATTCCTCCAACCATGTGACCCTGTGGGATGGCTCGAACTATAAAAGGGCAGCCTGAGGGCGTCAACTGCATCCGATTCACTCAACTGACCCACTCCCATAGGGTAACCACCCCCCTGACGAGCGTAAAAGTCTAGAATTGCCTGCCCCTGCCCAAGCGTCTCCCTCGGGGTGGTCTATTTACCCCGGACGACCCCATAACTGTCCGAAATACCTGTGCTCTCAAAGCAGGCTAGCCAGGTGCCAGCCGAAGCCGGCTGATCCGTTCTAGTATCCCGGCCAGCATTTCCCTGGTTACTAGCACCTCGGCAAGATCACTTGTTTGAGCCAAATGGGGAATACGGGATTATGGGTCTCCAACGAGTTAAGTGGTCAATGACGCGATGTCATGGGGAGACCGTAGCTAAAGCCACCCCAATCCCACCTGCTATAATTGAACTATGGCGAGAACACAGCAGGCATCGACAACCACCTCCGACACCATCACACGGCTGGTGCGCGCCTTGATCATCTCTTTGGCGGTGACTGCTGGGTTTGTGCTGCTGTTTGGCGTGATCGGACTCGCGGTTACCGCAGGCGCCCAGTTGTTGGATCGGGTTATCCCTTGGATTGGGTTGGTCATCGGAGTGCTTCTCACCCTGTTGGGTTTGTGGCTACTGGTGGGCCGGGGCAAGCTCTACGTGGGGATGGCGCAGCGGATGTCCGCCCGCATCAACCTGTCGGGTAAGAACAAGATCGTCTCGTTCTTCATGTTTGGCATTGCTTACGCGCTAGTATCCCTGAGTTGCACCTTCCCCATCTTCTTCCTAGCAGTGGGTGTAAGCCTTACGTCCGGCAACTACTTCAGCGGGCTGGGCCAGTTTTTGGCTTACTCGCTGGGAATGGGTCTCGTGCTCACCGCCCTGACCCTAGCCATGGCAGTCTTCAAGGGTGCGGTGGTGCGCAAGGTGCGGGCCGTAATGCCGATCGTGGAACGGGTCAGCCCAGTGCTGGTAACGTTCGCAGGCCTGTTCATCGTTTACTACTGGATCAGCATTGGGGGCTTGGGGCCGGAGGTGTTGCACGTGGGGTTCCTGAACAACATCGTGGAAGGGACACTGGGAACCGCCACCAATGAGGCCACCAGTCTCACGAATTCCATACCCTTCTACGCCTTGGCGGGGGGAATGCTGGCGACCATCAACCCCTGTGGCTTTGCCCTGCTGCCTGCCTACCTCTCCCTGTACCTGTCGGGAGAGGACGCGCCCTAGCTCCGCCCCGCCCCGCCCCAGTCTAGCGAGCCTACCGCAGCTCTTTGGGGAGCACGAAGGTCACGTTCTCGTCGATCTCCGACAAGCTGGACACATCGTCAGGCTCCAGCTTCTCGATCACGGCATCTACCAGCACTTCCGGTGTGGACGCCCCCGATGTAATACCCACGCGAGAGAACTGCCGCACCCGCTCTAGGTCGAGTTCCTCGGGGCCATTTATCAGGTAGGCGGGTACGCCCTGCGCTGCGGCCACCTCCCGAAGCCGGTTGCAGTTGGAGCTGTTTTCCGCACCTATGACCAGCACCACGTCCACCTTCTCCGCTAGGGCTTTCACTGCCACTTGGCGGTTCGTGGTGGCGTAGCAGATGTCGTTCCGGATGAGCACGTTGGCGAAGCGCCGCTGTATGTCGGCCACCGCGTCCTCGGTGTCGTCGACTGAGAGAGTGGTCTGGGTCAGCACGGCCACAGGCGTTTCGGGGTCCCAGTCGGGCAGGTCGATCTTCTCGCGGTTATCTACAAGGGCCATGCTAGCTTGGCCCATAGTGCCCCGCACCTCCTGATGGTCGCGGTGGCCTACCAGCAGGATACGTCGCCCGTCGCGGTCGTACTTGGCAGCCTCGTTATGCACCCGCGTTACCAATGGGCAGGTGGCGTCGATGACGGTGAGGCCCCGCTCCTCCGCCTGCCGGAAGTCCTCCGGGGGCGACCCGTGGGCAGAGAAGACAACCACCGATCCCTCCGGAATCTCGTTGACCTCCTCCACCGTTACGGCCCCCTTGCGCTCCAGGGACGCAACCACGTAGGGGTTGTGGACGATCTGGTGCTTTACATAAACCGGAGCGCCGAACCTCTTCAGGCAGAGGTCCACCACCTCGACGGCGCGTACTACACCGGCACAGAAACCGCGTGGGGAAGTCAGGATAACCTGCATCTGGCGCCTCCTAGCCCCAATACGGACGGGGCATTTCTAGGCGGATTATACCAAAACCCAGGTTGGCCCTCCGGTCAACACTACCCCCGTAGCTTGTTACTGCTGGCCGCTTCACTTATGATTGTGCCGTCTCGGCAGGCTCCTACCAAGGCAAGCCTGCGAGTGGGCGACGCTTCAACGGGAAAGGAAGAGGCCATGACTATCCTGCAAGAGTACATGGACAAGCATCAAGGTTCAGCACAAAAGTACCAGGAAGCGCTGGGTCAATTCCCGTCAGGAGTGACCCACGACAATCGGTTTGCGTCTCCCTTCCCCCTGTATGTCACCCACGGCCAAGGCGCCCTCAAGTGGGACGTGGACGGCAATGAGTATGTCGACTACGTGATGGGACACGGTGCCCTGTTGCTGGGCCACTCTCATCCGGCGGTCGTCGCTGCCGTCAGTGAACAGATGACGAAGGGTACTCATCTAGGGGCCAATACCGAACAGGAGGTCCGCTGGGCCGACGCTATCAAGGCCCTGATGCCCTACGTGGAGAAGATGCGCTTCCACAGCTCAGGCACCGAGGCCACGCTCATGGCCTTCCGGCTGGCCCGCGCCTTTACCGGCAAGACCAAAATCATCAAGCTGCAAGACCACTTCCACGGCTGGCACGACTACGCCATGGCCGGCTCCGACCGGGGTGCTCCCGGCATCCCCGCCAGCGTATGGGAGTCAATGATCATAATCCCCGCAGGCGACTTGGGGGCTGTGCAACGGGCCTTGGAATCCGACGACGACATCGCCGGGCTGGTGCTGGAACCCACTGGTGCCCACTTCGGCCAACTCCCCCTTGATCTGCCCGACTACCTGTTGGGCCTGCGGGAAATGACCGCCAAGCATGGCGTCCTGCTGATCATGGACGAGGTGGTTACCGGCTTCCGCATTGCGCCGGGAGGCGTGCAGACTCTTCATGGAGTCCGTCCCGACCTGACCACGCTGGCCAAGGTTGCCGCAGGCGGGCTGCCCGGCGGGGCCGTCGCAGGCCGCGCCGATATCGTCGACATGATGGCCTTCACCGGCGATGCGGCCCACGATAGCGCCAACCGCGTGTACCACCCCGGCACCTTCAACGCCAACCCTCTGTCGGCTGCCGCAGGGTACACTTGCCTGGAGTTGCTGGCCCAAGGCAACATCCACCAGAATGCTAACGCTATGGCCGACCGTCTGAAGACTGGGATGAACGCCATTCTGTCGAAGAATGAAGTGGCCGGACATGCCCACGGTATCGCCTCCATCGTGCAACTGGTGATGGACGACTGCGATTGCGACCGTGTCATCTGCACCATGCCCCACTCGCAAATCAAACAGGCTATCGCTGCCCCTAAGGTGACGGCATTGAAGCGCTCTCTGCAGAACAACGGGGTCGACATAATGGGCCGCAGCGCCTTGCTGGTGTCGGGAGTTCACACCGAGGAGCAAATCGACCGCACCCTCGAGTCCTTCGAGCGTACCCTCGGCGAAATGCGCGCCGAGGACGCCATCTAGGCCAGGGCCCAGGTTCGAAAAAAGGGAACGACGCAATGGGCACGATCGACGAACTTCAGCAGGCGTATGTCAGCTTGGACCACCGTCTCGAGACTCGGGACGAGTCCCAAATCGAGGCCGCCTGCCTGCTGTCCTTCGACTACGACTACCCCGATCAGCCGGTGCAAGTTTCCATCGACACCGAGGAGTTCACTGCCCTTTGTCCTTGGACCGGCCTGCCTGACTACGGCACCCTGACCATCACCTACACTCCGCACCTCAGGTGCATCGAACTAAAGTCGCTGAAGTATTACCTGCTTTCCTACCGCGATGTGGGCATAGTGCAGGAACACGCCGCCAACCGTATCCTCAACGACTTGGTGCAGGCCTGCCAGCCCAATCGTATGAGGGTGGATTTGGACTACAAGACGCGCGGGAGGCATCCACACGTCAGTCAGCGTCGAATATCCCACACCAGTGGCCTGACGCAAAAACTATGCCCAGCTACGGCGTAACCCTGCTGTCGGGAGGCCTCGACTCCACCACCGTCAGCGCCTACGCGCGCCAGCACGTCGACCAACTCACCGCCCTCACCTTTCTGTATGGGCAGACCCACAGCAAGGAGACGCGTTGTGCTGAAGAGGTAGCCGCGAACCTGAGACTCAACCAAGTGCTGGTGGACATCTCGTTCCTGCGAGACGTGGCTTGGTACTCAGCCCTCACCAACCCCGACATGTTCCCCACTCCCAAGGACCGGTCGACCCGCGAGATGGGTGCCTCCATACCCATCACCTACGTCCCCCTGCGCAACACCCTCTTCCTCACCCTAGCTGGGGCTTACTTGGAGAGCGAAGCCCTGAAGGCGATTGAGATGGAGGGGCGCGACCCTGCCGACGTGGAAGCGCACATCTACATCGCCCCCAACGCCATCGACTACTCCGGCTACCCTGACTGCCGACCCCAGTTCTACGCTGAGGCCCAGCGCACGCTGCTGGAAGGCAGCAAACTGTGGAACCAGTACGGCGTGGTCATGGAGGTCCATACCCCCATCATCCACATGTCCAAGCGGGACATCATCCACTGGGCGCTGGAACTGAGTGCCCCACTGCATCTCACATGGAGCTGCTACGAGGGTGGCGATGTTCCCTGTGGCCGCTGCGACAGTTGCCAGCTAAGGGCCAAGGGCTTCGAAGAGGCAGGGGTTAGCGACCCTCTGCTGGACAGGCTGCACGGGGTCTGATGCCATGACATTTACTCATGGACGGTGGTAGCTGTCCGTGTGGTAGATTGGCTTCAATATGACAACTGCACCCGAGACGGCTCCTCAAAGCGACACGGTTGCCCTCTGGGGCGTCATCACCGAGTTGCAAGGCTCAGTCAGCCGCCTCGAAGGGTCCGTTGGCCGATTGGAGGGCGCCGTCGCAGCCCTGATAGAGGGCCAACGGCAACTCATTGAGGGTCAACGCGAGCTCCAGAGGCAACTTGTTGAGGGGCAAAATCAAATCAACCAGCGAATCGATCGCGTCATAGTAGTGAGCGTTACCGCTGGGGCCACTCTGACCGCCGCCATGATTGGCGGCCTCGTAGCCATTACCATTCTTGGCTGAAGGGGTGCCCCTCGCTCCGCGAACGGGCCTGCTTATCTAAGCCGGCCCCACCAGTATGTCGTCACCCTCTATGCGTACCGGGTACACAGGCACCTTCTCGTTGGCGGGAGGGTTCATGCACTCGCCGGTCAGCACGTTGAAGGCCGAGCCGTGCAGGGGACACTCCACCTCTTCGCCGCTGAAGTCACCCTCGGACAGTGCAGCGTAGGCGTGGCTGCAGATATCGCTGATTGCGTGGATGCTGCCGTTAACGTTGGCCAGCAAAATCTCTTCGTCCCCAACACGCACTGGTTTGCACTTGCCAGGTGCGACGTCCCCAACCGAGGCCACCTTGACGAACTCCTCCGGCATGGTCTTTCCTCCAAAAACTGTCTAAAGAAGGACTATGGCTGGACTTCCGGGCCTTGTTTAACAGCCTTGTCCCACCCAAAGCCTCTAGATTATACGGCACAGCCCTGCGTGTTTGAAGGGGCTGTTCACCGTCGGCACAGTGGGGCCAGTGTCCCAGCACTGCCATACTTCCGAGGATGCGGCGGTGCGCGGTATACTTCTCCCCAAACTCACAATGTGGAGGCAGCTAGTGGCCCAACATGACCATGACCACGAGCACGATCATCCTCATGTCGATACTGAGGAACACGAGCTTACCTACTACGAGAAGCGGATCATCGCTCTCTCAAACCTCCTCATCGACAAGGGCCTCATCAGTTCGCAGGACCTGCTGAATGTGCTCAAGGAGATGGAAGACACCACACCCATGGTGGGGGCCAAGGTGGTCGCCCGGGCTTGGGCCGACGCCGACTTCAAGCAGCGACTCCTTCAAGACGCCAACTTGGTGATGGGGGAGATGGGCATTGTCCTGCAACGGTTCCGTCTGCTGAAGGTGGTGGAGAACACCGACGCGGTCCACAACGCCGTGGTCTGCACCCTCTGCTCCTGCTATCCTATACCCCTCCTCGGGTATCCTCCCGACTGGTACAAAGACGAAACGTACCGCTCGTGGATAGTCGACGACCCTCGGACCTGCCTAAGGGACATGGGCATGAACGTGCCCGACAACCAGGACATCCGCGTATGGGACTCCACTGCCGAAGTTCGCTACTTGGTGCTGCCACAACGCCCCATGGGCACCGAGGACATGGCCGAGGAGGAGCTTGCCCAACTGGTCACCCGCGACAGCATGATTGGCGTGGGCCAAGCACTGTCGCCCGACCAAGTGGCGGTAGCCGGCGACGGGTAAGCTATTCGGTCCATCCTGATCGAATCTCAAGTGGCTCAACCTTTGACGAGGTAACCGAATGTATTGCTCGAAATGTGGTAGCCAGAATGACAGTACTGCGCATTTCTGCATCCAATGTGGGGAGTCGTTGCAGGGGGGCCGAGTGCCTCCCAGCCCGCGCCCTCGGAGAGGTGGACTACTGAGAATAGTGAAGTGGGGTGGCATTATACTTGGCGGTTTGATTGTTCTCGTCATCGTATGAGCCGTCGTCACAGGTGGCGGAGAAGACGACGAACCCACCGTTGCCAGCGATAACGAGAGCCCCGCTTTCGGAACTTCACCTCGACCTGCCCCGACGCCGACCCCAGTAACAGTAACGGCCGTGCGACTCAACAGGTAACTATTTTGTGACGGGTTACGGACGATGGCATAGTTGACATAGTGGTAAAGGACTGCTCGATCTCACTTGACGGATAGGTTGTGGCTTTGCCTGCTCCCGACTCTGCCGCGGAACCTGCCATAGCGCATATCTCGGCTCCTTCTACTGCAGGCGAAGGTGGTCCCATCCTAGTGACGGCCGAGGAGCTGAGCAGTGAGAAAGACTCTAACGAGGTCGCATGGAATAAACGATACTTAGGCAAACAGGCAGTGATTTCCGGGGAGGTAGCCCTGATAGAAGAAGCAGGTAGCTACTACGATGTCAAACTGCTCAGTGAGGACATGTTTGTCCATATCGTCTCCAAGATAAGACAGTCCGATGCCTCGAAAGCGGCGGTTCTGGCATTGCAAGTTGGGCAGAATACCAGTGTGATTGGCCGGGTTACCGACGACGGTATTGTTGACATCGTAGTGGAAGACTGCTCACTGCAGTGAGGCGATAGGTTGGTCGGATCGTGATTACGGCTGACTTGTTCAGGAATGGCAATCGGGCCGATGCGGTCATGTTGTGCTACGAGCGGTGCTGCCCTCCACTATGGCCGTCCGCCTCGCTCCTTACCTGCATTACTACTCCTCCCACCGACCCACGGACGTCCGCCAATGCAGCAATACCATGCAGCCAGCAAGGCAGACAAGGAGAACAGAACAACGACGGCCGGATTCATAGTTTTGTAAGTTGGTCCGATGGTTCCGATGCTCGCTTCCAAGCACATCATGAACACATTGCGCGAACTATCCTTACACGGGCTACCCATTCGTTGCTGGTACACCAAACGCAAGCGCAACCGCGATTGCCTGGCTAACCGGGGTTCAGTTCAGTCAGCTTGGTGTCGATGTGTTCCGCCTCCATCGACAACCTCTCCCATTCGTCCCAGAGCGATTGTGTTTCCTCTTTGAGCACACGGTACTGCTCTCCCGAGGCCGCAATCTGAGTCGGCCCCTCAAACTGCTCAGGCTTGGAGAACATAACCTCCAACTTCGCCATGCGTGTCTCGTTGTCAGCCAGCGAAGTGTTTATCTCCTGTATCCGCGTCGCCAGCCCCCGGGCCTCTCTGCTAAGCGACCGCCGCTGCAGCTCGCCGTCGCTCACTGGCCGTCCCGAGCGCCTTCCAATCGGGGCTTGTCCTGAAGCGCCACCAGCCGTTCCGTTGGCTGTTGAATTGACACTCTTTTTGTTGGCTTCGGCCTGCTTCTTGTGGGCCTCAGCCTGCTTCCGGTACAGATAGCTATCGTAGTCGCCGGGGAAAACAGTGGGCTGGCCGCCGTCTATCTCAACGATCTTGTTGGCAACCTGCCTCATGAGAGTCCGGTCGTGGGTTATGAAACAAATAGTGCCATGATAGTCGCCAAGGGCGTCCGCAAGTATTTCCCTCGAATCAATGTCAAGGTGGTTGGTCGGCTCATCCATCAGGAGCAGGTTGCTAGGCTGGAAGAGCAGCTTGGCTAGAGCCGCCCGTGCTTTTTCTCCGCCCGACAGAACGGATATTGGCTTGCGGACATCGTCTCCGCTGAACAGGAAGCCACCGAGCGTGGTACGCAAGTTCTGCTCCGACTCGCTCGGCGCTGCCTGTTGCAACTCCTCGATAAGCGTATTGTCCGGGTTGAGGAGTTCAAGCACATGCTGTGCGTAATAGGCCGTCACAACATTGTGGCCTGTCTTTCGTTCTCCCTCATCAAAGGAAATCACGCCGGCCAGTATCTTCAACATAGTAGTCTTGCCGGCGCCGTTAGGCCCGACGAGGGCAACACGGTCACCGCGGGAAAGCGTCAGGTTCATGCGGCGGTAGACCACGTTGTCGCCATAGCTCTTGCTTATGTTGGTCAGCGACAAGACTTCAGAACCGCTGCGCGGCGGCTCCGGGAAGGAGTAGTGGATTTTCTTGGTCGCCCGGGGCAACTCGATAGTCTGCACTTTTTCAAGTTGTTTCAAGCGGCTTTGTACTTGGCTGGCCTTTCGTGCCTTGGAACGGAAACGCTCCACAAAGCGCATCTGCTTCTGGATCTCGCGCTCCTGCCTAGCTGCCGCCGCCCGCTTGACCTGCAGGGACCGCTCGCGAGCAACGAGGTAATCATCATAGTTGCCCCTCAGGAGGGCCACCTCGTCCGGTTCAATGGCAAGAACTTGCGTTGCCACTTGGTTCAGAAAAGCGCGATCATGAGATGTGACGAGCACTCCGCCCTGAAAAGCGCTCAGGTACTTCTCAAACCAGAGGTTGGCATCAAGGTCCAGGTGGTTGGTGGGCTCGTCCAAGAGCAATAGGTCGGGCTTCCTGAACAACATCCTCGCAAGACCCGCCCGCATAACCCAGCCACCGCTGAATTCACCCATGGGCCGCAGAAAGTCGCCCTGCTTAAAGCCAAGGCCTGAGAGAATCGCCTTGGCTTCATAATCTCTGTCGCCTCCGCCAGAGGCCTCCAACTCCATGTCGAGCTGGCTGAGGCGTTGCAGCAGATCTCCCTGTTTCACAGGGTCGCTCTCCGCTGAAAGGGCTTCTTGCGTGGCGGTTACCTGGTCCGTGAGGGCATTCACCTCTGACCTAGCGTCCAGCACCTCTTGGAGCAGAGGCTTGCCGGTAAACGCCGCAGCCTCCTGCTTGAGATAGCCCATAGTGACGTTGCGCTGCTTGGTGATGCTCCCTGTTTCTGGAGCGGTGTCGCCTACCAGAATGTCCATCAGCGTAGTCTTGCCGGAGCCGTTGGGGCCTATCAGCGCAATACGGTCCCCAGCGACCATGTTTAGCGTAAGGCCACTGAACAGAGTCCTGGTTGAGTAGGCTTTGCTGATGTTGGATGCAAATAGCATTTTATTCGGCGCAAACTAATATCCTATCCACTCTACCCACTGGATGCAAATAAAGGACAACCGAGTTGCCGGAGTCTAGATACAGGCCCAGCCACATGGTACTGTCTACCGTTAAAACAGGCCACCAAACCGGATAAAATCGAAAGTTTTCGTGTTGGATCTGTGAACCGGCGCTGGATATGCGCCGCAAAGTGAACGCCCATCGTTAACGCGTGGCGTGACTTGGAGGTCCCTACTACGGCAGCAGAAGCAGCCGATTTGGAAGCCGCTGCTCGTTCAACGCCCCGATCGTCAAAGTGTCACTTCTCCCAGCGTCTGGCTCTTCTCCATGCGGTGGCCGACGCGGGGCTCGTTGAAAATGTAGGTCGGGTTGTCGCCCGGCCCACCTCCGAGTACATCCGGTCGAACTCCCCAGACAGTCGCGCCAGGGCTTTCGTCCGCTACGGCTTTGATGGCCCTAAGGGGATGGTTCTTTGGGATTCGTTCCTCCATGTCCACGAAGGCCAGCATCGTACCCCGAGAGTCACGTCTCCCGCGCATGGCCCCCACACCCTTGGTGGTTCCATCCTACCTCGCCGATTCCTTTTTCCGCAGCCTGCAGGATTAGTAGTTGCTACAAGGCTCCGATGTAGTTGCCCAGATGGAAGAAACCTGTGGGCCGCGCGGCCGAAAACATCACGCCCCTTCTGCTGCCATTGCTTGCTGAGGTCACAGATGCAGTCTTACAAGGAGAACAAAACAGGGGCAGGCACAAGGCCTGCCCCTTCTACGTCGTCGCGAATAATCTGTATGGTAGCTTCTACGCCCTCGTGCCTTAGGACGTCTTCTCGGGCAGGCTGGCTATGTAGCCGACGGCGTCTTCCAACGACACTACGTCGGCGTACTTCGCCTGCATGTCAAACAGGTTGATTTCGTGCGAGGCCTGTCCCCGATCGAAGGTGCACTCCTCTACGATGGCCACCTTGTAGTTGTAGGAGAAGGCATCAACGACAGTGGCCCGTACGCAACCGCTGGTGGTGGTGCCCGTCACGATCAGCGTGTCTACCTGCAGCTCCGTCAGGTAGCTGGCTAGAGGCGTGCCGAAGAAGACGCTCGGCTTGTCTTTCAGGATTACGATGTCGCCGGGCTGGGGCGCGATCTCCCGGACTATCTCGTTGCCGTCGTTGCCTTGGTTGGTGAAGTCCTCGTCGTTCCGCGAATTCTTGCCAGCCCAGCGGCCGACATTCAGGGAGGTCTGGCGCGGTGGGGCCGAGCTGTAGAAGACGGGCACGCCCTTCTCGCGGGCGGCTTCCAGCAGCCTTTGGGTGTGGTAGACCCCCTGCCAGCCTTCTTCGCCACAGCTGTTGCGGTACTTCTTGATAGAGTCCAGTATCGGCTCGGGCTCATCCCCGACGAAGTTGTAGTTGACGTCTACTACGATCACAGCGGGATTCTTGCCGTAGCCCTGGCGCTTGCCGTAACCGGCAGCTGCGAACACCTGCTTGTCGCGCTCGGTGAGGAAGTTGTCCCAATCGGCCATGATTCGCCTCCTGTTTCTAGATCGTAGTCAGGTTGAGTTTCGGGGCCACTGTAGCACAACCCGCCCTACGTCGGAAGTCCGGCCCAAGTGCCCAAGTGGTAGAATCTCATCGCCCTTTACGCTGAAGATTCGGCGTCCATCGAAAGGAACGAGCGTATGAGCAACTGGGACACCTCCCTAGCCCGGACTTACCATGACACCACCAAGCACTCCTTCGAGAGTGTGCGCACAGGGGCCCACTTTCTGGACTGGACGACCCAGCCCCTGCCTTTCAAGATATACGAGGGAGCGGACTCCATCCCGCTGCCGAAGGATATTCCGGGATCGAGTATGCCTAGTTTGGAGGCCATCGCAGCGGCGGGCGATCCAGTGGCTGGCGACTCCACGCCCGGGCTGGCCTCGCTGACGACCCTGCTGCACTACTCAGCAGGCATCACCCGAAAGCGGGACTACGGCGGTGGCGAGCTATACTTCCGGGCCGCCGCCTGCACCGGCGCCCTGTACCACATAGACCTCTACCTAGTGTGTGGCGACCTAGCCGACCTGCCCGCAGGCGTCTATCACTACGGCCCCCACGACTCTGCGCTGACCAAGTTGCGCTCCGGCGACTACCGCCCCCTCTTGGTCGAGGCCGCGGCGAGAGAGGAGAGCGTCGCCCACGCTCCAGCAGTAGTGGTGTTCACCTGCACCTATTGGCGCAACTCTTGGAAGTACCAGAGCAGGGCCTACCGCCATACCTACTGGGACGGCGGCACCATCCTCGCCAACTTTCAGTCGGTAGCAGCCGCCCACCGCCTGCCCGCGCGACTTGTGATGAGCTTTGCCGATGAGCCGCTTAATCGCCTGCTGGACCTAGACACGGACAAGGAGGTCACCATCGCTTTGGCACCCGTAGGCAGGGGTGAGGCCGTGACCATTGCGGGTGCGCCCGATACCCCACCCCTAGGCCTTTCGACGCAGACCCTGTCTCGACGTGAAGTGGACTACCCGATGATACGGGCGGCACACGCCGCTTCGGTGCTGGAATCGTCGGAAGACGTGTCGCGCAGTCGGGGCGTTATCGATCTAGGCGCCGCCCCCGACCCTTCTGGACCACTGTACCCATTGCTCCCCCCGGAAAGCCTCCCCGAAGAGCCGATTGAGGGTGTCATCCAGCGTCGGGGGTCGACGCGCAAGTTCTCAAGGGAGCCCATTGGCTTCGACCAGCTTTCGGGCCTGCTGAGGGCGGCTTGCACTGGTGTGCAGGCAGACTTCCTCCAGCCCGATCAGACCCACCTGTGCGACCTCTACCTGACGGTGCACGACGTGGACGGGCTGCCCCCCGGGGCCTACGTCTATCACCGCGGCTTGCAGGCCTTGGAACAGTTGAAAGAGGGGGACTTCCGCAACGAGTCGGGCTACCTCGGGTTGAACCAAGACCTTCCTGCCGATGCCAGCGCCAACATCTTCTTCATGACGAATCTCGACCCGGTGCTGGAGCGCATGGGCAACCGAGGCTATCGCGCCGCCCAAATCGAGGCCAGCATCACGGCAGGGAAATGCTACCTAGGTGCATACGCCCAGCGCGTCGGCGCCAGCGGGCTGACCTTCTTCGACGACGACGTGACCAACTTCTTCTCGCCCCACGCCGCGGGCAAGAGCGTCATGTTCCTCATAGCCTTGGGCAAGCGGGCACGCCGCAACCCCCAGTAGGACACTAGTGTGTCAATGAATTCCTCGCTAAAGGAAACCTTTGCACAGCCCTTGGCTAGGGTGTACAAGAGTCCCTTCCCCCTCAGGGGGAAGGTTGGGATGGGGGTGTAGGTTGTCGGCAAGATCCGGCGCGGGAGGTCGGGACGAAGAAAGGCACTACTCCTTGGCCACGCAGGACTCGCAGCGGCCGTAAACCTCCAACCAATGTCCATTGAGCTGGAAGTTGTGGGTGGCCGCTGCCTGCTTCAGCATCCCCTCGACGTCGCAGCCCACCAAGTCCTGAGACGCGCCGCACTCCACACACAGAAGGTGATGATGGTGCCCGCGGTGGCTCAGTTGGTAGTGAAGGTTTCCGTCCTCCAGCAGCACACGGCACACAGCGCCAGCTTCCACCAGAATCTTCAGAGAGCGGTAGATAGTGGCCCGCCCCAAGTGGGGCAACTCGTGCCGCAAATCCTCGGCGGCGAAGTGGCGGTCCTTGCCTGCTATGACATGCACCAGTGCCCGGCGTGGGGCGGTATCTCGATACCCCCGGTCCTGCAGGGCCTGCATCAACTGTTGTGCTAGCGGATATCCTAGTGCGCGAACCATGGAGCCACCTTACTGGTCGTTCCCATCCGGTATACACCGCCCAGTATACAGCGCAGATTGGACGCTCTGGTTAGACCCCTGCCTGTCTCAGGAGGCGGCCTGACTGCGGTACCAGTCGACGATTTCCCGGCCTGTGGCGCACCACACGCCCTGCCGGGTCGTCATGTGGGCCAAGGCCTCATCCAAGTACTTGATCCGGAAGGGTTGCCCAATGAGCCAAGGGTGCAGGTTCAGGGTCATCACCCGCCCCGTCTCGGCCCCGTCCTGATAGAGGCGGTCGAAGCTCTCTTTCAGGAGCTCGCCGTAGCGGGTGACGGGTATCAAGCGCTGGCTTAGGCACACTTGATCGTCCAAGTCCACCATCATGGGCAAGGCGTGGAGGCTGCCTTGGGGAGCCTTCATGGGATAGGGCTGTTCGTCGTTGGTCCAGTCGCACAGATACTGGATACCCGCCGCCGCCAGCAGTTGTGGCGTGCGCGGCGACTCGCCGTACTCCGGGCTTAGCCAGCCAGCAGGTGCGCTTCCCGTGACCCGCTCCAAGGACGAGACCGCCGCTAGGATATACTCCCGCTCTTCTTCCTCCGACATGCGGCTGGTAATCATGCGAGTGATGGCCACGCCGTGACCGATGATCTCGCAACCACGTTCCTGGCAGTGGCGCACTAGGTAGGGGTAGTTCTCTGCCGTCATTTGGTCCATGGCAATCGTGGCCTTGATGCCATACTTCTCCAAGGTGTCCAAGACGCGGAAGATGCCCACCCGGTGCCCGTAATCGCGGTGGCCGTAGGTGTCGAACCGGGGGAAGGGCCGTGGCCCGATGCCTCCTGGCAGGTTGGGCAGGGCAAAGCTGCCCTCCGGCGCATCCCAGTCGAAGTGGTCCAAGTTCACAATGGCGCAAACGGCCACCCGCGCATTATCCGGCCAGCGCAGAGGCGGGCGATTGATGATGGGCGACCAGTCATAATGCTCGTGGTCCATCCCGAATCGTCGCTGAGCTACCATATCATCACCTCCGTGCCCTTAGCTCCGTGCCCTTAGCTCCATTGATCACCGCCATGAGAAACACCCTAGCCCTCAGCACTCGGGCTACCCCGTCATTCCCGCGGAGGCGGGAACCCACGCCTGCCCCGTACTCGATACGGGGGCCCGGACTCCATGCCAAATCACGACCCAAGGTCAACCGAGTTGTAGGCCTTGTTCTCGTGTCCTCTTATTCCCTACTGGCTTGTACGCTTGCCGTCAGCCACAGCCGCGTCATAGTAGTTCGCGATGTAGTACTCCGCGATCTCATCAGCAGTCGTCTGCCACACGCCGTCGTGACCCATGATGTAGGCCAGAATATCCTCAAGGTACTTCACCCGGTGGGGCTGCCCAATCAGGAATGGGTGCAGCGCGATGCACATCACCCGCCCGCTCTCGGCCCCCTCTTGGTACAGCCGGTCAAACTGGTCCTTGCATATCTGGGCAAAGTAATCGCCCTCGTTGGGGGTGCGGGTGAACATCCCTGAGTCGTTTAGCTCCACCGAGTAGGGTACCGAAATCAGCTTGCCGGAGTTCACCCGAATGGGTACAGGCTGGTCGTCGTGATTCCAGTCTGTGTGGTAAATCAGCCCCGCCTCGGCCATCAGATCGGGAGTCCGGTCGCTGTTGGAGAGGGCTGGCCCCAGCATGCCCTTGAGGTCCTTCCCCGTCTCCCGCTTCAGGGTAGCGATGCAATCACGGTAGAACTCCCGCTCCTGCTCCTCCGAAAGGGTGTTGAGGTAGCGGGTGTTGTAAATGCCGTGGCTCATGAAGTCCCAGTCCCGGTCCACCATCGCCTGCTTGACCTCCGGGTAGTGCTCAAGCACCGCCAGGTTCAGCGACACGCAACACTTGATGCCGTACTTGTCCAATGGCTCCAGCATCCGCCAGAACCCCACCCGGTTCCCGTAGTCCCGGAACGCATACTGCTGCACATCCGGATACGGCACCCGAGGCCAAGGGTCCCGCAACCCATCAAACTCCGGCAGATACTCATAATGCTCCACATTCGGAGCAATCCAAAAAGCCACCCGGGCCCCATTGGGCCACTTGATAGCCGGCCGATCAATAATCGGACTGTAATCATAACGATCAGGTGCCAGTGGCATAGCTCCCTCCCCAAAAGAAGAGTCCGTCCCCAACAGTGCCCCCCGATTCTAAAGCCAAGCAGGGATGTGTCAACCGGGCTATGGACCGCGGACCCACGTACCGGTCTCCCCGTACGCCTAGCGAAGTGGTAAGGCACACATGGGTAGCGGCCTCTCACGCAGTCGAAGAACGTATCCTCCTCAAGTAGTCTACATAGGCATACCCTCGCACAACCCCGTCATTCCGGCGCAGGCCGGAATCCAGAGGACACCCTCCGCGAGAAGCACTCCATAAGCCAACCCGCTCGCCGCCCGTCTCCGACCATGCCAACCGACCACCCATTCCAGCAATCGCCCTCCCCCGTCATTCCCGCGAAGGCGGGAACCCACGGCCCACACCCACTCCGCAAGTCACTTCCACGTAAAACGTCCGTCACTTCATCTCCTCTATGCCCTCGAACGCCAAACCCGCCCATCAGTTCTATGAGGAGTCCAACCCGACTTTGACTCCCATCAGCGCACTCTCTACCATAGACTATGGATACGCATGTCCGCGTCCCCTTGACCGAAAATGAATACGCAGACCTCAAGGCCATTGCTGGCAGGCGTGGCCAGTCCTTTGACGAGTGGGCGCGACAAGCCCTCCTCAGGGCGAAGAATGAGCAGGCTCATACGGTCCAGTCGAAGCTCCGAGGCATCGCAAAAGCTGCCAAGCACAGCTTCCCATCAGGCGACATCGAAGACATGCTCGCTGAGATCGAAGCAGGCCTCAAGCCTCTGTGATCTTCATGGACTCGAACGTCCCGATGTATATGGTGGGAAGCCCTCACCCTAACAGGGACCGAGCCCTCGAATTAGTTCGGCAGCTAGCCCAGCAGCAAGAGGTACTGGTGACCAGTGTAGAGGTCTACCAGAAAATCCTTCACCGATACACCGCAATTCAACGTTGGGAGGCCATCGACACCGCTTTCCGAGCTCTGGATTCGATCGTAGACTAAGTGGTGCCCTTCGATGTTGGCGATATCCGCACCGCGAGGACTTTGGTTGGTTCTGTTGCATTTTGCCGGGTAGACGTGCCCTTCTCGGAGAGCCTTTTAATTTTTGTTGCAGGGGGAGGTAAGAATGACCAATAACCTATACCGCAACGTTGGAACGCAGGCAAGCCCTATATCGTGGCTCCATGAGCGGGCCGTTGCCCTGCTTTGGGACGAGCTAAGGCGCAGCCTCTTTGAGAATGGCCGAAACCCTAATGGCAGCCGTGGGCCGGAACGCCTTCGCCGAGAGCCGCGAGTGTTGCGTGTACGTACCGCCGATGGATGGTCTGGCGACTTGTGCGGGGGTGGTGTCGCTCGCATCGACTTTCCCGATGACCTAACACATATCGGGGGGGTGATACCCGATATTGCTCTCTATAGCGCGGACAATCGCCCTATCCGTCTTATTGAGGTTGTGGTGACGAGCCCCCCCGACAGTAAGAAGCAATCTAAGCTGGACACCTTGGCGGCCCGGGGCATCGAGGTAGTGGTTGTGCCGGTCAAAGATAAGCATGACCTGATGGAGATGGTGTGGGACCACGAGGAACCGTTTGCGGACAGGAATCACCCCCACCCCGCTGCATACCTCGGTGGTCATAGTGAGAGCGGCGCTTGCCATCCTACATGCACTGCTCAATTGATGGTCAAGGCCCTGACCGAGAGTGCGCCTTCGGCCAAACGTGCCTTGTTGGACGCCCTTCGAACACTGAAAGCCAGTGACGTGGACGATCTGTTCCCGTTGTTGCCTCACAATCCTAAGCGGGGGCAATTGTGACTACCCAGCAAAATGCAACAGAACCCTTTGGTTGAAGATGTGCGCGGATTGTCGGCGCGCGACGCCCTCCACGTGGCCGTCATGCGGAAGGTAGGCGCGATCGCATTTTGAGCTTCGATCGTTGGTTCGATGCCTGCGCCGAAGTAGAGCGCCTGTCCCGATACCAACTGTTTCCCTACCTCCTCCCAGCCATTATCGCGGTCTCCTCAGTCTCCCTAACCGCATCCCCCACTTGACAACACACGTACATCCGTTCTATCATAACCCTAGCGCGCGCAGGGGACCGACCCCAAGGTCACCCCTGCGCGTCTTCTTTTGCCCAGAATATCTAGGGAGGCATCACACATGCAGACCCAGCCCAACCCTGAAATCCGACACTGTCGAATCACCCCCTCAGCGACAACCCAAAGCTGCACCGTCCTGACGGGACACGCACCCACCGTCCTCGCTCGCCCAAAAACACCCCCTCCAGCGAGGCGTTGCCCCTGTCACACTGTGACACTATCTGGCCAGCTAGCACAGATGTCACAAATGTCACAATTGTCACAGAAGTGTGACAGCACTCAGATACAAAAAGGGTGTCACACTGTGACACTATCTGGCCAGCTAGCACAATGTCACAGATGTCACACTTTTCAGCTACAAAAACACGTTTTTAGCTACGATCGCTGTGACATTGTGACATCCACCCTCAGCTTGAGGCTCCCCGCTATGGGTGATACCCTACCCCTGCACTTCAATCCACTCACACCCTCCGGGGGTCAAACATGCCAGCACGTACAGGCGCCCAGTACATCCAAGGCCTCAGAGACCGCCCACGCGACGTCTGGATTCAGGGCGAGCAGGTGAAGGACGTCACCTCGCACCCCGCCTTCAGCAACGGTGTGCTGACCTTGGGCGGGCTGTACGACATGCAGCACGACCCCGAGATACGCGACGAGATGACCTACGTCTCCCCCTCCACCGGCGACCGCGTCGGCCTCTCCTTCATCGTGCCCCGCACCATGGACGACCTCGAGGCCCGCGGCCGGATGCTGTACAAGTGGGCTCGCGCTGGCTGCGGGATGCTCGGACGCGCCCCCGACTTCCTCAACTGCAACATCGCTGGCTGGGCTGGCGCCGCCGACTACTTTGCCCAAGGACGCCCTGAATTCAAGGACAACGTCCTCAAGTACTACGAGTACGTGCGCGAGAACGACCTTACTCTCACCCACACCCTCATCAACCTCCAAAGGTCCCGCAAAAGCCCCATCGTGGAAAACCCCGAAGATGAGGTGGCTCTGACCGTCCAGAAGGAGACCGATGCTGGCATCGTGGTCAGCGGCGCGCGGGTCCTCGCCACCTTGGGGGCCACAGCCGACGAGATCGCCGTCTACCCCGCTCGTATCCGCCACCAAGCCAAGAACGCCGAGCGGTTCGCCTTCGCCTTCGCCATCCCCTGCGACACCCCCGGCCTGCGCTTCGTCTGCCGCGAGAGCTACGACATGGGCCGCTCCCACTTCGACCACCCTCTAGGCTCGCGCTTCGAGGAAATCGACGCCATCGTCTTCTTCGATGACGTGCTGGTGCCGTGGGAGCGGGTGTTCATGCTGGGCGACGTGGAGCTCTGCAACGGCTCCTCCATGAAGACCGGCACCTTCGCCCACACCGGGCATCAGGTGGTGACCCGCGAGACCACCAAGTCGGAGTTCGTCCTAGGGCTGACGTCGATGATGGTGGACACCCTAGGTTCAGGCGAGCAGCCCCATGTGCAGGAGCGCCTCGGCGAGGTCATCATGTACACCGAGGTGATGAAGGCCATGCTGCGCACCGGTGTCGCCGACGCCTCATTGGACGAGTTCGGCGTCATGCGTCCCTCGATTATGCCCCTGATTGTGGCGCGGAACGTCTTCTCCCGCTTCATCTACCCACGCATGTCGGAAATCATCCAACTGCTGGGCTCCAGCAGCCTGATGGCCGCTCCCGCCGAGGCCGACTTCCTCACCGAGCTTGGCCCGGAACTGGAGCTCTACCTAGCCACCGACACCACCTCCGCCAAAGACCGGGCCCAACTGTTCCACCTAGCTTGGGACACCGCCCTCAGCGCCTTCGGTGCCCGCCAACTCCTGTACGAACGCTTCTTCGGCGGCGACCCCACCGCCAACGCCCTCATGCTCAACAGCATCTACGACAAAGAGCCCATGATCGAGCAGGTGCGCCAGTTCCTCGCCCGCGACGACGAAGAGTTCTAGCGATGGGGACCTTACAAGAGCCCCTTCCGCGTCAGGGGGAAGGTTGGGATGGGGGTGCCCGACTCTCATGACAAGCCTCACGGGTCATGACGCCACCGGTCATCAGAATGAGCAGCTTCACCACATAGGAGGCATTCCATGAAGCTGGGCTACTTCACCCTCACCGACAACCCCCCGGGCTATGGCGACGAACGCCAAGACCCCAACGAGCTCATCCGCAACACTCTCGAGCAATGCGTCTACGCCGAGGAGCTGGGCTTCCATTCCGTGTGGGTGCCGGAGCACCATTTCGGTATGTTCGGCGTACTGCCCTCGCCATCGGCCTTCTTGTGCCATGTAGCAGCCCGCACCGAGCGGGTCAAGCTGGCCCCAGGCACCGTGGTGCTGCCTCTCAACCACCCTGTGCGAGTGGCCGAGGAGTTCGCCCTGTTGGACGTACTCAGCAATGGTCGGGCCGTGTTGTCAGCAGGCCGTGGCTACGACGCCCGCGAGTATGAGGCCTTCGGCGCAGACTTCACCACCAGCCAAGAAACCTTCTTCGAGGGCATGGACATCATCAAGAAGGCATGGACCCAAGAGAGCTTCTCCCACGAGGGCAAGCACTACCAAGTGCCGGAAGTCTCCATCACCCCGCGACCCGTGCAGCAGCCCTTCCCGCCCACCTACGTAGCCTGCTTTAGCCAGCCCACCCTGATGTACGCCGCCCGCAACGGGTTCGACTGCATCTTCGCACCCTTCGCCGCCACCATGATGTACGGCAGCGTGCAGGCCGCTGTGGCCGAGTTCAAGAAGGAAGCCGCCAAGGCGGGCTACCCCGACAGCCAAGCCATGTGCTCCTACTTCTGCAACGTCACCTACGACGAGGTGGAGACGCTACGCACCAAGGAGCGCCTGCTCAAGTACTTCCACGGCATCATGCCAGCCCTACCGCAGATCCGCGAAGAAACCCCGCCCCACATCCAGTACTTCGTCGACATAACCACTAAGCTCAAGTCCATGAGCCCCAGCGACCTAGGCGAGCGCAGCATCATCACCGGCGACCCCGAAAACTGCCGTCGCATCCTCAAGGACTGCGAAGAAGCAGGCATCCAGGAAGTCATCCTCTACTTCAACTTCGGCGGCCTAGGCCACACCGACACCATCGAAGCCATGGAGCGCGCCGCCCGCGAACTCCTCCCCCACTTCCCATCAGCTAACTAGGTACGAGGTCTGCCCTATAAACGGAAAATACGATACAGCGTCACGTTGTGGACTAGTGAAAGCATCTGACCACGTGCCCAAAGGGGGTTTCACATTGCGAATGCGCCTCATAGCCCCTCTTTTCCTATTGCTTATAGCGTCACTATTCCTGCTCGCTTGTGTCGGTTCACAGGGCGCTCAGGGGCCGCAAGGCGAGCGAGGGCTGCAAGGGGAGCAAGGGCCGGCCGGTGAACGGGGTCCGCATGGAGAGCAAGGGCCGCAGGGCGCTCAGGGGGCACAAGGAGAGCAAGGGCCGCAGGGCGCTCAGGGGCCACAAGGGCCGCAAGGCGAGCGAGGGCCGCAAGGCGAGCGAGGGCTGCAAGGGGAGCAAGGACCGGCCGGTGAACGGGGTCCGCATGGAGAGCAAGGGCCGCAGGGCGCTCAGGGGCCACAAGGGGAGCGGGGGCCTAGCGGCGACCCAGGGGCCCAAGGCGTGAGAGGCCCTGAAGGAGAGCAAGGGCCGCAGGGCATTAAAGGGCCCGTGGGCGAAGTCCATAGCCACGGCATCACCTACTCACAAGGTGTGCAGTACCGGCCAGCCGTTCCGGACTTCGTGATTCCGCTTCCCGATAGCTTCCGTGTCGAAGGCATCGAGGATACCTACCTCTTCACATGGACTGCATCCGCACGAGGCGACGCCCACTATGCTGGAAGCCTGCCGAACGATGGCCAGACTTGGCAGATCTATCCGCCACACGCCAACAACCCAAGCCGGACATCGGGACGCTGCGAAGCAACAGGATGGGCAGTACTCTACTATCGGGAAAGCGGAGGTAGTAGGTGGCGAGCATGCAGAGACGACGACGGAGGCAGAGAGAGTTTGGCTGCGAGCGTAGCTAAGTGGCTGGACGAGGCCAAAGGGCTATCGTCACAACTCCACATCTACCAGGCCTATGACTGGGACTGACCCTCGCGCCTGTGGAGGTTTCCAGTGCTGTTGCGTAAGTAGCCCACGAGGAGACAGAAGGTGCTGGCCCAAGTGGCGGACTCTTAGTATCTGAGCACAGGCCGAAAGGGGTTTCCGTTTTGTCAACACGTCGCCACGCCACCATTCTCCTGGTCCTCCTAGCTTCAACGTGCCTCCTCGCCTGTGTCGGCCCACAGGGCGAGGAGGGGCTACAAGGCTCTCCAGGTATGCAGGGCGAACGAGGATCGCAGGGTGAACGAGGGTTGCTAGGCGAGCAAGGATCACGAGGTTTCCCAGGAGCGCTGGGGCTACTTGGAGAGCAAGGTCAGCAAGGAGAGCAAGGGGCCCCTGGTGAGGAGGGTTCGGTGGGTGAGCAAGGACCACCGGGACCGCCCGGCGATATACCGCAAGGCCAGCGAGGGCCGCAAGGCGAACAAGGGTCGCGAGGTGCACGCGGACCCCAAGGCGAGCAAGGCCCGCAGGGTCCGCAGGGACCGCGAGGCCACCAGGGGCCACAGGGTATCAGCGGGCCGCGCGGTGAGGCTCGCAGCTACGTCATCGCATACTCAGAAGGTATGGAGCGCCCGCCAGTTGTCCCAGACAGCAGGATATCCCTCCCCGATAGCTTCCGCGTCGAAGGAATTGAGGATACCTACCGTTTCCAATGGACTAAGCCGGAACGCGGCGACCCCCACTACGCAGGAAGTCTCGCGGCAGACGGCCAAGTCTGGCAACTCTACCCGCCACACGTGAACAACACCAGCCGGACTTCGGGGTTCTGTAAGGCAACTGAGTGGGCAACGGTCCTTAGGAAGGAACCAGCCGGCATCAAATGGCACTCATGCCGCGATCAGGACCGGGCAGGAGAGCGATTGGCCGAGTCAGTAGTCGAATGGCTGGACGAGGCCAAAGGACTGTCTTCCCAACTCCATACTTACCGGGTATCCGACTGAGATCAACCGTAGGAAGGGTGCTGCGCTCGCGTCCTGCGAGCGGTATAACGAGAGAAGCCCTAAGCCACAACCGCCTTCTCCCCCGCATTGCTGGTAAACGCCCGGAACCCTGGGTACAGAATCTGGATACGGTGCCCATCGGGGTCGTCGAAGTAGACGCAGCTGGGGTCTCCGTCACGTCCCTCGACAGTAGTTCCGGCCTGTTCCAAGGTTTCCTTGATGGACTCGCGGGTGCCTTCGTCCACTACCAGCGCTAGGTGGTTCAGGTCATGACCCGGCAGGAACTCGGAGTCCTCCACCTGGAACAGGGCTACGCCTTGGCTGCCACAGTGCATGAAGGTCTGCCACGAGTTCTCCCGCTCAATTTTCATGCCGAGAACGTCCACATAGAACTTCTTGGCCCGAGCCATGTCGCGAACATGGAGCACCAGATGGTCCAAGCCTGATACCTTCATTTGACGCCTCCTTGACCGGATGCCGCGATTATCCACCCCCAAACCCCGAGACACAACTCTCAACCCCGTCGTCTCCGCGTAGTGCCCCCTTGACATTACGTACATAAGTTCTATACTGCACGTAGAGCGCGCTGGGGACTGACCCCTCCAAGGTCACCCCAGCTTTTTTTTGTTGGCCGGGACCGAGGGGCCTGCAAACTCTCCCCCGTCCCAGATTAATGACTCAGATAAATGAAAGGACTACCCCAGCGGCGGAGATCAGCGGAAATGGTAAGAAAAATAAATTTCCACATACGACGCCCGCCACTACCCTCTTGCGGCCAGCTATCCATAGCTGTCTCAGATACGAGCATGCGGCAATGAGACCAATGCCAGATACGAAAAATTTTGATTTAGCTACGACTGTGGCCGCACCCAGCTACGGATTAGCCACGACTGTCTCAGCACCCAGCTACGGAATAGGTGCCACTATGGCCGCATTCAGCTACGGATTAGCTATGACCGTGGCCGCACTCAGCTACGGATTATGTACGACTTGTGGCAGCACTCAGCTACGAATTAGGTACGACTGTGACCGCAAACAGCTACGGAATTGTGGCCAAGGCAGGTCCCCAGGTACCTTCGTGCTATACTCCCCGTCGCCTCACCCCTACTAGGAGGAACGCATGTCCACCTTGGAAGAACGCTTCGAAGCCAGTCACCGCATACGGGCCCGTTTGGGTCGTGTCGGGCCTGATGGCAAGTCGCTGCCCTTGGAGCCCCACCACTGGGTGGCCCCCGACCTTGAGCGAATCATCGGCGAAGCCGCCTTCGGTCTCGTCTGGACCCGCGAGGGACTCTCCATCGAGCATCGCTGCTTCGCCACCATCGCCGCTCTCACCGCCTTGGACCGCGAGCCCCAGCTCAAGGCGTACATCGAGGGCGCCCTCAACGTCGGCATACCCGCCGAGCAAATCGTGGAAGCCCTGATGCACCTCTTTTTCTACGTGGGGGCCCCCTTGGTGAACGGCGCCATGCGGGTCGCAGCTAGTGTGTTCCAAGAGCAGAACATCGCCGTGCAGCCTGACCGGGTGTACGACCCCACGGAGGACGTGGATGCCCTATTCGAGCGGGGACAGGCCAAGAGGCGTGAAATCCTCGATGACCCTGACACCGAGACGTCGGGGCCCTTGGCCGAAGTCGACCAAGCCCGGGAGCGCTACTCCCGGGAATACCTGTGGGGTGCCATATGGTCTCGCCCCGGCCTCGACATGCAGTCCCGCGTCATCTGCACCCTCTCCGGCCTGACGGTCCTCGGACGAGAGCGGATGATTCGGACCTACGTCGAAGCCGCCGAGCGAGTCGGCCTGACCCAAGCACAGGTCATGGAGCTGTTCATGCATCTGTCTATCTACACCGGCTTCCCTTGTGCATGGAGCGCAATAGCCGTGGCCAAAGAGGTGTGGCGCTCCAAGTAAGCGTCGCCGCACCATTCGGCCAGCACGATTCGGCTAGTAGGTGGCCACAGCCCTAGAGTACAATACCGCCAAATGACGCTCCGGACCTCAATAAGACTAAGGAGCGCCGCCTGAGAGGAGGCAGCCATAATGCGTACCGTTGACGCCGTCGCCGAGATACTTAAACGGGAAGGGGTGGAGTACCTGCCCTGCTTCCCTACCACGCCGGTGATAGAGGCCTGCGCCGCCGCTGGCATCCGCCCCATCGTATGCCGTCAGGAGCGGGTGGGAGTCGGTATCGCCGACGGCTACAGTCGCATCACCAACGGCAAGAAGCCCGGCGTGTTCGCCTGCCAGTACGGCCCCGGCGCAGAGAACGCCTATTCGGGTGTGGCCACGGCCTTCTCCGATTCAGTTCCGATGCTGATTCTACCCATGGGCAATGCCCATAGCTTGGCGGGTGTCGAGCCCCACTTCAACTCCCGAGATAGCTATGGCTCCGTCACCAAGCGTGTAGAGGAACTCAATTCGCCCGACCGGGTGTCGGAAGTCATGCGACGCGCCTTTTCCTCTCTCAGGATGGGGCGTCCCGGCCCGGTGATGGTGGAGATTCCCGCCGACGTGGGCTTGGCAGAGGTCGATGAGTCGGCCTTGGGCTACCGCCAGGTGAAGACCGCCCTCTCATCCGCCGATCCCAGGGACATTGATCAGGTAGCCCGTGTGCTTCTGGAAGCCCAGGCCCCCATCGTCCACGCCGGGCAGGGTGTCATGTACGCCGAGGCATGCGAGGAGCTCCTGGAGCTGGCCGAACTGCTGCAGATTCCCGTGATGACCACCCTAGCAGGCAAGAGCGCCTTCCCCGAAAGGCACCCCTTGGCTGTCGGCGCGGGCAGCGGCGTGATATCCGGGCCCCTTTACCATTTCTTGCGCAACTCTGACGTGGTATTCGGCATCGGCACCAGCTTCACCAAGCATGGCATGTGCACCAACATCCCGCCGGGCAAGGTGATGATTCAAGCCACTGCTGACGAGACGGACATCAACAAGAGCTACGACATCGACTACCCTGTAGTTGGCGACGCCAAGCTGGTGTTGCGCCAGCTACTCGACGCAGTGCGCGACCGGCTGAACGGGCAGTCCCGGACCGGCAATGGCGTGGCAGGCGAGATCGCCAAGGTCAAGCAGGAGTGGTTGGGTGAGTGGATGCCCAAGCTCACCTCCAACGATGCACCCATCAACCCCTATCGTGTGCTCTGGGAGTTCATGCACACCGTCGACCCCAACGAAGCCATCGTCACACACGACTCCGGCGGGCCCCGCAACCAAATCGTCCCCTTCTACGAGGCTGGCGGGCCCCGTACCTACATCGGTTGGGGCAAGTCCCACGGCTTGGGCACGGGCTTGGGCCTGAACATTGGCGCCAAGCTGGCGGCCCCCGAAAAGATGTGCGTTAACTTCATGGGCGACGCCGCCTTCGGCATGACCGGGCTGGACTTCGAGACAGCGGTGCGCTGCCGTATACCCATCGTCTGCGTGGTCCTGAACAATTCCACCATGGCCGTGGAGACAGGCGCCATGCGCACGTCACATGAGCTGTACAACACCCGAGACCTAGGTGGCGACTACGCCGACCTTGGCCGTGCCATGGGTGGTTACGCCGAGCGCATCACCGATCCCGCGGAGATCGGCCCCGCCTTCCAGCGGGCACGACGCGTAACAGAGCAGGAAGGCCAAGCAGTGCTGCTGGAGTTCATCACCACCGACGAGCACACTTACTCCCTCAGCCGCGCCCTCTAGCAATCAAGGTCACTGATAAACACCCTCTCCCTGTGAGCAGGGAGAGGGTGTTGTGTCCCATGGTAGGAGCCCATAGCAGGAGACCCCTTAGCCCGACGCCCCTCCCGCAATTCCCACGTAGTGAGAACCTCCGCAAACCCCCCCTCCCACTCGAAGAGGGAAGGTTGGGATGCGGGTGAAAGGGCTGACTCTCCCAAGTCGCCGTCCCTTGGTAGACGCTCCTCTGGGTTCCGGCCTGCCCTAGGATGAGGGTGTCGGCCCTTAAGCGTCGGCAGCCTTCGGCTCCAGCACTTCCAACCCCGTCTCAGCAGCCCAAGCCTGTAGGCCGCGCCTCAGGGCCAACATGCCCATGGGCAGCACCACGCACTCCAGAGCCTCTAGAACCTCTTGCGGGCTGGCCCCGTGGTCGATGGCCAAGCGAATGTGCTCGCGTATCTGGTCCACGTCAGCCTTGAGGGCCGTTTCCACCGCAGTCTGGATCAGTTCCTTGGTCTTGCGGTCCAAGATTCGCTGGCCGGTGTAGGTGTACACCGTGAAGGGCGTCATGGCCTTAAGCCACTCGAAGTCCGCGCTGGCCATAATCTTGTGCATGTCGAACACATAGCCGCGCTCTTTCAGAATCGAGTCGAGGTAGGCCTGTTTCTCTGGGGTGGTCAAAGTGTCTCCTTTCACGACGGTGGCGGATAACGCATTGATGCTGGGCATTTGGGGCTGATGGATCAGGGGAGAACCCTAGTCCTCAAATATCTCTCTTACCTGCAAAGTGAAGCCGGGTAGCACGTCCATACCTTCTAAGGTACCGTTCTCATCGATGGTTGCCCGATCCTGCCCGGGAAGGTACACGTCCACCGTACGCGTATCGGGCTGCACCACCCACACGAGGCGAACGCCAAAGCTCAGCCACATGGACGCCTTCGCAACGACCTCCCTTTGCGTGTCGTTGGGTGAGACGATCTCCACGACCATATCGGGGACTATCTCCGTGTAGCCCGTAGTCGTCACGTCGGGAGGCATCCGCGACATCG
Source organism: Dehalococcoidia bacterium (assembly GCA_965248385.1). Lineage (GTDB taxonomy): Bacteria > Chloroflexota > Dehalococcoidia > Lucifugimonadales > JAAXIE01 > JAAXIE01. The sequence continues at coordinate 1,966,308 of CBDFIZ010000002.1, forward strand.
AGATAAAGGCAATGTCCGCAGCCCGCACAGTGTCGGGTCGTCGTCCGAGCCAGATGCCGGGGTCTCCGCCAGCCAATCGCCCCAGCTCCCTCGGTCGGATGAAATTCGTTAGCTCGGCGCCAAGTCGCATCAACACTCCACCGTGTCTCCATCCAGTAGGCATCGTCTCGTAAAGTACCCCTCGAATCAGTTCGCCCCGGACGCCCTGACTGTGCAGACGCAGCAAGTCGTCCGCGGTCAACATCTTGGGCTGTGTGGTCATGGCCGGTTTCCTCTTTTCGCCCGCGTGGCTAATATGTTACTACAGCCCACATATCGGGAACACCACCAATACGCTCCCGTACCTTGTTATCCTGGTGAAGGGTGATAGGGCGATTGCAACGATGGGAAGGAGCTCCATGGCCAAGAAGGCAGCCTTTGTCTACGACGACGCCCTCTCTAAGCATGTCCTCCGTGATGACCACCCGCTCAAAGCTACGCGCCTGCGCTACACCTACGAACTGCTGGATGCTTATGGGGCCTTCTCGCGTGAGGGATCGGGGTTGGTGAAGCCTCGCCCAGCGACCGATGCGGAGATACTCACAGTCCATGCGTCGGAATACCTAGAGGCGGTGAGGGGCTTCAGCAGCGGCGCCGGCATGGAAAATCAGCCGCTATTCAATTTTGGGGCTGGGGGCGACAACCCAACCTATCCGGGGATGTACGAGGCCGCCTCTCTGAGCACGGGGGCTTCCTTGGTTGCAGCCCGCATGGTGGCGGACGGCGAGGTTGACGCGGCCTTCAACGTATCGGGTGGCCTGCATCATGCCGCCCCTACCCACGCATCGGGGTTCTGCGTGTTCAACGACCCTGCCGTCGCCGTACAGTACCTGTTGTCTCGTGGTATGAGGGTGCTCTACGTGGACATCGACGCCCACCATGGCGATGGGGTGCAGAACATCTTCTATGGGTCGGACCAAGTGCTGACCATCTCTATCCACGAGTCGGGGCGGTTCCTGTTTCCGGGGACAGGGCACGTTGAAGAGGTAGGCGTGGGCGATGGCCGAGGATATTCGGTAAACATCCCGTTATTCCCCTACACCGGCGACGAGATATACCTGTGGGCCTTCCGCAAAGTGGTGCCCCCGCTGGTGGAGGCCTTCAAGCCCGATGTGCTCGTGGGCCAGCTAGGCATCGACAGTTATCAGACCGATCCTCTGACCCACCTGATGCTCACCTCCCAAGGTTACACCCAAGCAGTCATGGAGCTAGCCAATCTGGGACTGCCATTCGTCGCCATGGGAGGCGGGGGCTATGATCAAGGCGCGGTTGCTCGGTGCTGGTCCCTAGCGTATGGCATCATGCTGGGTACCGAATGGCCGGACCGCATACCCCAAACCTACACGGAGCGATACGGCATGGAGGCGCTGCGCGACACCGAGGCACCGGAAGTTGACGAACCACTACGCCAGCAGATGTGGCGCTTCGCCGAGGAAGCGGTGCAGGACATTGAGCAACAGATTTTCCCGATACACCGTTTGGCATGAACATACCGGGACAGTTCTGCGGTGAGATTAGCCAAGGAGATGACCAGTGAACAGAGCCGTTCACTGGTCATTGAGTCCGCCTTCCCCGTTGGCCTGGGGAGCTCCTCGAAGAGAGGTGTCCAGGGCAGTACATTGGTACCGATTGAGAAGACCTCGTACGAACAGCTGCTAGACCTCACAGGCTACCGTCATAGCGCACCTTGATCGAGGCATTGCGGATCCTAGTTGCTGGCGACAAAGGCCGTGTCGCCCCTATTCGTCGGCCCCTTGTCGTAGCAGTGCTTTGGCGCTTTCACCAACGCCTTCGTCAACGCAGTCAAGATAGGCGGCGTAGACGGCGCGGTTGATCGCGTTCATCAGCCAAGCGTCCTTGCCTGGGTCATCTTCATAAGTTCGTCGCACGGCCATCACCCGCTCCAGCAGGCCCAGACCGTACATTTGCAGTGGATTGAGCTCGTCCTCGGCGACCGCGGCGCTTGGCGCGATCCCTCTGCCGATTATTGTGCCCTCTTCTGACCCTTGGATTGTCTCGCCCATGTGCTCTCACCTCGGCAACCTTTGACTAGACTATTATACGCCCAAACAGGCGGGAATCCGCCCCCTTTTGGGGGCAGACTTTAGATTTCGCGGTACTCGCCTTCCACCGTACCGCTTGGTTGGTCGCCGTCGTCCGGCCCGACGCCTGCGTCAGGTCCCGTGGGAGCTCCGGCTTGGCTGTAAACGGCTTGACCCAGCTTCTGAACGCTGGCGTTCAGGTCGGTAATCCCCTGCTGCATGGCCGACACGTCATTGTTCTGGAGGGCCTGTTTCAGTGTGGCGATTTTGCCCTCAACCTCTTGCTTCAGGTCCTCCGGAACCTTGTCGGCGTTGTCGGCCAGCATCTTCTCGGTGTTGTAGACAAGGCTCTCAGCTTGGTTACGTACCTCGGCCTCTTGACGCTTGCGCTGGTCCTCGGCCGCGAACTGCTGCGCCTCGTTGACCATGCGCTCGATGTCGTCTTTGACAAGGCCCGAATCGGGCTGAATTACTATCTTCTGCTCGCGCCCCGTGCCCTTGTCTCGTGCTGCGACGCTGATGATGCCGTTGGCGTCGATATCGAAGGTCACGTCAATCTGGGGCATCCCCCGGGGCGCGGGCAAGAGGCCATCCAGGATGAAGCGACCGATGGACTTGTTGTCGGGGGCCATGGGACGCTCCCCTTGGAGGACGTGTATCTCCACGCTGGTCTGCCCATCAGCGGCAGTCGTGAAGGTCTCTGTCTTGGCCGTGGGTATGGTTGTATTCCGAGATATCAAGGCCGTGGAGACGCTGCCTAAAGTCTCCAGACCTAATGTCAGAGGCGTAACGTCCAGCAACAGAATGTCGCGTACGTCGCCGGTGAGTACGCCACCCTGGATGGAGGCGCCCAAGGCCACGGCTTCATCGGGGTTGACGTTGCGGTGGGGGTCCCTGGAGAACAACTGGGACACCTTCTGCTGCACCGACGGCATACGGGTCATGCCACCTACCAGGATGACCTCCGCCACGTCGGCGGGGGACCACCCAGCATCCTGCAAGGCTTGCTGGCAGGGCTGTTGCACCCGGTCCAAGAGGGCCGAGACCATCTGCTCCAGTCGCGACCGGCTGAGGGTGAGCACCAAGTGCTTGGGCCCGCTGGCGTCGGCCGTAATGAAGGGCAGGTTGATTTCCGTCTCCATCACGGTCGAGAGCTCGACCTTGGCCTTCTCCGCGGCGTCGCGCAGTCGCTGCACGGCCATGCGGTCTGCGGTCAGGTCGATGCCTGTTTCTTGGCGAAACTCTCGGATAAGCCAATTCATGATTTCGTGGTCGAAGTCGTCGCCACCCAAATAGGTGTCGCCGTTGGTCGACTTGACTTCGAGGACGCCCTCGCCCATCTCCAGCAAGGTGATGTCGAAGGTGCCACCGCCCAAGTCGAAAACGGCGATTTTGCTATTGGCGCTCTGCTTGTCCATCCCGTAGACGAGAGAGGCGGCCGTGGGCTCGTTGATGATGCGCAGCACTTCCAAGCCTGCAATCCGGCCCGCGTCCATGGTCGCCTGCCTCTGGGCATCATTGAAGTAGGCAGGCACAGTGATGACGGCCTGCCCGATCTTCTCCCCCAGCTTGGCCTCGGAGTCCTGCTTTATCTTCTGCAGCACCATGGCTGCGATCTGAGGCGGGGCGTAGGCCTTATCGCCCATCTGCACATGCGCATCGCCGTTGGCGGCCCGGACGATCTTGTAAGGGAGCATGTTGGCCGCTCGTTGCACCTCGGCGTCGTCGAACTTGCGGCCCATGAGCCGTTTCACCGAAAAGATGGTGTTCTCCGGGTTGGTGACGGCCTGCCGTTTGGCCATCTGGCCTACGTACATTTCCGAGGAACGGGGGTTCACCGCCACCACTGAAGGGGTGATGCGTCCACCTTCAGCGTTCTCCACAACGATTGGCTCGCTGGCCTCGATGACACTGGCCACCGAGTTGGTCGTGCCTAGGTCAATTCCCAGGACTTTAGGCATCGCTAGACCTCCTTATTGCTTGCGCCATTGTTCGCGGTGCTCGGTCCCAGCCTCACGGTCACCGCGTGGCCTAGGACCGCTGGTCGACATAACTCTATTTCTGTGGCTCCGGATTGCGGGCCACTATCACTTGGGCCGGACGTAGCACCCGCCCATTCAGTGTGTACCCTGACCTCACTACCGACACCACTTGGCCCTCCGGGTGGGTCGTGCTTTCTTGAAAACCTAAGGCTTCGTGTTGGGACGGGTCGAACTCGCTGCCCTCGGCCTCGATGACCGACGCCCCCTCGGACTCAAGTATGGTATGGAGCTTGCGGTTGATCAGGCCCATCCCATCGGCCCAAGCCCTGCCTTCCGGAGCTTCGGGCACATGGCCCAATGCCATTACCAAGTCGTCCAGGACCGGTAGAAGTCGGGTTATTAGGCCAGCGTTTAGGCGACCCATCATGTCCTCGCGCTCTTGATCGGACCGGCGCTTGTAGTTGACGAAATCGGCTTGAACGCGTTGCAGTGCCATACGCATCTCGTCAAGTTGCAAGTTGAGGCTGCGCACCTCTTCTACAGTGGATAGTGGCTCTTGTGGTCCTGAGTAATCCGGTGTGAAGCCTTGGTCGTTGGCTGGTGTTTGAGCGCCATCGGGCGGAAAAGTTTCATTCATCGGTCTGGGCCTCAGGGGTCTGTCCACGATCAGGGGGCGGGTCGCTCAGTGGGAGGTTCATGGCGGTGAAGAGCCTCTCCATCTCCTGCTGCAACACGCGGTGAAGGCGCTCGGCCTCCACCAGTTCGGCCAACCTGCGATGCATCTCCAGCAATTGGCTCACTAGAGACAAGGCCCACTCCACTCCAGCCAAGTTCAGCCCCAGAGATTCTTCCATATGGCGGATCAACCGTAGTTGGTAGAGGTCCTGCTCCGAGTACAGGCGTAACATCCCAATGGTGCGTGCTGGCTGTACTAACCCCAACCTCTCGTACTTGCGCAGAGTTTGGGGGTGCATCTCCAGCAGCCTCGCTGCCACGCTGATTACGTAGACGCCCTCATTCCCTCGGGGGTGACCTGCGGTGGCTGGGAGATGGCCGTCCGTCCCATCGGGCTCAGAGCGGTCGGGGGCGGTTTCACCTTGGTCGGTTTTGGCTAGGGATGCTTGGCCGGGCCTGATGCGTATGCGCGGAGGCGAGGCTTGGTAGGCCTCAGTTTGTTGTTGAGTGCGCTGCTTTCGCTGCAATTACTTCCCTCGAATGACATCCTAATACTTGACACGCATCGTGTCAAGTCCCATAATACCTCTTGGATAATACTTTTGGAGTTGGAGGCCATGAACCTAGAAAAAGCGTCCCTATTCCTGAAAGGGTGCCCCAGGTGTGGGGGGGACCTCTCGCTTACCCGGGACATTCACGGTCGTTACATCAGCTGCTTGCAGTGCGGCCTCCTGAAGGACATCAAGGACCGTGTAGCACCGGCGCGGCCAGTACTCCCCGTCCAGCGAGAGGCGCCTGCACAGCCCGCCCGCCGGTTCCATGTCGCTATGCGGGCGGCTTAGCCCGTGAGCTCGGGCCAGAAGCGCTCCTGCTTCCACGGGTCACCCTCGTTGTGGTAGCCGCGCTCCTCCCAGAAGCCGGGCTTGTCCGCGGCCATGAGTTCTAAGCCGTTCAGCCACTTAGCGCTCTTCCAGCCGTAGCGCATCGGCACAAGCAGCCTGACCGGCCAGCCGTGGTCAAGGGATAGCGCCTCGCCGTTGTGCTTGTGCGCCAGCATGCAACCCGGTTGCATCAGTAAGTGCAGAGGCACGTTGGTGGTGTAGCCACCGTAACAGTGCGCCATCACGTGGCTAGCCGTGGGCTGTAGGTCAACCAGCTTGGCAACCTCGGAGAAAGCCACCCCCTCCCAAGTATTGTCCAAGGCACTCCACTGAGTCACACAGTGGAAGTCCCCATCGACCTTGCTCCACGGCAGTTGCAGGAAGGCCTGCCAGTCCAGCACCGCCTCCTGCTGCACCTCACCGAACAAGCGCAGGTGCCAGGTCGCTATGTCGACAGGTGGGGTCGGCCCGTAAGTCAGTACAGGGAATTTCTCCGTTACGAACTGGCCCGGAGGCACCCGCCCGCTGTCACTGTCCGGGGCCGGTTTGATATTGTCAGGACTCTTTCGGAGCACTCTTCATCTCCCCACATTGAAATCCAGGTCCTGCTCTACCAAGACCCCTCAATTGCAGAGGCCATCCTATGCCTGCCACAGGATAGGTGTCAAATTGGCCAATCCTTCAGAATCCCTGTCCTCCCGTCATTCCCGCGCAGGCGGGAACCCACGGCCCGAATTACTGGCCACGTCAGCAACTCCATAAGCGGTCCACCCTTTCAGCCGCATACGTGGCCCCCAACGGGCCGCGGGCACCCCTGCCACCCGCCCGTTGACAGCGACACCCCCTCCCGATAACCTCAACGCAGGCAGGGGACCGACCCCTCAGGGTCGCCCCTGCCTTTATTTTTCGGCCCCTTGAATGAACGGAAATGAGCGCAAAAGACAGGGAAACTAAGAATTCCCCCTTCTCGAAAGGACCGCAGCCCACCCGAACGCGAACACACCACAAAGGCACCCCAGCTACGACTATGCGAGAAATGCGAGATGTTACAGATACAAAAAATTCCGGTCCAGCTACGACTGGTCTCGTGTCACAGCTACAAATCGCGAAACCTGGCTCCGACCGCTGCCCCCATCCAGCTACAAAATCGCGACATTTGCACGATGCCCTGTCTGTACGGCGACGCCTCATGGCACTCGCTACCAAAGCTGTCTCAGCTACAATCATGGGACAAGTGGGACTTACTCCAGATACAAAAAGTTTCGCGCCAGCTACGATCGTAGTCCCACGCCAAGCCACAACAGATACAAATGCGCCGTCCGACGGGACTATGCGTCCCATCCATTGCTTGCGAAATCTTTCACAACTTCATTATCATCCCAGCCAGAGTTGATGGCAGCTATGGGATTGGCCGATACGAAACTGATACAAGAGTCGACTCCTGAGCGCCCTTTAGCGGGCACGGACGACAGCACATCCGAGGCCTTGGTCGTGCGGGGACTACGCAAGGGCTATGGACGCCAGCCCGTTCTATGGGACCTCGACTTCACACTAGGCTGGGGCGAGTGCGTTGCTCTGTTTGGGGCCAATGGCGCAGGCAAGACGACCCTGCTCAAGGTGGTGTCCACCCAAGCCCGCGCCGACGCCGGCACGGTGCGTGTTGCCCAACACGATGTCCGCACCCATACGGCTACTGCCGCCCGACACATCGGGCTGGTGTCGCACCGCCATATGCTCTACGAAGACATGACGGGGACGGAAAACCTGCGCTTCTACGGCAGGATGTTCGGCTTGAACGACCTGCATCAGCGCATCGCCGAAGTACTCAGCATCCTGCGCATGGAGCACCGTGGCCAGCAGAGGGTGCGCAGCCTATCCAATGGTCAGCAGAAGAGGCTGGCGATCGCGAGGGCCATACTCCACAGCCCCAGTCTGCTGCTGCTGGACGAGCCAGAATCGGGGTTGGACGCTGAGGGCGTGGAGCTGTTGGAACGCTTGGTGCGACAGTGGACCGCCGATGGTAAGAGCGTGCTAGTGACCACGCATAATCTGGAGCGCGGCTTGGACTGGGCCGACCGGGTTACGGTTCTGTCCAAAGGCGACATCGTCTTCGACAGTCCCAAGGATCAACTCGACCCCTCCGAATTCCGCCGCGGATACCGTCACACCTTGGGAGTGGCGTCATGACGTCGACTCTGAAGCCGGTGTTGGCGTTGGCGGCCAAGGACATCCTGCTGGAAGCTCGCACCAAGGACGTGCTGCTTTCGGTGGTCGTGTTTGGGGTGGTGGTGCTGGTGGTGTTCAACTTCGCTCTCGACATAACGCCTGCGTTGGCCAACCGCCTTGCCCCCGGCGTTCTCTGGGTGGCCTTTGCCTTCTCCGGGGTCCTCGCCATGAACCGGGCCTTCGCCGCCGAGAAGGAGCGGGGCAGCTTGGAAGGGCTGCTGCTTTGTCCTGTCAGTGGCGAAGTGCTCTTCTTCGGCAAAATGCTAGGCATTCTCGTCTTCATGCTGGCAGTGCAGGCTGCGCTGCTGCCCGTCTATGGCATCATGTTCAACTTCGCAGGGTTCACCCCCGCCCTGGCCCTCAGCATCGCTCTGGTTACTGTAGGCTTCGCCACCGTCGGCACTCTCTTCGCCGCCATCGCCGTTCAGACCCGGTCACGGGAAATCATGTTGCCCACGCTGTTCTTCCCTATCGTGGCCCCAGCCCTCATAGCAGCCGTGGAGACCACCACCGCAGCCATCAACGGTGAGGGAATCCTTTCTTCCGGCGGTTGGTACCCGCTTCTGGGCATATTTGACGCGGTATTCATAGTAGTATGTCCGTGGATGTTTCGTTCAGTGCTAGAGGAATAACAGGTTAGAGGAATGACAGGTCAGAGGAATAGGAGGTTGGAAGAGTAGTTGGCCGGTACGAGTACAACGGATGGCCCAGCCATGGCGCAGGAGTCCGGGCCCGCATTGAGCATGTGGGCTAGGACGGGGCTGCTTCTGGTATCGGCTGCGTTTATGATGGTCAACCTCTATCTGATCTTCTTGTGGGCGCCCACCGCAGAGTTCGACGGCGACGTACAGCGCATCTTCTACGTCCATATTCCGCTGGCTTGGATAGCTTTCCTAGCGTTCTTCCTCGTGTTGGTGGGCAGCATAGCCTATCTGTGGAAACGCAACCTCCGCTGGGACGCGCTGGCCCACGCATCCGCCGAGATCGGCGTCATCCTAGCCAGCATCGTCCTTGTCACCGGAATCATATGGGCCAAGCCCGTCTGGGGGGTCTGGTGGGCTTGGGACCCCAAGCTGACCACCACCTTGGTACTCTGGCTGATCTACGTGGGCTACTTGGTGCTGCGCAACTATGCTCCCAGCCCGGCCCAAGGAGCGCGGTACGCGGCCGTGTTGGGCATCGTTGGGTTTGTCGATGTGCCAATAGTGTATTTCGCCGCCGAGTGGTGGCGCGGGGTTCATCCCGAGCCGGTGGTGGGGCCGCTTGCCGTTTCGGGCAGCGTGGACACCTCCATCTACTATGTGCTCATGTTCTCCCTGCTCACCTTCACGCTGCTGTTCGCCTGCCTGCTCTGGCAGAGACTCTCGCTGCGGTTGCTTGAGGATGATGCCAGGGAGCTGACCTATACCGCCCGACGACAAGGACTCTGGGAAGACTAGGGGTTATTCAATGATTCAGGGTTTACCAATGTCCGGTAGTCGAAGAACCGTCGTCTCAATACTAGGGGTCATCCTCCTGATGTTGGGGACCCTCGCCATCTCTTGTCAAGAACCGCCGAGACCCACAACGGCTTCTTCCGAATCTATAGCCATTACTGAAGGTCCGACTGCCACAGGCGAACCCATGCCGGCAGCTCGTAGCACTACCTCTCCCAGCACATCGGAGGACTCTGAACAAGAGGATCCCCAAAACCTCGTTTACCTCTTCGCCGCCTTCGCCATCACCTGGATAGTGCTCTTCCTATACGCCTTCTTCATCGCGCGACGACAGCGAGAGGTGGAGCGAGAAGTCCACATCTTACGGGAGCGTCTGGAAGCCAATCGGGACGAAGGCGGGAGTGGGTCCGGCTAGTCGCCTTACGAATACAAGGCTTCGATCTCACTCCATTCCAGTACGTTCTCGCTTCGCATCCAGCCTTTGTCTCTCATGAAGTTGACTAGGACTGGCAGCCTTTCTACTGGAGTCCTATCCCAAACGACAAATGGGATAACCGTCTTCTGAACACCGAGTCGTTCAATCAGTATCCTCACCATCACGTGCTGGCGGATAATTTGATGGACTGATCAAGTCGAATGCCCTGTCGTCCGTTCGGACGAGTACGTCGATCCTTGTTCGGATTCCCTCGAAGGTGAATGCTGGCTCGTATAAGGCTGGAATGGATGGGTCGCCTAACAAAGCTTGCGTAGTTCTCACGGCCTGAGAATGCTAGAAGTATTGCTCGGCGACGAGAACTCCGCCTTGGAACCTGCTCCTAGCCAATTCGCCCACTACGTGCCCGGTGTCGAATACAGCCGGCCCGCATCTACTGGGTCCGCAAGTTCGCGGTGATAGCATTCCAGATAGAGCCTCTTCAGGCATTGAAGACCAGCCAGAAATCTGGACTTGGATAGCTCTGGAAACCAGTTATATGCCAACGACGATGACCCCTTTTCTTCTGAGGAAGCTCCGAGCGGCGGTTGCGCGGCCCGTCCCAGCCGCTGTATTCTAAAGATAATCATGTCTGGACTAAACACAGTGCAGTCGGCGCCCCGCTCTGGTGGTAGCCTCATCAACAACAAGACACGTCTGGCCGTGGTGTTGGCGGTGATGCTACTGAGTCTCGGCTACCTGCTGTACATCGCCCTCGGTGCCAATGCGAGATACTACCTCACCATATCAGAATTCCTTGAAGACGACTCCAACATGGCTGGAAGGCCCGTGCGGGTGGTGGGCACCTTGGCCCCTGAGTCACATGTAGTCCCTCAAGGTACTTTGGACCACAGCTTCGCCTTGATTGAGGGCGAAAGCCGCTTGGGGGCCTTCTACAGTGGCGTACTGCCCGACCTCTTCGAGAACAAGCACTCGGAGATCGTGCTGGAGGGGCGGTACCAAGGTGGTGCCTTCCACGCCGAGTCAGTCATCGTAAAGTGCCCCTCCAAGTACGAAGCTGAGAACCGCACGGAACCTGTGTAGAGACCCGCTGCGCCTACCTTTTTCCCTTAGGCGAACGGCCGGGTCAGAACTCGACCGCCGTGCGCCTGTCATCGCTCCCACGATTGGCCGCAAAATCTTAGGAATCGCCCGCACATGTCAATGCCTTGCTAATGGCACCAATCCCGATGGACACGTATGCGAATGGTTAGCCGAACGGGCCTCTAGAGTGCTAGTTTGCCTGGTAGTCCTTCGGATTTCTCGCCTGCGGAGACCTTTGCAATAGCCTCCGACTCACCGGCGAAAGCCGGTATCCAGTGGCATTCCACAGCAAGCTAGCAGCTTTGAAAAGTGTCTATGGACCGTTGGGGATCACGTATGAACATCACAATGCGGTTCCCGGCGTGTAGGGCAGTCGGCTTGGTCATGGCGAGGCCGTGGATTATCGCCTGCGCTAGAATGACAGGCAGCCAATTACTGAGGGTTGGGGCCTATTTGAAGGGCATGGGGAAACCCACTGAACCACGCCTTGCCGACCATTTCCTATGGGAATGCCGCGCCTGGGAGCCTACAAGTCGTAGGCGTCCAGCAGCTCGTCCGGAGTCCGCAGCGTAGCCTTGCCGTGGATTTCCTGCATGCGCTGCTGGAGTGTGGGGCGCACTTCGCGGAAGATGACGCCTAGGGGTACACCGGGGCTGCGGATGACCTTGTAGGCCGATTCCTTATTACCGGATTCGTGGCCTTCGGGCAGCGTGTAGGCTAGAGGCTCGATGCCCTTCTTGACGTTGCCCTTCAACTGCTCGTAGGTGTCGTTGTAAGTGGTGCAGGGAGACTGCACATGCACGATAGCAAACCCAGGGTGATCCATGCCCTGGCCTATCAGCTTCGCCAGCTCGCGCACTTGGCTGGACATGCTGGAGGCGATGAACGACACGCCTATGGCCATGTACAGCTCGAACGGGTCCAGTGAGTCCTCAGGTTTGCCGAAAGGGGTGGAGCTAGTGATCTCACCCAGATCTGTGGTGGGCGAACTCTGGCCCTTGGTCAGGCCGTAGACGCCGTTGTCCATGACCACGGCGCAGGCATTGAGATTCCGCGTTGCTTGGGGGGCGATGTGCTCAGCGCCGATGCTTAGGAAGTCGCCGTCGCCTGCCACTACTATCACGTTGAGCTCAGGCCGGGCCATCTTGACCCCCATGGCCAAGGGCAGAGACCGGCCATGGATGCCGTGGAACCCGTAGGGCTGCGACCCTTCCAGCAGGTGCACCAAGTTGCCGGAGCAGCCGATGCCCGCCACCACCACATTGTTCTCCATGGGGAGGTCAAGGCGCTTGTTGCGCTCCAGCGTGGCGAACTCCAACGCGCGCCGTACACCAAAGTCGCCGCATCCGGGGCACCACTTGAAGTCGTATTCCTGGTTCTTGTTCGTCATCTTTTCACCGCCCGTTGCCGTTAGACTTGGCTCGCCCATTGCCCGTTGCCTTGGCCCTGTCGGAGAACTTTTCCACCAAGTCCCGCGCCTTGAAGGGCAGGCCGGTGTACTGGGTGATGGCCTCGGCCTTGACTCCCCAAGACCGGAGGATGGAAGCAAATTGCCCTTGGTAGTTCAACTCGGGCACCAGCACCAACTCCTTCTGCTTCAACTCCTCCAAGAGCTTGGCAGGCAGAGGATGGAGGTACATGGTGTAGTACCAAGCAAGATCAACACCCCGCTCCATCAGCACGTCGTAAGCATCGCGAGCTGGCCCCTTGGAGCCGCCCCACGGCATGATGGCGATGGGGGAGGCGGTATTCTCGCTCTCGTAAGTGCCGTCTTCCAGAAGCTCTAGCTTGCTGAAGCGACGCTCCGTCATCTGGACGTGGTGCTCGGGCAGGTGGGTCGTGTCGCCGTAGGCGTCGTGTTCACTGCCGTTGGCCACGTAGGCGCCGGGCCGCCCCGGAATAGGGAAGGGGGACAGCTCCGAATTTTCGTAGCGCTTGTATGCGCCGTTCTCGTCGCCGTCCCCCTGAAACATCACCCTGTCCTCGGTGACCACCTTGGACAGGTCAGGTTTGCGTATGTTCTGGGATCGCTCTGCTAGGGAGTGCTCGCTGAGCACCACCACCGGACCCTGATACCGCTCCGCCCAGTTAAGTGCGCTGATGGCAGCGTGGAAGCATTCCTCCACTGTGCCCGGCGCAATCACGGGCAGACAAACATCGCCGTGAGCTGGATACAGGGCGCACATCAAGTCGGCCTGCTCCGTCTTGGTGGGCAGGCCCGTTGCCGGCCCGCCACGCTGCACGTTGACCACTACGCAGGGTATCTCGGCCATCCAAGCCAAGCCCAACCCCTCGGCCATCAGGGAGAAGCCCGGCCCAGCCGTGGCCGTCATAGACTTCTTCCCTGCGAAACTTGCGCCGAGAATCGAAGTGATGGACTCGATTTCCGAGCTCACCTGGTAGGCAACCTGTCCCTCGCCCACCAAGTTGCGTTCCATATACAGAAGCACCGGTGTGGCGGGCGAGATGGGGTATCCGGCATAGAAGTCCAAGCCAGCGGCCACCGCGCCCAGCGAGAGGGCATCGTTGCCCTTGATGAGCACTTGGCTATAGGAAGGCTTCTGGGGAGGCTCCAAGTCGGCAAGGTGCATCTCAGTGTTGGCCACATGGGCCATGCCCAAGTTGAGAGCCTTGATGTTGGCCTCGATAATCTTGTCCCGACCCTTGAACCTCTGGGTGATAAAAGTCTCGAAGTACTCTTGGGGCATGTTTACCAAGTGGGCCAAGGCCCCCATCAGCACCATGTTGGCCGACCGTGCCTCGCCAGCCTCCTTGGCCAACTCGTCAAGGGGGATTCCCAAGGCCCGCTGCTCTTCAGGCAGGTCAAACTTGGAGTCATAGATGACCACGCCCCCGTCCCGCACCTCGCCCCTGTGGGTGGCGTAGGCCTCCAGGTTCAAGGCCACCAAGACGTCAAGCTCATCGCCCACACTCTTGATTTCGTTGGGCGACACACGCGTCTGAGTCCAAGTGGGACCGCCAAGAATCTGCGATGGAAAAGTGGCAAAGGTGAGAACGTGGTAGCCTACGGTGGCGGCGGCCCTCGCCAGCATGTCCGAGGCGGTGACTACACCCTGCCCGCCTTCTCCCGCGAATCTGACCACGAAGTCTCGGGTGTTCAACTTCGCTACCTCCACCGGCGATCGGGCACTGGCAACAGCCAATCCCTATGTCTTATACACAGCCAACCACGCCCCGAAACGGGCGCACTTGGCTGCCGGTTAGCGTACATCGGAGGGCCAAGCATTGTCAACGGAAATCGTCGCTGCTCCAGCCACTCGCCTCATTCGCCAGCCGAGGGCGGAAAGTCCGATTGGTTCACGCCACGCGTTTTCTCACCCCAGCAGGCGACGGAGCCGTCGCTTCTCACCCCGCAGGTGTGTTAGAACCCGGCGCTTAACGGAGTCGAAGGAACCTCCGGGCGGCGTGGCCTGGCCCAAGAAATCGTTGTGTCGGATGTCCTCGTTAGAGCCCCATCAGGCGACTGACCCGTCGCTCCTCACCCCGCAGGTGTGGGCCTCCCCTACGCTGACGGAGTCGAAGGAACCCTCAGGTGGCGTGGCCTGACCGTTCTCATCGTTGCCCCAGCAGACGACGGAGCCGTCGCTTCTCACCTCGCAGATGTGGACACGCCCGGGGCGCTGACGGAGTCGAAGGAACCCCCGGGCGGCGTGGCTTCGCCGTATTCATCGTTGCCCCAGCAGGCGACTGACCCGTCGCCCCCCACCCCGCAGATGTGGGCCTCCCCTGCGCTGACGGAGTCGAAGGAACCCTCGGGTGGCGTGGCTTTGCCGTATTCGTCCCAGCCCCAGCAGACGACTGAGCCGTCGCTTCTCACCCCGCAGGTGTGGGATACCCCGGCGCTGACGGATTTGAAGGATGGGGAATTGTCATACGTATCGCCCTCGTCGTCCATGTCCGCATCATTGTTGCGGTCATCGACGTCTCGTTCGTCGTCGTCCCTACCGGCATCACTCCGCGAGTCCGATTCCTCGGACTGGGGAGCGTCGCCGTCCGCGTTCGGGCCGGACGTGTCCCCGCCACAGGCGGCCAACGCGCCTGCCAGAAGCAACACTGCCAACAGCAGGACCAAACCCCCATAGGGGGCGAGCCAAGGTGCGTCGCTTGTCCCGTCGTATGGTTCATCACGAGCCCTTCTGGATGCCGTCGTTGTGGTCACGTAATAGGGGTGGTTTCCACATTATTATTGGGCATTCGCGGAATCTGCCGTATCCGCCCTGCTTCCAATTTCCTCTCCTGAGTGACGTAGTTGGCCACTAAACCGGCGGCCTCCTCAGGTGCCACTCACTAGCCTTCTCGTATGCGTTCGCTGCCCTGAACAGCAACCCCTCACCGAGCCACGGCCCCACCAGTTGCAGGCCTGCGGGCAACCCCTCGGCGGTGAAGCCACAGGGCACGGTGATGGCCGGTTGACCGCTCACATCGAAGGGGCGGGTATAGAGGGTCATCATGCCCTGCCCCTCGAAGGGGCGGTCTGCAGGCACCGTGGGGTCCTCGTCGATGCCGTGTGCCGGTATGGGACAAGTGGGCGTGGCCAACACGTCTACCTGTTTCAGCACCCTACCGAACTCCCGTTGCACTAAGGTCTTCACCCGCTGTGCCTTGATATAGTCGACGGCTGTAACGGCGGCCCCCATCTGCAACCGGCCACGCACGTTGTCGCCGTAGTCGGCTCGCCGTGCTCTACCAGCCATTCCTCATGTATGGAGGTGGACTCAGCACGGCTGATCAAGTTGGCGGCGTATGAGCTGGCCTCGGCCAGAGGCAGCGACAGCTCCCGCACTTCTGCTCCCAACTCCTCCAGCACACCCACGGCCCGGCGCACCAGTCCCGCTATTTCTGAGTCGAACTCCATGTCCCATATCTCACGCGGCAACCCGATCTTCAGTCCTCGCACGCCTGCGTCCATGCCCTGCGAGTAATCGGGTACAGGCACACGCAGCGAGGACGGGTCCTTGCTGTCGTAGCCAGCTAGGACTTGGAGCATGATGACGTTGTCCTCCACGGTTCGGGTCATGGGCCCCGCGTGGTCTAAGGACCAAGACAGAGGCACCACTCCATAGCGGCTGACCCTGCCATAGGTCGCCTTCATGCCTACCAGACTGCACATGCACGAAGGTATGCGTATTGATCCAGCGGTATCGGTGCCCATCGTGCCCATGGTCATGGAGGCTGATACGGCCGCCCCGGAGCCGCCACTGGAGCCGCCGGGAATCCGGCCGTGCATCCAAGGGTTGTAGCACGGCCCGTAGTGGGCATTGTTGTTGGTGGAGCCCGGGGCGAACTCGTGCAGATTATTCTTGCCCACGATAATGGCCCCAGCCCGCTTGAGCTTGGCAGTGGTTGTGGCATCGTATTCCGGGATGAAATCGGCCAGCACCTTCGACCCTGCTGTGGTCCGCACGCCCTTGGTGTAGTACAGGTCCTTCAGCGACAGCGGTATGCCGTGCAGGGGGCCGCGACGGCGCCCCTTGGCAAGCTCGGCGGTAAGCCGCCGAGCATCGCGACGGGCTTGGTCGGCCATCACAGTGATGAAAGCGTTGAGCTTGGGCTCCAACCGTTCAATGCGCTCCAAGGTGGAATCCACCAGTTCCAGCGGTGAAGCCTCACCCTTCTCAACAAGTTGGGCCGCTTCCGTGATCGTAAGTTGCGCTAGGTCTTCGCTCATCGCTTCCCCCTCTGTGCACTGGATTTCTGGGCGGGCAGCCTCATCGGCCCGATGAAGGAGGGCTCCACCTCAAAAAGGGCCCCCTTGGTGACCTCCGCCAGCTTGCGCACACTCACGTCCAAGTCCTTGGCCACCGTCTCCAGCCGCTGCGGATCCAACTCAATGCCCCGGATCGCCGCCATTCGGCTCACCATCTCAGGCGTAATCTTCTGTTCTCCGGCCATGATTCAACCTCCTTCACACAGGGTCTCGCTTGCGCAAGGAATATGAGCCAAGCCATTATAGTTGATGAGAATGATACCCACCGTCATACCGGCGAAAGCCGATATCCAGAGGCATGGCACATCATACAGCCCCCTGAAATCAGCCTGCCCCACCGGTCGTACCCTGCCCCCGCAAGGAGGAAGAGGCTCCTGTTACGCCGCTGTGTTACACAGATGGTTCCGTGTGCTGCCACGGAGCATTCGTCGACACCCTGCAACCTGCAACATAGGCCCGATGAGCAACCACGTACCCACCGGCGCCAGCCCCCTGAAACCAGCCCGTTGACAGAGACTGCCCTTGACTCTAGTCTCCATATGTAACTGATGTAACTGGAAATTGTATTACTCGCTCTCGGAGAACCACCCCTCGTCAGGCACGAAACATGGAAGCGCAATCTGAAGAGACAAGCCCCACCCAAGCCGCTTACCCAAGATACGAGCAAGGTCAACCCTTTGTGGCCGCCCAGGACCCACGGGCCCACCACGGTGCCGTCCCTACGGCATCCCAATGGCCCAGGAGTGTGACATGAAAACTCGCTATTTTCGTATCTGAGTCGACCACAAATGTCACACTCTTGAGATACAAAAATCTATTCTAGCTACGATGAGTGTGCCATCCCGGTAAACTCCAGAGAGGATTTTGGCCGTGCGTGGCCACAGGGACGTCATAACAACGTGACCTCTCGCCTCCCCAACGAGACCAATAGGAGAAGCAACAGATGAAACTGGTCTTCTACGACACCCCCGGCAACGCTGAGCGCAGGCACATCCCAGGCGTTCTCAGGGACGACGGCGTTGTGAACATCGAGTCCGCCGTCGCTCACCTGCCCAACTGGACACCCCAAGTCCTGATGTCCGGTATCATCAGCGACTTCGACTCCCTGCGCCCCGAGTTGGAGCGCCTCTCGGCCAGCGGCCCAGTGCTCCCCTTGAGCAGCGTCCAGTTGCGCCCGCCCCTGCCCCGGCCCAGCAAGATCCTGGCCTGCATCGGCAACTACTGGGAGCACGACCAGCGTGAAGCCAGGCCTCTAAACATGTTCCTCAAGTCCCCCGACGCCACTATCGGCCCCGGCGATACGGTCAGGCTGCCCAACTTTACCGAGGCTTGGGTGTTCCACCACGAGGCCGAGCTTGGCGTCGTAATCAAGGGACCTGCCAAAGACATCACCGCCGAGAACTTCCGCGACGCCATCTTCGGTTATACCTGCGTCATTGACGTATCTGCCCGCTACGAAGGCCGTCGCACCTGGCGTAACGGCAGTTGGATGGGCAAGTCCTTCGACACCTTTGCCCCCATCGGCCCCTGCATCGTCACCGCCGACGAGATTCCCGAGCCCAACGATGTGGTGATCAGGTTCTGGAACAACGGCGAACTATACCACGAGTACAACACTGACGACATGGAACACAGGGTGCCCGAACTCATCGCATTCGCCACCAACATCATGACCATGAACAGCGGGGATGTGCTCATGTGTGGCACCAATCACGAGGGGTTGGGCCCCCTCCAAGAAGGCGACCACGCTGAAATCGAGGTCGCAGGCGTTGGCCGCATGGGCATACACGTCGAGGACCCCCTGCACCGCAGCTGGGAGCGTGGCGTCTACATGGGCGAAGGCTCCACCAACCCAGCGGCTAGGACTTAGGGCGACTAGTGCTGCTCCCAAACGCCAGACACCGCTCCATCCTGCTTGCTGCCCTCGGAGGCCCTAGGTCCCACGCGCTCTAGCCTCCATATGACCCGAAATGACCCCACATGAGAGGAGAACCCCCAATGCCCAAAGCCAATGAGATGATTGTCCAAGTGTTGGAGGAGGCCGGAGTCGAGTACCTCTTCGGCATACCCGGAGGAGGCACCGGCCAGATATATGATTGCCTCTTCGGCCATGAGGACAAGGTTCGCACCATATTGGCCCGCCACGAACAGGCTGCCGCCATAATGGCCGATGCCTACGGCCGCGCCACCGGCAAGCCAGCGGCCATCATGGGCCAAGGGCTGTTCATGGGCTCCAACGCTGCTTTTGGCATCATGGAGGCTTTCCTCAGCAGCACCCCCATGCTGGTGCTCACCGACACCTCCGATGGCGGCTCGGCCCAGCACCCCGCCAACCAGTCCGGGGCTGGTGAATACGGCAGCGTCGACCTGCATAGCATGTTCCGCGCCATGACTAAGTACACAACCTTGGCAACTACCGCCAAGGAAGCGGTCTTGGGTACCCAGCTTGCCATCAAGCACGCCACCAGCGGGAGGCAAGGGCCCGCCTGCGTGCTGATGCGCAGCGCCTCCATAGTGGGAGAGGTCGACTTGGAGTCCCCGCCGTTCATCCACCATACTGGTGGCTACCTCAACACACGTCCGCCCCAAGCCGGGCCGCAGGATGTGGAGGACGTGCTCAAGCTGTTGGCGGGGGCCCAAAAGCCCGTGATGGTCGTCGGCAACGGTGTGCATATGGCCCAAGCCCACAGCCAAGTGCAACAGTTGGCCGAGCTATGGGGCATGCCCGTGGCAACAAGCTACAAGGGCAAGAGCGCCATTGCCGAGACCCACTCACTGGCAGTTGGAATGGTGGGCATTTACGGTCAACGGGCCGCTGCCACTGCCGTCGGGGAGGCCGATGTAGTGATAGTCATCGGCGCCAAGCTGAGCCCCCAAGACACCGTGCGCGAGCGCCCCAACGTGTTCGATCCGCTCCGGCAGCACATCGTACAGATTGACATCGACCCTCGAAATACAGGCTGGACCTTCCCAGTGGAGATAGGTCTCGTGGGTGATGCCAAGGCAGTGCTAAACCAGCTTGTCGAAGCCTCGCAGCCAGTGGCCGATGCCACAGTGGCCCAAGAGCGCACTGGAGCCCTGCAGCGGCAGAAATCCTCTCTGAACTACTTCGAGGACCCTGAACTGCTGCGCGATAGCTCGCCCGTCTTGCCACAGAGGCTTGTCCGTATCATGCAGGAAACCCTGGACCCCTCTACCCTTTTCGCCCTCGATGCAGGCAATAACCGCACTTGGATGGCCCACTTCTATAAGTCGCAGCAGCCGGGCACCTTCTTCTGCCCCGGAGGCACTGCGGGCATGGGCTGGGCCCTGCCAGCAGCCGTTGCCCTCAAGCTGGCTCGCCCCGACTGCCCCGTGGTCGGGGTAACCGGCGACGGCGGCTTCATGATGTCGGTCCATGCCATATCGACCGCGGTGCAGTACCAGCTTCCGGTGATATGGGTTGTGCTCAACGATGGCGCCCTCGGTATGGTGCGACACCACCAAGTGGGCCGCGAGATATCCTCAAGCTTCGCGGAAACCGACCACGGCGCAGTAGCCCGAGGCATGGGCGCATGGGGTGTACAGGTAAACGACTCCCGAGCCTTTGCCCAAGCCCTCCGAGACGCCGCCGCCTCTGGCCAACCGGCTGTTATCGATGTGATCATCGACCGCGGCCCCAGCCCCGACGACTGGCGCCTAGACGCCCGAGGAGCAACCGAGACATAGGGGGTATTGGAGCGGGGAGGAGCGTACCTCGCCCACCAGAGAACGGTCTACTCTACCCCCACCATCACGGCCCGGCTGGTGGACCAAGTGGGTATCCAAGCGGAGTGGCGACCGTCCCCTCCAGCTACTATCAGGTAGATGTTGTCTGGGGTGGTTACAGGAGGCACGAGGAAGTCGTCGTCGGACTCGTCAATCCAGTCCGGCCAAGTGCGTCCTGACCAATAGGCGCGTCCGCGTAGGGTGCCCACGGGTACTCGGGCCTGCCGGAAGATTTCCTGCTTTACGTCGGCCTTGCTGAGGCCCTCGACGGCTATCTCTTGCGCGTGCTCCGGCCCTATGACCATCAGTAGAGGCGTGTTGCGCCCGATGATGTAGTGGCTGAAGGAGCCTCCATGATACAGGGAGGCGCAAAGGGTGCTGAGCACCTCAGTGCCCGATGTAACCGACATCTCGCTGATTTGGTGCAGGGCAGTGGTGGCGAACAGGGTGACGGTGTTGTCCTGGGGGCCGTAGCCGTGCTCCACGTGCAGGGGGTCCCACGGGCTGCGGTCTTCGTTCTCGGCGATGCAGAAGGTGTACTTGGCTGGGTGGGCCAGTGTCGACTTGTCCGTCTGGCCGGGAATGGCTCCGCCGATGTTGCGCATCACCAAGCGCAGGGCGCGGCCGATGGTTGCGTTGGCGCGGTACCCGTTGCCGAACACACCGGCGTCGGCGTTCACGTTCAACTGCTTGGCGACGGGCCCGTTGACCACGATGAGGGGAGCTGCCCCGCCAGTAGTGGACTGGATGCCTCCGAGGTTGTATTCGGTCCGGCACACTGCTTTGACCGCCGCCAGCACCACCGGAAAGTGCTCTGGAAGGCAACCTGCCATCACCGCGTTGATTGCCACTTTCTCGACAGTGGCGCTGCCATTGATGGGGGGCATCCGTCCTAAGACTTCAGACGGTTGCTCACCTGTCTTTACCAGCATGGCGCGGACGCGCTCCTCGGTGGGAGGAACTATTGGCAGCCCGTCGGTCCAGCCCCGCTCGTGGAAAAGGTCGTTGATGACATCCAGTGAGTCGGGTGCTTCGATACGGCGCGACTTGATGTCCGGCGTCATGCCCGCTACCTGCCGTTGGTGGTCAGCGCCTCGACCACCTCGTGCAGGGCCCCGCTGGCCAACTCTGCTACTTGGTCCGGCTTCATGCTGGCGATGGGGTGGGCTACCACAACTGTTGGATGGCCCGGCATACCCAAGTGGTTGCGGCGCATGTTGGCCAGGGTTGTGAAGACCGAGGTCACTACCGTCACCGAGGGCTTGCCCCGCTTCTCTGTCTCGATCCCGTCGTGGAGACCCCACGCTGTGCAGGACCCTCAATCGGCTACGGCATGCACCACCACGTCGGCGGAGGCTACGGCGTCCAGCAGGTCTGCGGGAGCAGGGCTGTTGGCGTTGGCCTTGCGCTGATGCACCACCCTGGCCACACCGTACTGCTGCACCAGCCCGTCGGCTAAGCCCGCTAAGAACCGGTCTGAGTTGTGCTTGGTATTGTCTAGGAGTGCCACCGTGACCCCGGAGAGCGATCCGATTCGGGGGGCGATGGGAAGTTCGTCGGGTACGTCCTCCGCTGTGGGGTCGAAGAGCGTTACTAATCTCTCGTCAGCCATGCTGCCGGCTCCTTCTTATTCAACGTGGGACGATGCCAAGTGGGCGGGATTATACTGCGATGCAGCCCACCAACGCGAACCCGTCTCGATTGTTATACTGGAACGCCTACGTCAACCTAGGGCGGGGACGCATGGCTGCCATTGGAATACCCACTAGCCAATGGAGGCAAAGTTCCTTCCCCAGAGAGGGAAGGTTGGGATGGGGGTGAAAGGTGCGCAGATGCGGCTAGCAGCTAGGAACAAGACCGAGGCGGCTGGCGCTGCCGTGAGCCCACTGCCTCCAGAGGTCGCGGAACTGCTGCCCGAGGTTGAACGCGAGGCGGCGGCCATGGCCCGCCAGGCTGGACGCATCGTCGGCGGCCTGTTCGGCCAGTCGGTACAGGTGAACTACAAGGACGACAAGCAGACGGACCCTGTGACGGCCGCCGACCTCCAGAGCCAGTCCTTCTTGGTGCAAACCATCGGGGAGAAGTTCCCCGACCACGGTATCTTGGGGGAAGAGAAGAGCGACGACGAAGATCAGGAGGCGAAGGCCGCCGACTGGCTATGGGTACTGGACCCGCTGGACGGCACCACCAATTTCCTGAACGGCCTGCCGGTGTACGCCGTCTCCATAGGGGTGATGTATCGTGGCCTGCCTGTCGCGGCTGCTCTGTACCTACCTTGGCCGGAAGCCGATGGAGGATTTGTGCTCCACGCCCGCAAAGGGGGAGGCGCGTTCCAAGACGACCAAAGGCTGGAGTTGCCTGACCCGGAACAGATAATTGCCAACCGGCTCTCCGGCATCCCCGGCTCCTTTGGAGGGCAATACCGCGTGGGCAAGCCCCTGCGCCGCAAGGCGGGCGAGATGCGGGTGACGGGTAGCATCGCCTATGAGTTGGCCATGGTTGCCCGCGGGGTCATGCAGTATTGCGTGATTGGAGGCCCTAGGCTGTGGGACATGGCCGCTGGCGTCCTGCTGGTGGCGGAGGCGGGGGGCTTGGTGATGCTGCGTCACCCAAAAAGTTGGGAGCCCATGGAGGCGATAATCCCCACTTGGGTTACCAAGACGCCCAACATGAAGGAGCTACGTGGTTGGGTGCAGCCTCTAGTGGCAGGCAAGGCCCGCATCGCACCCATGGTCGCGTCGAACCTAAGACCACGGCGACCGTCCCTCTTGCGTCGGGCGAGGCGTCTGGTGCGTCGCCTCAAGCCCCGCCAGGCGCAGGGAAAGTCTGGTAACGCGGCGAGCCGGTAACCACAAAGCGCATGTTTGATGGGGGTAGTCATTGGCTGATGCAGCAGGACCTCTGGCAGGCCTGAAAGTCCTTGACCTGTCGGTGATAGTAGCCGGCGGCACGGCCAGCAGCCTGATGGCCGATTTCGGAGCCGAGGTTGTGAAGGTCGAGCAGCCCGGAAACGGGGACCCGCTGCGCAACTGGGGGCCCTTTTTTAACGGAGTCTCCCTATGGTGGAAGGTCCACTCCCGCAACAAGAAGTCGGTTACCCTCAACCTGAGCTCCACCGAGGGGCAAGGTCTCCTCAAGAGACTGGCTGAGCAAGCGGACATTCTGATTGAGGGCTTTCGGCCCGGTGTTATGGAGCGGTGGGGCTTGGGTCCCGACGCTTTGCATGAAGTGAACCCCCGCATGGTGATGCTGCGTTATTCGGGGTTCGGCCAGACGGGGCCCTACAAGGAACGCCCCGGATTTGGCACTATAGCTGAGTGCATGAGTGGCTACGTCGGAATGACCGGCTTCCAGGATACTCCGCCTGTGCTCCCACCTGTACCCTTGGCCGACGAGGTTGCGGGCGTATTCGGCGCCATGGCCGGTATGATGGCAATCTACCATCGCGATTCCGCCGGGTCCGGCAAGGGGCAGGTGGTGGACCTGAGCCTGTTCGAGCCCCTGTTCCGCTTGTGCATCCCCCATGTCACCATGTTCCACCTCTTGGGCATCAACCGGGAGCGAGTCGGCAACGATTTCCCTGACGCCGCTCCACGCAGCTTGTACCGCACTGGCGACGAACGTTGGCTGGGACTCTCCGCTACTTCGCAAAGGACATTCGAAAACCTGGCCAATGCCATGGGGATGCCGGAGCTGATTGAGCGTCCGGCCTTCAAGGACAATGCCACCCGCCTGCAAAATGCCCAGGAGCTGAACCTAGAGTTGGACGGCTGGCTTGGGCAGAGGACTTTGCAGCAGGTGATGGAGCAGCTAGTCCCAGCTGGTGGCGTGGTCGGGCCAGTCTACGATGCAGCCCAGATTGTGGAAGACCCCCATTATCAGGCCCGCGAAGATATCATCGAGATAGATGACCCTGAGCTGGGTCATACGCGGATGTTGGGAGTGGTCCCAAAGTTCAGCGATACTCCGGGTGCCGTGGAACACGCTGGCCCCACCGTGGGGCAGCACAACCCGCTGATTTATGGAGCTTGGCTTGGCCTTGGCGAGGAAGACTTGAAAAGCATGGCCGAGCGCGGAACGATATAAGCTACCGTCACAACAAGTCGCTGCAATAGCAAGGTTTCGTTCGGAGGGGATATGGCGTCTGCTGACAGGCCTCTGGTCAAGGTAATCGGCACAGGGGGAAGCATCTCCTACATCGGCGACTCGCGCCTCGACTATGTCGACTACTCCTATGCCAACAAGCACTTCACCATCGACGAGCTTCTGGCCCGTGTGCCCGAGGTCAGCGAGTTTGCCCGCATAGAATCGGAGCAATTCGCCAACGTGGGTAGCACCGACCTTGGCCCTGAGCACTGGCTGACTCTGGGGAGGCGGATCAACCAGATATTCCGCGACGAGCCTGAGGTGGCTGGGATTGCCATCACCCATGGCACAGCCACCTTGGAGGAAACGGCCTACTACCTCAATCTAGTGGTCAAGAGCGACAAGCCGGTGGTGGTGACTGGCGCAATGCGCCCTCCGACGGCCATGGCGACCGACACCGATATCAACATCCTGAACTGTGTGCAGGTGGCTGCGTCGCCCGAAGCGCGAAACATGGGCGTCCTCAGCGTACTCAACAACGAGATTCAGGCCGCCCGCGAGGTGAACAAGACCAGCACCTACCGGCTGGAGACCTTCAACGCTCACGACCTAGGGTGCCTCGGCTACGCTGACTCCAACCATCAGGTAGTCTTTTACCGTGCCCCCGTGCGCAAGCACACCCACCAAGCGGAGTTCGACGTGGACGGCTTGGACCAGTTACCTAGAGTCGACATAGTCTATTCCTACGCCGGCGCCGACGACCTGCTGGTGAACGCAGTCGCCTCGTCCGAGGCGCGGGGCATGGTGGTGGCTGGGCTGGGATCGGGAGGGTCTCCAGCCCCCTTCACCAGAGGAATGCTCAAGGCCCTCGAACAGGGCAAAGTCGTGATGGTAGCGTCTCAAGCTGCCACGGGCCGGGTCATCGCCAATCGGCGCTTCCGAGAGCAGGGCTTCGTCGTCTCCGACAACCTCTCCCCCCGCAAAGCCCGCATTCTGCTGATGCTGGCCCTCACGGTCACCGACGACCCGCAGCGCATCCAGCAGATGGCGTACGAGTACTAGCAGATTTCCATCTTACGAACTATCCGGCCCAACCCGTCATTACGTAGGTGCAACACCGCGACGCCTCGTTTCGGGGAAGGCTTCTCTCGCCTAGGTAATTACCTTCCCCTCGCGTAGCTCGGCCACCTGCTCTTCGGTGAGGTCCAGCAGGCTGGTGAGGATGTCGTCGGTGTGCTCGCCTACGGTGGGGGTGGTGCCGATTACTGCAGGCGTCCGGCTGAAGTGCCAGAAGTCGCCTGAGACGACTACCTTGCCTGCGATGGGGTCTTCCACCTCCACCAAAGCGCGACGCTCCCAAGGGTGCGGGTCCTCGGCCGCTTGCGCGATGGTGTTCACTGGAGCAATCACCACATCGTGCTTGGTGAAGTGCTCCAGTGCCTCTTTCTGGCTCATATCGGCCAGCAGCGTCTTGACTGCCTCGTGCACTTCTGCCCGGTTCTTGGACCGCTCGTTGCGCTCGGTGAAACGGGGGTCGTCGGCCCACTCGGGCTTATCCAAGGCGGCGCATACGCGGTGCCAGTGGTGGTCGTCGCCAGCGGCTATGAGCACCCAGCCGTCCTTGCAGGGGTACTCGCCACCCGGCACGCCACCGGCGGAGCCGCGGGTCGGGCTGACGCCACTGCCCACGTAGGCGGTCACGGGTATCTCGGTGTAGCTGTAGCCGGTATCGGCTAGGCAGACGTCGATGGACTGACCCTCGCCGGAGGCTTCACGCTCATGCAGAGCGGCCAAGGTGCCGATGGCGGCATGCAGGGCGGTGGTGCGGTCGATGATGGGCACACCCGCCTTGATGGGGGGCATCCCGTCCTCGCCGGTAACCATCATGATGCCCGACATGGCCTGACCGATGGGATCGTAGCCAATCTTATCGCGATAGGGGCCGAACTGACCGTAGGCGGAGACGTTGACCATGACGATGCGGGGGTTGAGCTCCTTGAGCGTGTCGTAGCCAAAGCCCATCTTCTCAATGGTGCCGGGGCGGAAGTTCTGCACCAGCACGTCGGAGACCTTGACCAGCTCGCGCAGAATGTCTTTGGCCTCGTCACGGCGCAGGTCAATGGCGAGGCTCTTCTTGCCGCTGTTGTACTGCACCCAGTAGGCGCTCTGGCCGTTGGAGTAGGGGCCGTGGTAGCGAGTTTCCTCGCCCTCTAGGCGCTCGACCTTGATCACCTCAGCCCCCAAGCGTGCCAGAACTTGGGCGCAACGGGGTCCTGCTTGGTGGCGTCCCAAGTCCAGAACTCGAATGCCTTCCAGTGGAGCTTTGACTGCCGCCATCGTGGTCCCCTCCTGCGTCAAAGTGAATCTGATTGGCCCTTGGGCCTGCGCCTTGGGCCTGCAAATGATTGTCGGCAATTGTACGACCGTGGTGAATGCATGGCAACCTGATGATACCTTGCGCACCGGATGGCGGCGGTTAGAGGGTTGGTCAGGTGGCATGGGCGCACTGGGTGGAACGGAATCGCGGGCTGAAGCAGAGCATGGGTGCGTTGGGAGTGGTTGTGGGACCGCATTCGGGTGGATGGTCCCAGTGGAAAATGGCGTCGATGATGTCCCGGGCTGCGGGATCGGGCAACAGGGCGGCAACGACGCCGCGGGGTTGTGGGCAGCTGTTGCGTTCGCGGAGCCTCTTCAGGTGGTGGTGAAGGTACATGAAGGTGGTGAGACGGAACCCGGCGTCGGCCAGCTTCCTGATGAAGGCAGGAGTCTCGGGGAGAGGTTGCTGCCGGTCTTGGGCTACGGCCCACTGGTGGCAGAACTGGGTGGCGTAGGGACGAAGGCGGATGACAGCGAGGGGTAGGGCGTACCTGCGTTGCAGGACTTGGATGCGACTGCGAATCTGGGTCAGTGACATGAGCTCACTTCCTTGTTTGTTTTGGGCTTGTTTGTTTTGGGTGTTTGTGTTTTGTGATAGCACTTCTCATCCAGAGCCGGAGGATGGTCCCCTCATCACGACAGCTTGGGTGGAGAGGCGTCGTCGCGGCCTCGGACGGCCTGCTCGAGGGCTTGGAGGCTGGCTTTGAGTTCCTGGACTTCAGCGAGTTGCAGGGCGAAGGCCACGGCATAGCGGGCTGACCGGAGGCGGAGGGAGGGGTCGGGGCCCTCCATAACTTCTGCGAAGACGGAGAGACAGCGTGGGAGAAGGGCTTGGGCCTGCTGGCGGGCGAGGTCGGCGGACTCCTGGCGGTAGTTGGCCAGTTGCTGGCGAAACACGGGTTCCTGGAGCCAGCGGTGGAGGGTGGTCTTGCCGATGCCAGAGTCTCGGGCGGCTTGGGTGATGGTGGAAGCCATGGCGATGGCAGGGAGGGCGGACTGCTGGCGAAAGGTGAGGGTGGAAATCTGGAAATCCGTGCCATTTGCTCCCATTTCCACCCAACCGGGGTCATCCGACCAACCGGGGTCATCAAGGACTTCCTCGTCGGGGACGGCGAGGGAGAGGCGGGCAGGGTTGGGGCTGGCGGCCATGACCGGCTTGAGGGCTTGGGAGCGGGCTTTGCGGTTGCGCTTTTGTGACATGGGTGTGGTCCTCACTTTTGTTGAGATTGGGCGAAGTCGGGACGCGGGTTGCTGCATGAGAGGCCCCTTCTAACTGTCCTCTTGAGGGGAAAGGGACTCGTTCGGTGGTGGTGGCTCTTGGGGCGGGACTGACTCCCTTGGCGAGGCTACTTCCTCCCATTTGTCGTCCACTTCCCACTGGCGGATCTTCTCGTAAATTTCGGAGAGGCTGAAGGTCTTGTCGGGGTCCCCGGTGTGGGAGTTGGCGGTGCTGGCGCGGACGCGCTCGTTGTAGATCTCGGGCCTGTGGGACTTGAGGAGGAAGGTGAGCATGCGGTCGCTGCCCTTGGCGGCACGCTGGAAGGCTTGCATCTCGAGGGCTTCGACGAGCCTGTCTCGGGAGTTGCGCCAAGCTTTGGCGAAATCGCGGTCCTTGTCACGCCAGTAGTAGGCGGCGCGTGCGGTGACACCGGCGAACTGGGCGGCTTGATCGACGGTGAGGCCCAACTGGTAAGCGACGAGGAAGGTCTGCTTCTTCTCGGCGATTTCAGACGGGTCGTAGCTGTTGGGCGTTTTTTCGCAATTGATTTCAGTGAAATCTGCGAAGTAGTCGTCTGAGTCGAGTCCGGTGTTGTCTTCGGGTGGCTGGGGCGGGTTGGGGGACTTGAAAATCCAGCCGCAGCGGCAGTTGTAGAGGCCGATGTCGTGGCTGGAGGTGTCCCTGTGGCGGCGGAGTTCACGGCCGTGGCAGCGGGGGCATGGTCCGGGTGTGGTGTCTGCTGGCGCGGGCTGGGCGCTGACTGGCTGGGGTTCCATTGGTGCCTCCTTGGGAGATTTTGGGCAAAAAAAGACGCGCTGGGGTGACCTCTAGGGGTCAGTCCCCTGCGCGCTCAATGAGGGTAGTTTAGAACGTATGTTTGGGAGTTGTCAAGAGGGGGGTTGTCAGGGGGGGGTGGAGGTCTGGCTATTCGATTAAGCCGGCTTCAACCGTAGTCTCGATTTCTTCATGACGGAGGGCGTAGGCCATGCGCACCACTAGGAGGGGGTGGGAAGATTGTACCAGCTATCCCGTCCCTCTCCCCGTGGTTACGCGGGTTTCTGCCCGGAACCGGGGTTTGTGCGGGGCTGATAGAGGATACAGGTAGAACGATGATATGCCGGAATAATGTGGGGACGTGGAGGCATGACATTCACGTGTTTCCGGCCGTGATGGCGCTCCGGTAGAGTGCGAAAGATATGAGCGGGTACGTGTATATCCTGTCCAGTGGGATGAGGGGCACCCTGTATATCGGGGTTACGTCGGACTTGACGCGGCGGGTGTGGCAGCACAAGCAGGGTTTTGTGGCCGGTCACGCTCGGGAGTACGGAGCGAACCGGCTGGTCTGGTATGAGGTCCATGACTCGATGTATAGCGCGATCAGCAGAGAGAAGGCGTTGAAGAAGTGGAGGCGTGCTTGGAAGGTACGGTTGATTGAGGAGGGGAACCGGTGGTGGGCTGATTTGTATGGCGGGTTGGGGTAGTCCGGGTTACGTGGGTTCCCGCCTCGGATCGGGGTCCGGGGCAGATGGTGGGGTGGTGCTGGTGTTGAAGGTCGGGGTCACGTGGGTTCCCGCCTCGGATCGGGGTCCGGGGCAGATGGCGGGGTGGTGCTGGTGTTGATGGTCCGGGTCACGTGGGTTCCCGCCTGCGCGGGAACGACGGGGGAGTACGGGGAGAGGCCGCGGGATCGTGCTGGTAGTGGTGGTCGGGGTCACGTGGGTTCCCGCCTGCGCGGGAACGACAGGGGAGTACGGGGAGAGGCCGCGGGATCGTGCTGGTAGCGGTAGTCCGGGGTTACGTGGGTTCCCGCCTGCGCGGGAACGACGGATGGGTGTGCGGGGATGACGGGGTGGTGCTGGTAGCGGTGGTCGGGGTTACGTGGGTTCCCGCCTGCGCGGGAACGACGGATGGGTGTGCGGGGATGACGGGGTGGTGCTGGTAGCGGTGGTCGGGGTTACGTGGGTTCCCGCCTGCGCGGGAACGACGGATGGGTGTGCGGGGATGACGGGGTGGTGCTGGTAGCGGTGGTCGGGGTTACGTGGGTTCCCGCCTGCGCGGGAACGACGGATGGGTGTGCGGGGATGACGGGGTGGTGCTGGTAGCGGTGGTCGGGGTTACGTGGGTTCCCGCCTGCGCGGGAACGACGGATGGGTGTACAGAGATGGCGGGGTGGTGCTGATAGTGATGGTCGGGGTCACGTGGGTTTGCGCCCCGGATCGGGGTCCGGGGCAGGCTCTGCGCGGGAACGGAGGGGCAAGGGAACAAGGCGTGTGTTATAGGGTGGTATTGACTGGATGTGATAAATCCACCCTTCCAGCCGGTAGATGTCGCCGTCTGGGGGTGTGCTCACCGCTTCGGGGCAGGTCATATACACCGCCGAGTTCAGGGCTGCCACCACGGCATCCAGCGCGTCATGGACAGCCATGCACTGCTCGCCGACCTCCTCGACGTTAGCTAACGGCACCGGCACAGCTGATGCCAAGCCTTCGAGGATGCATTGCCGTAGCTCGTCGCGCCTGCGCCCGTTCTTGTAGGCCTTGTAAGGGAGGCGGAGGCCCTTGAGGGTGGCGCCGGGCATGCACTCCAGCACGGTGAGTTTGGCTGGGCCGGGCTTGTCTTGGCAGAGGATGCGCACATTCGGCCCCTGCAACCGGTGCAGCATCTGCATGCCCCGCAATGTCATGGGAAGCATGTTTGGGTTGGCCTTGTGCAGCACCGAAAAGGCCTCGCCGTGGCTGAGGTCGCACTCGCGCCGCAGCTCGCCGTGTTCGGCGACGAATGTATCCCGCAGGGCGATAAACTCCTCCATGGACATGTCAGCCACGCCCGCCCAAACATCGGCCATGTCGTTTGGAGAGCCTGCCAACACGTTGGCGAAGGGTTGAGGAACAGAGAAGGGGAAGTCCACGGAAGCCACGGCTCCCTCCGGGGCTTCCCGTAGCAGCGCCAGCAACTCGTCCCGCGTCACGGACCTGATGTCGTTCACCTTTAGGCCGTCAGGAGACAGGACGCCGCTGGCCATCCAAGTGTTGGCGTCCTGCTTGGCTCCGCTGAAGTCGACACCTATGACGGGGTCGACGCTCATACCCTAAGACTCATTCCTAAACACTCATTCCTACTCTACCTGTAGTGCCTCGCCATTTCGTTGGCGTACTGCCGACCCAAGCTGCGTCCATTTTCGTCCAGCCAGTCGGCGAGGTGGATGCGGCCGGGAGGCGGCTCGGCGGAGTTGGAGACCAGCAGGTTGACGGAGAGTCCGGCGACCTCGTCGCGGCTCAGGACCACGTCCCGTACCAGCAGTCCCAGCATGCTGCCCGCGAGCATCACCAGCGAAGGGGGGGCGTGCATAAGACGCGCCGATGTTGCGGTCTTTTCTCGTAGCATACTCACCATCTCGTTGTAGGTGAATACATCAGGGCCGACGGCGTCCATCTCAACATCGTGGTCTCGGTCGCCCATGTCCACGGCCAGTCGTGCCAAGTCCTCGACGCAGACGGGCTGCACGCGGTATTCCCCGGTGCCAGGAACCAAGAAAACCGGGAACCTTCGCAGCATCCATGCGATGTTGTTGAGGAGTATGTCCTCTTTGCCGAATACCAAGGTGGGCCGGAGTATGGCATGGGACAGCCCCGATTCGCGCAGGGCGTTCTCCACGAGGCCTTTGCAGCGGAAGTAGGACAAGGGAGAGCTGGCATCGGCGTTGGTGATGCTGACGTGTACCACGCGTCGCACACCTGCGGCCTTGGCGGCGTCAAACAGCGTGCGCAGGTTGGAGGCTGCGCGGTCGTGGGTCAGCCCACGGTGGGCGACGCGCACCCAGTAGGTGTTGAATAGAGTGTCTGCGCCTTCGAGGCTACGGGCTAAGGCATCGGGATTGTCAAAGTTGAATGGCAGCGTCTCGACAGCCTCACCGAAAGGGTTGGGGCGTTCGGGATGGCCTGTCAGGGAGCGCACGCGGTCGCTACGCTCCAGCAGAAGGCGGGTGATGTAGCGCCCGGTGTAGCCTGTGGCCCCTGTTACGACGTGAGTAGATGGCATACCGCCATTATCCCACGACTATGCCGCGACACGGGCCGAAATCCATATCAGGTTGTCGCAGCGTTGGCCTGACGGGTACAATGCGCGGCGTTGCATCTGTCCCATCCCCATCGCCAGATAGACGCGCGGACTGCTGACCGGGAGGGCGCATGGAGTTCGAGCCGCAGTATACGGAAGAGCAGGAGCGATTTCGGGTTGAATTCGCTCAATGGCTGGACGAGAACGTGCCTCCGGGCATGGAGGAACCTGCCGAGCCTGCCGACCTTACTCTGGAGCAGTACCAGAAGCAGCGGGAGCTTGGCCGCAGGCTGGGCGAGCGCGGCTGGCTCTGGCCCACGGCGCCCCAAACATTTGGCGGTGGTGGCCTCGACATTGACGATGCCATCATCATCGAAGAGGAGATGGACACCCGTGGCCTCTACCTGCCGCCCTACTACGATTCAGGAGGGCGACTCGGAGGCAATACCGTCTTGGTGTGGGGCAGCGAGGAGCAGAAGCTACGACTACTCCCGCCAATCTTGCGGGGAGAGGTGCGCACTTGGCAGCTTCTCTCCGAGCCGGAAGCCGGCTCCGATTTGGCCGGTGTTCGTACCAACGCCGTAAGGGATGGCGATCACTACGTCATCAATGGCCAGAAGATATACATCGGCAGCCACCACGGGGCTGAGCAACTTTGGACTATCGTCTGCACCGACGCCAATGGTGAGAGGCATCAGAACCTGAGCTGGTTCATGATACCTTCCGATTCGCCTGGCATCTCGTGGTCTCCCATGGAGTTGCTGAGTTCAGGCGGCGAGGGCGGAGCCAGCTCCGGCGTCAAGAACACCGTCTACTTCGAGGATGTGCGGGTGCCAGCGGAGAACCTGATCGGCGGCGAGAACGAGGGTTGGAAGGTGGCCAGCACCCACTTGGAGCTGGAGCATGGCACCGGCGGGCGCATCACACGCAACCGGCTTGTGGACCGCCTCATCGCCCACTGCAAGGAGACCCAGCGGGACGGCGCTCCCCTGACCGATGACCCCGATGTGCGCGAGCGGTTGATTGACGTCTACATCGACGCCGAGATAGGCCGCCTGTTCGGGCTGCGCAACTACTGGCTGAGGCACAGCAAGAGCCCCATCTCCTACGAGGGGCCTCAGCTTTCCTACCAGCGCAAGATGTCGGGGTTGCGCGTGGGTAAGTGGATCAACGACATCCTAGGACCCTACGCCCTGACCAACGATCCCACTTGGGGTCCCTCCGAGGGCCACATCGAGTCCCACCAGAGGGGCAGCATTGTAGCCGTTCATCCCGGCGCCACTGCCGACATCCAGAAGGTGATCATGTCGCGGCGCATCGGCATCGGCAGACCCGATAGGGAGAGGGCTGGCGCCCTAGCCTGATTGGTCTTCCGTCCAATCGGTCGTCTGAAATCACCAACGTAGGGGCGATTCGCGAATCGCCCCTACAGGAGTTCCAATGGACCTATCGCTGAATCAAGCCCAAGAGATGCTCAAGGCCACTGCCCAAGACTTCATCCAGCGGGAATACCCCAAGGAGAAGCTGCTGGAGCTGGAGAAGACCGATACTGGTTGTACCCCCGAACTATGGGAGCGGGCTGCAGCCTTGGGCTGGCTGGGGATGCCCATACCCACTGAGTACGGCGGCGAGGGCCTCTCACTGACTGATACCGCTATCCTCTTTCAAGAGTTGGGCCGCGGGCCCGTGCCCGGCCCTCACTTCTCTTCGGGCGTACTGGGGTCTCTGCTCCTGCTGGAAGGTGGCACCGATGCGCAGAAGCGTCAGTGGCTACCCCAAGTCTGCCAAGGGTCGGTGGTTCTAGCGGCGGCCCTCGGCGAGCCTGACCGCAGTTGGGGCCCCGGCGCGGTGCAGATGATGCCGGAACAGCGCAACGGCAACTACGTGCTAAACGGGACCAAGCTGTTCGTCCAAGATGCGTCCATGGCCACCCATCTGCTGTGCGGAGTGCGCACGGGCCAAGGCGACGACGGTGTAGGCCTGCTGCTGGTGGACGCTAGTCTTCCGGGCGTAGCTGTTCGTACTTTGCCTGGTTTCCTTGCCCAGACCTCCGAGGTCACCTTTAACAACGTGACGGTGCCAAGCTCGGAACTTCTGGGAGAGGCGACTCAGGGAGGGTGGCGTGTTCTGGAGGCGGCGCTACAGAAGGCACTGCCAGTTCTCTGCGCCTACCAAGTTGGCGGCTGCGAGGCTGTGTTCGACATGTCCGTCGCCTACAGCCGGACTAGGGTGCAGTTCGGCACGCCCGTGGGACGCTTCCAGCGCGTGCAGGACCACATCATCAACCTAGTCAATCACTTGGACGCCGCCCGCTGGACTACCTACGAGGCCCTGTGGAAGCTGGATACCGACCGGCCTGCCCGCGACGCGGTGCACCTAGCCAAAGCCGTGACCGCTGAGGGGCACTACCAAGCCTGCAACTACGCTCACGAGGTGCATGCTGGCGTGGGTAGCATGCTGGAGTACGGCCTCGCCATGCACACCAAGATGTCGCGCACCCTCTACTCCTACTTGGGCGATCCCCGCTACCACCGCCGTCAACTGGCCAATGCCATCGGCCTCTAGGCGACCCTGACAGCAGCCCCTACCTTGGCCCCCTGGAGCCGTGGTATAAGAGCATATGGGATCAACCGCATCAGCCATCCAGCCCCTCCGGAGAAAACGCCGCCCCACGCCATGCAACCCAAAGCCTCATTCTTGTGCACATCCAGTCCACCTAGGAACCCAACAGGCCCAAAACCGCCTAGGTTTATCTACAAACGCTCTGGCCCTCCAGCTACGAAATGGCCCCAAATGGACCGATTTGGACCGATTTGGATCGAAATTTCAAGGGTCCGTCATTCCCTCACATGCCCCTAAGTCCAACGCCCCACGCTCAACGCTGCCACGAGCTCGGCCACGGCCCCGCGTCCTCGTCATTCCCGCGCCCCTACCCGTCATTCCCGCGTAGGCGGGAACCCACGGCCCAGCCGCTTTCGACTACAGCCGAGGAGGAAGAGTGAGAGCTCTAATTGGAACGCTGGTTGTCCTAGGGATGCTGCTCGCCGCATGCTCGGACAATGTCCCTACACAGTCCGGAACGCCTGTACCCATGCCTTCCACGGAGACGGAAAGACCAACCGCAGCCATAGCTACACAGGGAGCAGACAAGACGGTGAGCGAAGCGACCGAGGCCATGACCCCAGAGGACCTCGATGATGTCGAGGGCTCTGTATCGCGGCTTGACTCCGGACCGGAATCCTCAGTCGAATCGAATGATCCAATGGAGGAGGATCAGGAGGAGGTCATGACGGAAGAGGAGGCCTTGGAGGCCGACCTACGAGAGTGGGCGAAGGCCGAGGGCATCTCCTATGAAGAGGCACTCTGGAGATATGAGTGGCGTGATGCGTTTCGTCCGGTGCTAAAAGGCATTCGAGAAAATTATCCAAAGGACTTTTCTTGGTTCAGGTTCTCTCGGGATAGCAGGGCTGCGGTGATTGGATTCCACGGGGAGGTCCCACCCGATGTGCAGGTCACGGATGAGTTCAGTGAGGCCCACGAGGTCGAATTTGTGGTGAATACTCAGGCGGGTTACAACGAGACGGACTTATCGGAGGCCATCCCAAGGGTTCACTATGCGCTTTTCTGTACTGAGGGGGTCACAGACGCTGGCACGAGTGCAGACGGTGAAATCATCGGGTCGACAGTGGCACTATCATCTGATGCCCCATCCGTTGACGATCTCACTCGTATCGCACAGGATGCCCTTGAGTCCGGTGCTCATCAGGGCTTGGCCGTTAGTGTGGAAGTGTGGCCCAGTGAGCGTGGCCCCATGGGATATCCCACGCCCGATGCGAATCTTAGAGAAAAAGCTTGCGCTGAATACCTTGGGGGGCGCTAGCATGGCGCCATCGTGTCATCTACCTCAAATTCACCGGAACTGAGGGCAGTGCCCATGACATCTGCCCGTAGACAACTGGTTCCCCTTCCCTCTAACCTGAACACAGGCAAGGGACCGACCCCCCAGGGTCACCCCTGCTTTAGTTTTCGGCCCCTTCAACAACAAAAAATGGAAAATGGGCGGAAATGACCGGAAATGACAGGCAAAATCAAATTTCCCCGCCATCGCCTTCTGCGTCGCCGTCGTCCCACCTACTCACCCGTTTCCACGTGCAATCGGACCACTTTTTCAGCTACGATTCAGCTACGACAGTCGGACCATCGGACCAATATCAGCTACAAAAAAGTATTTTTCAGCTACGACCGTGGTCCGATTCCCAGCTACGATTTTACCCACAACGCCCCACGATCGCCCCACGACGGTTCGACGAAAACTCCTCCGTGGAGACGCAGGGCGTCGCAGCCAGATACAAATCGCTTGCTTCTCCCTCCCCCTTCTTCGGTCCCAATCGGAACACGGCCGCAAGCTGGCTCAAAGCTGCAGTCGGACCAAAATCAGCCCCGAAAATCCGCCATCGCTGCCAGCGCGTCGCAGCCAGATACAAAATCGCCTGCTCTCCCGCCTGCTCCCCGCCCCTTTTTCGACCCCAGTCGGACCACGGCCCCACCCTAGCCCAAAGCTACAGCCGGAACAATCGGAACACCATGAGGGCTGACACATGATGAAACACACAGCCGACGTAGTT
The DNA here is from genome assembly GCA_965248385.1 of Dehalococcoidia bacterium. Taxonomy (GTDB): domain Bacteria; phylum Chloroflexota; class Dehalococcoidia; order Lucifugimonadales; family JAAXIE01; genus JAAXIE01. The sequence continues at coordinate 2,002,942 of CBDFIZ010000002.1, forward strand.
GTGATTGGCGGTGGGGTCATGGGTTGCAGCATCCTCTACAACCTTGCGGCGCGTGGCGTGACCAATACGCTGCTTTTGGAGCGCAACGTGTTGGGGTCCGGCTCGACCGGACGCTCTCAAGCCATCTGCCGCACCCACTACTCCAACCCCTTCACCGCCGCCATGGCTTGGGAGAGCCTGCAGATTTACCGGGACTTTCCCGAGAGGCTGGGCGGGCCGTCAGGATTCGTGGAGACTGGCTACTTCGTGATGGTTGGCGAGGATGACCGCCAGGCCATGGAGTCCAACGTCGCCTTGAACCGGGCTGTGGGCATCGACACTTACTTGGTGAGCTTGGAAGAGGCCGCGACGCTGGGGCCAATGCTGGATGTGAACGGGGTTGACGCCGTGGCCTACGAGCCACGCTCAGGCTACGCCGATCCCTACGCTGTAACTACGACCTATGCTCGGGCTGCCAGAGAATTAGGGGCGACGGTGCAGATGCAGGCCGAGGTCGTTTCTCTACAGGTGGAGAACGGCAGGGTGGCGGGTGTGGTTACTACTCAAGGCACCGTAGCCACTGACACGGTGGTGGTAGCCGCAGGGCCATGGGCCCCTCCGCTGCTGGAGCCTCTGGGCTTCCACATCCCGTTGGAGCCAGTGCGCCATCAGGTGGTCCAGATTCAGAGGCCGTGGGACATCCTGCCCCATCATCCCGCCGTAGCGGACATCGCCACCAAGGTGTCCTTCCGGCCCGATGGGGGCCAGTTCACGCTCATCGGTGTCGGTGAGGACGAGATAGTGGACCGCGATAGCTTCAACGCCGCCGTCGACCCGCAGCCTGCAGCCGAGGCCCTCGACCGCGCATCACGACGCATGCCCGCCTTGGGGCAGGGTTACTTCCGTGGCGGCTGGGCTGGCCTGTTCACCGTCACCCCCGACTGGCATCCCGTGCTGGACCGGGTGGCGGGGGCTGAAGGCGTCTTCTGTGCTGTGGGCTTCAGCGGGCACGGCTTCAAGCTGGCACCCATGGTCGGCGTGGTGATGTCCGAGCTGGTGACGAAAGGGGAGGCGACCACAGTGGACATAAGACCACTGCGTGCCTCCCGCTTTTCCGAGGACGACCTCGTCCGCTCCAGCTACCGCTACTCCGTGTTGGCCTAGGAGTCGGACCGGGGTCTAGGCACTGGCACTGGCGCTGAGGCCCAACGCATTGATGCCGGCCCGGGCGCAGTCCTCATCTTCTTGGGAAGTGCCGCCGCTGCCGCCTATGGCCGCGACGAGCTCGCCGCTGCGGTAGACGGGCAAGGCACCTTGGCCTGGGATCATGTGCCCGCCCTCCATGGCCATGAAGCCACGGAAGATGGCCCGTTGCGAGTTCTCTTCCAGTTCACCGCTGGGACGGCCAAAGGAGGCCGCCGCCACGGCCTTGCCCCGCGACACGGCGGGAGTCCGCCACGCGCCGCCGTCGAGGCGTACCATGCACAGCAGGTCGCCACGAGGGTCCACCACTGATATTGATCCCTTGAAGCCAATCGATAGCGCATGGGCCTTCGCCGCCGCTAATGCGCGTTCCGCCTCTTCCATGTTCAACCAAGCCATTTGAGTCCCTCCGTTTGTGGTTTGCGTGTGGCATTATAGGGCGCAAATAGGCGGGGTGCGCAACGGCCCGATGACGCCCCAACCGGGTGCGTATCTCTAGGCCATGTGCTAAGATGGGTAGCACTGACGCCTCCGAGGACGTGGGCCCGGAGAACCGAAGGGAGGGCGAAGGACGTGGATAAAGCTCTGGAAGGCATTAAAGTCATCGACTTGACCCAATTCGAGGCAGGCACCTCCTGCACGGAGACCTTGGCTTGGATGGGCGCCGATGTGATCAAGGTAGAAGAACCGAACTACGGCGACCCCGGTCGCCGCAGCCGCACCGACCAAGAGGGCGTTGACAGCCATTACTTCATCTTGTTGAACATGAACAAGCGGAGCGTCACCCTCAATCTGAGGAGCGAGACAGGCAAGACCATGTTTCTGGACATGGTGCGTGAAGGCGACATAGTTGCCGAGAACATGGCACCCGGCGCCATGGAGAGGCTGGGGTTGGGTTACGATGTCCTGAAAGAGGTCAATCCCCGCATCATCATGGCCCGCATCAAGGGCTTCGGCACCTACGGACCTTACAGCGACTACAAGTCCTTCGACATGATTGCCCAAGCCACCGGCGGGGCCATGACCCTCACCGGCTTCCCTGGGAGCCCGCCCCTGAAGCCTGGGCCCACCATCGGCGACACCGGCACCGGCCTGCATGCCGCCATTGGCATCCTATCCGCCCTCTGGCAGCGGGAACGCACCGGCGAAGGCCAAGTGGTGGAGGTCTCGATGCAGGACGCCGTGATGAACTTCTGCCGCGTCCGGCTGCGGGACTACTACCAGACAGGCGAGTCGCCGGAGCGCCCCAGCAATACCATCCCCGGCGCGGCGCCCGGTGATATCTACCGTTGCAAGCCCGGTGGTGTGGATGACTACTGCTTCATCTACTGCCAGCCGGTGCGTCCTCACATGTGGGACGCGCTGCTGACAGTGATCGGTCGTGAGGATCTGATTGGGCACCCCGACTACTCAAGCTCCCAATGGCGCATCGAGCACTCAGACGAGGTGAATCAGATTATTGAAGACTGGACGCTGCAGCACACCAAGCATGAGGTGATGCAGTTGTTAGGCGAGGCGGGTGTGCCGGCGGGTGCCACGATGAACGCCGTTGACCTACACGAAGACCCTCACCTCATTGAGAGGGGCATGATCGCTGAGATCGACCACCAGATACGTGGCAGCATGAAGCTGCCCGGCTGTGCCATCAAGCTCAGCGAGTCCCCGGTGGAGATCACCACCTCGCCATTGCTGGGCGAGCACAACGCGGAGGTATACGGCGAGGTCTTTGGTTACAACGAAGAGGACTTGGCCAAGCTGAAGGAAGAGAAGGTCATCTAGCCCTCCGGGGCCTCTTCTATTCGAGGTCGCCGGTGGAGCGTGTGGGCTAGCGTTGCGGTTACTTGCTACGCTAGCCTTTTCATTCCTGCTGACAGGCATCTTGATAGTGGGGCTGCTGGCCGCTGGGTGCACTGAACGGCCAACAGAGGAGCCCGTTCCGCCGCAACCGGCCATATCGAGCCTCAGTTCTCCGACCCCGACCCCGACCCAAACTTCCGACTCAGACAATGTCGTGCCTGGGTCGGAAGGGTTTGAGTTAGAATTGGTCATTGATCCACCCGGGGCAGGCTTTGTCGTCGCTATCCCACCCTTTGGTCCATATGCACCGGGCACCACCGTGACCCTTGGCGTTATACGTCCTAGGGTGCCCCCTTATATATTTAGCCGCTGGACAGGGGACGGTTCCGGCAGCGAGCGTGCCGTCCATGTGGTCATGGACGGGCCCAAACGGGTCGTTGCCCGGTTCATCAACCCCTATATCACTCCCACGCCATCGCCCGAGGAGTGAGTGAGGCACACCTATGAGGGAACATCTAACCGCTATGCTTAAACCGGCAACCTGGCATGCGGCTTTGCTAGCCTGCTTGCTGCTAGGAGTTGTGGCCTGCTCGGCGGAAGAAGAGTCGCCTACGCCTGACTATCTGGTGGCAGTGCTTTCCCAAGACCTCAGCGTCGGCCCGCAACGCATCGCCTTCATCGTCCTAGACCCCGACCGAGAGCGTATCGAAGTCTCCCAAGCCGAGATCACCGCCTACTACCTCGGCGATGACAGGGAAGCCCCCGGCGAACGCCGCGAGACGACTGCCGCGGTTTTCCGGCCTTGGCCGGTGGGCGACACGGGGCTGTACAGCGCGCGCATGAACCTCGCCGACGCAGGTCTGTGGCGTGCCGAGGTCGCCATCACACCGCCGGGCGAGTCCTCTCGAACAGTTCCCGGTTACTTCCGCGTGAGCGCCAACAGCTTCACCCCAAGTATCGGTTCAGACGCTCCGCCCAGCGATACCAAGACCGTTGCCGATGTGGCGTCCTTGGAAGAGATCACCTCCTCGCCAATGCCAGACTCTGCGCTCTACCAGATATCCATAGCCGACGCCGTCGCCTCCGGCAAGCCTACGATGGTCTCCTTTTCCACACCTGCCTTCTGTGCTACCGCTACCTGCGGTCCCCAACTGCAGGTGGTGCGCGAACTGCAAGCCAGCCACGGCGAGTCCGCCAACTTCATCCATGTCGAGATCTACGAGAACCCCCACGAAATCCAAGGCGACCTGCGCAACGCCAAACGCGCCGATGCCGTAACCGAATGGGGCCTCCCCAGCGAGCCATGGACCTTCATCGTCGACCGCAACGGCAAGGTAGCCGACAAGTTCGAGGCGTTCACTGGCCGGGATGAGTTGGAGGAGTCGCTGCTGGCAGTGCTCCGGTAGGGGGTTGGGTTGACGAATTGCTTATACTAATGCATTGCTCTTAACGACGAGGAGCCGCGATGCTGGATGACTTGGTGGCAGCGATACAGACCCTGAAAGCTCGTATTGCCCAACATCAAGCGACCCTACAGTCGAACGAGACTCGCACTCGCATGGCCCTCATAGACCCATTGTTGACGGTGTTGGGGTGGGATATCGCCGACCCCGCTCTGGTCACTCCAGAATATGACGTGAACGGGAAGCGAGCCGATTATGCACTGCTCGATGCTCAGGGCGCCCCCGTCGTATTCTTAGAAGCCAAGAAATTGAGCGAACCACTGTCCAATCACCGCTCTCAGGTCGTGGCCTACGCTAGTGAGCTCGGAATCCGTTATCCTGCTCTGACCAATGGTGATGATTGGGAGTTATACGACAACTCCCAATTGGTACCAATTGAACAACGCCAAATTCTCAAAGTGGCCCTCACTGGTACTGCCCCAGCTGCTTGTGCGCTTCAACTCCTGATGCTCTGGCGTGCAAACGTGGGGACAGGTCAAGTCACGCAAGCCAATCAATCAATCGTGGAGAAGGCTGGCCCTCCGACGACACCACCCCCTCCTCCCTTTGGAAATTGGATCCCCCTCGGAGACTTTCAAGCGGTAAGCGGTACCAAACCTCCACCGATAGTCCGGTTCCTTGGAGGAGACGAACGGAACATCACATCTTGGAAACATCTTTTTGTTGAGGTGGCCGAGTGGCTAATCAGCAGAGGTCACCTCTCCGCGGGTAAATGTCCAATCAAGATGGGCCGGCTGCGCTATATGGTTAACACTGTAGCCTTTCACTCCGGTGGAACAGCGTTCAAAGCAAGCGAATCTTTGTCCAACGGCCTGTTTCTCGAAACGAACCTCAGCGCAACCGCCACTGTACATTGCTGTCGATCTCTTCTCCAACAATTGGGGCAAGACCCCTCAACAGTCCTCCTCAAAACCGACTAACTCCGCGGCTAGAGGACCCACTAGTCAGTGACTCGCACTGCCGACAACCCCTCTTTGGTCTCACGGTAGTAGACCGTTACCTTCTCGAAGCGGGCTTTGTGTTGGAGAAGGTGGGAGGTAGAGAAGGTTACCGTGGGTTCGATGGCGAACTCCCAAGTCCGGCCGTTTTTGTCTCGGACTTGCAGGTACTCGGGGAGGCCGAAGGGAGGGCCTATGGCTTCCTCGACTTGGCCGTCGATTCTCTTGAGCCCGTCCGAGTCGCATGTTGCTGCGAACACGGCTAGCAGAAGCACTAGGGACAACAGCGAGGCTCGCCACATCCCGGCGATTCTATCCGGCAGAGTTCGCAGTTGGGAAGCCGCAGGCGGGTGCCCAGGTTCCGGTTGACACCCATACTAGCCGGACTTACCATGACCCGGAAGCTCGCAGCTACGAAAGTCGTAATTGAGACCGAGATACTCAGATGAGTACTTCCCTGAACCGATGAGCTTGACAGCTATGAAACTGAGGAGATGAGGCCGATGCCGGATGAGATCGGGCTGTTCGAAGCCATGTACACCCAGCGGGCCCTGCGTTACATAAAGCCCGACCCGATTCCAGACGATTTGGTGCGCAGGGTCATCGACGCGGGCATTCACGCTCCCAACGGAGGCAATCAGCAGCGGTGGGGCTTCGTGGTCATCAAGGACCCCGACGTGAAGCGCAAAATCGCAGAGCGGTACAAGGACACCGACCGGCCAGCTCATACTCGCCCTCCCGACGCATCGTCGGCGCGCAACGACCACTCGGCCAACTACTTGGCTGATCATCTGGCCGACGTGCCGGTGGTAATACTGTGTTGCGTGCGGCGGCCTGGAGGCGAGGGAAGCGGCAGCGACATCGGCCACGGCGCATCGATTTATCCCGCCGTGCAGAACATGCTGCTGGCGGCGCGAGGTCTTGGACTCGCCAGTGTGCTCACGACCCGCCCGCGACGTGGTTTCGAGCAGGAGATGAAGGAGTGGGTGGGTGTGCCCGACGAGTTCGACACGGCCGCCCTGCTGCCCTTGGGATACCCCGTCGACGGCTACCACTACGGCCCCACTACAAGGCGCCCCATGGAAGAGGTGACCTACGCCGATAGATGGGGCCAGAACTGGCAGTCGCAGACATAGAGGCTATCGAGACGAGGACATTCCGAAAGGAGCTTTGATTATGCCGAGGATGACAGGCAAACAGGCGCTTGCCGAGATGCTGCTGGCCGAGGGAGTGGAGTACATCTTCGGCAATCCGGGCACAAGCGAAACCCCACTGATGGACGCTCTGCAGGACTACCCCCAACTGAGCTACGTCACCTGCCTACAGGAGGCCTCGGCAGTGGGCATGGCCGATGGCTATGCCCGGGCCACGGGCAAGCCCGCCTTTGCCAACGTGCACATCGCCGCTGGCTTGGCCAACGCCGTCAGCATGCTCTACGACGCCTACCGTGGCGGTACGCCGCTGGTGCTAACCGCGGGGAACTCCGATACCAGAATGTTGCTGACCGATCCTACACTTACGGGCGACTTGGTGGAGATGACCCGGCAGTATACGAAGTGGAGTGCTCAGATCACCCACGCATCGGAAATTCCCATGGTGGTGCGTCGCGCCTTCCGCGAAGCCATGACCCCGCCTACGGGTCCGGTATTCTTGGGCTTTCCTTGGAACACGATGGACGACGAGGCGGACGTCGACATAACGCCCTCCTCGACTGGCTACTTTCGCTTGCGACCCGATCCAGCCGCCATCGCCGAAGCAGCGCAACTGCTGGCCCGTGCCGAGCGGCCGGTGATGGTGGTGGGGGATCGTGTCGCGCAATCAGGCGCCCTCGCCGAGGCGGTCAGGACTGCCGAGTTGGTCGGCGCTAGGGTACACGCCGCGTCTGTTGCTGAAGTCAACTTCCCCAGCAGCCATCCCCAGTACCTAGGTGGTTTGAACCTGAACAGGGGTTCGACCAAAGACCTCTTTGCCGACGCTGATGTGGTACTAGCCGTTGGGGCCAACATCTTCCAGTCGTTCCTCTATGTGGAGGACCCCTTCCTAAGCCCCAACAGCGCCCTGATACATCTGGATAGCGCTACTCAGGAAATCGAGAAAGTCTACCCCACACGTGTGGGCATGACCGCCGACCCCAAGGCTGGTCTGACCGACCTGTGCGATGCCTTGGAGACCCAGATGTCGGGCAGCCAGAAAGAGGCGGCCAAGACCCGCGCCGCAACCATCGGTGATGAGAAGCAGAAGGGCCGTGAAGCGCAACAGCGCCGGGCTCAAGCCAACTGGGACAAGGACCCCATGTCTGTGGACCGCATGATGGCGGAGGTGGCCAAGGCCTTGCCCTCCAATACCATCATCGCCGACGAGGCGGTGACGTCCCGCGGAGCGATGCTGGGTGCCTTGGACTTCGACGAGCCGGGCTCCATGCACGCCATCCAAGGCGGTGGGCTGGGTTGGGCCATGGGTGGTGCACTAGGCATCAAGCTGGCCCACCCCGACCGACCTGTGGTTGCGGTGGTGGGCGACGGGGCATCCCTCTACACCATCCAAGCCCTGTGGACGGCCGCGCGGTACAACATCCCGGTAACCTACGTCATCTGCAACAACCGCACCTACAGGATTCTCAAGCAGAACATGGACATATACCTGCGGGACATGCTTGACGACAAGGAACGGGTAAGCGAATACGTTGGTATGGACTTTCCCCTGCCTCTTGACGTAGCTGGCATTGCTCGTGGGTTCGGCGTAAACGGCGTACAAGTGACCAAGCCCGAGGACGTGGCCCCCGCGATGGAGAAAGCCTTGGCATCGGGTGCGCCTCAAGTGGTGGATGTGGTCATCGATAGCGCGCCCTACGCTTGGCCCGCTCCCCCGCGCTAGTTCCGTCCCACCTTTTCCCTTTCAAGGGGGAATCGCTTACGCAAAAGCCTTCTTGAAGGGCAAAGGGGCTGGGGTTTCGGGCTAGTGTGCAGCTGTCACTGCTTCGACTCCACAGTCGCCAATACTGGCAGGTGGTCCGAGGCTGTAGTCCGGGGTATGGACGGCTTACTTAGCCTCAGGTCGGGCGAGGCGAGGATGTAGTCGATGCGCTCCGCCGGCTCGTATGAAGGGTATGTTGCCCTTGATGCCACGCCTTCCAGAGCATCTGCGAATCCCGCCCGCCCGAAGGCTGTTATCTCCAGCGAGTCGGGCTCGGCGTTCAGGTCGGCTAACACTACGGTTTTCGGATGTGCGTTCCAGAACGAGAGTAATGCCTCTGCTTGCAGCAACCGGGTCTCGCCTCCATCCTCAGGATGATGGAAGTGGGTGGCGATGACCCTCAAGTGTTGGCCTTCGCCCAATGCAAAATCGGTCCAAGTGAACTGACGCAATAGAGGCAGGTCGCGTGGAGGAAGGTCAACCTTGCCCCAATCGGTGACTGGAAAACGTGAGAGTATGGCATTGCCCCAGAAGTGCTCCATGGACGGGCCGTAGATGTAGGGCATGTCGAGACGCCGGGACAGCCACAGCAACATGTCGGCAGAGCCGTTGATGACCCAACCCCTGGACACCTCCTGTAGGGCGACTATGTCGGCTTCTTCATCCTCGATGACGTCAGCCAGCGCTTCCAAGTCCAGTAAGCCGTCGGTGTTGAAGCCGTTGTGCAGGTTGTAGGTCATCACGCGAACTGGATAGCCGTTGCCCTCGAGTTGTTGCGGAGCCTGCCATGTCAGCAGCATGACCACTGGGGCTATGGCAAACACCAAAGCGAAAGCAGCGGGTCTCCAGACGGGAAAGTAGGAGATGCCACTGGGTTGGCTGGAGACCGATGCCCATAAGGCGGCTACGGCAACTATGACGCCCGCTGCGGGCAGCAGCATCTCCCGCGAGAATGGCATCTCCAGTTCCAAGCTGGCGTAGTAGCCAAAGAGCAGGGCCATGAGCAGAACCATGCCGATGCCATGGAAGGCACTGCTTGGCTGCGCGCCACTCCCCTGGGTGCCCCCCTGTTCCGGCTGCCTCCCAGTTCCCGTGTCGGCGGCTTCCCCCGTGGTCTCGAAGGCCGAGAAGACGATGATGAGCAAAGCTGACAAACAGGCTTGACCGACGATCAAGGCACCTGCTGCGATGTTTGGCAGTGAGCTTCCAATGCCGAGGGTGCCAGTAAGAAGAGCTCCCAATAGCAACGCAGGTCCCCATGCGCCGCACGATGGCTTGCTCACCACCAAGGCGGCGACCAGTAGTCCAACGACGTTGCTGATGACGATGCCGAGAAAGGCTTGGGGCAGGGTCCATCCGGTGACCGCAGCGAACCCGGCTATGTTTTGGAACACCTGAAGCTGCAGAAAGATGACTGGCCCTAGGGCAAGCCAAGGGAGAGAGCTGCCCATGCCCGGCGGGTTGACGCCAGACCATTGGTTCTGCGGTCGAATAGGGCTCGAGATGAGGCTGCCGAACCCCAGCACGTAGGCGAGACAGACTATCTGGGCCATGACCATGAGGGTCACCGCCCACATGGAGCCGATGCCAAATCGCCAGAAGGGCTCCCATGTGGAAAAGGCCCCCATCAAGAAGGTGTCCAGCGACACTCCAAGCAGGAAAGCCAGCCCACAACCGGCCGTCCCTACGCCGTCTTTTCCCCTAGCGTGTTCCACCATGGCAAACAGGAACACAATGAACAGGAAGGCGCCAGCGATGCTCAGGCCTAGGTCCACCACCGGGTAGACGGGCCATATCTGGGCCACCAACCGCAGAACGCCGACGCCTCCGCCAGCGATTGCCAAGGTAGCGCCCGTTCCTAGCCGCCGCGTCAACGGGCCCGCTTGAAAGCCAGTGCTGAAGATTACGAGGGCTAAGATACCGACTTGGATCGCGTCCCAGCCGTAGCCTTCCCTAAGGACGTAGACCAGCAGCGATAACATGGCCCGGAGAGTCTCCAGACCAAAGGCTACTGTGATGGCCACAAAGCCCAAGTGGGGCCAGGACCGTGGCTCTGGTATGACCCCGAGGGCTGTTCCTACTGCCATTAGTGCGTGCCCAGTGATCGGCTACGACTGAGAATGGCCATTAGACGGCCACAGGCACCTCGTCGAAGGCAGGGATGATGTACTTGCCGAATAACTCGATGGACTTCATCACCTGCTCATGGGGCACCGACTCAGTGGCCATGAGGAACTGCACCTCGTCCACGCCCGCAGCTTGGTGGAGCTTGAGGGCCTTGATACAGGTGTCGGGGTCACCGGCAACAATCACACCCCGCTCGCACAGGGTGTCGGCGTCCAACTCGGCCCATGCTTTCTGGGCAAGGGCTGACCCTCCCGAAAGGTCCAATTCCTGCTGCGCTTGACCGTCGCCGTTTTCGTCCCCATTTTCATTCTTGACGTAACGGGAGAAGTTCTGCGCCAAGTGATCGGGCACCCCGCCCCAAGCCTTGACGAGGGTCTCGTAGACATTCACCTGGTCCTGCAGATAGGGCCGATCAGGGCCGAAGAATGTCTTGAGGGACTTCTCACCCATCTGGCGAGCGGAACGGTCGTCCTCGCCACAAAAGCCCACTGCACCGCTCAGCCACCGGTCGTTGATAAAGGCGCCCACAGGGTCGGCCTTCTGAACGTTCTGCTTGTACTCCTTGATATGGGGCTCGAGCACCGAAGGAGCGCTGACGCCCAAGGCCATCACGCCGATGCCCTTCTGCGCGGCTATGGCGTAGGTGGCAGGCTGCAACGCCGCGACCCACATCGGGGGGTGCGGCTTCTGATAGGGCTTGGGCAGCACCCTGCGGGGTGGCACATTCCAGAAACGACCTTCCCACTCGAACATGTCCGACTCCCAAATCTTGGGAATCATGGTCAGAGACTCTTCCCACATGTCGCGGGTATTTCGAGGGTCGATGCCGAGGCCCGTCTGCTCGTAGGGGGCCGACCGGCCGGTCCCGAATTCCACGCGCCCCTTGGAGAGCAGGTCCACCATGGCGATGCGCTCCGCCACTCGTACCGGGTGATGGTAGGGCAGTATGACCACGCCGAAGCCCAGCCTAATTTGCTTGGTGAGGAGGCTCAGCGCGCCTAGGATCACCTCGGGGCACGGCGAGGAGGAGAAGCCGGTGAGGAAGTGGTGCTCCACGAACCACACGGTGGAGAAGCCCGCCGCGTCGGCCGCGACGCACTGCTCAATCGTCTCGTCCACCACCTTCTGGTCGTCCAAGCTGGGACGCTGCATCTCATAGGCCAGAGATATCTTCATGAAGCATGCTCCTTTGGGAGTCGCGGGCTGGCTGCCGTCTGGTGACGTAGCACAGCCCTACCATAAAGGTTCTGGGTGATGCTATCGCGCCTGCTAGGCAGATACAAGGGAAAATGGCCACGGGGCCAACCAGCGAGACTAAGGCTCAGTGTAAGGGGCACGCAAACAGCAGACCACTGGCCAGCCAGCTCTCCTCTTCCGCAGCGACTGAGGGGTCCAATGGTGTGGCTGATCCCCCGAGGGGGCCCCGCTGCGACTTGCTAGCGGCGAAGCCGTTGTACGCTCCGTCCACATCGGTGGAGACGGCCCACGCGCCGAAGAATATGGTGAGGCATATGGCTATGACCAGCACCACCACGAAGGTCAAGGGTATCTCTCGTATGGTCATCGCTCTTACGTTGCAGCGGCGAAGCTAGGCCGCAGTTCGGTCCCCACCAAGTCGGGTAGACCCCTAGTGTAAATTTGGCGCAATGGTGGCACCAGCACGCTGAGCAGCACTATAACCAGGAATATCAGGCCTGTTGCAGCTAGTATCCGCGGAGCGTCAATCCACGACACCTCTGCCAAGGCCGGGTTCACCAAGTTGAAGGCGGCCATCATTCCCATTGTATGCCACATGTTCACACTGGAAATTCGGCCTCGCATGCCGTCGGGGATAATCTGCTGGATCGTGGTGTGGGTCATGGTCATGAATCCTGCTGTGGCGCCCCCGATGGCCGCCGTTGCCAGCACAGCGACGAAGATGCTGTTAGAGAAGGCTAAGGCCAAGGGCGACAGGCCGCTGAGCACGCCCAGCCAGAAGATCAGAGCTCCCCGCTTACGCTGGTCTCGGACCCGGGCCAGCACCACGGTGTTGACAAAGACTGCCCCAATGCCCACCCCAATCATCATGTACATGGGCCCGCTGTAGAGCGCACGGTCTTCACTCATGCCTAACTGCTCGCGGGCGAAGAGCGGGAAGAGGGCCTCGAAGGCCATGGTCAGTGCGCAATGGGCTACCGCCAGCATGATGACCGACAAGACTAGAGGATGGGTATAGGAGTAATGGATACCAGCAACGAGGTTGTAGAAGACGCCCCGTCCGGCCACGTTCTGACCAGTGGACCGGGTTTGAATGGAGGCGAGTTGCAGGCCTCCCAGCAGGTACAGGGCCACAGGGATGAAGAAGACCTCGGAAGTCCCGACGGTTGCCACCAAGGGCACCATCGCCAAGGCTCCGGCCGCGCGCGAGCCTTGCTGCACAGCTTGGTTCAAAGCGATGCCGTTGAGCAGGCGTTCCTTGGGCACCAGGTTGGGCAGCAGGGATTGGGAGGCTGGCATCTGCACCGAGCGGGCGCAGCCGTTGATGAAAGCCAGCGCCAGCAACCACCAGATGCCGCCCGGCCCGTGAATCACCCCAGCCACAACGGCGATAGCCAAGGCCACGGCTGTCAGAAAGTTGGTTGCGCAGCAGTACATCAGAAGGAGGCGCCGGTCCATTCGGTCGGCGAGGTACCCTCCGATGGGGTTGAATATCAGCGAGGGTATGAGGGCGGCGAAGGTGATGATGCCGATCCAGGCGGGAGAGTCGGTGACCTGATAAGCCAAGGGGCCACGGGCGACTATAAGGGCCCAGCCGGCCGATTGGGTGAACCCCGTAGCGGTCCAGAGTCGACGATAGTCCGGGTATGTCAGAGAGGCAAAAAAACTGGGGTTAGCGGATGTGTCTTCTGTCTTCGATGATATTGCCAAACGCTCAGCTCCAAGGCGGCTCGGTGGACTAGTCGTCCTCCGCCGAGACCGCCCGCGTACATGTACAGGTGTGATGTGTTGCCAGCGTGAACATGGGGCGCATTCTACCCTCTTTCCCCGCGCATTGCACGCCCGGCGTCAAAGAACTTGGACCGACCTGCTGTAGGCCTTCGCCCCATGGCCGACCACAACTTTGACACACGTCAACGCCGCACCTATCATCCTCGTGCCTCTTCGCATAGGACCACCCTAATGCGGTTGCGCCCAATCCGCCGTGCTTGGCAAGCAATGGAGGTAGCAGGTCCTGGCGTTCAGGTGCAAGCCCATCCTTATGCTCCTTGCTCTCGCACTAGCCGCTGGCTCCCTCTCCGGAGGGGCTTCCTTCTCGGACATGCCGTTGCCTGACCTAGTGGTCTACATAACGGGGCCACCGTCGGCGCGAGCGGGTGAACCACTGGGCAATAAAGTCACGGTGACTGTCGACAACGTGGGCGACGCGACCGCACCAGGTAGTGAGTCTTCGGATGAAGGCTATGTAGCAGATATAGTCTTGTCATCCGATGCGGAGGTCCAAGTCAAAGAATCCGACTTTTACGCCACGTTCGTGGGGTACGTACAACGACTCCGGGGAGGCAGAATGAACAGAACGCCCGATGTAGCGGCGGACGACCCCGACTTAGTTACCATTTGGAACCCCGAAGCCGATCATCCGGGCGACCTTGAGATTCCCTACGACACCCCTTCCGGCAACTACTTCATCTGTGCCGTGGTGGACCCAGGCAGGAAGGTCAAGGAGGCGGACGAGAGCAACAACGTCGCCTGCGCACCGATCAGCATCCAAGGGGAACCCAACCCGCCTTCCGATCCTGATGAGACGCCCAGCCCGTCACCTAGGCCGACTGCAGCACCAGCTTCGGTGAGCGTGCCGGATCTGGCCAGTCCCATCACCCGGCTGAAGGTTGACGAGGATGCTCCTGAGCTTGATGTGGAGTTGTCTCCCCTGCTGGGCGATGACTATGCCGGTATTGATTGGGCCAAGATACAGAGTAACGACAACCCCGACCTAGTATCCGCGAGGGTGTCGCGGGGAGAGGCCACCTTTCGATTCGCCAAGGACCGTCATGGCGCGGCCCACGTTGTGATTGATGGCGCCGACCTCGAAGGCTTCCTCTTTACCTTGGTCATGTTCATCGACGTCGAACCCACCAACGACCTGCCGATGGTCGCGGTGCCAATGGGCGAAATGCAGGTGCAGTCCGGCAGTGGGGATATCCCGCTTGACCTGTTGCAGGTGTTTACTGACGCCGACTTGCCGCACAACCACGACCGTCTGACCTTCAGGACGAGCAACGACAACCCCCACCTGTTGTCCTTCTCCCTTCAAGACTCGGACCTAACGCTGCATCCCCAACCGGGCAAGCACGGTGAGGCCAACATCACTGTCACGGCCACCGACCAATCGGGCATATCGGCCAGTGACACCTTGCGGTTGGTGGTGGAAGCGGATGACCTAGCCCACGGAGCCGGAGAATGAGATAGAAGAACCGTCCCTCCAGCAGAAGAATGGCGATTCGTCGAGCGAGAAAGCGTCAACGAACGTCCCTTCTGCCGCTCCTACACCCAGCCCTGACGCAGCTTCGGAGGAGCCGGAGAGTCCCGAGAGCCCTGAGAGTGGAGACTCCCCGGTCGATGTAGTGCCTGCCACTACACCCGTTCCCGAGCCCAGTGAAGCCAGTGGTCCCAATGGTAACGATGCTCAAGTGGAAGCGCCGACTTCTCCGCCTGCCCCAGGGCTAGGGGCCAGCCAGGGTATTGACTCTTCCAAGACCGATTCGCCAGATACGGGCCTTATCGTGGCAGGGGTCGATACCCTGGAGCGGGACGCATCCGAGGACGAGGCCCACGCCGATGCTGAGGTCCAGCAGCAGACCCTTAAGGTGCCAGCCAATGCTTCGGCCAGCATGATACCCGAAGTAGCAGGCACTACGTCCCCGGTCCCTCTGCCCCCAGCGCCCGCGTCGGCCGCTCCCATACCGGCCCCAGAACCTTCGCCTGCCTCTGGAAGCGCTTCGGCTCAAGCCGCGCTGCCAACTGTCGCTAGCACCTCGGCAGGAACTCTTCCGGAGCTGGCGTCTGACACCTCCTCACAGTCGCCGGCTACAAAAGTCACACTGACAGCTCCGAATGGTGAGGGCCCGCTGTCGGGGCGCGTGCTTGTCGTTGTCATCGCGCTGATGGGTGTCGCTCTTGCGGCGGTAATGGCTCTACTTGTGCATATCCGGCGCGGCCATGCAACGTAGGTCTGCCTCTTAAGACGGCATTACACAACTGAGCTGGTAACGGCAGAAGACTAAGCCCGCCCCCCACGGGCCGCGTTGTCGTCTGGGGCAAGTCAAGTTAGAATGTCTGACAATTCAGCAATTCATCGTTGGCGATGGCATTTCCAAGGAGGCAGCTTATGGACCTCTCCGGACTGATTGTGGATGACAAGGAGCGAGGCATATTTCGCTACCACCGCTCCGCCATGACTTCGCAAGAGATTCTGGAGTTGGAGCGGGAGCGCATATTCGACAAGTGCTGGCTCTATTTCTGCCACGAGACAGAGCTGGAGAACAACAGCGAGTACCTGCGTCGCAACGTGAACGGGCGGCCTCTTTTCGCCGTGCGGGGCAATGATGGCCAAGTGCGGGTGTTCCTGAACAGTTGCCTGCACCGCGGGGCCCTGATTTGTCGTCAGGACCATGGCACTGCTGAGGTGTTCCAGTGCTTCTATCACGCGTGGACCTACAACAATAGGGGCGAGCTCATCGGCACCCCTGATGAGGCCGGCTACCCCGACTCGTTCAAGCGGGAGGAGATGAGTCTCAAGCAGCCCCCACGGGTGGAGTCGTACCGGGGGCTGGTGTTCATCAACTACGACGCTAATGCCATTAGCTTGTACGACTACTTGGGCGGGGCCAGAGAGTACATCGACGCCATGATGGACCAAGCGGAAGAGGGCATGCGGGTGGTTCCCGGCTCCAACAAGTACGACATCGGGGCCAACTGGAAGCTGCTCATCGAAAACAGTGTAGACGGCTATCACGGCCTGCCTACTCACCAGACTTTCTTCGACTATGTGCGCGCCCTCTGGCCCGAGGCCCCCAAGGGGTCCGTCGGCTACGGGAGGGCCCTAGGCAATGGCCACACCACTACCGAGTACCAAGCTGCTGCGGGCAAGCCCATCGCAGTGTGGACGCCCCAGTTCCCCATTGAGGCTCGGGCGGAGGTCGAAAAGGTACACGCTCGACTGGTCGAGCGTGTCGGCGAAGAATACGCAGCCCGCATGGCCTACTGCCAGCGCAACTTGTTCATCTACCCCAACCTGATACTGAACGATGTGGCTGCGCCCACCATCCGCTACTGGGAGCCTCTGGCACCCAATCTCATGCGCGTCTCCGCTTGGGGCATCGCTCCCAAGGAGGAGAGCGAGATACTCCTCAAAACCCGCCTCAGCAGCTTCCTAGGCTTCCTAGGCCCCGGCGGCTTGGCCACGCCCGACGACTCCGAGGCATTGGAGTCGTGCCAAGCCGGGTTTGCGGTGAAAGAAGTGGAGTGGTCCGACATATCTCGCGGGATGCACCGCAGCCCCAAGTCCATCGACGAGATACAGATGCGTGGGTTCTGGCGCCAGTGGCATGCCAACCTGATGGGCCAGACCGAATGCGACGTGACCGACGGCACAGAGTACGAGCTTCACAAGCCTTGGCTTGACGAGAGCCTGCGTCCGCGTGCCAGTGTAACTGGGTAGCGCCGTGCTGGATCTTCTGATCAGTGGCGGCTTGGTGGTGGACGGCTCCGGCAGTCCGGCATTCTACGCTGCCATAGGTGTAGACGGCGACCGGCTGCAAGTCATCCGCGGCGATGTGTCTTCATTGGAGGCAGGTCGCACTATTGATGCAGCCGGGCAGGTGGTCTGCCCCGGCTTCATCGATTTTCATGCCCATTCAGGTCTCGTCATTCTGGCGGAGCCGCGCCACGAACCAAAGGTGCGCCAAGGCATTACCACCGAGGTCATCGGCGTCGACGGGAACTCCTACGCCCCCTTCCGCAACGAGCAAGACCTGCGCATGTTCATCGAGCTGAACTCGGGGTTGGACGGCGCGCCCCCTCTGCCGGGGCTGTGGTCAACTGTCCCAGACTACCTTGCCATGTTTGACAGCAAAGTCGCGGTGAACATCGTCTATTTGATCGGTAACGCGCCCCTGCGCATCAACGCTATGGGCTGGGACAACCGGCCTGCCAGACCCGCCGATCTGGCCAACATGAAGGCCCTGCTGCGTGAGGCCATGGAGGACGGGGCGTTCGGTATGTCCACGGGCCTCGACTACCCGCCCGGCTCCTATGCCGACACCGCCGAGCTTTCGGAGCTTGGGGGCGAGGCTGGGCGGCTGGGCGGCTTCTACCACACCCATGTGCGCTACAGCCTTGGCGACCGGTTTCTGGACCCCTTCCGCGAGGCAGTGGAGATTGGCCGTCGAGGACAAGTGCCGGTGCACCTGACCCACCTCTTCCATCGCCTGCCCCATCGCGGGTCGGGTCGGCACATGCTGGAATTCGTCGACAACGCCCGGGCTGAGGGGTTGGACCTGACTTTCGACTGCTTTCCTTACCCTTACGCTGGCACTCGCCTTCTAATAGTCATCCCCCAGTGGGCCCAAGATGGCGGCCCCGAAAAGTTGAAGGCGGTACTCCGCTCCGAGGAAGGTCGGGAGAGGCTGAGGCAAGAGGTCTTCCCTCGCGGGGCAAGCTGGCACGACATGTGGCTGACCTACTTCGGCAAACCACAAAACCAGCAATACGACGGCAAGTCCGTCGCCGAAATCGCCGACATGATGGGCATGCACCCAGTGAACGCCATATGCGACCTGCTCTTGGAAGAGGACTTGCGCATCTCCTACACCGGAGCAGTAGTCAATGCATCCACACTGCCGTCGTTCATTGACCACCCGCTCTACATGGTAGGCAGCGATGCTCTGCTCTTGGGCGACCATCCCAGCCCCATGGCCTACGGCACCTTCCCCTATATCCTAGCTGACTACGTGCGCGAGGAGCGCCGCTTCAGTGTGGAAGAGGGCGTCCGCAAGATGACCAGTTTCCCAGCGCAACGCCTGGGCATCAACGATCGTGGCCTGCTGCGCGACGGCATGAAAGCCGACATCGTGGTATTCAATCCGGCAACAGTAGCTGCCCCCACGACCATGGCCCAACCAAAGCAATTCGCCCAAGGCATCGGCCACGTAATAGTCAACGGCCAATCGGTAATAGAGGATGGCGACCACACCGGCGCCACCCCTGGTCGCTCCCTTCGCCGCCGCTAGGCGGCTTTCGCGCTCCGCCCATCCCTGCTGAGGCCTTGCGTAACGGGCCTCCACCCTGACACCCGCCCGTTGACCGCAGCTGGTCTTCCGCGCTAGCCTGCATACATGCTGGCCCAATCCCTATCCTGTGGCCTTTTGCCAAGCCGCTTCCCCTCGAGCCAATCTTTGGAGGCCTGCCAGGGCTCGGTCCGGATATGAGGGTGGGGGGCAATTCCAACCTGCAACATGCTGAGCACACCGTATGACACGGCACAACAATTCAAAAATCTCTGGCGCGAGAACTGGACTACAGCAAAGCTGGCTCGTAGCTGCGCCACAGCAAATCCCGGTGCAAGAATATAATAATGGATTAGTACTGGGATACAGTGGTACAGGTATCTAAAGACAGAAAACATACGAATAAAATGGTATTGGAATGCAACAAGTGTGTCATCCGACGCCCACAATGCCCATGATGCCCATGATGCCTGCAGTTGTGCATCGGTCTCCCGGAACAAGAATACCCGTGACAAACTTGATGTTCGCAGTGCGAAGAGGCAAGACTCCTCTTGGAGGTTCTCATGAAAGCGATGGTCATCCGGGAGTTCGGCGGACCCGAAGTTATGAAATGGGAGGAGGTGCCTACCCCTACTCCGGAGGCAGGGCAGGTGCTGGTTCAGGTGCGTGCCGTGTCGGTCAATCGCGTTCTTGACATGGAAGTGCGTCAGCACGGCGGAAATTACGGCGTCACCCTTCCGCTGGTGCTTGGCAACGACCCCTGTGGCGTGGTGGCCGAGGTCGGGCCACGCGTCGAGAGCCTGAAGCCGGGCGATGCGGTAACTGTGTTTCGGGGCATACGTTGCCTCACTTGTCCTACCTGCCTTGCTGGCGACTCCGAGCGCTGCCCCAACTCCAAGATGCTTGGTGTGCAGACGTGGGGGGGCTACGCCGAGTACCTGTGCGTCCCTGCTGCCAACTGCGTGCCCGTTCCTGAGGGTTTGTCTTTCCCTCAGGTCTCCATCATCACGCGCCACTTCCCCCTCGCCTTTGCCGAGGCTTCTATAGGCCGCCTTGAGAAGGACAACTGGACTCTGATTCTAGGGGCTGCCGGTGGCTTGGGCAGTTGCCTCGTCCAAGTGGCCAACTCCATAGGGGCGCGAGTCATCGCCGGAGCCGGAGCCGACGAACGGGTACAGGCAGGGCTGGATCTAGGAGCTCACCACGGCGTCAACTACCGTCGTGACGATTTGGAGGCTGAGGTGGCCCGCATCACCGACGGCTACGGCGTCGACGTGGTCTTCGACAACATCGGCGACCCCGTAATCTTCCCCAAGGCCATAAGCTTCATGGCCAAGGGTGGCCGGCTGGTCACAGTAGGGGCCCACGGCGGAGGCTTGGTCACCCTGGACATGCGCACGTTATACCAGAACAGGCTCCAAGTGCTGAGCGGGTTGGGTGCCGAGCAGGTCGCAGACCTGACCACCTCCCTGCAACTAGCTGCCGAAGGCAAGATACAGGTCTTGATCGACCAAGTGATGCCCCTACGAGAAGCCGCCGCCGCCCACCGACTGGTGGCGCAGAACGACGGCGTGGGTAAGGTGGTGTTGGACCCAACGCTGTAAGGGTTAGCTCTACGGTCTAGCCAGTAGGGCTGTCGTGATGCGCCAGTGCCAGACTCCTGCCCGCTCCACGAACTGTCGGGCCGTCTGAACGTGCTCATCCACTACTTCAGTGGGACAATCAAGCAACGTCGAGCGTGGGAAAGACTATCCCTCGCTTCTATTCGTTAGCTGTCAACACACCCACGAACAGGTTCCCGCCGTAGCCACCTTCGCAGGCGGGCACGGCGAGTAGCTCCACCTGAAAACCAGCATCGCGAATCAGGCGCAGCCAGGTGTTGCGGGGCAAGAGGCCGGTGGTGTGGGGGTCGTGTTCGAGTGGTGACGCGGTCGCCCTCTCGTAGGGTGAAGACGAAGGTGGACTCGACTATGGTGCTGTCGGGCGCAACATCGGGGAGATGTTCAGCTACGTCTAAAATGATGTCGCCGTGGTCTTGATGCCAAGTCATGGTGTGCTTGCCGGGGTAGGTTTCGCGGAACCAGTCCGGGGCCAGCAGCAGGATGCCTCCAAGGTTGAGGTGGGTGCGGGCGGTGGCTAAAGCGGCGGAAACGTCCTCTTCGGTCAGCATATAATCAATGGCGTCGTGTACCAGGACTGCATCGAAGAGGGTGTTAAGTCGTATGGAACGCATGTCGCCCAAGTGGTGAGGCACCGTGGGGTTCAGTCGGCGTGACAGGGCCAGCATTTCCTCGGAGATGTCGACGGCTACGGCTTCGTGTTCGGCAGTCAGATGGGACAGCAGGTGGCCGCCTCCGACTCCAAGCTCAAGGATGATGTGGCGTCCGGGCCCCAATCTTGAGCGGAGCACCTCAAGGTACACCTCGGCCTCGTCGGCGTACTCTTCGGGCGGGCTGAAGAGGGGCCAGAGGTCGGCGAGATCGTGGTACAGCCGATGGTGCGTCACCGCGGGCGCTACAGCCCAGCCTGCCAGTAGCGACGGCCTTCGACTCGCACTATTCGACCAAAGCCGGGTGCAGGGAAGTGGCAACTGACTACCGGGGTACCATCGGCTTCCAGTTCGTTGAGCAGCTTGTGGCGGGTCAGGGCGGCTAGTGGCGGGTCGCCGTCGAATAGGGGAGTCCAGTGCTCTTCGGTCACTTGTGCAGGGTGAATCACCACGTCCCCTTGGATGTAGGCCCGCTGGCCTTGAGAGGAGACCACCACACTCATGTGCCCCGGTGTGTGGCCCGGCGTATGCACCGCTCGCACCTCGTCGGTGAGGTTGTGGTCTCCGTCCACTGTGTCGATCACCCCAGCGCGAGCGAGCACCTCAATGCAGTGGTCCATGTAGGGGTAGCGGGCCCGGGCGAGGACTTCCGGCCGGCGGTGGTGGTCCAGGTCGGCTTGATGCATGACGTAGCGGGCGTTAGGGAAAGTTGGTGCCACAGTGCCGTTTTGCTCCATGGTGTTCCACCCCACATGGTCCAAGTGGAGGTGGGATAAGAAGACTACGTCCACCTCGGCAGGATCGATTTGCTTCGATGCCAAGTCAGCCATGAGCAGGCCCTCTAGACCGCCCAGATATTCGATGGGCCCCGGCCCGTAGCCAGTGTCGATGAGGATAATTTTGCCTTGGGATCGCACCAGATAGCAGCCAATCTCGATGTTCATGTGGGTTGTGCCACTGAACGTGTCGGCGTAGCGCCCGCGAAAGGCGTCCCATGCCCCAAGGGGCACGTTGGGCCACAGGTCGGCCAACGGCGTAGGGTATACGCAGTTCATGTCGGAAAGGGCAACGATTTCGGCGTTGCCCACGGTCATCTGGAAGTCGCCCATACTTAACCTCCTCTTCGGGATACGACTATTGGGATGCCTCCTGAGCCTCGCGGATGAGGTTGCGGATGTAGCTGGGGCTCAGGGGCATGTCACGGACTTGGACACCTAGGGATGAGAGGGCGTTGGAGACTGCGTTGGCTAGGACTGCGCCAGTGGCCACTATGCCGCTCTCGCCGACTCCTTTCACGCCCAAGGGGTTGTGGGGCGAGGGAGCTAGGTCGAGTTCAATGACCTCCAAGTCGGGCACCTCGGTGCTGGCCGCGGTGAGGAAGTCCATGTAGGTGGTGCAGAGGGGCTGGCCGTTGTCGTCGTAGGCGAGCTCTTCAAGGATGGTTGCGCCAATGCCTTGGGCCGCTCCGCCTACCAGTTGGCCACGGGCTACGATGGGATTGATGATATGGCCCACGTCGTCGGCCATGACGTAGCGCAGGATATCGATCTTGCCCGTCTCCGGGTCGACGGTGATATGGGCCACATGGCTGCCGTAGGAGTGGGGTAGCATGGTGGAGCGGAAGTAGTGGGTGGCCTCGAGGCCTACCTCGCCTTGGTTGTACTGGCTGGTCGGCGACGCCAGTTCAAGTACGCGGCCGATGTCCATCAAGGCGCCTTCTACACGCGAGGCCTTGCGGTAGAGATGCCCCATCTCCAGCTCCAACTCTTCGGGGTCCACGTCAAGGTAGCCTGCGGCGATGCGAAGTATCTTCTGCTGGAGTTCCTGTGCTGCTAGGAACACGGCGCTGCCCCCCATGACAGCTTGGCGGCTGGCATTGGTGCCACCGCCGTGGGGCATGAGGTCGGTGTTCCCACCGTGGAGGGTGACGTAATCGTAAGGGACGCCTAGGCCTTGGGCGCATACTTGGGCCATGGTTGTTTCGTGGCCCTGCCCTAGGGTGGAGATGCCCATGTACACCACCACCTGATCGGGCGCGGTCACGGCCACCTTGGCGGCTTCGTAGGGCGCGCCACCAGCGGTGAACTCCACGAAAGAGCCGATGCCGATGCCGTGGTATTTGCCGTCAATTAGCTTGCCCTGCTGCTCCTTGAGGTTGTCATAATCGAGGGCATCCAAGGCCACTTGGAAGGCTTGGGGGAAGTCGCCACTGTCGTAGATGGTGGGCGGGTTCTCCGGAGGCCTGATGATTCCGGTGTCGTAGGGCATCTCCGAAGCCAACACCAAGTTCTTGAACCGTATTTCCACAGGGTCGATGCCAAGGTCTTGGGCCATCATGTCGATGAGCCTCTCGCGAGAGAAGGCCGCCTCGTACATGCCCGGACCGCGCAGGGTGCCGACGCCCGTCTTGTTGGTGACGACACACAGTATGCGCCCCTCGTAGTTGGGCACGCGGTAAGGGCCGGGTATCAGAGTGGCAGTGAGCAGTGGCACCACGCCGCCGTGGGTGCGCACGTAGCCACCGTTGTTGCCGTACACGGCAGCGCGCATGGCGGTGATGGTGCCGTCGCGCTTGGCAGCAATCTCTAGGCGGCAAGTCTGGTCGCGTGAGTGGTTGCAGGAAACCAAGTGTTCCCGCCGGTCTTCGATCCACTTCACGGGCCGCCCCAGCATCTTAGAGGCGAAGGGGATCATGAAGTCCTCTGGGTAGAACTCGCCTCGGGCCCCGAAGCCGCCTCCCACGTCGGGCTCGAAGAAGTGGAGAGCGTGCGTAGGCATGTCGAGCATGGAGGAGAGGACGCCACGGTTGAAGTAGGGCACCTTGGTCTCGCCCCAGCAAGTCAGCTCGTGCCGTCCGGGGTCGTAGGAGGCTACCAGCCCGCGGGTTTCGAGGGGGTTGGCGGTGTAACGAGGTATGTGGAACTCCTCTTGGCGGGTGTACTCAGCGTTGCGGAAGGCTTCCTCCACATCGCCGACGGACACGGTCTGGTCGGCCGCTATGTTGGTACCGTGCTCCTCGTGCAGCAGCACCTTGCCTTCGCAGGACTCTATGACGTCGGTCACCACTGGCAGGGGTTCGTATTCCACCTTAACTACGTCGATGGCGTCTTCGGCGAGGTGGCGGCTCTCTGCTACGACCACGGCCACTGGATCGCCTACGTAGCGTACCTTGCCTCGGGCGAAGGGGTATTGCAGAAAGCGGTCCAAGCCCTCTAAGGCCGAGGTGCGCAGTGGGATGCGTTTGGGTTCTAGGACCGCTTCGACGTCAGCGGCGCTGTACACCGCCACCACGCCTGGTATCTCGAGAGCCTCGGAGGCGTCGATGGACTTGATCAGGGCGTGGGCATGAGGACTGCGGATGATGGCTGCGTGCAGCATGTGGGGCAACTTTACATCGTCGGTGAAGCGCGCCCGACCCATGAGGAAGCGCCGGTCCTCCTTACGCAGAATGGGGGCTCCGATGTAGTTCTGCACCATCGCGTCCTCCTCGTGGCCCTAGGCCGAGGCGTTTGGGGTAGCTGGGGAGTGGGGTGATTATACAACGTGGTTGCTGGTGGGCCTGCGGGCAAACCTTCGCATAACGCCTCTTCTATAGCTTTGGATGCGTCATCGCTCGTAGCTGGCGTGATTTGTTTGTACCTGTGTTCTGCCGCATTGCCATAGCTGAGTCAGCTTTCCGGCTGTGCCTCGTTGATGGCAAATGTGTCGCGTAGGGATGGTGCGAACCCACACCCAGACGATCCTAGGCGGGCGAGGAATTGCACATTTGTGTGCCGTCAATGTGGCCGTTTCCTAGCTGAGTGGTCCTAACCTTCCCCCTGAGAGGGAAGGGATTCTTGTTGCACCCGGTCCAAGGGTTGTGCAAAGGTCTCCCTCCGCGGGAACGACGGGGGCGAGGAGAACGACGAACTGCGAATTGACGGGCGGGGGCCCGAGTGCTACTTTCGCCGCAGTCTCGCAACTACCTTTTTGGAGCAATGCGATGAAGAACGGCACCCATGCCAATGGTCACCATGGAGTCAATGGCTCTAAGGATGTGCGGCTGAACATTCCGGACCGGACTGAGGAGATGATGTATGGGGTCTCGCAGATCGGAATTCATGACTTGGTGCCTCAGATGGGTTACCGGGAGTACTGGTACCCCGCTATAGAGATGCGCAAGCTGGGGCGCAAGCCGCGACGGGTGAAGATGCTGGGGGACGACATCGTGCTGTTCCGTGGCAAGGACGGCAAAGTGGGTGCGCTGAAGGACCGGTGCCCTCATCGCGGGGCCTTCCTCTCCTATGGCAAGTGCGAGTTCGAAGGCACTATCTCATGTCCCTACCATGGCTACACCTACGACGAGACTGGCAAGTGCGTGGCTGCCATCACCGAGGGGCCGGACTCGCCCATGGTGGGCAAGCTCAAGGCGCGGGCTTACCCCACTGCTGTCTCGGGTGGGGTTGCTTATGTGTGGATGGGAGAGACGGACCCTGTGCCCTTGCAGGAAGACCTGCCGTCGGAGTTCTTTGACTCCAAGTATGCCGTCCATGTGTACAGCAAGGTGTGGCCCATGAACTGGGCGGTATCCATTGAGCAGAACGAGGATGCCCACTTCTCTTGGATCCACCGCTTCCGCATGCGACGGCTGTTCACGCTGGAGGCGTTCCGCCAGATACCGGCCTACTGGAGCGGGATGAGCGTGGTGGGGGAGACGGACAGGACCATGGGCATCAAGCCCACGGTCAAGGCGCCACAGCAGGCCTACTACCCGGAGCTGGGCAAGAAGTGGCCGCAACGGGTGTGGTGGCGCTTCCTAAAGTTCCCCGTGCCCGGCATCAACGTCAAGAGCTTCACTGGCAAGCCCTATCGCAGCGAGCATTACCTGCCCAGCATCACCCGGGTCGACCTGCGAAACCGCATGCTCAACCGCTGGGCGGTGCCCATGGACGAAAACCACACTATGATGTTCACTTTTGGCATCATGCGCGGTGGCAGCCTGTGGAACCGCATCTTCTCCAAGCTCTACTGGAACACTATCTGGCGCTACTGGCAGATAAAGGGCGTGAACGAGCTGGAGGACCTGCCGGTGCAGCTCTATACGCGCATGGACCCGAAGGAGCCACAGAAGCTGGGACGGAACGACCGCGCGATCATCCACTGGCGTCGGAAGATGCCGTTGAAGTCGCGGGATGCGCGGTTGGTGTGGGGGCAGTCGGAGCGGGCTGTGGTGGAGGCGGATGCGGTGCGGGAGCAGCGGGAGGAGGAGTCAGTGGGTGTGGGGGATGATGATTAGGTCTGAACACTCTCCTGCCCAGTAGACTTCAGCGCCCACAAATAGGAGACCTGTCATAGCTGGATCGACTAGGGAGACAGTACTTGGAGCCTGACGGCTACTCGCTGTTTACGGAGTGCCATCGCCTTTACATGCAGGACATGAGGCACGCGGTGCGAGAGCGGCTAGAATCGGCGTATGGCGATGACTGGTTCCTGCGGGGTATGCTGTCAGCCGTCACGGACTATCAGCGCGAGACCATAGAGGCTGAGTTGGTGCGCTGGCCGGACCCAGAGCCCGTGAATACCTCGACGCAGCACATTTTGGGCACATCGTGAGGCGCAATCATGCGGCAGCCTTTGCCGATGTGTTCCCTGGGTTGGATCTCGCGCTAGCCCAGTTCGACAGGCTACGCCTCATGCGGAACGATTGGGCGCACGTTGTGCCCGAGAGCCTGTCATTACAGAGAGCTGTATCGGCCGCTCAGTTGATGAAAGAAGTGCTTCTCAAGCTAGGTTGCCTAGAAGCGGTAGATATTGCCGCCGTATTGGACGAGAGAAACGTAGAGCAGGTGGAAAACCCCATGTTAGAGCCCCTATCTCCTACTGTGCGCGGGGATGATTATCGGGATGGCGGAACTCCAGAAGAGCTTCCTCTTCAGCCTGTAACGCTCTGGCACACGCTGCAGAGCTATTTGGTTGCAGAGTCCTGGGTGGAGCCTCTTGAAGACGGGAGCAAAGAAATAAAGGGACGCGAACGTCGAATTCAAGTTACTGTTCGGGTTTCCAACATCGCCCCGGCCAGCGAGGACAGGCCGGAGATACACTTCACCAACGTCGAAATGTCTGTCCCGTCATCTCGACGTGGCGCGCAGCAAGTTGGCTTAGGCTCGTTGAGCTCCGGTGAGACGGTTGAAAGACAGTTTGAGCTGTTCCATAACGAGGTGGCGCAGTTTGAGTACCAAGTTTCTGGTACCGTGGACCGGGCAAGATACTTTCGCGTCAATACGAAGGGTGGCTTGCCCTCCGAGGTCGTTAGACCAGTGCTCACGAATTCGCCGAACGGTTTGACTCGATAGGAATCAAGGAACCCTTCAATGGGGCGCTGGCTGCAATTGCCGATGTCCAGCCCACCATGTCTCTAGTGGAAGCCGCGCGGGTACGCCAGGAATTGGGGCAGTTGCAGCCTACTATCGAGGAGAAGACTGCCGCTATTGATACTTTGTTCCGAGAGTTCCACCTTCGGAAGGACAGCCCACTAGAGGCGCATTGCAATCAAATTGCCCTGCTGGTGTCTGACCTCGACTCCAAACTTCAAGCGGTGGATGACGCCATAGGTGGTACCAATCTGGATGCCATAGCCGCCGCGGTCAACGACTTGAGGCAACTCCAAATGTCCGTACTGCGAGTGGAGGAGACGGTCCGCAAGATGCGGAATGCGTAGCTCCGTTAGCATTTGAACTAGGTGCCAGCCTATCTGAGCGCCATCCACCTTGACACTTGACCATAAATAGGGGTATATGAGTCAACGGTCTGGGGGCCCACAGGTCCTTAAGGAGGAAGAATGGCGACCACTAAAGAGAGACCCATGGTTGAGCAGGCTGAGCCGGAAGTTTTGGATGGCTCGCAGCAGGACGCCCCGCAGGAGGAGTGGAAGCCCGGCCCCGATGCGCCCTACCTTGGACGCAGCGTGGAGATGGTGGGGCCGTGGAATCCCATCAAGGCGTCGGAGAACCCCCACGAGAAGAACAAGCGGGGAGAGTTGGGGAAGCCCCTGTTCAACTGGTACTTCAACCGAACCTCCAAGGACCCGCTGGGAAGGATATCCTTCATCCAGTCGGCCGCCGACAAGAAGAATGTGGCCTTCTTTGCTGTGGGACAGGCCCCAAAGGGCCAGGTCAATCCTGAAAAGCCCAAGGTGCAGGACGCCAAGACTCTCACCAAGCACATAAAGAGGGTTGCCCACTACATGGGGGCTAACTTGGTGGGAATCACAGCCACGCACCCTTCCCTCCTCTATAGCGACGGGGCAGAGGCGGATAACCTCGGGTCTGTGCCCGGCCTAACGCAGAAGAATGAAGCCCAGGTTGGGACTCCCACACATGATAGGTATCCCTACGCCATAGTTATCACCGTGGCATGGGACTATGACAAGATACAGGCGCACCGCCATCACATTGGCGACCATGCCTACCATTTCAGCCAAGCCAAGCTGGGAGCCATCTACGAGAACTTGGTCAGGTACATTAAAGAGATGGGCTACTCGGCAGTGCGTAATCTTGCGCAGCCAATGCCGACCGCCTTGTCGGCCGGT
The DNA here is from genome assembly GCA_965248385.1 of Dehalococcoidia bacterium. Lineage (GTDB taxonomy): Bacteria > Chloroflexota > Dehalococcoidia > Lucifugimonadales > JAAXIE01 > JAAXIE01. The sequence continues at coordinate 2,031,462 of CBDFIZ010000002.1, forward strand.
CTAGGCGAGATGGGACGCAACGGCATTTTGATTACCGAGAAGTACGGGGCCCGGATACATCTGTCCAGCCCCATACTGACCGACATGCCCCTGCTGACGGACAAACCCATTGACATCGGTGTGAGCGACTTCTGTGCGCGGTGCAAGAAGTGCGCCACGACCTGTCCCACCAACAGCATCACCATGGAAGACAAGGTGGTGCATAACGGGATCAAGAAGTACAAGCTGAACTGGGAGACCTGCTACCGGCTGAGGGCTTACGTGATGGACTTCTGGGAGGTGTGCCTCTCCTGTGTGACCATCTGTCCTTACACCAAGCCTAGGCGGTGGTGGCATGACCTCGCCATCCAGACCTTGAAGCGCACGCCGGTACCCCTTCGGGCTGGTGTGGTGTGGCCTCTCAAGTGGATTGATGACACCTTCTGGGGCACGGTGCCCAAGAAGCGGGTGAAGTGGCTCGACTACGACACTGCCGTTTATCACGGCAAGAACGGCAAGGGACCCAACGGCAACGACGCCAATGAGGCCCCCGACCCCAAGTCTAAGGTCGGCTACTACCATCCCCTGAAGGAGAACACGAGGCGGTTCGATCTGCTGAAGGAGCGGGAGCAGAAAGCCCGGGCCAAGCAAGACTAATGTCCCCTATGGAATCAAAAGGGCTCCTCGGCAGGCTCTTTGGCGTTCGGGACAAAGACCCGCTGTGGGAAGGGTTCGTGAACCGGCCGCTATCCGACCCGAGCAATGACTTGGGGGCTGCCATACGCTCCGCGCCTGAGGGGGCGGTGTACCCGGTGAAGACCGAGGTGCCCGACCCCGCGGGCATGAGTGCCAACATGAAGGAATTGGGAGGTTGGTTGGGGGTGGACGTTGTCGGCATCACCCGCCTTCATCCCTCCCAAGTGCGCCCGGAAGAATTTCGGGATGGCCAAGGCGAACGGTCTGCCGAGGAGATAGTCCGCGACTACCCTCTCGCCATCATCTGTGGTGTGCAGACCGAACATGACCCAGGCAACACCGAGGGCATGGCTGGGCGAGTGTCTACGCTGGAAGGCAACCTTGTGAGCTTCAACCTAGCGGCGTTCATCCGGGAGTTGGGCTACCGGGCCAGTTTTGGCGGCGCCGATGCGATTAAGGTGGCTGAGGCAGCCGGACTAGGTCGTCTCGGGGTCGACGGACGATTCACCGCCCCCGGCATGAAGGGCTGGCTATACATCAGCGATCCCATCCTCACCGAATTGCCTATGGAAGCCGACCCGCCTGCTAGGTAGGGGAACAGCATGACATCCCAGTTTTCGACCTATGTGATCACCGAGCCGTGTGTGGGAGTCAAGGACGCCACATGCCTCGAAGTGTGCCCGGTTGACTGCATCCATAGCACCGACGAGGAGGGGCAGTACTATATTGATCCTGAAATGTGCATTGCCTGCGAGCAGTGCGCGTTGGTGTGCCCTGTCGAAGCCATATTCCTGGACATCGATGTTCCGGACAAGTGGCGCAACTACCTAGACAAGAACGCGGACTTTTATCGCCGTACAAAGGGGGAGCCCATGCCTGTACCCATCGACCGGGCCATTACCATGATTCAAGCGGGACACGCCAAGGCCCGGGAGTTGGACATCGCGGTGAGCGTCGCCATTGCCGATGAGGGCGGACGTCTCATCGCCTTCGGGCGCATGGACCAAGCCCGTCCCATGAGCGTCGACATCGCTGTGAACAAGGCATACACCGCCGCCACCTTCCAAGTCCCCACGGCCCAACTGGCTGCGACGGCGAACCAGAGCTGGTTCCAGAGCATGATCGTGTCATCCCAAGGCAAGATCATCGCCGTGGCTGGTGGGCTTCCAGTGCTGGACAGCCCCAACATCGTGGGGTCTGTGGGCGTCAGCGGGGGCACCGAAGACCAGGACGTGGAGTGCTGCCGCGCGGCTGTGACTGCGTATTAGGGCTGGACAGTAGCCTCTGACCTTTCCACGGTCATACCGGAGTAGCCTCCTCCCCGCTCAGACTAGAACCTACCCATGCTGTTTCCTGTGCGCCCAAACGGAAGGGCCCATGGGAATCCGTTATTGTCATGGGACGCTCTAGCCGCCAATCAAGAGTTCACTAAGCCTCCGCCATCGTGCCAAACGGCTCCTCCAGACGCTAGAGGTTGAAGGCTTCTGCCCTAAGACTTGGTCAACCAAAGAAGAGGCCCTGGGTGTTGACACACAGGGCCTCTTCTTTGTTCTTGGGGATTCGGTTCCTAGAGAGCGTAGAGCCTCTTCGGGTTATGGTGCAGGATGCGCTCTTTGGCCTCGGGGCTGATTTCGTCCATCTGCTGGAAGGCGAGGATGGCGTTGGTGTCGCTGGAGGGGTCGAGGTGGCCGTAGTCGGTGCCGATTACCAAGCTGTCCTCGCCAGCGTACTTGAGAACCCAAGGCAGGTCGTCGTGGGTCTCGCAGGAGACGTAGACCTTCTTGGAGCCGAACAGGTCCTTGGGGAAGGATCGGCCAGAGGTGTTGTAGCGGTTCTCGACCTCCTTGTAAATCCAAGGTACCCACTGCGAGGAGGCCTCAATGAAGCCCCATCGCAGGTTGGGGAACAGCTCCGACATGTTGCTCATGAGCAGCACCCAGCTGAGAACCACGGTAGGGCCGCGGAATACGGAGAAGCCGCTGTTGGATTGGCCTTCACCCACTGCCGAGGTGGAGGTCCACAGGCGGACGTTGCGCCGGTTACCGTTGGCGATGTGGATGACAACGGCCATGTCGAGGCGCTCTGCCTCTGCGAAAATCGGGTGGAAGTAGGGATCGGTCAACAGGCGGTCGCCTTCCAGAGGCTTCATGCACACGGCCACGGCCCCGTTCTCCTTGGCGAACCGCATCTGCGGGATGGCTTCGTCAACCATTAGGTCGGGCACGACGCAAGACCAGCGCAGGCGGCCTTGGCCCTGCTTCCAGATGTTGGCGAGCCACTTGTTCCAAGAGCGGCACAGGGCAGCTTGGGTGTCGGGCCAGGTAGTGACTGTTTCCAACCAGATAGTGTTGTGCAGGACCTGCACATCCACTCCCAGTTGGTCCATGTGGTCGAGCCGCATCTGCACGTCATCGAGCTCGCGGGCCTCTTTGGGCGTTCCCATGGCGCGTCCTGAGTTCTTGGAAAGCTGCTCGATCTTTTGCTCGCTGAGAGATGGGAAAAACGGTCGGCCGATTTCGCCATCAATGAGCCAGTAGTCACTGACGTTGTTGTTGGGTGAGGTATAGAGCATGGGGCGGTACTTCTGTTCTGAAGGCTCTAGATAGTCCCATGTGCGCTCAGTTTCCACCACATGGGCGTCGGCGTCGATGACCTGCACTTTCACCTGTGTCGTCATATAGTGCCTCCTTGCTGTAATTACTATGGGCTGTGTCGGAGAACGTCCGAGTTTTTTGGCGAAGCGAGCATACTGGGAATCGCCCGTGCTTTCAAGACTGGGCGTGTCGGTGCAGAACTGTGGCTATGTTTACCGGAAGGGAGGCCGGCGGTAGCAGCGTATTAGAGGAGCCGACCCGGGCAGTTACGCACCTGACCTCCGATTAGATGCGTTCAAAGGAAGAGGCCCCTGAGTACTCAGGGGCCTCTTCTCGTTCTGGTCACTTGGCCGATTAGAGGGCGTAGAGCTCTCTGGGGTTGTGGTAGAGGATGCGCTCCTTATCTTCGGTGCTGATTTCGTCCATCCCTTGGAAGGCGATGATGGCGTTGGTGTCGCTGGAGGGGTCGAGGTGGCCGTAGTCGGTGCCGATTATCAAGCTGTTCGGGCCGGCGTACTTGAGGACCCAAGGCAGGTCGTCGTGGGTCTCGCAGGTGACGTAGACCTTCTTGGAGCCGAACAGGTCGTCGGGGAAGGGGCGGCCGGAGGTGAGGTAGCGGTTCTCGACTTCCTTGTAAATCCAAGGCACCCACTGAGATGAGGCCTCGATGAAGGCCCAACGCAGGTTGGGGAACAGTTGCGACATGTTGCTCATCAGTAGCACCCAACTGAGCACCACAGTGGGACCGCGGAACACCGAAAAGCCACTGTTGGACTGTCCCTCGCCTACTGCCGGGGTAGAGGTCCACAGGCGGACGTTGCGCCGGTTGCCGTTGGCGATGTGGATGGCAACGGCCATGTCGAGGCGCTGCGCCTCCTCGAAAATCGGGTGGAAGTAGGGGTCGGTCACCAGGCGGTCGCCTTCCAAGGGCTTCATGCACACGGCCACGGCGCCGTTCTCCTTAGCGAACCGCATCTGCAGGATTGCTTCGTCGACCATCAGGTCGGGTACGACGCAAGACCAGCGCAGGCGGCCATTGCCCTGCTTCCAGATGTTGGCGAGCCACTTGTTCCAGGAGCGACACAGGGCAGCTTGGGTGTCGGGCCATGTGGTCACCGTCTCCAGCCAGATGGTGTTGTGCAGGACCTGTACATCCACCCCCAACTGGTCCATGTGGTCCAGTCGCATCTGCACGTCGTCCAGCTCGCGGGCTTCTTTCGGCGTGCCCATGGCACGTCCTGCGTTCTGCGAAAGCTGTTCGATTTTCTGCTCGCTGAGAGAAGGGAAGCGCGTCCCGCCTATCTCGCCATCGATGACCCAGTAGTCGCTGACGTCGTTGTTGGGCGAGGTGTAGAGCATGGGACGGTACTTCTGCTCCGATGGCTCCAAGTAGTCCCACGTGCGTTCAGTCTCCACCACGTGGGCGTCGGAGTCGATGACCTGCACTTTCACCTGTGTCGTCATACCATGCCTCCTTCTACTCTGGGCTGTTTGTGGGGCTGTTGTGGGGTTGCTGCTGGGATCACTCGTGAAGCGAGCATACAGGCAATGGCGCTCGCCTTCAAGACCAATTCGCTGCGCCTGTTTGCCTAACGCGTGTGTTGACCGCTACCCTGCCCATCGGTAAACTCGCATCCACTGACTACGAGGATACGAGCAGGTCGCTCAAAGCACTAGCCAGCTATAGCGGAGGACGAGCATGACCACCCAGGAACGCCTGTCAATGCCTCTTGGAGAGGTTATCTTCAGCCAGCGCGCCATTCGGCGGGTGCGCCCGGACCCTATACCTGAAGAGGACCTGCAACACATCCTGGAGGCTGCGATCCACGCCCCCAATGGTGGCAACCAGCAGCCGTGGCGATTCATCGTGCTGCGTGACCCGGAGGTTAAGGCCAAATTCGCGACGCTGTACGAAGAGGCATGGTGGGCCAAGCGAAAGGATGAGGGCATCAACGGGCCACAAGACATAGCCCCGGGCAAGGGGTCGCAACAGTCGGCCATGCGCCTTTCCAAGGAGATTGGACAGGCTCCAGTGATAGTTCTTCTGTGCGCCACACGCTTGGGGGCGGGGGCCGCTGGCTCCATTATCCCGGCCGCTCAGAACCTGCTCCTAGCCGCCCGCGCTGTGGGCGTGGGCGGCACCATCACCACGCTACACGCTGTGGTGGACGAGCGTGCGCGGGAGCTGTTCGCCGTGCCCGACACTGGGCAAATCGTATATGCCCTGCCGCTGGGCTACCCCAAGGGCAGCTTCGGGTCTACCGCCCGTAGGCCGCTTTCCGAGGTGGTCTCCAATGACCGCTGGTAGGACATATCCAATGAATTTCACTCAGAAGATCTTTGATTCAGAAGAGGTCCTGATGGAGAAAGGGGTGCAATGGGCAGGTTGGACGGGCGAGTCATCATAGTGACCGGTGGCGCTCAGGGTATTGGCAAGGCCTACTGCGAGGGGCTGGCCAACGAAGGCGCCAAGATAGTTGTAGCCGACCTTAATGCCGAGGCCGCTGGCGCTTTCGTCCGCGCCTTGGGCGAGGACGGCAAGGATGCCATGGCTGTGACCGTCGACGTATCCAATCCCGATGACGCCGAGCGGATGGCGAGAGAGACCCTAGCCCGGTTCGGACGTATCGACGGGCTGGTGAACAACGCCGCGATATACCAGCGTCCCGGCCTGTTCCGTGGGCCCTTCGACCAGATTCCAGTGGACGAGTGGGACCGTGTGATGGCAGTGAACCTGAGGGGCATCTTCCTCTGCTGCCGTGCTGTGGTTTCCCATATGAAAGAGCAGGGCAGCGGGAAGATCATTAACATAAGCTCTAGCACCGTAGCCCAAGGCACCCCCAACTTCGCCCACTACGTCACATCCAAGGCGGGCGTCATTGGGTTCACCCGTTCCGTTGCCCGTGAGATGGGCGAGTACGGCATTAACGTCAATGCCATCGCTCCCGGCTACACGCTGAGCATGGACGACGAGGATGTGGATGATAGCGTCAAGGCGACGGACCAGCGCAGCATCAACAACCGTGCCCTAGCTCGCTCGGAGAAGCCTGAAGACTTGGTGGGCACGGTGATTTTCCTATGCTCCTCTGATAGCGACTTCATCACTGGTCAGACCATGGCGGTCGACGGCGGAAACACGATGCGCTAACGCCGGACGGCGCTAACCAGGAGGCAGGAGGCCTTCCATGCCGGCTCTCACCGGCGCTCAGTATATCGAGAGGCTCAAGGAACACCCTCCCAACGTGTGGATAGACGGGGAGCGGGTGAAGGATGTTGTGTCGCATCCGGCGTTCCGCAACAACATCCGCACCATGGCCAGCCTCTACGATATGCAGTACGACCCTGCGCTGCACGACGAGATGACCTACTGCTCGCCCACATCGGGGGAACCCGTGGGCCTCTCGTTCATCGCGCCTGCGAATATGGAAGAACTGGAAGCCCGCGGGCGCATGATGTTCCACTGGGCCCGGGCCACCACGGGCATGATGGGGCGCAGCCCCGACTTCATGAATGTTACTGTGGCCGCCTTTGGGTCTGCCCAGGAGTACTTTGGTCAGCGTGAGCCGGAGTATGGCAGGAACATCCGCGCCTACTGCGAGTACATTCGGGAAAACGATGTCGTCCTCACTCATGCTCTGCTGAACCCATTGCGACGGCGTGACGTGTTGCGGGGCACTCAAGCCATGAGTTCCGACGACGTGGGGGCGCATGTAGTGCGGGAGACCGATGCGGGTGTGATCGTGCGGGGCTGCCGTATGTTGGCCACCCTGCCCGTTGCCCACGAGATCGCCGTGTATCCCATCCGCCCCGACTCGAGCGAGAAACATGCGCTCTGTTTCGCTTTGCCCTGCGACACGCCGGGCATGAAGTTCCTCTGCCGCGAGAGCTTCGACTACGGCCGCTCCCACTTCGACCACCCGCTGAGTTCGCGCTTCGAAGAGTTGGACGCCGTGGTGCTATTCGACGATGTGCTGGTGCCTTGGGAGCGGGTGTTCATACTGCGGGACGTGGAGATAGCCAATGGCATCACGGCCCACACCAACTTTCTGAAGCACAGTGGCCAGCAGATATGCCAGCGTCGTATCGCCAAGTCGGAGTTCCTGCTGGGGTTAGCGGCTATGATGGTGGAGACGTTGGGACGGGGGAATGAGCCCCACGTCCAAGAGATGCTGGGCGAGCTGGCTATGTACGTGGAGGTCATGAAAGCGACGCTGCGGGCTGGAATTTCGCAGGCCGCCCCCGACCAATATGGTGTGTTCACACCTAACCACGCGCCCCTGACGGCAGGGCGTGACCTATACGCCCGCAACTTCTATCCCCGGATGGCAGAAATCATCCACCTGTTGGGGTCCAGCAGTCTCATGGCTCTGCCGACGGCGGCCGATTTCGACTCAGAGTTGGAGCCCAGCCTAGCGCGCTACATGTCAACTGATAGCATGCCTGCGGTGGAACGGGCCAAGGTGTTCCATCTAGCATGGGACCTAACGTGTAGCGCCTTCGGCTCCAGACAAACACACTATGAGCGTTTCTTTGCGGGTGATCCGGTTTATAATGCTATAGTAGCGATGCGCAACACCAACTTGGAACCCGCCAAAGACATGGTGCGGGAATTCTTGGCTAGATAGCTAGTCCAAGCCCAACACGAGCAGTCCAAAAGCTGAGGTATCACGAAGCTGAAGTTAGGCTAGGAGGCAGTCATGGCGAGCAACGGCAACGGTACAACGACGGTAATCCGAAACGGCACTCTCATTGACGCCACAGGCGTCGAGGCGACCCACAATGAGGCTGTGGTTATCGAGGGGAACCGTATTCGCAGCGTGGGAGGGCTGCCTCCCGATGTGAACCTGGAAGACCGGGACAACGTGCAGACCATCGACGCGTCCGGGCAATGGATTATGCCCGGCCTCATCGATGGCCACTGCCACCTGTCTTTCGGCTTCCCGGTGATGACCGGCGTGGCGTCGGCCAAGGGCACTAACAGCCCTGAATTCAGCTCCCTGCGAGCGGCCCGGAACCTAGGCAAGATATTGCGTTCCGGTGTCACCAGTGTGGCCGCACCCGGCGGGACATGGTTCATCGACGTTGCCCTGCGCGACGCGGTGCAGGCGGGGCTCATTGAGGGCCCGCGCATCAACTGCGCTGGTCGGTTTATCGTCACCTACGGCAGCATCGCCGACGACGAGCCCTCTTGGGTGGGGAGCCCGGAGCACAAGCTGGGCAAGCTGTGCAACACCCGGGACGAGATGGTCACCGAGGTGCGCCGCCAGCACAAGCACGGCGTCAACTTCATCAAGATCGCCGACAGCACCTACGGCCAGACGCAGACCTTCTCTAGGGAAGATATGGCGGCAGTGGTAGACGAGGCCCATCGCAGGAACTGCCCCGTCACCATCCACTCCCGTGGCGCTGGGTCCACCCGGGACGCGGCCTTGGCTGGCATGGACTGGATTCTGCACGCGGACTTGGCCGGAGAGGCCGACCTTGATGCGGTCGCCGAGGCAGGCTGTCGCCTGATGCCCACGGCCACCTTCCTGTGGCGCGCCGTGGAGATGGGTCAGGAGTTCGGGCGAACACAGAACGAGATCGACAACATCCGCCGGCACGCTGAAGGGACGGCTCGCGTGATCCAGCGATCCCGCGAGTTGGGCATCAAGATTCTCTGTGGCACCGACAGTGGCAACAGCACCCCCATGCCCTACGGCGAGCTCCATGCCAATGAGGCTGAGCTGCTGGTGAAATATGGTGGCTACACCCCCATGGAGGCCATCCAAGCCATCACTAGGGAGACCGCCTACGTGATGGGGCTGGAGGGCGAATTGGGCACCCTTGAAGAGGGCAAGCTGGCGGACATCATCATGCTGGACGCTGACCCTCTGGCTGACATAAGTGTTCTGCAGGGTGGCCAGCACCTCACCAGCGTCATGAAGGATGGCAAGATGGTCGACCTGTCCCCGTCGAGCGACAGCCACCTGCCCTTCCAGCAGGTGGGCTTCTAAGAACCGCTCCTACCCCTCAGGATTGTATCCGTTCAGGGCTGGCAGGAGGCCGGATCGCCTCTAGCCAGCTCTTTGCGTTTGCCACTGGTGCCCCCCCTTTGTGTCCGTTTAAGCACCTCCCAAGCCTCGCATACGTGGATTCAGCCCCAACGAAAGGAGTTGAAATGGCGTGCAAGGCTACTGCAATCGACATAGACATCACGCTGAGGCACCTGAACGGCGACGGAGCAGCGGTCAAGTAGCATGTGCTGAACAAACTCACCCGTGTGGTGCGCGCCCTCCCTGCCGTGAAACGGGCATCCGTCGAGGTTACCTATGAAGCGAGTCGCCCTCGCCACCAACAGTACATAGTGCAGGCTACCCTGACAGTTGGGAGCACCCTGCTGCGGGCCGAGGAGATGGGGCCGGACCCACGCTCCACCATCGATAGTGTACGAGACGTGCTTGAACGCAGGATTCGTGACTGGAAAGGCCGAGTCTACTTTCAAGGTCGCCGGGAAAGGGCTGCCCTGAAGGAGTTGAGTATAGCCCAAGCTGCCCGCCGGGCCGATGACGAGCCTGTAGCCGATGACGAACCTGCAGGAGAGATCCCTCGCATTAAGAGCCATGAGAGTAAGCCCATGTTTCCTGAGGATGCTACCGAACAGATGGAGCTTCTGGGGCACGACTTCTTCCTGTTTCTCAACGCCGAGAGCGGCCAGCATAACGTGGTGTGCCGGCGGAAAAAGGGTGGCTACGGAGTCATTGAACCAGTGCCGTAGCCACCTGCTGGGGCGGTCAATCTTGACCGCCCTATACCTTTATGGTGTACTGAGTCAGCCTCGTCCGGGCTAGTTACCTTAGACTAAGAACACACGTCCAACAACACTACGTGGGGGAAGACACATGGCGGCGAGCATAGATGTTCTGCTGAATGGCCTCAACTTTCGCAGCGACCAAGGCACCTTCGGCTTTTGCAGCATCACCCTGATTACTGCGGGGGACAAGCGCATACTGGTGGACCCAGGCCACGTTGGCCGACGGGTGCATCTGCTTGAGGCTTTGCAAAAGCGTGGCCTGACCCCGCAGGACATCGACTTGACCGTCATGACCCACGCCCATTGGGACCACAACCAGAACTTCGACCTCTTCTACCATGCCCCCGTGCTGGTGCACCGGCTGGAGATGAAGTACGCGCACCATCCCCACCACAACGACTGGGCCACACCTCAGTGGACGGGCGCGATGATTGACCACATTCCCAACGTCGTCGAGGTCGATGAGGGCTACCAGATTGACCCAGGCATCGGCATCATCCATGCCCCCGGCCACTCGCCTGGGAGTATGGGCGTAACCGTGGAGACCGACCAAGGACTAGCCGTTGTCGCCGGGGATATCATTCACTTCGGTGGCGTTGCCCTGTCGAAGATCAGCCCCATCATCTTCTGGAGCGAGGACCAAGCCCGCAAGAGTATTGAGCGGGTCACCGACCTAGCGGAGATAATCTATCCCGGACATGACCGACCCTTCCGGCTGGCTGGCGGTGATGTGGAATACATGACTGCGCAGGACATCACCCTGTCGGGCCTTACCCCCGACATGGAAGGAGTGGTCTTCGACAGCCCTCCGCGCCCTCAGTACGTAATGCCAGGCATTGAGGAGCAGACGCTGGAAGCCTTGGAATCATAGGAGCACAGAACACGCGACCGCTTGGAGGTATATCCATTGGCTCAGGAAGCAACCGCGACCATACTTCTGTATACCCATCCCGACTGCAACTACTCGGACGCTCAAAGATCCGACTTTGTCAGAGACGGCGTCCAGTTCACCGAGATTGACATCAGTGTCCACCCGGAGCGTATCGACGAACTGGTAAAGCTCACCGGGGGCGAGCGCATTACCCCAGTGCTTGTAGAAGGCGACAGGGTCGAGGTCGGCTACCACGGGGTCGGTTGAGCCTTCTAGCCGGGGGCAGTCTGCCCCCTACACAAGACTTCCACTCCGCCGTGTCCTGTTCAACGGTTTAGGTGAGCGGAATGAAGGCTCCCCTCAATGTTGATCTTGGTTGTCTCTTGAACCCTTCTCACGAACTTGTCACTGGATAGGAACCTGTTGCCATGGACATACTAGTTTCCGGCTCGCTGGCCTACGACCGCATCATGGACTTCCCCGGACGCTTCTCTGATCACATCATGCCTGACAAGCTGCACATGATAAACGTGAGCTTTACGGTGAATGGCTTGACGGAGAACTACGGAGGCACGGCGGGCAACATCGCCTACTCGCTCTCGCTGCTGGGGGAGAAGCCGCGGATACTGGCGGCCATAGGCCACGACTACCACCGTTACTTCGAGTGGCTTGAGCAATGCGGGCTTTCAGCCGAGGATATCCGTGTGGTAGCTGAGGAAGCCACATCATCGGCTTTCATCACCACTGACTTGGCCGACAACCAAATAACTGGGTTCAATCCGGGTGCCATGAAACACCCGAGCCTGTTCGACCTCGACAGGGTAGACCCCGCAGCCAGCATTGCTATCGCGGCGCCGGGCAACCTCCAGGACATGGCCGACTACACCGCCGGATGCCGTGAACGAGGCATCTTCTGCATTTTCGACCCAGGTCAGTCATTGCCTGCTTGGCAGGGAGATGCGCTGGGCGAAACGCTGGTCAAGGCCAACATGCTGGTGTCCAACGACTACGAGTTGGAATTGATCAAGGGCAAGACGGGCTTGAGTGTGGAAGCGATACTGGCACACGTTGACACAATCATCACGACCAAAGGTGCGGAAGGTTGCGATGTGCTGACGGCCCATGGGACCACAACCGTGCCGGCAATCACCACTGAGAACGTAGTGGACCCCACTGGAGCAGGCGACGCCTTTCGTGGCGGGCTAATCAAGGGGCTGGTGCAGGGAATGCCTGTGGAGCGGGCATGCATGATGGGCACGGTGTGTAGCCACTACGTAATCCAGAAGCACGGTACCCAAGAGTACAGTTTCACACCGGAAGAGTACGCCCGCACCTTGAATGCCAACTTCGGTCCTTTGCCCACAGCCTCAGCCTAGGCGCCCCTAGCTGACAGGAACGGGCCACGCCGAAGCGGCCGCCTGCTGTTCGTCGGCGTGGTAGGAGCTACGCACTAGGGGTCCCGATGCGACATGCTTGAACCCCATGGCGCGTCCGATATCGCCCAGTTGGTCGAACTCCGCGGGCGTGTAGAAGCGGGAAACCGGCACATGCTTCTGCGAGGGGCGCAGGTATTGTCCGATGGTCAGGAGATCGCAGTGCGCGCGCCTCAAGTCCTGCATCGTCTCCACCACCTCGTCCCATTCCTCGCCCATGCCCACTATGATGCCCGACTTGGTGGCCATGTTCCCGTCCAAGTCCTTCACCCTCGCCAGCACGTCTAGGGATAGGTCGTAGTCGCCACGAGGTCGGACGCTGTGGAAGACGCGGCGGCAGGTCTCGATGTTGTGGTTGAACACCTCGGGCCTTGCGGACACTACCTTTTCCAAGGCAGCCTGGGAGCCGCCGAAATCTGGCGTCAGCACCTCTACCTTGCAGCCCGGTACCTGCCGATGGACCTCTTTGATACACTGGGCAAAGATGAAAGCGCCCCCATCAGCGAGGTCGTCGCGGTTCACCGATGTAATGACACAGTAGCTCAAGCCGAGGCGCGCCACTGTTTGCGCTAAACGTTGTGGTTCCATCAGGTCGAGACCTACGGGGCGGCCCGTGGTGACGGCGCAATAGTGGCAGCGTCGGGTACAGATGTCTCCCAGAATCATGAAGGTGGCGCTGCGGCGATCCCAACACTCGCCGATATTGGGGCAGCGGGCCTCCTCACAGACGGTATGCAGGGCGCTGTTGCGCAGCAGGTCACGTATCTCCAAGTAGTTGGCCCCGCCCGGCATCCGAACCTTTAACCATGGGGGCAAGCGTCGGTGGGGCGCTTCTCGTTCCGAGTCTGCCAAGGGACTCCTTTGGAGCGGGTGTTGACTCATAATATCACGATGATGTGACCACTATTGCCAGACTTATCAGATCCGGACGCCCCAACTGCCAATAGGGCATACCGGCGGCCCAAGACCGGCTCACGCCAAGCGTAGACCGGGCTTCTCTGTGTAAACGTGGAGAGTTGTTTGACACGCTTCGCAGTGCCGAATCAGGCGCAACATGATCGCGGTGTAGCGGTTGCCCCGAATCCCTTTTGGTGGTCTGCAGTTTCTGTTCCGACCGGGTCTACAGCCCGCTCTCCTTGAACCATCCGGCGCGTTTTACCAATTCCTCACAGGTATGGCGCATTAAAGACCGTTGTTTCTCAGTTATGTGCCGCTTCACTTGGCCAGGGGCTCCTACGACGAATGAGTTGGCCGGAAACCGCGCCCCATCCAGCACGACGGAGTTGGCGGCGATGAGGCAATTCTCCCCCAATATCGCTCTGTTGAGTACGGTGCAGTTGTTGCCAAGCAGGGATCCGCGTCCCACTCGGTCGCAATGCACCACCACGCTGTGGCCCACTGAAACTCGGTCCTCCAACGTCAGGCCGTTGCCATGAATCACCGACCCTTCCTGGATACTGACATAATCACCGATGACTATAGCGTTGTCGCCGTCACCCCGTACAGTCACGCCCGGCCAGATACTGGCGTACTCGCCAATCTCCACGTTTCCGACCACATAGGCGAACTCGCTCACCCAAGCGGACTCTGCAACCTTGGGCGTAACGCCGTTAAGAGTGCGGATCAAAGTTGACCCTCCTTGAGAGAATGTGAACGGGGATGGGGCACTGGAGTGTAAACATGCTAGCACGCCCGCATCCACTGTTCACGGCGGACTGCTCCGGTCATGCCCTTATGTGCTAAGTCAGCGTCCCTATCATCGCCGTAGCCAGCCCTAGGAAGATGGCGAACCCGATGACGTCGGTGAAGGTAGTCACGATTACGGCGGATGCAACAGCTGGGTCAAGGCGCAGGCGGCGTAGCAGCAATGGAACTCCTGCGCCGGCCAAGCCCGCCACCAGCATGTTGCCCAACATCGCCAAGCCCAGTACCAAGCCCAGCATCGGGCTGCTCTTCCACAAGCCGGCGACCACGGCCACGCCAACGCCCAGCAGTACACCGTGAATCAACCCCAACGCCACTTCGCGGCTTAGCAGACGCATGCCACGCCTGCCCGTCAGCTCACCTAGGGCCATGCTGCGCACAACCAAAGTAAGGGTCTGGGTGCCCCCTATGCCGCCTTGCCCGGCGACCACGGGCAGGAACACAGCCAGTGCGACAAATCGGGCGATGGTGGACTCGAAGGCGCTTATCACCAGAGCGGCTAGGAAGGCCGTGCCTAGATTGATGTACAGCCAAGGCAGCCGCCGAACGATGGAGACGCCTATGGGCCCCATCACCCGCTCCCCTGGTATGCCTGCCATGTTATACATGTCCTCGGTGGCTTCTTCCTCGACCACATCCACCAAATCTTCGCCGAGAATCACTCCGACGAGGCGTCCTTCGGGCTCGGCTACCGGGATATAGTGCAGGCTGTAGCGCCCCATCAGTCGGGCGCACTCCTCTTGGTCGGTGAGAGGCTGGACCGATTGCAACTGGGTGTCGGCGATCCGGCTTACCACCGTGTCAGGCCGGGCGAGGGCTAGGCGCACGATGCTGATGGAACCAGACAGGTGGTGGTGAGCGTCCACCAATAACACAGCCCCGACGCTCTCGGCCGCGTCACCGCGCAGCCGCACGATGTCCAGTGCACTGGCTGCCGAGGCGTCGCGGTTAACGATGGGAAACTCCGTAATCATGAGGCTGCCTGCAGACCCGGTGGGGTATTGGAGCAGAGGACGGACCGCCTCGACGCGGGACATAGCCGCCTGCACTTGGTCCGATTGCTGCCGTGGGAGATGACGAATGACGTCGGCGGCGACGTCGGGGCCCGAGGCGTCTAGGATACCCACAAGGATGTCAGTATCCACTCCTTCGGCCAGCTGAGACGCCTCCTGTGGCGAGAGGTGCTGAAGGATGTGAGCTGTGTGTTCAGGAGTCAGAACGCTGAGGATGTCGTTGCGCTGGGAGCGGTTCAACTCGGCCAAGCACAGTCCTTGGTCCTCTGTATACATATGTCCGAGGACTTCAACAGCTGCTTGGTGGTCGTCCCGCTCGATCAGGGCCCGAACGCGGTCAGCAGCCTCCTGCTTGTCATCATCGGGAGGCAGGCTGCTTGGCTGGGAGACGGTCTCGGTAGAGTCTTGAGGCGGCTCCATGCCCCAACTCTAACCGCTTGAGTACCAGCGCGACAATTAGGAGGCAACCGATTGGGAATGAGAAAACCAGCGGTAGCGGGAAACGTAGCTAGGGGCCGACAATTTTGATGGTGGAGTGGCAGCGGTAGATGCGGTTGATGTTGACCAACAGGGCAGTCAGAGACTCGACATAACGGGCGTACTCCAGTGCCCCGCCGTCGATGGCCCGCAGGTTGGGGATGCGCTGCACCAACCCCATGACCTGCTCCTTGGCCTCGCGATGGTCGGAGCAGACGATCACGTCGCTCTCCATGGCCAAGTCAGGCTGTATCAGGTCTTCGGCACTAAGGTTCTGTAGGGCTGCCACCACCTGCGAGTCAGCCAGTATTTTCTGGCTCTCCTCGGCCGCCGACCCGTCTTCCACCTGAATGGCCCGAGCTCGGCCACGGTTGAACACCATAGGCGCCACCACGTTCACGACTACCTTGCCTGCCAGCGCAGGGGCTACCTGCAGCAGCAGGGCTGCTTGACCCTCGTAGGGCACCGTCAGGAACACCGTGTCGCCCTGTTGGGCCGCCACGTCGTTCACAGCGCCTATCGCCTTCAGGTTGGGGGCAAGCTCCTTCAACGCCTCAGCAGCGTCGTTAGCGCGAGTGGCGTCCCGCGAGCCGATGACCACTTCTTCGCCAGCCATGGCCAGCCGCAGGGCCAGTCCCTTTCCTTCAGGTCCGGTGCCTCCCAAGATCGCAAGCATGGTGCCTCCCAATAAGAACTGCTCATACTATAGGGCGCGCCCCCGCCACTGGAAAGGCCTAACTCTGGAAGGCCTAAGTAATGTAAGGGCCTGTCCCGCCATCTTCCGCGCTGCTAGAATAGCGGGCGGCGAACGCCTGATTCCAAGTGCACGGAGAGAACCTGTTGTCCTCAGCCGTCGTTGATATGTTGCTCGCGCCTTACCGGGTTCTGGACCTGTCGGACGAGCGTGGCCTGCTCTGCGGCCGGATACTGGCTGACCTAGGGGCTGACGTGTTACAGGTAGAGCCTCCCTATGGCAGCAGCGCTCGGAACATCGGCCCTTTCTACCAAGATGTACCCGACCGGGAGCGCAGCATGTTCTGGTGGTCTTACGCCGCCAACAAGCGCGGCATTACGCTGGACCCCTCCACTAACGACGGGCGCGCCCTTCTGTTGCGGCTGGTGGGCACGGCGGACTTCCTAGTGGAGTCGTCCCTGCCAGGCTACATGCAGAGCCTCGGCTTGGACTACGACTCGCTGCAGGCTGTGAACCCTAGGCTGGTGATGGTGTCGATCACCCCCTTCGGCCAAGACGGCCCTTACTCCCAATACATGGCCTCGGACCTCACCGGCGTAGCTTTGGGCGGTCTGCTCTACATAACGGGTGACCATGACCGCCCGCCAGTGCAAATCGGCTATCCCCAGTTCTACCTGCTGGGAGCTGCTGGCGGGGCCACAGGAGCGATGCTGGCCCACAACCACCGTGCTCTAACCGGCGAGGGACAGCATGTGGACGTATCCTGTCAGCAGGCCGTGGCCAAGGCCTTGAGTCAGGCTCCCCAGAGTTGGGACGTGGAAGGGGTGCTCGTCAAGCGGATGGGCGCCTACCGGATGCATACGGGTGGCATGCTGCGTAGGGTGAACTGGACTTGCAAGGACGGGTTCGTCAACTACCAACTGAGCACTGGGCCGGGCGGCGGCCGCAGCATGCGGGCCCTGCTGCAATGGATGGACGAGAAGGGTATGGGCGATGAGGAGTTGAACCAGATCGACTGGGAGGGGCTGGAGTACGGCGGTGGTTCGCCCGAGCTTCTGGGAAAGTTAGAGCCTCCCGTAGCCCGCTTCTTTGGAGCGCTCTCGAGAGAAGAGTTGTCGCAAGGTAGTTTGGAGAGACGCATCCTCCTCTTCCCAGTGAATACTCCGGCGGACATCTTCGCCGACCCCAACATGGAAGCCCGTTCCCATGTTACGAAGTTCGAACATCCCGATGTGGACATGCCGGTCACTTACCTCGGCCCGTTTGTTCGGGATATGGGGGCGTCCGGGCAAGACCGGCACGGTTCACGAGTTGCTGTCCGCCGACCCGCGCCGCGAGTGGGCGAGCACAACCGAGAGGTCTACGTTGATGAGTTAGGCCTGACGCCCCAAGAGCTGGTGGCCTTGCGCGGAGCGGGAGTGGTGTGATGGCGCGGCAAAACTCGGACGGCGCGCAGGCGCCCCAGGCATTGGAAGGCCTCAAGGTCCTGGACTTCTGCTGGGTGGTGGCTGGCCCCATGACCACCAAGTATCTTGCCGAGCACGGCGCGACGGTGGTGCGAGTGGAGTCGGGCAACCGCACCGATGTACTTCGCAATGGCGGGCCCTTCAAGGACGGACAGTCGGGAGTGAACCGCAGCGGCTATTTCGCCAACCAGAACGCCAACAAGTACGGCATCACCATCGACCTGCGCCATGAGAAGGCGGGGGACCTTCTGGTGCGCCTAGTCCGCTGGGCCGACTTGGTGACGGAGAACTTCACCCCCGGCACAATGGAGAGGCTGGGGCTGGGCTATGACGACTTGGTAAAGGTGAACCCGGAAATCATGATGTTCAGCACCTCAATGCTGGGACGTGGCGGGCCCTTCGCCTCGCAGCCTGGATTTGGCGCGGTCATGGCCTCCCTGTCGGGCCTCACCTACATCACGGGCTGGCCCGACCGTTCGCCGGTCAATCCCTATGGTGCATACACCGACTTCGTTGCCCCCCGCTATGGCGTGCCAGCCATCTTGGCGGCCCTCGACTACCGGCATCGCACCGGCAAGGGCATCCACCTCGACCTAGCCCAGCTGGAGACCTCGCTGCAACTCTCCGCTCCACTGCTCCTAGACTGGGCCATGAACGGGCGTGTGCCGCAGCGGTACGGCAACCGCAACCCGTCGGCCTCGCCCCATGGCGTGTTCCCCTGCACAGGCGAGGACAGGTGGATAGCCATTACATGTCTCACCGACGGGCAATGGGAGTGCTTGCAGAAGGCCATGGGCAGCCCCGAATGGGCTGCCGCCGAGTCGCTGGCTACCCTAGCTGGTCGGAAGGCGCACGAGGACGACCTAGAGGCCAATATCGCGCGGTGGACCACCCCATGGGATGCACGCGAATTGATGGTCCACCTCCAAGCGGCTGGTGTGCCCGCGGGTGCGGTGCTGGACTGCGCCGACCTGTACCAAGACCCCCAACTCACCCACCGGGCACACTACAGCTACTTGGAGCACGAGGAGATGGGAGTCTACGCCACCGACCGCAGTGAATTCGTCCTGTCCCTGACCCCGGGTCACCACCACTCTCCGTCGCCTCTGCTGGGTCGGCACACGGAGCAGGTCCTCAGGGAGATGATTGGGCTGTCGGAAGAGGAGTACCGGGAACTGTCAGAACAGGGCGTGCTGAAATAGGGAGTTGGCTGTAGCTACTCTTTGAAATCGGTCTTGCTGGGCGTCTTACCACCGGAGTATTCAGCGGGCATAGGTAGCTCCCCCAAGAGGCATACATGAAGGAGACCTCCCATGCGACAACGACGGTTTGGCAAGCTGGGCATGGTGAGTGCCCTCAGCCTTGGTGGCGGCGGACTAGGCCAAGTGTGGGGACCAACTACCCGTGAGGAGTGCGTCGCCACTGTCCGCGAGGCCGTCGACTCCGGCATTGATCTGCTCGACCTCGCTCCCTTGTACGGCAATGGCGAGGCCGAGTCCGTCATAGGTGCTGCATTTTCCGGTAAACTGCCTGAGAACGTGCGTATCACAACCAAGTGCCGCGTGGGGGGCATTCCGCCCGCGCAGGTCTACGACCGTTTATCGGAAAGCCTGACCGCGAGCCTCGAACGCATGAGGCTCGACCATGTCGACATCATGTTCCTGCATAACTCCGTCACCCTTGGGAGCGAGGGCGGCGAGCGGGGGTCAACTGCTGCATCCGTCGCAGAAGGTGTCGCGCCCGCGTTCGAGAGGCTCATAGGAGAGGGACGCATCCGCCACTGGGGGCTGACCGGCATTGCTCAAGCTGATGCTCTCATCGAGCTGCTCACCAATGGTCCGCGACCCGATTACATCCAGTGCATAGCCAACCTACTAGATTCCCCTGGGGCTCTCGCGCGGGACGAAGGCTCCCCCCGGCCACGGGACATCATAGCCTCCGCCAATGCTAACGGCGTTGCGGTCATGGGAATCCGCGCTGTTCAAGCCGGGGCCCTAACTAACGCCATCGATCGCACCCTGCCCGACGGCCACCCGGAGCTCGCTGACTACACTCGCGCTGCCCCCTTTAGGGCGATTGCCGCCGAGGCAGGCAAGTCCGCCGCCTATTTGGCCCACTGCTACGCCCTAGCCGTTGGCGGCGTTTCCACCGTAGTCTTGGGCGTGAAAAACCACCACGAGCTCCGCGAATGTATCGAGGCGGAAGCCTCCGTCCCCATGGACGCCGCGCTGGTGGACCGAATAGACAAAGCCGTCGGCCGAATGAATGTCGGGTCCGAGAACTAACCTGCGGACTACGCGGCCGGCCATCTCAGCGTTTTCCCCAAGTTGGATAGGTACTCGGCGAAGGCTTTCCGTCCTGTCAGGGTAGCTTCCACCCATGTGCGAGGCTTGTAATCCATGAACTCCTTGGTGATGACTAGATAGTCAGCGTCTTCCAGCTTTCGCAGGTGGCTGGTCAGGTTGCCGCCGGTCAGGCCGAGGGTCTTCTGGATGAACCCGTACGCCAGCCGCCCCCCTTCGGGCTGCGAGACCAGCATAGTCATCATTCTCAGGCGGGTGGGCTGGTGGATAGTCTCGTCGAGGGGAATGCTTTCTTCCGTCATGGTACCCGACTGTTGTGTATCCATGCCGCCCCGAGCAGTGCTACCGCCAGCATGGCTCCCCCCGAAACGACCTCCGCGGCCCCGCCCGCGAGGTAGCTCGGGATATAGAAGGACGCCGCGATCCCTGCGCCGATTGCCACGATGGCCGGGCGGTGCATTATGCCGAACAATATGTACCCGAGCGACACTATGCCAACGGCGACCCGCGCTATGCTGTCCCCAGTGTCCCCCGCATTCCAAAGCCCCGCTGCTCCAGGGACTAGGAAGGCTGCTCCCATCACAGCGAGCCAGAAGAGGAACACCCTGATGCCAGCACTGCGAGCTGCCTGGCCCGCCATGTTCTGCCTGCCTGCGCGGTGCCCGATGATTCCGCTGCCCACCATCCCAACTGTGGCCAGAGTGCCCCACAGGGGTCCAGGGAACCACGGGTTGCTCTCCGCGAAGCCCGGAGCAAGGGACGCGATTGCGAACTGCGAGAGATAGCCTAGGGAGACGATTACGCCCCAGAGGAGCAGTATCGTCGCCATACCAGCGACATACATGGAGCTCTGCACCCGCCCCACGGTCTCGTGGATTGTGCGCCAACTCTCTTCGGGAGTGAGGTCTGCTCGTCCACCTTGCGCCTCTTGCATCGCGTGCCTCCTCTCATTAACAGCGCAGCCTATGGCCAACTAGATTGCGGGGCCAAATGTGTGTAGGCACTTCATTCCACGGAGGCCCTCGCAGCTTGAAAGTACCACAAATTAGTTCGTAGTGCAAACTTAATTGATGGTGTTACCTTAGATGGTGGCCGACAACCAGGCAGGCTGACGACGCATGCTATGATACCGCCATGGACCAGAGCCCCACCGCCACTCAAGCGTCATTGCGTCCTCCCGGGAAGCGTGGAGGCATCTTCTGGGGCTGGTGGATCGTAGTTGGGGCGGTGGTCGGACAGTTCACTGCGATGGGTGCTGGCGCAGCTATCGCTGGCGTCTTCCTGCGCCCCATGACGGATGACCTTGGCTGGAGCGCGGCCGAGTATACCCTCGGCGGGTCGGCAGCGGTCGCCGCCGGTGGGTTCGTCGGCTTCGTGATTGGCCCTTACATCGACCGCTATGGCGCGCGCCCATTGATGCTGATGGGCGCCTGCGTCTACGCAGTCGCGTTTCTCGGCATGTCCCGCATCGAGACATTGTGGCAGTTCATTGTCCTCTCCATGGTCGCTGGCGGCGTCGCCTTCTCGCTGAGCGGGGGTCTGGTCGTCAACGTTGCGCTATCCAAATGGTTCGTAGTGAGGCGCGGATGGGCTATCGCTCTGGGCTCCTCAGGCGTCTCGCTGGCAGGGATGATAATGCCCGTTTCAATGACAAGTGTCGTGGACTCGATGGGCTGGCGCGATGCCTACCTAGTCCTTGCGGTGGTCACGTTCGTCATCATCGTGCCAGTCGCTCTGGTCATGCGGCGGCAGCCGGAAGACTATGGCCTGCTGCCGGACGGCACCAAGCCTGGGGCTGGCCTAAGTGGCCGGTCGAAAAAAGCCGCTGATGCTCAAGCCCTCGACGCCGCTAACTCCTACACCCGAGGTGAGGCACTACGGACTCCAGCCATCTGGCTGCTTATCGTCGGCTACGGGTCCAACATCATGGCCATTTCGGCGGTGCTGGTGCATGCCATCCCGTTCATGACCGACAACGGCTTAACCCGGACCGAAGCAGCACTAGCCCTTGCCCTTAACGGCGGTGCCAACCTCTCCTCCAAGTTCGTATGGGGCTACTTCCTGCAGCGTGTACACGTCCGATACCTCTCGGCGACGGCGCTGTGCACCGGTGCCACGGGCGTTGTTCTCATGCTGGTGTCGGCGCAGACGGGCTGGCTGGGGTTGATGTTCGTTGCGTTTTTCTGCTGGGGGGTTGGGTTCGGAGGCACAGTGCCATTGGGCGAGTTCATCTGGTCCAAGTACTTCGGCAGGGTCTACATCGGCGCGGTCAGGGGTGTGGGTGTCCCGTTCACCATAGTGTTAGGCGCGTCTGGCCCGCTAATCGCCGGACTCTATTTCGACAGGGTCGGCTCGTACGAGGGCGTCTTCGCTGCCCTCGTCGCTGTCTACCTCACCGGGGCACTGGCGATCCTCGCATCGCGCGAGCCGCCTCTGAAGCAGGTCCCGGCCTCTGCCCCCAGTTAGCCCGCCCGTTCCGCATGCATCCTGTTTACGGCGGGGCGACGTAGGCGTTGAATACACCCCATGCTGCAATGGCACGGGTGACAGCTTCGTTGAAAAGAAGCTGCCATGCGTCACCTCGGCTAACGACCTGTTCCCATGACATCTGCCCTTTGACACGCGTGCCCCTTCCCCTCTACTCTCGATATATGCCTCTGGGTCGCTCGGACGCTTCTCACTTCCATCTGGGTAGAAACGTGAAAAGACAATCAGCAAAAGCATCCCTCGCAGGGTCAGTCACAGGGATCGCTCCGGCAAAGCCTTGTAGGAATACCCCGCTTGCCCCGCTCGCCCTGCTCGGTTATCCAAGTGTTGCGGCCGCGCCACCCTGCCTTCCGCGCGGCCGCTCAATGGCACCGGTGTGTCCCACAAAACCCCGTCATTCCGTAGCTGGATTTACCGAAATGAGACAAATGGGACACATAGCAGATACAAAAACTGCGTCTTCAGCTACGACGAGTGTCTCATCGAGACCCTTTCCAGATACGGTTCTGCCCATGGCGTGGTACACAGTGGTACCAAAGTGGGACACCAAGTTTCTCCCCATAGACCACCTTTCATCCCCATGCGTGGCCCAAGCGGACCACGGTCAAACTTCAGAGTGGCGAAATGGTCTTCGGGGCCGCCGTTGGCTTCGATTCGCCCAATACCGTGGAGCTGCTGAGGGCCTTGGGCTTTGACTTCGTTGACAGGTTTCGTCGCCGATGCTATATTCGAAAAAGCGAATAGCAGTCGTCAGCAACTGCTTAGCGGTGACCATAGGAGGTCAAAGGTGCCCCTTTACGATTACCATTGCGACAGCTGCGGGCATATCTTCGAGTTGAGGCAGAGCTTCAGCGCAGCCACCGAAGGCCCCTGCCCCCGCTGCCAAGGAAACTCCCGGCGCAGGTTCCACGCCGTTCCCATCATCTACAAAGGCTCCGGCTTCTACACCACCGACTACAAGAAGACTGGCTACAGCCCTCCGGGTAAGACAGAAGAGAGCGACCACAGCCACAGTGATGACAAGGGTGGTGGTCACAGCCACAGTGATGACAAGGGTGGTGGTCACAGCCATAGCCACGATAGCGGCTCGAAAGAGGAGGTTGCCAGCAGCAGTTCCTCCTCTGATTCGTCCGACTAGGTCCACTTCTGCCCGGCCAGTCGTCGTGTCGTGAGGGCCCTCGTTCAACGGGTATCCCACGCCTCTGTCACCGTTGACGCACAAGAAGTGGGCTCGGCTGGCCACGGCCTCCTTGTCCTCTTGGGCGTCTCCAAACAAGACACGGAAGCTGAGTGCGCCTATCTCGCCGACCGCATTCTCGGCTTACGCATATTCGCCGACGACAATGGCCGCTTCGACCGTTCCGCCTTGGGCGTTGGAGCCGACCTGCTCGTCATCAGCCAGTTCACACTCTACGCCGACACTCGTCGCGGACGACGGCCCGACTTCCAGCAGGCGGCCTCGCCCGCCGAAGCTGAGCACCTGTACGAAAAGATGCTGGAGGAGTTGCGCCGGTCGGGGTTGAAGGTAGCGTCCGGGAGGTTCGGAGAGTACATGCAGGTGGAGCTGTGCAATGAGGGGCCGGTGACCATCATGCTGGATACCGCCGACCGGCAACGGCCACGCCGGGGCTAGCGGTGCCAGCCCATGCCCTTGAGGTAGCCACGTATGTAAGCGATCTGGCCACCGTGGGCCACGTTGTCCCAAGTCATCTGCGCCACGGCCGACGCTATGGTTCGAGGCTCTGGTGAAGGCGGAAAGACTATTTCTCGCGCCATCTCCGCCTCTGAGACGCTCCCAAGATATTGCAGCGTGGCGGCCTTGATGGCCTCGTAGTAGCCCAACTGGACCTCGCGGGAAGGGAGCGCCCATGCTGCCACCTGTTCTGCGGTCCAGCCCACTCCACGGTCGTCGGGGTCGGCAGCCATGCTGAACCTGCCAGCCCACCCGTCTCTCGTCCACAGTTGGGTCAGGTCGCGGAAGCGCTGGTGCACGAAGGTGTCCAGCACGCGGTTCATGTGCCACAGCGTCCATGCCGCCGAGTTGCTGTGGGAGTTGGGCTGACGTGCCAACTCGGAGTCGTCCATGCCCGATATGGCGGAGTCCACCATGTCCCAGTTGTGGCTTAGCGCGCTCATAATGGGTTCGAAGGGGTGCAATTGATGTCTCCTTGTGGCGGCAGTGAGGTGGAGCAGAGTGAGTGACGTAGGCTGAAGAGACTGAACTATCGGGGATTGGGTTAGGGGAACTCCAGGTCCATGCCGATGTCCAGCGCTCGCACTGAATGGGTCAGACTGCCCACGGAGATAAGGTCGACGCCAGTTGCAGCCACCTCTTTAACGCTCTCCAAGTTGATGCCTCCTGAAGCCTCGACGGCAGCCCGACCTGCTATTGCCTGCACGGCCTCACACATCTGGGCGATGTTCATGTTGTCCAGCATGATGACGTGTACGCCTGCTTCCGCGGCAAGGCGGGCCTCATCCACGGTGGTGACCTCCACCTCCACTTTCACCATGTGGGAGGCTTGGGACAGTGCTAACTCGATGGCCTGTTTGAGGCCCAAACCTTGGTGTGCCAAGGCTGCGAGGTGATTGTCCTTGATGAGGATGCCGTCGGCTAGGTTCAGGCGGTGGTTGTAACCGCCGCCCATTCGCACGGCGTACTTGTCTAGGTAGCGCAGGCCTGGCGCAGTCTTGCGGGTGTCGATGATGCGCACATTGTAGTCTCGCACGGCTTGTACGTAAGACTGGGTGGCCGTAGCGATGCCACTGATGCGTTGCAGGAAGTTGAGGGCTATGCGCTCGGCCTGCAGGATGCTGGCCGCGCAGCCTTCGACATGAGCGATGGAGACGCCCGGCTCTAAGGCGTCACCGTCGGCCATCAGGGGCTCGGTGCGCAACGATGGGTCCACCCGCTTGAAGACGCCCATGGCAACGTCGACACCGGCCAGTACGCCTGCGGCCTTGGAGCGCATTACGCCCAAGCCAGTGACGGAAGCGTCTATGATTCCGCCTGTGGTGGGGTCACTGAACGCGAGGTCTTCCGCTAATGCGCGGTCAATGAGGGTCTGAATCTCGGGGTTGGTATGCAGCATAACGGCCTACTAACCTCCACCTTGAGCCAACTCCGGTTGATAGAGCTCGCCTTGGAGGGACCAAGGGCTCGTCTTGGTCACCTTGACGCTTACCAATTGCCCAGTCCGTTCGCACGGGTCATCGAAGAACACCAGCTTGTCGCCGCGGGTGCGGCCCTGCCAGCGCCCCTTCTGACGCCCTTCCACCAACACCTCAGCCAGTTGACCTTGGAAGGAGGCGTTGCGCTGGGTGAGCAACTCCTCCTGCAGTTGGTCCAGCTCCTTGTGTCGTCGCGTTTTTTCCTCTTGGGGGACGTCGTCAGGCTGCTGGCGGTGGGCGATGGTGCCGGGGCGCTCCGAGTACATCGCCGAGTGCACCTTGTCGAAGCCGACTTCCCTCACTATATCCAGAGTGCGCTGGAACTGCTGCGCCGTCTCCCCGGGGAACCCCACGATGATATCGGTGCTCAAGGCAACATTTGGAACGGTAGCGCGAATGTCGTCAATCAGGCTCAGGTACTCATCGCGGGTATAGCGACGCCTCATGCGGGCCAGTACCTCGTCGTCGCCTGCTTGGACAGGCAAGTTTATGTGCTCGCAGACTTTGTCCAGCCGGGCGACGGCCTCAATGATGGGCTTGGAAAGAAAGATAGGGTGGGACGTGAGGAAGCGTATCCGGACCAGTCCGTGGATGTCGTTCAGGTGTTGCAGCAGGTCTGCGAGGTCAGGCCGGTCGGTCAGGTCGTGGCCATAGGCGTCCACTGTCTGCCCGAGCAGCGTCACCTCTTTGACGCCCCGGGCTACCAACATCTCGACTTCGGTTACGATTTCCTCGACCGGCCGGCTCACCTGTCTCCCACGGCGGTAGGGGATGATGCAGAAGGTACACATGAGGTCGCAGCCCTTAATAATCGGCACATAGCAACTGACGGCGGGTGCGGCCGGAAGGATCGGGCCTAGGTAGTCGTGCCATTCGACGCCCATCCCGTCGCCAATCATGTCCAGCAGCGGGTCGAACTGCTGCGGGGGAAGGAAGAGGTCGACATAAGGATAGCGGGCCTTGAGCTCGTCTTGCTTTGGGCCGACCATACAGCCCATTAAGGCCAGCACCTTGGTAGGGTTGCTCATCTTCAGGGGCTTGAGGCTGGTGAGCGAGCCGACCACCCGATCCTCGGCCCCTTGTCGTACGACGCACGAGTTGAGGACAATGACATCGGCTTGTTCGGGCCGGGGCACGGACCGGAGGCCCATCTGCTCTAGGGCCCCAGCCAGCCGGTCCGAGTCGGCTTGGTTCATCTGGCAGCCGATGGTCCAAAGGTAGTAGCTATCCATAGTAGAGGCCATGCACTTTCAGCATGCGAGATGGGTGGCGGAGGCAATGTACACCATCCCCGCGACGACGCCTGGGCGCTACGGTGACGGACGGGGCGGGCATGGCCTCAGCCTCTTGGTCAAGTCTACCACAACCGGGCGAGTCTCGCGGACGTGGGCCCAGCGCCTTCGGATTGACGGGAAGCCGGTCGACTTCGGCCTCGGCTCCTTTCCAGTGGTAACCCTTGCCGAGGCAAGGGCCGAGGCAAGGGCCAAGGCCAGTGGTGTGGCACAAGGCAAGGACCCAAGAGCAGCCGTCACCACTATCCCCACTTTCCGTGATGCAGTGGACAAGGTTATCGCGCTTCACCGTGCTACTTGGAAGGATGGGGGCAAGTCGGCGGCCCAATGGCACGCCAGCCTG
Source organism: Dehalococcoidia bacterium (assembly GCA_965248385.1). Taxonomy (GTDB): domain Bacteria; phylum Chloroflexota; class Dehalococcoidia; order Lucifugimonadales; family JAAXIE01; genus JAAXIE01. The sequence continues at coordinate 2,058,778 of CBDFIZ010000002.1, forward strand.
GACGCCTACACCATGCCACGGCTGGGCAACAAGCCGGTCGACCGGGTCACGACTGCGGACGTTATTGCGGTGCTAATGCCCATCTGCAACGAGAAGCGCGAGGCGGACCGACGTGTGTGGCAGCGCCTGAGCGCTGTGATGAAGTGGGCTGTTGCGCAAGGCTACCGAGACGACAATCCGGCTGGCAATACTATCGGGGCCGCCCTACCCAAGCACGGGGCGCACCGCGAACACCAACGGGCGTTGGCCCATAGCGACGTTGCCGGGGCCCTGCGGACCATCCGCGACACGGGCGCTTGGCCTGCTACCAAGCTGGCCTTGGAGTACGTCGCATTGACGGCTTGCCGTTCCGGTGAAGTGCGCGGGGCCAAGTGGTGCGAGATTGACCTTGAAGGCCCAACGTGGTTGATACCAGCAGAACGCATGAAGGCTGGGAGGGAACATCGCGTTCCCCTCTGCGGGCGGGCCCTTGCCGTTCTGAATGAGGCCCGCGAGTTGGCCGATTCGACCGGCCTAATCTTCCCGTCCGCCACTGGCCGGATGTTAAGCGACAGCACACTTTCCAAGCTCTTGAGGGAGAGCGAAATAGACGCCGTTCCCCACGGTTTCCGGTCTAGCTTCCGCGACTGGTGCGATGACACTGGCGTTGACCGTGAAGTCGCGGAGGCGTCACTAGCCCACGTAGTCAAGAATCAGGTTGAGGCGGCTTACGCCCGCTCGGACCTGTTGGAACGGCGTCGCACGGTGATGCAGAAATGGGCCCACTACCTAGATTGATACCGGAATCTCATTCCAAACACTTGACATTATCTTGTCAAGTACGGTGAGAGCGGCAGCCTCAAAGAATTGGGTCTGATTAACCACATTCCCTGCGGGCCCCGGTAGTCTCGCAGCAGATTCTGCTGTGAGGTACGAAATGGCGTCTCTGATCGTCTCCCCGCAGTTCTAGAGCTTGTCGCCATGGGCAGGACCACGCCTTGCCGGCGCATAGCGGGCGGTTCATTTACGGGGCCCCTCAAGACGGGCAGTCCGATGACTCGCTTGTCTGTGTGGCGGTCAGACAACGTTCAGGCCTGGACCGAGTCTCGACAACCTATTGAAGATGTTGACCACAAGACCCCATGAGTGAGGTGACGGCCTTCCGTTAAGTAACAGAGCCCCATAGCAGTGTCACCGCTATGGGGCTTTCTAAGTCCTGAGGTGAAGTGGACCCAGTTATTAAGACAGGATCGAGGTGGAATTAAGCGAGAGTCCCGCTGCTCCTGCCGATGATACCAACGCCCGTTCCGGTGGGCCTTCCCCTGTCTTCGATTCCTCTCCCGGGGGAATCCCGGCCCCGTGGAACACCTCGGCTACTACTCGTCTAACCGGCCCACTCACGACCGCGGCGTCCAGCCGAAGGTCCTCATCGTCTTCGACGACCCACTGGCGGAGGCTCGCTTCCACTCAGTAGCTCGTGCAGAGATGGCGCGAACTGGAGTGGCCGTCGTGGCGTGCACGGACGCCCGCCTCCACGTCATCCGGAACGCTGGTGGCGTGGTGACCGACGATGCGATCCGCTCACTGGCGATCTCGCAACCCTTGCTGGGCACGACGTCGATCATGTTCATCCACCACACGGACTGCGGAATGCTGACCTTCCGTGACGACGACGTGAAGTACGCGACTATTGCCGGCACGGGCTACGGTCGGCCTTCACGCTGGAGGCATTCGGCGATCTTGGCGGACGTGCGACAGTCGATGGCGCGCATCAAGGCAAGCCGTTTCATTCCCAATAAGGACGATGTGCGTAGCTTCGTCTACGACTGCGCGACGGGGAAGCTGAACGAGGTCACCTGATTGCCTCCCCAGAGACGATGGCTTTCGGTCCACCATTCGTGCAGGTAGATAGGACCGAACCGAGAAGGGTCGCCGAAAAGGTGCCCCTTCCCGGTTCTCTATCGCTTTGACGGTAGCCAACAAGAGCGGATTGCCGAAGTCGCTCTTGTCAGACACTTGCTGCGCGAATTCCATTCCCCACTTTAAGGTGACGTGCATCCCGTCGAAGCAATCCTTGATGACACACACGTCTAGTTTTGTCATCGCAGGCTTTCGCTGTCGGTTGCGACTCGATGGTTTACGTCCGCGGGTTCCCGACTTCTCGCTACTGCACCTCAAACCACCCGCCTCGCAGGCATACGGTATACTTGTGCCAATCTTGCCTGATAAAGGAACGAAAAGGAGCGGACCCATGCAGTTTGGACTCCTGTATGAAATGCAGCGTCCCTATGACGACGAAATTGACTGGCACGCGCTGTACCAGGAAACCCTAGAACAGTGCGAGCTGGCCGATCAGGTTGGCTTCGACAACCTGTGGTTCGTTGAGCACCACTTCCTGTACGGCTTCTCCGGCTCGCCCTGCCCTGAGGTGATGTTCGGCGCCCTCTCGCAGCGCACCAAGAACATCCGCATTGGCTTCGGCGTGTCCATCCTGCCCAACCACCACCCAGTCCACATCGCCGAGCGCGCCGCCATGGTCGACCAGCTCACCAACGGGCGCGTGGAGTTCGGCACGGGCCGCTCCAACGCCTACGAGCAGATGGGGCAGGGCATTGATCCCCGCGAGACCCGCGACCGATGGGACGAGGCCATCAGCATGATCCCCCAGATCTGGCAGACCTCTGGCGAGTTCTCCTGGGAGGGCAAATTCTGGAACGTGCCGCCCCGCCGGGTTCTGCCCCAACCGTATCAGAAGCCCCACCCCAGGATGTACCTGGCCTGCACCCAGACCGAGAGCTTCCGCCTCGCTGCGCAGAAGGGCATCGGCGTGCTGTCGTCGGCATCTTACGCCGTGGACGTTCTGGCCAACCATGTCAAGGTGTACCGTGACGCCATCAAGGACGCCGACCCGGTGGGTGCCGAGATCAACGATTTCTGGGGGAACAACGTCCACTCCTTCTGTGCCAAGGACGATCAGGCCGCGAAGGAGCTGTGCGCCGAGTCGATGAAGACCTTCTTCGGCCCGGACAAGCCCTACATCGCGGGCCGCATCGGGGCCTACGAGGAGTTGCTGGAGGCCTGGGGCGGCGTGCCAGAACACCTTAAGGCCGACTTCGGGCGCTGGCTCCGCCAGTCCGACGAGGAACACCAGGCCCAAGCCTCCGAGGCGGGCATCTCCCTGGACAGCGGCCCAGGCGCGGCGCGAGCCGCCGTGGCCCAGCTGGACGCCAACACTCTAGCTGACCGCGGTGTCATCATCGCCGGCAACCCGGAGAGCTGCATCAAGACCATCAAGACCTACGAGGACATCGGGGTCGACCAGGTCATGCTGATCATGCAGACCGAGACCATCCCCCACGAGGAGGTGATGGAATCCATTGAGCTATACGGCAAGGAAGTCATCCCCGCCTTCCGCAACGACGGCAACGGCAGTTAAGCCCCGGCCAGCCAGGCCGCAACCTGGAGCAGGTCGAACCCGGCCCCCGCCAGACGCACTTGGCGGGGGCCGAAGCTTTAGACGGCTGACAGAGTCCCCCACTACGCCCAGTTCTCTTGGAGTTTTAGCAGGAGCGCGCATCCGAATACGCCACGCTCCCACAGGTGTTCACCAACCGCTCGCACTCCGAATTTAGCAAGGACCGGGACCTGTACTTTCGGCTGTCGGAGCTGGCACTTGGGCGGGAGGTTGGGTACTGGAGGCGGTGCCGGGGTGCTGGAGATGCCCTCCTGATACAGGAGGACACCGATGCACTCCGATATCGCTGAATGAGTCGTCTAGGGGTTGTTGACGATACCCAAGAGCACGGTTCACATCGTCCCTCAGGGATGCTAAGAATGGCATAGGTAGAATGATGGTTCTTGGGTTTATTCTGACTTGTGGGATTGTACTTTTGGGGTTGTAGATGGTTGTCGGGTGTGTAGGGACGTTCATCCCGGTTTCCCGATAGCGGAAAAAACTTGAGGTACTCGTGGTCAGTGGACCTGTAGTCCATGGACTGTTCCGGCAGTTCGAGTCCAGTGTGGTAGGGAGTCCTTGTAACTAGCGACATGGTGGTTTTCGCTGACGTCCCGGTAGTCAGAGTGCTCGCTGCTCCCTAGGAGAGCTCACAGCCGAGGCATTTCAAGTTAAGCGCCGTAGCTACAAGACGAAGCATGCCACCGCGTTCCTGTTCGAGCGGGTGTTTAGCCTCAAAGGCGGTTGGGCACCAGGAGGCTGGCCCAAACGAGGCAGCCCGCCTATGATGTTCCAGCTACCTTCCTGCTCGACCGCCTATGCAAGCCCCTTGTTTGTGTTGCAGTGCAGGCGCTACGACGCCCTCCGTTAGTGTCCAAAAAGGCATTGAGCTAGACCTGCCGGAACCTACAAAAGGTAGAAAGGTAGCGCCGGGTTATGACTTGGCAACGCAACCCATAGGAAGGAGCTAACTTGGTGGAGGGGCTCTTAAACACCATCGCGAGAGTATCCTACCGGCCCTGTGGTGTCTTACAGGAGGACGGACCAAGGAACGCACCGACAAGGTGCGCGCACTGCCCATTGCCCGGATTAGCAGGGACCGGCAACTGGAGAGATAAGGCCTCTGCTGCCAGAGATTGCCCCGCGCCTTCCGGCGTGGTGATAGTGGCCGATGCTAGGGCCATTTCAGCCGCGAATCCATCTCGTAGGTATGCCCATCGCTACGAGTCCCTGCGTTATGACTATTCCTGCCTAGGACGCTCGAACGAGGGAAGCCACAGACGCACGGCGCCGGCCAGTGCCTCGGAGCGGAGCTCCTCCAACGTGATGCAGGGGGCGTCCATGGCCTCTGACAGAGGTCCAGCCAAGCTCAAGCGCAGAAATTCGGTCTCTGTGTCGATGACCACGGAGGGGATGCGTTGCTCTTTGATGGTCGTTGCCATAGCTTTGGCCTCGTTCATGGCGAGGCGGCTCCCCTCACCGGGCGATGCGCTTTGGGTGTCCACGCTGCCCATGGCGACGTTGGCACGACCATCGGACATGACAACCAAGAGAGGCAGGACGTTGCGGTCTTTCGTCCTTTCCGTTTCGACCACTTTCATAGCCAAGAGCAGACCTCGGCTTAAAGGCGTACGACCCCCGGTGGGCATGTCCCACAGCAGGGTCTGAGCCAAGTCGACACTGGAGGTTGGTGGGGACACATTCTAGTTATAGCCAACGACTTGAGCAGTCTTGAGGACTTCATCGACACCCTAGCACAGGACACCGACGGCACGGCCGCGCCCATGATGCTGAGGTCACCACAGGAGGAGTTGAGCGCGTCCCTCGTTGGGATTGACTGCTCGGTGACCACCTACTGCGAGTGTGGCAAAGAGGTGTGCTTCGGCTGCGACCTGAACACCGTAGTAGACCTGCGGGAGGACGGACGCCGAATCCTCTGTAGCGAGTGTGTCGGGGTCTCCCTCTGGATGATTCTCGCGAGCCTTTACAGCGGTGAACACGTCGCCATCGACGGCGGGAACAGACAGGCATGGGCCATACCGTACGGCTGGTTCCTTGGAGCAGCAAAGCCGGGGGTTTACTGGCTGAACAGGCTACGCCTCACATTCGGCTGTGCTTTCACGTTCAACGCGCTTGACGGCTGTACCTACTCCGAATGTCTGTTGCATTAACGGTCCGCCGTCTCCTTTAGGGGGTGATGGACGCGATTTGTGTGGACGCTGCCAAGGTGCTGCGAAACTCACTCTGCCAGAGGGTTCCCGAATGAACATGAACAACTTGGTAACCCTGGTCGCGGTGGCCGCCGTCGCGGTTGCAGTGGCCCTGATACCGGTGATGCCGGGGGTCGCAGTGTACGATGCAATCTTCAAGGTGCAACCGACGATCCCCGACCCCGGGGCCGTTCCGACACTGGCTGGCGTACATTCTCTGCCATCCCATGTGATTGTTGAGACCATTGAGGTCAAGGTGCCTAAAGCAGACCGTGACCGGTTCATCAGGACCATCAAAAGGGACGCTATCGCCGCGGGGGGGTGGACTAAGGTCGAACGCAGTCCTCTATGGGCCAATGTCTTTACGGTGGTGGTGCCGGAGAGCTACTTGGGGAGGGTAGACCCCTCTTGGAGGACTCCGCGGGTGCTGCTGTACACCCCAACTACCAATCTTGGTCTACGACGGTGGCGGCCGCTCCTCCGAGAGGACTGGATGGTTCGGAGATGGTGCAGATAAGGTTTCGGGTGAAGGCCGATGTTAACAACTTCTTGGACACGCCAGCGCGAGCCAAGGCATTCATGTTGGGATTGGTGGGAGGCGTCGGAGCACTGGCCCTCGCGTTTGCTTGTGGCTGCGTCTGTCAGGGGCAGCCACAAACTGAGTCTCAATAACGAGCCCCTACAGGCGGTGATCTCCGGCCCCTTTTATATCTGCGGAGTAGTATCAAAAAGCCCCTGTCTCAATAACGAGACGGGGGCTTTCTGGTGCCAGATATGAAAGTGGTTGACATAATAACTATTGTGAGAATCACTTTCGCCGCATGATCGGCGACCGGCCGCGTCTCCCTCAGCGGGGCCGGTCCGGTGACTTCTCCGTTCGACCGAGCTAGGTGGCCCCGCCGGCGAGCAACGCTTTTTGCCCGTTTCCCAGGGAAACGGGGCCGAACATCCATTTCGCATGCTGGAATAGGCTTTGCTTACCCTAGCCGAATCTGCTGGCGACGTCTCCGGGCGCAACTTGCGCACTGTTGAGAAGACTCTAGCACTTCCCACTCCTCGTCGGAGCCGACTAGCTTGACTACTTGTCGGCGTCTACATAGGGGATTGTGGGGTTCAGTATCGTCTCTAAGGTGCACCTTTGCGTTCTTCATCCATGCACCCTCGCCTCTCGTTAATCAGACACTTCTGCTAAAACCTAGTCTGCAAAAGACACTTGTCGGGGTTGAACATATCGAGCAGGAGATCGAGCTGCTGCCCTTCCTCCGTGTCGGCCAACGGAGTGAGAGTGGAATTGTACCCCCTTACTGCGACTCTATCCATGCCTTTAGTTCGGCAAATAGGTCAATGCCGGTAACGCCTTCAGCTTCGTATTCGGCCAACAACACGTCGTCCAAGGTAGCGACGTCGCTGTGCGTTAAGCGGTAGTGGATGTCTTCACCGAAACGGTCCGCCAAGAACTTCATCAGCAGGTTACTGCCGTCATAGGTGTCGTTCGGCACAAGTGACTGCGTGTAGCCCAGCGAAGTTGCCAAGTAGATCAGGTCTTTCTCGGAGACGTATTGGACCAGCTTCTTGAAAGTCTCGGTGCGGTTGTGGGGCGTGGTGTTGAACGTGCCCGCGTATTCCGCTAGGCCTTCCTTCGACCAGTGAGTGGTGTCATGGTTTGGACACCCCTCGGGGCTCGCGCACAAGCGCTCGGCTACTGTGCGTTGAACGGCATGTGTGAACTCATGCATCAGGTCCTTGATATGGGCCTGGTTGTGAGGAGTACATAGGCGGCCCAGGCACGCGTACCGTTGCCATTCGGGGTTGGATAACGTCAGGTAGGGTATCCAACCAATCGGCGCCACAGCATCTAGGCTAGGCGTAGTCAAGTACTCGCAACAAAGAAACACTGTATTCCCAACATTGGCCTTGCCGTCAGGCTCAGGAACCAGCATGATATAGAGCTCCATTGGCACAATCGCCGGGAAAGCCGGGGCTCTGTTCCAATTGAATACGGATAGTTCGTCTATGCCGTACTTGGCAAACAGCCAATCCCTTACCTCGGCAAGCCAATGGCTCACTGGCCCAACATCGCTGGAATGGGCCTCGGTATAACAGATCGAGTAATCCGGGTAGGCTGTTTCCAACCAGTCAATATCTTCGCCAGTCTCTTCGTTGTAACGGGAACAGTTGCCTCGTGGCTCGGTGTTGGATGCCAAGGGCGGATCAGACAGGTTGGCAACGGATATTGTGGGAGCGGGAGGCAGCGACGAACTCCGTGGAGCGACCGGCGGAACGGACACGGAGGGTTGGGGTGCAGTAGGAATTAGAACGGTATCACCAGGAGGTCCTTGAGGTCCAGGCTCTCCCACTTCACCCTGTGGCCCACGTGGGCCTGTCTTACCCTGCAGGCCTGGGTCTCCAGCATTACCCTTCTCTCCCTGCAGACCCGGTTCGCCCTTCTCACCGTCCACACCATCGGCTCCAGGAGGCCCGACATCGCCTTGAGGCCCTGGCTCACCCTGTAGACCTGGAAGGCCCTGCACACCAGATTCTCCCTGTGGACCCTCCGGCCCTTCAGTCCCTTGCGAGCCAGTTGCGCCCGGCTCTCCCTGCATCCCTTGTTCCCCCATGGCCCCCTGTGGTTCCTGTGGAACCTGAAGGTCCCACAGGACCGGTGCAGGCTAGGGCAATCCCCAGTACGGCAACCAGCAGAATGAGAGTCCCGGCACGTGATAGCATTGGTGGCCACCTCCCGTGAAAAACAGTCTCGTCGGCATGATACGAGGTCAGGCCGTTTCTCGCACAGATGCGCTCCGCAAATCGGCTTTACCTTGTGATCGTGGTCGGGCAGGAGATCGTGGACGGGCACTAGACTCCACCCTTCTGTCTTGTTCCTGTTTCGGGGACTAGATGCCGTGGTCAGGAGATCTTGGTGGGTGAAGGAGACCGTGGCGGGTCAGGAGATCGTGGTGGGTCAGGAGATCGTGGTGGGGCGGTGAGTAGGGCCTCGACCTCGGCCTGCTCCAGGTACTCCGGCACTCCGGCAGTGTGGAACCTTTCCCTCCGGGGACACGTTGCATATGCCTCTCTTTGGAATACATCCCGCGGGGGCGTCGCCTAGCTAGTGTCGTCGTCGTCACAGCACACCAATGGAACTGTTTGTATAGTTTTGTTTCATCCTCGAAGGATAACGCAAAACAGCGGCCACGTTGAGAGTACTGCCACCTAGCATTTTTGTTGCAACGTCAGGATGATGGGACGGAGTTGCCCGGTGTGTGCTCGCCGAGGCGGGCGTGACCATTGAACCGGCTGGCTAGTGAGCGGCTGAGCCGCGAAGAGCCATCTCCTCTGCGTCCAGGCCGGATATCCGGCTATCGAGACTGTAGTCCGCATCGGCCATACTGGGCCGGTAAAGGTCGTGTTCATGGCCTACCGGTGCTCTGGGGAAGCGTCCCCGCCGGGAACAAATCCGCGTCGCTGAACGTCTATATGCATGAAGCAGCGGAACCAAATGGAGGTTGAGCCAAGAATGAAGACAGCAATAGCTACCATCGCCATCATCGCCGCCGTCGGGCTAGTATCGATGGCCTGCGCTGGAAGCCTATGCCGGCACCATCTCCGACTCATCAGGCCCGCCCCTGCGGAGCGTGTCCCATCGTGGTAGCCCAAACTGGGTGGTCAGGTTGTGCTTTCAAGAGAGGGTCTATCCTCTCTAAGTAGCTCCCCGGCGCACTATGACGCTAAAGACATGGGCTATCGAAGGGCTGTGCTCGGCCTTGATCCATCCCCCTGCGTTTATGGCACCCTTTTTTATGGTTCTGATGAACCGTTCACGTCCTGCGCCAGGCACCTTGACCTCAATGGTCTCAAGCATCGCGTGGGATGGCTGAGGCTGGACGCCGCCGGACAGCGCCGGAACGTCCCCAGGGTCGGGGAGCGTCGGAGGGACCTTGAAGATCAGATTGTAGACCACGACTCCAGGGATCAATAGTATCAGGACCACGGCAACCGCGAAGGTGGCCACTGCCACCCAACCCGAAACTAAGGCTAAGTTGTTCATTGAAACCGCTTCCCTTGCCTACGTTCTCCGGTTCACAGGGCATATGCAATTTGTTCACTATAGTTGACGCTATCGTCCGGCTTTCAGGGTAGCGCCAACCACGAGTGCCCCATACGATGCTAAGCATCGTATGGGGTTATCAATGCTGACAGAACTAATCTTGCCACGGCTTGGTCAAAGAGCCTCCGGTCCGCTCCGCGTCTAGGAGTAACGTTTCGCCAACGCTTGGATCGGGTTTCCCTTTATTCGGCAGCCCAAGCCCGGGCCGTCGTCGGCTATGGCACCCTCGCGATATCCCCGGGAGTGGGGGACTACATAGCTTCCGCCGTGCTTTGCTCCGCATTTGGACGTTCCAGTGTGATGATGGACACGAACGCACAGAGAATGGCCCGCAGGGTATTGGGAGAAGGCCTCCTTCAACCGAACTGGCGACTCAGACTTTCTTTGCGTGAGCTGGCCGGACCCAAGGGCCCGAACACCCAGTGGAACCAGGCATTGCTGGGTCTTGGTGTGTTAGTCTAAGGCACCATGCCGTGCATCCTCTGACGAGGCTTCTCAGATGAATTGCATGCCAAATAGACCTACGAATCCCCTGCCCATGAGCCGGAATGCTATTTCCCGGTTCCGCTGGGTCTTGGTCGCCGTCGCCGCCGCTCTTCTGATTGTTCCGCTGGCCGTACACGCCCAGTCGGAGGATCTGGCCGCGCCAAGCAATCTCACCGCCACTATCGGCGACGAGCAGTTAATACTGGACTGGACCGACCCGGGCAACAGCAACATCACCAAATATCAGATCAGCACCGACGGCGGCTCCAACTTCATCAACGTTGAATGCGGCAACTCGATGGCCACCCGGTATACGGCGACGGGTCTAACCAACGGCACATCCTATACTTTCCAGGTGCGGGCCTACGACGAATCCGGCCCCGGCGCGTCAGCCACCGTGACGGCGACGCCCCTGTTACGTGCGCCGACGGAGCTTGTAGCCTGGCCCGGCGATGGATACGTCCAGCTGCGCTGGAAGGAGTCGACAGACAGCCGCATCACCGGCTATGAGGTCAACCACGAAGGGACCTACTATCGGGTCACAGACCAAGGCCACGAGAGCGAGACTTTCGGCTACTCCATCTATAAACTGGCCGACGGACAAACGGATCTGACCAACGGAACGAACTACACCATTAAGGTACGGGCGGTGAACGGGAAGGCGGCGACGTTGAATGCGACGCCGGTGATTCCTGCGATGTCGATCAGGGCCACACCTGGCTACGGTTGGGTGACGCTGTCTTGGCGCGACCGGGGCGACAGCAGGATCAAGAGGTATCAATTCAGCAGCGACGACGGCGCGAACTACACAAGCGTTGCGTCCACCGACCTAGTCTCCTACAAGGTAAATAACCTCGACTTCCTCAAATACAAATTTACCAGCCTGACCAACGGCACGTCGTACACCTTTAAAGTGCGAGCGGCGGACGCCGATGATACGGTGATCGGGGCGGTGTCCCCCCCGGATACGGAGCAGTACGACCCGTTGACGGCGACGCCGCTGTTCCTGGCTCCGAGCAATCTCACCGCCGCTCCCGGGGCCAGCCAGGTGACGCTGAGCTGGGACGACCCGGAGACCACCGAGATCAGCAAGTATCAGCTCAAAATCGGCAGCGGCGCCTTTACGGATATTCCCAACAGCGGCGCCATCACCGAGCACACGGTTACGGGCCTGACCTACTCTACGTACTACACGTTCGAGTTGCGGGCCTACGACAGCAGCGCCGCCGGGCCGTCGGCAGCAGTGGCGGCATACCCGGTGGCGGGGCCCACCGTCCCACCCCCACCGGACAACCTTCAGGCCACGCCCGCAGATAGTCAGGTGACGCTTACCTGGGACGACCCGGGAGACAACAGCATCACCCGCTACGAGGTCAGCAGCGACGGCGGCGCGAGCTACAGCGTGATCAGCGGCAGCGGCGCCAGCACCACCAGCCACACGGTCACGGGTCTTGCCAACTTGACTGGGTCTGGGTACACCTTTGCGGTGCGGGCGGTGAACGCCTCGGGGGCGGGGGCGCCGTCGAAGGCGTGGGCGGAGCCGGGGGTAGTGCCGGGTGACGTGGTCGACCTCCCGGCCACCGTCCCCGCCAAGCACGAGAGGGTCGAGCTGAGCTGGAACGACCCCACCACCCATGACCGCACCGATGGCTACAAGGTCCGCTACAAGAAGACAACCGACAACGCTTGGGGGGAATGGAAACTTCTCGATAATCCAGGCGGAACTCCCGACCCCCTCAATGAACTCACCATCTACAACCTAGAGAACAACGTGAGCTATGACTTTGAGGTGTTGGCCTACAACTATATCGGTGATGGCCCCACCAGCAGTAGGACCGCCACGCCGGTGCCGGAGGTGCCGACTGCGCCGACCAATGTCATTACGACGCCCGGCGACGGCGAGGTGACGCTGACCTGGGACGACCCCCCCGCCGATGAGAAGTCGAGCACAGATGGCTACAAGGTAAGCTTTAACGGCTTCAAGACCAACCGATCGACCGACAAACCCAGCTACACCTACGCATCCCTGACCAATGGCACGACGTACAGCTTTGAGGTGCGGGCGAATAATTCCGCTGGCGACAGTCTGTCGTCTGAAGTTAAGGAGGCGACGCCGCTGTTTGCGGCGCCGAAGGGCCTCCAGGCCTCGCCGGGTGGTAGGCAGGTGAAGCTGACCTGGGACGACCCGGGCGACAGCAGCATCAGCGGCTATGAGGTGAGCAGCAACGACGGCGCCGATTACACCCCGATCAGCGGCAGCGATGTGGACACCACCGAGCACACGGTGACGGGACTGACCGGCGGCACGGAGCAAACGTTTGCGGTTCGGGCGGTGAACGGGGCGGCGACGATGGTGGATGCGACGCCTCTGTTTGCGCTGCCGGCGGATCTGTCGGCGCTGGTCGGCGACCAGCAGATAACGCTGAACTGGACCGCCCCAGGCAACCCCAACATCAGCGGCTACGAGGTGAGCAGCGACGACGGCACGAACTACACCCCAATAAGCGACAGCGACGACACCACCAACAGCCACCTCGTCCAAAACCTGACCAACGGGACCGAATATAGCTTTGCGGTGCGGGCGGTGAACTGCCCCGCGAACGGTGTGGCGGCGATGGTGAGTGAGACGCCGCTGTTTGATGCGCCGACGGGCCTGACGGCAACAGCCGGCAACGAGCAGATGACGTTGACCTGGGACGACCCGGGCAACAGCAGCATCACCGGCTACGAGGCCAGCAGTGACGGCGGCGGCAATTACACCGCAATCAGCGGCAGCGACAAGGACACCAACAGCCACATCGTCCAGAACCTGAGCAACGGCACGTCGTACACCTTTGCGGTACGGGCGGAGAACGGGGCGGCGGCTATGGTGGATGCGACGCCGCTGTTTGCGGCGCCGGCGGGTCTCAGTGCCACGGCCGGTGACGGTCAAGTGAGGCTGGACTGGACCGACCCGTTCAACAGCAACATCAGCAAGTATCAGGTCAAAATCGACAACGGGGACTTTGCAGATATTCTCAACAGCGACGCCAACACAATCAGTCATACCGCGACGGGTCTGACGAACGGCACAACGTACACCTTTGCGGTGCGGGCGGTGAACGCCTCTCTCACTGGGGCGGCGGCGATGGTAAACGCGACGCCGCGAACGCCACCTCCACCTCCACCGGTACCGGGGAGGCCAGGCAACCTCACTGCCACGCCTGATGACAGGGCGGTTGCCCTCAGTTGGACAGCCGCGGCCAACAATGGCAGGCGAATCATCAAGTACCAACATCGCCGTTCTGGCGTGGGATGGGATGACGTGCCGGGCGGGCCAGCCGCGACCAAAGTGACGGTCTCGGGCTTGACCAACGGAGTTGAATATGTCTTCTACGTACGGGCCGTAAGCAGTGCTGGCAGCGGTGCACGGGCCTCGGTCAGGGCGACACCAGCGTCGGTGCCCGATGCCCCCAGCAACCTGACCGCCACGGCGGATGACGAGATCGTTGTCCTAACCTGGGTTGGGGCGGAGGATAACGGCTCGCCCATCATCAAGTATCAGCACCAGCGGGATGGTGCCCCTTGGAAGGACGTCACTGGAGGAGCAACGGCGAACTCCCTTGCGGTCACTGGCCTGACCAACGGCGTTGAGTATGTCTTCTACGTACGGGCCGTAAACAGTGCTGGCAACGGTGTCCCGGCCTCGGTCAGGGCTACACCAGCGTCGGTGCCCCATGCCCCTACACCAGCGTCGGTGCCCCATGCCCCTACACCGGCGTCGGTGCCTGATGCCCCCAGCAACCTGACTGCCACGGCGGATGACGAGATCGTTGTCCTAACCTGGGTTGGGGCGGAGGATAACGGCTCGCCCATCATCAAGTACCAGCACCAGCGGGATGGTGCCCCTTGGGAGGACGTCGGCAGAGGAGCAACGGCGAACTTCCTTGCGAGCCCGGGCCTGACCAACGGTGTTGAGTATGTCTTCTACGTGCGGGCCGTAAACAGTGTTGGCAACGGTGTGCCGGCCTTGGTCAGGGCTACACCAGCGTCGGTGCCCGATGCCCCCAGCAACCTGACCGCCACGGCGGATGACGAGATCGTTGTCCTAACCTGGGTTGGGGCGGAGGATAACGGCTCGCCCATCATCAAGTACCAGCACCAGCGGGATGGTGCCCCTTGGGAGGACGTCGGCAGAGGAGCAACGGCGAACTTCCTTGCGAGCCCGGGCCTGACCAACGGTGTTGAGTATGTCTTCTACGTACGGGCCATAAACGGTGTTGAGTATGTCTTCTACGTACGGGCCATAAACAGTGTTGGCAACGGTGTGCCGGCCTCGGTCAGGGCGACACCAGCGTCGGTGCCCGATGCCCCAGGCAACCTGACCGCCACGGCGGATGACGAGATCGTTGTCCTAACCTGGGTTGGGGCGGAGGATAACGGCTCGCCCATCATCAAGTACCAGCACCAGCGGGATGGTGCCCCTTGGGAGGACGTCGGCAGAGGAGCAACGGCGAACTTCCTTGCGAGCCCGGGCCTGACCAACGGTGTTGAGTATGTCTTCTACGTGCGGGCCGTAAACAGTGTTGGCAACGGTGTGCCGGCCTTGGTCAGGGCTACACCAGCGTCGGTGCCCGATGCCCCCAGCAACCTGACCGCCACGGCGGATGACGAGATCGTTGTCCTAACCTGGGTTGGGGCGGAGGATAACGGCTCGCCCATCATCAAGTACCAGCACCAGCGGGATGGTGCCCCTTGGGAGGACGTCGGCAGAGGAGCAACGGCGAACTTCCTTGCGAGCCCGGGCCTGACCAACGGTGTTGAGTATGTCTTCTACGTACGGGCCATAAACAGTGTTGGCAACGGTGTGCCGGCCTCGGTCAGGGCGACACCAGCGTCGGTGCCCGATGCCCCAGGCAACCTGACCGCCACGGCGTATGATGGGGCGATTGCCCTCAACTGGACAGCGGCGGAGGATAACGGCTCGCCCATCATCAAGTACCAGCACCAGCGGGATGGTGCCCCTTGGGAGGACGTCGGCAGAGGAGCAACGGCGAACTTCCTTGCGAGCCCGGGCCTGACCAACGGTGTTGAGTATGTCTTCTACGTACGGGCCATAAACAGTGTTGGCAACGGTGTGCCGGCCTCGGTCAGGGCGACACCAGCGTCGGTGCCCGATGCCCCAGGCAACCTGACCGCCACGGCGTATGATGGGGCGATTGCCCTCAACTGGACAGCGGCGGAGGATAACGGCTCGCCCATCATCAAGTACCAGCACCAGCGGGATGGTGCCCCTTGGGAGGATGTCCCCGGAGGAGCAACGGCGAACTCCCTTGGGGTCACTGGTCTGGTCAACGACACTCGACACACCTTCTCGGTGCGTGCGGTGAACGATATGGGCGAAGGTGCCGTAGCGTCCGTGGCAGGTCCAACGCCTCGGCACATAGCAACCCCAACGCCGGGCCTAACGGCAACAGTGGTCCCAAGAGGACCTCTCGAGCCGACGTCGCTACCATCGGCTACGCCCGCCGGAACACCAGTAGAGGAAACACCAAGCCGGATACCGGACTCTCCTCTGGTTCCTGTGGGCATCGCGCTGTTTGCGCTCCCGATTGCTGCCTTCGCTGCTTTCATTCTCGGACCATGGCGTGGGCGCAAGCGGGACCGGAACGGAGAATGAGGGTAGTGGTGCTTGCAATCAGCCAGCGGATCGTCCTAGACCCGACGGCAAGCAAGGACGTCGCACCTATCAGAGCTTCCACTGCTGTGTGGCTTGGACTGTCACAATCAAGCAAAGTCATTCTTGGCTGGAAAGCTCGTACGTGAGGAACAGATCCTGGCTCCCTGGGGTGTTGGCAGTCGCCGTCGTTTCCGTCACAGTGATCACTTTGGCGCCATCGCGCTGGGCGTGGACTCTCCGGGCATCTACGAGGAGGTTAGGGATAGCATCGTCTGCATCCAATACCAGAACCGTGAGTGCTACGGCAGCGGGCTCTACATCGATGAAGAGGGAATTCTTGTCACGGCGCTCCATGTCGTCGAGTTCTTGGAGCAGTACGACTGGTTGGAGATATGGATCGGCTGCCGGGAGGCCCCTCCCCCAAAGCAGATGCCGCACGCTGACCGGCGTTAAGGCCGTCCAACCGCGTGGTGTCGGTGGATCGGGTCCGTCAAGATGGACGGCGGATAGTGGACCGCCACCAAACGGGGCGATTAGAGCCTCAATAACCGAGGCCCTCTGGCCGCGATCTCCGACCCCTGCTATACACGCGGTGCAGTATCAAAAAGCGCGATCGCAGCTATTGATACTAGTGAGACTGCCCTTCAGCTACCAACTTGGTTTACGACGAAACTTGTCCGAACCATGCTTCACCGACCAATAGTTACTGCTGAGGGCACTCTTCGGGTAGGATTCGATATGATTGCCTCGCCACCGCCATCTACTTTCTGCCAAGTACCTGGCCGAGGTCACCGACCTGACCAGCGAAACTCAAGTAAGGACATTCAACCGACGGAGCGAGTGATGGCCAATGCCTCCGTCATGCCCACGCATGCCTCTTCGAGAACGGTGGTGATATGGGGTTCCAGCCGGTCGCAAACATCGAGGAGTTCTGATTCCTCCTTGGTTAGCAGGGGTTGGATGGCAGCCCTGAAAGCCTTTCGGTCTTGGGTGCAGTAGTCGCACCCACAGCTTCTCAGGTCGTGGGAACCCTTCCGGAGCCCTGACGGTTCCGGTAGTAGGCCCTGCGTCGTGTTTCTTGGTGGGTTTCCCCAACGTACTCGGAGGTGACTATCTTCTCAAAGGTGGAGGTTACCTTCCGGGATGCCGGGCAGAGCTCGGCGATCAGGGATGGTGTTCCCAGTTCGTCGCCTTCCTTCTCTTGGAACTCGGAGGTCTCGCATATCCGGGATATCTTGGAGGCCCCTTCGAACATCGTGATGATGGCGAAGTCATGCTTTGGGCAGGTGAATTCCTCCAAGGGTTTCTGTGCCGGTCGTTCCACTGGCTTCCAGGGTTCCGTTCCGTCGTAACGGCTCGATTCCTGCAATCTCTGGAGGAGGGGGTTGCCGGAATGTGCTCCCTCCGGCCAGTCGATTATCCAGGGTGCGTGGAGCAAGTCCTCTTTGCTGACGATCTGGGAGTCATCCTTGTTGTCCTGAGTGGTCCCGGCATACAGGTGGGAGGGTTGAACGCAATAGGGCCGATTGCAAAGGTGGTTGACCTCTTGTCCTCAGGTATCTGTCCTCGGGTCTGTATGAAGACTGCCCGATGGACTAGTTCCTGCTTTCCTTCGATGGTCTGGGTGCCGTAGCCGTCCCGGTTCAGGCTGTATTTCCAAACCATGCAGTAGCCGTACGCGATGAAGGGAGAGTTTACCTGCATGGGAATCCCGAGGCAGTCGGCTGGGGTGATCGGGCCGCCTGCCCAACTTCTGCGGGGTCTTGGGTTCCTGGGTTGCGGCTTGTCGCCATACCACCTCTGGATGATGGCGTCCCGCTCTATCCTGTAGTTCCTGGGCATATTCGTGTTCCTTGTTGGTATTCTGAATCCTTCTGGGGTGCATCACACATATTATACAAGCTGCAGTTCGCACGCCGACTTCGATGAACTGGTGGGCAGGCCTCGACCTTGGTTCCGAGGTCAAGGAGCTGTGGGGTGAAGAGACCGCTATTTATGTCGGGAATCGGCATAGACACAGATGAATCCTGAATGGCACAGAGATGAGCTAATACCCGGTGGATTCAGGCACCGATCAGCTGAGAGTGCACGAATACGTTGCCCATGCGTCCATCAGTCCTCGACGCCTCTCAAACAGGTCAGAGCGGAAGTAAGCAGCCTCTGTTGAGTTCCCCACCACATGGGCCAGTGCCGCCTCCATAACCGCGTGGGGCGTGTCTGTGCACTCGGCGGCCCAGTCCCGGAAGCTGGAGCGGAAGCCGTGGGGTACACAGGAGATTCGCAGCCGCCTAAGCAGCGAGGTCAGCGTCATATCCGACATCGGCTTCCCTCCCAACGAAGGGAATATCAATACGCCGCCGACGCCCAATTCCCGAGCCTGAGCCAGGATTTCCGACGCCCTACGGGAGAGAGGAACACGATGTTCCCGCCTCGCTTTCATCCGCGCCGCTGGGATAGTCCAGACATCCCCGCTGATTTCATCCCATTTCGCCACGCGGACTTCTCCGGAGCGGGCAGCAGTCAAGATGAGAAACTCCAGAGCCAGCCGGGTAACGGGCCTGGCGGTGGACTTTCGGATGACTTCCAGCGCCTGCGGCACCTCTGCGTAAGACAAGGCAGGCATGTGGGTCTTCACGCGCGGGGTTTTCGGCAAGGCGGCCTCGATCGCATCCCCGGCGGGATTGTCCGTCCTGAAGCCGTTGGCCATGGCCCACTTCATTACCGCGCTGATCCGCTGCCTCACCCGGCGTGCCGTCTCCGGCTTGTCCGTCCATATCGGGGTCAGGGCCTTCATAACGTCCGCGCTGGAGATATCGTCCAAAGACCGGTCTCCGAAGTAGGGAGAAGCGTAGGTCCTGAGCGTTGCGGCCCACTGGGAGGCGTGCTTGGCGTTGGCCCACGTCGGGTGGTTGAACGCGATGACGCGGCCGACGGCTTCGGCGAAAGTTGGTACAGACTCGGTCCGCTTCTGCTCTCGGGGGTCTCTGCCGGAGCGCGCAGATTTGCGGTTGGCTTGGGCTTTCTCCCGAGCCTCTTTGAGAGAAACCAGAGGATAACCGCCCAAGCCCAAGTCGGTGCTACTGCCGCCGATCATTAGCCGCTGCACCCACCGCTTCCTTAGAGACGGAGACACCACCAAGCAAAGCCCATCCTCGTTGGGAAAGGTGTGGCGGCCCGGCTTACGTACCGTCCTTGCGTAGGCTTCGGTCAGTCTCTTACTCACGGATCATACCTAAAAACGTACCAAGATATGACGCGGATTATACAGAACGCTAACGGACGCTACCAGACCTCGTGGGAATTGTGGGAATGGTTTCTCTATAGGTGAAGTAGATATGATACAGACATTTCCGACGTGGTTCGTATTCAAGGTAGCGGGGTGTTAGTGGCGGAGGGAATGGGATTCGAACCCATGGGAGCAATTTCTCGCCCCAAGCGCTTAGCAGGCGCCCGCACTAGACCACTATGCGATCCCTCCAGTCAGCCACTATACCAAAGGCACCATTGCTACGGCAAGCGTAGGATCAGCCTACCAGTGTCAACGCTATCAGCTACCTGATGTCGAAACTTGACAGTTTTCCTACATTCTAATATCATGCTGGCGTAAGGAGACGTGACGACTGCCGTGGAGATGAATGAATTAGACAAGAGGATTATAAGTCTCTTGCAGGTTGATGGCCGTGCTTCCAACGCCAAGATTGCGCGAGAGGTGGGTGTCAGCGAGGGTACCGTCCGCCGTCGGTTGCGCCGGTTGATCAAGGACAATGTCATTCATATTATCGCTGTGCCCAATTTGGAGCAGATGGGGTACGCCACCGCGGCCTTGGTTGGCGTTCAGGTGGAGCCGGGCGAGGTTTCCAATGTAGCAGACCAAGTCGCCAAACTGGATGAGGCCCACTATGTGGCCATCACCCTGGGCGCGTTCGACGTGTTTGCTTGGGTGGGGCTGGAGTCCCCGGAGCAGTTGGGCAGCTTCCTCCGCCAGAAAGTGCACCCGATTCCAGGAGTGCGGCGCACCGAGACTTTCGTCAACGACACCATCAAGAAGCGCACCTATGGGCTGGTCCTCTAGCTCCATCTCCAAAACCACGCTTGGACTCTTTGCCTCCCAGTAGCTACCCCTTCAGCCAGCGGTTGAAGCGGCTCCAGAAGTTGCTGGGTTCCTCTTCGAGCAAGCGTCCCCGCCACCTCTTCTGTACCTTGGGACCACTAGGGCGCGCGAAGAACATGAGGTAGGCTACAACCAATAGCCCTAGCACGAACCCCGCAAAGAGCCATTCCGGCCCAAATGCACCGCCTATCACCAAGGCGAGCAACAAGATGGCCAAAGCCGCGAGTATTACCTTGCTGACCGGTATGCTGGGGAAGTTGCGAGAAGACCCCAAGCTTGGCGGGCGCAACACATACCGTCCGCTTGTTCGCGGCGGTGGCGCAGTGTCGCCGACATCAGAGGGCGGCGTCTCTTCCGCCTCCTTCAGAATCTCTTCAATCTCCTGCAGGTACTTCTCAGACATGGCTGGCCTCCAAGGCTGCTATTGGCCTGTGAAGTCGTTCAACGCCGCGCTGTGGTCAAGCGTGTCCACTCGCCGGCTACAGGGGTCGGCTCATGTTGATTGTAGCATAGGGGTTGCGTATCGCAAGGGGAATGACACCCAGCACTTTCAGGTAAGTTGACGGTCAGTGGGTCGGCGGTTGCGTCCCGGCCTACCGCCGTTTAGCATTGGAGCGCCTGAACAATGACCGGTTCGATTGGAACCCATGCACCGGGAGGTGACGATGACTCAGCAGACCGTCCACAGCATCAAAGTAAGGTCCTACAGCAGTGGCACTCAAGGAAGGGCCATCTGCCAAGCCCGCAACCACCATTGGATTGCTGACGACGCCGACTATAATGGTGGCCCCGGC
Organism: Dehalococcoidia bacterium; assembly: GCA_965248385.1. Lineage (GTDB taxonomy): Bacteria > Chloroflexota > Dehalococcoidia > Lucifugimonadales > JAAXIE01 > JAAXIE01. The sequence continues at coordinate 2,079,579 of CBDFIZ010000002.1, forward strand.
GAGGAGCTGGGTGCCGGAGAACTCTTCTTCTCCGGCCTGACTGCCTGTGCTGTCAACATGCTGGAGCGGGTGGCGCGTCAAGAGGAGATACACTTGGTCCGTACCGATGTTACGGTAGAGGGTATCCGCGACACAAGCATCGCGACCAGCGGGCCGGCCGTGTACCAAGAGGTGCGCCTCACGTTCGAACTCGCCGGCCCCGACCAGGCCCAAGGCCAAGAGTTGGTGGACTACTACAAGGGGCATTGACCCTTGTACGGATCGGTCGCCGTGGCGACCGCCAATACCAGCATCGACTTCTCGGTAGTCCCAGAGTAGAGCAGCGTAACCCCCCGTCCCAGCCTTGCCCCTTCCGAAGAGGGTTTCCACAACCGTTAGGTACGATTATCGGAAGCCCCTCCCCCCTTGGAAGGGGGGAGGCTGGATGGGACCGGCTAAGGTGTCCGAGCTAACTAACCTATCCTCACGCCGGGAGTTTTGACCCGCAGGGTGTAAACCGAGGTACGTGCGGTGAGGAACGCGGTGCGACAGTCGGAACCGCCAAAGGCTAGGTTAGCAGGCACCTCTTGGGTCACGATGACACCCAAGCGATTGCCAGCGGAACCGAACACCCAAGTGCCTCCCGGTCCTGTGCAGAAGACGTTGCCCGCAGTGTCCACCTTCATGCCGTCGGGCACCTCTTCTTCAGGGGCTGTCATGTCGGCGAACACTCGGCTATTGCTCAAGGAACCATCGGCTGCCACGTCGAAGGCTCGGATGTACTTGTTGGGGCGGGAGTTGGCCACATAGAGGATACTCTCGTCGGGCGAGAAAGCCAGCCCGTTGGGATACTCGCAGTCAGCAGTGGCCAGATGCACCGACCCATCGGAGGCGACTCGCATCACCCCTGAAACGTCAATCTCGCGCTCGCCTTCGGGCACCCTCATGCCAGGGTCCGTGAAGTAGATGCTGCCATCGGAGCGGCACACCGCGTCGTTCGGCCGGTTCAGACGCTTTCCATCCCAGCGGTCGGCGACAACGGCTTCGTTGAACTCGGAGTCCAAGCGCACCACCCGACGCTCCCCGCCTTGGCACATGATCACCTGGCCTTGGGAGTCGAAGGTCAAGCCGTTGCCGCCTCCGGTATCTTCCCGCACCACGAATGGTCGTTGGCCGGGGTACCAGCGATATAGACGGCTCTCTCGCACGTCGACGAACAGCAGGTAGCCATCGTGGTGCCAGAGTGGACCTTCAGTAAAAGTGTATCCAGTGCCCAGTCGTTCGGCCTCGCCGGATACGATGGCGGAAAGGTCGTCGGCCATGTGTCTCCTCCTATTGTATTGAGTGGGTACAAGCTGGCGAGTTGGGCTTCCTTAGCTTTGGCATATTGTAACAACTTGGGTGTGTGATTCCAAAATTGGCCGGAGCATCCGGTGGAGTATTGCTGCACATTTACGACGTCGAACTGCACTGGAGGCAGACTGCAGATACGATTTGGGTGCTCGATTGCAGTCTTGTCGTATCTGCCGCGAATTCTTCCGTAGCTATTTAACGTGCAATTTGTGCAATTTTGCGGTGGCACAGCTTTGAAGTCGGCCAATTTTACTTGCAGAAAGTATGACATTTTCGCGGGGGTGGTGTGGGGTCACGGGTTAGACCATTCTCTCTGATGAGTGCCTCGGGGCATCCAGTCCATTTTCGCATCGCTGGGCGGAGGCGGAAGGGGCTCGTGTCATGGTTCACACCCATCCCAACCTCTCCCGAGGGAGCAGGAGAGTAAACGGTGGTCTTCCTGCACGGGAGTGCAGGAAGTGTCCGTGAGAATGGCTGGAACCGTCTGCTCTGATATAATCGACCCGTAGCCCATCTCGCCAGTGGAAGTGTAGTGTGGCCAAGCAAGGGTTGAGGGTACTGGATAGCGACCTGCACCTGATGGAACCTCCCGACATGTATGCGCGATATCTGGCCGAGGAGTACCAGTACCGTGCGCCCAAGGCGAACCGGCAGCTTCCGGGGCATTTTGCTTGGTGGGAGATAGAGGGACGCCGCATCCCGCCTTGGACGGAAAACGATGCTGTGCTGAAAGCGAATCAGCCTCTAGACGCCCGGTCGCGGGATGTGATGAAGGATGGCTGGGACCACGGTTTCGACGCTGCCTCGCACGTCCGGGCGATGGACCATGAGGGTATCGACATCGCAGTGCTCTTCCGCACTGTAGCCAGTATGCTGGTGTCGCTTGACGAGATGGAGCCCAGCTACTCGTTGTCTTTGTGTCAGGCCTTCAACGACTGGGTTGCCGGCTACTGCCAGGAAGACCCCGCCCGTTTAAAGGCCACTGCCATAGTGCCCCAACAGGACCCGATCTTGGCTGCTGGCGAGGCTCGACGGGCGGTGCAGGAGTTGGGCGTCGTCGGCGTCGTCCTGCTGCCAATGCCCATCGCAGGTCGACACATCAACGATCCATCCTTCGACGCGCTGTGGCGCGAGACCGAGCAGTTAGGTGTGCCGATCTGCTTTCATGGCACCTCCGGCGCCGCCAGCCGCGACTACCTTGGCGTACGTCTGGCTGGCCAGCCCGGTTATCGCGCCCTCTCCCACGCTGCGGTCTTCTCCATGGAGCTGATGCTCGCCATGGGCAGCATGATCATGGGAGGCGTGTTGGAGAGGTTCCCCAACATGAAAGTTGCGTTCCTCGAAGGCAACTGCAGTTGGTTGCCTTGGTGGCTATATCGCTTGGACGACCAGTGGGAGAAGTTCGGCAGCGAGAGCGAGGGCCTGACGCAGACCCCGTCGGAATACTTCCGCAGGCAGTGCTACATATCCGTCGATCCTGATGAGTACTTGGTGGCCGACGTGGTGCAACGGCTGGGGGACGACAATCTAGTGTTCTCCACCGACTATCCTCACTCGGATTCGGCGTACCCCCACGCCGTCGACGAGATACTAGCCATAGAGGGTCTGAGCTTGGAAAGCAAGCGCAAGATACTCTGGACCAACTGCGCCCGCCTCTATGGCATCGGCTAAGACGCGGATGCTGACGGGATCGATATGACGGCTCATGGTAGCGACGTAATCATAATCGGCGGTGGAGTTGCTGGCTGCTCCACTGCTTTCTTCCTCGCCCAAGAAGGCATCAAGGCGACCATCCTAGAGCAGGAGTCGGTAGGTAGCCACGCATCGGGTTTCGCCTTTGGAGGACTCAATCCCTTGGACGGCACTGGCACGCCCTATCCCCTGTTGGACTTCAGTGTCCACTGCTTCCACGCACATCGGAAGCTTGCTCCTGAGCTCTTGGAGCTTTCCGGTGTCGACAACCAGTTCTACCAGCGCGACCGCCTTTCACTGGCCTTTGACGATTCCGACGTGGCCCGCACCACCCAGCACATTGAGATTCAACAGCAGGTGCCAGGCTTCAACGTGCAGTGGATCGACGGTGACGAGGCCCTGCGCCTAGAGCCAGGCATTAGCCCCGGCTGCTTGGGGGCTGTCTTTACTCAGGGCAGCGGAGCAGTGGAGGGCTACCGCCATACCTTAGCCATGGCCCAAGCTGCTGAGAAGCTGGGCGCCGAAGTCTTATATGGACGTGTTACCGGCGTGGCAAAGAGCGGCAACGGTGTGTCTGTGTCTATGGCGGGAAGGACGCTTGAGGCCGACGCCGCTGTGCTGGCCACCGGCCCTTGGTGTCAAGAGGCCGAGGCTTGGACCGGCGCAAGCATCCCGGTGATGCCTTTCAAGGGCCAGATACTGAGGCTGCAACTGGAGGGCAAGCAGTTGCAGACTACCTTGGGCTGGGGCAAGAGTTACGCGGCCTCCAAGCCCGACGGCTTGATATGGGCTGGCACCACCGAGGAGCACGTTGGGTTCGACGACCAGTCCACTCCCGACGGACGGGATGCCGTAATGGGCGACCTGCTGCGAATGGCTCCATTTTTAGCCGAGGCCCAACTAGTGCAACACACCGCCTGCTTGAGGCCTCTCACCCCCGACGGGCTGCCCATCATAGGGAGAGTGCCTGGCTGGGATAACCTTTACCTCTGCACAGGTGCTGGGCGTAAGGGGATCCTGTGGAGCACCGGGATGGCCCGCGCAACTGCGGACCTCATCCTGCGTGGGCACTCCGACGTACCCGGCTTGGAGCACGTGCAGCCCGGCCGATTTACATAACCCTTTCTCACAGCGGAGAGAGAGTCGGGGTGAACGCTTCCCCAGCTTCAAGAGAGTGCCTGATTTGGGCTTACGCCGGAATTGCCCAAGGGCGGTTGGGTCGGTATACGGATGTAAAGGGCAGACTGACGCCTATGCGGTGCTGACCTGCCCAGCACTCCGGGCCGTGGATCCTCACCTCCGGAGGAACGACGGAGGGTGGTTGGCTACGGAATTGGTGGCTAATTCATGCCAAGGGCAGAGACCGATGGGAAGCGCTTGATCCATGCCACAAGGAGAGAAGCAATGCCGTCGCGGTTTCAAGTAGGGGACACGGTGCAAGTGAAGGTGCGCGGGCCTGAAGGCTATAACCGCACTCCCATCTACATCAGAGGGAAGACGGGAGTGATACACAGCATACACGGCGAATTCGTTAACGCGCGCGGGCTCGGCTACGGCTGATGACCATCAGACGCTGTACGCCATCTCCTTCAACCTAGCCTACGTCCGCGGGCGCGACCCCGAAAGCTCCCGCGACACCCTCATCGTCGATGTGTTCGAGGAGTGGCTGGAAACACCCGGCGAAACCCCGGTGCGTCGCCACATCGAGAAAGACGTTCACCAGATGGACTACTACGAACACCGCGCGGCGGCCCTGTCATCGCTGCTGGTTCAGAAGGGCATTCTGGCCTTGGACGAGGTCCGTCGCTACGTTCAGGACGCCGACTACCCGAAGTTCGAGGCCGCCAGTGCCTTGCTCTACTCCCCATCCAGCCAAGAGCCTCCCTCAGACCGGGGGCAGGAAGAAGCACCATCGGCCAACTAGTTGACCTCCCGGTGCCAGCCAAGGGATTGCCGTAGGCGTAGGGGCCGCTACTTCTTCAGCTCGATAAGCACGTTCATGTAGCGCTTGTTGTCGATGTTGGTCACCCGGTGCGCCGGTTCCGCAGGCCGGAAGTGGGTCTCGCCCACGGGGTAGCTCAGGTCCTCTGGCTCGTGGCCATCGGCCTCGCGCCGCAGCTGAGCAGGGTCGATGACGATGGTCACGTAGTCGTTATCGTGCACATGCCAGTCGCTCGACTCACCCGGTGCCAAGTCCAAGTTCCACACCCGTACACGGTCATTCTCGAACAGGAACTTGTTGGCTACGTCTCCTAGGGGCTCGTTGCCTCGTGGCATTTGCGGCCTCCTTTTGTGTGATTTCTTAAGTTTGCATACTAGGTCCCAGGCTGGTCAGGACGGTCGGAAAGCTGTGACATAGCCTGGATGAAACTAGCCACTTCTGTCGGAGAATTACTCTGCAACATAGACTGAAACAGCCTCAGACCCATCTCCGCGTCGCGCTCGCTCGCTGGATCGCTGACAGGCTTAGGAGAAACGAGGCCTATCAGCGTATCCAATATCTGACGTTGGCTTTGGCTGACAAGCGCCTCCGTAACCGTCGTTCTCTTGTCAATCTCTGCCAATAGGTCTCGCGTCTGTCGGTAATTCTCTCTACTTTCTTTCTCCGAGGACCTTGCTATCCATATGGCGAATGCGGCCAGGCCGATTGACATAAATCCAACAATAATGGAGACGCCTGAGGCGACTTCAGCCATATGAAGCTTTCTCCCTGCGACAACACTTGAGACTGCGTAAATCGGACTAGTGGCCCCATCCCAACCTTAGTGCCCATATGCAAGGTTGGGATGGGGCGAATGACAAACTACTACGGCCGCGCCAAGCGCACGTCGATCACGGCAGCCTGTCCTGCGTCCACGCGCTCAATGCCTCGGCGCAGGGCGGCTTCCACCTGTCCTGGGTCTTCCACCTTCTCGCCGTAGGCCCGGCAGGACTCTGCCAGCAACGCGTACTCTGGCGATGGGAAGAGCTCCATCCCGACGAAGTTGTTGGTTTCCTGCGAAACCGATTGCGGGTAGGCTCCCAGCATGGCCCGCTTGGTGGCGAAGTGGGTCTGGTTGTTGAAGATCACGGTCAGGAAAGGGATGCCATGCTTGTCGGCGGCCCAGAGGGCGGAGGTGGGGCAGCCGTAGATGAATGCGCCGTCGCCTACCAATGCCACGGAACGGCGTTCTGGGGCGGCCAGCTTGGCGCCCAACGCGGCGCCCAAGGCCCAACCCAGCGACGACCCGCCACTGGCGAACATGGTGCCTGGGTTTCGCCTCTGTATATATGCGCTGACATAGTCGGCATTGGTCACCGTCTCGTCCAACACCATGTCCTCGTCGCCAAGGGCCTCGCCGATGCAGTGGGCTAGCCACGCCGGCAGGATGGGTGTCTGGGAGGATGCTGATTGTGCGTCGCTGGTCAGTTGCTCTCGCCTCTGGCGGGACGACTCTTCCAAGGCGGCGCGGCGTTCGTTGGCCGACGCGGTCTCCGATGCGTCCATCTTCTTGCGCACCTCGAAGCAGAGGGCTGGTATCGCCTCGGCGCTGCTGGCCTGAATCAGCAAGTCGGCCGGGAACAGGTGCATCGGCATATTGGCCTTCAAAGGGTCTTGGTCGATGGAGATGATGCGCGCGTCGGGCTTGGGCTTGGCCAGCGAGGGTATCCATGGGACGTCGCAGTCCACCAGAAGAAGGGCGTCGGCCTCTCTGATCTGCTGGTTCCCCGACCTGCCGACGTATAGCGGGTGGGCAGTGGGAAAGCCCAAGGACACGCGATCGCCTATGACTGACGCGCCAATAAGCTCGGCCAGCTCCACCATGTGCCCCAGCGTCTGCGGGTGTCGTCCGGCTTGGGAGGTCACGATGAGAGGGCGCTGGGCGTGGGCCAGTATGTCGGCCGCCTGCTCCAGAGCCTCGGGGCTGGGATACCCCGGCGACACCGGTGCGTAGCGACTGGCCGCTGGCATCCGGGCCGTCTCCACCGGGGCCATGAGCACCTCACGCGGCAGGCTTACATAAACAGGTCCCGCAGGCTCGGAGCCTGCTAGTTGGAAGGCTCGTTGCATCACCTGATGTATGGTCTCGGGTCGACGAATCTCGTAGTCCCACTTGGTGAAGGGGCGCACTCCCGCTGCTTGGTCAATTTGCTCCTGTAGCCAGTGGATGTTCATGCTCTTACCGCCGGGCAACTCGCCCTCGAAGGTGTAGGGAGCGCGTCCGGCGCAGAAGACCATGCCCGCCCGACCGCGTTGGGCGTTGTGGATGGCCCCGCCCACCTGCATAGTGCCAGCGTCCACATGCACCAGCAGCACTTGCGGCTTGCCGGACACCATGTAGTAGCCATGGGCCGCAGACATCGCCACCTCCTCATCCAAGCAGAGGATGACTTCCGGCACATGCCGGCCTTGGCTCTGGTACTTGGCGATGCTTTCCTGGATGGGGAATGTGTCGGTACCGGAGTTGATGAACACGTATTTAACCCCGTTGGCGTTCAATGACTCCAGATAGACGTCCGACCCTTGGCCAACGTCAATAGTCTGCTCCTGCTCTACGTGCCGCTGCTGCGTCATTCGCTCCTCCTACCGTGTTGGCTATTTGTTTGACACCACAATAGTGGTTTAGGTACCCCTATGAGACTGGGGATACGCTAGAGTCCGTACTTCTCAATAAGCTCTTCGTCGGTCACCACCGCTCCGGTGAGGCCAGATGCATCCTGACCTGCCAGGAAGAGCATGGCCTGCACCATGGTTTCAGGGCCGACCCAACGCGACCAGTCGGCATTGGGCCTCTGCAATTTGAACCCCTCGGTCAGCACTGGCTTGGCTGGCTTCAGGGCGTTGACTGCGATGTTGTGCTCCTCCATCTCGGCGGCTAGTCCGCGGCTCAGGCGCTCCACGGCTGCCTTGGCCGCGCCGTAGGGCTGGCCGATGAAGCGAGCATCCTCTGTTTCCCCGTGACCTCCGGTGCGCACCAAGTCGGCCGCCAGCGACGATATGTTGATGACGCTCCCCTGAGACTTCTCTATCATGGCGGGCAACACTGCTTGGCAGCATAGAAACGTGCCCCGCAGGTTGACTGCCAGCACCCGCTCCCAGATATCAGGTGGAGTCTCTAGGAATGGAGCGTAGGAGCCGATGCCCGCGTTGTTCACCAACACATCTATCCTGCCAAACTTGGCCAACGATGCCTCGGCCATGGCGCGTACGCTCTCCTCGTCTCGCACGTCGCAGCCCATCGGCAGAGCCAATTGCCCCAAGGCCTCGACTTCTTTTGCCATGGTGTAGACGGTGCCCGGAAGCTGGCGTCGGGGAGATTCGGTGCGGGCAGCCACCACGACGCTGCACCCAGCTTCGGCCAAGCCCAAGGCGATGGCCCGGCCAATACCGCGAGTGGCTCCGGTGACGATGGCAACTTTGCCCGAAAGCTCCAACCAGATAGCCCTCCTATGGTAGCTGGCCATTGCGAAGTGACCCGCAAGCACCGACTTGCCACATGATACAGCCACAGCCTGCCGGATGCTAGAAAGGGCGCGTTGACAGGTGACGAAGGCCCTGCTTATAGTGCGGCCAGTGCTCTGTCTCAGTACGAATACTACACAACCTTGATAGGAGGCGCGTCATGCAGCAGCGGGAGTTGAACGCCTACCGCCAGGAGATTATCAACGCAACCACGAGATTGCTGTCCCGGGGAATAATGCAGGCGAGCCAACACGGAAATATGAGCCTGCGGCTGCCCGGCACCGACAAGTTCCTGCTTACCTCAGTGGGCGGGCTGGACGACCTGAAGCCAGAGACCATCTGTCTGCTGGATATGGAAGGCAACCTGATTGAGGGCTACATCAGCCCCGTGGCCCGCGAAATAGTGGGAATGCACAGCATCGTCTACCAGCATCGTGAGGAGGTGGGCAGCGTGTTGCACACCCACTCCCCAGCCGCCACTGCCTTCGCCATAGCCAACAGGGAGATACCAGTGGCCTACGAGGCCCAAGTGCGCTTCTTGGGCACCATCCCTGTCCCCGTAGCTGGCTACGGCCCTCGCGGATCGGGAGAGTCGGTGGAAAACATCGCGGCCATTCTGAGAGAGAACCGGGCTACCGGCGCTCTGCTGCTAGCCAACCACGGTACTCTCACTTGGGGCGACAACCCGGCAACCGCGGTGCAGGGCAGCGTGATACTAGAGGAGTCGGCGATAGCGACCATGGGCGCTGAGGCACTTGGCGGAGCCAAGGAGATACCGGCCCACATGCTGCACGCCACCCACAACCGAGTGAGCGAGTTCGAGCAACAGGGCACAGAGAAGGCGTAGTCCAAGACCGTCCTGCTAGGGGCGCCCTCGTGGGTGCCCAGATGTGTGTTGGGTGACGCCGGTCTGGTGCAAAAAAGAAGGGCAGCCGTGAAGGCTGCCTTCCTTTTCTTGGAACCTCGTGGAGCTAGGCGCCGAAGTTGCGCGTCACCATCGCTTCGGCCTTGGCTGGGTCGACATTGTTGACCAGCATGCAGGGGGCCATGTCCTGAAGCACCTTGGACGGGTCCTTCCATAGCTTCCACTGCTTGTACTGGTCGGTGTATTCGATGCCGAGCCCGCGGGCGAACACTGTGAGGTAGTGCTCGATGGGGATGGGGCGCTCGTCTTCCTTGGGGCATATCAATCGTTGGCAGCCGTGATAGAGGGTAGCGAAGGTTGTCGCACCCTGTTCGACTGCTGCATTGAGTTGTGCGTCTATGATACCGTCCCATCCGCCGGGGCCGAGGTTGGCCTGCACCTCGGCGGTGCAATGGCGGCTGAGGCGCTCGTCGGAGCCGATGTCGATATACTCGCAGCCGGGCAACGCTTCGAATAGCACACGCGCCGCTTCCGCCTCGTCGCGCCGCTTCTGATTAGCGTTGTGGTAGTGCATGGCCACCTTAAGAGGCACTTCCTGCACGAAATTCAACTGCTGTAGCTTCTCTACGAGAAACTGGGTGACGTGCTGCTTCATGTAGGGCTGCTCCGTGTCCATCACCTCGTCGTAGTTGTGTAGACAGGAGGGGCACCACATCACCACCCGCTCTGGTTGGAACTTCATGAAAGAGTCGACGGTGTGCTCGTTGACGTCCTTGGCCACCTCCATGTCGCCCTCTCGGATATAGGGGCTGCCACAGCAGAAGGAGCCTCCGCCCACGGCGACGAAGTCCACGTCCAGCATCTTGAAGATGTCGTAGACGGTGCGAATCATGTGGGAGGTGCGCAGCACATTGCACCCTAGGTATAGCACGACCTCGTGAGGGGTCGCATCCTTGGGATGGGTGAGAATCCAGTCCTGGTCTTCCTTGGGCACGCTCAGGTCGTGAATCAGCTTAATTTCCTTGTAGAACTCGCCGTAGTTATAGTCGGTGTTCTTACCTTTGGACAAGGCAGCCTCACTTTCATCACCTTCACCTTAACCCCTCTCGCTTGGAGGAAGAGGGGACATGCTCTTGGCATGTGGGGAGAAGGGGTGCTCAGTGAGAGCACCGTAGCATTGCGGTCGATGGAGTGTCAATCGCGAGCGACTTGGTTGACCTTATCAGGGCAGCCCGCCTAACATAACCCGATAACACGTTCAGGAGACGGCCAAGTTATGCGTATCGTCCTCATCGGTCAGGCAGCCTTTGGAGAGTCGGTGTTGAAGCGGTTGCTGGAGGCAGGCAAAGAAGTGGTGGGCGTCTCCACGCCTCCAGATAGGGGAGGTCGCTCGGACCCGCTGAAGACATTGGCGGAGGCTTCGGGCATACCTTGGCTGCCCACCCGCGGGTTGCGGAACGAGGACACGTATAAGCAATTCGCCGACTGGCAGCCCGACCTTGGCGTCATGGCGTTTGTTACCGATATCCTGCCGGAGAAGGTGCTGGAGGAGCCCAAGCTGGGAACCATCCAGTACCACCCGTCGCTTCTGCCTCGTCACCGAGGGGCCAGTGCCATCAACTGGGCCATCGTCATGGGCGACAACACCACTGGGCTGACCATCTTCTGGCCAGACAAGGGTATCGACACCGGCCCCGTCCTCCTGCAGAAGGAAGCGTCTATCGACCCCGACGACACCGTAGGCAACCTATACTTCGACAAGCTGTTCCCCCTAGGTGTTGATGCGATGGTAGAGTCGGTGGAGCTGGTGGAGCAGGGGGCGGCCCCCAAGCTGGTGCAGGATGAGTCGGAAGCCACCTACGAACCTATCTTCAAGGGCGAGCATGCCGCGATCGATTGGACCAAGCCAGGACAGCAGGTGTACGACTTGGTGCGGGGGGCCACTCCGTCACCGGGAGCGTCCACCAACATCAAGGGCCAGCAGGTCGAACTGTTCGAAAGCAGGTTCAATCCGGGCGGTGAGTCCGGGGGGCCGGGCCAGCTACTAGCGGTCTCCGACAACGGGTTGCAGGTAGCAGTGAACGGAGGTCTGTTGCTGGTGCAGAGGGCGCGCTTGGCCGGTGGGCAGAAGGTGTCTGGAGCGCAGCTAGCGGGCGAGCTGGGGTTGGCAGTTGGGGACCGATTTGGGGAGTAGACGTAGGCTTTAGAACCTGGAGCGCCGGGTCACTAATCTCTCTTCTCTCTCCTCTGAGGGGTCAACCCCAAGCTGTAGTATTTGGAGAGTGACGGCGCCTAGCAGAGGCTCGGTGTCGTCTTCGCCGAAAATCACCGGAGTCACGCCCGATATCCCGTCCACTGTGGTCCGTGCTTCGCCCACGTCCCATTCAACAGGACGATCATCAGCCAAGTAGAAGACACCCTTACGAGTCGGGGCGATTCCCAAGTCTCGCAGAAGTCGGGCTGGCACAATACTGAAGCTAGTGCCGGTATCCACCACTGCCTCCACATCATATGCGTTCTCCCCGTCGAGGCTGGCAATGCGCATTGGCCAAGTGAATACACCCATGACGGTCTCCTTGCGGGTCGCCCTACATGCGATTCTACAACAGACGTACCGGAGGCTAAAACTCGGGCCTCTGCTCTTCCGCTGCGGCTCGTCGATAGGCCCGCTCGTCGACCACGACAGTCTTCATTATCTTGTCGTGCAGGGCTTGGTGGTCCCTGTCCCAGAAAGCCCATAAGAGGTCCACGATCCACACTATGGGTCCAATACCACCTGAAATGAAAGTCACAGCGTTTATGGCGACGAACTTGATGCCGAATTCACGCAGGAACGTCCAGCTCCAATCGGAGGCCCGCCCATCGATCCGTATGACTCGAATTCCCACAAGCTGCTTACCGGGGGTCTGCCCGCGGCGTAGGACGATCAGCCACCAGACTACATAACCCAAGAACAACACTAGAAGTGCGATGCCGAGGACGGCAAAGCCCCATCGCTCGGTATCGTCATCGAAGTCGATAGTAAGGATTGCGAAAAACGATACGATGAGGAAGATGATGGTCGCCGCAGGAATGAGTCCGTCCAACAGATAGGCGGCCACGCGCCGCCCGAGGCCAGCCGCGCGGACTCCCGCAGGTGCGGTCAGAAACTGCCCACACCCTAGGCAGAGAACCCCCTTGCCCACGTCGGCACGTCCGCAGTTGGGGCAATTGGGTGTGGCCCGTAGGCCAGCACCGATACTGGCCGTGCTGGATGCGCCACGGTTGGGACAGAAGGCGGGGCCTTCAGCCAATGGATTGCCACAGTTATGGCAGTAGTTTGGCGTCAACCATCTCGGATGCGAGGGGTGGGTAGGCTGGGTTAGAAACGGGACTCAGGTTATTCGGGTGTGGCTTGGCGATAGGCCCGGTCGTCGATGACGACCGTCTTCATGATCTTGTCGTGCAGGGCTTGGCGGTCCTTGTCCCAGAAGGCCCAAAGAGAGTCGACCAGCCAGGCGAAAAGTATAACGGAGCCGACAGCACCAATGACGATAAACTTTACGCCGAACTCGCGTAGGAACGTCCAACCCCAATCGGACGGCGTTCCGTCGGCGCGGACGACGCGGATGCCAAGCAACTGCTTTCCGGGAGTCTGGCCACGCTTTAGTACAATCAACCACCAAATCAGGTAGCCAATGAAAAGCGTGAGGAACACGAGTATGGCATCCAGTACGTAAGCTCCGACCCGCCGCCCGAGGCCGGCGGCGTACACACCCGCGGCGCTACCAGGAATTGCTGGCAGCCGGCGCATAGCAACGCCCCTTCGGCGTTCGCTCTCCCGCAGTTTGGGCAGCTTGCCCCTCCTGTCGATACGCTGCTGGTGGGGCTCTGTCCAGCGCCACAGACCGGGCAGAAGGCAACCCCCACGGTCAGCGGATTGCCACATCCTTGACAGTAGTTGGCGGCCATTTACTGCACCTCCCCGGCTTGCTGTAGTGCTTTCCACACCTTCTCGGGTGTGATGGGCGTGTCGATATGGCGAACGCCAGCTTTAGAAAGGGCGTCGATGATGGCCCCGGCGATGGCCGGTGGGGCGCCAACGGTGGCCACCTCGCCAATGCCCTTTACCCCCAGCGGATTGGCTGGCGAAGGTGTCTGCTGGAAACCCTGCTCGATGGGTGGCAGGTCCTCGGCAGTGGGAATGGCGTAGTCGAGGAAGGTGGCATTCAGTGGCTGGCCGTCGGCGGAGTAGGCATGCTCCTCCATGAGGGCCTGTCCCAAGCCTTGGGCGATGGAGCCCTCGACTTGGGCCTCCACCAGCATGGGGTTGAGCTGAGTGCCACAGTCCTGCACCGTGGCGTACTTTAGGAACCGTATTTCGCCGGTGTCGCGGTCCAACTCCACGGCCACGATGTGGGCCCCAAAGGCGAAGGGGTTGATGGGCAGGCTGTAGGTAGCTGGGAAGTTTGTGCCTGGGTCGAGGTTGGAGGTCACCTGCTCGAAGGTTACGCTCTGGTCAGGGTTGTTCTCGTTGTAGGCGCGGCCATCGGAGAACTGCACCGACTCGGCTGGGCACTCCAGGAGGTCCGACGCAATCTGGCCCAAGTGAGCACGGGTCTGCAGGGATGCTTCGTATATGGCTGACCCTCCAGCGGGAGTACCTCGGCTGGCTATCGACCCCCATCCAAAGGGAGCCGTGTCGGTGTCTCCGTGGTGCACCTTCACTTGGGCAGGCGTGATGCCCAAGACTTCAGCTGTCACTTGGGCAAAGGATGTCTCTTGGCCTTGGCCGTGGGGTGACACCTCGGTGTAGACCCGGACCGCGCCGTCAGGGTCTACCTCCACTCGGGCGTTGCCGTCGCGCATGGGGCCCAAACCGCCCGTGGCCTTCATGAAGGTGGATACGCCCACACCCATCAGCGGTTCGTTGGGCGAGCGGTTGCGTTGCTGCTCCCGCAGTCCGGCGTAGTCGGCCAGATCCAAAGCCTGCTGCAGGGCGGGGGAGAAGTTGCCCGAGTCGTAGGTATAGCCGGTGGGCGTGGTGTAAGGGAAGGCGTCGGGCGATAACATGTTGATGCGCCGCACCTCTGTGGGATCCATCCCCAACTCCTTGGCGATCAGGTCCATTGTGCGTTCCATGGCGAATGCGCCCTCAGGACCGCCTGCGCCACGGTATGGGGAGGTGGTGGGCTTGTTGGTGGTGACGGCCATTACCTCCATCTGTACCACAGGTGCCTTATAGGGGCCGATGGTGCGGTGCAGGCTGTTGTAAGGGGGCACCACAGTGGTCCCGATGAAGAAGGCCCCCACGTCGGCAATGGCCCGCACATGCACCCCCAGCAGTGTGCCGTCGGCTGCCACGGCCGCCTCGGCTACCGTGTGGTAGCCACGGGCTTGGGAGGCCGCCATGTTCTCGGTGCGGGTCTCTACCCACTTGATTGGCTTCTTGAGGGTGATGGCCATATGGGCCATGGCGATTTCTTCAGGGAAGGGGTCGCCCTTCTGCCCGAAGCCGCCACCCACGTCGGGAGCTATCACACGTATCGTGTCCTTGGAGCGGTCCAAACACCTCCCCAACTCTTCTTTCACTATGTGAGGGACTTGGGTGGAGGTGTAGAAGGTAAGGTGGTCCCGGTCCGAGTCGTAGATGGCCAGCACGGCTCGCCCCTCCATGGGGGCGGCGGTGATGCGCTGTATGTGGTAGTCCTGTCGCACAACTGTATGGGCCTGTGCCTTGGCGGCCTCCATCTCGGTGGCGCTGCTGCCAAGGGCGACCTGCATGGGGGCGTTGGTGCCCAAGTGTTCATGCACCAGCGTGGCGCCCTCTTCCACCGCGGCCACCGGATCGGTCACTACGGGCAGGGGCTCGTAGTCGATCTTGATTTGCTCGGCTGCATCCCGGGCCAGATACCGGTCACGGGCTGCCACGAGGGCAATGGTCTGCCCCACGTAGCAGACCCTGCCGTCGGCGAGGATGGGATGAAGGGGCAGGTGGTCCATGTCGTGGCCCTCAATCTCGAAGGACTGCAACCTTCTGAGATGGCCAACGTCTGCGCTGGTAAACACCGCCTCCACTCCGTCCATAGCCAAGGCCTCGGAGGCGTCGATGGACCGGATCCGGGCGTGGGCTATGGGGCTGCGCAGGAAGTAGCAGTGCAGCATGTCCGGCAGCTTCTTGTCGTCGACATAGGAGCCCTGTCCCATCAGGAGGGGCGGGTCCTCGAAGCGCTTCATTCTTTGCCCGATATACTTGGTGGTCATGGCTCACTTCCTGCTTTCATCTCATCCTAGTTGTGGAACTGCCTGCTCCTAGCGGACTCTGGCGTACTTCTGGAAGCAGCGGAGTTCTTGGGGTGGGTCCATTTTGCTACCGCGTATGGTGAAGGAGACCTCGCCCACGTACAGGTCGCCGCGGGAGTCGGCGGCGGCGCCGTGGGGGGCGATGAACTGGCCGGGGCCCTCGCCCTCCTCAGGCGTGCCGAACAGGCCAATCCGCTCGCCGCTGAGGTTGTAGATGGTCACCCGGTGGCCCATGTTGGGAGCGTCGTCCACGCCGCCCATGCCGTTGAGTTCGCCGACGAAGAAGTTGCCCTCGTTGTCGAGGCAGATGCCGTCGGGGCGGTGGATGTTGTTCCACATGGTGATGTACTTGCCGTTGGCGTCGAACACCTGCACGCGATGGGCCTCGCGGTCGGCTACGTAAATGTTGTCGTCGGCGTCGATCACGACGTTGTGAGGGCGGATGAACTGGCCGGGGTCGATACCGGGCTCGCCCCAAGAGAGAATGTGGCGGCCGTCCGGGGCGAACTTATGCACCTTGGCGTTGCCGTAGCCGTCGGAGACGTAAATGTTACCCGTCTTAGGGGACACGGCGCAGTGGGTGGGGCGGTTGAAGGGTTGGCCGCCCCATTTGGTGGCTGGCTGGTTGTCGGTGCCCAAGGTCATGAGAAGCTTGCCTTCGGCATCGTACTTGCGGACGACGTGCAGGCCGTCGTCGATGCAGAACACCGAGTCGTCGGGGGCGATGTGGAGGCCGTGGGGCCGTGGGCTGAAGGTGCCTTCGCCCCAAGTGCGCAGCACGTTGCCGTCGCGGTCCAAGACGATTATTGGATGCTCGCCGCGGTTGAACAGGTAGACGTTGTCCTTGGAGTCGACGGCCACGCCGGCGACGTCGACCAAGTGCCAGTCGTCCGGTATCTTGGCCCAGTTATCTACGTATTCAAAGGTAAGGGCGCCGGTGCCTACGGTGGTCGCCATACTGTACGCCTCCTCTTAGTTGATCCCCGCTGGCCGTTGTCTGGGGTCGCGGGGTGTTGCGGTCAAGAGTATATCAGACAGCGACATAACCGTCGGCCTCGGTGCGAGCTACTGGAATGGTGGAGCAGGAGGGCCGCTCGTGGTAAGTTAGACGTGCTATCCGCCCACCTCTTGACCCAAAGGAGGACTGTCCCATGCCCGTGCAGAAAATCAGCGTCGGCAACGTCGAAATCACCTCACTGTCCGACGGTCATCTGGACTTTGACCCGTGCGTCTTCTTCCCTACGGTGGAGAAGAACCTCTGGGAGCCTTACCCCGATGCTACCAATGAGCACCACCAACTCAGCCTCAACCTAGGCTCCTTCCTGATACGCTCCGATGGCCAAACCCTGCTGGTGGACACCGGGCTGGGACCGGTGCCACCCGACGCGCCGGACAGCGGTTGGGGCGAGCTCCTCAACGATTTGGCCGACAAGGGGTTGCGCCCAGAGGACATCGACATGGTGGTGATGACCCACCTGCACCGCGACCATGTGGGTTGGAATCTCTCGGAAGAGGGTGGAGATGTGGTCCCCACCTTCCCCAAGGCGCGCTACTGGGTCGGGGCCAAGGACTGGGAGTTCTTCAAGACGGAAGAGAACTTGGAGAAATTCCCCACCAACCGTAGGTGCGTGGCTCCCTTAGAGGAGATGGGCTTGATGGAGTTGATGGAAGACGAACAAGGCATCACAGCCGACATAACCGCGATAATGACTCCGGGCCACACGCCCGGCCACATGAGCCTGCTGATATCCTCGCAAGGTGAGAAGGGCTTGGTACTGGGCGACGCGGCGCATCACCCGGTGCAACTGCACGAGCTGGAGTGGTGCGCATTCGCCGACCTCGACCCCGACTTAGCGCGAGTCACGCGGCGCGCCCTGTTTGACCGTATTGAGGGCGACAACACGGTGATGGCAGCAGGCCACTTCCCCGCCCCTGGCTTTGGCAGGCTGGCCCGTATGGAAGGGCGCCGCTACTGGCAGGCGCTGGACTTGGGCTAGCCTTGCGGACGCCCCCGGGGATTCAAGACTGGTCGCGATTGGAGGCGCCTGTCAGCGCTATCGGTCTGGCGGCGGCCCCGTTCCTAGCTTGCGAAGGGCCGCTGGGTCGCGTGTGCGCCTCCTTCCGACGCTCCTGCTACGTGCAGACCCTTGACGGCGAGGTGCTGTGTATCGCTCACGCAGCATTGGGGTGCGGCCCCCTCACAGTGTCGGTCCGCTTGAACGACGCAGGCCTGCAGGCTTTCGGGGGTGTGGACGGGTCGCCGGTGGTCCTTGAGGATCAGTGCTTGTACGTGGGTCCGCTGGTCCTGGAGTTAGCGAATGCTGCGGTGTGGAGCCCACAGCATTTTGGCCGCGCCGTCGACAACCTAGCAGGCGAACGAGCGCGCAGGCTGGCGGCAACCATCAGCCAGCAAGTCCCCGCCGACGGACTGGGCTGCTTGCTGCCTTTGGTAGAGGGGATGGCTAAGGGCCAATGGACCGACGCCAAAGACATGACGCCTCTTGCAAGCTTGGCTCTGACCTCCCTAGAGAACCTTGTCGATGGCCTGTTGATAGGGGATGTCCGGTGTACCAACACCGGTCTGAGCGGGTTGCTGGGGCTGGGGCCGGGTCTGACGCCTTCGGGGGACGACCTCCTAGTGGGCTTGTTGCTCGCTCTGCACTCTGGCAAGTCGCCCGCCGCAGACTCCCTCTCCCGCGCAGTAGTCCGCCATGCGCCCGCCATGACCGGCAGGATCAGCGTCTCCATGCTGAGGCAGGCATCACTAGGATTGGGAAGCGAGGCTAGCCACGCGGTCATCATGGCTCTCGTCGACGGCTGCTCGTCGTGCGAGGTGTTGCAACGGGCCGAGGTTCTGACCTGTGTGGGACACAGCTCGGGGTGGGACACGCTGGTGGGCATCCTGCTCGGACTTCACCTAGCGGAGCGACTGTCCCCATGACAGTGTGCAATCAGGTACTGCGCAACACCTACCGCGACTCGGTGGTGTTGATGCGCCTGTCGCAGCAGTTGGAAGCCCACCCAAGCGTATTGCAGGCCACGGTGATGATGGCCACGCCCAACAACCGTGAACTGCTGCGAGCTGTCGGATTGTTGTCCGCCGCCGGAGAGGCGGCCACAGCCAACGACTTGGTCATCGCCTTGGAGCTGGAGACCCCGGAGCATGAATCGGAGGTGCTGGCCGATGCGGAGGCGCTACTGGCTGGCGGCGGGCAAAACTCGGTCGATGCCGACGACTACCGCCCCCGTTCTCTCGATGGAGCACTGCAGGCGCTTCCCGGCGCAAACTTGGCGCTCATTTCCCTGCCTGGTGAATACGCAGCGGCTGAGGCTCGGCGCTCCTTGGACCGCAGGCTGAACGTCCTCCTCTTCAGCGACAACGTTTCCGTGGCCGACGAAGTGGCCCTGAAACGGTATGCCTTGGAGCAGGGCCTGCTGATGCTGGGGCCCGACTGTGGCACGACCATCCTCCAAGGCGTGCCGTTGGGCTTTGCCAACGCCGTGCCGCGAGGCAGGGTCGGCTTGGTGTCGGCCTCCGGCACTGGCCTGCAGCAGGTCACCTGTCTGCTGGCCGCCTCTGGCGAGGGAGTATCGCAGGCATTGGGTGTGGGCGGACGCGACATGTCGGACGACGTCGGCGGTCTCATGATGCTGGAGTGCCTGCGCCTGCTACAGGATGATGAATCCACCGAGGTCGTGGTCCTCATATCCAAACCTCCCGGAAGAGAAACTATGGGCCGCCTGACGCCCGCCCTCCAGAGCTCCGCCAAGCCATGTGTGCTCGCGTTCCTCGGCGCTGAAGCGCAAAATTATGGCCCAAATGTCTATGTCGAGCCGACCCTGGAAGCTGCTACGCGTCGGGTACTGGACATAACAGGTCAGCAAGCCGCCCAGCATTGGGCTACCATCCCGCCCAACTTATGGAAACGTATGGAGGGCATAGCTAACGGCTTGGCCGATGGAGAACGATACATCCGTGGCCTCTTTTCCGGCGGAACGCTGTGCTACGAGGCGCTGTGGACGTTGCAGAGGGGCGGTCTGGAGCTTCATTCCAACTTGACCCTCGATGGAGTGAAGCCGCTTGCCGACCCTGATGTGAGCCAAGGCCACTCCATAGTCGACCTTGGAGACGACCGCTACACCGTGGGCCGTCCTCACCCTATGATTGATTTCCGTCCGCGATGTCGCCGTCTGCTGCAAGAGGCCGCCGACCCGGCGGTAGGCGTAGTAATGCTGGACGTGGTACTGGGGTACGGCGCTCACCCGGACCCGGCGTCGGAGTTAGGACCTGCTGTCGAGCAGGCAAGGGATGTGGCCCGCACAGATGGCCGAGAGTTGGCCTGCCTGGTCTCCATATTCGGGACGGACAGCGACCCGCAGGCCATGTCGCGCCAAGAGGAGCAGTTGACTGCGGCCGGTGCGCTCGTCCTCCACTCCAACGCGCTTGCATCCCGCATTGCGCTGGCTCTCAGTCGAAACGATCTCTCAGGGCTACCTGGGAGCTAGACGATGGCAGAAGGCAGAAAGCTGCTGCATACCGAGCTGCGGGTGGTCAACGTGGGCCTTGAGCTGTTCGCCAACGACCTGCGCAGCTTGGGCGTGCCGGTAGTTCAGGTCGACTGGCGCCCGCCAGCCGGCGGTGACCAGCGTATGGCGTCGCTTCTGCAGCGGCTACAGGGTTCCCAGCCCCGCCGGGAAGAGGCATAGCCTCTGCTACTCCACCATGTCGGATGTGGGACTATTCTGAAGTATGCGAGGGAGGGTTAAGGCCATGGCAACTCGCGTCACAAATGGTACGGCTAGAAGCTTGGTTGATGTGGAGAGGGGTCAGATTAGCCGCGAGATATTTGTCAGCGACGAACTCTATCAGAAAGAGCAGGAGCAGGTGTTCGCGCGCGCTTGGCTGTTTGTCGGCCATGAGTCCCAAGTCCCCAACCCAGGTGACTACTTCACGTCCTACATGGGCGAGGAGTCGGTCATCCTTACCCGCGACCGTCAAAACCAAGTCCATATCTTCCTCAACACATGTCGACACCGTGGTATGAAGGTCTGTCGTTACGATGAAGGAAACACCACGGTATTCACCTGCCCCTACCACGGCTGGAGCTTCGGCACCGATGGCGCGCTGGCTGGGGTGCCTCATATGAAGGAAGCGTATGACGACCAGTTGGACAAGTCGCAGTGGGGCCTGATCGAGGTGGCCCAGATGGCGAATTACAAGAGCGGGATATGGGCTACCTGGGACCCCAAAGCGCCTCCCTTCCTAGACTACCTGGGTGATATGAGATTCCACTTGGATAACCTGCTCGACTGCAGGGACGGGCGCGAGGGAGGTTCTGAGGTGCTGGGGGGCATCCAGAAGTGGACGATGCCCTGCAACTGGAAGTTCCCCTCGGAGAACTTCGCCGGGGACTCATATCACAACATCAGCCACCGCTCGGTGGACTTGGCAGGCATCGGGCCCAGCGGGCGGGGTCGTCGCGACCAAGATCAGCACGATGCTTCCCAAAGGCTGCTTATTTCTTTCCCCGGCACCGGCCACGCAGCCACCAGCGTCTTCGAGGGAGAGGACGCATCGAACACGTCGTTCTTCGGGAACGATCGAATTGTGAACGAGTACTTCGAGCATTGTCATGAAGAACGCAAAAGGCGCTTGGGCGAGAAGGCCCGCGTCCTAGGGATAGTTGCTAATATCTTCCCCCACATGTCCTTCCTAGCTAGGCAACCCCGATCCATCGCCGTATGGCACCCACGGGGAGCCCTGCAGACCGAGGCATGGCGCTGGTTTCTGGTAGACAAAGATGCTCCGCAAGAGGTAAAGGACGCTCTGCGGCACTACTACATGCGCTACTCCGGCCCAGGGGGGATGACCGAGCAGGACGACATGGAGAACTGGGGATATGCCTCCGCAGCCAGCAAGGGCACCATCGCCCGTCGCTACCCTTACAACTACCAGCAACGCCTTGGGAAAGGCGACACTGACGGACCTATTCCGGGCACAATAGACACGCACATCTCTGAAGAGAACGTGCGGTGCTTGTACGACCGGTGGGCTGAATTCATGGACGCATCCAGTTGGGACGACCTGAAGTAAGGGACTCCCAATGACAGTCGCCACAGAAATCTGGAGAGGCTAGGTAACTTCGGGCGGCGGGTAGGGCTGGAGGCCAAAGACCAGCCGCCCTAGGAACGCCATGCCCTCTTGGCCCGCCAGCGGTTGGTGGAACATTCCGGCGCGAACGTCGCGGTACATCTGCTCCAAGGGCCGGTTGCGGAACATGGCGGCGCCGCCCATCAAGCGCATCGCCCTGTCCACGACCTCCACTGCCGTCTCGGTGACGAACCGCTGGCAGGACACGATATCGGCCAGAGGCGGGTCGGTCCTAGCCTCGGCGTCCTCCACCAAGCCCGCGGTGTAGCGCATCATGCCCAAGGCGGTGCGTAGAGGGACCTCCATCTCCGCTGCCTGCAACTGGTAAGCCAAGCTGTGCTTGTTGGGTTGCTGATAGGGATACTGGGTGCGGTCGCCAGTCCCTGCCACGGCGTAGTCGCGGGCAGCTTGTGCGACGCCCAAATATACCGAGGGCACCGATGTGTTGAACCATGAGGAGAAGAGGTTGTTGAACACCGTCCAAGTGCGGGTTGGCCTTAGCAGGGCGATTTGGTCGGGCACGTACACCTCCTCCCAGATGATGTCGTTGCTGGCGGAAGCCCGTATGCCCATGGTGTCCCAGTTATCCCGAATATGAATACCCGGTGACGTGGTGGGAACGGTGAAGCTGACGACCATGGGGCCCTTTTCAGGGTCGTCGTAATGGGCCGTGGTGCCGATGAGGTCGGCGGCTACGCTGAGGGTGTTGAAAGCGCTGCGCCCAGACACAAGATAACCGCCCTTGACTCGCACGGCCTTCCTAGAGCTCTCGTTCAGGCCGCCGACGCTCACCGCGCTGGCGACGGTGGGGTCGCTGGATCCTGCGCACCGTATGGCCTTGTCTCGCACCGCAGCTTCGAGAACCGGACGCACCTCCTCCACTCCCAGACGCCACAGGTCACCATAAATACCCATGATGAACAAGTGCATATTGATGCTGATGGCAGTGGGACCGTCACCTTGCGCCAAGCGGTGCTGAGCCAGACATAACTCCAGTGGATTGGCCCCGCCACCGCCCAACTCCTCCGGCACGGTGATGGTGGTGTAGCCAGAAGCCTTCATGGCTTCCAGGTTCTCAAAGGGGAAGCTGTTCTCCCGATCATGCTGGGCCACCCGTTGGGCGAAGTCTTCGGCGTGCGAAGCCGCCATCTCCACGAAACTGCGTTGCCTGTCCGTCAGGTGGGCCAGCATAGGTTATAGTCCTCTCTGGTATCATTGCTGCGATAGACTAGCGATTAGAGCCAAGTGCATGTAGCGCCCTCTACACTACGACTTGGCCAGCCTGCCAGCAACTCTTGTTAGCGACCAGCGAAGGGAGTCACGAATGCCCAACATCGACATCGAAGAAGCCAACTCCACCGCCCTCTCCCGCATCATTGAGGCCGAGCCTGTGCTGGTGGATGTCGTACCGGCGTCGCGTGCCATTGATGGGTTGAGCGACGGCATGCTGCTGCATGCGGGCCCGCCGATATCTTGGGAGCGCATGTGCGGGCCGATGCACGGCGCAATCGTAGGGGCGCTGCGATACGAGGGCTGGGCGGCCACAGAGGCCGACGCATTGGTGCAAGCTTCAGGCGGGCAGGTCGCCTTCCACCCGGCTCACCACTTCGGTGCGGTGGGTCCC
The DNA here is from genome assembly GCA_965248385.1 of Dehalococcoidia bacterium. Classification (GTDB taxonomy): domain Bacteria; phylum Chloroflexota; class Dehalococcoidia; order Lucifugimonadales; family JAAXIE01; genus JAAXIE01. Next base: position 2,102,968 of record CBDFIZ010000002.1, read on the forward strand.
ATGACGGGGATCACCAGTCCGTCAATGCCGGTGTTCGTGGTGGAAGACCGCGCCCACGGCAACCGGGCATACTGTACCATCAACGAGGGTCTGGGACGTGTGCTCCGGTTCGGGGCCAACGACGACGCAGCTATCGAGAAGCTACGCTGGATGCAGAACACCCTCGCTCCAGCCCTCGGCGACGCCGTGAGGCATAGCGGCGGCATCGAGCTCAGGCCCATCATGGCCCAAGCCCTGACCATGTCCGACGAGATGCACCAGCGCAATGTGGCCGCCACGTCCCTGTTTTTTCGCGCGCTGGCCCCCCACCTAGCGCGAACATGCGCCAACTCGCCTGATTACGCGAACATCATCGACTTCTTATCGGCCAACGACCAGTTCTTCCTGAACCTAGCCATGGCCGCTGCCAAGTGTACCTTGGACAACGCCGCCAATGTCGAGGGCTCCAGCTTTGTCTACACTATGTGTCGGAACGGCACCGACTTCGGCATAAGGGTCAGCGGCTTGGGTGACCGGTGGTTCACTGCCCCGAGCCTCATGCCCCAAGGACTCTACTTCCCAGGTTACACGGTTACCGACTCCAACCCCGACCTTGGCGATAGTGCGATACTGGAGACGTTGGGATTGGGCGCGTTCGCCATGGCAGGCTCCCCGGCAGTGGCGGGCTTTCTCGGCGCTGGCACCTTCCGCGATGCCCTGAACTACAGCCGTGAGATGGCGGAGATTACCGTGGGGCGCAACCCCAACATGGCGGTGCCCACACTGGACTTCCAAGGCGTCCCCTGTGGCGTGGATGTGCGCAAGGTGGTGGAAACGGACATAGCTCCGGTGATCAACACGGGCATAGCCCACAAGGAGCCCGGCATCGGCCAAATCGGCGCAGGCATCGTCCGCGCCCCTATGGAATGCTTCCACCAAGCCTTGGAGGCTTTGGCGGAGAGGCTGGCGGGAGTGTAGGGCGCATGTGCTTTGTGGTACCGCCTTATTCCCATAATGCTCGTTGCGGATTGTGGGCCAATAATCAAAGAGCCCCGCTAGATAGCGGGGCTCTTTGATTGAACTCATTGTACGTCGCTTAGTCGGTGCCGACCCAGCCGGTATGGGTGACGTCTACGACTTGGTTGACGGGGTCTAGGTACTTGGCCTCGTAGTAGGATTGGCTGCCATCGGCGTTGGCTGGCGGAGTGTGTACTGCCAAGGCCTCTGAGCCGACGGACTCCAGCTTGGCTGCAGCCGCGTCGATGTCTTCGACTTGGAAGCCGAAGTGGTCGATGCCCATCTTGCCGACGTTGGGTCCCGACTCCTGCACCTTAAGGATGGCCAAGTTGATGTGGCCGTCGGTCAGGTACACGCCATTGCGCCCCTTACCGGCCTCGGTCAACTCGAAAACGTCCTTGTAGAAGCTGGCTGTCTGTTCCACATCCGGGGTACGGATGGCTATGTGCTTGATTCTGCTCACGAGGGCTACCTCCTTCGGCGCGTTTCTTGGGTGGCGTCTAGTCGGTGCCTACCCAGCCATTGCCCGAAACATCGACGATCTGCTGATTCGGGCCCGAATACTTGAGCTCGTAGTAGAAGGTTCCGCCACCGGGGGGCGCATGGGATGGCAGCTCGCCAGCCCCGGCTGCTGCCAGCTTGCGCTGGGTCTCCTCCACGTCGTCCACCTGGAAGCCGAAGTGCTCAATGCCGGTGTTGATGGGCTTGCCTTCCTCGTCGGTCTTGGCTTGGAGGATGGCAAGGTTGATGTGCCCGTCGGTCAGGTAGAAGCCTGTGCCAGCAGGGCCCGCTACTTCGAGTTCGAATACATCTTGGTAGAACTTGGCGGTGGCCGCGGGGTCGGGGGTGAATATAGCCACATGCTTCAGCTTGTTCATACGTTCCCCTTTTCTGGTGAGTTGTGCTCCAGTGGGATTGGCCTCCGATTATACACCCTAGTGGAATGCGGAAGAAGCCTGCTTGGCAGCAGCGATGATGGGCAGGTAGCCAGTGCAGCGACAGATGTTGCCCGACATACCCTCGCGTATCTGCTCCTCAGTGGGGTTGGGAGTGTCGCGTAGGAAGGCGTACAGAGTCATCAGGAAGCCTGGGGTGCAGAAGCCGCATTGCAGGGCGTGGTTGTCTTGGAAGGCCTGTTGCAACGGGTGCAATTGGTCGCCGTCGGCCAACCCTTCCACGGTCATAAGCTCGGCACCATCGGCTTGGACTGCCAGCATCAGGCAGGAGCGCACCGCTTGGCCGTTGAACAGCAGGGTGCAAGCACCGCAAACACCGTGCTCGCAGCCCAAGTGGGTGCCGGTGAGGTCCAGTTCTTCCCGGAGGAAGTCGGCCAAGGTCATGCGGACCGGAGCGGAGCGCTCGTACTGCTTCCCGTTGACCGTAAGGCGGACTATTCCTGTCTCGCTCATCTAGCTCTCCTCTCCTCTGGCCCGTGGGAAGGCCGCTACAAGGGCACGACGGGCCATCACGCCCGAAACCTCTTTGCGATAGAGGGCGGAAGCGTGTATGTCCGAATCGGGGTCCAAGGCGTCGGACACGGCTGCTGCGACCTGCTCCAGCGATGATATCTCGCCGTTGCTGCCCCGGAGCACCTCTTCTGCTGACTCTACGCGGACGGGCGTGCCTCCGACGCCGAATATGACGACTCGCGAGTCGTCGCAGGCGCCGTTGGCGTCTAGGTGGACGCGGGTCATGGCACCGGTCATGGCGAAGTCGCCGTGGCGACGGCAGACCTCCTCGAAGCCCCAGCCCCAACCATCGCCGCTGCCGGGCAGGCGCACCTCGGTAACCATCTCACCTGGCTCCACTGACGTGGTGAAGTAGGTGATGAAGAAGTCTCCCGCAGCCACCTCGCGGCTGCCGGCACTGCTCTGCAGCACGATCTGTGCGTCGGAGGCGATGGCGAAGGCGGGCCACTCGGCGGAAGGGTCGGCGTGGGCGATGCTGCCGCCGACTGTCCCCCGGTTTCTGATCTGGAAGTGGCCTATGTGTGGCACCATGGCCGAAAGCATAGGGAACCGCTGGCTCACAACGTCCGAGAGCTCGACGGCCCGCTGCCGTGTGAGTGCCCCAATGTTGAGCCCGCCACCGTCGGTCGGTGTGACGTGCTCCAAGGCACTAATCCTGTTGATGTCGACCACTACCGGAGGCCGGGCCAAGCGCATGGCCATCAGAGGCATCAGGCTCTGCCCACCTGCCAGCACCTTGGCATCGTCGCCGTGCTGAGACAGTAAAGAGATGGCCTCGTCGAGGCTCTGAGGTGCGTGGTAATCAAAACGGGCTGGCTTCATCCCAGTCCCTCCCTGTGCCGTTGGTCAGCCGTCAAGTCAGTCAGCCGTCAAGTCAGGAACTGGCGTCCAGCTCTTTCTCCAGCTTGGAGAAGAACTGGCCCACCATCATCTTGGAGATGCCCCCCATCACCCTTTGACCCACACCGGCGACGGCCCCGCCCACTTGGGCGTCCACCTCGTACGACAAGCGGGTGTTGTCGCCCTCCGAGGCTAGGGACACGTTGCCATCACCGCGCACGAATCCTGCTAGGCCTTCGCCGGACACGGACATGTGGTAGGAAGTCCCGGGGACTTGGTCGGTGATTACAATCTGGCCATCGTAGGTGCCCTTGACGGCGGCGAGGCCCAACTCCAGAACTACGTGGTACTTATTGTCGCCGACCGCCTCGAAGACCTTGCAACCGGGGGTGCATCGGGAGAGCACTTCGGGGTCGTTAAGGGCCTCCCAGACGCGGCTTGGGGGGTTATGCAGAAGGACGTTTCCCTTGATATCCATGGATGCTCGCGTTGGTAGGATGTTGGGGCTGAAAGCAACGGGCAGACTATCATGGCCCTAAGTGAGTGTCAAGTTGCGCAGGCGCTGGAGGCGCTTCTCGAAGTCCCCTTTCCCTTGGCGGGAGAAGGCTAGGATGAGGGGGCAATCGTCCTGACACTTTCGGCCTCACCTCAATCCTCTCGTCGAGCCTCAAGAATTCAAGAACCTCATTAGGAACCCTTCCTTGGAAAGCCCTTGGAGCGAGAGAAAGGTCGAACTGGATAAGCCCTGCGTCGGTTGTGCTAAACTAGCCCTCGCGCTTGTTTAGTCACAACCAATTCAGCGGTCCTGCCGGGGCCGAGAGGAGTCTTTGACGTGGCAGAGATGACGGGCGGACAGGCCTTGGCCAAGTCCCTTGCTCGCGAGGGCGTACGGGTGATATTCGGGCTGCCGGGAGTGCAGCTTTATCATGCCTTGGAAGGCTTGGAGGGCGAACCGGGAATCCGGTTCATCACCACTCGCCACGAGCAGGGAACCACTTATATGGCCGACGGCTATGCCCGCACTGGAGGAGAGGTAGGTACTTCTCTTGTGGTGCCTGGCCCTGGCGTGCTGAACGCATCGGCGGGCTTGTGTGATGCCTATGCAGCGTCGTCGCCCGTGTTCTTGGTGTCGGGGCAGATCAACATAGCTGGCATCGGGCAGAACAAGGGCATCCTCCACGAAATCGACGATCAGCTTGATGTGGTGCGCACCATCACCAAGTGGTGCTCGAGGGTCCTCGACCCCAAGGAGATTCCTGGGGCGGTGCATGAGGCCTTTCATCAGATGAAAACAGGCCGCCCGCGTCCTGTGGAGATTGAGATTCCTCCAGAGACGCTGGCGCAGATGGCTGACATTGAGTTGCAGGAGCCGGGCGTCTACGGGCCGATGGCCCCCGACAGTGCCGAGCTGGAGCGGGCCGCTGCCCTTATCGGCAAGAGCCAGAGGGTGGCCATCTGGGCTGGTGGCGGGGCTATCTGGTCCCGGGCCTCGGAGGCGCTGACCCGCTTGGCGGAGCACCTGCAAGCGCCGGTAATCACCACCCCCGAAGGCAAGGGGGCGATAGACGCGCGTCACTACCTCTCCTTCGGCACATGCCGGGGCGGCGTGAACCCTGCCGGAGACGTTATGCGGAAGTACATCGCGGAAGAATGCGACCTCGTGCTGGCAGTAGGCACCCGCTTCCTCGCTCCGCTCTTGGATGCGTCCAAGCAGGTGGTGCAGATTGACGTTGACCCCGAAGAAATCGGGCGCAACCACACGAACACTCAGCCGCTGTTGGGCGACGCTAGGCTGTCGTTGGAGGGGTTGTACGACTTGTTGAGCCACCAGCCTGCGCGGGCCTCGCGTCGTGAGGAGACCGAGGCTTTTCGTGCCGAGCGCCATGAGGTGATGATGCGTACCGAGCCGCAGAGTTCGCTGATGCGCGCGCTGCGAGAGGCGATACCTGAGGATGGGATCGTGGCCATGGGGCAGACCCAGGTTGGCTACTATAGCCACGCCCACTGGCCTGCTTACCAGCAGGCCACCTACCTCACATCCTCTTATCAAGGGAATCTCGGGTTCGCCTTCCCAACGGCCTTGGGGGCCAAGGTGGCCCACCCTGACCGCGCCGTGGTGTCGGTGTCGGGCGACGGGGGGTTCCAGTTCGCCTCCAATGAGATGTCCACGGCAGTGCAGCATGGGATCAACATTGTGGCCGTGGTGTTCAATGACGGTGCGTTCGGCAACGTCAAGCGTGACATGGAGACCCTGTTCGACGGCCGCAGCTTGGGCACTAACCTGTTCAACCCCGACTTCGTGAAGCTGGCCGAGGCCTACGGGGCCGACGGGATGCGGGCCCACGGGGCTGAGGAGTTGGGCGGGTGCGTACGCGAGGCGCTGGCCAACAACCGACCGACGCTGATCGAAGTGCCGGTGCAGATGATGCCCCGCCCGTACTAGGGGCATCTGGGGCATGCGTCCCCGGTGCTTAGCGTATGACACTGGTGATAGCCTCTCCGCATCTATGCGGCCATCGATGTCACACCGGTCCTGTCCGGAAAACGGTTTTTTCGTATCTGGATGCTGTGACATTTGTGATATAGCAGATATGAGCCAGCTTTGACGCACAGTGACACGTGGCCGTGTAAGTGCCGCAGGTTCCGTAGCTGAGTGCGGCCATGGTCGTAGCTGAAAAACAGTTTTTTGTATCTGGAACATGCCACGTTGGCCGCATGGTCGTATCTGAATAGCTTGCCACGGCTGGCCGCACTTCTCGCATCCTCCCGTCCTCCCATAACAACGTCCCCCAAATATAGGCTGGGGTCAGTCCCCGGCCTGATTTGAGTTTAGGGGAGGAGGCGGGGTGGGGCAATGGGCGGATGTCATGGTGGGCGTTGTAGGCGAAGGTTGATGCGCTAGAATGTGGCAGCCCATCGCAGAGGTGTGGAGTGGTTGAACAGATTGACTACAACGACCCGGTCGGCAGGCAGTCTGCTGTAGAGATGTTACACAGGCACGACCAGTTCGAACCTGAGGCCAACATCACCAGCGCCATTCGTCAATTCCTCACACAGACCGGGCTGGCCCAGAGCGACGAAATCGTGGAAGAGAACCCACCCTCAGACGGTTCACGGCGTGCCGTTGACCTCACGGCCTTGGACACCTTCATCGAGGTCAAACGCCGCATAGGAACGGGTGCCGGGAACACTCCCAACGACGAGTACGTGCGTCAGCTCGACGATTACCTGCGGCAGTCGGAAGCCCAAGGGCGTGTGCGGATGGGCATTCTCACCGACGGGAAGCACTGGCTGCTGCGCTGGCCCAACGCGGGGCCTCCCAAGAATGTGCGCCCCTACGCGCACGCCTTGAATGATGCCGACCGTTGGGGCGGTCTCCACGAGTGGCTGCGTGACACGGCCTTAGTGGCCCTTGAGAACATCAGGCCTGACCGCGCCAGCATTGAGGAGCAGTTCGGTCCCAAGAGTCCTCGTTACGAACAGGAGGTACGGGAACTTACGACGCTCTACGGACAGGTCGCCTCCTACGAGACGATACGGGTCAAGCGGAGGCTGTGGTTCGAGCTGCTACGCACTGCCATGGGAGAGATAGCCAGCAGCCAGGCTGAATTAGATGACCTGTTTGTACGGCACACCTACCTCAGCGCCGTCATCGGCATGGCGTTGCAAGCCCGGTTCGGCATCGACATCAGGCAGTTGGCCGAGAACAACACCGCCGACCTGCTGACCGGACGCGAGTTCTACAGCAGGACAGGCTTGCAGGGCGTGGTGGAATCGGACTTTTTCACTTGGCCTAACGAGGTAGGTGGCACGTCCTTCCTCAAGACCCTAGCCCGCCGTGTTGCCCGATTCGACTGGCAGCAGGCCCCCGCCGACCTCGCCTCCATACTCTATGAGGCGGTCATACCTGCTGATGAGCGGAGGCACTTGGGCGAGTACTACACCCCTGCGTGGCTGGCCCGCGCCATGGTGCGGGAACTTGTGCCCGAACCACTGGGCAAGACTATCCTCGACCCTGCCTGTGGTTCGGGAACATTTGTCGTCGAGGCCGTGGCCCATCTACTCGAAGCCGCCGAAGAAGCGCGACTCGACTCCAAGCAGACCTTGGACTGGTTGCGCATCTCTGTTGTCGGTGTCGACATTCACCCTGTGGCGGTTCACCTAGCCCGCGCCGCTTGGGTGCTTGCGGCCCAGCCTGCCATAGAAGCCGCAGTCAAACAGGGGTTCGCCTCCGCCCTCACCGTGCCCGTCTACTTGGGGGATGCCCTGCAACTGCGCTTCCGCACCGACGACATGTTCGGAGATCATTCGATCACTATTCATGCCCTAGACAAGGACGACAACGAGATTGCCTTGGACTTTCCGCGCACCTTAGTGAACGAAGCTGAGAATTTCGATGCCCTTATGGGCGACGTATCAGCCTACATCGAAAGCGGTCAAGACCCCGATCAAGCCCTTGATGACAACCGCATCGAGGCAGAAGAACGCAAGACCTTGAGGAGCACCATCGCCTCCTTGCAGGAGCTCCACAGCCAAGGTCGGGACCATATCTGGGCTTACTACACCCGCAACCTGGTGCGTCCCGTAACCCTCGCCCGTCAGAAGGTCGATGTGATAATCGGCAACCCGCCGTGGATTAGCTACAACCAGACGACCGGCGACCTGCGCACTGGGTTGGAAAGGCTGAGCCGGGAGACCTACGGCATCTGGCAGGGCGGACGCTACGCCAGCAATCAGGACGTGGCGGGGCTGTTCTTTACCCGCAGCGTTGACCTATACCTGAAGGACGGTGGCGTCATCGGCATGGTGATGCCCCACAGCGCCCTGCAGGCGGGGCAATACGCCAAGTGGCGCACTGGCGCGTGGTCGGGAGGGCATGGCCTTGCCACCCTGTCGGTGGACTTCAGCCACAAGATGGCTTGGGACCTTGCAGAGCTGAAACCTAAGGATTTCTTCCCCATGGCCTCGTCGGCCGTATTCGCCAAGAGACTAGGCACGGCCGACAAAGCGACGTCACTGGCAGGGCAAGTCGAACGCTGGATAGGCAAGGCGGGCGCGGAGGACGTGGGCCGCGAGCGCGTCGCTATTACGAACACTTCGGTTGTTGGTGAATCACCCTACAGCAAGCACTCGCGCCAAGGGGCCTCAATCAGGCCACGCTGTTTGGTCTTTGTCCACGAGACGGACAATCCCGCTCTTATTCATGCAGGACAGACAATCACCGTTAGCCCTAGGCGAGGGCCCAATGATAAGGAGCCTTGGAGTGGTCTGGATCTCACAGCCATAACTGGTCAAACCCTTGAACGTGCCCACGCTTTTGATGTCCACCTGGGCGAAACCACTGTCCCATTCGCCACTCTCTCACCACTAAAAGCGGTTCTGCCCATGCAGGGGGATGACGTAGCGATACCTGCCGACGCTGAGGTTATGGGTGGGGTGCGATTGAATGCCTTACAGCGGAGAATGCGGGAGCGCTGGCAGACAATAAGCAACCTTTGGGAGGCGAACAAAACGCCGACCAACAAGCTAAGCCTCCTACAACGACTAGACTATCACGGGGAGCTGTCCGCGCAAGTCGAATGGCGCGAAAATGCGGGTAGTAGGTCAATTCGCGTGCTACAAAGTGAAGCCGGCAAACCCACCGCTGCGTTACTTGAAGACAAAAACGCATTAGTGGACGACACGCTGTATTGGATAACTTGCAAGGATCACCGGGAAGCAAATTACTTGTTAGCCATAATCAACAGCAAGATGTTGTACGAAGCCGTTAAGCCGATGATGGCTAAGGGTCAGTTTGGTGCCCGTCACTTGCACAAGCAGTTGTGGAAACTGCCCATCCCTGAATTCGACGGGGCGAACGCGCTGCATGATGAGATATCCAAGGCGGGGGAGGCTGCCGCTGCTGGGGTGGCGCAGCAGTTGGAGGGGTTGCGTCAGGAGCGGGGTGACGGGCTGACGGTGACGATTGCGCGACGGGAGTTGCGGAAGTGGCTGCGGGCCTCGGCGGAGGGGGCGGCTGTGGAGCGGGCGGTGGGGCGGTTATTGGGTGGTAAGGGGTAAGTGGAGGATGATAAGCCGTTTGCCCGGTGTGCGTGAACTGGCACATGGTCCGGGCCGTGGGTTCCCGCCTGCGCGGGAATGACGGGGTGGTGGGTTTGTTGTGGGTCCGACCTTTGTCTTTGTAGCAGGGGGCGCGTGATCTGGCATCGTCCGGGCCGTGGGTTCCCGCCTGCGCGGGAATGACGGGGGGCATGTGCATCCTTTTTCTTGACAGGTGGGCGGGTTGGGCCTATCTTTTCGTTCAAGAAGCCGAGCATAAACTCTGTGGGAGATTCGTAGGAGGATAGATATGGGTGAAGTACTGGGTATTGGGACTACTCACTGGCCGGGGCTGAACCAGCCCGATGAGGCCAAGGGGTGGCCCTTGACGCGAAGTTTGACGCACGATCACCGCGTGCCTGCAGAGATGAAGATCCCCACGAACTGGCCGGAGCCTATGCGCATTGAATACGGCGAGGACGAGGGGGTCACCTCTCACAAGGAGCACCGGCGACGCTTGGTGGAGGCCTTCCGGAAGGTGCGCGAAGAGATTGACGCGTTCAATCCCGACTTCATCCTGATGTTCGGAGACGACCAGTACGAGAACTTCAAGGAAGACCTGATACCCGCCTTCGCCCTGCTGGCCTACGACGAGTTCAAGTGCCAGCCTTGGGCGCAACCACGCTTCAAGGGCAAGGCCAACTTCTGGGGTGAGCCGGAAGACCACGTCATACCCATTCAAGGGCAGCCCCATGTCGCTCGCCGGCTGGCCAAGGACTTGATTGAAGAGGGCTTCGACATGGCCTACGGGTACAAGCCTCTTCACTCAGGCCCCGAGGTTCTGGGACATGCTTTCCTGAACACTTGGATGTTCTTGGACTACGACCGCAAGGGCTTCGATTACCCGCTGATTCCCTTGGCGGTCAACTGCTACGGCAGCAGCGTGATACGCAACCGGGGCGGGATGGACGTAGACCCCAACCTGTCGGTTGATCCGCCCTCACCCAGTCCCAAGCGCTGCTTCGAGTTGGGACAGGCCATCGGGCGTGTGCTGAAGGGCATGCCGGAGCGGGCTGTGATAATGGGTTCGTCTTCTTGGTCCCACGGCTTCCTGACGGAGCGCAATCATTTCCTGTGGCCCGACCACGAGGCTGACCGGGCCGCCTTCGAGCAGCTGAAGGACAACCGCCAGATCGAGTGGAAGGACATGAGCCTCACCCAGATTGAGGCGGCGGGCCAACAGGAGCTGCTGAACTGGGTCTGCTTGGCGGGTGCGATGCACGAGTTGGAGCAGAAGATCGAGGTCATCGACTACCTGGAGACTTGGGTGTTCAACTCGCAGAAGTGCATGGCTGTCTTCAAGCCGTAGCGAGATTAGGGGACCGGGGTAGGGGCGAACCGCGAATCGCCCCTACGATGCATGGGAGAAGGTTAGGACGAGGAGTGAATGAATGACTTCGACCAATGGGCACAGTGGCAACGGGCACAGTAGCAACGGGCATACTAATGGACACAGTAACGGACATACGCCGGAAGGCTCGGTGATCGGGGGCCAGAGACCCGAAGGCATCGACAACGGCGAGTACGGCTGGTCCCAGATTGGCGTCCACGACTTGGTGCCCAAGACAGGCTACCGCGAGTACTGGTATCCGGCGATTGAGGCCAGCAAGGTGGGGCGCAAGAAGTATGGGATGTTCGGCGCTCGCGGAGGCAAGCGCGTCAAGCTGCTGGGCGAGGATGTGGTCATCTTTAAGGGCAAGGACGGCAAGTTCGGAGCGGTGTGGAACCGCTGCCCGCACCGGGGCGCTCTTTTGTCCTTTGGACGCTGCGAATTCGAGGGCACCATCAGTTGCCCCTACCATGGCTACACCTTTGACGAGACGGGCCTGTGCGTCGGCGCCCTCACGGAGGGTCCTGAGTCGGGCTTGAACGGCAAGCTGAGGGTCAAGTCCTATCCCACCAAGGTGGTCAATGGCGTCGTGTTCGTCTGGATGGGGCAGACCCAGCCGGTGCCCATCGAAGAGGACATGCCCAAGGAGTTCTTCGACAAGAACTTCATTGTGCATACCTATTCCAAGGTGTGGCCCATCAACTGGAGCATCACCATCGAGAACTCGGGCGACTCCCACAACTCCTACATCCACCGCTTCCGCATGCGCCGCCTGCTGAACATGGAAGCCTTCAGGCAGTTGCCTGCTTACTGGAGCGGGACGCGCGTGGTGGGGGAGACGGAGAACAGCATGGGCATCGCTCCGACGGTTCACGCGCCGCAGCAGGCTTACTTCCCGCTGATGGATGCCACTTGGCCCAAGCGCGTGTGGTTCCGCCCTCTAAAGGCATGGCGCCGCGGGGTCAACACGTTCACCGGCAAGCCCTACACCAACGAGTACCGCCTGCCCAGCCTTACGCTGGTGGACACCCGCAACCGGGTGCATTGCCGCTGGGCGGTGCCCATGGACGAGAACTACAGCATGATGTTCACCTTCGGCATCATGAACGGACGCACTTGGTGGGACCGGTTCTTCTCCCGGATATACTTCCAGACCATGTGGCGCTACTTCCAGATCAAGGGCATCAACGAGCTGGAAGACCTGCCTGTGCAGCGTTTCGACCGGCTTGACCCGTCGGCCCCGCAGAAGCTAGGAACGAATGACCGCGCCATCATTCACTGGAGGCGCAAGATGCCTCTGAAGTCGCGGGACGCCCTGCGGCTGTGGAGCAACGACAAGGGGCAGCAGGATGCCATCGCTGCCGACGCCATGCTGGAGGCGACGGAGAACTTCCAGCCTCAAGCCGAAGAGACCAAGGTGGTCGGGGCGGCGCGTTAGAGGGAAAGCGTAGTGAGAGGGTGTTGGGGGCTGGCCCTCAACACCCTCTGTTATCAGTCCGGGAAGTGTTATCAGTTGGGGGAGGGACATTTTGATCGTCCGTATCTACACCGGAAGCGACGGCGAGTCGCACTTCGAGGACCTCGACCTGAAGTATGAGGTGAGCGGCAACTCAGCCAGCGCTCCCCCTGAGAAGCCCGAGAGCATGACCTTTCGCACGCAGCAAGCCGGCGTCGACCTCGACTTCCATCCTGCTCCACGGCGCCAGTACATCGTCAGCTTGGGAGGACAGGTGGAAGTCGGACTGGGCAACGGGGAGAAGCGCATCTTCGGAGCGGGCGATGTGATGCTGGCGGACGACACGACCGGTCGCGGGCATACCACCCGCGTGGTGGGTAATGAGCCGCGTGTGTCGATCGTTATTCCTGTCTAGGCGGTTCTAAGGCGCCTCCCTCCTACTCTTGCTCCGACGGTAGGTCAATGCCGATGCCCGCACTTGGCCAGAAATCGGTCCTCATAACTGGGGCGTCCCAAGGCATCGGCAGGGCTACTGTTCTGTATTTAGCATCCCGGGGCTATTTGGTCGTGGCCTCTGGCCGCTCGATGGAGCGTCTGCTGGTTCTGAAAGCCGACTCCGATCATCCTGACAACATCATTCCGTGGGAGTTGGACGTCGGCGACCCCGCGTGTGTCGAGCAGGTGCCAGAGATCATCCAGCAGGTCGGGCACCTTGATGTGTTGGTGAACAACGCAGGGTACGGGCTGCGAGGCTACTTGGAAGAGTTGGATATGGCCGAGGTGCAGGCGCAGTTCGAGACCAACCTATTCTCAACGCTGCGACTAAGCCAAGCCGTTATTCCCCACATGCGTGAGAACGGGGGCGGGGCCATCATCAACATAGGCTCGGTGTCGGCGCACATCGCCAGCCCCAGCGGAGGGGCTTACGCCGCGACCAAGTCGGCTTTGCGCAGCCTGACCATGGCGCTGCGCATTGAAGTGCACCCGTTCGGCATCAAGGTTGCGGTGATTGAACCGGGGGTCATCAGGGCCAACTTCACGCGTAACCTGGTCACGGCCGAACGCAGCGGCAAACCCGACTCCCCCTACCTGTCTTACTCCAAGGATATGGAAGACCGTATCGCCCGGTTCCACCACCGCGGGGCTGACCCACTGAGAGTAGCCCGTACGGTGGAGCGCATCATACGCTCCAAACGGCCCCGCCCCAGCTATGTCGTCGGGCTTGATGGAGGCTTGGGCGTCTTCGCGTCGCGCTTCCTGCCGGAGCGTCTGGTGCAATACTGCACACGCCGTGTGTTGATGGGGTAAGGGGAGGTCGGGACTAAAGTCTTGTGTGGGTTTCTCCGACTCGTAGGCTGGAGGGTGGGGCTTGGCTTCGCCAAGAGGTGCTTCTGAAGTCCCGTCGTTGTAAGATGTACGCAGCGTGGTTCCCGAAAAGGTGCTGGAAGTGACAATAACCAATACCAGATTATTGACTGCTGACGACCTGCTACGGCTCTACAGCGAAGGCGTGCGGGGTGAATTGGTCAGAGGGGTACTTTCCGAGACGATGCCGACGGGATATGAGCACGGCAGAATCGTGGTCAGGCTGGTGAGCCGGCTGGCGGCGTTCGTAGAGGCTCGAAACTTGGGAGACCTGACGGCCTCAGACTCTGGGGTCTGGCTGGAGCGCAACCCCGACACCGTCAGGGAGCCTGACATAGCCTACTTCTCAACGGAAAAGATGCCTGCCGGGGTCCGGGTCACCGGCTATGCGGAGGTTGCGCCCGACTTGGTGGTGGAGGTTGCATCACCCAGTGATAGTCATCGCCACGTCAATGATAAAGCACTGATGTGGCTGCGATATGGGGTGCGCTTGGTATGGGTCGTGTATCCGGAGACGCGCACAGTGGAAGCGCATCGTGAGGGCTACCCCGTTTCGACGCTGACCGAGAACGATATGCTAGATGGCTTGGATGTGCTGCCCGGTTTTGCGTGTATGGTCAGTGACATCTTGCCTTCTGTCTGAACCGCTTTGCGGTACCCCTACCCTAGCGATCGATGAGCCTGTCAACTGGACATAAACCACGATGGAGGACATGAGCCATGGCTATTGTTGGCGCTGGCGATTACAGGTATGAGGTAGCGGACGATTGGGTGAAGCTACCTGCGGGCATGGAACTGGGAATGGTCAGTTCCGTGGCCGCCGACCAGTTGGACCGCGTCTATGCGTTCATCCGAGTTGCGGACCAGCCTTCGATGCTCATCCTCGACCGCAACGGCAAGTACCTGAACTCTTGGGGCACGGGAATCATCACCGATGCCCATGGCCTCTCATTTAATGCGGAAGGCGACATCTACCTCACTGATCGCAACCCGCATCAGGTGATGAAGTTCTCTGCATGGGGACAGCGAATGCTCACCCTAGGCACTCGAGACGTCTCCGGGGAGCAGACGCCCTTCAACCGGCCCAGCGATGTGATGGAAGGGCCTTCCGGCTGCTTCTATGTTTCCGATGGCTACGGTAACTCCTGCGTCCACAAGTACACCAACGACGGGCTGATTCTCGACTCTTGGGGTTCGCCCGGCAGTGGAGAGGGCCAGTTCAATCTGCCCCATGGCATCTGGGTGGATGAACACGAGCACGTCTACGTATGCGACCGGGAGAACAACCGGATCCAGATATTCGACGGCGACGGCAACCTGCTGGACATCTGGAATGACTTCCTGCGCCCCACGGACATCGTGATGGACGGGAACGGCATCATCTACGTTTCTGGCATCGGGCACAGGTGCAGCATCCTCACGCACGACGGCGAACTGCTGGCCCGCTGGGGTGGAGAGGCCGTCGGCCCGGTGGGAGAAGAGGGGACCGCCCACGGCATCGGCATCGACTCCCGTGGCGACGTGTACCTGTGCGCCGCAGGCGCGAAGAAGATTCAGAAGCTGGTGCGCCAGCCGAGGTAGGGGTCAAATTGTATTTGGTGATGCCCGATTGGCATGTACGCCCATCAAGTGGTCAGGGACCGGTTTATCCGCGTTTAAGGCAGGGTGGTTTAAAGCCCTAATCCAAGTTTCTTGATCCCAAGCGGGATGGTAGGTGCGAATCGTACAATCTTTGTGTTTATTGCACGGTAACTCAACTCGCTCCCATGTAGGATTATCCAATAAGGAAAGGCAACCGGAACAGCCTTCATCGGATCGACAGATGTGGTGGCCGTCATCCCACGCAGAATACCAATCGTTACTTGCCTTTCCATAAGCTATGGCGGCTTCTACGAGCTCGTCGCACCTTCGCCAATAGTGTGGGGCATCGGGCCCGATATCTGCCAAACTTTCAGCTAGCTCAATGATGGGTTCCAACAGATTCAGAGCTGGGTTGTGTGCCGCTTCAACGGTCAAACGCTGACATTCATCGCATTCCTCACGGTCGTGCCATCTCTAAGGTTTCCAAATAGGGCAGATGCGGAGACGCGTGTTCCTTTAGACACCCAAGCTCCGCCGAGTTTCCCTCCGGTCTCGCTCAACAGCCTCGCACTTCTCCCAATCGGACATGCCACCTCCTCGGAAGGGGTGGTTTCCGTTTCTCATCCGCAGGCTACGGCGCGTACCTCGAAGGTTAAGCTGGGTCGAACGCGCCCCTGTCTATACCAAGGTCCGCACAATCCCCCTAATCGTACCTGCTCGCAAGTTCCTGCCTCCCCAATTGGGGATGGTAGTCCTCGTGTTCTTGTCGGGGTTATGCCAGATTTCGTGGGAACCACGCGACTGCCGGTCGAACTCGCAGCCGCGCGCCCTCAACTTGCGGTGAGTTCACGGTAGGTCAAACCGTAATCACGAGCTCCCCGGCTTGAGAGATTGAATCGGGGAGCTCATCGCCGTGGTCCTGGTAGGATGCGATGAAGTCGGCCGCCACGCCTTCCAGGTTAGACAGGGCTTCTTCGGCAGTTGTGCCCCATGCACGACACCCCGGCAGTATGGGAACCTCCGCCAAGTACATGTCCTCCGTGTCCTCAGAGGGTGCTCGTAGGGTATATGGCAGTTTGTACAGCTCGGGCATCTGGTCACTCCCTTCAGAGCGTTCTCAGCCGCAGGCGACGGTACGTATCTCGCGGGCGTGCTCCGGTAGGGGGTAAGCCGTCCAGTTTGCGCCGTCGTCCAGTGTGCCGAAGACTTCGCCGCTTCGGGTGGCGCAGAAGACCTGTTCGGGGTGGGCGCGGTTGATGTCCACCGACATCATGGTGCTATGGGCCTCGATGCCGTGGTCCATTCGCTCCCAGTTGCCCATCAGATCCTTGGTGCGCCACAGGGCCCCGTCGTGGGACACGGCCGCGCGACCCATGGCCACGTAAATCATGTTGGGGTCGTGGGGGGCTACCTTCATCTCGCGGGTGTAGGTGATGGGAGAGACGTCGCTCATGTCGACGAAGTCCCAAGTGTCGCCTTGATTTTGGCTGGTGAATGGGCCGGGGCGCGTCGTGATGTAGACGCTGCCAGGGGTGGACGGGCTGGTAACGATGCCGTGCATATCCAAGCGGCCCTCATCGGGGGCCATCCCTTCCTTGCAGTCCTGCCAAGTGCGCCCGCCATCTCGGCTACGCACCACACCACCCACCTCCAAGCCAGCATAGATGAGGTTGGAGTCCGCCAGGTCCACTGTAATGGCGATGAGCCGGGTGGGGAAGTCCATGGTCACCACGTCGGAGCCTTGGTTCAGGCCCAGCGATTCCCAGCTGTCGCCGCCATTCTCGCTGCGGTACACCTGGGCAGGGGAAGTGCCGAAGTAGACGATGTCGGGGTTGTGCGGGTCGAATTGGAAGGACCAGCCCACCATGTAGGTGTCAGTGAAATCGAGGCGCTCGAACTTGGCTCCGCCGTCGCGGCTGCGGTAGGGGCCGTTCTGGGTGCCCGCGAATACAGTGTCGGGGTCCTGCGGATGAACTGCGACGGCCCTGACCGCGGCGGCGCGGGGCAGTCCTGCCGTCACATTCTCCCACGAGTCACCGTTGCCGATGGGCATGCGGAACAGCCCTCCAGCCTCCGCGCCTGCGAAAACGCAACCCTGTCTGCTACTGGCCATCGTCTGCCTCCTGCTCTGCCGTTTAGATGCGAATTATAACGGCCCGCTACGTCGCAACAGTGGGATGTAGCGGGCCGGCAGTTCCAGAGTATCCGAGGGAGGACTAGTTTCCGACTCTTTTCTCCAACAGGTCGACTATCTCATCGATCGAGTCCTGCTGCCAAGCGGGGTAGCGGTCCATGATGAGAGGACGGCGGACAGTCAGCACCTCTTGGTCCGTCATGTCGGGGTTTTCTTCACGCAGCTTGGCGGATATCGCTAGGATTTCCTGCTCGGCCACGGCGGGGCGCTCAATCCAGTGGCAGATGTATTCGTGGTCGGCGGTGTAGAAGACGGCAGTGGGTATGGAGGCCCACTGGCCCTCCTTGAGGAACTCGTCCATGATGTCCAAGTGGGAGTCGCGGGGAAAGATGCGCATCTCGAAGCCCCCCGCTTCCGCGAGCCGGGCTAGGGTGGGCATTCCGCGGAACACATCGGGACACCAGTCCTCGCCCAGCACCATCATCTTCTTGGGGCCGTTGGCCTTCTGCTTTACAGCTTGCAGCCTCGCGGCGTCTTCAGGCTTGACCTGGAACTGGTAGAACTGCTCGAATTTATCTCTATTCACCTTAATCTGGGCGAAGTAGTCGGGGTAGGTGAACCCTTCTGAGAACCTTTGGGGGGTAACCACGCTCTCCTGAGTCGCCATGGGGAGGCCTCCTTGCTTCGGATCGGATATCGTGTTGCCAGCCTACGGCGGGCTTAGCCTATGGCTCAACCAAACTTACCCTTATACCCGTGTTCAACCCTGCCATCGGGGTAGACGATGATGGGGACAGCAACTCCCAGGTCCAGCGCCGCGTCCAAGCAGGCTTGATCCTGGTCCACCAGTCGCTCCTCATACTCAATACCTTCGCGATGCCACTCATCGCGTAGCTGGTCGCCGACAGGTCAAACGCTAAGGGTGTAGACGATGGGTACAGTTACCATAAACGCCTCGCTTCGTAGCCTAGGTCTGGGCCTCATAATATAACGGGCCACACGCCTTGTCACCTGAACCATGGCCTACAGGGGCGTTCAGCGGAATCACACCACCGCCCTCTGCTATAATCCGAGGAACCGCGTATCTTATTTCCGAGGAGAACACGCCATGCGAGTGCCCGAGGTCAAGAGGGAAGACCTTAGCCCCACCGACCAAGGATATTACGACGAAATCGTGGAGAGCAGGGGAGGCATACGCGGCCCATTTCCCGCTCTCCTCCACAGCCCGCAATTGGCGTCGCTGGTGGCGGCCACGGGTCACTACGCCCGGTTCGATTGCGTCCTGCCCAACCCCCTCAGGGAGGTGGCGATAATCTGCGCCGCCAAGGAGAACAGGAACCAGTACGTGTTCACCGCCCATGCCCGCTTGGCGCGGCAGGCCGATGTGTCGGAGAGCACCATCGACGCGGTGAAGCGGGGCGACAGGCCGGCAGGAACACCCGCCGATGATGCCATGGTGATGCAATTCGTCAGTGAACTGGTTGGACAGCGCAAGGTCAGCGATGACGCCTTCAACGCCGTGGTGGACCGGTTCGGCATCCAGGGGGCTGTAGACCTAACCGGCCTCGTGGGCCACTACGTGCTGGTTATGCAGATCATCAATGCGTTCGACATACAGCATGCCGAGGGCGTGACTCTGGAGTTACCTGCTTAGGGGGCCTGCCGTCTCCGTGCAGAGGGGAACACAGAGAGGCGAAAGGAGTGTGCGATGGTCGAAGCAAAGCCCACCACCAAGCTTTCGTACGAGGACTATTGCAAGACCCCCGACGACGAGCGGTGGGAGCTTCTGGATGGAGAGTTGATCATGGCCCCACCGCCGACCATTGCCCACCAGCGAATCTCGGGCAACCTGTACTTTTTGCTGCGGACATACGTGGACCGGATGGGTTTGGGCGACATAATGTATGCTCCCGTCGATGTGGTGCTCTCGGACCACAGTGTGGTGCAACCTGACCTGCTGTTCATATCCAGCGCCCGGAGTGACATTGTTGCGGACGCGAATGTGCGTGGGGCACCTGACTTGGTGGTGGAAATCCTGTCGCCGTCTACGGCCAGCCGCGACTGGCGAATCAAGCTAGACTTGTACGCCTCTCACGGTGTCCAAGAGTATTGGGTGGTCGACCCCGACGGCCAACCTGGGTTATGGCTCGCGATGAGAGCGGGTTGAACGAGGTAGCGAACTACGGGCGAGGCGACGTGTTGACGTCGCCAGTCTTGTTCGGGCTTACCGTCAAGCTGGAGGAGGTGTTCCCGCCCCTAGGTCATAACTAAGGCAGGCAATCTTCCCCAGTGCTCGTGCGCAGAACCTGTGGATATCAACCTTGTCCACTCCCCCTTACAACAGAACGAGTGTTCGCACATTGAGTCATAAGTCCTAACAGGGGCGTCCAGAGAGGATCCGATCCATGTTCGAAATGTCGTTGACACGGGATGATGGGGAGACGATTTACGTTCCACCAGATGAGCTAATCTCGATTAGTCCTCCGTTTCAGCCGGCGTTAGTGAATCTAAACCCCTATAAGCAGATTGCGAAGCGACGCTTGACCGCGAGAGTGTGGAGGCACAATGAAACGTCTTGGTACGACCAAGAGCATGTGCGTTTGACCCGCTTAAGGACGACACAGCCGTTGTGGGCCGATGCATTGAGGGTTGCGTTATATGCCACGTTTGCGAAGGCTTCCAAAGCATACGCTGGAAAGCTAGAACGGGCCTCGAAAGAAGAATTCACGCACGCGTATGAAGAGTTTGAACGGTACCATTTGTATCGGCCATTCCTTGAGAGAGGGTTCCCAGCAGGGAGTGCGGACTACTTGGTGCACGTTCATCCCTCCGTAGTGCGGCCTAGACCGGCCAACCCTCCATCTGATAGGCCATGCGCCAGAACATCCACTCGTAGCGGCTGCTTGTGATGAAGGCTCGGCGCATGGACTCCCGCTCCCGGGGGCCGGCTTGGACGGCTTCGGTGTCGACGTAGGAGCGCCACGCCGCCACGCTGTGTTCCAAGCCGCCCTCGGTGTAGAAGGAGGTCCACAGGCTGTACACGGGGTGTTCCGTGGGGGGCAGCAACTCGCCCAGCAGGTGATAGGTCCACGGGCAGGGGAGCAGGGCAGCTGCGGTGGCCCCCAACCCCTCTTCTGATGCGGTGCGCACCATGTGGTTGATGTAAGCTAGGTTGGTGGGTGAGGGTCTGGCGGTTTGCAACTCCTCCATGCTCAGGCCGGCCGCCTCCATCAGACGGTGGTGCAGTGGACGCTCCACCGGTGTCAGTACGCGGTGGGCCAGAGACTCCAGGCTCGCAGCGTCGGGAGCCTTGGCTACAGCTAGGGCCACGGCACGGGCGAAGCCCTCCAAGTATAGGTAGTCTTGGGTGAGGTAGTAACGGAACTTCTCCAGAGGCAGGGCAGCGTCGGAAATCTCCTGCAGGAAGGGGTTGCTGAAAATCTCCTCCCATATGGGCTCGGCCTCTTGGCGTAGCTGCTCCGAGAAAGATTCTGTCACCATGCACTCCTCTTGAGCCAGGTCTCTTGACCTAAGTTCTCGCCCTATAGGTTCTCGCCCTGATAGGCTCCCTGATAGCCCTCGCGCACTTGGTTGGCCAGTGCTAGGAAGACCAGTTGGACGATGCGCGTCCCGAGTTCCAAGCGAAACCCTTGGGGGTTGGCCACCGTGAGCATAGCCTGCGAGCGGCCGCTGTAGCCTGCGTCCCACACCGCAGTATGCACCGTGACGCCGGACCGCAGCAGGGTGGAGCGAGGCCGTCCCAAGGCCATGATGTGGTTGGGAAGGTTCACAACCTCGTTGAACGTCACCAAGTAGGAGCCAGGGTCCAAATGCAGCGCTGAATCTTCATCCCCCTCCAGTTCCTTAAGGCTGGCGACCACCCTCTGGTGCGGCAGACTTCCCAAGTAACCTGGGGTGTTGTAGGTGGAAACCGTCCCCAGCGTTAGGTCGAAGCCGTTGGGCTGAAGTTGCTGCGACAGGTCGGAATAGCCGTCGACCAAGGGAGGAGTCCCGCGCAACAACTCTAGGATGCTGTCGCGGTCCAGAGCGCCAGCCAGCATTGCGTCCTCTGCAGTGTTTATCGTGGGTCCAGTCTAGTGCCCGTTTTCTTGATCGCTGAGGTGTGGCATGACGTGCTTGGAGAAGAGCTCCATAGACGAGAGCACCTGCTTCTGCGACAGACTCCCGACCCAGAAGCTGCAGTTGAAGTGCTCAACTTGAGCGATGTCACGGTACTCCCGCAGCTTGCGAATGCAGGTCTCAGGAGAGCCGAAGATGACCCCTGTCTCTAGGATCTCCTCCTCGGTGGGCTCGCCCTGTAGTGGTTCAGCGATGGCCCGCCCCTGCTCTACCCGGCCGGTGCCAGCCCGGAGGTGGCGCGCAACTCTCGTGTGCCACAGGCTCTGGTGGGCTTCCTTGCGCGCCTCCTCGTCGGTCTCGGTGACGTACACCTGACGCTGTACGCCGAAGGTTGGAGGCTGGGACATCTCGTACTTTTGCACTGCTTGGTCGAAGTGAGCGCGGAACTCAGCCACCATTGAGGCCGTCGTGCCGGAGCCGCCAGTAATCACGTTGTAACCGCGGCGTACCGAGTCTTCGACGCTGGAGAGCTGCTGGCTGGCCACCCAGAAGGGCGGGCGTGGCTGCTGCACCGGGATGGGGAAGATGGTCGTTTCGGGGAAGTTGTAGAACTGGCCTTCATGGCTGAATGACTCGCCTCGAAGGGCCTTCTCCAAGACCTCGGTCGACTCGTCGTACATGCCGGTGTTGTTGGCAATGTCCAAGCCCACCCGGTCGAACTCATAGGGCTGGTAGCCCCTGCCTATGCCGATGTCCATTCGTCCGTCGGTGAGGATGTCTGCCATTGCAATTTCTTCCGCCAACTGAAGGGGATGGTGCAGGGGCAGCACAACGACGGCGGTGCCTATACGCACACGCCGGGTCCGCTCGCCGATTTTCACTGCCAGCAGAAGGGGGTATGGACAGTAGCCGTAGGAAGAGAAGTGGTGCTCCCCCATCCAGACCGACTCGAACCCCAAGTCCTCCGCAGCCTCTGCCTGCTCCACCGCTCGGGCGTACACCTCCTTAGAAGGCAGCATCTCCGGCGATTGCAGCAGCAGAAAAGTCCCGAACTTCAACAGTACCCCCTAGTCATGGCATGTATCGGCGAAAGCTTGCCGACAGTGTAGCGGGCGTGTTGCCGCTGGGCAACCTTGCCCCCGATACAACGGCTGCATAGAATGGGGCCTGACGAAAGTGGCCCCTGAACAGAGTGGTGCGTGGACACAACCGCGCCGTGGCCTCCATCTCGTTGGCAGGAGGGAATAGTGGCCTCACAGGACGGACTCACCCGCAGGTTGGCCCGCTTCTACTCTGAACTTAACTACGAACAGCTCTCCCCCGAGCTGGTGGACCTAGCCAAGTACTTCTGCCTCGACTACCTCGCGGTGGCAATACGTGGTTCCATTACACCGTCGGCCACGACCATGGTCGATGCCTTGAGGAAGCTGGGCAGCGCTCCTGTTGCCCCCGTGGCGGGCACGTCTCAACGCTTGTCGCCGGAGTACGCCGCCCTCGCCAACGGGACCGCCGCTCACAGCTTGGAAATGGACGACGTGAACAACGAGGCATCGATACACCCAGGGGTGCCCACTTTCCCCGCTGCCTTTGCTTGTGCTCACATGGCCCCTGTCAGTGGCACGTCCTTGTTGACAGCCATGGTCGCTGGTTATGACTTCACCATCCGACTAGGTTATGCTCTCGACCCCCAGTCCCACTATGCACGAGGGTTCCATCCCACGGGCACGTGTGGCACATTCGGGGCCACACTGGTTGCCTCGCGCCTGCTGGGGCTGGATGCTGACGTTACTGCCTCTGCGCTAGGCATCGCCGGAAGCCAGGCAGCGGGCTCGCTGGAATTCCTAGCCGGAGGCGCTTGGACGAAGCGAATGCACCCTGGGTGGGCGGCCCATTCCGGCATTATCGCAGCCATGTTGGCAGGGCAGGGGTTTGTCGGCCCCGACACCATACTGGAGGGCGTCCACGGCACACTCTCGGGCTACTCCGACAATGCTGAGCCTTCGCGACTGACCGAGTCGCTGGGAGAACGGTTCTACATCACCCGAGCCGCCATCAAGCCCCATGCTTGTTGCCGTTACAACCAAGGCCCTATCGACTGCATGCTGGCTATTCGCAGTCAACATAACGTGCAGGCCGAGGAGATCGACAGTGTACGCGTAGGGATGCTGTCGGCAGGTTTTCCCATCGTCTCTGACCCGCCGGACTACAAGCGAACCGCCCGCAGCGTCGTTGACGCCCAGTTCAGCGTGCCCTACGCCTTGGCCGTGGCGGCGGTATGTGGTCGCGCTTCCTTGGAGGAGTACACCGACGAGGTGATCGCCCGCGACGATGTGCGGGGAGTGATGGCTCGTGTCGAATCCGTGCACGACCCTGCCTTGGATGCCGTCTATCCACGGCAGTGGCCTTCTTGGGTCGAGGTGAATACCACCGACGGGCGTAGCTTCCGCTCCGACGTACAGTACCCTCTTGGGGAGCCGGAGAACCCCCTCTCGTGGGAACAGCTTGAGGACAAGTTCCGCCAGATAACCAGACCTGTGATTTCGTCCTCCAAGCAGGACGCAATCATCGCTGCCGTCCACTCTTTGGAGCAGATGGACGATGTGCGGGTCCTAGCTTGGCTGACCGGCGGCTGATGGACTACTTACCGGCAGCGCCGCTGGCTGGCATTCGTGTGCTGGACTTGACCCAAGCCCTATCGGGCCCCATGGCTACACGTTTGCTGGCCGACCTTGGGGCTGAGGTCATCAAGATTGAGATTCCCGGCACGGGAGACTCTTCGCGCCGTATGGGCACGAACTACCCGGCTGGCGAGAGCCTCTACTTCATGACCTTCAACCGCAACAAGCAGAGCATCACCTTGAACTTGCGCAATCCACGCGCACGCCAGCTCTTCTATCGTTTGGCCTCGGTGTCCGACGTGGTGATGGACAACTTCCGTCCCGGAGTGACCAAGCGTTTGGGCGTGGACCACGAAACCCTTCTTGGAATCAATCCGTCCATCATTTGCGGCTCAATCTCTGGCTATGGTCAAGACGGCCCCTACCACCAGCGGCCTGCATTCGACTCGGTGGCCCAAGCCCTGAGCGGTGGCATGAGCGTCACTGGGGAACCCGATGGCCCGCCTTCCGTGATGGGGTTTGCCGTGGTGGACATCGGTGGAGGCTATGGAGCTGCCGTGGGGCTGCTCTCGGCCCTGTGGGCCCGGGAGCGCACCGGGAAAGGGCTTTACTTGGACCTGAGCCTGCTGGACGTGAACGTCAGCTTCCAAGGACATCTATCGGAAGTCTACTTGGGGGCGGGGAACATACCTCAGCGCGGTGGCTCTACTCAATCGGCCAACCTGCCCAATGGCGCGTTCCTCAGCAAGGACGGCCGCTATCTGCAGGTGCATTGCGCCACCCAGAAGTTTTACGAGGTGCTGGCGGAAGCGCTAGCAGCAAACGTGCCCGGTATGGAGGTGCTGCTGGAAGACCAGCGGTTTGTGACCATGCCAGCACGTCGGCTTCACTGGCCGGAGCTACGGGAGGTGTTGCAGCAAGGCTTTTCCACGAAGACCGCCGATGAGTGGATGGACTTGATGGGGGAGTCGCTACCTATTGCCCCGATAAATGACGTTGGACAAGCCCTGCGCGATCCCCAAGTGCTTCATCGCAACATGGTGGTGCAGGCAGACCATCCCGTTGTTGGGCGATACGAGATGCCTGGCAATCCGATAAAGCTGGGACAAGAGGAGAGGTTCGAGCCAGCCCCGACCTTGGGCCAGCACACCCACCAGGTGTTGTCGGAACTATTGGGCTGCTCCGACGAGGAGATCGCGGCCTTGGAGCAGGATGGGGTTATCTGAGGAGTTGCCCATGCCCGGATCCCATCATAGAGCGCTGTGGATGACTTCTTCGGAAGGCCCGCCTAGTCCAGGCCGTGGATTCCCGCCCCCGGAGACCTTCGCGTAGCGAGCCTCCACCCTGACACCCGTCCGTTGACCGGAGTCGGCCTTGCGCGCTAGCCTGCATACAGGCTGGGCCAACCCCATCTTGGCAGCTTGCCCTGACTAGGTCCGGAGATGAGGATGGGGACCCCATCCCAACCTGCAACTCGAGCACACACTATGAGCATGGCACAAGAAGCAAAAACTCTGGCGCGAACGCCTAGACTAAAGCAAAGCTGGCTCGTAGCTACGTCGATGCAAATCCCGGTGCAATAATATGGAAATAGATTAGTATTGGAATACAATGGGATAGACATTTAAAGATAAAGGAAATATCAATATAGTGGTGTTGTAATGCAGCAGATGTGGTATCCGAGATCCGCGGTTATGCCGCGGTCTCCCGCCGCGGGAATGACGATGGGCGCCTGATTACACTAGGGGCCTTGCTCAGAGGATGGCGGGGCGGCACACGATTACAGCGAGGGCCTTTGCCTGTCTCAGGGGATGGCGGATACGGGCGATGGTCGAGAGTTGGGAGCCTTTGCCGGTAGAGCGGAGCGACCTATGCCCGGCTCTCCCAGCACTGGCGGCAGGTGCAGAGCTCTCGTAGAAGCTCGAAGGTGTAGATGCCCGTATAGTGGGCATCGGTGAAGAGGAATTGGAGGGCGTAGCTGCCTATAGGCATGTAATCGTCGGCCCGCACTTCTTCCGACACCATGGACGGATCCAAGCGCGCCTGGCGAGTCATCTCGTCGATGCAACTGGCACAGGGGCAGGCCAAACGGAGAAACCGGTGGGGGTAGACGCTTTGGTGACCGTCGTCCCAAAGGATGCGGACCGATTTCTCCGCTAACTCAACGTTCTGTGGAACTGCTGATTCGGGCGAATCGGGCAAGTTACGCCCTCCTAAGAAGCTGCTTGGCTAGAAGCCTGCTTGGCAGGTAGCCTACTTGTCGTCGGAGTACTCGACCTCGAAGTGGCGAATCCAGTACTCGCCAGCGTAGAGGTGCTCAGCCGAGCGGGAAATCTCTTGGCGCTTCTCGCTGTGCTCGTAGGCCTGCATGTCGGCCTCGGTGTTCCAAAAGGTTACGGAGATTCCCTCGTCGGGGTCGTCCACGCTGCGGGACAGGCGCCGGCCCCGCAAACCTGCGGCATTCTCGGTGGCAGGGATCACGCTGTCCATGTACCACTGCTTGTACTCGTCCCACCGACCCCTGCGAATCTTTCCCCAAACAACTCTCAAATGCATCACTGCCTCCTGGCGTCAAGCTTCCCCCGGAATCAATCGGACCGGGGTCCGAGCGGGCACTTGGGGAACGGCCTAGCTACGCCTCGAGGCGGGGAATTGCGCCCGTCCCCTGGGTACTTGGAGCAGGACTTAGGGGACTTCCCCGTAACTTGCCGTACTTTGATTCTAAGCTGTGGCTCTTTGGGCGTCAACTGAGGGCGGGCCCTCAAAGGGCCGTTGGCAGGAGGTAGAACCCCGGGTCAGGCTGCTGCCCTTTGGGTAGAGCGGGGTGGCGGGCTGAAGCAGAGCATGGGTGAACTGAGAGGGGTTGCAGGGAGGCGTGTCTGGGAAAGGGCGAGAGCCGGGTCCCACTGGAAGACGGCGTCGATGATCTTGCGAGCTGAGGGGCCGGGAACCAAGGCAGCAACGATGCTGCTGGGTTGGGGGCAGGTGTTGTTCTCGCGGTGTCTTTCGAGGCGGTGGTGGAGGTACATGAAGGTGGTGAGATGGAAGCCGGAATCGGCTAGCTTCCTGATGAAGACGGGGGTCTCGGGGAGGGGTTCCTTCCTGTCTTGGGCCGCGGCCCACTGGTGGCAGAACTGGGTGGCGTAGGGGCGTAGGCGGATGATGGCGAGGGGCAGGCCGAAGCGGCGCTGGAGGGCGTGGATGCGGTTGCGGATCTGGGTCAGTGTCATGGTGTGTTCCTTATCTATAGTTGAGACAGGGCTTCTGATTCAGGGGCGGAAAAACTGGAAATGCGGGTCATTTCGGCCCATTTCCATCCATTCGGGCGAACCGGACTGGCGAGCAGAGGGGGTTCTTCGACTTCGGCAGGACGAACGGAGGTGAGTAGCGGGAGGCACTTCACACTGGTCGTAGCTGTTGCGCGTTTTTCCGTAGTTGATTTCTGTGAAATTTGTGAAGTGGTCTGTGGGGGTGGGATGAGGGTTGGCTGGCTGGGTTTTCATGGGTTGCCTCCTTGGGAGATTTTGGGCAAAAAACGACGCGCAGGGGTGACCTCTAGGGGTCGGTCCCCTGCGCGCTCTATGGTTATGATAGAACGGGTGTGCTGGTTGTGTCAATGGTGATGAGCTCGCCGCTGCCGGAGATGGTAGCCATTCTTTCAGTGATATACTCAGAGGTGATGTTTCCGCTAATGGACAGAAGGAAGAAGGCCCTTTTCGGGCAGAAGGTGCCGTCGGGCGTCTTCGCGATGTTAGTTACGCTGCCTTTAGGGGTGATTCTGGCTTTTGTCCTCCTAGCTGTTGTGGCCACTACGGGCGGTCTACCAGGGGCCGAACTAGCCGCAGATGGGCTGTTGAACGCTCTAGTGATGGTGGGCCTTGCCCAGGGCGCCTTCCTGCTCTTCATCGCGCTCTTCTTAATGCTGTGCTTTATCGACTGCCTTTGGAAATCAAGGGCGGCGCTGTGGCCCATCGCTTGCGATTTGTTTCCCAAGACTGCTGATTTGATGCGGATGTGGCGTGCGTTGTGGACACCGGCCCCTTCGGTACTTGCGCTGTCGACCGGCCATTTTCCGGAATATGAGTCACCAGCCCCCGAGCGAGTGCTGACGGGGGCGTTCACGCCCGGATTAACACCACAGTTGGAGTGATCCCCGGTCTTCTTCACTGATTCCTAATCAAGGGATTTGCCTGCGTTGGTTACTCTTTGGTAACCGACGCTGAAGAAGGAGACCAGATATGAATTTCGTCATTCAGCCTATCGTTGCCGGGGCGATCGTAGCTTTCGTTTGGGTCATGTTGTGGACGGTCTTGGGGGCTGCGATCGCTCCATTCCTGGCATGGCCTGGGCACGACAACCCCGGGGTGCTGACGTTGCTCTTCTTCGGCGGTGGCTTTGCTTGGCTTTGGCGAATGCTGCAGGGCTAAGGCCCGTCGTCTCGGCCAGTTAGCGCCAGGGGAGGTGGCTCGCAGTCCCATCGAAGTCTGTGCCGTGGGACTCGTGGCCGCCTACGACCTCGACATTCACAAGGGCAGCGGACGCAGCGGAGTGGCCCACCCGAAATACGCCTTGGCCACATTCAGCCCATTTACGGGGAGTGGCGGTAGACCCTGTCCACAATTGTTGGACGACGCTCAGGGCGAGCTTAACAGATAAATCTTGATTTCCAGTGAGGAACCCTTCGATGAACGGCCTCCCGGCGCACCTGCTCGGCAAGTTGGTCGTCAAGGGAGATTGTCGTCCTCATGATGCTTTATCATAACTGCTACTTATATATGCATCACCGCTGATGTTGGAAAGCCATTCCATGCAGCCTTTAGCTCAACTACCGTTTCCCTCTTGACAATACGTGTACCTGTAATTAAATTGGTCTGACCAACAGGCCACTGGGCCTGTTTTGGAAGTGAGGGACTGGCACTGGAAGAGCAGTTGAAGGTTATCAAGAGGCGGCGCCTCCATGAAGATATTGTGGAGCAGATACGCGACTTGGTGCGCGACGGCAGCTTGAAGCATGGCGACCGCCTGCCCTCCGAGCGGGAGATGGCGGAGCAGCTGCAGGTTAGCCGGAGCTCCTTGCGCGAGGCGATGCGGGCCTTGGAGCTTCAGGGGATGGTGGCCAGCCGCCCCGGCGCGGGTACTTTCATCAACACGGGCCAGTTCGATGCCATGGCCGCAGTCATCGCCTCCTGTTTCGCGGACTCGCAGCACACGGTACAGGACGTATTCGAGATGCGACGCATTTTGGAGCCCGGCATCGCTGCTCTAGCCGCAGAGAGGGTGAGCGAAGAGGACATCTGCCACATGGAAGCGGCCTTGGACGAACAGCGGGAACAAATCGATCGGGGTGAGAGCGGCGTAGCAGGGGATACCGCTTTCCATTTTGCCCTAGCCAAGGCTACCTACAATGCAGCCCTCATCAAGGTGGTGATGGCTGTGGCCGACACCCTGCACCAGTCTAGGGACCGGTCGCTGCAGACGGCAGGACGTGCGCAGCGCTCCTTAACGTCGCATCGGGCGATGCTGGAATTGGTGCGCTCCCAAGACTGCGAGGGGGCGCGCAAGGCCATGGAGCACCACATAACCGTCATCGAAACCAGTAATACGGAGGTGGAGAGCGCTGCATGAGTTGCCCCGGGATTGCTCCCGGGTTATTGGTAGATTGAGAAGACACAGATTTCAGATAGGAGGCATGGCATGACCCGAGTTGCTGTGGAAGTGGTCTACCGTGGGATCTTCCAGAAGACCCTAGCCCAGCGTATCACGCGAGCAATAGTGTTCGCCGCCGCTAAGGAAGGCAAGGTGGGCACGGCGTTCGGACGATACGGAGACTCCCCCGAGCGTAACGGCATCCCTGCCAAGCAGTTCGCCGTCGTAGCCGACGACGAGCTAGAGTTGGAAGAGCATCTGGCCCAGTATGAACCCAAGGACGTGGACGTGACCATCGCCGTAGACGACACGCTGTGCAAGGGCGTGGAGTCTTGGGCTTGGTACGGTCTGCAGCCCATCAACCGTCCCACCAAGGCAGGGGGCACTGTGCTGGTGACCTCGATGCAGGGACGCACCGACCTTGTCCAGGACATCCACACCCGCGCGGAGCCCTACAACCTAGGCGTGATACGTGGCAGCGTCAGCTTCTCCGGACTGTGGGTGTACAAGGAAGACCACACCGAAGTGCGGGTCTTGGGCGCACTGGTCAAGGTTTGCCCCCAGCTGGTGAGCATTGAGACCATGGAGGCCGTAATACGCGACCAGTGGAACGACGACCTGAAGGTCGCCTCGGCCCGCAAGGCCTACGAGCGGACCGAGACCCGCGTGGTGGAGCCGGGCCAAGGCAACCCGGAGACGCCTTACAGTTTCACCCTGCCCGGCTGGACCCAGATGGAAGAGGCTTTGGTAGTGCAGGGTCACGGCCAAGGCACCGGCTTCCGTGGGGCCGAGTCTGTCGGCGAGTTCGACCCTGAGCACAACCAGCTGGGCGGCGCTGGCTACGAGCCAGATCGGAACCAGCTGTTCAAGAAGTTCAGCACCCGGTCCATGAGGCCAGTGGTCAACTTCGATACCTGCATCAAGTGCACCCTCTGCTGGCTGCACTGCCCTGACAGCTGCTTCGACGTGACCCCCGACGGTCTGTACGACGCCAACATGGAAGCGTGCTGCGGTTGCGGCGTGTGCGACGATGTTTGCCCCGTCCCCGACTGTGTGACCATGGTCAACGAGTCCGAGTTCAACGACAACTCCGGCCAGTGGGAGCACTGGAACCGGGATAAAGAGGGCTACCGGGAGTGGATGACTGCTTTGGTGGACAAGGCCAAGGCCACCAGCCGGTCCCACGGCTTCCATCATCCCAGCCAATATGCAGAGGACATCGCAGAGATGGAGGAGGTGGCCAGTGACGACTAGTCCTGCTATCCAACAGCAAGAACGTGAGGAGCTGATAAGCGGCAGCGAGGCCATCGCCATCGCCTGCTCAATGGCCGACGTCGATACCATCACCGCTTATCCCATACGTCCCTACGACACAGTGATGCAGTACGTGTCGCGTCTCATCGCTAACGGCGACTTCGATTGCGAGTTCATCGTCGCCGAGAGCGAGCACTCCCAGTTCGAGATCGTGAAGCACGCCAGCGCCGTCGGCGCCCGCACCTTCGTGGGCTCCAGCGGCGTGGGTTGGTTCTACGCCTTCGAAGCCATCACGGTAACCGCAGGCCTGCGCCTGCCGGTGGTGGCTATGGTAGGCAACCGAGCCTTGGACGACCCAGGAGCTTTCGGCACCGAACATAACGACGCCCTCGCAGTGCGAGACCTTGGCTGGCTCCTCAACTGGGTGGCCACGCCCCAAGAGGCCTACGACACCTGCATGATGGCTTGGCGGATTGCCGAGGACTCTAGGGTGTTCCTCCCCTGCGCTATCAGCTGCGACGGTGCGTTCCTTACTCACTCTCAGTCGCTGGTAAGGGTGCCGCCTCAGAGCATGGTCGACGAATTCCTGCCCCAGTATGACCGCGGCAAACTTGTCCTTCACCCCGATAACCCCATCACCATAGCGCCGCAGGTAAATGAAGACTGGCTCATGGAGATGCGGAAGCAGACCGACGAGGCCATGAAGCGGGCCAAGGGCGTCATCGAGGAGACTCATGAGGAGTTCAAGCGCATCTTCGGCCGTGGCACCGAGAGCCCTTGGTTCGAGGAATACATGACCGAGGACGCCGATATCTGCTTCATCGGCTTGGGCACCATGTCGCTGCCGTTGCGGGTAGCCGTGCGACGCGCCCGTGACAGGGGTATCAAAATCGGGTTCATCAGACTAAAATGGTTCCGACCCTTCGCTACAGAGGAGATCCGGGCAGCCCTGTCCCGCTTCAAAGCAGTGGCGGTGATTGACAGGGACTACTCCTATGGCTCCCCTGGCAACTCAGGGGTCTTGTTCAACGAGGTGCGGTCAGCCCTCTACCCAGTTGATAATAGGCCGATGCTCTTCCCCTTCATTTGCGGGCTGGGCGGACGGGAGATTCATCAAGGCGATGTCGTCGAGATGATCGAGCTGGTCCAACAGGGCTTGGCCAGTGGCAACATGAACCAGCAGACCGAGTGGATAGGCGTAAGGAGGTAAGTGATGACGACGTTAGTAGAGCTGCCCCAAGTCAAAGGGGTAAAGAACATCCCTGTCCAAGAGTTGTTCACCTCGGGCCACCGCACCTGTCAGGGTTGCGAATCGGCGTTGGTGATGCGCCTCATGATCAAGGCGGCCGGCCCTCGGACCATCGTGGTGGGTAGCACTGGCTGCATGTACGTGGCCAACACCACCTACTACAGCACGCCTTGGGTTGTGCCATGGATGCATACGCAGCTGGGTTCCTCAGGCTCGGCTGCCACCGGTACGGCCGCTGGTCTGAAGGCCCTCATGCGCAAGGGCAAGATCAAGGATGAGCCCATAAACGTCATCGCTTTCTGTGGCGATGGCGGCGGGGCTGACATGGGTCTGTCCGCTATATCGGCCGCTCTTACGCTCACCGAGTACAACATGCTCATCCTCATGTATGACAACGAGTCCTACGCCAACACCGACATCCAAGTGTCGGGCAGTTCGCCATGGGGTGCCAACTCCACCTTCAGCCCGCCGGGCAAGACCAAGCACATCATGAACCGGCGCTGGAAGAAGAACACCGCTCCCATGCTGGCCACTGGTCACCCCGAGTGCCGCTACGTGGCCACGGCCTGTGGTTCCTACGGCTTGGACATGACCAATAAGATGAGGCGCGCCCTGACCATCGGTGGGCCGACCTTTATCCACAGCATCGACCCCTGTCCCAAAGGCTGGGACTACGACCCCAAGTACTCCCACGAGTTGGGCATGCTCGCCATCGAGACCGGTCTATGGGTGCTCTACGAGATCATCGACGGCGAGCTCATCCTGAACGGCCCGTCCCGCGCCATCGCCAAGGGCATGAAGAAGCGCAAGCCCGTGCGTGAGTACTTGGAGCGCCAAGGTCGGTTTGCCCACTTCAACGAGGAAGATCACAAGTACTTCCAGAGTAAGGTGGACCGGAGCTGGGAAGAGTGGTATCTGCCTGGTGTGATACCCGTACATCCCAAGCTTGACGACTAGGCTTCACCCAACCGCATAAGGTTTAGGTACAATAACGGGGCCCCTGAATCATCAGGGGCCCCGTTGCTATTTGTGGCCTTCCCGCTGGGCGGCTGATAATGCTGTGACTTTAGTACCGACGCAACTTACCCAAGGAGCTTACATAAGATGGCAGAGATTCCTCCCTCCCCTACCTTCAAGGATGTGTTGGCGGCCCGCAAACGTATCGCGCCCTACGTGCCTCGCACACCACTACACCACTACGCAGCTCTCAGTAAGCTTTTGGGGTGCGAGGTACGCCTCAAGCACGAGAACCATCATGCCTTGGGGGCCTTCAAAGTGCGCGGAGGAGTCAACTTGCTGTCGCAGCTGAGCGACGATGAAAGACGCCGGGGCCTAGTCACCGCGTCCAGCGGGAACCATGGGCAGTCCATTGCTTACGCCTGCTCGATGTTCGGGGCGAAGGCAGTCATCTGCCTGCCTGAAGGGGCCAACCCCCTGAAGGTTGAGTCCATGCGCAACTTGGGGGCCGAAGTCGTGTTCCACGGCCGCGAATTCGACGAGGCTCGGGCCCACTCCGAGCGCTTGTCTCAAGAAGAAGGCTACCTGTACGTCCATCCCGCCAACGAGCCCCGGCTCGTGGCTGGCGTAGGCACGGCCAGCTTGGAGATCATTGAGGACTGGCCTGATGTAGACGTCATCCTAGTGCCTCTGGGCGGGGGCAGTGGCGCGTCGGGGGCCTGCATCGTGGCCAAGGCCATCGCGCCGGATGCTAAGGTGATAGCCGTCCAGTCAGCGCAGGCCCCAGCTGGCTACCTGTCGTGGAAGGAACGCCGAATCGTCGACGCGTCCATGAGAACCCGTGCCGAGGGTCTAGCCACTGCCACGGCGTACGAACTCACCCAGTCCATCCTGCGGGAGCTGCTGGACGACTTCATCCTAGTCAGCGACGATGAGATTGACGACGCCATTCGTGTCCTTTTGGAAAAGGCGCATACCTTGGCGGAGGGCGCTGGCGCGGCGGCTACGGCAGGCGTTATCAAGCTGGCCGACCAACTGCAAGGGAAGCGGGTCGCCGTTGTTGTTTCCGGAGGCAACATAACGCCGGACCAGTTGCGAGTGGTGCTGGAGGGATAAGTATGAGCTGCTAGGGGAGCGTCTTGAGATGGGGCGGAGGCGAAACAATGTGGACAATCAGACCGCACGGGAGCGCCACAGATTATCGCATGGGCGCCCAGATAAATCTCCCCTTCTTTCAGTTCTCACTGCGCTGGGTGCTGGGGCTTGCCGTCGAGCCGCAAACAGTACCCTGACAACCCAGTAACCAAGAACCTGCTGTGGATGTCTTGGTTCGCCAACGCGGTTTACGCCCTTGCCGAGCAACTCAAGCCGACCCCAGCTGACTCACACTGTCGCGCTGATCACCCCCCACCCCCCCATACTCTCTCGATTCACCCCTCTGGCTCACTACTTCCTTCACCCTCATTCCACGGTACGCAGCGGTCGTATTCGCTCGTTGCAAAAGAGAGAGACACCCACGCCCGCGGATGGTCTACATAACTTCCAGGTCGGACGTTTGAGGTTTGCAGCGAGGCGGAAATGCTACCGCTGGCAAGGGCCGAATGATAAAAACTAGGGTGCCCGGGCTGGGGTAGAGTGGCCCGTTCTTCGGAGGTAGCCGCCCGCCGCGGCCCAGTGCCTAGGACCGGACCCCAATTGATGGGCTGTCCTACTTCTAAGCCGAGATCTCCTCAATGAACCGCGCGAGTTCGTCGCGGGTGAAGACTGGCAGGTCTTCAGGCTCGTGGCTATCGCCGATCATTTTGACGCCCTCCTCCGGCTCGGTTACGTGGCCGATCTCGTAGGCATCGATCCCCTCCGCCTCCAAGGCGGATAACGCGGCGGGCACGTCTTCGGGCGGAAGGGTAACGAGCAGACAGCCGGAGGACAACAGACCGAAGGGGTCGAGGCCGATGGCTTGGCAGATGTCGGCGCACTGAGGTAATACGGGTACAGACCCTTCCTCGATTACCACACCAACCCCTGCTGCCTGCGCCACTTCATACAAGGCGGTAGCCAGACCTCCCTCAGTCACATCGTGCATGCAGTGCACACGCGCTGCATGCCTTACTACTGAACAATCATGCACTACACTGATACCGAGGGTGTCTAGGAGGCCCCTTGCATGCTGGAGGGTAATGGCGTCGACCCCTGCGGTAATGAGCTGCGGTGAGAAGTCTCTGCCTAGTAGCGCGGTGCCCTCGATGGCGATCCCCTTGGTGGCCAGTACACTATCGCCTGGCTGTGCACCACTGGTTGTTACCAGCCTGTCACGGTCGACTGTCCCCAGCATGCAACCAGCTACGAATATGTGTTCGATACCCTGAGTGACCTCGGTATGACCTCCCACCAAAGCTACATTTAGCCCTTGACAGGCGTGCAATACCTGATTGAAGACCTCAGTTGCAGTTTCAGGGAGTGTACCGGCGGGTAACAGAATAGTGGAGAGGAACCAACGCGGGGTGGCTCCCATGGCGGCTACATCGTTGGCGTTGACCTGCACTGCATACCACCCAGGCAGGTCGTTGGGAAATGTAATAGGGTCACTCGAGGCCACCAGAAGCTGGCCTTCCAGGTCTAGGACCGCCGCGTCGACACCCACTTGAGGCCCCACCAGTACACTTGGATCTGGGCTGACGATGGCGCGAAGAAACTCCCCCAATAGCTGATGGGGTACCTTACCTAGCTGCATATCGATCTAGCCATGCGCAGATACCGATTCTCGGGATGCATAAGGTAGTAAGTCTACCACGAAGGTGTGTTTGTCCTTCTAGGACGACGGGAACCTGGGCTTGATGGATACCGCTACCTCCCGTGAAACAGGACCCAATATGGTGTAGTCTCCGACATGGGCCGGAGGCTGGGCGCCGGGGGAATGCAGCGTAGATGGATTACCTTTTCACCTTCTTGATAAGTATGACGCCCATAGGCGAGCTACGGGCGGCCATACCCTTGGGCATCGAGACCTACGGGCTGGACTGGCACTGGGTCCTACCCCTCGCCGTGGTTGGCAACTTGGTCCCAGCCTTTTTCTGGCTGGTGGCGTTACCCCGCATCGGCAGTTACCTTGTTTCCTTTCCCAACCCCGTCGGCCGCTTGATCTCGTGGCGCAGCGAGAGGTTGCGGCGACTGCAAGGCGATCGCTTCAGCCGTCACCGCAACATCGCTTTGGTCTTGCTGGTGGCCGTGCCATTACCTTTTACGGGCGTCTGGTCCGGTTCTTTGGCGGCGTGGGTCTTCGAGATACCTTTCCGGCCCGCTCTGCTGTGTATAGCCTTAGGGGCTATCATCGCCGGGGGTGTAGTCACTGCGCTCACCGAACTGGGACTTCACCTCATCGGATAACCCCCAAACCCCGTCGGCAGGCCAAAAGACGCTAGTACCTTCTATGTTCTACACTGCCCCTTGATGTTTACAATCGTCTGTTCTTTACGGAAAGTAGAGGGACTTAAGATAAAATTCGAAATGTGGACGATGTTGACCGCTGTTCGAAAAAGATTTCAAAAAGGTGACAGAACTCATTGACACCCTTTAGAACAAGCTGATAATGTAGACCTGAGAAACAGAGGAGGTATGAAAGTGGCGCGAAAAACGCGACTGATGCGAGAGGTTGAGGATAAGTACCAGAGGCCCTTGGAGAGGCTTGTTCCCGAGAAGGTCAACGAGTTGGGTCTGTCGGCGACTGCATCGGAATTGGGAGTGAGCAAGGCTACCCTGGGGTACTGGATCCTCAAACTCGGTATCAACGTCCGGCGGGTAGCGCTCGCTCCTGGCGAGACGCTGGAGGTCAAGCGGGCCAGCTAATGCACTGCGTGTAGCCGGTACCTGTCCGTTGCCCATCCCTCCGGGCTTCTGGTAGCGAGGGTTTGAAGACACTCTCTTGTGGGCTTATAGTAGGTGTAACACCTAGTCCCGCAGGAGAGTGTCTTGTTTAAGGTGGTACCCCTCGTCGCAGCCCTTCTTGCCGTCGCCGCTCTCACCCTCGCCGG
This sequence comes from Dehalococcoidia bacterium, assembly GCA_965248385.1. Classification (GTDB taxonomy): domain Bacteria; phylum Chloroflexota; class Dehalococcoidia; order Lucifugimonadales; family JAAXIE01; genus JAAXIE01. Next base: position 2,140,070 of record CBDFIZ010000002.1, read on the forward strand.
TTGTGGTGGTTCCTCAGGTTCAGCCGGTGCGACCTCAGCCCCGACCCCAACGGCTGCCTCTGACACAGCGGAGTCTCAGCCAAGTGCTCCAGCCGATGGGCTGCTGCTCGATATCTCAGTCAAGGGCGAAAACTTGGAGTACGACAAGGAGGAGATGTCGGCCCCTGCCGGTCAAGAGGTCACCGTCAGGTTCCGCAACATCTCTCAAGCCCAGCAGCATAACTGGGTCTTGGTGGAGAATGGGACCAAAGACGATGTGACCGCCGACGGGGTGGCGGCTGGTGCGGACAATCATTGGGTAGCCCCGGACGACCCGAGGGTTTTCATTCAAACAGGTCTGCTGGAGCCGGAGACAACCGGTAGAGTAGCTTTCGAGGTGCCCCCTGCAGGGACTTACCAGTTCGTTTGCACCTTCCCAGCACATAACATAACGATGTTTGGCACCTTCACGTCTACACCCTGACGGATACTCATCTGGGGATGGGCTGCAAGCCTGAGATGGCCGGTCGCTTCCGTTGACGCTCTGGGGGCTCGCCCATATACTACAGCCCACTGTCTGGGAGGGGTGCCATGAGGCTGTCGTGTCTTCAGGAGAACCTTAAGCGTGGCTTGGGCATTGTCGGCCGTGCCGTAGCTACAAGGAGCACCCTGCCCATCACCCAAAATGTGCTGCTGTCCACGGACCGTTCCATGCTCAAGCTCTCCGCCACCAACCTGGAAATTGGCATCACCACTTGGGTGGGGGCGATGGTGGAAGAGGAGGGGTCCATCACGGTACCCGCTCGGCTGCTGAGCGACTTCGTAGACTCCCTTCCAGCAGAGCGCATCGACCTCAACGTCACCCAGCGTCCCAAAGCGGTGGAGCTCTCCTGCGCCCGCTCGCAGGCCACCATCAACGGCACTGATGCCGAGGAGTTCCCTCCCATACCCACTGTGGAAGAAGGACTCGCTGCTAAGTTGGATGTGCGCAAACTGCGCACTGCCATCGCCCAAGTGGCCTTCGCCGCAGCCACCGAAGAATCGCGTCCTGTTCTCACTGGCGTGAAGCTGGAGATGGAAGGGGATGACTTCACCATGGCAGCTGCCGACGGCTTCAGGCTGGCGGTGCATAAGGAAAAGCTGGTGGAGCCTGTGGCAGAGCCAGCCAGCGTCATCATCCCAGCCAAGACGTTGCAAGAGATCAGCCGGTTCCTTGGCGACCAAGACGAGCCGGTGGAGATGATGATGTCTCCGGCCAAGGGACAGGCCCTCTTCCAATTGAAAAACATTGAGGTGGTGTCTCAACTAATTCAAGGCGTTTTCCCGAATTACGGACAACTAATACCCCAGAGCTACCAGACTAGGGCCGTCTTTGACCTGCAAGAGTTCCAGAGGGCTGCCCGGACTGCCTCCATATTTGCCCGCGACGGCAGCGGCATCATCCGCCTTCAGGTAGTCCCCGGCACCGATGGAGGCTCGGGCAAGATAATCATCTCCGCTAGGGCAGAAGAGGTAGGCGAGCACACCGACGAAATTGACACGGAGATTGAAGGCGACGAGGCCAAGATCGCGTTCAGCAACCGGTACCTGCTCGACGTTCTCGGTGTGCTGGAACGCGGGAAGGTGGCTTTGGAAGCCACCTCACCCTCCAGCCCCGGCGTGTTCAGGCCCACCACCACCGACGACTACGTCCACGTCGTCATGCCCATGTTCGTTCAGTGGTAATTATATCTGTCAGATTTAGCGATGCACCCAGCAGACCCTTGATGGTCAGGTAGTCTCGGTCGACCTCCACTTCGACCTGAAGCACTCGAAGGACCTGTCGTTTCTGCTCAAAGGTGGCTTCATCTAACCAGTCCTCAACATAGCTGCAGAACTCTCGCAGATGGGAAGCTAAGAGTTGGGCGTCGACCTTCGAGTCCCGTTGTTTGAGTAGCTCATCCAAGTCCTGCTCTATCTCCAACTGTCTAGCTTTGACCGCCCTCGCCTGCTCGTCAATGTATTGGTTATCGATGGCTTCATGGCTGTAGAGGTAAACCAGCTGCCGTTGCCGTCGTTGACACTCTCGGATGGCATTTTCACCCTCCTCAAGCAAGTGAGCCATTGAGTCCCAGCTCGGTGGCTCACTCTGGTATTAGTATTGCGCATCGAGGTGCGGGCCGATACCATGCTCCTCGTGATCCCCTTGCGAGCAACCCACGAGGGGAGAGGCATCATGCCCTCTTGCCGGTCACCCGTTGCGCGGTGCGTCACCACCTCGAACCTCGCTTGCAAGGAGGGTTCCTTTGTCTGCATTTCGGATCGTGTTGATTGTCGCTATGTTAGTGGTGTTGATTGGGTGTACGGGGCCGATGGGTGAACAGGGCATCCCAGGTCCCCAAGGGTGAACGTGGGGAGCAAGGTCTTCAGGACGAACGCGGAGAACAAGGCGTCGGTGCTCGTGGCGAGCAGGGAGGACAAGGCCCTCAGGGTGAACGTGGGAGTGTCGGTTCTCGTGGTGAGCAAGGAGAACAAGGTCTTCAGGGTGAACGCGGAGAACAAGGCCCTCAGGTGGTGAGGGGAGAACGAGGCCCTCGTGGTGAGCGAGGAGAGCAGGGTGTCGCAGGCCCTCATGCGGTGGTTCGCACAATAATTGTTATGTTGTGCCATGGGCGCTTTTGGTTCGGGGACTCGACATAACGTGTGTTGAGGTGAATTCAGGGAAGCCCTCCTACACGAGAGCCTAGAAGGGGTGAGCTCTTAATAATCGAGAGGGCAGGCTCGATATGCCTGCCCTCTCTTTTTCTCACCTATGAGGCCGGTTGCTCAGTTGGCGCGGCCGAAAATCGAAACCGACCCGGTGAAGGAGCCGGGACGCCCGCCGAGATTGTGGGTCAAGCCTATGTCAGCCTTCTGCAACTGGCGGTCGCCTGCCTTGCCCTGCAACTGCTTGTACACTTCGTAAATCATGCGAATGCCGCTGGCCCCGATGGGGTGGCCAAAGCACTTGAGGCCACCGTCGGTGTTTACCGGCAGGTCGCCTTCCAAGGTGAAGGCCCCAGCCTCAATGTCTTCGCGGGCACGGCCTTGGGGACTGAACCCCAAGTCCTCCATGATAATTAGCTCGGTGATGGTGAAGCAGTCATGGACGCTGGCGAGGTCGATTTCCTGGCGCGGGTTTGTGATGCCTGCCTCTTGGTAGGCAGCTTGGGCTGCGCGAACGTTCTCTGGGAAGGAGGTGAAGTCCCAGTCCTCTCGCAGCATACCGAAAGCCCCCACGGCTAAGCCGAGACCCTTCACCAGCATGTAGTCCTGGCGGAAGCTCTTGGCGATCTCAGGAGTGGTGATGATGGCGGCGGCGCTGCCGTCGCTGACGCCACAGCAGTCGTAGAGACCCAAGGGCCATGCGATCATCGGGGCGTTCATTATCTGGTCCACCGACACTTCACGCTGGAAGTGGGCCTTGCTGTTCATGGTGCCGTTGTGGTGGTTCTTGGAGGCAATCTGCGCCAGCACCTTCTTCCCTTCTTCGTAGGGGATTCCGTAGTGGTGGAAGTACCGTGTGGCGGCCAAGGCAAACTGGGAGGGAGGTGGCACGGGTGGAGCGACATCGCTGCCCGGAGCCTCGTAGCTGGCCAAGCCGGAGAAACCGGAGTCCTTCAGCTTCTCCACACCTAGGGCAAGCACGATGTCGTAGATGCCCGCGGCTACCGCATAGCAGGCATTGCGGAAGGCGTCGGTAGCAGTGGCGCAAGCGTTTTCCACCCGCGTGATAGGCAGGTAGTCCAGCTTGAGAGCTTGGGCCAGAGGCTGACCAGTGCGGAAGCTTCCCACTGTTCCCAACCAAGCGGCCTGAATGTCCTTGGGGTCGATTCCGGCATCCTCGTAGGCCTCATAGGCGGCCTCTACCATCAGGTCGGATACGCCAGCGTCCCAGCGCTCGCCGAACCTGCTGCATCCCATACCAATAACCGCAACCCTGTCCTTAATTCCCTGCATCTCCCTAAACCCCCTGTCGTTATGTTAATGGCCCGTGGTACACGGCGGTACGCTCTAGTTCCGGACCGGGACAGACTTCCAATAGTAGTTACTGATGCCGTTGACCACTCTCAGCTTGCGAAAGCTCATGCCCACCGGCATGTCGATAGCTATCTCGTCCAGTTCGCGGTCGGTCATCATGCAGAGCATCCGACCACCGCCTTCGAAGTTTACTACGGTGATTACCAACGGCACATCTGTGGACCCCGCTAGGTAGTCCATGGAGTAAGTGAACACCGTGCCCTTGCGGTCCGACAACCGCACCGGCTCGCTTTGGTCACGAGCTTGGCAAATAGTGCAGATGCGCTGCGGCGGGTACTGGATGGTATTACAGCTGGTGCAACGGGCCCCGTGCAGACGCATGTTCTGCTCGTTCTCGCGCCACATGGCGGTGACCGACGGCGACTGGGCAGCCGGGCGCCTAGCGGCTGCATCTGAGACCCAAACATTGCGCCAGCGGGCGTATACCTCGTAGTTGTTCAGTACCGTCTTGACTTCCAGCCCTCGCTTCACCAACTGGCGTTCTTTCAGGGCGGAAATGCCACTAGCAGCTCTCACCGACAGGCCGTCGGAGCCGTCGCCGTAGCCGATTACCAGCAGCAGGTCACCTTCGTCGGCATCCTCCAAGGCTCCAGCCAACAGCATCAGGGGGAAGGCAGTACCGGTATTCCCAATCTGGCCGTACAGGGGGTCCTGTATCTGGCCCTCTGCGAATCCCATACGACGGCCCAATGCGATATGACGCCTTCCATCGGGAGAGTGGAACGCGACCTTGGAGAAGCTCTGGGGAGTGAGGCTGTGCTTCTCCATGAAGCTCTGGGCCGCCTCTACCAAGATGCGCTCCAAGCCCTCTTCCATCATGAAGCGGTCTTCCCAAGACCGCAGGAAGCTGTCGCCGGGGGAGCGCCACATGTCGAGCATGTTCTCGGAGATGGTGTTGGTCCCCTCAATCGTAGCTGCGCCCTCGTCGGCAGTGAGCAGGAATGCAGTGGCCCCGTCGCCCAAGTTGCGCTCTATATCAGCCCTCGGGGCCGCCTGGCGGGAGTCGGAGGCTATCACCAGCACGCTCTTGGCCGAACCTGCATTCAGGGAGTCCATGGCCATTCGGAGAGCCGTGGTGCCCGCCCGAAGCACGCCCGTGACGTCCGCGGTGGAGATGTCACGCCTTAGGTCCAAAGCAGTCGCGATAATGGAGGCGCACTGCTTCTCCGCATAGGGAGGAGTGGTGGTGGCGAAGAGCAGCGAGTCGACGCTATCGCGATTTATGTCAGCTAGGCAACTGACCCCGGCGGATACTGCCATGGTGACGCTGTCTTCATCGAAGTTGGCAATGGTCCTCTCCGTGGAACTGCCCCAGCCAGTGGTCTCGCGCCCCAAACGATAGCGAGGAATGTGGACTCCGTACGACTTGATTCCGACCATATACTGCTCTCTCCTGCCTGCGGCCGCTATCTACTACCTATCGGCTCCAATCGTAGCGGGGGGCCGTCAGAGTGTCAACGCGAGGGTGCCCCAAGCGCCTCATGGACCACTTTGGGACTAAGAATCGTACCACCTGACCCATGCTAAAATGTGACTACGTCCCCTCACCTTTGTTGGAGGCGCTGTGCGCAGGCTGGAACTCGTGGTCGCATCATTGGGATTCATCGCCGTGGTGGCGTTGCTGGTCGCCTTGGTCAGCTGGGCTATACAGTCCTATGGCGACGACAGCGAGGTGACCGAGACAGTCTCGGATTCCGGCCTGCCTCCGAGCTTCGGCAAGGTATCTGAGGTGTGGGACGTGCTGCAGGAAAGGCACATCGACCGGGAGGAGTTGGACTCGGGAGACATCGAGGCTGGAGCTATAAAGGGTATTCTGGAGTCCTTGGACGACCCCCATGCCACCTATCTGAACCCCGATCAATTCGCCATTGCCCGAGATGACTTTTCAGGACGCTTCTCCGGGATAGGGGCCGAAGTCTCAACACGCAACGGGCGCATCATGATTCACGCGCCCATGCCCGACACGCCTGCCGAGGCAGCGGGCCTCCGACCTGGCGACATCATTCTCTCTATTGATGGCCGGAGCACCGACGACCTCTCCCTAGGAGAGGCGGTTGCCTTGGTGAGAGGTCCGGCAGGCACGCCCGTCAACCTGCTGGTGCTGCACCAAGATGGAGGCGAGCCGGTCACCATTACCATCGTGCGCGACAACATACGCGTACGCAGTGTCAAGTTCCGCAGTTTAGTGGGGGGCGTCGGACACCTGCGCATCTCGTCTTTTACCAACAATACCGAGGACGAGGTCGCCGAGGCCATCGACACCTTCATCCGGCGCAAGAGCAAGGGGCTCGTGGTCGACGTGCGGAACAACCCCGGCGGCCTTCTGAACGCCACGGTCAAGGTGGTCGACCAGTTTTTGGACGGGGGGCTGGTGCTCTATCAACTCGATAGCAACGGCCAGCGAGTCGAGCTCCATGCCCGGCCCGGCGGGATCGCCAGTGAGATACCCATGGTAGTGCTGATGAACGAGTACAGCGGCAGCGGCAGTGAGGTTTTCATCGGGGCCATCAAAGACCACGAGAGGGCAACGACGATAGGCGGCACCAGCTTCGGCAAGGGCAGCGTCAGTTCCTTCCACCAGTTCAGCGACGGTTCCGGGGTATACTTCACCATAGCTCGCTGGTACACCCCCAACGGCGTTCTCATTGAGGGCGAGGGCATCGAACCCGATTTCGCAGTGGATGTGCCTGAAGACAGCAGGGGAGACCCTCAACTGGAAAGCGCAATCGAAATGCTAAACGGAATGATCGGCAGGTCCTAGCCATGGCAGGCAGCGCTAAGTCCAATGCTGGCAAGTCGGAAGGTGGCAAAACCATCGCCACCAACCGTAAGGCCCGCTTCGACTACCACATTATGGAATCGATGGAGGCCGGCATCGTGTTGACGGGCACCGAAATCAAATCGCTGCGCGCAGGCCGGGCCAACATCGCGGAGGCATATGCCCGCCCGCATGACGGCGAGTTGTGGCTGCACAACGCGAACATCGCTCCTTACCCTCAAGGCGGCATCTACAACCACGAGCCCACCCGTCCTCGCAAGCTGCTGGTGCATAAGGACCAACTCGACCACCTAGCTTCGGAGGTGGGCGAGAAGGGACTGACCATCGTACCCCTGCGAATGTATATCAAGGGGCACTACGCCAAAGTGGAAGTGGGCTTGGCTAAAGGCAAGAGGCAGTATGACAAGCGCCGCACACTCATAGACCGGGAGAAAGACCAAGAGGCGCGGCAGGCAGTGCGACAAGCCTCACGGTGAGTATCTTATGTGAAGTTCGCGCACCCAAGCCTAGCCTTACAGGGTTACTTGTGCGAGAATAATAGTGTCTGGGGACGCGCGGGTTCGACAGAGGAGCGCACTGGACGATTGCAGGCCGAGGTGCTGTTACCTCGTTAAACTGGCAGCAAAAAAATAACTGGCGAACGTGAATTCGCACTAGCTGCCTAAACTAGGCAGCTACGTCCGCCCTCGCTAACCCTGGATGCGGGGTAACGGGCGCCATAAATCCGGGGTGCTTCTGCCCTTCCGCTGGTAAGGGGCAGACTAAGAGACACCGGCTGGCCCGCTCGAATTCTGCCGGCGGAAGTTGAGTAGGGCGAGAACCAAAGCGCCGGATAAGCCTGTAGTACATCCACCCAGGGTGTCCTTTGGACGGGGAGTTCGACCCTCCCCCGTCTCCACCAACTACCTGCTACGACGCTTGGTATGCGGCGCTCGCAGGGTCACTCAATTGCCCATTGGCAACACTTGATCTGAGGCTAAGCCGCGCCACTGGCTCCACCTGCCAAGTAATCACTCCGCCTGCCTTGCAGACCGCCAACGGTTCCCACTAGAGCAACGGTTCCCGCTTGAGCCAAGGTAAGCCGGCACCAGCTCCGCGTACAACTCCTCCACCTCGCTCAACACTGACGGCATGGCGTGCCGTTGCATGCGGGCTAGGCTGTTCTGGCCCATGGCTTCCCAGTCGTCTCGGCGTTCCAGCATGAGAAGCATCTTGTGGGCAAGGTCTTCCGTGGTAGCTTCGAACAAATAGCCGTTTACATCCTCCTCCACCAACTCAGGCAGGGCCACGGCGTTCGCTGCAAGGATTGGCAGCCCCGTGGCCATCGCCTCCATCACAGCTAGACCCTGCAGCTCTGCGGTCCCTGGGCCGACGTACACGTCTGCCAAATTGTAGAGGGCAGCCAAGTCGTCGTCGGGTATGTAGCCGGTGAAGACCACCTTGTCTTCGGCCCCGAGGCGCTTGGAGAGGTCCCAAAACTCGGTTTGGTCCTTGCCCTTGCCCACGATGACCGTCTGGAGTTCGGTTGAGGCTGCCGCCACCATTGTGGCCCGTATTACCAAGTCGGCTTTCTTGTCCTTATCCAGACGCCCCACCACCATGAAGATGGGCACGCCGGGGCGGATACCAAACTTCTTGTAGAGGGTCTCCGGCGCGAGGGCCTTGGAATAGCGTTGCAGGTCTATGCCGTTTGAGATGACGCGAGCCGGGGCGGTGAGGCCAGCGTCACGCAGCAGGTCCAGCCCAGCGTAGGAGGGAGCGAGCACGCAATCCAAGCGGTTATACACCTTCACACATTCCTTCCACATCATCGTGGCGCCCACCTGCCGCAGGGGCTTGGGTATGTAGCCCAGCACGTTGTCGGGCATGAAATGGTTAGTGCCCACTATGGGCACGTCCAGTCGTCGACTCTGTTTCAGACACCCCTTACCTAGAATGAAATGGTTCTGGATGTGCACGATGTCGGGTTCCATCAAGCGGAATATCCTCTCCAGCTTGGCCCCTATACGGGCTACGGAGACGACGCGAAAGTCGGGGTGGATCGGCTTGGTGGTGAAGGACTTGACTCGGTGCACCGTCACGCCGGGGCAAAGCGGGTCCTCGTGCACTTCGTCGCGGTAGGCCATGCTGGGCGCAATCACCGAGACACCGTGCCCCCGCTCGGTCAGCCCTTTGGCCAACCGTTGAGTGGCCACGGCCGCCCCGTTCAACTGCGGTGGATAGGTATCGTTGGCTAGCAACACCTTCAACAGTCGTTCTCCCTATCGTTCCGGCTGAGGCCTACCAGATTCCTGTCCGTCGCTCTCAATGCCGATCTGTGAGTTTGGGTCGTCGCTGATGGACTGCTGCATACGACGGGTATACCGGCGGGCGATGCGACTATATATATAGGAGGCCAGTACGAACAGGACGAAGATAGCTGCCAGCCACAGTGGGCCGTAACCAAAGGCGGTGCGGAGCAAGCCAAACCCCTCACCTGAATAGTAACCCAAGATGGCGAACATTGCCGAAGTAAGGGCCACAATGGCTATGTCCCACCAGATGAAGCGCTTGATGGATACCCCGAGCGCGCCCATGACCGCAAGTCCAGGCGGACTGATCAAGGGGATGGTCTTGATGAACAGGAGCCACTTCCCCATGTTGTTGGTAATCAGACCGGCGGCCCGCTCGCGGCGCGGGGGTGGAATTCCGATGCGGGAGCCGAATTTGTCCAGCACCCAATGTCCTCCCCAGCTTCCCAATAGATAGTAGAGGACATCAGGAAGGAAGTTGGCAAGGAACGAGAGGCCTAACACAATGAAGACATTGAAGTGGCCTTGGGAAGCGCCAAGGGCGGCCGAGGCGGTGATCGCTGGCCCCTCCACCAGCATCACCAAGAACATCAGCAGATAGCCGTATCTGATGAGCCAGTCCAAGACCTCCGTTTCGATCACAGGAGCCAACCCGGTAAGGGAGCGTCGTAGAGTCGGAACCCCAAAGCGCTTATGTCAATGACTTTCCTCGAAATGCTCATTCATTGTAACTCATACGAGAGCTTGTCGATCAGTTCCCTACGCACGGTAGCTGGCAAGGAAGCGCTGCTACGTCCCTTCTACCAATTAAGTTGACACCCTTATGGGGCACTAATAGACTGAACGGCGACAAGCTCCCATATCATAGAGCTTAGCCACTAACGAGAGGAGAGCGCATGAAAGACGGAATGAGGTTTGTCGACTGCGACATGCACATCATGGAACCGCCAGACCTGTTCGACAGGTACTTGGACCCCAAGTTCAAGGACCGGGTGATTCTACCGCGCGGAGTTGACGGCAGGGCAAAGCGGGGCACTATGATCATTGATGGTCTCGCAACATCGGCGGACCCCGACATGCAGCAGTACCGTAAGCGCGCCGCTCCAGCCAGCAGCAACTACGGCAGTCATTCCGGCCTTTCCTCTGTGGCCCTATCCGGTTCGCGCATCGCCGACTCCGGGAGGCTCGACTTCGCCATTCAGCGCGACTACGACGCTGAGGCCCAGGTGATGGCCTTCGACATGGAGGGCATCGATATCGCTGTCCTCTTCCCCACCACCGGTCTGAGTCTCGTGGCCCGCGACGGCATGGACCCCGAGCTATCTCTTGGCCTGTGCCAAGCCTACAACAACTGGATATCCGAGTTCTGCAGTTACAGCCCGGACCAGTTGAAGTTCGCAGCCATGCTTCCTCCCCAAGACGTCAACCTAGCCTGCCAGGAACTGGTGCGAGCCGTAAAAGAACTGGGCGCCGTGGGCTCCTTCGTGCGCCCTAACCTGTGCAACGACCGCTACTGGCACTCTAACCAGTGGGACCCCCTCTACTCCCTGCACGAAGATATGGACGTGACTTGGGGCTTCCATGAGGGCACCGGTGCTTGGTATTCGCACATGAACACCATCTACGGCGAGAACCGCTTCTACCGCCATGTGGCCAGCCACTGGATTGAGATGCAGCAGGCGCTGGTAGGCATGATCATCGGCGGCGTGTTCGAGTTCCACCCCAAGCTGCGAGTCGGCTTCTTGGAAGCCCAGAACTCTTGGGTGCCGGGACTGTTGACCCGCATCGAGTGGGACTATCCCCAGTACCGCGATTCCCACGCCCCCTACCTGTCGATGACCCCCAAGGAATACTTCCGCCGCAATTGCTGGGCTGCAGTGGAAGGCAGCGAGCCGGAGATTGAGGCGACGGCGTCTCTCATCGGTGCTGACCGCATGTGCATCTCCACCGACTACCCCCACTTCGACTCCAACTTCCCCAACGTGACCAGCAACTTGGTGAGCGTCACTTCCCGTGAGACAGCATCCCAGATACTCATGGGTGGCGCTTCCCTGTGGGGATTCTCTGAAGTGGACTTCCAGAAGGCTGAGGCCGCCGCTGCCGAGCACCGCAAGGAACCGGTGGCAGCCGACTAGAGGTCCGAGGTCGCGGGCAACCACAAGGGTTGACCCTACGATAGCGGACGGAACAGACCGTAGGGGCGCCTCTTGTGGGCGCCCCTTTTGTTCAATGGCGCAGTGTCGTAGGACAAGGTGTGAGTCGGATGCACCACTATGGAGAGGAGGCGGGTGATGGCAACTGACGTCAGGGGGCTGGTGGACTCGGAGCAGGGTTTGGTAAGCAGGCGCATCTTCATTGAGGATGAGATATACCAGCAGGAGCTAGAACGAATCTTCGCCCGTTGCTGGCTCTTCCTGTGTCACGAAAGCCAGATACCCCATCCCGGCGACTTCTTCACTACCTACATGGGCGAGGACCCCGTCCTCGTCAGCCGCGACTCAAACGGCAAAATCGGCGCATTTCTCAATGTGTGCCGCCACAGGGGCAACCGGGTGTGTCGTGCTGACTCTGGCAACGCCTCGGCCTTCGTCTGCGCCTACCATGGCTGGACTTATGGCAGCGATGGCAAGCTCATCGCTGTACCCAGCCTCAAAGAGGCCTACTACGACGAGCTGGACACATCCAAGTGGGGCTTGGTGCCCGTGGCACAACTGGAAAGCTACAAGGGACTGGTGTTCGCCACTTTTGATGCCTCAGCCCCGCCTCTGCGGGACTATCTAGGCGAGATGGCGTGGTACCTCGATGGCTTCTTTGACCGTCGCGAAGGTGGAGTCGAGGTCTTCGGAGGCATGTTCAAGTGGACCATCCCCTGCAACTGGAAGTTCCCTGCCGAGAACTTCGGCGGCGACAACTATCATGTGCCTTGGACCCATCTTTCCGCCATGCGTAGTGGCTTCACCTCGCCAACACGTCGCAAGGAAGAGCAGAGTGGAACGCTGCAGGGCCGGCTCATCGCATCCGGAACGGGCCACTCCATCATCTGTCGTGGCCCCGACGCCAACTACGAGACGATCGTGCCCGAGGTTCAAGCATACGAGGACGAGGTGCGGGCCGAGATTCGAGAGCGCTTAGGGCCACGTCTTGATATCGTCAAGCCTATCGTGGGTACTATCTTCCCCAACTTCAGCTTCATACGGGCCAGCACCACCCAAGAGTTTCGTACCTGGCACCCCCGAGGTCCTGGAAAGATCGAGGTATGGTCCTGCTGCTTCGCAGACAAGGACGCTCCCCAGCACATTAAGGAACTGTACCGGCGCACCGGCCTACGCACTTTCGGCCCAGCAGGCACATTCGAGCAGGACGACTCGGACAACTGGGAAGAGTGCACCCACACCGCTCGCGGCGTTATGTCGAGGCGCATCCCCGTGAACAATCAGATGGGAATGGGGCGCGAGCGATTCGACGAGGATCTCATGGCTTGGGCCAACGATCAGCCCAGCAGCGAGCACACCCACCGTGCTTTCTATCGCCACTGGCAGAGAGTTATGTCTGCCGATACTTGGGACGACATCACGCGCCCGTAATCCCCATGACGAACCCGATGCAGAAGAGGTAGAGGTCAGAAGGGGCTCGGACTATATATTTGAGGCAGTTCGAAGCAGTTATTCTCTCGGAGGGCTGGTGGACGCACCACAGGGCCTCGTTCTCGTGGATGGGAACAATGTGATGGGCTCTCGGCCCGATGGGTGGTGGCGCAATCGTGGGCAAGCGATGAGTCGACTCGTTGAAGAATTGGCGCTCTTAATGAAACAAGCAGGAGGCCAGTGGACCGTGGTTTTTGACGGCCATCCCCGACAAGGGCTAACAGGTCCGTCAGTTGGTCTGCGGGTCGAATATGCGCTCAGGGCCGGTGTAGACAGCGCAGATGACCGCATCGTCGAAATGGTCGCCCAGACACCTCAAAAATCAGCGGTGCTTGTCTACACTTCCGATCGGGCTCTTAGGCACCGGATACTGGCGCTTGGCGCACGCGTCGAGGGTTCGAGCGTACTGCTCAAGGCGCTGAACAAACAGCCGTAGTGTGATGTCTGTCGATAGCTGGGCCGATATAACAGGCCCTTGGAGCAGGGGACGCCCCGAGGATAGCTGAAAGAAAACTGAGGAGATCAACGATGACAAAGGCGTTGGAGGGAGTTCGGGTTATCGACCTGACTCAGTTCGAGGCAGGTACGTCCTGTACAGAAGCGCTGGCTTGGTTGGGCGCCGACGTCATCAAGGTGGAGGAGCCCAACCGGGGCGACCCAGGCCGTGGCTTGTGGCCCGACGCCACGGGCGCCGACAGCTACTACTTCATCCTCCTGAATCTGAACAAGCGCAGCGTGACCCTTGACCTGAAGAGCGAGACGGGCAAGTCGATGTTTCTAGAGATGGTGCGCCAAGGCGACATCGTGGCTGAGAACATGGCCCCCGGCGCCATGGAGCGGCTGGGGCTCGGCTACGACGTGCTCAAAAAGATCAACCCTCGCATCATCATGGCCCGCATCAAGGGGTTCGGCACCTACGGCCCCTATAGCGAGTTCAAGTCCTTCGACATGATTGCCCAAGCCACCGGCGGGGCTATGACCACCACCGGCTATGCTGACAGCGTGCCGCTAAAGCCCGGCCCGACCATCGGCGACACCGGTACTGGCGTACACGCCGCCATCGGCATCATGGCTGCCCTGTGGCAGAGGGAGCACACCGGCGAAGGGCAGGTAGTGGAGGTGTCGATGCAGGACGCCGTGATGAACTTCTGCCGTGTGCGCATGGTGGACTACTACCGCACGGGCGAGGTGCCCCCGCGCACCGGCAACCCGCGCAACAGTGTGCCGGGCGGCATCTACAAGTGCCATCCCGGTGGACCCGACGATTACTGCTACATCTTTGCCCAACAGATCCGGTCGCGCATGTGGGACTCGGTGCTGGAGGTCATCGGTCGGGAGGACCTGATTGGCGACCCCAATTACTCCGACCCCCAATGGCGCTTGGAGCACGCGGACGAGGTCAACGGAATGATTGAGGCTTGGACCTCGCAGCGGAGCAAGCACGAGGTGATGCGTCTGATGGGCGAAGCTGGTGTGCCGGCAGGGGCGACGCTGAACGCCGCCGACCTGCATTCAGACCCCCAACTGCTGGCGCGAGAGATGATAATTGAGATTGAGCACCAGCAGCGGGGTAAAATGACTCTCCCGGGATGCCCCATCAAGCTGGGCGACTCGCCAGTGGAAATCACCACCTCTCCCCTGCTGGGAGAGCACAACGCCGAGGTGTATGGAGAGCTATTCGGCTACGGCCCCGAAGAGATCGCCCGCCTCAAGGAAGAGCGGGTAATTTAGCGACCCCGTCCACCCCGCCATCCCGTCGCATGGTAGGCCCGGTTCAGGTTGCCATATCGACCTGGGTCCAAGTCCTTGTCCCGCAGGGCAGGATGGTCGGGACCGTAGCGATGGGTGCGGAAGACGCGATTGGCGTAGCCGTCGGGTTCGTTGCGGAAGAAGGGGCTGACGTACTCCCACACCACCTGTCCCTTGGGGGTCACCTCAAATAGACGCCCCTCGTATCCCTCGCAGATGAGCGTGTTCCCGTTGGGGAGCCGTTCGCAGCCACCAGTGAAGTGGGTGAAGAAAGCCGACGCCGGATCAGCGCGATACTCCCAGACGATGCTGTCGGTATCCGGGTCTACTTCCACTGCCCGTGAGAAGCTAAGGCCGCGCCGGTGAGAGCCGTTGTCCAGAAGCAGCACATGCCCGTTGGCCAAGGGAGTAGGGTTATGTTGATGGGATATCTCACCCTTCCCCCACTTCCAAAGAATCGGGCCTCCACCGCTTCCCACCCGCGCCACTGTATCCAAGATGCGGAAGCTGATCAGAAAGCTGCCGTCGTCGTAGGCAGTGAGGTCGTTGGCCCCGCCACGGGCATCCCTTGGCTCCAGCGGGCAGATGATGTCCTCCCCATCATCCAAGTGGTCCACCGAGTGCCACTCGTAGACGGTGGAGCCATCAGAGGCCACTTCTCGCACCAAATCACCCAGCATCTGTTGCTGGCCGGCACCGGAGACGAACCCACCCTGAGCGTCTTGGCCCTGCCCTGGGGCGAGCTGCTCCCAAAAGAGCATCACCGTGTTGCCGTTGGGCAACCTGCTGAAGCGTTTGACCGTGGGATCGCGGTATTCCCAGACCACCTCTCCGTCCCAAGTGAGCTCCTGTATGCGATCCGACGCCGGCGCACCCGGGAACCCTCCCGCGCCGGGAACAGGCGGCGTGCGCAGCAATAAATTGCCAGTGGAAAGCAAGACCGCTTGGGCCACGCCCATGGGGCAGCGCCACCGATGTACGAACCTCCCCTCCATATCGATGAGGTAGGTGGAATCGCTAGCATTGGGGGCGAGCAGGGTATATCCGGCAAAGGCGCGGTTGGGCTCGTGCAGGGTTACCCCGGTAGGTCGTCGGGTCCATCCCATAAGGGGCCTCCTTTACTGCGCGTTATGTGTAGTAGGCGAGTCAAAGTATATGGCAGCGAACGCGGTGACGCCAAGGCGAGAAAGCATGTGGCTTGTCTGGGACCCATTGAGCGGCGAGAGGGACGCTGTATGAACCAACTATACATGTATGGTAGCTGGTATGGAGATTAACTCAACCGTGAAGACAAACGTCGCCATTCCGCCAAGAAGTGCTGTTGAAGGACGAACTCAATGCCCGAGGAATGAGTCAACGCCTACTGGCGGCCTTCATGGGACGACCCGCGAACACTGTGAGCGCTCTGATATCTGGGCAGAAAGCCCTCACTGCAAGAACCGCAGTGGAGTTGGAACACGCCGTGGCCTTCCCGCCCATCTCTGGGTGCATCTGGAGGCCAGCTACCGTTCGGCTCTGGAGCGTGGGTATTCTTCCGCTAGCACTAGAGACTACCACCAGGTGGGCGAAGAGCAATAGCTACCGGCCTGCCTACCACTGAACGAACATGGGCATGTTCGATTTCTGGCACTTACCCTTGGGTGATCAGTGCCTGGCTCCAGAGTCGCCTCGAAGGGCGGGGTGCAGCAGGCTCAAGACACATTAGCTAGCATAAGCAGTGGTTGATCCCCTTGGACCACAACACGTTGGGCCTACCCCCATCAATACTCATCCTAACCGCTTTGCTAACAAACCTAAACGTACCGGAGTAAACTTATGGGAAGCGACACTCCGCTCCAGGGCAGACTATACCCGATCGCGGACCGCAAAGGCCACTCTTCAATGCTGGATCTCATGATGTGCAAGAAGCATCCGAAGGCTCTCTGTTCTCCAACCCCTATGGACGTGTTAGCCATATTTGCGCTATACCAGAAGCCACCCTAAATGGGCGTTGCACGAATCAGGGGAAAGTATCGATACGCAATTGCGGTGGTGATCGCGCTCAATATTGTAGTCCAAGTGAGTGCATGTGGGGGAGAGACGTCGGTAGGCAACAAGAAGGAGGCAGAGTCTCATGAGCAAATTCCGTCCATGAGCAAAGAAACGTCTGAGGCAGAGTCCCCAGTGCAAATTCGGCCTATGAGCACAGAAACGCCTGAATTTGTAATTGTGCGGATCTCTGGAGGCATTCCCAATGCATGCGGCCACTTCCAGACCCCTACAGGGAGTATGGGAACTTCCTCCTTAGTCACATACAACAACACTCAGCATTTCCTTGATTGGACTCCGGATGGATTGCAACTCGTATTGGGTCACGACGAGGCGATTTGGGTGGTAAACGAAGAGGGTGACAACGTACGGAGACTGGTAAGCATGAAGCCATGGGGGTCTGTAGACGGCGGGTCCGATAGATCTCGGTACGGATTCTATGGCGGTGTATCTCCAGACGGCTCGGAGATCGTATATTCCACGTGCCAGTGGGAAATCACTCAACCAACTTGCGAGACCTCAGGGGATCAACACTTCGGGTACGAGATAGCGGCCATCAACCTCAGCGACGCCCAACAGCGTCGGCTGTCAGATAATGACTACTTCGACCACTACCCAGTATGGTCTCCTGATGGGACTAGTATAGCCTTCATTAGCGTAAGGGACTACGACTATTATGATCCGGGGTGGGCCCAACTAGCGGTCATGCCAGCTGACGGTTCAGAAGAAGCCCTATACATAGGCCCCACCCATCTGGAAGTGGTCATACTAGCCGACGGTTCAGCAGAATTCCGATCCGTCGGTCCCTTCCAATCCGGTCTCGCCCTGCATCCTCCGATGTGGTCCCCCGATGGCAAACGTCTGGCATTTGTCACCTATAAAAGAGGGTCCAAACCATACGAGGAGACGCTCCTCCTTTATACCGTTCGCCCCGACGGCTCCGAGGTGACAGCGATGGTAGAGATCACGGTCTCACCTTCCTGGTCCCCCGACGGCCAGCAGATGGCCATTGCTGGGGGTAGTGACGGGAGGACACTCTATCTCCTTGGATGGAACGGTTCGGGTTTGCGAGAGCTCTGGAGCGGTAAGAATGATACCCGCGGTTTACCAATATCTCAGGTTGCATGGTCACCCGACGGGTCTAGTATTCTCTTCGTTGCTGATAGCGTGTATGTGATACGGCCAGACGGTAGCGGTCTGCGCAGAATAGCCGATGTCGACAAATCAGCGCCCCCAGTGGCCGCCTGGGCACCTGACCGAGCACGAATCGCCATGTACTATCCTGGTAACATGCACTTCCCTGGTAACACGTACTTCCTCGACACCAGCGGGCAGGTTGTTTCAATGGCCCCAGACGGAACGGACGTACGGATCGTTCATCGTTTCGCACCAGACGGAGCACATCCCCCGTGGAATGCCTCAAGTGATGACCGTCCTGTTGACGGTCTGCCCGACGCGTGCCCACGGTGATTTTCCCGCTGAAGAAGTACGTATCGAACCGGACTGCACCCCCCCATCCCTTTGACATTATGGCGCTCTATGCCCTCTATCAAATGGATTACCCCTAATTCGGGATGATGAACAAGGTAGGAAAACTGGCCGGAGTGGTTGTCCTGATAGGGCTGGGGGCAGTCCTGATGGGCGCCATCCCCGAGTGTTACTCAGATGCGGAGTTCCGAAGGGCATTCATGGGTGAAACTCAGACCGCTCATCCGCAATACACACCCCAATGGTCCAGGGACGGAAGTCTCATCGTGTTTGGACATGAGGATAGCGTATTCGTAGTTGACTCTGACGGCTCATCTCTGCAAGGCCCGATCAGCGGGAAGGAGACGGGCCGGGCCGACAGGGACTACTCTCCCTCCATTTCCGCGAGCGGGTCTGAAATTGTATACACCACGCTACGATACAAGACAGGGCTTGCCTGGGCGGCAAAACGAGGGTTCGAAATAGCTTCATATTCTATTGAGGATTCCAAACATCGTCGCCTTACAGAGAATGACGACATGGACACCAACCCCTCGTGGTCACCGGACGGCAGCATGATTGCCTTCGCTTCGGACAGGGACGGGTCTTCCCGTCTGTACACCATGAAAGCAGATGGCTCTGACGTGAAAAGGATCCATGGGTTGGACTTCTCCAGCCTTTTGCCCCCTCAATGGTCGCCCGACGGAAGCTATATCGTATTCCCGGCTGGTGATAGGAGTGATAACCGAATACACGTCTACAAAGTGAGAGCCGATGGATCGAACTTGGTCCAGGTCAGCCCAGACTGGGCTGACCTGGTGCGGTGGTCCCCAGACGGCGCTCGGCTAGCGCTGGCGAAGGTTGAAGATGGCAGAGTCAAAATCGACGTGATGAACGCCGACGGCTCCGATCCTCGGCGAGTGCTCGACGTCGCCCCCGAGACGGACTGGGGGGTAACATCCAGAGCCCGCTGATCGGTATGAACAGCATGTCGTGGTCTCAGGACGGAGCTCAGCTTCTCTTCGTCCATGGATCGTGACGGCAGCGATGTTCACATATTGTATTAGCGAAATAGCCATTCTCTCCCGGGGACCACACGCACAGCCCCACCCGGTATGCACCCGTTGAGGGAGTTACCCGATAGCCTAAGCTCCGCCAAGGTGAACAGCCAGCCCAGCTCCAAGGGTATGTCCACCGGTGAGGGAGTTGGCGCTCAGATCCAGTGCCGTCAGCTGGAGCAGGTAGCCTATATCTGCGGGGATCGTTCCCGTGAGACTCTTGCTGGAGAGTTGCACCTTGGTCACCCGAGTCTTCGGCCCCTACCACCGCTGTGTCTTCGGCCGGTGGTAGGGGCGTCGTCCGCTACCGTGGGGCGGCGTTCTCTTATGACGAGGTGGGTGTCACGGTCACGGTATCGCTGGCGGGACCGGCGCCCACGCTGTTGGTAGCCCGAATCTGGAAGCGGTAATCTACGTCATTGGCGAGCTCGGTGACCGTGTAGGAGGTCGCGTTGGTCTCGCCGGTCGCGCTGTCCGGTATAGCTATCCAGTCCGAGACCACATATACCTAAACCGAGCCGGAATCTGAGTCATTGTCATCGTCCCCGTACGCCCCCACCACCACCGTGTCCGCGTCCACCGCTACCGAGCTTCCGAACCGGTCGCCAGAGGCCCCGTCGGAAGCGGTCAGCTTGGCTGCGGTACTGGTCGATGTCCAGCCAGTGGCAGGCTTGGTGAACACGTAAGCTGAGCCCGAGTTATTACCCTTGTCCTTGTCCCTCCTGGCGCCCACCACCACCGTGTCCCCGTCCACCGCTACCGATCCTCCAAACCGGTGCTCAGCGGCCAAGTCGGAGGCGGTCAGCTTGGCCGTCTGCGTGGCCGTGACCCAGCCGGTGCCGGGCTTGGTGAACAGATAGGCCGAGCCGAACCTGAGCCATTGTCATCGTCGAAGAAGGCCCCCACCACCACCGTGTCCCCGTCCACCGCTACCGGCCCCCCAAGCGCGTCCCCAGCAGCCCCGTCGGAGGCGGTCAGCTTGGCGACCTGCGCCTGCGGGAGATATTCGTACCCGGTGATGGTGCTGTTGGAGGGGTCGTTCCAGGTCAACTTTGCCCGGCCGTCTCCGGCGGCAGCCGCCAGCCCTGTCGGCTGGGCTGGCGGTCCTACGATCACGGTCACCGTGCCGGTATCGGTGTCGATCCCGTCGGACAGGATGTAGTCGAAGCGGTCGGCTCCGTTGAAGTTGGTGTCGGGGGTATAGGTGACGGTGGTCGTGCTCCCCGACCCAATCGCCACCGTGCCGGTGCTGGGCGTGGTCACCGACGTCACCAAGAGGGTGTCTCCCTCGGGGTCCGTGTCGTTGGCCGTCACATTGATGTCCACCGCCGTGGGGGCGGTGTTGTTGCCCTGAGCTTGACCCATCTGCGGCACGGCTACCCACAACACCATCAACAACAGCGATGCAGCAGCCAAAGTGCGCACCCAACCCTGGTGCTTGAACGCCCGTAAATCCAGGGTAGCGCTCAGCTTTTCTGAATCGGAGTCAATTATCCGCCTCTCTTCTCAGCAATGCCCGTGGGGTGATGGCCCCAACGGGAAACTCGTCGGTGCAACGCCCGAGGCCCGAGGGGGTTCCACCACGTTAAGCCGAAGAGTGTGTACGGTTCGCAATCAGTAGCCGAAGAACCCTAAACCGCAACAGTTACGGCTGTGAATTTTAGTCCGGGAAAGGGAACTGGATGTTGGTGTAGGTAGCGTCCTCCGTACCAGAAGAAACACCTTGCACCTGGAGCCGGGGCGAGCTACGTGTTGTAGCCTTGCTAGGAACGGGTGATGGGATTCGAACCCACGACCCTCTGCTTGGGAAGCAGATACTCTACCGTTCCAGAGCAAGCGTGGGGGCGGGGTATGATCGCGACTGCACGGCGGGGAGGAGCGCCCCACCCTGATCGGCTACGAGGCCGAGCTCTGATCGATGGCCGACGCGCTGCCGGGCAGCATGGACGCCGCCGAGTGCCTCTCAAAACGTTCCAGTGAGGTAGAAGACCTGGGCTTCCGCAATTGAAAGGTACCCGCACAAGATGCGGGAAGCCATTTCCAAGGTCGGGGTATGAAGCATGGGAATTATGAACCCGCAGCTCATGAGGCGCCTACAACTACTAAAGGCCGACTACACACTCGCCACTGGCCGTCAGTTCGAGCATTTCTACTGTCCGATTCTTTATCGGGACGACGACACGGAGCCGTGTCGAGCCCACGTTATCAACAAAGCTTTCTCCGATTCCGACCGTCAGTGGACAATTCAACGAGCCGATGTCGATAATTGGTATGGAGCCCTATTTGAGGCCGATTTCCTGGCAATTCAAATGAAAGACAAATCTATCGCCGGGCAGGCGCTAACCGACCGTGAACTGGCCCGTCGATTTAGACCAAAGCTCACAAAAGACGGCGAAGAGGTCCAACATTACCTGGCGAGTGATCCTGTTCCGGTGTATCACACGAAAGTAGAGTCGGATATCGATGGTCAGACCGTCCAACGGAGACTGAAGCTTTCCCCCAGCGAACTGCTAGACGCTCTTGGTAAACAGTGGGAGATCCGCGTGGAAAAGGATCTCAGGCTCCCAGCGTTAGTATCGATACTCAAAGCGGCCCACTTAACGATGTTTCATCTCCTCGGTTATAGGTACGCGCTGTCAGCCGACGGACATTTCCTCGGGAAGAAAGTGTTGGGAGATTTCTTTCTCAAGTGCCAAGGTATGGAGCGAGCCCTTGCCCTTAAGGAGGCTGAGGACCACTTTAAGGAATTCTCGGGTATGTGCCGAGCCATCTCTGCACCATTTCCAGACTTCTCTGGGACGTTAACGGATCGGTTTTGTGGTATCGTCATGAGCGGAGTGACGCCTTGGGCATGCCTAGTCGTAGTCCGAACTGGAATCTAAAGGTACGCCGCGGTTGTACTGATTATGGGCGATGCAGACTCGGCTGCCCGATTTATGGAATTCCTCCAGTCTCCCTCCCGGAAGATCGAGGCGAGAGCAGGCAGAGTAAACAACGATTACATAGACATATTCTCAACGTCACTATGGATTGAATGGTCCGAAGGTTCGTTCGAAGATCCAATCCCAACTGACTGATCGACCAATGCTTGGTCAATGTTGCCAGGTAGTATCGTCAGTAATGCCGCCTATGCCCCGGGTTGACGAGGCCGTGCTATTCGGCCAGAAAGAAGGCCTTTGTGCGAGTTACTAGCGCGTCGACAAGAAAGAACAACTGCGGTAGGCTGACGAGCCCGCCGATAGCAGGCAACCAACTCGAGATGACGGATCTGAAGCTGCGCCGTATTGGTTTCTGAAATACCTCGCATATGTAGTCTGCCCTCAGCGAGAGAATTTGAGTGACCCTTATCCGTTTCAAGCGACTTTCTCCTTTCCGGGAAGAGACCGCACCCCAGCCGTCGACAATAGGGCACCCGCTGGGATACAGAGTGGGGCCGTCTCAATCGGTCAAGCCTAAAGGAGTCTCTTCCCAATGAGCCAGCTGGTGAGTTGGCTCATTCTGTTCTTCTAATATCGGAAGCATAGATAACGCTAACAGCTCACTGCAATACCGTTTTTGCTATCATTTGTGCTATGGGAAAAGGGCCTTGCATTGCTTATTGAAACGCCACGAATGTTTGCCATTGTGGTGAGCCCGAGGAGCCTCGACGACAAGCCACGACGGTTGATACCGTAGCTCGCTGGTGGAGGAGACGAGGTGAAGCTGGACGACGACCCATTCGACGAGTTGGTCGATGCGATGCGCGCGGCTATCGTTTAAGCATGAAACAAAAATAGGGGATAATGTTGCACGAGGACCAATGACGCCGACCTCTGCAGCTAGGCGACTTGGAAGACGACGGCGAGCTAGTTGGAGCCGGACCCCCTCAGGGATATCGCGAGGGTCCCCTGACAATGCCGTACTTTGAGGCGGTGTCGGCCCAGGGTGACCGGGTATGGGTAGACGGGGCCCCTTGGCCCTCGGTTCCATCAGCTCCCTCACGAAGTTCACGTCGATGCGGTTGGGGTCCGAGGTCGCAGCCTACTCCGGGGGTAAAGGACAAGCGTCGCTGGGGGATTTTTGAGAGGGGAGTTTAGGAGCAATTGAGCACTAGAGGATGTACAGCCCTTGCAGCGGTGATTCTGACAGCGATGCTGCTAGCGTGCGGTCCGGCGAGCACGGGCACGCCCAGCTTGGCGGACCCAGCCACAGTTGAGACCGGGCGGATCGCCCCTGCAGCTCCAACGGTGACAATGGAACCCACGCCGGAAGTGGCGGCTCTGGTTGCCCTGTACCACGCCACAAACGGGGAGTCTTGGACTGTCAACGACAACTGGCTGGCCGATGCGCCGATCGGAACGTGGTATGGCGTCGGCGTTGATGGAGAGGGACGCGTTTTCTCGTTGGCGCTCGACGACAACCAGTTGACGGGGGAGATATCGCCGGAGTTGGGGAACCTTGTCAACTTGCAAGGGTTGTTACTCAACTACAACCAGTTGACGGGGGAGATACCGCCGGAGCTGGGGAACCTTGTCAATTTGCAAGGGCTGTTACTCGGCTACAACCGGTTGACGGGGGAGATACCGCCGGAGCTGGGGAACCTTGTCAACTTGGAATGGCTGCTCCTCGACGGCAACCAGTTGACGGGGAGATTGCCCATCGAGCTTGCCAACGTGGAAGTACTATGCCTTTTCCGGCAACCAGCTAACCGGCGAGATACCGCCGAACTCGGACCGCCGGTGCTGAAGGTTGCTAGCGTTGGGCTACGTAGGTCCGACGCCCGCCCGCACTTTAGCGACGCCCGCTGGGATACTGGTTAACCCGCCACCGTGTTCGCTTGGGCTTGGCTGGCTTAGCAGTCACGCGGCACCCATGTGGTCCGACGTTTTTTAGCTGAGGCGTGATGCTCACAAGAATAGTTACGTAAACCAAGTTGGTAGCTGGAGGACGGTCTCACCAGTATCAATAACCGCGACCGCCCTTTTTGATACTGCTCCGCAGATATAAAAGGGGCCGGAAGTCGCCGCCTACAGGGAGCCCGTTATTGAGACTTACCCCGCGACGTGGGCCGCGCATGTTGTGCTCCCTCCACGGGCGGAATGTTACTCTCCACCCATCGGGCCGCGTTGTAGGCGGGCGCATTATGGCCCTTCTTGGTCAAGGTATGCCCCACCCCTCACCCAATCCCGCAGCTGGCCAGCGTCGAAGCTGGCCAGCATCTCCCACACTTCCAAGGGCGACTCGGCTCCGTCTTGTTGGCCACCGAATGCCTTGGCCAATTTCAACATGGTCTCTAGCTGCTCGTTCGCCTTCCTCAAGCTGTCTATCTCTAACAGAATCCCACGGCCGAAACGCTGTAGTTATGTCCATTACAACGAAGAGCATCATTTGTGACAGCCCGCGACGGCGGGAGCGATGAAGGTCGAATACAGCCGGACCGCCGACGCCCTCTACATCCATTTCCGGGAAGTCGAAATCGATATGAGAAGCCAGGACATCGAGGTCGTTGTTCTGGACTTTGACGGAACGAGAGAGATCGTTGGAATCGAGATGCCTGATGCCGGTTCGGGTCTCTCGCCTCAAGAGGTGGTCAACGCGGGTATCGAGAACCTACCCGTGGGACTGCTAGAGCAATCCCTGAGCGCAGGACTCGCCGGACTCCAACCCCAGTCGCTCGCAGACCATCTCCAGAAGCTCGCCGAGATTCCAACCCTTGGCCGCTGACACCAAGACGCTGGGATAGTCGTCCAGCGGTAGGGTGTCTCGTGGCCCCTCCCCGTTGGGAGATGATGTGAGCAGGTCCATCTTGTTCACCACCAACAAACGCGGTGTGTCCTGCAGGCCCAACTCCCGTAGTGTTGCGTCCACTGCCTCTGCCTGCTCCGCTGCGTGGGGCTGCATTATGTCTACGACGTGCAGCAGTAGGTCCGAGCCTTCCAACTCCTCCAGCGTGGCGCGGAAGGCTGCCACCACTGTGGGAGAGAGCTTCTGGATGAACCCCACAGTGTCGGTTAGAAGGAACCGCCTGTCCTCTGAGAGGGTGATTTGGCGGGTCACCGGATCGAGTGTGGAGAAGAGTTGGTCTCTGACGGGCACCTCGGCGTCGCTGAGGGCGTTGAACAGGGTGCTCTTGCCTGCATTGGTGTAGCCCACCAACGACGCCACCGGTATGCCCGCGCGGTGGCGTCTCGAGCGGTACTGTTGGCGCCGCTTGCGTACTTGGTCCAATTGCTGTTGCAGCTTCTGGATGCGACGCTGGATAAGGCGTCGGTCGGTCTCCAACTGGGTTTCGCCGGGGCCACGGGTGCCGATGCCACCTCCGAGGCGCTCCAAGTGAGACCACTGGCCTACCAACCGGGGCAGCAGGTACTGGTGCTGCGCCAGTTCCACTTGAAGCTGGCCTTCCCGCGTGTGGGCATGGCGCCCGAACACATCAAGGATCAGGGCGGTGCGGTCGATGACCTTGACTTTCAGGGTATTCTCCAAGGCCCGCTGTTGGTTGGGGTTCAGCTCATCGTCGCAGATAACCGTGCCCGCATGGGACTCATGGACGAGGTCCTGAAGCTCGGCGAGCTTGCCCGAGCCGAGGTAGTGCCTTTCGGGGCGGGGTAGATTCTGGCTTATGCGGGCCACTACCTCAGCCCCAGCAGTACGGGCCAGCATGGCAAGCTCGTCCAGCGATTCTTCCAGTTTCCAAGGCTGAGCAGCGCCCCTGACGCTCACCCCTACTAGCACGGCGCGCTCGGCGTCCGGCTCGGTGGTGTAGGGAATGCCCGGAATCGGCCCTGTCTCCTACTGCCCGGAAGGGCTGGAGGGTGAGGGTATCTGCCAAGCAGCCAAGCGTTGCAAGCCCGTTTCCACCCGCTCGTCGGGCGTGGTCAGGGAGAGGCGGATATACCCCTCGCCGTTCTGTCCGTAGCTGGAGCCGGGGGTTACAACGATGCTATTGTCTTCTAGCAGGCAGGCGGCAAACTCGGCGGAGGTGAAGCCGGGAGGCACCTTGGCCCACACGTAAAGGCTGGCCTTGGGTGACTCCACTTCAAGTCCGATATCCCGCAGCACACCCACTACCTTGTCGCGTCGCGCCTTGTAAATGGCGTTGTTATGTTCGATGCAGTCTTGAGGGCCAAGCAGAGCCTCCATGGCCATCTCCTGTATGGCTTGGGGGATGCCCGAATCAAGGTTTTCCTTGATTTTCAGCAGGCCCCGTATGAGGTCGGCGTTGCCCACGGCCATACCCACACGCCAGCCAGTCATGTTGTAGCTCTTGGAAAGGGAGTGGAACTCCAGAGCGACGTCACATGCGCCCTCAGCCTGCATGAAACTGCTACAACTATATCCGTCAAAGGTCACTTCGCTGTAGGCGGCATCGTGCAGCACAGCGATGTCGTGCTCCTTAGCGTAGCTCACCACTTGCTCGAAGTAGCCCAGACCTGCAACAGCCGCCGTGGGATTGTTGGGGTAGTTCAGCCACATTATGTTAGCTCGCTGCGCGACGTCCTCCGGAATGGCCTCCAAGTCGGCTAGCCAGCCGCCCTTCTCGGTGAGAGGCATGGTGTAGGAGTCGGCTCCAGCGAACATGGTGCCCACTGCGTAAACCGGATAAGCAGGGTCAGGCAGCAGAGCTAGGTCGCCTGGGTCCAGCAGGGCGAACGCCACATGGCCAATGCCCTCCTTGGCGCCTATGAGAGGCAGCACCTCTTTGTCGGGGTCCAATTTCACTCCAAACCGTTTCTCATACCACTGGGCCACGGCCCGACGGAACTCCGGCAGACTGTCGCTTTCCGGGTAGCGATGATTTGGCAAGTGATGGGAAGCCTGCTCCAGCCGGCCGACGATGTGGTCCGGCGTGGGTATATCAGGGTCGCCGATGCCAAAGGTCACCACGTCGATCCCAGCAGCCCGCTTCTCCGCGATGATGCGAGATATCTCCACAAAAGGGTAGGGCTTCAGCAGGTCAAGGCGCTTTGATAGTTTCATATCCGCTATTCTTGTTCCTTCGTAAATGTGGGGTGAGGTCACCTAAATACGATGTCGCTCCTACCTGAAGACTTCCCGCAAATCCAACTCGAATCCGGGCAGCAGTTCTGACACGAGCGTCGCCTCGACGCCTAGGACACTGGCCGTCTTCGGCTCATCGCCTGTTAAGTCGATGAGTTCCGATGTCTGGTCCGTGGGGTCAAAAATCCAGCACGGGTACACGCCGATTCGCTGGTAGTCCCACAGCTTCGCTTCCATGTCGTGTCGCGTATTGACCCACAGGGGATAGTCGCCGATGGGTTGGGACAGCACCTCCATTGTGATGTCGGGTGGTACCTCCACGAAGTAGAGCTCTCGGAAGTCAGGGACGCCGAGACTGGCCGCTCGCCGAGAATTGAGGAACATGATGTCCGGTTGGCGGACGTACAGGGGGTCGCGGGCAATCAGCAGGTCGAGCGGGGCCATTATGAATTCTCCCAGATCCGTCTCATGGTCAAACTTCATCCCTCGGAAGAGGATGTTCTGAAGGACCCATTGATGTTCGAGACTGCAGCTGACGGGTGTGGACGCCACGCCATCGACGATCTCGTAGCGTTGTTTGGTCTCGGGGAGACTGCGCCACTGTTCGAAGGTCAGCTTTTGGGTGGCACTGCTCAAGGCTACTGCCATTCTCCGCTGAAGACCTCTTCCGCTGGGCCTTCCAGGTAAACTTCGCCCTCACCGTCCCACTCAATGGTGAGGGTGCCTCCGGGGAGGGTCACGTCAAACTGCTCATGAGTCTTACCGTGGAGCCGCGCTGCCACCGCGATGGCACAGGCCCCTGTGCCGCAGGCCATCGTTTCGCCCGATCCTCGCTCCCATACGCGGGCTTGAAGGGCGTTCCCTCCGCCCAAGTTGACGATTTCGAAGTTGGTGCGACGGGGGAAGATGGGGTGGTGCTCCACCATGGGGCCTACTTGGTGCAACGGGAAATCACCCACTGCCTCGTCGATAAAGGCGACTGCGTGGGGGTTGCCCATGGATACGAAGGAGAGAGCGAGAGCCTTTCCGCCCACTTCCAGCGGGTGGTCCAACACGGCGGCGCCCTCCGCTAGGGTCGGAGAGGAGTCCAGAATCACTGGCACTGCCTCAGGGCGCAGTTCGGGACGCCCCATGGCTACCTTGGCAGCCACAATGTGCCCGTCCATCATTCGAGGTGTCACAGTGCGTACACCCGCCAGCGTCTCCACCAGCAGGCCGCTGCCGTTGGCCTCAGCCAGACCCCGCTCGATGGCGTATTTGGCGAAGCAGCGGATGCCATTGCCGCACATTTCGCCCTCGGAACCGTCGGCATTGAAGATGCGCATGCGCAGTTGGGCCTGCTCCGAGGGGAGGACCAGTATGATGCCGTCGGAGCCAACACCTCGATGGCGGTCGCTCATGGCCACTGCTAGATCAGGCCAGTCGGCATCCAGTTGGCGGGCGTCGATGAACAGGTAGTCGTTGGCCGCGCCGTGCATCTTGGTGAATCGCATCAGTAAACCCTACGCAGTTATGTTGGCCAATTGAGTTGGCAGCTAGCTTGGCATTGTATCACAGGCTGGTGCGCCCTCCAGAAAGGACCGCACTAGTCCCGCAGCCTGCTCGTAAGAAGAGGCGTCAGCGTCTAGCCAACGAATGCGCGGGTCAGCCAAGCGAAACCACGTGTACTGGCGGCGCGCAAGCCGATGGGTAGCGTACTTAATGCGCTGCACCGCCTCAGTGAAGGCCATCTCGCCCTGCAGGTGCTGCGCCAACTCCCGATACCCTGTGCTCTGCATCGACGGCAGTGTTGGCTGGTAGCCGCTATCCATCAGGCTGCGCACCTCTTCAAGCAGCCCGCTCTCCATCATCTCGTCCACGCGCTGGTCAATGCGCTGATAGAGAGCCTCCCGCTCCATAGTCAATCCGATGATCAGCGAATCGTACTGCGCGGCCTTGCTGGGAGGCGCCGTTCCAGGTCGGCCCACTCCCTGCCTGACTTCAAGAGCACGAACCAAGCGACGCAGGTTGTGAGGGTGAATGCGCGACGCCGCTTCGGGGTCCATCGCTGTTAGTCGTTGGTGCAGTATTTCGGGGTCTTCAGCCTCCAAGCTGGCCCGCAGCCGCTCGTCCGGGGCCGCGATGGGCAACTGCCACCCCTCCAGCAGGGCCCACACGTATTGACCAGAGCCTCCCGCGAGGATGGGAAGCTGCGCATGAGCGTGAATCCCTGAGATGGCTCCTTCCGCTAGGTCGAGGAAGGTGGCGAGGTCAAAGCGCTGGTTGGGGTCAAGCAGGTCGTGAAGGTGGTGGGGTATTTCCTGCCGGTCCGCCTGCGACGGCTTTGCCGTCCCGATGTCCATGTAGCGGTAGACTTGGCGGCTGTCGGCGCTGACGATCTGGCCGTGGAAGTTCTTGGCTAGTTCAAGGGCCAGCTTGCTCTTGCCCGATGCTGTGGGCCCGACTACGGCGATAAGACGAGGGCTGGTCGAAGGCACGGCGTTCCCGCTAGCCCACACCCTTGGCACTGGCTGTGAGCCGGACGATGTCGGCGAATTGTGAGGCATCCAAGCTGGCACCGCCGACCAGTGCTCCCGACACCGAGGACTGCTGGGCGAAGCTCTCGATGTTTGTGGGATTCACGCTCCCGCCGTAGAGCAGAGGCGTATCTTGGGCCACCGACCCACCCAGAAGCTCCGCCAGCGCAGGCTGGATGACTCCCCCCATGATTTCATGGGCAATCTCCGGAGTGGCTGCTTGGCCGGTCCCGATGGCCCAGACGGGCTCGTAGGCCACGACCAAGCCTGGCACGTTATGTAAGCCAGCCAAGTCCTCTCGCAGCTGCCGCGATATCACGTCGCTGGCGCGGCCTTCTTCCCGTTGTGCCAATGTCTCGCCGACACACAGGATTGGGATCAACCCCGCGGCCACCGCGGCGGCCACCTTGCGGTTCACTATATCGTCCGTCTCGCCGAAGAGGGCGCGTCTTTCAGAGTGCCCAAGGATGACATAGCGGCAGAGGCCAGCCAGCATACCCGGAGCGACCTCGCCAGTGAAGGCGCCCCGCTCCTCGGAGTGCATGTTCTGCGCGCCGACTTCAATGCCCGTCCCCTGCAACGCCTGTGCTACGGCCGCCAGCGAGACGAAGGGCGGGCAGACCACGACTTCAATGCCCGCGGGGACGCCCACATTGGCCGCCACTTGGGATGCTAGGCGCATACCCTCAGCGAGAGAGGTGTTCATCTTCCAGTTGCCAGCTACTATGGGTATCGGCATGGCTATGGTCCGAACTTCAGCAGTTTGCCAGCGTGGGAAGCAGCCAGCGTCATCACGTCACTGGCTTGGAAGGTGCCGAGAGATCCTGTGGCGCAGTCCCGTTCCGAGAAAGCCTCAATGCCTTCGCCGCGCGTCCACTTGGACCGCAGCATGAAAGGCACCGGATGCCAACTGTGGCTGGCCATGATGGCAGGCGTTGAATGGTCGCCTGCTACCAGCAGAACGTCCGGGTCCAAGTCCAGCAGGTCCGGTATGTGGTTGTCCAAGGCCTCCAAGGCGGCCACCTTGGCCTTAAAGTTGCCATCCTCCCCGGCGGCGTCGGCAGGCTTGTAGTGCAGGAAGAAGAAGTCGTGCTCGTGGTAGTGCTCGCGCAAGGTGTAAATCTCGTCGGTGAAGGTGCCTCCAGTGGGTATGACACGCATCCCAGCAATGGAGGCCAGTCCGCGGTACATTGGGTAAGCTGCGATGGCCCCGGGATTCAGCCGAAAGGCTTCGCCCATGGACGGCAGATGAGGCAGTTGGGAGAACCCTCGCAGCATTATCATGTTGGCCCGGTCACGCTCCGACAGCAAACGCGCGGCTGAGTCGACGAACCCCCTTACCACGGAGGCCGCTTTCATGCCTGCGGGCGACAGTGCCTGCGCCTGCAAAGTGGGCACGCCGGTCTGTTGCGGGTCGGTCTCGCTGACCTGGTCGCTGAGGTCCTTTCCCCGCAGGTGGAGCACAAAGCGATAGTCCTGCACCGGGTAGACGGTGACCTCTGCGCCGTCGAGGGCTATGTCGTCCAAGATGCGGCAAAGGGGCGCACTCTCCGCCGTCGGGATGCGCCCAGCCCGTCGGTCCGTCAGGTTGCCTTGCGCGTCGACGGTGCAGAAGTTACCCCGGGCCGCCACATCGCCTTCCCGCAAGTCCACGTCGATGCCTAGGGCCTCCAACGCCCCGCGTCCGATGAGGTATTTGATAGGGTCGTAGCCGAAGAGGGCAAGGTGGCCCGGTCCGCTTCCCGGAGCCACTCCCGGCAGCACGGGAACCGTCAGCCCGCAAGCGCTCTCGCGAGCGATGGCATCCAAATTAGGCAGGTTGGCCGTCTCTAACTCAGACAGCTTAGTGTCGGGATGGGGTAGGCCTCCAAGGCCGTCCACCACCAGCATCAGTATCTTGGAGGATGTCGTTGCGAAGGAACCCCTCAGGGCTTCATTGTCGATTGCGCTCATGCTATTCCGTAAACCTCTATGCTTGATCCGTTTATGCGTCGGGCAGGGCGGCAATGCCTGGCAGTTCCTTACCTTCCAAGTACTCCAAGGCAGCGCCTCCTCCGGTGGAGACGTGGGTTATCTTGTCGCTCAAGCCCAAAGACTCCACCACCTCCGCAGTCGAGCCTCCTCCGACAATGGAGACGGCGTCGCTTTCAGCCACGGCTTGGGCCACTCGTTCCGTGCCGGGTTTGAAGGCGGCGCGCTCAAACACGCCCATCGGTCCGTTCCATATGATGGTCTTGCAGTCACTCAGGGCCTCCCCATAGGCGTTGGCCGTCCGGGGTCCAATGTCGAAGACGCTAAGACCCTCAGGCACAGCGTGGGCGTCTGAGGTCTGTGGTTCGGCGTCGTCGACCAAGCCCGCTGCTACAGTCACGTCCGTCGGTAGCAGCACCTGCATACCCTCGGTGGAGGCGCGTTCTAGGAAGGACGATGCGTATTCCAGCCGTTCATCCTCCACCATGGAGGCGCCAACGTCGTAGCCTTGTGCCTTCAGGAATGTGGAAGCCATGGCCCCGCCTATGCAGACCAGGTCCACCCTGCCTACTAGGTTGTCCAGCAGGGTGATCTTGTCGCTGACCTTGGCCCCGCCCAGCAACGCGCCCACTGGCTTTTCCGGCGACGCCAACGCCCGGTCAAGGTACTCGACCTCGCGCTGAAGCAGCATGCCCGCGGCCGAGGGAAGGTAGCGTGGCACACCTACCGTGGAGGCGTGGGCCCGGTGTGCCACGGCGAAGGCGTCCATCACGAACAGGTCTGCCACCGCCCCCAAAGCCTTGGCGAAGTCGGGGTCATTGGCCTCTTCCTCGGCGTGAAAGCGCAAGTTTTCCAGCAGCAGCACGTCCCCGAGGCCCATTCCATTGACCGCAGCCGATACGCCTGAGCCCACGCACTGGTCGATGGAGGTAACCGGTGAACCCAGCAGCACACCCAGCCGGTCGCCCACGGGCCACAGGCGCAGCTCGTCTACGACCTTGCCTCCAGGGCGGCCTAGATGTGAGCAGAGGATGGTCTTCGCGCCTTGCCCCCGAAGGTGTTGGATGGTGGGCAGCGTCTGACGTAGTCGGTGGTCGTAGGAGGCGATGTATTCGCGCCCCTGCTCAATAGGCACATTGAAATCGACGCGCACTAGCACCCGCTGTCCGCGCACCTCCAAGTCCTGCAGGCGCCGCTTAGCCAAGCCTCTCCTCCGCCTCTGTAGGTCTCGCAGGCTGCGCATCGGGCATACCGTACGACAAAAGCGCCTCCCCCAGCCCTTGGAACTCGGCCAAGTCTGACGCGGAAATGCCAAGCAGGGAGATTCTATCCATCGCTTGACTTACTTTATGTCGAGCCACTTGCTCCAACGCCGTTTGGTCGTCCTTCCGAGCGCCGATGTCCTCGCGTATTTGCAGGGCCACCCCCAAGTCGCCCCCAAACTGCTGGAAAGACTGCTGCACGTCCACTCCCTTGCTTGCAATAAGCGCCCCCAATTGGGCAGCGCAGCCCATCAGAGCGCCCGTCTTCAGGGAGGCAGTCCTGACGTATGCCGCGGTGGTCTGGACGCCTCCCTTGGCCAGTAACGCCAAGTGCAGGCCCTCGCACGTCCGGGCGCAGCCGTCGTCCAGCGTCCGCAGGGCTGTGAGCACGATGTCATCGTCACACCCGTGATCACTGAGGCGCATCAATGATATCCGGGCCAAGGCGTGCAGCCCGTCGCCAGCGTTGATGGCTTGGCCGGAGCCCCAGCGCCCTTCTATGCGGGTTTCATCGCCGACTATCTGGTTTCCAGTCACATCGATCCCTCGATGGGCCACGAACTGGTGATGCGCTAGTTCGACGGCCGCGGCCGCTGGGAGCGCCGCCTGATGGTCTCCTGAGAGGGCGGCGCACACCAGAAGGCAGAGAGTCCCTCGATGACGAATAAGCTCCGGAACGTTTCCCTCCGGTGACGGGTCGCTGTCCATTTGGAACGCCAGCATGTCACGCAGCAGTCGCACAGGGCTGTTCACTGCCCGCTCTATTTCAGCCTGCATGGTTGACCCAAATTGGTGAAAACGGGAGGCGCCCATCTACCCAGCGTTGGCAGCCACGAAGGACTCGATTTCTTCCCAAGGCACCGCACCGGCGCGGACCAGCGTGGGGCGTTCGCCTGTTAGGTCGAGGATAGTAGAGGATACGCCAAGCCCCGCCGCGCCGTCATCCAGTACCATGTCGCAGGACACTCCCAACTGCTCCCGGACCTCCTCCGCTGTGGCCGGGTCAGGGCCGCCGGTTACGTTGGCACTGGTGCCGGTAATGGGGTGCCCCAGCGCTGTGATCAGGCGTAGGGCTGTCGCGTGATTTGGAACTCGCACAGCCACGGTGTCCTGCCCGCCGGTCACCAAGTGCGACACAGCCGCCGCCCGGGGCAGCAGCATGGTCAGGGAGCCCGGCCAGAACCTGTGAGCCAGCGTGGTAGCCAGCTGCGGCACATCCGCTGCCGCCTGTTGCAGCATGTCGGTGTTCGACAGCAGCAGTGGCAGTCCCATGTCGGGAGGGCGGTGTTTGGCCCGGAACACCCGCTGTACCGCGTGAGGGTTGAAGGGGTCCGCCCCCAACGCGTACAGGGTATCGGTAGGGAAGGCGACCAAGCCTCCTTGACGCAAACGTTCCACGGCTTGTTGTATACGGTCGTCGGACAATGCGGTCTCCGCTACCTCGGCTATAGCCTAGGGCTTGGCCCCGCAGCCAGCTTGACCGAGTATAGCATGGGTGCTAACTTGGGTCGAGTCATACGCCAGCCGTACGACTCTCCCACACCCTATCTCTTGTAGTCGGAATGAATGGTGCTACAATAGGCTGTACTATGACCGAACAACGCGCAAATGCGGGCAGAAGGGTTTCCACCAGCGACCATCTAGAGGTCTCAGCCTACTTGGAGATTGCTCAAGAAAGGTCCGGTACGCCCTCGGGCACAGGAGAACCGGGCGGGGCCCACGGCGTTGTTGTGATGGACTTCGGCTCCCAATACAGCCGGCTCATCGCGCGCCGAGTCCGGGAGATGCAGGTCTATTGTGCTGTAGTGCCCCCCACTGCGTCGTGGGAGGATGTCGCAGCCGCCAACCCTAGGGGCATCATCCTTTCAGGCGGTCCGGCTTCGGTATACGACGATGGGGCGCCCATGCCTCCGGCGTGGGTCTACCAGCACGGCCTCCCCATCCTAGGCATCTGCTACGGCACTCAAGCCTTGGTGCAACAGCTTGGCGGAAGGGTCGACCCGGCCGAGAGGCGGGAGTATGGCCATGCCGTCCTGCACCAAAACCAAACCGACGCCCCCATTTTTGCCCAACTCCCGACCTCCATGCCGGTATGGATGAGCCATTCAGACCAGATCGTGGAGCTTCCTCCCGGTTTCAGCTCCCTTGCCTACACCGATAGCTCGCCTATGGCTGCCATCGGCAATGGCGGTAACATCCTAGGACTTCAATTCCATCCAGAAGTGGTGCATACCGCCAACGGCAAGACGATCTTGGAGAACTTCCTTTTCAGCGTCTGCAACTGCGATGCCAAATGGACTCCTGACAACTTCATCGAGCAGTCGGTGCAGGCAGTCCGCGACCAAGTCGGCTCCGGCAAGGTTATTTGCGCCCTGTCGGGCGGCGTCGACTCGGCTGTCACCGCGGCCCTCATCCACGAGGCCATTGGCAACCAGCTTACGTCGATCTTCGTCAACAACGGCCTCATGCGTCGCGAGGAGCCGGAGCGGGTGCTGGACACCTTCCGCAACAGGCTCAAACTCAACATGCTCTACGTGGATGCCTCCGAGCGGTTTCTGCGACGCCTTGAAGGCGTAGTCGATCCTGAACAGAAACGTCATGTTGTCGGCGAAGAGTTCATCCGGGTATTCGAGGAGTCTGCCGCCGAATTAGGAGACACCGAGTACCTAGCTCAAGGAACCCTGTACCCTGACGTCATCGAGAGCCAGACTCCGGAGAACCGGGCCTCTGCCAAAATCAAGACCCACCACAACGTGGGCGGTCTTCCGGAGCACATGACCCTCAAGTTGGTGGAGCCCCTGCGGGACCTGTTCAAGGATGAAGTCAGGGACTTGGGGCTAGCCTTGGGCCTGCCCCCAGAGGTAGTTTACCGCCAGCCCTTCCCCGGTCCAGGCTTGGCCATTCGCGTTATGGGAGAGGTGACGGAGGAGAAGCTGGAGATGCTGCGGGCCTGCGACTGGGTTGTGATAGACGAAATCAAGGGCTCCAACCTGTACCATCAACTCTGGCAGACCTTTGCCGTGCTCACCGACACCCACAGCGTAGGCGTCACGGGCGACTTTCGCGCCTATGGCCTTGTCGCTGCCATACGTGCCGTCACCAGCGAGGACGCTATGACCGCCGACTGGGTGCGCCTGCCCTACGAGGTGCTGGCGCGCATCTCCAACCGTATCGTCAACGAGGTACCGGGCGTCACACGCGTGGTCTACGATGTGACAAGCAAGCCACCCGGTACGATTGAATGGGAATAAGACCAATGGGACTAGCCTGTCCCTGCCCTTCACCGGCATGACAGACGTCCTGGTAGTCGGCAACGGGGCCCGCGAACATGCCTTGGCGTGGAAGCTGCGCCAGAGCAGTGCCGTCAACCGCCTGCTGGTCGCTCCCGGCAACGGTGGCACCGCTTCCATTGCAGAGAACGTCCCCATCCCGGCAGACGACGTGGACGGCCTGTTACGCTTGGCCCAAGATCGCTCCGTCGACCTGACGGTCGTGGGGCCGGAGGTCCCGCTGGCAGCAGGCCTAGCCGACAGATTCCAGCAGCAGGGCCTCGCCGTATTCGGCGCGACGCGAGCGGCGGCGCAACTTGAGTGGAGCAAGTCCTTCGCCCGATGCCTGACCCGTGAGTTGAATGTGCCCGGCCCAGATTTCAAGGTGTTCAGCGACGCCAACGATGCGGAGGCTTTTCTGTCGCGACACCAAGGCCCCATCGTCGTCAAAGCCGACGGCTTGGCGGCAGGCAAGGGCGCTTTGTTATGTAAAGACCGCGAGGAGGCACTGGCAGCCGTACACCTGTGCATGACGGAGCGGGCCTTTGCTGCCGCTGGTGATACCGTCGTGCTGGAGGAACTCCTCAGCGGGCCCGAGGTCAGTGTATTCGCCTTCTGCGACGGGGAAACCCTGTCGCCAATGGCGGCGGCCTGCGATTACAAACGTGCCTTGGATGGTGATGAGGGGCCCAACACTGGCGGGATGGGGGCCTACACCCCGCCTCTAACTTGGACTCAGGCCCTACAGGAACAGGTGTTTGGCACCATTATGCAGCCAACTGTCAAGGCCATGGCACAGCGGGGCACCCCATACCGGGGTATGCTCTACGCTGGGCTGATGCTCAGTGGAGAAGGGCCCAAGCTGCTGGAGTTCAATTGCCGTTTGGGCGACCCCGAAGCCCAAGTGGTGTTGCCCCTCTTGGAGGGCGACCTCCTCCCCGTGCTGACCGCCTGTGCCACCGGAAGCATCTCTCAATGCGAGGTCAAGTGGTCTGACGACGCCTGCGTGGGTGTCGTCTTGGCGTCAGGAGGCTATCCCGGCGACTACCATAGGGGCCTGCCGATACATGGGCTGGACGACTTGGACGACGATGTGCTTGTGTTCCATGCTGGCACTGTCCTTGCTCAGTCCGACGGAGCTGATGCACTCTTGAGCGACGGTGGCCGGGTGCTCACCGTAGTGGGGCGTGGGCCCGACATACCGGCGGCCCGGGAGCGGGCCTACGCCAACATTGGCAGGATAGGGTTCAAGGACTCCTATTACCGGCGTGATATTGCCAAGCTGCCAACCATGGCAGGTTAAACGAGAGGTTAAGGTTGGAGGAGAGCTATGATGGAGTGGGGCGAAGACCTTCGAAAGTTCCGAGAATCGATAGAGGCTATT
The DNA here is from genome assembly GCA_965248385.1 of Dehalococcoidia bacterium. GTDB lineage: Bacteria > Chloroflexota > Dehalococcoidia > Lucifugimonadales > JAAXIE01 > JAAXIE01. The sequence goes on from CBDFIZ010000002.1 coordinate 2,177,506, forward strand.
CGCCAGCAACCCACCGAACCGCGCGAAATCGGCGAGGAGGAACTCGAACAGAGGCTCAGGATTATCCAAGAGGCCTTCGAAGACCTGCGTCCTGAGACTTACTTGGAAGAGATGAACCGCGTCCTGCTGGATGGCCGGGGTGAGGTGGAAGTGTACCTGCCATGGGAGGATGAGGGCGACGAGGATGAGGACGACGAGGACGAGGATGACGGTGAAAACGAGGTGGACGAAGAAGATGACGACGAGGATGAGGACGACGAGGACGGCGATGACGATGATGAAGAGGAAGAGGAGTTGGAAGCGCAGGATGTAGCTTCTGCTATACTTGTCTGGGACGCTGGCGAGTGTGAGTTGGCGATCGACGTTGGCTTGGAAGGTGACCGCGTCTACTGGCAGGTCAACGGCGATGATGTGCCAACTAATGATGTGTCGCTGCGGGAAGCCCTTAAGAAGGCCTTCGCCGAGGAAGTCGGCCTCTAGTCCGCCAATAACCCATACTGAGGAGGTCAGGTCTTGCCGCGTGTGGGCATAGTCATGGGCAGTTCATCCGACGACCCTGTCGCCCAAGAGGTGGTGCAGGTGCTGGAGCAGCTTGGCATCGACTATGAGGTGCGGGTGCTCTCGGCCCACCGTGCGCCAGGGCGTCTGGCCAGCTACATAGAGGAAGCCCCCGAGCGTGGCGTGGAGCTGTTCATCGGCTTGGCCGGCGGGGCTGCCGCCCTGCCCGGGGCCATAGCGGCTTGGACCACGCTGCCAGTCTTGGGCGTGCCTGTGGCCTCCAGCGAACTCAAGGGCATTGACGCCCTGATGGCCATCGCCCAGATGCCTCCAGGCGTTCCCGTGGGGTGCATGGCCGTGGGCAATTGGGGCGCGCGCAACGCGGCTTTTATGGCGGCCTCCATCCTGGGTCTGAAGTACGAAGAAATCAAGAAGGCGTATGAGGAGTACCGGCGCAGACAACGAGAAGGCTGATCGCCCACTGGCGGTGCTCTGCGACTTCGACGACACCATAGCCCTGCAAAATGTGGCCCAGCTTCTGCTTGACCGCTTTGGCCAAGGTAAATGGCAGGAGTTGCGGCAGCAGTTGCGGAATGGCGAGATCAACTTCCGTCAATACCAGGAGAGGTCGTTCGACGCCGTGACCGCTACCCAGGAAGAGATGCGGCGCTACGTCGAGAGCGAGGTCATCGTGCGCGACGGCTTCCATGACCTGTGGGAGCACTGTAGGCAGGCAGGAATCCCTCTGGCCATCGCGAGCCTCGGACTCGACTTTTACATTCAGGCTGTTCTGGATCGAGAAGGCATCGGGCCGGTCGACACCTACGCCGTGGAGACCAGCTTTACTCCCCAAGGCATCAGCTACCGCTACCCCCATACGTGGGACGGTTGCACCAAGTGGGGCAGCTGCAAGTGCGTGGCCATTTGGGCCTACCAGCGGGCTGGCTACGCCATCGCCTACGTAGGCGATGGTACGTCCGACTTCTGTCCCGCCTCCAAAGCCGACATGGTGTTCGCCCGCAGCCATTTGGTGGAGAAGTGCGACAGCGAGGGCGTACCCTGCCACCAATTCGAGGACTTTCACCAGGTGCTGGCACAACTGAGAAGTAACGCCGAGAAAGTGAAGCTGAAAAGTAGATCAGAGGCGAGCGGTAACGAGGTGATACCCCAATGATAGACCGTTACAGTCGTCCTGAGATGAAGCGCGTATGGTCCGATGAGAACAAGTACTCCAAGTGGCTGGAAGTCGAATTGGCCGCTTGCCAAGCTTGGACCGACGAGGGGGTCATTCCCGCCGAAGACATGCAGAACCTTAGGCGTGCCCGCTTCGACCTCCAGATAATGGACGAGGTCTTTCAGCGAACACGCCACGACGTTACCGCGTTCATTGCCTCGGTCACTGCCGAGTTGGGGGATGAAGGGCGCTGGATTCACCAAGGCCTGACCTCCAGCGACGTCATGGATACGGCCCTTGCCCTGCAGCTCATCGAGGCCTCCCAGATACTCATGCAGGACATGGACGCCTTGTCCGAGGTGCTGCGCCGGCAAGCGTTGGAGCACAAGGACACCCCCATGATGGGGCGCACCCACGGCGTCCACGCCGAGCCGACCTCGTTCGGCCTCAAGCTGGCCCTGTGGTGGGACGAGATAAACCGGCAGCGCCAGCGTTTGGAGCAGGCGGTTGAGGGCATCGCCGTTGGCAAGATATCGGGTGCCGTGGGCACTCATGCCACGGTGCCGCCCGTCATCGAGCAGCGGGTGTGCCATGAGTTGGGCCTGAAGGCCGAGCCTGTCTCCAACCAGATAGTGCAGCGGGACCGTCATGCCCACTTCGTGGTCACTCTAGCCCTCATCGCATGCTCGCTTGAGAAGTTTGCGACAGAGATACGCTCCTTGCAGCGCACCGAGGTCCGCGAGGTGGAGGAGCCCTTTGGCGAAGGGCAGACGGGGTCTTCAGCCATGCCCCACAAGCGAAACCCTGAACTCACCGAAAGAGTATGCGGGCTGTCCCGCCTGATTCGAGGCTACAGCCTGACTTCCATGGAGAACGTGGCCCTCTGGCATGAGCGCGACATCAGCCACTCCTCGGCAGAGCGCCTAATCCTCCCTGATTCCTGCCTCGCCTTGGACTACATCCTCGACCTGTTCCGGTACGTAGCCGACGGCATGAGGGTGTATCCGCAGCGTATGTGGCACAACTTGGAGAGCACCCGTGGCTTGGTGTTCAGCCAGCGCGTCTTGCTGGCCTTGGTGGAGAAGGGACTGTCGCGGGATACGGCCTACCAGATCGTCAAGGACAACTCAATGCGCTGCTGGGAAGAAGAACTGGATTTCCGCGAGCTTATCAAGTCCAGCTCCGAAGTCAGCGAGCACATCTCGTCGGAGGAGTTGGAGGGGCTGTTCGACTACGCCTACTACCTGCGATACACTGATGAGAGCTTCGAGCGAGCGGGCCTGTTGCAGCGTGGAGTTGCCATAGGCTAGACACCATTCTGCTTCAGCAAGCCAATGAATTTGCCCCCCAGACCAATATCCAGTGCCTGGAGGTACGTAGTGCCCGTTATGTATACCGACTTGCCCGGCCTCATCCATCGAGGCAAGGTGCGGGATACCTACGAATTGGACAGGACCACCCTGCTGATGGTGGCCACTGACCGCATATCCGCTTTCGACGTAGTCCTGCCCACCGGCATTCCCCGGAAGGGTAGGGTGTTGTCTGCGCTATCAGCTTTCTGGTTCCAACGTACGGGGTTCATCTGCCCCAACCACTACTTGAGCATGGCCGACGACCCTGAGGCCCGCGCCAAGTATCCCTTCGTGGCGGAACTTCCACCGGACTTGGCTGGGCAGTGCATGGTGGTGCGCCGTGCCCAACGTATCGACATCGAGTGCATAGTGCGCGGCTACCTCGCTGGCTCGGCTTGGGCCGAGTACCGGCGGGGCGGCACTGTCTTTGGCCACCTTATGCCTCCTGGCCTACAGGAAGGGGTGCGCTTGGAACAACCACTTTTCACCCCTACCACCAAGGCAGAGGAGGGGCACGACGAGAACATGCCTCTGCAGCAGGTCGTGCAGATGGTCGGCCCCAAGCTGGCCGAGGAACTTCAGACCCAGAGCATCGCCATCTACAACCACTGCCATCAGTACGCCAGCTCACGGGGTATCTTGCTGGCCGACACCAAACTGGAATTCGGGCTGGTGAACGGACGCCTCACGGTAATCGACGAGATTCTGACGCCCGACTCCAGCCGCTTCTGGGATGCAGAGGGCTACCAGCCGGGACGCTCCCAACCCAACTTCGATAAGCAGTTCGTCCGGGACTGGCTGGACGCAGAGGGCTGGGACCACGAGCCGCCCTCCCCAGAGTTGCCCGAAGATGTAGTGGCGATGACTACCCAGCGATACGTAGAGGTCTACCGCCGCTTGACCGGCCAAGAGCTGACCTGAACCCCTGAGCCAAGGCCCTGACTTGGTTGAGGCCAAACAAAGGAGAGTCCATTGCCCCGATCACGTAGACCCCAAAGAAGAAGGAGAAGCAGCTCCGCCCGGTCCGCTGGCAACATCTCGCAGATTCCTCCCGCAGGGCTCCGGGGGCCAGTAAGGATAGGCGGACGCCGTACCCGCCGCTGGCTGTTCCTCGCAGCGGCTGGAATACTGGCTATAGCCATCATCATTTCCTTTTTCCTGCCTCAGATACTGGACCTTGCACCCGACCTTGGCCGCGGCACCGACGAGTACAAGGGAGGCGTGGGCGAGGTGAAGGCCCGTATGACAGTGCGCGAAGATACCTCGATCGGCCCAGGCCGAGTGCTTCCTGCTGGCTCGGAGGACGCGCGGCATGACCTCCTTGAATGGCCGGAATACTCCACATCTCCACCCACATCGGGGCCACATCTGAGCTTCACTTGGCCTTGTGGCTTTTATGATGTGGACTATACGGACCCGGTGACAGAACAAGTTGGCGTTCCAGACCGCCGCATCGTCCACAACATGGAACACGGCCATGTGGTCATGAGCTACAACCTGCCCGCTCAGGAAGATGTCGAGCGCCTCCAGCAGGTGCATCTTGGTCTGTCCGACCACGGCCTGTGGCTGATCACCCGCCCCTACGACAAGATTGCGGAAGGCAAGGTCGCGATGACGGCGTGGGGTGTACTGGATGTATTCGACGGAGTGAATGAGCAGCATATCAACGCCTTCTACGACGCTTACAAGGGCAACCGATTCAGCGGGGAGACACAGAGCGCTGGCCGGGGCATCCCCTGCTGATGTTCCTCGCCAAGATATTCATCAGTCTCAAGCCCACGGTTAACGACCCCCAAGGTCTGACCGTCCTCGCTGGCCTGAAGGACCTCTCCTTCGACACCGTCGACTCGGTGAGAGTCGGGAAGTACATTGAAGTGACGCTCGACGACCGTAGGGTCAGTCAAGCCATGAGTAGCATCGACGAAATGTGTCGCCGGCTATTGGCCAATCCAGTCATCGAAGACTACCGCTTCGAACTTGAACAGGTAGAGGAGTAGGTCGTTTAGGCGGACCGGAAAAACCCCACTGTACACTGCACATGGGCGCACGCCAGAGTAGCGACGGCCAGACGACTATTGGACGAGCTTGTGAAGGGCCTCGCCGAGGAGGGCTTCCCTCAGCCGGCGATGGTGCCCTTAGTGCTGGGGACCTCGCCTGAGGCGCGGGGGTCTAGCTCTACGGCGTCTCGCAGGGAACGAGCTAGTGCCTTGAAGACAGCTTCCGCTTTGTGATGGGCGTTGCGCCCTGACATGACCTTGACGTGCAGGTTCATGCGGCCTTCCACGGCAAAGCTCTCCAGGAAGTGGTGCAGCAAGTCTCCCGGCAGCGTTTCCACCATCTGGCCGTCCAAGTCCATGTCGATGGAGGCATATCCGCGGCCACTGAGGTCGACTGCCACCATCGCCAAGGTCTCATCCAGCGGCACCAGAGCGTGGCCCATCCGCCGTATGCCACGGCCATCGCCCAAGGCCTGATGGAAGGCGCGGCCCAACGTGATGGCGGTGTCCTCGACCAAGTGATGCCAGCCTACCTCTACATCGCCATGGGCGTTGAGAGTTATGTCGATTAGCCCGTGGCGACTGAGTTGTCGCACCATGTGGTCCAGCATGCCGTTGCCCGTGGCGACTTGATGCACCCCCTGCCCGTCGAGGCACAGGGTAAGGGAGATTTGCGTCTCCGAGGTCTGGCGTTCCAGTGTGGCTTCGCGCATGGTCATTGGGACTACTCTTCCAGCAGGCTCTCCAGCGCGGATATCACCGCGTCGGTCTGGTGGGGTAAGCCTACGCTGATACGCACGAAATCTTCCAGTCTGTCGCCCCCGAAATATCGGACGAATATGCCCTTCCGCGCCAAGCCCTCAAAGAGCTCTTTGCCCCGGCCTTGTGGAAGTTGGGTCAGAATGAAGTTGGCTTGAGTGGGCCACGGGGTCACGCCGGGCAGGGCTTCCAGCTTGGAGAAGAGCCTGTCGCGCTCCTGCACGATGCATTCGACGCGACGCAGCAGTTCGTCCCGGTCTTCCAGAGAGGCCGTCAGGGCTGCCTCTGCTGCTACGTTGACATTATAGGGTGACTTCATACCCATCATCACCCTAGCCAGCTGCGGGTCCATTATCCCCAAGCCGATGCGCAGCCCGGCTAGGCCGGCCCACTTGCTGAATGTACGCAGCACGATGAGGTTGGGGTACTCCTGCAACAGGGGTATCAGGGTGTAGCCGCAAAACTCGTGGTAGGTCTCGTCCACCACAACGATCAGCCCTTTGTCCAGCAAGCGGCGCACCTGCCACTCTTGGGCCACGTTGGCGGTGGGATTATTGGGCGAGGCCAAGAACGTCAGCTTGGTGTCGTCGTCCAAGACCTGCTCGATTCCCTCCACATCCACGTCGAAAAGCTCGTCGCGGGGCACCGCGACCGCTTGACCACCGCACACTGCGGTGCTGAAGCGGTACATGCCGAAGGTGGGCGTTGGGTCTATCACCTTCTGCCCAGGCTCCAGAAAGATGCGCAGCACCATATCGATTAGCTCGTCACTGCCGTTGCCAGCAACCACCTGCTCCGGGGCCACGTTCAGGTAGTCGGACAGCACCGTGCGTAAGTGACGCTGGTCTGGGTCGGGGTACTGGTTGTAGTAGGGATAAGATGCCAAGGCATCGGCCACGCGAGGGGAAGGGCCGAAGGGGTTCTCGTTGCCATTGAGCTTTATCACTTGGTCCGGAGCTATGCCCGCCTGCTGGGCCAGCACCTCCGTGGGGTCCACACCTTCGTAGGCCTTGAGGGCGCGGATATGGCTTACCATCCGCTCGGTGGGGTCGAAGTTCATGGCACGTCGGCCTGTTGCAGGCTCCTCACCCTGACCTGAATGGCATGGGAATGGGCCGTGAGGCCCTCACCCAAGGCAATGTTGGTCGCTGGTTCGGCCAAGCGGGAGAACTCCTGCGGGGGTAACCCGACCACCGGCATCGTCCGCAAGAACTGGTGTACCCCCAACGCGGAACTGAACCTCGCCGAGCCACCAGTGGGCATAACGTGGCTGGGCCCAGCAATGTAGTCCCCCATTACTTCCGGCGAGTAGTGGCCTAGGAAGAGGCCACCGGCATGACGCACCTTTGCCGCCCAGTTCCAAGGGTTTTCCACCATGAGGCACAGGTGCTCCGGGGCGAGGAAGTTGGCTAGCTCTATCGCCTCACCGATGGTGTCCACCAGAAGTATCTTGCCCTGCCTCTCCAAGGAGGCGACGGCCATGGCCTGCCTCTCCAGCGAAGGAAGCTGGCGGTCCAACTCCTCTCCTATGGCGTCAACAAGCTCTGGGGAAGTGGTTACCAGAATGGGCACGGCCATCTCGTCGTGCTCGGCTTGGGCGATGAGGTCGGCGGCGCAGAAGGCTGGCGGTGCAGTCGCGTCGGCCACCACCAGCGTCTCAGTGGGGCCAAATATGCCGTCGATGCCCACCTGTCCAAACACCAGCCGCTTGGCCAAGGCGACGAACAGGTTGCCCGGCCCGCATATCAGGTCGACGGCGGGAATGGACTCCGTGCCGTAGGCCATGGCGGCTATCGCCTGAGGGCCGCCGACGGCGAACACTCGGTCGATGCCCGAAAGGGCAGCGGCCGCCACCACTAGGGGGCTGGGTGCGTTGCCCTCGCGGGGCGGGCTGACTAGGATGATTTCCTGCACCCCTGCCACCTTGGCTGGGACGGCAGTCATCAGCACAGTAGAGGGGTAGGCTGCTTTGCCCCCAGGTGCGTAGATACCGACACGGTCCAGTGGGATGGTGAACTCGCCCAGACCCTTGTCCATGTCCAGCCAGCGGCGGGGCATGCACTCTTTGTGGAAGGCCTCAATACGCTCGGCGGCTAGCTCGAGGGAACGGCGCAAGTCGGGAGACAGAGCTTCCACGGCGGCATCCAGTGCCTCACGCCCAATCTCCAGATACTCCAACTCGACGCCATCCAGCAGCTTGGTGTAGCGTCTCAAGGACTCGTCACCGTCGCGCCGTACGTCGCTCACGATGCGTTGCACCGCTTCCAGAGGCGACAACCGCTCGCCGAAAAGCTGCTCGTTGCGGTCCATCACTTCGGCCGGGACCCCGGAGGTATCCAACGGGTCGGTGCGCTGCAGGGCTTCGCGTGCCCTATCTAGCCCCTCAATTACCTGCAGACGCATCCAAATACTCCTCGATTAGCTCCATGGATGAGGTGATGGCTGACTCTCGGTACGAGGCCATGCGCTGAGGCGTCACCAGTTCATACACCTGCTCCAGACTCTGGGGCATGTTGTCGATGAACTGTTCCGCCATGGCCAAGGCTTCTTCGTCCTCGCCGTACATGCGACGCAGGGCGCGTGACAGCCGCTCCCAGCTGAACTCCCAGCCGTTGAAACGCTGCACCCAAGTGCGCCATTCGGCAAGGGTCTCGGCCTCTACGAAGCCGATGTCCACGCCTTCTTCCGCGCCTTCCAGAAGTCCGGTAACCCGCTGCACCTCAATCTCATCGGCCTTGGCCTCGCGGTCCATGTCTAACTGCATGGCCCGGTCCCACATATTCCCCTGCACCTTGGCTTCGGGCGTATCGCCGCCACCGAAGAACTGCCGGTATATGTTGCAAATCCACGACTCGTCCGCAACGAGGTGATTGATGTAGCCGGATATGAAAGCACGGGTAGGGGCGTTGGAGCTGCCGGACGTTCTGAGATGAGGGTTGGCCTCGAACAAGGCTCTGGCCCCGGCTCCCACCTCCTCCACCGACAGGGGTGCAAAGTGGGTCCGCTCCCGCGGCCACTTGGTCATAGCTCGTATGTCGGGTGTCGTGGCGCCAAGCAGGAAAGCGGCCTCGTTCGATTTGAGCACCGGGTGTCCCAATCGGTCCCCCGCCTGTTGAGCCAATTGTATGTGTGCTGGCAGGTTAGGCATCTTCGGATTCTAGCAGACCGCGGAAGCTACCGCACTCATCCTTGAAGAGATAGCTCACTTGGGAAGCTGCGATGTCCTTGGCGCCGGAGTTGCGCAGGTGGTCCACCGTTTCCAACAGGCTCTCCCTTGGCACTAGGAGACTCACCGTATACCAGCCGGTTTCGTCAAAATTGAAGACCGGAGACACCGTGGGTCCCTGCAAGCCAGCCAAGTGAGGGCGCGACAGAATGTGCGCCCCGATGGACTCGGCGGAGTCCCCGCGGACGTTGGCAGTGAGCCTGAAATAGGGACGTGCCTTCAGGTGCCCTTCTATGGTCTCCAGCACCGCTCGAGTCGTCTGCAGCGTGCCTTCCGACCGCTTGATAAGCTCTCGGTTGCCCACCAAGCAGGCGCTGGACTCGAGGATGGTGCCGTCGTCCAAAGTCTTGAGCCGGTTGTCCCGCAGCGTCATGCCACTGGACACCAAATCGACGATGAGGTCGGCGTACCCAGCTGCGGGAGCGGCTTCCAAGCTCCCGCTGGCTTGTACCAGTGTGAAGTAGTAGATGTCGTGCGAGTACAGGAAGCGTTGGGTCACCCGAGGGTACTTGGTCGCGATGCGCAGTTGACGCCCCTGCTGACGGAATTCCACGGCCAAGTCGGCGAGGTCATTGACGGAAGAGACGTCCAGCCAGCTATCCGGCACGGCGACTACGAGGTCGCAGCGTCCAAATCCCAAGTCCTCTACGAGACAGACCACCGGGGTGCCCTCACGACGGTACTCCAGGAATCGGTCGAACCCGACTACACCTAATTCGGCGCTGCCTTCTTCCACCTTCTGGGTGATGTCAGCGGTTCGCTGGAATAGGGCAATGGCCCCCTTCACCGCAGATATGTCAGCCGTATACCGTCGACGCTGCCGTTCCACTGCCATTCCACAGGCCCGCATGAAGGCAATACAGCCGTCGTACAGGTCGCCGTCGCTGGGTAGCACCAGCCTCAGGCCGTCATGGTGGTTAGCTAGTTGAGTGTGTTGTGGTTGTGCCATCCGCGTTTACCGCCAGCACTGAAGGATAGCCTTGGCTCCGTGCAAAGGCGATAGCCCCTTCCAAGTCGCGAGAGCAGGCTTCAATGACCACGGGACGCCCCTGTTCTCGCAGGCCTGATGCCACGGCGAGGGCATGCCGGTACGCGCCATCACCGGTTGGCCAAATGTAGCCCGTGGCCGTCGCGGGTGCCTGCGCTTCATATGCGGAAGCAGACATGGAGTCCAGCACGGCCTCTAGGGAGTAGGCAAAGCCGAGGGCTGGCAACTCTACAGGCAAGCCCAAGGCCCGCGCCAAGCCGTCGTACCTGCCTCCACCCCCCAGCGACGCTCCGCTTTCACCTGAGGTGATTTCGAAAATTATGCCGGTGTAGTAGGCCAACTCTCGCGCCAAGCCGAAGTCCAACTTGATGTCACCCGGCCTCGAATCGTAGGCCAACAGTTCCAGCGAACGAGCTAGGGAATCTAAGTGACTTGTATCCGCCCCATAGTCTCCCAGCAGCATCCGAGCGTCGGACAATGCTCTTGTGGGTTCGCCCTTAATGCCTGCCAAGGCGGTGGCCGCCTCCATACCGCGCTTCAAGTGGGCTGGTTCGTCAACTGCTTGCGCCTTGCGCAGCAGCCGGTCCACCACCTCGTCGGAAGTGCGCTGCCCGACGCTCCCCTCATCGGCTCCCGTCAGGTCCAACAGTCCCCGCAGCAACTCGCGAGCGTCAGAGCCGTCCATCTCTCGGATAAAGGCGGGTAGATGACCAGAACGGTCGCCCGAGGCTAGCAGTCCCACTTTGTCGGCCTGCTGCCACGCTCGGTCCAAGGCCTCGGGCCCGTGCTCCAAGTCTTGCAATGCGCCCAAAACAAAGGCCGTGGCCCGATCAGAAAGGCCACAGGCCTCCAGCAACGCCCGGTGCACCGAGACGTCTCCGAGCGTCAGCCGAGGATCAGCCAGACCCAACGCAGAGAGGGCGCCTTTGGCCAACGACAAACCCTCCGCGTCGGCCATGGCACCGCCAACGCCCAAGAGCTCCGCCCCGACCTGGGTAAACTGACGCAGACCCCGCTGCTCCTCTTCGTAGCGAAAAACAGGACCGCAGTACTGCAACCGCAGTGGCAACGCCCAATCGTCACCTTCCACCAAGTAACGCATAATGGAGGACGTGAATTCCGGGCGCAGGCTGACTAGATTGCCTCCAGGGTCAGTGAAGGTGTACATGCGGGAGGCCAGTTGGCCTCCTGACTTGCGCAGGAAGAGCTCGGTGTATTCCAGAACGGGAGGGGCCAACACCCGGTAGCCGTGGAGGAGGAAGTAGTCTCGCAGCCGGTCTTCGGCCCACCTTGAACGCAGCCAATCGGCTTCCGCCAAGTCCCGCATACCGGGGAGGGTCCACACTCGTTGGCCAGCGTTCACTGCGGACATTTTACCGCGGCGCCCCCGTAGTGTTCAACGAAACTCGGCACCAAAGCGGGGCTAAGGTCGCGCCATAAGCCCACCATCGACGTACACCGGCTGTCCGGTGGTGTAGTCGCAGGCATCGGAGCAGAAGTATGCCAAGAGCGGCGCGATATCCCGCGGGTGCCCTCGCCTCCGCAGAGGGATGTAACGCACCATCTGTTCCTGCTGCTGCTCTTCAGGCGAGGCATCCGTGTTTGAGAACCAGCCGAGGCCAAGAGCGTTGACCCGGACATTGCTGCGCCCCCATTCCAAGGCCAAGGCCCGAGTCAACTGCAGCACGGCGCCTTGCGACACCGATGCGGCCACGGAGTTGGGCATGGCGCGGTCAGCCAGCACTGAGGTTATGTTCACAATGCGCCCTGATTCTCGTGCCACCATTCCTGCTCCCACTCCACGGCACAAGAGCAACACTGGCCTGACGTCGCGCTGAAAAACGGACTCTAATTCGCTCACCGGACTCTCCAGCAGAGGGCGGAAATACTCGGTCCGGAAGCTGTTGACCAAGATGTCTATCTTGCCCCCATCGGAGGTCAATTGCTGGACGACTTGGTCGACTCCAGCCTCGCCGCTCAGGTCTGCAACGATCGATGAGGCCCCTGCGTCGTGCCCACGGGCCGCTTCGAGCGCCAAGGCTACGGTGTCCTGACTGTCGCCAGCGATAGTTACATGTGCGCCAGCCTCGGCCAACACCTCGGCGAGGTGTGCCAGGTAGCCTCCACCATTGCCTGCCACCAGTGCGGTCTTGCTATCCAAGCGGAATTCTTCCAATACGGGCACCCTATGCCTCCATGGGAACGAATGGTTGGTAGCCTGCTGGGACCATTCCGGCCGCCAGCCCTCCCCCGTCAAGGGTGAACATCTCGCCGTTCATGTAGTCCGAGGCCGAGGAGGCGAGGAAGACGGCAATGGGCCCCATATCGTCAGGCTTGCCCAGCTTGCCGATCGGTATGTTCTCCCCGAAGCGAGGCAGACTCTCACGCATGTCGTCGGTGCCCACCGTGGGTATGAAGCCCGGGATGATGGTGTTTGCGGTGACGCCGTACCGGGCTAGGTTGAAAGCCAGCACCCGGGTGAGTTGCACCATCCCGCCCTTGCCACAGCAGTACATCCAGATGTCGCGCCCGCCGCGCAGGCCAAAGCCGGAGGCCACGTTGATAATCTTGCCGCTGCCCCGGTCCACCATGTGCTTCGAGACTGCTCGTGAGCAGTAGAAGGCACTGCTGAGGTTGGTGTCTATGCCCACCCGCCAGTCTTGGTCCGAGATCTCCCAGATCGGCTTGCGCACATTCTCCTGCGTCATGCCCGCATTGTTGATGAGCACGTCCACCTTACCCAACTCGTCTACTGCCGTAGCCACCATCTGGTCGACCTGCGACGAATCGGTGACGTCCGTGGCCACGGTCACAGCCTTCCGTCCCAAGGCGCGGACCTCTTCGGCAGCCTCTTCTATGGGCCCGATACGACGGGCGGCGATGACCAGATCAGCGCCAGCGCGGGCCAGCGCTCGCACCATGGCCCGGCCCAATCCGGTGCCTCCACCGGTGATAATGATGGCGCGGCCATCTAGGGAGAGGGCCTCCAACATAGCTTCCTCCTAGGTTAACCGGGCGGGTTCGAGACTAAATCGGGGTCCTGCTGCATCGTTACCTCTCCTCCGGCTAGGGCGATGCGTTGACCGTCAGGCAGGCGCAACAGCAGATTACCGGCTGCATCCACGTCCTCTGCAATACCACTGTAAGAATGACTGGATTGCCCCGACGTGACCACGTCTTGTACCGTCACCTGTTTGCCCAATGTGTCGAGCAGGCTGCGCCATTCCTCCAAAAGTGGCCAAGGGGTCGTTCCCGCCACCAAGGACCCGTAGAGCCGGTCCGCCTCTTGCAGGAGGTGTCGCAGCAGTTTCTCGCGGTCCACGGGCTTACCACGCTCGATGTTCAGGGCCGTGGCTGTAGAAGTGATGGCCCCGTTGGACGACGGATCCAACGCTACGTTGATACCGATGCCAATGATGGCGTGGCGCACGGCGCTGCCGGAGAGGGAGTTCTCCACCAACACGCCGCCCACTTTCAGCCCGCCGATACGCAGGTCGTTGGGCCACTTGAGGGTCACGTCGAGACCAGTGGTGGATGCGATGGCCCTAGCCGATGCCACACCTGCCAATATGCTCAGATAGCGAAGCGCGTCCAAAGACGGGCGCAACAGTATCGATACCCACAGGTTGCCAGCGGGTGAGATCCAAGTGCGCCCGAACCGCCCTCTTCCCGCAGTCTGCACTTCGGCAACGACTGTCGTCCCCTCCCCGGCGCCTCCGTCGGCCCAGCGGGCAGCCTCGTCCATGGTGGAGTCCAGTTCGGGGTGGAAGGAGATTCGACGGCCAATGATGGAGGTATCCAGCCCCTCCAACGTCATATGTGGTACAAGGTCGTCAGCCACGGCTTCAGCCGCCGCGGCTGGGCAGTGAGAGGATGACCTTTCCTCCCACCAACCGGTCGTCATCCAAGTTGGTGAGGTGGATGTCACACTCGACTAGATTCTCCCCGTCCTCTTCACGCTTGTCGGTCACCAAGGCCACAATCTTCACTGGCGCATGTAGCACGGGCTGGCGGAAAACGACGTCGATCTTCTTCAGTATCTGGGGAGGCCCCCATTGGGTAAACAGCTGGGACATGAGTGCAACGCTCATGACGCCGGGCACGATGGGGCCTGGTTGGCCGAGGCGTTGTGCTATCTCGTGGTCCACGAACCGGTTTGGTCCGGAATTGCCCCATAGCTCGCAGAAAGTCCGCACCGTGTCGAGGGTCGGGTGCCTCTCCAGCGGGCCCAGTTCGTCGCCGAGGTCGACATCTTCATAGTAGAGATCAGCCATCGGCTCAGCCTCGCGCGGCGTAGGACTCTTCCACCGCCGCCACCGCTTCCCCTCGCTGGTTGGAGAAGACCGTCTGCCAGACTATGAACACCATGGTCCCGGTGCGCCCCGTCTTGGCGTATACGTCCTTAAGCCGGGAGGAGGAGGTCAGGGAGTCGCCAGCTTGAATGGGTCCCAGCGTTTCCAGCACCTGCCCTGCATGCACCCTCCCCTTCCCGAAGTTGAGCTTTATGTCCGGCAGCACCACGTCATGGACGAAGAGCGTGCAGAGGGAGTTGGGTGCCAGCACCGTGCCATAGCCTGCGGAGCGGGCGGCCTCCTCGTCGAGATACAAGGGGTTGGTCTCGCCAAGCGTGTTGCAGAAGCCATCTATCAACTCGCGGGTAACCTGGAAGGGCCCGGCGTGGTGCTCCTTCCCTAACAGCGAGCGGTCAAAGTCCAACTCTGGTGTGGTCATTCTTCGCTCCCGCCTGTCGTGCTCTCGGCGATTGTGTCTTCCAGCCTGACGGCGCTGAACTGCCCTTCCAGTATCGCCTCCACAAGCTCACGCTCGTTGGCGATGGTGTGGGGGAAGGAGGTGAGACAGGTGGCGATGTTGCTCACCAAGTGGGCGTCACTACCGCCGATGCCCTTCAGGCTGCTAGACAGGGCAAGCTCTTGCGCCCGTTCGTTCTCCCCGCGACGGCTGCCGCCGTTGTGCGTCTCCACGATCCTGAGGCCGTTGAAGCTCTGGCCCTGTTCGATGTACTCGCACAGGCCTATTCCCGTCCTTCCTGGATGCGCGGGAATGGCGATGGCCCCCGTGGCGGAAGCCGCCTCCATCAATTCCAGCGGGTCCATCCGGACGTTGGCGAAGTCAATGGCGCTCTGCAACTGTGGGGTAACTCCGTACACCAAGAAGTGGCCACACGCCGTGTCCAACTCCGAGCCCTTCATCACCAAGACTCCATACTGGCTGCCCAAGATGGAGTAATCGAAGTCGTTGTCGAATTTGCGGTGTTCGGTGAGGACGATGGAGTCTATGGTGTGGCCGCGCTTGCGCAGCACTTGAATCCACTTGAGGTAACCTTCGACCGTCGCCCTCGAATCGTCCGAGGAGACAGAGTGACAATGCATGTCAACGAACATCTGGCCAGTAGGCCCCCTTCACAACAAACACCTAATCATAAGACCTGCAAGGCAGGGGCGGCAACCTGCGGGGTGTGAGGGACGTAGCCGAGGGGTGGAGGCAGGTGTCTTCGGTTCGAGCTTGGTGGTAGTTGGGGTCTGCTGCCAGCCGACTGTTGGCGCGGCCTCCAAGCATGCCTGCTGTCAACTGAACCGCGAGTCTACGCGAGTCCAAGCCCGCCCGCCGATGGCATCAGCGTACCGTGTTAGAATGGCCCCGTTTTCGAAGGTTTGGAGGGAAAATGACCATCACCGAGCAACGCCAGCGCTACCGAGAGGTCTTGGACGGCAATGAGTGTGTCCATCCCGCGTCGGTGTTTGACCCGATATCGGGGCGCATCGCCCAAGACTTGGGGTTCCGCGTAGGCATGTTCGCAGGCTCCATCGCATCAGCCACCGTCTTGGGCGCCCCCGACTTGGTGGTTCTGACCCTGAGCGAGTTCGCTGACCAGATACGGCGCATCATGCGGGCCGCCGACATCCCCCTGATGGTCGACGCCGACCACGGCTACGGCAACGCCCTGAGCGTTATGCGCACAGTGCAGGAACTAGAGCACGCTGGTGTTTCCGGGATGACCATTGAGGACACCCAGTTGCCGCCACCCTACGGGCAGACTGGTGAGAGCCTGATATCCCAAGATGAGATGATGGGCAAACTGAAGGGCGCACTCGCTGCGCGGCAAGACGCCTCCATGGCGATACTAGGCCGGACAAGTGGCATACGCATCGTTGGCCTTGAGGAGACAGCGCGTCGGGTCAAGGCGTACTCCGAGACTGGTGTGGACGGCATATTCTTGGCCGGACTACGCTCGCCGGAAGAGTTACAGGCCATACGCGCGGTTACGTCCCTGCCGTTGCTGCTGGGTGGCAGCCCGCCATCGCTAGGCAGTGCATCGGACTTGGCTTCCAACGGAGTGCGTATTGCTCTGCAAGGCCACATGCCGTTCCAAGCGGCCGTCCGCGCTGTGTACGAGACGCTCAAACACCTGAAGGACGGTGGCTCGCCGGCCGATCTGGGTGACAGGACCGCTCCGCCGGACAAGATGGCCCAGTTCACACGCCAAGACGACTACGATGCGTGGCGCAAGGACTACTTGGGGATGGGCGGTTAGCCCAGAGGCTGAGGTCTACCCATCTCCCGGATAAGCTCCCACTCCTCATCGGACACGGGCTGCACCGAGAGACGCGCTCCTCGGCGTACCAGCATCATGCCACTCAGCGCAGGGCTTGCCTTGATGCTGTCTAACGTGACTGGCTGAGAAAACCGTTCAGTAGCTCGGATGTCCACCATGTACCAGATGGGCTTCTCCGCGGTGTGTTTGAGATCGGGGTGCAACGACATGGGATCCGCGGCCGTGCTGTCGGGATAGCCCTCGCGCACCACTTCTGCCGTGCCTATGACCGCCATCGGCTTGGCGGTGCTGTGGTAGAAGAGGATGCCGTCGCCTTCCTTGATTTCGTCCCGCAGTAGATTACGGGCTTGGAAGTTGCGTACACCGTCCCACTCGGCCACTCCGTCTTGCACCAAGTCGTCAAAGGAGTAGGCGCCGGGCTCAGATTTGAACAACCAGTACCGCATCTCTGGCCGTCCTCTTTCTTGTCCTGAATTGTTCGGCTAATCGCTTGTTCGGCTAATCGCCTGTTCGCCTAATCATCTCTCCGGCCGGCCTAGTCGCCGGGAACAGGCTCGGCGGCTTCTACCCTCGCCAGAAACTCGCGGAAGATGGGCGCAGCCCGCTCGGCTCGGACGCGGGCCAAGTCCTCTGGTGGCCCCACCCAGAGGCGGTCCCACTCATCCGTCGATATGGGCGGGTCGTGGAACTCCGACTGGGGCAGCAGTCTGTGCAGGTTCTGGGCGGCTGTCAGCGTATGCACTTCATCGTTTCCTGCCACAATCACCGTCGGCACCTTGATAGCGCCCAACTCCTCCTCCGTAGCCCCAATCACTGGCAGGTGGGCTCCTTCGGTGAAGAATGTGCTCCAGCGGCTCATCACCGAGATGAACTCGACGGGGTCCATGTTGAGGAGCTTCTCCCGGTTGCCCGGGTTCTGGGCGATGCGCTCGGCGAAGAACTCGGTAGCCGCAACGGCCTCCATCCCGCCAGCCTCGGCAGCCTCAGTGAACTGGCCATAGTATTGGTAGGCCAACCGCTCGGCAGCAGTGGCCCCACCTGTGACCCAGCCCAGCAGCAGCCCTTTGACCAGTTCGGGGTATCGGATGGCGGTGAGTATGGAGAGGCGACAGCCAGACGACCAGCCACTAAGGTAGGCGGGCCCGATATTCAACTGACGTATCATCTCAGCCATGTCGTCGGCCCATATTTCTTGGTCCGAGCCCTCGCCCGCGATGATCACGTCCGAGGCGCCACAGTTGCGCCGATCGTGAATCACCGTAAGGTAGTCGGAGGACATCTCGTCGGCGATGGTGCTCATCATGCTCCCCGGTGACCGACCGCCGGGGGTGAATACGATGGCTTGGCCCGACCCGGCCATCTCGTACCAGATGTTGCACCCGTTAATCAGAGCTGTTGCCATAGTGCCCTCCATGAGTCGGTTTGAGCCGCACCACACGACCCCGAAACTGGGCCGATTCTACTTGTGCTCCCCACCAGCGTCAACGCGGTCATGGCATGCCTTGCCGTCGTGCTCAGTTGCCCCCGTGCTCAGTTGCCCTCGTGCTCAGAAGGTATCCCCACGGTGAGTGATGGTATAGACTCCTCAAGCAGACTGCCAGATACGCAATCCTAGTCTGCCAAGAGACTCAATCCGAGCAGGGAGGAAGCGCGATGCGGGAGCTAGAACTGCCCCCAGTGGACAAAATAGAAGTGCTCAGCCTGATGGACAATTTCACCGATACCATCACCCCAGGCAACGCTATCGCGCGACGCCCGGTCCGGCATCCCGACGCCTTCCTGCGCCCTGCGCTCAGGGCTGAGCACGGGGTATCCATGCTCATCACAGTGACTGTTGGCGACAGCAAGACGACTTTCCTCTTCGACACCGGTGTGACTCCCGATGGAGCGCTTCACAACATGGACGCCTTGGAGGTCCGGCCCGGCGAGGTGCAGTCCTTGGTCCTAAGCCATGGCCACACCGATCACGCCATGGGGATGCTGGGAATGATCAAGAGGCTGGGTAGCTCCCGCATGCCCATCATCCTCCACCCCGACGCCTTTCTCCAGCGCAAGATTATCGCCCCTGACGGGCGCGAGACCAACATGATCCCGCCCAGTGTGAATGACTTGGAGCAGGAGAACATCGAATTAGTAATCGAGCGCGGTCCCAGCTTCATCATCGACCGCCGTGTACTCGTCTCAGGCCAAGTGGAGCGCACCACTGGCTTCGAGCCTGGTCTGCCGGGACAGCACGCTGAAATCGACGGAAATTGGGAGCCCGACCCTTGGGTCTACGACGACCAGTCCCTAGCCATCAACCTCAGGGACAAGGGGCTGGTGGTTATCACCGGCTGCGGACATGCCGGCATCATCAACATCATCCGGCACATCCAAGGCCAGACAGGCATGGACCAGGTGCACGCCGTCATGGGTGGCATCCACCTCAACGGCAGGGCCTTCGAGCCAGTGATCCAGCCGGTGGTCGATGCATTGGTCGAAATTAACCCAGAGGTCATAGTCCCGGAGCACTGCTCCGGCTTCGCTGCCACCCAACGCATCGCCCAAGCCATGCCCGACGCCTTCGTGCAGAATACCGTCGGCACCACCCTAATCTTCGATGCGGACAACACCGCATAAGGACAGCACCCCATAAGGAGGCCCCCTTGGTCAAAGTCGCCATTCTCGACGATTACGCAGACTTCGCGTTGAAAGCAGCCGACTGGAGTGTGCTGCCTCTCGATACCCAGATCGAGACTTTCGGCGAGCACGTTGCCGACATCGACGCCCTTGCCTCAAGGCTTAAAGGCTGCGAAGTGGTCTCCATTATGCGAGAACGCACCGCCTTCCCCCGCGCCCTGCTGGAGCAGTTGCCTGACCTCAAGCTGCTGGTCACCACCGGCGCCCGCAACGCCTCCATCGATATGCAGGCCGCCACCGACTTGGGCATCCTCGTATGCGGCACTGGCGGATTGGGCTATCCCACAGCCGAGCTCACTTGGGGCATCATCCTGTCCATGCTGCGATACATCCCCAAGGAAGAAGCAGCCTTGAGAGCAGGACGCTGGCAGTCGACCGTCGGCATCGGCGTCAACGGCAAGGTGCTGGGTGTGTTGGGATTGGGACGCTTGGGTTCGCAGGTCGCCGCGGTAGGCAACGCCTTCGGAATGGAGGTAGTGGCCTGGAGCCAGAACCTCACCCCTGAACGGGCCGCCGAGTGCGGTGCTACCCTAGTAAGCAAGGACCAACTCTTCGCCAACTCCGACATCATCACCATCCACCTCCAACTCAGCGATCGCACCCGTGGCTTGGTCGGCCAACAGGAACTGGCCTCCATGAAACCCACCGCCTACCTCGTCAACACCTCCCGTGGCCCCATAGTCGACGAAGCCGCCCTCATATCCGCCCTCCAGAACAACACCATCGCCGGAGCAGGCCTCGACGTCTACGACCAAGAACCCGTCCGCGCCGACCACCCCCTCCTCCAACTGGAAAACACCCTCCTGACCCCCCACCTAGGTTATGTAACCCTAGAAGGACTCCAAGCCTTCTACGCAGGCACAATCGAAGACATCGCCGGCTACCTCTCAGGCAACCCCACCCGCATGATCAACCCCGAAGTCCTCGAAACCGAGCGTCAACAGGCGGGTTAGGCCGCGCAGAGGACTTCCTTGGGGCAGGGGGCATTGGGTGGGATAGAACACCTCGTATTTGCTACAACGAGCGAATGGTTTAGACGCTGTCAAGGTCAGAGTGTGAATGAGCTGGCCGACCTAAGGCTCGCTGTTTAATCTCGAAACGATCAAACCCGATTCGAGCAATTTCGGATCGAAAAGCCTGACCGAGAACTGTCAAGTCGCGGTCGATTTCGCTGCCAAGAGTCAGTAGTTTAATGTGAGGCTGATAGTGGCGAGCACCAAAGCAACTAGTCCAAGCGGTGGTGCGCTTTCTTCTTGCAACCACTTTATCCGACTCATACTCATAAACATCTGTGCATAGTCGTTGGATTGTAGGAATCGCGCGATTGCGTCTGGTGAGTCGGATCCCCACCTAGCGTCGAGCCGGGTCTAGGTGTGGTCGTGGATTCTCACCTCCTGGGGCTAACACCATAAAGCGGGTCTCAGCTACGTTAACTTTAACGCGACGACACCAAGAGCCGTCAACTAACCCAAGGAGAGGTCTCCGTCCGTAATATACGGTCAAATGAAATCTGCGTTGGATAGAACTCGCCGGAATGCAGCATGTTTCAGATAAGAAATTGAATATCGACTTTTCAGATCCCTCTGTAGCCCAAAGGATGGCATACACTTCATAAGTGGGAGCTAAACGCCGGTTGCGCCCTGTGAAGCTATTCGATGATACGGGGCTAGGCGGTAGTGCATGACGTAGGTCAAGAGAAGTTTTTCAGATCCGGCCTTCCTCTGCCTGTGTTTCCAGTCAGGCTTCCGAAGGGGGCATCAACTCCCCCCCCTCCCCCTCCTCCGCCTGCGCCGCCCGCTGCCGCGCAATCCAAGCGTCCACCCACCGCCGGTACTCATCCAGCGCCGGCGGCGCCACGTAAAACACCTCAATGTCCGTGGGAAACTGCAAGTGGTGACGCTCACCGGCCAGCAGCAGCCCCACCTCATCCTCGCCCAGCGTCTCATCAATGCGCTGTGTGAAGTGCTCATTCCTACGTCGCACTGCATCCGCCATCCACTGCTGAAGCTGCGCCGCAACTCTTGGGGAGGCAAAAGGCAGCATCAGGCACCGCTGCAGGTCCATAGTCTCCATCAGCGTCTCCGCATCTTCGGCTGCCTCCAGCACCGCCCCTGCTTGGCACCGAGTCTGGGCCAACGCATAGCTGCCCTGCTCGCCCGATGCCTCCAGTATCTTCAGCCCCTCGTCGCCCCCTTCGGGCAGCGTCTCGTGGTACACATGCTTGACCCAGCCCACACGCAACTCCAGCGACGTGACCTGCGTCTGCACCTGCTCCCAGTACTTGCCCACAATGGCAATGCCATCCTCCGCGTCGTCCGGGGGCAGAGCCAGCACTGGCACCAGCAGTAGCTTGCGCTTGCCCCGGTATGCTTCAAGGGAAGGCCGCTCAATCCGTCCTAGCTGCTCAGCCATGAGATTACGTCCTTATGTCCTATAGTCACGTCATGCCGGCGAAAGCCGGTATCCAGAAGCCTCCCCTAAGGTTAGCTTCCCCTTAGGCAAATAACCCAAGAATCCCCTCTCCCCCGCGCGGGGGAGAGGGCTAGGGTGAGGGGGTTGAAACATATCCGTATCCGCTGCGCCACTACCAGACCGATTCCCGTCATAGCAGACCCGCGGATGGGGGTGGCTAAACTACCCGCGCGCCCCCATGAAACACCCCAACCACATTCACGATGTCGTTCACATCATGGTGCGGCTCTCCGTTGAACACCGCCACATCCCCCTCCTTGCCCACTTCCAAGGTACCCAACTCGCCCAGTAACCCCAGCGAGTCTGCAGCATCCTGCGTCGCCGACACGACCGCCTGCATCGGAGTGAGCCCGCCCTGCACCAGCATGTCCATCTCCTTGTGCATGCGGCTGAAGGGCACCGGCCCCCATCCGCAGTCGGTGCCGGTGACGAACCGCGCTCCGCCTTTGACCATCTCATTGATCTGGCCCAGCCGGTCTTCCAGCCGCGCACCCCACCCGTCCAGAAGCTGACGCTCTGTGGCGTTCAGACCCACGGTGTCCGCCTTCTCCTGCAGCTTCTCCCGTGGTGCGCCGAAGACTTGGTCGAGCGTGGGGTTGACCCACGACCCCGTATTCGCAATGCGCTCCACCACGTCCGGTCGTATCGTCGACCCGCCGTCCGCGTCGTTCCACGAGCAGTGGATGATCATGTCGATGCCCGAGTCGAGGCAGTTCACGATGCCCGCACTAGCATGAGCATGCCCCGCCACGAGGCGCCCGAATTTGTGGGCCTCGTCTACGATGGCCTTGAGCTCATCCAAGTTGTAGGCGGCCCGGTTCCGGTCGCTGGTCTTGGTGGTCCCTCCGGTGACCGCCACCTTGATGTAGTCGGCCCCTAGCTTCACCAGCCGGCGCACCCCCTTCACCACCTCGTCCACGCCGTCGGCCTCAGCCCCCATCTGCCACATGTGGCCCCCGGTGATGGTCAGCGGGTTCACGCATATGGACAGCCTTGGCCCCGTGGCCAGCCCCCGCGCTATCCCCTTCTTCAGCGACAGCGTCGTGTAGTTCTTGGCCCCGTTGTCCCGGATGGTCGTGACGCCTTTCGCCAAGTACGACCGCGCGTTGACGATGGACTGCATCAGCAGGATGTCGTCCTCTTCCGCCATCACATCGTCGGTATGAGTCCCGTCTCCAGGGTAGTTGAGGTGAGTATGCACATCCACCAACCCCGGCAGAATCGTCGCCTCCGGGAAGTCATGCACCTCCACCGGCGCACCCTCCGGTGCTGCCACCTCATTCACCGCCCCGACAGCCCGTATCTTCGACCCCTCCAACAACACCGCCCCCCGCTCCACCGGCCTCCCCCCACGCCCATCCACGAGGTACTTGCCGGTGATGAGTTGATAAGACGCAGGCGTGGTGGTCATGGTGGCGCTCTCCTTGAGTGTGGGTAGGTTCGGGGAGTATAACATGGCAGTGAGATAAGCCTGCCTTGGTCTCACTTACCGGACGACCATCTATTGAAGGGGTCTGTCATACATGAACGAGGCTACCGCACGACTGAAGATCAACAGGCTGCTGGAAAGAGCAGGATGGCGTTTCTTTCCTGAAAATGGCAAGCCAGCCAACGTGTTGCTGGAGAACTTGGCTGCAATCAAGCAGTCCGATCTCGACGGACTGGGAGAAGACTTCGAGAAGTCTGAACACGGCTTCATAGATTTCCTTCTCTTGGACTCTCGAGGCCATCCACTCATAGTCCTAGAAGCCAAGTCCGAAGGTAAGCAGCCCCTCGTAGGTAAAGAGCAGGCCCGCAGGTATGCCCGCTCCAAGAACTGCCGGTTCATTATCCTTTCCAACGGCAACCTGCACTATTTCTGGGACTTAGACCGGGGGAACCCCCACATCATCACATCCCTCCCTCAACCTGAATCAGTCGTGGAGTTCAAGAAGGTCTCACCCGACCCGAAGCGTTTGGTCGATGAGACGGTAGAGACCGACTACATAGTCCTGTCCCAGCGCCCTCAGTACGCCTCTGATGCAGGGTGGAAGAACGAAGTTGAACGGCCAGCCTTCATCAGGGACAACAAACTCCGATTCCTGCGTCCCTACCAACTGCAGGCTATACACGCGCTACAGGAGGCGGTCAGGGCAGGCAACGACCGCTTCCTTTTCGAGATGGCCACTGGAACGGGAAAGACCCTAACAGCCGCGGCGATCATCAAGCTGTTCCTTCGTTCTGCCAATGCCTCCCGCGTACTTTTCCTCGTAGACCGCCTCGAGCTGGAGAAGCAAGCTGACAAAGCCTTGAAAGACGTCCTCTCCGCAGACTACTCAACCGTCATCTACAAGGAGAAGCGGGAAGATTGGCGCTCTGCCGATATTGTCGTCACCACGGTCCAGTCGCTGCTCTTCAACAACAAGTACCAAGCTCTCTTTTCGCCCACTGACTTCGATTTGGTGATTTCCGATGAAGCCCACCGTTCCATCAGCGGCAACGCCCGTTCCGTGTTCGACTACTTCGTGGGCTACAAGCTGGGTCTCACTGCCACGCCTCGGGACTATTTCAGAGGTCTCACCAAAAAATCTCCCAACATCCACGACCCGCGCGAGGTGGAACGGCGTCAGTTCCTCGACACCTATCGCACCTTCGGATGTGAAAGCGGTCAGCCGACGTTCAGGTATTCCCTCCTGGATGGGGTCAAAGACGGCTACCTCATCAATCCCACGGTGGTTGACGCCCGCACCGACATCACCACCCAATTGCTCGCTGATGAAGGTTTCACTGTTGCCCTCACGGATGAGGCTGGGGATGACAGAGAAGAGACATTTAAGCAGAGACAATTCGAAAGAGCCTTCTTCTCCGATTCCACCAACCAACTCTTCTGTAAGACCTTTCTCGAGAACGCCTTGCCAGACCCTATTAGTGGTGAAATCGGCAAGTCCATCCTCTTCGCGGTCAGCCAGAACCACGCAGCCAGGCTCACCAACACCATGAATGAGATGGCCCATATCATGTTTCCGGGCAAGTATGAGTCGGATTTCGCTGTGCAGGTCACCTCTTTCGTTCCTGAAGCCCAGCAGTTCACCGTTAACTTCGTTAACAACAATCTCAAGGGCTCCAGGAATTTTCTCCCAGAGTACCGTACCAGCAAAACACGGGTCTGTGTGACCGTAGGCATGATGACCACCGGATACGACTGCACCGACATCCTGAACATCGGCCTCTTCCGCCCCATCTTCTCCCCCACGGACTTCGTCCAAATCAAAGGCCGGGGGACGAGGAAGCACGACTTCCGCGAGGAGTTGACTGATAAGGCCAAGGCTGAAGATGTCATGGACCCTGACAAGACGACCTTCAAGCTCTTTGACTTTTTCGCCAACTGCGAGTACTTCGAGACCGAGTTCAACTATGATCAGGTCCTCAAGCTTCCGCCAAGAGGTAGCGGTCCTGCCGTTGAAGGACCGGCTCAAGGGGAGCAGCCCAAGCTCTTCAGCGGGTATGAGCACTTGGGTGAAGACCAGATACACACCATCGCGGAAGAAGCTGTCGGGCCTGAGGGCATGAAAATCGACCGCATGCTGTTCGACCGCTTCGCCCACACTGTCCGCAGTGATGAGGCCATCAGATCAGCCGTCGAAGCAGGCGAGTGGGAGCGGGTCCTCGACTATGTCAATCGCGAGGTCTTCGACAAGCCGGAAGAGTATTACAACATGCAGAAGCTGCGAAAAGCCGCGGCTGTGGACCGTAGGCTCACCCTCCGCGAGATTCTGGAAAGGGTTTTCGACCTCATACCCAGCTTTAAAAGTCGCGATCAGCTTTTGGAGGAAGAGTTCTCCAAGTTCCTAGCTGACAGCCAGCCGCAGAGCCCCGACTCCATATCAGCACTCAATGCCTATTTCAAGGCGTATGCTACCGATGTCTTCTTTCGAGACATCATAGACAAGAAGCAGTACACTCGCCTCGCTACCTATCAAGGCTTTCCCCTTGAAAACTTCCGGGCTCTGCCTCAGATGTATCGCCAAGCCATCCCTGAATACATCAAAGACTACGTCTCCCTGAACCAATTCTCTCCTTAGAGGTCACCATGTTGGACGCCGAGACCAAGCGCCGTATAGACACGGCGCGAGATACCCTCGTGGGCAAGGTCCCGGACCCCAAGAGCCAAGTCGAGCAGATTACCATCGCCCTCATCTACAAGTTCATGGACGACATCGACGCACAGAGCGAGGAGCTTGGCGGTGAGCGCAGCTTCTTCGCCGGCGACTTCGCCCAGTTCGGCTGGTCTAAGTTGATGTCTCGGGGCCTCAGCGGCCACGAGATACTCAACCTCTACGCCGAGGCCATAGCCCGTATGCCGGAGAATCCCGGCATCCCGCCTCTCTTTCGCAATATCTTCAACAATGCCTATCTGCCCTACCGCGACCCTGAGACCCTGCGCCAGTTCCTCCGGATCATCAATGAGTTCACCTACGACCATTCCGAGGACCTAGGGGATGCCTTCGAGTATCTGCTGTCGATCCTTGGCTCCCAAGGCGATGCTGGCCAGTTTCGCACGCCTCGCCACATCATCGACTTCATCGTCTCCATCATCGACCCCAAGAAGGATGAAGTGGTTTTGGACCCCGCCTGTGGTACAGCAGGCTTCCTCATATCCGCCTACAAGCATATCCTAGCCACCAACACCGACGAAGACGGACGCAACATCTTGACGCCCGATGACCATAGCAAGCTAGCCGATAACTTCCTCGGCTACGACATCTCCCCCGACATGGTGCGCCTGTCCCTAGTGAACATGTACCTCCACGGGTTTACCGAACCCCACATCCACGAGTACGACACCCTCACCAGCGATGACCGCTGGCACGAGTACGCCGACGTGATACTGGCTAATCCTCCATTTATGTCTCCCAAAGGAGGCATACGTCCTCACAACCGCTTCTCGGTTAAGTCAACCCGCAGCGAGGTACTGTTCGTCGACTACATGGCTGAGCATCTCACTGCCAAAGGCCGCGCCGGTATAATCGTGCCAGAAGGCATCATCTTCCAGAGCCAGAACGCCTATAAGCAACTCCGAAAGATGCTCGTGGAGAATTATCTAGTGGCAGTGGTCTCCCTACCTGCTGGCGTGTTTAAGCCTTACTCGGGCGTCAAGACATCAGTCCTCATTCTCGACCGCACTCTAGCTAAACGTGCGAATGGAGTTGCTTTTTTTAATATCGAAGCCGACGGCTACGAACTAGGAGATCAGCGTCGCCCGATAGATAAAGATGACCTGCCCAAAGTCCGGGAAAGTCTTAAGGACTACCTATCGCACCTGAGTGGGGATGATGACACACTGGGGTTCACTCCTTCCGGAGGTCTCCTGGTGACGAAAGAGGCTCTCACGGTTGGAGGTGAGTACAACCTGAATGGCGACAGGTACAACAAAGAGCAGCGAGCAATAAGCACCTCTTGGCCAATGGTTTCTCTAAAGGCTGTTGCCGACGTAGTCCCAGGGCAATCCCCTCCGGGCGACTCTTACAATGATGTTGCTGCGGGTGCTCCGTTCTATCAGGGCAAAACTGAATTTGGTCAACGCTTCTTAGGGGAGCCTAGCAAATGGACGACTGACCCTAAGCGTTTTGCCGAGAAGGGCGATGTCCTTATGTCGGTAAGAGCTCCTGTCGGCCCGGTGAATCTCACTAACCAGCGAATCTGTATCGGTAGGGGCCTGGCGGCAATACGCCCTATGCCGCGTGCCCTAGCCACAGACTATGTGTTCTATGTCCTTCGTCACCTCGAGAACGAGATCACCGGAGATGCCGGAGCGGCCTTCGCATCAATCAATAAGGCTCAGATTGAGAGCATCGAAATCCCCGTCCCACCTCTCGAAGTCCAGCAAGAAATCGTGGCAGAGATCGAGGGCTACCAGCGAGTCATCGACGGAGCCCGTGCAGTAGTGGAGAACTACCGACCCCACATTGCAGTTGACCCGACATGGCCGACCGTACCATTGGGTGAC
The DNA here is from genome assembly GCA_965248385.1 of Dehalococcoidia bacterium. Lineage (GTDB taxonomy): Bacteria > Chloroflexota > Dehalococcoidia > Lucifugimonadales > JAAXIE01 > JAAXIE01. The sequence goes on from CBDFIZ010000002.1 coordinate 2,205,211, forward strand.
TGTTCTGTGAGGGCACAGTATGGGCTTTCGGTGCCACTGAATACTTCATGCACAGGCTACAGACCTTCCGCATGAGCGAGTTAGTACAGGGGCGGTCTGTTGACCTTGGTGACATGAAATACGCTGACATCTCTGCCGAAGAGTTTGCGAAATATCAACTTTCAAAGGGAGACATCCTCTTCAACCGGACTAATAGCTACGAACACGTTGGCCGGACCGGCATATTCGACTTGGTTGGCGATTACTGTTTTGCCTCGTATTTGATCCGCCTATCGCTTTCCTCCGACCTTGCCAACCCCTTCTATGTCAATGCCTTCATGAATACAGAGGAGTTCCAATCAGGAATAAAGCAGTACGCTACTCGCGCGATCGGGCAATCCAACATCAACGCAAAGTCGCTGACTGGCTACCGCATCCCGCTTCCTCCACTGGATGTCCAACATCGCATCGTAACCGAAATACAAGCCGAGCAGACCTTGGTGGATGCTAATCGGGAACTGATCCAACGGATGGAACAGAAGGCGCAGGCCGTCATTGAGCGGATCTGGGGAGAGGGTTCTAACTAACTTCCGCCACAGTTAACCCCTCCAACAACCCAATCAACGCCTCCCTCAGCCATCGCCTTCCCCATGTGAGGAGCAGCCCCCCACCCCTTTTCCGATGCCTGGTGCAAGTCCCCCGCCTCCAGATGCTCCCACGCCCTCGCCATGGACGTGTGGGACTGCTCCCTGTGGCTGGCTACGATTTCCAGATCCACCATCCTTGACGCCCTCCCGCGTCTGCAGCAGCGAGGCTACCACGACAAGCGCATCCCCCTCAACGTCTTTTTGTCGGTACCTCCACCATGACTTTTTCCGGCTGACCCCATCCCCACCCGCCACTCGGATGGCCGGCCCCAGCCCCCTGCCACTCCACCCCTTGCCAAACAACTCGAACTAATGTACTATAACACCACGATGAACGCACCTGACATATCCCTCAGCAACCACCCGACCCTGCACCAACCCGTCATCCCCATGAAAACACCCGCCATTCACTCCCCCGTTCGTCTTGCCATCCATTCCTTCGCTCGTCCTGAGCGAAGTCGAAGGACCCAAATCGCCCTCCGGAGAGCGCCTCGCCCATGTCACACTGTGCGCCTATCTGGCCAGCTAGCACAACGTCACACTTTCAAATTTCTGTGACATCCCGCAGATACAAAATCGTGTCACACTGTGCGCCTATCTGGCCAGCTAGCACAATGTCACAGATGTCACACTTTTCAGCTACAAAAACGCGTTTTTAGCTACGATCGGTGTGACATTGTGACATCCCCCACCCCCACGTTGACCCCCAACCCGCCCTTGCGCTACCATACAGTCAAATACGATGCCCACCTTGTCCACGAGAGGAGATAGCATGGCCACCACCCAGCAGCGCACCTATGACGTCGGCGGAGTCAAGCTCGACCGGCCCTTCAAGATTCGCCGGCTCGGCCACTTCGGCTTCAACGTCACCAACATGGAAGCCAGCAAGAACTTCTACAACACCCTGCTCGGCTTCAACATCTCCGATACCCTCGACTTCGCCGGGCGCTCCCCCGCCCTCGAGGGCATCAAGGAAACCAAGGGCTATTTCATGCACCACGGCGGCGACCATCACGCCTTCGTCATCTTCCCCAAACCAGCCCTCGACGCCATGGGCCGTGGCAGCGGGCATGAGGGCGACGGCGATGTCACCGTGAACCAGATCACCTGGCAGTGCGGGTCGCTCCAAGAGGTCATGCAGGGCGAGACCTACTTCGCCGAGCATGAAGTCCCCATCCGGCGCACCGGGCGCGACGCCCCCGGCAGCAACTGGCACACCTATGTGTGGGACCCCGACGACCACATCAATGAGCTCTACTACGGCATCGAGCAGTTCGGCTGGATTGGACGCTCCAAGCCCAAGGACCTGTACTACCGCAGCTTCCGCGAGAAGCCCGATCTACCCCAGATGTCGGAGTGGGCCGAGGTAGCCGAGGCCGAGGCCAACGGTATCGACATTTACGGCGGTAACTACGATGGTGCAGGACTTCCCGCCAAGTATGACGTGCAAGGCATCCTGTTGCCCCGACCCTTCAAGATAACCAAGATCGGTCCCGTCGACCTGTTCGTCCGCGACGTTGCCCGCGCCTCCGACTTCTATGTCAACGAACTGGGCTTCGTCCTCACCGAAGAGACCAACTACCAAGGCCACCGCTGCGTCTTCCTGCGCAACGGCAACGAGCACCACAGCTTGGCCCTATTACCCAAGGAGCTACGGGACGAGTTGGGCTGCAGCCCCCACACCTCCTGCGCATCCTTCGGTCTGGAAGTCGGCACCTACCAGCAGCTCAAGGATTGCGTCAGCTTCCTCAAGGACAGCGGCGTCAGCTTCAAGGAGATGCCCGAAGAGCTGCACCCCGGCGTGGACTACGTGGCCTACGCCCAAGACCCCGACGGCCACCTGCTGCAGATTTACTACTACATGGAGCAGCTGGGCTGGCAGGGCAAGCCCCGCTCCAAGGAGATGCGACGCCAGAAGAACGGCGAGTGGCCCGAGACCCTGGAAGCCCTGTCCGACACCTACGTCGACCAAGTCTTCCAAGGCCCACTGGGCTAAGCATCCACAGCTGCTGCCGTAGGGGCGATTCGCGAATCGCCCCTACCCAGTTCATCTACTCGACAAGCAAAGAAGAAGGGCCCGCGATATGCGGGCCCTTCTTCTTTGCTTGTGCAAGTGGTCCCTCATGACAATCAGCAAGCCCTACTGGCTGGGCTGTATCAGGTGATGGATTGAAAGATGCCGAAGGCCGCGCCTTGACGGTCTCCCAAAAAGGCAAAGCGGCCGACGGGCGGTTGGCCTTCAAAAGGCGCAATGTCGGTGGGAGGCACATGGACGGACGCCCCCAGCGACTTGGCCTGCTCCACGGATGCATCCACATTGTCGACTCCGAAGTATACGCCCCAGTACGGCGGGAACTCACCCATGTCCGGCGTAGTCTGCATGACGCCGGCAACCTCGGTCTCACCGGCCTTCAACATGGTGTAGTCCATAGTTGACTCCGGCACCTGAAACTGCTCAAGGCCCAACGTGGCTCTGTAGAATTCGGTTGCCGTGGCGCGGTCGGTGGTCATCAGTTCGCTCCAGACCATCGCGCCAGTCTCATCCTTGATGATGCCCGCACCCATGTGCTTCTTCGGCTGCCAGATGGCAAAGAAAGCGCCTTGGGGGTCTTGGCACATGGCCATGCGCCCGGCCGAGAACACGTCCATCGGCCCGAAGACTACTTGTCCGCCGTTCTGGCCTACGGCCGCGACGGTCTCGTCCGCGCTGTTGACGTTGAAGTAGACGTTCCAGTGGGGCGGCACGTTCTGACTCCGCTCCTCTCCACCCTGCTTGTAGATAGAACAGGCGTATTGGCCGTTGACCTTCTGCATGTGGTAGTACGTGTCCGGCCCCATTTCATGAGGTTCGTCCACCCAGCCGAACAGCGCGGTGTAGAAGGAAAGGGCGCTAATCTCGTCGGTGGTGGAAAGTTCGGTCCAAGACGGCGCGCCAAGCGCGTGTGAAGTAACTTCCGGCATGATTTGTGATTGCTCCTGTTGATCCAGATTGCTTGTGGCACAGCGTTTTTGCCGCCGGCACGCGCTCAATTCATTCTTCTGGCTTTTGCCTCAAACGCTAGCCAAGGTCAGTAAAAGCTCCCTCTACTTGGGTGAGGGAGCTTTCGACAAGTTGGTTCCCGGAGGCGTGCGCTATCTGAATGCTGGCAGGACCTCTTCCCCGAACATCCGTATCGACTTGTTGGCCAGTTCGGTGGAGACGACGCCTGGCCGGTGGTTGCAGCAGAGGATATCGTAACCGATACGCTCCCGCTGTTTTTCAATTTGCTTGATGACGGTGTCGGGGCTGCCGACGAGGGCCAAACCGTTCTCGACCCAGAAGTCGTAGCTCTTGGACTGCTCTCGGAACACGCGGGCCAACTCTTGGTTGGCGGCCGAGTCGTCATTGCCTCTGAATCCTACCCTGGTGTTGGCAATATATTGAGGTCCAAGGTTGCGGGAGTTCATCAGCGCGGGCTCGATTTCTTCACGGGCTTTCTCGTCGGTCTCAGCCACATGCACCGCGCGCATCAGGAAAGTCCGAGGCATCGGCCCGGGGTGGTTGTACTCCTTCCAGTTACGACGCCAGAAGTCGAACTTCTCGGAGACCACCTCGTCGGTGTCGATGTTCTGGGAAACATCGTAGTTATGCTTGGCGGCGAACTCGAAAGAAGGTTCGCTGTGCGCTGCAATCCACACTGGTGGATGAGGCTTTTGATAAGGCTTGGGATTGGTGAACACCTCATCCATCTGCCAGTACTTGCCGTGGTGCGTCACCTCGTCTTCGGTCCACGCCTTTATGATGATATCGAAAGCCTCGCTGAACATCTCGCGGCGCTGGAAGAAGTCGAGGTTGTAGCGCATGAATTCGTGCTCGTGAACACCGGCACCCACGCCGAACTCCAGCCTTCCACGCGACAGCTGGTCCAGCATGGCGCACTCTTGGGCCAGCCTGATGGGATGGTGGAAGGGCAGCTGGTAAATCATCACGCCTAGGCGCAAGTCGGTGGTGTTGCGAGCGACTGCCGTGAGGTAGACGTTGGGGGCGGTCAGGTGGCTCACGTAGGAGTTCTGATGCTCAATGATGTAATAGCTGTGATAGCCCAGCTTCTCCGCCAGTTGGGCTTCTTCAATGTGCATCTGGTACACATCGGCAGCCGTGGTTGACGCGGTCATGTCGTGGGCCTGAAAGCCGTCCCAGATGGCGAATTCCAAATTACCCATCCGCTCACCTCCGGTAGTGGAGTTCGGTGGAGTCCATTAGAACTATGATGCTTATGTAAAGCCGGAGGCCGACTTCGGTCGGCCTCCGGCTTCCATTCACGTTTGCTTGTGGCTATGGGGCTAAGCCGGGGCCTTGGTGAAGTCGGCGTTGGGGATGGCGGCTGCAACGGGCTCGGGGGCGTTGATGTCCATGGGGTCGGCCCCGCCGGGGGTGGAGTTCATGAAGGCCAAGCCCTCTTCCTGGGTGGCGAAGGTGTCGCTGAAGAGCTCCATCTCAATGCCGTCGGGATCTAGGAAGTAGACGCTGCGGGTCATGCCGTGATCGACGATGTGGTCGATTTCGGTGTTGTTCTCAATCAGCCTGTTGTAGGCTTCTTGTAGCTGGTCGTAGCTCTCCACGCGGAAGGCAAAGTGGTTCAGGCCAATCTGCTTCTTGGTGCGGGGCTCGAAGTCGGGGGTGGCCTCAAACAGGGCGAGGTTGTGGTGGTTGACGCCACAGGTCAGGAATGCGCCCGTGAAGTCGGGGCGGATTCGCGACACTTGGAACCCCACCACGTCACGGTAGAACTCCACTGAACGCTTCACATTAGTGACGTTGAGGACGATATGACCAATCTCTCGGGGTACGCTCATCTTGCTCTCCTCGAATTGATGGATGGTTGAGTCATGTTAGCAAAGGATGCTTGTGGCCCGCAAGTTTGCCTTGCTTCCTAGCTCGCGTACTTGCCGGTGAGCTGGGGAGTTGTGCCATCAGCGCCCTTGTTCTGCATGTCTAAACGGGTGTCGCGGCTCCAAGTGCGCTTAAGGTCGTCGCGGACGTTGAAGTGGAGCCGGCCCAAGCCTTCGACCTCCATCTCAATTTTGTCCCCGTCTTGGAAGGCACTCAGGCCGCGGTGGTTGGTGCCGGTGGCAATGACGTCACCCGGCTCGAGGGTCTGGCAGGCGCTTGCCCACTCCACGACACGTGGAATCTGGTGGCCCATGTCGTTGGTGTTGTAGTTCTGCGTAAGATTCTCATTGACCCAGAGGCGTATCTGCAGATTCTGGGGATCGGAAATCTCGTCTGCAGTGACGATGAATGGCCCCATGGGGCAGTAGGTGTCGCGGCCCTTCATCTGATAGAAGGTATTACCTTGGCCGGGCTGCAGGCCACGGGCCGAGCCATCGATGAAGTTGGTGTAGCCGAAGATGTAGTCGGCCCAATTCTCTGCTGGCACGTTCCTAGCCATCTTACCCACCACCATGGCCATCTCGGCCTCGGCCTCGAAGATGCTGGCCGGGATATCCTCCAGCACCATGGTGTCGCCGTCGCCGATGACGCTGCTGGCGGGCTTGAGGAAGGCGTTGATGGGGGCAGGAGCGTCGCGGGTGCCGTCTTCCATGTAGTTCACAGCCATCGCCACAATGGAATAGGGCTTTGGCACTGGTGGCTTGATGTCGACTTGGGCCAGCGGGGTGCCCTGACGACTTGCAGCTGCCTCTTCCAGCTTGCCACGGTAGCTGGAGAAGTTCTCAATGAGAGCGCGGAGCAGGTCTTGGGGGGAGTGGGCGTGGAGGTCGGAGACCACGTCGGAAACATCGACTATAGAGTCACCCTTGGCCACACCCAGCTTGTAATCGTTGAAGAAAGCCAGCTTCACGGACACATCCTCCTGATTGCATTTGACTGAAACTATACTAGCGAGACGTGGGTTCGTCTAGCGTGGGGTGTCATGGGGCGGCTTGTGGCCATGGGCGGGAACGCGTTCCCTCTTTCGTAGGTTGCGGGATGGGACCCGGCAGGAGGGGGCATAACCGCCGAGGGGGCCACAGGGCGGCGAGTGGTCCTCGCGTTTTCAGTGTTCCCGTAGCAATTCGTTAGAAATACCGTACCACTCCCAGTACGTTCTGTTGGCATACTAATAGTAATCCCGATGCATTCTGTTGATATACCGGTGGCAACCCCGGTGCATTCCATTGCACCGGATTTGGTAGGGACGCAGCTAGGGGACAGCTTTGAGCCAGCCAAGAAAAGGGTGGGGAGAAATTTTATTCGTGTTGGTTTCATGTGGGTGCGGGGCATCCTATTCCTCCAACCTGCGCATGGCTTGGCCCATAAAATAGCGCACGAACTCGGGGACCCGCATGTCGAGTTGGGTGGCGATACGTTCCCAGCGCTCGTATTCAGCGGGAGTGATAGAGACGACGACTTTTACGCTCTTCACGAGGGAAGGGGCCGTTTTGGGCATTGGCGTTTACCTCTTTTCGAGACGATAGGGACAGGGTAAGGGCAGGCCTACCCGGGGCATACGGACGATGCTGAGTGACCGGTCAACAGAGGTAGTATAGAACAAATGTGCTTGGGCGTGTCAAGGTGGGAGTGTCATGGGGGAGGCTGTTTTCATAGCAGTGAAGGAGGGTGGGGTGGGCATGACAGGAAGGTTGCGGGATTGGAGGGAGTGGGGGGCTATAATGCTGGGGCTATGACTACTGACGACACGCGAGCTAACACGCTGTATTAGGGGGACAACTTGGCGGTGCTGCGGGAGCATGTGCCGGATGAGTCGGTGGACTTGGTGTATTTGGACCCGCCTTTCAACTCGAATGCCAGCTACAACGTGCTGTTCAAGGAGCGGACGGGGGAGGAGTCGCCTGCGTTTGAGGCGGCGCAGAGGCATCGCGAGGGGGCGGAGCAGGGGCGGTTGGGGTAGGGCTTGTGGGCGCGGCAACTACGGTGAGGTGCGAGCCTTCCCCAAAGCTAGGGGCTATGAAGGAAATCATCTATGCCATTACAAAATCGCCTTCTTACTTTAGAGGAAGTTCTACTTTGCGAGTGGTCGGCTGGTTGACTGCGCATTTCTGACAGACTGCTTTGATGTGATGTTGATGCAGAGATGCCGTGCGCAGTGGGAGATTCTGCTCGTTTATGAATCTGAATCTGGGAGAACGAGTTGACAGTTGTGAACGACAATCAAAACATTTCCCGCCTTGCTTGACCAGTACATTCTGCTGTGTATTGGCCTTCCCAATCAACATATATTCATAGGCTTGCCTGACTTGGAGGGCCAGTCTGCCTCTGACTGCAACGGCCCCTCCGTCCGGACTCGCGAGCACGATGCTACCGGCGATGAGAGCCCCTACAAGCGTAGCTGAAATCGTCCTTACAAGCCACCCTTCTTCATTGAGAGTGATGACCGCACCCGCACTAGCGGATGCTGCGATAATGAGATATGTCTCAGGGGCTGGCAGGTTTAGCGAGAACCGATCTCTTGGAACGGTCACAAAGGAGTGAAGTACCCAGCCTCTATAACTATTGTCCGTAAGCCATGGTACGCCAAAATGATGCCACAATAACGATACGACTGCGGACAAGAAGATGGGAAATACGCTCGCCGTTCCGTACCATAACGGTTTGGTCTGAGCCAGCCAAGGAATCTCGCTGGTTTGAGCAGTAACTAGTGCAATGCATGCAGCTACAAATGCTGCAATAGAGATACGTCCAGCGGCATACCAACGAGGATGGTTCAGCAAACCATCAGATGATTCATGGATACGTGCTTTAAGTCGTCTCATTGATGACTGTGGCGAGAAGGCCGTTTACCTGCGTTCATCGAGCATGGGGGTGTACCTCAGGCGGGCATTATAACGTCGGGTGGGCTAGTCTCGTCCACGGGGGGAATGACGGAAGGGGCGGACTAGCTCAGGGGGTGTTATCACTGGACGTGTTTTCTGGATTCTGGCCTGCGCAGGAATGACGGGTGAGGTGATGGGGCCTTCAGGCGAGCGTGTTTAGACAAGAGTCCGGGCCGTGGGTTCCCGCCCCGGATCCCGCCTCCGCGGGAATGACGGGTGAGGTGGTTGGGTGTTCGGGGGAGTGGACTTGCCCAAGAGTCGCGGGCCGTGGGTTCCCGCCTCCGCGGGAATGACGGGTGAGGTGGTTGGGTGTTCGGGGGAGTGGACTTGCCCAAGAGTCGGGGCCGTGGGTTCCCGCCTCCGCGGGAATGACGGGTGAGGTGGTTGGGTGTTCGGGGGAGTGGACTTGCCCAAGAGTCGGGGCCGTGGGTTCCCGCCCCGGATCGTGGTCCGGGGCAAGCTCTCCGCGGGAATGACGGGTGAGGTGGTTGGGTGTTCGGGGGAGTGGACTTGCCCAAGAGTCGGGGCCGTGGGTTCCCGCCCCGGATCGTGGTCCGGGGCAAGCTCTGCGGGAATGACGGGTGAGGTGGTTGGGTGTTCGGGGGAGTGGACTTGCCTAGGAGTGCGGGCCGTGGGTTCCCGCCTCCGCGGGAATGACGGGTGAGGTGGTTGGGTGTTCGGGGGAGTGGACTTGCCCAAGAGTCGGGGCCGTGGGGCTTCCGCGGGAATGACGGGTGAGGTGGTTGGGTGTTCGGGGGAGTGGACTTGAGCGCCGTGGGTTCCCGCCCCGGATCGTGGTCCGGGGCAGGCTCTCCGCGGGAATGACGGGTGAGGGGTCTTCGGGGGAGTGGATTCGGGGGAGTGGAGTTGCGCAGGAGTCGGGGCCGTGGGTTCCCGCCTCCGCGGGAATGACGAGAGGGGCAATGGCTTTCGCAGGATGGCGCTCGTTGCAGGGGTCTTCTGGATTCCGGCTTTCGCCGGAATGACGGGTGAGGATGAAGAGAGGGTGTGCTGGTGAGGAGGCGGGGTCCTTCACCCCCATCCCTTCGCTCAGGACGAACGAGAGGAGGGCGTAGTATGATTTATGTATGAGGTGCCAAGTAAACGCGTTACTGGTTGGGCTTTTGGTTCTTGGGGTGATGTTGGCGGGGTGTGGAGGGGGCACGGCGTCGGAGGGGGAGTCGCCGGCTGCGGCGCAGGCGACGGGTGGAACGGCGGCTCGGGGAGGTAGTTCTCCGACTGCTGGCGCGTCTGCTGGCGCGTCTGCTGAGCCGTCTGCTACGGCGCCCTCTGAGGTACGGACGGAGGCGACTGCTACGTCTTCTGGGACGAGGGGTGGGACCACCGGCGGGACGGGCGCTGGGACTGCCAGTGTGGAGGCAACCTCAGAGCCTGCACAGTCCACCCGAGAGGCCGCTGCGAGGGTGGTTGAGGAAGAGGAGAGCGAGTACGAAATCCATTATGTTATCGCGCGGGACCAGATCCCGGCTATTCTCGACCCGCAGTTCCTTGATGCGGGTGAGGCTATTGAGGCCTACAACGAGCATGAGCAGGTGTTGGGGTTGTCGATTGATGGCGACCACCGCGCCTATCCGATTCCCTTCCTGAGCCAGCACGAGATCGTGAATGATGTGGTTGGAGGACAGCCCGTGGCGGTGACTTGGTGACCGCTGTGTTATTCCGGCATCGTGTATGCCGCTGAGAACGAGGGACAGGACCTCACGTTTGGGGTTTCCGGAAAGCTGATAATGAATGCGCTGGTGATGTACGACCACCAGACCGATACCCTGTGGAGCCACTTCACTGGTGATGCCGTGGAGGGACCTCTAAAAGGGGACAAGCTGCAGATTCTGTCAGCCTTGCACACGACTTGGGGGCAGTGGCTGGCGTTGCATCCGGATACCGTGGCCTTGGACAAGTTCGGGTACGGCAGCAGGGACGGGTATACCAGCTACTATGACAGTGACCAGACAGGGATAATAAAAGAGACCAACACAGATGACCGCCTGCCCCCAAAGACGCTGGTAGCTGCCGTCTCCATCGGCGATCAGCACAAGGCTTACTCGGTTGGAGACCTGCGCGAACATCCGGTGGTGAACGACAGTTTGGCGGATGTCCCCTTGCTGGTGGTCTATCATGCCGGTTCTGCTACCAGTGCCATTTTTGAACGGGAAGTGGACGGGGAACTGTTGGAGTTCAGCGCGCTACCGGTGGACTGGGAAGACGCGCCTCTGGTGGTGGACCAAGAAGGCACTACTTGGCACGGCTTGAGCGGGATGGCTTTGGATGGGCCTAGGGCTGGGGAGGAACTCCGGAGGATGCAGACTCATTACTCGTTCTGGTTTGCTTGGAAGGACTGGCGGCCGGAGACGGAGTTGTGGAAGCCGGAAGCATAGGTCCTGGACTCTCTCTTCTGCGTTCTCCGCAGTAGACATCTCTTCGGACGCGATCACCACTCAAGCGTCAACGTCCTGCCCAAGACCAAGAAGACCTTATGTCGTCCTGTCTCCGGCGCCGCTCGGCACTGAAGCGATCCTAAGGCGGGGAAAGCGCAGATATCCGGGAAGTACCATCCCCGGATATCTGCGCGCGATCTCTAGTAGGAGAGGGTGGCGCGGTGGGGGCGCATCTGGCCGCCGGGGCCGGGGAAGGGGGCGCGGGGGTCGAGCTTGACGTTGATGCAGGCGGCCTTGCCGGAATCGAAGGCGCGTTGCATGGCTGGCTGGATGTCCTCAGGGCGCTCGACGTACTCGGCGTGTCCGCCGAAGGCCGTGATGACCCGCTCGTAGTGGATATCCTCCAAGTACATCATCACCCGCTCCGGGTGGTCGGGCATGCTGGCGTCTTGAATGGTCGCGCCGGAGATTCCGTCGTTGTTGGCAATCAGGTAGACGACGGGGATGTTATGTCGCAGGGCCGTCTCCATCTCCATGGCGCTGAAGCCGAAGGCGCAGTCCCCGATGATGCCGACTACCGGCTTGTCGGGCCGTGCCAGCTTGGCGCCGAGAGCGAAGGGCACTCCAACGCCCATGCAGCCGTTGGAGCCGGAGTTCAAGCGGGTAGCAGGCTCGTAGGAGGATATGACCTGGCGCCCTGCACCTAGGATGATGTTGCCGTCGACTACGACTGTGGTGTCGCGGGGGATGAAGTCCTTGATCTCCTTGAGCATGCGGTGGGGGGTCATGGGAATCTGGTCGGCTTGTATGTAGAAGTTTTCCAGTCCCGACTCGTTCTCCGTCCGCTTCTCCTGCAATCCTGTCACCCATGGCGACTCGGCTGCTCGCTCGGCGATACCGCTGGTGCGGCCTTCCAACTCGCCCAGCAGTTGCCGCAGCACTGGCTTTACGTCGCCAACGATCCCTACGGTGGGTTGGCGGTTCAAGCCGATCTCGGTTGGGTCAATGTCGATCTGGATGATTTTGGTGTCGGGCCCAAGTTCGGTGCCCAATCGGAAGGTCCAGTTGAGGCGCGTTCCAACCAGCAGGACAACATCGGCGCCCCGTTGTGCCATGGATCTGGCGGCGCCAAAGCAGAGGGGATGGTCGTCGGGTATGAAGCCACGGCCCATGGGAGAGGTGAGGAAGGGCATGCCCAAGCTCTCAGCCAGCTCACGTAGCTCGGAGAAGGGCTCGGACCAGCGCACACCTTTACCCACAATCATGAGGGGCGACTCGGCATTCAGTAGCAGTTCAGCGGCTTCCTTCACCAGGTCGGGGTCTCCGGCTGGCCGGGCAGGCCCCTCATAAGGATGCGGCAGCGTGACCCGCTCTTCATCGGTCTGCGACAGCAGCACGTCTTGGGGGAGGTCGAGGTAGACCGGACCGGGCCGGCCTGACGTGGCAGTGAGCACACCGCGGGCTAGGAAGTCGGGTATCCGGGTGGGCCGGTCGATTGCCTCTGACCACTTGGCCAGCGGGCGGAAGAGTGGCACGCCATCCAACTCTTGGAAGGAGCCTAGGGATCGAGTGTTCAGGGCACTGCGTCCACCCAGCACCAGCAGGGGCCAGCAGTTGTCCTTGGCCACGAGCATGCCGGTGGCTGCGTTGCTGACGCCGGGGCCCGACGCGAGGATGGGCACACACACCAATTTGCCAGCGCAGTAGTTCTGGGCTGCGGCCATCATCACCGCGGCCTGCTCATTGCGCATGCCGATGGGGCGAATCCCCTCCTCGGCGCACGCAGCGATGGTCTCCAGCACGGGCCCTCCAGGCACGCTGCACACATGGGTAACTCCCAGCCTCTTCAGTGACTTGGCTACGATGGTATAACCTGCTATGTCTGCCATCTGCTACCTCTCGCTCACATCTCGTATCGGGCGCGATTCTACCCCCTGACAGTTTGGGCTGCAATGATATCTTGGGGAGGCAAGGCCCGCCTGTCGCTCTGCGCCAGGATGTCGCATGCGAGTATGTTAAGATGAAATCGTGAACGGCCGGGAGTTTGTCCGACGCGCCCGGCGGTATGCGAGACTAAATAAACTCGACTTTTCCCATTATCCTTCAAAGGGTAAGGGTAGCCACAGCGAGGTCTGGGTGGGAGACCGCAAGACTACAGTGCAGTACGGCGAGATACACCTCGGCACGCTACACAACATCTTGAATGACTTACGTATCGACAGGAGGAGGTTCTAATTGCGCTATCTCTACCCGTGCAATATCGTCCGCGACGAGGAAGAGCTAAGTTCGACGGGACGAGAAGCCTACACTGTGACTTTCCCAGATGTAAACGGGTGCAACACTGGTGGATGGACTTGGGCTGAAGCAGTGGAGATGGCGATAGATGCTTTGGAGGTTGCTCTCAGCTTCTATGTCGATGAGGGCAAGGATGTCCCTGAACCCAGTCCTCCAGCCGAGGGCCAAGCGATGATTCCGGTCCCTCCCTTGCCAGCAGCCAAGCTGTCGCTGTATACGGCGATGCGTGAACAGGGCGTCTCAAGCGCCGAACTCGCCAATCGCTTGGAGGTCGGCGAGAGCGACATACGTCACATGGTGGACCTGACCCACCGCACGCCCATCCGTCATGTGGAGATTGCTTTGCTGGCGCTAGGGCGCGCGCTAGCACTGGAAGACTGGCATCTCACTCCAGCCCCTCCCGGGTCACCAGAGCCCATCGGAAGCGAGGCGGGCGCCCTCCGCTAGGGAGGCGAGCTTGGCCCAAACGATTTCCGGCTCCACTGTCGCCACGGTGCGTGCGAAGGTGCCGAAGCCACAGTCCGACCCCGCGATCACTCTCTCACGGCCGACCACTCGTGCGTAGCGCTCGATGCGCTGTGCCACCAACTGCGGGTGCTCGATGAAGTTGGTGGTGGAGTCGACCACACCGGGGATGATCACCTTGTCTTCGGGCAGCTTCATCTCTTGGAATACGGCCCATTCGTGCTCGTGGCGAGGGTTTGCTCCCTCGAAGGAGATAGCTTGGGGCCTAGCCCGCAGGGCCACGGGCAGCACGCTTCCCAAGTCTATATCCCTATGATGGGGCCCTTCGTAATTGCCCCAACAGAGGTGCAGGCGCATACGGTCCGGTGGGATGTTTTGCGTCGCGTGGTTCAAGGCTTCCAAGCTGGCATCGGCGATGCGGAGGAACTCCTGGTCGCTGAGATGGGCGAACTTCATGTGGCGGCCCATGGCGAAGTCGGGGCAGTCGAGTTGCAGCAGGAATCCCGCCTCCACGATGGCCTCGTACTCCTCCTTCATCAGCTCGGCCAGCCTCCCCACGTACGCCTCGTGGCTGGGATAGTGCTCGTTGCCTAGGAACAGAGCGATGACGCCTGGGGAGGCCGCGGTCATAAAGGCCTCCGTGGGATTAGCTCCTTCCACGGCCGCCCGAAAGTTGGCTATGTCGGTCTTGTACGCCTCACGGTCGGCCCACTCCATGGGTGCGTTGCATGCGGGCCGGTTGACAGTGGACGACCCAGCGTACCGTTTAGCCGCTTCGGGGAAGTCGGCCCAATCGGCCCGCGCTGGCGCGGAACTGACGCCGCCAAAGCCGGTTAGCCGGTGCCTCGGGTAAGTCGAGTAGCCGACCTTCCCCTGCTCACCATCGCTGACGACATCGATGCCAGCCTTCACCTGCTTGCGCACTGTGTCCGCAACTGCCTCCCGCGCTTGCTGCGCCAAGGAGGCGCCGTCCACTGATTCGCCGGCATCCTTGGCCTCCAGCATGCGCGCCAATTCCATGGGACGGGGCAGACTGCCGGTGTGGGTGGTGAGGATGCGCTCGCTGCTATGCTTCACGGGATACCTCCATTTTCGTCCGGATACCCGTCGTCTTTCGAACCGCTCGACCCCCGGCATCGCCATGGAATCAGGGACCACGACATCAGCAATCGGGAGGGGCGCATTGCCCCATGATGGTCGCATTTACGTGTGAGAAGGCTTCCGGATCACATGAACGGCTTGCCCGATGACCCGGGCTGTGGATTCCCGCCTGCGCGGGAATGTCGGTGCAGACGCTGGTTTCTGGTACCGGCCCACGTTCATGGCGACGACGAATTGGATGGGCTACTTGAAGGCGGGCATCACCTCTTGGGTGAGAAGACGCATGCTCCGCTGCACGGCCTCTTTCGGCAACAGGCCGCCGGGGTTGAGTTCGGCGGTGAAACCCGTCAGACCTAGGGTCTCCTTGAACTGGATTAGCCTGTCGGCCACCCGGTCCGGTGTGCCGAATATCACCTTGGTTTCAAGTATTTCGCCATAGCTAAGCTTCTCCAGCCGCCTCACCCGGTCCTGTCGAGCGACGGTTGGCTCGGTGCCAGAGCGGCCCAAGCCCTCCTCGAACACCTCGCGCATGCGCGCGAAATAGGCTTCGATGCTCTCCTTGGGCTCCTCCATGGCTTCCCGCTCGGAGCCAGCTACGTACACTGGGAAGCGGACGGACACATCGCCCGCCTCTCCGGGGTGTCCCGCTTCCTTCCAAGCCTTGCGATAATCGATGAGGTTGCGCTCCAAGTCCTCAATGTCCATGCCCCGCATGGAGAGGAAGATGGGGTAGCCCAAGCGTCCTACGCGGGCAAAGCTGTCGTCGGTGGTGGAGGCCAAGCGTATGGGAGGGTGGGGCTTCTGGTAGGGAGCGGGGGAGACGCTTGCGCCTTCGAAGTTGTTGAAGGTGCCGTGGTAGTCGAAGGGTTCACCCTTCCATGCCTCCAGGATGATTTCCAAGGCCTCTTGGAACCGCTCCCTGCTCTCTTCGTAGGGCACTCCCATGATGTCGTAGGCCCGGGCGTTACCGCTGCGTCCGACGCCGAACTCGAACCGCCCCTCACTGATCTGATCGACGGTAGCGGCTTCTTCGGCTATGCGCAGGGGGCTTATCAGGGGCAACACCTGTACTGCCATGCCGACGCGCATCCTCTTGGTGCGGGTGGCGATGGAGCTGGCTACCACGATGGGAGCTGAGAGTACGGAGCGGTTGGGGTTGAAGTGCATCTCCCCCAGCCAGACGGAGTCCAACCCCATCTCTTCGCCCAAGTCCACTAGGTCGAAAGACTCTCGGAAGGTCTCTTCTTGGGTCGCGCCTCGACGGCGTATGAAATCGAGGAATACTCCGAAGTCCATGTTTCTTTCTCCTGTTGAACTCGTGGGTGACCTCGTGGGCTGCCGACCTCGTGGGCTGCGGTGACGGCTGTCACGCTGGCGGGTCGGCTGTTGGGCCAAGTGTAGTGTGGCCCCTAACCATGGTCAAGTTGATTGCCGATAGGGCGCGCCCCTAGGCGTAGCGACGTTTGACGGCCCCACGGGGTGGTTTGTAGACTACCGCGAACGCTAGGTTTGCCAGTTGTTCACTGGTGAGCTTCAAGGAGCCTGCTCTTCTGAACCTTCCTCCCGCCCTGCGCTATCCGTCGTACCGGTCCTATTGGCTGGGGAGCGTGGCATCCATTACCGGCTTCCAGATGCTGCGCTTTGGCCAGTTCTGGCTCATTTACGAAATCACCGGCTCGGCCCTCTCCCTTGGCTACATCGGGCTGGCCAACGGTATACCAGCTATAGCTCTCAACCTAGTGGGGGGCGTTGCTGCTGATAAGGTGGACCAGCGCCGCCTGATAGTGGTTACTCAGCTGGTCATCGCCGCCCTTGCCTTCCTTCTGGCCACCATTACCCTCATGGGCTTGCTGGAGGTATGGCACCTTCTAGCCATCGCCTTCTTCTCGGGAGCCGTTGAAGCCTTCGACCAGCCAGCGCGGCGTTCCATATTCCCTCACTTAGTCGAGCGGAAGGACATGATGAGCGCCGTCGCCATGAATTCGTCCATCTGGCCTGGCACCCGTATCGCTGCTCCTGCTATCGCAGGCCTCATCATCGCGCAAGCGGGAACGGCGGTCTCTTTCTATGTATCGGGTGCTGGCTTCGTGGCGATGGCTATGGTTATGTACAGCCTGCGGATACCGCACATCACACGTAGCACGGGTAGAAACGCCGTCTCCGATGTGAAGGAGGGGCTGCAGTTCATCAAGGGGAACTCATCCTTCATGTTCCTTATGGGGCTGACCTTCTTCCACAGTTTCTTTGGCACGACCTACATCATGCTGATGCCCATATTCGCAGTAGATATCCTTGAGGTAGGGGCTGATGGCCAAGGGTTGCTTCTGGGGGTGGGTGCCGTGGGCTCGCTGGGTACCGCTCTGTGGCTGGCCACCCGCCGCAACGACGCGCCACGCGCATGGCTGATTATCGTGGGCTGTGTGATGAGCGGCGTGTCTCTCGCTGCCTTCGCTCTCACTTCGGAGTATGTAGGCTCCTTCGCCTTGGCCATGGTGATGATGTTTGTCTTGGGAGTCTTCACCACGGGCTTTACCACGGGCACCCAGACCTCTCTACAAATGATGGTGCCGGACCAATTCCGGGGCCGAGTGATGGGGTTCTACGGGATGACTTCAATATCCGCCCGTTGGGTGGGGTGCAGGCCAGCGCCTTGGCGAGCATAGGTGTATTGGGCGCGCCCTTTGCCTTGGCCATCGGGGGTGCTGTGGTGGTGGTGTATACCGTCATCGCTGCCGCCCTCAAGCGCGACCTGCGAACCCTCGACGCTACGGGGCTGCAGGCGTCGGCTCCCGCGGCGTCGGACGTAACTGCACGACCCGACACCTCGCCGGAGATTCGCTCGGGGTAGGGGGCATCCTTCTTTAAGGTACTGCCTTCCCTCTGGGTGTGTAGGCTATGCTAAAATTTGTACCGCGCGTTCGACTCACTTTGACGATGTAGGGAGAACGGGATGGTCAAATTCCTCACCACCACTGGCGTTTCACATCAGCTAGAAGAAATTATCAAGAACGCCAATGATCGTCTTATACTCATTAGCCCATACCTCAGGATGAACCGTCGGATCAAGGACCTCCTGGTAGATCAGGACCGTATGAAGCGGGACATTCGGTTGGTATATCGGAACAGAGAGTTGCAGCCGGAGGAAAGCGACTGGTTAGAGTCTATGCCTTCGATAAGGACAAGCTATTGCGAGAGCCTGCACGCCAAATGCTACTTAAATGAACGAGAAGCCCTGATTACGTCAATGAACCTATACGAGTTCTCTCAGGTCAACAATGATGAGATGGGCATATTGGTCTCCTTCGACGAGGACCCAGATCTCTACAAAGAAATTTCCGCGGAGGCCATGAGGATAGTAAGGACAAGCGAAGAGGTTCGCGTCACGGTTTCGAAGGTTAATGCTCCGGGAGAAGGCGCAGAGGCCGTGGAGGCACAGCCAGCTCCTGCAAATCGCCGGTCAAACTCGGCTGTGCCAACGGAAGGTTTCTGCATCCGGTGCAAGACTACCGTACCTGCCAAACCCTCTCAGCCCTACTGTAACCGATGCTATACAAGTTGGAAGCGCTTCGACAACAAAGCCTACGAAGAAAAGCACTGCCACGTTTGTGGCACCGAGCAGAAGGCGACGCTCCTCAAGCCCGTATGCCCCTCTTGCTACAAGAAGTACAAGGACGACCTAGAGTTCGCAGCCAGCTAGCAAGAACTTTCGGGCCGTGTGGGGAGGTCGCCTACGTTACGTCGAAACAGGCTATAATGGCACCAGACGCTGGCAAGCTATCAGGAGGTGACGCCGTGGCTAGTAGTTCAGACCGTGTTGTGTTCATTGGCACTTCGGATGGAGTGTTTGTCGCCCGTGGCAATGGCGGGCAGTATCAAGCCAAGCCTGCAGGGCTGCAAGGCATGGGAATCGTTCGATATCTTCTGGCCGATGCCAAGGTCCCCCGCAGGGTATACGCCACAACCATGAAGAACGGCTTCTGGCGGAGCGACGACGGTGGGGAGTCTTGGAAGGAAATCAACCAAGGCATCCTCTACCGCGAGGCTTGGTCCCTAGCCCAGAACCCCTTGACCGGCACCCTCTACGGGGGCACTGGCCCTGCGTCAGTCTTCAAGAGCGATGACGGTGGCGACAGTTGGACCGACTGCGAGACGATGCGCAACCTGCCGGAGACCATCGACTGGACCTTCCCCAATCCGCCCCATGTGGCCCACATGAAGGGGCTGGATGCCTATGGCGACCGCATCCTAGGCGCAGTGGAAGAGGGCTGGATTGTCCGCAGCTTGGACAACGGCGAGACTTGGCAGGACATCAAGGCGGGCACCCATTTCGACGCTCATTATGTCAACACCATGCCGGACAACCCCGACGTGGTAATCCACACCGCGGGTGAGGGCATCTTCAAGAGCGTCAACGGGGGCGAGTCCTTTGTCGATGCCATGGATGGCTTGGACCACCGCTACATGTCGCAAATCATCGTGCACCCCGACCGGCCCCAAGTGCTGTTCACTGCAGCTGCTGAGGTGCCCCCGCCCTTCTGGTTCAAGCGTCCTGAAGGAGCCAATAGCGCGGTGTACCGCAGCGACAACCAAGGGGAGAGTTGGCAGAGGCTGGTAGGCGGCCTGCCTGAGGTGATGGTGCCCGCGCCACGCGCCGTGGCTGGGGACCCCGACAATGCCGACACCTTCTTCATCGGCACCTTCCCCAAGGGCAGCATGTGGATGACCGAGAACGGCGGCGATTCCTTCCGCGAGGTCTTGGACGACATCCCGCCAGTGAACTCGCTGCTGGTGACCCACATCTAGATCAGTATCTCAAGGCTCAAGCCTTCAGAGGCCCAGACGTTGATGAACGTCTGGGCCTCTGAGTTTTTGGGGACCGCTATCAGGCAGACGCTTAAGGGAGACTTTCGCCTAGCTCCTTCGCATTTGAGAGGGAAGGTTGGACGACGTGAGAGACCAGACCACACGGTACCTCCTGGTATCCATGTTCCCTGGATTCCGGCCTGCGCCGGAATGACGGAGCGTAGCGCAAGTGGGCTTCTTACCTAGGCAGCTTGGCCGTCGTTTCTATCTCGATGGACTTGCCGGGGGTGGAGTAGCCGTCGACGAAGGCGTACTCCATCTCGGGGATCTGCGCCGCCACTCGCGCCCCGAAGAGTCGCCGCAGGTCTTCCAGCTTCTCGCTGCGGTGCAGGAAGAATGCAACGTGTACCACGTCGTCCCACGAGCAGCCAGCGTCGGTCAGCGAGCCCTCTATCCGAGGCAGGATGTCGTTCAATTGGTCTGACAGCGTGGGGAGAACGGCGGTGACGCCCGACAGCACCAGCATTGAGTCGTAGGTCAGGTAGCGCAGCGGGATGAGGGGCGGATCGTACTCCTTGAGGAACTTCTCGGCAGTCGGGGCTTCCGGCCGCATGGCGAGCAGGTCGATGGATACCTTGGCGTCGGAGTCGAAGTGCTGAGGGGATATGTAACTGGAGCTTGATGACCTTGCCCTACCGGACAGCACCCTGACACGCTCAGTACCTCCTTGGTCACGGCTATCGCGGTCCACCCCGAAGAGTCTAGTGCGCACCGTGTTGTCCAGCGAAAGGCCCACCTGCCGTAGCTCGGTGTCAAAGTGGGCCAGAAGCTCCCTAGTCTGATCAGTGGCGGTGTTGCCTTCCGTGGCCTCGCCCGATACTGCGACGAATTCGCGACCCTGCCAAGGGTAAACGGTCATTCTCATGGCAACCTCCCAGTGCTGTGTCCAGTAGTATCGAGCTCCCGGCTACAGGTCTTCGCACCCTGCCCGCATCTTCCAGTACTGCCAAGCCCGGTCCATGGAGACGGGGCGCAATAGGTTGTCCCGCATGGCCTCAACCTCCACTGGCGTGAGGTAGTTCACTGGCCCCAAGGGCAGCGAGTCGAGCAGCAGCTTGGCGTTAACCTGTAGGTAGATAGCCGCCATGACCACCTCCCGCAGCGAACTGCCCGTCACCACGCAGCCGTGTCCCCGCATAAGGGCAGCTCGGCTGTCGCCCAGACCGCGGGCCAAATCGCGCCCCTGCTCCATGTTGACCACCAGCATCCCCGTCTCGCCAAAGGTATCCCGTATGTCCCAGACTGGGACCTCGTTACCCATCAGGGCTGCCGTGTGGAAGATGGGGCGCAAGGGGATGTCCGTGACGCTGAAGGGTATGACAGGCAGCGAGTGGTTGTGTATCACCGCTTGAACGTCGGGGCGCTGCTCGAAAATCCCGCCGTGGATGTGTCTCTCGGCGTACAGCGTGCGGCTCTCGTTGCCCGCTGGGTCTCCCGCCAAGGTGTGCTCCACGATGTCGTCCAGCGTAACAAGCTCCGGGCTGCGGGAGCAGGACAGCAGGTAGCGGTCCGGGTGCTGCGGGTGCCGCAGGCTGACGTGGCCGTAGGCGTCGACTACTTCTTCTCGCGCCAGAATACGGTTGGCGACCACGAGGTCGCGTAGCTGGCTGTTCAAGTCTTCCATTGCGCTCCCTACTACATTCGAGCGGGTATGTTCGCTTACGTTACCCCGTGGCTGACTACATCCGCAACTGGCGGAGGGTGGGCCTTAGTACACCCAGCCACAGCACGAAGGCCAGCGAGATGGCTGCGCCTCCGCCCATGGCGATGGGCCAGCTGAGCCAGTCGGACACTACTCCCATGGGCAGCGCGCCCACGAACATCAGGGCGGCTGATGCGGTCCATAGACTCATCACCCGGCCCTGCACATGCCGTGGTGTGGTCATTTGCAACACCGTGGTGCCCAGCGTCACGTACCCCATGCTTACCAGCCCCACGAACAGCAGCAACACCCATGAGACCCAGTACCATGGCGACCATGCGAAGGCGAACAGGGTGACGCCGAAGCCCAACGCAGTGGCGATGAGGAGGCGGTTCTTGAAGGTGACGCCGCCCATGGCTGCAAGCGCCAAGCTGCCCAGCAGCGACCCCAACCCAGCGGCCATCAGCAGCAAACCTGCTTCACCCGCTCCAGCGTCTAGGACGTCCTTGGCGAAGGCGGGTAGCACCTGTATGTGGGGGAAGGCGAAGAACCCGATACAGAAGCCGATGCCGATGACTGTCAGCGTGACCGGGGTGCTCAGGGTGTAGCGTATCCCTGACTGAAGCTCCGCGAACAGTCCTGTCCGTTCAGTCATTCTGGGTGCTGCTTGGGACCGAATGGGCAAAAGGCAAAGGGCGCTGGCCCCGTACAAGCCAGCGTTCAGGTAGAGCGCCGCGCTGATGCCCGCCACCTCCACCACACCGCCGCCCAAGGCCGGTCCGATGATTCGCCCGCTGTTGAGCATAGCGGAGTTGAGGGCGACGGCGTTCATGATGAGGTCTCGTGACACTAGGTCGGGAACCAATGCCATTCGGGCCGGCAGGTTCAAAGCTTGAATTGTACCGAGCACAAACGAAATCAGGTAGATGTGCCACAGTGCCACTTTGTCGGTCACTACCAAGGTGGCCAGCAAGAATATGAAGGCGGTGACCCCGGCTTGGCAGAAGAACACCAGCCAGCGCCGGTCTAACCTGTCGCTAATCAAGCCTCCGAACAGGACGAAAGCTAGGTTGGATATCCCGTAGAGGGAGATGACAAGCCCCAGCTTGGACGACGAGCCTGTGAGGTCCAATACCAGCCAGCCTAGGACGAAGAACTGCATCCCCATGCCCATGGCTTGGGCAGTGGTGTTAGCCCAGAACCACCGGAAGTTCCGGTTCTCTAGGGAGCTCCAGAATCCTACTTTTCTCGCAGTTACCATCGCTCGTTGCTGGCGCTCGTTGCTGGCGCTCGTTGCTGGCGCTCGTTGCTGGCGCTCGTTGCTGGCGCTCGTTGCTGGCGCTCGTTGCTGGCGCTCGTTGCTGGGTAGTCTAGCAGGGGCGTCCCGATGCGCCCCGGCGTTGTATACTAACAGGCACATTCCGCCGCATGGCGGAATTCAAGGGGTAACACAACATCAAGACAGGATGGATACGATGACGGACGTTCGAGTGCAGGAAAATGTGGTGGTGGGCCAAGGTGGTCAGTATGAGTTGAAGGCCGATGTATTTCAGCCGGAAAACCAAGACGGGCCCACGGCCGCCGTGGTGCTGCTGCCCGGCGGTGGCTGGCAGACCTGCAACCGCGGGGGTCAAGTGGACCGGTACGGCTATCGGCTGGCCCGCCGCGGGCTGGTTGCCGTGGTTGCGGAGTATCGAGTCATGGACCAAGACCCATGGCCAGCCCAGATACACGACGTGAAGACTGCCCTGCGCTGGGTGCGGGCTAATGCCAATGATCTTGGCGTGGACCCCGAGAGGATAGTGGTCTGTGGAAGCTCGGCGGGAGGGCATCTGGCCCTGATAGCTGGGGGTTCGGCCGGTGAGCTTGAGGGCGACGGCGGGCATGCTGGTGTCAGCAGTGAGGTGGCGGCCGTGGTTGCCATCTACCCGGTGACCGATGTCTCCGAGTTGGCCCACAGGCCGGAGAGGGCTCCTATGTTCGGCTCCAACCCTTCGCAGGACCTGATTCGTGAGGCCACGCCCCTGTCTTACGCTCAGCCCGGCTATCCGCCGACCATGCTGGTGCATGGCACCGCCGACACTAGGGTGCACCATTCCATGACCACCCGAATGTACGACGCTCTGGACAACGCTGGTGTGCAGGTGGACCTGCACCTGTTCGCGGGACAGGACCACATCTTCGACACTGACGCCCGCTTCAGCGAGCCCATCGCCGACTTCATAAAGCTGTTTGTGGAGCGGTACGTGCCGGCCCAAGTAGCGGTGGCGGCCGACAACTAGGGACGACTTACCAGGCAGTGAATTGTCCACACTCGTCTAGCACGAGAGATAGTGGGTAGGGGCGCAAGCTGCGGGCTCACAGGTAGACCGTTGATTCGGAGGGACTAGAGATGGGTACGTTGGAATTCGGATTGTTCGATCCTCTTCATGGGCATGAGTTCGCGTCGACCAGCCCGGCAGATGTTTATGACGAGCACATCGGGCATGTGCAGCAGGCGGAGCAGTTGGGCTACAAGTACTACTTCATCATCGAGCACCAGACGGCCAGCGTCAGCCACATGACGGCGCCCACCGTCTACCTGACCGCTGTTGCCCAGCACACCAGCACCATCCGCTTTGGGCCGATGATTTTTCCCCTGCCCTTCTACCACCCCATCCGGCTGGCGCAAGACGTCGCCATGCTTGACCACTTGTCCCGTGGCCGGGTGGATTTTGGCATGGGACTAGGCACCTCACCCCACGAATTCACTCGATGGGCCATGCAGTACACGGAGCGCAGGGAGAGGTCCGAGGAGGCGATGGACGTCATCCTCAAGTCGTGGACCGAAGAAACCGTCACTCACTCAGGCAAGTACTGGGAGTTCGATGAGGCCCTGCCTCAGCCGCGACCCTACCAACTGCCTCACCCGCCCGTCTGGGTAGGGGCCCATACTGCACCCTCCTTCGACTACGCCGCCAAGCACAACTTCCATGTTGCACAGAACATTGACGTGGACCCGGTGATTGCTGAGAACTTTGAGTACTGGCGCAACCAGTGGAAGGCCCAGAGCCACTCTGGCCCCATGCCAAAGTCCTTCCTGACCCGGGCAGTCCATGTGGCGGAGACTGACGCCAAGGCACGGGAGCAGGCTGAGCCAGCGCTGCTGGTTAGCCTCAATGCCGGCTCGGAGCTGATACGCGACTCACGCATCGGCTTTGGACGCCGCGAGGGCTATGGACGAGCCAGCGAGCTTGATCGGGTGTTCGAGGGAATGAGCAGCTCGTATGACTTCTGGATAGACAATGGTCTTGCCTTCGTGGGCAACCCCGACACTGTGGCCCGCCAACTGGAAGACTCGCAGAAGCGCTTAAGCTATGACACCTTCTGTGGCAACTTCCAGTTCGGGCCCATGGACGGCAAGTTGGTAGAGAAGTCCATCGAGCTGTTCGCCAAAGAGGTCGCGCCTCACTTCGAGTGATGCCCCGGCTTCTGCTGAAGGTTTCCACACCGAATAACGGGAGTAGGGGCGATTCGCGAATCGCCCCTACTCTTTTAGTGGTCTACTACGCTTGGATGAACCGGTCCAGCACCGAGGCCAACTCGCTGGGTACGTCGACGTTGGGCGAGTGCCCGATGCCGTGGAACATGTGCAGGGAGCGGGTTTCTTCTGGCAGGGCTAGATACTCCGCTAGAATCTGGTCCACACCAACCGTGGTGTCCAAGTCGCCTCCGACAACCATACACGGCACACGAATCTCGTTGAGCCGCCCGCGCAGCTTCAGTTGCGACATGGAGCGGCGACCGCCTATAGCCCGCTCCACGGGGTTGCGGGCTACGTCGGACATCACGGCGTCGGCAAACTCTCTGGAAACGTGAGGCCCACTAACCGACGTATCGCCGCGGGCATCGGAGCCGTCGGCGAACTGCGCCCTAATCGTCTCCTCCCACTCGGGGGCGAGAGTGCGGCCGTTCAGGGGCGCCGGGTTCAGCAGCACCAGCTTCTTCAGGCGCGACTGGTCTGTCAGAGCGTACTGTGTGACTGTGGCTCCTCCCATGGAGTGACCCACTAGAGTGAAGCCGTTCAAGCCTAGGGCCTCGGTGGCGTTTGCCAAGTCTTTGGCGAAATTCTCCACGCTGTAGTCGTCCTCTGACGGGGTACGCTCCGAGTCGCCTGCGCCGCGGTTGTTCAGGGCGAATATGCGGTAGGCGCTGGGGTCCATCTTCTCCATGGTCAGGTGCCACAGGCGGGCCGACATGGTGTAGCCATGGACCAGCACCACCGTCTCGGGCCCGTTGCCGTGGCAGTAGTATTGCAGGCTCACGCTGCTAGCTTGAACTTGAGCAGAGTCCATCTCGACCTCCTAGGTAAAGGGTATGGGGCAGATGGGGGGGCTAGGCGTCGCTGTCGTGCATCAATTCAGCCCAGCGCTGGTAGAAGTTGCGTTGGGTCATCTCGCTGAAACGGTAGTCGCTCGTCATGCCTCCTAGTTCATCGCCGGGATGCTCGTGGCCGAGCCCCATGGTGGTGTTCAGAGGGTAGCGACGGGCAATGGGGCCTCCGGCGGTGCGGGTACACTCCTGCCAGTTGTCCATGTCGTCCTGCTCGAACGTACCCGACGGACCGAATCCTCTTGCGCCAGCCAGTCGGAAGGCATTCTTCACGCTGTCAGGAGCCGCCTTGTCGACGTACGTCCAAGCCCAGACCTCGGTCTGATTCGGCCCGCGTGGGTGCCATACGCGCATGGTGCGGGATGTCACCCTCAGCATTGAGAAGGAGGGGAAAACTGTCGCCACGACGGGCTCGACGATGTCCAGACGTGGCCCCAGCCGTTCCCGCACTTCGGCTCTGATCGACTCTTCGTAGGCCAGTATCTCCGGCACTGCCGGGTCGATTGCCTCGCTTGGACCGAACGCCAACATGCCGTGTCCGTTGGACATAGCCACCTGGCAACCAGTTCCACTGGCCTTGCCCGATTGGGCTTGGCTGAAGCCCATCTGGATGGCTGACAGGTGGGTCCAACCAACGTGATGCCCGTCGCCGCAGAAGTTCTCCGCTGCCAGCTTCCAGTTACAGGGTATGGTCCACTTGTAGACGCCCGGCAGGACCTCGGCTCCGCCCTCACGTCGATCGAAAAAGCTGTCGAGGTACCAGGCCATCTCTCCTAGGTACTCGTGCAGGGGAGGAGCAGAGGGGTTGAAGGTGGCGAACACCAGTCCCTTGTAGCTGGCAATCTGGGCCACTGGCATAAGACCCCACTTGGAGGTATCCAGCTCGTCATAGTAAGCCTCCTTCAGGCTGGGGACGGCGATGAGCTTGCCGTCGTTGCCGTAGGTCCAGCCATGGTAGGCGCAGACGAAAGCGGAAGCGTTTCCGGAGTCTGCGCGACACACCCGGTTGCCCCGGTGGCGGCAGACGTTCAGGTAGGCCCCGAGTTTGCCTTGGGAGTCGCGTGTGACCAGCACAGGGTCCTCGCCCATGTAGGTGGAGAAGAAGTCGCCGGCCTTAGGTATCTGGCATTCGTGGCAGAGGAAGAGCCAGCACCGGGCGAAGATACGCTCCAACTCCTGCTCATAGACGGCTCGGTCGGAGAAGATGTGGCGACTCACCAAGCCTGATTGGATGTGCGAAAGTGCGGTCATTCGATACGGTTCTTCCAAGTGCGGTTCATGCCTGACACGGGGCAATATAGCACAATATCGGGTCGTCATACCGGCGAACCTCCCCCTTAAGGAGACCTTGTGTAACTGGTATACCTGTCATTCCCCGAGTACAGCGAGGAATCTGAGATGTCTAGCCATTGAGGCTGCCCCTTAGGTAGCTCTACCTGTTGGTCCCGGCGCAACTCCTACGATTCCTCTCTCCGGTTGGGACAACACACTGGGCGGCCGGAATGACGTGTGGGTCTTCGCGATGCAAAGGACTCGATGGCGCTTGATGACATCAGGCACTAGAATACGCCCAAACTGGACGGTAAGGGTGGGACGGCTATGAGTGCTTCACCAGCGAAGGCCTTGATTTTCGATGTGTTCGGGACAGTGGTCGACTGGCGCGGCAGCATCATTGAGCAGTGCCAGCAATTCGGCGCGCGCAAGGGGATCTCCGCCGATTGGGACGCCTTTGCTGATGCTTGGCGGGGTCGCTACCAGCCCTACATGAACAAGGTGCGCAACGGCGAGTTGCCTTGGACCAACTTGGACGGCCTGCACCGCATGATGCTGGAGGATACGCTCGCGGAGTTCGAAATCGGCGGCTTGAGCCAGGACGAGATGGCGGAGGTCACGGGCTTCTGGCATCGACTGCACCCGTGGACCGACTCAGTGCCCGGCCTCTACCGCCTGAAGAACCAGTTCATCATCGCCCCCATGTCCAACGGAAACGTGAGCATGATGACCAACATGGCCAAGTTCGCCGGCCTGCCTTGGGACTGCATACTTGGGGCTGAGTTGGCCCACCACTACAAACCCGACCCCGAAAGCTACCTGACGGCGGTGCAGCTATTGGGCATGCGCCCTGAAGAGGTGGTTATGACCGCGGCTCACCAGAACGACCTGCTGTCAGCGCAGAAGGTGGGGTTGCGCGCTGCCTTTGTGCCCCGTCCCATGGAGCGGGGGCCCGGACGAACCCCGGACCCCACGCCCGACCCCTCGTTTAACGTCGTCGCCACTGACTTCGTGGACTTGGCCGAGAAGATGCGGGCGTTGGCTTAGCCGCCCCAGCACTCCCCTATCTTGGTTGCCTATTTGAGGTCAGCCCAGCTCTCAGCGGCCATCATCTGGGCCCAGCGTCCGTAGTAGGTGCGGTGGCCCAATTCGCTGTACCGGTAGTCGCTGACTCGAGCCATAAAGTCCTCGTTAAAGTCATCGTGTCCTATCCCCATCTGGATGTTGAGAGGGAGACGGCGTGAGACTACGCCGCGGGCGCTGGCTGTGCATTCCTGCCAGTTGTCCATGTCGTCTTGCTCAAAGGTGCCCGACGGACTGAAGCCGCGAGCCACGGAACGACGGAAGGCGGCTTTTTCATCGGGTGTAGCGTCCACGTCCACGAACCCCCAAGACCAGACTTCGATCTTCTCAGGGCCGCGGGGCTGCCACACGCGGAAGCTGGGAGTGGTACTGCGGAGGAGGGAGAAGTTGGGGAAGATCGTCCCCACGATTGGGTTGAGCAGGTCGATACGTGGCCCAAGCCTCTGTTGAGCTTCGGCACGGTGTTTCTCCTCGTAGCCCAAGAGTCCCTCTACCGGCGGGTCAGCAGGGTCTTTGGGGCCCAAGGCGCTGATCACATGGCCGTTGCCGGGGCTTACCACTCGCCCTCCGGTGTTGGCCCGGCCGGCGTTGGTGGTCTGGCTGAGCCCCACCTGAATGGCGCCTAGGTGCGTCCAAGCGACGTGGTAGCCGTCGCCACAGAAGTTGTCCGCGGCCAGTTTCCAATTGCAGGGCACTACCCACTTGTGCATTCCGACCATGGCCTCGCTGCCACCCTCGCGCCGCTCGAAGAAGGTATCAACGTACCAAGCCATCTCTCCTAGGTAATCGAGAAGGGATGGTGCCGATGGGTCGAAGGTGGCGAACACCAGCCCCCTGTAGCTCTCTATTTGCGCGACTGGGACAAGGCCCCACTTGGAGGTGTCCAGCTCGTCGTAGTAGGCCTCTTTCAGGCTGGGAACGGCGATCAGCTTGCCGTCGGTGCCGTAGGTCCAGCCGTGGTAGGCGCACACGAAAGCGGATGCGTTGCCGGAGTCGGCGCGGCACACTCGGTTGCCACGGTGCCGGCAGACGTTCAGGAACGCCCCAATCTTGCCGTCTCGTTGGCGGGTTACAAGGATCGGGTCTTCGCCCATGTAGGTGGAGAAGAAGTCGCCGGGGTTGGGTATCTGGGTCTCGTGGCAGAGGAAGAGCCAGCAGCGGGCGAAAATCTGCTCCTGCTCCTGCTGATAGATATCTGGGTCGATGAATATGCGCCGATCGACCAGACCAGCTTGGGCGTCGACAAGGGTGCTGCTGTCCAACGGCATATTGAGAACCTACCTTATGTCAAAGTAACTCTGAGGCAACTGAACGGGATTATACAGTGGGACGGCAGCTTGGGAACAGGGACACCCTGTAATGAAGCTACAGGGGCGGGGTGATGTGTGGCAACGGGCTGATGTCAGTGTGGGTTAAGGAAAAAGAAGAGGCCCGGAGCCTTGACTCCGGACCTCCCCCTCCTAGCCTATGTTGATGCCCATTTACTGCCGATGGGGAACGTACTCATAGCTGTTGAAGTCAACGATAGGTCCGGGTAGGACGTCCCACGTATCAATTCGTGGGCCGATGGGCAAGACCTGGGGCTCGGAGTACATGTTGACCAGCATGGCGTTATCGAACATCCAGCGAGCCATATCGGCTTGTGCCTTCCAGCGCTCGTCGTCGTTGTTGAGGCTGGTGGCATTGTCAATCATGGCTTGGAAGTCAGGGTGCTCAAAGCCGTAGTTGAATCCGCTTGCTACGTCAAAGAAGAGTTGCATGAGCCAGAGGGGTTCAATCTGTTGCCCCAGACCATGGCTGTAGAAGCCTCGATAGTTGCGAACGACCAGTGACGGGCGGAAGGCGCCGTAGGGCTCGTTTCGCTCGTTGCACTGCACGTTAATGGCCTCAAGCCACATGACGCAGACGGACGTAGCTCCAGCCTTGCCTTTGGGGAAGAGGTCGGGGTGGACCATATCCGCCTCGAACCCGTCGGGATAGCCTGCTTCGACCATCAACTCCTTGGCTCTGGCTACATCGTAAGGATGTACCAGTTCGTTCAGCCCCTGCTGGTTGAAGCGCAACCGGTGGCCTCCCCAGTTGCTGATGTAAGACGCCTCACCTTCGCCGTAGCTTAGGTTATTGACGAGTTTTTGGCGGTCTACGGCGTAGTTGAGGGCTAAGCGCACCTTGAGGGCTCGCTGCCATTCCTCTGAGTTCAAATCCCGGTCACAGGAGATATAGGCGGGCGAGCAGTCGAAGTAGTCTTCGTGCAGGCGAGCCCGCACGTTGCCCTCGGCATCTTCCACATGCGATGGAGCGGTCTCCCCAGGAACGCCACCGTCAAAGTCATCAGGACCAGTGTGGATCATCCCGAAAATCTGGACCCGGTTGGTGATGGCATCAGCGAACGATACGAACTTGTGCTCCGGATTATTGGTGTCCTTCAGTTCCCGAATAGCTTCCAAGCCGAAGCTCCCGGTGTCGATTGCCCCGGTAAGGAAATTTGCGATACGGGTGGACTCCTCAGCGATGCCTTGCCAGTTCATAAACTCCCATTCGGGGGTATGGCGCCAGTGGTCTTTCACTCCCCGCATTTGGTAGAACTCACCAGTTCGAAAGTCAATGATTTCCCAAGGCCCAGAGTACACGGGCTCCAGGCTGGCTTCCTCTTCGCCCAACGCGTCGAGGTGGGCCTTGCTCTCGAAGGTGAGGAGGGAACCGGCAGGCTGCTTGGTATACCAGAAGACCTCGAAACTTTCGGTTGGGCGCTCCAACTGGACCGTGAGGTCATCGATCTTGGTCAGCGTGCATTCGTCGCATTTGTACGCACGCAACATTCCGGCCTTGATGGCGTGGACGGAGGCATCATCTGTTACGTTGTTGATGTTGTACAGGAAGTCGTCGGCGTTGAACTGCCCCCAGTCACCGTTTTCTTGGTGCCAGGTCACGTTGGGCTGAAGGTTGAAGGTGTAGGTAACGCCGTTGCCGGTGGGCTCGACGGTCCAGTCTTTGACCAAGCGACCTACTGTCGCACCGTCGAGATTGTTCTGGAACATGCTTTCGCCGACGGTAGTCATCAGGAATCGCAACGTGGCGTAAGTGGAGTCTCTGCCATTGAAGACGGCAGGGCCGACCTCAGGCATGGCGACGTTCAACGTGCCTTGTGCCTCCATCATGGCTGGGGGCTCGGCCGGTTCGGGAGCGGCAGACGGGGTAGCCGCGGCCCCGGTGGCTGGAGCCGCAGGGGCTGCTGTAGTGGCGGCTGGAGCAGGAGCAGCTGCTGTAGTGGCGGCTGGGGCAGTGGTAGCGTCCGTCGTAACGGGCTCGTCTGTGGGGGTTGCCTCCTCGCCGCAGGCGATGATTATCGCTAGTAGGACTGCCAGGAGGCCCACGGCAAGGAATCTGAAGCGAGTTTTAGCTTGCATTAGCTACCCTCGTTAAGAAGATTCGGCTACCAATCCCGGTCACTGACGCAGCCTCGGATTTCAGGCGGCCAGCAACTAGGTTCGGGGTAAGTTAGCACTGGGCTTTCCGCCTTGTCAATCAGCCACATCTAACAAGGCTGGTTCGAGCAGCAAATTGCTCGCCAGCCTTGTTAGGAAGCGCCTCTTCATTGTCGAGGCGCTGGAGAACGGGCGGGCCAACTACTCATTAAGTTATGATGACGCCAAATTTCGTGTGGCCCGTCTGTCCTATGTGAGTCCAGCGTCTATTGACGGTGTGGAACGTACTCGTAGCTGTTGAAGTCGACGACTGGTCCGGGCAAGATTGGCCACTCGTCAATACGCGGGCCGATGGGCAGGATCAAGGGTTCGGCGTACATGTTGACCAGCATGGCGTTGTCAAACAGCCAGCGAGACATGTCCGCCGTGGCCTTCCAACGTTCCTCGTCGTTGTTGAGGCTGGTGGCATTGTCGATCATGTCTTGAAAGTCGGGGTGCTCAAAGCCGTAGTTGAACCCACCCCCTACGTCGTAGAAAAGCTGCATCAGCCAGAGGGGTTCGACCGCTTGGCCGAGGCCGTGGCTGTAGAAGCCTTGGAAGTTGCGAACAACAAGGGTCGGCCGGAAGGAGCTATAGGGCACGTTTTTCTCGTTGCACCGGACATTGAGCGCTTCAAGCCACATGACGCAGACTGCAGTTGCGCCGACTTCGCCTTGAGGGAAGAGGTCGGGGTGAACCATCTCCACCTCGAAACCGTCGGGGTAGCCAGCCTCCCGAATCAATTGCTGCGCTTGGGGCACGTCGAAGGGATGCACCAACTCTTCCAAGCCCTGCTGTTTATAGCGGAGCTCGTGGCCTCCCCAGTTGCTCAGATAAGAGGGCTGCCCTTCGCCGTACGTGAGGTTGTTGACCAGTTTCTGACGGTCGATGGCATAGTTCAAGGCGAGGCGCACTTTCAGGGCCTTTAGCCATTCAGCGGAGGATGTGTCGCGATCACAGGGTATGAAGGGGTGCGAGCAATCGAAGTAGCCGTCGGCGAGCTTGGCCCTGACGTTGCCCTCGGAGTCGGGGACGTGGGTGGCTGCGGGCTCGCCCGGCTGGCCACCATCTAGGTCATCAGGGCCGGAGTGTATCTGGCCGAAAATCTGTATGCGGTTGGTGATGCCACCGGGGAAGCTGAGGAACTTGTGGTCGGGGTCCTGAGCATCCTTCAACTCGCGTATGGCTTCGAGGCCGAACTTGCCTGTGTCAATGTTTGCGGTGAGGAAGTTGGCGATGCGGGTGGACTCCTCGGCGATACCCTGCCAGTTCATGAACTCCCATTCGGGTGTCTTGCGCCAGTGGTCCTCGACGCCCCTCATCAGGTAGAACTCGCCTGTGGCGAAGTCTACGATTTCCCAAGGCCCGGAGTAGACGGGCTCTAGGGTGGCGGCCTCTTCGCCACGAGCGTCGATGTGCCGTTTACTCTGGAAGGACAGGAGCGCACCAGCGGGCTGCCTAGTGTACCAGAAGACCTCGAAGCTCTCGCTGGGGCGTTTCAACTGAACGGTGAGGTCGTCGACTGGCACTCTTCGCACTTGTAGGCCCTGCGGGTGCCGGGCTTGATGGCGTGCACGGACCTGTCGTCTGTCATCAGGTCTATGTTGAACAGGAAGTCGTCGGCGTTGAACTCGCCCCAATCTCCGTTCGAGAACTCTGTATGCCACTTGGCGCCAGGCTGCAGGTTGAAGGTGTAGGTGACGCCGTTGGGAGTGGACGTAACGGTCCAGTCCTTGACCAGGCGACCGACGGTCTCGCCATCGAGATTATTCTGGAACATAGCCTCGCCAACGGTGGTCATGATGAACCGATGTGTGGCGTAGGTCGCGTCCCTGTTGTTGAAAACGGCTGGGCCCACCTCGCTCATCGCCACTTGGAGGGTACCTTGGGGCTCCACCATGCTCGGGGCCGCCGTCGGTGCTGGTATAGCGATGGATACATGTCGCTCCTACCTATCCACTCAGCTTGAACAATACACTCTAAACAACCAGATAGGGGAGGGGTACGGTCTACCACCGGGGGTCTATTGCGGGTATCCGGCCTCTGGCATAGACTGACCGACGAGGCATAGTAGCGATGGCGATCACAAGCGGGGCTTTGGGCACCGGCCAATCCCGTGCCCAAGACCGTAATTGTCAGGAGGTTGTCCATGGGCTTTGGCCGGTTGTACACAGGCGATGACGGTGAGTCCCACATCGAGGAGTTGGACTTGGCGTCTCATCCCGAGTTGACCACACTTCACCAAGCGACAGGTGTTGTCTTTCGTGAGTGGCCGGCAGACCGGTTCAGCGACTGGCATGTGGGCCCGCGCCGCCAGTACGTGATTACCCTGTCTGGAGAAGCGGAAGTCGGCCTCGGCGATGGTTCGGTGCATCGGTTCGGACCGGGTCATGTGAACTTGGTGGAGGACCTGACAGGCCATGGCCACACCACCCGAGTTGTGGGCAACGGCCCCCGTGTCACGGTCACAATTCCCTTGGACTAGAGGGCCTCTATCCCGCGCGACTGCAAGGGAATGAGGCTTGGCTACAACTCACTGCGCAGTTGTCTGGCAATTTCCACCAGCAGTTTGCACTTGGCTTGGGCCAGCTCGCGGCTGATGGTCATCAGCCCGCAGTCGGGAGCGATCAGCAGGTTCTGGGCGGGAATGTAGCGCAAAGCATCTCGTACTCGTGCTGTCACTGCTTCCACGGGCTCTAGGGGCACGTCTCCCGGATCGACACAGCCGAAGATGACCAGCCGGTCCCGGCACTGCTCAAGGATCGCCGGATCGTAGCCGCTGCGGGCAAACTCCACTGAGAACCCGCCGATGCTGGTCTCCATCAGCATCGGCAGCAGGTCATCGTACAGGTGCTCGTGCTGCTTGGGCCCGGTGCCGGGGTAGCCGTAGCAGAGGTGTACGATAGACGGAATATGCAGGCCCTCCAAGCACCTGTTCAAGGCTTGCAGGCCGTAGTCGGCCACCTTCTCGTGGTACCGGGTCATGGCTGGCTCGTCGATCTGGACGACATCGCATCCTGCTGCCTGTAGTTCCAGCAGTTCCTCATTAAGAGCGCCCGCGACATCCATCGCCAGCGCTTCCTCATCGCCGTAGGCCTCGTCGAAGGTTGTGTCCACGACCGTCATCGGGCCGGGCACAGCCATCTTGACCGGCTGCTGGGTGCAGGCCTTGGCGAACTTGAGGTCGTCAACGGCTGCCGCCCGCCGCCGCCTCACCTGTCCCACGACAGTAGGGACGGGCCTCTGCACGTCCGCTCGCCGCCGGATGTTCTTCTGGCCCAGCTTTTCCAAGTCTATCCCGTCCCACGCAGCCAAGACATGATTTATGAACTGCACCCGCCGTTGTTCGCCATCGCTGACGAGGTCGAGCCCCGTCTGTTCCTGCTGCCGAATGATGAGGGAGGTGGCGTCGTCTTCGGCCTGTTGCAGGGCTTCACCATTTAGTATGAAGGAGACGCTCGTGCCCTCAGACCGAGCGAGCCACAGTGGCCGTGGGAAGCTCCCGACGGTGGTAGTTGCAATGGGCGGCAGGTCCATGGGCTGGTCCTCCGGGCGGAATAGATGGTTACGGGGTTGCGGCAAGGTAGCATCGTGCACCTTGGTAGTCAACAAAGACAAAGGCTCGTGAACTGCTAGGTTTCAATGATTGACCCGACTTGGTGGGTATGCTATAAGCGGCTCAAGGCAACTCTCTCTGGTTGAATTAGCCCGAACTGGTTATTGAATCGGATTCATTGTACCTGTCCGATACGAGAGGAGGCGCATCATGGCGACCGATGTCAGGGGGTTAGTGGACTCGGAGCATGGTCTGGTTAGTAGGCGCATCTTCATTGAGGATGAGATTTACCAGCAGGAGTTGGAGCGCATCTTCGCCCGCTGTTGGCTCTTCTTATGTCACGAGACGCAAATACCCAACCCCGGCGACTTCTTCTCCACCTATATGGGCGAGGACCCGGTGTTGGTCACCCGCGATTCCAAGGGTAAGATCAACGCCTTCCTCAACGTGTGCCGTCACCGAGGTAACCGGGTCTGCCGTGCCGATTCGGGCAACGCTTCCGCCTTTGTGTGTGCTTATCATGGCTGGACCTACGGGACCGACGGCAAGCTCATCGCTGTGCCCAGCCTGAAGGAGGCCTACTACGACGAGCTGGATACGTCGAAGTGGGGCCTCGTGCCCGTGGCCCAGCTCGACAGCTACAAGGGGCTGGTGTTCGCCACCTTCGACCCTGGCGTGCTTTCACTGAACGAGTATCTGGGTGACATGAAATGGTACTTGGATGCCTTTTTCGACCGCCGAGAGGGTGGCATCGAGGTGTTTCCGGGGATGCAAAAGTGGATTATCCCCTGCAACTGGAAGATGCCCGCGGAGAACTTCGCTGGCGATTCGTACCATGTGCCGTGGACCCATCTAGCGGCCATACGCACCGGTTTCAGCACCGGCGCCGGCACGACGCAGAAGAATCCGGGAGGCAAGCAGGTCTCGCCCGGCAACGGCCACAGCATCTTGGTGATTGACCCTACCGACTCAGCTGATCCACCCATTCCGGAGATACTCGCCTACGAGGAGTCGATCCTCCCGGAGGTCCAAGAGCGGTTAGGCCCGCGCATGCAGAAGATGATTCCGACAGTGGGGACTGTCTTCCCGAACTTTTCGCTGCTGCGGGCGGTGTCACGCACGCTCCGTGTATGGCACCCACGCGGGCCGGACAAAATCGAGGTCTGGGCTTGGTGTTTCGCCGACAAGGCAGCACCGCCCGAGGTGAAGAAGATACTGAGGCAGTACGGCGCGCGCGGATTCGGCCCTTCAGGCACCTTCGAGCAGGACGACATGGACAACTGGCAGGAATGTACCCGCACCTGTGGCGGAACGGTCTCTCGCCGTCAACCAATGAACTACCAGATGGGACTGGGCCACGCGGGCTACGATCCTGATGCCGGCGCGTGGGCCAGCCACGACCGCTACAGCGAGAGTAACCAGCGGGGTTTCTACGGCCGTTGGGCACAGCTCATGGAGGCTGAGTAAGAGACTTGAGAAGTCCCTTCTCTTCTTGCGGAGATCATCCCAACCTTCCCCTAGAAGGCGGAAGGTTGGGATGGGGTGACAGCCTACGCTCCAAGCTGCCGACCCCTGAACATCCCTCCCCTGGATACTGGCTTTCGCCGGTATGACGGAGGTTTACCAAGGCTTACTACTGGGCGGTGAAGCCTCCATCTACGGTCATGGTGTGTCCGGTGACGAAAGAGGCCGCGTCGGAGCACATCCAGACTACTGCCTCTCCGATCTCCGAAGGGTGTCCCATGCGCCCGATGGGCTCGCTGGCGATGGCCTTCTCCTCGAAGTCCGCAAAGCGGGACATGGTGCGCTCGATGGCCGGGGTCTGGATGTAGCCGGGGCACACCGAGTTGATGCGTATGCCCTGATTGGCGTATTCGATGGCGGCAACCTTGGTGAGCCCGTTCACACCGTGCTTGCTGGCGATATAGGCTACGTTGATTCGCATGCCGACCAGCCCAGCTACGGATGCGGTGTTGACGATGGCTCCCTTGCCTTGGCGCAGCATGTGGGGTATCTCGTTCTTCATGCACAGCCAGACGCCCTTGAGGTTGAGGTTCATCAGCTTGTCCCACTCGTCCTCGGAGTACTCGTGGGTCAGCGAGCGGTCGTCGCCTGCGATGCCCGCGTTGTTGTGGGCGCAGTCGATGCGCCCGTAAGTATCGACGACCCGCTGCACCATCTCCTCCACCTGCTCGCGCTGCGACATATCGGCTTGGATGAATAAGGCCTCGCCTCCGGTGTCCTGAATCATGCGGACCGTCTCTTCGCCACCGTTGGTTATGTCGACCACGGCGACCTTCGCCCCCTCGCGGGCGAATGCCACGGACGTGGCACGGCCGATGCCGGACCCCGCTCCGGTTACCAAGGCGATCCTGTCCTGCAAACTGCCAGCCATTATTATGTCCTTTCCAAACCTAGGCCAAGGCGATTGGCCTCCAAGCTAGCACCAAGGCCGTGGCGGGTCAACAGTAGGTGGTTTCCGACGCACCTCTGATAGAATAGGGATGTTTAGAGAGAACTCGAACGCAATCAGGGGGAGAGCGCGATGGCAGCGGAGACAGCGGTATTCGGCGGGGGGTGCTTCTGGTGTACAGAGGCGGTGTTCCTGGACCTCACGGGCGTGGCCTCGGTGCTTCCGGGGTATGCCGGTGGCAACACACCGGACCCCACCTATGAGCAGGTGTGCTCCGGGAGGACGGGCCACGCCGAGGTGATAGAGGTGAAGTTTGACCCCGAAGAAGTTGCCTTCGAGCAACTGTTGGCGGTGTTTTTCGCCACTCACGACGCCACGACCCTCAATCGCCAAGGCGCAGACGTCGGCACCCAGTACCGTTCCACCGTGATGTACACCAGCGAGGAGCAGAAGAGCCAGGCGGAGGCGGTCATTGCCGATCTGAACCAGTCAGGAGTCGAAGGTAAGCCGATCGTGACCACCGTGGAGCCTCTGGACCACTTCTACGAGGCGGAGAAATACCACCAGCAGTTCTACGCGCGCAACTCCACGGGGATGTACTGCCAATACGTGATCGATCCTAAGCTGGCCAAGCTCCGAGGCAAGTTCCCGGAGCGGATACGCAGGTAGGCAGATCGCAGACCCTCGCGATACGCCGTAGATAATGAAGGGCTCCCTTATCCTCATAAGGGAGCCCTTCACATTGCATGCTATTATGAGGCTGAGCCTACAGTGCGCCTCCGAGGAAGACACTCGGTTGCTTGTGGAACACCTGTAGACGGTGGCGGGCGC
The DNA here is from genome assembly GCA_965248385.1 of Dehalococcoidia bacterium. GTDB lineage: Bacteria > Chloroflexota > Dehalococcoidia > Lucifugimonadales > JAAXIE01 > JAAXIE01. The sequence goes on from CBDFIZ010000002.1 coordinate 2,243,404, forward strand.
ATTCAATGACGAATACACGGTTTTCGTCATCGACCTCTACGCCGATGGGCCCTTGGAAGGGCTTCTCGCGCTCCTCTAGGGCCTGTGCCATGTGTCTGGCCCGCATCATCATGGGGTCCAGCGCCAATCGTTCCATGCCCCAACTCGATAGGGTGGCCTCTCCGAGCAGCTTCGTGAGGAACGCACCGTCGGGAGCGAACACTTGCAGGCGATCGTTGCGGAAGTCGGTGACGTAGATGGTGCCTTCGCTGTCGACTGCCAACGAGGTGGGCCTGTTAAACTCGCCGTCTCCCGTACCGGAAGAGCCGAATTTCATCAGGAAGGTTCCATCGGACGAGAACTTCTGGATGCGGTCGTTGCGCCAGTCAGCGACATAGACGTCGCCCGCTGCGTCCACCTCAACGCCCCATGGCAGGTTGAACTCGCCGTCCCCGCTGCCAAAGGACCCCCATGTGGACAGGAATTTGCCATCCTTAGTGAACTTCTGGATGCGGTGGTTGCTGCTGTCGACGAGATAGAGGTTGTCGTCCCGGTCGAAGTGTAGGCCGGAGGGATGATTGATCTGGCCGTTGGCTTCGCCTAAGACGCCCCACTTACCGATCCAGTCCCCGCTGGGGGAGAAGATGGAGATGCGGTTGGTCCATTCGTCGGCCACATAGGCGTTGCCTTGGGAATCGAGGGCGACGGAGGTGGGCCAGACGAAAGTGCCGTCTGGGGCGTGGTCGTGGGACTCTTCGGGGCCCGTCTTGCGGCCGTACTGTCTGATGTACTCCTCGTCGGCGTTGAAGACCGTGACGCGGCGACAGGGAGTCAGAGCGGCGGAATCGGTGCCACGGCTCACGACGTGCAAGTTGTTGTCGGGACCACGGGCGATAGCAACGGGGTTGAAGAAGCCGTTGCCACCACGCAGGTCCTGCCGACCGATGGTGTGGCTGTACTGGAAGGTTACAGGTGCAACTTCGGTGACCATCTTTTCCTCACTGGCGAATCATGCGATTTGGGTTGCAGGCAATCAGTCCTCTAGCGGATGAAGTCGGGTTGCTCGAAGGACCCGCCTAGGATGTCGTGGGAGTCCACTCCCATCCACTTCTCCAGCAGTGTGGCATACGTGCCACGGAAGTCATTGTTCCACTGTAGATCGCCGTCGTCCAACTGGCTAGGCTCAAGGGATGGGTACTCACCGTAGAGGCCGCCCTTGATCGCGTCGCCTATTACGAAGGCAACACCGCCCGCGCCGTGGTCCGTGCCTGCGCCGTTCTCCTTGACGCGACGGCCGAACTCGGTGAACACCAAGGTGACGACCTCTTCGCTAGCGTCGTGCTCGGCTAGGTCGCGGTAGAAGTCACTGATGGCGTTGGACACGTCCCGCCAGAGGGCGGGCATGGCTGTGGCTTGGTTGGCATGGGTGTCGAAAGCGCCGGGGTTGAGGCCGGTGTAGAGTACCCGCGTGCCGAAGCCTGCGAGGTGCACTTGGGCCACGTTCTTGAGCCACTGGGCGAAGGGCGAGCCGCCATACTCCACGCTAGAGGAGTAGATTTGCGGCGCGGTGCTGAGTATATCGGCGCCCTTGAGGGCGTCGAGCCCAGTCTGCGACAGGTACTCGCTGACTGGGCCGGTGCCGATTCTTGGTGAGTACATGCGGGCGAAGATGTCCAGTGCCTCGACCCGCTGGTCCTCCCCATCGATGCCGGTGAGTACGCCGTAGGTCTCCAAGTTGCCGACAGAGGCCACGGAGACGCCTGGGGCAGCCATGGCTCGAGGCAGACCCCGACCAAAGTTCACGCCGGTAAGGACGTTCTCCTTGTTGGGGTCGAGCTCGCGAATGGTGCGTCCCAGCCAGCCGTCGGTGACCAAGCGCTCCGGCTCGGCGGTATGCCAGATATCCATGGAGCGGAAGTGAGAACGGATGGGCTTGGGGTAGCCGATGCCTTGGAGGACGGCCACCTTGCCTTGGTCATAGAGCTCTTTGAGGGGGGCCATGGCAGGGTTGAAGCCTACATGGTCGTCCACGGCCAGCACTTGGTCTGGCTCCACTTTCAACACTGGGCGATTGTCCACATAGAGTGGGTCGCTGTAAGGGATGAAGGTGTTCAGGGCGTCGTAGGCCCCTGACATCTGGAGCACCACCAAGACCGGGTCCTTCTTGTTAGCTGGCACGTCTCCTCCTTAATTGCTTGCCGGTAAAAGGCGCTCAACTGGTCTGACTGTGTGGTGGATGTGTCGTGTAGAAAGGCATCGCATATGCTTTGCCGACTGGCATGAGTCCGGACATCGGGGCTCACGTCCAATATCGCGTTATTTGTCAAGTTTCGTCCCCCGGATGGCCTCGCCGACGAGGAAGCGCACCATCTCGGGCACACGCATCTCGCGCCCGGTGGCCACACGCTCCCATCGCTCGTATTCGGCGGGGGAGACAGAGACGACAACTTTTACGCTTTTCACTAGGGAAGGTGCAGTCTTCGGCATTTCCCGTATACCTCCAGTACATATCTTGTACATTTTGGGGACTACACCTATTCTACACCCATACACAAACGGGGGTCAAAGATATTACAGGTGACCAGATACATTTTGAAGCTGCGATATCTCAGCCTAAACCTCAATCTGCTTGGATGCTTCTAGCTCCACATCCTAGGCATACAGGTACTCACGGGTTGCGACGATCATCTGAAGGGTTTGTCCTACCTGGTCGGCGAACTCCGGGCTGTCGGTGCGCAACTCGCCCCGGCTACGGGCACGGCTTATCAGCATCTCTCGGGTGTCCGGCGCCAGTTCGTAGTACCCCATCATGCGCAGGCAGCCGTCGACCAGCCCCTCGGGGGAGACGACGGGGCCATGGGAGGTCAGCGAGTTTACGATGTCCTGCACGCCGGGATAGCTGGTGTCGCCTACTAGGTCGGCGGAGAAGTTGATGCGTTCCACCAGCGTACCGCCATCAATCCATTCCCTGCCGGTGTGCCACCCTTCAACGGAGGGTGGGTTGAGGAACTCCTGCCCCATGTACTTCATCTCGTTGAACAGCGAGTCGAAACCGGGCCGCGGGGTAGTCCAATCGCCGATGAGGCGCATCATGCCGATGACCGTCTCGGCGGGGCTCTTTATCCGGCGGAAGCGGGCGTTCTTGAAGGCGTCGGAGTGGAACAACACCCGCAGCATGGCGCGGATGTCGTAGCCGGAGCGGAAGTACTCGTCTTCCAGCATCCTGATGGTGTCGGGGTCTTCAGGAGGTGTGTCCATCCAAGACGGGACACCCACGTCGTCGGCGATAAAGCAGTTGTAGAGATGGCGCGAGAGGAACCGTGCCGTGGCGGGTTGCTTGGCGACGATATTGACGATGTCGTCACCGTTGAAGTTGCCTGTCTCGCCTAGGAAGGTCTTGACGCCGTCGTCGTGGTCTGCTGGATTGTAGACGAAGCGCGCGTCATAGCGACCGTAGGGCTGGCCCGGTATGGAGTTGGCGATGGTCCAGCCGGTAAAGGCGCGGGAGCACTCCTTGACGTCGTCCTCGGTGTAGTTGAACTCGCCGTCCATGCCCACGCCCATGGAGAAGAGCTCCAAGAGCTCACGCCCGTAGTTCTCGTTGATGGCGCCCTTGTGGCTGAGGCAGTTGTCTAGGAAGAAGACCATAGCTGGGTCGCGGGATATCTCCAGCAACAAGTCGCGGAAGCTCCCCATGCCATGCGTGCGGAAAAGCTCCAACTCTGCATGGGAGGCTGGCTGGCTCTGCAGCTTGCTATCCGCGGTGCAGAGGATGCCGTGCCAGAAGAGGATCATCTTCTCTTCCAGTGGGCTCCTAGTGTTGATCATTCGGAACATATGATATTCGGGGATGCCCCGAGTGAAGTGGTTCCACTCGATGAAGTAACGCTCGGCGAGGTCGATTTCCAAGCCGTTGTCGTGGTCCTGCGGGTGCAGAAGCTCCTCCACCGTGGCGTCGTAGCCCTTGGCGGCGCGCTCCTCCAACTGTGCGTGCTGCTCCCCAAAGCCAGCCCGACGCATCAGGTGGGCAATCAGGGCGATGTCATGATTGTCAGCCATACGCTCTCCTACTCACATGAGGGCATCAGAATTAGTATACATAGTACCATCCCCGGCGAATTGCGGCTAGGGTGGTGTATACGTACGGGCACACTGTTCACGGTCGGGGCGGACTCTGTCTTGCGACGGCTCGGTATCGAACCGACTGCCACTAGGATATTTGAACATGCTGGTGGTGACCGCACAGAATTGGGTGTAGTCCAAACGTTGGTTACGGTCGACGGACGAGAGACAGTCACATAGGTCATTTTCGGCGAAGACGAGAGCGGGGAGGCCCTGCTCGGCGCATATACGCTCGAAGGAGCCCTTCTGAACGTTGACCTCCCCCTAATCCAGCGCCTTGTTCCAGCGATAGGGTCGCTGAGGATCCCGTTCGCCGTAATGGCCTTTAAAGTATCCGCCCGCCCGGCATGTTGGCCCATGCGCTCATCTCGTGGGGGAGGGTGACGGGTTCGGCGCGGCGTACGTAGTTGGAGGTGAGCTGGTCGAGGGAGGTTATACCCAGCAGGCCCATGGCTGATATGATTTCGTCCTCCAGTATCTCCAGCACACGTACCAAGCCATCGGGGCCGTCGGCAGCCAGCCCCCAACCCTGAAGCTTGCCGATGGCCACGGCATCCGCACCCGAGGCTAGGGCCTTCAGGACGTCGCCGCCGCGCTGCACGCCTCCATCAAGGATGATTTTCGCCCTGCCGTTTACTGTCTCCACGATGTCCGGCAGCAGGTCCATAGTGCCGAGTTCTCCGTCCAACTGGCGCCCACCGTGGTTGGAGACCCAGATGACGTCAACTCCATGCTGCACCGCTATTTCGGCGTCTTCGGAGGCGGCGATGCCCTTGATCATGAAAGGCATGTCCACGAGTTTACGTAGGCGATCGACGGTCTCCCAGTCGAGGGCGGCGCGGAAGTAGGGGTTGGTCTGGCGCCGGCGGGTGGGGGTGACCCAGCGGCTGATCATGGGGCGCTCGCGCCGGCTGTAGTGGGCGACGTCGACGGTGACGCAGAAGGCGTCGTATTTGGCCTCCTTGACACGGGCGACTATGTCTTCGATCCACTCCCAATCGCCGTGGACATAGAGCTGGAAGACCTTGGGGTTGTTGCCAGCAGCTGCGGTCTCCTCCAAGGTGGGCTCGGTGACGGAGCTGACCACCTGCATAGTGCCGAACTCGGCGGCAGCCTTGGTTGCGTCGGCACCTCCGCCGGGGGTGAAGACCTGTAGGGAGCCGATGGGGGCCAGCATGACGGGGATGCGCAGGTTGTGGCCGAGGAAGGTGGTGGAGGGGTTGATCTCGGAGACGTCCACCAGCACACGAGGGCGGAAGGCTATGCGGTCGAAGGCGAGCCGGTTGCGCCTCATGGTGGTCTCGGACTCGGAGCCGCCTACCAGATAGTCCCACGCGCCTTGGACCAGGTTCTTGCGAGCTCTCTGCACTATCTCTTCGTTGCTGACAAAGTCGGTGGTCACTTCGATTCTCCTCCCCGCATGGTCTTCGTCTCTCAGTTAATGGCAATTTACACCCCAGACGGAAAGGCGGCTAGGGGTGGGGTCGCCTCTGCTCTGTCTAGGCATGCAGAGTCCGGACGCGTTTCCGTCTACTGAGGAAACCGGCTATAATCCATAGCTGCCGGCTGCATGCGGCTGCTCTGTTCGCTCACTCCTTGAGGAGCCGGTGCTAGGCCATAGACTTAACCCAACCAGGAGGTCTCCAGCGATGATATCTCAGTTGCGCCAGTACACCGTGAACCGTGGCATGATGGACCAGTGGGTGAAGCACTTCACCGAGAACCTGGTCCCCATGCAGGAAAAGCTCGGCATCAAGATTGACGGCATGTGGGTGAATGAGGACAAGGACCAGTTCATCTGGATACGCAGCTTTCAGGATGCTGAGGACGTGAAGAACAAGGAAGCCGCCTTCTATGCCTCCCCCGAGTGGCAGGCGGTGATGGAACACACCCGCAATCACCTAGCCCGGTTGGACGTGAAGACCATGGAGTCGGTCTAGGCGATTCGTTGGGCCGGGCCAGCGCGATGCTGGCCCGGCTTATGCCGACAGTGCCTAAACTCCGAAATGCTCCGCGGCGTTGCCGCCCATCATCCGAGCCAGCATCGGAGGCTCGACCCCTGCTTCGGTGAGACTGGCTATGGCGTCCCAAGCGGTGGTGGTGTCGTGGTGGGGGTAGCGGGAACCCCAGACGATTTTGCGCTCATAGGCGTGGGGTAGTTCACGTATCAGCCGCTCCTCGGCGTCGAACCCCAGCATCACGTGGCCCTCTTCCCACATCTCCTCAGGATCGGTGCGCACCGGGTAGTAGTTGGTCAGCGGCACCGTCTTGGTGGAGGCTTCCATTTTCTCCAGCACCTCTTCCATCCACGAGGCCTTGCCGTGGGAGACGACCACCTTCAGCCGGGGGTAGCGTTGCATCACCGTGTAGCCGATGAGGGTGGATGCGACGAACATGTGATTGTCGAGCCAGTAAGACAATATCGGGGCCACGGGATGCCCCAGCGATGCACCGGCTGCGCCCGACGAGAATGACATCGACCGCTCGCTGTTCCCTCCTCCGGCAAAGGGCCCCCCACCTGCGCCTCCCAACAAAGCAGCCTTCTGGGAGCGTCCGCTCATCTTCTCCGCAAACGGGCCGTGAGAGGTCCACTCCGGGTTCCATAGGCCGGGGGTTGGGTGGACTGCGGCGGCTATTCCCAACTCCTCCAGCCCAGCCCATAGCGGGTCATAGTAGGGGTGGGTGAAGTAGCGATCCTCAGCGAACGCTGGCCGGATGAAGGCACCGCGGAAGCACGGCTTCTCTGCGGCGCGGCGCAACTCCTGTAGCGCGAAGTCCATGTTCTGTAGCGGGAGTATGGCTGCTGCGAAGAGACGTTGGGGCGCCTCCGCGCAGAAGTCGGCTATCCAATCGTTGTAGGCCCTTGCCAGTACATGGGCTACGTCGGGGTCCTCCACCAGTGGGAAACCTTCGGCGAACCATGTGGGGTACAGGAAGGCTTGGTCCACGCCCATCAGGTCCATGTGGAGCAGGCGCGCTTGAGGACCGGAGGCTCCTGGGGTGAGGGGGTGGCGCACGTCGGGGTCGAGGTCGCCCACGGACTCCCACGTCATACCTGGTTGCCAGATGGCATGCCGCGGGATATTGGGACTGCCAACGTCGCGGAATACCTTGCCGTTGACCTTCAGATAGGACCCGATATCGCCTTCCTCCCGCCACAGGGCCTGCTTGGCTAGGGCGCGGTAGTCGCGGTCGACGTAGCGTTCCCATAGGTCGGGGGGCTCTACGACGTGAGAGTCGGCATCGAATACTGGGAAGGACTTGGTAGCGGTCATTTAAGCTCCGTTATGTCGAGGTTGGGGCGGGCGGGATGTCACAATGTCACAGCGATCGTAGCTAAAAACGCGTTTTTGTAGCTGAAAAGTGTGACATCTGTGACATTGTGCTAGCTGGCCAGATACGCGCACAGTGTGACACGATTTTGTATCTGCGGGATGTCACAGAAATTGAAAAGTGTGACATTGTGCTAGCTGGCCAGCTAGTGTCACAGTGTGACAGGGGTGAGACGCTCTCTGGAGGGCGATTTGTGGGTGTTTCGGGCCGTTTTTCCGGGCTGCCGAAAGATGACGGAGGGTGATGAAGGGTGAAAGTAACAAGACCAGGATGAATGGTAGAACGCATGTACGTGCCATGTCAAGAGGCACATGTCAGTGGGCACTGTATCAGCATGGCGGATGGCTGTTCTGCTCCTGTTCTCCCTGGCCCCCTCCTCCTTCCCGTCGGGGGTGATGGTTAGGGTGAACAGCGTCCTGCGACCAATCGTCACCCCGTCCGGTTCCCCCTGACCGGCAGCCACCCTTGCCAGCCGGATGACAGGATTCATGTAATCATTGTTCTCGGGTCGATGGCGCTGTGTCATGATCTGCCTCCAATCTATTCTTCCTCGGTATAGGGAGCAGTGGTTGCCCTTTGCTGTTCCACCCAGGCTTTGAACTCCGCAAAGACTTTGAGCACTCCCCCTGCTTCGTCGTACTTATTTGCCAGCAGTGCGTCCGGGTCCAGACTGTAGAGGAGTTCACGGTGAATGTCCTCGCCAAATCTGTCAGCCAGGAACTTCATAAATGTATTGCCTCCCGTATAGACACGTGTCACACGAACGGATTGACTGTAATCCATCCATGTCGACAGTGATATCTCGTCTTCTGGAGGCGATTTTCTTAGCAGGTTACGGAATCCTCGTGTCCTGTTGCTTTGGGTAGTGTTAAACATACCCTCAAATTCTGCTAAACCTTCTTCAAACCATGGATAAACGCTGGCCTCCCCCCTGTTATTCCTGGGCAACTTTGCCGCTATGCTATGTTGAACCGCATGTAGTATTTCATGCATGAGATTCTTGATATGCATCTGATTGGGATTCGTGCGATTGGAGCAGGATCTTCCTACACAGATGATTCTTCCGGTTCTGTCACGACGCGAGTCTGTGCTGGTCGGAGTCAGATACGGTATCCACGCTATTGTCCCCGAAGAATTATTTCTGCGCCCCGTGTTTTCTTCAAAGCAGCACATGAGTCGCGTAATACCAACTCCGGCATTGACATCGGACACAGGGATCAGTACGAAATTCAGATTTCCGGGTAGTACCCGTCTATCCGATGCGTCATAGACGTAGAATCCATCTACTTCGTACTTGGCATACAACCAGTCCTCAATCTCAGCGAGCCAGTGACTGACCCGAGCGAAGTCACTGGAATACTCCTGGGTGTAGCAGATGGAGTAGTTCGGATAGGCTTTCTCAATCCAATCAATGTCTGGGTCATACAAGGGGCAGTTGCCTCGAGGCGTCGTAGAAGAGGTTAGGGATGAGGCCGATGGATCTATAGACATTTCTGGGATTGGTGGCAGCGAAGAGCTGCGTGGAGCTACTTTCTGAGCAGGTATATCCTGAGGTAGGGCTGGGACTAGGACTGCTTCTCCTGGTGGGCCTTGCTCACCTTGGATGCCTGGTGGGCCTTGCTCACCCTGGTGCCTTGCTCACCTTGGATGCCTTGAAGTCCACGCTCGCCGCGAATACCTTGCTCGCCTTCGGGGCCTCGCTCACCTCGTATACCCTGTTCACCTTGTATGCCCTGGAGTCCACGCTCGCCTTGTATGCCCTGATCTCCTTGAGGGCCTTGTTCACCTTGTATTCCTTGAAGTCCACGCTCACCTTGAGGGCCTTGCTCTCCTTGCATGCCCTGTTCGCCCTGTGGGCCTTGAATGCCTTGCTCACCCTGAGGGCCTGTGCAACCAATCGTCATGAGACAGACTAACGCAACTAACGCGACCAACTTGGACATGTAGATACCTTCCTTCCTTACAACCAGTGTCAACGGCGGATACCTCCATCGCTCCCCCCATTGTCAGCCGCCATGACCTCTTCGGGAACAGCATCAGGCCCCATGGGAGGACGGTTTCCATGGAGCCATTTATATTATGGCGACCCACGACTCCACGTCGACTCTCCCTTGTCTAGAACAAGCGGACTGTCAAGCGCATCCGGGGGCAAACTGAGATAGTGCCTGTCAGTGGGGCCAGCCCGGTCAGGGGCGATGGGGGACGCTGGATGCGGGGTGGAGGGAGGCGGCGATTTCTTGTTCGGCGGGCCACCAGTCGGGGCGCTCGATCTCGGTGACGCGGTGGCGGATGATGTTCTTGGGTGGGTCGATGCTGTAGAGGCGCCGGGCGTTGCCGCCGAGGAACTTGGCTTGGTAGTCGATGGGAAGCTCGCACTCTTCCATCATATCTATGGCGGCCCAAGCGTCGTCGCCGTCGTGGTGATACACGTCGGAGGACCAGGCGAGGATGTCCTTGTAGAAGTCGGGCAGGCGTGACGGCGGGGCCTCGTCGCCCTCGAAACCGGTGACGCAGTGCTGAAAGAAGGTCTCGCTGGGGAGGCGCTTCAGGGCGGGGAGCTTTCGCTCGTTGCGGTAGAGGGTGTAGGTCTTATCGCACTCGTCGAGCAGGAAGCTGAGCCAAGTGGAGGATGCCTCGAAGACGGCGGCGTTGATCTTGGGATGCCTCTCAAAGAAGCCGGTCATCAGGACCAGCGTGACCCACAGCGCCGCCTCGGCTTGGAAGTTCTGCACGTTGGCTAGGAAACGGTGGGGCAGGCCGGAAGTGGTCATGGTGCGGCGGATAAGCTCTGCGCCGGAGTACTGCTCGGTGTAGCCGGGAGGCTTGGCGTTGCCGAAGGCGGGGAAGGGGTGCATGCCGTAGACGACGCCGGTGTCTTCCAAGGCGTTCCAGAGGGGCTCGTACTTGGGTTGGACGGGGTAGTTGCCTTGGGCGTCCATTGGGCGTATCAGGGCAACGCGGCAGCCCATCTCGGCGACGCGATACAGCTCTTCAATGGCGTACGTGGGGCTCTGCATGGGGAGCAGGGCGGCAAAGAAGAGGCGTTCGGGGTCTTCGAGGGTGTAGTTGTAGGCCCAGTCGTTGTAGGCCTTGCACATTGCCTTAGCGCCTAGGGCGTTCTGGAGCCATGGGTAAGTGTCGATGTCGGAGGGGATGAGCATTACTTGGTCGATGCCTTGGGTGTCCATATCCCGCAGGCGAGGTCCGGGCTCACCTGCGCCGTCGTGGGCAAGGTAGCGGGACTGCTCCGCGGTGATGGCTGTTTCGGGGTTGACGTTGCGCACGTTGATGGCTCGCTGGATGTTGTGCTTCATGCCGGGGCCAGCGAGGCGGACGATATCGACCTTGCCCGGCCCGACATCGGGGATAGGGTAGAAGTTGCTGACGTCGGTCTTGCCGTTGACGATGACTTGATTGTTGGGGGCGTCGTACCACATGGTGGCCTTGAGGGCTTCGAGTTCGTCTTTGGGGAGGTTTTCGGCGGCCATCTCCCAGATGAGGGCAGGCTCGACGACGTGGGCGTCGCAGTCGAAGGTGGGGAAGTCTTTGGTCATGGGCGCGAAACGCTGGGTGGGCAAAGGGGGGCCTCCTGTCGAAGGGCGTTCAGAGAGCGTGGGGAATGTGGGGGGAATCTAGCAAGGGGTGGGGGGTGGTGTCAAATGAGGGAGAGGGCTTTGGGAGCAGCTCAGGCCGCGACGTTCGCTAATTCCTCGGCATCCCGTATGTAGTCGGCAGTTTCGCGGATGTATTGCTCGGCAGATTCGACGGGGTCGCACAGGCCGAGGCGGGCGCATGCGTGGTGCAGGTATTCCAAGTTGACGCAGTAGGGGCCGATCAGGGCGTCGACCTGCGGATCCATCCCGGCAAGCCGTTCCAACTCTGCAGAGGTTTCCCGCTCCGCTTGGGGCTCACTATCAAAATGGGCGACAATAAGGGCGTCGGTGGCCCGTTTAGTGGCCATCCATGCCTTTTCTGCTGCGTCGCGGATATCGGCCCGTCCCAAGCTAACTAGTGAGGCATCATGGAGTGCCCGGGCTTCTGCGAACATGGCATTCACCTTATTTGTGGCTACCATGGATTTCCCCCTTCACGGACAGAGCCTCCGAGTAAGGTGCTTGGAGGGTATCATCTTTGCGAGGTGGCCAGATACTCAGCTTCTGCAATATAGGAGGCAGTCTCGCGAATCCGGCGTTCTGTGTGCTCTACAGAATCACACTGTCCGAGGTAGAAGCACTTCCCGTGTAGAAAGGTCATTCTAGAATAGTACCGGGGCACCAAGCTTCGCACCCTTTGGTCAATCTGGGCCAGTCGTCCGAGTTCTCTCGATGTATCTGGCGTCCGTTCGGGCTCCCAGCCGAGGCCTGCGAGAATCAAGGCGTCGCTTGCGCGCTTGGTGGCGCCCCAGGCTTTTTCCGATGCGTCGCGAATGTCCCCTACGAAAAGGCGCTCCAGTGAAGCTGCATGAAGTGATTTCGCGTCGGTGAGAATCTCGTTTACCCGGTCAAGCGTTGTCATAGTTCCCAAGGCAACACTAGGGTTTGGGGCAGAGACGTGTCAAGCGTTCGGTGTCACTGGATGGGCGGGGACGAATCACCTTCATCAGGCACTGTTGCACCAGGCGCTCTCACGATATGTATCGGCGGTGAGATATAATCCCCGCAACGCAACACCACCCTCGGTGGTGGACAGGAGGACGAACGTGCTGACGAAAGCGCCCATGGACAAGATTGAGTCATTGAATGAGTGGCTGGGTGAGAATGAGCTGCGGGGGCTGTGGCAGGGGAAGGCGGCGTTGTATCGGGAGCCGGACCCGTTTGGGCCTGCGCGGTTGTGGAAGTGGGATACGTTGCGGTCGGGGTTGGAGGCGGCTACGGAGCTGATCCCGACGGACTTTCGGGACACGCGACGGGCTATCCACCTGACGCATCCGAGCCTGAATGGCGGGGCGACCAACACCCTCGCCATGGCGGTGCAGTTGGTGAAGGCGGGGGAGTCGGTGTTCGCGCACCGGCATACGCTGGCAGCCATGCGATTTGTGATCGAGGGCAGCCCTGATGTTTGCACCATCACCGATGGAGAGAAGTGCATCATGGAACGGGGCGACCTGCTGGTGCAGCGGAACTGGGGCTGGCACAACCATATCAACGATTCGCCGGAACATGCCATCTGGATCGACTGCTTGGACACTGGCTTGATGTCCATGCTGCGAACGGAGTTCTTCGAGGCCCACTCGGAGGAGAAGTTCCAGATGCAGCACTCGCAGACGGACAGCGCGATACGCACGCCGGGGGCGCTGTCACCTCCGGGGCAGGCGCCGCAGAAGCTGTCCTACAAGTGGAGTGAGACGCTGCCGGCGTTGCTGGACATGCTGCCGGAGCACAAGAGCCCCTTCGATGCCCGGGTGCTGGAGTATCGCGACCCGGCAACCGGAGGGTCAACCTTCCCGACTTTCTCCTGCTGGATACAGATGCTGGAGCCGGGAGAGGAGACGGCGGCGCACCGTCACACCGCCAATCATGTCTGCTATGCCTTCGAGGGTTCGGGGACGTCGGAGGTCGAGGGTGAGGAGCTGGTGTGGGAGGAGGGCGACTTCTTCGTGGTGCCGAACTGGTCGTGGCACCGGCACCGGAACTCCTCGAACAAGGAGCGATCGATCATCTTCTCGTGCACCGACCGGCCGCTGATGGAGAAGGTGGGGGTGTATCGGGAGCAGGCGCGGTAGTTGGCCTCAACAACGCAGCTGTGCGAGAGGGCATCGTCTGAGACGATGCCCTCTTCTTTTGGCACGCGATGGAGGAGAGCGTCCGATGGGGGGTGAATTGAAGAGTCGTGGAGGTTTGGGGGGTGATTTGCGCGATGGTCCGGGCCGTGGGTTCCCGCCTTCGCGGGAATGACGGGAGGATGGGCGGGAGTGACGGGATGGTGCGATGGCTTGATTTGCGCGATGGTACGGGCCGTGGGTTCCCGCCTTCGCGGGAGTGACGGGAGGATGGGCGGGGGTGACGGGAGGATGGATAGGGATGATGGGAAGAGGGACAAGAGTCGCGGGAGAGCATTGTCACTGAGGAGGACAGGGCAGCTAGTTGGCGGCTCCAAGCACCACCAATGCGACTCCGACGACGGTGAGGGTGGTGCCTATCACCAGAGGCATGGTTACGGATTCCAACCGGCTTAGGGTGAAGTGAGCTATGGCGAGCACGAAGAGGGACTGGGTGGCTAGGGTGGGGCTGACCACGGTGACGGGGGCGAGGCTGAGGGCTTGGAACAGGGACACATTGGCTACTCCTTGGCAGGCACCGGCAAGGATGCACATCAAGATGTAGCGCGGCGGTACACCTCGGAAGCTGCTTATGGCGCTGGGGAGCGTGAAGGCTAGGAGCATGACGACCCCCATAACGATGGTGTATGCAGAGGTCACCAGAGGCGGGGCGACGCCGGACACGACATGGCGGCTGATGACGTCGCGTGTGGCGAAGGCAGAGGCAGAGGCGATGGCCAGCAGATATCCGAAGATGTGGGTACGACCGGATCTTTGTGAGGGGTCGCGGGATGCGCGGGAGGAGAGCACCAAGGCCAGTCCGGCCACTATGACCGGCGTCCCCACGGCGACGAGCAGGCCGGGTTCTTCCCCTAGAAAGAGGGTGCCTAGGGTGAAAGCGAAGATGGGTTGCGCCGATTGGAATGGGGCGGACCGCGATGCACCGACTAGCTTGATGGCGACGTTCAGGAACACGAAAGCTAGGGGATAAGCCAGAAGGGCCATGATGGCGAACCAGCCATAGGCTTCCAACGGTTGCCCCAGCATCTCCGAGTGGTGCAGAGCGATGGCGGGGGTGACGGCTATGGGAATGCTGGTTAGGACGGCGAAGAGGGTGGCGGTGGGCGCGGGAATCCTCTGGGTTGCGACCCGTATGAAGACGGCCCCAGCGCCGAAGCCGATGGCGGCTACGAAGGTCAGTACTATCGCCAGTGCCAGCGGCCTGCTCCTTGAAGGCAGCGTTGCGGCTGTGGCGCAGCCGAGGGCATGGCGGGCGCGAACTCCAACGGGGTGTTCATGGGGTCTTCTAGTCGGCGGCTCCTAGGACTACCAAGGCAACGCCGACTACCGTGAGGGTAGTGCCGATTGCCAGCGGGATGGTGACGGACTCCAGACGGCTGAGGGTGAAGTGGACCAGGACCAGCACGAACAGGGAGCTGGTGGCCAGTATGGGGCTGACCACGGTGACTGGCGCGCGGCTCAGGGCTTGGAACAGGGCAATCACCGCTACGCCTTGGGTCACTCCGGTGAGGACGCACATCAGGATGTAGCGCGGCGGTACACCCCGGAAGCTGCGTATGGCGTTGGGGAGGGTCAGGGCCAGAAGCATAACGCTCCCCATAGTCAGGGCGTATGCCGAGGTGACCAGTGACGGCGCGATTCCTGAGACGACGTGGCGAATGATGGCGTCACGGCTGGAAAAGGTGGCAGAAGACGCGGTGGCTAGGAGATAGCCAAAGAGATCATAACGAGTGAAACCATGCCCTGTGTCGCGTTGAGCGCGGGAGGTCAGCACCAAGGCTAGGCCGGCGACTATGACCGGGGTACCGACAGCTACCAGAATGCCGGGCTCCTCGCCCAGAAGCAGGGTGCCCAATATGAAGGAGAAAATGGGTTGGACGGAGCTGAAGGGGGCGGCGCGGGATGCTCCCACCAGCTTGATAGCCACGTTCAGGAAAGTGAAGGCCATGGGGTATCCCATGAGCCCCAACAGGGCGAACCACCCGTAGGATTTGAGGGGCTGCTGCACCATCTCCGGGCCGTACCAGATTAATGCTGGGACGAGGGCGACGACGGCACTGGCGACTACGGCGAACAGCGTAGCCGTGGGCGCAGGTATCCGCTGTGTGGCCACCCGTATGAAGATAGTCCCCGAGCCGAAACCAATGGCGGCGATGAAGGTGAAGATGATTGCTAACGCCAGCGGTTTGCTCCTGTTCGATGGTGGTTTGGGCTGGTCCCGGCTGTGGAAAGGGCGGAGGGGCTGCTGCGAAGCTCTCTCACTAGGTTGTTGCTCCCAGCGTCGCGGCGGCTTGGGGTCGCGAGCAGTGCGTCGATGAGGACGTCGGTGGCCGTCACCGTGCCGAACCCGTACTCGATGGTGCGCAGCGTTCCGCGGTGACGTTCCACATCGGTGGCGGCGACTGCGTCTTCGGGCACCAGGATCCTGAAATCGCGGAAGTAGGCGTCACGGATGGTCGATTCCACACAAATCTCGGTGGTGACGCCGCAGACGATGAGGGTGTCAGCTTGCAGTCCTCGAAGGATGACTTCGAGATTGGTGTTGTAGAAGGAACTGTAGCGGGTCTTGTCGAGTATGTAGTCCGTGGGGCGGACTTCCATTCGTGGGTCGAGGTCTGCGTCCCAAGTGCCTGCGACCAAGGAAGCTGACGCGCAAGCACCGGGGCGTCGCTCCTCGCGCAGGCCGGCGTCGGTGTAGTCGGCCCGCAACACGTATCGGGTGAAGATGATGGGGACGCTGGCGGCGTGACATGCATCCACCAACCGCATGACTGGGGCGATGGTCTCCTTCAAGTAGGTTATGTCCAGCGCCATCATGGCCACCGAGCCACTATCATTCAGGAATGCGTTCTGCATGTCCACCACGATCATGGCTGGTTTGCAGCTGTCCAGCAGCACGGGAACACCAACGTTAGAAGCCATCGTCACCGCCTTATGTCGGGTCAGAGCGTTACCGCCGTACCTAGTGCGACAGTAGCCTATAGTAGCACCCCAATGGGGGGGTCGCAGAAGCCCGATTCGGATGATGGCTCCATCTGCTATCATGCGGATGCACGCTGCGTCTGGGGGGAGTTGACCACGAGCACCATGGCACACCAAAAGCTTAGGCTAGGAGTACTGGACCAGAGCCCTATGGCGGAGCACGAGACCGCCAGCGATGCCTTGGCCCACACCATTGAGCTGGCCCAGAGGACGGAGGAGTGGGGATACCACCGCTTCTGGGTGGCAGAGCACCATGCCTCGAACCGGGTCATGGGTTCCTCTCCTGAGGTGCTGGTCTCCCACTTGCTGGCCAAGACTTCGCGGATACGCGTTGGATCTGGTGGGGTGATGCTCCAGCATTACAGTCCCTTCAAGGTGGCCGAGAACTTCAACGTGCTGGCGTCGCTTGCTCCGGGACGGGTGGACTTGGGAATCGGGCGAGGTCCGGGCGGGCATCCGATGTCCACCAAGGCCCTGCAGCAAGACAGAGTGGCCGACGCCACTCCCTTGGGGGAAAAGCTGGCGGAGCTACAGCGGTTCCTTCACGACGCTCTGGAGGAAGACCACCCGCTGTACGGCCTGCGGCCGAGTCCTACGCCTCCTCAGCCAGCGGACCTCTACCTGTTGGGTACCACCGACTCCAGCGCGCACATGGCGGCCAGCATGGGGATGCCGTATGTGTTCGCCCTGTTCCTCAACAGCGATGATGACATGATGGGCCGGGCCATGCAGACCTACCGCGCAGAGTTCGATCACAGCCACGGCACCGAGCCTCAAGCGATGCTGGCACTGCCGGTGATTGTTGCGGAGACCGACGAGGAGGCGCAGCAGTACGCCAGCGAGGTCAAGGTAGTGCGCATTCGACTGGAGAGCGGACGGACTCTGACTGTGGGGTCGGTGGAGGGAGGCGAGGAGTTCGGCAGGCAGTCGGGCGAGGGGTACGAGATCATGGTGCATGACGCCAGCGTGGTG
Organism: Dehalococcoidia bacterium; assembly: GCA_965248385.1. GTDB lineage: Bacteria > Chloroflexota > Dehalococcoidia > Lucifugimonadales > JAAXIE01 > JAAXIE01. The sequence goes on from CBDFIZ010000002.1 coordinate 2,260,571, forward strand.
CATGGCTCGCCCGTCTTGGCGCGGCAGAAGCTGCTGGAGCTTCAGAAGCAGCACCAAGCCGACGAAATCATCGTGGTGACGGCTATAGGTGAGTTCGCCAAGCGTCTCCGCTCCTACGAGTTGCTGGGTAGGGCCTTCTCTGCCAACGGCGCGTAAGAACAGCACTTCCGACTATCAGACCTGATGCCGTAGTCCCTCCCCCTCGAAGGGGAAGGCTAGGATGGGGGTGACACATGGGTAACGACAGAAAAATGAGAATAGGCGTGTTCTTAGCTGGGACCGGTGGCAACATGGCCTCGTGGCGCCATCCCAAAGCAGTAGCCGATGGCGCTATCAACCTCCAGTACTACCGCGAGCTGACGCGCAAGGCCGAAGCCGGCAAGCTGGACTTCGTTTTCTTCGGCGATGGACTGTACATCACCGAGAAGGCGCACCCCAACTTCCTGAACCGGTTCGAGCCGTTGACGTTGCTAGCCGCCTTGGCTATGGACACCACGCACATCGGGCTCGCCGCCACTCTCTCCACCACATACAGTGACCCTTATACCGTGGCGCGACAGTTTGCCTCTATCGATCACATCAGTGGCGGGCGGGCCGCTTGGAACATCGTGACCTCGCCCTTGGAGGGATCGGCACTCAACTACAATAAGCCGGAACACCCTCAACACGACCTGCGCTACCGCATGGCCGACGAGTACGTGGAAATCACCAAGGGTCTATGGGACTCGTGGGAGGACGATGCCTTTGTGCGCGACAAGGAGCAGGGCATCTTCTTCGATCCGGCCAAGATGCACCGGCTCGACTACCATGGTGAGTTCTACTCGGTGCAAGGGCCTCTGAACATCTCGCGGTCGCCGCAGGGACAGCCGGTACTGATTCAGGCCGGGGCATCTGAGGCGGGCAAGGAGTTCGCCTCCCGTCACGCGGAGTTGATTTTCACCACCAGCGGGAATCTTACCAGTGCTGTGGAATTCTACGACGACGTGAAGGGCAGAGCCTCCGGTCACGGACGGCGCCCGTATGAGATACACATCCTGCCTGGTTGCGCGCCCGTCGTGGGCCGCACCGATGCTGAGGCCGAGGCAAAATACCAAGAGATTTGCAACCTCGTGAGTGTGGAGGACGCCCTTAACTACTTGGGGCGCTACTTCAACGACATAGACTTCACCCAGTTCGAACTGGACGAGCAGTTCCCAGAGCTAGGTGATTTCGCGCGAAATGGCTGGGAGAGTTCCACGGACCGGCTGAAGCAGTTGGCCCGTGATGAGAAGCTGACGCTGCGGCAGATGGCCAACCGGGCTACCACGCCCAAGACGCCCTTCATGGGCACGCCCGAGGGGGTCGCCGACATCATGCAGGAATGGTTCGAGTCGGGAGCGGCTGACGGGTTCATGCTGAACGGCGCGGTGCTGCCACAAGCCTTCGACGACTTCATCGACCATGTGCTTCCCATCCTGAAACAGCGCGGATTGTTCCGCACCGAGTACGAGGCCACCACCCTGCGTGGCAACCTGGGACTTGCTGTCCCGCCCAATCGCTACGCCCGCGAAGCGGTGGGAGCGTCGGCTCGAGCGTAGGTAGTTCAGCGACTGTTTGCAGTACCCGATCGGTCGTCGTGATTCTAGTGCTCTCGCAAGAACCTGACCACGGTTCCGTGTAGGCAAGGCGGCTTGACGTCTGACCAGAATGTACAGACAATAAAATATTGAAGTATGAATGGGATTAGGTCAAGAGGCAAGAGAACCTGAAAAGCACCTCATTGATTTCCGGCTGGCCGAGGGATTCGAATGGGTGACCGCCACGATTGAGGTGAGCATCCGCCATGGTGAAATGCGTCACACCGCCATCGGATACGTTAATAACCGGTTATACCAGATCGTGTTCGTAGACCGTAGCGATAGAAGACGTGTCATCAGCCTACGCAAAGCCAATAGAAGAGAAGAGAAACGATATGCCGAAGCTTAAGCTAGGTCACATCAGCCCAACTGATGAAGAAGAAGAAGAGATTAACAGAGGCATCGCGCTCGACCCGGATGCACCTGAGCTAGACGACGGATGGTTCGCCCGCGCCCGTCCCGCCATTGAAGTGGTACCCCGCATCGTAGAGGAGTACATCCGCACGCGTGGCAAGCAGAAGGCAGCAACCAAAGACCGGGTGTCCATCCGGTTGGATTCCGACATCACGGAGTACTTCCGTTCCACCGGTCCAGGCTGGCAGACCCGCCTTGACGACACGCTACGCCGGGCGGTGTTTGGTCCATAGCGGCTAGGGGCGCAGCATTCTGTCTAGCACGGAGGTGTCATTTGCATGTATTGTTTATACGATAGGCGTTGGACTACGAGTGGGATGAATGGAAGCGCCAAGAAAACTTGGCGAAGCACGGCATAGATTTCAACGTGATTGGAAGCTTCGATTGGGACCATGCCTTTATCGAGGCAAGCCCCAGATCTGGGGAGACGAGGTTTGTTGGAATTGGCCATATCAACGAACAATTACACGTAGTCATTTACACAATGCGAGAAGACCGGAAGAGAATCATCAGCCTGCGTCCGCCCAGCAGCCGAGAGAGAAGACGATATGACGAGACCAGACGAAATCGCCGGTGATATCACAGAAGAACAGTGGGGCGACATTCTCGCCCGCGACCTGACTTTCAAAGAAATCGAGGCCAAGTTCGGGCACGAAGTCGCGGTCTACGCTGGGATTGTACGGGACCCAGATGCCTTTGAGTTAGATGACGAATGGTTCAAGAGTGCTCGTCCTGCGATAGAAGTCGAGCGCGGATGGGTGGAGCGCTGGCGCCGCACTCGGGGCAAGCAGGAGAAGCCGGTGAAACAGCGGGTGTCCATCCGGTTAGACGCTGACGTCACTGAGCACTTCCGTTCCAGCGGCCCGGGTTGGCAGACGCGCTTGAACGACACCTTGCGGCGGGCGGTGTTCGGTCCATAGAGGCTAGGGGCGCTTCATCTCCTTAGAAATTGCGCTTGTCTCCCTAAGACTAGTGTCTCAAAGGTAACGAGACCGGCCCTAGGGAGGCAAGTTTTTGTCAGGGGTATCTACCGGTGGGGAGCGTACTCCCAGTTGCTGAGCCAGCTTCGCTGGAGACCTTGTGGCACCCAGGTCCCCAACTCGGGGCCGATGGGCCAGACTAGGTTTGACTGGTACAAGGTGAAGTATGCAATGTTGTCGAAGGCCCATTTGGCGACCGCGGCCTCCTTCGGCCATCTCTCCTCTTCGTTGACCGTGTTCAACGCATCCTCCAGCAGTGTTTGGAGCTCGGGATGCTCGATACCGAAGTTGATGACTGAGGTGGAGCTATAGAACAGCGAGTCCGAAGAGATGGGCTCAATGGGAACTGAGTTGCCGTGAGTGCTCACGCCAGCAAACTCTCGAGCCACTAGCGCACCCGGCCTAAACGCGGCATAGGGGGTGACCTGTTGTGTGACGCTGATGCCAACGCTCTCCCACATGGGTGCCACAGCTTGGCCTGCTTCGTCAGCTCCGGGGGCCCAAGGTATCCCGGGAAGGGCCATGTCGATTTCGAACCCGTCGGGGAATCCTGCCTCGGAGAGGAGCTCTTGTGCCCTAACCGGGTCAAACTCCCAGGTCAGCTCGTCGAGGCCGTATTGGGCCATCCGGGGTTCGTGTCCGATCCAATGGTTGATGTAGACTGGGGCCCCTTCGCCAAACGCTAGGTTGTTCACCAGCTTCTGGCGGTCTATGGCGATGGTCATGGCCTCACGCACCTTGCGGGCGTTGGCCCACTCCGCGGAGTTGACGTCGCGGTCGCAAGACACCCATGGGTAGTTGCAGTCAAAGGCATTCTCGCCCAACGGGACACGGGGAGCCTCGCCGCTAGGTCCGGGCAGGTGTGCCGGATGGTCCATATTGTATTGCTGGCCAAAGAGGTTCAGGTAGAAGCTGTTCTCGCCTGGGAAGGTCATAAATTCGACGCCGCGGATGTTTTCGTCCTTGATCGCCTGAATAGAATCAGGATTGTAAAGGGCTGCGTCGAGGTCCCCAACAAGGAAGTTGGCGAGCCTGGTGGACTCTTCGGTGATATCGTGCCATACCATCAATTCCCATTCCGGGGTCTTTCGCCAGTGGTCAGGTACCGCCCGAACGGTTCTCGACACATCGCTCGTGGCCTCCACCAACTCCCAGGGACCGGTGCCTACAGACTGGAAGTCGGCCTCCTCCTCACCTACGGCGTCGTAGTGCTTCTTGCTGTGCAGGGCGGTGGAACCTGAGGGTGCGGTGAGGTCCCAGGTGATGCGCGGCGTGGGGGCTGGCCGCGTCAATTGGACGGTCATGTCTCCTGTCTTCACCACCTCGCAGCCGTCGCAGTAGAAGGTGCGTCCGATGTCGCGAGCGTTGGTATGTATAGACCCCTCAGCGACGGTGTTCTCCAAAGTGAATATGAAGTCATCAGCGTCGACCTCTCCCCACTCACCATGGCGAGTGTGCCAAGGCACGTTCTCTTGGAGTGAGAAGGTATAAACGAGACCTTGAGGGTCCACGGTCCAGTTCTTGACCAGCAATGGCACCACAGCGCCCGCGGGGTCTCGAGCGAAAGGCGACTCGTGAGTCGTTAAGCCATCGAATCTGGATGCGCTGAAAAATTGGTTCTTCAAGACGAAGATGGGAGCTCCTAGTGCGCCGACGCTGACGTCCAAGGTGCCCATGGGCTGCATTGCCGGCACCGGTGTTGCTGGGGCCGTAGTGGGAACGGCGGTGGGAGTAGCCGGCGATGGAGTGGATGTAGGCGCCGATGTGGCCGCCGAGGCTGGAGCAGTAGTGGGCGAGGCCGCATCCGGCGTCGCTGCTGAAGTAGTGGCAGGGAAAGGGGTAGCAGTTGCCTCTGGCGCGGAGGCCGGGGCAGCAGTAGGCGAGGGTGTGTCGCCTTCTCCACAAGCGATGATCATGACCATAGCAAGCATGAGTATTCCTAGGATACTGAATCGTCTGAAACCCATTGTGTCTCCAATCTTCAATTTACCGGGCCCTAATCTACCGAGTTCTATGTGCTGGGGCGCGTTAATCTACCTGAGAGGCCGGGTGGCTCATGTCACGGCAAGGGGTGGCATCGTCAACCGGCGTTAGGGACTTCAGAGCTGGCTCACCTGCTGCTGAGGCTAGCGCAGGTCATCGGTGCGAGGCCGGCTACCATCCAGCATCCCTTGGGCTACCTTTCTAGCTGTCTCTTTCAGAATGCGATTGTCGGCTTCGGGAGTATCTCCGGGTGCCACGCGCACCACGGTGTTGCTGGCGTAGGTGGGGACTAACTCGTCGCCCTGCACGGGCGGAGTGACGGGTGTCTCGCCATTCGCCACGGCTCGGATGTTCCGTCGTAGAAGACGCCGAAGCATGATGATGCCCCGGTCAGTGTCGCCGAGGTGCTCCAAGCCATGGACAGCGATGGAACGCTGGCTGGTCTGGGCCTCGTAGTCGCCCGGCACCTTCTGCCTCTCTTGGTAAGGGCGGCTGTCGTCCATAGCAAAGCCTACGCGTGCCGGACGAGGTTCGTCGCCTGGGTGAAAGCGAAGTGTGAACGCAAAGGACTCGGTGTCATCTGCGGGGACAAGCCAGAATATGACCCAAGGGAGACCCGGCGGGTGCTCTGCCTTGGCATCTTCGGTATTGATGCCTATCTGATGCAGCGTCGGCGCTATGTAGTCGGTGATGCGCACCCATACATGCTCGCCGATTCTTCTACTGTGCAAATAGATCATCCCGATGGGGGTCTCCATGAAGTCCAGTTGGCCGAACTCCTTGAAGGCCTCGGTGAAGCCGTGGCCGAACTCAATGGTATGGAGGAAGGCAGTATGGGCTGGGTCCATGCAGTTGTCCTTTACCTGAAGCCAGTTGCAGGGCCAATACTCCCTTCCCGGCTTGCCGAGGCAATAGCCGGGCACGTCCTTGAAGATGTCGTACATGGGGAAAGGAGGGCGCAACTCCGGCGGGCCCATGTAGGTGAAGACCAAGCCTTTGTATTCGATAACAGGGTACGCTCCGTGGCACAGTCTCTCTTTGAAGGTGCTTTCCGGCGGTTCGCCCGGCGTATCGAGAATCTCCCCGTCGACACCAAAGAGCCAGCCGTGATAGCAGCAGCGTATTCCGTTGCTCTCGATCTGGCCGTACTCCAAGGAGGTGCCCCGGTGGGAGCAGTGCAGTTCCAGCACGCCAGCGTTGCCGCGGCCATCCCGGAAGGCCACAAGCTCTTCGCCCAACACCTTGATGCCTTTTGGAAGGTCGGTCAACGCATCGGACTCTATGACCGGGTGCCAGAAGCGCCGCAGATAGTCCCCGCACGGAGTGCCTGGGCCGACGCTGGTCAGCTCCTCGTCTGGCTCAGGCACTTCCCGGTGATAGTAGGCTCCATACCGCTGGCTAAGAAAAGGCGCTCTGGTTGTCATCGTCTATCCTCCATCTTGGCGGTTGCTGGGACGTTTGCTCTAGAAACCTCAATAGTCTCGAAACAGGGGCATGATTTTGTCAGTCAGGAGCCGGATGTGCGATATAGACTGTTCTCTTGGCAGCAGGTTCCGATGAGTCAGGATCAGATTTCTGGCCCCTGCGTCGCGCAACAGGGCAATGTGCTCGGCGACGCGGCGTGGCGAGCCAACCATCAGCTCATCGGCAGCCGGCAGAGGACTGAATTCATAGCTGGAGCGTTGCAATGGAGCGGGACGCTTCGGTATGTCCATGTCCTTGGGGTTCCAGCGTTCTCGCAGGTCGTTGATGGTGGCGACGGCGTGCTCAAAGGCTGGCAGGTACTCGTCCATGGCTTGGTCGTCGGTCTCGGCCACGTAGGTATCGCGCCAGACCCACGATTGGTCTAAGCTCGCTTCAACCGTCTGCTCGTCGAATCCGGTAGAGAACATGGTGTCACGATAGAGGCGCAAGGCCTGCTCTACACCCTCGATAGTTGGGCAGTAAAGGAGTATGGGCCTAGCGATGCGGGCCATCTCCATCACGGACTCGTGGGTGGCGCAGGCGCGGGCGAGGGGCGGATGGGGCTTCTGGTACGGGCGGGGCCGGATAAATGGGAAGGAGACCTGCCAATACTTGCCGTCGTAGTCAACGTTGTCAGTGGTCCAAGCCTTGATCAGCAGGTCCTCAGCCTCCTCCAAGTGGTCCCGGCCTGCCTCCATGGTGGTACCGAAGCCCTTGTACTCGAAGACGTTGTAGCGGGAGCCCCTGCCCAAGCCCACCACCAACCTGCCCCGGCTGATGTTGTCGACGAGGGCGGTCTGGATGGCGAGGCGGACCGGGTTGTGCAGCTCCAGCTCAACGACGCTGAATCCAAGTTGCACTCGCTTAGTCTTGGCGGCTATTGCGCCCCCGAACACCAATGGGTCGGCATAGGCCGTCTCGCCGCCAAAGTGGTGCTCCGACAGCCAGATGGCATCCCAACCCAACTCCTCGACCATCTCAGCCTCATACAGGCAATCGTCTATCAGCCTGAAGTCCTCAGCAGGGTCGAGGCTGACGGGAAGAAAGAAGTGACCGAAGCGCATTGCCCTCCTAGGACGGGGATGTTGGTTAATTTGGCTGCATGATAGGTGACTGCGATACAAGGTGGCAAGCGGACAGGGCAGCCATTACGTAGCTACCGCCATCTGATGTTTCCATGCTAGACTGCCGCCGCTTCAACGGAAAGACTGGAGGGCCTAGATGCCGAAACATCGGAGCATGATCATCGGAGTGTTTATTCTCATCTTGGGAATAATTGTGGCATGTAGCGAGGCGGCCACTCCTACTGCTGCCCCGGCGGCTGTTCCCGGACCAGCGGTAGATACCGATGCCCTAGTTGCAGAGGCAGTGACGGCCGCTTTGGCTGCGATGCCTACTCCAGCACAGGGTCAAAGTGAGCCCTCAGCGGCGGAGATGGAAGCCCAAGTGCAGGAGGCCATTGCTGCGGCCATGCCAGCGCTGCAGCCCGGAGTCAATCCGCAAGACGTACAGGCAGCAGTGGCGGCGGCGTTAGCTTCTTTGCCGACGGCTGCTCCCACGGTTGCCGCTCCGCCCGAAGTGAAGCCTACCGGTACCTTTAATACAGGCATGACCCAAATAGGAGCGCCCGTTTTTCTGCTAAAGAATCAGAGTTTCTTCCAGTCACGGTTCGATGACACAGTTACACACGAAGACCTGTGGTGGACTGACGCCGAGGGCAGTCTTCTGCCACGACTGGTTAGAGAGTGGGAAACCAGCGCAGACGGGCTGGTCTTCACCTTTCACCTCCAGGAAGGGGTGCCCTTTCACAAAACTGGGGAGAGTTCAACGCCGATGATTTCCTGTTTACTCTGAACAGCGTCATTGAAGAAGGCTCTGTCCATACGGTGACCGGCAGGGTCAGGAACATGTTTTTCTGTGATGGATGCGAGCTAACCAAAATCGACAACCTCACAATGCGGCTCAGCAGACCTACCCCAACTGTAGAGCTTACTTGGAATAACCGGGGCACCCTTGCATTCCGCAGCAAGTTACACCAAGAGACTGTGGGGATGGAGAGGGCTGATACCGAGTCCATAGGCACCGGCCCATGGAAGTTGGCCGAGGCCAAGGAAGGGCAGTTCAGGAGGGTCACGGCTGTAGAGAACCACTGGCGCAAGACCCCGGAGTTCGCTGAGATGATCTGGTGGGAAATCTTGGAGGAGTCGACCCGTCTGGCTAATTTCCTAGTAGGACGTCTCGACACAGGAACGTTCAGCGCGGACTCCTTGCAAGCCATCAAGGCAGAAAACAGACCTGAAATCAAGTACGTTAGCCGACCCGTCGGACTGCAGTTCTTTCTGCTGCTGCATGGCCAGTACTACGACGTGGAGAGTTCCTATCACGTTCCTGACGAGGAGGGCAACATCGCCCGTCCCTTGGGCACCACATTTGCCGAAAACTGCGTCATCCTTCCGTGGGTATCCTGCGACCCGGCCACTGGCTCAGCGGATTGGGAGAAGGCGCGCAAAGTGCGTGAGGCCATGGCCATATCCATCGACCGCCAAAAACTGGTCAACAACCTGGCATTTGGTGACGGCAGACCGTCGTTCCACCAGTATTGGCATGGTCACGATAGCAGGCTAAAACAGCAGGGTTTGGAGTCTCTTACTTTCGAGTATGATCCCGATCGGGCGCGGGAGCTTCTGACTGAGGCTGGGTACCCCGATGGGGTCGGGCTTGACATGACGCTTACAGAGGCGTCCGTGGCAGGGCCCATTGCAGTCGGCGAGGCCGTAGCCACAATGTGGGAAGAGGTGGGGATCAGTTCTACCCAGCAGGTAACGCCCTACTCCGCGTGGCGTCCATGCACTGTGGCCCGCAGTTGTCAGGCGGTAGCTACGCACGCCAGCGGTGGAGTTCCCGAGCCCCTGAGAGTATTTCCCATTTTCTGGCATCCACGCAGTTCGATCAGCTTTGGCTTCGAGCACCCCTACTTCACTGAAATCACCAACAGGGCCCTGCAAACAGTAGACGATGAGGCACGGTGGGCGTTACAGGGAGAGGCATCAAAATGGATTTACGACAACGTAATGACTCTCCCATTGTACGAGAGGTTCGACATCTGGCCCTTGGGCCCCAACATCGATCCTTGGCCCCTGCCCACACTGGGCAACTCATTCATAGGCAACTATGAGTATGTCAAACACCGACAATAGGCTTTAGTAGGCAACATAAAACCTAAAAGAGTCCGGTCAGTGTCATGCTGGCCGGACTCTTTTAAGTTCTCGTAATTCGCTGAGCTAGGAACTAGCGTCAGGAGCAGGACGCCCTACTGGGATAGCCGGGTTCTAACCCTGTTACAGATCAAACCCGTACAGCTTGGCTACGTTGCCGCGGGTGATCTTGTATCTGTCTTCTTCGCTGGCACCTTCAAAATCCCTGTTCACGTAGTCCTGGGAGTTGGGCCAGGTAGATGCCGCGTGGGGGTAGTCAGAGGACCACATCATCCTGTCGGCGCCTATGAGGTCGCGCATACCGACGCCCACATGGTCGTCGATATAGGTGGCATACATCTGGCGCTGGAAGTATTCACTGGGCTTGAGGCTGAGGTTGAATCCACCGCGTTCGACACGGGCGTCCAACTTCTGGAAGAAGAAGGGTAGCCACCCACAGTCGTATTCAGCAGAGATGATAGTGAGCGTGGGAAAGCGCTCCAAGACGCCGGAGAGGATTATCCTGCTCAGTGACTCCTGTATCTCGTGAGCCTGAGCTGACGCCCCCTTGTAGCGGTCACTTGGGGCAGGGTCGTCGCGGCCGACGCCTCGCATCCCCGTGACAACGTGGAGGCTGACGGGAAGATTCATCTCCTGAGCAGCGGCCCAGAAAGGATCATACATATCCGAGCTGTAGGGCTGGCTTTCCGGGGGGATGCTCCAGATAGCAGCGCCTTTCAGCCCAAGCTCGGCACATCGCTCCAGCTCCTTGGCCCCTTCCTTGGGGTCGTACAAGGAGATCATACCAAGCCCGACCAAGCGCTTGGGGTCATAGCTGCAAAACTCAGCGAGCCAATCGTTATAAGCCCTGAAGCACTGCTGTTGCAGGCCAGCGTCCTGGAGCCAGAAGGTGCGGAAGCCCAAGGTAGTGTACAGGACTTCTGCGTCGACTCCGTCCAACTCGTTGTCCCTGACACGACCCGCGGGATCCGCGCCGGGGCGATCAGCGGGGTAGTCGGCGGTGTCTAGGAAGTCCTTTTTCTCCTCATTGCTCTTGCCCGCAGCCACTCCAATGCCGACGGGGTGAGGTGGCAATCCCTCGTACGTTATGAAGGTGCCCTTTTTGCCTGGGGGATCTATCAACGCTTGAGGGGCCCGGTCTCGATAGGCCTTGTCAACTCTAGTCACCCATAGGTCAAGAGGCTCGCTCATGTGCGAATCGGAGGAAATCATCTTGTAGTCGGGCATCCTAATCCTCCTAGCTTTAGTTTTCAGGGAAGAATACGTTGACCTGCCAAGAGGTCGCTGCTGCTGAAGGATACCACGTCCCGGCACCGCCGCCCACTTCAGTGCGCTGCGCAGGAACGCGCCTCCAACATAGGTTTCTTGGTGCGTCGTAGCGTGCCGTCTACCACCCCTTGGGCCACCTTTCTACCGGTCTCCGTGAGGATGGTTTTAGTGAGCGGTATCGGTCGTTGGCGACATGTGCAAGCAACCTGCACCGCCTTCGTGGTGGGTTACCCTGGATAGTGTCTTCGCGACCACTTCGGCAGCGACTGAGCTGGTCTGGCGGGTTGAGTGACGTCTTTGAAGCTGAGCCGACACAACTCCGCTTATACGCTTGACGCACTCATCCCCCAAACGTAGAGTGGGCGGCGCGAACATCCCTTGGAAGGGTGGGCTTGTATGAACGGGATCCATGATATGGGCGGGATGCACGGGTTTGGGCCGGTGCACCGGGAGGAGAATGAGCCTGTCTTCCACGAGCCGTGGGAGGGTAGGCTTTTTGCCATGTCGGTGTCGGGGATGGTGCGTTTCTATCCCAGCACCGACGGCGGGCGTCACGGCTTGGAGAAGTTCAGCCCCGCCGAGTACGTGAGCACTCCCTACTATGAGCGGTGGCTGCTACGTACCCAGAGGCGTCTGGTGGAACTGGGCATCGTGACCCAGGAGGAGTTGGACGACCGCATCCGCTACTACCAGGAACACCCCGATGCGGAGGTGCCCCGGCGGGAGGACCCCGCCATTGTGGAGCAGGTGGTGCAGCGGGTGCGCAACCGGATGCCTGTGCCCAGCGAGACGGGCAAGGCGCCGAGGTTCAAGGTCGGCGATGCCATACGCACAATAAACGAGCATCCCAAGGGCCACCACAGGTTGCCCCGCTATGCAAGGGGGCGCAATGGCGTCATCTCCGAGTGGTACGGGTACCACGACTTGGCCGATGACCTGGCCCAAGGCGACCACAACGCAGAAGCCCTGTATAGCGTGAAGTTTGATGCTGCCGAGCTCTGGGGAGACTCTGCAGAGGGCCAGGGCAGCGTTTACCTCGACCTATGGGACAGCTATCTCGAACCGGCAGAAGCCGCATAGAAGTTATCTTAGCGACAGGGAGGTCTCGAAATGAGTGACGGACATCACAACGGAGTCGAGTCCTACGCGTCGGCGCGGACCAAGGCCATTGAGTCGTTACTGGTGGAGAAGGGGCTGATTGCCTCGGACGCCATCGACGCCATCGTGGAGACCTACGAGCAGGACATTGGCCCGATGAACGGGGCCAAGGTCGTCGCCCGGGCTTGGTCCGACCCGGAGTACAAGAAGAGGCTCTTGCAGAACGGCACCGAGGCCATTGCCGAGATGGGCTTCATAGGGAATGAAGGGGCCCAGATCATTGTGCTGGAAAACAACGACGACACCCACAACATGGTGGTGTGCACCCTCTGCTCGTGCTACCCATGGCCAGTGCTGGGTCTACCTCCCGCTTGGTATAAGTCCTTCGCCTACCGGTCCCGCGCCGTCTCCGAGCCGCGCTCGGTGCTCAAGGACTTCGGCACGGAGTTGGAGGACTCGGTGGAGGTACGTGTCTGGGACAGCACCGCCGAGGTGCGCTATATGGTGCTGCCGCAGCGTCCCGCTGGCACCGAGGGCATGAGTGAGGAAGAGTTGGCCGAGTTGGTCAGCCGCGACTCCATGGTCGGCGTAGCCCATGTGATTGCCCCCGTCGCCACCCCGGCATAGGTGGGCTGTCATGAGTATGCAGCCTGACCCGGAGGTCAGCGCCGAGGTCAACAGCATGGACGGGCCGGAGGCCCTGCCCCGCCTCAACGGTGAACTTGGTCTTCGAAGAGCCATGGGAGGGCCGGGCCTTCGGCATAGCCGTTGCCCTGAACCACCAGCGACTCTATGAGTGGGTGGACTTCCGCGAGCAACTGGTCGGCCAGATTTCCTCTGACGAGAGGGCTGGTATAGAGGGCCGCTACTACGACCAGTGGCTGAGGGCGATGGAAGGCCTGCTGCTGGAACAGGGCTTGGTCACCTTGGAAGAGCTGGAGCAGCGGACCGAGGAGTTCGCTACGGGGCAGCGGGAAGACCATGAGCATGAGGATGGGGAAGAGCACCATCACTAAGGGCTCATCTTGAGTCGTGGGTGTCCGCCTCAGTGGGGCACTTGACGAGCCTGAGGTAAACGGTAGCTTTGCTGTCTAGAGCCAAAGCTCTCTCTGAGTCCTAGCCACCATAGTGCAGAACTGCTCCGCCACCACCGAGGGTAGCTCTTCCGCTGCACAGGCCATCCCATTCATCACAGACAAACTCGAAAAATCCATTGACTGGTTCCGCAGGAAGACACAATGCTAGTTGTCCGCCGACCGACGTCAGAATATGCCTGTAGTAATCGTACCCGTGGGACAAGCCAATTCTGCGGAGTGTTCTCCATATGTGAATGTCGTCGGGTTCGGCACTCCCTCCAATCGCTGATGTACGAAAATAGCCGGAGGATTGAAACCCGTAGATATCAAACCAAGATCAGCAAGGTCACGGAGTGCGTTATAAGTAATTCCTTCGTCTTGATAGATTGCTGACAGATCGTTGTGATGATCCTGAAGGACCAAGGGGACCGCGTGGCTACCTATCATCCCCAAGAACCTACAGTAGGTCGCAAAGACCTTTGCCATTTGTGCATCTAGGTCAGCCATTAGGTTTACGGTCTTTCGTGAATATGCGCCCTTTGCATTGGCTTCTCCGGCGAGAATCTTGGCCCACCATTCTTGTGTGTCCTCGTCAGATACGTTTCGACATTTATCAAGAACATTAAGGATCCAATCGCGGTTCATGTCTTGTGGTGACGCGTTGTCTCGGAGATACAGGATCGTCTTTGCTACGATGCCCTCCAAGTTTGCTTGTTGGATTATCTGCTCAACGGCCGAACGAAATTCGGCTCGCTGAATAAGACCGTTAACTTCGACATCTGCAATCCCCAATCTGGATTTGGCCTGAATCAGTTCTGCTTGGGCGTCGGCTATCCGTATGGCCTGCCGCGGTGCCATGTACCATCCTACTGCGTCCTTCACTGCGTTGACGAAGGCTATTCCAGAAACACTCCCCGCAACAGCTAACGTTATCTCGGACATACCCACCCATCCTCTACTTCAAATTATTGCTATTCCATCACGCTAAGGATGACTGACAGAGAAGGCTATCACTCCGGAGTATGCGCATCTGCTGCCCGCACATTTGCTTCACCGTGCCACTATCGACTGCAACAGCGAAACAGGCGATTTGCTAAGGCAACTGCCAGATCCATCACCCACTACCCCAACGGGCCGAAGTCGGGTGGGGGGATGCGACGGTTGGAGGCGGCTTGGTAGGTGGAGGCGATGTGGAGGAGGGTGTCCTCTTTTCCGGGTTCGGCGCGGAATACTAGGGAGAAGGGGAGGCCGGGTTCCGGCAGGTAGGTGGGCTCGGTGACTGGGGTGGAGACGTAGCGGGTGCCGTCGGGGCTGAGGCTGTAGACTGGGTCGTAGGCGGTGGTGACGTAGCCGGCAGGCACCAGTACCTCGGTGAGGCCGGCGTTGGGGCCGTTGAAGGACTCAGGACGCAGGTTGGACTGGATGCCGTGCTGGTGGGGCCAGCCGATCTTGCCTGGGGGCCACGGAGTGTGGAGGCGAACCAAGGCGTCGAGGTGGTTCTCCAGAATCACCATCATGTCGACCCGTCGCAGCAGTTCCCGCAGCATGATGCGCTCGTCGACACCTTGGCGGCCGCCCAGCGGGTTGCGCATGTCGGTCACCTCTTCCCAGTTCTTGAAGGCGGCCCGCTGGTCATCGCCCCAGAACTTAGAGCGGGTATTCAGGGTGGGGAAGTCGACCATGGCCTCGTTGTAGCCACGGGCTTTCCAGTCGGCGGCGCGACGCGTCAGGTACTGGGGTATGTGAAAGCGGAAGCCCATGGCCAATTCCTGCTGCTGGATGGTGGCTATGTCGAGGTTGGAGGGCGATGGGATCCGCTCTTCCGCCATCTCCACCAAGTAGTCAATGGACTGCATCTCACCGGTGCCGAACACCTTGCCGGGAGCGAACTCCGTGGGCACGATGGCTGCGGCGAAGTCGGGGAACACAGGCTGGCCGTTGGGGCCTAGGCGGAACAGGATGTCGGGCATGAAGACGGGAACTAGGCGGGCCAAGGCTTTGCGGAAGTCGGTCTTCATGACCTCCAAGTCGGGGTCCCGCTCCCACAGAGGGTCCGTCGACTCCACCAGGGTGGCTCCGAGTGTGCCGCTTAGGACCGATTTGATCTCTTGGGCGGCGGCGTTGACGATAGGGACTTCGGCCATGGAGCCTGGCGGATACACCATGGACTCACGAATGACGCCGATGCGTGTGCCGTTGAGCGTACCCGAGGCCCCCGAATCACTGATGTGGGAAGCGTAGGGGGTGCTCAGGCGCGAGGAACGAGGGACGGTGGTGAAGGGGTCGCGGGGGTCGTAGTACCCTTCCTCGGGATCGGCTAGAGCATCCAGCACCTTGGCGCAGTCGTTCAGAGTGCGGCACAGGATGCCTGTGCGGTCGCAGTAGATGTCGGCACCTATAGCGCCTCCGTCGAAGCCGATGAGGGACTTGTGGGGCAGAAGCAGAGAGACTGCATTGTGGTTGGAGGGCCCCCGGCAAGAGGCGCGGGTCTCCTCGCCAAGACTGGCCATTACGAGGTTAGTGCTGACGGACACCCCGGAGCCGGAGCTTGAGCCGAGGGATGCGGAGCGGGTGGTGTCGTAAGGGTTGGAAGGGTTGCCTGCCCATGTGCTGCGCTGGTAGCCGAGGGTTGACGGGAGCACTTGGTCAGGAGTGTTTCGCCCACCGGGATCGCCAGCCCGCCCGTTGTACTCAGAGTTCAGGGCTTTGGCGAAGATGATGGCGCCCTTGTTGCGCAGTTGCTCCACCAACAGGTGGTCACGAGCTGGGAAATCCATGTCATAGGCAGCGTCGCCCCCACCGGTGGAGCGCATATCCTTGGTGTCGAAGGGGTCCTTGAAGGAGAACACCACCCCGTACATAGGCATGGCGTCCAAGTCGGGGTTGCTGCCGTAGGTAGCGTCCAGTTCGGCGGCTCGCTCCAGCGCGTCGGGTTGGTGTCGGAACTCGTCGCAGATGGGAGGCGCGCCCGGAGGCAACGGCCCTTGCGAAGAGTGCCGATCGAACTCGCCTTGGCAGGTCACGGAGCGCTCGCCACGGATGTTCAGCGTGCCGAGTGCGTTGAGCTGTCCGGCGTTGGGAACCCCAACGATCATGCCGAACTGCTGCTCCACATCAGGGTTCGACGCCGTGGGCTCCATACGCCCGAACTCCAGAGGCGTCCCTTGGTACTTGTCCAAGTCCGGCAGGAACTCGGAGGCTGGCACCGTCTGCGTAGGGAAACGCAGCGCCTCGCCGGCCCGCACCGTCCCCCGGGACTCGGGTATGGGGGCGCCGTCGGCTGTGACGAGCATGCTGCATACCCCGTTGTATGCGCGCGCCCTGTCGATGTACCGCTGCACCATCTCCACGCAGGTTATGTCGCCTGCTTTGATGGCGGCGTGAAGCTGGTCGATGGTGGCTTCTTCGAGTTGGAAGGGTTGTTTGTTGGTCATGGTGCGTCTCCTAGTTCGGCTCCGTTTTCCATTGAACGACCGTTATATCAATCCTAGACGTTCGACATCTTCCGCCGTCCATTCCGTTCCGTCGAGGATGTCACGAGAGTGCCTATCGGTAGAGTATCGCTCGCCCTGTGGAAATGCAGGATAGTCTGACGCCCGTCATATGTGCGGTAGACCCGCGATGACCCGCCAGAACGGATTAGACGGAATCCATCTCGTTCAAGTGCTCTAACTAGTTCCCCCGCTGAAATGTTGCGAAGCTTTCTCCGAATATCCGGGGGAAGGTTCACAGGCTGACAGTCACCACTGGTGCTTCGATTACTGACACGCCTTCGGTTGGCAATTCGTCCCCAGCCTCTAGCATGACCTCAATGAACATCTTGGCCGCGGGTTGCAAGGCTTGCAACGCTTCCTCTCCGGTGTAGCCCCATACACCACAGCCCGGAAGGGATTTGACTCGCGCGCTCCACCGGCCATCTTCCTCGTCCTGCTCAAGCTCTGCTTGGAATACGTATGTCTTCAAGAGGACAATCCTCCCCAGGATGGCGTTTCGAGCCATCAGACTGTCAGCTGCCGAATATGATACCAGACCGTTCTCTCGACCCTCACCGCACGCGCAGCCAACTCTCCGAAAGGGCTAGGGAGGCGGAGCTGCTGGGTTGGCCGTCGACGTCTTCCGGATTGGGGCGGCCACTGGCCTGTTGGCCGTTGATGGTGAGGCGGGCTTGGCGGGCGGGGATGAACAGGCTGTAGACGCTCAAGCTGCCTCTTTCGTTGTTGCCGGTGGGACGGATGATGAAGGGCTCCATGAAATCGAACCATGTCAGGCTTATGTCGCCGGACACGGTGAGGATGTTCTCCGTCCAGAAGGTGGATGCGTCGCCGATGCGACCAAAGCTGGCTTCGATGACGGGCAGAGATTGGTCGCTGTTGGGGGCGTGAATCACTGATTCGATTTCCTGCTGCAGCCAGCGAGCCAAGGCTAGGTTGTCGGCGTAGACCTGCACCTGTCCGTCGGTAAGCTCGCTTTCAAGAAAGAGGGCGTGCCCTTGGCCTACCGGAGAGAAGGAGACTCTCCAGAAGCTGGCACGACTGCTGTAGCCGCCGCCTTCGTTTTGGACCAAGCGCAGGAAAGAGTTCTCGCCGGTAAGGCGTACGTCATTGTTGTCGACGGGCGTGACCAAATCTCCACCTCCGAAAGGGCTACTGCGGATGGGTTCCTAGTGCCATTGGGGGATGCCCTGCACCGGAGCTATCCTACTGGCTAGCGGACGTTAGGTACAGCCGCGCGGTGGGAGCGGATGTAAGAGCGGCGTAGGCGCACCGTTGCCTGGGTGCTACAATCGGGTGAAATAGGCGGGTCAAACAGGCGGGTCAATACGCGGGCCAAGAGGCATGGCGTATCGTGGGCAATCGAGACAGGAGGACTAAAGTGGCTATAGGGTCGGAAGTAGGTGTCGGACTGATAGGATGCGGAGCCATCGGGCGGGACATTGCCCGTGCCATCCAAGGTGGCAGAGTACCAGGTGCGAAAGTGGCAGCGTTGTTTGACGTGGATGAAAACCAAGGTCAGACGCTGGCAGCCGTCTTGGATGGGGATATCCCCTTCTCCACCGACATCCAGAGGTTCCTGAGCACCGATGGACTGACTCTAGTGGTCGAGTGCGCCTCGCCGGTGGCTGTGCGGGCCCACGCCAAAGATGCCCTCCTGGCGAAGAAGGACCTGATCGTGATGAGCACCGGCGCTCTGGTAGATGCCGAGTTGCTGTCAGAGCTTTCGGAGACTGCGCAGGAGCAGGGCTGCCGCCTCATGGCCCCCTCCGGAGCTATCGGAGGCATTGACGCTATCCGTGCCGCCGAGGGTGGGCTGGACGAGGTTACCCTTACCACTACCAAGCGCCCTGAGGGGCTCCGGGGCTCTCCAGGGTTCCGTGACTGGGAGGACCGGGAGATCACCGACCCTCAGGTCATCTACGAAGGATCAGCAGCCGAAGGGGTCAAGCTGTTCCCGGCCAACGTTAATGTGGCAGCCACCCTGAGCTTGGCAGGATTGGGCCCGCAGAAGACCAAACTCAAGGTGGTGGCCGACCCCGACGCACCGGGCAACGTACACCAGATTGAGGCCAAGGGCGACTTCGGCGTGATGCGCTTCACCTTCGAGAACCGGCCCCATCCCGACAACCCGCGCACCAGCTACCTCGCCATCCTCTCTGCTATCGAACTCTTGAGGCAGGCGTGCGGCACGGGGCCTCGCATCGGGACGTAGGCTTCCCTCTATCGCAATGTTTCCTTTCCTATCAGAAGGAGACTCGACAAGTCCCTTCCCCAAGGGGAGAGGTCAGGATGGGGGTCAGAACTAACTCGCCGCGACGAACCGCATCGAGAGCGAGTTCACGCAGTGGCGGGTGTTGGTCGAGGTGAGACGCTCGCCTACGAACACATGCCCCAGATGTCCTCCGCAGTTGGTACACTCGATTTCGATGCGCATGCCGTCGGGATCGGGCAGGTGGTTGACAGCGCCTGCCACCTCCTTGTCGAAGGCGGGCCAGCCACAGCGAGCGTCGAACTTGTCGTCAGAACGGTATAGCTCGGCGTTGCAACGTCGACAGATGTAGGTGCCCGCCTCATAGAAGTCGTCGTACTCGCCAGTGAAGGGCCTCTCGGTGCCCTTTCGCTCGATCACGTAGCGCTCTTCCGGGGTTAGCGAGTTGTGAGTCGTCCGGTCAGTGTCAGCCATGCTCTCAAGTCTCCTCCCAGCGTGTTAGGACAATCCTACCGCAGCACTGCACACGCCGACTACTATCACCAAGATAACAACCAAGATGATGACGCCACAGCAACAACTCCAGCCACCGCCGGTGGCGGCTAAGTTGACGCCTACCGGGATCTCATGCCTTTCCCATTCGTTGCCTAGCTCGCCATCCTCGTCGTCATCAACCTCATAGGCCCTAGCCTCAAGGGCTTGGGAGCGACGTCTGCGGTCGTAAGCAGCGCGTCGCTCCGGGTCCTGCAGCACCTCGTAGGCCAGATTTATCTGGACCATGCGAGGGCCTGCTTCGGGGGAAGGGTTCCTATCGGGATGGTACAGCTGAGCCAAGCTGCGGTAGGCCGCTGCAATCACCTCCGGCTCGGCCTCAGGATGCACCTGCAGCACCGCGTAGTGGTCTTGGTCGGAGGTCATCGCCCGTCGGCTACGGCTCTCCCGGAACGGCAGGCATCAGGGTTGGCGGGCGACGGTGACCGGTGGCCCGCTCGTAGGCGTAGGCCAGCTTGACCATCGTGGCGTCTGTGTAGGGCCGGCCTAGGAAGGTAATGCCGACGGGCAGACCCTCCGATGTGAACCCTGCGGGCACCGATATCGACGGCACGTAGACTAGGAACGTGTTGAGGTGGGTTGTGCCGCGCATATCGTAGTAGGGAGTCCCCAAGCCTTCGCTGATGAGGGTCGGCTGATGTTCGACTGTCTTGTGGACGATGGCATCCACCCCAGCGTCGGCCATCAGCTTCATCACGCTGGCCATGAGCTCGTCCCGGGTCAGCAGGTGCTCATGATAGTTGGCCTCGGAGTGGGGGCGCATGCCCGACTGCCCTTGTGGGTGAACCTTGGCGTAGTCGGGTGCGCGGGTCATGGCGTCCATCGACTCGTAGGGCCGGTTGGCGCTGCGCCCGAAGTAGAGCTCGAAGGATTCTGACGCTAGGCCGTCGGTGGTCCGCTTGGCCAAGAGTTCATTCAGGCGAGGCAACTCTGGCAACTCCACCACATCAGCCCCGGCCTCCTGAAGGTCGAGTATGGCGCGGCTATAGACCTCGGAGACTAGGCGAAAGTCGGCGGTATCGGGCTCGGCCTGAAAGCCCATGGATTGGGTCATGACGCCAATTCGGATGCCCCGCAGACCCGCAGGGTCGAGGGACTGAGTGAAGCTTTCGGGAACGTGGCCCACGCCAAAGGCTGTGATTGGGTCTTCTGGGTCGTAGCCTACGATGGCGTCCAGAACGATTGCCAAGTCCTGCACTGAGCGGGCCAGTGGTCCCAAGGAGCCGTTCAGTTGGGGCCAGCCACCCCAGACGCCACCTCGACTCACTAGGCCAGCAGTGGGGCGCATGCCGGCGATGCCGTTCCACGCGGCAGGACGACGAATTGACGCGAAACCCTCTTGGCCAATGGCTACGGCCCCGAAGTTGGACGAGATGCTGGCTCCAGACCCGCCGGAGGAGCCCCCTACGGTCCGAGCAGGGTCGTAAGGGTTTCTGGTGGAGCCGAACAGCGAGCCGTGGGTGTCGCCACGGCCCATCTCGCCGAGGGTGGATTTACCGATGATCACCGCCCCTGCCTTCCTCAACTGCTCGGTGACGAAAGAGTCCCTGTCGGGGTAATAGTCCTGCAGCACCACCGACCCTAGGGTGGTGGGCATGCCCTTGGCGTCCATCTGGTCCTTAAGGATCACGGGAATGCCATGCAGCGGGCCGGTAAGGCCCGTGCTTGCGAAGGCCGCGTCGGCCTGCTCTGCCTCTTGCAGCGCATTGGGGTTCACGGTGATGATGGAGTTGATCTGTGGTCCGTTGCGGTCGTAAGCCTCAATGCGGTCCAAGTACAGTTGGGTCAGTTGGCGTGCCGTAATCGTCCCAGCGGCGTAGGCCGCATGAATGCTGGCGATGGTGGCTTCCTGCAGATGGAACTCTTGGGCCATGAGGCCTCCCTTATGGACCGCTCGTTGGCTTGAGGACTACGGCGGGCCTTGAGCGAATACGGGCCGGTTACAGGTTGTAGAGTGCCTTGGGGTTGTGGTGCAGGATGCGCTCCTTGGACTCCTCCGAGATGTCTTGGTTCTGGCGAAAGATGGTGATCGCATCCACTTCGCTGGACGGGTCGAAGTGCCCGTAGTCGGTGCCGATGACCAAGCTGTGCTCACCAGCGTACCGCAGCACCCATGGCAGATCTTCGTCGGTCTGACAGGTGACGAAAATGCCAAACTCGCGGAAGGCGTCTACGGGGAACTGCCGTCCCTCGCCAGCAAAGCGGCGGGAGGCCTCGCGGTATATCCAAGGAATCCACTCGCAGGAAGCCTCGATGAACCCCCAGCGCAGTGTGGGAAAGTCTTGGTGCATGCGGCTCAACAGTAGCGTATGGCAGGCCACTACCGTGGGTCCGCGGAACATGGCGAAGGAGCGGGCTGTCAGGCCTTCGGGGAAGGAGCGATGCAACTCGCAGTTGGCCGGGTTGCCATTGGCGATGTGTATGGCGACGGCCATATCCAGTTTGGCGGCCTCTTCGTAAATCGGGTAGAAGTAAGGGTCGGTGAAGGAGCGGTTGCCCTCGATGGGGCGCATGCATACGGCGACAGCGCCGTTCTCCTTGGCAAACCGCATCTGGTCGGCGGCGTCCGGCATGGAGGTGGTGGGCACCAAGCATGACCAGCGAAGGCGTCCCTGACCTTCCTTCCAGATGTGGGCCAGCCAGCGATTCCAGCTACCACACAGGGCAACGTCCGCGGCAGGCTTGGTGGTCACCTGCTCAATCCACAGGGTGTTGTGCAGCACCTGTATGTCGATGCCCAGTTCGTCCATGTGCTTCAGCCGCAGCCCCACGTCGTCCATCTCCCGGGCCGCTTGGGGGGTGACCACATTCCTGCCCACTATCTCCGAGAGTGCCTGCAACTGGTAGTCGCTGAGGTTGGGCAGGCGCAGCCCGGCAATCTTGTCCTCGACGACCCAGTAGCGTTTGGTATCGTCGTCGGGCGTGGAGAACATGCGCGGCCGGTACTTTTCTTCCGAGGGTTCTAGGTAGTCCCAAGTGCGCTCGCTCTCCACCACATGAGCGTCGGAGTCGATGGTCTGCAGCCGTGTTAGAGTAGCCATGTACCCCTCCTTGGTGTAACTTCCATCGCCCTTCCCAACCGAGTGATGAAGGCTGGGGAGGGGGCGGCCGGGATTTCCGAGGTGCGGCGTCATTATGGCGCATACGGGCGGTCTGCGCACGCAGGCCGCTGACCACCGTCTCACAGCAGGCTACTCTGAGGTCAGGCGGCGGCGGCCCGCGCTATGTCTTCGTCCTGTTCTCCAGTGGCGCCGCTAACTCCCACGGCTCCAACCACGACGTTGTCCACAAGGATGGGCACGCCTCCGGCCACGGGGAATGGCTTGAACTTCACCACCTCTTTGATGCTCTCCAGCACATGTGGGTCGAGTGATGCCACGCTGCTAGTTGGGCGGCGGAAGTTGAGGGCGGTGACGGCTTTTGCTTCTGCGATGTCAACGGTCATAGGGGAGGCGCCATCCATGCGGTCTGCTTGAACAAGTTCAGCAAATTCGTCCACCACGGCGCAGGATACGAGGACTCGTAGCTGCTGGGCCTTGGCAATCGCTTTGGAGACGTAGAGATCGGCTTCGGCAAGAGTGAGAGGCATTGGGGTTCCTTTCGTGCGGTGACGTGGCGGCAGATCTAGGGCTGATTGTGCTGTGGTGCATAGGGGATATTCAGGCCGTGGCATATCGCCACGTCTTCGATGTTCACCACCTGCCCGTCTATCTCCGTCCAGAAATCATGTGTTGGTTCGCCACCCGCCGTGTCGGGTGTGGGTCCCGGTCCACCGCAGGCAAAGCCGCCCACGACCTTCCCATCCTTCACAACGGGCATGCCGCCGAAACCGGGGAACATGCTGCCGACGAAGAGGGTGTTGTAGGACTGCCACATGGCTGGCTGGTTTCGCATGCGCTCGGCGAAGGACTTGGTGGGGGCCTTCGTTCGGGCCGAAGCAAGGGCCTTGGCCTTAGCAAGGCTCATCGCCGTGCCAGGAGCACCGTCGGCCCGTGCCATCGCGATGACGTTACCTCCCTCGTCGACGACGGCGTAGGCTGATATCCAACCCACTTCGGCGCCCTTCTGTACGGCGCGTTTGATCATTTCCTTGGCTTCTGTGAGAGTTATTTCAGGTGGCATGACTTCCTCCGCAACGTTCCTGGTCGGAAAAGGCAGGAGCCAAGGCCTACTTCATCCTGTCGGCCTTGGCTCCGCGAGTCAGTCTGAGAGTGTCGGTTGCCCTAGCGAGGCGCGGCGTACTCCCAATTGTTCAACCACTCGATGTGCAGCGGGCTGATTTCCCACTGTGCGACCCCGGGGCCCAAGGGCCACGAGGCGTTCTCCTCGTAGAGAGGGATGGTGGCGATGTTGTTGTGCAGCCACTTGGCAATGTCCGCTGACACGGCCCACCGCTCTTCAGTGTCGTAGGTCACGTTGGCCTTGTCGATCAACGCCTGCAAATCGGGGTGCTCGATGCCGAAGTTGAAGGTGTTGTTGGCCACGTAGAAGATGCCGTAGTAGAAGAGAGGCTCGATGCCCACGCCCTGCTCGTCGGGCCGTACGCCCTTGGCAGTGCGGGCAAGAATGGTGGGGCGGAAGGAGGAGTAAGGCTGCACTACGTGCTTGGCCTCAATCCCGATCTGGCGCCACATTCCACTGAGAATCTCACCACTGGTGTCGACGCCGACACCACCGGTATTTGTCAGGTGCACCTCGATCTCAAACCCGTCCGGGTGCCCACCCTCTGTGAGCAACTCTTTGGCCCGCGCGGGATCGTAGGCCCAAGTCAGTTGGTCCAAGCCGTACTGCTGGGCCCTATCGTTGTGTCCCATAAAGCCGAAGGTGTAAGCCGGAACTGCATCGCCGAAGGCCAGGTTGTTGATCATAGCCTGGCGGTCGATGGCGATGGTCAGGGCTGTCCGGATCTTCAGAGCCCGCGCCCACTCGTCCGAGTTGACGTCCCGGTCACAAGAGACCCATGCCTGGGTCTTGCATGTGTCAGTGTAGACTGCGCCCTCTCCCATTACGAACTCTGACTCGTGGGACGGGTGGTCCGGGAAGTAGTTCTGCGCATGGACGTGTACCCACCGCAGGCGGGCGCCTTGGAAGACCAAGTACTGATCCTCGTCACGGTCCTCGTTCTTGATCGCCTGAATTGAATCAGGGGAGAACTGGCCCGTGTCAATCTGCCCCGTGAGGTAGTTCGCCAGGCGGGTGGACTCCTCAGCCAGTTGGTGCCATGTGAACTCGGCGAACTCAGGAGTCTTGCGCCAGTGGTCCATCACGGCCTCGGCCCTCTTGTAGTCGTCCCCAAGGGAGTCCATCAACTGGAAGGACCCGGTGCCTACCGATTGCTTGCTTGCTTCCTCGTCACCCATGGCATCGTAGTGGCGGACGCTGCGCATGGTGGTGTTGCCCACCGGAGCGGTGGTCCACCACTCGATCTGGAAGGTGGGTTCGGGCCGAGTCAGCTTGACGGTGTAGTCGTCGATCTTCTCCATGGAGCAGCCATCACAGTGGAACAGTTGACGGATCTTGCCCGAGTTGGTGTGGACGGACCCCTCGGTGGCCACGTTGGTCATGGTGAAGATGAAATCGTCAGCATTGAACTCGCCCCAGTCCCCGTAGCGGTCGTGCCACTTGGCCCCTTGCTGCAGGGTGAAGGTGCGGTTCCAACTACCATCGGCGTTCTCAGAGTCCTCGTAGCTCTTGACCAAGCGTGGGCCTGTTGCGCCGGTGCCGTCGCTACCCCACATGTGTTCGTGGGTGGTGCGGCCGTCAAAGACAGTGGCTTGGTACGCTTGGTTGCCAAGCACGTATACCTCTGCCCCGATGTCACCAACGCCGAAGTCCAGAGACCCAGATGGGGCCATCATAGCGTCGCCCGGCGCGGGCGCCTCAGCAGTGGCAGCGGCCGGAGTTGCAGTGGCAGCGGCCGCTGCGGGCTCGTCCGTGGCCGCCGGAGACGGAGCGGGAGTGGCCTCTTCGCCGCAGGCGATTATCAGGGCAAGGATGAGGATGAACGCCCCGATCAGCAAGGACTTGTGTCTACCCAGAGAACCCATACCTAGCCTCCTCTGCCATTTATTCCCGACACGAACTCAGTGCGCACACTGCGTAGCGGTGGATACCGCAGTATAGCTGACGCAACTGCATTGGCACAACGTTATGCGAGGCTCGTCATTAGTCAGGCTTGGCATGTCGGTGTCGGCGCACGATAATTGTCCGGTGCTCGGCCCAACGTGAGCTACCGGGTTAACGAGAGCTAAGCGGTCAGATAGAAGGAGAATAGTAAATGGCGACATCGCAGTCAGGGGCCAGTTCATGGCAGGGAGTGCTGCCAGCGCCCAGCTTCCGCAGGGCAGGGGACTACGTGTACGTTTCTTCGATTTTCCCGTTGGACCAAGATGGGAACGTTGTGCAGGCCCAATCCGTCTCCCCCTACGTCGGCGAGAGCGTTATAGGCGCCCAAACCCGCGCCTGCCTGGAACGGCTGCGGGCAGTATTGGCCGAGGCGGGCACCACGTTGGACCGCACAGTCAAGGCCGAGGTGTACCTCATCGAGCCTGAGGACTTCTATGAGTTCAAGGTTGTGTGGCAGGAGTATTTCCCCAACAACCCGCCAGCCCGCACCACGGCAGTGGTGGGCCACGACCAGCACATCGTGCGCGGATCCCGCTTGAACCTGCAGGCCGTGGCCGTGGCGGGCAACTCGTCCTACAGTCCCCAGACCGTCCGCGCGGCCACTGCGTCCGACCCCATGGCAGCGGAGCACGCTCCCCAAGCAGTAAAGGCAGGACCCTTCGTCTTCCTGTCGGGAGTTTCCGCCACCGACTACACCAAGGGCTTGGCCGTTACCAAGCAGCCGGGCTTTCCCATCTACGGGTCGGACCCTGAGATGCAGGCCAACTACGCCTTCCAGAACATGGGAAAGGTGCTGGAGGCAGCCGGGAGCGGCTTGGACCAGGGAATCAAGTCCCAACTGTACGAGCCGAACCTGCTCAACTTCCACCAAATTGATGCCGTATGGGGCGAGTACATGCAGCCGCCGCCCAACCGTTCGTCCATGGGTATGCAGCAGTTGCTGGTTCCAGGAACGGTCTTCCTTGCCAACTTCATGTTCCTTGCTCCTGACGAGCAACACCAAAAGCACGAGACTAGGGCGGGCATACGCTGGCATCCAGTGGATGTGCGACGGGTGAACTTCACACCGGGCATCATGGTGCAGGACTGGCTCTTCACCGCGGGTCAGGTGCCCATTGCAGACTTCGGAAAGACGGAGGTCCGAAGCGGGCTTCCGCAGGCCACCGGCGAAGTTCCGCAGATAGGCGAGGCTGCGATACGCCGCACGCTCCCGGGACTGCCCCACCACTTCTCCGATATCGAGCTCCAGACCGAGTTCACTATGGGGCTTCTGCAGGAGCAACTGGAGGGCAACGGGTATACGCTAGGCGACGTGGTGGACGCCCGCGTGTATTTGGTGAATGCGCCACGGGACTTTCGTGGTTTCGACCGCGCTTGGAGACGGATATTCGAGCCAATAGGATATGGGCCTTCCATGAGCATCATCCCGTCCCAGCAGGCCGACTGCACCTCCGGCATCATGTTCCCAGGGCCCCTGATTGAGATCGACCTGATATCGAAGAAGGGTGGATGAGGTAGTCCAAGGCGACTTTGGCGTGATTTCGACAAGCGGTTACGTCGGGAACGACCGAGATGGGCGCGATGGGGTGGTAGTGGGCTCCGGCCCCAACGGCTTGGCAGCCGCCATCACCCTAGCCCGACAGGGCTGGCTTGTCACGGTGCTGGAGGCCAAGGAGACAATCGGCGGAGGCGCACGCTCGGCGGAACTGACTCTGCCGGGGTACGTCCACGACGTTTGCTCGGCGATACACGCCACGGCGGCCATCTCCCCCTTCTTCCAGGAACTGCCTCTGGAAGAGCACGGCCTACGGTGGGTCACCTCACCTTTGTGCGTAGCTCATCCGTTGGACGACGGCTCGGCAGTAGCCCTGCACCCGTCCATTCCGGATACCGGCGAATCTATCGGCAGCAGCGACGCTGACGCATATACGCGGCTGCTGGCCCCGCTGGTCGCCGATTGGGACCTTCTCCAAGGCGACCTGCTGGGCCCTATGCGCTGGCCCCGACATCCTCTGGCCATGGCACGGTTCGGGATGCATGGGTTGCACTCGGCCAAGGCCCTCTCCCACAGCGCATTCAAGGGCGAGCGGGCCCGCGCCCTGTTCGCCGGTCTAGCGGCTCACTCCCTGCTGCCGTTGGATAAGCGACCCTCGGCCGCTTTCGGGCTCGTGCTGGCTATCTTTGGCCACGTAGCCGGCTGGCCCTTCCCCGAAGGCGGAGCACAGCGCATCTCCAAGGCCTTGGCTTCCTATCTCGGCTCCTTGGGTGGTGAGGTCATCACCGGCGTCCCGGTACGGTCGCTAGAGGAACTTCCGGGGGCGAAGGCCACCCTGCTGGACTTGACCCCCAAACAGGTGATGGCAGTGGCGGGTGAGCGGATCACTCGCGGCTATCGTAAGGGCATGGCGCGGTACCGCTACGGCATGGGTGCCTTCAAGGTGGATTGGGCGCTGGATGGTCCGATACCGTGGCGGGCTCCGGAGTGCGCACAGTCGGCCACGGTACACGTCGGCGGTAGCTTTGGTGAGATCGCCGATGCCGAGGAGACGGTGTGGCAGGGCGGGCACCCGGAACGGCCCTTTGTGCTGCTGGCCCAGCACACGCTCTTCGACCCAAGCCGTGCCCCGGAAGGCAAGCACACCGCGTGGGCGTACTGCCATGTGCCCCATGGTTCCGATGTAGATATGACGCAGCGCATCGAAGCGCAAATAGAACGCTTTGCGCCCGGCTTCCAAGACCTCGTCCTGGGACGCAGCGTTATGTCACCCGCCCGGCTGGAGGAGTACAACTCCAACTACGTGGGTGGCGACATCAACGGGGGCGTTCAGGACTTGGGCCAGCTGTTCGGTAGACCGGTATACCGCTGGGACCCCTACTCCACGCCTGTCAGGGGCCTCTACATCTGCTCCTCGTCCACACCGCCAGGTGGCGGTGTACACGGCATGTGTGGCTACAACGCAGCTCGCTCCGTTCTACGGGCGGACCTCTTCCTCAAGGAAGCTAGGGCCTCGAGGAAGGTAGGGCCACGAGGAAGCTAGCTGGCCACCCGCAGCGCCTCCGCGATCCTGTTGGGCGTCAGTGGCGTGTCGACGTTGCGAACGCCTGCCGACGCTAGTGCATTCATCACCGCGTTGGCCAGCACAACGGGGGCGGCCACCGTGGGCAACTCTCCGATGCCCTTGGCACCGTGGGGCGTGAGGGGCGAGGGTGTCTCCATGGTGTCCATCTGGAAATCGGGCATGTCGGCGGCTACTGGCAGTGCGTAGTCCAGCAGGCTCCCGGTGACCAACTGTCCGTTGGAATCGTACTCGATGCCTTCCACCATGGCCTGCCCCAACCCTTGCACGATGCCGCCGTGCAACTGGGCCTCCACAATCATGGGGTTGATGATGTTCCCACAGTCGTGCACTGCGAAGTAGCGGAGGATGCGCACATCTCCGGTGCCGGGGTCCACTTCCACCACTGCGACATGGGCAGCAAAGGCGTAGGGGTTGTTGGGTAGGACGTAGTCCAAGCTGAAATCCAGCCCGATGTCCTCGCCGGGCGGAAGGCGCTCTTCGCCGTAGGCGGCCGATGCCACGTCGGCGAAGGTGGTGACCCTAGACGGGTCGGACTTGTGGGAGACGCTGCCGTCTCGAAACTCCAGGTCTTCCGGGGTGCAGTCGAGGAGATGAGCGGCGATGCGACCCATCTTCTCTCGCGCATCACGTAACGCCAGTACCATGGCGGAGCCGGAGACCACTGTGCCGCGGCTGGCCGACGTGCCGCCGCCCTTTGCGATAACAGCGGTGTCGCTGTGGAGGATGGTCAGGTCTTCCGGTGTGAGGCCCAACTCGTCGGCGGCCATTTGGGAGAAGGCAGTCTCGGTGCCTTGCCCGTGGGGCGACGCCCCAATGTGGATGGTGACCTGCCCGAATGCGTCGATGATTACCCTGGAACTGTCCTCGCGCACCTCCCCGTAGGCGCCCGACGCCTTCAACACCGTGGCCAACCCCACACCCAACAGGGGCTCTCCGGGCTTCCGTGGCTCGCTGGCCCGGGCCCGCCACTGATCGTACTCCGAGAGCTCCAGCACCCGGTCCAGCCCCACCTCGTAGTTGCCGGAGTCGTAGGTGACGCCTGTGGGGGTGGTGTAGGGCAGGGCATCGGGATGTATGAGGTTGATGCGCCTCACTTGTGCTGGATCCAAGCCAAGCTCGGTGGCCACCAAGTCCATGGTGCGCTCCATGCAGAAAGCGGCCTCCGGCCCACCTGCACCACGATAGGGCCCTGTGGGTGGCTTGTTGGTGATGACACCGCGCACGTTGACGCGGATGGCTGGCGTCTTGTAGGGACCGGCTATGCGGTGGGCTGCTAGGAAGGGCACCGAGGGCGTCGTCACCAAGAAGAAGGCCCCCAAGTCGGCCACGATGGACACCTTCATCCCCAGCAGGGTACCGTCCTCGGCCACGGCGGCGTCCACGTCTACAGAGTGACCCCGCGCATGCAGTGCCACCATGTTTTCCTGGCGCCCTTCCACCCACTTGATGGGCTGGCCCAATGTCAGCGCCAAGTAGGGTATGAGAATGTCCTCGGGGAAGACGGTGTCCTTTTCGCCGAACCCTCCGCCGACATCAGGAGCTATGACGCGTGTCGACTCCCTAGAGCGTCCTAGGACCCGGGCCATGCCGTCACGCACCCGATGAGGCACTTGGGTGGAGTTCCACACAGTCAGCATATCGTCCCCTGCATCGTAGGTGGCTACGATGCCTCGCGCCTCCATGGGGGCTGGCGCAAGTCTCTGCACCTGATAGTGCTGCGATACCACCCGATGAGCGCTATCGAACGCTTGGTCCACCTCGCCGCCTTCGTGATTCACTCTCATCCCAACGTTGGTGCCCACTGTGGAGTGGAGCACATGTGTGTCGGAGGCGGCTTCATAGGGGTCGACTAGGGGTTCGAGGGGTTGGTAGTCGATGGCCACCAATTCCGCGGCATCGAGGGCGGCGTAGGGAGTCCGGGCCACTACCACGGCCACGGGCTGTCCCGCGTAGAAGGCCCGCTCCGAGGCCAGCACCGGGTGTTCCGGAGGCCGGATTTCGTCGACGGCCCAGCCGCGGGTCATGGAGCGGGTTGGTATGTTGCCCAGCGACTCCGCCACATCCGCACCGCTGAACACTGCGACCACATCGGAATGCGCCAAGGCCTCTGACGGGTCCACACCCCTGATGTCGGCGTGGGCATGGGGGCTGCGCAGAACATGGGCGTAGAGTTGGTTGGGCAGGGTTATGTCATCCACAAATGCCCCTTGGCCCCTGAGGAGCCGCGGGTCCTCGAAGCGTTTCAACGAGCGTCCAAAGTAAGTCAAAGGGCGCCTCCCTAGTGTGTTGTCCTGTATCACCGTGCCAATGGTAGCACAAGGCGACAGTGTGGCCGCATCATCGGGGCCATGCCGATAGAGGGCCATGCCAATAGCCGATAGAATGCCGATAGAGGGCCAATAGATCTGCGGGCAAACGCACACTTCCGGGTGTAGCACGGCTGCGCTTGGCTGCGGTCTGTCAAAACTGAACTGTCGCCCTGCGGCGTTGGCACTTGAAGGTTACTAAGCTATGATGGACGCTCAATTCGAAGATTCGGGCCTGCCGAGAGAAGGGGAGAGGGGGAGCGTTGCTACGTCCCTTTAGATTGCACGAACCTGAAACGGTGGGCGATGCTGTGGGCCTCTTGCAGCAGTATGGCGAAGAGGCCAGCCTCTACGCCGGTGGCACGGAGTTACTTCTGGCCATGAAAGAAGGGCTGCTGCGATACGGGCACCTGCTGAACGTCAAGACCATTCCCGGTCTGGCGGAGCTTCGGTACGACGAGGGAGCGGGAGTGTTGCGCATCGGGTCGAGCGTAACCCACCGTGCTCTGGAGCGGTCGGCCATCGTGGCGGCCGATTTCCCGCTGATTGCGCAGACGGAGGGCAACGTAGCCAATGTGCGTGTGCGCAACGTGGGCACCATCGGCGGTAACCTCTGCTTCGGCGAGCCTCACTCCGATCCCGGTGCGCTACTGCTGCTGTACGACGCCACAGTGACGGCTCAGGGTGCGTCCGGAACGCGGACATTCCCTCTTGCCGAGTTCGCCGTTGGCCCTTTCGAGACCTCCCTTGCAGAAGGCGAGGTGCTGACGGAGATAGCCGTCCCGCGCTTTCCTGCTGGTATGACGGGCGCCTACCTGAAGTTCGGATACCACGCTCGCCCCACCGTCGGCGTGGGCGTGGCCCTGCGGCTCGACGACCCCTCCGCTGCCGATGGCCGCGGCGTGGTCACTGAGGCGCGGGTTTCAGTGGGCTCCGCTGGACCAAGGCCCGTGCGGGTGCCCCAAGCGGAGGAGATACTGGTGGGCAAGACGGTGGCAGAACTGACTTCGCCGGGGGTGTTGGGGCCGGCCGCGCGGTCTGCGGCGCACGAAGCCCAGCCCGATGATGATTTCCACGGCTCGGCCGAGTACAAGGAGCACCTGATAGGTGTGCTGCTGCGCCGGGCAATGCGCACCGCCATCGGCGCGGTTTGAGGCTGGAGAGGAGAAGGCGTCTTGGAAGTTTCGTCGCGTAGCCAAGTGGTGCCTGCAATACCGATCGCAATGACGGTCAATGGCCGTTCCGTTTCCATGGATGTGGAGCCTCATCTGACGCTGCTGGACATGTTGCGGGACAGGCTGACTCTGAAGGGAGCCAAGCGTTCCTGTGACCTGCAGGTGTGCGGCGCATGCACCGTCTTGCTGAATGGGCGCGCGGTGAGTTCGTGCACCCTGCTGGCATACGAGGCCCGCAACGCTGAGGTACTGACCATTGAGGGGATGGCCGAGGGCAACCGGTTACACCCTATCCAGCAGGCTTTCATCGACCACGCCGCCTTCCAGTGTGGCTTCTGCACGCCCGGCATGATCCTGACCGCGAAGTCGCTTTTGGACGAGAACAGTCGCCCCACTGAAGAGCAGGTCAAGGCTTACATGGGGGGCAACATCTGTCGTTGCACCGGCTACAAGAAGATAGTCGAAGCCATCTTGGCCGCCAGCGGGCAGGAGTAGGGGGAACCATGGAAAGCATCGGCGTCTCGGTACCCAGAATCGATGGGATGGACAAGGTCACCGGCAGAGCCACCTACGTGGGTGACTTGGAAGTGGCGGGCATGCTCCACGGCAAGATACTGCGTAGCCCTTTGCCTCATGCGGTGATTGAGAGCATCGATACCAGCGAGGCCCTAAAGCTGCCCGGAGTCAAGGCAGTCCTGACTCGGGACGACGTCAGGGACATGGACCCCTACTTCGGGGCCATGGTGCGGGACCGTCCTTTGGTGGCCACCGAGAAGGTGCGCTACGAGGGCGAGCCGGTGGCGGCCGTGGCGGCATCGGACGCGCTCACAGCCGAGCGGGCCTTGGAACTCATCCGCGTGGAGTACCGAGCATTGCCCGTGGTCGACAATGTGATCGACGCGCTGTCGGCCTCGTCGGATTTCGTGCACGACTCCAACATGTGTCATCGCGAGAATGCGGTGTGGGGCGACGCGGATGAGGGCTTCGCGCGGGCCGACCACATCTTCGAGGACACCTTCACCTTCCCCATGGTGTATCACTACGCCTTGGAACCCCATACCGTCATTGCCGACTACTCCCCTCACAACGGCATCACGGTGTGGTCCACGGCCCAACACCCCTTCCTAGTACGAGAAGACCTCTCCCGCATGTTCGGCTTCCCGCTGCACCAAGTACGCATCATCGTCCCCTACGTGGGAGGAGGTTTCGGCAGCAAGTCTTACTCCAAGCTGGAGCCTCTGACAGTTGCCTTGAGCAAGGTGGCCGGCGCGCCGGTGCGGGTGGCACTTTCAGTGGAAGACGCCTTCAAGACCATCCGGCGCCACGCCGCTAGATGCATCGTGAAGACGGGCGTGATGAGCAACGGGATGTTCGTGGCCCGGGAGTGCATGATTTATCTCGACACTGGGGCCTATGCTGACAACGGCCCCATGGTCGCTGATAAGGCGGCGCAGCGTATCATGGGAGCCTATCGCTGGCCCAGTGCCAAAATCACGGCGCACGCCGTGTACACCAACACCGGCCCCGCTGGCTCCTTCCGCTCCATCGGTGGCCCGCAAGCTGCATGGGCTGGCGAGTCGCAAGTGGACATCATTGCTCATTCCTTGGGCATGGACCCGCTGGAACTGCGATTGATGAACATGCTGGAACGTGGAGACGAGGTTCGGCCCGGTGAGCGTCCCCTTGATGGCGACCCCCAACACGGACTGCGAATGGCGGCCCAAGCAGTGGGTATACCCTTGGACAGCCCGCCCGAGCCCATGGGCGGACGGGGCACCATCAAGGTGGGCCGTGGCGTGGGCTGTAACCTGTCGGGTGTAGGAGCGTCGCCTACCTCCACATCAATCGCCCGGCTGCATGTGGATGGCAGCGTCACCGTCTTTGCTGGCACCACCGAAATCGGGCAAGGCTCCCGCGGCGTGTTCGCGCAAATCGTGTCCCAAGAGTTGCAGGTGCCGGTGGAGCGCATCGCATTGATTTCCTCGGACACGGGCATCGTCCCTTACGACCGCTCGACCGGCTCCAGCCGCTCCACCACTCTGATGGGGTTGGCCGTGCAGGGAGCGGCCCAAGAAGTCAGAGACCAATTGCTGGACCTGGCCGTGCTGCACTTCGACTGCCCCAAGTCGGAGTTGACGGTCAACGACGGGCAGGTATGGCGTGGCAGCGAAGGCGCGACCTACTCCGCCCTCATACAGGAGGAGTTCGGTGTGCCTGCCGGTGAGCTTATCGGGCGCGGCTACGTGACGCCTCGCAAGGACGGGGGTCGTCTGGCCATGCCCCCCGCCTTCTGGGAAGTCGGAATCGCTGCCTCGCGCATTGAGGTCGACACCGAGACGGGCCAGATACGCATCCCCCATTACGTCTCTGTGGCCGACGTGGGCGTGGCGATCAACCCGCAACAGTGCGAGGGGCAGGACGAGGGCGCCTCAATGCAGGGCTTGGGGCATACGCTGTTCGAGGAAATGGTGTACGAGGACGGCCAACTGCTGAACCCCAACATGATTGATTACCGTGTACCCGGCTTCGAAGACGTTCCCGAGCAGCTAGAGACCGTGCTCATCGAGAACCACGACGGCCCCGGACCTTATGGGGCCAAGGGCTTGGGAGAGGGCGGCATCGTGTCGGCTGCGCCCTCAATCGCCAACGCGCTGTACGAGGCCACCGGAGTGCGCATCAAAGACCTGCCGCTCACGCCGGAGCGGGTGTGGCGCGCCCTGCGGGATGCCGGGGTGGCGCCCGACGTGTTCAGTGCAAGTCTGGGCGATAGCCAGTAGGCCCGAAACGACACATAAACCCCGACACCCCGTACTGACACAGGAGGGAAAGATGAAAATCTCCGACAGCTTGGAAGTGGACCATCCCATACAGCAGGTATGGGATCTTCTACAGCAGCCTCGCTTCTTCCTGTCGGCCATGCCTGGTGTGCAGTCGTGGGAGGCGGTGGACGAGACCACCTTCGACACCTTGGTGGCGCAGCGAGTTGGGCCCTTTCGTGTCCAGTTCCAAGTCCGGATGACGCTGGATGAGGTGGAGCCTCCACGACGGCTGGTGGCATCGGGGCAGGGGAAGGAGTCTTCGGGCAGCATGCTGAGCGTCCCCTCCGCTGTGCTGGAGTTGGAAGCGTTGGATGGGGACCGCACGAAGCTCTCATTCGAGATAGATTTCAGCCTCACCGGCAAGCTGGGGTCGCTGGGTTCCATGATGATTCGACGCAAGGCCTCGGAGATGTCGCGGGAGTTCGCGAACAACCTGGAGGCAGCGTCAAGAGGCGCGGTAGGCTAGCCTAGGGCAGGGCGAGGCTTTGAAGATAGCCTTTCCACAACTGCGCCCTTCCTCCGGACGTGGCGCATCTGACGAAGGCCTTGGCAAGCTATCGGGGCTTTCGGGTCGCGGCATCTTTTGGCGAGTCGGCGGCCTTTTCCGCCCTTACTGGCGGTCGGTGGCCATAGTGGGCGTCCTTCTACTGATTACCGCCAGTATTGGAGTCGTCAATCCACTGCTCATCAGGGTGGTGTTCGACACCGCCCTCTTTCCCTCCGAAGGTGGCCCCGACCTAGAGCTCTTATGGGTGATAGTTGGGGTCATGGCTGCCGTGGCTGTGGCCAACGGCGTGTTCGGCGTCTCCCAGACGTACCAGACCCACAGGGTTGGGCAGCATGTTATGCGGGACCTGCGGGACACCCTCTACCGCCACCTGCAGGGCATGTCGATGCGGTTCTTCAGCAGCACCCGCACCGGCGAGGTACAGTCGAGGGTGTCCAACGACGTGGCCGGTGTACAGACAGTAGTGACGTCCACAGTATCCGACACCATTTCCAACTCCGTCATCCTCCTCAGCACACTAATCGCCATGTTGGTGCTGTCGTGGCAACTGACGCTGGTAGCCGTGGCCACAGTACCGGTGTTCTTCGTGCTGACCCGGTTTGTGGGGGCTAGGCGACGCGCCATCACGGCCAAGGCCCAAGAGGCCACGGCAGAGATGACGGTCATCACCCAAGAGACGCTGTCGGTGTCGGGCATCATGCTCTCGAAGCTGTTCGGACGGCAAGGGCAGGAGGTTGCACACTTCCACGGCCACAACCAGCAGTTAGCCGACCTTGCGGTACGTCAACAGATGGTCGGGTATACCTTCTTTGCCGTGGTGATGACCTTCTTCACCGTCGCGCCAGCTCTGATATACCTGCTATCGGGCTACCTGCTGCTGGGCACAGGCGAGGGAGGCATCACCGCTGGTGTGATCATCGCCTTTACCACACTGCAGACCCGGCTCTACTTCCCCATCAGCAGGCTGCTGGAGGTGTCGGTGGAGTTGCAATCTTCCATGGCCCTGTTCGAACGCATCTTCGGCTACTTGGACATGCAGCAGGAAATCGTCGACGCGCCCGATGCCATCGATGTAGACCCACAACGGGCTTCAGGGGTCATCACCTTCGACTCGGTGCGAGTGGACTACGGCCTTACAGCCGAGGAGAGGCTAGCGGCAAGGCGTCTGGAGGCGGACGCAGAACGACACTGGATACTGGATGATGTCAGCTTCGAGGTGCCGTCGGGACAACTGGCGGCCATCGTCGGCCCCAGCGGGGCTGGCAAGTCGACCATCGCCTACCTGATTCCCCGGCTGTACGACGTCAGCGATGGACGCGTGCTCATTGACAGGGTAGACGTTCGGAAGATACGGCTGGAGTCGATTTCCCGACTCATAGGGTTCGTCACGCAGGAGAGCTACCTGTTTCACGCCAGCCTGCGGGACAACCTACTGTACGGCAAGCCCGACGCCACCCAAGAGGAGATTGAAGCCGCAACCAAGGCTGCCTACATACACGACCGAATCATGGAGCTGGATGACGGTTACGACACCATTGCCGGAGAGCGAGGGACCCGCCTCTCCGGCGGCGAGAGGCAGCGCGTGGCCATAGCACGCGTCATCCTGCATCAGCCACGCATCCTTATCTTGGATGAGGCCACCTCTGCCTTGGACACTACCAGCGAACGCTACGTGCAAGCAGCGTTGCAACCCCTCATTAAGGAGCGGACGACGCTGGTCATCGCGCACCGCCTGTCGACCATCATGGCGGCGGACGTGATTTATGCCATGGATCACGGCCGCATCGTGGAGCATGGGACGCACCGGGAGTTGCTGGCCCGCGGAGGTCTCTACGCTCAACTCTACGCCGAGCAGTTCGACAGTGGTCTGGTGGAGGCCCGCTGCGAGGATGGCATCGTTATGTCCAGCGGCCAAGTGATACCGGAAGAAAGCGTCCTAGCCAGCACAGGCGCGTAGAAACGGTTCGCGCTCAACGAGTGGGGATGCTCTCCAATACGCCCTTCAGCCGCTAACCGTCACCCCGACCTCGCGGCGCTCAGCCAGCAGGCGTCCGTAGCCCGCAAGCGGCTCCTCGTACCCGGCCAACGCTAGGGCACGCCAGAGGGTCGCTGAGTGGGAGGTGACTACCGGCTTGCCGATAGCTTCCTCCAAGGCTTCGATGGCTGGCATGGCGTCCAGGTTCATGCAACTTACGAACAGGCCATCGGCATCGTCGCAGTAGGGTTCCCAAGCCCGTAGGGAGAAGTCGTACACCTCTTCGGGGGTGACCGCGCCGTAGGCTTGGCCACCGTGAAGGCCCATGCCCTTCATCACCAGCGGCTGGATACCTGAGGCTTCGAGATAGGCCTGCTCGGCGACGTGATGGCTGTCGGGGTAGGGAGAGGTGACTACGACGCGCGTCATGCCCATATGGTGCAGGGCCTCAGTGCTGGCAAGCATGGTGGAGGTGGTGCCGATGCCCCACTGCTGCTGCATTTCTTGGCAGAAGTCCGCATCCTTCTGCGGCCCGCGCAGGGCACCGCTGACGGTGCAGCAGTAGGCGATGGAATCGACATGTGCGCTAGCCAACTCCTCTACGGCCCGGCCTGCGCTGGCCTCCATCTCCACCAGTGCCTCCAGTTCCCCACCCGGTCGCAACAGCATCCTGCTAGTGAAGAATGCGATGTCCGGGGACCCCACTCGCGGATAGCGGGTCTCCGCCACCGTGGAACTGCTAACTACAACCAACCCGATTTTCGCCTTCCACTGCAGACGGTCCATCAGTCCCTCCTTTTGGTAGAGAGTCTGAACAAGCCAACGATTGTGAGGCCTATCCCAACACCCAGTACTACGGCCACCAAGATTTCCAACTTCGACCTAGTCCCGCTCGCTTTGCAGGAACCACTCGGTGGGTATCTCGCGGCCGAGGCCCTTGGCGCGGGCCGCTTCGTATACCCTGCCCGCCACTGAATGGAACTGGGCGCCTTGCAGGTTGCCCCTATCGGAGAAGGTGATTTGCTCCGGCGATGTGCGGCCTTCTTTTGCACCCGCCATCAACTCCTCCATGTACACCGTCTTTTCTCCGACGGTGTAGGTGTTGCCCTGCTTCACGCTGTAGTTGGCCGACTTCTGGTGGTAATGGTGGTCTTGGAACTTGGGTGTCTCAGGCGGAACGGACCAAGCGAACAGGGTGTCATGCACCTTCAGTTCGGGGTAGCCTTGTGGGGCTGGTGCGGTGCCCAGCACCAAGGCGACGTCTATCTTCTGGGTAGTGTCCTCGTCAAGTGGGCCCCAGATACTCGTGATGTGGGTGCCCGGCTCAAGGTAACGCCCCAAGTGGGCGCTCTTGTAGGTGCCGGGGTTTTCTTGGAAGCCCCCGTCGGTGCACGCCGCTAGGATGTCGGCGCCTCGGTATACATCGGCCGGGTTATCGCAGACGACGGTCTCGATTTCGAACTCTTGGGCCACCTCACGGGCGAACTCCTCGCGATTGGCTGGAGTGGGACTGTAGACCTGCAAGCGTCGTATGGGACGCACCGCGCAAAAGGCGCGTATGTGGGAGCGAGCCATGCCACCGGAACCGAGGATGCCGACCACCTGAGCGTCATTTCGCGCCATGAGCTCGGTCCCGATAGCGGAGTCGGCCCCCACGCGCATGCGCTGCAGGAGGCCGTCATTAATCAGGGCTAGAGGCTCGGCGTTATTGGTGTCTATGAGCAGCACCATTCCCATGACCATGCCGGGGCGCACTGCAACCATCTCGTGGGTCTCCACCCCTTGGTACTCGGTTTGGTGCAGCACATTGGAGTGGAACCTGATGGCAAAGTAACCAGTGTTTGCTGAGCCACCTTCCATGCTGGCCCAGCGGTACACCTTATTGGGGTCCTTAGTGGGCATGCGTATATCCATCCGGGGACGGCATATCCCCTCTCCATCCACGATCTCTTGGTACGCCTGCCGGATGGCCCCGACAGCCATCTCCATTGTGAGAACGGATCGTACGTCGTCGTTGTTCAGGAACAGCATGTTCGCACCGCCTAATCTGGCATTTACCGACCATTAGTTGCCCAGCATTATCTGCTTGAAAGGAGCCGCTTGTAAAACGTTCTCGCTGAGGACTGTACGCTGGTAGATGCTATCATGCCACACGAAATCTGGAGCGTGTGGAATGAGTGACCGCTACGCTTACCGATCGACCTGGTCTGAAGACGACGGCATGTACGTCGGTCTGTGCGCCGAATTCCGCTCCTGAGCGCACTGGCTGACACCCCGGCGGGGGCCTTCGGCGAGATACGGCAGGTGGGGGAGGCAGTAGCGATGCTGCAAGAAGAGGGAGACCCCATACCAGAACGAGGCCGCCCGAGAGCAAGGAGATCCATGAAGACGATGACCGTCGACAATGACCACTACTTGGCCCTTGAAGAGGCAGCCCGCCGTAGTGACAGGCCCGTCCAAGAGTTGGTCAACGAGGCTATCGAGTCGTGGCTAGCAGAGGCGGAGTTGGACGATACTGAGCATGCCGCCATTGAAGAGGCCCGCGCAGAAGCAGCCGAACAGGGCGGGATCGAGTTCGAAGCGTTCTTCGACGAGCTTCTCGGCGGCCAAGACTGATTGCAGGCGTCTTATCGGGTCGAATTGTCACCGGCTGCTCCACGTCAGGTACGTCACCTGACGTGGAGGATGCGCAGCGGGTCCGTGAAGCACTCCACAACTTGTCGAACAACCCTCGTCCGACAGGCAGTATCAAACTGGCAGGCTTCATGGGGGTCTGGCGCATCCGGGCCCGTCGGGTCCGAATCATCTACGAGGTCTTCGACGAAGAGAGCCGACTAATGGTGTTGCGCATCGCTAGTCGGGACGAGCGCACTTATCGGCGGCTATGAGTCCGATGGATCAGGCCACCCTTCTAGGACCACGGAAGTGATGGTGCAATCTCCGCCTTTGGCTTGACGATTGGCACGCGGCGATTCCAATTACGTGCCCCGCTGCGCGAGGACCGTCGGGTCACTGATGTATTCCGTAGCCACCTTGCGACCGACCTCCATCTGGAGGAGCTTGTCCTCCTCGGGGGTGGGGGCTGGTGGGATGTCGCGGACTATGGTGTCGTTCCCGTAGGTGGGAATAGGCGTAGTTACATCGCGGACGACACCCTTGGGGTCGCGGCCTTGGAGGACATCCTCTATGCCCTCGCGCACCATACGCCGCGCCATGATGACTCCACGGTCTGTGGTGGCAAGGTGTTCGAGGGCGTGGATGGCGATGGAGCGCTGGCCTACTTGGGCGTCGAAGTCGCCGGGGACTCGCTGCCTCTCCTCGTAGGGGCGGGCGTCGTCTTGGCCGAACTCCATCACCTGCTCAGCATCCACCTCGATTGGGTAGTCGTCCTTCACATGGCGGACGCGGAAGTTCATGGTGTGGGTGTCGTCGACCGGCACCGACCATTGGGTCATGTAGGGCCTGGACACCGGCCTGCGCCGCTGCACGTCGTCGCCCGTCGATGACCACTGGTGGATGTTGGGGGCGATGAAATCAGTCATCCGCACCCAGATGGCGTTCCCGGCCCTTCTGGATGCTACAAACACCATCCCTACGGGTGTCTCCATGTACTCCCAGTCGGCGCGGTTGCGCAGGTCTCTGGTGAAACCTTGGCTGCCGTCGATGGTGTGCAGGAAGTCGAGGTGAGCAGGGTCCATGCAGTTCTCTTTGATTTGGAGCCAGTTAGCAGGCACCTCGTGTCGCACGCCCACCCGTGCGCGGTAACCCGGCATGACATAGGTGTCGAACACTGGGAAAGGAGGCTTCGTTTCCGGCGGCCCCATGTAGACGAATACGATGCCGTGGTAGACCTCTGTGGGGTAGGCCCCTTGGTAGAGACGGTCCTTCAGGGTGCTATTGGCTGGCTCGCCCGGCGTCTCCAGCACCCGGCCGTCGACATCGAAGAGCCAGCCGTGGTAGCAACAGCGTAGGCCCCGCTCTGATACCACCCCGAACTCCAAGGACGTCCCGCGGTGGCAGCAGTGGAGTTGAAGCGCACCCACCTGGCCCTGACGGTCCTTGAATACCACCAAATCCTCTCCCATGACCCGCAGGCGCACCGGCAGGTCATTGAGTTCGTCCAAGAACACCACTGGGTTCCAGAAGCGTCGCAGGTACTCCCCGCAGGGCGTGCCCGGCCCGACGTGGGTCAGGACGTCGTCCTCCTGGGGCAGGTCTCTATGGTAGTAGCCTCCGTAGCTGCGGGCGAGGAAGGGGGCTCTGGTGGTCATTCGTCTCCTTGATCCTACTCGTATGTGCACTGCTTCCTGATGTGTGGGCAACCACAAGGGTTGCCCCTACCGGCGTATCGGTAAAGGGAACCCTTGTGGTTGCCCACATGCCTAGCCGCCCTCAGGCACTACGAAGGGGAGGTTGGCCTCTTTCCAGCCGGAGAAGCCGGGTGCCATGTAGGAGACGTTGGTGTAGCCCATGGCCTTCAGTGTCTGCCCTGCCAGGGCAGATCGGGCGGTGCCCCCTCAATGGGCTATGATGCACGCGTTCCTGTCGGGGACCAGTTCTTCCAAACGTCCCTCGATGCGTCCTCGCGATAGCAGCATTGCGTCTTCTATATGTCCCTGCGCCCACTCGTCCGGCTCGCGCACGTCTAGCACGACTATCGCCTCGCCAGCGTTGCGCCTATCATGCACTTCCTGCGCTGAGACCGACGGCACAGTGGCCTGCGCGATCTCAGTCATCCTTCGCCCTACGTTCTCCATGCATCCCTCCACTTATGGTGTGACGCCGCATTATATCAGCAGACGGCTTGTGCCAAGGGCGCACTACGTATCGAGGCAGGGTCTTTCGGTTGTTGCATATGGCATGGTTAAAGCGCTGTGAATCACCCGCACCCCCGGATCTCGGGTCCGAGGCAGGCTCCAGCCCTCTCGCGAGTCCCTTGCCGCTTTGCCGGAGGTCTTGGTTGAGAACGGGCATTACGGGCATTGCGGCCTCGGAGGTCCGCATTCCGTGCCATTTGTGGTGTTCCAATGCTAGTCTTTTGCATCTCCCGATTTCTTCCAGTGCTATATCCGGTATAAACTGTGCGTATGTTATTGCACCGGGATTTGGACCGGTGCAGCTACGCGTCAGCTTTGCTTTAGTCAAGGGGCTGAGACACGATACACGATTTTTTGCGTTTTCGTAGCTGATGCCTGTCTCATTGGTCTCATTTGGGGTAGGTCCAGCTACGAAATGACGGGCGGCGCGGCCGCAAGGCTTGCGCTTCTGAACGGGGGAATCCTGCAAGGGGTTTTCGGGCAGCCGTTGTTGGCGTTGTTAGCGGCCCTGATACGGGTGTTTTGGCTGATCGCGTTTTTGGAACCATATGTGGAGCCTAGAGGGGGAAGGGTAACGGCGTCAACGGGCTGATGTCAGACTGATTTTGGGGGGCGCGGCGCGGGGAGGCTGATAAGCGAAAGGCCTTGGGTATCGAGAACCGGCCGAGGCCGCTCATCATTCAGAAGGAAGTACGATGAGAACCCGGAGCCTTCCCCCTGTTCGCGAGTTTGCACCCTCTGGTTTTGCGTTGGAATGACGAGCTCAGGGCGCGTAAGATGCGGGGTGTGGTGCTTTGCCCGCACAAGACAGGTTACGCAATGGTCTCCCTGCACTAATGAAGGTGAGTTTGGAAAGGAGTGATTTGATACCGAGGGAACTGGATGTCGAAGGCAAGACGGTGGTGGTGACCGGGGCGGCCCGGGGAATCGGCAAGGGCATCGTGAGGGTGCTGGCGGAGAGCGGGGCCAATGTACTGGCCACCTCGTTGACGGACCGTTACCTAGAGCCTCTGCGCCACGAGATGGAGGCGGCGGGGCATCCCATCGAGATTCTGCTGGCCGATGCCACCAAGTCGGAAGACATGGACCGCACGGTGCAGCACGCGTTGGAACTTTGGGGGCATATCGACGTGTTCATCAACACCGTGGGCGATGCCATCAGCAAGCCCATGGTACCACTGCCAGGGTCTCAGGGAACGACACCTGTATCTGACGACGAATGGCGCTTTGTGGTGGACGTAAACCTGACCCAAGGGTTCTTGGGGTGCCGTGCCGTGGGCCCGCACATGCTGAGCCGTGGCAAGGGCAAGGTGATTAACATCACCTCATTTGCCGAGAGCAAGCCAGGGATCAACCGCACAGGCTACGCCGCTGGCAAAGCAGGTCTTGGGCAACTCACCAAGTCGCTGGCCCTTGAGTGGGCCCCATACGGCGTCACCGTGAACAACATCGCCCCGGGCCAATTCCCCGATAGCGACACCCTCTCTCCGGAAGACCTGAAGCGGTCCCGCGAGCGCTCTGCTGCAAGCGTGCCCCTAGGGCGCGCAGGCGAGTTGCGGGAAGTAGGCCTGCTAGCCCTATACATGTCGTCGGACGCGTCCGACTACATCACGGGCACTACGGTATACGTCGATGGGGGTCTGGTGATCTCCTAAAGAGAGCGATGCCAACCCCTACGCCACGGGCTGCTCCACGCTGACGAATAGGTCGTCGATGGGGGCGGCAGCGGGGAGGAGGCCCTGCTCGACCAAGTAGCCCATGAGGGTTTCCAGGTTGGCGCGGTTAGCTTCCAAGCCGTTGGGCCAAGGGTCTGCGCCGAAGACTCCGTCCAACTCCGCGAGGTCAGCTACGCCCCAAGGGGCCATTGTGCCGGTTGAGCCGTTGGACCGCAGCTTGCTCCAAACTGTCTCCTTGGACTGGCAGGCGGCTTGGTAGATGCTGTGGGCCAGCCACGGTTGCTCTTGGTAGACGCTCTCTTGCACCACCAAGGTGTGCATGATGGGGTAGAGGCCAGTGCGGCGATAGTAGTCGCGCTCCTCGGATGGATAGTCGGCGAATAGGCGCTGCACATGGGGGCTGACCCCGAAGGAGGCTGGTCTGCCAGCGCCGATGAGGGCGTCGAGGTCGCCCCGCTCCAGCATGGCGTTCAGGTTGTCGGTCTCGGAGA
Organism: Dehalococcoidia bacterium; assembly: GCA_965248385.1. GTDB lineage: Bacteria > Chloroflexota > Dehalococcoidia > Lucifugimonadales > JAAXIE01 > JAAXIE01. The sequence goes on from CBDFIZ010000002.1 coordinate 2,304,914, forward strand.
TGAACTCCAGCGAAATGGGGCCAGCGGGAGCGATGTCCATCTCGTCTCGCGGACGCGACTCGTTGTACCCGCCCTCAAACCATTGAATTGAGGTCAGGTCGACGCCGTAGTCGTGCTGCAGGATGCCCTTTATCCAAACTGACGCCGTCTGGCGGTACTCAGGCAATCCCACACGCTTGCCCTGCAGGTCTTTGGCCTCTCGTATGCCGGAATTGCTGTTGATGAAGATGTTGCTATGGCGGAATGCACGGGACGGGAAGATGGGCATGGCAACGAAGGGAAAGGCACCTTGGGACCGTGCCGTGAAGTAGAGAGCTAGGAACATCTCGGAGACGTGGTATTCCTTTCCCTTGACCATGCGGTCCACCAGAAGCGTCACCGGGTCTACGGTGCGATAAGACAGGTCGATGCCTTGGGGCTGGACCAAGCCATCTCTGAGGGGCTCCATATGCTCGTTGGGGCCAAAGGCGATGGTCAAGGGCAACTGCTGCATGGCGGACTCCTATGCAAGCAAATGTCGGCGTTCCAGCGCATTGTACAACCTGAATCGCTGAGCGGACATGGGACTATGGTATGCTACGGCTACCTGAAGACAGGGGGAAAGCATGGGTGATATCAAGATTGAGGGCGTAACTCACTGGTCCATACCGGTCAACAACTTGGAGGAATCGGAGAAGTTCTACGGCGAGCTGCTGGGGCTGGACCTGCTGGGCCATCTGGGCAACTCGATAATGACCTGCTTCAACGTCGGCGACCACAACATCCTCTTGTGCGAGGTAGAGGAGCCGATGGAGGCGGACCCCAGCGTGGACGTACGGGTGCACCACTCCTTCACCGTGAGCCCAGAGACCTTCGAGAAGGCGTGCAAGGTGTTCAAGGACGAGAACGTGCAGGTCGTCGGGCTCACCTACCGGGCACGGGGCGTTTTCTGTGGCCGGGAGATGTACTTCCTTGACCCCAGCGGCAACAGGCTGGAGCTGCGCGACCCCACTTGGGTGGGTGGCATGGCAGAGCCGAGTTACGAGGAACTGGCGAACGCCTAAGTGTGGCGCGCACCCGTTGTTCGGGTCGAATAGGGATATTGAGATGGATCTGATGCGCTGGATGGTGGCCACGGCACTAGGTGGTATCTCCATCGCGCTGTAGGCCTGACCGCCGTCATGGTGCGTGTTCTAGCTTGATGCTCCGAAACTGCGAATCAATACAAAGGTGGTGAAAGTTGTCTGAAGTAGAAGATAAGCTGGCCGAACTGGGACTGGAGTTGCCCACGCCCAATGCGCCTCCTCCTGGACGCGCCGGAGCGGTGCAGATCGGCAACATACTGTTCGTGGGAGGGCACACGCCCGGTAACCTGCACAATGGCAAGTTGGGGCGTGACGTGACAGTGGAACAGGGCTACGAGGCAGCACAGCAGGCCATGCTGAACTGCTTAGCCGACGTAAAGGTGGCCATCGGCGACCTGGACCGGGTGAAGCGGGTAGCCAAGCTGCTGTGCATGGTCAACTCGGACTCGGAGTTCGGCCAGCAGCCGCTGGTGGCCAACGGCGCAACCGACCTGCTGACCAAGCTGTACGGCGAGCGTGGGGCTCACGCCCGCTCCGCGGTTGGCATGGGTGGATTGCCCAACCAGCAGTGCATCGAGATCGAGATGATACTCGAGGTGGAGTAGTAGCCCTAGCGGCGACTCTCCTGTAAGGCTTGCCACACCCTCTCCGGCGTTAGCGGGGCATCGAGGTGCTCGACGCCTGCGCTGGAGAGGGCGTCAACTAAAGCGTTGGCTACGGCGACCGGCGCCGCAACCGTTGGCAGTTCGCCCCCGCCCTTCACTCCCAGCGGATTGATTGGCGAGGGCGTCTCCATCGTATGGGCCGTCAGTGTGGGCATGTCCTCTGCCGTCGGCATGCAGTAGTCGGCGAAGGTGGCTGTCAAGGGCTGCCCGTCGTCGCCATACTGTATGGCCTCCATCAGTGCTTGGCCCAATCCTTGGGCCAGTGCTCCGTGTATCTGTCCCTCCAGCAGCTTGGGATTGATGATGCGCCCGCAGTCGTGGACTGCTGCGTACTTCAGGAAGCTGATTTCGCCCGTGTCAGGGTCCACTTGCACCACGACGACGTGGGCTCCGAAGCCAAAGGCGTTGCCAGGCAGGGTGAAGGACTGGTGGAAGGTCATGCCCGGTCCGTCTTCCGTCTCGTAGGCAGCCCGGCAAAGCTCTGTGAAGGCCACATTCTGCTGTGGGTTATTGGCGTTGGACGCCTTACCGTCTTGGAATGTGACGTCGGCAGAATCGCACTCCAAGAGTTGGGCGGCGATGGACGCCAGCTTCTCGCGCGCCTGCTCCACGCCTAGGTAGACGGCAGATCCTCCGATGGTGAGGCCACGGCTGGCGAAGGTGCCTTGTCCGGTGGGGAAGACGCTGCTGTCGCCGTGGAGGACCCGCACCCGATCGGGGGTAATACCCAACTGGTCGGCAACTATCTGGGCAAAGACGGTTTCCGTCCCTTGGCCGTGGGGTGAGACTTCTGTGTGGACCGTCACTTCGCCTGTGGGTTCGATGGTGATGATGGCACTGCTATCGCGCATCTCGCCCACACCACCAGCGGCCTTCACCACAGTAGCGATTCCGACGCCGATGAAGGGGTCTCCGGGGCGGCGGTTCCTCTGCTGGCGGCGGTAGCGGTCGTACTCACCCAACTCCAGTGCCCGTTGAAAGGCGGGGTGGAAGTCGCCGGAGTCGTAGGTCAGGCCGGTGGCAGTGGTGTAGGGAAACTCCGAGGGGGAGACGAAGTTGCGGCGGCGCACCTCGCTGGGGTCCATGCCGAGTTCCTTGGCGATCATGTCGATGGTGCGCTCCATCATGAAGGCGCTTTCCGGCCCGCCTGCTCCACGATAGGGACCTGTGGGAGGCTTGTTGGTGACCACTCCCAGCACTTCCACGCTCATGTCGTGGATGGAGTATGGGCCGGCGACACGTTGGCCAGTGGTGCGAGCAACGCGGGATGTTGAGGTCAGGAAGTAGCCGCCGAGGTCGCCGATCATGCGCATGCGCATGGCAAGAATAGTGCCGTTGTCATCGACGGCGGCTTCGATTTCACCGTGGTAGCCACGGGCTTGGTAGGCCAGCGTGTTCTCCCAGCGCTCTTCCACCCACTTGATGGGACGCTCCAGTCCGATGGCCAAGTGGCATAGAGCCACCTCTTCGGGCCAGGTCTCCACCTTCTGGCCGAACCCTCCCCCCACATCGGGCGCTATGACGCGGATGTTCAGCTCGGGCCTGCCGAGCAAGCCAGCGAGGAAGGTGCGGACCTTGTGGGGTACTTGGGTGGAGGTCCACATGGTGAGGCTGTTCTCGGCGGAGTCGTGCTGGACCACGAGGCCGCGGCCTTCCATGGGCGCAGGAGCCAGCCTAGGCACGTAGTAGGTGCCCTTGACCACGTGTGGTGCGTTGGCGATGGCGGCGTCAGGATCGCCACGCTGCATCAGGTGGCGGACGGCTAGGTTATTGCCGATCTCCGGGTGTATCGGCTGGCAAGACGGGTCAAGGGCTTGGAGCGGGTCGACGATGGCCGGAAGCACCTCGTACTCAACGCGGATGGACTCCAATGCATCACGAGCGGCTCCACGTGTCTCGGCTACCACCACGGCCACGGGCTGGCCTACGTAGGCAACCTTTCCCTTGGCTAGGATGGGGTGCTCCGGGGCGGCCTCTACCTGCTCAGTGTCGACTTGGTTGGCGGGAATGTCGCCGATGAGTCCGTCTACGTCTGAGGCGGTGAGGGTGGCTATAACGCCGGGAAGGTCACGCGCAGGCTGGGTGTCGATGGAGAGTATGCGAGCGTGGGCGTGGGGGCTTCGCAGGAACATGGCGAAGAGGACACCATCGGGCAGCATGTCGTCCACGTAGGAACCTTTGCCTTGTACTAAGCGTGGGTCCTCGAATCGTCGCATACTCGCGCCAGCGTAAGTGGTCATGTTGCTCCCTTGTTGGCACGGATGGTAAGTCCGCATGGAAGTTGGAGGGATTATATCGTGGGTCGACCTTCAGACGGCAGACTGTCGCGACTCGGGACGGCTGGATTCCACTGGCTGACGCGAGCCTAGGGAGCCATTGCCTCCGGGCTTGTTGCCGTCATCGCCGTCGGGCTGGTTGCCGTTATGGCCGTCGGGCTTGTCATCGTCGTTATCGTCATCGGTGTTCTTGGTGTCGTCTACGGCTTCTTGGGGCACCACGGACGGCTGGCTGGTCCTGACGGAGCGCACCCGGCTGGTGAAAAGCGCAACGCATATGGCGAAGCCGACCACCAAGGCTCCTCCCATGGCCACTGCGACTCGGGCGTCTGTCAGATGGCTCACTTGGGAGAGTGGGATGGTGCCCAAAGGTATGGCGCCATAGCAGATGGTGTATATGCCCATGACACGGCCACGGAGGGCGTCAGGCACCTGCATCTGAAGCGTGGTCATGACGCCGGTGAGATAGAGGGAGTTGCAGACTCCGGCCATAAGGACCATGGCTAGGGATAGCGGGTACCAAGGCGCCATGGCAAAGAGCATGATGAAGGTGCCAAACCCTATGGCTCCGCCGATGATTATCAACCCTCTGCGTTCAGCGCGGGCCAAGGCCATGGAAAAGACAAGGCCGACTATGGAGCCGAGGCCGGCGAACATCAGCAGGGTGCCGACCACCTCCTGGTCTCCATCGAATATTTCCTTGGCGAAGGCGGGCATGAACATCAGGTAGGACATTCCGAATATGGCGGTGAATATGCTGAAGCTCACGAGGTAGAGAAAGATGCGATGCTCTACGATGAACTGCACCCCGGTAATCATCTCCCGGATGACGCTGCGGCTGGCGCGCTCGGACGGGCGGAGGGTGAGGGTCTGGCACATTATGGCCATAAGCATGAATCCACCTGCTGCCGCGAAGACCACGGGGGCTACGCCAGCAGTCCCTATGCCTGCCTTGGCGGCGATATAACCTGCAGCAAATGGGGCTATGGCCCGAGTGGTGGGCCACACAATTGAATTGAGTGGGACTACGAGAGTCATGTCGTGACGCTCTATCAGGCGGGCATAGAGGGAGGCGCGAGCTGCTTCGCCGAAGGCTTGGCCTGTGCCGAACAGACCTCCGGCTAGAATCACATGCCAAGCCTCGACTGTCTCAGTGAATGTCAACACTCCGAGGCCAGCCACCATGATGGCCGTCAGGCTTTCGACAACACCCATCAGGCGTCTGGGGTCGAACTTATCAGCAAAGACCCCGCCGAAAAGATTCAGGGACACCGTAGGTACGGCGAGGGCGAGTGCCATGTAGCCCAGATAACGTTCATCCCCGGTGATGTCGTAGATGAGTACGCCAAGGCTGAAGTCGACTATCATGCGATAGCCGAACACCGAGGTTATCAGTCCGATGTAGTAGCGCCGGAAGTCAGGGTACTTGCTGAAGATTGAGAGGATGCCGGATCTGCGGGTAGCGGGGTGGAATGCGGTCTGTGTCACCTGTATTACGAGCCTCGTTCCAGATTGCGCCGGGCCCTCTCCGTATTGGCTGCCAGACGAGGCGCGTATTTTCGGCAGTAGTGCGATGGCGGCGACGAAGTGGCCGCGATAGTTGGTGCGTTCAAAGCTGCCCTAGCATACCACCTCAAGGGCGAATGGGCACGGCTTCCCGTGGTCTAAGAGTCCGCAGCAGGCCTGACTTCCGGCTCGACTTCCATGGGGGCGGGGCCTACGACGAGTTCCCATGGGCGGTGGGACTCGACGAATATCTTGGCGTCGTCCATGGAGCCGATGCCACGCTCGGCGCGGCTGGGGTCGTAGGTGTTGGTGGTGGCGAAAGCGTCAAAGCCTCGCTTTGTCTCCCGAACCGCCCCCATCTCAACGGACTCGCCCTCGTCATTCTCGAGGACCAGCCTCTGGCCGCCCTTCCGCTCCATCCAATATAGCTTCAAGGGGTTCCCCCTAGTCCGGTTAGTTAGTCTTTTGGGCTTGGCAGATCTGTTACTTGAAGTTGGGGACTACTTTATCGGCAAAGAGCCGTATTGAGTTCACTATCAGTTCATGGGGTATCTGACCGCCGGGATTGAAGTCGATGGAGAAGCCGGTAGCGCCCAACTCATCTATGTACATCTGGAGACGTTCGACGACGGCTTCGGGCGTGCCGAAGGCAGTGCGGTCCACGACCCGCTCGTAGGGGACGTTGGACAGGGCCTTCAGGCGCTCGTAGGCCTCTTGGTCGGCGGTCTCGTTGATGGCTTCGAGGACCAAGCGGCGGCCACGCATGGTGCTGGCGCGGGGATCCTCGAAGGCATGCTCAGCGGTCTCGGCGACGTATGCCGGTATCTGGATTATGACGTCGTTGGGGCCCTCGAAGCCTGCCGCAGACCGCGTTTCCTGGTAATCGGACAGAAGGTCCTGCAGTTCAGAGACGTCCATCTGGTGGCGGATGAAGATAGGGTAGCCGCTGCTGCCGATCATGCGGAAGGTGTCGCGGCTTTCGACGGCGACGCGGATGGGCGGGTGGGGCTTCTGGAAGGGCTTGGGGACGACGTTGACGTTTTGGAAGCTGTAGAACTCGCCCTCGAAGGAGAAGGGTTCTTCGCCCCAAGCTCGCAGGATGATTTCCAGGGCTTCGAAGTAGCGGCCGCGGCTCTCGCCGTAGGGCACGTTGTAGCCTTGGTAGGACTCGAGGAAAGAGCTGCGCCCAACGCCGAAGACGAGGCGACCCTCGCTCATGTGGTCGATCATGGCCGCTTCTTCGGCGACGCGAACGGGGTTGGCGAGGGGGAGGACCTGCACGGCGATGCCGACATTGATGCGGCTGGTGCGGGCGGCCACCGCGCCGGCGACGACCAAGGGGGATGCGAGGACGGCGCGCTGGGGGCGGAAGTGGGTCTCGCCGAGCCATACGGAGTCGAGCCCAACCTCCTCGCAAAGATCGATGAGCTTCATCCACTCACGGAAGGCTTCAATTTGGGGGGCACCCTCGCGCACCATGTACATGGTGAACATGCCGAAATCCATAGCTACCTCGCGCAGCGTACGTGGGTTGAACTGTACCACATTGGGCGTGGGTGCGTCAGCGTGGGTGGGGAGTGGTGGCAAAAGCAAGATATTGCGGCACAAGTGACCGTTGCGCCAAGCTGGGGAGCGGCGGGGCAATCGCCCTTTTGTATCTGCCTTGCGGCGGCACCCGTAATCTGCGACTCTGTTTTCCGTATCTGTTTTGCGGCGATGTTGCCGCGCTGCAGCTAGGGTTGACATTGTCGCTGACGGGCGGGTTGCCGCGTTGCAGACTGCGATACGTGCCGCATTTGTATCTGCCAAAGGCGTCAAAACTGCCGCAAGAGTCTGGGTGACGGGGGTTGGGGTAAGTTGGGTGCGCGGGAAAGTTAGGTAGCGAGAAGGCTCTGCTGGCGGTGAATTCGACACCCGCCGTAGCTAGAAAGTATTTCTTCGTATCTGGGGAGTGTCGAATTTGTCGAATCGACAGATCTGTCCAGCTTTGAGCCCGTATCTGAGGGGGTATTCGACAGTGTCGAATTCCGGCTGTCCTCAGAGCTTCGGGTTGCGCGGGATGGGTCTCCATGTTGTGCCTCCTCGATGGAGTTTGGCAAAAGAAAACGCGCAGGGGTGACCTTTGGGGTCAGTCCCCAGCGCGCTCTGTGGTGATTATAGAACGCATGTACGGGATTGTCAAGGGGGATGGCGTGGGGGAGATTGTCAGGGTGGCGATGTAGGGCAAGGCTGCGAGCACCGGTAATCTCGTTTATGGAGCCAGCCGCGCACCTACACAAGACCTGTTTCCACGCCTCGCCTAGCGCGACCGGGCCATACAGGTGAGCAGTTGCAAGGTAGGCCGGAGGCGCAAAGGAGGCCCCCGCCTACATGGTCCATTATTAGTCCACCGCTTACAGACATTGCCGCTATTCTTCACAGGGAAGGTTGCCTGTTCCCACAAGAACCCTAGTGCCGATCATCCACCTTTCGGGCAGGCACATACTTAGTTGGTTATCGCTAAAACATATGTTTATGGGCTTCAATATAACCTCGGGGGGAATCCGCCCGGTCAGTTGGTTGCGACTCAAATGCAGCTCTGCCAGGTTGGAAAGATTGCCCAACTCCGGTGGTATCTCCCCGCTCAGCTGGTTGTTACTGAGAAGCAAACCTCGCAGGTTGGAGAGATTGCCCAACTCCGGCGGTATCTCGCCGCTCAGCTGATTCTCACTGAGGTCCAAATCGCTATACGCATCGAATTCGTCAATGCTAGATTGGAGAGATTGCCCAACTCCGGTGGTATACTCCCGCTCAGCTGGTTGTGCTGAAGCAGGAGACTTTTCAGGCTTGCAAGGTTCCCCAGTTCGGGCGGTATACTCCCGGTCAATTGGTTGTAGCTGAGGTTCAAGGTGGACAACCGTTCAGGAGTGCCCAATTCAGGGGGCATCTCTCCGCTCAGCTGATTTACACTGAGGTTCAGATCTCGCAGGTTGGAGATATTGCCCAGTTCAGGCGGTATATTTCCGGTCAAATAATTGTTTCTCTCACTGGGGACATAGTTACTGAGATCCAAGGTGGCCAATCGGTCAAGACTGCCCAGCTCCGGCGGTATCTCCCCAGTCAACTGATTTTCACCAAGCTCCAGACCCAGCAGTCTGGAGAGATTGCCCAACTCCGGGGGTATACTCCCGGTCAATTGGTTGTCAGTAAGCTCGATAATTTCCAGGCTGGCAAGGTTCCCCAACGCGGGCGGTATACTCCCGGCCAATTGGTTGTAACTGAGTCGCAAGTCGGCAACTCTGCCATTGTCGTCGGTGAAGACTCCAAACCATTCGCCGACTGGCAGATCGCTCAGCCAGTTTTCATTGTTCGCCCAGTTTGGACCATCTAGGTCATTGTAAAAGGCGACCAAGATTCCCTGTCCACTGCAGGCGAGCCTGGGGCAACGGGGTCATCATCTTCGCTAGGCGTCTCATCTCCGCCACAGGCGGCGAGCAGGCCGACCAGCAGTATTGCGAGGATCAAGGCGGAAGCCGACCGGAGTGGCGGGGCGAACGGCCCAAGTCTCCAACAATGGCACGGTCGGCTGTTGATTATGCGGCTCATTTTAAACCCTCTTATCTAAAATTGGCGGACGCCTGCCTCGCGGCAGTGTTGGATGGCATCACAATCAAGAAGTGCTCACGCCTTCCCAGAGGATGGTCGCCATCTCACTGAGGAAGGCCAATAGCTCAGCGCAGCCCGATAGCCGCTTACCAGGCCGCAAATGGAAAGGGTTCGCATATGGACGCTGCGGTGAGGTAGTACTTTCGTCCTCCCGGCTGAAACGCAAAAGGGTCGCATACATGGACAGGCAATGGGGGCCCAGTGTCCCCCGCCGACCGCCTCCTGCTCCTGCTCCAGACTGAGCGCCCCCTAGAACATCGAGAGCGTGGCGGGCTTAGGGGACTGGTTCGGGTTTGGTTGGGGGGGTGGCTATGAGGGCTGCGATGGCAGAGATGACGGGGAGGATGAGGATGAGGAAGAAGGTGCTGTTGTAGCTGCCTGCTATGTCGAGGAGGAGGCTGAATGGGAGGGGCCTCCGTGTCCGGACACGGACCGGAGGGCTGGCTTACGGCGTGCTGCTCACTGAGAGCGGCCTCTGGATTCCGGCGTAGACCAGAATCACTGGGTGGGGTGCGTGGGTTTCGGTGGGGGTGTCTTGCGGGGTGGGGCGGGCCGTGGGTTCCCGCCTTCGCGGGAATGACGGGGTGTGTTGCGGGCTTAGAGAGTGCCTCGCGCTTGGTCGGGAGTGGCCGGGCTTAGGGGACTGGTTCGCGTTTGGTTGGTGGGACGGCTAGGAGGGCTGCGATGGCAGAGATGACGGGGAGGATGAGGATGAGGAAGAAGGTGCTGTTGTAGCTGCCTGTTATGTAGAGGAGGAGGCTGAAGGGGAGGGGGCCCATGGCGGCGAAGGCTACCATGCCGACTTGGCTGGCGCCCCGGATGGCCCCCAAGTGGCCGCGGCCGTAATAGTTGGCCCAGATGACGGCGGAGGTGGTCATGCTGGCGCCTCCTCCGGTGCCGAGGACAGCGCCGTAGAGGAAGGCCTGCCATGTGTGGGAGACGGTGAGGGCGAGCACTAGGGCTAGGCCGAGGAAGACTTGGCTGGCGGCTAGGATGTAGCGATTGGGCAGAATGTCGCTTAGAAAGCCAGCCATTAGGGACCCGACAAGCACCGAGGGGGCGATCACGCTGAGGACGACGGCGGCCATGCCTGCCTCGACTCCGCGGCTGCCCATAAGGGAAATGTGGTGGAACATGAGAGCGGTGCTGACGATGGAGGGGGAGGACATTGCGGCTAGAAGGAGCCAGAAGGTGCGGGTGTGGACTGCTTCGTTCAACTGCCAACTGACTTCCATGGAACGGGAGGCTTCGGCCGAGGACAATGGCAACAGCGGCCTCTTTGCACCGTCGGGGAGTAGTCCGACGGACTCGGGGGAGCGGCGCACGAGGAGTAGAGAGGGAATCAGCAGCAGGACGCAGACGAGGATGCTGAGGACGATCCACGCCTGGCGCCAGTCGGAGTTGGAAATCAGCCAGTGGATGAGTGGTGGAAAGGAAGCGGTGCTGGCGCCCATGCCCAACGTCATCAGAGCTGTTGCCCGGCCTCTGAGGCGCACGAACCAGATGGCCGTTAGGGTGGTGGGTATGAGGGTGAGGGAGCCTTGGCCGAGGGTGCGTATGCCCGCAAAGCCGAGGTAGAGGTGTACGGGGTGGTTGATGAGGCTCATGCAAGCGATAGCGATGCTAAAGAGCACCACGACGAATCCCAGCATGATGCGGGCGCCATAGCGGTCGAGAAGACGGCCGACTAGGATCATGAACAGGGCGGCGGTCAGGGAACCGGCGGTGTAGAGGCCGGACACCATGATGCGTGACCAGCCAAGGTCGTCGATGATGGGGTCAACGAACACTGAGACGGTGAAGGTCTGGCCTGGGCCGGAGCAGAAGATGGCGAGGCCGGCCACGCCTAGCACGACCCAGCCGTAGTAGAAGGGGAGGCGTCCCAAGGCGCTGACCGTGGTAGTATTGAACGCCATCGGTCTAAGGGGCCAGTCTACGAGCGTGGGTGGTATTCGTACGCCGCGCCCGCGCCACTGGGAGCGAGGCTAGGACTATCCGATGGCACGAGGCGCCGGGGAGGCCGCTTGGTGAAACTGTATTGGCTTTAGGAATCATCTTCGCATTCTGCGCTGCGTTGGGGTTTGGCACCAACCAGATTTTCGTCAGGATAGCCACCCAGCAGATACCCGGCCCAGCGGCGGCGTTCTTCTCCGTGACAACCGGCACTTTGATCGCTGGGACGTTGGCGCTGATCTTCAATTTCGAAGACTTCAAAGGTCTGCCGCCCATCGCCTTTGCTTGGTATCTCTTTCTGGCTACGCTGCATCATCCATTAGCGCGTACCCTGAACTTCACGGCTATCTCGATGATTGGAGCATCGCGGGCGGCCCCGCTGGGCGCGGCTGCGCCGGTGTTTTCTGCGGTGCTGGCCATTGCTCTCTTGGGCGAGCGCCCCGGCCTTATTCTGTACTTGGGCACCCTCGTCGTCGTGGCTGGGATGACGCTAGTAGTAACGGGAGGCAGGCAGGCCAGCAGCCGGGCGCCACAGATAGCATATAACAACCTAGGGTACCTCTTGGCTTTCGGTGCGGCATGTGGCTTTGGCGCAGTGTCGGTGGTGACCAAACACATCAACACCACTTACTCGCCAGCCTTGGTGACCGTCACGTTCAGCCTGTTGCTGGGTACGTGCCTGCTGGGGGCAGCAGCGCACCGTCCGGTGATCGCCAGCTTCAAGCAAGAGGACCGAAGGGGGCAGATTCCGGTGACCATCCTAGCGGGCGTGTGCGCCGGCGCCGGGGCCATCTGCTTCTTTTCGGCGTTGGGACACGCTCCTGTGACAGTGGTGGTCCCCATCGCCTTCGCTGCTCCCTTGGTCACCCTAATCGGGTCCTCGATATTCCTGCGCCGGCTGGAGCGCATCAATCGCTTCGTGCTTGCCGGCACTCTCGTTGCCGTATGCGGGGTTGTGCTAGTGGTGATGGGCAGCGGTTGACGGCAGTCCTACTTGATGCGGTAGGGCTAGGCCCGGTACTAGGCTCGATACACGGGCCGACCGCCAACGTAGGTGGAGAGCACCTTGATTTCGCGTATTCCGTCTTCGGGCACGGTCATGAGGTCGTCGGAGAGGACGAGCATGTCGGCGAGCTTGCCGGGTTCGATGGAGCCCTTGATGTCCTCTTCGAAGGTGCCGTAGGCCCCGTTGATGGTGTAGATGCGCAGGGCCTCCTCGCGGGTGATGGCTTGGCTAGGATCCATGGGTTCGCCTGCGACGTTGGTGCGGGTGACGCATGTCCATATGCCTAGCATGGGGTCGAAGGGGCCGACGTCGGAGCCTCCCTTGACCACGACGCCAGCGTCCAGCCAAGTGCGGTTGGGCTTCATGTTGCTGCCGCGTTTCTCGCCCCAGAAGCGTCGGGTGGTGGCGCCGACGGCCCAGCCCATGGGTTGCTGGGTGGAGACGATGATGCCCATGCGGCGGGCCTGATCGAGGTTTCTGGGTGTGGGCAGGATGCCTCCGTGCTCTAGGGTCCAGCGACGTCCGGTGATGGACTTCTCCTGGTCGACGTCGTCGATGACGTCGAGGACTTGGTCTAGGGCGGCGTCGCCGAGTTCGTGGATGAAGACGCCGCAGTTGGTGTCGCGGGCGGCGCGTAGGACGGTGGTCAGGGACTCGTCGTCCCACATTTTGATGCCGCGCCAGCCGGGGCCGAATTCGTCCTCCAGGAAGGGCTCCCGCATGTAGGCGCCCTCAAAACCACCGTCGGCGATGATCTTGATACCGCCGATACGCAGCCACTCGTCGCCGAAGCCGTTGGCAGGGCCGAGATTGCGGAGCATGTCCACCACCTCGTCGTAGGGCTTGTTGGCGTACTGGCTGGGCATGACCCAGTAGAGGGTGTTCCAGCGAACTGAAAGCTCCTTGCGACGCCAGAGCTCTTCCAAGGCTGCCACGTTGTCGCGGTCTTCGCCGGGATTGAGGAGGCTGGTAATGCCGAAGCTGGCGTAGATGTCGTTTATCTCGCGGGTGGCTTGGAGTTTGTCCTCCATGGTGTAGTCGGGGATGAGGCTTAGGAAGGGTTGGAAGGCGGGGCGCTCCAACATCAGGCCTGTGGGCTCGCCGGTTTCGGGATGGCGGTAGTAGCGGCCGCCCTCGGGGTCTGGGGTGTTGCGGTCGATGCCGGTGAGTTCGAGGGCGCGGGAGTTCACGACGCCTAGGTGTCCCTGCATCATCAGATAGAAGGGGTGGTCGCCGGTGACGGAATCAAGCTCGTACCTGTCGGGGAGTCGGCCCTCGGCGATGAAGTCGAGGGCGTGGGGGCCACGGGATACGATCCATTCGCCGGGTGGTGTTATGTCAGCCCGCTGTTCGATTTCCGAGAGCATGCTCTGAACTGTCAGCCCGTGATAGTCGGCAAATACGAGTTGCTTGGTGCGCCTCACGCCGATGCCGAAAGCGTGTATGTGGGAGTCCATGAGGCCGGGTATGACGGTCTTGCCTCCTAGGTCCTCGTATTCGGTGTTGCGCCCGGCGAGGGCACGCATCTCTGAGTCGGAGCCGACGGCGAGGATGCGGGGGCCCTTGATGGCCACGGCTTGGGCGATGCTGAATTGGTTGTCGACGGTGACGACCTTGCCGTTGTGGAGGATGAGGTCTGGGGCGATTTCATTGGGCAGGAAGCTGGTAGCCATTGGGGCCTCCTCTCGGTGGAGTTGGGTCAGGTGAGTTCCAACCGGAAGTTGGTGCGGTATCGTGGGAGTATAGCGTCAGAGGGAGGGGTTGTGTATCGCCGGGGTCTCAAAAGGGGCGTGCTTCGGGGCTTGGGGTGCACGAAAAGGCACTTAGGTGCTAGAGTTAGCCCAATGGTCGATCCGGCTCCGCTCGCTTGTATCGGAGGTTAAAGCATGAAGGCGTCGTACTTGGGCGCGATGGGTTATTCGGGGAAGCATAACTTTCCTCCTACTTGGCCGGTGCCTCCCGCCTATGACGATCCTGCGACGTCGGTGCTCAGCTACCAAGAGGGAATCGAGGAGTGCGAGTTTGCGGAGGAGATGGGGTTCGAGTGGGTGAGTTTCTCGGAGCACCATTACTCGGGGCGTATCGCTACGGGAGTGCCAGCGGTGATGGCGGCGGCTGTGGCGGAGCGGTGCAAGAAGGTGAAGATAGCCATGCTGGGCCATGTACTGCCCCTCAACAACCCGGTGCGGGTGGCCGAGGAGTTGGGCCTGCTGGACAACCTGACCAATGGCCGTTTGATCATCGGTTTTTTGCGTGGCACGGCGACTGAGGACCAGACATATACGATGGACCCCTCTGAGGGCCGGGGACGGCTGATGGAGGGGATGGACTTGGTGCTGAAGGCCCTCACCGAGCCACAGCCCTTTGGCTGGGAAGGGCGCCACTACAACTTCCGCACCGTAGCCGTGTGGCCCCGACCAGTGCAGCAGCCCCTCCCTCCAGTAATCGTGGCCACTCGCAGCGAGGACTCGGCACAGTACGCGGCGAAAAACAAGCTGGGCTTAGGGGTGTCCTTCGTGCCGTCGGAGATGATGGCCGGACTCACCGAGAAGTACTACAGCTGGTGCCAGGATGCAGGCTGGACTCCAACGCCCGATGAAGTCGTGTTCCGGGGGAACATCTACTTGGCAGAGACGGACAAGCAGGCCGAGGAGTGGATGGAGCGGGCCAAGAGTGCCGTGTCAGCGCGGGCGGCTGTTGCTCCCAGCTTGAATATCGCCAAAGCAGCGCAGGCAGCTAGGGCCGGGGAGCAGTTCGACCTGCGCAACGTTATTGCGGGCGGTCCGTCGGGCGATGTGGCAGGTGTGGCCTCGCGCATGAACTTCTTCGGAGGCCCCGACACTGTGGTGCGCCAAATCAAGGAGTACCGCGACCAGTGCGGCGTGGGTGTCGTCGACCTCTTCTTCCAACAGCCCAGCGTCACCCACAAGGAAGTGATGCAAGAAATCGACCTCTTCGGCAGGGAAGTACTGCCACGCATCAAAGAGTTGTAGGCGACGACCGGCCGTGGCAACGCAGGACAGGTATGTAGAGGTCGGGGATCTCCGCATCCCCTACACCGAGGAAGGCACCGGGGAAACGGTGGTGCTCCTGGACGGATGGCGTGGCGGGCTAGCGTCAGTGAAGAGCACATTGTCCCAAGAATACCGGACCTTGACGTTTGACTTGGACCAGAAGATTGACTCTGCCAAGGAATTCGCCAGTAGCATGTCGGAAGCTATTGGCAGTTTGGTGGCCAGCAACTATACGTTAGTCGGGTGTTCTCGGGCTGCGGATGTGGCTGCATGGCTGGCAATAAAGGCGGGCGACCGTCTTGATGCGCTGGTGCTGCTTGCACCACTGGCGATTCGTCCCAGGATGCTGGACGCGCCCCACGATGAGGAGCTGGAGACCAGGCTGGGCGACATTCCATGCCCGACGCTGGTGGCCTTCGGCACGGATGACCGCTTGGCGCACCGTGAAGCAGCCCGCGTTTACGCCGAACGCATCCCGCTTGTGAACCTATCGCTGGTCTACGACGCTGGGCATGTCATCTCTGCCGACAGGCCGGATGTCCTGAGCCGCCTGATCGCCGATTATGTGGAACGGCGCGACACTTTCGTTGTGGGTCGTGGCGGCAGTCCGAACACGCTGTAGGGTTAGATCAAGGCTTCGCTCACTAAAATCGTGCGAATAGGCGTCGCCTAGTCCTATTCGCCTCGTAGGCGGTTCACCTATCCCCAGTCGGGCGTATAGCGCTCGCTTGCTGCCCAAGTCGTTTCTAGCCGTGCTGGGCGAACCAATTTCCAAGGCGAAGTCCGGGGGGCTTGCCGACTTCCCACAACGGGTAGGTATCGAACCGCACGATGGATTCCATGTTGATGTCAAAGGCAACGTAGAGGTCCGGTGATACCCTGCACTGTGGGTCGCCTTCCTGGTAGTAGATGAAGGTATTGCCGCTCACCGTCATATTAGGTCTGTCTCTAAAGTGGGTTGCCAGTGTGGACACGATTTCACGAAACTGGGGATCTTGGAAGTGTCCGTCGGGCAATGGCCTACCGTCCCATTCAGGATAGACGATGGCGGTCTTGTCAGTTGCTCCTGAGGTCATAGAGACACCCCGTAACGGCCGATTCTAGCACAATGCCATCCGCCCCTTCGGAAAGGGGAAGCCTCGGGACAGCCTCGGAAGGCGCTCTGCTACAACCGCAAGAGACGCTCGGCATTGCCGTGCAGCATCTTCGCCTTGTCTTCGGCGCAGAGGGGGATGTGAGGTATCCAGTCGGTGGCTGGTTTATTCGACACGAAGGGGTAGTCGACGGAGAAGAGGATGCGGTCGATGCCCATCTCCATGACGCAGCACATCAGGGCCGGGTTGGAGAAGTTGCCGCTGGTGGTTATCCAGAAGTGCTCGCAGAAATAGTCGCGGAATGAGAAGGATGGGTCGCGGTTGCCCCTGCGGGCGAGGGCTTGGTCGATGCGCCAGAGGGAAAAGGGCAGCGACTCGCCCAGATGTCCGAGGATGATCTTCAGGCCGGGGTAGGCGTCGAACACCCCCGACAGCACCAAACGTATCCCCTGAGTAGCCGTCTCCACGGTGAACCCCCAAGCCGCGGTAAGCAGGCTCGGAAACTCCTCTATATAGTCCTTGTAATAGACGTTAACCACGGCAGGGTCAGGGGTGGCCGGGTGCATATAGAGGGGCACATCCAAGGCCTGTGCCCGCTCGAATATGGGCCAGAACCGCTTGTCGTCCAGAAAGAGGCCGTTGGTAAGGCCGTGGACCATGGCGCCCTTGAACCCGAATTGGATTACGCAGCGCTCGAGCTCGTCGGCTGACGCCGCTGGATCGGGGGTGGGCAGGCAGGCGAAGGCAGCGAACCGGTCGGGATGGTCACCCACAATCTGGGACAACCGGTCGTTGGCAGACCTTGCCAGCCTCACGGTGGTCGCCGCATCCCCCCGTTGGGTGGCGGGCGCTCCGTGGGAAAGCACTTGGAAATCGATGCCCGCCTCATCCATCTCGCTAATGCGCAACTCGCCGTAGTCGAACAGGCGCTCGACGATGCCGGATGCGCGGCGCATGGGGTCCAGCGGGCCGAAAGTGCCGGCCACCTCCCGGTCCCAGTAGTGTTCTTCAAGTGCGACTATGCGTTGCCCATTAGTTGATGCCATGGCTTAGCAATTCTCCCAGCTGTCGGTGGACATCAGTTGGGACCAGCGTTGGTAGAAGGCGCGGTGATTCGTCTCGCTGATCCGGTACTCGCTGGCTCGGGCCATCAGCTCTTCGCTGAAACCGTCGTGGCCTTGACCCATACCGATGTTGGAGGGTATGCGACGGCTCATAATGCCACGGGCGGTCTTGGTTACTTCTTCCCAGTTATCCATGTCGTCCTGCTCGAAGGTGCCCGCCATGCTGAAGGTACGGAGGCTGTTCAACCTGGTGAGTTCCTTGACGCGGGGCGGAGCCTTCTTGTCGACGTAACCCATCACCCATATCTCGCATGTGTCGGGACCGCGCGGGTGCCAGATGCGGATGGTATGGGCTGGGCCGATGTTGAAGGAGAAATTGGGGAATACGGTGCCGAACAGGGGTTGTATGCGATCGGCGCGCTCGCCCAGTCGCTGGACTACTTCAGGGCGCACCTCGGCTTCGTAGGCCTGGATCTCGGGCAGAGGCACCTCCGCCGCGTCACCGGGGCCAAGGGCGACGATGCCGTGGCCGTTGCCGGGGGTAAGGACGCTGCCGGCCCAGGCCTGACGGGAAGCAGAGGACGCGGAGAAGCTGGTGAGGATGGCGGACAGATGGCTCCACGGCGCATGGTAGGCGTCGCCGGTGAAGTTCTCTGCGGGGGCCTTCCAGTTGCAGCGCACGGTCCACTTCTGGACGCCACCGAAGACCTCCACGCCGCCCTCACGACGGTCGAAGAAGTTGTCCAAGTACCAAGCCATCTCCCCGAGGTATTCCAGCAGGGGTGGGGCAGTGGGGTCAAAGGTAGCGAATACTAGGCCCCGGTGGATATCCAGTTGGGCTACGGGCACCAGTCCCCACTTGCTGGTGTCCAGTTCGTCGTAGTACGCCTCCTTCAGGCTGGGAACGGCGACCAGCTTGCCATCAGTGCCGTAGGTCCAGCCGTGGTAGGCGCAGATAAAAGCGTTGGAGTTGCCGGCGTCGGCGCGGCATACCCGGTTGCCACGGTGGCGACATACGTTGAGAAAGGCACGAATCACGCCGTCTTGTCCACGGGTCACCAGAACCGGGTCCTCACCCATGTAAGCGGATATGAAGTCACCGGGATTGGGTATCTGGGTCTCGTGGCACAGGAGAAGCCAGCAGCGGGCAAAGATGCGCTCTAACTCCTGCTGATATATGTCAGCGTCGTTAAAGATGCTGCGATCCACGAGTCCTGCGTCTATATCCACCAATTGTCTGGCGTCGGTAAGCACATTGACCTCCCCGGGACGGGTTTGTTGGGAGTATACCCGACAGGGGGCTGTCGCGCATTCCCGTTGCCTTATGTACGCGGGGGAAGCCTCCCGCTCGCAGTGGCGAGTCCCGTGCTAAACTTGGCTTTTGCCTCGCTACGGGGCACAGGGAGTCGAGGGAGTATGCGAACAGGGGCAAATTATCGGGAGAGCCTGCGCGATGGGCGCAAAGTCTGGGTGCTGGGCATGGGTGACGTCGAAGACGTCACGACCCATCCCGCGACCGCGGCCATGGTCAAGGAGTACATGGCTTGGTATGACCGCCACTTCGACCCTAAATGGCAGCAGATGCTCGTGGCCAAGCAGCGAACAGGCGGCCCCGACACGCCTGTCGCCTTCCTGCCACCTGAGAGTTCGGCTGACCTGCGTCGACTGGGCAAGGCCATCAATGCTGTCCACTTTGAGACAGGGGGTTATATCACCCATACGCCTTGTTACGGCGCCCTGATAGCCTTGGGTATCTTGGAGGTGGCGACACGGCTGGGCCACTCCTCAGAAGAGATTGGTGCAGCCAAGGAATATCGGGATGAGATAGCGCGAACTGGCCGGTTCCTCACCTTCGCGTCCGGCGGGCCGGTTATCGGCTACCGGTTGCGCGAAGACCCGTCCCAGCGAGCACCGCTGCGGCTGGAAAGTGAGACCTCCGAGGGTGTGGTCATCAGTGGGAAGCTGGCACTGCACACGTCCTCCCCCTATGCGGAGGATGTGCTGATAACCGGCCGTGAGGAGATGCCGCCGGGCAGCGGACGTTACCTGTGGTTCGTCGTCCCTGTCAACACGCCGGGGGTTCGAGTGGTGGCACGTTCACCTTCGGCGCACCATCCCAACCCGTTCCTCTCGCCCTTGAGCAGCAGGTTCGACGAGCTGGACGCCCAGATGTGGCTGGACGAAGTGTTCGTGCCTCGCAATCGAGTCTTCACAGCCGAGCCATTGTTCAGCCTCAACAACCGCCACGGCTTGGGCACTTGGCTCTACTGGCACCAAGTCTACGGATGGCTGGCCAAAGCCGAGGTTACCTTGGGGCTAGCATTATCGGTGGCGGAGGTTATGGGGCTGAAAGATAACCCGGCGGCCGCCGAGCAACTGACGGATATCTTGGTGGACGTGCAGACGTTGCGCAGTTGCATTACAGCGGCGGAATTGGAGCCTGAAACCTCCTTCACCGGGTACGCTGTTCCGGGCATGCTCCATGTGGCATCGGCCAGCGTGTATGCCTTGAAGGTGCGACAACACCTGTCAGAAGTGCTGCGCACCATTCCGGGGTCGTCGCTGGTAAACGCGCCAGTGGACACCGACATGATGGACGAGGAGATGGCAGCGGGCCTTGAAGAGTCCTACGGAGGCGGGGGGTACACGGCGATGCAACGGTCTGCGCTGCTGAAACTTACTTGGGACCACATAGCGTCGTCAATGGACGCAAGGGAAGCCGCATACGAGCTTCATAGCAACGCTGGCCTGACAGCATGGCGTGGGCGCATCCGCACTTGGTTTGACGGCTACAACGAACTGGCCAACGGGGTACACCACTTCCTCGGGACCGAGATGCCCAAGATGGACTTGGATGGCCTGCGCCGGATGGGGCCAACGGCCCAGCGAGTTGTTACGCCGCCGCCCACCGCCAAATCAGGGGATAGCGACTCTCGGGGATAGCGAGCGCTGGCCATGCTCCGAGAGAGCCCGCAAACAGAGCCGCCCAGCGAAGGTATCCGAAGAGGTCACAAGGGCTGATGCCCACATCCTAGATCGACTCCAAGCCGGAAGTAAGACAAAGGAGGAGAGAGAATGTTAGTTGTTGATGCTCAGGTACACATCTGGAATGGGGCTACGCCCACCAATGCGACACACCGCCACGTCCCAAGCTACACCGCGGACGATGTGTTGCGGGAGATGGATGAAGGCGGGGTCAATGCCGCTGTGATACATCCGCCCAGCTGGGACCCCAACTCAGGGGCGCTGGCACTGGAAGCAGCCAAGCAGTACCCCAACCGGCTCTCGATACTGGGAAACTTCCCCTTGGACAATCCGGAGAGCCGAGACCTCATCGCTGGCTGGAAGCAGCAGCCGGGGATGCTGGGGCTGCGATTTACGTTCCTGCAACCGCACCAGCAGAGTTGGCTCACCGACGGCACCATGGACTGGCTTTGGCCAGCAGCCGAAGCAGCGGAGATTCCGGTAGCGCTGATGGCGGGCGGCTTCCTGCCAGTTGTGGGACAGGTGGCGGAGAGGCACCCGGGTCTCAAGCTGATCATCGACCATCTTGGCAGGTCAGGGGGCCTCAAGGACGATGAGGCGTGGGCGAATCTGGGCGACCTTCTGGCACTGGCAAAGTATCCCAATGTGGCGGTGAAGGCCACGGGAGCGCCCAGCTACTCCAGCGAGCCCTACCCCTTTGGCAACATCCACCAGTACCTGCGCCAGTTGTACGACGCCTTCGGTCCGGAGCGACTGTTCTGGGGCACCGACATCACGCGTATGCCCTGCCCTTGGAGCCAGTGCGTGACCATGTTCACCGACGAGTTGCCTTGGCTCTCGGAGAGCGACAAGGAGCTGATTATGGGGCGCGCCTTGTGCAACTGGCTGGGCTGGGACTTGCAGGGCTGAGGCGGATTCCAATCGAGCTAGAATACCGTCCTAGCGTACCGCTTGGGGGAGAGCATGCCATCTTCCTAAGAGGCGACGGTGATCCTGTGATGGTGGGCGGAACCAAGCTGTAGGTGTACCTTGCCCGAGAAGGGCTTCTGAGGCTCGACGCCACCCGCCTCACAGGATGCTAGGTATTTGTCGACGGATGAACTCGCGCTTCTCTACCTCCGATGTGGCGGCAGAGAAGCATTAGCCAAGTATCTGGATGCTAACGCTTACGGCGTTCCGAAGTGGCTGGTCACTGGCTGGTGGCCTCCATGCTCGGTGTAGGGTTCCTCGCGGTAGAGGGAGAGGGCCTTCATCACAGGGATGTCCTGGATGGAGAAGAGGATGGCCTCTTGGTCTCCTTCGCAGGCGTGCTCGTGCCAAGCCCATGAGGGCAGGACGAAGAAGTCGCCCTCACTCCAGTCGAACCGCTGCCCATCAATGACGCTGTGGCCGGAGCCTTGGAACACTTGGTACACCTTGCTGCTGGTATGGCGATGGGCCTTGGTGTGAACGCCGGGGCGTATCATCTGCACCCAGCAGGCCATGGTGCGCAGGACGGGGCCGCCGGTGACGGGGTCCCTGTATTCCATGGCTACGTCGTCGTGGGGATCGCAAGGCATCTCAGCCATGCCGGATAGGGCATCGTAGGTGCGGTCCCATTTGTAGTGCCATAGGGAGGAGTAGGGAACCTGCGGGTCTTCCCAAGTGGGACGCAGGGCACCGGCTGCGTACTTGCGGGCTGACGTACCCGTACCCTCGATGGGTTGTACGTCTTCGGGGAACTGCTCGTAGAAGTTGGCCTTGAGATAGCGCACCAAGGGGATGTCGAGGCCGTCCATCCAGATCATGGGCTCGTTACCCTCGTTGGAGTGGTCGTGCCAAGTCCAGGAGGGCGTCAGCACCAAGTCCCCCGGCTCCATCCAGCACTTGTCGCCGTTCACCGTGGTGTAGGCGCCCTTGCCCTTCAGTATCCAGCGGATGGCGGTGGGGGTGTGGCGGTGGGCCGGAGCGGTCTCACCCGGCAGCAGCAGTTGTATGGCGGTATGCAGCGTCTGGGTCGAGCCACGGGCCAGCCCAGGAGTGGTGAGGCGCATGGTGCGTCGCTGCACATCGGCGCCCGGAGCGACGATGTTGCCGCTTTTCAACACCAGAGGCTCGACTTGGGACCAGCGCCAGAGGAAGGGCTTGATTTCTAGTGGGCGCTCGCCTTCAGCTTCGACCCATCCGGGCATGAGGCTGATGCCTTCGGCGGTGTTGTAGTAAGTCTGTAGCTCCTCCGAGGTGAGCCTGTCTTGAATCGCCATCATGCGATCTCCTAAGAGTAGATTGGCGTTATTGTAGCAGATTGGCGGTCCCGTCCCCTGTCACGTATGCGTAGGCAGCACGAGGGCAACCACAAAGATTGCCCCTACGATGTGGCATACCGTATAAGTCTCATGGCTTCTGTAGAAGAGCCGACCTGTAGGGGGGCGCCCTTGTGGGAGTCCGATAAGAGAACGAGCGAGCGATACGGTATAATGGCAGCGGTCAATTCGCTACAGGGGGCACTGATGATAAAGCCAACGCGTTTGGGGCATGCAGTGATACGGGTGAGGGATCTAGCAAGGTCCGAGGAGTTCTACAACAAGTTCTTGGGGCTGGAAGTGAAGGGCCGTGGCGGCGACAGCATGGTCTTCTTCCGCAGCAACAAGGACGTGGACCATGACCTTGCCATACAGCGGCTCGGGGACGACGCACCTGGTCCTGAGGAGACCAGAGTGGGCCTGTACCACTTGGCATTCGAGTTCGACTCCTTCGACCAGGTGCGAGAGGCCTACCGGATGGCGCGTGAGATGGGCGTACGAATCGCGGGATACGGCGACCATGGTGAGATCAAAGGCCTTTACGTGCTCGACCCCGACGGCATTGAGATCGAGTTGTACGCCGAGGCTCCGGAGCTTAAGGACACGCCTCTGGAAGAGGTGCTGGCTGGCGTTCCCGCCTAACGACACGCAACAAAAACTCCCTCCCCGATTTACAGGGGGAGGGAGTCGCGTTTCTCCGTCTCAAGCTTCCGTCATTGCGGCTTTCGTCGCGGTGGCGGAAGTTTTGTAGATGGCCCTAGTCGCCAGAGGCTGCCAAGCGGTGGGCGGCTTCCTGTCGGTGGTCGTCCACCAAGTCTGTGGCTTGGGACTCAGCGTCGAGCATGTTCCAGCTCAGCATCCAATCGTGAGTGCGCTGAAGCTCGTCCTCCGGTATTGGGGCAGGCTCCACCACCTGCAGCCGACTGACGGGGAAGTCATCCACGGTAAGGGCCGCTACGTCGGGGTCGGCGCGGTGGTGGTTGATAAAGTACTGCATATACTTCCGCTTGTCGGCGTTTATGTGCTGTACCGCGGTGCGTACGGCGCGGCTGAAGGCGGCGTAGGTGTCGGCATCCACGCCCTGAGTGGCCACCTCGGTCCCGTGGAAGGGGGCCATCACCATCACGCGGCAGCCTGCTTTCTCGGCAACGGTTATGTAAGGCTCGGTGAGCGTGGTGGCGTCGATTTCGCCCTTCATGATGGATGCGAGGCGAGTGCGGGAGGAGTTGGCTGCGAGGCAGGTCTTTATCATGTCTCGGGGGACGAATCCCTCCAGCATGAGCAGCGCGAGGTAATGAGTACCAGCGAAGTAGGGCACTCCTACGACTTTGTTGGCCAACTGTTGCGGGGTGTAGACCGACGACCATGGGGGCACCACGATAGCGCCATAGGCAATGATCGCTCGCCGTCCGATCTGGCGTGCCTCGACAGAGCTGTCCTGAACCCTGCGATAGTTACCCCATTCGCAGGCGTTGTACATGCCAGCTTGGCCTGTCTCGAAGCTACTGGCGTGACTGCCAAAGGGGTTCGCTGTGTTGGCCACGGTCACCGTAGTGTCGGTGGCCATGGGCGCTTCTTGGCCACGCTCGATGAACTCGACGTCCAGTCCCTCGGCGGCGAACAGGCCCTCGTGGTATGCAACCAACTCAGGCAGTCCCTGAAAGGGGGCCGTTGTCTCCAAAAGCAACTTCTTTGCCATGGTTTCGACTTCACCTTTCGGTAGGTTCTGCTTGTAGATTATAGGTCAAGTTAACACGGGGCCGCTCACTCCGTCCAGATATGCGTGACGTGGCTGGCGACCACCTGCTCATAGGTGGCATCGGTGGAGAGAAGGCCGATGTCTTGGGCGAAGGCATTCATGTTGGCTACCACCTCGGGGGAGATGGTCGGGTCGTAATAGGGCAGGTCGCGTCTGACCAACTCGGTGATGAGTGCGGCCTCGGAGGCTGGGAAGAGCCGCGCCCCTACCTCAGTGGCGCGGTGCGGATTGGCCTTAAGCTCTTTTTGCACCTTCACTATAGCTCGCACCGCGGCTGAGACGGTCTCAGGCTCCTGCTCGATAGTACTGTCCTTGGTGACCAGAGCCGGAAAGGTGTAGTAGTGGGAAGCGGGAGGGCCGTCGCCACGCCGCACGTCCAGCACCACTGAACCCACACCGTTGCGCACCGCAACCTCGCTGGCCATGGCATTGGCCCAGAAGCCGTCGATGACGCCTTCCTTCAGGGCTTGGGCGGCGTGTACTCCAAAGGAGACGCCGGGGGCCGACGCGCCTGGAACCAAGCCGACCTCGATGTTGTCGCCTACGGGGTCCAGACCCGCCTCCACCAGCAGACGGCGGAACGTGGAGTCGGGGCCGGGAGCTGCCCCGATACGCCGCCCCTTGAGGGCCTGCAGATCGCCACGCGCGATACCCAAGTCGGCGCGCATGATGAGGAGCCAATACGTGCGCTGGGCTAGGGCTGCTATGAGCTTGGCACCTTTCCAATCTTGGAAGGCCTGCAGGGTGGCATGCGCCGACCCAGCCACGAAGTCCAGCTCGCCGTCCCGCAACGCCTCCATGCAGCGTGGTACGGGATAGACCAGAGACAACTCGGCGTCCAGACCCTCGGCCTCGAAGAAGCCGAGTTCCACGGCTGCCACGGCTGGGAAGTAGGAGTTGGAGATTAGGTCGGGCACGGCAATACGCATTGGTGAGTCTCCTTCCGGTTAAGGGCCTCCTTCGAAGTAGAAGACTCTTGGCGCCAGCATACGATAGTAGCCTATCAGATTCCAGCAACGCTAGGAGGCTCACCGCGTGATAATCCTCAAGACCGTACCGGTAGAGACTAAAAGGACAGGAACAGCGATGAGGAGTGCAGCATAGAACAACCAAACCAAGCCTAATAGAGTCGGGGTTAGCGCGAGCCATAAGAGAACAGTGGCTGCGACTAGAGTTGAGAGGCGACCCGATAACAAAATCGCACTGGCACTCCCGGCACACAACAGAAGTAATGTCCCGAAAGCAAGGAAGTAGCCAACGGCTGGGGAATCCTGAGAGCGTACCAGTACTGAGACTAACAGGGAGATACTCACACACACCCCTAGCACGCCACCAACCGCCAATAACCAGTCGCTCGCTACCCTAGCTCGGCCCCTCATGACAGAGAGAACTCCTCTACGAGTGAAGCGGTTTAGGGAGTTCTACCTCCTTGGCACACCGCCTCCCGGAAGAAGGGCAATTCACCCTCGGTCATGCTGCAAGCATATGAGTCGCCAGCCTCAGTACCGGGCCATTCTGCGTACCGCGTGTACTCAACTTCTTTAAGGCTTGCATTGCGGGGTCATCAGACAGCTCTCCACTAAGGCATCGGACTCCGGAGCGGTCGCGGGTAGAACAAATAACCAAATGGCGAGTCTTAACCTATACAGGCAGCACTGGCTCGGTCATATCGTCGGGCAGGTCGATGGTGAAGCCGTTGGCGTTGAGGGCCAGCATGCGGTAGTAGCCCATGAAGGTAGTGAACTCCGTCAGTCCCTGAGCGCCCAAATGGTCCATCGCGGCTTGGAAGGTCTCTTGGCTCACTTGGTTGGTGCTGGTCAGCTCCATCCCATAGTTGACCACGGCTGCGTCCTCGGGGTTGAGGGCTGGCAGAGGGCGCTTGTCACGCAGGGCGTCGACTAGGTCGTCGCTGAGTCCGGCACGCCGTCCGGCTGCGCAATGGGCGTTCCAGACGAACTGGCAGTCCATAGAACGGGCCCCGATGAGTCCTGCGAGGCGTCGCACTTTCTCCGACAGGGAGCTCTGCTCGCCCAAGTACTCGGAGAGGCGGTTGGCCCTCACCGCCATCTCAGGGCTGTTGATCAGCACGGAGGTCGGCCCGACGGTGGGGGGACGTCCTCGGATGGCGGTGATTTCGTCATAGGCTGCTTGGTGCTCGGGGGCCACCTGATCACGGGTGACAGTTGGTGTTCGTCTTGGCATGTTTTCCAGCCTTTCTTGATACGATTACGCTATTTTCGGGGGCGTCTTACTCCCAAGCTCGGTTGTCGACCACCGACTCGTAGGTGGCGCCGGGGGCTACCAAGTCGGGGTAGCCCTGCATCCATTGGTAGGTGCGCTCGAACCGCTCGCGGGTGTAGGGCATGGGGGCGGCGTATAGCAGGCGCCATGTCTGCAACTCATGGGGTTCCAGCAAGCCTCCAGCCTCTTGGGAGATGTGGTGGGCATAGTGGCCGGGGCTGGCGGCGATGAGCTTCGCAGCCTTGGCCTGAGCCCGGAACATGGCAGCTAGGGTAGGGCCGTCGGTGTCGTTGCCTGCGGCTTCGCTGCGAGTGGAGTGACTCTCGGTGATGATGCGATAGCCCTGTTTTTGGGCCACGCTGATCCACGGCTCGTTGAAGGTTGCGGCAGCTACCTCGCCACGGCCCACGGCTTCGAAACGCTCGCGCATGGTGCCTGAGTTGACTACTCGGATTTCATCCTTGCGCAAGAAGCCTTCCAACATTTTCAGGGTAGTGAAGTGGGAGCCGTTGAAGATGGTGACTGCGACCTCGTTGTTTGCCAACTGCTCAGGCTCGTAGATGTCGCCGTTAGGGCCGGCCACTATGGCGAACTTGGACATGGCAGAACCTAGGGCAACGATCTTGGCCTCCCTCTGCCCCGACTGTTCGCCGTCCACAGAGCGTTTCACCACACCCCACTCGCACAGGCGGAACTGGTCGATGCCGCCTTGGTTGTAGAGGCTCTCCAGCGGGCGGTCAAAGATGGCCTCCCGCACATCCTGCGACTGGGTGGTGACTTGGGCGGAACCGGGCGTCCGGACTAGCTCCACATCCAGCCCCTGCTCCTCGAACAGCCCCTCCTGATGGGCCACAATCACCGAGAGGGAATGGACGGCGTTACTAACGGATAGTCGCACCTTCTTGAGGCTGACATCGGTGGTCATCGGACACGCTCCAGTACGGCATCGGAGGCCGGAGTGATGGACAGGGGGATCGGATGGGAACATATCATCGGGGGAAGATAGCGTCAAGGAATGGGACGGGATGCTGAGCTACGCAGTAACTAGCTCAATGCGATTGCCGTAACGGCGGAAGTCAGCGGTGTTAAATGTGCAGAGTCTGCGTTCGCCATCGGCAAGCATGGTGGCGATGATGTTGGGGTCGTGGATCTGGCGTCCTGATACGGGGATTCGAGGCACAGGGCGAGCAGCGCTTCAGTAACCTCGG
This sequence comes from Dehalococcoidia bacterium, assembly GCA_965248385.1. GTDB lineage: Bacteria > Chloroflexota > Dehalococcoidia > Lucifugimonadales > JAAXIE01 > JAAXIE01. The sequence goes on from CBDFIZ010000002.1 coordinate 2,332,676, forward strand.
GGCCGCAACCTCTTGATACCAAGTTGATACCAAGGCCGTTGCCCCGTCTCGATATCGGCCTTCATGCCGCGCCAAGCGCGATCATGGCCTAACACTTACATCCTCTGAATTCAAACAGTAGCTCGCTTGTGGACAAACCCCTACTACCAACTTACCATGCGTTCGTCGTTCGTGACATGACCCGCGGCCCCGTCAACCCCTTTGAATGGCTGACAGGGAATTTAGGGAGTGGCCTTATGGACATTGGAATACAGTTGCATCTGCCTACGTACCGGGTGCTCACGGTGCCCCAGCTTGTAGAGCTGGGGCAGGTGGCCCAAGCTGGAGGAGTCGGCCAGATTTGGGTCACGGACAACCTGCAAAGCCGCAACGCCTTCGTGGTGTTGGCGGCCATGGCAGCCAGTGTGCCTGTCGATTTGGGTACAGCGGTAACGGTGCAGTATTTTCGCAACCCCGTCGATGTGGCTGACGCCGCGGCGGCTATTAGCGAGATGATGGGCGCGCATGAGTTGGCCATCGGGCTGGGCAGGGGCAACTCGCGTACGCCCAATCTTGTGGCATCGCCGAGGCCGGTACGCATGTTGCGAGAGACGGCGCAGTGCCTAGGTAACCTGCTGTCCGGTGAGGCGGTTACCTTCGACAAGTACCCCAGCTTGGCGTCTCACTTCAATCTGATGCCGGAGCATACATTTCAGTTGAACTTCAAGCCCAAAAACCCCATCCCACTCTACTGCGGGGCCAACGGGCCGCGGGGGCTGAGGGTTGGCGGGGAGTGCATGGATGGCCTGATTTTCGGAGGTGAGTTCAAGGCGGTGACCGGCACAGGCCGGATGCCGGAGCTATTAAAGACCTTCGACGACGCGGCCGTTAGCGTTGGCAAGACGCAGGCGCTTCCAAAGGTGGCGGAGATAAAGCTCTCGGTATCCGCGGACCGCGAGAAGGCTCGTGCCTTCGCCCGAGGCAACGCTGGCAACCGGATGTTGAACCTGTACCGTCACGGCTATACTGCTGAGGACTTGGAGCGACTGGATGTCGGTCCGGAGTCGATTGCGCTGCTGGATAGTGCGGCCCGCGAGGGTACACCACGCCAGCAGCTCACTGAGCTGACTACCGATGCCATGGTGGACGCTATCTACGTAGCAGGCGAGCCTGCCGAGTGCCGCGAGCGTATGGTGGAGGTACGCGATGTGGCGCAAGGGTATGGCTACGAGCAACTCATGTTCTCGGAGCTAGGCCCCGATGCCGAAGAGAGCCTGCGCCTCCTCTGCGATGAAATCATCCCAGCACTGTAGGAACATACCCGGAGTAGACCGCCCTGACTCTCGAAGCAGGAGGTGTCCGACGTGGCCTTGCCTCCCGACAGGATCGCGTACAGCCCCATAATCGACCGCCCCAAAATCAAGTGGCCCAACGACGCCCGGGTCGCCTTCTGGGTTGCCCCAAACATTGAGCACTACGAGTACCTGCCGCCACTGGACGGTGTGCGGAATCCGTGGCCACGCATGCCCCACCCCGACGCTCAACAGTACTCGAACCACGAGTACGGCAACCGGGTGGGCTTCTGGCGGCTGCTGGACGTTCTGGACAAGCACAAGATTAGGTGCTCGACCACCCTGAGCATCGCGGTGCTGCAACATTTTCCTGAAATCGCCGAGGCGATGCTGGCGCGGGACTGGACTTTCGTGAACCACGGCTTCTACAACACCCGCTATGTCACCACCTACAACGAGGAAGAGGAGCGACAGTTTCTGCTCGACTGCCGCGAGACGTTCAGGCAACTGACAGGCCGAGAACTCAAAGGGTATTCCGGCCCGGCCGCCTCCAACACTGACCACACCCCCGACCTGCTGGCTGAGACAGGGTTCCTGTACCAGACCGACTGGAAGATCGACGACCAGCCTGTGCCGGTCAAGGTGAGGTCGGGGCGGCTGGCATGTGTGCCATACACCTCGGAATTGAATGATGCTCCCCTTTACCGCCACCACTACGAGGCGGACTACTACGCCGAAATATGCAAGGCCCAGTTCGACCAACTGTACGAGGAAGGGGCGGAGAACGGTCGGGTGATGTGCATCGCATTCCACCCTTACGCCACAGGGCGGCCCCATCGGGCGAAGTACCTAGATGACTTGCTGGGTTATATCATGGGCCACTCCGGGGTATGGCAGACGACCACCGACGAAATCGCTGAGTACTACTTGGCCAATTACTACGATCAAGAGATGGCCTACATCTCCGCGACCAGCGGGCAGGGAGGCTGATATGGCTGCAAAGCCGCAATATGTACGCCCGCAGTTGCACCGAGGAATGGACCACGGCCACTATGATTACTGGCCTCTAAACAGCAGCCGCCAACCGTTGCGCTGGCCCGATGATTGCCGGGTGGCTTTGTGCGTCGTCGTCAGCTTGGACATCATGGAGTGGACGGCTCCGTCCGATGGGTACCAATTGCCCAGCTTGGCTGGTGGCTACGGCCCTTCTCCACACCCCGATGTGACCCGCTGGTCGCACCGCGAGTATGGCCATCGCGTGGGCGTCTTCCGCCTGTTGGACGCGCTGGAGAGGCACGGCATCAAAGCCACGGTAGCCATGGACGTACTGACCGCAGAGAACTACCCCTTCCTGGTGCGTCACATCCAGTCGCGGGGGTGCGAAATCATCGCCCACGGCATCTCAGCCAGCCGCATGATTACCAGCCGGATGTCGGAGGAGGAAGAGCGGGAGTATATCGCCTCGTCCCTAGGGCGGCTGGCCCAGGCGACCGGCTCACCGTCACGGGGTTGGCTGGGGCAGGAGTACGGAGAGTCGGAGCGGACGCCGCAACTTCTGGCTGAGGCGGGCATCGACTACGTGTGCGACTGGGTGAACGACGATCAACCTTATGCGATGAATGCGGGGGAGGGCGGAATGTGCGCGCTCCCCATGACGCTGCCCATTGACGATGTGGCGGCCTTATGGGACAGGCGGGTATCCATGAGTCGCTACGTGAGCATGATCAAGGAGACCTTCGACACGCTGCACGAGGAAGGGGCGAGCAACGGTAGGCTCATCGCCATGAACCTGCGTCCATGGCTGTCGGGGCAACCCTTCCGCGTCCGGTACCTCAACGAGGCGCTGGGCTACATTCTGGGCCACGAGGGGGTGTGGCGAGCTACAGGGTCGGAGATCATCGACTGGTACGAGACCAAACGTTCCCCGTAGCTAACACAGCCCACGAAACGACAAAGGGGCCCAGTCGATATCGACTGGGCCCCTTTGTCGTTTGTTCCGATTGACCTACTCCATGCGCATGCCGATTCGGCCGCGGTGGTAGTTGTCGACGGTCTTTTCGGGGTCCCAGTCGGCGGGTACCTCGCTGGCCCATGTGGGTAGCGGATCGTCGAGGTCGAAGATGAAGTCGCGGTCGCCACGGCCGCGCTCGAACAGCTCCTTGGAGGTGGGGTATTCGAAGTAAATCTCCAAGCGGTTGCCGTCGGGGTCGGCGAAGTACATGCTGCGCTGATTGACGTGCTCAATCATCCGGTCGATGGTGACGCCCTTGGCCAACAGGTGCTCGTAGGCCCCCTTGAGGTCGTCGTGGGTGTCGACTTTGATGGCCACATGGGCCACGCCGACTGAGTTGCGGTCAGGAGCGGGGCTGGCCGTATCAGAGTTCTCGACTTGCACGATGTCCAGCACATGGCCATCGTTAGGTCGGCCGAGGCCCATGAAAACGTCGTCGCCGTGCTCGATGTCCTGCTCCATTACGGTGAAGCCAAGCACATCGGAGTACCAGTCCTTGGAGCGCTCCAAGTCGGTAACTCGTAGGGCGATGTGTCCGATACGAGACAGGTTGATGGGCATTAATTCCTCCTAGGGTTGTACAGTTTTGAGTATAGTCTAGCTGGAAGCCAACCGTAGCGTCAAACAGGCGGTGCTGGACTATACGGGCTACAATGAGCGCCAAAATCGTTGCTGAGGGATGGGTAGCAGCATGGAGCAGGACCTGCGCAGCTTCATCAGAGAGTTTGAGGCGGAGTATCCGCAGGACGTGGTACGGGTGTCCGAGCAGGTGGACCTGAAGTACCAGATGATGGCCCTCGTACTGGAGTACGAGAGAAGGGGCCGCAACCCCATCATCATCTTCGAGAACGTTCGAGGGCATGAGATTCCCGTGGTGTGCAACGTGATGGCAGGCCGTCGCACCCTCGCCAAGGCGCTGGGGGTCGGGGAGTCCCTGCTCTCGGAGGAGTATGCACGAAGGCTGGAAGACTACGTGCCCCCGGTGGGTATCGAGGAGCCTCCCTTCCAACAGGTGGTGCGCACAGGCGACGATGCGGACTTGGGCCAACTGCCGATCCCCACATACTTTCCCGGTGACGGAGGGCCTTATCTGACGGCAGGGATGCTGGTGGCGAAGCACCCCGACACTGGCGTGGTGACCGAGGGCTACCACCGGCTTCAGGTGAAGGGGACGCGCAAGATGGGGTGCAGCCTGCACTCGCGACGCAGGATGTTCGAGTACCAGCGGCGCTACGAGGAGAAGGGCGAGGATATGCCAGCGGCCATATGTCTGGGACTACACCCGCTAGTCGGCATGGGGTCTTTGTCCTACCCGCCAGCTGGCGTGAGCAAGTACGAGGCCTGCGGGGGGCTGTTCGGCGAGGCGATGGAGGTGGCGCGTTGCTCGGTCATCGACTTGGAGGTGCCCGCTTGGAGTGAGGTCGTCATCGAAGGACGGATACTAGCGGGCACACGCGAGGCAGAGGGGCCGTTCGGCGAGTTCACTGGCTACTTTTCAGGGCGTGGCACCGAGCATGTGTTTGAGGTAGACGCCATCTCCATGCGGGAGGACGCTTGGTTCCAGAGCATTGCCTCAGGCCGTTCCGCAGACCATGTGAGTACTCTGTCGGCGGTTCGGGAGGCCGAGGTTACCCGCGCCCTGCGACGCACCATCCCCGGAGTGACGGCGGTGAGCATCCCTACATCAGGGGCCAGCGCCTTTGTGGCGTTCGTGTCGTTGCGGCAGACACGGCCCGGAGAAGCCAAGCATGTGATATCTATCGCCTTGGGGGTGGACCACTACATCAAGCTGGTGGTGGTGGTGGATGATGATGTGGATGTGTATGACGAGGGTGAAGTGCTGTGGGCCATGGCTACGCGATTCCAAGCGGACCGCGACTTGGTAGTGATAGAGGGCTCAATGGGGACGGTGCTTGATCCATCGGCGGATGACGCTGGCATTACGTCCAAGATGGGCATCGATGCCACCCGCCCCTTCGGGGTACCGTTCGCGGACAAGCTGCTGATGGATGAGGGGAGTATGGAGTGGGCGCGAAGGTTGGTGGATCGGCTGTAGGGCGAGCAATTACTCCTGCGAGAGGAACTCTAGGACGCGCTCGCTCATGGGTTCTTTGTCGTAGAGGTTGTAGAGCATGACGGAGTTTTGGAGGGTGTTGCCGCCGAAGTAGCGTTCGTAAAGGACTTGGCGCGTGCCGAAGGCGCTACAGCAGGTGTCCCATGCTAGGCGAAAGATGCGGACGCGCTCTTCGGCAGAGGCGGTATTGGTATCTAGGTAGCTGGTTAGGTGTGCCGCCAGAGGGCCGTTGAAGTCGGCCTCGCTGGGGATGGCCATCAGGCTGCTGGAGCCGAGCTGGTGCAGGATTTCAGCCATGCGCGGGTACATGCGTATGAACATGTTCCGGGCCACCATCAAGGGGAAGCGAGCGGGACACATCACGCCCCATTCGTCGACGGCCGCGTCGGCTTCGGCGGCGCGCAGGCATGCCTTGATGGCCTCCAAGTTTTCGATGAGCTCAGCCATCATCTGCTGAACGGGCGGCATTTTGCCCGAGCCGAGGGTGCGCACCATGAGGTTGGCCAGCCCTAGGATGAATTCGCACTTGGCCACCTGCTTGGTCACCACCTGATGACCGGCGTGAACGAAGCGGTTGGTGGCCACAGGCAGGTCGTTGCACATCTGCGCGTCGCCCAGCAGGAAGACTCGCTCCCAAGGCACGAACACATCATCGAAGAAAACAATGGCGTCCATCTCCTCGAAGCGGGAGCCGAGGGGGTGGTCGAAATGGGAGCGTCCCATGTCGAAGCTCTCGCGGCAGAGGAACTTGAGGCCGGGCGTATTGCAGGGAATGGCGAAGGCGAAGGAGTAGTCCTTCTGCGCGTCGAGGGACAGTTGATGATTCAGCGCGGGGTAGACGGCGATTTCATCGGCTAGGGGCCCCAGCGTGGCCAGTACTCGCGGGCCGCGGACCACTATGCCGGAGTCGGTCTGCTTCATGACCTTGAGGGCGACGTCGGTGCGGTCCTGCAACGGCATGGGCATGGGAGAGCGGTCGCGCTGCAGGTTCACCAAGGTGTGGGTTAGGGTCAGGTCGTTCTCGCGGATGTACTCGTAGTAACGCTCGACGTTGTCCTTGAATTCGGGTCTGTTCTGGGAGAAGTAATCGCTGGCTGCGGCCATGGCCATGAAGGTGACGTTCATAAAGTCGGGGCTGCGGCCCATCATGCCACAACTAGCTTGCGCCCAGTGGGACATCATGGTGTGGCGTCGTTGCAGGTCTTCCAGGGTCCGCGGGGTGATGAAGGAGAGGCCCACGGGCTCGCCCGAAGATGGGGAGGTGTAGGTCATCTCGTGGCAGAGTGAGTCCCGGTGCTGCATGTCGTAGAGGGAGGCCACGGTGGCTGCGCCATTGCACAGGGAGGGGTGAGTGGTGACATCCGCCACCCGCTCGCCGGATATGTACACTTCGGCAGCCTGCTCACGGAGACCTGAAATGTACTGCTGTCCTGTTCTAGCTGGCATGTATAACCTCCCTCTGGGACTAGCTAGTGGGGAGACGAAGCGAGGCCTCCAAGAGATGTCTCCCGGAGGGCCTGCTGATCTTGAAGATTATAGCTTACTGCGTCGGTGTAGACGGGAAGGCGAAGAGGTCATCGGGAATCGGCTGGTCAAAGGTGATAGATGTCACTTCGCTGCTGTGGACGATTTGATCTTGCACCATCTCCCTCTTGCTCAAGAGAACGCCGTACTCCCCATCTATGATCAACTCCAACTCGGCCCCTGTTCTCTGGCTAGGTAGCGCCCTAACCAGTATGGCACTTCGGCCTATGATTGATGCTGGTTCGATGCTCTGGATGCGGACCTCAGGAATCAATCTGGACGGGTCCAACTGACCCAAAACATCGGACGCGGGCCGCTTCTTGCCTTGCGGTATGTTGTTCACGCGGAGACCTTGCTGCGGGTGATAGAACCACGAGCCAGCATTGTTGCTGGCCATAATCGAATGTCCGTCGTCACCTTCCAGGTCGGTCTCCTGTCGCCGACAATCAGGCTTTTTCAGCCACAGACGCATGGTCTGTTCGAAGAAGCGCTTGGGTGGGTTGGACTTGGAATCGGGACTTGGGCTTGTTCTCCGGAGTAGCGAGCTGCTTCCCCTCTGATTCGAAACCTCGTTGACGGCATGCATGTCGCGCCACCAGTAGATAGAGGCTTGGGCCGTAGTCACGCGGTCGCGGGCGGAATACATGAGTTCGAGGAGTTCGCTTAGTCCGTCCAATTGGTGGCCTCCTGAGAGCGCCTTTAGTCGCGGTTTCTTGTCCAGCTACAAGATTATCGGGAAAGCCCACGTGCCCGTATTGAGAGTGGTGGAAGGGAGGCCGCCGTCATCGGGAGAGACGGGTTTGACCCAGTCACCCCGGACGACTATGAAGTGCTCACCTGGTGGACCTTCCAAGGCGAAGGACACTGCCCAAGCAGGGCCGTTCGGGGTTTCTTTCTACGCGGTGCAGGTTACAAAGTCCAATGTCGGGTCGTGTGCTGTTGCATAGCGGTATGATACTAGCACCTTGACTACCGACTGGTTGCCCGAAATCGGGCAGGTGACTCGAGTCCTCGCTGGGCATGTAGCCGGCGGTGAGGTTTGGAAACAGGCTTACCGTCACCGTGGTGGGTTTTGCCGAAGTCTCAATCCAAACCGACCGGATTCGCTCTTGGGCCATCGAAAGAGGCTCAGGCCATTGAATGGGGGCGTCGGGAAGGTATTCTTCCGTCTGAGTCCCGTCGACCAACATGTTGGTCGACGGGACTCCTTGCAGCCCTGTGGTGGCATAGCCGTCGGAAGTCGTGTCTGAGGCAAGCACCGCTTCATCAAGGAGAAGTACCGCCTCGACAGGCCACGCGGGTGGGAAGCTTATAAGAGGACGCCAAAGTCCAACCTTCCGGTGGGACATCTTCAACGAGCAATGCTTCGGTTGGCGGCGCAACGGGGTTTCCGCAAGCGGCAACGCCCAGATACACCGCCATGGCAGCGACCAGCAGAGCTCCAAGCCGCCAATGGGATGGAATGAGCATCCGACTAATACCCGTATGACTGGGGAATGCTGAACAAGTCGTCGGATAGGGGCTCGTCGAATACTACGTTCTGCATCTCAATGTTGCTGTATAGTTTACCCTCTAGATAATGTCTGCTACGCAGAAGAATCCCCAACTCAGCGTCGACAGCCCATTCGCACTGTTCGGCGACATGCCAAGGCAACTCGAAGTTCGATCCGTCAATGGATTCGTCAAGTCGCCCACTGACCACAATGGCTTTTCGCCCTGCAACGAGCGTGCGTTCGATCCCCTCAAAGCGCACTTCGGGTATCAATACCGAGGGATCTAGCATGGAGTGCAGCGCAGGGTTGTCGGCGATATCACGCCCATCATCGCGGATGGGGTGGACCTGCCTCCAAACACCTCTACGTGGATAATAACCCCAAGAAGCATGGCCATCATACGTTTGTACAGTTGGCAAGCTTCCGCCGAAGTCTTCCTTGGGATCTGCCTCGTAGCGCCAAGCTGACGGAGGCTCGAACCATAGCCGGTCTGTCCGCTCGTGAATCGGGTCCACTGGGGGAAGAGGGCCGGGACCATCATCTGCTCCCCACGAGAATCGCCCTGCCTTGGAGCGTTGCACCTTTTCCCACCAGTCCGAAGCCTCCCTAGCGAGCAACACATCACTCCATCGGTAAACGGTAGCCTGGAAGGTATTCAGACGGTCCCTTGCGCTGTACAGGAGTTCCAGGAGCTCGGCTAGCGCGTTCATGGCGCGTCCTTCCTAGGATCATAATCTCGTTTCCGCCACATTGGAGGCTTCGATCAGCCTATGAGTGTCGTCGAGCGCGAGGCGCACTTCGCGTGCAGAGAGCAGTTCTTCATAGAAGTTGATATGAAGGCGCTCAATTATCCAAAAATAGCGTACGCATTGGTCGGGGCCGGCGGCGAACTCTACCAAACGATGTGTGCTCTTTCGCAAATCGTAATGGGACTGGCGTTACCAGCCCTGCTCTTGGGAAACGGCCTTGGAATGGTGAGCGATGGCCCCCCATGCCTTTTCCGAGATTGGAGATAGTCACCCTTGCTAAACTCTACCTCGGCGTGGGCTTGGAACTGTGCGCTGATTTCCCGCTATCTCTCTGGTGTTGCCAAGGTCTGAGTCTCCATTCCTTGTGCCCAAGTTGGCGCTCCAGATATACCTGCCCGTTACATCAACCGCAAGACCCTCTCGGCGTTGCCGTGCATGTGCTTCTGAAGGGCTTGGTCGCCTAGTTCCTGCCAGATGGGCCAGTCGATGATCATGCTGGCGGTTTCGGGGAAGCAGGCTTCCTTGTGGGGGTAGTCGGACTGGAAGGCCCAGCACTCCTCGCCAAGCAAGTTGTAGCATGCCTTGGTCATCTCCGGGCCCTCGAAGTGCTCGCAGGGGCAGACGAAGCGCCCCATCTTCACGTACTCGGCGGCCTTGTACTCCAAGTCGGGCACGGTTTCCGAGGCCACGTAGTCGATCATGGCGTCGAGGCGTGTGACCCAGTGGGGCAGCCAGCCGTGGCCCACCTCGGCTACGGCGGCGTTGAGGTTGGGGAAGCGGTCGAACACGCGCCCGATGATGAGGTAGGTTAGCCAGCGGGCGGCGCGCCAAGGATGGGACGCGGTACGAACCATCACCGGGTTGTCCCACACATCGCGGTATCCGGGCCAGAAGGGCGGTTCGGATGTGAAGCTGTGGTCGAGGATGGGCAACCGGTACTCGTTCAGGATGTCGTAGAGGGGGTCGAGGTCGGGGTCGTCGATGGGCATGTCTTCAGGCAGCATGAGCCACGCCCCAGCAAGCCACTTCTCCTCCACCAGTGAGCGGAGTTCGGCCAGTGACCACGGGATGTCGCCGCATGGCAGCAGGGCCATGCTCTTGAGGCGGTCTGGGTCGGCGCTGCAGAATTCCTGGATGTAGCGGTGGAAGGCACCGTAGAGGGCGTGTTGCAACACAGGGTCCAGTGTTACCAAGGGCGGAGCCCAGTTCCCCGGATACATCAGGTCGACGTCCCGGCCCTCGCGGTCCATGTCGAGCAGGCGTGCTTGGGAATCCTTGTCCTCGACGCCGGGACGGGGCGGAGCGCGGTGGTAGCCTCCTGTACCACGGCTCTGCCGACTCCAGCCTGTCTCGCCGCCTGCCACGATTTCCGGCTTCTCGTGCGGCTTCTGCCCAGCGTAGCGGGTCCACTGGTAGGGGGCGACGGCTATGTTGCGACCGTTGGCTTGGCGGTACTGGTCCATTTCCTGGACTCTTGAACGCATGCTAGGGTCGACGTACTCGCATAGCACGTCGAAGCTGGGCCCGATATGCGTATCCATGTCGATGACCTTGTATCCCTTCTGCATGGTGAAACCTCCTTGAGATGGGGTATCCGGCCAGCGCATCCGCACAAGGCTCTTCAGTCGCGATTATAGTGGATTCATGGGAAAGCCGTACCCTACTACTCTCACTAAGGCGGAGTTCCAACGCTTCTGCTTCTTGGACTCCGGCCTGCGCCGGAATGACGGAGCAATAGAAGCGCACCTTTCAGTCTTGTGGTAAGGTTCCCGACGGAAAGCCTAGGCCGCCCGGCTCGGCGTGAAGGAGGATATCTGCAATGGCCACCGACGTAAGGGGAATGGTCAGCACCGACGGAGGGTTGGTGGACCGGCACATCTTCTTCGACCAGGAGATATACCAGCAGGAATTGGAGCAGATTTTTGCCCATTGCTGGCTGTTTCTATGTCACGAAAGCCAAGTAGCGCAGACGGGCGATTTCTTCTCCACCTACATGGGCGAGGACCCTGTGTTGGTGACTCGCGACGGCAACGGCAAGGTGCATGCCTTTCTCAACGTCTGCCGCCACCGTGGCAACCGAGTGTGCCGCGCCGACTTGGGCAATGCCTCGGCCTTTGTGTGCGCCTATCACGGGTGGACCTACGGCAACGACGGCAAGCTCATCGCTGTTCCCAGCCTCAAAGAGGCCTACTACGACGAACTTGACACGTCGAAGTGGGGTTTAGTGCCCGTGGCCCAACTCGACAGCTACAAGGGTTTCTACTTTGCCACCTTTGATGCCAACGCACCCCCTCTGCTGGACTACTTGGGAGAGATGGCTTGGTACTTGGACACCTTTGTCGACCGGCGTGAGGGGGGCATAGAGGTGGCGGGCGGGGTGCATAAGTGGATCATCCCTTGCAACTGGAAGTTCTCCGCAGAGAACTCAGGGGCAGACTCTTATCATGTGCCATGGACCCATCTCTCTGGGGTGATGGCCGGCTTTACCCGGACGCCCAGTGCGCAAAGGGTGGCTGAGGGCACCATGGTTTCTCCGGGCAACGGGCACGGTCTCCTGACCATCGCGCCGGGGCAGACCGCTGAGCCTCCGGTGCCCGCCATCGACGACTACGAGCAAAGCATACGCGAAGAGGTGGAGGCGCGTTTGGGGCCACGCTCCAAACTAGTGCAGCCCATTGTGTGCACGGTATTCCCCAACTTCGCAGTATCCCGCGCCAGCGCCCGGGCCTTCCGAGTATGGCACCCTCGCGGCCCCGGCAAGATTGAGGCTTGGTCGTGGTCATACGCGGACAAAGAGGCGCCAGCCGAGGTGAAGGAAGCGCTGAGGGTCTCCGGGCTGCGCGGTACCGGCCCTTCGGGCGCATTCGAGCAGGACGACATGGACAACTGGCAGGAATGCACTCTGACAAGCCGTGGGTATGTGTCCAAACGCCTACCTGTCAACAACCTGATGGGGCTGGGGCACGAGCGGTTCGACGAGGAGTTGATGGCTTGGGCCAGTGACTACCGGTACAGCGAGATTAACCACCGCGCTTTCTACAACCGGTGGGCTGAACTCATGGAGCGCAGCGGTGACGCTGGTTAGCCCGATTCAGGGCCTGCATCGGGTGTTGTGAAGCTTGGGGGCGTACGCAGGGACGCGCGGAGGCGACGCCAGAGGCGGTTAAGTTCGGCCAGACGTTGGCCAGCGATGGATGCGCCTCCGTAGCGGGCGGCTACATAGGCCACGGTGATTGCGTTCAGCTCCAAAGAGGATGACCCGACTTGGGCGGTCAGGCGGCTCTGGTACTCATAGGGCGTTTCCGGCGGGCGTCGGTCTACGCCAGCCATGCGGCCTTCCCATAGCAGACCCCGGTATATCTCGTGAATAGAGAAGAGTTGCGGCGCGTCGTCGGGGGCGATGGCAGCAGGTGGCGGGGAAGTGGTCGCGCCGCGGGCTCCCCGTCGTCCCAGAAAGCGTCCCAGCAAAGCATACAGGATGGCCAGCAGGTCGGACTTGAGGGCCTGCCACGACCAGAAGTACTCGCTGAACTCCTCCACATCCTCTGACTCGGCCGAGGCCCGTCGCTGGCGGAACAGAGCGAAGGCCAACAAGGCCACGGCAGCGACGACGCCCAAAACCAACAGACCCCATTTGAGGGCAAGGATTGCCCCGCGAGGGAAGCCCTGGCCCGATTCCTCGTCGACGGCCCCTTCTACGCTCTGGAACAGTTCGAGGTTGGGCGGTGGCGGTGGCTCGCCGGAGCCAATCCAACTGAACAGGAAGTCGAAGAGGTAAATCAGGATGCTCGCCACGGCGGTCAGGGGCAGGATGATGCCATACAAGAAAGCGGTCAGCAGGGCGTTGGCTGCGGCACCCAGCAGGCCGGTGAAGAATTCCACCACCTGTAGCGAGAAGATGCTGACCGCGCCCAAGGCGAGCAGGCCGATGACAAGAACGGCGCCTACTAAGGTGATGAGCCAACGCCGGTCCAGAAGGTTGAAGCTCTCGCCACTGCGCAGAGCCCTGCCACGTATGAGGTGCAGGTTAGCGACTCCTAGGGCCAGCAGGCCGGTCGCGAAGAAGGCCAGCGCATAGATACCTATGGTGGAGAACACTTGGCGCAGCTCGTCTTCCGCGGCGACTGCTCCCCACAGAATGCCGAGGAACACCAAGCTGATGAGGCCGATGGTGAACCGCCCGTACAAGCCGTCGAAGAGGGTTGGGTCTCGGCCTACGGAGATGCCGCGCCACATCAACAGCACGCCGAAACCGAGACCCCCCAGCAGCGGTGAGACGTGGTTGACTGTGTGGTCGAGCCATCCACTGGACCCGAAGGCCAACCCGCTGCCAATCTCGAGGAGAGTGATGACCAAGAGCAGCAGGGCCAAAGAGGGCAGCATCATGGTCCGCAAGGTGTTCAGCGTCCAGTTGCCCGCCAATCCTAGGGCCGAGGCGGCCTGAGCCGCCAACGTCAAGGCTACGGCGGAGCCGAGGCTGAGGGGCGGGTCGCTCCATCCCAAGGCATCCCACCGACTGGTGAAGAGCATCCAAGGGTAGAGCCATAGCGACTCCATAAGCACGACCAGCCAAGGCAACAGTTGGCGTAGGGCTAGGAAGCGCAGGATGGCAATGGTCGATGGGGCTTCGGGCTGGCTCACACCGGCCCTCCGCTTGCGTACTGCAGCCTTATGGACTCCAAGTCGCGCCACGGCACCTCATCGGAGACGTGGTAAGTGGGCAGGCGGCCATCACGGCTTGGAGGCTCGCCCCCTATCACGATCAGGGCCACGCGGCGGCCCGCCCTGCGGTAGCGGTGGATGGAGGCTAGGAGAGGCTCATCGGGAACGGCCGTTATGACAACCAGGGTTGCCTCCCAAGAGAGGCCGCGAGCTTCCCGGTCCAACAGTTGGGGCATCGGAAGGAAGGGGAATCCGCGGATCTGCGCCAGTAACTCCAGCACATGCTGCAACTGGTCGGGGTGCTGCGACGGCGGGAGCTTGATGAGCCTGTCGTCGTTGTGCCGTGGCTCGTTGGCCACCAAGCCCACACGGTAGCCGTTGGAGGAGGCATGATTCGCGACCGACGCAGCGGTGATGACCGCCATCTCCAGTAGCTGCGAAACACGTCCGAGATGGGCCACCTGCATTGTGCGCGTGTCTAGGAACAGGACTAGGTCGATGCTGGTGGTGCGGTCGAAAGTACGGGTCTGAAGCCGCGAAAGGCGGGCCGAGCTCTTCCAGTGGATGCGCTTAAGCGGGTCGCCGGGAGCGTAGTCACGCGTGGCGGCGACTCTCACCGGGTCTTCGAAGAGATGCCGACGCACTCGAAGGTCTCCAAAGGGGTCGCGGGACGGGATACCCAAGTCCTCCAGAGACACCAGTGGCGGGTATACAACCAAAGGGTCTGTGGTGTCTTCCCGGGCCTCGTTACGGAAGAAACCGAACAGATCGCCGGACTGGATCAGAGTGGGTCCGAATGAAAAGACACCGCGAGTATGGCAACGCATTGGGTAACGGCGAGTGCGCCGGTGGTACCAGCCCAGAGACAGGGTGGTGGAGAGGGAGTGGCGCCCCGCCTTGGCCGAAGCGTCGACGTTTCCCGCCATCGCGGTCAACTCCATAGGCAACTCCTCTTCCACATACACCCAAGGCAGGGGAAGCATCTTGCCGTTGGCGATAGTGATGTCGAGGGTGACGATGTCTCCCCAGAAGGCCTTGGAACTGCTGAGGCGGCGCGAGTAAGTCAGCCGTGACAGAGAGTAGCGCGCCCAGAGCCGGGCGATACCGGAGGTAAGAAAAAAGAGCAGGGCGATGAGAAGCAGCGGCGTCTGCTGCAGCAGGCCGGCAACGACCACCAAGGCGACAGTGATCAGCAGCCAGTAACCCCCTAGCACACTGGCTCACCCGTGGTAGGGGCGCCCTCCTCTGGCCCAGCCGCAGGACTAGGTTCCATCGACTGCACTGACCCCACACGCTCAGTTGCTATGGGCTCCACTGGCGCTGCCACCGAGTCCACCACCTCCCGCAGCACTTGAGACGTTGCCAAGCCCCGCAGGTGGCTTTGGGTGCGCAGCATCAGACGGTGCTCCAGGACGTAGGGCACCATGTATTTGACGTGGTCGGGCAACACGTATCCGAGGCCTCGCACGGCAGCCAAGGCTTGGGTCGATCGGAACAGTGCCAGCATGGCCCGTGGGCTGCCTCCGAGTTCCACCTGTTCGTGCTCCCGCGTGGCATGAATCAGCGCGATGATGTACTGGCGCAAGCTGTCTTCGACCCGCACTTGCCGGCATTCCTGCTGGAGGCGCAGCAGGTCATCGGCGTGCAGAACGGCTGGCAGGTCGTCCAAGGGGCTGCCCTCGGCAAACCGGTCGAGAATGGTACGGTCGTCCTCCTCGGTAGGGTATCCCATGCGCACCCGCAGCAAGAAACGGTCCAGTTGCGCTTCGGGCAAGGGGAAGGTGCCCTCAAGCTCAATGGGGTTTTGGGTGGCCAGAACCACGAAGGGGCGTGGGAGAGGGCGAGTGTCGCCCTCGGTAGTGACCTGCCGCTCCTCCATGGCCTCCAGCAGAGCGGACTGAGTGCGGGGCGTGGCGCGGTTAATTTCGTCGGCCAACAACACTTGTGTGAAGATGGGCCCAGCGCGGAACTCGAAGTCAGAGGTCCGCTGGTTGTACACGTAGGTCCCGGTGATATCGGCGGGCAGCAGGTCGGGCGTGCACTGCACACGCCGGAAGGTGCAATCCAAGGAACGAGCAATGGAGCGGGCCAGCATGGTCTTGCCAATTCCCGGCACGTCCTCAATGAGAACATGCCCCTCGCACAGCAGCGCGACCAGCATGAGCTCTACCACGTCTGCCTTACCCACAATGACGCGTTCCACGTTCTGCAGGACGCGGCGAGCGGCGGAGGCGAGGGGTTGAGGGGTTGGGTCAGTCATGGAGTTCGCGTACCCTGAGCGTAGTCACTATTCTTGTAAGAGGGCGTCTATTTCGTTACGCAAAGTAGGAAGATTGCCTTGGAGCACATCCCATAGTATCTGGTCATCCACTACAAAGTAACCATGAATTAACTGGTTGCGAAACCGATTACCCTAGGACGTCACTCAAATTGGCGATCAGGTCAGGGCCTCGATTGGGGAGGCGGTTCAGGGCCTCCCTATTATCTCGAATTGCCGTTCCACTGCAGCCCGCAGCATATCATTTCCTTGGTAATGAGGGAATGTCACTCCCTTTGTAAACTGTTCGATGCGTCCGATAGCCTGTCGGAGGGTGTAGAGACCGCAGTCTGGTAAGCTAAAAGTCTCGAAAATCATGCTGTCTACGTGGCACGGTAGCGTTGGCAAAGGAAACCTGCTACTGGTTCAATCTGACTCCAGTGGAAGTCAGGGCCGTCTCTATCGTTGCTAGTTTGCTTTCCACCATTTCCGCTAAGTACAGGGTGGCGTAAGCTTGCGCTCTGAGCGCGTGGGTCTGCTTTTCCTCTTCATAGTGGGAGACTAGACTCAATTCTGTAATTGCCGAACTATACAGATCGGCCAGTCTTTCTTGTGAAGTCATATGTGTCTCCATTCGATTGTTAGAGTGATAACCGTTTCGCTGAAAGCCGTTCTCGTGGCTAAAAAGCGGGTTTTTGAGCGGTTGTAGAGGAGTTCGACAAACCGCACGCGCAGGAGGAGCCGCAGGAGTTCGTCGAACTTATGTTAGCATCCGTCTGGCCGCCTAGGACCTTTCTCGCGGCCTACGCCGTTCCATCATGGGTATCTCTGACGGATGGAATCCTAAGCTTGGAGTCAAAATCCGCGTTCAACTTCAGACCACGCTCTTGCCCAGCCATTAATCATCCGCTAGCTGGGGTTCCCTGACCTTAGTTGCAATTTGCTCGTAGAGGTTGGCTGCCTGCTGTTGGATGGTGTCGAGGTCTTCTGTCAGCAGGTAGCCTTCAGCGACCATTCTCTCGGCTTCGGCTTGCACCAGTTGGAGGTAGGCTTCTTTGGATGGGTAGCGCTCTTCGATGGAGAGCCTGGGGTCGCCTGTCGCCGCTCGATCGGCCTTGGTGGCGGCGAAGGGTATTGTGGAGCCTGCGAGGGTGCCACCGGTGGCACCGCCTGAAGAGAGGATATGTCCTTCGCCGCCTATGGCAGCATCACGGGTATTCCATCCGGTGTAGGTGGCTAGAGGCACTGCTGCTTGGGGCATGATGAGACCGCACATCTCGTTGCCGTCTTTGTCCACGGCTGGCACGAGGTTGGGATAGGGTACGCCGATTTTCGGTGGATGGTTGGTGGCCACGCCTTGGTGAGGGCCGAAATCCAGACGCGTGAACTGCCGGAAGGCGCGGGGGAAGGTGACGCCCGGTATGGACGAGAAGGTCGAAGTCGTCTGCTCCGGCGGGACGGCGGTGCCATCGACGAGGTGGGGGTGCTTGCTGGGAGGCGCAGGCTTGCCAGTGGTGACCCAGCGATCGAGGGACACGAGGGCTGCGCGGAGTAGCGGCCGGTAGTCGACGGTGTTGAAGTAGTGTTGACCGTGGGCACCGTTGCCTGGGTCGAACTGTCGCAATTCGGGCGACGGCAGCGGGTGTTGCACCCGGCCGAATTGGTAGATGCGCACCGAGGGTGGCACTTCCAGGTCTCGTGTGCCTTCTAGGTCAACGTGTGTCAGGCAACCGCCTCCAGCCCAGTACTCCGAGGAGGTGTAGGTGTAGATGACTTTGGGCAGCGCCCCCCTCTCGGCGAGACGCGCCTGCACGCCGTCTGTGCGCCCGGTCTCAGTATCCGTCTGTGGCAGGTCGCTGTACGGGAAGAGGCTATTGGGGCTGCGGCTGGCTTGGCTGGAGGGCTGGGCAAAGCGGTGATTGAACTCGCCATGCTTGGCCCCGGCCACGTGGGGTATGAGGCCGTCGAACACGGTGCGCCCCTGCTCGTCGAGATTGAGGCCGAGGTGGAGCAGGTCCCTAAGAAACCGGCCGCTCTGGGAGGAGCCGAAGGCATAGGCGTGCTGGATTCCTTGGGCATCAGGGCCATCAGCGCATGGGTTGCCCTCTTCAGCGGTGGCGTAACGCAGGAAGGAGGCGCAGTCGCGGGTGGCCAGCAGGCCTAGGCCGACAATGGGCGCGCCTGTGGTGGAGTAGACAAGTTGATAAACCTTGCCCGCAACGAAGCCGGAGGCCATATATATGTGGGACGCATCCGGGACGGGTTGATCGTCCTCCAGCTTGGCAAATGACCAGTCGCTGCGGGGCACGATTTCCTCTGGGCCGTCTTCATAGTTCTGCACCGTGAGGAAGGCATCGCGGCCATTCAGGTCGTTGGTAGGATAGGCAACATGGATGCGGTCGGCGAGGTATTGCACCTGACTGGGGCCGTTGTTCTGGAATGTGACCATGAGCCTTCCGCTGACGCGGCCTTCAGAGGTCACTGCTTCGGGGGTGTTCAGGCGCAGAACCTCTGGAGCGTTGGGGGAATCGTGCTGCCAGCCACACCAGACTATTGTGAATCCCTGATGCATGAGAAAGCCGTTGCCCGGCTGCAGAGGCTTATCCGCAGGCACGTCGGGAGCGTCGTTGAAGTTACGCAGGATGGGGCCACGGCCACGGTTGGGAACGTCCAGCAGGAGGCGCCGATTGCCTCTGACAGGGTCGACTGGCCTCAACAGGCGGAAGTTGGAGCTGAATTCCACCAGCCCGGAAGGATTGCGCGGGGCCAACTCGATGTCGGTGATGCGGGAGTTGTCCTCGTCGTTGGGGTCAACGGCGAACTCCAGGGTACCGCCGAGCAGCTCATACGCGCCCACCGCGCCAAACGACCGACCTTCGGCAAACGGTTCGTGGGAATCGATGGTTACGCGGGTTACTGCCATGGGGCCTCCTAGTGCTGGGGGTTTTGGATGGGGCTGCGGTGAAAGGTATCCCAGGGAACCTCTGCTCAAGTCCCTTGGCGCTTTGCCGGAGGTCTTGGCATGACAACCGACACCGCGAGCCTCTGAGGACTGCATTTTTGTCGCATTTATGGTGTTCCCGTGCTACTTTTTTGCATCTCTCGTTTACTTCTCGCACTATATCCATTGTAAACTGTATGTACATTATTACACCGGGATTTGGATCAGCGCAGCTACGCGTCAGCTTTGCTGTAGTCAAGGGGCTGACACAGGATACACGATTTTTTGCGTTTTCGTAGCTGATGCCTGTGACATTATAGCGTCGTTGTATCCGATCCATATCTGGGACACCGTCGAACCCTCCGGTGGCGGTTCCCTCTTGATTTGGGCCCGGGGCCGGGGTGAGGCTAGACGCAGGCGAGGGGGGCCCTGCCTTATGCGGAGGACAGGCGGAAGCGAGGCCGGGGTCAACGGGCGGATGTCATTGGGGGTTGCTTACACAAGCAGTCGCGCCGGTATAACCGAGTTGTTCAGACCATTCCTAGCAAGTATCGGGCTGGCCTTTGACGCACTCCTCTGCCATAGCTTGCGACGTGCATTCGATTCGAGCGTCTAAAGAGGCTCTGCCTGAGTTGTTCCGGCCAGAGGTCCAAGGGAAGGGTCAATGACGTGGACTCCCGCGGTTGGAAGTTGCGTACATTGCGCGTTACCACGGTGAGGCCGGATGTGATTGGCAAGCCTAGTATGGTGGAACGGCTCTGTGGCCCCACGATGCCGTCTTGACATCTCACACTACTCTCGGTAGCTTGCTGCCGTATGCTGCACTTGGGAGGTTCGCCATGGCTGAGACATTCTCTGAACAGGAAGGCTTTTTTCGACAGGTGTGGGACTTCCCGCTGGGAGAGGCGCTGACGGGGCGGCGTGCGCGTCGCTTTGCTATGGGAATGGAGGTGCCGGGCGGACCTCTGACCTTCAAGTCGCAGCACGAGCCTCTGCCGCTATCGGAGACGGAGCAGGCAATTCTGATTTGCGCCGCCACGGGGGTGACGGGCTGGCACTTTGGTGTCCCTTATTCGACCTCCTCGCCGAACGCCTACCCCAGCTACACGCTGCGGTTCAGCGGGCACACCTACCCCACTAGGGTGGGCAGCCTGCAACTCTTCTATACCGACGACGACGGAATCTACATGACGCACGCCGCGGACCTGCCTCCGGCAGTGAGCCAGCCCTCGCAGGGCACGGGCGACCTACGGGCCATCACCCAGCAGCTCCGGGATACGACCAGCAAGATTTCGGACAAGCGACTGGAACTGCCAAGGGAAGCGCCGCACCTGCACGAGCACAACCTGTGGAACGCCAACTTTCCAGGCTCGACGTTGCTCATGCCAGTGGCCGACCTTTCGGAGTACTTCCTGCAAATCCTGACATTAAGCCTGATGAACCACTACCAGATATGGGACGACATGGCGGGACGGCTAGCAGGGAATCTGGAGCCCTACATACGCTCGGGAATGCTATCCACGACGAAGCAAGCGTCAATTACGTCCATGGAGTACAACCTGTCCCTCGCGGCCAACACCTCCACTTCCATCATGGGGCACAACGCGGTGTTGTCGATGCAAGCCATGGGACTGGGAGGCTGGTTGTACACCGGCATCAACGGCCTCAGCGCAATGGGAGCTTACGCCGACGATGGAGTGCCGGGCATGGGCTTCCGCTTTGTGCGTGACGACCGCTACACCGGGCCCAACCCGGTAGGGCTGGATGGCCAGTTCGAGACCATGTGCCCGCCCCACTACCCCGACATGCGCACGGCAGCCCGTGAACTGGTGACCAAGATGTTCGGCGAGGGTGGCACCTACGACCCGAAGACCGAGGGGGCCTTTGCCCGCACCGACGAGGTGAAGGGCAGCGTGGTGCGTTACAGCGAGGAGTTCATCGAATGCCTAGGGGAAGTAGCCCAATACATCTATGACACCTACGGGCGTTTCCCCGGCACCATCCCGACCATGGTGGCTGGCCCCTATGTGCAGGCGCAGCACATAGACCTTGATTTCTACGACACCCATTTCCAGCCAGGCGCCTACTTGGAGACTCACCGCCAGCACATGGCCCAATGGCACGAGATGGCGTAGGGACCCCGCGCCAGCCTCGTCAGGCGTTAGCCCAATTGCGCCCTATCTAAGCCCGCATTTGGCTGGCCAGCTAAGCTGAGGCAGGCTGGGCAGCACGGGTTCCGGTGTACTCCTCGACGATTTCGACGGGGGTCTTGCGAGCTACTATCATCTCGACGGTCTGGTCCCCGGCGTTAACGGGCTGGTGCAGGGACCACTGGGGCACGTAGATAAAGTCGCCTGCCTGAAACTGGAGGGCGGTGGAGAGCCCGTCACCAACGAGAAACCGCCCTCGGCCCTTGGTAATGTAGATGGCGGACTCGCAATTGATATGGTGATGGGGGCTGGAACTGCACCCGGCGGGTATGGTGGCGATGGCGAGGTGGATGCCCTCGGCGCCTCCCAGACAGCGGACACTCCCGCCAGCCGGGTCATGGCCCCCGACGATATCTCCACCTCGCGCTCTTCAGGCTTGACGACACGTATCTCAGACAATTTTCATACTCCAGATAATGAAATTTCCTGTAGTTAGGGCATGTGGCGATACTGCGCCGCATGAAGAGGCGCCCTGGGGGCTCCCGGAGCGCCTCTTCTGCGTTTCAGGACTCAGCGGTATACCCTCGCCTCTTACTGGCGGTGGGGCACGTACTCGAAGTTGCTCAGCCAGTCGTAGGTGCCAGCCATGGGGTCCCAAGGATCAATCTCGGGGCCCACTGGGAACACATTGTTGGCACTGTATGTAACGATTGTCATTGCATGCTCATGGAGCCACCTTGACATATTCGCCTGCGCCTCCCATCGCGCATCCTCATCCACCGTAGCCAAGGCATCGTCCATCAACGCCTGCCATTCTGGATGCTCCAATCCGAAGTTGATGGAGTTGGTGGAGTTGAACAGGATTTGCATTGTACGCAGCGGCTCGAAGGTAGAGACGCTGGCTTGGGTGTTGGCGCCCTTGGCTGCCCGGCTCACCAGAGTCGGCCGGAACTCAGAGAAGGGACGGTTGGCTATCTGGCACTCTATCCCGACCTCCAGCCACATGGTGCAGACTGCCTCTCCGTTTTCTACGGCGCCGGGCGAGGGCCGGACTGTGAGGGCCATGTCGATCTCGAAGCCATCCGGGTAACCGGCCTCGTCCAGCAATTGCCTAGCCAACGCAGGGTCGTATTCGAAGGTCAGGTCGGCCATCCCGTTCTGCTGCATCCGCACTTCATGAGCGTTCCACCACTGGTGGTACAGCGGCTGACCCTCACCGAAAGCTAGGTTGTTCACCAGCTTCTGACGGTCAATGGCGTGGTTCATGGCACGCCGTACTTTACGAGCCGTGTCCCATTCTTCGCTGGAAGTCTCTCGGTCGCAGGACACCCAAGCGAATGAACAGTCAAAGGCGTTGTCCGCGAGGGGGATTCTAATATCGCCGTTAGAATCAGGGTGATGGTGGGGGTGATCTGTGTAGTACTGCTGTCCCAAGAGGTTGATGTACACGCCCACCGCTCCGGGGAAGCTCATGAACTTGATGTCGTCCCGGTCCTCACCCCTGATGGCTTCGATGGACTCCAAGGTGAAGGAACCGGTATCAATCTGGCCACCGAGGAAGTTAGCCAATCGGGTGGACTCCTCGCGGATCTCGTGCCAGATCATTTCGGCAAATTCAGGACTCTTGTTCCAGTGGTCCTGCACTGCTTGGAACCGGCGGTCCACGCCACTGGTGGCAGAGGTGAGTATCCAAGGCCCAGTGCCCACTGACTCTAGATTCGCCTGTTCTGTGCCCTTTGCGTCATAGTGCTTCTTGCTGTGCATGGACAGCGAGGCGCCTACAGGCATGCGGCTGTGCCACGTGACTTGAATGGTGGGGGTGGGCCGCGTAACCTGCACCGTATAGTCATCCAGCTTCGTCATCTCGCATCCTTCACAGGTGAAGGTGCGGCGGGAGCCACCGGCGATGGGATGAGGCGCTCCCGGTACGGCAACGTCCTGCCAAGTGAAGATGAAGTCGTCGGCGTTGAATTCTCCCCAATCGCCGAGATGGTCGTGCCATGGCACTCCCTGGCGCAGATGGAAGGTGTAAATCAGGCCGGTGGGGTCGACGTTCCACTCAGTGACAAGCCGGGGAACGACCACGTTGCTGTCGGTGGCTGTGCCGAACATGGCCTCGTGAGTGGTAACACCGTCGGTCTTTTGGGGCTGGTAGTCCTGAATGGACAGCCCGAAGTTGGGCGGCCCCATTTCAGGCACCGAGTGGTCGAAAGTGCCCGTCTGCTCCATCATGGACGGCGCAGGCGTCTCGGCGGAGGCAGGAGCTGCCGAAGGTGTGGCTGCTGGGGCGACGGTTGCTGCTGCCGCAGGCGCTGCAGTAGCAGCCGCTGGGGCCTGAGTTGCCTCTACTGCCGGAGCAGCTGTGGCAGTGGCCGCTGCCGTGGCAGCAGGCGCAGGCGCATCGGTGGGCGCGGGCGCCTGGGTTGCCTCTTCTCCGCACGCGATGATCAGGGCTAACAGAATAATGAGTATTCCGGGTAACAGAAGCTTATGCGACTTCGCGATTCTTGGCATAGACAAAGCCTCCTCCAGACTATTTAGGCAAACCACCAGTAAGCTAGGACCCCAACGCACGCCTGCGATTGAGTTGCGCCCTTATAGCACACTGCCTTGCACTCTGCCAATGGCGGGTCTGTGGGCATGTGGGCCGCACGCACGCATACGAGGCGGTGCAGACCGCACAAGAAGCGCCCCGGCGACTACCGGGGCGCTTCTTCGCTTCTGAGCCGGCAAGCTTGACTATTTCAGCATCTTACTGGCGATGTGGCACGTACTCGAAGTTGCTGAGCCAGTCGTAGGTCCCCGACATCGGCTTCCAAGCGTCTATCTCGGGCCCCAAAGGAAACACCTGGTTGGCGCTGTAGGTGACGATGGTCATAGCGTGCTCATGCAGCCAAGCCGTCATCGCCCCCTGCTTCCTCCAACGCTCGTCTTCATCGACCGTGGCCAGCGCATCGTCCATCATGTCCTGCCAATCCGGGTGCTCCAAGCCGAAGTTGATGGAGTTGGTAGAATTGAACAGTATCTGCATCGTGCGCAGCGGCTCGAAAGTGGAAACAGTAGCCTGAGTACTGGCGCCCTTGGCGGCCCGGCTCACCAGTGTCGGCCGGAACTCGGAGAAGGGGCGGACTTGCGAATTGCACCTGATGTCCACTTGCAACCACATGGTGCAAACCGCTTCGCCGTTTTCAACCGCGCCAGGGGATGGTCGGACGGTGAGGGCCATGTCTATTTCGAAGCCATCGGGATAACCGGCCTCTACCAGCAATTGCTTCGCCAATTCTGGGTCGTAATCGAAGGTCAGCTGATCCAGCCCGTATTCAATCATGCGCTGCTCATGACTGGGCCACCAGATATGGAAGAGGGGCTGGCCCTCGCCGAAGGCGAGGTTGTTGACCAGCTTTTGCCGGTCGATGGCGTGGTTCATGGCTTGGCGTACCTTACGCGCCTTGTCCCACTCTTCAGTGGTGGTGTCCCGCTCACATGACACCCACGGGAAGGAGCAGTCAAAAGCGTTGTCGTCCAAGGGGACCCTGATGTCCCCCTCCGCATTCGGTTGGTGGTGAGGGTGGTCTGTGTAGTACTGCTGTCCCAGCAGGTTCAGGTACAACCCGATGGCCCCGGGGAAGGTCATGTATTTGAAGTCATCGCGGTTTTCGTTCCTGATTGCCTGGATGGACTCCAAGGTGAAGGAACCGGTGTCGATTGAGCCTACCAAGAAGTTGCCTAGGCGGGTGGATTCCTCGCGGATCTCGTGCCAAATCATTTCGGCAAACTCCGGGTCCTTGTTCCAGTGACCCTTCAGAGCTTGGAACCTGCGGTCGACTCCAGTGGTGGCACTAGTTAGCATCCACGGGCCGGTGCCCACGGATTCGAGGTTGTCCTGTTCCGCGCCCACAGCGTCGTAATGTTTTTTGCTGTGCATGGACAGCGAGGCGCCTACGGGCATCCGGCTGTGCCAGGTAATCTGGATTGTCGGCACGGCGCGCGTGAGCTGCACGGTGTGAGAATCAATTGCGACCATCTCGCATTCTTCGCACGTGAAGGTACGTCGGGACCCTCCGGCTATGGGGTGCGGAGCGCCTGGAGTGGCTACATCCTGCCAAGTGTATATGAAGTCGTCGGCGTCGAAATCACCCCAATCGCCATGGTTGGTGTGCCAGGGAACTCCTTGACGAAGGTGGAAGGTGTATACCAATCCTGCGGGGTCTACTTCCCACTCGGCCACCAGACGCGGGACCACAACATTGTTGTCAGCATCGGTGCCAAACATAGCCTCGTGGGTAGTGACACCGTCGGTCTTCTGAGGCTGGTAGTCCTGGATGGACAGGCCAAAGTTGGGCGGCCCCATCTCAGGGACCGAGAAGTCGAATGTGCCTTCCTGCACCATCATGGCTGGAGTCGGAGTATCGGCCGGGGCCGGGGCGGCGCTGGGTGTGGCTGCCGGGGCAACAGTCGCCGCGACCGGTGCTGCGGTAGCTACCGCTGGGGCTTGAGTTACCGCTGCTGGTGCTGCCGTAGCTACCGTTGGGGCATCTGTGGGTGCTGCCGTCGGAGCAGGAACTTCCGTTGCCTCCTCTCCGCAGGCAATGATCATTGCGAGAATGATAAGGAGAACTGCGGGGAAGATAGTGTGAAACTTCAGGTGCTTCAGCATTTCCGAGACCTCCTCCAGCGTGTTCGGTAAAACCACCAGTGATTGAGGTTCGAATTTACAGACTACGGTTAGCGGATGCGCCTTTATAGCACAAAGGCATGCATTCTGCCAACGCTATTCGCCAATTGCTACTAACTACCCGAAAGCGACAGGCATCCCGGGTACCCCAGGACGCCTTTCGCTTTGAAGACTGGAAGCTCCGCTCTTGCGGCCTACTGCCGATGTGTCACGTACTCAAAGTTGCTGAGCCAGTCCAACGTGCCGGCCATAGGCTGCCAAGGGTCGATTTCAGGCCCCACGGGGAACACTTGGTTGGCCTCGTAGGTCACAATGGTGAGGGAGTGCTCGTGGAGCCAGCGGGCCAACCCGGCCTGCTTTTCCCATCTCTCCTCCTCATCAAAGGTCGCCAAGGCATCCTCCATCATGGCCTGCCAGTCGGGGTGCTCTAGGCCGAAGTTGATGGAGTTCGTGGAGTTGAAAAGGATTTGCATGGTGCGCAGCGGCTCAAAGGTGGCGACGCTAGCCTGGCTGTTAACCCCCTTGGCGGAACGGCTTACCAGGGTAGGCCGGAACTCGGAGAAGGGCCTGTTTTGCAGATTGCACCGTATGCCAACTTCCAGCCACATGGTGCAGACGGCCTCAGCGTTTTCAACCGCGCCCGGGGTAGGCCGGAGGGTGAGGGACATGTCGATTTCAAAGCCGTCGGGATATCCGGCATCGGACAGTAGCTGCTGGGCCTTGCCGACATCGTACTCGAAGGTCAGCTCGTCCAGGCCAAACTGCTTCATACGGCTGTGGTGGCCAGTAAACCAGATGTGGTAAAGCGGTTGGCCTTCGCCGAAGGCTAGGTTGTTGATCAGCTTCTGCCGGTCGATGGCGTGGTTCATGGCTTGGCGGACCTTGCGGGCCGTATCCCACTCCGCACTGCCAGTGTCCGCAACACAGGAGACCCAGGGGAAGGAGCAATCAAAGGCATTGTCGTCTATGGGTACGCGTATGTCGCCGTTGGAGTCGGGCAGGTGGTGGGGGTGGTCTGTGTAGTACTGCTGGCCCAGCAGGGTCAGATAGACGCCCACCGCGCCGGGGAAGCTCATAAATTTTATATCGTCCCGGTCTTCGCCCCTGATGGCCTGAATGGACTCTAAGGTGAAGGAGCCAGTATCAATCTGGCCCGATAGGAAGTTGGCCAGCCTAGTCGACTCCTCCTGTATCTCATGCCAAATCATCTCGGCGAACTCGGGGCTGTGGTTCCAGTGGTCCGAGACAGCCTCAAATCTTCGGTCCACGCCACTGGTCGCGCTGGTTAACATCCAAGGCCCGGTGCCGACGGATTCCAGGTTGTCCTGCTCCACGCCCACCGCATCGTAGTGCTTCTTGCTGTGCATGGAGAGGGAAGCGCCCACCGGCATGCGGCTGTGCCAAGTGATCTCAATGCTCGGCGTGGGGCGTGTGAGTTGGACCGTGTGCGAGTCGAGCTTGACCATCTCACACTCAGAGCAGGTGAAAGTGCGGCGCGATCCCCCAGCGATGGGGTGCGGCGCCCCGGGAGTGGCTACGTCCCGCCAGGTGTACATGAAGTCGTCGGCGTCGAACTCTCCCCAGTCGCCGTAGTTCGTGTGCCAGGGAACGCCTGGACGCAGGTGGAACGTGTAGACGAGACCAGCGGCATCCACATCCCAGTCGGTGACGAGGCGGGGCACTACGAGACCATCGGGGCCAGTGGCGAACATGGCCTCGTGGGTGGTGATGCTATCGGTCTTCTGGGGCTGATAGTCCTGGATGGAGAGGCCGAAGTTGGGAGGGCCCATTTCAGGTACAGAGAAGTCGAAGGTGCCTTCCGCCATCGCCGTGGGAGGAGGAGCGGCTGGCGTAGCGGTGGCCGCGGGTGTGCTAGCGGGGGCGACGGTCGCGACCGTGGTGGCTGCGGTTATCGAAGCGGGTGCCGCTATCGCGGCAGTCACTGGAGCAGTCGTTGCTGCGGCAGCGGTGGTTGCGGATTCAGTAGGGGCGGGGGTGGCAGTTGCCTCCTCTCCGCAGGCAATGATCATTGCCACGATGATGAGTAGAATTCCGGGGAAGAGCATTGTGCGAAACTTCAGGCGCCATATCATTTCCGAGCCCTCCTCTAGCAGCGTTTAGCGTAAACACCAGTGATTGAGGTTCGAATCCTAGCCCTGCAATGGGGATGCGCCTTTATAGCATAGGATTTCGCACGATACCATAGTCTTTACGTAAGATTCAGCTATATAATGCGACGGAAACAGGCAGATGCTCGTGTGGGATGCTTTCTGGGGCAAACTCGGCTAAACTGCGCGGTGTATTTTGTGGCCTTGGGAGATGCGGTGCCTGTTAGGGTGCCGAGGAGTGGAGCATGGACTTCGGACTTTTCGTGGAATTTCCGTACGCGGGAGGGCTGAGCGATCAAGAGGCGTTCGCACAGTCCTTCGCATTAGTGGATGAAGCGGAGAACCTCGGTGTCGACGCAGTCTGGCTCCCTGAATACCATTTCTCCCCTGTCAGCGTACTGTCGTCGCCCATCGCAGTAGCTGCGGCTATCGCCGCCCGTACTCAGAAGGTGCGGATCGGAATGGGGGTCTTATGTCTCCCTCTGGGCAACCCACTGCGGTTCGCCGAAGATGGGGCGACATTGGACCACATCAGCCAAGGCAGGCTGGACTTTGGCATTGGGCGAGGCACGTTCCCAGACCACCACGATGCTTTCAACTCGCCCTACCTGGAAAGCCGTGGGCGGTTCGAGGAGTATTTAGAGGTCATCATCAAGGCATGGACCATGGATGAGTTCTCCTTCGAGGGGGAACACTACCACTGCGATACCCTCAGGGTGACACCCAAGCCCTTCCAGAAGCCACATCCCCCCATCAGCATCGGAGCGACGTCGGCCGAGACCTTCCCCATTGTGGGGCGCATGGGCTACCCGATAATCGTCAACCCGTCGCGGGCCTTTGCGCTAAGGGACTTGGCCCCTTACATGGCGGAGTACCGTCGCGCTTGGCGAGAGGCCGGGCACGAGGGAGATGGCTCCATTGGGCTGCGTGTGCCAGTATACGTGGCGGAAACAGAGGAAGAGGCCTACAACGAGCCTATGGAGAGTACGGCCAGCTCCATCATGCGGCTGGGCGAGCGGGTGGCTGGCAGCGCTTCGCGACAGGGCACCACTGGCAACTGGCGCGACGAGGCGGCCCAAATCATGTCCATGACCTACGACGACTGGCTGCGGGACAAGGTGCTCTACGGCACCCCGGAGTCTGTCGCCGAGCGTCTACAGGGACTCATCGAAGAGTTGGGCCTGAGCAAGATTGTCTACGAAATCAACTTCGGCCGACGCATCCCTTACGAACACCAGTTGAAGTGCCTGCGCCTGCTCACCGAGCGGGTGCTGGTGCATTTCAAATAGGGGCAGCCGACCCCCCTCTTTGTGCCCAACCAGGGGCTGGTCAGCCCTGGTTGGCTGCCTCTACGGGGTAGCGGCGCTATGCGCGGTCGGCTCTCATTCGGTCCCGTAGCTCCGCGGTAGCCTGCTCGTCAACTTGCAGCGAGTCGTCAAGGACGACGCCATAGTCGCTTCTAGCCGACTCTGCCGATATATACCCCAGCTGGGCGTCCTCGGCCACCTTCTCGGCGGGCCGGGCCAAGGGGTCGCCAAAGCCCCCACCCCCGCCACTATCTATAATATAGGTGTCCCCCGGTTCGAGCTCCATGCCGAACATCTTGCCGTTATTCTCGGGGGACATGGTGCTGCCATCAGACCAGACTACGGTGATGCCGTTTGGCAGCGCATCCTTGCCGCCCAGCAGTCCCCATGGGGCGCACCGGGTGCGTTCGATTTGCGTGTTCAAGGTAATGGGGGCCATCGTCTCAATGGACCGGCGCAGACCAAGACCGCCACGCTGTAGGCCAGCGCCGCCGGAGTCTTGGCGCAAGGAGTAGTCGCGCACGATTAGAGGCGACTTGGCTTCGCTGGCCTCCACTGGACCGTTGTGGGTGTCGCCGTCGTTGATGCAGATGGTGGCGCTCATGCCGTCCTCGTTGTGCTTGGCCCCGAATCCGCCACCAGCTGGGCCGATGAGGCCAAAGAAGAAACGTCCGTTGCGCGGGTCCGTGCCGTAGGTGTTGGCGGAAACCAAGTCGGCATGGTGCCCGGCGATGGTGCGATCGGGCACCGCTAGGGCCATGGCCTTGAAGATGGTGTCGACCACGGTCATGGGGATGGTCATCCACCAGCGGGTGGCAGCGGGTTTGGTGGCGCTGATGACCCGGCCCGGTGGCAACACCACGTTGAGGGGCCGGAAAGAGCCTTGGTTGATGGGCAGCCAGAGGGGGCTGGTGATGCACTTAAAGGCCACCTCAGCCGCCGAACGCCCAGCGGTCGCTCCCGAATTGTAGAAGCCTCCCACCTGACCACTGACCCCGCTGAGGTCGATGGTCATGTTCTCGCCATCGACGATGATCTTGACATGTATGGGGATATGCCTGCCGATGGAGACTCCGTCGTCGTCCATGAACGACTCGGCCTCGTACACGCCGTCGGGTATGCCGCTGACTCCGGATCTGGCAAGGCGCTCGCTCTGGTCGTAGATGCGGTCGATGCTGCCCAAGACGGCATCCTTGCCGTAGCGTTGCAGCAACTCGGTGAAGCGGCGCTCTCCGGTCTTGATGGATGCCACCTGAGCGCGGAAATCGCCCATCGCCAAGTCGGGGAAGCGGACGTTGGAGCAGATGATGTCGGTTAGCTCGCGGTCCTGCTGACCTTCCTTGTAAATCTTGACGATGGGGAGCTGAAGACCCTCGGAGTAGATGTCGCGAGTGGCCCCTCCGAGTACCCCGCCGACATCCTGCCAGTGGGCCATGGAGGAGGAGAAGGCCACGATTTCGCCTTCCCAGAAGATGGGGACGGTGAAAATCATGTGGTTCAGGTGGCTGCCCATGATGTAGGAGTCGTTGGTGAGGAGGATGTCGCCGGGGCTAATGCCGTCGGGGCCGTAGAACTCCAGCTTGGCCTTGATGGCATCAGACAGGCCTCGGATGAACATAGGCAGGCCTAGGCCGATGGAGATGGTGTTCCCCTTGGCATCGAACAGGCCCACGGTGAAGTCCAGCGCCTCGTACACAATCATGTTGTAGGCGGTGCGCATCAGGTTGGTCTTCATCTCGTCGGTGATGGCGACCACGCCGTTGCGAACAATCTCAGCGGTGATGGCGTCGGCCCCCGTGGGCTTGGTTTCTGCTACGGTGGTTGCTGCGGTAGTGGTGCTCATTTGGCCCCCAAACCGATTACAAGATGACCGTACTCGTTGACCGTGGCCCGATCGCCCGTGCCGAGAAAGGTGGAGGAGGCAGGCTCCTCGATAATAGCCGGCCCCTCTATGATGTTTCCAGCCAGCAACTGCAACCGGTCGAATACGGCGGAGTCCACCGGATGCTCTGCCTCATCCTCCATCACTGGCCTAGAGCCGCGGCGGGCTTGCGCGGAGGGACTCGCGGAACCTTGAGGTATGCGCGGCAGTGGAGGCTTGGACATGTGCCCCAGCACCGAAACGCGGAGGCTCACCAGCTGAGCGGGCTGCTCAGGGGCACTGTGGCTGAAACGCACCTCGTGGGCTTGGTCGAAAGCGCTCTTGATGGCCTGGCGGGCGTCCTCGTTATCCACAGTTGCCGGAGTGGTCACGGCCACAGCATGCTCTTGTCCTACATAGCGCATGTCCGCAGCCCGCTCGAAGACCACTTGGTCGGTGGGTATGCCGACGGCCTGAAGCTCCCGCAGTCCTTCCTGCTCCAGTTGGCGGTACCTCTCTTCCAGTTGCTCCATGGATATATCCGCGAGCAGCTGGAAGTGGGTCTGCACGTAGTCGCGGCGCATATCGGCCAGCAACATGCCAAAGGCGGAGAAGTGGGCTGGTGAACTAGGGATAATCACTTGGCCCAAGGCGAGTTCGCGGGCGACGGCGACCGCATGGAGAGGCCCACCACCGCCATAAGCGATGAGGGTGAAGTCGCGCGGGTCCAAGCCTCGCTCGGTGGTAACGCCCCGCACCGCGTTAGCCATTGAGGCCACGGCTATGGCGAGCACACCCGAGGCAGCGCGTTCTACCGTCAGCCCCAAGGGTCCGGCTACCTGGCTGCGCAGAGCATCGTGGGCGGCTTGACCGTCAAGGCTCATCTCGCCGCCAAGGAACTGGTCGGGCGATATCCGACCGAGCACCACATCGGCGTCCGTCACCGTGGCTTGGTCGCCACCGCGGCCGTAGCAGGCAGGGCCGGGCTCGGCTCCTGTGCTCTGAGGTCCGACGTGCAGGGCGCCTCCCTCGTCAATGTAGGCGATGCTGCCCCCGCCGGTGCCCACCTCCTTGATGTCGAGCACGGGGATGCGAATGGCCAGACCCTCGTTGTACCCGCCCACAAAGTAGTCGGGCGAGAGGTCGGGCGATCCGCGCCGGATCACGCAGGCCTTGGCGGTGGTGCCCCCCATGTCGAAGCTGATGGCGTCGTTAAGGGACAGGGCATCGCACAGGACCATGGAGCCGACCACGCCGCCTGCTGGCCCGGATTCCATCATCTGCACACACTGGCGACGGGCTGTCTGCACATCGCAGAGGCCGCCGCTGGACTGCATAATCATCAGGCTTCCCTTGAAGCCCTCCGAGCCGAGACGTTCCTCCAGGTTCTCCAAGTAGCGGCTGACCATGGGGCCAACGTAGGCGTTGGCCGCCGTGGTGGAGGTGCGCTCGTACTCGCGGTACTCTCGGGAGAGCTCGTGGGAGGCCGTGACGAATATGTCGGGTGCCACGTCGTTCATGATTTCCCGCATCTGTATCTCGTGACCCGACTCGCGATAGGAGTGCAAAAAGAGGATGGCCACTGCTTCCACGCCCAAGCTCTTGATGTGCCGGGCGGTGGCAAGGGCAGCCGCCTCGTCGAGGGGCTGCTCCTCGGTGCCGTCGGCGAGCATGCGCTCGGGCACCTCGAAAATCATGTCGCGGGGGATGAGCGGCCGGTGCTTGCGAAAAAAGAGGTTGAAGGACTCTGG
Source organism: Dehalococcoidia bacterium (assembly GCA_965248385.1). GTDB lineage: Bacteria > Chloroflexota > Dehalococcoidia > Lucifugimonadales > JAAXIE01 > JAAXIE01. Next base: position 2,365,510 of record CBDFIZ010000002.1, read on the forward strand.
CCGGTTGATACGGCCGATCTCATAGACGTCCCGGAATCCCTTGGTGGTGATGAGGGCGGTCTTGGCCCCCTGACGCTCGATTATAGAGTTAATGACCACCGTGGAGCCATGGATCATGAGATCGATGGCTGCCGGGGAGTCGGTGGTGCGGACCATGGCGCTCATGATGCCGTCCACTAGGTTGGCGGGGGTGCTGAGGGCCTTGCCGGGGGTTACAGTGCCTTGGGCCTCGTCGAAAAGGGCAACGTCGGTGAAGGTGCCGCCAATGTCTACCGCTATGCGCATGCTATGAACATATCCCTCCGTCACCTGAATCCGTAAAATATACATCATTGGGCAGCTACGTGCATCTTGTGACAGGCCCCGAATAGGCGGGACTAGCTACGGAGATTGACCGAGCCCTAGTCTTTTCATATATTTGGCCCAGTCCGTCGATACCGTGCAAACCCGACACGACAAGAGTGATACGCTTCAAAGGATGATGAAGGTGATATGGCGCAAGTTGGAGAGATGAATCTGGCCGAAGAGGTCATCGGGGTGCTGCAGAACCGGCAACCCCAAGCGGCTTTCGTGACCGAGGTGGCGGCGACCATCCGTCCCACCCCACAAAAGGCAGACATGGAGGCGGTGTTGCGGGAGTTGGGAGGAGAGGGCCGAGTGCTCGTTGCCGATTACGCCTCGCCTGACCCCCATCTGGACGCGACGGATTTGCGCGTCGTGGCTTGTGTGCCAGCAGAAAGTGACGAATCGGTAGCTCTGGAAGCGGCCGCAGCTCACTGGAACAGCTGGCTAAGAGAATTCCTGCGCACCCATAGGTGTCAGTGAGCAATACGGGTCACCAATACGAGCAAGTATCAAGAATCAGACCAAGCGAGAGGGAGAAGAGCATGACCACCCAGGCAGACCTCAAGAAGGTACGCATATCCATGATGAACGCGGTGCATGACCTAGCGGTGATGGTGGCCCAAGACGAGGGCCTGTTCCGTGACGAGGGGCTGGATGTGGAGGTCGTGGACACGGGAGGCACGGCGCGGGTCAATCCTGAAGGCGCCGCGCTGCGCGAACGGATTTTCGACCGCAGCCTTGAGGCTCTGTACAACGAGGGTGGGCTGGACCAGTACCGCATGTGCGAGTGGGGTGTGATGAAGCGCACCGTGGAGTCGCTGCAATCGGACCAGCGGCCCGCCAGAATCGTCGCGCTGGGTTCGGCCATGACTCGGCAGGCCATCATCACCTCGCCCAGCACGGGCATCGTGGAGCCGGAGCAGTTCAAGGATATTCCGGTGGCGGTGAGCCCCTACAACGGCTCGCACTTCACCACGCTGAAGATGCTGGAAGGCTTCGTGACCAAGGAGCACATCGTGGTGACCCACGCGGGCACCATGCGGGAGCGCATTGAGGCAGTGCGTAAGGGCGAGGTGGCCGGGGCCAACGTGATGGAGCCTTGGATAAGCTCGGCCCAGAAAATGGGTCTCCGCGTGATTATGGAAAGCAACTCTACCCGTGCGGAAGCAGCCCGCGACGACCTAGACGGCCCGACGCTGGCAGCCATGTTCCGCGCACAAGGGCGGGCCGCGGAGATGATCAACAACGACCCACGCCGATTCGAGCACTACTTCGTGACAGAGTCGGGCGGCCTGCTGGAGCCTGGCGAGCTGCAAGTGGCGCGCCTGCTGTACGCCGCGCCCACGCCCTATGCCCGCGAACGTTTCGAGGACACCTACAACTGGATGCGCGGCTACCCCGACCTAGTGGCGGCCAACGCCACCTTCGAGGAGACGGTGGACAATCGGGCTTGGGAGTAGGGCGCACCAGGCGCCACAAATGTAAATCAAGGGAAGTCGAATGGTCGAATGAAGGAGGCGGGCGGCAGCGCAAGGGTACGGCGATAGACAAGGAAGATAGCCGGACACACTAGGCAGGAGGTCACAATGAGCGTCCTAGCTAGGTTTTGGGTCACAGGACTCTTTTTGGTATTACTTATAGCCATAGCCGCATGCGGCGAGGAGGCGACGTCCACCCCCGAGCCTGCCCAGTCAACCCCGGACGCCGCCCCTGCGACGACCGCAACGGCACCCGCAGCCACACAAGCTACCGCCCCGACAGTAACCACAGCCCCTGCGCCCGTGACATCGACGCCGACCGCTGCCCCTGCCGCCACGCCTGGACCCACGGCCGAGCCCACCGGCGACGACGGGCCCACGGGCACGTTGAATGTGGGGATGCAGGACTTGGGCTCGCCTGTGTTCCTGCTGCACAACCAGCCATTCGTCGAAGGACGTTACGACAACATCGTCACCCACGACACCATGTTCTACGCAGCACCCAATGGCGATGTGCAACCTCGCCTGGTAAGGGACTGGACCGTCGACCCTGCGGGGACGACCTTCACTTTCCACTTGCAACAGGGCGTGAAGTGGCACCAAGAGTACGGCGATTGGGGCGAGTTCAGTGCTGACGACTTCATATGGTCCTTGGAAGATGTGGCCAAGGAAGCCTCGCCCCATGCTGCTGCTGGCAACATGCGCCGCCTGTTCTGGTGCGACGGATGCGAAGTGACCAAGATCGACGACTACACCGTCGAATTGAAGCGCCCAAATCCCACCTTCGAGATCACATGGTGGTCGCGAACACCAGTGCCCTCCGGCATGTCCTTCCACAGCCAGAAGCACTACGAGGCGGTAGGCGAGGACGTGGCGACCAACCAACAATCGGTTGGCAGCGGCTCGTGGGAACTCATCGAGGTCAGGACTGGCGAATTCCGGCGCAACCGCGCTGTCAGAGACCACTGGCGCAACACCCCCCATTGGGAGGAGATGGTGTGGTGGGAGGTCACCGAGGCTTCCACTAGACTGGCCAACTTCCTTACAGGGATCATCGACGCTGGCCAGTTCGACCTCGATTCGATACAGGCGATAAAGAGCGAGGACATGGAGGGCGTCAAGTTCATGAGCTTCTCTGGCGGGCGTGAAAACAGCGTTCACCTGCTCGGCCAGAACTACTACCTAGACAACCCAGCCCACACCGGCGATAACCCTAGGGTGCCCGTGGGAGAAAACGCCTACGATTGCACCATTCCTTACGTATCGTGCGACAGGGATATCAACTCGGAGGAGTGGGCCAAAGCCCTCAAGGTGCGCACCGCCATGAGCCTAGCTCTGGACCGCCAGAAGATGGTGAACAACCTAGCCCATGGCGAAGGCGAGCCTTGGTACCTCAGGTTCTGGTCGCCTTTCCCCGATCGGGTAAAGGAGTTCGGCTTGGACGAGCTCACTTGGGACTACGACCTAGCTGAAGCCAAGCGGCTGTTGGCGGAGGCGGGTTTCCCAGACGGCTTTGAAATCGAGGCCACCCTGACTCCCGGAGCATCTACGCTTGTCACACAAGCGGCCGCCACCATGTTGGAGGACATCGGAATCACTACCAAGCAGGTCAACATGCCCTACTCAGCCATGCGCCCCAGTCACGTAAACCGCACGGCCAAGGGCTTCTGGACCCAAGCATTCCCCGCTTCCGACGTCGAGCCGTTGCACGGCTACAACATCCTGCACAATGTAGGCAGTGCGATTAACTTCGGCTTTGAGCATCCGATATGGCAGGACCTCATCGACAAGGCCAACGTCACCTACGATACCGAGGAGCGATGGGCGGTGCAGGCCGAGTTGGCCCGCTTCATGTTCGACCACGTAATGTCCCTCACAGTCTTCTCCGAGAACATCGTCTGGCCGTTGGGCGCCAGGGTAGGCCGCTGGGAAGCCTACGGCGGCAACGCTGACTGGCTGAGCAACTGGGAGTCGGCCCCGCACGCTAATTAGTGGCTGTCCAAAGGGCGAGCGAGAGGGATGATGACGATCAGCTTCAGCCCTTTGACCGAGGAGAGTCTGGACCATCTGGGCATGGTCCTTCGAGGGAGTTGGGGCGCCACATGCTGGTGCATGCACCCGCGCCTGACTGACCGCGACATGCGCGAACTGCCCGGCGCGGGTGCTGTCAATCAGCGTCGCCGGGCAGCGATGGCTGGGTTGACTACCCGTCCCCACGCTCCCGGGCTGCTTGCATTCGAGGATGGCGAGCCCGTTGGTTGAATTGCAGTGGCCCCACGCCATGAATTGGCCCGCGTAGATGGTTCCCGCGCTACGCCTCGTGTCGACGAAGAGGACGTTTGGGTGATTCCCTGCATCACTGTGCGCAAGGATGGCGGGGACGAGGCATTGCAGTCGCGCTGATTCAGGAGGCAGTGCAGAGTACGCCGGGGAGAATGGCGCACCCGCTGTGGAGGCGTACCCGAGGGTTGGGTCAGAGCGAACGGGCGATGACAACGCATATTTCGGGACAGAACCTCTTTTCGCCCGTGCGGGTTTCCAAGTGATACGAGGGCCTATCAAGGACCGTCCGAGCAACTGGCTTCCTAGACTGGCCATGCGCATCAAGACCTGAGTCCAGGCTGCATCAAGACGTAAGTGTAAAGGGCCTCCCTTCACTGGGAGGCCCTTTCGCTTTGGCAAACGGTTGTGGTCTGGTCTCACGGGTTACTAGCGATGAGGCACGTACTCCCAGTTGCTCAGCAGGCCTGGGCTGGGGGCCATCTGCTCCCACTGGCCAATGTCCGCGCTCAGAGGCCAGACAGCCGCCTCCTCGTACAGAGGAAGGCTGACCACTTGGTCGTAATTCCATCGAGCAAGCTCTGCCTGCTTGGCCCAGCGTTCTTCTTCGTCGGGCAGTTGGAAAGCCTCGTCCACTAGCCTCTGCCAATCCGGGTGTTCCCAGCCGAAGTTGTTGGAAGCCCGGGAGTCGTGTAGCACGTTGATGACCCGCAGAGGTTCGGGCTGGGGCGATAGGGTGTGGCTGAAAAGCCCCTGGGCAGTACGGCGCACGGTCGTGGCCCGGTACGCCGTCCAAGGTGTGTTCTGTATCTTGGGGGTAATGCCTATCTCTTGCATCATCAAGGCAGCTGCCTCGGTGTGGGGGAAGCCACGATTGGTCAGCGCCACGTCAATCTCGAACCCATCAGGGTAGCCAGCCTCGACCAGCAGTTCCTTGCCTCGGGCTGGGTTGAACTCGTAATCAAGCTTGTCCAGACCGAATTGCTGGGTTCGAGCGTTGTGCCCTACCCAATTGTCAACGGAGGTGAGATTGCCCTGGCCAAAGGCCAGATTGTTCAGCAGCTTCTGGCGATCGATGGCCATGATCATAGCCAGTCGGACCTTCCGCGCGTTTTCCCACTCCTCCGAGTCCAAGTCGCGGTCGCAAGAGACCCACGGCCTGTCGTTGCAGGTCTCCTCATAGCTCGCTCCCTCGCCAATGGGGACCAATATGTCGCCGTTGGCGTTGGGGTTGTGGGCAGGATGGTCCGGGTAGTATTGCTGGCCGGCGATCATTATGCGGTTCAGCACCGCCCCCGGCAGGTTCAGGAATTCGACGTCGGGAAGATTTTCTTCCTTGATGGCGTTGATGGAATCCAGCGTGAACTGCCCAGTGTGGATGAGTCCTGTGAGGAAGTTGGCTAAGCGAGTGGACTCCTCACCGACCTTTAACCAGTAGAACTCTTCCCATTCCGGGGTTTGGCGCCAGTGGTCGCGTACCGCTTTCATGTGGTAGAAGTCATCACTCCTAGCCTCGATCATCTCCCAAGAGCCTGTCCCCACGGCCTCCGGAGTGGCTGCATCCAAGCCCCTTGCATCAAAGTGCTTCTTGCTGTGGAAGCCCATGATGGCCTCGGTGGGCAGTTTGTTGGGCCACGGCAGGTCAAAGGCGGCTTCCGGCCTCTTGAGCTGGATCGTCAGGGAGTCGACCTTGCTCAGCTCGCAGGTCTCGCAGTAGAAGAGCCTGCGGATCGGAGCAGCCGCGGAGTGCGGTGTGCCGGGCATGGTAACTTGTTCGGCGCTAAAGAGGAAGTCGTCGGCGTCGAACTCTCCCCATTCGCCATAGTTCGTGTGCCACTTGGCTCCCGCCTGCAGATGGAAGGTGTATAAGACGCCGTCGCCCTGCGGCTCCAGCGTCCACTCCCGTACTAGGCGGGGGATGGTCTTGCCCGCGGCGTCGTTGGCCCACATGGGCTCATGGGTGAGCATGTTGGTGAGTCTGTAGGTCTGATAGGCCATGTTCTGAGGGACGAATACCGGTACGCCTAGCTCGATAGCGCCAACCCTGAGAATGCCCGTGGGCTCCATGACAACAGGCATGGCATCGGTAGGCGCGGGCGTAGCGACAGGTGTTCTCGCTGCCACTGCCTGACCCACGGCATCGTCCACTGCCGATTGGACCACTGATTGAAGGTCTTCCACGGTCAAGCCGCCGGTCCGAGTAGCCTCGAGTGCCGCTTGCACCATCTGTTGAATCTGTTCGGGAGACATGCCCTCGGTTGCAGAGGCCGCTACGGCAGCTTGGACCATCTGCGCAATTTCCTCGCTCGATGGGCCTGCGTCAGTGGCCCCGGCAGCTTGAGACCCTAGTGCCTGCTCAACCGCTTGTTGCACGACAGACGAGATATCCACGTCGGGGGCGGCCGTGGGTGTGGCCTCTTCGCCGCAGGCTAAGACCATCGCTAGCAGAAGGACTGCCAGACCGAGGAACAGATGGGCGAAGCGTAACCGCTGTAGCATTGCCGACCTCCCGAGTACCTATTTGTGAATACCGGAGCCCACCCGGGCCCATAGGTCAAGAGGACTACCGCATCAAACGGACTGGGGATTATCGTATTTCGTCGGAAAGCACCTGATGCAATTAGAGAATGTGCAAGACATGGCGCAGAGTTGCCGGACATTAGCACGCGCCAAATGCTAAGTCAAGGACATGGCACTCACTCCCGCTCGTCGTGCGGACTATAATCGACGGCTATACAGGGCTGGAGCATCCCTAAGAGCAGTTCAGGAGTGTGACGACGTGAACGAGTACCGAGCAGAACATCTGGCCAGTTTTCTGAGGCCCGCTCCGGTTAGAGAAGCACGAGAGGCCTTTCGCGAAGGAAGCATTGGGCAGGCTGAGTTGGCCGAGGCAGAGGATGGTGCGATTCGGGAGGCGCTGGCCAAACAGAGGCAGGCCGGGGTGGACGTCTATTCCGATGGCGAATTCCGGCGCACTGGGTTCCAGAACGACTTTATGGACTCAGTGGAGGGCTACGTTCCAGCCGAGAGCCCGCCAGTGGTGCGCATCTGGCAAGGGCCGGGCGGACCGCCGCAAGAGCAGGGCATCAGCCATGTGGTCGGAGCCAAGCTGAGGCAACTACGACGGCTTACCCAAGACCAAGTAACCTTCCTCAAGGCCAATGCTCCCGGCCCGTTCAAGATGACGGTGCCTAGCCCCAACCAGTTCCCGCAGCTCAGTTTCCAGAGTGGGGTCACAGACCCCCACTACGCCGACCGCTCAGAACTGCTTTGGGATATTGCGGGCATAATCAAGGCGGAGCTTGCCGCCTTGGTGAACGAAGGCGTGCCCTACGTCCAAGTTGACGCGCCCCGGTACAGCTACTATGTAGACCCCACTTGGCGTGAGCACTTGCGTGGTTTGGGACAGGACCCGGACGCTGCCTTCGCTGAGGCAGTGGAGGCTGACACCTTCTGCTTCGAGGGGTTGAGACGGGAGGGTGTCACGGTCGCCCTGCACATCTGTCGTGGAAACAACCAGAGCAAATGGTACGCCCAAGGTGGCTACGAACCCATCGCGGAGAGGGTGTTCGGCAGCTTGCCGGTGGACCGATTCCTGCTGGAATACGACACAGAGCGAGCGGGCACCTTCGAGCCGCTGCGCCATGTCCCTACTGACAAGACCGTAGTGCTGGGACTGATCAGCACCAAGGACCCAACAATGGAGAGCCAAGACGACCTGCTGCGGCGCATCGACGAGGCATCGCGTTACGTGCCGGTAGAGCGTTTAGCGCTCAGCCCTCAATGCGGGTTCGCTTCGACGGCAGCAGGCAACCTGCTCTCGGAAGACGAGCAGTGGCGCAAGCTGGAGTTGGTGGTGGACACCGCCCGCAAGGTGTGGTAGCGAGGCTCAGGCCCTTCACATCCATCCTAACCGTGCGCCAAGAAGCGCGTAGTTTGAACGTTCTTGGTGGAACCCGGCTAGGAATGGGCCGGTGCATAAGGAAGCAGGCACGGGGGGCCAGAGGCGGAAACCGTGTCTGAAGCCTTCCCGACAATGTTATGGCGGCTACCCTACCACGCCGCGCGCTGCTAGCCAGAGTGTCGTTGCGGTCACACAAGAAACTGCTGACCCACGCGTCGAAGGTTGAACCACCCGCTCACGGTAAGTCGAGGGTGTAGTCATCGGAGTCCTTGTCTCGCTAGGGCAGGGACAGTCGCTGATGGGCAGGAGAGACGCACTCCATACAGCAACCGGCCGCTCGCCGATGACGAGCGCGGCAACTAGCCGAGGCGTACCGACAGAAGCTAAGACGGCACGCACACAAAACCTACATGAAATCTGGAACCACGTTCGGCTTCCCGTTAATGGAGTTACTCCAAGAAAAGACTGTGAGGGACAGCGTGCTGTCCACCATGCCACCCATTAGGGCTTCCTAGGCAGCTTGTACAGACCTAGGGCCACCAAGCCACTGAGTACCCCGGCAACGGCCCCGATGGTATATGCGAGGGGCCACGACCAGTAGTTGTTCAGGACGTTGATCATGACGCTGGTCACAACGGCAGTTGGTACCGTGATGACCAATGTGGTTGTCATGTCCAGAGTCTTCATCTCCACCCTCCTGCGTTCCTACTCTATTCCTCCCCCGGGAACGGGCGGAACCGGGGAAGGACATGGGCTAGGCGTCCCCGATAGGGGGCCTCAGGGTGTGCCAGTGGGTGTTCTGTTCGAAGGCGTGGGCTGCTTGGAATACCGCTTCTTCGTCGTAGCGCTTGGCCATTATCTGCAGGCCGATAGGTATCTCTCCGAATCCGGCCGGGCTGAAGCCGCAGGGGATGGAGATGGCAGGCACCCCGGCGATGGACGCTGGAGAGGAGAAAGAGTAGTGGCGCAGTTCGCGCTGGGCGTCCTCTCGCGAAACTAGGGGCCGCTTGGTGGCCTCAATGGTCGGCGGAGGGGTCGGCTGGCAGGGCGAGAGGACGACGTCGCAGGCCTCGCACGCATCCAGAACTTGCTGGCGCAGCAGGCTGCGAAGTTGCAGGGCCCGCTGGTATATGGCGGCCGGCACGATACCCGGCATAAGGTTGAAGCGCCTCGTGGCGGCGTCATACTGGTGGGAGCGCTGGGTGAGATGGCCCCACTGCAGTGCCGTGCGGTCCGAGCCGGTGGCGCTGCCGATGACCCCGGTCATGTTCAGCAGCGGTATGGAGACCTCCTCCACAATAGCGCCCATGCTCTCAAAGACGCGGGCGGCCTCCTGAATCGCAGCCTTGACGTCCGGGTGCAGGTGCCCCGCCTCCATCATCTCCTTGACCAAGCCGACACGCATCCCGGACACGTCGTCGTGCAGGGTTGCGGTGTAATCGGGCACGGGTAGGTGGGCCGAGTTGATGTCGTTGGGGTCGTAGCCTGCAATCAGGTTCATGAGAAGGGCGCAGTCGGCGACGGTACGAGTCAGCGGTCCAGCGGTATCTTGGGCCCACAAGGCGGGAATGACGCCGTGCATGCTGACGCGGCCCCACGACGGGCGCAGTCCAACGCAACTGTTGTGCGAGGCGGGACGGCGTATGGAGCCACCGGTATCCTCACCCAGAGTCCCAGCGCAGAGAGCGGCGGCGGTGGCGATCCCCGAGCCGGTGCTGGAGCCTCCGGCGTCGTATAGCAAGTCCCATGGATTGGCGGGCTGGCCATAATGAAACTCCAGGGTCAGCGGAGTAGCCCACTCGGTCATGTTGAGCTTCCCCAGCATGATGGCTCCGGCATCGTGCAGCCGGGACACAGCAGTGGCATCAAAGTCGGGCACGAACTCGGAGAGAATCGGCGAGCCACAGGTGGTTCGGACGCCGTTGGTGTAGAACTCGTCCTTGTAGGCGAGAGGTACGCCGTGCAGCGGCCCCAAGGGCTGGCCTGACGTGAGACGCGCCTCGGCTTCGGCCGCCTCGCGCCGGGCGATGTCAGTGGTGACGGTGATGTAGGACCTCAGAGCGCCATCGTGCTCGCCAATGCGCTGCAGGTAGAGTTCGGTAAGTTCCACGGGCGAGATCTGGCGTCTAGCGATCAAGTGTGACAGCTCGGTGATAGGCTTGTAGGCCAGCGGAGCATCCGTCTCGGTGGTTGGGAGCGGGGCCGAACGGGTCGGGCGGCCAGTGGAAGGGAGCTGGCGGGGATGGGGCAGAGATGGGAGGGCGGGAACGTCCTCAATGGGATGTCGTCCCAACTCCTCCATGGCTTCCAGCATGGCGTTGAAGCGCAGGGTGAGAGGCTCGATATCTTCGTCGGGGATGGGGATAGACGCTACGCGGGCTAGGGCCAGCAACTCTCCCTGTGTCAAGTCGGCCATGGGGCGCCTCCTAATGAAGAAACGTAATGAGGAAGACACGTAACGAGGATGGCTGGGGTGTAGGCAAAAAACAAGAGGGGGCGCGAGCGCCCCCTCTTGAATTCAGTCCGAGTTGTGGTTTACCAGCTGGTCCGTGCGCCGCCGGTGCGCCGCTTGCTAAAGCAGTCGCTGCAATAGACGGGCCGGTCGTTGCTGGGCCGGAACGGGACCATGGTGTCGGTGCCACACTCGGCGCACACAGCCGGATGCATCTCACGAGGTGCTTGGCTGTAGCCGCCGTTCCTCTCGTTACGCCTGCCCTGTCGGCAAGGGGCGCAACGCTTGGGCTCGTTGGTGAAGCCCTTGGAAGCGTGGAACGACTGGTCATCGGCTGTGAACACGAAACCCTGTCCACAGTCTTGGCACGTCAGAGTCTTGTCGGTGTAGTCCATCGGTGCTCCTTTCTGGAAATGGTTGGCGCGAGTCTGGTCACCATTAGAGTACGCGCGAGACCACCAGGTGGACACACGAGAACACCATATGGGTCCGATGGGGCCACTGAGAGCCTATCGCTTTCCGGGGCTGGGACATGAAACGCTACCACCTGACATCACTGTACCACATCCAGCAATATAGCTCCAGTGGGTCAACTATGAATTCGTTGGCTATCTCGGACACGATTTGGCATATTGCTGTGGGCTGCTCGCTATAGCACTGAGCGCACCAGTCCACCGTCCACCCGGATGGTGACTCCTGTTATGTAGCTTGACTTGGCTGAGGCGAGGAAGGCAACCAAGTGGGCCAACTCTTCAGGCTTCCCCAACCTGCCTAAGGAGGCCTCGTTGGCGCGCTCTTCCAGAGCTTGGTCCATGGGGATGCCCACGCGCTCGGCACGGGAGCGGACGTTTGAGAGCATGCGCTCGCTGGTGATGGAACCGGGGCAGACGTTGTTCACCAATATATTGTTCCGGCCGACTTCCTCTGAGAGGCTCTTCATGAAGGCGACAACACCAGCGCGGGTCGCTCCCGACAGGGACAAGTTATCGATGGGCTGGTACACCGTACTGGCTAGGATGTTGATGATCCGACCGCCGCCCTGCTTCTTCATGTGAGGGATGCCTTCGCGACACATCCGACTGAAGAACAGCAAGGAGCGTTGCACCGCCACCTCCCACTGCTCTTCGGTAGCGGTCTCGGCGCGGCCCAAGGGCGGTCCGCCGGAGTTATTTACCAGTATGTCCAGTTGGCCGTAGGTATCGACTGTGCGCGACACCAAGTCAGCGATAGTGTCGTTTCGCTCCAAGTCACCTGCCAGCGCCAGCACCTCGGCCCCGGTGCTGTCACGAATCTCAGCAGCAGCCTGCTCCAAGTCGCCTGCAGTACGACTACACAGGGTCAGGCGCGCGCCCTCCTCGGCCAGCGTCTGGGCACAAGCCCGACCCAGCCCCTTGCTAGCCCCGCCGACGATGGCCACCTTGCCCTGCAATTCTAGGTCCATGATGGGAAGCTCCTTTGCTATTTTGGGGTTGAAGCCAGTCCGAAGGCTGCTTTACCCGGGGTCCGACTACCTAGCCTAAAGGGAGGCCGTAAGACGCTCCATGGTCTCGCGCAACAGGCCGTCGATCGTGCCTTGGGCTGGCTGGCATACGCTAGCAACGGCTTGTGTGGAGGTCACTCTGTCTAGGGATTTTACCGAGCAACCCTCGGCTAGCAATCGCTCAATGGTGGAGTCAACGTCGGCATCAAGCCCACCGGCTTCCGAGGCGGGCAGAGGTACGAGTGTCCCTGTGGCATCGTGGTGCGAGCCGAAGAGCACCAAGCTGGGGATCTGGTCGTCGGTCACGCCGAGGCCTTCGGCTAGCAGGCGCCCGGCATGCGATACGCCATGCTGACCGAAAATGGTGAGGGAGTGGAAGGGCGACGTCGCGTCCTCGTAAACCTGCCGGAAGCGACGGAAGACATCGTGAGCATGCTCATGCTCCCTGGTAACCAGAAACATGGCGTGGAGGGCGTCATGCTCCTCCGTTTCCGCGGAGAGGTCCTGAAGCATGCGGTCCAGCTTATTCCTGTCGTGTGCATCGACCCGAGATTCCTCGGCCATGGCGGTGTTCTCCCTAGAAGTTGGAGTGGATGCTCCATAGCATACCATCCTTCGAGACATGGGAGGGGCCTTCGAGGCATGGGAGGGGCCTTCGAGGCATAGGAGGGGCCTCGCTGTGCGGTGGGTCACGACGTATGCGGCTTGACCGCGTTGACCGCTCCAGTGTATGACTAGGGTAGACGCGCCAGTGGCGCCGACCCGGTTGGCGCCACCACTTCAAGGCAGAAGGAGGACGGGGCAATGATGGTAATGGGGTACGACGAAGAGCGCCTGTTGCTGGTGCTACAGATTGATCATTCGCGGGTAGCCGGTCTGCTGGCAGCCCACTGGGGCAACGACCAGTTCGAACGACCACGTCCTTACTCGTCGATGGTGCTGGCAGCCCAGGAGCACGACAACGGTTGGTACGACTGGGAGATACGGCCCACGCTGAGCCGTGAGGGGCACCCGCTGGACTACATCGGCAGCATGGGCCACATGGGCAACAAATGGCTGGACTTCCAACGCGGCGGCGTCGAGCGCGTGGCGTCGCAGGACCCCTACGCTGGGTACATCGCCTCGATGCACATATCAGGATTGCTCAATCAGGGTATGGGCTTGCTGCCCTACATGCCGGACTACACCGGCAACACCGACGTAGAATCATACTTGGAACAACAGGTCCGGTACCGCCAAGGCCTCCTTGAGCAGGTACGGAGCGCCGACGAGACGGCGGAAGAAGCCTCTGACGAGCACTTGTGGAACAACTTCAAGCTGATGGAAGTCTACGACCAGATGGCCCAGTTCATTTGCAATCGCTATCCGCTCAACAATACCGAGCGCAAGAACGGGCCTTCCCCAGCGTTGAGCGGTACGCCCGCTCCAACCACGGCGGGCAAGGACGACATTGGGATGGCAGTAGAGATTCAGGACGAGAACCACGCCATCGTCAGTCCCTACCCCTTCGACGTAGACCCGCTGGAGATATCGTTCCAAGGCAGGCTGGTGCCGCGTGGACCCTACGCCAGCCAAGAGGACTTCCTGTCCGAGTTCTACAGCGGCGAGCGGATGGCCATCTGCTACACTCTTACTTCCAGATAGGAGTCTAGTTAGGCGGCCCCTACTTCAAGAGCAGGTTTGCGGTGCGCTCCAGCTCCTCGCCCATGGCCTCGTCGGTGGTGTGGGTCGGAGGGCTGATGATCACCCGGTCTGCTCCCGCGTCTAGGAAGGACTTCACCAGAACAGGGTCGGCGGGCTGACCGAAGATCGAGATGTTGATGGAGGCGGGGTCGCGTCCGACTTCGCCTGCCAGCGCCTCTATCTCCCGGCGAGCCTCCTCTATCCGGGCCGCGGTCACGCGGTTGGGCATCCAGCCGTCGGCCCAGTTCACCACCCGCCTTAGCACATTGGGGGCCATGCCACCCAACATGATGGGCGGGTGGGGCTGCTGCACCGGCTTGGGGTAGACCTTCACTGGCGGGAAGTCGTAGAAGCGCCCGTGGTACTCCGCCTCGTCTTTGGTCCACAACTCCTTGAGGGCTGAGATGGAGTCGCGGGCTTGGCTCCATCGATGATCGAAGTCGCCGCCCATCAGCTGGGTCTCCTCCCGCAGCCAGCCCGTGCCGATGCCGAGGATGAAGCGCCCTTTGCTGAACACGTCTAGGGTGGAGACCTCCTTGGCCATCAGGAGGGGGTTGCGTTCCGTTATGAGCACTATGCTGGTGCCAAGCTTGATGGTCGTCGTAGCGCCGGAGGCCCGGGCCAGAGCGATAAAGGGGTCGACGAAGTGCGCGTACACCTCGGGTATCTCGCCGCTTTCGTTGCCGGGGAAGCGACTGGTGGTATGCACCGGCATGATGGGATGCTCGGCGCACCAGATGGACTCGAACCCCAACTCTTCGGCCTTGCGTGCCATAAAAGCCGGGTCCACATAGTAGGCCGGTATGGGCATATAGACGCCGATGCTCATGTCCTCATCCTCCTCGCTGGCTACACCAACTCCAGCGTAACAGTGGGACAGCAGGCGGGCAAGACGCAACTGCCCAACACGCAACTGCCCAGACTCAATGTGTGTCTAGGCCACCGCCCGTCTTGCCCCTCCATCCCCTGCCACTAGCCGCTTGCTACACTTATTAGAACTGATGTACCATAACTCCAATGGCCTGCCCATGCTGCCGGGCCAAATCCAGCAAACCACTGAGGCGCACCATGTCCCCTGTCTTCGAAACGCAACGGAAAATCCCGCCACCAGTCCCGCCGCAGTCCGCGCTGTGAAACACCTCGTCTCAACTAACCCGCCAGACCCTCGGCGTCACGCGACCGCCTCCCCCGGACCCCGATCCGGGAAACCCTCTGGGTCGCCCCTGCCTGTTCTTTACGCGAGGCCCCAATGCGGCCAGGTTGCAAAGCTGACCCAGATACGACGATGCGACAAATGCGACGAGATCAGCTACGAAAGCGGCCAAAACTCGAAATGCCTCATGCCCCCCTTGGGTGAATTGAAGCTGACGCCTAGCTGCGACACTGCAAATCCAGTGCCAATAGTATGCGCATGAATTACCACGAGATATAACGAATATGAGTATTAACGGTTAACGGGAAGTGCAAACTGTTAGTACAGGATGTATCCCACTGTGTCGCCTGTGCCGCCTGTGTCGCCTCTCTCGCCTCTCTCAGTCGTCAGGGCGTTTCGATTGTCTTTATCGCGACCATCCACCCTCAGATCCCGGCCACTCCGATAGAGAATCGAAAGATCCTCCCTTGAGGCCGGACTTCTTGCCCAACTTCTTGACTGATACACAGGCGCGGAATAGCATTCGTCCAAATCGGATCCACCAATCCACGAACCGGAGAGTTACTCAAATGGCAAAGATAGTGCTGGGAATCGGGACCTCACATAGCCCCACCCTGAGTTTGACGCCGGACTTGCTGCCGGTGTACGCCGAGCGCGACCGCACCAACCCCATGCTGTCAGCCCCGCCCGACGGCAAGGTGCGCACCTACGAAGAGTTGCTGGAGATGGCCGACCCGTCCATCTCTGAACTGGTGAACGACAACCTCTTCCGTGAGCATCACGAAATCATCCAGCGGGATATCGCTGAGCTGGCCCGGACACTGGAAGAGGCCAAGCCCGATACCGTCATCATCGTAGGGGATGACCAAGAGGAGTTGTTCTTCGACGACAACATGCCCAGCCTCTCCATTTACTGGGGAGAGAGCATACGGCTGATTCCACGTGGAGCCAATGCACCCCACCCAGCTATCCGGGCCTCGTCTTGGGGCTACGGCGATGTCGAGATGGACGTTCCCGTGGATGCCGAGCTTGGCCTTCACCTCATCGAGTCGCTGATTGATGCCGACTTCGATGTAGGGCACTGCCGTTATGTGAAGGAAGAGTCAGGCGGCCATGTGGGCGCTTCCGGCTATCTGCCCAACTTCGACCGGACCACCGAGCCCCGGCGTCAGGGTATGCCTCACGCCTATGCATTTGTAGTGAAGCGCCTGATGAACAACAACCCCACACCCATCGTCCCCATCATCCAGAACACCTTCTACCCGCCGAACATAGTCACGCCCCGGCGTTGCTACAACTTGGGCCAAGCAGTGAAGGCGGCCGTGGAGGCATGGGACAGCGACAAGCGAGTAGCCATCGTCGGGTCGGGCGGCCTCAGCCACTTCGTGGTGGACGAAGAGATCGACCGCATGGCCTTGGAAGGTATGAAGAACAAGGATGCCGACGCCCTGCGCTCTCTGCCTCGCAACCGTCTCTGGGGTGGAAACTCCGAGACCATGAATTGGGTGGCTGCTGCCGGTGCAGTGGAGCACCTAGACTTCGAGTTGTTGGACTACGTGCCCGTCTACCGCACGCCAGCAGGTACAGGCGGAGGTTGGGGCTTCGCCCGCTGGGCCTAGCCCGTATGCCCTAATGCCAAAGCGATCAGTCGAAGGGAGTATAGAAAACATGGGTTGGCTGGATGGAAAAGTAGCCTTGATCACCGGCGGCGGCTCCGGCATTGGCCGCGCCGTGGTGCAACGATACATTGAAGAAGGCGCGAGGGTGGCTGTCCTAGAGAAAGTAGCCGACCGCCTCGACCAACTGAAGAACGACTTCGGTGAGTCCGTCTTCCCGATTCAGGGCGACGTGACCCGACTGGAGGACAACCAGCGGGCCGCCGACGACACGGCTAGGGCCTTCGGCAAGCTGGACATCTTCGTGGGCAATGCTGGCGTCGTCGACGGCTTCGTTTCCTTGGTAGACATACCCAACGAGCGCCTGAACGACGCCTTCGACGAGCAGTTCGCTGTCAACGTGAAGGGGCCGTTTTTCGGGGCCAAGGCAACCATCCCCCACTTGATGGAGAGTGAGGGGTGCATGGTGTTCACTGCGTCGGGCGCGGGGTTCCAGTCGGCAGGAGGTGGTTCGCTGTACACCGCTACCAAGCATGCCGTGGTAGGCCTGATCCGACAGTTGGCAGCAGAGCTGGCCCCCCAGATCAGGGTGAACGGTGTTGCCCCCGGTGGCACCATGACCGACCTACGCGGTTTGGAAAGCTTGGGCCAACACCAAGAGTCCTCCTTCGCCAGCCCAGGAGCCGCCGACCGCATCGCAGCCGGCTCGCCGTTGCAGTTCGCCATCGACCCGTGGGACCTGTCAGCCACCTATCTCCTGCTGGCCTCGAAGGAAAATGCCCGGGCCATCACTGGGACCATCATCGGAGTGGATACTGGTACGCTGCTGCGCCCGTGGAACCGTCGCTAATCACAAAACCAGACCTCAATTCGGACAATAGGGGAAAGACATGCCAGACCTCTCGCCAATGGCCACCTCAGTGGCAGCCGCCCTCAGGGAGAAGCAGCACACCGTGTCGGTATCCGAGTCCTCAGGCGGTGGCCTCATATCGGCCTGCCTAGTGGCGGTCCCAGGGGCGTCCGACTACTACGTAGGCGGGGTCGTGTCGTACACCCGCGACTCACAGAAGGGGTTTCTGCATGTGCCGGACGAGGCGATGCAGGGCATCCGCGCCAGCACAGAGGCCTACGCCCTGCTGAACGCCCGCGCACTGAGGGACGCTGTGGGCACCACTTGGGCCCTGAGCGAAACGGGGGCCAGCGGACCCACCGGCAACCGCTACGGCGACTCCGCAGGCCACGCCTGCATCGCAGTGTCAGGCCCGGTGGAGCGCAGCATCACGGTGGAGACAGGCGACAGCAACCGCGAGGCCAACATGTGGGTCTTCGCCCGCAGGGCCCTCGACCTGCTCGAGGAGTGCATTCGGGGAGCGCCGTAGACGAACGCTTCACTCCAAGGGAACGCGGCATTCCTCATTCTTGCGGGAGCCTTCTCTTTGCCTGCAATATTCGTTTGGGTGGGAGCACTTTCCCAAAGAGGCTTCTTTATGACAACAGCTAATCAGAAGGCGTCTCCAACTTCCTCCGTTGACACACCATGGTACGACCTGATAGGGGATCCTGAACCCCCGGAAGACGGTATGCAACAGGAAGAAACGATTCTGGATCTCATGTCGATTCTCAAGGCACGATATGAGAGCGACCCGACTGTCCTATACTCCAACCAGACCAACGTGATTTACGACTCCAACGTACCGGGGTCGGTGGTCGCGCCCGACGGCTTCATTGTCTTTGGCGTCGATACCGTGACCATCAAGGAGATTCGGAATAGCTATCGCATCGACGAATGGGGGCAGCCTCCCGCATTCGTGCTGGAGGTGGCATCCGAAAGCACGGCCTCTTGGGACTTGGGAGAGAAGCGCGAGATCTATGCACGCATGAATGCGCAAGAGTACTGGCGTCTTGACCGCAGAGGCGCATACTACGGAGAGCCTCTTGTTGGGAAACGCTTGTTGGACGGTGAGTACCAGCGGTTCGACCTGCACACGGACGCCAACGGCGACCTTTGGTCTCGAAGCGAAGTCTTGGGCATCGACTTCGTGTATCGGGTGGAAGAAGACATGGTCAGGTTTCTGCTGAGGGATAGTGCCACTGGGGAGTGGCTCAACACTTTAGGTCAAGAACGCTCGGCCCGACAGGAAGCCGAAGAGCGGGCACAGCGCGAGCGCGCTGAGGCTGAGGCGCGTAGCCGGGAGCTCGAAGCAGAGGTCGAACGCCTGCGCCGCCAGCAAAGCTGACTAGTGGCGCCGCTTCTGCCACACGAAGTGGAGTTTCAGACCGCTGGTCCTACCTTGTTCCCGATTGATCCTCTGGACGAAGTCCTCAGGGGACTCCTCGGGCTTCTCTTTCTTCGGCTTTTTCTTCACCATGGGATTGCCTCCTCTCGCCACAGCCAGTGTTGTGGCGGGGCCATTCTGCGACGATTGACGATTATCGTTGGCTATTATACCAAATCTCAGCACGATGTCCGAGGCGTTGACACGCCCATTGAAGCGGCCATACGCTGAGGCCCGTCGACCCGGAAGACTGCCACCGCATCAAGCGAACAACCGGGAGAGGTGAGCCATGCTTACTGCGGAAGAGAACGAACTGATCACGAAGGTCGGGCCGAGCACACCCATGGGCAGGCTGATGCGCGAGCACTGGCTCCCAGCCTTCATGACCTCGGAGTTGGATGGGCCCGACAGCTCGCCTCTGCGGGTACGCCTGCTGGGTGAAAACCTCATAGCCTTCCGCAGCACCTCGGGCAAGATCGGTCTGCTGGCCCACAACTGCCCACACCGTGGCGCATCGCTGTACTTCGGGCGCAACGAGGAAGAGGGCATTCGCTGCGCATATCATGGCTGGAAGTTCGATGTGGACGGGCGCTGTCTGGACATGCCAGCCGAGCCGCCCGAGAGCGACTTCAAAGACAAGGTGCGGGCTGTTTCCTATCCCACTCGTGAGAGGAATGGGGTTGTATGGGCCTATATGGGGCCACGCACCGAGCCTCCTCCACTGCCGGACCTTGAGCCCAACATGCTGGATGGTGAGAGCTACATATGGACGGCGCTGCGGGAGTGCAACTGGCTTCAGGCCTTGGAAGGGGATATCGACCACGCTCACCTCGCCATCATGCACTTGGGCAGCGTAACACCGGGAGACGTGGAACCGGGGAGCTTCGATTACTTCACAGTCCGTGACCGGCAGCCGCGCTACCGAGTCATCGATACCGAGGCAGGGACCGCCTATGGGGCCTACCGGCCAGTGGAAGACGATCAGTACTACTGGCGCACGGCCCAGTTCCTCTTCCCCTGCTACACCATGATTCCCACGGGCCTCCTCGGGGTACAGGTGCTGGTGCAAATGTGGGTGCCTGTCGACGACGAGAACACCATGTTCTGGCACATCTCCAAACCGGTCGACAAGGACACGGCAGAGAGGACAGGCAGCACGAGCTTGGTGGGCAGCAATGGCATTGTAGGCAGCAGCGGTCGGCCACGCTTCCTGCCCAACACCACGGGCTGGCTGGGACGATGGCGCTTGGCCGACAACTTCGGAAACGATTACAACATGGACCGCGAAATTCAGCGGAACGGCAGCTTCACTGGTATCGACGGCATCAACCTCCAGGACCAAGCGATCACTGAAAGTATGGGCGACATCGTGGACCGCACCAAGGAAAACCTAGGCACCGGAGACCTGATGATCGCCCGCACCCGTCGTCGCATGCTCCAAGCCTGCCGCGACATGATGGAGGGTACCCCGCCCCCCACGGTAGACAGGCCGGAACTATATCGCACCCGCACCGGCGGCGTGCTGTTGCCCCGCTCGGTGGACTGGTGGGAGGACACGGCCCACCTGCGAAAGGTTTTCGTGGAGCATCCGGACCTCGCCGCGGACAGTGACGCATTGCTATTTCTGAGAGGCACCGGATTCGGGCCGTCTCAGGTGTGACCGGAGCCTGCTACGAAACCGGGAAAGATGTGGGGACGCCAACACGCCCCTAGAAGGCCTGCGTACTCACCGCTGAAGAGACGAGATGCTCACCAAAGTCGGGCACAGCCCACCTGCGAGAGGCTTTCGTCGAGCACACAGAGCTCGCCGCCCACATGTAGCGCCCGATAGTGGACTGGGGCTACTGCGGGTTGTCGCGCAGCCAGCCGATGTAGTCGCTTATGCCCGCTCGGATGTCGTATTCGGGCTGGTAGCCAGTGTCGGCGCTTATGCGGGAGATGTCCATGACAGGGTTGCGGTCTACCCCGCCTGGTGTAAGGGCCGAGCAGCTGACATCGGGTATGACTTCGCGGACGGCGTCGAATATCCGTCGGTTGTTGGTAGCCTGCCCGCTGCCGATGTTGTCCAATCGCTGGCGTCCGCATCCATTAGGGTGCCATTGGGCCGGTCGCTGAAGTCGGGATCCTCCCCCTTCAGGGCGGCGTGGCACATGCGGCTGGCTGGGTTGTACATGCTGTAGTACAGGGGACCGTAGATGCTGCCGATGCGCAGCGAGATCACCCTCAGACTGGCACGCGAGGCGTAATAGAAGGCGTGGGTCTCCATGCCCTTCTTGAAGGCTTCCACCATGGTGCGGGAGTCAACCGGCAGCGGGTCATCCTCGCGGAAGGGCCCGTGTCGAAGACCTGCGTAAACTGAACCTGAGCTCCCTAGGGAGACACGCTTCACGTCGAAGGTGCAGGCCGCTTCCATCACATTCTGCAAGCCCACGGTGTAGAGGCGATAGTCAGCCGCCGGTGTGGTGGCCCGGGCTGGCGGGGCCATCAGATTGATGATGCTATCGATTTCGCGTCGACGCATCACGTCGAACAAGTTGTAGGCATCGATCACGTCCAACTGCTCCACGAATACGTCCTTGTCCAAGTGCGGTTCGAGAGCCTCTGGAACGCGGCGCGTGGAGTATTGCGTTATCACCACCGGGTGACCGGCCTCCACCAAGCACCAGATAGTATGGAGGCCGATGAGCCCATGCCTCCAATAAGAAGGAGCATCAAGTGGACCTCTGGTCTGCAATGGAAGACCGTAGGGGCAACCACAAGGTTGCCCCTACAATGCAATGGCCTAGAGAATCTGCAGTTCTAGAAGCCTTGGCGGATAGTTACTGCGGGCTCGGTGGGGTACATATCGTCCATCAGTTCTTCGTGCCAGTCCACGCCGGGGCTGAACACCTTCTCGGCGGCGCGGATGTGGTAGTAGCTGGCGCCCACGCCGGGAGGGTCTCCCCCGTCTTCCACCGTCTTGGTGGCATCCTCTAGCAATCGCCTCGCCTGAACGATGGCGATGTCGGCTGGGCCGAGGAATTCCTTGCTGCGGTCTACCACCGTGCCCATGGCCTCCTGCACTGCGCGGTCCTGGGTATTGATGCCTTGGATGCCCGTGAAGGTCTCGTACTTCTGTGCCTGCCGGTCAATGAGCCAATCGTTGCCCTTGTTGCGGACGGAGCGGAAGCCGTTCTCGATGATGACGTCGGTGCCGAAGTTGTTGCCCGAGCCTCGCTCGTAGCCCTCGTCTGGGCTGAGCGGCTTGTCGCCGAAGGTGTATCCGAAGTTCCAGACCATGACATTGCTGTCGTCCATTGGCACCCAGAAATGGCCATCCACCATATGGGGGGCCCCAGTGCTAGGGCGCAACTGGGTGAAGGGCATCACGTAGTGGTAAGCGCGTACGTAGGTGCCGTCGTCTTCCATGGGCCGAACGCCATAGTAGCGGTAGCCGTAGTCAGTGTTGTCTACCTGTAGCTTGGGAGCACGTCCCTGTACGAAGGCCGAGTTGAGGGGGATCCCAGGCTTGTCGGTGTCCAAGCTTATCTTGCGGTGCAGGATAGGAGCATGCGAGGTGTCGATGCCTCCCTCCAAGCCCTGAAGCCAGTTGCACTCCTGCAGCACCTTGGTGGCGTAACGGTGCGTCGCGGGCACCTGGGTCCACTCGAACCGTGGCACTGGGGGTTTCTTGTCGACGGGGCCCATGTAGGCCCAGATCACGTCGCCCATTTCCACCGTGGAGTAGGCCTTGATGTGAATCTTGTCGGCGAAACTGACAGGCTCGTTCATCTGGTCCACACAGTTGCCGTCAACATCGTACTTCCAGCCGTGATACACGCACCTCAGACCACACTCTTCATTCCGAGCCAACCATAGGGAAGCGCGCCGGTGTGGACAGAACTCGTCCAGCAGACCCACGCGACCGTTGGTGTCGCGGAAGGCGATGAGGTCCTCTCCCAGCAGCCTTACACGCACTGGCGGGCAGTCGGGTTCCGGCAACTCAAAAGAAAGGAGGGCCGGTATCCAGTAGCGGCGAATGGTTTCGCCCATGGGAGTGCCTGGGCCGATCTCGGTAAGAGTCTTGTTGAGCTGCTTTGTTACCACGTGATACCTCCTCCAGAATTACATTTCCGCCGTAGCACGCTAGCTACCAGCGGCAGAGGGTTAGAGTCGGATTCATACTAGGCACGGGGGGTTGGGATGTCAACCGGAAGGGATGTTTCTAGCTATGTAAAGTTGCAACCTGAGCAGCTTCCGCCTAAAGTATGGAGCAAGTCAGGCAAGGAGGATGAAGCCATGGAGCGACCAAGAATCCGCCATATCGCCATCAACGCCCAAGACCGTGAGGCTGAAGCCAACTACTACAAGAGCGTCTTCGGCTTGGAAGAACAGGAGCGGGGCCCCAACGGCACCATCTACCTTTCCGACGGCCATGTGGGCGTTGCCATCATCAACGTGCCCACCCAGCCCTATGGCGTCAACCACTTTGGCTTCCATGTGGAAAGCGTGGATACCATTGAGGAGAGGGCCAGCACCACCGCCGAGCGAAACACTCCTGGCGCCGTGGGTGAGTGCTGGATACGCGACGGCGAAGGTTATCGCGTGGACGTATCCGAGGTGAGCTGGCCTATCTAGCCAGCCATGGCTTTGGGGGATGGGGCGCTAGTGGATTTCCGCTGCGTCTCACCCGTCACTCCCGCGGACAGAGACCTTTGCACAAGCGCCGTCATTCCGGCCTTCGCCGAAATGTTGCATGAGGGGCTGCAGTTGTGACGAGGCGTCCTAGCCCCCATCAACTTTCCCCAGCCTAGGCAGAAGGGGTTATGCAGAGGTCTTCAGAGGCGGGCAGGCCCCCTGTCGCTTCCGCCTTGATCGGATAGTGCTCGGAAAGGTCTCTCCAGCAAGAGAGAATCTAGGATGTGGGTGAACCACATAGGGCAATGTCCGAGGATTGGGACTGTTACAAGGTCTTTATAAGGAAGGTGCAACGGTGACAACCTACGTGGGCATGGGAATGAAACGGTTCGAGGACCCGCAGTTGCTGCAGGGCGTCGGCACCTTCGTCGAGGACGTGCAGTTGCCAGATATGCTGCACGCCGCCGTGCTTCACAGTCCCCACGCCCACGCCCGCATCCGCTCCATCGATGTGACGGAGGCGATCAACGCACCCGGTGTGCTCCGGGTGGTGACCGCGGGCGACTTGACCGGGACCAACCCGTCGCTGCGGGTCGCCCCCAACCTGCCCGATGTACTGGGACCGGACAAAACCACTCCAGCCCACCCCACCCTAGCCTCGGACCGGGTGCGCTACGTGGGTGAGCCGGTGGCCGTGGCGGTGGCAGAGACACGCTATCAGGCCCGCGACGCCCTCGACCTCATCCGGGTGGACTATGAACCCCTGCCAGTGGTGGTTGACCCTGAAGAGGCATTGAAGGACGAGATCGTCCTCCACGAGGACCTGGGCACCAACATCCTGCTGCGGATGCACGACCCCCACGACGACCTGGCCGAGGCATTCATCCAAGCAGACCGTGTCCTGCGGGGCAGATTCGAGTCAAAGCGGGTTACACCAGCTGCCATGGAAAACCGCGGAGTGGTGGCAACCTACGACCGCCAGTCGGACGTACTGACCGTCTGGAGTTCGACCCAGTCCCCCCACAACGACAAGGGCCAACTGGCCTACATGCTAAACCGCGACCCTCGTACCATCCGGGTTATTGCGCCCGACGTTGGCGGTGGCTTCGGGGGCAAGAACCTGCGCCCCGACATGGGAGCAGTCTGCTACCTCGCCGTGGAGCTGGGGCGTCCCATCAAGTGCATCGAAGACCGCACCGAGAACATGACCTTCTATCACTCGCGTGGCGCCACCTGCGACGCTGAGGTGGCCGTGAAGAACGACGGCACCATTCTTGGAGTGCGCTACAACCTGGTGTGGGACATCGGGGCCTACTTCGTTGGGTCGACGGCGGTGTCCCCCTACAACATGGCCCACCGTATGACCGGGCCGTACAAGACTCCCCTGATGGATGTGCATCTGTTGGCTGTGGCCACCAACAAGCCCACTACTGGCCCCTACCGCAGCGCAGGCGGGGCCGAGGCTGGTTACTTCTCGGAACGCACCATGGACATGGTGGCAGCCGAGTTGGGGATTAGTACATTCGAAGTGCGCCAGAAGAACCTAGTGCCTGAAGAGGCCCTGCCCTATCGCACCCCCACCGGCTACCTGTACGACAGCGGTGACTACAGCCAGATGCTGGACGACATGGCGGAGCTGTCCGACTACCAGCAACTGCTGCGCGACCAGGAAGAAGCCCGCAGGCAGGGACGGTTGGTGGGCATCGGAGTGTCCACGTACATCAAGTCGTCGGGCGGAGACGGGCCGTTGCGCGACAGCAACTCGCGCGTCGAGATTGAGCGCGACGGTCATGTGCAGGTGTACACGGAAGCCTCGCCCCACGGCCAAGGTAGCGAAACGACCTTTGCCCAAGTTGCGGCCGATATCCTGGGCATACCCCCAGACCAGATAACTGTGCTCCACGGCGACACGGACATGCTGGAAATCGGAGCGGGCACGGCGGCGAGCCGCGGCGTGGTGGTAAGCGGCAACGCCGTTTACCTTGCGCTGCAACAGGCACGTGAGAAAATGGCACAGATCGGGGCCGACTTGTTCGACTGCCCAGCCGAACAAGTCGAATTCGGGAACGGCGGTCTACAACCGGCAGGCTCTCCCGACCAGCGCGTCTCTTTTGCAGAGGCGGCCCAAAGGGCCTTCAGCGAGGAGACCCTCCCTCCGGGCCTGACTCCCGGCTTGGAGTTCACCAGTGAGTACACCTTGGTGGATGCCGCCTTCCCCTACGGCGGCCAGATTGTCGAAGTGGAGGTCGACCGGGATACCGGAGACGTGCGGCTGCTCCGGCATTTCGGGGTGCACGACTGCGGTGTGATGATCAACCCCAAACTGGTCATCGGCCAGCACCATGGCGGGTTGGCGCAAGGCATCGGACAAGCCATGAGCGAAGGCATCGACTACACCCCCGACGGCCAGCCCCTCAACAGCACTTTCCTCGACTACGGGTTGCCCCTAGCCGAGGATATGCCCGAACCGGTGTTACGCGACACGGAGACTCCCTCGCCCACCAACCCTATGCAGGTGAAGGGCGCGGGCGAAATCACAACCACCGGCACGGCTGTGGTGATCGTGAGCGCGGTCATCGACGCCCTTTCTCCCTTGGGTGTGCGCCATGTCGACATGCCCCTAACATCGGAGAAGGTGTGGCGCTTGATTCACGACAACGAGTCCTGATAGGCGAGGTGATTCAGTGGCGAAGCTACAGTTGACCCTAGCCTGTGGTCTGTACGATAGGACCATCCCTCTGTTGATGGGTACTGTCGTGCCAGAGGGCATCGAACTCAACTTTCTGCCCATGAGCCCGGGGGAGTTGTTCCGTCGGCAGGGAAGACATGCCGAGTTCGACGTGGCCGAGTTCTCCATGTCCACCCTGTCCCACCTGCGGGACGAAGGTGATCAACGCTTGGTGGCCATCCCCGTCTTCCCTTCACGCCGTTTCCGACATTGCGACATGTTCATCAACACCAACTCGGGAATCAACAGCCCTGCCGACTTGGCGGGCAAGCAGATCGGTGCCATGGAGTACCAGCAGACGGCGGCTGTATGGCAACGGGGCATGCTTCAGCATGAGCATGGAGTAAGCCCTGACAAGATGCAGTGGTACTTCGGGGGCTACAACGAACCTGAAGTGTGGGCCGACCGCGTGCCCATCACGCTCCCATCCAATGTAGAGCACCATGTGATTTCCGAGGACAAGTCTCTGGATGCAATGCTGGACCGGGGAGAGATTCAGGCGCTGATCGGGGCAACACCCCCCAACTCTCTGCGTCGGGGATCGCCCAACGTGTCCCGGCTCTTTCCCAACTACCCCGAGGTCGAGGCGGAATACTTTCGCCGAACTGGTATTTTCCCCATCATGCACACGCTGGTGGTGAAGCGAGAGACATACGAACGGCACCCGTGGGTGGCCATGAGCCTTTACAAGGCCTTCCTGCAGGCCAAGATAACAGGCAGGCGAGGCTTGCCAGGATCGGGCACCCTGTTCTGCATGCTGCCTTGGTTGGCGCAACACCTGGACGATGTGCAAGAGCTGATGGGTAACGACCCATTCGGCTACGGTATGAAGTCCAATCGGAAGGTGTTGGAGACCTTTTTCGCCTACTCCCTAGAACAGGGGATGATCAAGAAGGCAGTGACACCCGAGGGGTTCTTTGCCCCTGAAACCCACGATGCGCCCTCAGCCCTCTAGCACGAGTGTCTCTAACACCAAGAGTCTCTAGCGCAATCGTTTTCCCCTGTACTTGCATGACTGGCCCAGGCGGTGCATAGTCTAAGCTTAGATACAGAGAAAGGGAGGCAGAGATGACGACAGTAGGCTCCAAGATATCCCTTACTGGTATCGACCATGTGGTGCTGCATGTCAAAGACCTGGAGCGCTCCCGGCGGTTCTACATGGACCTGCTTGGCATGAAGGTCAACCACGAGAGCTCTTGGCAGAGCTTCCTCTACCTCGGCTCCGACGCCACACAGATGGTCGCCCTGTTCGAGATAAAGGAAGGCGAATTCGAGGGCCCTCGTGACATGAACCACATGGCCATGGTGGCGAACCAAGGTAGCTACGAGAGCATTAAGGCCGAACTGGAGCAGGCCGGCGTGCAGGTGTCGGGCCGTCCCGGCGACCCCAACTGCATCTACTTCAACGACCCCGACGGCCACCGGCTGCAGATAATCTACCCCGGCGAGCACACGGGCGACCACTAGTTCGCATGACGAGACCCACAGTTCCATGCGCCAGTGAGCGCGACCAGAATCCACTGTTGGTGAACCGTTTGAGGACGATGACAGGTGTCTCCGGCACGGCTACTGCCTGCTGGGGACACCTCGTTATGTTATTGAGAGGAACGAGATAAGGTGAGGTTCGGCCATTTCTTCTACCCCATGACCCTGAACACAGGCGACGACGGACAAGCCATCGCCGACTGCATGTACGAAGCGGAGCTGGTGGAGCAGCTTGGCTTGGATGCTATCTGGATTGCGGAGCACCATTTCATCGGCGAGGTCGCCTACGGCGACCCCATGGTGTTCGCCGGGGCCGTGGCCGCCAAGACCAAGCGTGTCGACATAGGCTTCGGGATAGTGGAACTGGCCCTGCACCACCCCGTTCGCCTAGCGATGCAGACTGCCCTTCTGGACCACCTTACGCAGGGACGCCTGATAGTGGGCACGGGACGTGGGTCCAACTACAACGCCTTTGAGTACACTGGCTTCGGCACTACGTTCCAAGCGGGCAAGCCCATGATGGACGAGGCGGAAGAACTGATAGTGAAGGCTTGGACTACAGATAACGTCGACCACAAAGGCGACTACTGGCAGGTCGCCTTCCCGTCCATCCGGCCACGTCCTTACCAGAAGCCCCACCCACGGCTGGCCCGGGCCTGCATCAGCGATGACTCGGTGAAGGATATGGCCCGCATCGGTCGCCCCATCCTCATAAGCAACCGCGCTACCTCTGCCGCCGCCCGTACACTGGCCCTCTACCGCGACACCATGTTCGAGTCAGGATTCAACGAGGAACAGGTGGAGCACGCCATGGACCAAATTTGGATATGGCGCGAATGCTACTTGGCCGAGACCGATGATCAAGCGTTCGACGAATGGCTGGCACCCTTCGAGACGGCCAGCGAGTATGTTGCGGAAAAGCGGGTGTCGCTAAAGCCGGAAGGAGTGGAAGTGCCAACGCCTCCACCGCCGCTGTCCAAGTCAGCCTACGGCGAAGTGCCCAACCCAGACGCGAATGAGCTGTTTGTCGGATCACCCAAGCGCGTCTCCGAGCTCATGGCCATGCTGCGAGATGTGGGCGGGCGCAACCTGATGCTGACCCATCGTGGGATTCCAAACAGGGAGCAGTCGACCACCTATCTGAAGCTGCTGAGTGAGCAGGTTATGCCCAAGTTCCGCTAGGGACGAGTCAACCCACGTTGTAGTGCGAGATTTGGAGTCCGTTGTGGTCTCTCTACCTAGACGCTTGGCGGACTCCTAACGGGTGCCCCAACAGTCCTCAGTCCCTGCACCATTTATTCGGTTGTCCGCAGTCAACCGTTCCCAGCATTGACATTGTGCCGCCGTTCCGCCGACACGGTGGTAGTTCAGTGGATTCCTGACCCGAAACTTGAACGTCAGTACAAGTCGCACAACCACGGCGATTGAGTAGTTCAATAGTGTCCGGTAAAATTGGCACCGATCAGTTGCCGGATAACGACGAGACAGGGCGTGTGGAGTGGAGGTAGCCCAGCAAGCTAGAACTAACTGGACCGCTTGACCCTCGCCCATATTTGGATGGCCACGCGGTCCATAACATCCTTGACGGCGTTGTTCGCGTGGTAGGAGAGGAAGCCCACCACTGCGATGCCTAGGACTACCAACACCGGTATCTGGGTGAACAGCCACTCGAAGCCTCGGGTAACCACCGCCCCCGAATCTGCGAGCGCATCATTGATGGAAACCGTATTGGTGTTCGGAAGTCCCAGTTCAGCAGCTATCGGGTCGGGGCTTCTAAACGACGTCAGCCAGTCCTCCAAGCGCGACATCAGGATGCCATCAAGCTTTTCTGACAAGGGGATATTGAGGCGTGCGTCAAACACGCCATCAAACAGAACCCAACCCAGCACACCGGCAGCGATAGCAACAAGCCAACTCTCTCGGCCAGCCACCTTTATGAAGACAACGATCGCCAGAGGTACGGTAACCATCCAGCCGATGAGCCAGATCCCGATGAAGAACCCCACTATCCACGCGATTATGATGATCGTGCGCTTACGCTCCACCGCTGGTTCGAGCTGGATTTCTTCCTCGAGTTCAAGCTCAACTTCGACTGGAGCCGCAGCAATGTCGGCGGAAAGAGAGCCACCGCTCTGCTTGGCAGTGATCTCCCGGAACACGGCAATCGCCGCCAAGCATATCGCCGGTATCAGGATCGCTCTAGGGAATGTTGCCGCGCTGGGGCTCTCCTTGCCGTATCCCAAAAAAGCTTCCCAAGTCATCCAAGCAAAGAGCGCCAGCAAGCAGAGAGCGAATACCACCCGCAACGCCTTGCCATTACTAAGCTGCACCATCACCCCCATCACCGGAGCCTGCCTGGGGGCTGGGACTGGGACTGGCCGTCACTGCGGCGCGCTGCTCCTCCCGCTTTTTCTGTTTACTCTCTTGCCATAGGGGATAGGCAACTGAAGCCAGCATCAGTATGGCGATGATGATGACGCCCGGCTCAGCAAGCCAGCCATAGGTGCCGTAGACTTGAGTGGACACTCTGAGGTTGGTTTCCGCGATAGGAGCCAGGACCAAGCCCAGCAGCATCGGTGGGCGTGGCCAGTCAAATTTCACCATCACCCAACCCAAGAGGCCGAAGATGATCACTATCATCAGGTCCTGCGACCGGTTGGCCACGGTGAATCCACCTAGGTACACCAGCAACAGGATGATGGGGATAATCAGTGTGCCACGTATCTCGGTGATTCTCGCCAACCACTTGAGGAAGAGGAAGGAGACTGCAACTGTAATGATATTTGAAACGATGAGCACCCAAACAAACGAGAAGGTCAACTCAAGTCCGGAGGGAACCCATCCCCCCAAAGCGGCCATGTCAGGACGTATGGGAGTATTGGCGTCCAGCAGGTTGGGGCCAGGCACCAACCCCTGAATAAGAAATGCCCCAAGCAGGATGGCCATTGACAGGCTGCCAGGTATGCCGAACGCAATGGTGGGGATGAGGGAGCCACCCTCCTTCGAGTTATTGGCAGCCCCAGGACCCAACACGCCCTCTATGCGGCCCTTGCCAAAACCCTCTTTGCTATCGGCGCTTTGCACCGCATGGGCATAGGACATCCACTGGGCAGGCCCGCCGCCCAAGCCAGGCACAAGTCCGATGTACGCGCCCAAGGCGCTACAGCGAAACACAAGGAACCAGTGACGGAAGGTGTCTTTGACGCCTTGGGCTACGCCCCCGATGCGGCCAGCAGAACGCTCAGCTATGCCGGTCCCCTTGACCGCCAAATCAATGATCTCTGGGATGGCAAAGAGCCCAACAGTGATCGCTACAAAGTTAACTCCATCCCAGAGGAACAGGGATTCAGACCTGCCGAGAACACCTTCCAAGGTATACCTCGGGATGCTCGTTACCGGCTCCAAGCGGATCATGGCCAAAGCGAGGCCAAGAGCCCCAACGGTGAGTCCTTTAATCATGTTACCACCACTGAGAGTGGCCACGAACGTAATGCCCAAGAGCGCTAGCATGAAAAACTCGGGAGACCCTATCGCCAGCACTATCGGACGGACTACCGGTATGGCGGCGGCTAGTACCACCGCCCCAAATACAGCGCCGATAAGGGAACTCATAAGGACCGCACCCAAGGCGCGTCCCGCCTCCCCTCTTTTCGCCATCGGGTGGCCGTCCACGATCACCGCGGCGCTGATACCCTCACCGGGGACGCCGAAAAGCACCGATGTGATGTCTCCGGTGGTCGCCACCACTGCGTTGGCCCCCAAGAGGAAGGCGAAAGGCTTGGGTGGCGTCCATATCAAATGTGAAGGGCAGCATAAGGGCCAAGGTGACAGCACCACCCAAGCCGGGCAGGATGCCGACTACAAAGCCTATGGCGACGCCCAAGAGCATAGCCTGAAAGGCATCCGCTCCGTGCTCGGATAGCGGAAGGATATCCGTCAACCCGGCAAGCAAGGCACCGAAATAATCGCTTACAGCTTCCACTGGCTCCTACTTATACCCAGAGGGCCGCGTCCGGTTTACGGACTGCGGCCCTCTGCCTTGTCTCCTTTATGGGATCCCTAGTCTGAAGTGTCAGACTACTCTTGGTCCAGACTTACCAAGAACTCAAATGCTGCCTTCTGCTCGGGGGTGATGCTCAGCATTTGAGCTACCCACCCCTCGATGTCATCACCAGTCTGCGGGTTCAGGTAGAGGCCTGCAGCTTCGGCGTCCGCGATGAAATCAGGATCCGCCATGGTAGCGGTGAAGGCCTCCTGCATCACATCGATCAACTCAGGCGCCGTGCCGGGTGGGGTGGTCCAAGGACGCTGGAACTGATATCCCACTCTCCACAGGTCCCACAGAGCCTGTTGTTCCGGGTCCTCAAAGAAGTCTCCGATCAATGGAAGGTCGGCGATCTCAGGGTCGTCGCTCGGGAATGTCATCACATACGGGATGAACTGCTCGTCGCCCTCTGCATCCAGCATAGAGCGGGCGGTGACACCCATGGACTCCCAGCCCCAGCAGGCCGCGTCCACTTCCCCACCCTGAAGGGCCAACCGAACAGTGGCTGTGCCCCGGTAGCCGGACACTACTTCATGATTGGTGCCGAGGAAGGCATTTGTGGTGTGCGGTATGTCAGCCAAAGGACCGCCAGTGGACGCGGTTGCCCCGTGCTTGAAGGTGGTACCGGGAGCGAGAATCTCACTGGCATCCGTCACTCCTGCAACCCCCATGATTGCACATACAGGGTTGCCGTCACTGGGGGCGCCCAGCCACCCATATTTGGCGCCGTCGAAAAGTACGCCCCGGGCTGCCGGGTCGTCAACCAGCACCTGTACCACGATATGGTTGGAGTTCCACAGGCCCACGGTCAAACCGTCGGGCTCAGCTTGGTTGTACAGGTGGTTGGCTGCTACCAAGCTGCCAGCCCCCGTCATGTTCTCAACCACGATGTCAGGGTTGCCAGGGATATGCTTCCCGATATGTCGAGCAATGGCGCGACCGTAAGTATCGTACCCACCACCAGCGGAGAAGCCGACTAGGAGGCGAATCGTCTGACCATCGAAGAAGCTGGCGTATATCTGCCGGAGAAGCTCTTCCTCTTCCATTATGGCTATCACGGCTTCTTCTTCCGCCTTCATCGCGGCGGCCATCGCTGCCTCTTCGGCTGCCATGGCGAGCGCTGTGGCAATGGCTACCTGCACCTGTGCCGGCGTAAGGTCGTCTCGCTCCGCCTCTATAATCACATCGGAGATCACCGTCTGCACTTGGTCCAGTTTAAGGTCGTCAGTCTCAGCTTCAGCAACGATAGATGCCACCTGCCCCGCCGTGAGCACGCCGCTCATCGCGGTGCTAATGAGGTTGGACACGTCATCGGGGGACAGGCTGCCTTCTCGCACGATGCGTGTCACATCGTCCTCGGTAAGGCCAGCGGGAATTTCGGCTACTGCTTGCTGGGCTGCTGCCGCAGCCGAGGCTGCACTAGCAAGCTGTTCCTCTTGTTCCGGAGTCAGCCCACCGCCCCCACAGGCCACCAAAATCATCGGAACGATCAAGAGGAGCGGTACAATAATCCATGGGATGCGTCGCCTCAACCGATTCATAGACCAATACCTCCTGGAAACGTTTGCTTGGGCGCCATTTTACTATTTGGCGTCAACTTTCTGTTGATGGGCGCAACTATAGCTGAGTGCTGTGGGAGTCTAGCTGTCCGTTTTCCCTTTTGTCAAGATAGGCGGGCAGCCAAATCGCTGTTGGCGCCACATTTTCCCTGGCACTAAATGCTACAATCTCTGGTAGCTCGAGCTGGCCACACCCCATGATGATGGGACTGGCCCGCACAGATGCGCACCATCAGGAGGCGTCCATGACCACCTACATTGGGGCACGCATGAAGCGCTTGGAGGACCCTCGCTTTATATCGGGGCAGGCCACGTTCGTCGACGACATCCGGCTGCCGGGCATGCTGCACGCCGCTGTGGTGCGCAGCCCCTATGCCCACGCCAACATCGTCTCCATTGACGCTAGCGTTGCTGAAGGTGCTCCCAAAGTAGTGGCCGTGGTGACTTCCGAGCATCTGGCCGATACCACGGGACATGTGCCGGTGCAGTTCACTCCTCGAAACCCTGGCGAAAACCCGCCACCCCATCCGCTGCTGGCGACGGGCAAGGTGCGATACGTGGGAGAAGCAGTTGCCCTAGTGGTGGCCGAAGACCGGGCCGCAGCAGTGGACGCTGCCGAAATGGTCCGGGTGCAGTATGAGCCCCTGCACGCGGTGATTGACCCCCACGAGGCCCTTAAGGACGAAACCCTACTGCACGAGGATCTCGGCACCAACCTCCTCTTCCGCACCGACGACCGGGCCGGTGACTTGGACGACGCCTTCCGCCGCGCCGACCGCATCGTTGAGGGCACCTACCGCAGCCAGCGCATCTGCCCTGCGCCCATGGAGACTCGCGGCGTGGTGGCCGCCTACGACGCCTCTGCGGACTTGCTCACGGTCTGGAGCGCCACCCAGTCCGTCCACCACGACCGGGACCTGCTGGCTTATGTACTGCAGCGCGACCCAAGCACCATTCGCGTCATCGCCCCCGACATGGGCGGCGGCTTCGGCGGCAAGGACCTCCGCACCGATGTGGCGGCCGTGTGCCATGTAGCCACGCGCCTAGGCCGCCCCATCAAGTGGATTGAGGGACGTGGGGAGAACATGACGTCGTATCACGGTCGTGGTATGGAGTGCCGCGCAGAGGCTGCTGTGCTCAACAACGGCACGATCCTCGGCATTCGCTTCCAAGCTTTGGCGGATATCGGGGCCTACTTCATCCGTTCCACCTCCACCCCATCTCATCACCTTGCGAGGCGCATCGCTGGCCCTTACAAGACGCCAATCATCCACATGGAGATGAACGCGGTGGCCACCAACAAGCCCACCACCGGCCCCTATCGCGGGTCGGGCGCCCCTGAGGCTGCTTACTTCATGGAGCGCACTATCGACCTAATCGCCGGGGAGCTGGGTATGGACCCGCTGGAGGTACGTCGCCAGAACCTCATCCCCGCAGAGGACCTGCCCTTTACCACGCCCACAGGCCTTACTTATGACAGCGGCGACTACCTGCAGGCCCTTCAGCGGGCCCTTGAGTTGGCCGACTACGACGGACTAAGGCGTGAGCAGGAGCACGCTAGGGCGCAGGGAAGGCTGGTGGGTCTCGGCATCGCCAGCTTCCTCAAGAGCCAAGGCGGTGGCGGTGAGCTTATGGACAGCAACGCCCGCGTCGAAATCGACCGGGCCGGGGCCATAACCATCTACACCGAGGCCTCGCCCCACGGCCAAGGCACCGACACGAGCTTTGCCCAGATTGCAGCCGACACCCTAGGAGTGCATCCACAGGACGTGGCAATACTTCATGGCGACACGGACATTGTCGAGGATGGTGTGGGCACCATGGCCAGCCGTGCCCTCACAGTCAGCGGATCGGCGGTGTACGACGCCTTGAAGAACGCACGAGCCAAGATTTTGGAGGTGGCTGCCCATCTATTGGACTGTGCCGAACCTGACGTGCAACTCCGCAACGGCCGGGTGTGGGCGACGGGACGCCAAGACGACAGCCTCTCCTTTGGGCAGATCGCGGCTGCGGCTTACACCGAGGAAACTTTGCCTCCAGGCGTCTCCCCGGGTCTGGAGTTCGAGGGCACGTTTCACCTGCCCGACTACGTGTTCCCTTCGGGGGCACAATTGGCCTTGGTGGAGATTGACCGGGATACAGGTGAGGTGGACTTGCTGCGGTGCGTCGGCGTCCACGATTGCGGACGTATCATTAACCCGGTCGTTGTCGAGGGGCAGACTCATGGTGGGCTGGCCCAAGGCATCGGCCAAGCCATGACCGAGGACGTTCTCTACACCGAAGACGGGCAGCCTTTGATGGGTACCTTCCTCGACTACGGAATGCCCCACGCCGCAGACATGCCGGAAATGGTGATGGAGCAGATGGAAACTCCCACACCCATGAGTCCCCTCGGCACCAAGGGCATGGGGTCGCTGGTCACCGTTGGCCCGCCCGCAGCGGTCTCCAACGCCGTGGCCGACGCCCTGTCGCCTTTGGGCATCACCCACGTCGACACACCCTACACCGCCTACCGTATCTGGAGCATCCTGAACTCCATCCAGCAGGGGTAGCCTTGGTATGGCAACTGTCCGGGGTAGGTGAGCCGTGGCAGAGGCTCCGCCGTACCGAGGATTGGAGCGGAATGCCATTGAGATGTGGTTCAAGGTGATGGCTCACAACCTGAGAAGGTCGGACCGGATAGCCTTTGGTTCTGCCTAGGCCGAGGAGTGGAAAGGGTCGAAAGCAACGAGTTGAATCTCCCGGAAACAGCGGACATGCAGATGTCCGCACCCGTCGATTTCTCTCTAGCAAGTAATAAGGCGATGGCACCACACCCGGAACAGGGCTGTCCCCCCATCGGCCCTAGTTATGCAAAGATCTCCCTGCGCGGGAATCACGGGAACTGCGGCA
Source organism: Dehalococcoidia bacterium (assembly GCA_965248385.1). GTDB lineage: Bacteria > Chloroflexota > Dehalococcoidia > Lucifugimonadales > JAAXIE01 > JAAXIE01. The sequence goes on from CBDFIZ010000002.1 coordinate 2,401,503, forward strand.
CCCTAAGGGGCCAGCGCGACTTGGCGGATTATCTCCGCTACGTGGGCTGGCCTCTGCAACATGGCTTGGTGGCAAGCGTCCAGCGACGTGATGTCGCGGGCACCCAAGAGGCGAGCTTGGTCCCGTTGCAGGGCGGGAGGCAGCAGCCGGTCGCGCTCCAGCACCACGTAGGTCAGGCAGTGAGCGGCGATGCCCTGCGGGACAGTCAGCCTTGCCCCCAGCCATCTTAGCGGCAGCGGACGGAAGTAGGCTACGTAGTGCACCACCTCCATGGTCTCCATGCCGTTGCACAGCGTCCCGTATATCATGTGCTGCGGTATGGTCAGGCGGCGCCGGAGCAGCCGGTGCAACGGCGAGAGCAGCCGCAGCGGATAGCGGGTCGCCTTGGGAAGGGCGTTGCGGATGGCGCCACGCGGAACGGGAGCGGCCCCGGCGAAGAGCACCACCCGGTCAGGAGCAGTGTTCCACTTGGGCAGAGAGGCCAGCAGTATGGCCGCGCTCAAGCCGTGGGCCACTGCTATTCTGGGCCCTGATCCCATCGCTTGGGCCTTGTCGGCAACGTGGTCTACGGCATCCGCCAACCTGACCCCGCGGCCATCGCCAAAGGTGGCATTGAAGTCAATGGTAGTGACGGCACCCACTGCCGGGGACAAGACGAGGCTGGGTGGGTGCTGACGTGGGGCGGTGAGATGGCCCCACACTGGACCCCAGGTCTCGGGCCCTTGACCCAGTTCAGGCAACACCAGAAGGTTTGTCATCCATCACCGTAGAAGATTCGGACTGGGGAACCCTTGGGCTAGCGGGCCGACAGCGCGGCCTTGACGCCTCGCAACAGCGAGTCCTCCTCATCGAAGGGCACAGTGCGCGGGTCCAGCATCACCCGGTCTTGCTCTATGCGGGCGATGATGGGAGGACGGGACTCCCTTAGGCGGGACATCACGCCCTCAGGCCCGCCTTGGGCTTCACTGCAATCGAGGGCCACTACCAATGTTGGAATGGTCTCTCCCGGCAGGCTTCCCCCGCCGATGGTGGAGAGGCCTTGGCAGACGCTGGCGGCGTCGCCGATGTTATTTCGCCATTCGTCGGCACGCTCCCTGATGTGCTCCAACGGGCTGCCAATCATCTGCCAGATGGGTATCTTGCGACGCGCCTCGCCTTTGAGGTAGTGCAGCAGCGTTGCAGTAAGGGCCGCCAAGCTGAGCTTGCCGATGCGCAGGGCGCGGGCTAGGGGGTGGCGCTCCAGTGTACGCACCAAGTCAGTCTTGCCAACCACGATACCTGCCTGAGGGCCTCCCAGCAGCTTGTCGCCGGAGAAGAACACCAAGTCCGCCCCAGAGGCAATGCTCTCTTGAGGGGTTGGCTCGTGGGCAAGGCCGAACTCCTCGGTGGCTAGCAGGCAACCGCTGCCTACGTCGTGCAGCACGGGCAGGTTGGTGCGTTTGCCCAGCTCAGCCAGTTCGCTGGTATCACAGGCGTGGGTGAAGCCCTCTACACGGAAGTTGCTGGCGTGCACCTTGAGCAGTGCGCCGGTGTCGGGTGTAATGGCGGACTCATAGTCCGACGCGTAGGTGCGGTTGGTGGTGCCCACCTCCACCAGTCGCGCCCCGCTCTGCAGGAGTACGTCGGGCACGCGGAAGCCGCCGCCGATCTCCACTGCCTCGCCTCGGGAGACGATGACCTCTTTGTCGCGGGCGATGGCGGAAAGCCCCAGCAGTACAGCCGAGGCGTTGTTGTTCACAACTAAGGAGCTTTCCGCCCCGGTGAGCTGGCGCAACACTGGTTGGAGGTGGGCCTGCCGCGAGCCTCGACGCCCCTGCTCTATATCCAGTTCCAAGTCAGTGTAGCGGTCGGCAGCAGCCTGCACGGCCTCCACCGCATCCTCGCTGAGAGGCGCGCGACCTAGGTTGGTATGGATGATGACGCCGGTGGCGTTGATGACCGGCTCAGGCCGGCTGCGTGCGGTGCGGGATGCTTGGTGAGCTACCCGGACGGCGATTTCGTCGATGGTGGCCGCGTCATCGCCGCGGCGCACACCATCGCGGGCAGCGTCAATCTGCTGGCGCACTAGGTTCACCAGCCAGTCGCGCTGGTAGAGAATGGCCAGCCCCTGCAGTTGGCGGGTCGCCATGACGCTTTCGACGCTAGGTAGGTTGCGGTATTGCATTCATATGTGCCGTTGTCAGGTTGGAACGCTCTGATTCTATCATGTCGAGGCGGGGGCGACGTTGACGCAGGCAGGGCATACCCTGTGGGTTATACTAGGCCCCACACACGCACCCTACATGTAATTGACAAAGGGGCCAGACATGGACTTCAAGCTTTCCCCCGAATTAGATGCCTTAAAGCGCACCATGCGCCAGATGGTGCAGGACGAGTGCCTCCCCTTGGAACCGACCTACCTGGCCAACCCGCCAAGAGACGGGGTGGACGACGGCGGGCCCACCGGGATAGCCGAAGCGGTCATGGGAATAGTAGGCACTCTCCCCAAGGAGAACTGGGACCGGCTGGAGCAGCTTTCCAAGGACACAGGCATCTACACTGCGCACCTTCCGGAGGAGTACGGCGGAGGGGCCTTGGGGGCACTGGGTCATGTTGTCATAGACGAGGAGTCCCACCGCAGCATCGTGCAGTTGCCAGTGTCGCCCGTCCCGATGATGATGCTGGGCGCCTGCACACCAGAGCAGGAACAGAAGTATGTGTGGCCCTCTATACGGGGCGATAAGAATTATGCCTTCGGGCAGACGGAGCCCCAAGCCGGTTCAGACCCCGGCGGTATGATGGAGACCCGGGCAGTGCATGACGGAGACGACTACGTTATCAACGGCACCAAGATGTTCATATCCGGGGCCGCCACTGCCGACTACCTGCTGATACAAGCAGTCACGGACCCGGAGAAGCGCCAACGTGGCGGCATCACTATGTTCATCGTGGACAACCCCACGCCGGGAATGAGCTTCGACCCCATTCGCATCTGGACCAATCCTACCAAGGCGCAGCAGTTCTACGTGAGACTGGACGACGTGCGTGTGCCCGCAACGGCAGTGGTGGGCGAGGTAGGCGGCGGGTTCCAGCTGGGGCAGCGATGGCTGGTGCACCACGACCGGCTGCTGCGGGGGTCGATGGCCTTGGGAATACTGACGCGGGCCTTGGGGATGGCCATCGACTGGTCGAAACAGCGCGTCACCTACGGACGCCCCATCGCCGACCGTCAGGCCATACAGTGGATGCTGACCGATGTTTACATGGACATCAAGGCACTGCGGGCCATCACCCAAGAGACGGCGTGGCGGGCCGACCAAGGCGAGGACGTGAGGGTGGAGGCCTCCATGATCAAGTACTGCGCTGCGGAGTGGGGCTGGCGGGATATCGACAAGGTGATGCAGATATTCGGAGGCATCGGCGAGACCTTGGACATGCCGATACCCCACTGGTATCACATGCTGCGCCATGCCCGCATCGGCGGGGGCACCTCGGAGATACACCGGTTCGTCATGGCCCGTGGCCTGCTCAGCGGCAACGTCTCGTGGGAAGCGTGACGCCCACCGGGTTGGGTATAATGGCGAGCAACAACGTCACGGACCAAAGCCTCTAGGACCCTTAGCCAAACCTAGGAGGAAGAATCATGGCACGACAATGGCCCCAAGTGGTGTACAAGGAAGAGGGGATGCGCGAGGGGATGCAGATCGAGGATTCCAACATACCCGTGGAAGACAAGGTGCGTCTGCTGGACGCCCTGTCGGAGACGGGTCTGAAGACCATTGTGGTTGGCTCCTTTGTCAGCCCCAAGTGGACACCCCAGATGACCCGCATCGACGAGGTCGTCTCCAAGTTCCACCCCAAGCCTGGCGTCAAATACACCGCCCTAGCGGTCAATGCCCGAGGCGTGGAGCGGGCGCGGGAGTACTCGCCTCCTCTGACTATTGAGCGCGACCCATGGCCCCGGCTCAACTGCCATGTCTGCGACGTATTCACCCGGCGCAACTACAACCGCAGCCAGATGCAGGAGATGGAGCGCTGGCCCCAGATTGTGGCCCAAGCCCAAGAGCAAAACGTTACCGAGGGGGCCATCGGCACCAATGCCAGTTGGGGCTCCAACTTCCTGGGCGACTTCCCCGTGGATGTCCTCATGCACTTTCTGGAGCGCCAGCACCAGATGTGGGACGAAGCTGGAATCAAGGTGGTCAGCGTGGCCATGGGCGACCCCATGAGCTGGTGCCGCCCGGACAAGGTGGAAGAGTCGCTGGAGCAGGTCAAGGCACGATGGCCTGAGATACGTCACTTCCGCCTGCACCTGCACAACGGTCGCAACATGTCCATCGCCTCGGCCTATGCCGCGATGCGTGTGCTGGAGCCGGAGGACACCCTGGAGCTGGACGGGACCATCGGCGGCATTGGTGGCTGCCCCTACTGTGGCAACGGACGCGCCACCGGCATGGCCCCCACCGAAGACCTGCTGCACATGATGGACGACATGGGCATCGACACAGGCATCAACATGGACAAGCTCATCGACTGCGTATGGATGCTGGAAGAGGTCCTGGGCAGGACGACCTACGGGCACGTCTCAAAGGCTGGGCCGCGTCCGCAGAAGCTGGAGGAGCTGTACGACCCTAACGCTCCCTTCATCGAGACTATGGAGCAGGCTAAGCACTTCAAGCTGGGCCCTGAGGTGTACGCGGACAGCTTCGCCCCCTACACCGAGCCCATCACGAGCCCCTACCGCGACCGGTTGGATCGTGGTCTTCCCCTCTTCGAGGAGCCGGGCGGCGAGTTCCCTTGGAAGCAGGAGTGGTTTCCGGGCAAGTAGTAACTACTTGCCCGGTCCCCGTATCATCCGCCCGGCGACGACTGGCTAGGGTTCCACCCGAACGGTGTCGCCGGGTTGGATAGGACCACCGTTGATGACGGTGGTGAGGACTCCGCGACGGCCCGCTAGGGTCTCGCGGAGTCCTTGTCGAATGTCGTCCATGCGCCGGCATGGGTCGCACAGTCCGGTCACCTCAAAGGTAGCCTCAACCCCTACGAATAGCACGTTCCCCGGCTGGATGGCGCGGAGGTCCAGCCCTGCCGTAGTTACGTTCTCCCGGACGTCGCCGGGCTGAAGCTCGAACTCCTGCAGGGTCTCGTTGTCCATGAACAGCACTTGACGGGCGCTGCCCTTGGACGCCTTGCGGTCCCCCTCCAAGCCGAAGTCCGATACGGCTTGGGCCTGCTGAAGAGAACGCATGGGCTGGCGGGACTGGTCGGCGACCTGTACCGATACGATAGAGCCTTCTTGCATGGGAGCCCTCCCCCAATAATGTTCGGTTGCACCAAAAAAGTCGTTGCTCCAGTTTAACTAACAGGGAACGGTCGCGCCAGCGGTCATGAAATTCATCCTTTGTCCACTCCCATCCCAGGTCTTACCTCCGTAGGCCCTTGCATAACCCTTGTACCAGCACGGCCATAGCCTCTTACCCCTTGAGCGGTGAAAGTTGGGATGGGGGTGAGTGGCTGGGTTGGGAAGTTGCTCCTCGGTGTGCCCGACCCCTGGATACCGGCTTTCGCCGGTATGACATCTGGTGAGAAGAGGCCCTTCCACGACCGGCGAGCCGGGTTGACGCTGGCTGGCCTCCGGGGTAGACTCCCGGCCATCATGGGATGCGAGAAAAGGTTCGAGGACGACCTGTTCCACCTGTGTACGCATTCCATTCGGGGAGCGTCCCGCTCCCGCGCCTGAAATGGCTCTTTTCGCCCACCAGGAAGTACCCTCGGTGGGCGCTTTGTTTTTAGGGGAACGGGCCTACGTCAGAGTCCGAGTAGCTCGATGAAGGAGGAGAAGCATGGCCACTGCCAGTTACAGCGTGGAGGACTTCGTACACGACATCAAGCCCCTGATAGAAGAGGAGAAGGACATCCAAAGGTTACTGGACCGTGGGTCCGTATACCTCGAAAAGCTCGTACGCAACCCTGACTGCGTACCGGAGAATTTCCTTGTGCCCAACGCCTTTGGCACCGGCCGACCCAATCATGGCACCTACAACCTGTACCAAGAAGAGGGCGGACTCTCCGTCAGTTGCGTAGTATGGGGGCCGGGCGACCATGCGTCCCCGCACGACCACCACACTTGGGGAATGATCGGTCTGCTGAACAATCGCCTCACCGAGACGCGCTTCCGCCGCCTCGACGATGGCTCCAAAGAGGGCTGGGCCCAGATCGAGCAGGACAAGGTGGGGAACTACAAGCCGGGCGAAATTACTCTGCTGATCCCCGATATCTACGACATCCACCAGATGGACAACTTCACCGACCGCCCAACGGCTGAGATACATGTCTACGGCCAGCCGCTAGCGGAAATCAAGCGTTGCCGCTTTAATATGGAGACGGGCGAGGTGCTCGAGTTCCAGACCGGCAAGGCGGACAACGAGTAGCCCGACGACTGGCTGTCCCTAGTAAGGGTTATAAAGGGCAGCCCAAGAACGAACAGAGGTGCCATGGCCTACGAATACTTAAAGGTTGACCGCTCAGAAGGCGTGCTGGTGCTCACCCTGCACGATCCGCCCACACGCAACGCTCTCGGCCGGGAGATGGCCGCGGAGTTGATGCAGGCATTGGACGAGTACGAGCAGAGCCCCGAGGACCGGATGCTGGTAATCACCGGCACCGACCCTTCGTTCTGCTCCGGGGCCAACGTGAGGCAGATGGGCCAGAGGATTCAGGACCAGGCAGGGCAGGGCGAAAGCACCGCTACGGAGCCCCCCGCTCGGCTGCCTTGGGGCAGCATGGAGGCTGGTTTGGGAAGGCGTCGCGCCGAGGAATTCGGCGGTGGCGCCGCCATGGTCCCGCTACGCATCCACGAACTGCAGAAGCCGTCGCTGGCGGCGGTCAACGGCCACGCTTACGGTGTGGGCATGGGCGTAGCGATTTCCTGCGACATACGCATCGCCTCGGAGCAGGCGGCATTCGCCGAAGCTTTCGTGCGCATGGGTCTCATACCCGGCGATGGAAGTTGCTGGCAGTTGCCGCGCCTTATCGGGCTGAGCAACACCTTTCTGATGCAGTACACCGGCCAAGCCGTCGACGGCAACGAAGCCTTTCGCATGGGGCTGGTCAGCAGAGTCGTCCCCCACGACGAGTTGATGCCCGCAGCCATGGAGTTGGCGACGCGTCTGGCGCACGGGGCTACCCAGTCCATATCGCTCATCAAGTACTTGGTGCAGAAATCGACCCACACTGATATGCGGCAGAGCCTGGAAATGGCGCACGTAGCCCAAGAGGCTGCTAGGGCCACCGAGGACCATAAGGAAGCGGTCCGAGCCTTCATCGACAAGCGCCGGCCAGACTTCACGGGTCACTAGCAGCTGGGCGATATTACTCCGCTGATTGGCTTAACGTTTAGCATATTGGTGGCATAACGTAGGCCAATGGGGAAGTTTGCCCCTTGACGGGGGCGTTGGACGCCTTTTATACTTCCTGCAAGCGAGGTGACAACTCCTACCAACATGGAGCACACCTAACGACGGCATAAGCACAGGGAAGACCTAAGCGGTAGCTTTGGGGCCTCCCGGCTGCCGTCTCTTTTGCACCTTAAAAAGAGAATAGGAAAGTAGTTTGGAGTTCCTAACGTGGGTCAAGCTATTAAGAGTCCATGGTGGATGCCTTGGGGCCAAGGGCCGAAGAAGGGCGCGGCAAGGCTGCGATAAGCCTCGGTGAGCCGTCTAGCAGACATAGCCGGGGATACCCGAATCGGGGAACCGGTCCCGGTGTTGAGTCGGGACGTTCTGTCGAAAGACAGTTGGGTAAGCAGGGGAACTGAAACATCTAAGTACCCTGAGGAAAAGAAATCAACCGAGATTCCCCTAGTAGTGGCGAGCGAACGGGGATGAGCCTAAACCTATACGACTTAGTGGTCCGAAAGCCTATGTTGTACAGGGGTTACAGGGAATGCCTAGGAAGGTTTCGGCACTTCCGAAGAAGTTACAAATCCCATCTCTAGTCGAAGGCTCCTGGAAAGGACCGTCGAAGAGGGTGATAGCCCCGTAGACGAAAGGGATGGGACTTCTGGCGTAAACCCTGAGTACCACGGGACACGAGAAATCTTGTGGGAAGTCGGGGGGACCACCCTCCAAGGCTAAATACCCTTGGCCACCGATAGTGTACCAGTACCGTGAGGGAAAGGTGAAAAGAACCCCGGGAGGGGAGTGAAATAGATCTGAAACCATGGACTTACAGAAGGTCGGAGTCCGTTTTTAGTACGGATGACGGCGTGCCTATTGAAGAATGATCCGGGGACTTACTATGTGGGGCGAGGTTAAGGGACTGTTGTCCCGGAGCCGTAGCGAAAGCGAGTCCGAATAGGGCGATTAGTCCCATGGAGTAGACTCGAAACCGGGTGAGCTACCCATGGCCAGGGTGAAGGTTCATTAAATTGAACTGAAGGCCCGAACCCGTGGCTGGTACAAAAGCTTGGGATGAGCTGTGGGTAGGGGTGAAATGCCAACCGAACCCGGAGATAGCTAGTTCTCCTCGAAATGCATTTAGGTGCAGCCCCGGAGGTAGGTAAATGGAGGTAGGGCACTGGATGGGCTAGGGGGCGTGAGCTTACCAAACTCAACCAAACCACCAATGCCATTTAACCGTTCCCCGGGAGTGAGACTGCCGGAGATAAGTTTGGTAGTCGAAAGGGAAACAGCCCAGACCACCGGCTAAGGCCCCCAAGCGCAGGCTAAGTGGGAAAGGAAGTGGAGTTCCCCAGACAACCAGGAGGTTGGCCCAGAAGCAGCCATCCTTTAAAGAGTGCGTAATAGCTCACTGGTCGAGGGGTTCTGCGCCGAAAATGTAACGGGGCTCAAGCCTGTCGCCGAAGCCGTGGATCCGCCTGTAGTGGGCGGGTGGTAGAGGAGCGTTCCTCGGGCGGAGAAGGTAGATCGTGAGGTCTGCTGGAGCGCGGGGAAGTGAGAATCCCGGAATGAGTAGCGTTAATCAAGGTGAAAATCCTTGACGCCGAAAGCCCAAGGTTTCCTACGCAACGTTTATCGGCGTAGGGTTAGCCGGGCCTAAGCCGTAGGCGAAAGCCGTAGGCGATGGACAGCAGGTTAATATTCCTGCGCCACCACTATCTCGCTTTAAAGCCGAGGAGGGGTGCGGGAGGGTAGGCAGATCGTGTTATTGGATTCACGTCCTCTTCTGAAGGCGTTGATCGGGGTAGGCAAATCCGCCCCGAGAGCTGAGGGTTGAGGCGAACTGAACCTTCGGGTTTGGGAAGTCTGCTGAACCCATGCCGACAAGAAAAGCTTCGCGGTTATGGGATTGTGGTGTCCGTACCGCAAACCGCCACTGGTGGGCAGGTATAAAAGTACCAAGGCGTTCGGGCGAACCTTCGCTAAGGAACTCAACAAAAGGGCCCCGTAACTTCGGGATATGGGGCGCCCTGGGGTGTGTAACCGCTAGCCGGTGTGGCATTCTGGGGCCGCAGAAAATAAGGCCGGGCGACTGTTTATCAAAAACACAGGTCTATGCTAAGGGGAAACCCTATGTATATGGGCTGACACCTGCCCAGTGCCGGAAGGTTAAGGGGAGGGGTGCAAGCTCTGAACTGAAGCCCCGGTGAACGGCGGCCGTAACTCTAACGGTCAACTTTAGCAGCACGAGAACGGGAGTCAAGGGAAGTTCTTCCCAACCGCCTCAGGCTGTCGGGCCGTTATAAAATCTGGCTATATGCTGGGACATCCGAAGTATCCGGCGCTACCTAGACCGCCAGAATTGGCCAGTCTAGGTGACAACGCGACCGGTGCGGACAATCAGCAGGAAAGACCTTCCTCGCATGTGTTCTTCCTGAGAATGGGGAGACGTCTCGGAAGGAATCCTCAGAGACCATACGCCGGACACGCCCTTTGCAGGGGGGTGGGAAGAGATGGTCCGACCTGCATGGCGACATGCAGAGGCCGGCAGAAATGGCCGGCCCGCCTCGGTGACAAACTGGGGTGGTAACAGAGTGCCTAAGGTAGCGAAGTCCCTTGTCGGGTAAATTCCGACCTGCATGAATGGTGTAACGACCTGGCCAGTGTCTCGGCGGAGGGCCCGGTGAAATTGCGGTGCCCGTGAAGACGCGGGCGACCCGCGGCAGGACAAAAAGACCCCGTGGAGCTTTACTGCAACCTGGTACTGGTCTGGGAGCAGGAATGTGTAGGATAGGTGGGAGGCTATGAACCCTTCACGCCAGTGAGGGAGGAGCCGCCCTTGAAATACCACCCTTTTCTGGTTTTGGTTCTAACCCGCAACAGCGGGGACAGTGCCTGGCGGGCAGTTTAACTGGGGCGGTTGCCTCCCAAAATGTAACGGAGGCGCCCAAAGGTCCCCTCAGGGCGGATGGAAATCGCTCAAAGAACGCATTGGCATAAGGGGGCTTGACTGCGAGGCCAACAAGCCGAGCAGGGACGAAAGTCGGGCAAAGTGATCCTACGGCACCTTGTGGAAGGGCCGTGGCTTAACGGATAAAAGCTACCCCGGGGATAACAGGCTTATCTCGCCCAAGAGTTCACATCGACGGCGAGGTTTGGCACCTCGATGTCGGCTCGTCCCATCCTGGGGCTGAAGGAGGTCCCAAGGGTCCGGCTGTTCGCCGGTTAAAGGGGCACGTGAGTTGGGTTCAGAACGTCGTGAGACAGTTCGGTCTCTATCCGCCGCGGGCGTAGGAGGCTTGAGGGATTCTCTCCCTAGTACGAGAGGACCGGGAGGGACAGACCTGTGGTGTGCCAGTTGTTCCGCCAGGAGCATAGCTGGGTAGCCATGTCTGGTGTCGATAACCGCTGAAGGCATCTAAGCGGGAAGCGCTGCCCAAGATTAGGCCTCCCATCCCTGGCTTGCCAGGGAGTAAGACTGCAGAGAGACTATCTGCTTGATAGGCCGGATGTGTAAGTGGGGTAACCCATTCAGCTTACCGGTACTAATCGGTCGAGGGCTTGACCCACGACAGGGACTCTAAGTTACTTCCTATTCTCATCCATACATCCGAATCGGGACGGAACGCCACCCGCGGTTCGTCCCTGCCACATACGGCGCGGGGTGGAGCAGTGGCAGCTCGTCGGGCTCATAACCCGAAGGTCGTTGGTTCGAGTCCAACCCCCGCTACCAAGTAACATAAATAAAAACTCTCTCCAGTGGACACCGGGGAGAGTTTTTATTTTTCTAGGAGACTGTCTATGCGAAGATGCTTAGGGCTGATGTTCCTTGTAATCATGTCCACCGTGGTCTTCACAGCGTGCGGAGGCGACTCCTCGGACCCTACTGAGGAAGCCCTGAAAGCCCGGGCTGAAACCTTCGGGTCTGCTATCATGAATGGCGATTATTCGACACTTTATGAGTTAGGGGTCCCTGAATGCAGATCCGTGCTCTCCAAGGAGGAGTTTCTGTCCGAGGCGAACGCCGCAGTAATGGCTGAGGCTGTTGCCATGGGCCTAGATGAAGATACCACGCCGAAACAGCTGATACGTGCAAACATAGGGATCGATGAAGATGCGGATGTGGAAGTCCGCGCCTCCAATGTCGAGATTACCGGAAACCAAGGCTCAGTACTGATAGAATTCTATCTAGATGACAATCTCTTCGGCAACCAAGGGGGCGACGACAATGATATGTGGGTGCTTTCAGACGGACAATGGTATTTGGGCTCGGCAATTGACTCGGACAGCTGCTGATCGTTCTAGTTTCGTAAGCAAGTAGCCACACCGCTACGGCGCCGGCCTCATAAGCCAAGGTCGTTGTTCGAGTCCAACCCACGCTGCCAAATCAGAATCATAAAGAAGGCCCTGGGCTGTTCCGGGGGCTTTCTCTACGATTCCCCGATCTGTTCACTCGCAAACAAGGACTTTGGATACAGACCCGAATAGCGAGGCCAAACCTTCACTCCCGCAGGTGAGCCGTCACCTGTAACCGACCACGAGTGCCGGGAAGTCGGGATAAGTCGCCATCATCGTCCTGTTCTCGCCGTCCTCGAGCTATATTGGGTAGGCCAGCATCTCCTGAATGTGGACCTTTTCTTGAATCTGAAACCATGTGGTTATGCGAGTAGGAACCACTCTGGCACCAAGCACAGTACGCCTTACTCCTCGCACACCACACCGTCGCCGTCCCCATCGCGGGCACCGGGAACCATCGGCTTGGGGAAGCCTCTACCGGGGCCGCTCGTGCCTTGGACTCGGCGTTCTCCTGACGCCTCGGCCTCTTCGCAAGAGGCGTATGTGGCGCCTTCAGACGGGATGGCGGTGGGCGTGGCGGTCGTTGTCGACTCGGCGGTGGGGGCCTGTTCGCAGACCACCCCATCCCCGTCACCGTCGCGGGCACTGGGAACCATTGACTTGGGGAGGCCTCGGCCCGGCCCATTGCTGCCTTGGACTCTTGACTCGCCAGCAGCCTCGGCTTCCTGGCAGGAGGCATAGGTGGTCCTGTCGGAGGGTGTGGTGGTGGTTATCGGTATGGAAGTCGGTTGCCCGGCGGGAGATTGCTCGCACACAACCCCATCATCGTCGCCATCGCGGGCACTGGGCACTAAGGCTTGCGAGAAGCCCATACCCGGTCCCTTGCTGCCCTGAATCCTACGTTCGGCAGCCTCTTCGGCTTTCTCGCACGAGGCATAGACGCCACGCGCGGACGGCGTGGGGGCGGGCGTAGCGATGTGCTCCTCTGAGGAGGTTGACTCCTCAGAGGAAGTGAAGGTAGACGTAGAAGCTTCGTCGGCTGGAGGGTTGGCGGTAGAAGCTTGTGGGACAGCCGTCGGCTCCGGCAGGGCAACCTGTGGGATTGGCTCCATGGGCCGGTAATCGGCGGCAAGCCGCTCGCACACGACCCCGTCATTGTCGCCATCGTCGGTGCCCGGCACCCTTTCTGCGAGGAATCCCTCGCCCGGACCTTCGCTGCCACGAACCCACGGCTCTCCCGCCGCCTCAGCTTCCTTGCAGGTGGCGTAGACCACTGCAGTACTAGGTGATGCGTCAGCCAGCGGCGTTGGAGCGGCAGTGGCACTCGATGCCGGAGTGGTCGCGTCGAGTGGCCCGCTCGTAGCGGGACCAAGACTGGCCATAGTCGGGACGCTCAACGGGGCGGTTGGCGGTCGCTCGCACACTACGCCATCACCGTCTCCATCGCGAACGCCGGGCAGCAACACTGCCGCGAATCCATGCCCCGGCCCTGACCTGCCCTGCACCGTTGGCGTGCCCGAGACTTCAGCCTCCTCACAGGAAGTGTAGGTCATCAGAGTGGGTGCACTCGCTGCAGGCAACGTCGGCGGCGGTGGAGCAGTTGTCGACGGATGGAAGGTGGCTGCAGCGGCAGAGTAAAGTGTCCGGTCAAAGGCCATGGGTGTAGCCGTGGCCACGGCGGGGTTGGACCTGACCTCAGGGGACACCGGAATCGCAGCGATCTCCGGAGCATGTGACTCACACGCGAGTATGGTCACGAGGGCCAAGGACGCGGCAGTCAAAGACACGCAGCGCGACGGAAACAGACCCAATGTGAAACCCCGTCTGTAAACAGTAAGGTCGCGGGCCACTTTGCCACAGCGGACCTCAAGCTAACTTGAGGCAGTAATGGAGTGGGGCCCGCATCCCGATGGCAAATGCCTAAACACGATTTAGACAGGGAAACTGGCGGAGCCGCTATGGTGCTGGCACTATATCGCCGTTCACGCGGCGCGTCAAAGGATGCGCAGGCGAACAGCAGAAAAGTCGATAGATTCAGGTGGAGGTGGTCTCAGGCGAGACCAGACTACTTGACTACTCAGTTTCCAGCACCGTCTCATGTGAGCACATTTCCAGCATCTCGCGCAGGGCTTCCGCCTCCCGCGCTGTCGCCGTCAGACCCCACTCGTTTTTGATGGTGGCCCAGTCGAGAGCGTAGTCGCACCAATAGCCCTCGTCAGGCGGGCGCCAGTCTTCAGGGCCCTTGCTGCCCTTGGACCGGTTAGCGGACCTGGTGGTCGCTATGAGGTGGTCGGCATATTCGAGCCTATTCGCGTATTCCGCCTTGCGCTGCTTGTCCCACGCCCAGCCGCCGGAGCGGTGGGCATTGGCCAGTGGCACCATGTGGTCGACATCCAACTTACCCGGGTCGCTGACGGCGGTCCCAGTGTAAGGCCCGATCCAATTACCCGACTCCACCCGGCACTCATCCGCGGTCTTGAACACCACTGTCGTGAGGGACTCGGCCACCAAGACCTCTTGGCGCGCATCTTGGCAGTCGCTGTCGGCATCCCGCCAGTGGCGCCACTCCTTGCGGTCGTACTTCGGGAGGTCGTCGGGGATTTCGGCAATTGGCAGGGTCAGAACGACCGCCGTACTGGTAGAGTCCCCTGTAGGAATCGGAGTGGGTGCCGGCGTAGGCGTGGCCGACATGGCAGCGGAGGCGGTGGATACCGGCGTCGGTGGCGGTGTGGGAGAGGGAGACGGAGAGATAATATCGCAAGCCACAAGACACAAGGCCACCAAGGAGGCAACGGCAATCCAAGATAGTTTTAGATGGTATCCCATTATTCGATTTCCACCACTATTTTCGAGTGGCCCTCCCTTTCAGTGCGGCCAGAGCTAGACCCAAGCTGACCACGCCCACCGCTGCAACAGCCACGATCCCCTTGACCAACTCCATAGGCTCCCACCCCACGGACACCAGTGATCGGAGCGCAGCGAGGAGGTAAGTAACCGGGTTGTAGTCAGCCGCTGTCGCCAACCACCCGGTCATGGCTTCTTGCGGGACGAACAGCGTGGTCATGAAGAGGAAGGGGAAGAAGAGCAGGAAGCTTATGTTCACTGCCGCTGGGTTCCCCGTCTTGAAGGCTATGGCGTAGGGGAATCCGGCATACACCAAGCCCCACACACCAGCCAATGCCATGAACACCAGAATGCCTGGGACCCCAGTGACGAAGTGGACCCCAGCGATAACTGCCATGATGATGACAGGCACGGTCAGCACCGCCACCAAGGCGAAGTCGGCGACCAACAGCCCCAACAGCAGGGCCAAGCGGTTCACCGGGCTGATGACTAGCCGGTCGAAGTAGCCGGTCTGGATGTCGGTCACCACGGTCATGGCACGGGAGACCCCGGTGACGGCGAACAGCACGGCAACGGGAATCTGAAAGGCCCTGTAGTCCAAGCCCGGTATTCTCTCGGCAAAGTCCTCTAGGGCCCCCACAGTCATCAGATACATGAATACGGGTATGACCAAGGCGGGAATGATAACCTCGGTGTCGCGGACAGTGGCCCGCAGCGCACGCTGCGAAACGGTCATCATATCCCGGAGGAACCCTCCTTTTCGGGCACGCACTCGTGGTTGCGCGGCGACAGCTTGCATTAGGTCTCCTTTGTGGTTTCGACACAGTTTGAAGGACTAGCCCCTAGTACCAGTCTGGGCGTAATCAGTCGCTGGCTAGCCCGGCTGGAGACGCGTGTGTGGACGCCGACTGTAGTTCCTGCCCATCCCGGAAACGGGCACCGGTCACTTGAAGGAATACGTCGTCCAAGGTCGGTGTGCGCAGCGTGAGCTCCTGCACGGTGATACCGCGCTCATTGAGGGCCAAGGCGACGGTGCTGACCAATGCCGCCCCGTTAGTAACGCCCAAGGTGATTTCCCGGTCGTGGACCTCAACCCTGCTCACTGAAGCAATGTCCTTCAAGACTTCAGCAGCCTGTCCGGCGTCACCTTCCAGCCGCACCACGATAAGATCGACCCCCCGCGCCCGCTTCAGGTCGGCAGGTGTTCCTTCCACCGCGAGACGACCGCGGTCGATAATGCCGATGCGGTGAGCGAGGGAGTCAGCTTCCTCCATGTACTGGGTAGTCAGGAAAATGGTCACGCCCATCTCCTCGTTGATGGCGTGCACCTCTTCCCATATGCGGGTGCGGCTTATGGGGTCCAAACCGGTGGTGGGCTCGTCGAGGAAGAGTACCTCGGGTCGGTGAATGAGGGCGGCGGCCAAGTCGAGGCGACGCTTCATCCCACCGGAGTAAGTGCCGATGAACCGGTCCATGGCATCTCCAATGTCCACCAGCGACGACAGGTCAGCGATACGACTGTCGGCTTGTCGTCGGGAGAGGCCGTACAGCTGGGCTTGCATTCGCAGCAGCTCCCGTCCTCTCTGCTTCGCATCCAGCGCTGCGTCCTGCAGGGCAACCCCGATATGCAGTCTCGCTTCATCGGGTCGCGCCAGGACATCCACACCAGCCACGTTGATGGAGCCTGCCGTCGGCGCCAACAGCGTGACAAGCATCCGTATCACTGTCGTCTTGCCCGCCCCGTTGGGACCAAGGAAACCGTATATCTCGCCATCCCGTACATTCAGGTCGAGGCCGTCTACAGCTCGTACTGACCCGAACTGGCGCACCAAGCCCTTGGTCGAGATGGCGTTCTTGGCAAAGCCTGCCGCATTGAAGGGGGCTGTTTGTTGAATCAATGGCGTCCTTCTTGTCCAATATCCACTGCCAATCGGGTATCCTCTGCCAATCGGGGAGGTGCGGTCGGGTTACACTCGAGAGGAAGAGCGCGCCGGAATCCGACACGCGGTGAGGAGGCGGAATCCCTTGGACCACACTCTCATAGTAGAGGCACTCTTAGTTCCCTAGCAAGGCCCCGCTGTCATTCTTGACGCTTGGCTTGGCGCCGGGCCTGAGGCGAATCTGCCCCAAAGGTTACGACTTCCTTGGTGGCCCGGTTTTTGCTAGCATCGATGGTAAGCGTCAGCCTTAAGCCGCCAAGAGACTGACAGCATCGCACTGAGGAGGCCTGACAATGGGAGTCTACCGCTTGTATACCGGCGACGACGGCGAGAGCCACATCGAGGAGATACCAGCCAGCGAGTTTGCCAACGCGAAGGAGTCGGGAGCGGCTATGAGTTTCAGTGTACAGGACTTAGAGCCGGGCCGGTACCTGGACTGGCACCCCGCGCCCTTCCGCCGGTGGCAGGTGGGCTTGGTGGGCCGCACAACCATCGGCCTGAGCGACGGCACGTCCCGCACGTTCCTTCCGGGCGATGTGCGCCTCATTGAAGACACCACCGGTAAGGGCCACACCACCACCTACGACGACGGCTACACGGTCACCATGCAGATAACCCCCGCCTAGCTTGGCGTAACCGCTTTCCCGCAGTCCTTTCTATCCGTCACACTTTCAACGACACCTTCCCCTTGGCAGGGGAAGGTGTCGTTGGGGATTAAACGGGATTGACGCAAGCCCCCACTGGTAGTGTGCGTACGCTGGATACCAGCTTTCACCATATGACTGCGGGTTATGGTCGCGTGGATCGCTTGGGGGCGTCGCACCGTCACGATTCCGGCTGATATAGCTGGTCGGTTTTGGCGGCCATGACGAAGTCGTTGCGGTGCAGGTTCCGTATCTTGTGCGTCCACCAAGTGACGGTAACACGCCCCCACTCGGTGACGATACGCGGGTGATGGCCCTGTTCCTCTGCCAGAGCACCCACGGCATTGGTAAAGGCCAAGCTGGAGATAAAGTTGGGGTAGCGGAATACCCGCTGAAGCTTGGGGATTTCGTTCTCCTCGACAATGGCCCACTCCGACACCACAGGCTGGAGTTGCGCGATCTCATCGTCGGTGACCCGTGGCGAATCAGCCCGGCAGGCTTCGCACTTCTCGTTAATCAACTCGGTCATCGTTCGCCTCCCTGACACGGCTGCGTAGCTACACTTCCAGTGTATCACGTGCCTGCCAACCCTCAGGAGCCTAAGTACGCCGACCTCGGAGGCTGGAAGCCCTCGTTTGACACCCGCGGCCCGCCCCGCCTACACTGCCATTGAAAAATCGTATCTGAAAACGTGTTACCGCGGCCGTTGGCGGCTTCGCGGGGCAATAGGAGGTCGGTGGATGTCGGTGGAGCGTAAGGACTTTGGCATATTCATGGCCCCCTTCCACCGGGTGGGGGAGAACCCCACTCTATCCTTGGAGCGGAACATCGAACTCATCCAGTGGCTGGACGACCTCGGCTACGACGAGGCTTGGATTGGTGAACACCACAGCGCGGGCTGGGAAATCATCGCCTCGCCCGAGGTGTTCATGGCCACAGCAGCCGAGCGCACTCGCCACATCAGGCTCGGCACCGGTGTAATCAGCCTTCCCTACCACCATCCCCTCATGGTGGCCAACCGCATGGTGCTGCTGGACCACCTGACCCGTGGCAGGGCGATGCTGGGCATCGGCCCCGGCGCATTGGTGAGCGACGCCCACATGCTGGGCATCGAGCCGACTCGCCAGCGGGAGATGATGGACGAGTCCATGGGCGTCATCATGCGCCTCTTCCAAGAGACCGAGCCCTTCACCCACGTCAGCGACTGGTTCGAGTTGCACGACGCCGTTCTGCACCTGCGACCCTACCAGCGTCCCCACATGCCAATAGCTGTGGCCGCCGCCCAATCGCCTTCGGGCCCACAGGTAGCGGGCAAGTACGGGGCTGGTCTGCTCTCGCTAAGCGTTCCGCGACAGGAGTATGGCAAGGTTACACTAGCCGACGTCTGGGGCATCACCGAAGACGCGGCCGCCGAGTCGGGAGCCACTGTCAGCCGCGACGACTGGCGCTTGGTCATGCCGGTGTACCTAGCGGAGAGCAGGCAAGAGGCTTTCCGTGAGGCCCGCAAAGGCGCGGCCATCTGGCTCACCGAGTACTTCCACGAGACGTTAGGCCAGCCGTTGCCAGATGCCTCGCCGGAGCGCATCATCGACGAGATGGTGGACCGTGGCGTCTGGATCGTTGGCAGTCCCGACGACTGCATTGCCCGTATGGAGCAACTTGAAGAGTTGAGCGGCGGCTATGGCGGCCTGCTGGTGACCGTCGCCGAGTGGACCTCCCGCGAAAAGATGCTGCACAGCTATGAGCTACTCGCTCGTTACGTCGCCCCCCACTTCCAAGGAAGCCTCACTGGCTTGGAAACTTCCCGCGACTGGGCTAGAGATAACGTCCAGCTGTTGGACGATATGCGCAAGGGCTCCATCAAGAAAGCCCGCTCCGACTACCAAGAGCGTCGCGGAGCCGCCGCACGCATTTAGACCTGAAGGCGAATATAGGGTCACAAAGGGCGCATCGCTTGACTATCACGGGCGACGCAGCCTGCATACTTGCCGACGCCAAGCCATGTACGCCGCTGCATTGGAGCGCCTCGCAGCAGAAGATATCGGCGATGCCTCAGAGAAGGGTTGGTGCGCCGCCAAGCGTGCCACCGCTGCCCTTATAGCCGCCCGAACCGGCGAGGAGCTTCCCAAGTCTCCCGACACGACCCGAGCCTTGGACGCCCTCGACGTTCGAGACGCCAATGTGAAGATTCTACTGGGCCTACATCCAGGACGCTGAGAGGCTGGCCGATAGCTAGCTCTCTCTGGCGGCTTCTACAAAGTCTTCTCGACTGGGGCAATAGGGAGAAAGCAAATGCCCAGAATATCTCTCGTCTTCGTCATGGTGGCTCTGATGACCCTCATCGCTTGCGTCGGCGGCCAGCGGATGACCGTCGAGGAGTACGCAGCTGCCTGTGCCGGTTTGGAAGACCAGTTTCCTTCCGGTGACTCGTTCGAGTTCGGCTTCATGGAAGACGTACTGGACGAAATCAAGGGTTGGAATCCACCAGCGGAGCTTGAAGAGTTCCATCGCCTAAACGTCAAAGCCGGGGAATTAACGATCGGAGCTCTATCGGATTCCGGACTTTTGGAACTGATGGAAGAAATGGAAGAAACGCAGCAGAATGAAGACGTAGAGCGCATGATGGAATTGGTCGAAGAGATGGGTCAACTAGAGAGTGGGATGGAGGAACTGGAAGACGAGATGACCGACTTGCAGAACGAGGTTGATCGGGCGCGCCAAGAGATATCTCCTGAGACCTACGAAATTCTGCAGGACTCAGGATGTTTGCTGCTGGAATGAATCTAATGGGGCGACTCCCAGTGCCCGTCGCACCTCCGCCATAGACTCCCCCATCCGGCGCGACGGGTAGTCGGGTAGCGAGCCATCGTCGTAGGCCACTTGGAGGGAGACGAAGGTCGGGCCTGGGCCTTCCAGCACCTCTTCAAGAGTTAGGACTAGCTCCTCGAGATCTTCGAAGCTGAAGACCCGCTTGTAGCCCGAGTCGTGGGCTAGGGTCTTGTAGTCCAGCCTCTCCAGCGGGCCGATGGGCATCCCGTCGGTGGGGAGGCGGGTCTTGTCCTCCAAGAGGAAATGGACCATGTTGGACGGGGCAGCGCTTCCCACGGTCGCCAAAGCTGCGAGGTTTGAACGCAGCACGGTGTCGCTGTCCAACACCATTACCTGCCGACTGGGCTGGGCTAGGGCAAGCCCCAAGCCCACCGACGGCGCTTTGTCCATGCAGTCGGAGAGGTCGGCGTCGAGGTCGCGTCGCTGTGAGACTTCTCCCCAGAGGCGTAAAGGGGTGGTGGTGGCAACAGCCACAGCGTCGGCGCGCCGGTTGGAGATGGCTTGCAAAGCTTCTCGAGCAGGTATCATGGCTGGGCGCCTCTAGTTCTCGACCTGTCGCATATGAGCGATGGCCCACATGCCTCCCAGCATGAGCGCTCCGCCCAAGATGCCGATGGGCACGTTGGAGTCGATAAAGCCCTTGGCCAAGGCCCAGAAGCCTACACCGAAAAGGGCCAAGCCAATGGCTCGGCCCAAGAGTCCAGCTCCAAGCGCCTTAAACACAGTGGAATGCCTCCCAACAAACACCCCTCTGCCTATGGGAGAGGGCCGAGTGGTAAGGACGCTGCGCTACTGTCCCAGCGCCTTGGGTAGCTCTTCCATGGCGGTGTAGATGTTGCGGCGGGGACGCTGCCGGAACTGCACCGGTGTGTTTTCGATTTCCGGCTGCACCTTGAGGCATATGAGCGAGGGGCCCTTCTCCTCCAAGATGCGTCCGACGCTGGTGGCCAACTCCTCTGTGTCTGAAATCTCGTGTGACACAGCGTAACCGGCGTCCTTGGCCATGTTTCGGAAGCTGATGGCGTTGTTGCCCGGTATGGGTTGCCCGCCGGTGACCGCGTACACGCCGTTCTCGAACACGAAGTGGTACAAGTTCTCTGGCGCCTTGTTGCCGATGGTTACCAAGGTACCCAAGTTCATCAGCAGGCTGCCGTCGCCATCCAGCACGATTATCTTGCGCTCGGGGTGTGCGAGAGCCAGCCCCAAGGCGACGGAGGATGCCTTGCCCATGGCCCCGGAGACGGGCAGGTCGAGCTCCTCTTTATGGCTCACGGCTGGCCAGCCGAACTTCCAGTTACCAGCATTCATGGAGGTGATAACGACGGCATCACCGCGGTGCTCTTCCACAATCCGGCAGGCGTCGTAGTTGGTGATCATCTTGCAGGTCTCCTATTCTTCCAAGTCCGTCTGGGGACCACTGGGGCCTTATGAGCCAAATTCGGTGCCTACCAGCACCGCCACAGGCTTCTGGGAGCGCTCTGCTTCGTCCATTGCCTCGCTGATGCGGGTGGCGTCCTCGTCGGTCTCCACCAAGTAGTAGTTGATTCCCCAAGCGTAGAGGATGTGCTCGATGAACTTGGCCGCTGAGTCGCGGGTGACGCCATGGCGGTCCCAGCCCCGGTAGCCCACCAGCATCACCAACGGCTGGTTGACATCGACACCCAGCCCGCGGATGGAGTCGCCCGACTCGAAGACGCCGGTATTCTGGATGAGCACTACTGGCTTGGCGCCGCCCAGCCACAGGCCAGCGGCCACCGCCATGGTCTCCCCTTCCCGGCAGACGGGAATGAGGTCGACATCGGGGTCGGCGGTAAGCTGGTGATACATGAAGTTGGTCTCACTGTCGGGCAGCCAGACCACATGGGTAATCTTGTTTTTTTTGAGCTCGGCTAGGATGGCAGCAGGATGCAGGACAGTCTCTTGCATCGGCCTTCCTTTCACAGCAGAGTTGGGATTACAGCTAGCGCATTATAGTGGAGTTGTTAGTCGGTTACAATTGGCCGCAGGCTTGGCGGAGGGGTCATGGCCCGTTGGGTTACAACCAATCGTGTATCGACCCTAGTCGTGATTTCGACCCTCCTGGCAGCCTTGGGAGCTGCCCTCTTCATCGGACTCTTAGACGCCTCCGACCATGGATGGTACACTTGGCCGCCACTCACGATGGTCTATGAGGCCCCCACCGGCCCTGACTCGACCAGAGAGGTCCATCGGTTCATATACAGGTCTTGGTCCGACTGGACGGACATGGTAATTGAGTCCGACCCTATCGAATCCCCATCTCTGGGTACGACCTATAGAGTAGGGTCATATCGGCACTCAAGCGGCGCTCGGTACGAGGAGTACGACTCGGTCAGCGGTGAGCTTGACGTGGACGAGTTAGAGGATGGCCCTATCCACGTTCCCAATGGGTTTGTACAGCCCCTCGCCCCGCCTCAGGTGATCTCAGCGCACAGGCCAAATGGGGGCACGGAGTTACCTGATGTCCCTACAACCGCAACGGTCTGCTATCGCACGCAATGCGACGACAATGTGGTGGGGAGGTTATTCACAGGCGGACGACCGGAGCGCATCGTGCTAGATGCTCCTCGCTGGGGCATACCACTCCAGAGCGGGAGCCGGTTTGTAGTGCGCGAACTGCGGGTTAACGCACCACCACCCAAGGGGGAATGACGTCTTCACCCTCTCGCTAGTCTTTACAACCCCGGCAGCGTGCCCCAAAATAAACGATGCGCGGGTGTAACTCAGTGGTAGAGTATCTGCTTCCCAAGCAGAGGGTCGTGGGTTCGAATCCCATCGCCCGCTCCACAATCCCTTCTTTTCAGCTACAAAAATGGTCTTCTCGCCCTTCATGTATCACTAGCGCTGTCACTGCTGTTTGCAGCGGGTTCGGATTCCCTCATCACTGAGACACTCGAGCCCATGCCCGTCTCTCTCGGGCGCACCGGGCCTGTGTCGCTCTGTAGTGCTTCAAGCGGCAGTCGTCACACCATGGGCTGGTGGTGGGGATGGCCGTCTGGCAGCGACGCACGTCTTCCCATTCAAGGCCCGCTTCTCTCGCCCCCTCGCCACCAAGTGCGCCAGCTGACACGCTGGGCACCTGACTTGCTGGCCGTTGGGATGGGTCCGGAATTAGCCTACCGCATGGGCAGAGCTTCCGCTTTTTCAGGTACTTTGGCCCCCAGCTTCCACTCCCATGGGTGTGTTTTACTGGGAACCGTCGTCCGCAAGCTCTACAGGCCAATTCCTCGGTGTCCACGGTCAAGCGCCCGCCACACTTGGGACAGGATGTTAGCCAGATCATCAGATCAGACGGGCCAGCGATTCGAGGTAGCGCCCGCGTGTGCCAACTTCCGAGACGCCTTCGATGGTGCGGGTTTCTCCCCGGTCGTCGGTGATCACGTCGCCTTCAACCCAAAGGCCCGTTACTAGGCCCGCGTCGGTCGTTTGCACGAAGTCGCGGGCCTCAAAGTCGGTGCGCCGATGCCAGACGTTGACCACGCGCTCGGAAGTGCCGGTGCTGTGAATGGGCAGCTGCAGGCTTACTTCCGTATCGTCCGCGAGGGCGTCTAGGGTGGCGGTGTTGATGCTGCCGTCCACGAAGCGGAATATCCGCTCATTGGGGATCGGTTGGTTCCAGCTTGACCATGGTATCTCGTAAGCAGTGGTCACAAATGACACGGTGTAGCTGCCAGCCGTCAGAACGAAGGGATCGAGGTCTTCCACGTTCACGTTGTCCACTTCTGGCAGTATCCCGTCATAGATGTCCTTTTCATGCAGCGTCAAGCTGGTGCCGGTGTAGGACCACTCCCCTTGCACCAGCCCGCCTTGGGATCGTTTGTTGAAGACGTAGGGCGCACTTGGCAACGGAATGTCCGTCCGTATGGTCCGCTTCAGAATCCGGTCTAGCTTGGGCACATCTCCCCTGCCGGTGGTCACTGTTCCGCCACCATCAGGCCCGCTATCGCTAGCGCCAGTTCCGGGGAGACTTCGCCTTCAACGAGACGGGAGAAGACTTGACTACGACCCACAAGGTCAGAGGCATACATCGCGGTTAGGTCCCACCTCAGTTCGGGCGTATCCAGCTTGTCGGCCAGTTCCACGCCAACTTCCTGCAGGCGACGCGGTCACCAAGGGGTTGCCCAAGAGCAGCCAACGGGTCGAGCACCATAGAGCGTTGCCGTTCGCAGAGGTAGGGGCGGCGGTCCGGCAGGTGAGGGCTACCGATGCTTGGCCAGCGACGAAATTGGCGTTTGAACTGCTGACGCTCACCGCTTGTCGTAGCAGTGAAATCCGGCTAGCAGATTGGAGCGAATTTGACCTTGCCGGTGCCACTTGGACCATACCGGCGACGAGGATGAAGAACTGGCTTGGACATCGCGTGCCGTTGAGCGATGCCGCCATGGACGTGCTACGCACTGTGCAGGAATTGAGCGATGGTAGCGGGTTGGTGTTCCCGTCGCAACGGGGCAAGACAATGTCAGATAGCACCCTGAGTAAACTGCTACGCGAAAACAACATCGGATGCGTACCCCACGGGATGCGCACTTCCTTCCGCACTTGGGCGGCGGAATGTTCTGATGTGCCTCGTGAGATTGCTGAACACGCACTAGCCCACGTAGAGGGGAACGCGGCTGAACTAGCATATCGGCGTACTGACTACTTTAGGCGCCGCCGCATGCTGATGCAGGATTGGGCAGACTTTCTTGAATTGCCAAGCTTAGGAGATTGCCTGTAAGGCCGAGTACAGGTCAAATCAGCAACGGTGGATTCTTGATCCTAGGGTGCACCGGGGACTACTGCTCCTCGTACTTGGTCGCATGACCATACACAGTAGAGACAGAGTGGGTATCACCCTATTCGTGCCTTTAGAAGGATTAGTGTCGATTGAAGAACCGGCAACTTCATCCCGGTTTCCCAATAGCGACAAATCATTCCGCTACTCGTGGAAGGTGGAGCTGTACGACACTGCGTGGGAGAGGTTCGAGTCCTCTTAAGTGGGGTTGGTATCACCTTAATCCCCCACTTGGTTTCATGCGCCGAGGCAGGTGGACGTCCCTCTTGGAGTGGCGTTTAGAGTGTCGGGCATGTATTTGCTCTTGCGCCAACCCCTTCCCCTAGTTGGGCAGGTCCACTACCCTGCCCCCGTGTATAGGGACGGCCTCTGCAAAATGCTCAATGCTGACAAGGGCCGCGGCATCAGGATAGTGTAGAGCGACTCAAGTAAATCCGGGGTGGTGGGCGTGCGCATCCGTTCTTCCGTAAGAGTGAACTCGGTAGGCAGCGACGCTAAGGAAAGGAACCGCTTATGGCGAACATAGTTGTTGCATGGGGTGACAAGTACCCACGGGAGAGTCGGTGTATCACCGTATCGCGGGTTCCAGTTTGCGGAGAGCTTATAGCGGTTTGTGACAAAGGGATGACAAAGGACGGTTCACCTTGCGCGGCTGGTAAGGTTGCGTCTGTTGCGTGGTCATACGCGTTAGAAGACTTCGGGGATGTAGAAGTGGCGTTGGTAAGTATCGGGCCTATCGCGTATGACGCCAACCTGTTTCTCCGCGCATACTCCGAGGGGCAGCCAAAGGGATAGCAGGCCCTATAAGCAAACGGAACCCACTGGGCTGTTCCCAGACGATGTGAGCGAACTTACTGAAGTGGTCGAGCATGACCCAACTCCGTTGATACTGGAGGCAGGCGGCCGTAGTTTTGTACTGCTTGGCGGGAGGGTTATTCTACGTAGTCTGCATCAGTAGCACGGTTCCGATTTCATATCTAGCGTCGACTCAGAGCCGACCCCTGGTCACCTATTCTCCGTTTGGTCGACGAAGGGCGGTGGAGGCCTGCCCGCGCCTGCCCCTGTGCCTATGCCAACCCAGTAGCGCGGCTTTAGTCCGCTTGCCGGGACTCTGCCGACCCGATCTTCGGGTAAGCCTCTTCCCCACCTCAGCTTCCCGTCGTTGCTTCGGCGTTATGACCCCTTGGCTCTCCAAGCGGTCAAGTATCTCCTTCTCGCCTTTTTGCCGACCCTGCTCAAGGAGCTTTCTAAGGGTCTGCGGGATTAGCAGCATGGCACTTCACTCCTCCGGATGCAGTTACAGTCCGCCGCCTAGGCGGGGCAAATGGACTGGCGACAGTTCCCCCCTGATTAGATGGCTTCCTCGGCCTCCAGTCGTTGCTTGGGCGTTATGACGCTCTGCCCCTCCAAGCGGTCAAGCATTCTCTTCTCGCCTTCTTGACGGCCCTGCTCTAGGATGACCTGTGGGGCCAGCCAGAAAAAGATCCTCAGCAATATCTCGATTGTAGCTGCAATCCCAGCAGCGATGCCAGCGGAGACCGCGAACACATCCGCAAACTCCGACCGTGAGCTGGGCCAGTCCACCGCCAGCAGGACCACCATGGCCACTAGGTAGGCTACGTAGTAGAAAATCCAGTAACGATGATTGGCCAACCATCGCCATCGCCACATTTACTCTCTCCCGGCCTTAGGAGGTCGGCGCGGATTTCGTGAATCAGACCAAGAGCAATGGCCGAGCTGCTTGCACCCGCTTCCCCGCCAGACCCTCGGCACCACTTTTCTAAACCTTTCCAGTCTGGGCATCGACGGCCGGACGGCGGACCCGATAAGGCCTGTCCCAATTGGCACTCTTGCACTTCGGACACACCCTTGGACGTTCCCCTTGGAACCGCGCTACCCACTCGTGCCCGCACCGGCAACGATATCCTCTCACTGACTGCACAACGGAACCTAGGGCCTTAGGATCAGATGTGGTTTCCATGCCCCTTGCTACCTCCTGAATAGACCCTGCAAAGTAACTACTAGGCAATGTGATTTTTTATACCACATTGCGGTATACAAGACGATAATTGATTCACCAGTAACTCGTTACTAACTAGTGAGGTGTACTCCCCGATACAGTATCTACTATGAAGTAACGATGATGGCCGACGTAAACATCACTCTGGCCCTCGGTCCCAACGACCCCGACGATGGCGAGCAAAGGCGCCAGCAGCGCGGAGTGGCCATCGCCATCCTCGCTCAAGAGCACATCCGCCCGGACAAGTTCGGATACAAGGTGCCGTCACAGTCGGGCAACGGCGTCTACCTGGTCAATCTGGAGCACGGCCCCTACTGCACCTGCCCGGACTTCGAGAAGCGGAACTTGGCCTGCAAGCACGTCTATGCCGTGGAAGCACTGCTGCAACGCAGCGACCGACTGGACGAGGAGCCGCCGAAGGCGGTGCGGATCGCCCAGCCTTGGGCAGCATACAACGAGGCACAGATACATGAGGGCGAGCTGTTCACGGTGCTGCTCCGTTCTCTCTGTGACACCGTCCACACCCCCGCAGGCGAACGGACGACCCCGCCTGCCCCTGTCTGACATGCTCTACGGCATGGGCCTCAAGGTCTACTCGACTCTGAGTACCCGCAGGGCCATGTCTGGGATTCGGGATGCCGTGGCCAACGGGCGGATGTGCAGGGAACCGTCCTTCACACCCCCATCCGCTACTTCGAGCGTGAGGACGTGACGCTGGTTCTGCGACAGCTGATTCAAGCCAGCGCCCTGCCACTCCGGGACATAGAAGTGGACTTCGCCCTGGACTCCAGCGGGTTCGCGTCTACGGCATACCACCGATGGTTCGACCACAAGTATGGCTCGGCACGGAAGGCGGTCAAGTGGGTGAAGCTGCATATCATGTGCGGGGTCCAGAGCAACATCATCACGGTGGCGGATGCGACGGCGTCAATGTCGGCGGACTCACCTTATCTTCCCGCCTTTGTCGCCGCGACCGCTGAGAACTTCCGCATTCAGGATGTCTCGGCGGACATGGCCTACTCCAGCCGTCACCACTTCACCCTACGGCAGGCCGACTTCAATCGGCACTATCACCTGCGGAGCAACGTGAAGACCTGCTTCCACATGATCAAGTCGAAGTTCGGGGACAAGGTTCGGGCCAAGTCGGACACCGCCATGATCAATAAGGTTCTGATGCGTGTCCTATGCCATAACGTCTGTGTCCTGATTCGCACCATGTACGCCTTGGGCATCACGCCTGTCTTCGACGACGGGGCTTTTGCATCAGAAACGGCCCTTGATGCAAAAGTGCTGGTGAATTAGGGGTTATGCATCAAAGCCATCTTCCCCTTGACAGAACCATGCTGCGGGTCTCTGGTACGGACTCAGCGCGTGCGAGCAACGCCCAAGCTTGATGAAAGCGAGTATTCGTCCGGCATTGGCATCACGAAGGCAGATTTCTTGAGCTGCGGCCTAGTGAAGAATTGAAAGACCAAGTGTCAGGCGCTATTTATTAGTGTGTTGGTGCTCTCTTGGTATGTTGCGCGCGTTTTAGTAGGATGGACTCTGCGATACTTGTCACGACTCTCGTCATCATCTTGAAAAGGTCCGATTCATCTCTGTAATCAGCAGTGTATGGGCCGACTGTCAGCCTGTTTCCCTCTGCTAATTCATATGGCTTCCTGAGTTCCACATCACCCGGAGTCATCACCCCAATGGCCCTGCCGCCCAAATGTCGAATCATAGAAAAGCAAGGTATGTCGGTAGGACCATCACCGACATAAACCATATTCTCAAAGGGTATCCGCCGGTCAGTGGGTTCCATGGC
The DNA here is from genome assembly GCA_965248385.1 of Dehalococcoidia bacterium. Lineage (GTDB taxonomy): Bacteria > Chloroflexota > Dehalococcoidia > Lucifugimonadales > JAAXIE01 > JAAXIE01. Next base: position 2,430,054 of record CBDFIZ010000002.1, read on the forward strand.
GTCATTCACTCTATAGGGATTCCTGCGCAACTCTTCCCCGCTTATTCCCTTGTTGATCGCATAAATGAATTTGGTCTTTTCGGTGAAGGTAACCGCACGCTTCACCGCTATCGCTTGCTCATGCTGTGAATATTCATAGGTGCATCCGAAAATCTCCGTGGCCAATTCTTGTAATGGAGTAGCTCGTAGCACTTCTTCAATCCCAGAGCTCACAATGTACCACTCAATCGAGACTCCAGCCTCCCGGTAGTCAGAATTTTTGGACAGACGATTCCGTATCCTCTGAACGAAATCCAATACCCCTGGAAAAAATTGTACTTCCGCTGCCGATTTGCGTAAGGTCGGACCGGTGAGTTCTTTGACTCCTGATTCTCCAGAGACTTGCAAAAGTTTATTCAAATAGGCTAAGGGTGGATCCCATCCGTCTTTCACCAATGGATCAACTTGATTCTGCCAAAAGTCTGATGTGTTAATACCCAAGTCCACAACCAACTTATTGGTAGTGTCTGGGCAAAGAGTACCGTCGCAATCGCAAATGATAGCTATGGTTTCTTGAGGCATCGGTTGTTTCCCTTTATAACGAGGTATTTGGGACCTTCATTAGTGCACACCTGTACTTGTCCAGTATAAGTAGTTCCAGTGTGTCCTCGTCAAGCATTCTTGCCGGTTTCTGTTGCCTCATTAAAGGACGTTACCGAAAAATCAGCGCTTGGAGTCATCCCCAACCAAGGACATTTCCGATATTCAGTAGGTATCGGGAAGCGGGATTTCGGATGCTGCATAGACTAGCAGGCTGCGGAAAAATGGAATCGGTGAGGTAGGATAGAGCCACCAAGGGATGGAGGTGTGGTGGCCATGCGCGGGAGACGCGATCCGTAGGTAACGATGCTGGCATCGGTGGACATAGAGGAGCGAGTCCCAAAAGACCACCCCCTCAGGACCATTAAAGCAGTAGCGGACGAAGCCCTGGAGCGCCTGTCGGAGGAGTTCGACCGGATGTACTCGGAGGTGGGGCGGGCGTCGGTGCCACCGGAACGACTGCTGAAGGCGTCGCTGCTCATCTCCCTCTACTCGGTGCGCAGCGAGCGGGCCTTCTGCGAGGAGTTGGAGTACAACCTCCTGTTTCGCTGGTTTCTGGACATGAACCTGATGGATCGCAGCTTCGACCAGACGGTGTTCACCAAGAACCGCCGGCGTCTGTTGGAGCACAGGACCGCACAGGCCCTGTTCGACGAGGTAGTGTGGGAGGCGGCCCGCCGTGGGCTGTTGTCGGACGAGCGCTTCAGCGTGGACGGGACGCTGATAGAGGCTCAGGCGAGCATCAAGAGCTTCCGACGGCGTGATGACCAGGAGGGACCACCCGATGACGACTCCGGCAACCCGTGGGTGGACTTTAGTGGGGAGAGGTTGAGGAACGAGACCCATGGGAGCAGAATGGACCCGGAGGCGCGTTTGATGCGCAAGGGCAAGGGTAAGGAGGCTAGGCTGGCAATTCATGGGCCACGCCCTCATGGAGAACGGCAACGGGCTGCTGACGGACTTCGTGGTGAGCAGGGCAACGGGCACGGCCGAGCGTGACGCTGTGCCTGTGATGCTGGACGATGCCCGGCAGCGGGGCTTTCATCCCAAGACCCTGGGGGGAGATAAGGGCTACGACACGAGGGAGTGTGTCAGGGCTATGCGGAACCGTGGGGTGACGCCTCATGTGGCTCAGCGAACCCGCTCTGCGATAGACGGTCGCACCACACGGCATCCGGGCTACAGGATGAGCCAGAAGATTCGCAAGCGGGTGGAGGAGATATTCGGGTGGATGAAGACGGTGGGAGGATTTCGGCGGACCCGGTATCGGGGAGTGGAGCGAACCGGGTTGGCAGGATACTTGGTGGCCACGGCTTACAACCTGGTGAGAATGGCTAACCTGCTGTCGCCCCCGAAGACCCGGGCCGTTCGGTCGGTGTGACCTGCCCGGGGCGCAGCGCGCCCCCACATGGCCTGACGGGGCCTCGGAGCCCCCGCAGACCACCTCCTGAATCGTCCGCCGGGGCTCCAAGTCCGTCTTCAATCTCGCGAAAACGCCGTCACTGCCCACTCAGCCCACCACGTCAAACCGACTAAACCATTCTTCCGCAGCCTGCTAGTTCCAAGAAGTAGGGGCGCCACTGACCGCGATGGGCCAGCCAGAACGTGGGGCCGGGGTGCAATACGTAGTCGGTGCCCTAATAGTGATAACCGATGTCGGACCGGGACGTGGGCAGCAGTTCCAGCAGGTGGTAGTTTGTCCCCACGCTCCCGGCGGCGGGCGAAACCGACGGTGGCGTCCTGGTGATGTAGCTGGGACGCTTTTGTAGGCAGGGCGGTTCGCTTATGACCGGGACGGGACCCCTGAATGGACAGGTGCTCAAGGTTAAGAGGTTGCCCAACTCCAGAGATATTCTCCTACTCCTACTACGTTGATGAGGGACATAACCCAAGAGGAGACCCGTACCCCTCAGTTAAGGACACTGCCATGCTGAGCGTAGCTTCCCGATCCAGTTGCCACACTATCGGTTACTGGTATCACGCCAGAGTCTTGAGGAGTGTAGATGGCTTCAGGCCTGACTGAGGGGTCAGAGGACGAACCTTAACATGAAGGTTCTTTGATTTAGTCCAGTGCGGTGGCCGACGAGGCACTGAAACGCCTCTCACCCGAGTTCGACCGGATGTGCTCCAAGGTGGGCCGGGCATCGGTGCCACCGGAGCGACTGCTGAAGGCATCACTGCTCATCTCCCTCTACTCGGTGCGCAGCGAGCGGGCCTTCCAGGCTGCCTGGCACGCACCCGCTCAAGTCGTTGCCGTTGAGGAACAGCTCTGTCAGGTTCCCGCAGGGCCGTTATAACCGTGCGCCGACAATAGCCGGTCCTGTCCATGATCGACGACTTTGTAACGGGACGACTCGCATCCTGGATGGCCGAAAGGACGAGTTGCTCTCTAGGCAGCAAGTTCATGAGGCCGATTTAGCAGAAGTTGATTGGGCAAGTCAATAGGCCGTCTAAATTTTAGACACCCGTCTAATCTTTAGACCCCATAGTAAAAACTGTTACAACTAGCGGGTGTCTGGTGTACAAAAGGGTGTCAAGGGCTCCACCAACCCAGGCCGAGCAGGAGGGAATGAAATGCGCAAGCCCCGGCCCCCCGGCCTCCCAGCCCTCCCGTTGCGACAACTAGAGCGCCAGAGGCAACTGGCGGTCATCGCGGGGGAGGACCAGCGGTGGGCGATACGCCTACGGATGCAGGAAATCGAGCTATACCGCCGGTTGGAAAGGGGGGCTCCGGAAGCTCGTAGAGTACGGCACCACGATCTCGCGCAAGTCCGCCAGAACAGGCGTAACGCAGAGACCGAGCGCGAGGCGCAGCGGAAGCACGATGCGGAAGAGGGCAAAGCGGCTACAGCGCGAGCCAAGGCGCAGCAGGCGGCGGAGACGGCACGGGCACGGGCGCAGCTCGCAGCCAAAAGGGAGGGTCTCCCCAATGGCTTCGTAGGCGATGCGGCCATTGAAGAAGGCTACTGGCAGCAGGTACAGCGCCGCTTCCGCTCCTACTCCATCATTCTCCGATTCGCGGGCATCGGGCAATATGCCGGTGTCACCACGGGTCCTCAGCTCAAGAAGATGCATGATGACCAGTGCAAGATCATGGGCTCCAATGCCCACCATGCACTGGAGGCGCGCATATGGGGCATCGTCGCGGGCGGCGGCGCTTTGGGCGCGGTAGCGTGGTTTGCGCTCCAGTTCCAGGGAGAGCTCCCCGAGTTTCTTGGTACCTACGGCGAACTCATCGGCCCCCGCCCTTGGCGGGGCCACACGATGGCAGACGACTATGGAATACAGCTTGAGGCCGCCATCACGCGGAAGCTGTGGTACCCCTCCATGCTGGAGATAGAGGAGACCGCCTGCAGCTACGGCAGCTATGTCGGCATCCCCTCAATCAAGGAATCGGGCGGGCACATGATGGCGGCCGACATGAAGAAGGTCAATGAGGACCAGGTGCTCGACTTCGGAGACGACGATGACAAGCCGGAAGAAGGGGGAGGGACAATGAGCTTCGAGGAGTACGCCAATCAGGAGTCAAAGGCTGCCGCGGGCTTGGCCCACCTGATGATGTCCCGGCTCACGATGGCTCCTCCTCTCGTCACCAAGACCCGGCAGGGGTACGAAACCGTAAACCTGGCCCTGGCCTGCGACGCTCTACGTCGGCAGGGGGAGAGGGTCATCTTCGAGTATGCCAAGAGGACCCTGGCCAGGGTCATCAGAGAGAAGGAGGCGGAGTATCCGACTGTGGACACCCTTAAGTTCCTGGCGGAACAGGCTGACGATGAGGAGTTTGAGGATGACTACGACTACGACGGCGCCTAGCCTCGCGCTCCGCCAGGTACTGCTCCTGCACACGCTGCGCATATTCGCCGCCTCTGGATGTGAGACGTTGGAGTGCGGCCTCAATCGCAGCCAGTCGCTCCTGATGCCACTCGATCATCTTTCGGATCGCGGGCCGCTTCTTGGGGATTTCGGAGAGAGAGAAATATCCGTTCTCTCGGGGAATTTCGATGTCTTGCAGAAAACTCGACATGCTGTGGGGTGGCAACTCCACTCCTATGCCTCCTCCACACCTTGCGACAACCCCTCTTCCCGTCCTCAGCCCGCCGCGCGAGAACTTCCTCCCCTTTTTGCCCGACAGCAGCATCTCGCCACACCGGATATTCACCTCATGTGTCCTTTTCAAACGCTCCAAGTCGTATTTGCTCGTAGCCAATCAAAACTCCTGGGAAGGGACTTCTCTCGCACGCCATATTATCCATTAAAACTAGTTAACTCAAAACAACATTACATGAGGAATAGGGAGTAGGGCATTGCTCGAACCGTTTGACCAGCCGCTGGCCAGCGGCTTTGGCGACTCGGCAGGCTTCATGGACCGGATGGGGTCGGAGCAGAACAGTGCCTTCGACTCCTTTTACAAATTCCTGGACAACAATGGACGCCTCCTGACCATGATGCGTTACCTCCAACCCAGGGAACTTGAGCGCCGGGGCTTGGATAAGTTCGACCCATGGACCGGTACCTACGGCGTGGTGAATGAGAGCTTGGAGCCCACGCCTTCGGGCGGGTATGCGGTCACAGCCCGCTTCTCCCGTTTCAAGAACCTGCCTGAGCTGAAGGCTCTGTGGCAGAACGTAGCGGACATACGGGTTGCCCGAGAGGTCCCCGAGATACAGCGGGCGCGTCCCCACAAGTTGTGCAATTTTTGCACACGTCTAGCCACGGGCGGGTTGGCTGGTTTACAAAGGGGGCCAAGGGAGGTTGTGCCCCATGACAACCGCAGCACACGTTGAGGAGTGCAGGAGGGAATGATGCGCAAGCCCTGGCCCCCAGCCCTCCCGGAGGAGCATGAGGTTTCTGTCCGGGCTGGGCAGCAGAGTTAGTCCAAATAATAGTGACACTGAGTTTGTGGAGGAGGTCCCATGGCCATTGAGCGTTTAGACAGATTGCTCACCATCAAGCAGATAGCAGCCGAAACTGGAATTTCGCGCTCTACCATCTACCGACTCACACAAAAAGGGGTATTCCCCAAGCCGATACCCATCGGGGATCGAGGCAAGCGTTGGCCGGAATCCGAGATCAAGGTTTGGCTTGCAGGACTCAAGGCCTCAGACGAAAAAGAAGTATGACTGGGCGTCGGCGAATACCTGAGCCAATGGCCTCCTGCCAGTCGCTCGACTCTATCGTTCACTTGGTCGGGGCCATCTCAACGAGAGGTTCGGCTTGGGGTGCCGGTAGTCTCGACAGCATGGCCCCAACCTCAATCGGTCTCGTGTTCGGGCCGTCAGACCTCGATCTCGCCCACCCGGGGCTCCAAAGCAGACCCTTGCAGTAGAATGTCAGGCAGGGCACCAATACGAATGGAGAAACCCTAGCATGGCGAAACTCCTGCTACCAGCGATTCTATTCGTCCTAATGACTCTGACTGCCTGCTCAGACCAGGCCACGACGGCCGATGTGACGACGGTGCCCGCACCACAGCCTGAGGCGACGCAGGCCGACGAAACGGCCACTGAAGCAACAGAAGTGGTACCCCTGGAACCAACGGTGATTCCTACAGCGGCACCGGAACCTACCACGATCACGGCGCTTCGGCCGACATTGGCACCGGAGCCTGCGGCAACCGAGACACCCACGCCGGCTAGGACCGCCACCCAAGTACCCGCATCGACCCAACCGCCGAGAGTAACGCTTCCGCCAGCGGCAACCGCAGTTCCCCCTGCGGTGCCTACGCCGTACGCCACGGCAGGTTCAACGCTGACGCCAACGCAACCCGCGTCAACGTTGGGCGGTCTCACCGTCGCCCCCGAGTACCGGTGTGCGCCCTACGACCCGGACGATTACCCATACTCGCCGTCAGTCGAAGCCAAAATCGTCGATGCCCAGGGCGGCATCTACGGCCCCTACACAGGGACCTGGTTCGAGAGCATCAGGGAGACGGACATCGAACACATTGTCGCCCGGTCTGAGGCGCATGACAGCGGCCTGTGCGCGGTTAGCCCCGAAACCAGGTCAGAATTCGCATCCGACCTCCTGAACCTCACGCTGGCGTCTCCAAGCGTCAACCGGCACCAGAAGAGCGACAACGACGCGGCCGAGTGGCTTCCCGACCTGAACGAGTGCTGGTACGTGGACCGCACCATCCAGTCCGGCTCGAATACGGTCTCACTATTGACCGCGCCGAGGCGGACGCGATAGACAGGGTTCTGGCAGGGTGTGAGTCAACTGACATGGTCGTGATCACGCCCGGAGCCTCAACCCCTACTGCCCAGACAACTCCAACCGCTCAAACAACACCCACGACCACCACTGATGTGGATGCCCTAACCCTGTGGGACGACAACGGGAACGGCCGCATCACCTGCGCGGAGGCCCGTGCGCACGGCATTGCGCCGGTCCGACGCGGCCACCCGGTTATGAGTACATGCGCGACGCGGACGGGGACGGCGTGGTGTGCGAATAGCGGAACACGCACCGTTATCCCAGTTACCCAGTTGCAACAAACATTCGCGGTACCCCTAGCCGGTACGGCTCTAGGTGCGGACAGACTTCAAGGTTCGAGTCCAGTGCGGTGGGCCTAAGTGGACGTTAGGCAGTACCATGGTAAGTAAGTGTGTAGTGGCTCTTTAACGCCAGGGGATACCCCGCACATAGCCGCGGCGACCTCCGCGATGGCCATCTGTTGGGGTTTCGTTCCTCAACGGAGACCCGCAGGTCATCCTCCACGACAACACTGGGATGGCCGTGGTGAGAGTAATTGGGGGGACACGAGCATAGCTTCGGCTTTCGTCAGCTGCCAAAGATGACGTGACCAGCGATCAGCACGTAACCCGTACGAAGGTATGTGACTTCGAGGGCTTATTGTCTGCTGCGACGGATAACAATACCAGGAGACACCAGAATCAAAGGGATAACAGTGAGCGCCTCACGCGCCGGTTCGAAGGCGAGGATCCAATACGTCGCGTAGGGCATCGCCGAAAAGGTTGAACCCAAATACAGTGATGCTGACCGCGATGCTGGGGAACACCACCAGCCAGGGGGAGACTGCCACGTAGCGTTGCCCTGCCACCCCCAACATGCCACCCCAAGAGGGTACGTCAGGCGGAGTACCTACGCCCAAGAAGCTCAGCGCCGCCTCTATGACGATGGTGAAACCCAAGTTCGCAGTAGCGAAGACGATATACGGAGGCATGCAGTTTGGGATCATATGATGCAGAATAATCCGGCCATGCCCGGCCCCCAGAGCACGGGCGGCCACTACATAGTCAGTCTCCTTGATCGTCAAAGCCTGAGATCGGATGATACGGGCCGCTCCCGGCACTAGTATCGCCACCAGAGCAATTACGACGTTCCGAATCGATGGGCCTGCAATGGCTACGATGGAAAGCGCTAATATGATGGCTGGGAAAGCCTGCATGGTGTCCACGAAGCGTTGCACGACCAAGTCAAACTTGCCGCCGAAGTAGGAACTGATCACGCCGATCAATGCGCCTAGCGTGACTCCGATCGCTACGCTTACGAAGCTCACGAAGATTGAGATGCGTGCGCCATAGAGGACTCGACTAAAGACGTCCCTTCCCAATTGGTCGGCGCCAAACAGAAAGGTTTTGCCTGCATCTAACACATTGCCTCCAGTGTCGGCAATGGTCGTGCCTGGTGGGGCATATTTGTAGTGTTTCGTGTCTACGATGTGTGGGGCATAAGGGTCAAAGGGAGCGATCATTGAGGCGAATACGGCTATGAAGACCATAGCTAGGAGGATAACCGCTCCAGCTGCACCCAAGGGCTTTTTTCGAGAGAACGTCCCTATAGTGCGAAGTGAGCCACGGACCCACTCCATTCGCACTCGCAGAGAGGAGGCTTTCTCGAGCACTCCCGACACCACCGCGCTCTTAGGCATACCGGATCTTCGGGTCCAGCCACGCGTAGACTAGGTCTACCGCTAGATTGACAGCCAATATACACAGGGCAAAGATCAACACGGCTGCTTGGATCAGGGTGTAGTTACGCGCGATGACAGCATCTAGTAGAAGAAGGCCCATACCAGGGATGACAAAGATTCTCTCGATGATTATTGTACCACCCAGCAGGAAGCCAAACGACCATCCCGACACGGTGACGATGGGCAGCATCGCGTTTCTCAAGGCGTGTACGTAAATTACCGTGCGTTCTCTGAGCCCCTTAGCCCTGGCAGTCCTGATGTAGTCTTCTCGCATCACCTCCAATAGTGCCGAGCGAGTTACCCTTGCGGTGAAGTTCATCTGGAAAAAGGCCAGAGTTAGCGCAGGAAAGAACATCTGCTGAACATTCTGCCATGGCTTATCCCATATGTCGGCATACTGCAAGGGAGGGAACCAACCAAACACATGGACAAGCAAATATATGACCACCAATCCCGTTACAAAGATCGGCACACTTATCCCAGTAAATGTAAATATCCTGGCAGCGTAGTCCACTAGTGAGTCTTGGTGGAGGGCCGATACAGCACCCAAAGGCACTGCGATAATCAGACTGAGAACGGTGGCAAGGATGGCCAATTCGATGGTCAGTGGTAGTCGTGGGGCAATCTCGTCAGTTACTGGAGTGTTGGAATAAAGGGAGGTACCCAGGTCCCCGCGGATTAAGTCCCAAATCCAAATCCTATACTGTTCGTAAATGGGCTTGTCTGTACCGAGATTTTGACGGAGGTTGTCCAAGTCTTGCTGGGTATAAGAACCTTCGCCTGATATGCCGGTTAACCGGAGAAGAGCAGGGTCGCCAGGGATGACCCGCATGAGCAGAAAGATCCCTAGAGTTACAAGGAAGACAGTAGGAATAAAGAGAAGAAACCTGATAGCAATGTACCGTTGCAACTGCTCCCCCTGAGAACCATGGTCTCTCGACTGTAAAGCATCCAGTGAAACAGCTAAGGCCACTCTGGGATGGGGCTGTGGCAGGGGGTATTGGGGGGCGATGAGTGACGTTACTGAGCACGCAAGCTTACATCCGATACAGGGGTTGGCTACAGAGTTGAGATCAGTCATCGGGACTATCAACCCTATCTGTTTCACCCCAAGTAGACGAGGGCCAAGGCAGGGCTGCGAATGCAGGTTGTCAGGAAGGGCTCTTAGGTTTGTGTACCAAAGTTAACTTAGTTGGGGCTTCCACCATCTCTCGCCAATTAGCTGCCCTGCCCTTGTACCAATACCTTGCCACGAGGGGCTAGGGCGCACCATTTGCCCCCGACCGTTATATTGGGCATCCATTCTGGAAGCATGTCCCTCAGTGATCTTGTGGTTAGGCAGACAAGCTGAACCATGTACGAGCGCGGACATTTACCTTGGATCACTACCGTTCCACAAACCACATATGCTCGTTTTTGTTCACTATCTGGCCGCTAGGCTTAGCCACATATCCGCCAGCTGCAGTCCTTATATGCTTACCGACTATCTGGTGACCACCGGACCAGTTGGTGGTGATGTAAGGATCTTGACCATTCACCCCTACAAGAATGTCCTCCATTTCTCTCAGAATAGCCGCACGCCGGACACGGTCCTGCTCCTTTGTCTGTTGGTCGAACAGTTCTAAGAACCTATCGTCCTTCCACCGTGTATAGTTCCGAGTGCCCGGTCCGTAGATGGCATTCACCCAATCATCAGGATCAGGGATGTTATAGGCATAGCCCCATGCAGCTAGGTCATAATTGCCACTAGTGAAGCCGCCGATAGCCGTCGGCACATCCACCGCATTGATTTCAATCTCGATACCAAGGTTGCGCCTCATCTGAGCGGCCCATAGCTGGGTGCGATCACCTTCAATCGTGACACCGGTGGCAAGGAGTGTCCTCTTGCCCAGCGTTGAAGGCGGATCGTATCCAGCTTGGGCCAAGAGCCGTTTGGCATCGGCGATATCATCGTCTTTGGTCCTGGTGCTTCCAGGGATGCCTCCGTAACCTGGCAACTCCGCCAGTTCGTCGGGTGTGCGTCCGTACCAGCTTCCTGTGGGGAAGGGAGCCCCGTAGGTAAATGCGTCTCCAAATGTTTTCTGCATTTCATCCTGATCAGTTGCCAGTCGGAGTGCGTTTATTATGCGCAGATCGTCCCAAGGTTCTTTCTCTACGTTGGCGAACATATGGAGTCCCAAAGTCTGGTCAGTGAAGAAAATCTCGAACTTGTCGTCTGTGTCCTCCACAATCTTGTTCGCATCATCGATTTGGATGGATGTGCCTGTATACGCCATATCGAGACGACCGCCGATAAAGGCTGCTGCTGCAGTACCGGGGTCTGCTATGTTGTGGGCCGTCATAGCGTCCCAATAAGGGAGCCCTTCTTTGAAGTAGTCGGGATTCCGTTCGTGGGTGAAAGAGTCCCCACGACGCTGTTCGCTCTTCCTAAAGGGTCCACTGCCGACGATGTTATCCCAAATGTTTATGTCTGTACCGGCGTCAATTAGATGCTTGGGGACAACTTTCATGAAGTCCACAGCTAAGAAGCGTATGAAGGAGGCGGAAGGGTTTTTTAGGGTCACCTTCACGGTGGTACTGTCCACAACCTCAGCCTTATCCAAAGAGGCGCGGAGCAAGCCTGTTCTAGGCCTGTTCGCGCCTTCTTCAATCATTCGATTGATGCTGAATGCAACATCGTCGGCATCCAATGCTTCGCCGTCCTGCCATTTGATGCCGTCGATAATGTGGAAGATATATGTAGTACCAGCATCTTCCATGTCCCAAGACTTGGCTAGGTCGCCGATGATTTGATCAGGTCTAATGGGGTCATACTCCACCACCTGATTGTAAAGGGGACTGGCCGCAGCGTTGGCCGAAAGGTTGCCCGCTTGGTGAGGGTCCCACGCCTCAGGCGGCGCGAAGGCCAGCATTTGGGCCGTACCGCCATGGATTCCAACTACCTCGGGGGCAGGGGTGGCGCTGGGAGAGGGGACCGCGGTTGGCGTCGGAGCCGTTCCACCAGCCGGAACTGTGGTCGGTCCAGGAGGTGTAGCGGTCGTCAGGGGCGCAGCGACAGACGGGGTTGAGGTCGGTGGTACGGAGGTCGGTGAATCAGTGGATGCGGGGGTACCTGTTGGGGTGGGAGATGCCGACTCACCGCACGCCACGGGAATTAAGAGGAGCAAAGCTACGAAAAGCCCGAGCATATACCGGGGTCTGACGAGGCCGACATATTTTAACATAGCACGCCCCTTCCAGGAACCTCTTAAGGTGTTGCTGCCTCTTTGTTACATAACGCTCTCTTGGCAGCTCAATGTAGGGATGAACATCGTAGCAATGATCATCGACAGCAGCGGTTTAGCGAGTCTAGTATTGGTGCGTGAGGCTGTCAACCTGTCGTATGGCCCTAGGGCGGGGCACTAACGCGGTAGGGGCAGCCAGGACGTCACCAGGCGCTGAATGAGGGCCAGTAGGGAGAAACGGCGGCGAGACCAAGCGGATTAGAAGAGAGGTCGGTCTGTTGCCTTTCGAAAGTGTCCGGTTGCCGGCCACGTCCACGGTGAGCGACATTCTCCAGAGGCATCACGGCAGGGGCGTCGAGTCACTACTATCTGGAAGCGCGAACATCTGCCTAGCTTGGCTGGGCCCATTGACGACTGCACCGCCATCGTGATTTGATTGGCTCCATCACGTGTGACAACGTCCGACCATACATATCTATGCAAGTCAGAGGACGTGCGAATGACAGCCCGATCAACTGTGGACTATAGCGGACTGATTGTAGACGAGCCCAACCACTTCAAGGTGAGCGGCCGCTTGTACCACGAACCCGCGGTGTTCGACGAGGAGATGGACAAGATATTCCATCGCGGCTGGGTTTTCGTAGGGCACGAGACCGAGGTGGTGAAGGCAGGAGATTTCGTCACACGCATGATAGGCCTCCAGCCTGTCATCATGAGCCGCGACAAAGACAATCAGATACATCTGTTGATGAACCGTTGTCGCCACCGTTCCGCCACAGTGTGCCAGGAAGAATACGGTAATGCCACCAGCTTCCAATGCCCTTACCATGGTTGGACCTATGCCAGTAACGGGGACTTGACACGAATCCCTTTTAGGTCAGGCATGGCTGGATACCTCGAGTCTTTCCGTCAGGAGGAGTATGGTCTAGCTCGAGTGCCCCGGGTGGGCAACCACAGAGGGTTCATCTTCGCCAGCCTCAGCCCCACAGGAGTCCCCTTTGAAGAATACCTTGGACGGGCCGCGGAATACATCGACCGGTATTGCGACATGGCCCCCGATGGGGAGATATTCTCTACAGCGGGTAGGCACCGCATGCTGGTGCAGTCCAACTGGAAGCTACAGGTAGAAAATCTGACCGACGCTTACCATGTGTCCTTCGCCCACCAGTCAGCCATCCGTAGGCACGACCGAGACAGCTCCGTTGTAAAGGTAGACGACCCCCGGATATACCTGAGGGATATAGGTGGGGGCCATACCGTGGACGACCGATTTACAGGCAATCGGCTCTTGGGCGAAGAGGCGACAGGCCGTCACACCGGTGGGATGGGCACCTTGGAACCCAGCGTCGTGGCTGCGGTAGGAGAGCGCCTCGGCATGGAGGAAGCCAAGCGTATCGCTCAAGGCGGACCGCCTCACATAATGGTATTTCCTAACTTCATGTTGCTGTTCAATGGCTATCGCATGATACAGCCCGTGAAGCCCGACCTTACCTACATATACTACTATCCGACCTTCCTGAAAGGTGCAAGTGAAGAGGTGAACCTTTCCCGTCTGAGGGCGCAAGAGAACGCGTTCGGGCCAGCCGGCTTCATTAACCCTGATGACATGGACATTTTCACGCGTATTCAGCGCGGGACCGACGCCCAGGTGGATGACTGGTCGGTGTTTGACCGTAGCTACGACGAATCCATGCAGCCGGATGAGTTTGGGGTCCCCGCTCTCACGTCTCAGAATCTAGGCGAGACTCCTCAACGGGCTATCTGGCGCCATTATAAGCTTGTGATGACGCACTCCTAGATGGACCGCATCCCATGTGTAAAGGGCCCATTTACATCAGCTTGTGGTGAATAAACTCATGGCTGTCGACCGCTCTGCAATCGAGAACTTCATCTATCGCGAAGCCCGTTTCATGGACTTGCATCTCTACGATGAATGGGAAGCCCTGTGGGCCGACGATGCCATCTATTGGGTACCTTGCGACGGGGATGACACTGACCCTCACCGGCATATATCTATAATCTACGCCGATAGATCAGGCATCGCTGCTCGAATTGCCCGCCTCAAGACAGGCGCCGCTTGGTCTCAAGAGCCGAAATCAAACCTGCGCCGGGTGGTTTCCAATATCGAGACGATAGAAGACGGGAGCGGCACGATAACTGTGCACTCCAACTTCTTCCTCTATGAGGTGCGCAGGCGCAGTGTCGATGTCTGGCACAACATATGGGCCGGCAGTTCTACCCACACGCTGGTTCCTGATGGCCAAGACTTCAAGATGGCCTACAAGAAAGTCTTGCTGGTCAACGACGGTGTAGAAATGCCGGGGCTCTGGTTCCTGGTCTGACTAGGGCGACACATGCTACCTTAATTGGTGATTGTCTCGAACTTGCTCTATCTCAGCTCGTCCCAGCTAGATGCGTCCATGAAATCGGCCCAGCGATCGTATAGACACCGCACGTTTTCTTCGGAAATGTGGGTATCTATCGTTCCCGGAAGCGCTCCCTTTGAGTCTCCCCTGCCAAGCCGCTGCTGATAGTTGTAGGGGTAGCGCCGGGCGATCGTGCCCTTGCTGGCTGCGGAGGCGTATCCCCAGTTCTCCATGTCGTCTTGCTCGGTCATTCCCCCTGGACCTGAATAACGCATGTAGAAATGGCGCAGGGCGTCTTTCACCTCTTGGGGGGCATCCTTATCGACTAGGAACCATCGCCATGCCTCAGTTTGCAGCGCTCCCCGCGGATGCCATACCGCGATGGAGCGAGGTTGCCTAGCTAGGAACGACATGTGGGGAAAGATGTTCGCAACTATCCCTAGGACACGGGCCTTCTCACCCAAGCGCCTCTTGCGTTCTTCGTGGCAGTGCTCGAAGTACTCGTTCACAATAGGGTTATCCCCAAAGGACGATGTGTTCGGTACGTCCTCTCCCTGAAGGATGCTGGTTGCCGCGTGGCCCGTACCCGGAAAGGAGATGAGCAGACGCTGAGAAGCTCTGTGCTGATCAGTGTCGCGACGACCTCGGCCACTCGGGCCGATACCGGCTAGGTCCACCGAGCGGTGGCTGATGTTATGATACGAATCCCCAGCGAAATTCTCTGCGGGGAATTTCCAGTTGCAAGGCATTGTCCACTTTTGGATGCCGCCCAACACTTCCGAACCTCCCTCACGGCCATCCCTGCAGTCGAGAAGGTTATCTAGGTGGAGCCTCATCTCGCCCAAGTAGTCCAGGAAAGGGGGAGCCTTGGGGTCCCACGTAGCCCATATCGCGCCCTTGTAGTTGGCTATCTGGGCCACCTCTATGAGACCCCACTCGGACTTGTCGAGCTCCTCGTCATAGGCTTCCTTGAGGTGGGGCACTCCGGCAAGTGTCCCATCGGTGGCGAAACTCCAACCGTGGTAGGGGCATGTAAACACAGTAGCGTTGCCTTCGTCGTAACGGCACACCTTCATGCCACGGTGGCGACAGGTGTTGAGGAAGACATGAACTTGCTGTTGACGGTCGCGCACCAGGATGACCGACTCTTCGCCCATGCATGAGGTAAAATAATCACCCGGGTTGGAAATCTGGGACTCATGACCGACGAACAACCAAGTCCGGGCGAATACCTGCTCTTGCTCCTTCTGGTAGAGTTCGTCGCTGACGAAGATCTCGCGGCTAATCCTACCTGCCTCCACGTCTACCAAACTTCTAGCCGTCCCGTTTTTAATGTAACTTGCCATGGCTATTGTTCACTCCTTTCGACGCTTTGGGCAGTCGCCTATTGATCGGGCCTAGGGCGCAATTGGATCCCGGCGATTTGCTCTACTGCAATGGCGGCCCCAGGGAATCCCAGATTTCCTAGGTTCATGGCTTGGGCGCGCTTGAACACGTCGTCTGTGATAGTGCCCATGAGAGCCGGGGTCTGAAGGTCTTGCGCCAGCTTGCAAGCTAGGTCAATATCCTTGGCTACAATGTCCAACTCTCCGGTGCCAGCATGGAACGTGCGGTCGAATATGGCCTCATAAGAAGCATCGAACATCCTGTTGGCACCGGCGCTCACTGGCACTACTCGAGCCAGAATATTGAGGTCGACTCCGGCCTTCGCTGCAATTAGGAGCCCTTCCACTGATGCGATGAAATTGGCATAGCCCATGTACTGAGTAACCAGCTTGGCAATGCATCCTTTACCCTGATCTCCTACATGAAACACGTTGCGGCCGAATGCCTGCAATATGGGGCGATATTTGGTAAAGGTGTCTTGATCACCGCCGACCATGACAGTCAGGTTGGGCACACGCCCGCTAACCGGTGCATCCAGCATACTGACGCCCCGGGTTCGGCAAGCCTGCGCGGCATTGGCAATAGTACCAGGAGCGTTTGTAGTGAGGTCGATATACCCAGAGCCTGAGCTTAAGCCCGCCAATACTCCGTTATCGGGGTCCAGGAGGCTCGCTTCCATCTCGGCGGGGCCGGGTAGGGAAGTGAACACCAACTCGCTAGCCTCGGCCACAAGGCGAGAACCCTCAGCCCAATGAGCACCTCTTTCACAAAGATTGGCGGCAGCCTCGTGCCTCAGATCGTACACGGTAAGTTCATGGCCAGCGTCCAGAAGACAACTGGCCATCATGTTGCCCATCTTGCCAGTGCCAATGAAGCCCACCCGCATCAGGACTCCTCCTTGAAGCTTTGCACGGTAGCTAATAACAAAAACACTTGGACCGATTGGAAGTGGGACAAAGCGCGCTATCGCTAGTCCATCGTCAGGGCATGGTACCCGCCGGTCAGAATGGCCGTCAATCGTCGTAGCTCGACTCTCGCTGCTGGGGCTTCGCACAAGAGCTCCTGCATCTAGCGGGCTGTGGGAAAACTCTGAAGTCTACTCAGGACTCCAAGGGGCTTGATCCTAAGCGACGCCACATTGCGCTGTCTGCACAAGTAGCTCGAAACCGGCTATTCGTCCGCCACATCTGGGGAGAACCCTGGACCCCCGATGGGTCCACTGCACGGTGGAACCTCTGCTACATGCCCCTTCTGCCCCGGGGTGCTGACGGAACAACAACATCTTCACGGCTGACCGCGGTACCCGAGCTTCTTTCGGGCACCCCAACAGGCAGAGATGCCGTCGGCTTGCAGAGCGCAAATGTCACTGTTTCTGCTTCTGATGGTGACAAATCGCTCGTCGGCTGGTGCCACGGTCTGAGCCGTACAGGTGCCGTTGTAATTGTTGTCATTGCCTCAGCAGATGGGTGCAGCCAAGCACAGAGCACGTATGAGCGCTGCCGGCGGTAGCAGCGGAGAAGGCCTCGTTCCCACGGAATTACCGCCTTGGGTAACAACCCCGTTCCAGCGGTGTCGATTGCTGCCCACAAAGGCCAGCGGTCTCGACCTGCTCTATACCTCGTCTGGGATAGGTAGTCTATAATGTGTGGTGCAGTGTCAAGAAACCTACATTTACCAGGGATGGGAGCAGCATGACTACACGAGCGAACTTCCTGGACGAGCCCTACGGCGCATACTTGCACCGCGATATCCCCCAACCGGATGACGAGCTTGTACGAGTTGGCCCGGGAACACCTTGCGGAGAGTATATGCGGCGGTTCTGGCACCCCGTCGCCGTCTCCGACGAACTTAAGGACCTGCCCAAGGCCATTCGCATCCTAGGAGAGGACTTGGTCGTGTTTCGAGATCAGTCAGGTAGGGTGGGGCTTCTGGAGCTTCATTGCGCCCACCGGGCCACTTCGTTGGAGTTTGGTCTCATCGAGGAGAGAGGAATCCGGTGTTGTTACCATGGTTGGGTCTTCGATGTGGACGGGAAGATTCTCAAGATGCCCGGGGTGGAGGGCACCCTGAAGGATCGACTCTATCAAGGGGCTTACCCAGTAATCGAGAAATGGGGCCTAGTGTTTGCGTATATGGGCCCTCCCGACAAGAAGCCTGAGTTCCCCGATTCCGCGAACTTCCATATACCGGGATACCAACCCGCAATCCCCAGCGTACACATCTGGCCTTGTAACTGGCTACAAGCGAAGGACAACAACGTAGATCCCGCCCATGCGGCCATCCTTCATGTCTGGGAGATTGAGAATGGAGTGGGAACCGGTTTTAATCCTGCCTTCGCCGATATGGGTGTGATGGACTGGACGGAAACACCTTTCGGTATGGTCTACATCGTAACCAGGCGAATCAACGACAATGTGTGGGTACGACTAGGGGAATTCGTGCTCCCGATTAGCATGCACATTCCCACGGGCAAAGAGAACGGGCAAAAGGCGCATGACACCGACTTTGTATCTGGGGCTGGTTGGCTGGTACCCATTGATGACGAGAACACCCTTAGGATAGACCTAGCCCTTATCCCCGACAACGTGGAAAGGTTCAAGCCCGGGATTTACGGTCAGGACGGAGACCGGCCGTATGAGTTGAGACAGCGCATCCCCTCTGACTATGATGCCCAGGTGTCGGAACGCCCCATTGCGGTCCACGCTATGGAGCGGCTTGTATCCACCGATAAAGGCGTCATCATGATGCGCAAGCAGCTAAGAGACGGCATCAAAGCTGTAGAGAGAGGGGAAGACCCCCCCGGCATCATAAAGGAGGGACACACCATCATTCCTACATACGGCAGCAACACCGTGCTACGCATGCCGCCGGCATCGACTGAAGAGGAAGACCAGTTGCTACTGAGGGAGACCGGGATGCGAGTCGCCAGCCAGATCATCGACCAAGGCGGGAGCCACCGGCTCATCCAGGAAAGCTAGCCCTGCCTCGGGGCCCGAGACTGCCCATCGATGGTGAGAGATACGGGGGGGAGCGGCCCTAACGTAAAGAGACGGCGCTGGATGCGCCGTCTCTTTATCTAAGCGGAACCCAACTCCGTCTAATTCCCGTATCCTACCTCTTGCAGGAAGCCATGCACTACGAAGCTCCAAGCCTCAGGCTGCTCCCAGTACACAGAGTGTCCCGGTCCGGGGAACTCCACCAGCCTCGACCCTACAACGAGTTCGTGGGCCCGGCGCAATATATTCGGATCAACCACGCGGTCGTTGGTGCCAAGGATAAACATCACCGGCACGCCGCTATTCGAGACCTCTTCGGGTGTGGGTCCCTTGTAGCCTTCAGCTCTTACGTTGAAGCGATTGGCCTTATTGAAGCTGTTGAGCTGGAGGAACAACTCGGTAAGGGCGGGGCTCCGCTGCTGGAAATCCTTGGACACCGCCCGATCGGCTTGGTTTAGGGTGCTCTGTGCACTGAGCCAAGCGGCTGTGGGCCGCACATCCGGATGGTCCATCATACCAGTAGTGTCGGACATGACTAGGGCGGCTACCCTCTCGGGGTGCCAACCCGTCATCGCTAGACTGCATGTGCCTCCCATAGACTGACCCACAAGGGCGGCACGGTCGATCTCCAGGTGATCCAGCAGGCCTAGCAGGTCATTGACGTAGTCCCCGCGATGGGGACCCTCCGGGATCTCCTTTGACCTACCGAAGCCCCGGTGATCGAAGGTCACGACCATGTAAAACTGGGACAGGCGGGGGATCTGCTGCCACCAAATAGCATGATTCCCGCCGACCCCGTGGGCAAGGATTAACGGAGGCCCACTTCCGTGCACCTCGTAGTAAATCTCCGTACCATTGACTTCCGCGAGGGGCATCCATCACCTCCTGCTGGTCGGGTCTGCTGTATGGACCGACCCCCTCAACAGATCCTAACCCGGATAGGCGTCACAGGCTGGCGTCGACCACGTAGTAGTCCTCAATTTCCGCCACTCGTGCTGAGGGACTAGGTAGGTCGCCGTATTTATCGTGGTACTCAGTACCGGAAGGTACACCAGGCTTCTGGCCGTAAGAGTCTTTGATATGCTCGGTGTTCCTCTGGTTCCAGTTCTGGTGCGACTCCTCGTCGCGCCAGATGCTCACAGTGGTGATCTTATTGGGGTCACTTTTGGATATCCAGACCATGCGCATTACAAAGCCCGGAGCATTCTTCATGGCTGCACCATTGTCGCGGTACAGCATCCTGCCCTGCTCCATTGCATCAGGCTTAATGTAGTGCTCTGCAATCTGTGCGATCATAAACCTTTCTCCCTCCTTGATTGGGTCCAAAAGTTCTCAGGGTCTACGTGCCCTGAGGCGCGAACTCCCAATTGCTCAGGAACGGCGCTTGACGCGCTTGAATGCCCCATTGATCGAGCTTTTCGCCCAGTGGCCAAATCACCTTCCGAGTGTACAACGGGATAGCGATAACTTGCTCGAAGGTGAACCGGCCCAGTTCCGCAGTGAGCTGCTTACGCTTTTCCCAGTCTGGTGTTGCCACCATCTCGTTCAACAGGTCGGTCATAAATGGGTGCTCGAATCCCAAGTTGAAGGCGTTGTTCGGGTGATAAAAGACGGGGAAAATGCGCAACGGCTCTACCCAAGCTTGATTGTTGTGGGTGGATATAGCCTTGCAACTCCGGTCTACGGTGCAGGGCCTCCATGCCGCGTATGGCACCCGGTGCAAAGTGGCGCGGGCTCCTATCTCCTGCCACATGGTCGCCACGGCCTCACCAGCGGTGACCGGGCCGGCACTAGCGAACTCCGTTAGCATTAGGTCGAAATCAATGCCATTGGGGTAACCCGCCTCCTCCAGAAGCTCCTTGGCCCTGGCGGGATTGTATTCGTACTCCAAGCTATCCAACCCCAGCTCTTGGGCCAAACGTTCGTGTCCTGTCCAGTGAAGGAGGTACAGGGGCTCTCCGTCGCCACCAGCCAAGGCGTTTACCAGCTTGCCCCGGTCGATGCTTGTGGCTAGCGCTTGCCGAACCTTGAGAGCATTCTGCCATTCTGTCGAATCCAGGTTGCGGTCGCATGAGACCCACGGAAGGTCGCAATCGCCGGCGTTCTCCGCGACGGCCACCTTCACATCGCCGTTGGCATCAGGCAGATGGTCGGGGTGATCGAGGTGGTGCTGCATCCCGTAAACTGGAAGGTAGATGTACTCTCCGCCCGGCAGACTCATGTATTCGATCTCGGGTTTATTTTCTGCCCTGATAGCCTCTATTGTATCCGGGGTGAAGGAGCCTGTGTCGATGAGCCCGGTGAGGAAGTTAGCTAATCGGGTTGACTCCTCCTGTAGCTCCCACACCGTCAACTCGTCGAAATTCGGGGTCTTGGCCCAATGATCCCTCCGGGCCTTTAACCTTCTATAGGAGTCTTGACGGAAATCCACAAACTCCCAAGAGTTAGTGCCCACCGATTCGCGGTTTGCCTGCTCTTCCCCCACAGCAACGAAGTGCCGCTTGCTCTGAATGTTCAGACCAGACTCATTGGCCCAGGTCGTCTCGACAGTCGGTGAAGGACGAGTGAGCTCGACAGTGTAGTCATCAAGCTTGATCAGATCGCAGGCGTCGCAGGTGAATTTCCTTCGAATAGAACCTTTCACACTATGGAAAGATTCTTCGGAGCTTACCTGTTCAATGGTGAAGAGGAGGTCATCTGCCGTGAACTCTCCCCAATCGCCGCTGAACATGGCCCCTTCCTGGAGCCTGAAGGTGTAGATGAGCCCCGTGGGATCAACTTCCCATTCCCGTACCAGCTTGCCTACAGTTTCACCGTCCGTGGTGCTGACCCACATGTCGTCGTGGGTGAAAACGTTGTCAAACCGTGATTGGGTAACACCTTGGTTCGTGACGTTGAATTCCGCTGCCCCGAACAGAATGCTCACCGCTACGTTCAAGCTACCGGTCGGCTCTACCATCGCGGGCGGAGGGAGTAAGGGAGCGGGGACTGCCGCGGGCGTGGGCAAGGAGGCGATGGCCTGCGCGACCATCCTAGAGACCTCCTCCACCGATGTGCCTTCGGGCATCGCAGCTAGAACTGCTGCTTCGACCTGTTGAGCGATCTCCTCGGCAGAAAGGGTGCTGTCCGTGGGCGCTGTTGCCCTGACTGCGGCTTGTATTTGCTCGGTCATCTCCTCTGCCGATAGCCCTGTAGGTTGTTCGCCCTGCGTGGCCAGTGCTTGTTCTACGGCCTGCTGTATGGCGGCTGTATCCATCTGCTGGGGGGTAGGGGCAGGGCTCGCCTCACTTCCGCAGGCAAGGACGAGTCCCAGCAGCAGTATGAAGATACCGAAGCCCAAGGATTTGGTACTCTTCAGGAAATGCACGTTAGACCTCCAGCCTCATGTATGCCGGGGTGGCCTGATCGGTACCACATCGCCGCCCCAGCGACCTGAATTCGGGGGTTCCGCTATCATCGTTCTAAGGGGATCAGGATAGCGATACTCTTCTGTGAATTGGATGCCGCCTGAAAAATGCCTACTACGAATCAGACATAGCTTCTTCGGGTCGCCTGTTACAGTCTTGGCGGGTGAGTCGCGACCTTTGCTCCTTGGGACGGCAAGCGGAGCAGGACTATTTCTTGAGGTTGGGCAGACTCTATCGCCAGACACCACTCGTGTCAAATCGTTGTCCGTAGGTTTGACTGTGTTAGAAGCGTTACCGTTTGTACGTGCTGGGTGTCAAGAATCGCGGCCCAAATCCCTTACGCCGTCGAGAGTCGTACGCGGGTCGAACTGCCGTTCGGATACTGGACTTGTAGTGCCCTAGATCGTCGAGCACCGTTTAGCATCGCGAGGTATACAACCTCTTCTGCACAACCACGTGACGAAATTGATTGTGAGAATTGCTTTTAACTGGCGCTTAGGCGGGCTGGCGGCTATGATGAGGCCCAATATTTGAACAGGCAGCAAATGTTCGTCGAGAGGAGCATTCTGATGTCGAAAGACTACAGCATCACCATCGGAACCACGGGACGAGGCACCTGGAACAGTCTTGACGAGGGAGAATCATGGATGCTCCAGCGTAAATGGTTCTTCCCTCCCGAGAGCCCCATCGTGAGGGCCCTCACCCTGCACCCGTCCGAACCACATACGGTCTATGCCGGCGGTGACCGTGGTGTCCATCGCAGCACTGACAACGGTCGCAACTGGGAGATGCTCAGCGTGCCGGGCGATGTCACCAACGTGTGGTCCATCGCCATCTGCCAGGATGATCCCAACACCATGTTCGCGGGTGTCAGTCCCACTGGGCTTCATCGCTCCCGTGATGGAGGCTATACGTGGGAGAAGCTCTCGCTACCTCCCCTAGCCACCGAGTGCGAGGTAGGAGATCCCAGGGTTACTGAGATGGTAATCGACCCCGACGACAGCCGGATAATCTGGGCCGGCATCGAGGTGGATGGGATATTGCGCAGCGTAGACCAAGGTGACACATGGGTCCGTATCCCCGTTCCAAATGAGGACATCCACAGCATGGTGATCGGGCAGGGTGATCCCAAGAGGGTCTTCGCTCTGACCCCCCGCGAGCTCTATGTCACCACCGATATGGGGGAAAGCTGGGAGGCCACGGGCACCAAACGCTCTACTGACGGTATAAACGGCGCTCGGTACCAGCGCTGGCTAGTCCAGAAGCCCGACGACCACCGGGTCATGTTCATGGGTACCGGCAGTTTCAACGTGGGCGACTGCGGTAACATCTTCCGCAGCATGGACTTCGGGCAGAGTTGGGAGCCCGTGCCTCTTTCCAAGAACACCAACTCGACGGTGTTCGGCATGCACACCAACGCGGCTGATCCCAACCGGGTCGTAGCCTGCTCCGTCAACGGCGAAGTGTGGGCCAGTGATGACATGGGAGACACATGGCGTCTCATCGAACAGACCTTCGGCGAGTTGAACTGCATCGCCTGGCAGCCCAATTCCGAGCAGATCACAGCAGAGCATACGCCTACCGGCATGCAGGCTGGCTTGGGAGGCAATGTTATAGTGCCTCGCCCGTAGGCTGTTGACGTACGTCAGGTGTTATCTTGAGACGCTTGGTGCGGTTCCCACCTCTTAGAAACAGAGCCCTAGCCGATGACCAATAGAGCGCCTTTCCTGGACCAGCACTACGGCGCTCATCACCACCGGTTCGTATCAAAGAAGACGAGGAATTAACCCGCGTCGGGCTCGGCACCCCTTGAGGTGGGTACCTAGATCTGTTCTAGCACCCCATAGTCTCCACTGCAGGACTAAAGGACTTCCCTAGTGCTCTCCGCATCATGGGCGAGAGTTTGGTCGTGTTCCGTGACTGTTCCCGCAGGGTAGGGCTTCTCGATACGCACTGCTCGCACAGACGGACATCGCTGGAGTTCGGCCACAACGAGGGGGAGGGGATCCACTGCTGTTTCCATGGCTAGGTCTCTTTGATGTCGATGGCCCGATCCTCGATACACTCAGGCTATGCCGTCTGAACTGGATCACCGGTTTCGATGTCCTTCTCATTGAGACTCGTCTTTGGGCGGAGGAGAATGGCATAGGGAGAATTCTTGGGGCCCGACTCTCGGATGCTGGACTCACCAGGGAACAGCTGGCCGCCAAGCTAGAGGTCTCAGATACCACAATGGACAAACTGGCTGGATGGGCAGTACTGCTCTGGAGACCAGTACGTCCACTCCTGGCCCTGGAGTTCGCCGGAGGGGACACCGGTCTTTCGGCTGCCTATAGGTTCAATGCGAATACTAGCGTGAAGGTTCTTGATTTTGTCCAGTGCGGTGGACCTCTAATAGAGACGGGTGTGAGGCGGCAGGGGTTCTGGAGGAGAGGCAGGGTCTACCTGTCGAAGACCCAATTGGCGCTGGAGATGCTGCAGGCAACCTTAGCAACTTCGTCATTGTGTCTCACATCTCCTAAAACGACCCTCAACAACTCCCAACGTCAGCCTACACCTCGCATTGATGGCTCTGTCAATACCCCCCGCAGGTGCGCACGCGCGCCTCACGTAAGGTATTGAGCCCACTGTTGCATCACTTCCCGGCGTCGTTCCAGCAGGTCAGACCGCGCGTATGCAGCTTCAACCTGATTGCGGACGGTGTGCGCTAGGCAAGCCTCAGCCACTTCCCGCGCGACGCCGGTGTCACCGCACCAGTCCCGAAAACTGGATCGAAAACCATGGGGAACGGCGTCGAGGCTGTTCATTCGCACCAACTTCGAAACCGAGTCATCGGTGAGTACCTTTCCCCGTTGCGACGAGAACACGATCCCGCTACCATCGCTCAATTCCCGCGCCTCGGCAAGCACTCCTAACGCCCGATCGGACAAGGGTACCCGAAGCTCTTTTCCGGCCTTCATGCGTTCTGTTGGCACCGTCCACGTCGCGCCTTCAAGGTCAACCTCAGACCACCTGGCCCCGCGCACTTCACCGGAACGGCAAGCCGTCAAGACCAAAAACTCAAGGGCCAGCTTGGTAGCAGGCCAAGCGTCCGTGTCGCGGATCGTCTGGAGGGCCCCGGCAACGTCGCTATGGGCCAGTGCCCGATGGTGTTCCCGGTGCACTCCGTTCTTGGGAAGGGCGGCCCCGATGGCATCGCCAGCCGGGTTGTCGTCTCGGTAGCCTTGCGCAACGGACCACTTGAAGATCGCACTCAGGCGCAGGCGAATACGTCGCGCCGTCTCCCGCTTGTCGTTCCAAATGGGCATTAGAACGGCCATAACGTCCGCAGTCGAAATACGGTCAACCGGCCTGTTGCCCAGCCGTGGCATGGCGTAGGCGTCAAGGCTGGCCCGCCATTGGGCCACCGACTTGGTCCTACTCCCGTCCTTCCAGTTGGCAGCGTGAAAGGCTATCACCTTGTCGGCAGCCTCTTGGAACGTCGGCGCTGAGGTGGTTGAGGTGCGTGGGTCCACACCTTGGGCAGACTGTAGGCGATTGCTCAATGCCTTGGCCCGCGCCTCGGCCAGTCCCACGATGGGAAAGGCCCCTAAGCCGAGGTTGACGGGCTGCCCATGAACTCGTAAACGCTGGCTCCAAGACTTGACCACGCGCCCCCCGGAGCCCACCTTCACAAGCAAGGAGACGCCATGCCCCCCACGGCCATCACCATATCGGCCCGGTGCCTTGACGGTCTTGACGAACGCTGCCGAAAGATGGGTAGGTCGAGGCTTGGACGCGTAACTGAGCTCACTAGGGATTCCACCTGCAGGGCGTAGTCTGCAGGACGGGAATGCGAGATGCCGCGGTGCGGCGGGAGGTGGCCACCCCTTGGGAGTGGGAGCCTGTGGGGCTGGCCGGCACTGCATGCACTGTGGGGTGAGCCCCCGCATAATGGAGGCATCGCAGATTGTGGCGGAGCGTCCGCAGAAGGGTCGGGAGAGCGCCGTCAGGCGTGTGGGGCCCCGCGTGAGGGTGGTACGTACAATAAATCTTACGTAAACCAGTTTCGTATCTACGGCCCGCAGGAGCCTTCGGAGTAACTGATACTGGCCCTTTTTGATACAGTGGCGTAGATACAAAGGGGCCGCAGATCGCGGATCTGGAGGAGCTGCTTATTGAGACTGATAACGGTGCCGATAAAGGTCGTTCTGGTGGACGGGTTGGGAGGGATACTGGTGGGAATACTGGCGCGATTCGTGCTTGACGCTGGCGTTCTTGGCGGCCCTGTGGGTCGCAATGGTCCCCCCGCAGTTTCCCGATCCCGGTCGGCGTAAGGTTGTGGTCGAAGGACCTGTTGCATGGAATGGGCGACATATTCCACGAGGAGTCAGGACATTTCCTGGGAAACGGCCTACTTTTTTGGGGACAAGGGCGAGAACGGCGACTTTGACACTTACCCCGCTCCGCAGGCCTCCTGTGACGACTCCAACCACTCCCTGCCCTGGTCGCTATTAGGTCCATAGGTTAGAAAATCATCAAACGGCACGTTATCCTCGAACCATGCAATGCCACACTCGCAGGCCTCACGACCTGCGCCGGACGCACGACCTACGGCGGACGCAATGCAGCCCTCTATGAAACCGTCGGTTATCAGCTTCGGGTAGGAACTCATAGCAGCAGTTGGAGCAGGGGATGGGGTCGAGGTTGGGGTTGCAGTTGCAGTCGGCGTTGGTACTGTCGGATGCCCTCCCTTTACGCAAACGACGTCAAGAACCGCCCCCGACTTTGTGAGAAGTGCTATGAAGATGTCTCCTGCTTTTAGATCGGCCTTATACGGAGCAGCGAAGCGTGCCCTTGTCACTTCAAAAGTGGAGTCATCGGAACGAACGCTTATGCTCTTTTGCTCCCGATAGGTTACTTGCCACCCCAAGTCGTCTTTGCGATCCTTATGGTAGATGCGGTACTCATCCAAGTAACCATAGTGCCGTGCAATGGTCCCGTTCATGTACAGGGTGCCTACGTTATCTACTATAGGTTTTATGTCCCATTCAATGACACCTTGGTTGTCGGTGATCACAGGGGTTGTGCAATGTGGAGGGTATACGAGCTTGGGCAAAGGAGGCAAAGGAGTGCCGTAGGCAGAATCAGACCAATCGCTTCCTGGGGTTCGTGCCTGAACTTCATACAAGACCCCCACCGTTAGACCGTCTATTCTTACACCGGAGAATCGATTGTAAGAAGGCACGTCCGGTCGCTCAATCCATTCAGCACCATCGACTGCCTCGCGATAGCGAATAACCACATCCACTCCCGCCTCCGACCACCATTTAACGAGTAGCCCGTCATAATTGCCCGGATTCACCACTTCCACATCGGAAACGGGCGTGGGCGTAGGCGTGGGTGTGGGCGTGGGCGTCGGCGTGGGCGTCGGCGTCGGCGTGGGAGTCGGCGTCGGCGTGGGTGTGGGAGTCGGCGTCGGCGTGGGTGTGGGAGTCGGCGTCGCCGTGGGTGTGGGAGACGGTGCCTCAGTGGGTGTGGGAGACGGTGCCTCAGTGGGTGTCGGTGACGGTGTACAAGATACGACTGCAAGCACGAGCAGCACCAGCAAGGGACACCAAGTGTGAACAGCAGGCAGACAGCAATGGATCATGCTTTGTCGCCGTCGCGTCGGGGGGTGAAGTCGGTGTCCTCGTTCCGTTTCCCTGGGAAACGGAGGGAATGGTGCGTACGCAGCCTCCGTCATGTCACTGGCTCGGAACTGCGCTGCTCCAATAGTGTCCCAAGGAGCTTGCTGGCTCCCTCGAGGATGACGATCTGAGGCTCATCCTCCTCGTCCAGGAACACCATCAGTCCCTCGGCAATATCGGTCCCATTGCTCGCAGGGGTCCCGTTCCAAAGGGTCAGGATGTCTACGTCGGGGTCGTATTTGATTTTTAGGGCTTTCGGTGTCATTCGGGTCTCCCACCATAGCTTCAGATATTTCCTATGGAAGTAGGCATTGAACTCTTGGTCATCTTGAATTATGACCACGAGCCACTTCCCTTGTCCAGCTTCAGGCGGAACGTCGCCGCTTGGCGGAATTGGACGCCGGAATGCAGCGAGGCATTGTTGTCCTCCCCTTGGGATGGTAGGAGACAGTACCACCGACGCTTCCGCTTGCCTATGAATCCCTTTGGCAGCGAGTATTCGGTCGGCGTGTGGCAAAAGGCCCTCCCGTCCGGGGGCGAGTCCAGCTTCGATCCGGCCAAGTGCTACTGCGTGTGGCGCACTGTTTGAGCAAGCCCGCACCTTCCCCCCCAGCTACCCTGCCAAATGCAAACGTCCTTTGGAGGAATAGGGCCAATATCCCGCTTGCGGATAATGACGTTAACGATTTTGCTTGAAAGCTCTGCCCCATGGTAGCATGCGCGGGCGCTTCCCTACTTTTCCCATTTGGAAAGGATGGCCCAAGGTGCAAACCCGCACCGATGCAATCCTGCATCGCTACACCGTCGGTGTCATGCTGGTGTTCATGTTTGCAGCCTTATCGTGTACGCCGGCACCGACACCCACTGAGGCACACACTCCGACGACACCCACTCCGACGTTCACCGCGACTCCGACTCCAACACCCACTGGGGCGCCCACTCCGACGTCCACCGCGACTCCGACTCCGACCTCACAGGCTAAGTTATGTGACCATCAAATGACCACGCCTTGGAAAACGATATCCTCTATAGACGCATCGTTACTTGGTGCCTCATACTCCGACAAATACTACAAGTTTCAGAGATGGGGATATGCATACATAGTTGCTAAGGACCGAGAAACACAAACATACGAGTTTTTCGAAGGCAAACAAGGAACAAGTATTTGGGGGCCAGTTGGTCCTAGCGGGGAATTGTACTTGGATAGCCTATCTAGGCGAGGGCAGGGGTATAGAACACTGGCCCAAGCTAAACAAGCGGCTGAGGAATTTTGGTGTGAGACTTATTAACCAAAGGCCCGAGGCGTGCCGAATCAACAAATAAGCGGGTCACCTCACCCCGCGGTATGCTTGTCAACATCACTCCCGAAAAGCCTTCATGGCTAAACGATTATTATGTCGCCACCGCGTTGGACTTGCTGTCCAGTGAGGGGCCCATTACATCGTGTAGGAGCAAAGAACGCTAGACGCCCCATTCCCCAAAAAAGTGAGCCCCGTTTCTTGGGACACGGGCCTTGGAGTGTGGACGGGCGGCGGGGTTCCTCACCATCATGTGAGCAGGCGCACCTTCCCGAGATGCTCTGACGCATTGCGGAGGGCAACTCCTATGGGTTCGAGTGTGCCGGGGTCGTCTGCCTCCGGCTGCCAATATCCAACAAAGTCGCCGTTCTCGGATATCAGGTCCGGATCGTCCGTGGTCTTGCCGATGGTCAAGGTATCCATGCCAGCGTCGTAACCCTTCTCCAGCGTCACATAGGGCTCTGCATGTTGGATGATGACCCCGATTACCCTACGGTCATCCCCGTTGAGCTCGACGACTTTGTAGACATCCCCTCCCAAGTCCTCAAAGGTAGTGCTCGGTTGGCCAGTGGAGATCTGAAGAGTGCCATGTTTGGTGTCGTAACTACACTTGCTCATTCTCATTCACGCACCTCCCAGCCTTGTGTGAACAGCGGGCAGACAGCAATGGATCATGCTTTGTCGCCGTCGCCGGGCGTCGGGGGTGAAGACGTCAACAACCCCCCTTCCTCGTCGGTGTCCTCGATCCGTTTCCTGGGAAACGGAAGGAATGGTGCGTTACGCAGCCTCCGTCACGTCACTGGCTCGGAACTGCGCTGCTCCAATAGTGTCCCAAGGAGCTTGCTGGCTCCCTCGAGGATGACGATCTGAGGCTCATCCTCCTCATCCAGGAACACCATCAGTCGCTCGGCAATATCGGTCCCATTGCTCGCAGGGGTCCCGTTCCAAAGAGTCAGGATATCTACGTCGGGGTCGTATTTTGATTTTTAGGGCTTTCGGTGTCATTCCGGTTTCCCCCATAGCTTCAGATATTTCCTATTGAAGTAGGCGTTGAACTCTCGGTCATCTTGAATTATGACCACGAGCCACTTCCCTTGTCCAGCTTCAGGGATATACGCGCGTAGTAAACCGTTCTGCCTGGATGCTTTTCGTCCGCCTCGACCTTGCACGTTGCTCAATGGGGTTTGGCGGCCAAGAGCAATGGCCATTTATGGAGTACAATCCCGGGCCGGCTTAGTGAAGTGGAGTAGCATTCCCGGCGGCCGGGGGGGAACGGGGGGGGTGCCGTTGACGGCTATCAAGAACCACAGGAAAGCGCATGTTCCTTCTGCGCGGGTTGCAGCGTGAGGCCGAGGCTGGCAGTCCGGTTAGAGTGCCTGCGTGTGGGGATGTCCGAGAGTCTTAGGCCGCAACGTAGCTGAGTGGCCGACGGCTTAATCAGGGCCATTCCGAACACCGGTCGTTGTTAAAGTAACAGGGCTAATTGGGGAAGAGCCGAGTAGCCGACGGCTTAAAAGGGCTTAAAAAGGCGTGGGAGCCATCCTGTGCGCGCCCTGTATTGGCCGGAGGCCAAGACTTGGTTCCGCCTGACTCTAGGAGGCTCCTTCATGGGCATCTACTTATGGCTGGCCGTTTCTACCGAAAGGGAAGGGAAGAACTGGGTCCCGGAGGAGACGGCGGATTGGAAGGCGGATATCCATGCCGGGCCGTACATCTGTGGTGATGCTCAACACGTCAGCATCCGCATCAATAAGAAGCCCAAGTTGCGGTTATGTTGAGATGGACTTTCCTTTGTGGGATTGCAGATAAGGCAGGAGGATCTCGGCCGCGTGGTGGATCACGACTCCGACGTTCTCGTCCCCCTCTTTGTTGGTGAACACCACCAGATTCTCGGCAACGGTATCTCCGTAGCTTCCTATCACAGGGCCGACACCGGACAGTATTAACATGTCGGATGCTGGGACGTACTTGATGTGGAGTTCAGGGTCAGAAAGTGGCTCCGCCGGTTCTTCGGGTATGTATTCCTCAGCTAGAGGTATTTGTTTCTTTACCATGTCTGTTTTCCTTTTCCGAATTTTTTGCGCAACCTACTGTCGAGATAGGCTGTCACAAGTTGGCGGTCATTCCGCACCACCACCCGTAACCAGTTTAGTTCCTCGGGCACCTCTCCATAGTATACACGGTCGCCCCGCCTGTCCTTCTCAGACCTATAGGGAGTCACGAGGGTGCGCTCCACCCACTCGTCCTTGACCTCTGTGTGTATCACTCGCCAATGGTCGTCGGTTGGATTGGCGATCACTCGCTTTGCCCAACGCCGCCTCGCCCGAAGTCCAGGGGTACGATTACAGCTAGGGCATTCCGACCGGGTGCTTGGAGTCTGCCTGCGCCTGCAACCAGGCCCGCACTTGTGACTCATTACTGAAATTCTCTCCACGGGTGTTTTTGGGCCCGCCGCTTCCGGGTCTTGACTGTCTTATGCTCAATCTCACGCCCCTTGGGACGCACCACTTTGTGCCCTCCCACCTTGGGAGCAGAAGGTGCAGGGGTCTTGGATACCTTCACGATGGAGGGGGTGCCTGCCTTTACGATGCGGGTGTGGACCTCACCCGTGGCCAGGTCATGCACGACCTGTACCATCTCGGTGTGCTCTACCACCCGGGGGCAGTGACGGTATCAGGCAACTGCCGTGATGAGCCGCAGCTAGGGCAGTCCTTGCGCGTACTGGGATTCTGCTTTCTACGGCATCCCGCACCGCACTTGTGACTCATTACTGTGCTGCCTTGTCCAAAAGCCAGCGCCTGCGGTAGCGCATGGCCAGCACCGCGAAGAACACCCCCGCCGTCCAAAAGCCACCAACCGCGCACCCTACAACCCACCGCGCCATTGCCGGATCGTCGTTCAGTCCTCCCACAGCCATGCCCACTCCCAGGAACACCACGATGCCCAAGAACAGGACGCTCAGGATAGCCCAGGCCATCATAGATGTACTCGACCATCGCGGCGACGCTGGCAGTGGCCCTCGCCCCCAGCTGGGTCCTTCCGTGGGCTGAAATCGGGTGGATACTTCTCAAGTCCGGGAGGCCGCAGGAGGCAGTTGACCACTTGAGAAACATCAGACCGGAGTGTCGACTTCTGGACTCCCGCTACTACACCGCCCTAGCGGCAGCACTGAGGGAAATGGGACAGTTCGCCGAATCACTGAGGGCCTTCGAGTCATCCTTGGAGTTGGACCCTGACGACCCGAACGTAGCGACGGCAGCTGCCGAGGCGGCACTATTGGCCGGTAACAGGGCGAAATCCAACCGCTACGCCAAGATTGCCCGCCACTTGGGGGCGTCCGAGGGATTGACCAGAAGCTTTCAACTGGTAGAGACGATGAGAGCGGAAATGGCGTGGGGGGCCCAGCACGACCGGGAGGCGTCTGCGTCCAAACCTTCTATCCATTCCGGCGTTAACATAGTGAACATGTACCTTGAGGGTGGTTAGGGTTGAGTGCATTCCTGCGCCTGATTCCGAGGACCGGCTGGGACGGCTTTTCTCGACGTTGCTCAAACGCGCCTGCAGTCAGAGCCTGCTTGATGATGATGAGGAGGATAGGGCTTGATGGAATCAGGACATTGCATGGCAGTGATGGGCCCTGAGCCCCGAAGAGCGCCGAGACGTGCTGCTCCTCGTCTTGGACGGTGCGACCATCGACGGAGAAGATGGGATATGCATCACCTTCTCTATCCCTATTCAGGAGCTAGCGGTCACTGAGGAAACCCAGAAGCTGGTTCCGCCATTCGAGATACCCCTGGGATCGCGTGAGACCCTGGGTGAAGCTCCCTAGGCACAACGTCGTCCGCTGGTTACGAGTCCGGCTCGAACACCAATTCGGGCACCACCACCTCCCACGAGTCACAGCTAAGGCGCTGTTGGTATTGCGGGTCCGAGTATTGACGGTCCCATCCGACAATGGCCGAGACCAGTGCAAAGGCGCAGCGCATGCCCGCGGGTCCCTCGAAATCACCGGCAAGCTGTCCTACCACCGTTCCCTGCCGGTCCACCAGTTCCCGCCGATTCGCCTCCGCCCTGACCTGGAGGATGTCTCCCGCGGATAGCTCCGTTATGGCTTGGTGCACGGGATCATTGGTTCCCCGATAGCCCGCGTAGCTCAGGAAAACATCACGCAGGCCCAGCCTCCTGTAACGGCGGGACAGTTCCGGTGGCGTTGTCGAGGGCCGGACAGGTCCATTGCGCAGCAACACTGAGGGTTCCTCCACCAGGACATCCAGCAAGGGATGGGGGCCCGGGAAGCGTGACAGGGCGAGAGTCTGCCGTGCCCGGGTCATGGCCATGTAGTAGAGGCGACGTGGCGAGTCGGTGTCCTCCCCACGTCCAACCCGACTCCAGCCACCGTCAAGCACTGCCACATGGTCAAACTCCAAGCCCTTTGCGCGGTGGGCCGTCAGCAGCATCAGCCCCCGCTGTCTACGCCGGGACTCCTGTGCCCACTCAGCCAACCATTCGATGAAATGGTCCACCGGCGTCTCAGCCCCTCCGGTCTCCAGCTCATACTCAGAAACCGCTTCACCAAGCAGGTCCCACCAAGGCCCTTGGGGTTGCGTGGTGAGCCAGCCGACCACGTCTTCGGCCTTTACCAGTTTGGACCCCCGCCCGCGCACCCAGTTGCGGAGGCATCTGGTCTCCCGTAGGTGCCAGACACCCGAAAACTCTTCATTGGCCATCTGCACGGGGATGTCCTCAAGTTCACAGAGGCTGCGCACCGGGTCGAGATAGTTCCACTCGCGGGCTATCACCGCGCAGGAAGCCCAGTTCCAGTTGGGGTCCAGAGAGGACAAACGCTTCAGCTCGGCGATCATCGCCTGAGCCTGAGAGACAGGCGTTTCGCCCACGTCCATTATCTGCACCCTGCCGTGGGAAACCGGATCACGCAGGGACCACTCACCGCCTGGTGGCTCCTTGGCGCGAGCGCCATTGATGTGGATGGGATGTCCCGTCTTCATCCGGCTTTGCGAGGGAGCTATGACCACATTGGAGGCCTCGATAATGTGACGTGTGGACCTGTAGTTGTCGGTGAGGAAAGCAGGTCTCGCCCCGTAGTCGGCCTCGAAACGGCGTATGAACTCCACCGAGGACCCGTTGAAGGCGTAGACGTTCTGGTCATCGTCGCCGACGGCGAAGAGACTGAGCTTCTCGTCCTCATCGGCGAGGGTCCTGCCCGCCAGGGCTGAAATCAGTGCGTACTGGTCCGGCCCGATGTCCTGATACTCGTCCACCAGAATCCAACGGAAGCCCGACAACAGCCTTGACCGGAACTCATCTGCTTCGTCGGTAGGCAGCCCTTCACCGCGCAGCAGCGAAGCCGCCTGCCGTAGCACCTCCTGGAATTGACCGTCGTCGAGACGGTCTGCACGTCCTGAGAAGCTGGCCCCAGCCAAGCGCATGGCCAGTGCGTGACATGTGAGGACGATCACCCCGCGAGCGTCGTCTCCGATGAGTACTTCCAGACGGCGACGTATCTCCGCCGCGGCGTGGCGGTTGTAGGCCAGTGCCAGGATCGACCGGGGATTATCGCGTCTGACCCGTATCAGGTAGGCGATGCGATGAACAAGCACTCGGGTTTTGCCGGAGCCCGGACCTGCCAGCACCAGCACATTCGGCTGTTCCGCGTCCTCCGCCACTATTCGGCGCTGGGACGGGTTCCTCAGGTCTTCGACGATGGTCCGCCAGGACTCAGGCGTGGTCTGCCGTGAGACTTCGCGAGCCCGGTCCGGCAGCCAGCGACCCAGGAATTCCTTTTCGGGGAGGTTGAAGTAGTCCATGGCTAGGCGCACAGCGTCAGTCATGGACCCCAAGCCCTGCTGGGCGTATTCCGCCATAACGTGGATCTGCAGCGTCTGTTCGTCGTAGTGCATCCTGAGGGGCCTGAAATCGGCCTCGACGAACCCGCGCCGTTCCGGTTTCAGGCGTATGGTCATGGCGGGCCGGAAGACCGCCAAGCCCTTGTTCAGGCGGATGATTTCCTGCTCGTGCAGCCACAGGAGAGCACGGTCCATCAGCTTGTCGGGGTTCCTGATCTCGCTTCTCAGGGTGAGGTCCGATTGGAGCTCAGCAAGCAGCTTGCCCATGGTGGTCTCAACCAGCAGGTCCGTCCCACGGCTGCGCGGTGGCAGGCTGCGGAGCAGGTGGTCCAACAGCCGCTTGGCGCCAGAACGCCGAAGCTCAGCCGTCCTTACCAACGCCCCCCACTCTCTTTGCAAGGTCACCTGTAGGGTCTCAGCGTCCCGGCCGCGCACGGACAGGCTCCCACCAGCGCCGCCCTCTCCCCGTCCGTCGGCGGCGATGCTTCGGACAATCCGCCTCAACCGTTCCGGCAACGCGTACCCGTGGCCCCTGTCTTTCAGCCTCTGAGTGGAACAGCTGTAGGTTGGGGTTCAAAGCTTGCAGAATGGGTAGGTCGAAGCCGATGAGGTTGTGGCCCAACACGAATTCGGCGCCTTCGGCGAGGTTGTCCAAGGTGGACAATGCTTGGGCCAACCTACCACCCTTGACTTGCACGCTGGTCGACTGGCCGGTGTCACTGCGGACCCCGGCCAAGGCCCGCAGAAGTTTGTCCTCTTTGCCGACTTCCAAGTCGAGCGAAAGACCGCGGTATAGAAGTTCAGTGTGTGAGGGGGTCAACTCGTGGTCGTTCCGTTCAGTGGCAATGTTGGGCGCGGAGGGAAGCCCTGCCGATTGGCGATTATTCCCGATTCTAGCGCGGCGAAACTCGCAGGGTCACTATGTGGAACGACACGTAATACTGAGCTTATTGGGTATGAAGCTTTAATCTTGTCGGTGGCACCACCGGTTTGCCCCTAGCTACCACGGGGTCAGGCCTCCCTGCTCATCTCCCTTTACTCGGTGCGCAGCGAGCGAGCCTTCTGCGAGGAGCTGGAATACAATTTGTTGTTCCGCTGGTTCCTGGACATGAAACTTATGGAGCGTAGCTTCGACCCCACGGTGTTCACCAAGAACAGGAAACGACTGCTGGACCACAGGACGGGACAGGCCCTGTTCGACGAGGTGGTGTGGGAGGCGGACCGCCGTGGGCTACTGTCGGACGAGCACTTCAGCGTGGACGGGACGCTGATAGAGGCGGTGGCCAGCATCAAGAGCTTCCGACGAAGAGATGAGGGGGAGCCACCGCCCGACGACGACCCCGGCAATCCGTGGGTGGCTGATTGACTCGCAGCGACGTTAGACAAGCTCGAGGATGGGTCCAACCTGCACGGATGGTGGCAGCTTCTTCATGGTACTCAGCGGCACTGGTAGGTATACTATCCCCGCCAGAACCAGCAATAGTCCCCTCTCACATGGGAGAGATGCCATGCCAAGCCCCATTGCGCCTGATGTGGTCTACAAGCTGAACAGTGTGGGAGACCCAGCATTGTCTCCCGACGGGTCGCTGTTGGCCTACACCCTGTCGTGGGTGGACACGCAGAAGTTGGAAGGCCGGTCCCGGATCATGCTCATGGACCTGGAGTCCGGGCAGACCGTGGAGTTTACGCGGGGGCAGAGGGACGTCGCGCCCAAGTTCTCGCCGGACTGCCAGACCTTGGGGTTCCTCCGGCCCGACGAGAATGACAAGAGGCAAGTGTGGCTCATGGGCACGCGAGGCGGCGAGGCGAGGCGCCTTACGTCGCTTGCGGGCGGCGCGTCAGACCTGGCATGGTCTCCAGGCGGCGCGCGGCTACTGGTCTGCTCCGATGTTCCCGAGGAGCCTCCAGATAGAGATGGCCTCCCCGAGTCGACCCCTCGAGTCACCGAAATCCACCGCATCCGGTACCGCTTCGACACCCTGGGATGGCGCGGCGATGCCCACTTCCACCTATTCACCGTGAATGTGGGGGATGGAGAGACCAGCCAGCTTACCGATGGCGACTGGGACGACTACGCCGGGGTGTGGTCTCCCGACGGCTCGCTAGTGGCTTTCATCTCGGGGCGGCGGGATGACCGGGACATCCTTGCTCTGACCGAGGCCTACGTGGTGCCCGCTAGTGGCGGTGAGGCGGAGCTATGGTCCGAGGGCCTGTACGGAGTCGGAGGGTTAGCTTGGTCGCCCGAAGGGGACAAGCTCTTGGCCGCGGCCACCGATGTCCCCACGGGCTTGGTGTCATGGCAGTCTTGGCTGTACATCATCCAGCCCGGCCACAGCCCAGAGCGCATTACTGACGATTCCATTAAGCCCTTCGTCAGCTTCCCCCCCATGAATCCCGGCCCGTCGATGCGCTGGCAGAGCGACGGCCGCATCCTGTTCCTAGGAGAACGGTGGGGAGAATCGTACCTCTTCGAGGCCCATGCCGGAGAAGTCCGAGTCCACGAACTTTACGGCGGCTCACGCCAGACCTCAGGATTGGCCCTAGACCGGAACGCCCGCCGCGCCGTGGAGATGTCGGCGTCGCCAGCCTCTCCCGGAGACCTGTTGCTGCTGGACCTGGACACTGGGGCGAGCCAGCAGCTTACCGATGTCAACGCCGAGTACTTGGCTGAGTGCCCACCGGCCACGATGGAGAAGTTCACCTTTGAGAGGGGCGGGCTCGTCATCGAGTCGCGGTTGTGGTTCCCGCCCGACTTCGACCCGTCGTGGCAATACCCACTAGTGGTTGACATCCACGGCGGCCCCAACGGGGCGTTCTACGACGCTTTCGCCACGGTGCAGCAGGTGCTGGCCACCGCTGGCTGCCTGGTGCTGGCAGTGAATCCCCGGGGCTCCTCTACCTACGGCGACGAGTTTATGAACGCGGTGCTGGAGGACTGGGGAGGCGAGGACCACCTGGACCTGATGGCGGCGGTTGACCTGGTGGCGGAGCGTCCCTACGTGGACTCGGCGCGGCTGGGCATCCACGGCTACAGCTACGGCGGGTACATGACCAGTTGGACCTTGGGCCACACTGATCGGTTTGTGGCCGGGGTGGTGGGCGCGCCCTGCACCAATTTGTACAGCATGTACGGCACGTCCGACATCGGTACCAGCTTCGGCGAGGTCCAGTGGGGCGGGACGGTGGTCGACGCCTGCCAAGAGCTGTTATTCCGCTCACCTATCACCTACGCGGCCAACGTCACCGCGCCGGTGCTGCTGCTCCACGGAGAGTCGGACTACCGCTGCCCTATATCCCAGAGCGAGGAGTATTACACGCTGTTGAAGCGGCTGGGCAAGGAGGTGGAGTTCGTCCGGTTCCCCGGCTCGGCCCACTCCTTCACCCGGCTTGGGCACCCGAAGATGCGAGAGGAGTACCTCGCCCGCACGCTGGGCTGGTTCCAGAAGCACCTGTTTAAGTAGGCGGAAGACCCCTTTCACCCTAGGGTGCCGTAGTACGGAGAGACCTCCCTCAGGGGCAGGTTACGCGGTGATTGGCAAGTGTTTCCAAGTCCCTCTTCTCTAACATTGTGGGCGGGCGCAACTTCTGGCGTAAGTCATCCCCGGCCGCTGTTTTCGAGATAGAGGAATCGAAGGATGGTGCTGCTAGAACTATTCCCTAGACCCTAACACCCACCGCACCGGTTTCGAACCCCTCATCTATGACGAGCTAAAAGGCCATCACCAATTCAAAAACGGTACTGCTTACCGTCAAGTCAGGCCACCTAAGAAGACTCGAACTCCCGCCTCCGAAGTGCCTCAGCCGTAGGCCGGAGGACTGCCAACCCGGCAGAGAGCCAAGGCCACACACATCCCTTAGATAGGGCATGGCCGCGGGACAGTGAACGCAGTGCTGCTAGCTCTGGGTTCGGGTCCACTTACTCCGTCCTGAACTCCTGTCGTCCTCCGCGGACTTTAGCTGTACCGAACATGAATACCTTAGGTTTTTGTCGCTACTCGTGGTCGGTGGAACTGTACGGCACTGCGTGGGAGAGGTTCGAGTCCTCTTAAGTGGGGAGGACACACGAATTCTGCCACAGGCGACGAGAACATTATACTATGCTACCATAAATCCATAATTCCATTTGTTACAGAGGGCTCTGACACGATGAAGATAATCAGCGTGGCCGTCGACGATGAAACCCACCGCCTGGCCAGGATCAAGGCCGCCCAGAAGGGCACATCCATATCCGCCCTGCTGAGGGAGTACCTTCTGCAGGTACTCAGGGAGGACGGCGACCGTCCTCCTGCGGAGACCGAGCCGCAGCGCAGGGCGAGAAACTTGGATGAGGTCATGGCAAAGTTTGAGGCGGAGGGCGTGGGTTTAAATGCCAGTGAAAGGCTGAGCAGGGAGGAGCTGTACGAGAGGCATGCGTCTCGCTGACACCAACATCCTGATCTATGCGGCCGACACCTCCCCAGAAGAAAGACAAAAGAGAGCAAGGGCCGCGGAGGTTCTCAAGACAGAGGATCTGTGTCTGTCTGTACAGGTCCTCCAAGAGTTCTACCACCAGGCTACGCGACCGACAGGCAGACTTGGTATGTCCCACGAGCAAGCCCTGGCTTTCCTGGACCCCTTCATGGACCTGACCATCCAGCCGGTAACTCAGGAAGTGTTCAGAGCGGCCGCAGAGATTGCAAACAGGCACAATATTTCCTACTGGGACGCCGCCATAATGGCGGCGGCACGAATTCTGGGATGCGACGCGGTCTATTCGGAAGATCTCAACCAAGGCCAGTCATACGACGGTGTCGTGGTGATAAACCCCTTTCGCTGATCGCAAGGGAGATGACTTACTGTCCGACGGCCCAAATGTCCGTGCCGTGGGAGCGGCCGGTAGTAGGTGAAGGGAGGCCACGTTGACGGTGGCCTCGTAGGAGAAACTTTCCAAAACAAGTCATAACCGTGCTGGCCGACTATCCGGAATTGTTGAAGCCTTCGAGGAAGCGAGTACAGGAGGAACGATTGCCCAGTCGCAAGGCAATCGCGATTCTAGGCAGGTTGCCAGCCCATAGAGAAGCGTAGACCCTTCTGCGGTTAAGCTCCGCCGCCACAAAGTGTTCACCTGCCCGTCCGAGCATATCTGTTGGCAGCTTCATGACTCCCAACTTGGTCGCCCTAAGGCATAGCCATACACTTCTGTCGGCCCACTAGGACCTAGAGCGTATGCCTTTATATCAGGCTCTGTATTGCTATCCCCATTACGAGCTCCATGGAAAGCGATGCTATCTAGGCCACCTTCCTCGACGCTATCGCTAGACTGACCGAAGAATATGACGGCATCGTACGGGCCCTGTTTATCACAGACGTACGCGGGGAGGGTTAGCATCTCCAAAGAGAGTTCACTCTCGGGATGGTGAAGGCAGCGGTAGACGATGGTGTTCCGATCATTACTCATGGGCAGATTATACTCCTTGGACAACTTGCCTCGCATCCATTGGGTGAATTTAGGGCGCTCAGCAACGACCGCCCACTTGTTATTCTCAAGCCGTTGCCACTTATCAGCTACCGTTGATGGTGATCGGATTGATGCCTCTGCACAGCATCCAAGAATGCATTTTCCGCGGCTCGGAAGGCTTTGCTGCGGATTTCCTCCGCTTCGCCAATCGCCTTGCCTTACACTTCATCTGCGTCCTCGACAGCTTCGGTGTAGACGACAAGATGATCGAGGATGGTGACCTCGTGTTCTCCTTGGTCACCACGCGCCGCCTGAGCCATGGCCCGGAACTCCGGGATCAAATTGTTGTGGATGACCGGAACATGAGGATTGCCGTTGCCGGTGAAGTCCCAGTTGGAGACACGTACCGCCCAACCGGATTTGACGGCGTGGGGAAGGTCGTAATTCTCCTCGGCACAGATGGGACGGAAGGGGGGCCATTCCTCGCGGGAGCTCCTCCGAAGCGACGGACAATCGGGCTTTCGCCGATGCCTACTCGCCGGTACAGACGCTCAGAGTTTCTAATGACTGTGAAGGTGTGCCCTTCGATTTCCAACTGCTCGAATTGCAGTGCTTCATCCAATTCTTTCACCTCGAATCGGTACGTCTTCCCCGGCCGTCCTTCCTGGTACATGGACGATTTGCCATGCAAAGCGGCCTCGTATTGTCTGTTCGTGAAGGGGTCATCCACTGTTACGGAGTCCCTCTCAAACAATTCATCAATAGCATGAGCATCGCCATTCGAATAGACAGTAACCGCCACTTCGATGCCGGACAACTTCCACCAGAGTGAACGCCCTCAAATACAAAGGGATTTCCTGCGGTAGGCGAGATATCCATTTGGTCAATCTTTAACGCATTGCCTGACGTCAACTTGTTTCCTCCTTGGGTCGGTCTATGGTCACAGTCGCATCTTTGGTTTATGGGATAGGACAGGACGAGACCGGTAGAGGGGGGTGGCGGTTCCATGAGAGGCAGTGGCGACCCGCAAGAGGTGATGCTGGCAGTGGTGAATTTGGAGGAGCGGGTACCCAAGGACCATCCTCTACGCACCATCAAGGCGGTGGCCGACGAGGCACTGAAACGCCTCTCACCCGAGTTCGACCGGATGTGCTCCAAGGTGGGCCGGGCATCGGTGCCACCGGAGCGACTGCTGAAGGCATCACTGCTCATCTCCCTCTACTCGGTGCGCAGCGAGCGGGCCTTCCAGGCTGCCTGGCACGCACCCGCTCAAGTCGTTGCCGTTGAGGAACAGCTCTGTCAGGTTCCCGCAGGGCCGTTATAACCGTGCGCCGACAATAGCCAGTCCTGTCCATGATCGACGACTTTGTAACGGGACGACTCGCATCCTGGATGGCCGAAAGGACGAGTTGCTCTCTAGGCAGCAAGTTCATGAGGCCGATTTAGCAGAAGTTGATTGGGCAAGTCAATAGGCCGTCTAAATTTTAGACACCCGTCTAAATTTTAGACACCCGTCATCTTTAGTAGTAAAAACTGTTACAACTAGCGGGTGTCTGGTGTACAAAAGGGTGTCAAGGGCTCCACCAACCCAGGCCGAGCAGGAGGGAATGAAATGCGCAAGCCCCGGCCCCCCGGCCTCCCAGCCCTCCCGTTGCGACAACTAGAGCGCCAGAGGCAACTGGCGGTCATCGCGGGGGAGGACCAGCGGTGGGCGATACGCCTACGGATGCAGGAAATCGAGCTATACCGCCGGTTGGAAAGGGGGGCTCCGGAAGCTCGTAGAGTACGGCACCACGATCTCGCGCAAGTCCGCCAGAACAGGCGTAACGCAGAGACCGAGCGCGAGGCGCAGCGGAAGCACGATGCGGAAGAGGGCAAAGCGGCTACAGCGCGAGCCAAGGCGCAGCAGGCGGCGGAGACGGCACGGGCACGGGCGCAGCTCGCAGCCAAAAGGGAGGGTCTCCCCAATGGCTTCGTAGGCGATGCGGCCATTGAAGAAGGCTACTGGCAGCAGGTACAGCGCCGCTTCCGCTCCTACTCCATCATTCTCCGATTCGCGGGCATCGGGCAATATGCCGGTGTCACCACGGGTCCTCAGCTCAAGAAGATGCATGATGACCAGTGCAAGATCATGGGCTCCAATGCCCACCATGCACTGGAGGCGCGCATATGGGGCATCGTCGCGGGCGGCGGCGCTTTGGGCGCGGTAGCGTGGTTTGCGCTCCAGTTCCAGGGAGAGCTCCCCGAGTTTCTTGGTACCTACGGCGAACTCATCGGCCCCCGCCCTTGGCGGGGCCACACGATGGCAGACGACTATGGAATACAGCTTGAGGCCGCCATCACGCGGAAGCTGTGGTACCCCTCCATGCTGGAGATAGAGGAGACCGCCTGCAGCTACGGCAGCTATGTCGGCATCCCCTCAATCAAGGAATCGGGCGGGCACATGATGGCGGCCGACATGAAGAAGGTCAATGAGGACCAGGTGCTCGACTTCGGAGACGACGATGACAAGCCGGAAGAAGGGGGAGGGACAATGAGCTTCGAGGAGTACGCCAATCAGGAGTCAAAGGCTGCCGCGGGCTTGGCCCACCTGATGATGTCCCGGCTCACGATGGCTCCTCCTCTCGTCACCAAGACCCGGCAGGGGTACGAAACCGTAAACCTGGCCCTGGCCTGCGACGCTCTACGTCGGCAGGGGGAGAGGGTCATCTTCGAGTATGCCAAGAGGACCCTGGCCAGGGTCATCAGAGAGAAGGAGGCGGAGTATCCGACTGTGGACACCCTTAAGTTCCTGGCGGAACAGGCTGACGATGAGGAGTTTGAGGATGACTACGACTACGACGGCGCCTAGCCTCGCGCTCCGCCAGGTACTGCTCCTGCACACGCTGCGCATATTCGCCGCCTCTGGATGTGAGACGTTGGAGTGCGGCCTCAATCGCAGCCAGTCGCTCCTGATGCCACTCGATCATCTTTCGGATCGCGGGCCGCTTCTTGGGGATTTCGGAGAGAGAGAAATATCCGTTCTCTCGGGGAATTTCGATGTCTTGCAGAAAACTCGACATGCTGTGGGGTGGCAACTCCACTCCTATGCCTCCTCCACACCTTGCGACAACCCCTCTTCCCGTCCTCAGCCCGCCGCGCGAGAACTTCCTCCCCTTTTTGCCCGACAGCAGCATCTCGCCACACCGGATATTCACCTCATGTGTCCTTTTCAAACGCTCCAAGTCGTATTTGCTCGTAGCCAATCAAAACTCCTGGGAAGGGACTTCTCTCGCACGCCATATTATCCATTAAAACTAGTTAACTCAAAACAACATTACATGAGGAATAGGGAGTAGGGCATTGCTCGAACCGTTTGACCAGCCGCTGGCCAGCGGCTTTGGCGACTCGGCAGGCTTCATGGACCGGATGGGGTCGGAGCAGAACAGTGCCTTCGACTCCTTTTACAAATTCCTGGACAACAATGGACGCCTCCTGACCATGATGCGTTACCTCCAACCCAGGGAACTTGAGCGCCGGGGCTTGGATAAGTTCGACCCATGGACCGGTACCTACGGCGTGGTGAATGAGAGCTTGGAGCCCACGCCTTCGGGCGGGTATGCGGTCACAGCCCGCTTCTCCCGTTTCAAGAACCTGCCTGAGCTGAAGGCTCTGTGGCAGAACGTAGCGGACATACGGGTTGCCCGAGAGGTCCCCGAGATACAGCGGGCGCGTCCCCACATGGTGGACGAGGAGGGCCAGCTACCGGACCGCATCTACGTCATGGCTCCCGTGCATCCCTTGGACAGCAGTCGCATGGTTATTGATGCGCCCCCAAGGAGGGCATACGAGCCAACCCTCGAACCATGGGCAAACCCTACAGCCAAGGCCTCCCAT
This sequence comes from Dehalococcoidia bacterium, assembly GCA_965248385.1. GTDB lineage: Bacteria > Chloroflexota > Dehalococcoidia > Lucifugimonadales > JAAXIE01 > JAAXIE01. Next base: position 2,474,089 of record CBDFIZ010000002.1, read on the forward strand.
GCGGCGCACAGCACTGCTGTGACAGCGGAGACCTCAAGAAGGCTCTCCGGACTTCCATCCACTGCGATGCCTGAGCCCCAGAGGCCGAATCCAATGCACGAAATACAGAGAAGCAGGGGCCACCAGCTACCTTTAAAGACGGATGCCCCATTTATCTTGCAAGCCACCAGCAGTCCCAGGATGACGAGGGGCACCATGAGCACGGCTTCGAGCATCAGGCTATGCTGGAAGGTCACCGATACAGGATTCCACGCTGCCGAGATGCCCACGCCGACTCCTAGGAGGATCGTGAACGAGCATCCCAATAAAAGGACGCCCCTCGCCCAGAGTTGTCGTTGCCGCTGCAGAAGCAGGGTGGCCACCAACACCACTGCATTGGCGATGAGCCAGGCAGGCCATAGATGGTGCCAGTCCGACAGGGCCAGGAACACGTTGATCAGGGCCGCCACGGCCAGGTACGAGATTACCCATGGTGAGGGCCTCAACTGACCGATGGCATCGTCTCCCCGGACCAGATGTACTGCGAGGGCCGAGGGGATCTGGGGCAGGGCCCAACTCACGTCATCCCAGGCTCCCGACGCCATGCGACCAAGGATACCGATGGCAGTGCCCGCCTCATTGACCCCTTGCCCCGGTCTTGCTCGATGTGGTCGTGCATGTCCGAGCGGATCTCCTCCCGCCGGGCCGTGCGCGCCTGCTCGGTGAGGGCCGCCGTGTAGAGCCACGTCCAGCCCAAAACCAGTCGCCTAGCCGCTGGCAGCGCCCAGCCGCGCCGCAAGGTCTCCTTCCCTGTTGCTTTCACGGTGTGGCTCCCCATGAAAGCTGTGACGCCCCCTGCCTGGGGACGGGCGCTTCACCCAGTCCCACTACATGGGCCCCGGTAAGGCTGTACAGTCTCCGACGTGGCCGGTGCTCCTCTGCTGCGACCGCCGGGTCCTCCCACGTGCTCTGCAGTATCCCCTGCTGCTCGAGTCGGGCCAGTGCTCGGTAGAGGGTCCCCTGAGCCATGAGCCGGCGGGCGCCCTCCCTGTCCCTTATCTCCTTGGCAAGGCCGAAGCCGTGGAACTCCTCCACGCCCTGGCTGCTTAGCCGGATGGCGGCAGCAAGGATGGAGCGTTCGATGGGGATGAGTTCACCGGGTTTGCGCTTCATGGTACGATGATATGTACCTATATGCTTATACGTCAAACCACAGGTAATGGAGCACTCGCGGGACCTGGTGGAGGTGGTCCATGAGTTTCGGCAAGGGGGTCAGCGTCGAGGGGAACTAGAGCAGGGCAGTGTATCCGGAGGCAACGTCCGTGGCCGGTGAGACAGTGCGCATCGGGCAGCCCTCTGGCAGAAGGGTCAGCGGCCCTAGGCCCGAAGTCACGGCATACGGGTGTCGACCGCGGGGCGGGCAGATTGCGAATCAATCCGAACTTCTGATTTCACAGTGGGAGGCAAAACGGCGGGTGGTATCTGGTTACCTTGGGGATACCAGGAGGAAGTTGAGGGAGATGACTAGATGGGAACTTCTGCCACTTTGTAGCAACTAAGTGCTACTACGCAAACTGAAAACCGAAAGGACTGGTGATGCAATGATCGAGCGCTCCCCAACTCTGGCCTCTCTGGTTGATCTCGGATTCAAGCGAGAGGCAGGAAACCCATCGGAAACCGTCCGTTACGAGTTCGAGAATTTTCACCTGGGTGCCAGTTCGGTATGGTGGTGGACGGGAAGGATGGTCATGTTGAGTGGTTGGGGCTCCACGCGGAGGACGTTCTCGGTCATGGATCCCGGCTCCAAGATGATCCCCAACGATTTAAGTGACATCTGCGAAGCTGCGGCCTGGGTCAGTTTCATGCTTCAACACTGGAGGAAGGATCTAGGACCCCTGCCGGACTGGTTTGTCGAAGGAGAGCGTCACTGGGACCTGGTGCCGCCCGCCCGCACGCAACTCGCGTACAGGGAAAGGCAGCGGGCATACGAGGCCAGCCCGAAGTGCAGGATCGACAGGGACTATGCCCGTCCCCTTCGGCGCAATCTGACCGAGGAAATCTCTTCGCTGGAGGAAGGCGAAGGGGTCGAGATGATTTTCAGTTTTGATGGGCGCGTGCTTACCATCGCTTCTGGACGCCATGAGCACGAGGTCTTGGCAACAGGAGACCCTTGGCCAACCTCCTATCGGACCGTTGTAACCCCTGACTCGAAACTCCCTCCCCGTTTCGAGCGCCAATGGGTTGAAGTGTGCGCCTTCGAAGGCCATTTGTGTTGGAACGGACTTCCCTTCGGGGCAGAGATGAGGGCCGAAGAAGAATACATACCCGAAGAGCCAACGGAACCACTCTCTGACCCCGAACTCTACATCAAGTACGTACCCGCAACCGACATGCTGTATCTATCTGGCATCGGCCCGGTCATAGGAAGCTACGGCGATACCGTTGCCGAGAATCTGGTCGTATTCACCAACAAAGCGGGAGACGAGAACGTTGGGGTCGCGATCCATCATGCGGCCGCGATCCTGCTGCCGCATCTGCTACCGGGGAAAGACCCCGAAGGCTAAATGGCACCTGGCGGGAGAGGGGTTGGTCAAAGGGTTCTGGAAATCCTGCGATAGCAACCGCGAATCCTCTCTAGTCGCGTGAGTGACACCCGGGGTAGCCCGCCGGTTGCCTGGATTCGATGGAGGCTAGATGTCATGGAATTCGATGTGGAACCCCCCTGAAGAGTGGCGGTGGTCCGACAGGCTCTCGGACATACGCGCAAGGATTGAGGAGAGGACGCCGGAATATTTGGGCAGGTTCGACGACCTGACCTACCTCCGTGCCCGGCTTCTGGACTGCATGGAACTGATTGATGCCTTGGTGGAGGGAGGCGACACCGGGGACCTGTTCATGGGAGCAGTATTTGATCCCCCGACACTGGACGAGACCCTTGCTATCATGCGCACCCTAGGCACCGTTCCAGGAGACCTGAGCAACTACATTCGGAAGGAAGAAACAGAGTAGTGCCCCATTGAGTTGGTGGGCACATCGACGGTTACGATGGTGCCGTAGGGCTCGTGGCCACGACTTCACCGAAGGTGTCACACATCCCCGAGCACCTGAGCCCACGGCCTGTCCCCTGCATCCGGGGGGGTGCATCAGTGCCGTACAGTTTTTCTACCAGAAGGGAACCACACAATGAGCGACGAACGGGAGATGGACTCGGTCGGAGGAGGACGTGAAGGCGTGGCAGAAGGGAATTCAGGGACTCCGTACGAGGCTGGCAGAGGAAGCGCCGGAGCATCTGGGCAGGGTGGATGACCTGGTCCGCCTGCGTGGCAATCTGTCCCACTTTATCGACAACATAGAGTCCTCCCTCGAGGGATACGACCCCGTTGACGAAGGTCTGGAGGGGGTGTTCGGCGACACCTTCCACGAGAAAACTGTGGGACTGATGGAGATCCTGCCCGAGTTGCTCACCTCATTGGGGCTGGAGACTGGGGGCATACGGAGGGTGGTCCACAATGGAATGGTGTTGCAGGTGAGGTATGACCCCGAACTGGAGTCGGTGAGCCTCAGCACCGGAGAGCGAAGCGAGGCCCGGTATCTGTTCAATGATCCCAGCGGGGCCATAGTCGGTATCACCTCAGACCACAGGATTGCCCATGTCGGGGTGCCCAGTGAAATGCTCCCACTGTGTGGTCCGCATTACGACTCCACAACTGATGTCCTGACCCTCGGGGACCAGTCACGTGGCCTCGGGGACCAGTCACGTGGCCTCGAAACACCGGTCCACGTTACGGAGAACGGCCCACTGGTGGGATATCTCACCCAAGCTAACTCCCAGGAGGAGGACTATTACCTCATCGGCCTGGACGTCAGGCTGGCCTCCGTATGGTTCAATACCATAGTGGAGCACTTTAACTCAGGACCCTAGGTAGCGGAACTGCTTCGGCCGATCCTGCGCAGATTCTTAACTTAGGTGGTGGCTGACAATTAGCTCACGCAGGCCTTGGTCTAAGTCTGCTCGCAGACCTTTCGCCAGCACCTTGTCAACGGTTTCCCGGGCACCAACCCAAAACCATGAGGCGTTATCTTGTCGCCCCAAATGGATGAGGAACTTGGCCAGATCGTCAGGATACCGTCCTATCAGTTCGCTCTCTCTGAGGTCGTGCAAGATATATGATCGAGTTAGGGGCACAGGAGGCATTTGTATCGCCACTTCGACAGCTTCGGAGAATACTCCGGGCAAGCGGATGGCCCATTCAAGCATTCGGGCGATTTCTGTATCGTGCAGCTGAGCGGGTACGCCCTGCAAGCGGTTTCGCCAGTAATCCTTGAGCCATACGTTCCACCATTCCTGCTGCCTGCCCTCGTCGAGGTCACGCAAACGATGGGCGATTGCACTTGCAAACTGGTTTCTCAGTCTTTCATCCGCGTGTTTGAAGAACTCGCTAATCCATTGATCGTTGGCTCCATCGATGAGCCAACCCATCGCGACGACGTAGAATTCTACGAAGCGCGTGAGCATCTGTCCTTGGAATTCTCCAAAAACCCGAGGAATAGCGTCGACGAATCCCTCGTGTAAGAGATCGGCAATCTGTGGGGATACACGCCCCATAGATAGAAAACCATCCCACGCGCACTGAAAATCTTCGTGTTCGGTGTCAAAGAGCGGCAGCAGGTTGTCGATTGTCCAATCCTCATCGACGGCAAGAAAGAAATGAAAGTTGCTGGCGAGCACGGTGCGGCCGAATTGCCCGATCATGCCGTCTTCTTCTACGATGGCATCCAATGCTTCGCGGTATTCAGAGCTGAGCGATTGCGGCGCGGGATCCTGCTGCCCACGCCACAGGACAATGCTGCGCGTCCAAAACCGAGCCAGTTGGCCGGAGGCATGGTTGATCGCCCTGTCTAGCCAGCTAACGTACTGCGGTACTCCGCCTACGGACGCAGTCAACTCGGGGATTTTGTCTAAGGAGACGCACGGACGCAAGGTTACAGCTATCGAATTAGCCGCGCCGGGCAATCCCGTCGCTGCTGATGCTTCGGTTTTACGGACCAATTCACTGAGAATGTTGGCGACGTCACGCGGGTGTTGCCGGTGCAACTCGCCGGAGGACAAGTGGGACAGCACACGCTTCACGCCGTTTTGGTCGAGCTCCGCTGTCGTCCAACCCGTAATCACGTGTTGCCACAGATCTGAGTTCCATTCTCCGATTTCGGCCATGGCGTCAGCTAGGTCAAGCCCCCAAGACGGGTTGGCCTCGGCGGCTTGCCTGACCGCGCTCAGCATCGCCCAGCGATCATGTCCGTCGAACCACTGCTGATCGGTCGGTTGGTACGTCAACAAGTCCGGCAATACCTCAGCTGCCTGCCGTGCCAGGAGTGTGCCAACATCCCAAGTGCTTTGAGGGGACGACCCAACTCCGGACCAGTGATAGTGAGTGAAATCGGGATGCTCCGGTGCCACGAATCCCGGATGCTCGGCCCAGACAGTGTCCAGCGCCTCCTTAACTACGTCGTCAGCGGACAGATCGTTCCGGGCGGCCAAGGAGTGGATAGCCAGACGGCGTAACAATGACGCGTCGGAACTGATGTGGCGGTCGCACCAAGCTCCCGCAATAGCCGGGGCATCGGCGGCCAGCCACTCCAAGCATTCCCGCGCGGCGTCAATCAGTGGGTCTATTTCCTGATCCATATCGTCCTGTGGGTTTGGTTCGATGGCTGACCTGCCAAAGTTGTCGGAATCTGAGGTCCCATCGCCGCCCTCCCAGGCACCCCAAATCGCATGGCGCTTTTTCAACTGTATGGTGACCAGCCCAAGGAGCGGTTCGGACATTTCGGCCAAGTTAGGCTTAATACAGTCTGACAGGATCTCCTGCGCATGGAAGTGGGACATATCAGAGCTGCGCCATTCGGAATGAGGCGGCACCGGGTTGAGACGCTTCATCATTGCTTCGTACACCTGCAACAGGCTCTCGGTTGCGAGGACGCTGGCGCAGGCTTCAGCTAGCCAGGACAAAGCGGCATCGTCAGCGTCCGTCGGGATATTGCTCGTTAGGAAAAGGACCCAGCGCGTCATAACCGCATCCGGCGATTGCGGGATGCTGTCTTGCATCTGCCAACTCAGTTGCTGCCACAGTGTTGGGTTCAGACGGCGACCACAGCGTTTGATCAGCGCAAAAAGTACACTGTCGTGGGCTACAGCGAAACGGGAAACCAACCACCCGACAAGCGCTCGATCTCGTTCACTGAGTTCCCCGTCGGTGAACAGCCCCGCCAGATGACCTCGCCGGGCGATCCAATCGGCCCATTCCGGTAATTCGGCGGACTCGACGAAAAACCTTGTCGTTACTGGGTCGCTGAGAGCGTGCTCAATGATCCCGGCGCTTTCGTCATCAATGGGTGGATACCCGCTGGCAATGGCGGTAATCTCACGCTGCCAGTCAAGGACACCGCGCTGCAGGAAACTGGACAACCCGGCCACAGCCGCGTCCAAGCCGCTGAAGTCGTTGGCGTGCGCTTGCTGGAAGGTAGCGGGTTCTACGCCCATCCTACGCCAACGCGTGGGGTCATCAATTTGGTCGCCTATCAGTGCGAAACGCTGCTGTCCGGCAACTGGTAGCAACGAAGACGTCAGATAGGTCATTATGGTGTCGCTGTGGCTATAGCCCACGAACAGCACGGTGTAGTTGGTGAAGAGGTCGATTAAAAAGCGGCGCGCCCAGCCGTCCGATTCAGTCAAATATGCGCGTCCAAAATCCCGGTGCGTGAGGACCATCTCTCCCGGTTCATACACAGAACCGTGCAGGTGAACAACGCCGTGAAAACGGTTGCCCAATGGTAAGGCCGGTGCTTGGAATACTCTAGTCTCGGAGTCAAATTGGCCGAGAAATGTGCGCTCGAACAGGTCATCGAAGTTGGTGGTAACTGCCCTCGCGGCACTAGGTTCGCTGAAGAGACGGAGTAGGTTCAGATGGAGTATAGTAGGTTCGGGAGTATTCCGTTGCAAGATTTCAGCGGCCCGCTGGTGGACATCGATACCGAGGTCTTTCAACCTACCCAAGAAGCGATCCTCGGTTTCCTCATCGCTCATGGACTGCCCGGTGCCTTCCGCTACTTGCTCGGCCAATCGACGAAAGTCGGGCAGGCTGGCCGGTGGTCCCATGGACACACCGGCACCTGCGAACACCACCAAACGCCCGTCTCTGAGGGCGTTTAGAAGTGGGCCGGGGAAGTCAACGCCGGCGATTCTCAATTGTCGGTCCTCGAGTGCCCCATTGCTCAATCATAGGCCGTTAATGGATGGTTAGAATCGCCTAATTCTGGTTGCTGGGGACACAAAACCAGTCGGCTATGTTGTCTTCTATATCACGTAGGTCTTCCCCAGGGATGAGGGCAGCCTCCCGACCGCGGAGTCCCTCGGTGGTGTGTACTCCGGTTGAAGAGGTAGATGGGGGAGGCGGTGGCTGGCCTTCAGCATGGTGGAGCCACACATTGAGATTATCCAGTATACATGGTCATGGTCTATAAATGCAGGGGGGCTGCCCAGACGAGCCTCAGAGTGGTCCGATGGAACGGAAGTCCTCATGGAGAAAGAAGCGACATGTCGGATGCTGGGACGTACTTGATGTAGAGTTCGGGGTCAGAAAGTGGCTCCGCCGGTTCTTCGGGTATGTATTCCTCGGTTAGAGGTATTTGTTTCTTTACCATGTCTGTTTTCCTTGCACTTGGCGAGGAGCGATGATCCATAACCACAGCGGGCACCCAATTACTGAGCACGTCGCCACCGCAAAACACAGAAGCTTCTCGCCCACTGAGGGGACAACGATTAGGCCCGCCCAGCCATAGAAACAACTGAGGCCGAGCAATACGGCTAGCACGAAGTACTTCGCAATCGGCGCCCGCCAACTAGCGGGAATAACCATGGGCCAGGACTCCTGACGCATACCGCAGGAACGCGATCATCTGAGCCCGTTCGGTTCGGCGGAAGGTTCTGCGGTGCGTTTGAGCTGTTCCAATAGAGGCCCAAGGACCTTGCTGGCGTCCTCGATGGTGACGATCTAAGGCTCATCCTCGTCGTCTTGGAACACCATGACGCCCTCTGCGATATCGGTCGCGATACTTGCAGGGGTCCCGTTCCAAAGGGTCAGGATGTCCACGGCGGGATCGTAGTCCACTATGAGTGCTTTCGATGTCATTCTGGCCTCCCCCATAGCTCCAGGTATTTCTTGTGCAAATGGGTCGTCGCTGCCATGGCTAGCGTAACGGGTCCTGCTTGCCATGCCCTCGGCGCCGCCTTCTATGGGGGCGTTGACCTTGGGGATCGTGCTGTCTGCGCTCCGTGGTGACGCGCCATGAAGAAGTGCAAGCATTGACGCACCAGGAAACGCCTCATTGTGTCTTTGGGGCTCCAGCTATCACCAGCGCCAAATGTTTCGAGGCATTCCGGAGAGCGACGGCTATCAGGTTCAGATCGTCCGGGCCCCGGCCGGGGACATCGTCCGGACACCAGTAAGCGGTCAGGTCGTCGTTCTCTTCCACTAGGGTAGCAGTGCCCTCGCCAATGACAAGGGTGTCGGTTTCAGGGAAGTATCTGCCTCTGCCGTTCGCTTCCAAGGGCATGAGGCCGCTGACAAACATGAACTCCAAGGCCACGGGTTTGTACCCGCCCCCGGCAGGCACATCTATGGCGGTCCAGCAGTCACCTTCAACATCGTAGGTGCCATCGGCCCCTTCAGAAGTGGCCACGAAAAAATATCATCTGCTTGGCTGTACCCTACCTGCAGACTCATGTTCTCTTGTCGAAGCTATCGCCTTGGCAACGCCTCTCAAAATATCGACGCGTGCCATCCCGCCAGTCTTTCGTTGCCTTGTCATCCAAGTAGGCATTGACTCCAGTCCGTCAACCTTCCGGTCCTGCCTCCTGCGCTAATGGTCTCTGGCAGCGACTTCCTGCCACAACCGTAGGGGCAATCGTTCCGGGTGCTCGGCACCTGTCTACGTCGGCAACCCGGTCCGCATTTGTGGCTCATTCGGATACTACCACACAACCTTCCGATGTGAGGAGGCAGCGGATGTGTGGGAGTCCAACTGTGTCCAGATACGCAGGGCCATCAATCAAAATGGGCAAGCACCGGCGCTAGGTGCTCCGATGCCCGCCGCAAGTCCAGCGCCACCATTTCCCATGCGCATGGCCGAAAGGACGAGTTACTCTCTAGGCAGCAAGTTCATAAGGCCGATTTAGCAGAAGTCAATTGGGCACGTCAATAGACCGTCTAATCTTTAGACGGTGTCTAAATCTTGTAGCAATGTCGGGTTAATCGGTTTACAAAGGGGGTCAAGGGCTCCGCTAATCCAGGGAGAGATCGTAGGAGGGAAATGATTCGCAACCCCCGGCCAAGGACGACAACATGAGCGCTGTTATAACTGTGCGCCGACAGTAGCCGGTCCTGCCCATGATCGACACCTAGCGTGACGGGACGATCCGCGCCCTAGATGGCCGAAAGGACGAGTTGTTCTCTAGGACGCAACATAGATGCCGATTTACCAGAAAGTTCCATTGGGCCGTCAATAGTGCAATCTTTGCACACTGTGCAAAAAGTCTAGCCGCGGGCGGTTGGCTGGTTTACAAAGGGGGCCAAGGGAGGTTCTGCCCCATGACAACCGCCGCACACGTTGAGGAGTGCAGGAGGGAATGCTACCGCACCGCGGATGCCACCTACGTGCTGGACGCCATAGGGGTAGCTCGCGTTGGCCTGGTGGGTCTTGGCTACAAGTCCGACTCACTGCGTCAAAGTCGCAATCGCCTGCTGGAGTTAGCCAATCAAATCGCTGAGTTCTGGAAAGCTGATGCAAGGCAAGCGTCAATCGGCGGATGTCATACCGAATAAGTACGTCCCCGACAAGCGTGATTCTCACGGCGTATTCTCTGCCGGCATGTGCCTGCGATTTGTGACCCAGCTCGAGGAGGAGCATGAGGTTTCTGTCCGGGCTGGGCAGCAGTTAGTCCAAATAATAGTGACACTGAGTTTCTGGAGGAGGTCCCATGGCCATTGAGCGTTTAGACAGAATGCTCACCATCAGGCAGATAGCAGCCGAAACTGGAATTTCGCGCTCTACCATCTACCGACTCACACGAAAAGGGGTATTCCCCAAGCCGGTACCCATTGGGGATCGGGGCAAGCGTTGGCCAGAATCCGAGATCAAGGTTTGGCTCGCGGGACTCAAGGGAAAAAGAGTATGACTGGGCATCGGCGGATACCTGAGCCAATGGCCTCCTGCCAGTCGCTCGACTCTATCGTTCACTTGGTCGGGGCCTTTTCAACGAGAGGTTCGGCTTGGGGTGCCGGTAGTCTCGACAGCATGGCCCCAACCTCAATCGGTCTCGTGTTCGGGCCGTCAGACCTCGATCTCGCCCACCGAGGGCCCCAAAGCAGACCCTTGCAGTAGAATATCAGGCAGGACACCAATACGAATGGAGAACCCCCCAGCATGGCCACCGTCGCTCAAAGCGTCTGCCCCCTGACGCTGACCTACAACCTGTTTCGGGAACACGAGCCTAACGGGTTACCAGCGTGCTTCTCTCCGAATCCGCTCAAGGCCCCCACATTCATCGGGGTACGCTACAGTGGCCAATTGTCCCCCAGCTGCTAATTCCCTATCCGCCCCGCAAAATCCCGCAGAAGAGGGGCGACCCGCTCAGGCGCTTCCTCCGCAACAAAGTGGCCGACATCATCTAACGGATGGGTCTCGGGCGTCCAAGCGGTTTGATCTGCCTGGGGGCAGTGCGCCCGGAAGGGTCTGACGGGGCCTCCCAGCCTTGCCAATACCTCATGGGCCCGGCCCGGAAACCCAGACCGTCCCACTCTCCAGCGAAGACACTCGGTGCCTAACTTCACCCAGCAACCCTAACGCCTAAACCTATTCTTCAGAAGCCTGCTAGACCAAAACACGCGCTTTTAACCGTCAAGAAATTTCGACGTAATCGGCCCAGTCCTGCATCACTCGCCGACGCCGTTCCAGCAGGTCGGAGCGGGCGTAAGCTGCCTCAACAGCATTCCGAACGGTGTGTGCCAGACATGCCTCAGCTACTTCCCGAACAACGCCAGTCTCACCGCACCAGTCGCGGAAGCTAGACCGGAAGCCATGGGGAACGGCGTCGATGCCGTTTTCCCGTGTCAACTTCGAAATCGCGTCATCGGTCAGCGCCCGGCCTCTTTGCGCCGGGAACACCAGCCCACTATCACCACTCAACTCCCGCGCCTCACTCAGCAGCGCACCGGCCTGCTGGGATAGGGGCACGCGATGTTCTTTCCCCGCCTTCATGCGGTCTGCTGGCACCGTCCACGTCGCACCCTCAAGGTCAATCTCGCACCACTTGGACCCGCGCACTTCACCGGAACGGCAAGCCGTCAAGACCAAGAACCGAAGGGCCAGCTTGGTAGGGCCCCAAGCGTCCGTCTCGCGGATGGTCCGCAGGGCCCCGGCAACGTCGCTATGGGTCAATGCCCGATGGTGTTCCCGGTGCACTCCGTTCTTGGGAAGGGCCGCGCCGATAGCATCGCCAGCCGGATTGTCGTCTCGGTAGCCTTGCGCAACGGACCACTTGAAGATCGCGCTCAGGCGCAGGCGAACACGTCGCGCCGTCTCGCGCTTGTCGTTCCAAATGGGCATCAGAACGGCCATAACGTCCGCAGTCGTAATCCGGTCGACCGGCTTGTTGCCCAGCCGTGGCATTGCGTAGGCGTCAAGGGTGGCCCGCCATTGGGCAACAGACTTGGTTCTACTCCCCTCCTTCCAGTTGGCAGCATGAAAGGCTATCACCTTGTCGGCAGCCTCGTGGAACGTCGGCGCTGAGGTGGTTGAGGTGCGTGGGTCCACACCTTGGGCGGACAGTAGGCGATTGCTCAATGCCTTGGCCCGCGCCTCGGCCAGTCCCACGATGGGAAAGGCCCCTAAGCCGACATTGACGGGCTGCCCATGAATCCGTAAACGCTGACTCCAAGATTTGACCACGCGCTCCCCGGAGCCCACCTTCACAAGCAAGGAGACGCCATGCCCCCCACGGCCATCGCCATATCGGCCCGGTGTCTTGACCGTCTTAACAAAAGCTGCCGAAAGATGGACGGGCCGGGGTTTGGAGTCATTCATCGTTACCATCTCATTATCACTAATTGGAGTGAGATTAAGTGATACCGACCGGAACGTCAAGGCCTCAATTGATACTTCAGCTATATGTATTTTAGAGTAGGACTGGCACGTATTGAGACGTTGTGAACTGGCTTGAAATATCAAAATGGCGGACTCTCCCACTGCCACACCTGATCCGCGACGGTCCCGTCAGCGTCGGTCAGCGTCGCAGCCAAGGCGACATCCACCACCGGTATGGTGGATTGACCTCACCGGGTGATAGCACTGACCTCACTCCTAGCCGCCGATAGCGTCGTCGTAGTCACTTTCGCACGAAGCACCATCCCTTCGTCTGCGATAGCCGGCGTGTAGGACTCTTCATCTGCATCGGAGATGTCGCTCCACAAGGGCGTCGCTGTACTGACCGAACTCTGCCACTGCCAGATCACCCCCACCACACCTCCATCCGCATCACTCAGCGTCGCCGTCACCTGTATCCCTACGTCAGGCACGCCCGTGCTGAACGTCACCTCGCCACTGGTCTACTCGCTCCGTCGGTGCGCTAATCCCGCTTCTCCCGGAACCCGTCCCGTCCGTGTAGGTGACGTGAGTCGCTTACGCGCATCGACCGAGGCTGTAGGCATGTAACTCGAAGACTGGGCACCGCTGATGGCACTCCACTCAGGCTCGCCCGTACCCGGACCTCTCCCACACCCATACCTGATTCGTGATACTGCCGTTTGCGTCGGTCAGCGTCGCTGTAGACACTTCCCCCACTACTGGTTGGTTGGTCGACAAGCTCACCGTGCCCACCCGGTCTACCGCCGCTGTTGCTGCGCTTACAGCAGCCCTGCCAGTACCGGTGGCATCGTCATAAGTGACCGAGGCCCGAAGTAGTTTTTCGACATCCGTAATAGTCGGCGTATAGCTGGCCGAAGTGGCGCCCGATATCGTTGTCCAAGTCGGTGGGTCCTGGTCGGGGGAACTTCCCCACTGCCACACCTTGTTAAGCACGCCCCCATCTGGGTCCGTGAGCGACGCCGTCAGCGAGACTCCCACTTCCGAAGTCGTAGACGACAGCGAGACCTCGCCAGGCTGGTCTACCGGCTCGTTGACCGACGGGAAGCTTCCGTCGGTATAGGAAAAGTTCCAGAACGTAGCGCTGTCATGGAGCATGGCATAGGCACCGAAGTTCCCGTTGCTGAACTCTCCATCCAAGTCCAGCTCCAAACGTCCGTCAAGGTAAACCTCAATGCTCTCACTGCCGAAGTCAATCACGAACTCGTAGTCTTGCGGGTCGTAACGCGTACTACCCTTACTATCCGCTTCCTGCAACTCTTCCAGACCGCTGGACTCGCCCGTGCCATCAAGGTTCACGTGCTGCCAGAACTCGTCACAGTCCGGTATGCCTGTCACCCGCGAAAGCCTCAGCCCAATCTCCGCTGACCCGCCAGATGACGTGGAGTCGCCTCCGAAATCGTTGCTCTGCGACTGCTTTTTCCAGTCAATGAGCAGGTAGTTGGCGTCCATATTGGTCGAGTCGCCACCATTGAAGCCGACCACGAATCCGAAGAAGTCGTCGTCATTGCCAGGGTGAACGGTAGCAGTGAGGCGTTTCCCGTAGGCGTCGAAATCGCCGTGAAAAATGGATGGCGATTGGCCTCGTGTTTCCTTGGCCCTACCGTTGGAGTCCACGGTCCAAGTACCTGAGGCACAGTATTGGGTGTTGGTCTCGTAGTCTTCAGCCGTCCAGTCACTGAGGTCGATGGTGACTGACACCCTGATGGTGACCTCGATGGTGTCGTCTATGGAGGTGTCCTCAGCTCCGCTATCGTCAGCGCCGTCGGTAACCTGCACCGTGACGAGGTAGGAACCTTGGGTATCGTAATCGAGAGGGTCCTTGGTGAGTATCTGACCAGTCCCGGACCCAATGCCAAAGTGCCCGGCGTCGTCCCCGGCCAGTGAATAAGTGAGAGTGTCGCCGGGGTCAAAGGCTTCCACGGGTTCGCCCACGTTCTGGCTAGCCGGAGTGCCCTCGGCGACCACACGAACGGCAGAGTCTCCTTCTTGGAATTCGGGGACTCGGTTCGCTTCCTGAGCACTGACGATAGGAAGTCCTACCGGCCAGAGCAGGACGTACGCTGATGCCGCGGTGGTAACGACCAGCGCCATCAGAGGCACGAGACGCAATACGCCGTGGAACGGTAAACGCTGTGGAGGGACCCAAGTTGGCTTGAAGGGGATACTAGCCGACTTGGTTCAAGGAGTTAGACACAACAGCAGCCTTGTAGCAGGGTGACACATCTGTGTCAAGTCGGCTGCTTGCCCTCCATGTGCCAGCCAGCGATTGCCCTAGGGCCAACGGACTTCGCCAAAACTGCCATTGTTCGCCCCACTCGATATTGCTAACCCACAGCGTGAACTATCAGCGCGACCACGAGCACCAACCCGACTAGGAGTGCAAGACACCCAACGCGCGAGCCTTGGTGGGTCCGGCTGCTGGCTTCCCTCGCTTGTGCCCGGTAGGCCCAAGGCCGCACCTGCTCTTGCGCCCCAGACCAGACCCCCAGACGCTCCCGCCGGGCGTCCTGCTCCGCCGCCAGAAACCCCAGCGCCCGCAGGCCATATTCCCCACGAAAGTGACGCAAGCAATACGCGTACCCCTGACGCACCATCGCCAGGTTGATGGAGCGCCCACGGCCGTGGTCTCGCCAGTAAAGCAGCCCGATGGCCCGGGCGTACCGGTCGTAAGCGAACACCTCCATCACAAGCTCGCCCCTCCTATCGAGGAGATGGGCCAAGGCGGCGTGCGATGCCAATCCGAACTCCTGCTGAGCTTCGGGAGCGTCGATGCCATACAGGCGTACCCGGATGGGTTGGGAGAACCATCCCGTCTCCCACACCACTAGCGAGTCCCCGTCCACGACCCGCTCCACCCGGACAGACGTAGGATCGCGACGGCGCTGTGACATGGTTGGAGCAGGACGACGGTTAGAAACCGCTACTCGGCGGCCATCAACTCCGACCACCGTCGGAAGAAGTTTCGCTGGTTGATTTCGCTGTAGCGGTAGTCGCTAGCCCGCGCCATCAACTCTTCGTCAAACCCCTCGTGGCCTAGGCCCATCTGCAGGTTCAGCGGTATCTTGCGTGACACATGGCCTTGGCAGGTGTTGGTGCACTCCTGCCAGTTATCCATGTCGTCCTGCTCCAAGATGCCCGACGGGCCGAAGGTGCGCAGGCTGCTGCGACGAATCGCATCCTTCACCTCCTGAGGCGCATCCCTGTCGGCGAACACACCTGCCCAGACCTCAGTATGGAAGGGGCCCCGCGGTTGCCACAGCCGGAAGGTGTAGGTGGTGGCCCGCACCAGCCCCAAGTTGGGAAACAGGTTGGCCACGATGGGCTTGCACGTCTGAATCCGAGGCCCCAGACGCGCCTCTACATCGGAACGCACCCGCGACTCGTAGTCCTTGACCAAAGCATTGGGTGGGTCCGACGGGTCATCGGGATGGACCACCTGCACACCATGCCCGTTCTCAAGAGACACCTGCCTGCCCCTGAGCTCCTGCCTGCCAACACCCGACCCCTCAGTTACCCCTACCCTGAGGGCAGAGATGTGAGTCCAACCGAAATGATACCCGTCCCCAACAAAGCTCTCGGCCGCGAACTTCCAATTGCAGGGCATAATCCACTTGTGCAGTCCAGGGAACACCTCTATGCCGCCCTCATGCCGGTCGAAGAAGGCATCGAGGTACCATGCTGTCTCCCCCAAATAGTCCCGAAGAGAAGGGGCGTTCGCGTCGAATGTGGCGAACAGCAGCCCCTTGTAGCTGTCCAATTGGGCCACAGAGGCCAAGCCCCACTTCTCGGTGTCCAACTCCCCGTAGTAGGCTTCCTTAAGGCTGGGTACCGCGATGAGCTTGCCGTCGGTCCCGTAGGTCCAGCCATGATAGGCGCAGACAAAGCTGGAGGCATTCCCGGCATCGGCCCGGCACACCCGGTTCCCACGGTGGCGACACACGTTCAGGAAGGCATGCACCTTGCCCCCGCCGTCACGGGTCACCACCACCGGATCCTCACCCATATAGGTAGTGAAGAAATCGCCCGGGTTCGGTATCTGGCTCTCGTGTCCCAAGAAGAGCCAGCACTTGGCGAAGATTTTCTCCATCTCCTCTTGGTAAATCTCTTTCTCGACGAAAATTCGCTTGTCTACCAGACCTACATTAGCGTCAACCAGTCCCCTAACGTCCGTGGCCATACCAACCTCCGTCATCCGGTACTGGGTTTGTACCGATATAGCACCATGTAGGGTAAGCGTCAAGGCGGCCCACGGCTTAGCAACTGTTCGGTGTACGTGAGGCGTGTAAAACACTACCGTCATCCGCATAATAATAGCCGCGAGCAGACAACCAGCGGACGGTCCCCGTCATTGCTTCGAAAGCAGACCCGAACCCTCAGCAATCCGCCTCTCCCGTCGTTCCTGCGCAGGCGGGAATCCACGGTCCGGACTACTGGCCAAGTCAGCACCCCATATCCGGTCCATCTTTTCATCGTCGTGCGTGGCCCCCCAACGGACCATGGGCAATTCCCGCCTTCGGAGGCCTTTGCATAACCCCTTCCCTCTAGCGAGCCCGTTTCAAAAGTCCCCTCTCCCCCCGCGTGGGAGAGGACTAGGGTGAGGGGGTTAGCCTACAGTTGGCTCAAGGCCGGACTAACAGAGCAACGTCAGCCTGAATCCCTAGCCTTGGGCGGATAACTGTTCAGCATTCGTGCGGGTGGGGTTGGGTTCTTTTCTCGACCCCTGATTTTTCGGTCCATTTCGGGACATCCAGCTCTGGCAGGGTGGTGAGGCTGAGCCCATATCGGCGGGCAAGGCGGAACATCGATACAGGGTAAGGCCGGGGCCTCTATCTTTCAGTGTATCCGGGCAGTGTATCCGGGCAGTGTATCCGGGCAGTGCATCATGGTTTGGTCTCCTTTGTCGTGCCGCGGCTGGGTTCAGGCCGGTGGCTGGGGTGGCACAATACAACACAACTACAACTGTAGAGGGGTTGGGGCTGAATTGGGAAGGAGCGGATGTCAGTGCCGAGTCCACGAGGGCCATGAGCGCCGACAACCTCGACGGTGTCTCCGACTGACCTACGGGGAAGGCGCCTACGCCGAAAGCGCCCATACTTACGCAGGTCTTAGCTCGTAGGGACAGCCCTGTGGTTGCCTTGGAGGTTTGGACGTCCACAAGGGATGCCTCTTAAGACCACAGCATCAAGGCTGAACCCCTAGCCCTAGGCAGCTGGGCAGATTTACCGCTCGGTGAGGCATCGGCTAGAATGCTCAATTGGATTCAGAACCAAAGGAAGAGACATGCGCCCGATAGCAGAGATAGCAGAGGCGATGGGCTTGGACGCCCAAGCCATCATTCCCTACGGACACTACAAGGCGAAACTTCCCTTGGAGGCCATCCGCAAGGACGGCCCCAAGGGCAAACTGGTGGTGGTCACCGGCATCACCCCCACACCCGCAGGCGAGGGCAAGACCACCACTACGGTGGGGCTGGCCCAAGGCTTGGGAAGGCTGGGCAAGCGCGTGATCGCCACGCTGCGAGAGCCTGCCTTGGGCCCCATCTTCGGCATCAAGGGCGGGGGCACTGGCGGAGGCAAGGCCACGGTGCTGCCGGAAGACGAAATAAACGTCCACTTCACTGGCGACGCCCACGCCGTGGGCACAGCCCACAACCTGCTTGCAGCATTCACCGACAACGCGGTGCAGCGTCGCCAAGCGGCCGGGCTGGACCCCAGCGGCGTCACCTGGCGTCGAGTAAGCGACGTGGAAGACCGCGCCCTTCGCCAAGTGGTCACCGGCTTGGGCGGTTCAGGCAATGCTCCATTGCGGGAGACCGGATTCGACATCGTCACCGCCTCAGAAATCATGGCGATTTTGGCGTTAGCAGCCGACCTCGACGATCTGCGAGCCCGTCTTGGCCGCATTGTATTAGGCTTCACCCACGATGGCGCCTCGGTCACTGCCACCGACGTGGACGCCGTGGGCTCCATGATGTCCCTGCTCCGCTACGCCATCCAGCCCAACCTAGTTCAGACCAGCGAGGGCCAGCCAGTGATAGTGCATGCTGGCCCCTTCGGCAATATCGCCCACGGCTGCAACTCCGTAGTGGCCGACCGGCTGGCCCTCGGGTACGCCGACTATGTGGTAACCGAGGCTGGCTTCGGGGCCGACTTGGGGTTCGAGAAGTTCATGCACATCAAGGCGCGTTTCAACGACCTAGAGCCCCGTGCCGCTGTGTTGGTAGCCTCGGTCCGCGCCCTCAAGTCCCACGGTGGCGTCCCCCTGCGTCAGTTGGATACGCCGGATGTCGACGCGGTCAAAAGAGGTCTGCCCAACCTGGAGCACCTCATCGGCATGATTCGCTCCTTCGGCCTACCCGTGGTGGTCGCGGCGAACCACTTCCCCTCGGACACTGCGGAGGAGATGGAAGTGGTGAAGGCCTGCGCCGAGGCCATGGGAGCCTCGACCGCCGAAAGCCGGGGGTTCGTCGAAGGCGGTCAAGGGTGCGAGGAGTTGGCGCAGGCGTTGATAGACGCCACCGATGGTCCAGCCCCTGCCATCTCCTATCTATACGGAATCGACGACGGTATCGAGGACAAGGTCAACGCTTTGGCCCAGAAGGTCTATGGGGCCGACGGCGCCCAGTGGACCCCCGCGTCGCGTCGTACTCTTCGCCGCTACGAGGAGTTGGGATGGGGCAACCTGCCCGTCTGCATGGCCAAAACCCACCTCTCCATCTCCCACAATCCGTCGCTGAAGGGGCGTCCCTCTGGCTACACCTTCGAGGTCTCCGACGTGCGGGCATCAGTAGGGGCTGGATTCATCTACCCGCTGGCAGGCTCCATGGTCACCATGCCCGGCCTGCCCTCCAATCCCCGCAAACTGGACATTGACGCCAGCGGAAATATCCTCGGCCTCTAACCGTTGCGCAACGCTCCGATGATGAGGAACACACAGTCTCTCGCCGGAGCCTGTCCCATAAGCCTCCTCTCCCCCGAACGGGAGATGGCTATCGCCTGCCCCGGACCAAGTCCGGGGGGAAAGGGTGATTAACGTCGCTCCAAGCCTCCCACACGCAACAATCGAAAGCCCGCCACCCGACTGACATCAGTCCGTTGACACTGTTGCCCTTCCCCTCTAGGCTCGACATATGGTTCCGAAAACGCAATCAGAAACAACGCCCGTAGCAGGGCCGCCAACAACGGTTGACCGAAAACTCCTTCCAGGAATATCCCCGTTCGGCTACCCAAGTGTTGCCGTCGAACCGCCGCGCCGCCACCCGCGCGGCCTCTCAATGGTACCAGCGTGTCCCATAAAACTCCGTCATTTCGTAGCTGGACCTACCCCAAATGAGATAAATGGGACACATCACAGATACAAACTCGCGTATCGCGTGTCAGCCCCTTGACTAAAGCAAAGCTGGCGTGTAGCTGCGCCGGTCCAAATCCCGGTGCAATAACATACACACAGTTCACAACGGATATAGCACTAGACGAAACCGGGACATGCAAGAGACTAGCATTGGAACACCACAAATGGCTCAGAATACGGACCTCCGAGGCCCGCAATGCCGGTTCAACCGGCTAGAGCCATTACGGAAAGTCAACACGGTAAGGGGTCCCGAAAAATGACCACTGACACAGCCGCCCTGGAGGCTGCCCTTCAAAGCATCGACGGCATGGAAATCGCCCAACTGGGTGCCACCATGGGCTCCATTCCCAGCCCCACAGGGCGCGAGCAGGCCATGGGCGACTTCCTTTGCCAGTGGCTCGACGAGCAAGGGTTCCAACCCGAAAGACATGAGGTGGCCGACGGCCGCTGCAACGTGGTGGCCCGGCTGAAGGGCACCGGCGGTGGCAAGTC
The DNA here is from genome assembly GCA_965248385.1 of Dehalococcoidia bacterium. Taxonomy (GTDB): domain Bacteria; phylum Chloroflexota; class Dehalococcoidia; order Lucifugimonadales; family JAAXIE01; genus JAAXIE01. The sequence goes on from CBDFIZ010000002.1 coordinate 2,494,111, forward strand.
ACTCATTTTTAACAGCCATATGGATACGATCCTCTACGGCGATGAGGACGTGTGGCTGGTACCCCATGAGGAGTATCACTACAACCATGGCTGGGTTGAAGACGGCAAGGCATTCGGCGAGGGTGTCGTCAACGACAAGGGGCCGATGGCAGCATTCATGCTGGCAACCCGCGCCCTGCGAAACGCTGGCGTCAAGCTGCGGGGCGACGTCATCATGACAATGGTCATAGGCGAGATCGGCATGGCCCCCATCGATGAGTACCAAGGCAGCCGCTACTTGGGCAAGGGCATCGGAGCGCAACAACTCATCGACCACGGCCTGTGGGGCGACTACTGCCTCAACGCCGAGACCACCAGTTTCGGCATCTCATGGGCCGATTGCGGAGCAGCGTATTACAAGGTGACCCTAGCAGGCGGCCGCAGGCTCTACACCCCCTTTATCCGCCGTCCCTACTCACCACAGGAGCAACCCAACGCGATTATGCGCATGGCACACTTCATATCCGCTGTAGAAGAGTGGGCCCTGAAGTACGAGGAGTCCCATACTCGCGAGTTCGAGGGTGGCAAGATTATTCCCAAGGTGAATATCGGCGCCGTGCGCGGCGGCGTGCCCTTCAAACCCGCCAGCACAGTGGGCGTATGTAGCGCCTACGTCGACGTGCGTATACCCCCCGGAGACGGCCCAGAGGAGGCGCAGCGAGAACTGGAACGGCTCTTGGAATCGCTGGGCTACCCAGGGACCGTCGAATGTTACATGTTCCGCCGCGGCCACATTGGAGAGAACATGGGCCCCTTCCGCGAGGTCCTGGAGAAAGCCCACGATCATGTAATAGGTGGCAAGCCTGCTTTCGCAAGCTCGCCCGTTTCCAGCATGTGGCGCGACATCAACATCTTCAACGGCGCCGGCATCCCCAGCATCACCTACGGCCCAGGCAGCGGCCCCAGCGAAATCAGCTACCTCTCCATCGACGAGCTGCACCGCGCCGCCCAAGCCTACGCAGCAACGGCCTACTACGCCTGCGTGTAAGCCTGCCTTGGTTGAACGATTCCAGCGAGGGTGCTAGCCTAGCACGAGTATTACCGCCGACCTCGGAACGAGGAGGACTCCATGGCCACCACGATGAACCCTGCCATCGACTATCACGAGCTTATCCACGAGGACCGCATACATGGCAGCCTGTACCGCGACCCCGACATCTTCGAGGAGGAGTTCGCGAAGATTTGGTACCGCTCATGGGTTTATGTGGGTCACGAGAGCGAGGTGCCCGAGCCGGGGGACTACCGCACCAAGCAGATAGGCCGCCAGCCCGTCATCATGGTCCGTGACGAGAATGGCTCAGTGAACCTGCTCCTCAACCGGTGCGCCCACCGCGGCAACATCGTCTGCCAGAACGAGCGGGGGTAACGCCCACGTCTTCCGCTGCGCCTACCACGGCTGGACCTACAGCAACCGGGGAGACTTGCTGGGCGCAACCTTCGTCGGCGCCTACGGCGACTCCTTTGAAAAAACCGACTATCGGCTGGCAAAGGTGCCCCGAGTCGATTCCTACCGGGGCCTGATTTTCGCCAGCATGAGCCCCACGGGCCCCACGCTGGCGGAGCACCTAGGCCGGGTCACGGAGTACCTTGACTCCTTCATCGACTTCTCCCCCGACGGGGAGTTGGAGGTACGGTCGGGCGTGCAGAAGGCCAAGTACCACGGCAATTGGAAGATGATGGCGGAGAACTCCTTGGAGGGTAACTACCACGGCCACTTCATCCACCAGTTCATCTTCAGCTTGAACCGGCAGCGGCAGGGCGGCAGCCTCGACACCAACAACCTCAACAACGAGGAGAGCCCCGACAAGGTCGTCTACCTCCCCGGCGGCCACATGGTCGAAGACCTTGCCGTGTCGCCCATGCCCATGGTGGACAAGGAAGGCGAGGCTTGGAACCAGTACGTCGGGGCTCTCGCGTCGAGGTTCGGTACGGAACAAACCGACTACATGATGAAGTACGGGGCGCCCCTCATTTTCATCTTCCCCAACCTCATCATGATTCAGTCCCAGATTCGTGTGTTGCAGCCCGTCACGCCCACCGAAACGAACGTTTGGTATTATCCGACGCTGCTCAAGGGCGCACCGCAAGAAGTCAATACCCTGCGTCTGAGAGGCCACGAGCGGAGCTACGGCCCCGGAGGCTTCGTCTCCGCCGACGACCTTGAAATCTGCGAGCGCAACCAGCTGGGCATGGAAGCCCAAGTCGACGAGTGGCTGTGGCTCAAGCGCGGGTTGCACCGCGAGAAGGTCTTCGAAGATGGGCGGACGTCCGGCCACGGCATGGACGAAAACAACCTGCGGGGCGTGTGGCGCCACTACAAAAAGGTGATGTCCGAGTCCTGATGCTTCGACACTACGCCCATTTCAGGCACCAAGGGGAATCTGCGCTTGGCATTTGATCGTCAGCAGGTTGAGGATTTCATATACCGCGAGGCCCGTTTGGCCGACGAGCAGCGGGGCGATGAGTGGCTGTCCCTCTGGACCGACGACGCCCTCTATTGGGTGCCCGCCAACAGGGACGACATCGACCCGACCCGCGAGGTGTCCTTCGTCTACGACGACCGCCGCAGCATTGGCGACCGGGTCGAACGCCTCAAGCAGGGCTTGGCCTTCGCCCAAGA